>OW818658.1:4800000-7926716 GCA_942492815.1 Candidatus Hydrogenedentales bacterium | reverse complement strand
ACCGGAACCCAGGGTAGTTAGCCTGCTTTACACGTGAGAAAAGTCATCAAAACAATAAATGCTGTGGTAACTGACTCAATTTTTCGGAGTTTTCCGGTCATAAATGCCGCAAACCAACGCGTTTCGCGCAGAGGACGATTAGTATGCCATTTGCGCGGGACCCAAGTCAACCTGCGGTTTACTTTTCGGCCGTGCATCGCCATAATGAGCTAGTCCCCAATGGAAAGGCCCCCTTTATGGAACAATTGCCGCGTGTATCAATCCAGTATTGCGACCAGTGCCGTTGGATGCTCCGCGCGACCTGGTGCGCCCAGGAACTATTGACCACCTTCCAAGGGCAATTGGGGGAGGTGGCGCTGATTCCCGGTTCGGGGGGCATCTTTGAAGTGCGCTGTGATGGGGTAGTGTTGTGGTCACGTAAGGACGACGGCGGCTTCCCCGAGCTGAAGGCGCTGAAACAGCGGGTCCGGGATCAGATTGCGCCGGGCCAGTCCCTGGGTCATAGTGATGCCTGAGGCCTTCAGCTTCTGCCGTACCATCGTGCGATACGTTCCGGGGAGACGCCAAGGGGGTAGGCGAAGTAGGTCAGGATGTTGCGGGCGGTGACCCGCAGTACCCCTTCCCTTTCCCAGCGACGGGCGGAAGTGCGCATCGGCTCGATGGCGGTTACGACAGCACCCAGTCCCCGGGCGCCCCGGACCAAGGCATAATCTTCGAGGATGGGCAACTCGGAATAGCCCCCGAGGGAATCCCAGGTGTCGCGCCGGAGAAAGAGGCCCTGATCGCCATAAGGCGTGGCGAGCCACCGGCTCCGGAGATTCGCTCCCCACTCGATAGCCCGAAAGATGCGCCCCGGTGCGTCGATACGGAGCGCAAAGGCCCCCAGGGACACCCCGGGAATCTCCACAATCTGGCTGATGATCCGGCGAAAGCCCTTCGGGGGCAGACAGTCGGCATGGAGAAAGAGCAGGTAATTCCCCGTGGCTGCGGCGGCCCCCGCGTTCATCTGGACGGCCCTCCCCCGCTCGGATCGGACGACCCTTGCGCGATTCCCGACGATTTCCAGGGTGGCATCGGTGCTTCCCCCATCCGCCACGATCACTTCAATTTCCGGGATTGGCGCTAGCGCGTCCAGAAGCAGGCCGATATGCTCGGCTTCATTCCAGGTGGGAATGATGATGGAAAGTCGCGTATCTCGCTGTGCTTTTTCCCAATGAATCAAGTCCTCCGGCTCGTCCACGTCGGACAATTCGTCCAGCAGTTCCACGGTGAGGCCGATCCGTTCCGCGTTCGCCAAGGTCCGATCGCGCACGGTGGAAGTACCCCACTCCACCCCCTCGAAGAGACGCATGATTTCTTCCGGGGATCCATTCATGGAGAGGCCGATGAGGTAGTAGCCGCCGTCCGTGGCGGGTCCCAGCACCAGATCGGCCCAATCCAGGGCTTCAAAAGCCTCCAGGGTGTGGTGGCTGCTCATGGTGGGACAGTCACATCCGCAGAGCACGACCTTGCCGTAGGCCTGCTGAAAGGCTTCGTCCAAGGCGCGGGCCATGCGTTCACCGAGATCGCCTTCGCCCTGAGGCGCATAGAGATAGTCCGGCCCGAGCCAGTCGCGCAGGTCTGATCGATCGGCACCGGTGTAGCGGATCTGGGTCTCCACTTCGGTCAGGGGCGGAATCGAGTGGTCGAGGGCGTGTTCGGTCATGGCGCGCTGGAGTTCAGCGGCACCCTCGGGACCCAAGGCGGGAATCAGGCGGGTCTTCGTGGTGCCGGGCTCGGGGAATCGGGTGAAATAGACCAGTAGTCCGATTTTCAGGATATGCTTTGAAAAGAGTGCGCTGAGGAAAATTGTACTGAGAATCTTGTAGCCCGCACCCACGACCCCGCGCAGGGTGCCTGAAACTTTGGAGACGCCCTCACGCTTGCGATAGGAAACGGGCACTTCGTCCGCTGGCACCGCGTGGAGGGCCGCTTTGATCTGCATTTCCACGGTCCAGCCGTAGTCCCGATCGGCCATACCGAGTTGGCACAGGGTGCGGTAGCGGATGGCGCGAAAGGGGCCGAGATCCGTGTATCGAATGCCCCAGAACAGGCGGATTAGCTTTGTGGCAAGCCAGTTGCCAAAGGTGGCCTGGGGCGTGAGGGCGCCGGGCTCCCGGACGCCGCGAGCGCGGGATCCAACCATGAAATCAACTTCGCCTTGAATCACGGGATCAACCAGCAGCGGCATTTCCTCCGGGTGATCGCTGTAGTCGCCGTCGAGAAAAACCACAATATCGGGGCCATTCAGGGCCTCTATACCCCGAAGGCAGGCCGCGCCGTAGCCCCGCTGTGGCTCCGCAATCACCCGCGCGCCGTGGTCCGCCGCGACGCGAGCCGTGTTGTCCGTGGAGCCGTTGTCCACAACGATGATGTCGTCCACCCAGGCGGGGATATCGTCGATCACCTTGCCGATGGAGGCTTCTTCGTTGAGGACGGGGATGATGACGGCGATGGTGTGTTCGTTTCGCATGGGGGCTTTCTGTAGACCAAGACACGGGGCGCTACACGATAGCACGAAGGAGGGCACGCGAGGGAAATCGGGAAAATGCTTTCACCACGAAGGACTTCGAGCTGCCGTTGGCCGCAACCAAAGATTTGGACCACGGAGACACAGAGGCACGGAGAAGAAAGAGGAGGAAGTAGAGGCGAAAGAAGATTCAGTGGCGCGCTGGTGTTCATTGCCGCGCATCTGGCGATTGAACGTCCGCTTTGCGTCTTAGCGCCTTGGCGTGCGAATCATCCCTCGTTGTCACGCAAAGGCGCTAAGACGCAAAGGAAGGAAACTTCTCGTCATTCAGCGATATCGTGGCGAGTTCGTCGTCCCAAGTCCCAAAGGAGGAGGAACCAAACGGGGATGAATTCCAGCCAGACGACGCCGTGGTGGAATAGCTGCACCTGGCCCCGGGCATCGAGATAGAATTTCAGGTAGTAGAGGGGCAGGGTGAGGGTCAGGAGGAGCAGTCCCCGGCTGGGAACGAGGGCCAGCAGGGGGGCAAACCAGGTGAAATACCAAGGAAATTGGGTGGGGCTGAGTAGAAAAAGGGCGGCGGTGATCCAGAGTACGGCGACCACGATCCCGTAATCGCGTTTAGCAACCCTGGGGTCCAGGCTCACGGGGCGGCGGCAGATGAGTGCCATCGCGGCGAGCAGGACTAGTCCGGCGAGCACTTTTCCCACGCGGTGGGCCTCGCCCGCGCTCAGGGTGTGGCTCGCGATGGCGGCGATGTGCCTGACTAACCAGGGGAACACCATGAAGAGGGCATCGTTCATCTCCCAGCGCGCGCTGTAGGCCGCAAGGCCTGAGGCATTGCCCAGCACGCGGGTGCCTGCCATGGGCGCCAGGAGCAGGGCGGACAGCAGCAGGAAGGCGCACAGGCTGATGACGAGTACACGGGGTGACTTTCGGAGCGCCACGAGCATGGGCGCGAGGAGGAGCACCGGCCACAGTTTGACGGCGGCGGCCACGGCCAGGGCGCTTGACGCGAAGACGGGTCGTCCCCGCAGGAGCATCCAGAGGAAAAGCAGCAGGCAGGGCAGGAGGAGGATATCCATGTGGAGGGAATTGTAGATTTCCTTCACGCAGAGGGGATTCCACCAATAGACCAGCACGAGGGCGGGATTCCTGCCGAGACGGTGCAGGAGGGCCAGCAGGAGGGCGAAGGCGGCGCAATCGGAGGCGTAGTAGAGGGTGAGGACGCCCGCGCGGCTCCAGGGGGCGAGGGCGTGGGCGAGGGCGAAGACCGCCTGAGCCACGGGGGGATAAATAGTGCCGAGCTCCGGGTGATTGACGCGCTGCAGCACGATCCCGCTCTCCTGCGCGAAGGCGAGGAGCTCCGGCGATACCCCTTCCCCGCCCGCGCGGGCATCGGCGGGACGAATCGTGTAGGGATTGTGTCCATGAGCGGTGACGGCGCCGTCCCAGAGATAGCGGTAAAAATCATCTTCAAGAATGGGCTGGGCAATGGCCATGAAGAGGCGCATGGCGACACCGATGATGAAAATACCCCAGGCGAGCTTCGGCGCGAGGCTTGCGCGCGGCGCGAGATAGACCGCGCCGAAGTAGGGCACCGCGGCGAGCATGAGCAGCGCTACGAAAAGCAGAATGGGGCGCTCGGCCATTTCGGTGCCATAGGTGAAGCCACTGGAGAGCCCGGCTATGGCCACGCAGCAGACGACCACACCCACGCCCAGGAGGAGCAGGCTTGCGGTGGTGCGCGATGTGGCGGTAACTTCGGCTGGCACGGGACGCTCTGTGGTATAGGACGGATTCGACGGATAGGACGGATGTTTTCGGCTCAGGGATTTGCTTGCGAAGTTTTCTTAATCACTTCAAGTCGTTCGCGGCACTTACGCCGGGGATTCTCGAAGATCCGCCGCCACTGCTCGAAGATGTAGATGTTGAAGCAGGGACGCGAGGCGGTAGGGTCACCGGCATCGAGGCGATCCACGAGGGATTTCACGTAGCTGCCGTTCAGCAGGTGATCATCGCGGGAATCGAGGTTGTCTACCATTTCGCGAAGTTCCGTGTTCAGTTGACCGCGAAACCACTCGGCCACCGGCACCTCGAAGCCTTGCTTCTTCCGGTTCACAAAGTCGGGCGGCATGTGCTTTGCCAGGAGCTTCTTGAGCAAGATTTTGAGGTCGCGCGCGCCCATTTTCTGATGCACGGGCAAAGAAAGCCCGAACTCCACCAGGCGAGGATCGAGGAAAGGGAAACGCCCTTCGAGACTGGCGGACATGGCGATCTTGTCGGACTTCAGCATGAGGTCGTCGGGCACGAAGTTGTGCAATTCACAATACTGCCGCTGGCCCATGGCATCGAGACCTGCGGCGCGGGCGTCGTGAAAGATTTCCTCGAAGACCGATGCGGAGCGGTAGTCCCCCACTTCCTTCAGCAGATCCGGATGCAACAAGTGGTGCTTGATGTCGTCGTGGATGTGGGTGAACCAGTTCATGTAGCGCGCGGCGGGATTGAGGCCCGCATAGGTGCAGAATTTTTCACCACGACGTCCCAATTCCTTGAAAGGACCCGGCAGGGATTGCATGGCGCGAAAGCCCGGCGCGAGCAGACCCCGGCGGAGCGGACCGGGGACGCGACCGAACTGGGTGGCGATGTTGTCCCAGTAGAATCGCGTGTAGCCACCGAAGATCTCGTCCGCACCATCGCCACAATGGACGACCGTCACGTGCTTCGCTGCTTCGTGACACAGGGCGTGAAGGGGCAGCATGGCGGCATCGGCCAGGGGTTCTTCGAGGTGCCAGAGGATGTCCGGGAGGGACTTCGTCGAGTCGGGACCGCACTGGAACGTGTGGTGTTCCGCGCCGCAGGCTTTTGCGGCGGTCGCGGCGTAACTGGTCTCATCGAAGCCGCGCCGGCCCTCGAAGCCCATGGCGAAGGTGGAGATCGGGCGGTCGGTGAGCTTCGCGTGGAGCAGCGCAAGGAGGGTCGAATCGACACCGCCACTGAGAAAGACTCCCAGGGGCACCTCGCTCATGCACTGCTCGCGCACGGAATCTTGCAGCAGCGATTCGAGTTCTTCGAGTAGTTCGGGCTCGCTTCGCGTGGTGATGCCATCAAAGCGGGGCGTCCAGTAGCGCTGAATCTCTACCTGGCCATCGCGAACACGCATCCAGTGGGCCTGGGGCAATTTCTTGATGGCGCGGAAGGGCGTGCGCGGGCCGGGGATGAACTTAAAGGTGAAATAGTCGTAGAGCGCGACGGGATCGAGAGATTCGTCCACGTCGTCATCGAGAAAGAGGGCCTTCAGCTCCGAAGCGAAGAGAAAGGCCCCGTCCGTCTGCGTGTAATACAGGGGCTTGATGCCGAAGTGATCGCGGGCGAGAAAAAGGCTCCGGTCGCGGGCGTCCCAGATGGCGAAGGCGAACATGCCGCGCAATTTCGCAACACAGTCGGCGCCCCACGCCTCGTAGGCGTGTAGAATCGTCTCGGTGTCGCTATGGGTTTTGTAGCGGTAGCCCCGGGACTCCAGGTCGCCGCGCAGCTCGAGGTGGTTGTAGATCTCGCCGTTGAAGACGATCCAGACCGAGCCGTCGGCATTGGAAATGGGCTGGTGGCCGCCCGCGACGTCGATGATGCTGAGGCGGCGATGGCCAAGGCCGATGGGGCCCTCGGTGAAGAGGCCGCTGTCGTCGGGCCCGCGATGGGCCATGAGGCTGCCCATGTCGCGAAGGAGTTCGGGTGCCACGGGCCGGGCCGGGTCGAAGTTAAATTTTCCGCAAATGCCGCACATAAGGTTCCGGGGTTGGGGTGTATGGAGGTCTGTGGGGCGATTCTACACGGATTGGAGGGCGGGTGCCATGTGTCGCGCGGGGGCCAATGCCTCGCGGCGGGAATTGCCGAGCGAAGGGTCGAACTGGTGTATGATTTTGGTGTCGGCACGGTCGACACGTGTAACGCTCCAGCAGGCTTGGCATGGTGGGCGATACGGTGTGCAGCATTTCAGCAATGCTGAACCCTTTTGTGCGGGAGATAAGTTTATGAAGGTGAACAAAGGCAGCCTGTTTGTACTATTGTCCCTCGTGTCTGTAATTTCCGGGCCAATATTGTTGTCGCTGATTCAGTCGAATCGTGGCCAAGTCGAGGTTTATCGAGGCGAAGTTGAACCTGTTCGAGAGGACCCGTATGCGGGGATAGAGCCGGAACTCTTGCAAGCCATGAAAGATATGAATTCGGCCCGCGAGCCTGAGGACCGAGTCATGGCAAACGAGAAATTGAAAGCCTATACCAAAGAGATTAGTAGCAACCTGGATGCAGGTAAAGATGCCATCAGACAGGAAATACAAGGCAAATCTCTTAATGGACGTTTGGGGTTTCTCGCTTATGGAATGAACGGATACACACTCCAGGAAAAAGCCGAAATTGCCTTTACGTTGGAGGATTTGCCTCAGTTGCATGCGACGCTGGATGAGCCCGAACGCGCCAACCAGTGGTTGGCAGCCGTACTGGCGATCGCTATTCTTGAGCCGGACAAGGAAAAAGCGTTTAAGTCTCTAGACGATTTTTTCAAGCGCGAGGAAGACTGGGTTGCATTGCATAAACGCTATCCGGGTCGGGCAGATATGATAGCGCGGGAAAAATTTTGCGCCGTCAGCGGATTTGGCTATATCAATTCCGATAAAGCCAATGACTTGTTGCTGCAGCTCATGAAGAAAGAAGAGGCACATGAACTGGTGTTAAGATCCGGCGATACACTGCTGGGGTTTTTGGATGAATATGAAGGCACGGAGTTAGTGCAGAGCAGCGCTGCCCAAGGGATCATGGTGACACGTAACGAGGAGTTGATCCCGTACCTGATTGAGGCGAATATACAAGCAGCGGCAGAATTCCAAAAAGATCATGGCGTCCATTCTGGTCATTTATCTGCAGGGCTAGACGCTATTCTGGGAATGCACTATTATTACAAGGACCATGGTTGGGAAGGTGGATACAGGCTTAGTGACATAATGGACGTGCCCATCTACCCCGAATTCGGTAATGTGCCGGCAAGAACTTATTATGATGAGTATCTCACCCAATACTATATTGTCGCGAAAGTGTACAAATTGCGGTATGAAAGAGGCCTTGTTACAACGGACACGAAGTATTATCTCGAGAAATACCATCCCATCGACTGAGATTCCTATTCCCCTGGACGAATTCTGGAAGATTGGATCAATGAAATCCAAGTCAAGGTCTGTTCATTCGAGTTCAAACAGGTTTGGCGTTGCGAGACGTGCGCTGTGGAGAATTCGCAAGATTTGAATGCCACCGTCAATTCCACGGTAATAGATCACATATCTCCCCCACGCCACGTGTCGGACTCCGTCGCCAATATCCAGACGTAGTCTCCCCGCCTCTGGGACATCCGAAAACTTCACGCATACGGCATCTATCGCAATCACGGCACGATCCGCCGCGCGACGGTCGTCGCGGGCAATATAGAACCAGATATCCTCGAGATCCGTCTCTGCAAGAAACGTGTATCGAACGTGCCCCACGTTTTACCCCTTTGCCCCTTCAGCCTCGAGTCGCGCGTCTCCCCGCTCTCGTATCCTTTCGAGATTGAAACTCGTCAACCGCCCCTCATCGGCATCGGCGATACCGGCGGCAACCATGCTCTTCAAGGCTTCGAGCTTCGCCGAATCGTCTCGATCCGTCTCATATTTCTCCTGCAACAACATCACGCCCTGCTCAAGTACCTCGTCCACGGATCGATACTCGCCCGACTCCACTCTGGACCGGACAAATTCTTGAAGCCTTTCAGGAAGTACAATATTCATCGCAAGTCTCCTTTCCGGTAATTATAACTGAAATCGGAAGGATATTATCTGTCCAAACTTCAGCTTGGCGACCGCCGCTTCAAAGGTCGTCATTAACGCTTTGGAAAGGTTGGGCATGGGAAATTCAGAAAGGTACAACTCGGTTGCCTCCTTGAGATTGACCACCGCTTCCTCGATACTTGCGCCCTGACTGACGGTGCCCACCTCGGGGCACGCGGCAACGTAGAGATCATCTTCCTTATGAAGGACCGCTGTGAAAGTGTGCATGCTCATCGGGACATATCCAAAAGCCTATCGCTATTCTATTTCCGCCCTGTGGCGAACTACAACGCGCGATCCGCCCCATAAGTTTAGCACGATCCCAGGGCATCGCTGTGAGTCAGCGCGCCAGCACTTCTCGCACCGCCGTCATAACGTGGTCAACTTCGTGGGCGGTGAGGCAGATGGGCTCGTCGTAGAGGGGGCAGGTGTCCTGGAGGCAGGGGCTGCACTCGGGGTTGTGACGCAGGACGATGTGTTGCGGGCCGTAGGGATACCAGCGGTGGGCGTGGTCGCGGGCGGAGAAGATGGCGACGACGGGCTTGCCGGTGCTGGCCACGACGTGCATGGTGCCGGTGTCGTTGGAGACGAAACAGTCGCACATATTGGCGAGGGCGGCCAATTCGGGGATGGTGGTCTGGCCAACGAGGTTCGTGCAGCCGGGACCGATGCCTTCGATAATCGCATCGATCAGGGGCTTCTCTCCTTCGCTACCGGTAAAGACGAGGCGGGCGTCCAGCTCACTCACGAGGGCTTTTCCCAGCGCGATGAAGCGCTCGGGCATCCAACGGTTCGCGGGGCGCTTGGCCCCACACTGCATGCCGATGAGGGGGCCCTTGCCGGGCGGGATCTTTTCGATCATGCGGGCACCATCGTCGGTATCAAAGCTGATCCAGCGCAACGGTTCGATTTTCCTGGGGCGAAGGAAACGGATTAGTTCCATCAATCGCGGCACCTGACCTCTGCCGAAATCCTTCTGGTCCACGATCTCCGCGCCGATGATTCGCCGCACGCCGGACGCGGCGAGGATGGCCATCTGCTTGGCAAGGCTCTTGGTCGTGGTGAGGTCGTCGGGCAGTAGAATGGCGCAATCGACTTTCGCGGCGGCGACCTGGCGGCGGAGTTTCTTTAGAAAAGCGGGGCTGGAGGCTTCATCCTCGTAGTAGACGATCATCTCGTTGAAGGTATCGTCTTTCGCCAGCACCTCTGTCGCTCCGGGTGCGCCGCGTTTCGTGGGCGAGGTGACGAGCATCATGCGGGCCTTGGGATAGCGATCGCGAAGCGCGTGAAATGCGGGCAGGGCCACCACGATGTCACCGAGATTGCCCATGCGATAAACGAGGATGCTCCGCGGGTGGTGCTTGGGCGTGGGGTGTACGCCGCCGGGCAGGTGCGCGATGACCCATGCCAAAAAGTCCAAAAAACGATTGGCCCGGGAGCGGGCCTCCGCCTTCATTCCATCCTGCTGGTTCATTGCGCCGTGCGGTCGGCGATTGAACTCCGCCAGTAGTCGAGGAGGTCGCGGAGCAGGGTATCGAAGGTAATCTCAGGCCGCCATCCGGTCATATCGGTCAGTTTCGCGGAGGAGCCGAAGACCTCGGGCACGTCCGAGGGGCGCATGCGCGCGGAATCGTGACGCACGTCGATGGTCGCACTGCTCATCGCGAGGAACTGATCCAAGGCGGACTGAATACGCTGGGCCTGTCCGGAGCATACGTTGAAGGCCTCGCCTCCGTGTGCGTGGAGCGCGGCGGCCTCATAGGCGCGGAGTACATCGTCCACATGGAGGAAATCCCGGGCGGCTTCCAGGTTGCCCGTCTCCAGCACGGGCGGGCGCAGCCCCGCTTCGATCTCGGCCACTTGCCGCGCGAAGCTGGAGAGGACATAGCTGTCGGCTTGTCCGGGCCCCGCGTGGTTAAAGGGACGCATCCGCACGATATCCAGCGCGCGAACGCGGGAAAAATAGGCACAATAGTGATCGGCGGCCGCCTTGCTGATGGCGTAGGCGTTCCCGGGGTTGACGGGGTGATCCTCGGTCATGGGCAGCGACTGAGGTGGTCCGTAGATCTCCGAACTTCCAATAAAAATAAGGCGCGGCGGCGCGGCCATATCCCGCAGGGCAGTGCACAGCCGGATGGTGCCGTTGAGGTTCACATCCATGGCGCGCACGGGGTCGCGCTCGGCATCGGGGACAAAGGCGATGGCGGCGAGGTGGAACACGTGGGTCAACGCCCCCGCGTCGGCGACCAGCGCGCGCACCGCTGCGTCGTCCTGAAAATCACAAGGGAGCATGCCGGCCACGGCGGGATGACCGCTGCGCACGACCTCCCAGCCCTGGCCTTCGAGGTGGCGCGTGAGGCGGGTGCCCACGAAGCCGCCCGCGCCAGTGACGAGTGCGCGCCTGCTCATACCGTGACGATGCGGTTGTCGATCTCGGCCTGGACGCGGGCCAGATCGGCGTCGACCATGCGATTGACCAGTTCCGCGAAGCTGCACTCGGGCACCCAGCCCAGTTGCTTTCGCGCCCTGGTGCAATCGCCGTGGAGTAGGTGTACTTCCGCGGGCCGGTAGAATTTGGGGTCCACTTTCACATAGGCATCGTAGTTCAGGCCCGCGCGGGCGAAGGCGAGTTCGCAGAATTCCCGCACGCTGTGGGTCTCTTCCGTGGCGATGACGTAGTCATCGGGCGTGTCCTGCTGGAGCATGAGCCACATGGCGCGGACATAGTCCCCGGCATAGCCCCAGTCGCGCTTCGCGTCCAAGTTCCCCAGGCGCAGTTCCGATTGCAGGCCCAGCTTGATGCGCGCGACGCCGTCGGTGATCTTGCGCGTGACGAATTCAAGACCGCGACGGGGCGATTCGTGGTTGAAGAGAATCCCGGAGCAGGCGTACATGTCGTAACTCTCGCGGTAATTCACCGTAATCCAATGGCCGTAGACCTTGGCCACGCCATAGGGACTGCGGGGATAGAAAGGGGTTGATTCCGTCTGGGGCGTCTCGCGCACATGACCGAACATCTCGCTGGAAGAGGCCTGATAAAAGCGAATGTCCTTGTTCACGTAGCGCACCGCTTCGAGGATGCGCGTGACGCCGAGGGCGGTGATGTCGCCGGTGAGCAGGGGCTGGTTCCACGACACGGGCACGAAGGATTGAGCCGCCAGGTTGTACACTTCGCGCGGGCGAATGCTGCCAACGGCTTCGATCAGCGAAACCTGATCCGCGAGATCGGCCTGAATCAGCTTGACGCGATCCTTGATGTGATTGATGCGCTCGAACTTTTCCGTGCTGGAACGGCGCACGAGGCCGTAGACCTCATAGCCTTTTTCCAGCAGCAGTTCGGCGAGGTAGGAGCCGTCCTGGCCGGTGATGCCGGTGATAATGGCGCGGGGTGCGTGGTCGGGCATGGGCTTAGTCCTGTTGATTCAAGAAACCGGGCTTGTTATTGACCACGGATTACACGGATAGCACGGATGGAAACTCAGGGGCCGGCATTTGCGGCACTGAATGCCTTCTATCCGTGTTATCCGTGTCATCCGTGGTCAAGAAAACTCAAATTGTCAGCAATGGTCATCAAGTACCGCTTCACGATACCACGCCACAAACCTCTTGATGCCTTCGTCCATGGTGAAGCGCGGGGCGTAGCCCAGCTTTGCTCGGGCATGATCCACGTTGGCGTAGGTCTTTTCCACGTCCCCCGCCTGCATGGGCTGCTCGTCGATGATGGCCTCGCGACCCGTGTGGCGTTCGATGAGGGTAATCAGTTCGCGGAGGCTGGTCGTGTGGCTTTCGCCCAGATTGAAGATTTCGTAATCGAAGGGCGTGTCGACACAGCGCACGACGCCGTCGATGATATCGTCGACGTAGGTGTAGTCGCGATAGGTCGAGCCATCGCCAAACATGGGGATGGGCTCACCCGCGAGGATCATCTTCGTGAACTTGTGGATGGCCATGTCGGGGCGCTGGCGCGGCCCGTAAACGGTGAAGAATCGCAGCATTGTCGTGCGCACGCCGTAGATGTGGTGGTAGACGTGGGCCTGGAGTTCGTTCATGCGCTTGGTGGCGGCGTAGGGGCTCACGGGCGTCATCACGGGGTCCGTCTCGCGGAAGGGCACCTCTTTGCTGCCGCCGTAGACCGACGAGCTCGACGCAGAGACCAGGTGCGAGGGCTTGAAATCGCGGCACGCGTCGAGGATGTGCTGGCCGCCGATGACGTTGACGCGGTGATAGAGATTGGGATCCTGCAACGAAGGGCGGACGCCCGCACGCGCCGCCAGGTGGACCACTACCTCGGGCTGGAAGGCCTCGAAGGCTCCGCGCAGCGCGGCCTCGTCGCAGATATCGATCTCGCTGAGGCTGAAGCGGTCCATACCCTCGGCCTGGGAGAGATTGCGCCGCTTGATGGCGGGATCGTAGTAGGTGTTGAAGTTATCCACACCGAGGACTTCGTCGCCCCGCGCGAGCAACGTGTCGACCAGATGGGAGCCGATGAAACCGGCGGCGCCGGTGACGAGAATGCGTTTCATGAAGATACGTGAATCCTGAATTGGCAGGCCCCGCCTTGCTGCAATCGGGCCTGAAAGGGTACGCCACAGTATAGAGAAGGGATTTGGAGCAACACAAGGGGTGGGGGCTTCGACCGAAAAGCCAAGTCACGAAATGAACACGGAGACACGGAGGCACGGAGATGAAAAGCGGAGGGTGACGCTGTGATTTTCCT
This sequence comes from Candidatus Hydrogenedentales bacterium, assembly GCA_942492815.1. Lineage (GTDB taxonomy): Bacteria > Hydrogenedentota > Hydrogenedentia > Hydrogenedentales > JAEUWI01 > JAEUWI01. Next base: position 7,913,638 of record OW818658.1, on the reverse strand, counting down.
ACGCACTGATTTGAGCGCGGTGATTTAACCCCTCATACTTCTCCGTGCCTCCGCGAACTCCGTGGTCAATATAGTTTTCGTTGACTGCGGAACTTCAAGTAGAAGAGAGACTTTCCTCCAAAATCCCCAGCGCGTCGTCCATTTGCGCCCGCGTGATGGTGAGGGCGGGTGCGAGGGTCAGTACATTACCCATGCTGACTTTGAAGCTTAAGCCGCGACTCAGGGCGGCATAGAGGATTCTCTCCGCGTGCGCAGGGGCGGGCTTAGCGGTCTCGGGCTCGACGATGGCGACGCCGATCAGCAACCCGAGGCCGCGCACGTCTCCGATGCACGGGAACTGTGCCTGCAACGTGCGCAGGCGTTCCAGGGTATAGGCCCCCAGTTCCTTCACGTGGTCCAGGAGGCCGGTTTCATCGATGAACTCGATGGTGGCCAACGCGGCGGCGCAGGCGACGGGGTTCTTCTCATGGGTATAGTGGCCGAGGGCGCGCTCGGGCATGGCGCTGTTCAGGCCCTCACGGGCGATGAGCGCGGCCAGGGGAAACACGCCGCCGCCGAGTCCTTTGCCGATGACTACCATGTCCGGCACGATGCCGTAGTGCTCGTGGGTGTAGAAGGTTCCGGTACGCCCGAGGCAGGTGGGGATTTCGTCGAGAATCAGCAGGGCACCGTGGCGGTCGCAGGCGGCGCGCACGCGTTTCCAGTAGTCCGGCGGCGGAATGTAGGGCGTGCTGCGTACGGTTTCGGAGATCACCGCAGCGACATCGCCCTCTTTTTCGAGCACATACTCGATGTAGTCCGCACACAGGAGGCTGCAGGACTTTCCGCATTTAAAGGGGCAGCTCGCGGGGTCGGGCGGTGGCACGTGCTCCGTTCCCGGCATCAAGGGACCGATTCCCTTGCGGAATATGGCCTCGCCGCCTATGGAGATGGCGTCGAGTGAAGCGCCGTGGAAGGCGTCCCACATGGAGATGGTCTTGTGGCGGCCGGTGGCGGCGCGTGCGAGCTTGAGGGCCATGCCGATGGCGGAGGTGCCCCCTGGCGCGAAAAGGACGCGGCTGAGATCGCCGGGTGCTTTTTCCACGAGCTTTTTCGCAAGATCGATGGCCGGTCGGTTGGTGTAGCGCCGGGGGCAGAAGGCCAACTCGGCCAGTTGCCGCTGGATGGCTTCGATGACCTTCGGATTTGCATAGCCCACCTGGTGCAGGGAGTTGCCGTGGAAATCGAGGATGGTCCGGCCCTGGGTGTCGATGATGAATGGCCCCTCGCAGCCTTCGAGCGCGTTCAGGCAGGGCGTGGAGAGGGACTGGTGCAAGAACACGGCGGCGTCTTCGTCCAGCAGGGCGCGGGTATCCCGATCCAGGTGTTCGGACTGCCAGCGACGGCGTACGTCGGAAAGGTTGAGGTCGCCCTCGGAGCGGAGGTCGCTATGGTCATCGTCTGTTTGCACGGTCAGGGTATCCATCGGGCCAGATATGAAATCTGCTATCAGGCTAGGGCATCGTACCTGTACAATGTCAAATGGCGTCAGGCGCGCGCTATGCGTGCTGGAACAGACCGCGTCCCGCAATGCCGAACTCAGAACTTACGGGGATTTGCTCATGCTTTCTTCACATTGGTGGACCGCCCTGCTGGCGGTTGCCGTGGCCCTTCCTATTGTTGGAACCGTGCCGGCGCACGGAGAGGAAGAGTCCCATGCACCGGAGGTCACGGTACTCAGCAAGACTGTGACGCTGCATTTTGAAATGGCGGGCGCCGGAAAGAACGTGACGATTTCCACCGCGACCTCCGCCTTCCAGATCGAGACGGAGCAGAGCAAGGAATCGCGGGACGGTGTTGGGGAGGCCGAGGAGTCGACAGAGAACAGCGGGGATACGGCCTCATCCGAGTTGGCCATCGAAAGCCATTCGAAAATTGAAGGGACGGTCTCAGTTGACGATGCGACCGGCACTGTATTGGTCACTTGCACGGGATCCATCCGGGAATCAAAAAGCACCGAGGACGAATCCGGTGACAGCGAAAGCGAGTTGAAGGTTGAGGCGTCCATCAATTTTGAAGCGAGCACGCGAATCAAGCCAGGCGAGTCGCGGGAGCTCGTGAAGGCGGGTGCCTTCCAAGTCACCTTGCGCGTGGAGTTTTCGGAATGAGCTGCCGGGCGATTGACCTTCAATGACCGGCGAACTTCAGGATAGCGCCTGGCTCACCGAAGCGAAACCCGCTGCGGCGGCGGTCATGCTGGTACTCCTCTGGACCGCCGAGTCCACCGTGCCCATGTTTGCCGGGCGAACGGGCCGCGTGCGCCATGGCGCGGTCAACCTCATGCTTGGCGTGGCCAACGCGGTGATGGCGGCCCTCATCTTCGGCGCGTCGATGCTGTTCGTGACGGAGTGGGCGCGCCAGCAGCCCTTTGGCCTTCTCCATTGGCTGGCGTTGCCCGCGTGGGCAAGTTGGCCGTTGGGTCTGGTGCTCTTCGACGGGTGGATGTACACCTGGCACCGGCTGAGCCATCGAGTGAAGTTTTTGTGGCGTTTCCACGCGGTGCACCATTCCGATCGGGCGATGGACGTGACCTCGGCGGTGCGCTTTCACACGGGCGAGATTGTGATTTCTTCCCTGGCACGGCTGGTGGTGTTGCCATTAATCGGTTTGACGATGCCCCAGCTTCTGCTCTACGAAGCGATCTTGCTGCCGGTGATTCTCTTCCACCACAGCAACATCCGTATACCCTCGGGCCTGGACCGGGCGCTGCGCTGTATCATCACCACGCCGTGGATTCACTGGGTCCATCACTCGAACTGGCAGCCGGAGACGGACTCCAATTTTTCGAGCGTGCTCTCGGTCTGGGATCGGCTCTTTGGCACATTTCGCTTGCGGGACGACCCCGGCACGATCCAACTCGGGCTGGACGATGGTCAGGAGAAGGACGAGTGGCAGTCGCTACGTGCGATGATCGCATCGCCATTCCGGAAGCAAGTCAGAACCGGAAGGCCGGCCGGCAAAGGCCCCGACCTCAGGTAAGCGCGACGATCGCCGCGAGCACCGCCAGACCAAGCATATAAACGGCAAAACGGGACTGCTTTCCTCGGGAGCGCACCATGCTGGACGTGACGAGCAGTACCGAGGCCGCCAGTGCCGCCGTTCCGGTCGTCGTCGCGACCAGTCCGCAGAATCGCTGGACAACGCGCTCCTGTCCAATGATCTGACCGGGTACGGGCGCGGTCTGAAGGAGCAATAGCCCTACCGCCAGCAGGACCAGTCCCGGCACGGCGACGATGAGCGAGGCATTGACCCGGGATATCACCCGGCGTTCCTCACTGCTGTCCATAACCCTGCGCCCGGCGGGAGCCGCGTCTGTTCTGATTGAGGATTCTGGAGCTTCTCCAGAATCGTTGACGTTCGCTTCGCGCCCGCCCTTCTCCCTCGGGCAGGCCATCGACTGCGTATTCTGATTCTCTAACCCCATGTTCACACGGACCCTCTTCAAAATGAGCCGTAGATTATCTGGAGAACCCGCTTTCACACCGTAACCAAGCCGGACCGGGCTAACCAGTACTGCATGACTGCCTGCTTCTACAACGAAAATCCACCGTGATTCATACGATGAAAATCACTTAGCACCTGGAAGCACTCCCTTTGGCAATTAGGTAACGCACAACCTTGCTTGACCAATCCATCGTCAACTTCCCAACGGTACTGACCGCATTGCTGAACCGGTCGCGCTGCAACGTTGAACGAGGCGGTCGTTCCAGCCATCGGCACACCCACACTCAACGGGGTATGTACCTTGTCTCTCACTATTCACCTATTGCTTATGGAGCTGAATAATAGCATTGAATTCACATTTAGGCAACCCCTCCGTTTTTCGAACAATTCGGTATTTGTACCCGCATCCGGGTCTATGCTCCAATAGGGGATAAACTTGGCTCTGTCGCGTGTCTGGCGGGGACTCACGCGCACACAAACCAACCAGAACAAACAAATGGACAGCCTTTCCCATCAAAACATCATCACGCTCTTTCTGGCCGTCGGTATTCTGCTGGGCACCGCGAGAACCCTCGGCGAGATCGCGCAGCGCTTTCGCCAGCCCGCAGTGCTGGGTGAATTGCTGGCTGGCGTGCTCTTGGGACCGACGGTCCTGGGCTTGCTCCTGCCCGAGGTGAACCTGTTTTTGTTCCCGATGCAGGGGCCGAACGCCATCGCCCTGGATACGCTTGTGACGGTGGCTATCGTCCTTTTCCTTCTGGTGGCGGGGCTTGAGGTGGATCTGTCCACGGTAAGCCGGCAGGGTCGCGTGGCGCTGAAAGTGGGCATCATGGGCATGGTGATCCCCTTCATCATCGGCTTTGGCCTCGCCTGGTATGTGCCCAATTCCCTCGGTGCGGAAGAGGGTGCCGATCCGCTGGTGTTTGCCCTGTTCCTGGCGACGGCCCTCTCGATCACGGCACTGCCCGTCATCGCGAAAACACTGATGGATCTGGATCTTTACCGCAGCGATCTGGGGATGGTGGTGATCAGTGCGGCAATCTTCAATGACCTGATCGGATGGACCATATTTGCGGTGATCCTGGGCATGATGGAGGCCGGGTCGGGGCACGTGCAGGAGATCCCGATGACGATCCTGCTGACGCTCGTCTTTGCGGGGGGGATGCTCACGGCGGGCCGCTGGCTGATCAACCGGATCCTGCCCTATCTCCAGGCCTACACCCACTGGCCTGGGGGCGTACTCAGCTTCGCGCTGACGATGGCGCTGTTGTCTGCGGCCTTTACGGAGTGGATCGGCATTCACGCCATCTTCGGCTCCTTCATTGTGGGCGTGGCGATTGGCGATTCGCCCCACATGCGGGAGCACACCCGGGTGGTGATTGATCAGTTTGTTTCGTTCATCTTTGCGCCGCTTTTCTTTGCCAGCATCGGTCTGAAGGTCAACTTCATCTCCCATTTCAACTTGGGACTGGTGCTGACGGTGCTGCTCATCGCCTGCATCTGCAAGCTGGCGGGCGGGGTGCTGGGCGCGAAGTGGGGCGGTATGCCGAAGCGCGACGCCTGGGCGGTGGGCTTCGCCATGAACGCCCGGGGCGCGATGGAGATCGTGCTGGGGCTGCTGGCGCTGGAGGCGGGCATCATCCGCCAGCCCCTCTTTGTCGCGCTGGTCATTATGGCTATCGTGACCTCGATGATGAGCGGACCGTTCATGAAGATGATTCTCCAGCACACGAAGGCGAAGCGCCTGCAGGATGCCCTCCGCTCAAAGCTGTTTCATCGCCAGCTTGCGGCATCGTCGCGCCGGGAAGTGGTCCACGAGTTGACCGCGGCCATGTGCGAATCTACGGGCCTGGACCTCAACCTGGTTGAAACGGCCGTGTGGTCGCGGGAGGAGGCGATGCCGACCGGTATCGGCAATGGTATCGCTCTCCCCCACGCCCGTGTGCCGGGACTGAAAGAGCCCATGGTCGCCGTGGGGATCTCGGAGACCGGCATAGACTTTGACGCGCCGGATGGAAAACCGGCCAACATCATCTTTCTGGCGCTTACCCCGGAAGAGTTACCCAGCGCCCAGTTGGAACTCGGGGCCGAGATCGCGCGGCGCTTCCGACGCTTTGAAACGACGGAGCAGGTGCTGCGCACCAAGAACTATGCGGAATTTCTGGCGATCATCAAGAACCCGGAAGGCAGTTGATAGTGGACAATTGACAATTGACAATTGACAATTGACAACGATCATTTTGGTGGCTGTCCGCGTAAGATCGACGGTCTGGCAGTTGAGCCTGGCTCCCATACGTTGAACTTGATAGTTGCCCCCTACCAGTTGTCCATTGTCCATTGTCCATTGTCAGCTATCAACTGTCCATTGCCCCGCGGGGGCCGGCAGTTCGCGCTCGACTTCGTTGAGGCGATAGCCGAAGCCGCTTCCCGAGATGGAATCGAGCTTCACCACGCCCTCACGTCGCTGATAGAGGTCCGGGTGGACTTTGGCTTCGGGGAGACTGGCGTCGGGATAGAACTGCATGGCGTTGGTCTCGACGCCCATGATGGTGCCCGCGTGGGCCGCCAGCAGCACGTGGGGAATCTGGGCGAGCATGGGATTGGTGAGATCCTGCACCATGAGGGTCATGCCGTGGGCTTTGGCCCAGCAAAGGCTCAATAGGGCGCCGGTCTGCGTCTTGCAGGTCTTCAGGGCCACGCCGGTCCAGCCGAGCTCGCGCCCGAGTCGCACCAGTTCCCAATCGTGGGCGCTCTCGTCCATGAAGAGGGGCTTTCGCGATGAGACACTGTGAACGTCGATCCGGTTGGCCTCGAGGTCATAGGGAAAGGGCTGCTCGACATAGAGCAGCATGCCGCAGATGCGGGGATGCTCCATGATCAGCCGGTCGAGGATCACGTTCACATAGGTGGGGTCGGTGACGGTGCAGTTGAAATCCGTCGTGAGCCAGACCACGCCCTCGTCGATGGCGATGGTGCCGATATCCACGATGCGCTTGTAGTCCCAGGTGGCATCGGTACCGCAGAGCTTGATCTTGAGACACATGAGGCCGTCGGTTCGGATCCATTCGCGCAGGAAGACGGGATAGTCATCCTGGGGCAACACGAGGTCGGGCTCAAAGGGATCGAGGGGATCTTTGCCGCCCACGAGGTGCCAGGCGGGCAGTTCCTTGCGCCGGGGCAGTTGGAAGAAATCCTGGGGATACTTGTCGGCGAAGCTCACTTCGACCGCATCGGCGGGCTCCAACCAAGTTGCAAGATCCGCGTTCATGTAATCGGCGTTGTAGGTCTTATAGACGGGAACTTCGTTCAGATTCCCGTAGGCGTCGTGCAGCGCGATATCGAAGGCGGAGCAGCAGACCAGCGCGGCGAGCCAGGGCATGGGCTCGTCCGTGCGCGCTGCGTTGAAGGCATCGATCAGTTCGGGCAGCCGCTGGTGCAGAAAGGCGTGGCCCACTTCCATCGGGTGGCCGTATACATCGAATCCCGCCCAGGCCGCGCCGAGGACCTGGCAGAAGGCCATCAGCGCCGATTCCCGCTCGGGATAGTCCAGGGCGCTGGGCCATACCCAGTTGGCGCTGAGGGGGGTCTCACCCCAACCGGTGGCGCGGTGGCCTTCGCGATTAACGACGTCCAGCTTTACCCGCGCACACTGGATGTGGGTGGAGACGGCGGAACCGAACTTGAGGGGCACCCGGAGGGTACAGGGGATATAGTAAAGCGCGGCGCCCGCAGGGCGGGCGTCAGAGGGCTTGGCCATTCAGAGGTACTTTCTATTTACACGTCGTGCGGCTGCCATCAGCCGGAGGAAGTGTGCCACGACATGGCCTGTTTCTACAATGTGGCAGGTTGAAAGTTTCTATTCCCCGGCAGGCACGTCCGCGGCAAGGGTCAGATTCCCCCTCGGATCAGCGATGACAAAGCGTAGAAACCAGTCGGCCTTGTTGTTGATGAGCTTTACCACCACGTGGTTCCAGCCCTTTTTCAGGGCCAGCTCGGGATAGACAAAGTCGCCCGGCGCGCCGAAGCCCTGGCCGGTCTCGACCAGCGCGCCATTGACGTAGGTCTGGGAGAAGTTGTCCGCCGCAATGATGGCGTGGGTAAGCTGGTCCTCCGGCGAATGCACCGCGCAGGCAACATAGGCCGCCGCACCGTCCAGGGTGCCCAGCAGGGCGTTGGCGTTGATCAGGCCGAAGCCCTGGGGGCTAATCTCGCGCCAGGCCAGGCCGCCTTCGAAAGGGCCGGGCGCCGCGCCGTCTTCGGGACCCCACGGGCGGACCAGCGCCGCGTTGGCCTTTTCGGGGTGGGCGGGCAGGTGGCTGGTGTCGATGGGGCCGAGGACGAATGGCCCGACGATCCGCAGGGATGGCGCGGCCTTGTACGTCGAGACAGGATGGAGCGGCAGGGTGTTGATCTCGGCCATGCGCATGCTCTCTTTTTCGATCCACGCACCATCATAGCGGACATGCACGCCCACATTGGGCGGGAATGCCGCGCGATCCCGTGGCACTTCGAGGTGCAGCGGAACACTTGCCCGGGCGCCGCGCACGAGGCTCGTGGTGTAGACCAGGGCCCCCTCCTCCTCGGTCCAACCCTGGCCGCTTTTAACTTGCCAGCCCGTCTCGGCGAAGTCTTCCAGCACGATACGCAATTCGATATCCTTGTCCAGCACGTTGCTGAGGCTGAAATCCACCTGTACCTCCGCGCTGCCGCCGCTGAAATCCACGCCCGGCTTTGCGTCCGCATGCACCAGTTCGCTGTTGATGGCCTTGCGGAAGGCCGCGGGCGCCACGTCCACCGGCCAGATGCCGCCCTCGGGCTCCACCACGGCGTAGCGCGATTCCGCGCCGTCGACCGTTACAAAGCCGAAGCTGTGGAACCCGCCCCAGATCTTGGCGTCGCTCAACTGGATGCCGCCGCCGGTGGCACTCTGGATCACGTAGGTGTTGCCGTTGCGCGTCTCGGTGCTGTGGTAATGCTCATGCCCCGCGACCACGGTGAAGGGTCGGGTGCCCAAGGCCGATTCCAGCTCGGCCCAGTCTCCCATGAAGCGGGGATCGTCCCACATGGGTTTGTGAAAAAAGATATAGGTCTGGCGCGCGCCGGACGCGGCGGCCAGATCCGCCTCCACCCAGTCCATCATCGCTTTCCAGGCGGGGCCGCGTCCATCGATGCGTTCCTCTTCCGTGTTGAAGATGAGGAAATGGCAGCCCTTGTAGTCAAAGGAGTAGTAGGTGCGCCCGAAGTCCTCGCGCCAGAACTTGTAGCAGGCGAGGTTGGCGATGTCGTGATTGCCCACAGTGAGAAACAGGGGCGCTTCGATGCGCTTCGCGTGATCCATATATTCCGCCCACTCCGCATCCCACTCAGGGCGGGTTTCCATGTGGCCGGGGATCATATCGCCCACGGTGATAACAAAATCCGGCTTAAGCAGGTTGATGGCGTCCACCGCCCGATCATAAATCGGCCACTTGCCCTCCCCCCCGCTCGTCTTGTCCCCCAGCACGACAAAGCTGAACTTCTCCGAGTCGTTCGACCAGGACTTATCGATGAGCGGCAGGTCGTCCGACAGGGCGGGACGTTGCGCCGGGGCCGTCGCGATTCCGGCGAGCGCCAGCAGGAGGAGAATCGGAATGCGCATCAGGTTTTTCCTTTGGGTCAAATTCCCAACGACTACGCTATGGGGGGATACGAATCCACACGAGTAAGAAGCCCCGATTTCACTCATGAAATAGACTTCTTGCAAGTCTGCGGCACTGGCGTTAAGGAAATAAAGAGAAAATTGAACCTCAAAGAACTCAGAGGGCGCAAAGGTGGACCTATTATCGTTCTATTTGCGTCCTTTGAGGTTAAATCCAATTTCACACCGCGCCAGCAGCACCATCGGCGCACCATTCCACGCCAAACCGAGAGTGTAGCACGCTGCCGCCGGGAAACCAGAACACCCAAGTGCACCCGAAATTTGCACGCTGACGCCCCTTTTCGGTACAATACGGGTTCAACTTCGATCAGTCCCTATTTGTGCCTGGACGACCATCCCACCCTATGAACGGGTAGCTCAGTCGGTAGAGCATCGGACTTTTAATCCGGTGGTCGTGGGTTCGATCCCCACCCCGTTCACCATATTGAAAATAAAGGACTTACGCATATTGGCGCAAGTCCTTTTTTCGTGTCAAAACAGGCCGTAAGTCCACGGTAAGTCCGAGAATGCGGATTTCGCCGTCTGACCCGCAGATACGGGAAGGATATTCTTATTGCATGCCTGTGCAGGCATTTGCCGCCGGAGCTTACGGCGTCAGGCTACGACACCGCACGCCCCTGGTCGCGAGTTTGGTGAAGCGTAGAAATAGTGTTACACTGTGCGCCGTTTGCAAGCAGGCGGCTACCATATAATTACTTGACAAAAATAATGAACGGGCGCAGAATAAAATGTGAGGAATGATGAATGTTCAGGCGGGGATCCTCGGAACAGGAAAAGAAATGGAAAGACCCTTATTTTCAAAGGTTCTGGGTTTGGTGGTATAGATGGTCAGACAATATCTATATCAAATGGATTTTTCCTATTTTGTTAAGTACTTCATCGCTGGTCCCAACAGGAGATCGGCTTGGTTCTCAATTTCCCCACACGTGGCTGTTTCCACAAATCCATGACTTTCTGCAGAACTTCACCTTTTTAATTTACTTTAGTTACTTCTCTCCTCTGGCCGCCACGGTGATCGTTGCCATGAATTTTACAGCGCGAGAGAAATCGAGAGGCGGAAATGGACTGTCAGAGGATGCTCTCGCCCTTCTTTTGGTCTCGCTCGAATCGATTGTCGGAAAAAAGGCTAATCGATTTTCAAACCACGCCAAAGAGTGCAAGTTGAATGGGTGGACGAAGGACATAGTTTTTGAGAAAATCACCCAGCCCAGTAAGCAATACGAGGCGATAGTAGAAGGTGTGTATACATTTTTCCGCAGTCAAGTGGAGTATAAGGGCGTTGACTTCGAAGTCGCGTTGGCGAGGATGGGGACAAAGCACATAAAAGAAATTGTGGCCTTTGCCCCCTCAGAGAAACCCCCTTTCCCTGTCGGATCAAACCTCCGAAGTTCGAATTGCGGTTTCTCCTATGCATATAAGAAGAAAGAAATACTGATAGTTGCCGATATTGAAAAGGAGATTACTAAGGGTGCTTCGAGTCGCTACATCAAAGTTGATGGACAGGAAGCATATGGAAGCATGATCTGCTGCCCTATCAGGCACAAAGGCGGATCGAAAATTCCTTTCGTTCTCAGTATCGTCGCTTCAAAGAAAAACACGTTTCATGAGTATAGCTCTGAAAAAACTAGGTTCAATGCCGCGCTGGGTGCGTTCGAGGCAAGGTTGAGCCTGGAGTACAGCCTCGAATTGCTGATCCAAAACTCAAATGGAAGGGGTATTTCCCATGTCGAACCCACAGCCTAAAGAAACCACTCGGAAGGAACGACTCGAACAAGAAGTAAAGAATGTGCGGCGCGATGCGGATGCGATCAAGCAGGCATTTAGAGCATCAGTACAAAACAGCACAGTAAAAAGAGGCAACACTCCATCTCGGTAATGAGGCGTCGCCTTTCATGCTTCCCCTCCCCGATCTGTTTACCAAGCGCAAAGTCGAATCAAGCGTTGTGATGAGAACTTAAAGCCGGAAGTTGGCGCGGTCCTGCATTCCACTTTTGATGTAGTGCAACCTACGTGGCACTCCCGAGGCATTCGGCCAAGTCTTTCGTTAGTCGCTCGTTCACAGTCGACTCCAATTTTTCCGTGCAACCCATCTGGCGAGAAACATCAACACAAACCATCCACGCCCGTGCGCATCTCCGTATGCCCCCATCCAGCGCTGAACCGCTTGTCCTTTACCGCTCGAAGGCCGCACGAAAAGCAATTGTGTCCCATCCGCTTATTCCCAGTGACGCAACGCAATGAAACGACAGAGCCGCCCATGCGGACCTCGTCTTTCCCACGTATACACACAACGCCGGTATGGAATTGATGAGCAAGTCCCGCAAGCCGGGTTTGGTGTGCAAGCGATAGCGCCTGGGCGTGCCAGTCCACAACGATGAGGGCGAAACTTCCCGAACGCGTGAGAGTATCCGCCGCCTTCGCCGCCTTTTCCAGATCGGGGGTGCGGACCACGGGAAGCGCCGCCACATCTACACCCGCCGCCGCAAAGTCGGGAGGATAAAAAATACTCCTGGGCGAACCGATCCACGCGACAAGCCCCCCGCGACACTGGGTATCGCGAATGAGGCTAGCAAGTAGACTTAAGACGGATGAGCCCGAATTCTTTGATGCCTCAATGGCGACAAATCGGCCCGCGACGGTCCGCAGTGTCCATGCGTCCTCTGGTGAAATATGAGCACGCAAAGCCAACATATCGGCTGCGCTGCGCAGCTCGGGGGGCGTTGCGATAGCCATCGAGAGGACCTCCAATCAGAAGTGAAAACGACCTAAGTGTACTGCATATTAGTTCAGTTGTAAAGACTCTCGGTGACAACAGGGAAGAGGCACGGAACTGGAGGATTGCCCGTCATGGGGCGTCATGGGGCACGAGGTGGCGCATTTATTCCGTTGGAGTGGTGTTTTAGTAGCCTCGGGTGGCGTTTGTCGCTCCAACCCGCGCCACGGGCACTTTTCGTGGATTCCCGCGCCCTGTTACGAGCCGCGCCCATAGTTACCCCGTGACATGTCACGGGCTGTCACGCCGGGTCCACCGTAGAAACGGGCGTCTACCGTAGACAAAGCGGGCGGGAAGCGTTGCAGGGGTTCCAACCTTGTAGCCTTCGCCACGGGAAAGCTGCTAAGGGTGGCCGGTATTGCCGATGGTGCCGGATTGCGCCGCCGGGGCACATGTTGATCTCTCCCTCGTCTGTTGCTTGAACCCTCTCGTGGACCACACGAGTACACCCCGCATGCCTTCCACCACGATATTCCGATGAATACCACTAGTCAATGGTGCTGTGCTGGCCCGCCGGGGCAAGGCGAAGTCCCGAAAGTAAGCCAACTTGGGTGGTGTGGGACGTATGCGGATGCGTGCAAGGGCTTGTGTGGCTGGCCGGAAGGCCCCAACGTCCACCGATTTCCCGCAGCCCAACCGACAAAAACCGACACGGGCCGGGGGGGGGAATTCGTCCAGCGATAGGATTCATTTCTCCTCATCCCAAAATGCGAAATTTTTTTCTGGGCAATCTTGAAAGGTCTCCGCCGCCCTGATGCTACCTTGTGCTCTGTGATCGCACTACAATTTATTGTGTTGTGTTTCTACGCATAGAAGTTTACTCTGCTTCCGGGAGTAGCCTGTCAGCGGGATTCGAATATCGAACATGCGGACAGTTAGGGCTGTAGTTATCGGCGGACCAAGTTGGTCCCATATCATGACGGCCAGCTTCGGCCAGAAGGGGAAATTGGGAATGAGAAACTTTGGTACACGGAGGATCGGTCGGCTCCTTAAAACTGACATTAAGCGGCTATGTTCTCTGCTTCTACTGATGTTGCCGTTGCTTCTGGTCAGTTCGGCGTCAGCCCAGTTCCTCTTACCGTTTCAGACTGTATTCAACCACGAGGGCGGCGTAGAAGGGACAGACGAGGCCCGCCACGTGACCATATCTCCCGATGGAAAACACGTCTACGTGGTGGGTCAAGAGGACCAGGCCATAGCGGTTTTTTCACGTGACTTGTCCACGGGTGGACTCACTTTTGTTGAGGCGTTGTTCGACACCCAAGATGGCGTGGAAGGGATGCACGGACCCCAATCGGTGGCCGTATCATCAGATGGGGCGCATGTATATGTTGTATCTGTCCGTGATGCCGTAGCGGTTTTTTCGAGGGACGAAGCCACCGGCAGGCTGACATTTGTCGAGGCGATATTCGATAACCAAAACGGTGTGGACGGGCTGGATGGGGCATGGTCCATATCGGTTTCGCAGGATGGCGCAAATGTTTACGTTGCATCCAATGTTGACAACGCAGTCGCTGTATTCTCGCGAAATGAGAGTACGGGCGCGCTGACTTTCGTTGAGGCCCAGTACAATGGTCAAGCGGGTATCGTAGGCCTAACAGGCCCCGTATCCATTGCCACATCGCCTGACGGTACAAACGTATATGTCGCATCCCCAGGCGATGATGCCGTGGTTATCTTTACCCGCGATGAAGTCACAGGAGCATTGACCTTTCTTGAGGCAAAGTTTGATGGTCAGGCAGGACTGATAGATGGATTGAACGGAGCAAGTTCTGTCACATTGTCACCCAATGGAAAACACGTCTACGTCGCAGGTCAAGAAGACAACGCCGTAGCGGTTTTTTCGAGGGACGAAGCCACCGGCAGGCTGACATTTGTCGAGGCTTTTTTCAATCGCCAAGATGGCTCAGATGGTCTAGGTGGAGCGCGATCTGTAGCAGTGTCTCCCGACGGTGCTAACGTCTACGTCATCGCAGCGCAATATCGCTCACTTGTAGTGTTCTCGCGAGACGAGAGCACCGGGAGATTAGCCTTTGTGGATCTCGTGAACCGTGTCGATGATGACCAACAACCGCAATCCGTTGCGGTGTCTTCGGACGGTGACCAAGTTTATGTAGCATCAACTCGTAACACTAGCGGCATTACAAGTCCAACCCTTCTAGTTTTAATAAAGGATAAATCACAGCCGACTGTCACTGTCGAACAATCAAATCCTGACCCCACGAATACGCTTCCAATACTCTTTCTGATACGTCTTTCCGAGAAGGTGGTTGGATTTAATATTGCCGATGTCATCATTGAGGGTACCGCATTGAATCCCACGGCGGAGCTCACATTATATGTTGATAATTTGTATGAGCTGCGGATACGATCAGTCGAAAGCGGGGGCACTTTGATCCCAAGGATACCGGCAGGCGCATTCACGGATCTATCGGGGGATCCCAACACCGCTTCTACGAGTATAGACAACGTGGTGACGTTGGAACTAATCCCAATCGAAGAAATTGCGGAAGCACTGGAAGAGCAATTCCAAGCATCGGATACCAACGAAGATGGCAGGTTGAGCTTCGCTGAGGCGTCTGCGGCCCTGGCTAGCTTGACGCGTGATGAATTCGACGAAATCGACGAGAATAGCGACGGTTTTCTAAGTCAGGCGGAGCTAGAGGCAATTGTATCTGCTGGTGAAGGAGAAGGAGAAGGAGAAGGAGAAGGAGAAGGAGAAGGTGAAGGTGAAGGTGAAGGCGAGGGCGGCTGTCCGGCGTCTCAGAAGGGTTTTGTGGACGGGATCAAGAACCACATCGGAGATTTATTCCTGCTCAGCGTTGCGCTCCTGTCGCTCTCTTGCTGGCGGTCCATCAATCGTCGTCCATAGTTGCTCACCAAAGTTCAGCGTGTCATTCAGCCCGTGGGCGGTGCTATCATCGCCTGCGGGCTTTTCGCAGGTTGGGTGGCGCTTCGGCTATGGTGCAGGAGGGTGGCTCATCGCGACGGTACCGCCAAGGAGAGCCTGCCGGGTTCCGTGTTGTTTCGCCCTGACGGTGAACATACGCCGAGGGCAATGGAGAAGAGTTTCGGGGAGAGCATATGAATCAAAATGGCAATGATATTGAATCGCGGCTGTGGGTGGTGGCGAAGGAATTGGAGGGCGCGGGCGGCGGACGGCGTAAGATTGGCCCGGCGGATTACCAGGCGCGGGGTGTGCTCTATCTGCCCGATGCGGCGCGGTTCTCGGCGTTGATCCAAATACCCGAGGGCGGCAACCTCGGCAAGGAACGCGCCAACACCTTCCGCCACGTTCAGCATCCCGCCCTTCTCCCGTCATCCATCCTCTTTCAAAAGGACCACCTCACCCCATGAACGAACCCGCCAAATTCAACAACGTCGTCAGCTTTCTCTGGGCGATTGCCGATTTGCTCAACGGCGCTTTCAAGAAAAGCGAGTTCCAGAAGATCATCCTGCCCTTTACCGTGCTGCGCCGTCTGGACTACGCGCTGGAGCCTACCAAGGCCAAGGTGCTGGAGAAAGAGCACACCCTGAAAGAGAAGGGCCTGGAGAACCGCCACGGGCAGTTGTGCCGCGCCTCCGGCTACGCCTTCTACAACACCTCCAAGTTCAACTACGAGAGCCTCCTCCACGACGACACCAACCTCGCGCTGAACCTGCGCCAGTATGTCATGGGCTTCTCGCCCAACGTCCGCGAGATCTTTGCCGCCTTCAACTTCGACGACACCATCCGCGACCTCAGCCGGGTGAACCTGCTCTACCTGCTCATGGAACGCTTCAACGAGAAGAGCAAGGTGGACCTGCGCCCCGCCTCCATGTCGAACCACGAGATGGGCTACGTCTTCGAGCACCTGCTACGCAAGTTCAACGAAGCCCTCAACGAAAACCCCGGCGAGCACTTCACGCCCCGCGATGCTATCCGCCTGATGGTCGATATGGTGCTCATGCTCGACACCGATCTGGCAGGCACCGAGGGCGTCACCCGCACGGTCTATGACTGCGGCTGCGGCACCGGCGGCATCCTGTCCATCACCAAGGACCACATCCTTCAGAACAACCCGCAGGCCAAGGTCTTCCTCTACGGGCAGGAGCTGAACCCGTTCACCTGGGCCATCGCCCGTGCCGACATGCTCATCCTGGAACCCGAGGGCAAGGACGCGGAAAACATCAAGTGCGGCAGCACCCTCTCCGACGACCAGCTCTCAAACATGCGATTCGACCTCCAGTTCGTGAATCCGCCCTACGGCTACGAGTGGAGCAAGGACTACGAAGCCGTCACCGCCGAGGCGGCGCGGGGCTTCGATGGCCGCTTCGGGGCCGGGACGCCGCGCAAGTCGGATGGCCAGATGCTCTTCTTGCAGCACCTCATCGCCCGGATGAACGACCCGGAGGAATCCCAGAGCTACATCGGCATCATCCTCAACGGCTCGCCCCTCTTCACCGGCGGGGCAGGCTCGGGCGAGTCGGAAATCCGCCGCTGGATTATGGAAAACGACTGGCTGGAAGCCATCGTCGCCCTGCCGCAGCAAATCTTCTACAACACCGGTATCGGCACCTACATCTGGCTACTGAGCAACCGCAAGCACGCCGCCCACAAGGGCAAGGTCATGCTGGTGGACGCCTCGGGCGAGGAGTTCTGGTCGGGCATGTCCAAGAGCCTCGGCAGCAAACGCCGTGAAATCACAGAGGGCCACAAGCAGGCCATCCTCAAGCTGGTCAAGGCCCGCAAGGAAGACCCGCATGTGAAGATTTTCGACACCACCGATTTCGGCTACCGCGAGATCAGGGTGCTGCGCCCGCTCAAGCTGCGCTTTGAGGTCAATGCCGAGTCGCTCGCCCGTCTCGATGCGCAGTCCGCATTCAAAAACCTAGCCGTGAGCAAAAAGAAATCCGCCGCCGAGCAGAAGCGCGAAGAGCAGGAGGGCCTCGCCCTGCAAGCCGAGATCCGCGCCGCCCTGCTAACCCTCGCAGGCAAAACCTACACCTGCCGGGAAAAATTCAGCGCCGCGCTGGAGGCCGCGCTCAAGAAGGCGGGCTTGAAGCTCAAGGCTCCCGTGCTCAAAGCCATTCTGGCGGGCATCGGCGAGCGCGATGACGCCGCCGAGATCTGCCGCGACAAAGACGGCAACCCCGAGCCCGACACCGACCTGAACGACACCGAGACTGTGCCGCTCAAGGAAAAGGTGGAAACCTACTTCGCCCGCGAGGTCACGCCGCATGTCCCCGATGCGTGGATTGATCCCGCCTACTGCGATGCCAAGGACGGCAAGGTGGGGCGTGTCGGCTACGAGATTCCGTTCAACCGGCACTTCTATGTCTTCCAACCGCCCCGCCCCCTGAGCGCGATTGATGCCGACCTGAAAGCCTCCACCGACCGCATCCTCAACATGATCGGAGGGCTGACCCAATGAGCTTCCCGCGTTATCCGAAATACAAGGCCAGCGGCATCGAATGGCTCGGCGATGTGCCTGAGGGGTGGACAGTGCGACCGCTTAAAACCGTTGCCTCGGGAACAGGAACGCTGTTCATAGATGGAGACTGGATTGAAAGCAAAGACATCTCAAGTGCTGGAATCCGCTACCTCACATCGGGCAATGTCGGTGAGGGTTTCTACAAAGAACAAGGGCAAGGTTTTATAACCGATGAGACATTCAACGAACTTAAATGCACAGAAGTGCTGCCCGGCGACTTATTGATTTCCAGACTCAACATCCCTATTGGAAGAGCCTGCATCGTGCCAGACCTCGGCAGTAGAATCGTTACGTGTGTTGACAACGTAGTCGTGAGGCCTGCTTCAAACTTCAACAGGAGGTTCTGTGTATTTCTCCTTTCTTGTAAAGGGCACCTTGAGAACACAGAAATTCTAGGGAGGGGAGCAACCATGCCGAGGCTCAGTCGGAGCGCATTAGGCCGTCTTCCATTCGCCTTCCCCCCGTTCCCCGAGCAAACGGCCATTGCGGAGTTTCTGGACCGGGAGACGGGGAAGATTGATGAGCTGGTGGCGGAGCAGCGGCGGCTGATGGAACTGCTGAAAGAAAAACGTCAGGCCGTCATCTCCCACGCCGTCACCAAAGGCCTCAACCCCCACGCCCCCATGAAGCCTTCCGGCATCGAATGGCTCGGCGATGTGCCTGAGGGGTGGACAGTGCGACCGCTTAAAACCGTTGCCTCGGGAACAGGAACGCTGTTCATAGATGGAGACTGGATTGAAAGCAAAGACATCTCAAGTGCTGGAATCCGCTACCTCACATCGGGCAATGTCGGTGAGGGTTTCTACAAAGAACAAGGGCAAGGTTTTATAACCGATGAGACATTCAACGAACTTAAATGCACAGAAGTGCTGCCCGGCGACTTATTGATTTCCAGACTCAACATCCCTATTGGAAGAGCCTGCATCGTGCCAGACCTCGGCAGTAGAATCGTTACGTGTGTTGACAACGTAGTCGTGAGGCCTGCTTCAAACTTCAACAGGAGGTTCTGTGTATTTCTCCTTTCTTGTAAAGGGCACCTTGAGAACACAGAAATTCTAGGGAGGGGAGCAACCATGCCGAGGCTCAGTCGGAGCGCATTAGGCCGTCTTCCATTCGCCTTCCCCCCGTTCCCCGAGCAAACGGCCATTGCGGAGTTTCTCGAAGTCGAACTCGCCAAATTCGACACCCTCACCGCCGAAGCGCAACGCGCCATCGACCTCCTGCAAGAACGCCGCACCGCGCTCATCTCCGCCGCCGTCACCGGGCAGATTGATGTGCGCCAACAATCCCGGAACTAACCATGGCCAAAATCACCTCCGAAACCACCTTTGAAGAACACATCGAAGATGTCCTGCTGAAGACGCATGGCTATTTCCCCGCCAAGCAGGAGGACTACGACAAGGCGCTGTGCCTGCGGCCCGAGACGGTCATCTCCTTCATCCGCGCCACGCAAACCCAGAAGTGGGCGGACTACTGCGAGTTGATCGGCGACAAGGGGCAGGCGACCCGCAACCTGCTCAAGCGCATCAAAGAGGTGGTGGACAAGGAAGGCACGCTGCACGCCCTGCGCAAAGGTTTCGACATTCACGGCGGCGGGCATTTCGACCTCTGCTACTTCGAGCCCACCAACCCGGTGGCGGAAGAGAGCCGTCGGCTGTATCAGGAAAACCTCCTGCACATCCAGAGGCAGGTGAAGTTTTCGGAAAGCGACGAGAAGTCGCTCGACATGGGCATTTTCCTCAACGGCCTGCCCATTTTCACCATTGAGCTGAAGAACCAGATCTCGGGCCAGAACATCGGCCACGCGATGAAGCAATACAAGGACACCCGCGATCCCAAGGAGCCGCTGTTCCGCTTCAAGCGTTGCCTCGCCCACTTCGCAGTGGATAACGATCTGGTCTATGTGGCCACTGAACTCGCCGGAGCCAAGACCCCGTTCCTGCCGTTCAACCAGGGCCACGACGGCGGCGCGGGCAATCCGCCCTGCAAGGTCGGCTATGCCACCAGCTACCTGTGGCAGGAGGTCTGGCAGAAGCCGCGCATCCTTGATTTGATCCAGCGTTTCATCCGCGTGGTGGATGTGCTGGATGACAAAGGCAAGAAGACCGACAAACAGCGGCAGATTTTTCCGCGCTTTCACCAGCTCACCTGCGTGCGCGAACTCGGGGCCGATGCCCAGAAGCATGGAGCGGGCAGGCGTTACCTGAATCAGCACAGCGCGGGCAGCGGCAAGACCAACTGCATCGCGTGGCTGGCCAACAGCCTCGCCACCTTGCACACCAAGGCGGGCCAGCCGGTCTTCAGCTCGGTGATCGTGATTTCCGACCGCCGGGTGATCGACCGCCAGTTGCAGCGCACCCTCTCGCAGGTGATCGAGACCCCCGGCATGTTGGTCAACATCGCCGCCGATGACGGCATGACCTCGAAGGATCTCAAGCGGGCGCTGGAGGACGGCAAACGCATCATCGTTACCACGCTGCAAAAGTTCGGCGTGATCATGGACAGCATGGGCGATCTGCCGGGCGAACGCTTTGCGGTGATCGTGGATGAAGCGCACTCGTCACAGGCCGGGCAAAGCGCCAAGGCGGTGCAGAAGGTGCTCTCCTATGCCTCCGAAGACGAGCGGAAGGACGAGGAGGAGAAGACCACCGAGGACCGCATTCTGGAGGAGCTGAAGACACGCGGCCCGCAAAAGAACGTGAGCTACTTCGCTTTCACCGCCACGCCCAAGCCGGAGACCCTGCAACAGTTCGGCACCAAGCACGCGGATGGCACCTACAAGCCCTTCAGCCTCTACACCATGCGGCAGGCAATCGAGGAGAAGTTCATCCTCGATGTGCTGAAGAACTACACGACCTACGACCAATACTGGGCCTTGCTCAAGAAGGTGAAGGACGATCCTGAGTTCGACGGCGCGAAGGCCAAGACGCTGCTCAAGCAGTTCGTCAGCCGCCACGAGCGCACCATCGCCAAGAAGGTGGCCATCATCGTGGAGCACTTCAAAGCGTCGGTTGCCGACAAGCTGGGTGGCAAAGCCAAGGCGATGATCGTCACTTCCTCCCGCCTGCACGCGGTGCGCTACAAGCTGGCCGTGGATGCCTATTTGAAAGCCAAGGGCAGCCCGTTCAAGGCGCTGGTGGCCTTCACCGATGTGGTGAAGGATTCCAAGGACGGCAAGGAATACACCGAGGCCAACATGAACGGCTTCCCCGAGGCGGCGACGGCGGATCGCTTCGAGGCCGATGAATACCGCTTCCTGATCGTGGCGAGCAAGTTCCAGACGGGCTTCGACCAACCCAAGCTGCTGGCCATGTATGTGGACAAGAAGCTCAGCGGTGTGGCCTGCGTCCAAACGCTCTCACGCCTGAACCGCACCACGGTGGGCAAGGAAGAGACCTTCGTGCTGGACTTCGAGAACACCGCCGAGGACATCGAGAAGGGCTTCCAGCCGTTTTACGACCGCATCACGCTGACCAAGGAGACCGACCCCAACCAGCTCTACAACATCCGCACCGACCTCGATAAATTCGGGATTCACACGGACGCAGACTTGGAGGCATTCGCCGACCAATGGTTCGCCCCAAAACCGAAGATCGAAAAGCTCCACGCGCTCACCGATCCTGTGGCCGAGAAATGGAAGAAGGAAGGCGAGGAAGAGCAGGTGGACTACAAGTCCAAGGCGCGGGATTTCGTGAAGCTCTACGCCTTCATGTCGCACCTCGTACCGCTGCGGGACACTGGGTTGGAAAAGCTCAACGTGTTCCTGCGTTTCCTCCTACCGAAGCTCCCCGCCAAGAAAGGCGAAAGCCCTCTGGAAGTGCTCGGCATGGTGGACATGGAAAAGCTCGCCGTGCGCAAGAAGGACAAAAAAGACATCGGCCTGAAACGCGGCGAAAAAAATGTGGACCCGCTCAACTACGGCGGCGGTGCTACCCTATCCGAGGAAGAGCGGGAGGCGCTCTCCAAGATCATCGAAGACCTCAACACCCGCTTCAACACCTCGTTCACCGAAGACGAGATCATGGTGATCAAGCAGCTCGAAAAGAAGATCGGTGAAGACGAAGCGCTCCAGCAGCAGCTCAAGAACGGCTCTCCCCACGCGGTCGAGGCGACGTTCCAGCAGGTCGCAAAAGATGCTTTTGAAGACTTGGTGAACGACAACTTCAAGTTCTACAAGAAAGTCAGCGAGGACGACGAGGTGTCGAAGGAGTTCTTCGCCCGCTTGTTTGAGTGGTACGTCGAGGGACGGAAGAAGACACCGTCGAAAAAGAAACGGTAACCAGGGGGCGAGGACGGCCGTTCATCCAAGACATAGAACCTGCCTTTTCAGGCCGAAGAATGGCGCGAGGGGCACCTGTCGGAAGATGGGGCCAGGCCCGCACAAAAAAACACAAGAGTATGACACCACGCCCCCGCGCTTAGCACTATCTATGATAAGCTTCCCACATGATTAGCACAACTCGCCTAAATGAACGCTATCGAGCGGCTATCCGGCTTATTGTCATGGGCCTGAGCGTAACCGAATCCGCCAGACTGCACGGCATCTCCCGCCAGACCATTTCGAAGGCCTACAACTCCGAAATAGGCCGTGAGTATGTGGCGCACCTCCGGCACCAAATCAACCAGAACGCGGCGGCGATGTTCGTACTTGGACTGGTGCCCGATGATATCACCCGCCGTTGAGCGCCGTCATTTATTTAACGGAAAAACTAACATGTATAGGAATATTGAAGGTAGGAAAAAAAATATGTAGGTTATCCAGTAGCTAGGACTTACCTGCTCAAGACGAGCCAGTACAATCAAACTGACGAGGCCGACTATGTAGGGAATTACAAACCTCATAAAATAGGCATTTGCCCTCTTTTGATCTGCAATTTCTTCCGCTGAGTACTGGCGCGGCTCACTAGGCTCGCGCTTGTTGGCTTGCCACATGTCTAGCCAACCGAAGAATATGGGGATTGCAAGAAAAATCCCCATTTTGGCAAGTTCGCTTCCGTCCCATTTCCATATCAAGCCGAACTCAGTTAGCCCACAGGCGTATGCTAAAATATTACCCAGCCAGCCTAAGTCACGGAATGTCTTCTTGCTATTTGGAACCAATATCAACGCGACCGAATCAAAGATTGCGTTGCATGTTACAAACCCAAACATCCAAGGAAACATAAGCAAGATCATGATGGTAACCGGTAAACCAGCCAGACCCACCAGTGCGTTGATTCCTGCCCCAATTAGCCAAATCAATCCAATCAGAGCGATTATAAGGTCAACCAAGTAATCCAAGCTCATTCCCCTGAAATAGCAGTACGAATCCAGTTCAACCTATTCAGAATCGAATGTCGATGCGCAGCTACACCGCGCGGTGCTCCCGTTCCGAGCGCTCCGGCAAGGGCGAATCGAATCGGTACCTTAGTATGAGAGAACGATCACCGTTGCGGCCTCGGCGTTCCGAATCGCCTCATCAATGTTTGCAACTGGCTTTTGCTTTTCATTCGCTCGTTTCGCAGTGAATCCCGGTATCGAGTCCAGCAGGGGTAGGAAGTACGCGCTTTTCACTGCATAGTTTACATTCTGCTGTAGCGCACCAGATGTCTCCAACGATACACCTTGATCGAGTTGACTAACTATAATTCCTGTAACTTCGCCTCGTTCATTTATTAGGGGGCCGCCGGAATTTCCGGGTTGGATAGCAACACTGACTTGGAAAAACCGGGGATCATCTTGGATGCCCGCTAATGAATTGATCTCCCCCTTTGTAAGTTTCGGCGAACTTCCTTGTACGGAGATGTTTGGGAAACCAATAGTGAATACACCTGCCCCAAGTGTCACTTCAGAACTGGAAGCGACCGGAAGTATTGTCGTCGCCGCACGTTCTACCTTTATGACCGCCACGTCGTTGGCAGCATCCATCACAAAAACGGCAGCAGGAAACTGCTTTCCGTCTTTCACAATTTCAATTTTCGTCGCCCCGATTACGACGTGCGCCGCAGTTAAGGCGTACCCATTGCCGTCAACCATGAAAGCAGTTCCCGTACCTTTCGCTTGGTCCCTTGGCTTAACATTTGGCGGATCTATACCGGGTGTGGTACCGAGTGGATTTCCTTCTATAACGGCCACGAACCCAGCAGAAAGTCGCTGGCCCTCCGCTACCTGTTCTGGTGTCATCCTCTGGGCCAATATATCTCTGTTCATTGCCGCATTCGGATCTGTAACAGCGGCCACATTGAACCAATGGTATGCAGTGACGAAATCCGTTGGGATACCAATTCCAATAGCGTAGCAGCGGCCAAGGTCATTCTGAGCGGCCGACGTTCCTTGCTTCGCTGCTCTAAGGTACCAGTAGATAGCTAATTTGTAGTCTTCTGCCGTCCCGTGACCCGATTCATAAAACCTACCCAAGTTACATTGGGCCACGGCATCTCCCTGCACTGCGGCTTTTTCGTACCATTTGATTGCTTCCCTAAAATCCTGGTCAATCATCTCATAGTAATAGGCCAGACTAGCTTGCGCCCAGGTATGGTTCTGCTCAGCGGCTTTGCGATACCAGACAACAGCCTGTTCATAGTCCTGCGACACACCTGTACCATTGTAGTAACAACGCCCTAAACCTGCTTGCGCCTCCGCATGACCTTGCTCAGCGGCCTTGCGATACCATTTAACGGCCTTCTTGAAACTCTTGTCTATGCCCTCACCATTCTCATACATCCAGCCGAGCGTAGCCTGTGCTTTTATGTCGCCCTCTTCTGCGGCCTTACTTAGTAGTTCCGTGTAAGATGTTTGGGCACGACGAATTTCGATCTGACTGCGGCTAGGAGGCGCGTCACCTGCTTCTGATTTTTGCGCGAGTTCGATATAGTTGCGCAGTACTGCGGCGGGTGGCTGTCCCAAAGTAGGAATAACTCCGTCTGGATCCTCAACATCAATGTGCTGGAATCCCCTTAGCGCATAGCCTTGTAACTGGAGGGAAACAAACATTATGAAGAGTATGTTGGTAGCCCGTAACATGACTTCCTCCGATAACGTTCCGAAAACTTTGCCCATATACTACTGTAAACCAGATCCACAATGTCCACGAACAGCATGTAAGCTGTTCAAAGCGACAATTGTGATGCCAAAAGCTTCCCCTAAATGCGTGCGAGTCTGTTGAAGAAACTCCTATACTATGTTAAGCTTTGTATATGCATGACCTCCGTATACTAAAGCCCTCGCACATGAACGCGATTCGGTTGATTGCGCTTGGGATGCCGGTCAAGGACGCCGCCGACTTGATCGGGGTAAGCCATACCTACATGAGCACCGTTTACCGAAGCCGCCAGGGGCAGGAGTTCGCCTTGGCGCTGTACGCTGCCGCGAATGAGTACACAGCCCGCATGCTGGCGTTGGGATTGATGCCGCGACACATTGCTGGCGGTGCATCGCGGGACAAGCCACCCAAGGGCACAGCTAAGCGGCCCTACCCGAAGGATATACACAATAAGGAATGGGAATAGTTTTGGCCGCACAGCGGGCCAACGTGGCGGCAGAGGGCGTTCTGTCCTAGTGAATGTCCTAGTAGGAAACCTTACAGAAGCCTTGTAAATAAAGGCTTGTCCCAGTAGTCCTAGTAAATCGCAATAATCTGTATATGCATATACGAGCATATGATCTACTTCTCTTTCTCATGTGCATTAATTATTTCCATTTACTAGGACATCTAGGACATAAAGGGTTTTTACTAGGCCAGTGCTAGGACATCACTGGGACATACTAGGACATTTTCAAGGTGATGCCCGCATAAACCCATTGACGTCTTCCACTGCCGTCCGGGTTCATTCGGCGTCGATTTACGCTGAGTTCGCCTGCACCGCGAAGGCGGGCACCGAATCGGGCAGCATTACCCGGATGATTTCCATTGGCCTCGCACCATTCAGACCACGACTGGTAAAGTACGGGGCAGGGCACAACCGCATTGTCTCTCACGTCGCACATATCATCCACGAAGGCCCGCACGGGATCGCTGGCTCGAATGAAGTCATCTCGCCACCCACTTTCTACCTCGGTAAACCGTCCATTGGCCTGTAACCGAGCGTAACCGTCGAGCGCCCAATTTAACGCACCTGATAGATTGGCTGCTAAGCGTTTCTCCAGTTCCAAGTCTTCACATCCGGCAAAGGACACCGGAAAATCAATCACCATCACTCGGACAGCGAGTGCGCCGCCATCATCCTGAAATTGCGGCGTGGCGTTGCCACACATCATGATCTTGGTGGGTAAAGTGATTGTTAGATCGGCTACATGTTTCCGAGGAATGCTGATTAGGTCTTGGCCGGAGATATTCTTTAAGCGTTCCAAGATAACCGGCATATCTATCCGCCCTACGTCTTTCACGTCCGCGAATATAGCCAAGCGCTTACCAATAAATGATTGCAGCGCGAACCGGTCGCCGAACGTCGATAATTGGGGGCCAGCAACGTTCGACGGTCCCCCCAATAAGTTCCTGAGTAGACGGCTTATCACACCCTTTCCGCCACGCCGTTTTCCCATGAGCCATAGGATTCGATGATGCTCGTAAGTTGGTGCAAGGCAGTATCCAAACCACTCCCCTAGTAATAGCGCCGCCTTTATGCCAGTTTCGCCGGGCAGACTAGATTCGAGAAAGCACGTCAAGTCTTCTGCATCAGCGGCAGGATCATAGGGAAAGTCTAGAGCGGTCAGGTTAAAGAATGCGGGATCGTGTGGGTGTCGAATTCGCGTTTCCATGTCCAACAGGCCGTTGGAAACCGAAAGCAGCCGCTCCGCAGGTGGATATTTGTTGCCATCACCTGTCCAGACGTGGTGATCGCTCGCGGAAGGTACGAGTACGCCCGTCAATGATTGCATAGCATGAATGGTGCGCTTAATTTGGGCAATGTCTGGCACGATGAGGCGCTGCGTTGTGTTGCCGTGTGAGTCCTCGACAACGTAGTAGGCGTTTTCGAGGTGCTCATAGCAAAGGCGCTCAAGCTCCGCCACTTCCAAGGGTTCGTAGCATGGGCCTGTGTGACGATATGGCTCGCCGCGCCAGAATTTGAGCCCGGTACCGCCAAACGCCGCTCCCAATACATGCCGCGCCATATCTCTGGGTGCCCCACTGGGTAGCTGCCGCGTCGGTACTTGCTCGGTCACTGACTCCGCCGGTAGGGCCTCGCTTGCAGTGTCTACGGGTCGCTGAGGCGGGTTTTCTCGTGCCAGGGCTACTAGAGCCGCTAGTTGTTCCAGAGTCCCGCCAGCGGCCAGCCAGTCGCTTACATCGCCCTTGGCGGGTAGGTCGGGCAGCAAAACGATTACGGAACCGGGTATTGAGTCGTGGCGCTTCCATGCGCCCGCGATTCCGGCCTTGTCGTTGTCCGGCAGAATAACCACGTTGGCACCCGTGAGGGTGGCCGCGTCCGTGGCGCTCCATTTGGCTACCCCGCCCGCGTTGGTAGTCGCGCACACGCCAAACGCCGATGTGAGATTGTTAACGTCCTTCTCGCCCTCGCACAGGTAGACGGTCCGCCCCGCCTCCTTCGCCGCAAGCACGTCTGGAAGCCTGTACAAGACGCGATCCACGCCGTTCAGGCTCCACACCCAGCCGTTGGGCTTGTTCGGGTCTGGACGCCGCTGGGAGAAACCCTTGGGCTTCCAGCGCACTACCTGAAACAGCAACTTGCCTGTCTCACCTGCATAATCGTAGGCACAATCGAATTGCTTCTTAGGTTTTTCATGTGGGTCTACTTTCACTTGGAACAGATCGCATGGTTTCAGCTCCAAAGGTGTCAAGATGTCTTCTAATTTGCAGCCCGCGTGGCAGTTCATCAACACGATTCCTTTCTCTGTCACCTTCACGGAGAGTGAGTTCTCATGGTCCTCATGGCCGGGGCATCGGCAAGTAAAGTTGTCGGGGTTGCCCTTGAAGCCCGGACGCTGGCGTAATATGGGAAGACCGTGAGCGCTCATAGGAAGGCCCTCCAATACCGCGCGGCCAGGTCGTTGCAGTACCGGCGCAGGTCCTCCGATTCCACGGGGAGATTGAAGCTTGCCCGGATGCCGTTCCGAACTTCATGAACTCGCCCTCGTCGCATGGCCCTGACTAGGCGCTTTGCCTTCTGGTCAATGAACCAGTCGCATAGCCAGGCACCGGGCGGCACGGATTCCAGGCAGCGCAGCGTGGCGGGGTGGACCAGTCGCAGTGCCGCAGCGCTCAACGAGCTAGTGGCCGCTACCACCGTACCCAAGTGTCTGAGGGACGGTGCCGCTCTTCTTGAACGGCCTCGGAGGGTTGGGGTACTCTTGGGGTATACAGAGTTAAGTTCTTGGCCCTCGGCGCGGTAGCACACGCCGGGGGTCGCTTCGTTGGGGCCGTTCATTCCATGCCCTCGCTGCTCGGGTCCACCCGAAAGGATTCGCGGTAGGCGTGAAGGTCGGCGAGGGAATAGCGAACGCACCTTGCACCGATTTTGAAGTAGGGGACGGGCTTCATTCGCCCTGGGCGTGCGCCAAGGCTTCGGGACGTACGCAACGTCATTTTAGACACGCCGAGGAACTCAGCGGCTTCAGCCTCAGTCAAGGCCCGGTCTTCGAGGTGACTCATAAAAAAACTCCTTAGTATCGCCTTAGTTTGGCCGGGTGATTCCGGTGATGCTGGCGATTACTAAAGAGTACAGGCGCACTATTCAATCAATCAGGGGGTGATTGGGGGGTGATTGGGGGGTGATTGGGCTCGCTTTCAGGACTCCTGCCGGATGTAGCCTGCGACTTCGCAGCCTAAATGCGATAAATAGTACTTGAGCCGAGTTCCTTTGCCAACAGGCTCCAAAAGCCCGGCCTTTCGTAATTTGTCGATTGCCTCTTTGCAAACATCATCGTCAAGGTCACACGCTTTCCTGATTTCGCCACGGGCAGTGACGTTCACGACCGAATCGAAACCCTCAATTAGCATGTGTGTAAGAATGCTTTTCTGCTTCCTGCATACGGGCACGGCTCGTGAAACCTCGGCAGGAATAGCGCCATCAACATTAAAGGCGGTAATTAGCGCCGTTGAACCGATTTCAGCGCTCCACTTGCTCAGTACCTCGCCATGATGCGGCAGTTTTCTTGCGCCATAGTCCGCTGCGTAGTCTGCGTGCATTTTTAGCACATCGGGTTCGTCGGGTGCTCCCTCGAATTCTACATCACCCAAGATCTTCATAAGCTCTCTTGCCCGCGCAATTCCTGTGCTAGGGTCCGCTTCGAGCCATGCGCGGCGCACGGTAGCAGCCTCGTCCCTTGCCCGCCGCACAAGTTCCAAACCATCGCTTGCCAGTGTCTTTACCCATTCAGGACCGTATTCTACAAGATGCTCCAAGCGAGCATTGACGCCGAGAATCCTTGCTTCTATATCGGCAATGCCGCTTTCACTTCGCAGGTAATCCTTATTGCAAAGTAGCGTTGACGCTTCTTTGGCAAGACTTCCGATTTCGGCAAGAAGTGCTTGGGGTTCTTTTGGGATAGCAATCATCGTTTGCAACTCCGTATCTGTTGCCCGTAGTAAAGGGAACCGGGGGAAACGCGCCTACGGTTGCGCGTGTTCGGGGATCAGCCTATCCCCCGGCAAGGTCGTTACTGTGCCGCGCCTTCGCGTTGAAGAGGCACCACGTTCGGAACGCTGGCCTTGTCCATGGCGTCTATAGCCTTTCGGGCATCGTCTGCCGTGGAATGTAAATAACGTTGGGTTGTCGTGATACTGGAATGACCCATGATGTTCTTGAGCACGTTTATTGACGCGCCCGACAGCGCCATCCGGGTCCCGAAGGTGTGGCGCAGGTCATGCCAGCGCAGGCCCGTGACTTTGGCATCGCGGAGTACTCTTATCCACTGGCCGCGCAGCGCATCTTCCGTGGCACCGGGGAACACTGGCCCGGTTGCGCTGGTCTGTGCCTTCCATTCGGTCAACGTCGTTTGTAGGCGCGCGCTGAGGGGAACGGTTCGGGTCTGTGAGCTTTTCGCGCCCTCGCCTTTGACGGTCAATTCCCGCTTGGTAAAGTCCACTTCGGACCATTCGAGGGAAAGGGCCTCGCCGCGCCGCAGGCCGCTTTCCGTTGAGAGGATGAACAAGGGCTCAAGGAAACCGAGATAGCGCCGTACGCGCGGCCCTGGGCGCTCTCCCTTCGCCGCCCGTTCCTTCCGTTCGGCTATCCGCTTGGCACGCCGCGCGGTGAATTCCGCGATGATGGCGGTCTCTTCGGTGTCGGTCATGGCGCGGATGGACTGATTCTTGTCCTCGCGGGCTTTGGTGACACCGGCCAGCGGGTTCGTGCTTATGTGGCCCCACTGTACCGCACGGGCCAGCGCCGCCCGTAAGTGGGCCTGATCCCGGTTGACGGTAGCGCCCTTGGTGGGGCCGTGTTTGCCCTTTGACTTGGGCTTGCTCTTTAGTCGGGCCTGCCGGTTTTTTTCGAAGTCGAAGGCGCACAGGCTGTCCAGAGGCTTATCCAGCAGGGCGGTGAAGCCGTAGAGCAAGCGGCCCAAGGTGGGCTTGTGACTTTTCAGGTTGGATTCGGCCCAATCCTTGTATGGTCCTTCGATGAACTGGCGCAGGGTAAGCGCTTCCACGGCCTCGCGGGCGGCTTTCTTCTCCGCTTGCGGATCGCCTCCCATGACTATCCCGGCCAGCTTATCCTTTGCTTTCTCCCGCGCCTTCGGGACAGTCATGGTGGGATAACTTCCCAAACGGTATCGGTTCCGCCGTTTGTCTTCCGTCCTGTATTCAACGTAGAAGGTCATGCAACCGCTTGGTTGAACCCGCAGCAGGAAGCCGAGAAGCGTGTCGTCTCGGAGTTCATAGGGCTTTTCATCTGGCTGCAATCGCTTGACTGTCTTGGTGCTGATCTTGCTCTTCATCGCATGACCCTTTTTCGCGTAAGTCCGATCCATCACGCTCGCCGTAAGTCCACGGTAAGTCCAAATAGAGTATACCACGCACAACACAAGGATACGCAATAAGAAAGAATACCCAATGTTTATAAGGGCACTGTGAAGTTGGGCAACATATGGAAACATGGGTACCGATGGACTTTTAATCCGGTGGTCGTGGGTTCGATCCCCACCCCGTTCACCATTCTGAAACTCCAGCCGGATTCGCGCTTTGGTGCTTATCCGGATTTTTTTTGCCGTGGGGGGCGTTGGGCCGCGGCCCGCTCCGAGACACTTTACAGAAACGTTCGAATACGTTACACTTCGTACAGGTGCAGGCAGCATTCCGTTACGCCGTTGGCCACTGCGAAGCATCGGCGGCAGAATCCAGAAGGCACGCGCCCGGCAGGGTGCGGGGAGCCGAATTATTATGTCCAGGGAGCACGGAAACCGCTCGGGCGTGAGGCCTGACGGGGCTTTTTCACATCGCTCACCGCTGAATACCGCACGGGCCTATCTTGGCGGTATTTTGCTGGTCTTCTCGTTGGCGCTGGTCTGTACCCAGATCGCGTCGTCTCTCTATCGGGACGCGCTGCTGCTGGCGACGGTCCTCATTGTTTTGCTCATGTTTTCCCGGCTAATGGCTTCGTATCGCTGCAGCGGGCTGGTGAAGGCGCTGACGCTGACGGGGGCCGTCGGGGTGGTCTGTGGCCAGTTTTTGAGCACGACCGAGGATATTCCCGCGCTGGTGAATGTGCCGATCCTGGGCAACGCCTCGGCGTGGAATGGCTATCTTGATTCGGTTTTTGTCACCCTCGGCATTATCGCCATGTTTTGCGCGCTGATCCTGGCGGTGGTGGAGTTGGGGGCCGCGCGCGACGCGCTGGCGGAAGAGGGCGAGGCGCTGGCCGAGGAGGTGGCGGAGCGGATCGAGGCGCAGGCCGCGCTGGCGGCTCACCGGGATAATCTGGAGGAGATCGTGGCGCGGCGCACGGCGGAACTGCAGGAATCGCAGCGGGCGCTTCTGGCGAAGGAGCGGCTGGCGATGCTGGGCGAGATCATGGCGGCGGTGAGCCATGAAATCCGCAATCCGCTGGGCACGGTGCGCAGCTCTCTTTTTACTTTGAAGAACGGTATCGAC
Source organism: Candidatus Hydrogenedentales bacterium (assembly GCA_942492815.1). Lineage (GTDB taxonomy): Bacteria > Hydrogenedentota > Hydrogenedentia > Hydrogenedentales > JAEUWI01 > JAEUWI01. Next base: position 7,882,181 of record OW818658.1, on the reverse strand, counting down.
GGGGGGGACCGGGAACGGCTCCGCCGGGCCATCGAACGGGGCGAGCGCAACATTATCCGGTGCGACCGGATCATTGAAGAATTGCTGGATCTAAGCCGGGCCCACGAAATCGAGCAGCGGGCGACCACACTGGACACTTGGCTCTCCGGGGTGCTCTCCGCGGCGGAGATACCGCCGGCGGTGTCATGGGAGGTTCAGCTCCAGCCGGGTGTGATGGTGTCGCTGGACCGGGAGAAGATGCGGCGCGCCCTGATGAATCTGATCACCAACAGCGTGCAATCTTTTGACGACAACGCGGGCCGGGAGCACCATCTGCTGGTGACGAGCTTCGCGCGGGGCACGACCTGCGAAATCCGGATCACGGATACGGGGTCGGGCATGTCGAAGGAGGTGCTGAGCCAAGTGGGCACGCCCCTCTTCAGCACGCGGGCTTTCGGCGTGGGGCTGGGCGTGCCCGTGGTTCAGGAGACAGTGCGGGGCCACGGCGGCGAGCTGTCGTTTGAGAGCGAAACCGGCAAGGGCACCACGGTCATCATCGAACTGCCGCTTCTCGCGGGTTGATCGGGCCTCCGCTCAGAAACTGATGGGGGCGATGGGCGCGTCACCTTCGCGCGCGAGCATGCGATCGCAGAGCTGCCAGCAGTACCACTGCATCCGGGGGATGTGGAAGGGGCCTTTCCAGATGTTGCCTTTGAGGGGGACGGAAATCCGGCCGTCGCGGTGGAGGTAGCCGAACCATTCGCCGTATTCGGGATCGGGGAAGAGGCTGTGGGTCCAATCGTGAATCTGGGTGTGCCATTCGGCGTACTTCGCGTCGCCGGTGAGGGCATAGGCGAGGAGGGTGGCGATGATCGTCTCGTTTTGCGGCCACCAGAACTTCATGTCCTGCCAGTATTCCTGCACGGGAAGGCCCTTGAGATCCCGGAAGTAGAGAATGCCGCCGTATTCCTGATCCCAGCCACGGGCCCAGGTCCAGTCGAGGATCTTGCAGCCGAGGGCGAGGAGCCGGGCGTCGTTGCCGCGCTGCCAGGCCTCGTGGAGGATGAACCACGCGAGTTCGATGGCGTGGCCGGGGTTGAGCAGGCGCCCGTCGAAGTGATCGATGATCTCGCCTTCGGGCCCCACGGTTTCCAGGACGGCCTGGTACTCTTCATTTACAAAGCAGCGCTCGATGATCTCGATGGCCTCGGCGATGTAGGCGTCGGCCTCGGCGAAGCCGATGGAATCGCGAAGGACGCGGCAGGTGTTGATGAGGATAAGGTTGGGACCGAGCCCCTGACTGGGCCGGGTGGCCAGATCGACCTTGGGGGCAATCCAGCCGGGGGTGCGGTTGTAGTCTACAAAGCGTTGGAAGTGATCGATGGCCTCCACCCGGGCATCCGGGTCCCCCGAGATCCGCGACCAGGCCGCCAGGGCGATGGCGGCGAAGGACTCGGTGTAGACATAGCGCCGACGGCGCAGGGGCTTGCCCTCGCGGGTCACCTGGAAATACATGAGGTCGTCTTCGGTGTGGGCGGATTTGTGGATGAAGTTCACCGTTGACTCCGCGGCCGCGATCCACTCTTCCCGGGGCTTCACGGAATGGCAGAGCGTCGCCAGGAGCCACACGAAACGGCCCTGCTGCCAGAGGCCCTTGTCCGTGTCGATCACGGCACCATCGCGGTTGAGGGCGGTCATAATGCCGCCATGCTCCCGGTCGAGCCCGTGGCGCAGCCAGAAGGGCACGATATCATCGAGAAGCCCATCGCGGTAGGTGGCGGACAGTTGGGCAAGGCGGGCGGGACTCAACGCGGTATAGGGGGCGGTCATGGGGATCTCTTCTGTTCAGGGGGTTGACACTGCGGCAAGAGCATAGTGGATCAGCGGGTATGGTTGCCAGAAATTGATGAAGGATGGGAGATGAAGGCTGAAGGATGAAGGATGAAAATGGGTCGTATGGGCCAGTATGAAAACTGAGACGCCATACGACCCATAAGACCCATAAGACTTATAAGACCCATCGCGCTTCACCGGCCCGTCCTGTGCCCCAAGGCCTTACTTCCCGTAGTAGTCTCTTACAATCGCCAGCACGTCGGCGCGGTCTTTCCACGGCTTCACCACGAGGCGCGCCTTCATGCCGTAGGCCTGGCCCACGACGGGATTGGGCACGATCAACTGCACGTCCCATGCGGGGTTCGTGTCAGTCTTATCCGGGGTGTCGCCGCCACCCGAGGGAGAGTGGGACAGGCGGATCAGGCCGCCGTTGCCGGCTTCATACATGAATATGAGGACCTGGTCGCCGAAGCGGCCATAGTAGAAGGGCATGGCGTAGCGGAGGGGCGAGGTGCTCATGAAGAGGTTTGTGGTGCTTTCGGGCCCTTCCATGGGGAGTTCGTCGTCGGCCGCGCGCACGGTACTGTGGAGGCCGTGGCGCTGGGTGCAGTACTGGACCCACTTGGGCGCGTCCAGGGTAGATCCCGCTTCGAGGAAGTAGATGCTCTTGTCCTCGGGCGCATTGATGTAGGAGGCCCAGAAGACGCCGAGGAAACCGCCTACGAAGTGGTCACGCTTCGGCGTGCAGGAGAAATCGAGGTCGATGTGACCTTCGGGCGCGACGGTGAAGCGGGTGGTGCTTTCGACGCCCCAGTAGGGGGTTTCCGGCTGAAAGAGCTCGGAGGTGTGCTCGTCTATCTGCTTGAACGTCATGGGGGCGATGCGCGGCTCGAAAAAGACGTTGTTGTCCTTGTTGATGTCGGGGCGCATGTCGAAGTAGTGCTCGAGGTTCAGCCCGGCGTAGTCCGGCACGAAGGGCGACACTTTCAATTTCGGAGTGGTGAGGCTGTAGATGCCGTTGTAGCGGGCCTTGTGCTCGCCCATTGCGGCGTTGTCGCCGATCACGACCGAGAGCTTGCGGGATTCGTAGCGGTGGAAGTTGGTGTCTTCCACGCCGTCGGCACCGAGAACGGCGAGGAGAGTCGCGAGCAGGATTGGATGCATGGTGAACAGCCTTTCACGTTAGAAGAATGGGTCGTATAGGTCGTATGAGTCTTATGGGTCCTATGAAATTACTGAGGCTCGCGCGCCCCATAAGACTCACGCGACCCATAAGACCCATAACAAAGCGCGCCCGGCAAAGGGCCGGGCGCGCAAGCAACAAAATCTAAAACCAGTCCTAGCCCTTGTAGACTTCGTCCACGGCCTTCTGGAAATTTGCAATCCCTATGGCCATGTCCGGACCGGGATTGTCCGGGGTGTTCTCGTACTCGATCATGAGCGGGCCCTTGAACTTGATCGCCTTGAGGGCCTTGACGACTTCCACCAATTTGATGTCACCCTCGCCGAGGATCTTTTCTTCACCACCCGTAACCCAATCTTTGAGGTGAAGGGAGTGGACGCGGTCGCCCAGGGCGGCGATCACTTCGTGGGGCTTCTCGCCAGAGCGGATCACGTGACCGGTGTCGACGCAGGCACCGATGAGCTTGCTGTGATCCTTGATGGCGTCGAGGGTCATCTGCACGCCATCATAGCGCGCGCCGGGACCATGGTTGTGGATGGCGATCTTGACGTCATATTCCTCGGTAAGCTTGTCGAGGTTGTCGAAGGAGTTTGCTTCGGGGTTGGCGGTGATGATCTTGATGCCGAGGGCCTTCGCGAAATCGAACTTTGCGCGGTTCTTGGCTTCATCCGCGCCGAACTCTTCCACGCCGTAGCAGAGCACATTGACGCCCTGCTCCTTGACCAGCGCCTTGACCGCTTCGAGGCCGGGGTCGTTGGCATCGCATGGAAAATGCACCGAGCAGAACTCGATATTGGTCAGGCCGATTTTCTTGGCTTCCGTGATCGCGCCGATGGTGTCGAAGTTGCGGAAGCTGTAGCTCTGGGTGCCCAAGCGCCAGGCGGGTCCGGGGGCGGCAACGGCCTTGCCCGCGAGCGCGGCCACGGCGGGGATGGCGGCCAGTTGGCCGATAAACATTCTTCTGGATTTATTCATTGCTTGCCTCTCCATAGTGAGCAATTAAGGGATCAAAGTTCCTTGATCCGCACGTTGCGGAACGCCACAAAATGATTGTGATCCTGAAGGCCGATAAAGCCGTCTTTCAGGCGGTACTTGAGTTCTTCCACGGTGTCCATGTCGAAATCGTGGACTACGGTGCCGTTCAGCGTGGCCTTCATGTGGCTGCCGTTGAGCTCGATCTCCAGGCTGTTCCACGTCATGGGGGGATTGGTCGCGTTCACCGTCGGCGGGACCACCAGGTAGATGGCACCCGTCATGTCGTCGCCGATGGGCGCGCCCACGTCGCCGTGGATCTGGAATTCCATGCCGATCTTCGACTGGCGTGCGGCGCGGGGGGCGCGGAGGAAGACGCCGCTGTTGCCGCCCTCGGCGATCTTATAGTCCAGGCGCAGGATGAAGTTGTCGTAGCGGTTGCGCGAGAGGATGGCCTTGCCGCCCTGTTCCTTGAACTCGAAGTCGCCCTCGGCATTGACCATGAAGCTGTTCTTCTCGAAGGGATACCACCAACCGGCAAAATCCTTGCCGTTGTTTAGCGCGACAAAGCCCTCATTGCGCTCCGCCTCGGAAAGCCGCGAATTGTCGGGTTCCCAGGGGGCCTTCTGCACGTCGTTGGTCAGCGCAGCCTCCACCGCGTCGTAGCTGGCTTGTTCTCCGGCCACGAGAAAGTGGGTGTTCACATCCACGCTGGCCGTCGGCGTGCCCACGACCAGGGTCGGCTTCGCGCAGGGTTCCGCCGGGGTCTCCGTCACGACCTTCACGTGGCCCGCCGTGGGCGACGCCACTGCGAGATTCGGCGCCAGGGCGCGAAACTCCGCCGCCCACTTATCCGCATCGGGACCGTCGAAGTAGTAGAGCGCCCGGCGCTCGCCGGCGAGGGCCGCCGCCGCCGTCTTCACGGCATTGGCGCAGAAGGCGGGGTCGTTGTTGCCGCCCAGCACCCGCACCATGAAGGACATGTGCTGCTCCTTGGTACGATGGGCCAACAGGCCCACCGTCGCCACGCTCTCGGGAGACAGGAAGGTGCCCTCGGGGTTGAAGCCGGGCAGATCGGCGCAGACCGCGTTTCCGCCCACGTAGGCAATGCCCGCCAGAACCGGCGCCGTGTCGGCCAGGACGTCCTTCTTGGTGATCAGGTCGGGCGCCATGATGGCCTTGACCTTCACGTTGTTGTTGTCGCGGGTGAGGAGGCCATTCTGGATATGGATGTCTTCGTTGCCCGGTTGTGCTTGTACGGGGCACGCCAGCGTGCCGATTGCGGCGATCGCGGCCAGCGCGAGGGCCTTGAATGGGGTATGATGCATGGGTCGCTTCCTTCCTCGGTGAAAACCATGAAAGCGATACTCTACCAAAAACGGCGACGGATCAACCAAACTTATTTGACCGATGACCGCGCGCTGCTATACTGGCAATGCGGGCAATCCATAGGACGGATTTGACGGATAGGACGGATGTGGAGAATCGGTCCAATTGGTCCTAACGGGACAGGAGACTTTTCGCAGCCTCGCGCTGCCAACTGTTCCGCCTGCGGCGGATCAACTGTAGACTGAAAGGGTGGGCCATGCGGAAATTTCTTCAATGGAGTCTGGTGACCCTCGTCGCCATTGCGCTCATGGCCGTCGTCGTGGGGCAGATGCTTGCCACGACCACCGGGCGTGCGCGCGAGGCGTCGGTGGCGGTGTTGAAAGATAAGCTGGCGCGGCTGGAGGCGGAGCATCGGGGCCCGGAAGTTGATCAGGCATCCCCGACCGCCGAAGCGCTCGTTGCGAATGTCGACGACGCTCGTGAACGCGTTGAAGCGGATGCCCTCCGCGCGCGGTGGATCTCGGTCCTCGATAAGATGCAGAAGCTGAACGAGATCTGCCGTTTTTCCGAGGAAGTCTGGCAGACGGCCACTAGGAGCATCATAGATCCTGAGGCACCTGCGTTGGGTGAAGAGTCGCGGGAAGAATTGCTCACGTATCAGACATGTATGGCGCCCGGGCTGGACGAGATGCAGACGCTCCGAGATCTGGAACCAAATCTGGGCGCACTCCTCGACATTGATGCCCTCAAAAACGACATGTATGCCTATGAAGGGCTCTGGCTGCTGGATGCAGAGCTGGAGAAGATGTTCTGGATCGATGCGGCGTTGGGTGATGTCGCGGGAGTCGTTGACGCTTTCACCTCACGCTACTATCTGGCTACCTACGCTTTCAGCGGCCTGAATTACTATCTGAGCATCGGGCGAACGCTAGAGTGGCACATCTTGAGGCCCGCAATTGAGAATCGAGTTGTCGATGATGTGCGATGGAATCGATTGCGCGAGGTGTTGGAGATCCGTCGTTCTCAACAACACTTCCTCGAGCAGGTAAGGCGGGACACGGCATCGATCTTGGAAGGTTTCGAAACGTGGGGCGAGGGGCCTCCTTCATTCAATTTTTCGGAAGCCCCGGTTAACTATCTCCGGACCTGGGCCTATCCTCGCCTCACACCAGCCTTATTCAACCATGACTTCGACCGGTTCAACCGAGCCATGGAACGACTCCTGGATCTGGCGGCCAAGCCATACTATGAAGTGAAGGATGATCTGGCCCAGTTTTGTGAGGACTTCGATGTGGAACCGGAGATTCATGCGCTCAAATTTACACGCACGAATATGGGGTGGATTTACATTCTTGGGCTCAGCCGACATGAGTTTGAGCAAAATGCCCGAGTTCAGACATCAATCGATATTATCCGCTTTGCGATTCTCCTCGAAAAGCACAAGCGCGACAGCGGGAGCTACCCCGAGTCGCTGGAGGTCTTCGCGGAGGCATTGGGCGGTAGTCTGCCGGTGAATCCGCTGATGGGCGATGACTATGTCTATGAGCGAACCGAGGATTCCTTTAAATTGGGCTTTCGCCAGGAAACCGTCGCCGAACTCGTGGCACTTGGGGTTGACCCGGTTACGGTGACATGGTGGCACGACCCGCTTGGGTACGAGGATTTTGACGAACATCCGGCCGCGGAAAACGTGACGGCCACGGAGAATTCGCAATGATGCGCGTTTTTGCCTGCGCGGCGAACAAGGCGCGCAAGGCCATTGAATCAATAGAAGCATCGGGGCGGTGAATGTTCATCGCGACTCCCAATGCGCCCGAAGTGCAGCAAGAGGAAATTGCCCATGCGTAAGTTCCTGCAATGGAGCCTGGTGACCGTCGTCGCCATCGTGTTGCTTGCCGCCGTGGTGGGGCAGATGCTTGCCACGACCACCGGGCGTGCGCGGGATGCGTCTGTCGCGGTGTTGAAGGAGAAGCTGGCGCGGTTGGAGGCGGAGCGGGCGGCGGCGGCGCCTGTGGCGGTTCCCGAAAATACTACATCGGTGGCAGGCGCTCGAATTGTTCCCCTTGAGCCATCCGCCAACGAAAGCCAACTCCGAGCGCGGTGGCTGGCGGCAGGTGATGATGTGGCGAAGGCGTGGAATGAGTGCGGTCTTGTACCGCCCCAATCACGAGATGGTGGCGGTGAGACCGGATGGACTCCGGAACAACGAGAGGCATTTACAGACTATCTGGCCTGCCTTTCCCCCGCAAAGGGAGCGCTGCTCAAGTTGATCAATGAGAGCGGGGAGTTGGGCCGCCTGCTCAACCCGAGTATCCTGTGGCAAGATTTGGACTACATTTACAGTATCTCGTATTGCGAGGATTTTTTGAATTGGCGCATGTTGTCCGAAGGCCTTCTTGAGGACTATCGGGCGGAGATCGATTCGCTTGAGGCGCTTGTGCGTCTGAGGGAAATCAGCCTTCGCTCCACTCGACGGACATTTGTCAAACCCGCCATGACTTGGGACTTGGTGCGAACCGCCATCGAAAGCGGAGCCGTCGACGATGCGCGCTGGGACCAATTCCTCCAACTTCTGGGGGAGCATCGGAAAGAAGCATTATTTTTTCAGCACGTTCAGGGCGAGGCCACTGAATTAGTTCATCGTTTTGAAAATTGGAAGACGATTCCACGCGACTTGAAGCTCTCGGAGAATCCAGTGAATTATGTCAGGGCCTGGGCGTACCCGCGCCTCACACCCGCACTCTTCAACCATGACTTTGACCGCTTCAACCGAGCCATGAACGGGCTCTTGGATCTGGCGGACCGGCCCTATTTTGAAGTGAAGGAAGACTTAGAACAGTTTTGCAAAGACTTCGATGTGGAACCCGACCGTCGCCACATCAAGTTCACGCGCGGCAATCCCGGTTGGCGTTACGTACTCACCCTCAGCCGGCATGGGTTCGAGCAGAATGCCCATGAGCAGGCTTCCATGGATGTGATCCGCATCGCGATTCTCCTGGAGCGACATCGGCGTAGCACGGGGACTTACCCTGAATCGTTGGATGACCTCGCCGGGGCGTTTGGCGGAAGCCTGCCCGTGAATCCGCTGATGGGAGACCGCTACGTCTACGAGCGAACCGAGGAATCGTTCCGGTTGGGCTTTCGGGAGGAGACGGACGTCGCAATCAGGGAGCAAGGGTTTGGGCCAACGATGGTGACGTGGTGGCATGAGCCGCTGGGAGTCGAGGTGGAAGAAATTGTGGAGTAGCCTCCCCAACTTCGCTAACTTCAAGGCCCATGGTGACCCAAATTCACAGAGCTTCCTGAACTATCAAGGAGCGACCGCGGGTGCCACCTCAATCGAGCAACGCTCGTTTGGGTGCCGTTAGCGGCGGCAGCTTGGTGCTGCAATTTGGCCGCAAAAAATCCGTGCAAGCAGGAAGCAACACGTTCAACGTCCGCTCTGAGTCCGCAAGCGGGGCTTGGGTGTCGTTGCAGGTCGTGGAATTCCTGCCTCGTGGCACCCAAACGAGCGTTGCTCGATTGAGGTGGCACCCGACGTTAGTATTAAAAACGTGGGACAGTCCTATCCGGGGTGGTATCCCTCGGGCCGGGTGGTGAATACAGTTGCCAGTCTTCCTTGCGGGAAACGTGCTTCTTTCTGGACAGTCCCACTTCGCAGTGGAATCACTGAACCTATATTTAGTATTCTTTCTCCGGTCTGGCCTTCTTTCTCGCGGTTGCGGCGCGCGGGGTTGGCCGGTATGCTATGGGGCTTGTCATGCACCGCCCTTGCCGGGCGAAAAGGTAGTAATCGCCATGCCTCCGAAACAGTCCGGGCCCACCCACGTGATCTCCATCAGGGGTGCCCGCGAACATAATCTTAAGAACATCAACCTCGACATCCCCCGGGACAAGCTGGTGGTTATCACCGGCCTGAGCGGTTCGGGGAAGTCGAGCCTGGCCTTCGACACGCTCTATGCGGAGGGCCAGCGGCGCTATGTGGAGAGCCTTTCGGCCTACGCGCGCCAGTTCCTCGATCAAATGGACAAGCCCGATGTGGATCACATCGAGGGGCTGAGCCCGGCCATCTCCATCGAGCAGAAGACGACCCACCGCAACCCGCGCTCGACCGTGGGCACGGTGACGGAGATCTACGACTATCTCCGCCTGCTTTTTGCGCGCATCGGCATCCCCCACTGTCACCAGTGCGGCAAGGTCATCGTGTCCCAGACACCCCAGAGCATTGTAGACTCGATTCTGGCGCTACCGGAGTCGACCAAGGTGCAATTGCTCGCGCCCATCATCCGCCAGCGCAAGGGCACCTACCAGAAGGTTTTCGACGATGTGAAGCACCAGGGCTTCACGCGCATCCGCGTGGATGGCGCTTTTCACAATGTGGACGACGACATCGAGATGGAGCGCTATGTGAAGCACGACATCGATGTGGTGGTGGATCGCGTGGTGGTGAAAGAGGGTGTGCAAAAGCGCCTGACCGATTCCGTGGAGACCTGCCTGAAGCTGGGCAAGGGCCTCATGCGCGTCTATTCGCAATTGCCCGACGGCCAGGAGAAGGAAATTCTCCAGAGCGAGCACCTGGCCTGCGTGGAGTGCGGTATCGCCTCGGAAGAGTTGGAGCCTCGTGCCTTTTCCTTTAATAATCCCCACGGCGCCTGCCCCCATTGCACGGGTCTCGGCTCCGTGATGGAAGTGGATCCCGAGCTGGTCATCCCCGATCCTTCCCTGAGCATCGAAAACGGCGCGGTCCGCCCGTGGAGCATGCACAAGGTGATGGACGGCATGTACCGCATGGCGCTGGAGTCGGTGTGCAAACATTACAAGGTGAGCACCCGCACGCCCTGGCGCGATCTGTCGGATCGCTTCAAGCAAATTGTGCTCTATGGTTCGGGCCTCGAAGAGGTGAAGTTTGCCTACAACAGCGCAAAGAGCACCTATGAGACCTCTCGACCTTTCGAAGGCGTCATACCCAATCTGGAGCGGCGCCATCGCGATACCGAGTCGAACCGCGCGCGGGAGGTGATCGGCGAGTTCATGGGGGGACGGCCCTGCCCCCAGTGCAAGGGCGCGCGATTGCGGCCCGAATCCATGGCGGTGAAGGTGGACAACCGCAACATCATCGACGTGACCGCCATGTCCATCGGCGAAGCCGTGGACTATATGAAGAGCCTCAAGCTGGACAAGTCCCAGAAGGTGATTGCCGAGCGCATTCTCAAAGAAATCCGCGAGCGGCTGGGCTTTCTTTCCAGCGTGGGCTTGAATTATCTGTCCCTCGATCGCCAGGCGGGCAGCCTGTCCGGCGGCGAATCCCAGCGTATCCGTTTGGCCACCCAGATTGGATCGGGCCTGGTGGGCGTGGTGTATATCCTCGACGAACCCAGCATCGGTCTGCACCAGCGCGACAATGAAAAGCTCATCGCCACGCTGGAACGACTGCGCAATCTGGGCAATACCGTGATTGTGGTGGAGCACGACGAAGACACCATCCGCACCGCCGATTTCGTGGTGGACATGGGCCCCGGCGCGGGCGTCCACGGCGGGCGCGTGGTGGCCCAGGGAACACCGGCGGAAATCATGGCCTCGCCCAAGTCGCTCACCGGCCAATACCTCACGGGCAAGCTGAAGATCCACTGTCCCGAAGGGCCGCGCAAGGGCAACGGCAAATTCATCTCGATTCGCGGCGCGGAGCACAACAATCTGAAGAAGGTTAACGTGGATATCCCCCTCGGCCTCTTCGTGTGCATCACGGGGGTGTCGGGCTCGGGAAAATCCAGCCTGATCAACGAGACCCTCTACCCCGCCGTGTCCCGCGCGCTCCATGGCGGCACGAAGAACAAGCCGGGCAAGCACAAGAGCATCGAGGGGCTGGAGAATATCGACAAGATCATCGATATCGACCAGTCGCCCATCGGTCGCACGCCCCGCTCCAATCCCGCGACCTATACCGGCATGTTTGGCGCGATCCGCGATCTATTCACCTATGTGCCTGAAGCGAAAGCCCGGGGCTACAAGCCGGGCCGCTTCAGCTTCAATGTGAAGGGCGGCCGCTGCGAGGCCTGCGAGGGCAACGGGCTCATCACCATCGAAATGCACTTCCTGCCGGATGTGTATGTGCCCTGCGACACCTGCAACGGTCACCGCTATAACCGGGACACGCTGGAGATCCGCTACAAGGGCAAGAATATCGCCGAAGTGCTGGAAATGACGGTGGAGGACGCCTGCGAGTTCTTCAAGAACATCCCGGCGATTTACCGGCCCGTGCAGACGCTGCTGGACGTAGGCCTTGGCTACATCACCCTGGGCCAGGCGGCCACCACGCTCTCCGGCGGCGAGGCCCAGCGCGTGAAATTGGCCACGGAGCTGGCCAAACGCCAGACGGGCCGCACGCTCTATATATTGGACGAGCCCACCACGGGCCTCCACGCGGCGGACGTGGACAAGCTCCTCCAGGTGCTCCACCGACTGACGGATCACGGCAACACGGTGGTGGTCATCGAGCACAACCTCGACGTGATTCGGACGGCGGACTGGATCATCGATATCGGGCCGGAAGGCGGCGATGCGGGCGGCAAGGTCATCGCCACGGGTACGCCCGCCAAGATCGCCGCGAACAAGGCCAGCCACACGGGACGGTTCTTGAAGGACAAGTTGTAGGCCAAAGAGGAATGCCATGGCGTTGGACTGTGCCACACGATCTCGCCGAAGGCGAGTTCGAGTGGGCTTCGGGAAGGCAAACTGGCTCGAAAAAGTTCCCCCGGGGGCGGTCCTCTTGTACTCGCTTGCCGAAAATGGGGGTGCAAAAGGAGAGCCGAAAGCACCCGTTGATTGTTCGGATCAACTTCGCTCAACGCACTCGAACTCGCCTTCGGCGAGATCGTGTGGCACGTCTTCTGTTTCCCCTTGCCACAGCATCCACCAAGGGTTGCCCAGCCCACGGTTTCTTATGGGGTACAGCCACCCTCGCAAGACGTCCTCGTTCCACGCTTGCGCGGCCGAGTCCTCCTGGCTCGGGAGGCAGTCCCCTACTCGTCCCTTTTCCGATTGCTGGAATGCAGCCCCACGGTGACCCAGGCGATCCGGGCGAGGGTCCGGATGGGTAGCGTGGGATTGATCAGCTCGTCCAGCGCGCTGCGGAGGGGCTTTCGATCAAAGACGACCCAGAAATTCGCCAGTGCGGCGACGAGCCCCCCGAATCCGGCGACGGAGAAGGCGATCCGGTAGCCCGTCAAGTGCAGGTGCTCGATGATATACCCCGCGAAAATGGGCGTAAGCCCGAGGGACAGGGCCGTGCCGAGTATCCAGATGTTCGTGTAGCCCACCTTATGCTCCTCGTCCACGATCTGGATCATGTGGCGGTGGGTGAGGGTCCAATAGGCGGAATTCAGCACGCATGAGATCACGAAGGCCACGGGGATAATCCAGGCGGTCCACGGAGCGCCCGGCGGGAGCAGCAGATAGCCCAGGGCGGCGCAGGAATGGCCCACCATGGCCAGCACGGCGGCCTGGCCCGTGCCACTTTGTTCCGCGAAACGTCCCCAGAAGTGAATGGTGAACAGCACGCAGAGGTTTCCGGCGGACATGATGAGCATGATGCGCAGGTCGTTGAAGTGGAGAGCATCGCGCATGTAGAGCACGAGACTGCTGTTGATCCACGCGAGGCAAGAAAAGCAAATGCCCGTGGTAAAGACGAAGCGGATGTAGGGCTTGTCTTTCCAGGCGACGCCATAGGACGTGAAGCTATTCTGGGGAAACTCGGGGTTGTAGGTGGACTTCCCGCCGGGCACCCGGGAGAGCCAGAGCGCGCTTATCAAGCCTGCGACAATGCCGAAGGCGTAAATCACCATGAAATGGGACACGCCCGGATCTTTGCCGAGGATGGCCGCCTGCGACAACGTCACCACGACGATGCAGAATTGGGCCAGGGCCGTCTCGGTGCTGAAGAAGGTGTTCTGCTCTTTTTCCGGTACGACTTCGTGCAGCCAGGGGAACCACCCCCCCACGCCCGCCGCGCGCACGAGGCAAAAACTGAGCACGGCGGTGAGCAGCACGATCCAGGAGGCCCGCGCGCCATGGGAATGGAGCGCCCAGGGGATAAAGAAGACCAGCGACGCGGCCAGGTTGCGCCCGATCCAGGTGACGATCATGAGCTTCTTCGGGCCGAAGCGGGTCACCAGGGGAATCGTAATCATGACCAGCAGCATAGACAAGGGCATGAAGGACAGGAGGAAGCCTATCCACGACGCGGGCATGTCGATGGTGCGGCCAAAAAGCACCACCACCGGCCCCACCAGAGAAAACCAGGAGAAGACGTTGAACGTGCTGAAGACCAGGAAGCGCTGAGGCGCCTGGCTTAGCTTTTGAAAATCGCTGATGAGGGGGAGGGGCATGGGGAAGGCTGTAGGCTGTAGGCTGGAGGCTGGAGGCTGTAGGCTGTAGGCTGGAGGCTGGAGGCTGGAGGCTGAAGGCTGAAGGCTGAAGGCTGAAGGCTGAAGGCTGAAGGCTGAAGGCTGAAGGCTGAAGGCTGAAGGCTGAAGGCTGAAGGCTGAAGGCTGAAGGCTGAAGGCTGAAGGCTGAATATGGGTCTTATGCGTCCTATGAGTCGTATGGGTCAATATAGTACTGAGACCCCATACGACCCATAAGACCCATAAGACCCATAAGACCCATCATCCTGCCTTCCGGGTGTGCTCATCGTGCACCACGGTCCGTCGGTTACTTGAATGAAGTCCCACGGTCACCCAGGCGATACGCCCGACGGTCCGCAGGGGAAGCATGGGATTGACGAGTTCGTCGAGGGCGTGGCGGAGGGGGCGGCGGTTGTGCACGACCCAGAAGTTGGCGAGGCCCGCCAGGATCCCGCCGAAGCCGGAGATGGCGAAGGCAGCGCGGAAGCCGAGCATGCCGTAGTGCTCGATGATGTAGCCGGTGATGACGGGGGTGACGCCCATGGCGAGGGCCGTGCCCACGATCCACAGGTTGGTATAGCCCACTTTGTGCTCTTTGTCCACCAGGCTGATCATGTAGCGGTGATTGATGGTCCAGTAGGCCGCGCCCAGCAGGGTGGTGCAGACGAGGGTGGGCGGCAGGAGCCAGGCGGACCACGGCGCGCCCGGGGGTAGAAACAAGTAGGCAATCGCGCCGAAAGAGTGGCCCAGCATGGCGAGCAGCCCGGCATAGCCCGTGCCGCTGTCCTCCGCGAAGCGGCCCCAGAAAGCAATGGTGAGTAGCACACCGAAATTGCCCGCCGCCAGGAAAATCATGATGTTCATGTCAGTGAAATGCATGGCGTCGCGCATATAAAGCACGATGCTTGTGTTGATCCAGGCGAAGCCGGAAAAGCACGTTACAGTGGTGAAGACGAAGAGGAGGTAGCTCTTGTCCTTGAGGGCCGCCGTGTAGGCCTCAATGCTGCCGCTGCCTTTGATCGGGGTGCGCTTTTGCTCGGCGACGGGGATACGCTTCAGCCACAACGCGCTGAGCAGGCCGCACGTGATGCCAAAACCATTGATAAACAGAAAGCGGCCGACGGTGGGCTCACTGCCGAGGATGAAGGCCTGGACGAGCGTCGCCAGGACCGTGCATCCTTGGAGCAGGGCCATTTCCGTGCTGAAAAAGGCGCCCTGTTCCGCTTTCGGCACCACATCGTGGATCAGGGGAAACCAGCCGCCGATGCCCGTGGCGCGAACGAGGCAGAACCCGAGGACGGCGGCCAGCATGACGCACCAGCCCACGTGGGGCCCGTAGGCCTTGAGAAACCAGGGCACGAGAAACAGCAGAGATGCGGCCACGCTCTGGAGCGACCAGGTGATGAGCAGCAGGCGCTTCGATCCGAGCTTCAACACCAGGGGTATGGTGACAATGACGAGGAGGGTGGCCAGTTGAAGGAAGGAATTGAGCACGCCGATCCACGAGGCGGGCATTTCGATGTGACGGGCAAATAGCACCATCACGGGTCCGCCGATGGAGAACCAGGTGAACAGATTCAGGGCACTGAATACGAGGAACTGGCGCGGTGGCTGGCTGAGCTTCTGAAATTCACTGAGCACCGGTACTCCCACCGGGAATCCTCCATACTTCGACTGTCAAGGGCGGGCGCTAAAATAAGGGAGCGCCCCGAGTTGATGTGGACGCCCGGAGGGATTATAGCAGATCGGAGGAAGCCTGCGTGAAGAGCACGAAGAATGGGTCTTATGGGTCCTATGGGTCGTATGGGTCACGATGAGAACAGCCGCCAGCCCCCCTACGACCCCTACGACCCCTACGACCCATAAGACCCATAAGACCCATAAGACCCATAAGACCCATCACGCCGCGCCCGGTGTCACCCAAGGCCTTTCCTGTGCGATAATAGGCCCCCATGGAAACTTCCCCGATGAACGTGCGCTGGCACGACGTAAGCATCCCCATCCACGACGGTACCACCGTGTGGCCCGGTGACGACCCGGTGCGCCTGGTGGCGTCGAGCCGTATCGCGGAGGGGGCGAGTTGCAACACCTCCACGATCACACTTCCCACGCATACGGGCACCCATTGCGACGCGCCGTGGCACTTCGAAGAGGGCGGCCGAAAGCTCCATGAAATCGACCCCGAGGTCTATTTCGGCGAAGCGACGGTGATTCACCTGCCCGAGGTGGATAGGATTGAAGCGGAGCACTTGGGCTCGGGTCCCCTGCCCCGCCGTGTGCTCTTCAAGACGAAGAACAGCGACTACCCGGTGAACGGCCCTTTCAATACCGCCTTTGTGGCCATCGCGCCGGAAGCCGCGCAGAGACTGGTGGACGAGGGCGTGCGCCTCGTCGGGATAGACTATCTCTCCATTGCCCCCTACAAGAATTCCGGCCCAACCCACCACATCCTGTTGGAGAACGACGTTTTTGTGGTGGAGGGACTTTGCCTGCGCGATGTGCCCGCCGGAACCTACCCATTTGTTGTGCTGCCCATGCCGATTCACGATGCGGATGGCGCACCCTGCCGGGCCTTTGTGGGTCTGCCGGAAGATTCCTCATGATTTCACGACACTTGCATGATTGCAGGGACAACAGGGACTACAGAGACGGCAGAACGATCCGTCCCCTCTCATTTTCTGCCGTCTCTGTAGTCCCTGCGATCTGCGAAAATATCGCAAGCCGTCACAGCAAAATCCCGGCATGGGGCAACGCCCGCTTCGTAAGGAAGACTAGATTGTACAAGTTCATTGCAGTTGCCTGTTTTTCACTACTCTTGCTCGCCGGTTGTCCGAACACGGATAACGGCGCCGTTCATGTGACGGGCGAGATCGAGTCGCGCCACACCACGGCGGGCTCCCGCATCGGGGGCCGGGTCATGGCCGTGCTGGCGGAGGAAGGCGATACCGTCGCGAAGGATGCCGTGGTGGTCCAGTTGGACGATGCCGAGGCGAAAGCCCTCGTCGCTGCAGCCGAGGCCCAGCTTGCCAGCCGGGAGGCCCTGCTGGCGAAGCTCGAAGCGGGCGCCACGCCGGAGCAACTGCGCCAGGGGGAAGCCGCCGCCGCAGCGGCAGCAGCCCAGCTCGCCATGGCGCTGAAAGGGGCGCGCAACGAGGAAATTCGGGCCGCCGCCGCCGCGCTGGAGGCCGCCCAGGCCCAGCGCGACGTGGCCGTGAAGGAATTTGAGCGGGTCAAGAACCTGCTGAGCCAGGAGGTTGCCTCGCAGCGCCAGTTTGATCAGGCCAAGGCCGCGCTGGATGCTGCCGAGGCCCAGTTCAAGGGCGCGAAGGAGCAGCGCGACCTCGTGCTCAGCGGCGCGCGGGTGGAAGAGATCGACATGGCCCGCGCGGCGAGCGATCAGGCCCAGGCCGCGCGGGATGAACTGAAAATCGGCCCCCGGGTGGAGGACATCGCCGCCGCCCGAGCCGCGCGGGACGCCGCCGCCGCCGATCTGGAGCGCACGCGGGTTGGCCTGCGCGAAATGGCCATCATCTCGCCGCAGAACGGCGTTATCGAATCGCTCGATGTGCGTCCCGGTGATCTGGTGAAGCCCGGCCCCGTGGTGCGGATTGTGGATCCGGAAGATCTCGAAGTGACCCTTTTCGTGGGCGCGAAGATGCTCGGTCACCTCCAGCTCCAGCAGGGAATCACCTTTACGGCCGATGCTTTCGGCCCCGAAACCTTCACGGGCAAGATCAAGCAGATCGCGGCGGAAGGCGAGTACACCCCGCGCAACCTCCAGACCGAGGAAGAGCGCGTGCAGCAGGTCTTTGGCGTGACCGTCGGCCTCGACTCCCACGGCGGCAAACTCCGGCCCGGCATGGCCGTGACCGCGCGCCTGCCCAAGATCAACGGGGCCAACTGATGGCCAGTGTCATCGAGGTCAACAATCTCACCCGGCGCTTCGGCAGCATGACGGCTGTGGACAGCGTCAGCATGGAGATTGTGGAGGGCGATATCTACGGCTTTCTCGGCCCCAACGGCTCGGGCAAGACCACGCTGATTCGCATGCTCTGCGGCCTGCTCCACCCCACTTCGGGCACGGGCTCGGTGCTGGGCTACCAGCTCGTGCGCGACAGCGAAGCGATCAAGCGGAGCATCGGCTACATGTCCCAGCAGTTCAGCCTCTACGCCGACCTGTCGGTCATGGAGAATCTGAAATTCTATGCGGGCATCTACGGCATCCCCCGCCGGGAGCGTTCGGATCGTATCGATGAAGTCATCGACATTGTGGGCATTGGCGAATTCCGGAAGCAGCTCGCGGGCCGGCTCTCCGGCGGCTGGAAGCAGCGTCTGGCCCTGGCCTGCGCCCTGGTGCACAAGCCCCGCCTCATGTTCCTCGACGAACCCACGGCGGGCATCGATCCCGTGGCGCGCCGGGACCTGTGGAACTTGCTCTTCGATCTGGCGGGCCAGGGCGTAACGTTCTTCGTCACCACGCACTACATGGATGAGGCCGAGCGCTGCAGCCACTTGGGCTATATTTACTATTCGAAGCTCATGGTCCACGGCACGCCCGGCGAGCTGAAGTCTCTGCCGGAGGTTACGCCCGAGGGCACGGCGCGCTATGAATTGCGTCTGCCCCGCGTGGCGATGGCCATGCGCCGCCTCAATGAGATGCCCTATGTGATGGACGCCACGATTTTCGGCGACGCCCTCCACGTGCTGGCGGAGAGCGGATCGGGCCCACAGCTCAAGAACGATCTGGAGAAGGACGGCTTTCCCTCGGCGGAGGTCCGGGAGATCCCCGCGACGTTGGAGGATGTCTTCGTAACCCTCACGCGGCTGCGGGCGAAGGAGCGCGCCGGTGTTTAAGGGCCTCGTCTCCATCATGTACAAGGAGTCCCGCCACATCCTTCGGGACCCGCGCACCCTTTTCCTCATGCTGCTGGTGCCCGCGGCCCAGTTGACCGTCTTCGGGTATGCCATCGACATGGATGTGAAGAATATCGCCACCGTGGTGTACAACCTCGACGGGCGCGCCGAGAGCCGCGCGCTCATCGACAGCTTTACGAATTCGGGCTATTTCACCATCAAGCGCGAAGTAACTTCCGGCGCGGAAGTGAACCACGCCATCGTTCGGGGCGAGGCCAAGATCGGCCTGATCATTCCCCACGACTACAGCGACCGGCTGCTGACAGGGGAACATACCGAAATCCAGGTCTTGATCGATGGCAGCGATTCCACGGTGGCCATGCAGGCCCTCAACGTGAGCAACGCCATCGCCCTGCGCAAGTCCATCGATTTATTGGCGGATGTTTCCGGAGGCACTACGGTGCCGCCCATCGCGGCCCAGCCCCGGGTGCTCTTCAATCCCGACATGCGCACGGCGAACTTCATGGTGCCGGGCCTCGTGGGTATCATCCTCCAGATGATCACCATGCTCCTCACGGCCTTCGCCATCGTGCGGGAGAAAGAGACCGGAACCCTGGAGCAGCTCATGGTGACCCCCGTGTCGCGCCTCGGGCTTATCCTCGGCAAGCTCCTGCCTTATGGCATTGTGGGCATCATGGAAACCGTGTCGGTGCTGGTGCTCATGCGCTTCCTCTTTCAAGTGCCCATCGCCGGCAGCGTGGTGCTCCTGGCGGGCTTCACGCTCATTTTTCTCTTCACCGCGCTGGGCCTCGGGCTTCTCGTCTCCACCTTCGCGGGCAACCAGATCCAGGCGCTCCAGTTTTCCTTCTTCATCATTCTGCCTTCGGTGCTCCTGTCGGGCTTCATATTCCCGCAGGACTCCATGCCCCACATCATTTACTTGATCGGACAGGCGGTGCCCGCCACCTATTTCATTCAGATCCTGCGGGGTATCATCCTGCGGGATACGGGCTTTGAAGATTTGTGGATGAACGGCGTTATCCTGGCGGGCATGGGCATGTTCGTGCTCACCCTGGCCACCCTGCGCTTCCGGAAGAACCTGGGATAAATCCACGCTATTCGTTCTATTGCCCTCGGGACGCGTACTATGTTGAAATCGTGAACAGCCAGCACTATTTGCTCAACCAATGGAGCATCTCATGCGACCTAGAAAAGTAAAGATTGACCCCGCGCGCCGCGCGCAGATTGTGGCCAACGCCCGAAAGCACCAGACGGAGCGGGCAGGTGGTTACCGCGAGCAGGCGCTGAAGCTGTTCCCCCACCTCTGCGCCCGTTGTGCCCGCGAGTTTGAGGGCGCGGACCTGCGCGAACTCACTGTCCACCACAAGGATCACAACCACAACAACAATCCGCCCGACGGCAGCAATTGGGAATTGCTTTGCCTCTACTGCCACGACGACGAGCATCAAGATGCAGTGCAGCGTGAAGCGGGCACGAGCCCCGGCGCGATTGGGCGCACGGAGGTGACGTTGGGCTTCAATGCCTTCGAGGGACTGAAAGGACTGCTGGGGACCGCGGACGAGGACGAAGGCAATTAAGGTTAGCTCACAGGGACCGCGGAGACGGCAAGGGTGAAGCCCCTGCTGTTCCAAATGTCACTAACCTAAGAAACGCGGATGAAGATTTTCAATGCCGACGCCGGGTGCCTTTGAGTGTTCGGATACTTCGCGATTCTTGACCACTATGGCACTTAATTTAGTCTCATTTTCTGCTGTCACTGCTGTCCCTAACGTCTCTGCCTCATTTACCCGCACCCGGCTCCCGTGCTAAACTCCGAACACGTTCAGAACGGAGCACCCCATGGACACCCCCAAACCCAAAAAAAGCGATCTTACCAAGACCCTCATCTTAAACACGGCCTTTGCCCTCTTTCAGGAGCATGGCTTCGAAAAGACCACCATGCGCATGATCGCCAGTTCCTGCGAGCTTTCCCTCGGTGCGGCCTATTACCACTTTGAAACCAAAGAGGCCCTGGTGCTGCACTTCTATGCCCAGACCAGCGCCGAGGCTCGTGAATACAACCAGCAGATCGTGGCCCGTTCTCAGGACTTCAAGGAGCGCATGACCGCGCTGTTGCAGTTCAAGCTGGAGCAGATGTCCCCCTTCCGCGAGCTGGCCGCCGTCCTCGCACGGCAGGCCGCGGACTGGAATCACCCCCTCTCCCCTTTCAGCACCCAGTCGACCCCGATGCGCAATGAGGCCATCGGCCTGATCGACGAAGTGATCGCGGGCAGCAACCTGAAGGCGTCGGCCGTGCTGCGTCCCCACCTCGCGAAAATTCTGTGGCTCTACCAGATGGGCGTGATCCTCTTCTGGGTAAACGATACCTCCGAAGGCCGGCAGCGCACCGCCAATCTGATCAATCTCAGCCTCGGCCTGATCGAAAAGTTCATCCGCGCCTCGGCCCTGCCCTTCATGCGCGGGCTGAACCAATCCGCCGTGAAGATTGTGGAACTCGTAGCCGGCGTTCAAGACGACCGGAATCGGGCCACGTGAAGAGCGCGCCGTCCAGCGATCGCGAGCGGGTCATCCAGTATTTCGAGGCCGCCGGGCTGGACTACAGCGAGTGGAGCCCGTCCTTCAACATGCACTTCGGCTATTGGCGCCGCGGCATGAATCCGTTCCATCTGGAGGGCATGCTCGATGAGATGAACGAGCAGGTCTACCGCCGCCTGGCCATCGACGCTCTTCAACGTCCCCTCGTGCTGGACCTGGGCTGCGGGCTGGGCACCGTATCGCGTTACATGGCGCGGCACCACGCCACCGCTCAGTTTCGCGGGCTGACGGTCACGCCATGGCAGGCCGAATATGGCACGCGCCTTACGTGCGAGGCCGGCCTCGATGACCGTGTCGTGCTCGTGGAAGCGGACTACACCGAGCCGCCCTTCCCACCCGATTCCGCAGATGGTGCCTTCGCCATCGAAAGCGCGTGCTATGCGCGGGGGCGGGACAAGCGGGACTTTGTCGATGCGCTCTACCGCGTGTTGAAGCCGGGCGCGCGCTTCGCCGTGGCCGATTGTTTTCGCGCAAACAGCCGGCCCATGCCGCGACTGTTGGAAGCCGCCTACCGCCGCTGTTGCGAATGCTGGGCGCTGGAGGACATGGCCGAGATCGGGCCGCTGGAGCATGCGCTCGCGGACGCCGGCTTTGAAGAAATCGTCACGGACGATATCAGTTGGAATGTCGCGCCTTCCGTCGCCCATGTGCCCTGGACCGAATTAAAATTTCTGGGAAAGTTGCTGCGGAGTGGCGAATTGCGCCGATTAAGCCAGGACCGAAAGAACAACGCCATCGCACCTTTCCTGGGCATCCTGCTGGGGATGAGCCGGCCACACTTTCGCTACTGCATCATCAGCGGGCGAAAACCCGGTGCGGCCCAATGACAACGTCACGGATTACAGCCGCGCGGGGGCGAAAGCTCGCGTCACTTCTGGAGCCCCTGGATAGCCTATACGCACGCTACAACCACCGCCACTTTGTTGATCCCGATCCCCTGGTGCCTTTGTATGGCTATGCGGATCCCCGCGATCAGGAGATCGTGGGCCTCATCACGGCGTCTCTTGCCTTTGGCAATGTAAAGCAGATTCTGAAGAGCATTGAAATCGTGCTGCGGGCCCTGCCGGATCCCGCCCTTACCGTGCCACATCTCACGCTGGAGGATCTGAATCTGCGCCTTGCGGGTTTCCGCCACCGCTATGTGACGGGTGTGGAAATGGCCTCGCTGCTGGCGGGCGCGGGGGCGCTTCTCCGGGAGCACGGCACCCTCGGCGCGGCCATCGCTTCGCTGGATAATCCTGAAGATACCACCCTGCTCCCGGCTCTCACCCGCTTCGTGCATGCGCTGCGGGACAGCGGGCCGCTGGCGAAAAACTATCTGCTGCCCGACCCTGCACTGGGCAGCGCCTGCAAGCGGTGGTTTATGTATCTGCGATGGATGGTGCGGAGCGACGCGGTGGATCTGGGCCTCTGGCCGGAACTCGGTTCCCACCGGCTCATCATCCCCGTGGACACGCACATGCACCGCGTGGCCCTCGGCCTGGGCCTGACACGTCGCAACAGCGCGGATCTCAAAACGGCGCTGGAGATCACCCAGGCATTCAAGGTCGTCTGCCCGGAAGACCCCGTGCGATTCGACTTCTGCCTCACCCGCCTCGGCATTCGCGCTGACGGAGATATGGACGCCTTCTTGCGAGAGGTGATGAAAAAGTAAGCTGCCATTCGCGGACGCACAGGGACAGCGTCGCCCCGTGTCCTGAAGTAGCGAAGAGCGCTACGAGTCCGCAGTTCTGCTTAGATCTGGCGAATCCCACATCAACCGGCGGGGCTGTCCTGTTGTGAGGGAAGTCAGCCCGGACGTTCGAAACGTAGTAGCGCCTCGCGAATGTGATTTTTATAATTCCACCCATGACAACTGGGCTTGCTCCATTGCTTCGCATCACGCCGCCAAACAACAGCCCCGCCAGTACACGTGAAGTTCGCCCGGTCCAGCCAGAACCATGGACCCATGGCGTTCGTCGCATCTTTGGATCGCGGGGCGACGCTGTCCCTACGATCCTTCGGCAAGTTTTGCTTTGACGGCCTCGGCGTGGCGGACTGCGGTCCAGATCACATCGCAGACGGCGTCAATTGTGGCTTCGCTCATGGCGGTACCCGTGGGCAAACAAAGCACCCGCTCCGAAAGTCGCTCCGTGTGGGGCAGGCGGAGACGCGCCTCGGGGAAGAGGGTCTTGTAGGGCTCCATGCGGTGGCAGCAGGGGTAGAAATAGCGCCGCGCGAGGATATTCTCCGCATGCAGTACTTTCAACAGTTCATCGCGACTGAGACCGGCGCTCTCTTCGTCAACCTCTACGATCACATACTGGTAATTTCGCTGCTCCAGGGTTTCATCCGTAAGCAGGACCACACCGGGCAGGTCCGCGAGGCGGAGGTCATAGCGCGCCATGTTGCGCCGGTTGACCTCGACAAAGGTGTGCATGCACTCCAGTGAGGCCAGCCCCATGGCCGCGCAGGCCTCGGTCATCTTTCCGTTGATGCCGAGATAGACCACGGAATCGGGGCCATCGAAGCCGAAATTCTTCATCAGGCGCAGGCGCCTGGCCAGGTCGTCGTCATTCGTGACGATGGCTCCGCCTTCGAAGGCATTGAGAAACTTCGTCGCGTGGAAACTGTAGACCTCGGCGTTGCCGAAACCGCCTACCATTTTCCCTTTGTGCGAGCAGCCGAAGGCGTGGGCCGCGTCGTAGAGCAACTTCAGATTGTGGCGCTGGGCCACCTCCGCCAGTCCCTCCACATCGCAGGGCTGGCCCCAGAGATGGACGCCGATGATGCCGGTGGTCCGCGCGGTAATCAGCGACTCCACCTTCTTCGGATCGAGGGTGCGGGTGTGGGGATCGATATCGCAGAAGACCGGCGTGATCTCCTGCCACTGGAGTGCATGGGCCGTGGCGATAAAGGTAAAGGACGGTACGATGACTTCGCCCTTCATCCCCAGCGCGCGGATGGCGAGCTCCAGGGCCACCGTGGCGTTGCAGGCGGCGATGCAGTGCTTCACCCCGGCGGCCTCCGCGATGCGCGCTTCGAACTCCTGCACAAAAGGCCCGTTGTTGCTGAGCCAGTTCCGGTCCAGCATCTCCTCCATCCGCGCCAGAATCGCTTTTCGATCACCGATATTCGGACGCCCGACGTGAAGCGGCTCCTCAAAGGCGGGCGGCGCGCCGAACACGGCGAGGGACTCTACAGCGAAGATGGTTTCCTTGACGGTGGTAGGTGCCACGATGATCTGCCTCGACATGTGCGTGCCACCCCGCACGACGGGCCAGCGGGGACAAGAGCACTATACCTGCAAGTGGACACGGATTTCACGGGAGAGGAGGCTGTTGACTGTTGACTGTTGTCTGGAGTCTGTTGTCTGGAGTCTGGAGTCTGGAGCGCGTCGTCAACTCCGCGCACCCAGACCCATACGACCCATACGACCCATACGACCCATACGACCCATACGACCCATAAGACCCATACGACCCATAAGACCCATAAGACCCATAAGACCCATAAGACCCATAAGACCCATAAGACCCATAAGACCCATTCTCAATTCACAATTCACAATTCATCCTCCGCCAGCGACGCACATGCAGCGCGAAAAGAAGGCCCTGCTCCACGAACTTCATCGCCACCAGTCCCGGCAACCCGCCCCAGTACCAGGCCGGCACCGCGAGGGCGAGACTGGCCACGCGCGAGAGCAGGGTGGGCACCATGATCCCGCCGCGATCGCCCAGGGCGCGGAAGTAGACATTGAAGGTCAGATTCGCCGGGGTCACGACCAGCACGAGGGAACAAAGCTGCACCAGGGCCATGGACTCCGGAAACTTGGGAAAGAAGAACTGGATGATCAGGCTGCTGAGCACGAAGGAGGCCGCCGCCGTCGCCAGGCCGCCCACGAGCAAATACAGCAGCTTTCTCCAGGTGAGCTTCATCGTGCCATTGGCAAAGCGGGCCGTGAATACCGCGAAGGCCGGAATCAGCACCGAACGCAGCTTCGTGTAGGGCAGCAGCCCAAGGTAAAGGATCTCCAACTGCCGCTTCGAACCGAGACTGCCCACAAGCACCTTGTCAAAATGGTTTTCCACCATGACCACACCACTCACCAGCGTCACAAAGGTGGCAAAGGCGAAGAGATCGGGGTCGATGCGCCGGTCCTTTATGGGGCGCGCGCAGCGGAGGCAGATGAAGCCGGCGAGCAGCACGTGGGAACCAAAATAGGCCGCGATGGCCGCCCACGCGTCGTCGGGACGCCACAGAGCTGCGCCGATCACCGCAACGACGCGGCCGGTGAACAAGAGGGTGGTCCAGGCGCTCTCCCGCGCGAACTGCTGCGTGCCGTTGAGGTAGGCGGTATAGTTCAGCAGGGGCCGGTAGAGCGGGAAAAAGAGGGCGCACAGGGCCACGCTGATCGCAGTCTCCCGATTGCCCGTCACACCCCAGTTCCACGCCGCCAGCCCCGCCAGCAGGATCGCACCGCTGAAGGACACAAACGCCGCGCGCCGGGTTCCCACGATGAGAGAATACTCATAGCCGCGAGCCACGGAACGGGAGAGGCTGTCGCCAATTCCCATATAGGAAAAGACCGCGAAGAGCTCCATGAGTGAAATAGCGTAGATATAGCCCGCGAAGAGGTTGCCCCCGGTGAAATTGGCGAGGTACCAGGTGAGCACCACGCTCGATACGAGCTGCGCGCCGGTCTGCATCAATTTCCACGGCGCGCCGCTCACAAAAAAGCGCACGTCGCCGTGGGACCAGATGCGGTTAAGCCTGGCGCGCATGGCGTGCGCTCCCGAGGCGCTGCTTGAGTCCCTTAAACGATGCGGGCACGAGCAGGCGCAACATATCGGGCATCAGGTGCATGAGTTCATACCACGGACGCCGGTGGAGGCGATGGTACTTCCAGCGGATCGCCAGGCCGCAACGCAACTGTGGTTTCCAGTGCGCATAGGAAATGGCCGAAGCATTGTGGGTGCTTCGCTGGCAGAGGGGCTCCGGCAGGTTGTGGCCACGGGTATGCTGAAGCAAACGAAAGTAGAGATCGTAGTCCTGGGCGTACTGAAAGGCCGGATCGTAGTTGCCACAGGCACGAACGAGATCCAGGCGGGCCAGAATCGTCGAGTGAATGAAGGGACATAAGCGCGGGAGTGACGCCATGATCGCCTCGTGCTCGATAGGTTTCCGCTTCAGCACGACGGCGCCGGTCTGGCGATTGGTGTCCTCGCTCCAGCACCCGATCAGCCCCGTATCCGCATGCTCCGCGCAGTACGTGAGCTGCCGCGCGAGCTTCTCCGGGTGCCACGTGTCCCCCGCGTCGATGCGGGCAAGCCAAAGGCCCCTCGCGTGGCCCACACCGCGCACCAGCGCGCGGGTCAGTCCGACATTGAAGTCCAGCGCAACACAACGCACGCGCGGGTCCCGCGCGGCATAGTCGTGGATCAATGCAGCCGTGTCATCCACCGAACCGTCATCCACCACGATGCACTCCCAGTCCGTGAAGGTCTGGGCCAGCACGCTGTCCAGCGTGGCGGACAGGGTGGTGGCGGCGTTGTGGGCCCCGATGACAATGGAGACCGTAGGCGATGTGATTGAATCAGGGGACATGGTTGGCTCAAGGTGGCGGCTTCGGCGCGTATTCTACGGGGCGCGGGTGGGCAAAACAATTTGCAACAGGGGAGTGTCGCTCAACGGAGGCTCATTAGCGCGGCCCAATTGCGGACCCATCGGCTGTTCTTGAACTGTCGCCAGAGGCGTCCCGTCGCACCGGGTGGATGGTGGGCGTCGCGGATGAAGTCCTCGGTCATACGCCGCTCCTCCACCGCGATCCAGGCCTCAGGCCAGGGCTTGAGCGGGGCGTACGGGGCCACGCGGTCGGTTCGTGTGGAGAAATTCTTGAGCGCGGTCACATACAGATTCGTGGCGTGACGCGCAGACTGCTCCCAGCGGTAGCCATCGCCAATCGTGGCCGCCGCCGCGCGCGCGACAGACGCGCAGCGCGATGGATCACCCATCAAGGTCACCGTGCGCTCGGCAAAGGCTGTGGCATCGTCGAAGGGCAGCAGGAAGCCGTTTTCGTCATTCCGGATCACTTCGGGAACCATCCCCACTTCCGTTGCGAGGCAGCAGACGCCTGAAGCCATGGCCTCCAGCACGGGCACAGGTCCGCCCTCGATGGTGGACGTGCACCAGTAGGCGTCCATGGCGCGATAGAGGGTCGCGAATTCCGCCTCTCCGACTACAAAGGGCTTCCAGAGACAGTGGACGCCCGAAGCCGCCAAGGACGCGACAAATTCCGCCCAGCCCGGACCGATAATCAACACCTGCGGGACGTGGACCTGTCCGAGTAAGACCTGTATGCCCTTCACGAAGGTATCGGTGCCCTTGCGGCCGCCCGCGTCGCTTGAGCGCTTCCCCACGAAGCCTATGGTGAAGCGTTCCGGATCCAAACCGAGTGCGGCGCGTATCGCAGGCTTCTCTTCCACCGTCGGCGGTCGAAAAATCCCCATATCTATACCATAGGGAACGATGGCAAGTTTCTCTTCGGCCACGCCCAGTGCGCGCAGGCGGCTGTACCACTGGCGCGAAGCGGTCATTACAGCGTCGGCGCGATCAACGCCGCGCGTGCTCGAAGCATCCTGCATGTGGTGAATCGTGGCCACAGTGGCGATGCGCCCGCGAAAGGCATCGATGGTCTTGTTGGCGTCCTGCGGCGTAAGAAAGTGCACCACATCAAAATGCCCGGCGTACGCTTCCAGCTTCGGCAGGGCGCGGAGGATAGGCCCCGAGCAAATCGTGGCGTCGATGCCGGGCGTATGGGTCGCGATGGCCCGTGCGATGGTGCCGCAAATCCAGTAGGGCACATCGGGCACGAGCAACACGTGCAGGGGCGGATTCACGGCGCGCCGCCCTGGGACACGTCCACAAATTTCAAGTCCCGAATCATTTCGAACTGGCTTTTCCAGTTCCGTAGCGGCGTACACCAGTCGCCCGCGCGGCGAACATCTTCGGTTGCGCCATTCCGGTCACTCAAATTGTCCTGGAACGCGACTCCATCCAGACTATCTGCAAAGCCCTCGGGGAAGCAGTCCGGACGAATGAAGAAAGCATTGACGCCGTTGGAATCGACCGTGACGAAGCGATAGCCCCGAGGGCCGAGGAGCGCATGCCAGGCCCCTAGCGATGCGCCATAATAAAGCCGCGTCGGGTGCGCCGCCTTTCGCGAGAAGCGGGCATCATAGGGCACGGTGATCGCCCGTTCGGGGCCAAAGGCGCTGTTGTACTCCACCGCAACAATGCCAGGGGCAAAGCCGAGCGACAACACGGCCTCCAGAATGTAGTAGTCGATGCCGTCAATATCGAGTATGAACACATCGGGGTTGCGATAGGGGCAGCGCTTCATCAGCTTCTCGATATTGTCCCGATCCACCAGCTCCCGCACGGCGGAGACATTGTGGCAGCGCATTTCACGGAGCACCTGTTTACAGCGCGCCGACAGGCCCGGGTCCCCCTCCACCATCACCCCGCCACAGCGCCGCGCAAAGGCCAGCCAGGCGGAGCAGTTCTGCAGACCATCCGCCGCTCCGATCTCCACGAAGAAGCGATTCCGTTTCAGCATCCGGGAGCAAAGATAGTCGATGATGCCGTCCTCCCCGTGCTGGCTGAATCCGGAGAATTCCCACGACAGGGGCCGCGTCGGGTCCACTTCGCGCGCTGCCGCCGTGGCCGCCGCGCGGGCATAGGCGGCCGCCACCCGCGACTGGATCTCCAGGCGCTCGGGCGTGCGCAGCACGTGCAGGGCCTTCCTTATCATCTGAAACATGGATTCTCCCGTGTCCGACTCAAATTAGCGAATGGTAGGTGGCGGCAAACAGCGCAACGGTCTGGTCGAGGGTGAACTCCTGCATGACCGTTTCCCGCGCGGCCGCGCCCCACTCCAGGCGCTTGTGGGGCGATTCTACACAGTCGGCGATGGCCTCGACCAGATGGCGGGTATTGCCGCGCTGAAACATGAGTGCATTCTCACCATCCTCTACAATTTCCCTTGCGGAAGAGAAGTCCGACACGAGACAGGGCAAACCGGTGCCCATGGCCTCCAGCAGGGCCACCGGAAAGCCCTCGGCGTCCGACGCCATGACATACGCGTCGAGGGCATGAAGCACCGGAAGGACATCCTCTTGGAAGCCCGCAAAATACACGTGATCGGTCAGGCCGTGGTCCGCGCACCAGGCTTTCAGCGCGGCCTCCTCAGGCCCGCTTCCCGCGAGGAGCAGGCGAATCTGCGGGTAGCGATCGCGAACCGCGTAGAGGGCTTCGCAGACCCGGCGCTGGCCTTTGTCCACCGTGATGCGGCCCGTCATGCCCAGCACGAAGTCGTCCGGCGCGATGGCGAAACGCTTCCGGGCCTCCGCACGCTCCGCCGCAGCGGGCGGGCGAAAGCGCGACGGATCGATACCGTTGTACAGGATTCTCGTCTCCACGGGCGTGGCCACGCTTGCCGCCGCGGCCCGGGAACAGGCCAGCAGCACGTCGCACTTGCGATAGAGCGTGCGCTCTATCCACTGCTGGCTCAGACTGCCACCGCCGCGAATATGGTGAAGATGCTCAACCAGCCGCGCGGGCCGCGCCCACTCCGAAAAGAGGCAGGACGGCGCGCCGTGGGCATGGACGATATCCGGCGCTTCGGCGCGGAGCAGTCCGCGCAGTTTCCAGGGGATGCGCGGGTCCCATCGAGAGGCCGCGAGATGATGCGGCGGAATTCCGCGTGCGGCGAAGGCCTCCGAAAAAGCTCCCGGCCCGTGGAGCACCGCGAGTGTACAGTCGATGTCGAGATCCGCCAGTCGAGGCAGCACGGAAAGAAGCAGGGTCTGCACGCCCCCCAGTTTCATGCTGTCCACCACATGGACCACGCGCAGGCGACGGTCCATCTCAGGCACCCGCCCCGGATGCCGCGCTATACAGGGCGAGATAGGCCGCAGCAACATCGTCCCAGCCCCGGACCTCCGCTTTCGCGCGGGAATGTGCGCCGTGACTGCGGATCAACGCCGGCCGTTGCAGGTAGGCATGGAGCGCCCGGGCAATATCGGCACCGTCCGGCTCGATGAAATCGCCATTCACGCCCGGCTCGATCAGCTCCCGCGCGCCGCCGGTCCGCGTCATGAGGATGGGAAGGCCCGAGGCCATGGCCTCCAGCACGGTGTTGCTCATCCCTTCGTTCAGCGAGGGGAGCACGAAGACATCGTGCGTGCGATAGACCGACGGCAGTTGCGCGTTGGGAAGTGCGCCCAGAAAGCGCACGCGATCGCCCAGGTCCGCCGCGCGCGCCGCCAGGGCTTCGCGCTGGTTGCCCTCGCCCACGATGGTGAGGGTCGCGCGATCATCGCCCAGTTGCGCCATGGCATCGATGAGGTACTCGATGCCCTTGCGCTGAATCAGGCGGGCCACGGTGAGTATCCGCAGTCCGCCGTTGGTGTCGAGTGGCTCGCCGGGCCTGAAGATGGTCGTGTCCACGCCGTTGGGAATCACATCGATGGCCTGGTCCGGCGCGGACTGCAGGGCCAGGTCGCGCAGCCCCTCGGAATTCGCGACGACGGTGGCCGCCCTGCTCCACACGTGGGTACTGAGTAGTTTAAATAGAAGCGTGTCCGGCACACGGAAGCGCGCATTGTAAAAGGGCACATCGGAGCCGCGCAGGGAAACGATATAGGGCAGGCCCAGCCGCCAGGCCATGACCCCGCAGGGGATTCCGAAGAAGGCGTGGCACAGGTCGTAGTGCTGTTGCTTTTTCAGCGCGCGCGCATAGCGGTAAGCCCGCAGGCTGTACGCCAGCAGATCGCGATTCGTCTGGTAGTGAAGACTGCCACGCTTACCGATATCCACGAAGTGGATGGTCTGCCCCGGCGCGATTTGCTCCTGACGGCTTTCGCCCACGGAGGAGGTGACCAGATCGATCTCGAGGTCGGCTTTGCCCGCCAGCGCCCGAAGGATATTGCGGTTGGCCTGGGCCGCGCCGCCGCCCAGCGGGGGAAACTCGTAGTTGAGCATGAGCACGCGCACGGGCTCAGTCCCCGCCGACGATTTCGCGCACGGTATAGATAGTCTTATTCTGGCTCTCGTAGTAGGTGCGGACGCTCAACTCGCCGAGGAGGCCCATACCGATTAACTGAAGCCCGCCAAGGCCGAAGAGAATGCAAATATAGAGCCAGGCGTTGTCCGTAACATCCTGTCCGTAGACCATCTTTTCCGCAAGGGTGACAATGCCCGCCACGAAGCCCATGACCATCGCGTAGAGCCCCCACTTGCCGAATACCTGCATGGGCTTGGTCCGGTAAGACATGAGGAACTTGATGGTAATCAGGTCAAGCACGACCCGAAGCGTCCGGTCGATGCCGTATTTCGAGCGACCAAAGCTGCGGGGCCGGTGGTTCACCGGAATCTCCACGACGCTGGCCCCGGCCCAGCTCGCCAGGACGGGCAGGAATCGGTGCATTTCGCCGTAGAGGTGCATGTGCTCCGCCAAATCGCGATGATAGGCCTTCAAGGAGCAGCCGTAGTCATGGAGTTTCACGCCCGTGATCCTGGAGATGAGCCAGTTGGCCACCAGGCTCGGCAGACGGCGCGAGAAGAATTTGTCCTGCCGTCGGGCGCGCCAGCCACTGACCACGTCAAAGCCCTCCTCGATCTTTTCCAGCAATCGGGGGATGTCCCTGGGGTCATTCTGCAGGTCGGCGTCCATGGGCACGATTACATCGCCCTGGGCCGCGTCGAAACCCGCCGCCATGGCCGCCGTTTGTCCGAAGTTGCGACGGAAGATAATGGCGCGCACGCCCTCCCGCGCCGCGAGGGTGCGGCAGATCTTCGCGGAGCCGTCGGTGCTGCCGTCGTCCACGAAGATAACCTCGTAGCGCCGGCCGGGGAGCGACTCCATGGCCGCTCCGATCTCTCCGTAGAGTTGCAGGAGAGACTCTTCCTCGTTGTAGACGGGAATGACGATGGATACGGCATAGAGGTGGGGCATGGGGCACCTGTTCAAGACCGGGGCGGGCGCGGCGGACCATTCCATAGCATGGCGGGCAGCGGCGCATCATACCCAAGGGACCGCGACCCTTTCAACGCGCCCTCGGAGATGGGCCAGTGCTCACAACGCCTGATCGGTGCCCTGCGCGTGGTTTATTGGGGCACCCAGCATTCGCATTACTCGCATCCGTGCTATCCGTGTAATCCGTGGTCAGCCCCTCCTTTTGCATCCCAAACCGCGACCCTCTATAATGCGGGCTCTCTCCTGAAGTCCTTTCCACCCCACTGCGAGGTATCCATGCATTCCGATACGGACGCTTTGCTCGCCGCCACCGACGGGCCGACAGCCCCGGCTCCGACGCGTCATACCTTTCCGGAGCATACCCTTCTTTCCCTTCTGGTCATGCTTCTCCTGTCCGGCGGCGTGCTCTATGGCATGGGATGGGCCCTGAAGGAGGATGTAAAGATCGTCCAGCAATGGGATTTCTCGGCCCCGCCGGGTGCGGAGAGTCCCTGGACTTTCCCGAAAACGGAGCAGGCCCAGACGCCGGATGGTGTGGCCTACACCGCCGCGCAGACGGGTCCGGGCCCCGGGCTGACCCTGAATTTCGATGCCGCCACCGTGCGCAATATCCGCGTCACCATGGCCGTGAGCCGGGTGGAAGATGGCATGCCCATCCCCTATGCGCTGGAATGGTACTGGGCAAGTCCCGACGAGGTGACGGCCGCGGGCGAAGGCTGGCCCTTTTCGACCGACCGGGGCACGCCTTTTGTGCAGCCCGACCGCCACAAGGAGGAGGTGCGCCTGGTGCGGATTCACCAGCACCCCCGGTGGCAGGGGGCCATCGCGAAGGCCTTCCTCAGTGTGAAGCTTCCGGACAGCGCCGTCGGCCCCTTCAGGATTGAGACGAAGAAGATTGAGTTTCTGGAGTAATGCGCCATGGGCGGATATTGGAACGATAAGCGAATTGCCCGGACCGCCGCCTTCATGGCGTTGCTGGTCATCGTGGGTTATGGGGCCTTTCTCCGGATTCACGATCTCGGGAGCAGTCTTTACGACGACGAACTGTATACGCGCGAGCGCGCCATGCAGTCGGCACGGTACACACTGGAAACGCGGAGCTATCCCCTCTACTATCTCCTCGCGAAGGGCAGCCTCGCCTTCGGAGACACCGAGGCCGCCCTGCGCTTCCCCAGTTTCATTGCGGGACTCCTGACCATCGTGCTGGCCTATGGGGTCGTGCGCCAGGTCCATTCCCGCACGGCGGGACTCGTCGCGGCCGCCATCGTCGCCTTCGCCCCGTTCCACATTTATTACAGCACCTTCGCGCGCTACTACGCGCTGATGATGTTCTTCGCGCTCCTCACCTTGTGGTGCCTCTCCGGCATTCTGTCGCGGGGCCGCCTGCGCGACTGGCTGGGCTACACCCTCGCCGCTTTCCTTGCTCTGGCCTCTCATGTCTGCTTTGCGCCTGCCCTCGCTATGATGAACATCGTGGCCGCTGTCTATCTCCTGTGCCAGCGATCCCGGGGGTCCTTCCGACGTCGCGCGGGCCTCGTGAGCCTGCTTGCCCTTTGCACGCTGGCCGCGAGCAGCCTCCTGATTCAAAAGAATGTGGATCCGTCGAAAATCTTCACGCTGGCGTCCAAGCCCTCGGTTGCGGCCCCGGCGGCGAGCGTTGCAAGTGCGGAAGCGGCTCCGGCGCAACTGGAGACGTCGGCCATTCCCACGCCCAAACGGCCCCAGGGCGGCGGCATGGCCTTCACCGATCCCGCCACGGGCAAGCTCCGCTACAGGCTCACCTTTTATGATTGTGTGGAGTATCTGAAGACCTATTTCTGGAATGACACCGACTGGCTCTGGCCCCTCCTGCTGGTGCTGGGGGTCTGGGGCTTTTTTGACCTGTGGTTTCGCGTTCCCGCCCTGGCCGCACCCCTCACAGGAGGCTTCCTCCTGGGCCCGCTCAGTCTCTTTTTCGTTACCTCCGGCCATTGGTACCATTCGCGCTACCTCTCTTTCACCGCCGTTTTCGCCGTGGTACTGGTGGCCTGTGGCGCCTGTGTACTGCCGCGCTTCGTCGCTCGGCTGCTGACGGCCCCGAGAAGTATTCAACTGTGGCGGCGCACCGCCACTTCAGCCCCGGAGCGAAATCTTTCGATCACGAATCTGCTCTATGCCGGTCTGATGCTGGGGCTGGTTGCGCCCATGGCCCCCGTGCTCAATGAGGCGTACAACACCTACCCCGTGGACGGCTATCTCCCCCGTGGCCCGCTCGTGACCAATCGGGCACCCATCCGCGACTGGAAAAACCTGCACAGTGTCACGTCGCAGACGGTGCGCGATGGTGACTTCTTCCTCTTTATGACACCGGAACATGAGCACGGCGCGCCCTACACCCACTATTATCTCAGCCGCTTCCTGCCCTGGCGCGAGGAGGAACTGCGCTTTACGGAGCAGTACGGTGGTCCCACCCCCGAGTTGCTGCACGATGTGGCGGCGAAGTACCCCATTTCCAACCTGTGGTTCATCGGCTATCAGAATTACAACGCCCTCGATTTTCAGGACTTCTTCAACGATGCGGGCGCGGAACAGTATAATTTTTCCACGGGCAATGTCCCGAAGGGGCTCCGGCTCTTCATGCTGGGCGCGCCCGCGACCAATCACATTCACAATGGCGGTTTCGAAGGCCGGACGCGGGGCGAGCAGCCGGAGGGCGTGAGCAAGACGGTGGACGATGTCTACGCCGGCAGCGTGGCGCTTCAGGTGGCGCTGAAGGAGGAGGATGTGGCCGGTAAAGACGCCTGGGAGACGATGTTTCGCACGGCGGTGAGCCCCGCAAAATACCGCCTGCGCAACAACGGCTTTGAGGCGTGGGCTGGCGGCATGCCGGTGGGCTGGAAGATCGGGAGCTTGTCGACCCTCTCCATGACGGACGCAGGCTTCGAAAATACACGGGGACTGAAATTGGCCGTCGCACCGGAGACGACCATCGCGCAGCAATCGATTGAGGTGGGCACGGCGCCCGGGCGGACGCTGGAGGTGAAGGCCATGGGCCTGAGCAACACCCCCGACAACCTTCGCCTCGTGCTACGTTATGCCGGTCCGGGATTTCAAGAGGAAGTGCACGCCGCCCATCCAGGCACAGGCGCCTGGGCCGAGATGAAGCTGGAAGCCCCGATTCCCGCCGAGACTGATCCCCAAAACTTCACCGTGGAAGTGTGGCGGCTGGCCGGTGGGGATGGCGATGCCCTCGTGGATGCTGTCGAACTCAAAGTGTTGGATGAAGGCGCGAGCCTCGATCCTTCGAAACCCTATGTGCTATCGCTGGCGACCCGCACGGAGAATCTCACCCACAAGAGCGGCTCCAATAGGGTTCCCGCCGGTCGCGTCCGTCTGGCCTGGGTCGACGCCATTGGAAATTCGGGCGTCACCAATCTGCTGCATATATGCGATGAAGGGGAGTGGCGTAAGCTTTCCGTCGTCTTCCGGCCGGGGACGGATTTTCCGGCCGAATTGAAAGAGCTCTATCTCGAAGCCGGTATTGTGGACGGCACGGGAATAGTCCGCTTTGATCAGATCCAGATCGAGGAGGGCACCCAGCCGAGCCCCTTCACCAACACCACGCGGTTGCCCCATGACGAAACGATCTGCCCTCGGGACTTGTCGGCCCATGCGGTCAAGGTGACTTGGTGATGGCCGCGGCCCCACGGGGCTACGGTCTCGACGGACTAAACGGACACCCATGATCGCGCGAATTACCCAGCTCACGCTTGCCCTGGCGGCGCGACTGCAGCGGTCCCGCGCGGTCGTGATTGCCGCGCTCCTGGTGTCCTTGCCCACCATCGGCGCGGGCTTCTTCTTCGACGACTATCTCCACCTGCTTACCCTTCGGGGCGACGGCTTTGGCGCCGCGCCCCTCGATCTGTTCCTCTTTGCCACGGGCGATGAGACCGCCATGGCGGAATACATCAACACGGGTCCCTATCCCTGGTACACGTGGCCCGCGCTGAAGCTCCACTTCTTCCGCCCCCTCTCCTCCGCAACCATGATGTTCGACGTTTACCTCTTCGGCGAGCGCCCCGTCTTTCACCACCTCCACAGCATGTTCTGGTATGCCCTGCTGGTCTGGGGGGCCTTCCTGATCTATCGCCGCCTCTTTTCCCTCCCTGTGGCGGGGCTGTGCATTCTTCTCTATATCGTCGACGAGGGACACCTGCTTCCCGTGCTGTGGCTTTCCAACCGCAATGCCCTCGTTTCCGCCGCGCCCGCGCTGCTCGGTCTGGCTGCGCACCTGCGCTGGCGCGAGGATGGGTGGCGTCCCGGAATGCCCCTTTCTCTGGTGGGCTATGCCACCGGGCTGCTTGGGGGCGAGACCGCCCTGGGCATTCTGGGCTTTGTCGCCGCCTATGAATTTCTCGGGAACGGCCCCTGGCGCGAACGCGCCCGGTGCCTCGCGCCCGCCGCACTGCTGGGCGTCATCTATATCGTCGGATACAAGTTCGGCGGCTACGGCACGGAAGGCTCCGGCGTGTATTTCGATCCGGTCGGCGAATGGCCCCTCTTTCTCGCCCTCGCGCCCGGCCGAATGCTGGAGTTGGCCGGTGCTCAGTTTTTCAGCCTGCCCGTGGAGCTTTCCATATTTCTTCCCGGCGCGGGTCTGCTCATGCCGCTCGTCGCGCTGGTCCTGCTGGCACTTTTTGCGGCGGCCCTCCGGCCCGTCTGGCGCAGCTTGGATGCTCGCACGCGGCACCATCTCGCTTGGCTGCTTCTGGGCTCCCTCTTCGCGGCCTTGCCCGCCCTGGCCACCTTTCCCTCGGGACGGCTGCTGACGCTGCCTTCGCTGGGGGCCTGTGCGCTCGTTGCCGTTTTTCTCGATCCGTGCCTGCGTCGGGCTTGCGCAACAGTTCCGACACTCTCCCGCGTGACAGCGCTTTGGCTTGTCATCATCCACGTACTCCTCGCACCTCTCATCTGGGCGGGTGCGAGCGTCGTAATTCCCACCTTCACCCGGCTTTCCGAAGACGCCTTCCGCGACGTCGAACTGGATCCCGTGACGGTCACGGGGCAGCGTGTCTTCTGCCTCTTCGCGGCAGACCCTTATACCGGATTTTACCCGGTGGTCATGCGCCGATACCTGAACTACCCGCGCCCCCTGGGCTGGCAGACCCTCAGCATGGCCCCAGCGGATCACGAAGTCACCCGCACGGGCAATAACAGCTTTGAACTTACCGTGCTGGACGGAGAAATGCTCGCGACGCCCTTTGAACGGCTCATGCGCAGCCATGCTTACCCCTACCAGCCCGGAGATGTGGTGTCGTGTGCGGGCTTCCGCATTCGAGTCCTGGAGACGGGCGCCTGGGGGCCACGGAAGCTTTCGCTGGAGTTCGACAAGGCTTTGGAAGACGAAGAGTACGCCTTTCTCGCATGGCGGGGGGGCAAACTGAAGCGGTTTCAATGGCCCGCCATCGGGGAAAGCACCCGGCTGAAGGTCAGTGAAGGTTATTTTGGGCCCCAATATTTCAAAAAGCGCCTGGGGCTATTATAAAATCGGCGGACGGGCCGATTGGGCCTGCGAACCCATTGGAGTACCCTCGAAATCATGAATATCACCCTGAACGGAGAAGCCCGCACGGTTGACGCCGGCACGTCCCTGCAGCAGTTGCTCGACGCGCTCGAAGTCAATTGCGATGCCCTCGTGGTGCAGCGCAACGACGATATTGTGGCCCGCGCACAGTTTGGCGACACGCCCCTGGCCGACGGCGACACGCTGGAGCTCGTGCGCTTCGTCGGGGGAGGCTGATGGACCTCGCAACACGCGTGGCCCGATTCGCCCAGGCCGACCTCTATGTTGTGATCACCGAGGCCTTCTGCGCGGGGCGCAGCGGGCTGGATGTACTTGATGCCTGCCTGAGGGCGGGGGTGCGCCTGATCCAGTTTCGCGAGAAGAACTGCTCCGCCGCAGAACTGGTTCGGAAGGGCGAGGCCTTTGCCGACCGCTGCCGTGAAGCGGGTGCGCTGCTGATTGTGAATGATCGGGTGGACATTGCCCTCGCCATTGGCGCGGACGGCGTGCATCTGGGCCAGGACGACTTCCCGGTGGCGGCGGCCCGCCGCATCGCGCCCGATCTCCTGGTAGGCGCCAGCACCCACGATCTTGCGGAGGCGCTGGCTGCCGAAGCCGCGGGCGCGACCTACATCAACATCGGGCCCATCTTCGCCACCCAGACGAAAGATGTGCCCACGGGCGTGGTGGGCCCCGAGATGATCGACGTCATTCGTCCCCGTGTCTCGATTCCATTCACCTGCATGGGTGGACTCAAGGCCCACAATCTCCACGAGGTCGTATCCCGGGGCACCCGGCGCGTGGCCGTGGTCACGGCGGTGACGGCCGCGCCGGATGTGTACGCCGCAGCGAAAGAACTGCGGCAGGCGATTCACGCGGCGGGGGTTTAGGAAATAATTTTAAAACCGGGGGGGCGACCTTGAATCCATCGGACCGATCAGTCGGATCCGACCGATCGGTCCGATCAAGTGCTCTGAAAAAAACCGGGGCGTCCAGCCTGCGCTGGACGCCCCGAATGTAATCTCAATGGGTTTCGCCTTACACGCCCGAACCGGACAACGAGTCGAGGGACGTGATCAGCGGCAGGAAGAGCGCCACGAAGAGGATCATGACGCCGATACCGACAATCACCGTGAAGATGGGCTGGAGGGCCTCGCCAAGACTGCGCGTCTCGATTTCCACTTCCTCTTCGTAGATGTCCGCGATCTGCTCGCAGACTTCGTCCACCTTACCGGACTCTTCGCCGGTGACGATCATATCGGTCATCACGTGGGGGATAGCCGGGGCCGACTTGCGCAGGGGGCCTTCCATGCCGCCGCCGCGCTCGATGGAATCACGGACGCCCTGCAGGCAGTCCGCAATGCGGCGGTTGGTGATGGCCGAGCGGGTAAGCTCCAGTGTGGCCATCATGGGCACGCCGGAACGGATCAGAAGGGCAAGGGTTCGGGTCAGCTCGACGAGGGCGCTCTTTTTGATAATGGAACCCACGATGGGGATCCGGAGCTTGATCGCATCCGCGTAGTAGCGCATCAGGGGCGAGTTGTTCACCCCGACCTTGTAGGCGATGAAGAGCACCAGGATCACGGGGAAGGGCGTCCACCAGTAGTTGCCCACGAAATCGCTCACCCGGAAAATACCCTGGGTCATGGGCGGGGTGGGGATATTCGCCTTCTCGAAGATGTCTTTGAACTCGGGGATCACGAACTTGGTCAGCAGCAGCATGACGCCGACGCAGGCGATGACGAGCACCACGGGGTAGATCATGGCACCGCGCACGCGCTTGCGCATCATGGCCTGTTCGGACCGGTAGGTGACGACGCGGCCGAGGACGGTCACCAGGGTACCGCTCGCCTCACTGGCCTTAATCAGATTCACGAAAACGCGGTCGAAGTAGCGGTTGTGACGATCAAAGGCCTGCCACAGCGGGTTGCCCGCTTCCACATATTGGGTGATATCGGCGATCAGCGCTCGGGTGCCAGCGCTGGAGGTGCGCTTTGACAGGGTCTGAAGGGAGCGCAGAATGGGCGTACCCGCACGGAGCAGCATGATGAGCTGGCGCAGAAAGTCGATGACCCGGCGCTCGGAGACACGGCCCATCGCCACCGCATGGGCGGCGGGTCCCATGAAATCGGCGAGGCTTCGCTTGTTGTCCTTGCCTGCGGGCGCTTTTGCGGCCGGCTTCACCGGCACCGCCTTCACCACGCCAACGGGGCGCGGGGCCGCCGCCGCTGCATACTTTGCCGCGGGGGCTTCGGCCGGGGCGGGGGATTCGACCGCCGATGGGGCTTTCAGTTCGTCCGCGAGACTCTTCACATCGAGTTTCTTCAAGGCGACTTTCCTTGGCGCTTCCGCCTTCACGACCGGCTTCGCCGCGGGCGCCTTTTTGGCGGGCGCTTTCTTGGCAACCGGTTTCTTTTTTGCAGCCGCCGCGTCATCCG
Organism: Candidatus Hydrogenedentales bacterium; assembly: GCA_942492815.1. Classification (GTDB taxonomy): domain Bacteria; phylum Hydrogenedentota; class Hydrogenedentia; order Hydrogenedentales; family JAEUWI01; genus JAEUWI01. The sequence continues at coordinate 7,842,016 of OW818658.1, read as the reverse complement.
CGGGCGTGGCTCCGGCAGTCTGTTCCCTGTTTTCGGCTTCGTCGGCCATCAGAAGGCTTCCTCCCTTGGTTCCTATCGGCGGCAACTACCCGAGGGGCAGCCCGCGCAAATCGTGTTACAGGTTATGACGATACGCTTCCAGACCCGTCCGCGGGGACTTCCGCTTCCGGAGCGGCCCCGCCACTCTCGGGCGCGGTTTCGGAATCGCCAGCCACCTGAGGGGTATCTTCGGGGCTTGCGTTCCAGTATATGACCTCGTAGGTCCCATCATCGTTAAACTGGAGTACGGCTTCCACGGTGCTGGTCGTGCGATTCGTAAGGAGCTGGTCTTTCTCGCCTTCCGTGGCCGCCGCGTCATAGCGCTCGGAATCAACGGCCTTGGCGTAGAAGCCCTCGCTGACCACGCGGAAACAGCGGGACTTGAGGCCCAATGCGGGTTCACCGGTGACCGCTTCCGCCGGCGCGCCGGTTACGGTGGAGATCGCCTGGCCCAGCGCTTCCATGGAAGCAAAGGAGCCCTTGGACTTCACCTGTTGCGCCTGTTCGAGCGTCAGATTGAGCATGGCGGCCAAGGCCGCGGGCTCCGCCCCGTTCACGTCGAAGTGACCCGCCGGATTGGCATGGTCCACAACGGAAACTGTGGTGAGCGTGTCGGGCACGATCAGATCATACTGTGCCTTGGTCAAGAGCCCACGGGAGAGCAACTCGTCCGTCGTGAGAAACCAACGGGCGTCGGGACCCTGGGCTCCGCGGGGTACGTTGGCGGTAATATTGCGTGCGGTATCGCCATCGACGCCGAGCAGTTTCTGCAGGGCGCTCGCGGGGGCGTGATTCAGGTTGACGCGCCCCCCCTCATCGTACACCGTCACAGTGGTGCGGGCCAACCGGGTCACGTTCATGGGCTCGGCAATAATGCCCTCGTCGCCGTGGGTGATGCCGTTGTAGGTCGAAAGCTCAAACGTGGCGGGCGTACCTTTGACTACCTCATGATTGTCGGCAAAGAGCACTTCCTGGCGAAGGCTCGAAGCCGCGATCTGGATGCCCGAAACGGCCAGTTGGCGCGCCCGCGCCTTACGCAGATCGAGATCGGACTCGACGAGGTTCAGGCTCATGTACTTCACATAGGCCACGCCCATGAAGCCGAAGATGGCCAGCATGGACAGGGCAAAGATCAGCGCTGCACCCCGCTCGTTGCGGGATTTCTGGATGGAATTTGTTGTCGTTGTCCGCATGCTCGGCCTCACTTTACCCGGATCGGGAAGACTGCACTTCGGGTAATCTGCTCCACTTCGCGCTGTCCCTTGCCCGCCAGGGTCAGCGCCACGCGAACAGCCTCCGGATGGGTTGGGCCGGTCCACACCGGCTGCCAGACCCCCGCACTCAGGTATTGAACATCCATGGAGAGCACATCCGCGCGGTTTACGTCGCTGACCATCAGGCTCGATCCATTCGGATCGCTGCCGCCCATCGGCCCCGCGGTCCGAGCGAGCACATGGTCCGTGCCATTGCGCTGGATGTGGTACTTTACCGCAATCCGCTCCGCCACGCCTGTATTGCCCGATTGAAGCACAGGAAGCACCAGGGTGTCATTGTCCAGCGGTACCCGGCGGTAGTTCACTTCTTCGTTGAGCACGTCCGTGCCCCGAATGGCCTGGCCGGTCCGGAGCGAAGACGGAACATTCTCGATGTCGCGGCGAATAGTTTCGAAGATATACTCGGCGCTGGAGGCCATTTCCATGCGCAGTGTGCTCACGCGCCACACGCCCGTAACCCGGCTGTAGGCGGTCACGCCGATGGTCGATACGACGGACATGACCGACAGTACCACCAGCAGTTCGAAAAGGGTAAAGCCGGAGTGCTTCCGATGGCTCGTCATTTCGGGGCCTCCGTCCAGTTGGGTTCAACCTTGCCGCGGGGCACGGCGCCCGTCAGCGTGATGCTCTCGCTCTTGCCGCTCTGTTCCCAGGAGACATCGACGGTCACTTCGTAGAATAATCCGCGCGCGCCCAACTTGCCGACCGCTTTCCAGCGGAACTGGCTGAACACGGTGGACTCGCGCTGAAAGGCGCGTTCGTCGGGAAGGGTAGACGTTGGAAGGGCGGCCTCGACACCGGCACGGGGGTCATCGGCGCTGGCGCGAACGCGGAAGAGGCCCGCCGCGTCGGGGTTGTCCTTGTCCCAGACAAAACTTTCGGGGTTCCGCATGAGCAGGCCGAGCTGCTCTTCGGCGATGGAAACGGCTATCTGCCGGTTCCGGGACAGTTTCCCCAAGTCCATGCTCGTCGCATAGAGGTGCATGAAGATGGTGGTCGCAACACTGATAACGAAGAGTGAAACGATGAGTTCGATGAGCGTAAAGCCCGCCCGAGCGTGCCGGGACGGCGGATCACTGGAGTGCTGAAGAACGAATTGCATGAAACTCCTTCCTGCTTGGCAACCAGTACCACGCAGGGTGGCGCTGAAATGCCTGGGGACGCAGATGGTCAGCAAGCGTCTCAAAATATTTGTGGGACGAACGGTATATTAAGCACAATTCAGCCGATATGTCAACACTAAAAAAAACTGGAAATAAGCCCCTTAAATCATTGACGAAAAATGGAATTATATCGAATTATTATTCAAGCCTGAACAATCATTCCCATTATGCGACAACTTCACCTCGAAGACGCTCGACCGAAGTCGCTTGGCTGGAGCACAAAAGTGACCAAAAATCGGTCACTCGTCAACGCCGTATTCCGCCAGCTTCAGGTATAGGGTGCTGCGACTAATCCCCAGAATTCGGGCCGCCTTGGCCCGGTTTCCGGTACAGGTCCGCAACACTTTGAGGACATGCTCCCGCTCCATCTCGTAGAGGGACAATAGCGGTCCCACTTCCTTTTCAGGGTTCTTGCTGATCTGGCCATCGCGCCAGATGTCTTCGGTCGCAATCAGGGTGGTATTGCTCCGGTGGGCGATGCGCTCGACGGTATTCCGGAGCTGGCGCACGTTTCCAGGCCAGTGATACTGCTTCAGCACCTCGGCCGCTTCCTGGGAAATGGTCCGGATCAGGCGGGCATCCTGGGCGGCCAACCCATCCACAAAGTGTTGCGCCAGCAGGGGGATGTCCTCCGCGCGCTCGCGCAGGGGCGGGGCGTGCAAAGTGAAGCCAGCCAGTCGGTGATAGAGGTCGGAGCGAAATCCTTTGTCGTCTACGGGCCGATTGGTGGCGGCGATGAAGCGAACGTCGACCTGCTCCTCCTGTGGTGCGCCGAGACGGCGATAGGTCCCCTGTTCCAGGACACGCAGAATCCTGGCCTGGTTTTCCAGGCTGAGGTCGCCGACTTCGTCGAGAAAGAGTATGCCCGTATTGGCGAGGGAGATGAGGCCTTTCTTGGAACCCTGGGCACCCGTAAAGGCCCCGCGCTCGTAGCCGAAAAGCTCACTTTCGAACAGTTCCGCAGGTATGGCCGCGCAATTGAGGATAATATAGGGTTTGGAGGCCCGAGTGCTGTTGCGGTGGATGGCCCGGGCGATTAGCTCCTTACCCGTGCCTGTTTCCCCCGTGATGAGGACGTTCATGGGGGTTGCCGCAGCCTCGTAGACCTGGGTGCGAAGGCCCTTCATAACGCGGCTCTGGCCCACCAGAGGCATCCGGGCAAAGCCGTCCGTGCTGGTCAGCCGGTGATTGAGCTGGACGAGGCGGTCATGTTCCCTCGCCGCGTGGAGATAGGGTCCGACCAGCTCGCAGAGCGCTGAAAAAAGCCGGAGAGCGGCCTCTCGATCCCCATCCGGGCCCATCACATCCATCGTCAGCACCGCCAGCCCCTCGCAGTGGTCCCCGTAGAACAGGGGCGCAAAGAAAACGTGCCCCGAGGTACCGTCGCGATGGGGCAGGGCGAAAGAGAGGGCACGACGCTCATCCACGGCCTTTTCGAGGGACTCTTGACGGATGAGGGTCTCGTCGGTGATCTCCAGCAGCTCCATGACGGGCCAGCGCCCTTCATCTTCCTGGAGGATATAGACGCGTCCGGCGGTAAAGCGCTGGACAATAATGTCCTGCATCTGGTTGGAGAGGGCCACTTCGGACTTCAGAAGGCTGCAACTGCGGGTGAAGCGAAAGAGGAGCACGTAGTCCGTAAAGGTGCCCGGCCAGGATTTGCCCTGCTCAATGGCATCCAGCCCGAGATCCTTGAGATCGAGGGAGAGTGTGTCCGAGTCCGTCGGACCACGGCCCGATGGCACCCCCGATTCGGCGACGGCCGTGATAAGGAAGATCGCTCGGCCAACGCTGAATTCGTCGCCCACCTTGAGCACGACGTCTTCCTGGGGGACGCCATCGACGAGGGCAGGGTTTCGGCTACCCAAGTCCTCCAGGCGCACCCCTTCGAGCACTTTTTGTATACGGCAGTGCTGCCGGGACACCGTCCCATCGTCCACCACGATATCGCAGCGATACGAGCGCCCGATGACCAGCGACTTTGTGTCGAGCATCCACGATGCCCCCCGCGTATACCCTGCCTTCGCCGTAATCATGATCTGCATTGCGATCCGCCGCTCCACCCAAAGCCCTGCACGGGAAAAGAGAATTCAGTCCCGACCACTGAACCCCGACCGTCCATGACGGATCCCAATCCAGCGGCGATTAACCGCCTTACCGGGGCATCTCATATTAACGCAGATCGGCAAAAAAAACACAAGCATTCAATCACAATTGAAGGTGTCCGTAAATCGCACAATCGGCGGTGTCCGAAAATCATACAAATGCACCCTGTCCACGATGCCCAAGACCAGGACACCGCCCTAAACCAATACTCCAAAAAGACTTAATGGAGTGACACAATTCTGGCATAAGTCTGGTTACAAGGTAGGCAGCTTCATTTTGGATTCAACTTCAGAGGGTGAAACCACGTGAGGCTTCGCAGGGATGATTGCGCTGTCATCCCTGCACCTTAAAAGCGAATGATCGGCCCGAATGGCCGCACAGTTTTAGCCCCAGGATATACGGAACGGAACCGCCCCTCCCCCAAGCCCGCCCGTATGTCCTGGGGTTTTCCTTTTCTGTATCAAATGCGTATCAGGTTGCACCGGGCATGGCACAGGCCCCATAATTACGACCCGTTTCGAATGGCCCCGTTCCGCTCATTGGGAAGCCGACCGCTAACGATTCCGGGTCACGGTGGTACTATTATCCCCACTCTTTTCGTTCTACAGGAAAGCTGCATGCAAATACATCCGACCGCCATTGTCCATCCCGAGGCCCAACTCGCCGACGATGTGGAAGTCCAGGCCTTCTCCATCATTGAGGCCGGGGTCACCATCGGGGCGGGCACCGTCATCGGGCCCCATTGTGTCATTGGCGCCGGAACGGTGATGGGCAAGAACAACCGGACCTACAGCGGCGCGCAGGTCGGCGTAACCCCGCAGGACCTCAAGCATCTCCACGGGAAACAGGGCCAGACCATCCTGGGCGACAACAATGTCATCCGCGAGTTTGTGACGATCAGTTCGAGTACGCGCTACAGCGACAGCCCCGAGGAAGACGCCAAGGCGACCCGGATCGGCAGCCATTGCCTCTTCATGTCCACCTGCCATGTGGGTCATGACTGCGTCCTGGGCGACCATGTGATCATGGCCAATGGCTCACCGCTGGCCGGCCACGTGACGGTCCATGACCGCGCCTTCATCGGCGGTCTCACAGGCATCCACCAGTTCTGCGTCATCGGCACCATGGCCTTCATCGGCGGCATGGCGCGCATCAACAAGGATGTGCTGCCCTACATGCTGTGCGAGGGACACCCAGGGCGCTGCCACGGACCGAACACCATCGGCCTGGAGCGAAATGGCCTGTCGGCGGATCAGATCAAGCCGATTCGCGCGATGTACAAACTGCTCTACCGCTCAGAATTGAACACGACCCAGGCGGTGGCCCGCATCGAGACGGAAGTGGAGGATTCGGCGGAGAAGACAACGATCCTGACTTTCATCGCAAATTCCAAACGCGGGCTCTTAGGCTGAAAAAACGCCGTTCGGTCGGCGCTGCCCTGGCGTGACGATTCTTTAGGGGTACAGCCTCCACCTGGCCCAACGAACATATTGGTACATTTCGACACGTGCCAGGCGGATGCAGTCCCCCGCAGTCGGCCGCTGTCCCCCCAATCAGAGGAAAAATCCATGGCATCCATTCGTGCCGGTGTCGTCGGCGTTGGCCACCTGGGCTACCACCACGCGCGCAACTATGCGGCTCTTGAGGGCGTCGAGCTTGTGGGTGTCGCCGACCCCAACGAAGCCAACCGCCTGAAGGCCTCCGAAGATTTTACGGTCCCAGGATTCAGCGATGTGAAGGGCCTCATCGCGGCGGGCGTCGAAGCCGTCTCTGTCGCGACGCCCACCAGCGTTCACGCGGAAGCCGTCAACGAACTGCTCCAGGCCGGGGTTCATGTGCTGGTGGAGAAGCCCATCGCACCCACGCTCCACGAGGCCGAGACCATGGTGGCGCTGGCGAAAACCCATCACTGCATTCTGCAGGTGGGACACATCGAGCGCTTCAACGGCGCGGTCCTCGCCTTTTCCCGGGCCATCAAGGCGCCGCGCTTCATAGAGTGTCACCGCCTGAGCCCTTTTCCGGGACGAGGCACGGATGTGAGTGTGGTGCTCGATCTCATGATCCACGATCTCGATATCGTGCTGGCCCTGGAGAAATCGGAACTGGTCTCGCTGGACGCCATGGGCGTGGCGGTCTTCTCCACGAGCGAAGACATCGCCAATGTGCGCCTGCGCTTCGCCTCGGGCTGCGTGGCGAATCTCACGTGCAGCCGCGTCTCGATGGATCGCATGCGGAAGATCCGAATCTTCGAGGAGAACGCCTACCTGAGCACGGACTACAGCGCCCAGGAAGTGATGGTCTACCGGAAGAAGCCCGGCCCCATTCCCGAGGGCTCGAACCCCATGGAACACATCACCATCGATCCGCTGCCTGTGGAAAAAGACGAACCCCTCAAGTTGGAGCTTCGCTCCTTCATCGAGTGCGTGCGCGATAAACAGCCGCCGGTGGTTTCCGGAGAAGACGGCGTGCGGGCCCTGCGCCTGGCCGAGGCGATCATGGAATTCATCCGCAAACATACGTGACAGAGAAAGAATAAGCTTCCGCAACTGTTTGCGGGCGTCCATAGGGACTGACGCGCGCAGGTGAACCGCGGCGAACGGCGCAAGCCCGCGAACAATAGGGATATCGGTGAAAGCAGCAGGCACGCCCATGCGCGTGGCTGTCCCGTCGTCAGGGAAATGCGCGGGACACGCCAGCAGAAACTCAATCCGCGACACAGCCCCGGATTACGGGCCTTGTAGTGGTGTCGCGTGCGCTCGGGCCACGACGGGACAGCCACGGACTTCACAGCTAATATCGCTCGGATACGGCCCCCTTCAATGGACCGGCCTTTCCGCTACCCTGGCGCACGGGTCCGCGTCAGTCCCTGCACGCCCGCCACACATGAAGGTCATTTGATGCTCTGCCCAGATTCTTCCAGTGGCCCAGTCATAAATCACAGCCGGGACGGCTGTGCCACATTCCGCCTCTTCTTCGTGGCCGGCGAGGCCTCGGGCGACATCCATGGCGCGAACCTGATCGCCGCTCTGCGGGAGCAATCGCCCGGCATCGAATGCGAAGGCCTCGGTGGACAGCGCATGGCGGCGGCGGGCATGACCCTGCGCCACGATCTGGCGGGTGAGGCGATCATGGGCTTTACCGAGGTGGTCAAGCACTTCCGCTCCATCCGTCGCCTCTTCCTGGACACCCTCGCCCACATTGAATCCAGCCGCCCCGATGCCGTGGTGCTCATCGACTATCCCGGCTTCAACATCCGCCTGGCGAAGCGCCTGAAACAATTGGGCATCCCGGTTGTATATTACATAAGCCCCCAGGTGTGGGCTTGGAAGAAGAAGCGCATCCACACGCTGGCGGCCTGTGTGGACAAGATGCTGGTCATCTTTCCCTTTGAACAGCCGCTCTATGAAAAGGTTGGCCTCCCCTGTCGCTATGTGGGCCACCCCCTGCTTGATCATATACATCACATCGACGGCGACGGAGCAACCGCGGGTGAGTTGGTGATTGGCCTGTTGCCGGGCAGCCGCGAACAGGAAATCAAGCGATTGCTCGCCCCCATGATCGAAGTGGCGGCGGGCATTGCGAAGGAACATCCCGAAGCGCGCTTCATGACGCCGGTGGTGGATGAAGCGCGGGCGGCCCAGGTCCGGGAAATCGCCGGAAGCTTCCCGCTGGAGATTCAGACCGGCAGCATGTACGATATACTCCGCCGTGCGCGCTTCTGCATGGTGGCCTCGGGAACGGCCACCCTGGAAACAGCGCTCTTCGGCGTTCCGATGGTTATCCTGTACAAAGTCACCACCCTGACTTTTTGGATGGCGAAATTTTTAGTGGACATACGGTACATCGGTATAGTAAACATATTGGCAGGGCGCGGGATCGTTCCAGAATTTATCCAGAACGACATCCAGCCCGCTCAAATCCTTCCCCAAGCCCTCCGCCTCATCGCCCCCTCCCCCGAGCGCGCGCAGATGATGGACGATCTCCGGGAAGTACAATCCATGTTGGGAGACGGCGGCGCCTCGCAGAACGCCGCACGGGAAATACTCGAAGTGCTGGACAACACCCCCCCATGAAGGATCGCCTGTTCCTGATCGACGGCATGGCCTATGCCTTTCGGGCCTACTACGCGATCCGCACGTCGCTCACCGACGGCGAAGGCAACCCCACCAACGCCCTCTACGGCTTTACCCGCGTCCTCCTCAAGCTTATCCGCGATCACGAACCCACCCACCTGGCCGTGGTCTTCGACGCGCCGGGCAAGAACTTCCGCGACGATCTCTACAAGGACTATAAGGCCACGCGCCGCGAAACACCTTCGGACCTGAAGGTCCAGTTCCCCATGATGCACGACCTCGTGCGCGCCATGAATATCCCCCTGCTGGTGGTGCCGGGCGTGGAAGCCGACGACGTGATTGGAACCCTGGCCCGCCAGGCCCACGATAGCGGCATGGACGCGGTCATCGTTACGGGCGACAAGGACCTCCAGCAGATGGTCTCTCCCGGCATCACGGTCTACGACCCCTCGAAGGGGGATAGCGGCGCGTGGTACGACGAGGCCGCGGTGCGCGAACGCTTTGGGACGAGCCCCGCCAACGTGATTGACGCCCTGGCGCTCATCGGCGACTCGGCCGACAACGTGCCCGGCGTCAAGGGTATCGGCGACAAGACAGCGAAGACGTTGATGGAGAAGTACGGCTCGCTGGAGGGGATCTACGAGCACATTGACGAGATGAAGGGGAAGCAGAAAGAGAACCTGATCGCGGATCGTGACCAGGCCTTCTTCAGCCGCGAGCTGGTGACCATCAAGACCGATGTACCGCTCGACTTCACGCCGACCTGCTGCGTGCGCAAGCCCTATGATCCCCACGTGCTGACCGAGGCCCTGACCCGATTTGCCTTCCACAGCCTGCTGGAAGAGCTCGTGCCCGGTGGCGCGGCGGCGGGCGACGACAGCGCCACGACGACCTGCGCCTACAAGCTGATCCTCACGGAAGCGGAGCTTCAGGCCATGATCGCGCGGATGCGCAAGGCCGGCGAGTTCGCCGTGGACACGGAAACGACGTCCACCGAGCCGGTGCGCGCGGCGCTGGTGGGCATCTCGTGCTGCTGCGACAGTGAAGAGGCCTACTATATTCCCATCGCCCACACGGCGGAATCGCTGCAGGTCTGGGGCGACCCGGATGACCTCACCACGGTGACCCAGTTGGAGCCGGTGCCCGGCGAACGGGCGCTGGAATTGCTGCGCCCCCTCTTTGCGGACCCCTCGGTGAAGAAGATCGGCCACAACATTAAATACGACCTGATCGTGCTTGAACGGGCCGGTGCTCCCCTCCAGGGAATTGCCCTGGACACCATGATTTCTTCCTACTTGACAGATCCCTCTCAGTTGAGGCACAATTTAGACGAAGTCAGCCTTCAACACCTCCGACGGAAACTCATCCCCATAGCCGACGTGATCGGAAAAGGATCGAAAGCCGTCACCTTTAATCAAGTTCCCATCCTCCAGGCATGTGACTACGCAGCAGAAGACGCGGATGCCACTTGGCACTTGGCTGGGATCTTCAGGGATCGATTAAAGGACCTCCAACTTGAATCACTCTTCACCGATGTTGAGTTGCCGCTGGTTCACGTCCTCGCCCGCATGGAGCAGGCAGGTATCGCGGTGGACCTCTCCGTTTTCGACACCCTCCGCACCGAGATTGAATCTCGATTGGGAGAATTGACGACCGAGATCCACGAACTGGCCGGGGAACCGTTCAAGATCAACTCCCCCAAGCAACTCCAGGTGATTCTATTTGACAAGTTGGGGCTATCGACGGCGCGCAAGACGAAGACGGGGTTTTCCACGGACGAGCGCGTGTTGGAGCAACTGGCCCATGAGCATCCACTGCCGGAAAAGATTCTGGAATACCGGATGCTTGAAAAGCTTCGGGGAACCTATGTAGACGCCCTGCCGCGTTTGATCCATCCCGAAACCCGGACGATACATACCTCCTATAATCAGGCGGTAGCCGCCACCGGACGGCTTTCCAGCAGTGATCCCAACTTGCAGAATATTCCCATTCGGAATGCCTTTGGCCGCCGGATCCGGGAGGCCTTCATACCCAGCCAACCGGATCGCTCGCTGATTTCGGCGGACTATTCACAAATTGAATTGCGAGTCCTGGCCCACCTCTCGGGCGATGAAGCCCTCTGCGACGCCTTCCTGCGCGATGCCGATATCCATGCGGAAACGGCCGCACGCGTCTTTGGCGTGGAAGCCGATGCGGTAACCCCGGAAATGCGGCGCAAGGCGAAGGCCGTGAACTTCGGTGTGATCTACGGGATTAGCGCCTTCGGTCTGGCGCGGAATCTCGGCATCAGCAATGCCGAGGCCGGGCGCTTCATCGACGGCTATTTTGCCCAGTATCCGGGAATCAAGACGTGGCTGGATTCCACACTGGAACTCGCGCGCAGCCAGGGTTATGTAACCACCCTGTTGAAGCGCCGGCGCAATGTGCCCGATGTGAACAGCGGAAATATCAACGTGCGCCGGGCGGGAGAACGGGTCGCGATTAATACCCCGGTACAAGGAAGTGCGGCGGACATCATCAAGCTCGCCATGATCCGGCTCGATAGCGCGCTCGCGGGAACGGACGCGCGGATCCTCCTCCAGGTACACGACGAACTGGTGGTGGAGGCCAGAACGGGCGCGGTGGCGGCGGTGATGGCGCAAATGAAGGAAATCATGGAGGGTATCGTCGAATTGAGCGTACCCTTGAAAGTTGATGTGGGCTTTGGGAAGAACTGGGCGGAAATTCACTGACGCAGCGCCCCCTGGCCACTCAAGAGTTTTAAACAACAGGTTTTTCCAGGTAGTGGAGCGAAGTGTTCCTGTACTCCCTACTGCCCCACCCGGGGCGCCTCTATGTGCAGGAACAGCGAAAGGAAATACGCATGGCAGAAAAGACAGCCACCGACCGTGGTCCGGGGCGTCCGAAGAACAAAGGCCGCAACAACAACCCCAAGCGCAACCCCAACGGCCCGAGGCCTCAACAGGGAAGCAGCAACAGCACCAGCGGCAGCAATAGCAGCAGCAACAATAACAACAATCGGCCCCGGCGGCCCGGAGGAGGAGGACGGCCCCAGCAACCGCAGCAGCGGCGTAATGCGCCGGCCGTGCTGGACGTGGCCAACGAAGTCATACCCGATTCCGTCGACGGACCGGAGTTGAATATTACCGACCTCAAGGCCATGACCATGCCCCAGTTAAACGAGGCGGCGTCGGCCCTGGGCATCGAAGAATACGGCGGCTTGAAGAAGCAGGACCTGATCTTCGCGGTACTCCAGCGCAGCATCGAAAAAGCGGGCTCCATCTACGGCGAGGGCACCCTCGAAATCCTCCCCGACGGCTTCGGCTTCCTCCGCTCCCCCGACTACTCCTACCTCCCCGGCCCCGATGATATCTACGTCTCCCCCTCGCAGATCCGCAAGTTTGCGCTGCGCACGGGTGATAGCATCACCGGACACGTCCGGCCCCCGAAAGAGGGCGAGCGCTACTTCGCGCTGCTGAAGGTGGAATCGGTCAACAACGAGTCCCCCGAAGTCGCCCACAAGCGCATCATCTTCGACAGCCTCACGCCGATTCACCCGGACGAGCGCTTCATCCTGGAAGTGGGCCAGAAAGAGATCGCCATGCGTATCATGGATCTCATCTCGCCCGTCGGCAAGGGACAGCGCGGCCTTATCGTGGCCGCGCCCTTCACCGGCAAGACGGTGCTGCTGCAGAAAATCGCCAACAGTATCACCACCAACCATCCGGAAGCCTACGTCATCGTGTTGCTCATCGACGAGCGCCCCGAAGAAGTGACGGACATGCAGCGCTCGGTCAAGGGCGAGGTCATCGCCTCCACCTTCGACGAGCCGCCGGAACGCCACATCCAGGTCGCTGAAATGGTGCTGAACAAGGCCCGCCGCCTCGTGGAACACAAGCGCGACGTGGTTATTCTCCTCGACTCCATCACCCGCCTCGCCCGCGCCTACAATATCATGGTGCCGAGCAGTGGCAAGGTGCTCTCCGGCGGTGTGGACGCGAACGCGCTCCAGCGCCCGAAGCGATTCTTCGGCGCGGCCCGCAATATCGAAGAGGGCGGCAGCCTCACGATCCTGGCCACGGCCCTGGTCGAAACCGGCAGCCGCATGGACGACGTAATCTTTGAAGAGTTCAAGGGCACGGGCAACATGGAGATCCACCTGGATCGCCGCCTGATGGAGAAGCGCATCTTCCCCGCGATCGACGTGAACCGTTCGCGCACCCGCCAGGAAGAGCGCCTCGTGGCCGCGGAGGACCTCCAGCGCATCTGGCTCCTCCTTCGCGTGCTCAGCGACCGCGAGCTGCAGGAAGCTTCGGAACTGCTCATCGACAAGCTCAAGAAGACCAAGTCGAACGAAGAGTTCCTCTCCAAGATGCAGAAGATGTAATTCAATTGACAATGAACAATTGACAATTGACAATGAAGAGCAGTCGCCGCCCGCTTGCCGGGCGGCGATTGTTTGAAGGATGAAGTGTGAAGGCTGAAGTATGAAATTGCGATTGGCCGTGCTGCTCTCCGGGAGCGGCACCACCCTCCAGAACATCATCGATCATTGCGAAGCGGAAACGCTGGACGCTACGGTTTCCTGCGTGATTGCCTCGCGGGCTTCCGCCTTCGGACTCGTGCGGGCGGCCAAGCATGGCATTCCCGCCTGCGCCGTTACATCGAAAGATTATCCGACCTTTGAGCAGCGCAATGACGCAATCTGGGAGACCGTCCGAAGTCACGGAGCGGGTCTGGTGGTGCTGGCGGGGTACATGTCGTTGCTGAAGGTCCCCGAAGACTTCGCCAACCGCATCATCAACGTACACCCGGCATTGATTCCCGCCTTCTCCGGTCAGGGCATGTTCGGCCAGCACGTCCACGAGGCGGTGATCGCCTATGGCGCGAAGGTCACGGGCGCCACGGTCCACTTCGTGGATGATTCCTACGACCACGGCCCGATCATCATGCAGCAGTCGATCCCGGTAAACGACCAGGACACGGCGGAGACTTTGGCCGAGCGCGTGCAGGCCCTGGAGCGCAAGCTCTACCCCAAGGCGATCCAGATGATCGCCGAGGAACGGGTGACCGTCGAGGGGCGCAAGGTGCGGATCCGCTGATAGGATCGTTGATCGGACAGATCAGACCGATCCGACGGATCGGATTGATCCAGTCAATCTCAGATCAGTCTGATCCGTCCGATCCGTCTGATTCGCGCCCCACTCCAGCAGCACCATAGCCATTACCCATACCCCCAGGAAAAGCGCCCCATTCGCGTAAGTCAATCGCGGCATGGCCGCCGACGCCACCAACTGCCCCACAAGCACCGCCTGCAGGGCCCGCCCAAGACAGCGCTGACTCATCGAAGGCAAGCGCGCGATAACCCACTGGCTATAGATCAGCATCCCCGCCAGTGCGAGCACCGCCATCGCCAGTCCGACCAGCCCGGCCTTCCATACGATATACAACCACACGTTATGCAGGCTGCGATAGTCCACGGTAATCGCGCTGGAGGCGCTGTCCTTTTGTGCGAGCCCCAGGGCCTCGAAAGACGAACCGAAGCCAGACCCGAAGAGGGGCTGCTGGCGGATAGCTTCTATTGCCCCGGCAGTCTCAACAGCACGCGCATTCAGGGAACGATCCTGAAAACTCGGCATGCCGTATACGCTGTCGGAATTGAGCATGGCCATGAATCCCGCGACACCGCCAACAAAGAGCATCAGCGAAAGCGATAGCCCTTTACCCACGCGCGGCAGATTTAACCACAGCATCACGCCCAGGGATACGGAGACGGACACCATGGCCGTGCGCATCATGCCCGCACCCACCGCCGCGGCGAACAGGATCGCCAGGCCCGCATAGACGGCTTTCCGGTACCACGGTTCGCGCGGGCACAACAGCATACCCAACGACACCACCAAGGCCGCCTCAAACCAGGCATGACCGCTGGGACGAATGGACTGAAGGGGAATTCCCGCGACCATCCGGGGAACGAACTCACCGAGAGCGTTCTGCGTGTTGGCGATCGGACCGGTCACGGAAAAGTATGCAAAGGCGCCAATCGTGGCCGTGGCCAGCACCGCGACAACGCAGAGCGCGAGATAGCCGTAGTAATTGAGGTCGCGCGACGTCTTCACGGTGCCCGCGAAGACCCAGAACGCCGCCAGGAACAGCGGGGCGCGACACTCCGCAAGGATCGCGTGCGGATCGTTGCCCAGCCAGAGCCCGCGCCAGGCGGCATACGCAAAGACGGTCGTGTACAGAAGCATGGCGACGTGCAGGGGCGTCCAGCGGATCCAGATCCGCGGCTGCGCGAGTTTCACGACGAAGTGGACAAAGAGCAGAATCAGCAGCAGCTCGCGCGGATGCCACTCCACACCCGCAAAGGGAACGATGAAGGGCGAACGAAACTGGTGGTCCAACAGGGCCAATAGAAACACCAGGGTCAGGATGATGCGCGAGGGGCCAAGGACCAGCAGCGTGCAGCATGCGATACCCGCGAGGGTGGCAATAAACCCGGTAGCGGTCAGTGGCGCAAAGGCCTGCTGAGCGAGCACGCCAGCCACGGCGGCCAGTGCGCAAAGGACAACAACCGGACAGAGCATCGCAAGAGGTGGCGCGAGGGAGTGGGCTTTGGCGTTCAAATCGGACATGCCTCTAGACTAAAGCAAAGAGGAGTATGGTGCAACCCAGGGGCAGCGTCGAGTCTCAGGGACAGCGTCGCCCCATGTCCGTGAATCGCGAAGGGCGCTACCGGTCAATCACCCCGCCCAAACCGAGCAATAGAATCTTCATCCGGCGAGGCTGTCCTGTCGCGAGCGAGGCAAGTCCGATCTATCTACAGCAGCCCAACGCGCGAATGCTACTTCAGACCCGTCCGTGCCGCGTTGTGCGATCGCTCGTGGTGCGCCGAGTCACGACACCAGACTACAGGACAGCCGCGCAGCCGAACGAAATCCGCGCTCGTCACAACAACCTCACTGCTCGGCAAGCTTTCGATGCCTCCGCCCAATCACCGTGCGCCGCTGTCCCTACGCCAGCGCGCGATCTGATCGAGAAAGGACTTGTCTCGACCAAGAGGGCGCCCCTTATGGGTATACCGCCGGATTTCCTCTGCCGCTTCCCGTTTGTCTTTGAAGCCACCGAGATTCTCTATCCACTCATCCTTGGAGAATTCTCGAAACCAGCGCGATAGATTCAGCAAACGATCTCCGCGCTTTCCAACATGCGCGGCTGCGCTGGACCACGGGTAGTCCCACGCTTCTTCAACCATTCTCGCGCGAACGGGATTCAACTCGACATAGGCGAGCGCGTTGATCGTGTGCTCCATATCCATGGGGCATGAATAGTAACGACTCTGCCAGAGATGGCCGCTGCGCGCCCATCTTTCATTGAAGTAATCCGAATACATCTGGTGGGTTCGACCGATGGCATCGGCCAGGGAAGTCTCGAATCCTGGCACGACCACCAGATGAACATGATTCGTCATGAGGCAGTAAGCGACGACCCGAAGATGATAGCGATCACCGTAGTGCCGCAAGAGGTCAAGGTACTTCAGGCGATCTTCATCATCGCGGAAGACCACCTGCTGGTTGTTGCCCCGCTGCGTTACATGATGCGCCGCCCCGGGAATTACGACTCGCGCTGACCTTGGCATGGAAGCAACATAGCGCGAAAACTACGGAGTGTCAAGCACGCAGGGACAGCGTCGCCCCGCGATCAAGTCGAACCGAATATGCCACAGGTCCACCATGCCACCCAGACCGGAACGAGACAGCTCACAACTGGCGAGGCTGTCCTGTCGCGAGGGGGGGTAGCCCGAAAACGAACAACAACAGTTCGACGCACAGAAGCAACGTCTGGCTCGTCCCTGACGCTCTAAGCGATCTCGGCTGGCGCACCGAGTCACGACGTCAGACGACAGGACAGCCGCGCAGCCCGACGCAAACCTCGCTCTGCACAGCGACCTTGCGGCACGCCGGATCTTCGATTCTGCGACCCGGTCACGGTGCGCCGCTGTCCCTACGCGCGCCTTCTCAGTAATCGAAGTTGTCGATATTCTCTTTCGTAAACACGAGCGGGTCGCCCATGACGATCTCGGTGCCCTTCTTCTGGGACGTGGTGATGCGTCCCGTGTTGAAGGTGGCGGAGTCCGCCGTGAGTTCGCCCTTGATCGCGGCCACGGCGGCGTGGACGGTGAGGTAACCGAGATCCGGCACGTTCCACAGCACGAATTTCTTCACCGTACCGTCGTGAACATACGCCTTCATGTCGTTCGGCGTGGACAGGCCCGTCAGGAAGATCCGCTCGGCGGCGCCTTCCTTGCGCAGGGCTTCGGCGGCACCGGGCAGTGCGACAGAAGTCAATGCGACGATGGCCTGGAGATCGGGATAGGCCTTGAGGCTGTCGGCCGCCATCTGGGTGGCCATGGCCTGATCTTCACCGGGCGCTTTGGGCGTCTCGGAGAGGTTCACCATGCCGGGATACTTCTGCTGGCGGTACTCTTCCATCAGCTTCATCCAGGTGTTCTGGTTCGCCGCAGTGAGGGTTCCGGTAATGTTGATGAACTTCGCTTCCGGGCCGACGCCTTCGGCCATGATGTCCATGAAGGCATGGGCGATGGCTTCAGAGCTGGTCTGGTTCACGAAGAAATCGCGGGCATCGGGTTGGGCGTCCGTATCCCAGGTGATGACCTTGATGCCTTTTGCACGGGCGCGCTTGAGCACGTCGCTGATGGCATCGGGATCGTTGGGGGCGACGGCGATGGCGTCGTACTTCCGCGTGATCCAGCTTTCTATCATCTGCACCTGCTTGGAGACGTCGGCTTCGCCGGGCCCGTCGTAGTCCACTTCGACGCCCAGTTCGGCGGCGGCTTCCTTCACGCCGATCTCGGCGGCGTTGAAGTAGCCGATACCGATCAGCTTGGGCATCACGCCGATCTTGAGGGTCTTGCCCGCTTCGGGAGCGGCCCCTTCAATCGGTGCCGCACCTTCCGCGGGGGCCGCGGGTTCAGCGGGCTTGCCGCACCCAGCCAGGGTAAACAGGGCCACGAGGCTCGTGGCACAAAGCAGAAAAATGTGTCGGGTCATTTGCTCTCTCCAGCTCGCCGCGCCATCCACTCGTTGAAGACCGCCGTCACGATGAGCAGCAGTCCAACGATGATGACCACGTATTGCGATTTAACACCGCTCAATTCCAAACCGTATCTAAGAATACCGATGATGAGGAGGCCAAGCAAGGTGCCCGTTACCGAGGCCTGACCGCCGCTTATGCGCGTGCCGCCGATCACCACGGCCGCGATGGCCTCCAGCTCAAGGCCCGTGCCGCCGTCGGCCCGCGCGGTCGCATAGACCGCCGTGTAAAACAGGGACGCCACGCCGGCCATGAAGCCGCAGGCCGTATAAATGCCGAAGAGTACCCATGACACGGGAATGGCCGCAAAGCCCGCGGCAGCGGGATTCTCGCCGATGGCGAGCGTGAAGCGGCCCATCCAGGTGCGGCGTAATAGGAAGACGCCTATCAGCACCGCTGCGAGCAGGACAATCAGGGCAAAGGGCACGAAGGTTTCCTCGCCAAAAAGGTAAAACGAAAAGAGCGTGCCGCTGCCGAGGTAGTTGAAGCCCGCGGGAAAATTGCTGATGGCGTCGGCCTGGCTCAGGCCGAAGGCGATGCCGCGGAAGAGGGTCATCGTGGCGAGCGTCACCACCAGCGGCGGAATACGCAGGGCGCTGCTGATGCCGCCGTTGAAGGCGCCCGCCGCCGTGCCCGAGAGGACTGCGGCGGCGCAGGCGGCGGCGATGGGCCACTGGTAGTCGCGATAGAGAATGCCCAGCACAATACCGCACATGCCCACGATGGAACCGACGGAGAGATCGATGCCCGCCGTGGCGATGATGAAGGTCATGGGGATGGCGAGCAGGCCGGGCGCAACCCAGTAGCGACTGTAGCTGAAGAGCGCGTCGAGGCTGAGAAAGTATTCCGTCGTCAGGCCGAATCCGGCCACCATGACACAGAGCACCCCGACGAGGACCGTTTCGCGTGCGCGCAGGATGGAGCGTATCATGCCGGCCCCTTCCGCAGACGCTGCACAAGGGCATCGACGATCACGGCGGCCAGGATGAGGCTGCCGACGAAGATATTCTGCCAGTAGGAGCTCGCTTCGAGGAGGACCAGGCTGTTGTACAGGAGCGAAACAAGCAGCGCGCCGAGGAGCGTGCCCAGTGCGGAGCCGCGCCCGCCGAGGATGTTGGTACCGCCGATGACCGCCGCCGCGATGGCCTGGAGCTCCAAGCCCTGGCCGGTATTGGCCTGAACCTTGCCATAGTAGGCCGCGTTCAGCACGGAACACAGGCCGACCAACAGGCCCGAGAAACCGAACACAAAGAGCGTCAATTTCGTTTTGGAAAGACCGACAAGCCGCGCCGCGCTTTCGGAATTACCCAAGGCCAGAATCTGGCGACCCAGCAAGGTGTAGCGCAAAAGAACATGGGTAGACAGCGTCAGCGCGATGACGTAGTAGCAGATTTTCGGGATGCCGAGCCAGTTGCCATCGGCCAGGGCGCGGTATCCCGCGGGCAGATTCATGACTTCACTGCCCCCGGTTACGATGGGCATGATGCCCCGATAGATCCAGAGGCCCGCCAGGGTCACGATGATGGGATGGATGCGCGCCACAAGGGCAAGTCCGCCATTGACAAGGCTGAAGCCGAGACCGGCGATCATGGCCATGGCGAGGCAAACCGGCGCGGGAACGCCCGCCTGCACGGCCAGCGCGGCAAAAGCGCCCACGAGCCCCATCATGGAGCCCACGGAGATATCAATACCGCCCGCGCAGATGATGAGCATCGCGCCCTGGGCCATCATGGCCGGGATCGCGGCGTTCTCCAGAATATCGAGCATGTTCGCCGAATTCGCGAAACTGCCGGGCGTCGTCAGGGTCATGTAGCCCGCAAGCAGGCCGATGAAGACCATCAGACCCAGTTCGCGCATCTGGAGCGCACGGGTGAGGCCCCGCTTGAAAGGCGACTGCACCACGGCGACCTTCTCGGCGCTCCGGGGCACCGCCGCCGCCGCGATAGTCTTGTCGTCATCGGTGCGCGGATTGAAGTCGCCGGTGACGCGGCCCTCGGAGAGGGTGAGCACGCGATCGCTCATGGCCATCACTTCCGGCAACTCGGAACTGATAAGGATGATAGCCGTGCCCTTTTCCGCCAGATCGCAGATGAGCTTGTGAATCTCCGCCTTCGCGCCCACGTCCACACCGCGCGTGGGCTCGTCGAGAATGAGTACCTTGGGGTCCGTGGCGGCCCAGCGGCCAAAAATAACCTTCTGCTGGTTGCCGCCGCTCAGCGTGCCGATGGCCTGCTCCATGGAGGAGGTCTTGACGCTCATCTCTTTGATGATACGGGCGGCCAGGGCTTTCTCGCGGCGATTGCTGACGAAAGTGCCATGGCTCAGGCGGGGCAGCAGCGTCACGCTGGAATTGGTGCGGAGCGCATGGCCGCGAAAGACGGCCTGGACCAATCGGTCTTCGGGCAGATAGGCGAGGCCCTGGGCCACAGCCTGCCGGGGCGAATTCATCTTGAGGGGCTTGCCGTCGATACTCACGGTGCCCGATGCGGGCTTCCGGATGCCGAACATGGCCTGGGCAAACTCGCTGCGGCCGGCACCCACGAAGCCATAAAGCCCGACGATCTCGCCCGCGCGCACCTGAAAGGATATATCGCGAAAACTGTTGTCCTTCGCGGTCATCCCCTGAACTTCAACGCGCACGCCGCCAATGGGCACGCCCCGTTTGGCGTGAATCTGGGTATTCTCCCGTCCCACCATGGCGGCCACGATACTATCCATGGTCAGGTCGGAAGCCACCTTGGTTTCGACGGTCGAGCCGTCGCGCATGATGGTTACGCGATCACACAATTCGAGGATTTCTTCGAGGCGGTGACTTACATAGACGATGCCCACGCCCGCCGCTTTCAGGCGCTGAATCTGGGAGAAAAGATTCTCGATTTCCTTCACCGTGAGGGAGGCCGTGGGCTCGTCGAGGAAAAGCACCTTCGGCTTCGTGGCCACGGCGGCGGCAATCTCCGACATGGTGCGCCGGGCGACGGTGAGGGTGCCCGCATCCTGCGCCACATCGAAGGATTCGCCAATATCCGCAACGAGTTTCTTCGCCTCGGCATTGGTCTTGCCCCAGTTGATGAGCCCGCCCGGCCCGCGGACGAGGCCCCGGCCCAGCAGCATATTTTCCGCGATGCTGAGCTGGGCAAAGAGGTCGGCCTCCTGGTGCACCACCACGATCCCGGCCTCGGCGGCCTGTCGGGTGTTGGAGAAGCTCACGGCCTTGCCCTGAAGCAGCATTACGCCGCTGTCCGGAGGAAAAAGGCCCGTGGCGATGTTGATCAGGGTACTCTTACCTGCGCCATTTTCGCCAACCAGACCCAATACTTCGCCAGCGCGGACATGCAGCCGCGCTTCGCGCAGAGCCACGACGCCGCCGAAACATTTGTCGATAGAGGTGAGTTGGAGGAGGGTTTCCGACATGGGACAGGATCATACAGGCCAGCGACGATTTGTTCAACGTTTGCGTAGGCGCAAGCTCACTGCCACCATGCCCAACGCCGCGAGCGCCGACAGCGCGAAGGCGATGGAGAAGGAGGCCGAACCCGCGAGCCAGCCCGCGAATATGGGACTGAGCATGAGCGGCGCGCTTATGGAATTCATGAAGGCGAAGTAGGTCGGGCGCAGGGTGGCGGGCGGCATGGCGAGGAGGTAAAGACTCCCCGCCATATCGATGCCCTGCCGTGCGGCGGTCAGGCACGCGAAGACCGCGAGCACGATCCAGTGAAAGTGCGGCGTGAGCATCTGCGCAAGGGCGTTTCCTTCCGGCAGAAAGGCCAGCGCCGCCATAAAACCGAAGGGCACAAAGGCCAGAAGACTCACCATGGGGAAGAGGCCCACCTCGCCGATGCGCCGTGCGATGCGCCCCCAGAGCAGGCTGAAGACGCCGCCCGTCAGCGCGATTCCCGCCGCGAAGAGTCCCGTGGCCGCGAGGGGCGTATCGAATCGCGCCATGGCGAAGGGCACGAGGAGGCTCTGGCTCATGTAGGCGAGATTGAGGCACGCGCGAAAGTAGAAGTAATAGCGAAAATCCCGATCTTCGCGAAAGACGCGCACGCCCCCGGCGATAAAGCCGCCGAAGGTCTGCTGCTCCGGGTTAACGGCCTCCACCGGTTCGCGGATGGCGACCACGCAATAGTAGGCCACGGAATTGATCGCGCCACCCACGACAAACAGGGTAAGGTAGTTGTAGGGGAAGGTCAGACCACTGTGTTCACCAAGGATATAGACCGTGGCCAGACCCGCGGCGCACCCGAGCACGCCGCCGATGGATTGCCGGTAGGCCATCAGCATGGGGCGATGTACCACGGGAATGGACTTCGCCAGGATGTCCATGAAGGGGATGACGCAGAGGCCGCCCCCCACGGCGAAGAGGGTGGTGCAGGCCAGAATCGCCCAGTAGAGCACTTCGCCCCGGTCCGACAGGAGCCACGTGGCCGCGATCATGCACGACACACCCGACACGCGAAGAAAGGCCGAAAGTCGATAGGTCGGCATCTTTTCGGGCAGATGCTGGATCCGGCTGCCCACGATGAGCTGGGGCCAGTACCAGCCCGACGTCGCCATGGTCACCAGCAGTCCCACGAGGAGGGTGGAGCCCGTGAGCTCGAAAGCGAGGCCCGCCATCACCGTCTCGAAGCTGTAAAAGGCCGAGCCCATGGTGACGATGGCGCCATTGCCCACGAGGAGCCAGAAAGTGCGGCGCGATTCGGGCGTCAGGGCGTCGTTCGCCACTATCGGCGCGGCATCGCTCACAGCAGTCCGAGGATGTGGTCGCGCACTTCGTACATCGTGTCGTAGGTCGCGTCCGGGTTCAGCGCTTCCAACTGGGCGCGGGTTTCGTAACCCGTGGCGACCGCCAGGGTAACGGCACCCGCCGCAAGGCCCGCCAGCACGTCGAAGTGCATGTCGCCTACGAAGACCGTTTCTTCCGGCGTTACGCCGAGGATGGCCATCGCTTTCTGCACAGGTTCGGGGTGGGGCTTGTGCTCCGTCACCTCCAGCGGGCCGATGCGCGCGTCCATGTAGTGCAACGCGCCCAGGTGCTCCAGCAGCATCTCCGCCGCCTCGCGCCGTTTGGACGTAACGAAGCCCAGCTTTACACCTCGCTCGGCCAACGTCGCGAGGGTCTCCTCCACGCCGGGGAGCAAGGTCGTAATCGCGGCACTGTGCTCGGCGTAATACGCGCGGTAGATACGGATACACTCGTCCACGTCATGAGAGGTCATGGTGGGAAATTGCTTGTGCAGGGGATCGCCGATGGTGCCGATGATGACACTGCGCTCGGGCCGGGCCTCGCCGATGGTGTCGAAGGTGTGGAAATAAGAGTTCACGATGGCGTCGGTGGAGTCCATCAGGGTGCCGTCGAGATCGAAGAGTACTGCGCGTATCATGGGGTAATCCGGGGGTTCAGGGCTGCGGGCAAGCGGGGCGGTAGTATAGCGCAAGGCGCTTGGGCGCTTCACTCAGCCACCCGATTATGCACACCTCAACGGGAAAGCGGGAGCGCGGGTTTTCTTACCCGCGTGTCGTGCAACAGAGTTGCACGCAAAACACGGACAGGAAAGTCCGTGCTCCCGCTACCGTCACGGCCCCACGCGATACAAATCATAGGGCTGCCCCTCCAGCACACGCTCCAGCGTCAATTCCATCTCCGTAGGGGCCAAGACATAGCGAAAGCCGTAGGCCTCGCCCAATCGGCGCCATTCCTCGACGCTGCGTCCGGGCCATTCCGCCAGGGGTGGGCCCGTTTCACCATCGACGACAAAGCCAAAGACTTCGGCGTGCATTGTCTTCAAGGTCGGCGCGAGCGCGGGCACATAGCTCATGAGGTGGGCCGTCTGGTAATCCGCCAGCACCGGATGGCGAATCTTTCCGAGCCAGTTCACGTCCCAGTAAGGCGTTACGATCATGGCGTCCGACTCGCCGTGTTCATCCAGCCAGTTCGCCACTTGCTGGTGGATGGGCTGGAGGGGTAGATGCTCCCGGTGACGCGTCTCCCGCACCAGCAGCGACACCAGAAGAGCGATGCCCAGGGCGAGCATGCCGCAGTGTAGCCAGGGCCGTTCCAAACGCGGCCAATGACGCACCAGTCCCTCACAGACGCCCCACATCAGCGCTCCACCCAGCATACCGGCCAGCGCAAAGGGATAGAAGTTCTGCAAGAATGCCGCGACGATCGTCAGCAGCAAAGCCTGCGCTGCGGGAAGACTCAGCGAGCCCCACACGATTATTTTTCTATCCCGCGCGGCGACAGCGGACGCAATCGCGCCGCCGCATAAAGCGAAGATCAGTCCCTCCAGATTGCCCGCATAACGAGCGAACAGATCCGGGGAGACCAGAGCGCGCCAGACTGGTAGGAGCAGGGCATAGAGCAGCACCAGCGCGAGGAGGCCCCTTCCACCGCCACGGGCGCGCCACAGCACACCGACCACCAACGGGACGAGGAGAATCGCGAGGTGATTCATGAGCCGATAGGGCATCCACCCAATCAGGACGAAGGGCGCTCGACTGCCCAGGACTTGATGGAGCAACCAGATCGAAGCGACCAACCCGCTGAGCAACAGGGCAAAACCGAAGGTCTTGAGCAGGTTTCTGCGCGGCGCGACTTCCATACTGGGACGCATTCCGGCGAGGCCAGCCACCAGCAGTACGGCGCCCGCCGCCAGCACACTTTTCAGAAAAGAGTCGCGCGGCACCGCCCGGTGCAAATCATGCAGCCCGGTATAAGCCGACCAGATGGCGCGTACGTCGCCCTCCGCAAACCAGGCGCCGCTGATCGGCATGGCAACATGAAACATACGCTGCACGAGGAAGAACAGGACGCAGGGCGCCATCCCCAGGGCAAACCAATGAGCCGCCTGTCGGACGCGGGACCGTTCGCCACGCCGCAGCAGCCACAGCCACTGGAGTCCCGCGAAGAGCCCGATCACGGGCCACTGGCCCACGTGGACCATGGGCATGAGGCCCAGCAGAAACCAGACACCCCGCCAGCCGTTCATGAGCAACAGCGCGAATACCAGCAGGGCGTAGCCCGCGCCAATCTGGCCCGTGGCAAAGAAATGGGGCCAGCTTTCGATGGGGTAGTAGCTCTGAAAGCCGCGATGAATCCCGAGCAAGACCAGCACCGTGGCCAGATGTCCGCCCCAGGCGCTGCCGCTGAAGCGCATGCCGAGCAGGTAGACCGGCACGGTGCAGAAACTGAGCTGGAGCACATTGCGCAGGCCGTTGATGAGCAACGGCGAGTCCCACAGGCTCAGCATCAGCGCGGAAAGATAACTCTGACCACTGAACACATTGCGGCAGTAGATGAAGAAGGGATGCCCCTCGGGATAGGACACCGCACCCGTGATCACCAGCGCATGCTCCCAGGTTTCCTCCCAGCGCACCCCGCGCAGCGCCACGGCCACGACCGAGAAGACAACCCAGAACAAGGCGCCCACGCAAAGGCAGCGCTTCTCGCGAATCTGGAGGTAGGTGTCGGTCATGGGGCGGTATTATGGCAATGGACAATGGACAATTGACAATTGACAACGACAGCCGAATCCTGGCAGCTTGCCTGCGCTTGCGCTTCTGCCTCATTGTCCATTGTCAATTGTTCATTGTCCATTGCCTGCTGCTATAGTTTCTCGCAATGACCGAGCATAGCGAACAACCTGCCTTTACGACTGACTCGCAGCCAGCGGATTCCCGCGTGTTGCGGGCCCTTCGCCGTGGCTGGCGCGTTGCGGGGCGTGAGTTCCTGCGCGTTGCGGGCCTGTTTTTCACCGCCTTTGTCATCGGCGCGATCTATGTGAGCACCTGGGGCGGCCCGCCGGAGTTCTGGCAGCAGGTCTTCGGCCCCGCCGTCATGTCGGCCTGCGGTCACGGCTACACGAACCCGATGATGTCCGAAGTGCCGGGGCTGGAGGATTTCCTCTACCTCCGCATCGACACTTTCGATTGCGCAAATATCCCTGACAACGTGACCCTGCTCCCCCAGGACACCTCGGGCATGAGCTATGACGAGATCCAGGCCTTCCATCCCCTCCAGCAGTTCCCCGGCTGGACCCAGTGGCAGCGTTTTCATCGTTATCTCATCCTGAGCGTGGCCCTCATGTTCACCCTCTTCGGCGTGGCGTGGCAATCGCTCACCCCCCTCTACGCCCTGCTCTACGGCGCCACCAACGCCATGGGCTACGGCCTATTCCGCCTGGGCATGGGGCCGCGCTTCGCCACGCTCTTCACCGTCCTCCTCATGACCTCGCCGGTCCATCTCCAGCAGTTGCCCCAGTTGCGGGACTACAGTAAGGCGCCTTTCTTCTTTGCGATCATCCTCGCTGCGGGCTGGATTATAAAGCGCCCCCTGCCCCTGCGCGTCCAGTTGCCCCTTGCGGCGACAGTTGGGCTACTCGGGGGCCTGGGACTGGGCTTCCGTCAGGATGTCTCGATCGCCGCCGCCCTCTTCTGCGGGCTCGTGGCCCTCTTCTCTCCCGGCAACCTCAAGCAGACCTGGTGGAAGCGCGGCACCACCATCGCCGTCTTCATCGGTGCCTTCGCCATCCTCGGCTGGCCTATCTTCCAGGTCCTGTCTCGCGTCAACAATGCGACCCACGACACGATCATCGGCTTCACGAAGTACTGCGATCAGCGCCTCGGTGTGGAGGCGCCCCTCTACGATTTCGGCGATCCCTTTCTCGACGAATACGTCCGCGCGATTCTCATGGGCTATGCCCACCGCACCACGGGGCGCACGGAAATCTTTCGCCACTACTCCCCGGATTACGATGCCGCAGGTAAGGCCTATTTCCGCGAGATGGTGACAACCTTCCCCGCGGACCTCATCATTCGCGGCTATGCTTCCGTGCTGCGCACCGCCGATGAACTCCAGATCAGCACGGCGGACGCCACGCCCCGGGGCATCACCAATCAATTTCTGGCACGCCTGTGGCAACTGCGGCGCTGGGCGCTGGAGACCCTGCCCGGCGGCGGTCGCTACCACATCGCCCTCATGCTCCTGTGCATTGCGGCAGCGAATCCCCGCCTTGGTATGGCCTTCATGTGCTCCATCCTGTTGCTCGCCGGTTATCCCGCCTTGCGCTTCAGCGAGCGCCACGCATTCCACATGGAGATCATTGCGCTCTTCGCCGCTGGCATCCTCCTCCAGTGGCTGGTCTGGACCGCCCTGGGCGCGTGGAAGCACCGGAGGTCATTCCGGTGGCGTCAATGTGTCACCGCGTCGAAGCCTGTGCTCCTTCGCGGCATGGCCTTCGCCGTGATCTCATTGACCCTCCTCGGGCTACCCCTGCTCGGCGCGCGATGGTGGCAATCCGGCCAGGTAAGTCACCTAATCGAGCGCTACGAAAGCGAAAATCGCACCCTGCTCATCACGCAGCGCGAGGAGCGTGATGGCGCAACCCGCTACGCCATCCCCGGCTTTGGCGACGCCGTGAAAAGCCCGGACGCCCCCCCGAGACTCCCCATGCACACCGAGGTCCTCGTCCTCGAATTCCTCCCCGGCTCCCAGGCCGTCCCGGTAAGTTTCACCTACGAGGCGGTCCATCCCAACTTTCAATTCGACCGCACCATGACAGTCCCCCCCGCGCCGCCAGGGACTTCGGGCCCCACACGAATTTACTATCCCGTCTACTATGGCCCGGAGACTCGATTCACCGGGTTCTCCGTGCCCACATCGGAGGCAGGGCGATTCAAGGGCGCCTTCCGCATCAACGACCTCGGCAACGAAGCCATCCTCCTGAACGCGGTCGTCCCCCCGACTTGGAAGAGTCTGAGAAAATACCAGACGCTGAGCCGGTGAGGAGAATTGAGAATTATGAATTGCGAATTACGACACAGGTTCCACATCTCAGTTCGCAATTCATAATTCATAATTCTCTTTCCCTTGCCCCGACCGCCGCAAATAGATCACAATCGTAGATCTGAGTCACGATTCAAAGCAGCCTTCACGGAGCACCATCGATGTATCGATTTGCATTTAACGCGGCATTGACCGCCGCCGTCACCCTCACCACGCTCACCGCTCATGCAGACGCCGACGCCATCAGCCGCTGGCATCTGAAGCCCTTCTGGGAAGGGACGACGATGTACGGCGAAAGTTGCTTCTTCCTCGAAGAGAGTCCCGGCGCGGCCCCGACCTCTACCCTCCTTTTCACGCCCAAAAAGATTCTCTCCGTGGTCCATACCGCCACGGGAACGACCTATGAAGAGGGCCGGGACTATACCGTGGACAAAGCCGCACGACGACTCACCCTGACCAAATACTCGCGCATCCCCTTTACGACGCGCGCGGATTACGAGCCACCCGTGGGCAAGTCTGGGCAGTTGTACCGGGACGGCACGCGGGACATTTTCTTCGAGAATGAGCACCTCTTTCACGATCTGCAAGTGGAAGTGACCTACGAGCACAAGAAGAAGGCCTGGACCAAACTGGGCGGGCCCGTCCCCGAGCCTGCCGGGGACAACCTCGCCGAGCTCAATCGCAAACTTGCCGCAGGAGAGCCCCTCACGGTCTGCCTGCTGGGCGACAGCATTTCCTTCGGCCTCAATGCCAGCGGCGTGGCGGGCGTAGCGCCTCACCAGCCCGCTTATGGCGATCTGTTCGTCCAGGGGCTCACGGCGCGATTCGGCAGCCCTATCCAGTTTACCAACTTTTCCGTCAGCGGCATGGGGGCCCCCTGGGGCATCGAACAGGCCCCGCTGGTGGCCGAAAAGAAGCCCGATCTGGTCATCATCGCCTTCGGTATGAACGACGCCTCCGGGCGCTTTTCCCCGGCCGATTTCACCGCGAATATCCAGCGCATCATGGACGGCATCAAGGCGGGCCATCCCGCGACCTCCTTTATCGTGATCTCCCCCATGCTGGGCAATGCGGACTGGAAGCACGCCGCCCCGGACCTCTATCCCCAGTACCGCGATGCCCTCACGGCCCTGCGCGGGCCCGGCGTGGCGGTGGCCGATCTCACCTCGTTCTGGTCCGTTTTTCTGGCCCACAAGCGCTTCGTGGATATCGCCGGCAACGGCGTGAACCACCCCAACGATTTCGGATATCGCGTCTATGCGCAGGTGCTGCTCGCCCTCTTCCCGGAATCGCTGAAAGGATAGCCTCGTGCTGGATCACCCCACGGAACAATTGCTGGAATCCCTGGGGGTTCGTATTCTGTCGCGATTGAGCGTGGGGATTGCGGTCACCCGCGATGGCGCGATCATCTATGCCAATGACGCTTTCGCGTCGATGATGGGCATGGACCCCGAACAACTGCCCGGCACCGCTCACCCCTTCCTCCAGGAGCGCCACATCGGCTTGGAAATGTTGACTGCGATCCGGCGCGCCCTGGCCTCGGGCAACATCGAGCAGCCGCTCCGGGTGCGCTATGAGCGGGGGGATGAGTTTCCCGCCTGGAACGAGGTGCAAGTCTTCGAGGAAGGGGCGCACCGGGTCTGGATGCACCGGGATATCACCCAGCAGATGGGGGCCCACGAACTGTGGCAGCGCTATGAAACGCTCGTGGACGCCTCGCGCCAGTTTATGGCGCTGGTGGACCGAAGCTACACCTACGAACTGGTGAACCAATCTTTCGCGGCCCTCTTCAACACGGAGCCGGAGGCGATGAATGGCACCATCGCGCCGACCGTGTGGGGCAATGCCCTCTACGAATCCATGGTGGAACCCTGCCTCGACCGCTGCTTCCGCGGCGAGGAAGTACACGTCCAGCGCTGGCTTACCTTACCCTCCGGTGCCCGCAGGCATCTGGACATGGTTTACTCGCCCTACCGAGACAAGGGGGGCGACGTGCAGCATGCCGTGTTCGTGGCCTGGGACAATACCGAGGAAATGATCGCGACGGACACGGTGCGGGATCTTAACCGGGCGCTGGAACAGCGCGTCGAAGAGCGTACCGCCGAATTGCAGGACACCCTCCAGGAGCTGGAGGCCTTCAACTACACCATCGCCCACGATCTTCGCTCGCCCCTTCGCTTCCTCCGCTCTTTCGCCCGCATGCTGGAGGAAGAGGCCGGCGACAGCCTGGGCGACTCCGGGCGCTACTATTGCACCATGATCTCCCGTGGCGTCGCCGAGATGCAGCACCTGATCGACCGGCTCCTCGATTTCTCTCGACTCAGCCGAAAACCGGTCATGCTGGAACCCTGCGATCTGGATGCCGTGATCGCGTCCGCGTGGGAGACCGTCTCGGTGGGCGAGTCTATGGTGCTGGACGCGCAGCCCCTGCCCCGTTGCCAGGGCGACCCTTCCCTCCTGAAGCAGGTCTTTGTGAATCTGCTGGGTAACGCCACGAAATTCACGCGGGGCGCGGAATGTCCCCAGGCGTGGGTCTTCGCCGAAACTTCCCCGCCCGACTCCGTCCAGATCTGCGTGCGGGACAACGGCATCGGCTTTCATATGAACCACGCGGAGGCGATGTTCGCGCCCTTCAAGCAGATCCACGACCAGGCCGGCAACCAGGGCAGCGGTCTGGGGCTCGCTATCGTGCGACGGATCGTCGAACGCCACGGCGGCACGGTCTGGGCCGAGGGTGTGGAAGGGGTCGGCGC
This sequence comes from Candidatus Hydrogenedentales bacterium, assembly GCA_942492815.1. Classification (GTDB taxonomy): domain Bacteria; phylum Hydrogenedentota; class Hydrogenedentia; order Hydrogenedentales; family JAEUWI01; genus JAEUWI01. The sequence goes on along the minus strand of OW818658.1, from coordinate 7,811,710 downwards.
TTCTATACACGTCCGACTCAACGCCTGCGAACGGCTTGCGGGGGACGGTGCCGAAGGCCCCGATGGCTCCATGACAGCGTCCGATTCCGTGCCGTGACATTGATCTAGATAGTGAAGCGCATTTAGGTTACAATGAGGGCCGAGGCGAAACCGGCTTGCGCGTTGGTTCGGCTCCCAGACGGCGACCGGTGTCGTGCCCGGAACGCTTCCCCTGGTCGGGGTGTACAAACTGACGCTCGGTCCCGGGCCTCAGGACCACAGGCAGTGGGAAATGCGTAATCCCGCCAGAGCCCATACGTATCGTACGATTACAATTGCTGGGTATCAGGGGCAGACGATGCACACTGAAAAAATTCTGATCGTTGAAGACGAGAACGAGGCGCTGGTGAAGACGCGTCAGGTGCTCGAAAACGACGGATACACCGTAACCACGGCCACCAACGGTCGCGATGCACTCGCCCTGATCGCGGAGAACTGTCCCGATCTGGTCGTCCTCGACATCAACCTGGACGCGGGCGACCACAGCGAGCCGGCCATGGACGGTATCGAAGTCTTGCGGCAGATGCGCAAGGAATCCGACGCCTGCGTGCTCATGCTGACCACCACCTCCATCAGCTACGTCAAGGTCGCCGCCCTCACGATGGGTGCCGATGACTATCTGACGAAGCCCTTCGACCCGAAGGAGCTTACCGCCCGGGTGCAGGCCATCCTTCGGCGCGCCAAAGGCCCAGCGCGAACCGGGAACTCCCTCGTCTTCAAGGAATTGACCATCGACCCCGGTGCACGGATCGTCTGGAAACATGGGCAGGAAGTGAAACTCACCCCCATCGAGTTTGACCTGCTTCACGCCCTCGCCCGCCGCCGCGGCCAGGTCATTGGCCGGAGCCAGCTCATCAGCCAGGCCTGGGACTTCAAATACGCCGGTGATGAGCGCCTCGTTGATGTGCACATGGGCCGACTTCGCAAGAAACTGGAAGACGACCCTGCAAAGCCGCGCCTCATTCATACGGTTTGGGGCAAGGGCTATCGCTTCGAGGGCGAGTCCGAATAGCAAGGGGCCCCGAGCAATCGGGGCGTGCCAGATTTCAGGAGACGCGTTCATGATCACACGGCCCGTTGTGGAAAATGGCATCGCCGTGATTGCCTTTACCCGGGACAGCCTCGACGCAAGTAACACCAAGACCTTCAAAGACGATATGCAGCCGGTGCTGGAGCAGTACGGGCGCATACTCCTCGACCTGGAGGCCCTCCAGTTTGTCGACAGCTCGGGCCTGGGGGCCATGCTCTCCTGCCTGCGGGCCATGCACGACAAGGGCGGTCACCTGACCCTCTGCGGCATGAGCAAGCCCGTCCGCACCCTTTTCGAGCTCGTGCGCATGTACCGAATTTTCGATATCTATGCAAGCCGCGCCGAAGCCCTCTCGGTCATGGATCAGGGCGACCCTACGCCAGAATAGCCGGGACCAGGTTCCCTGCCACATCCGTCAGGCGGAAATCGCGCCCTTGAAAGCGGTAGGTCAGTTTGGTGTGCTCTATCCCGAGCAGATGCAGCAGGGTAGCGTGAAAATCGTGCACGTGGACCACGTCCTGTACCGCGTAGTAGCCGAAGTCGTCCGTAGCGCCGTGAGTTAGCCCGCCCTTCACACCACCGCCCGCCATCCAGAGCGAAAAGCCTCGGATATGGTGATCGCGTCCCGTGCCCTGGGCCATGGGCGTACGGCCAAACTCGCCGCCCCAGATCACCAGCGTGTCTTCCAGCATGCCCCGCTGCGCCAGATCCTTCACCAGGGCCGCCGAGGCCTTGTCCACCAGCCCCGCCGTCGTCGCCACGCCATTTTTCACGTCGCCATGGTGATCCCAGCCGCGGTGATAAAGTTGAATGAAGCGCACGCCCCGCTCCGCCATGCGGCGGGCCAGCAGGCAGTTGGAGGCGAAAGTGCCATCGGAGCCCTCAGTGCCGTACATCTCCTTGATGTGCTGGGGCTCGTCGGAGAAGTCCACCAAGTCCGGCACGCTGGTCTGCATTTTGAACGCCATTTCATACTGGCTGATGCGCGTCTGAATTTCGGGATCGTCCGTCACGTCATCGTGATACTGGTTCATGGCCTGAACGGCGTCTACTACGTCCCGCTGCTGTTTCGCGTTCACGCCCTGCGGATTGCCCAGGTAAAGCACCGGGTCGCCCTGGGAATGAAACTGCACGCCTTGGAACTTACTTGGCAGGAATCCACTGTGCCATTGCCGCGCGGCAATGGGCTGGTTCTGCCCGCCCCCCGCCGAAGTCAACACCACGAAGCCCGGCAGGTTGTCCGCTTCGTTGCCAAGGCCGTAGGTAATCCAGCTGCCCATGCTGGGCCGCCCGGAGATGGACGTGCCGGTGTTCATGAAGGTCTGGGCGGGGTCGTGGTTGATCTGCTCGGTCTGCATGGAGCGGATGATGCAGATATCGTCCGCGATACCGCCGATATGCGGGAGAATCGTCGATATCTCCTGTTGAGATTTTCCGTACCGCGCGAAAGTGTGCTGGGGCCCGAGGCAACGCAGTACTTTCTCCGCCTGCAACTGGGCGATGGGCTGGCCCTGGGTCACCGATTCGGGCATGGGCTGGCCGTCGAGCTCCATGAGCTTGGGCTTGTAGTCCAGGGTTTCGAGATGGGACGGACCACCCGCCATGAACAGATAGATCACGCGCTTCGCCTTTGGAACCCGGTGCAGCGGTGAAATCAGTCCCAGCTTCGCCTCGTTCGTGCTGGCCTCCGCCACGCGATTCAGGAGACCGGCCAGCGCCAGCGAGCCAATGCCCCGGGCCGATCGCGAAAAGAACTGGCGCCGGGTCTGGGCCAGCAGGAAATCTTCGTACTTCATCGTAGCCGCCTGTGCTGAAATCAGCTTCGGGTGATGGTTTCGTGCAGATTGAGAATGACGCGGGCCACCGAGGTCCAGGCCGCCAGATCCACGGGGTTCTGGCCTTCGGGCAGGGGGCTGAGCCCCGTCTTCAACAGCGCCTCGGCCGAAGCCGGATCGTTGGTGTACTCCAAAAGATGCTGGTGATACAGGTCGCGCAGCAGGGCCAGCTCCTCGGGACGCGGCGCGCGGGACAAGGCGTAGGCGAAGGCCAGATTAATCCGGCTGTCGCTCTCTTCTCCCCCCTCCGTCATGATCCGCTGGGCGAAGACCCGTGCGGCCTCCACGTAGGTCGGGTCGTTCAAGAGCACGAGGGCCTGAAGGGGTGTATTGGAGACGGGACGCTCCGCAGTGCACTCTTCGCGCGTCGGCGCATCAAAGGCCAGCAGGCTGGGGTGGAGAAAGGTACGCTTCCAGAAGCTGTAGAGTCCGCGACGATACTGATTCTCGTCCTTCTCCGTGTCGTAGGCCAGCACGCCGCCGAAGGTGTTGCAGTTCGCATAGTAGCCTTCCGGCTGATAGGGAAACACGGAACGACCGCCGATGGTCGGCGTGAGCAGACCACTCATTGCCAGAGCGCCGTCACGCACCATCTCCGCATCGATTCGATAGCGGCTTTGGCGGGCCAGCAGGCGGTTGTAGGGATCCCGGCCGCGGAGCTCCGGAGTCGCTTCGCTGGTGCGGCGGTAGGCCTCGGAGCTTACCATCAGCCGGATCATGTGCTTCATATCCCAGCCGCTGTCCATAAACTCCACAGCCAGCCAGTCCAGCAATTCGGGATGGGTCGGCCACTCGCCCTGGGCACCCAGGTCGTTCACAATCTTGGAAATACCGGTGCCATAGAAGCGCTTCCAGAGCCGGTTCATGGTCACCCGCGCGGTTAAGGGATTGTCGCGGCTCACGAGCCAGTTGGCCAGATCAAGGCGGTTGGCCCGGCGGTCCGTCACGCCCAGAGCGGGCAACGCCGCCGGCGTGGCGGGCTCCACGATCTCGCCCGTTTCGTCCAGCCAGTTGCCCCGGGGCAACACGCGCACGGTGCGCGGCTCGGGCAGGGACTGGGAGATCAGCGTCGTCGCCATGGCACCGCGCAGGGCGGTGAGATCGCCTTCAGCTTTCGCGAGGACCGTCCGATCATTGTCCAGCACGGGCGTCGTGGCGAGGAAATAACTTCCCAGAACCTGGTCGTGCTCGGGGGTGCGAGCCATCAATTCGGTGGACAGCGCGGCCTTTACCCCCGGGGGCAGCGTGGGCCACGGGGTTCGGCTCGCGAGAGTATCATCCGTCAGGCCGATCCGAAAACTGTCGATCTGGTGCCCGGCGAAGGAGGAATTGAAATCGAGCCGGACTTCCAGCACGCCCTCTTTTTCCAGGGTGACGGGCTGTGCCAGACGAAGCACAATCGCATGGTTCCCGCGCTGCTTGTGGGAATCGGCCGACCAGCCGCTCTTCACGTCGTCATCTAGCACGTTGGAGACGGGAAAGCCTTCCTGCTCGTAGTCCGCCGCCGCCGATGCGAAGACCAGGGGCGTGCCCTCGGCCTGGCCGGGCCCGCGCCAGGTCGCCGTGACTTTGGTGAGCAGGAAATTTCCGCCCCCGCGTGAAACGCCACCGAGCAGGATGTCGTCCAGCACCTCGACCATCAAGGCCGACACCGGAGCGCCGTGGCCCGGCAACTGGATGGTGTACTCGTCATTGTCCCGCTCCGGGCCTGTGGCGAGAATGCGCTTGTCCGGCATGACGAGAAAGGTTGTTTCGCCATGGGCCGTTACCGACAGGGGCTCGGGGCGCGCCCAGGGCTGGACGGAGCCCTCGCGCTGGGCGGACAGGATCCCCTCCCAGGCCTTTCGGGCCTCTTTCAATGCGGGCGTGTCCGAAGCCAGCGTCTGCCGCACGGTTTGGATCTCGGCAAGCAGCGCCGCCTCCCGGGCTTCCTGCTCGGGCGTGGGGAGGTACATGCGCGGTTCCCAGATGCCGCCGGAACCGTAGACGCCCTGCTCTTCGATATCCGCGAAAAAAGCTTCAAACTGATAGAACTCGCGCGTCGAAATCGGGTCGAATTTGTGGTCGTGGCACTCGGCGCAGGCCATGGTGGTGCCGAGCCAGGCGGTTGAGGTGGTCCTCACCCGATCGGCGGCGTACTTGGCGATGTATTCCTTCGCCTGCGCGCCACCTTCGGCCGTGATCTGGTTCAGGCGGTTGTAGCCGGAGGCCACTTTCTGCTCGCGGGTAGCATTGGGAAGCAGGTCACCCGCCAGCTGTTCGCGGGTAAACTGATCGAAGGGCATATTCTCGTTGAAGGCCTTGATGACATAGTCGCGATAGGGCGAGATACTGCGGAACTCGTCGCTGTGGTAGCCGTTCGAATCCGCGTAGCGGACCACGTCCAGCCATTCCATGGCCATGCGCTCGCCGTAGTGGGGCGAAGCCAGGAGCGAATCCACCAGCGCTTCATAAGCCCCCGGATCCGTGTTTTCCACGAAGGACTGAACCACGTCGGGCTTTGGGGGAATTCCGAGCAGGTCCCAGTGCAGCCGACGCACCAGAGTAACCTTATCCGCCGCTGCCATGGGCGGGACCCCGTCGTGCTCAAGCTTGTGCATCACAAAGGCGTCGATGGGATTCGCGGTCGCATCCGGATTCGCCGACACGGGCGCGGGCGTGATGTAGGACCAGTGGGCCTCAAAGGGAGCCCCCTGCGCGACCCATGCCGCCAGCAGATTTTTCTGATCCGGCGTGAGCTGCCGATCCTGATCGGGCGGGGGCATCTGCTCCTCGGGATCGGCGCTGAGGATCCGCTTCACCAGTTCGCTGGCCTCTGGATGGCCAGGGGCGAGTACGGTCTGGGCCACGGCGTCGGGCAACGGCTGATCCAGGCGCAGTTCCGCCTTGCGCGCATGGGCGTCCGGCCCGTGGCACGCGAAGCACTTGTCGGAGAGTATGGGGCGGATATGCCGGTTGAAGCTGAGCGCTTCCGGGGTGGACGCGGGCTCCACCGCGGATGCGGCACAACCGGCCGCCAGGGCGCAAAGCGTGAGTGTACTGCGCAAGGTCATACTGCCAATCTCCACCGCCCCATGTTGGGAGCGAAAAACCGGGCTTCAGGCCGGGGAGCCCGCCGCCCAAAAAAAGAGTGCTGCCGCCCCCACCGTAACCCGGCCAGAGCAGCAGCACCCGAACTCATATAATCAGGCTACGTCCGGATTGCACTTCTTGCAGACCGCGCCCGCCGTCCGCGCTTCCACGCAGCAGGGGTGGTCGCATTCCTTGCTCGCGGCCTGGGCCGTCGCGCAGCAACCGCCATCCTTGAACTTCAAGGCCACGGGCGCGGGCGTTGCGGCAGCCGCCAGCTTGGGATTGCACTTCGCACAAGCTTTGCCCGAAGCGACGGCTTCCACGCAGCACGGGTGATCGCAAACCTTGCCCTCGGCGCGGGACTTGCCGCAGCAACTGTCATCGTCATAGGCGATTGCGGCCTCGGCGGACTTGGGGTTGCACTTTGCACAGGCCTTGCCCGACGCGACGGCTTCCACGCAGCACGGGTGATCGCAAACCTTGCCCTCGGCACGGGCCTTGGCGCAGCAGCCTCCTTCGTCATAGGTCAGCGCGGCCTCGGCGGCCTTCGGATTGCACTTGGGGCAGATCTTGCCAGCGGCCTTCGCTTCGACGCAGCAGGGATGATCGCAGTCCTTGCCTTCGGCCTGGGCCTTGGCGCAGCAACTGCCCTCATCAACCTTCGCGACTTCGGGGGCGGGAGCGGCGGGCGCGGGCTCTGGCGCGGGGGCCGCCGCCGCGATCGGATTGCACTTGGCGCAGGCCGTCTTGGCCGCCCAAGCCTCCACGCAGCAGGGATGATCGCACAATTTGCCGCCCGCATAAGCCTTGGCACAGCAGCTTTCCGGGTCGAACTTGGCCACGATGGCGAGCAACGCTTCGGCTCCCGCGTTGCACTTCGTGCATACAGTGTTGGCCTTCTGGGCTTCCACGCAGCAAGGGTGATCGCAAACTTTGTTCTCGGCGGCCGCCTTGGCGCAGCAGCTATCCGCAGTAAACATTTCCTTCGGAATAACTTTGGCGACTTCCGTGGAGGGGATCGCGGCGGGATCGATGCCCAGATCGACCTTCAGGTTCGGCAATGCGGCCTTGAGGGTGTCCGCACCGGCTGCGGTCACGCCCGTCTGCCACAGGAAGATCTTCTTCAAGTTGGCCAACGGGGCGAGCTGGACCAGACCGGCATCCGTCACCTGGGTACCGTACAGATTGAGGTACTCAAGATTCGCCAGACCAGCCAGATGCACCAGGCCGGCATCCGTGACGCCGGTGCGCTCCAGATGAAGCCGCGTCAATTTGGGCAGTCCGGCCACGGCCGCCAGACCGGCATCCGTGATCTTCGTGCCGGCCAGATTCAGCCAGGTCAACTGGGCCGAAAGGGGCGCCAGGGTCGCGAGCTGTTCGTCGGCGATGGTGTCGCCGACCAGATGATAGTCCACGCGGACCAGCGGCGACTTCATGTCGAGGGGCATGGCCAAGCCGCCGAGACCCGAGACCGCTTCCAGTTGCGCAGGATCGGCGGGTGTCGTGTTCTGCGCAAGCACTTCCAGCACATCCACCGGCGCGGCGGCCTGATCGGCCGGGGCTGCGCCGCCTTTCCAGTCGCCGAAGTTTGCGCCCTCGGTGATCCAGGTGTGGATCGCTTTGGTCTGCTCTTCGGTAAGCGGGTCGCCCTTGGCCGGCATGATATCCGGATCGTCCTTCGGCAGGATCGTCAATTTGTACATGGTGCTCTCTTCGGGCTTACCCGCCACGAAGATGGGGCCGTTCTCGCCCCCCTTGATGAAGGTCTCAAGGGAATCGAGTTTCAGATCGCCCTTGTCCTTCTCTCCGCCGTGACAGGAAAGGCAACGCTCCTGAAGGATCGGCCAGATCGTATCATTGAACGACACCCCCTCCGCGCCGGCTCGGGGCGACGCGCCCAGAACAAGACCCGCCACGACGGAACTGTAGGCCAGCGTACGGCCCATACTGCTGATGCTTTTCAAGCCAATCATTTTCCTGCTCCGATTCATTTGGGGGCGATTCCGGCCTGCTCTCACCGGAAAGCGTCCAGTTTTGCACCTTAGTTTTGAGGCTGTGCGGACGCCTGGGCCGCGGGAGCAGCCTCCTCACCCTTCCAATCGCCGAAGTTCGCACCTTCGGTAATCCACGCGGCTATCGCCTTGGTCTGTTCTTCGGTCAACGGATCGCCCTTGCCCGGCATGATATCCGGATCATCCTTCGGCAGGATGGTGAGCTTGTAGAATGTGCTCTCTTCCGGCTTGCCCGCCACGACGATCGGGCCGTTTTCGCCGCCCTTCTGGAAGGCCTCCAGCGTGTCCAGCCGCAACTCGCCTTTGGACTTCTCGGGGCCATGACACGAAATGCAGCGTTCCTTCAGAACGGGGAGGATCGTGTCCTTGAACGACACGCCCTCGGCATGGGCCGGGGTTGCCAGGACATTGCCCAGCAGGACAGCCGCCACAAACGAACCGCAGGCAAGCACCCGGCCAGCGCCGGTCTTCGCATTCAACTTCAACATGGTTACTGCTCCGATTCTTTCGCATGGCCGACGGGGCACGCCCGTGACGGCCATCACTACACTGTTTTTCGATGACAACGACTCAAATTGCACGGCCCGGCCGGGACCGTGGTTCTTTTGGGGTACTTCACTGAATTACGATGGTAACGCTACCGGCAAACGCATTGCAAATGCCGATTTTGCGTCCCGTACCGGATCAGCTCCACGTCTTGAGGGGATGTTCCCGCTTTTCCAACGGAATCGCCACGCGCTTGCCCTGGACATGGGCGTCGAAGACCGCCTGGACCATTTCCTGGGCTTTGGCGCTGTCCTGCATGGAGGTGGCGGGCAGTCTATCTTCTTCAATGGCGGCAATCAGATCGGTCACAATCGGCGCGTGCCGGTCACGCTTCTGATCCGCTATCGCGACGACCGGCGCGTCGGGCAGGGCCTTCCAGGTACTGATGACGGTCCCATCCGCCCCCGTGCGCGGAATCCAGCCGGAATCGTCGAGCCAGAGCACCTCAGGCACGATGGAGTTCAGAATTTCTTCCCGCGACGGCTTGGCTTCGGGCTGGGGCTGCCGACTGAAGGTGTCCATCTTGATGGAGATCACGCCCTTGGTACCGTAAATATCCACACCCCATCGGCCGCCCGACTGCTCTTTCGTGAACATTGAGCTGAAATGCCCCGCTGTGCCCTTGGCAAAGCCAAAGGTGGCGTGGATGCGGTTGCCCACCACCGGCCCCAGGGGCTCGGAGGCTTCACGGACATCGGCCGCCGTCGCCGTCACGCCTTTGTGCGTAATGTCGGACTGGCACCAACTCGCATCGCCCATGAGATAGCGCATGAGGTCGAAGAGATGGGTACCCAGCACCACCATATCCTCCGCCCCGGCGCGCCCGTCTTCCTTGCCTCGGCTTCGCGCCTCCACCACGGTGCCGATCAACAGATCATCGACGATACATTTCTTCACGTGGGCCAGCGTCGCCGTCTGGCGGAAGTTATAGGCCACGGCCCACTTCAATTTTTTCCCCTCCACCGCCGCTACCATGGCGTCCGCCTCAGCCATGTCCACGCACAGCGGCTTCTCCAGGAAGCCATGGGCCCCGATGGCCACGCAGGCGTCAATGTATTCCTTGTGATGAATCGTCCAGCGCGGCCCCACGGCCACCAGGTCCGGCTTCTCTTTCTCCAGCATTTCCTTATAGTCCGCGTAGAGGGTCGTGGCCTTGCACTCGGCGCCGTACTTCGCGCGGCCCTCTTCATCAGGATCGGCCAGGCCCACCACCTGCACGCGCGGGTTCAAATCAAAGGCCAGGTGCATATCGTGGCCGTAGCCCCCCTCCTTGCTGTCGCCGATGATGCAGGCGCGGTAGGTTTTCGGGCTGTCCTGCGCCGCGGCGCGAAGCCCCAGGCTCGCCGTGGCCGCCGCGGCCCCTGCAAGAAACACTCTGCGATTGATTTCCATGATACGCTCCTCAAATCGGGGTGACAGTTCGTCGAGACCGGGTGCCTCCGGACTGCGGGATGAATGAATAGATTTGCTACACTGCGGCGACTGCGACCCGCACGATAGCGACGACGCAGCCAGCCTTAAGAGTATTCAACAATCGCCCCCCGTATTCAAGGTTTCGAAAGGTCCCCATGGAGCCCCTCCCCCCCGGCACCGCCGTTATTATCATAGACCACGGCTCGCGCCTCGCCGCCGCCAACACCATGCTGGACGACGTGGTCGCCCTGTACCGAAGCGCCACGGGTGCCGAAATCGTGGAAGCCGCCCACATGGAGCTAGCCGAGCCCACCCTGGAGGACGCCACAGCCCGTTGCGTGGCCCGCGGCGCGACCTCCATCGTGGTCCACCCCTATTTCCTGGCCCCCGGACGCCACAGCACCAGCGACATCCCCCGCATGGTGTCTGACCTCGCCCCCCACTATCCCGAAGTCTACTTCCGCGTAACCGAGCCTCTGGGGGTGGACGCGATCATGGCCCAACTCATGCACCAGCGCGTAATAGAGTCTCTCGCACGGGATTAATGGGTCTTATGGGTCTTATGTGCCCGTATGAAATCTGCACGACCCACGACCCACGACCCACGACCCACGACCCACGACCCACGACCCACGACCCACAACCCACAACCCACAACCCATAAGACCCATAAGACCCATAAGACCCATTCCCCAACCCCGGCTTGCGACGCGCCCCCGAATATGCTACAAGAACGACACCAACCACCCACATAAGGAGCCCTGATCGCGTGACCGCCCCCCCCAGTCCCCTCCGCTGCGGCAACACCGGGTTCCTCTGCCTCATGGACAACCGATTTCTCGTGGAGATTCTCGGGCTGGAGCGCAACCAGATCTGGACGACCTTTCCGGGCGTCTGTTATCCCCTGGCCGGCATGGGCGGTCGATTCGAATTTCACAATGAATCCGGGTTCATCGCCTACAACGTTCAGGTGCTGCGCTACGCGGACCGGCCCGAGTCGGGCATCATCCTGGAACGGAGCGAAAGCGCGGACCAGCGGACCCACCGCACCTCCTGGCGCGTACCGACCGACATCAATGTGGTCTTCCGTACGCCCCACTCCCAGGAGCGCTACTCCGCCGTGATGGAGGATCTCAGCGCCGAGGGTGCCTTGATCCGCGCCCATCCCGTCCTGCCCGTCCGCACCCCGATAGAAATGACCTTCGCCCTGGATCGAGTACATGGTCAGCAGATCATGGAAGGCCGGGTCTGCTACGCCCACGAAGAGACGGAGCTGCAAGCCCCCGCCGCTCTGCGCTACGGCGTGCGCTTTTCGAACATGACCCCGGCCACCCGCCGCCTGTTGACCCTTTTCCTCTACCACCACGTGCGCAAGCTCTACCCCAAAGATGTGGCCGCCATGTATCCCCGGACCCGCCGGAAGGTGACGGAATAGCTGAAACCTACCACAGGGACGGCAGGGACAACAGAGACAGCAGGTAATAGCAAACCTATATCGCTTTCGCCGACGTTGTCCATTGTCCATTGTCCATTGTCAATTACCCATTGTCCTTTGCCTGTCCTATGCTATAATAATTCTTATAAGGAGGTATCAAACCATGCGTTATTGCCGATTTCTTCTCCCAGCCCTGTTCCTTCCCGGGTGCATGGTCGAAATGCTGACCACCACCGCGATCCAGGCCGATTTGCAGGCCAAGCAGGCCGGTGCCGCCCAGCAGACGCTCTCCAACGTCAAGACCGACACGGGCCAGATCAACCTGCAACGGGCCGTAGATCTCTACCAGGCGGAAAAGGGTAGCTACCCCACATCGCTCGATTTGCTCGTACCCAATTTCATTGACGCTATCCCCCCACGGGGCGATGGCGGGGCCTTTGGCTACAATCCCCTGGTGGGCAAGATCCTCGAAACGGATGTCGGCCCCACGGCGGCGGATTACCTCATGATGGAGAAAATTAAGACGGCCATCAATTCCTATGGAACCCGCACCGGTCTCTATCCCCCCACACTGGATACCCTGGCCCAGAGCGGCGACTTGCCCGTTATGCCCCGGACGGAGAGCGGCCAGCCCTTCAACTACAACAATCAGAATGGGGCGATCAGCCATCCGCTGGAGGGACCGGTGGCCGCGGCCATGCCCGCGCAAGCGCCGCAATCAGGAGGTATGGCACCCGTGGGTGGGGGCGGACCTCTGGGTGAGGCCATGACCGGCATCGCCATGCAGGAGCAACTCAACAGCAACAGCAACGCGGGTACAACGGCGGCGGGAACGCGCGGACGGACGGGCGCGCGGAGTGCGGCGGCGGAGCAGGGCCAGCGGCAGGAAAAAGCCCTGGATGAATTAGGCTTTTAGTTCGAAACCAACACAAAACGCAGAGAGCGCAAAGATTTGATGTCTTTGCGCTCTCTGCGTTTCATTTCGGGATTCCCCGCGCTGGTACGGGTCCAACCGATCATAATTGCAATATTAAGATATACTTTAAATGTGTCCAGCGTTCCCGAGGTGCCGGTGCTCCCAGGCATCGACGCCACTTTCTCTTCCGGGCCACCCGCAGGTGGCCCTCCTCCCACGTTACTTTCCTTAGTGCACCTTCTGGTTCGGCACCAGGCGGATCGTTTCTTCGTAGGTCAGACGGCCAAACCAGCCTTCTTTCGGATTGCGCCGAACGTCCAGCACCTTATATCCCCAGAGGGAATGAAGCCACCAGGCACGGACCCACGAATGCGTGGTCAACGAGGGATTGTCAGGTATTCCGTATACAGCCATAACGTCTACCTCCTTGTAGGTGTTGTCCACCAGTTTTGTTTGGCGAACGCTGCTCGCCCAACGACTGCGCCTTGCTGCAGCAAATGAAGTATACCACGCGATTTTCAAATGTCCAGTAAAAAACGAAGAATTTTTGACGGAAGATTATTGACGAAATTTTAACCAGAAAAACACGGTGGATCCTGTAGACTCAGGGCCTTTTTACGCACACCGGCTTTCCGTGATATCTTGCCGATCACTCACGGGCAATGACGAGCCCCCGAAAGACAAAAAGAAAAAGCGCGCCAGAGAATTAACCTGGCGCGCTTGGTGCATTCATTTATATGGCGTACCCGAGAGGAATTGAACCCCTAACCTTCTGATCCGTAGTCAGACGCTCTATCCAATTGAGCTACGGGTACGCAGTGCTCGAAAGCCAGTAAAGAATAGCATAAAAAAGGGAGCTCATGCAAATTGGCACGCAAAAATTCGCGCAGGTGCCGTCAGGTCACTGACTGCCCGGCGTAGGCCTGGACCTCGTCGTGCTTGTATTCCAGCGCGATACCCGCCTCCTGGAACATGGCCTCGGACTCGGCCCCGGCATGGTATTTGCGCTCGCACACGACGCGCTCGATGCCGCAGTTGATGATCAGCATGGCGCAGACACGGCAGGGCGTCATCCGGCAGTAGAGCGTGGAGCCCTTCAGGGACACACCGAGCTTGGCGGCCTGGCAGATGGCGTTCTGCTCGGCATGGACGGTGCGCACGCAGTGCTGGGTTACCGAACCGTCGTCGTGGGTCACCTTCTTAAACAAATGGCCCACTTCGTCGCAGTGGGGCAGGCCCATGGGCGAGCCCACGTAGCCCGTGACCAGGAGCTGGCGGTCCCGGGCAATGACGCACCCGCTGCGCCCCCGGTCGCAGGTGGCGCGCTTCGCAATGGTATTGGCCACTTCCATGAAATAGTCGTCCCACGAGGGGCGCACGTGTTCTTCCGCCATGGTCTCGCCTTTCTCCTTCCGGCCCGAGGGCCTGTAAGCCGTCCGCAGTATACGGCAGACAGGGCTCCAGTCCAAACAGGACGACGCCATCAACGTCGCAGACGCGCCCAGCCGGACAGGGTCAGGCAGGCCAGGGCGAAAAGCAGCACATCACCACGATTCGCCGACGCCACCTTCACGCCCTCAAGGCGGCAGCCAGGCGGCTCACCTTCACCTTCACCTTCACCTTCACCTTCACCTTCACCTTCACCTTCACCTTCGGCACCGTCGAATCCGAAGGTCGTTATCGTGCTGCCGCCGTCGAGGTTTGCATAGCAATGGATCAATCGAATGTCGGCGGCGCGCAATTCCTGGAGCACCGCTTCGGAAAGCCCCTCTTCAAGCTGGGGCTCGAAGATAAAGTGCTCGGAGAAATTGTGGTGCTCGGGACGGTAGGTCTGGGAGAAAAAACCGGTGAGCACGATGGGCGCGTCGGTGTAGCCTTCGATTCGGGTCTCTTCCCAGCGAACGAGGGGCGCGGTGTAGCCTGCGGATACACCCCGGGGCGGGGCGGGCCAATAGTAGGCCGTCGTGATCTTGACGTCCCCCGGTCCCTCGCAGATGCGCTCCTGGCGCAAGTCGCCTTCCTGGGCGCCCGTGCGGGCCACCGTGAGGAGCACGGTCTCCTGCGTGACGGTAGTGGGCTCCCCGGCCCAGTCCACGCTCGGCTCGGGCCGCGCATAGGTCACCTCCAGGGGAATCAGGCCCCCGCTGGCATCGGCGATGGTGAACAGCGGGCTGTCCGCCGGAGAAACCAGCGCCGGAAACTGGCTGCTCAAGACGTAGCGTCGGGGATTGCCCAAGGCGTTGAAGACCCACGCATCGCGGCTGCTCTCCTCGGCGTAGCTGTGGCTGAACTCGGGCCACTCGGCGAGCGGTGCCGCGAAATTGCGCACCTGGCCCTCGGCTGCGTATTCGATTTCGGCATCTCCGATGAACGTTTGCGCAAGGTTCTCCGCGCTGAGCTTCAGGCCGGTCGTGCCGATTTGCAGACGGGTTTTCAATCGGTGATTTGCAAACACGTCGCCGTATTCACCCTGGAAGGTGATCAGCTCCGCCGTGCCGCCGAGGAGAAAGGGGACCACCGAGGGTGTCGCGTCGGGCCGGGGCACCTCGCGCACTTGCTTTATGATCAACTTACCGTCACCGGCGTTTTTCTTGTACTCGAAATCGAGGACGAACTCCGCCCGGTCATGAACTTCGGCAAATCGGTCGGCGGCCAGGGCCATCAGCGCGGCGAACTGACGGTAGTCCGTCTCCCAGTCCATCACCGTCGCACCCAGAGGTACGCGGCTGGAGGGCTTGAGGAAGGTAGCGTAGGTCTCGCCGAAGGCCGTCTGCACCTCCACCTCCTCGGGCAAAGAGCCCCCTTCGGGATTGGACACGGATTCGGCGTCGAGCTGAGTGACGAGATGCACCCGATCAGAAAAGGCATCTCGCGTCAATGTGGCCACGCCGTTGGCCTGCTCCTCTTCGTCGGGAAACGAATGATGCACCAGCATCGCCATGCCCACCTCGTCTTCGTCTAAGTCGTGACGCAGTCGCTCCAGGAAGGCATTGTCGTTGTAGAAACTGGCGAAGACCCGCCGTATCGCGCGGAAGACGCCGCGTTCGTCGTCCTCGTCGGCTTCGCAGCGGCAGGGGCCGACTTCGTCGCCATCGAGTTCATCGGCCAGGCAGCCGCTGAAGCTATCGTAGAGCCCCGCCCCGGTGAACTGGCCGCTGTCCTCTACGTTGGTGGAACTGCGAAAGCGGAGATTGCGCTCGGAATCAAAGCCGTACTGGGGATCCTGCAGGGCCTCCAGCACGCCGGCCCGGGCCCCGTCCGAGAAGGACGTGGCGCTGACATCCCGGATCAAGTCACGCACGGCTTCCAGATCCGCTTTCAGCGCGGCGATGCTCGCCGGTGGATAGGTATAGCCGCCGAGGCGCGCTTGGATGGCCTCCCGGAGGGTGCCGCCGCCCGCAACAGGCTGGGCCAGGAAGTCGTTCCACAGATCGAAGGAAATGGCCATGGACATGGGTGAATTATCCGGGATGGACGTTCGGAGCAGGGCCATGTTGGTGGCTTTGCCGCCGAAATACTGGATGTCGCCGGGCACGCGCGGCGTAACGGGCGCGGCCCAGGCCCCGAAGCTCGCGACGGGCGCGATATCCAGCACGACCGGCGCCTTCAGCGCAAGGATCTCCACCGCGAGGGACTCGTCCAGGTCGGCTGCGGGGATCAGACGCAAGTTGGGACTGCCGAAGGCGCCGCCGTAGGCCCGCAGTGCCACACGCTGACCCACCAGCGACTGGGCCAGGGCTCGAACGCCCTCTTCCTCCAGAAAGGCAAAGGGCACGCTGTAGGAATTGGCCAGGATGGCCACGTGGGAGTTGGGTGTAGACGGTGCGAGGGAGAGAATGCCGGCCACGATGGGAATCTCGGCGGGGACGCCATCGGTCAGCAGAATGTCGGTCGCAAGGAGCGTCCCGTCGGAAAAAGCGCTATCGATCTCCGCCCCAGGCACAAAGGTCAGACGCCCCAGGGCCCATCCATCGGAATAGACCACGTTCCCCGACGTCCACCGTGCGCTGGAGCTGATTTCGACGCCGTTGGCCGAAAGATAGTCACGGTTGGCCTCGGCCACCGCGCTCTGTTCGAAGGTGGGAAAAAAGTAGGCCTTGAGACTGGCAGGACCGGTCACCTTTGACCTCACGAGATTGAACTGGCCAATGATCTCGTCGGGCGTATATGGGTCGAGGCGCACCAGTTGGATGCCGAACTCCTGCGGTGGCGTCGCCATGCGCGGCGGGAGAATGATGGCCCCGAGTAAGGCCTCCTGCCCCGCCTCGTGAAGGGTCACCTGATCATAAGCCGGCGCGCTGATACCGAGGTAGGGATCGAGCAGCTCCGTCGCGAAGTCAAAGTGAAACAGATAGCGCTGACAGTCCTGGAAGTAGACCGCATCGGGTTCACTCAGCAACACGGTGAACTTGATGAAGCCCGGTGTATCCGGATCAAAAGACTGCCCCTCCGCCCGGAAGGGGTCTTCGGGGAACTCGACCTGGTTCTTCCAGTAGGGTGACGGCGTGATCGCGCCCACACGCACCAGCGCGACCATCAGCAACACACACAACAGGAACCACTTAGGACTTCCCATGGAACAATGCCTCCTCGAACCCGCGACGTAGACTAAGGCTTTCATCAACCCGACCAGCTTACCAGCGCCGAAGCCGGTCGTTACACGCGCACCAGGCGCTCCCCCGCCATAGCAAGACCGACACCCCGAGGCGAAGGGGAGCGAATACAAAAAACGTGCCGTCCGGGATACTTCCGGGCGGCACGACAGGTAAAGCAACACATCACGGTTGCAGGGGAGTTACAGTGTAATCCTACACCTCGTCCTCGGGGGCGCCTCCGCCCAGGAGCAGCTCAAGTAACTGGCCAGGCAACCGAAGGATGGCTTCGAAGACCGAAAACAACCAGGCGACCAGCCCGAACAGGAAGAAGTCCTGCGCGGCGTTCGGCCCGAAGCATCCACCAGGCACATCTGCATCCAACTCTGCCTGGCTCAGGAAACCATCGCTGTTTGTATCCAGATCATCAAACTGCAGTTCAGTCAACGCTGGGAAGAGCGCGGCGGACTCGGAGCGGGAAATCAACCCATCGTCATTGGTATCCGCATCGTCGAACACGGCAGACAATTCGGCAGCGAGATCGCCTTCGCCTTCGCCTTCGCCTTCGCCTTCGCCTTCGCCTTCGCCTTCGCCTTCGCCTTCGCCTTCGCCTTCGCCTTCGCCTTCGCCTTCACCTTCACCTTCACCTTCACCTTCGCCTTCTCCTTCACCTTCACCTTCACCTTCACCTTCACCTTCACCTTCACCTTCACCTTCTCCTTCACCTTCTCCTTCTCCCTCACCTTCTCCCTCACCGCTTGCCGTCACCGAAATGTAGGCACCTTTAAACTCCGTATCAGTCGCAAAATTCTCAGCAACAATACTCAATGTAACCGTATAGGCGCCTTCTTCGAAATAAACATGCTGCGGATTTTGTAGATTGCTGGAGGTACCATCGCCAAAACTCCAAGACCAGGCCGTCAAGGTCGAGGCTTCCACCACCGAGTTGTCGGTGAAGTTCACCGTCAAAGGAGCTGGCCCCTCAACGACATCCGCCGTGAAATCAGCATCGATGTTTTCGCCTTCGCCTTCGCCTTCGCCTTCGCCTTCACCTTCACCTTCACCTTCACCTTCTCCTTCACCTTCACCTTCGCCTTCTCCCTCGCCTTCGCCTTCGCCTTCTCCTTCTCCTTCTCCTTCTCCTTCTCCTTCTCCTTCTCCTTCTCCTTCTCCTTCTCCTTCTCCTTCTCCTTCTCCTTCTCCTTCTCCCTCGCCTTCACCTTCACCTTCACCTTCACCCTCACCCTCACCCTCACCTTCACCCTCACCTTCACCCTCACCTTCACCCTCACCTTCACCGCCTACGGGTGGACACTCAAACTGACCGCGAATCTCTCCACTTGGAAAATTCGAACTTTGGATGATTATGTAGTGGGGTGCGCCCGCGATTGGATTGTATTCACCTGGCGTGAGCTCGACAACAATCGGGCTCACCGGAGAATTCAGGTTGATAACGATCCCGCCATTCTCGCCCGAATCGCCGGATTGTATGTAGGCGAACGTGGGACTTGGCACATTGTGCTCGACCCTCAGTTCCACGTTGTCATTGTCCAACCTGGTCACAAAGGTCGTTCCGGTGGAGGAAGAATCCACAGGCGGATCGCCGACAACCTGGGTGGCGTCCATACCAAAAATACAGAAGGGGTCCTGTGCGGCGGCGGGAATGGCCCACGCACATAACAGCGCGAGCATCAACGCCCGTGTCCAATTTTTTTCGTAGCGAGTCATAGTGAGCGTTCCTTTGTTGTCACGGGTCCGTTGGGCCCAGCTATCTTGTTCCCTGTTCTTCGGATGCATTGGTTACCGGGGCGCTTCCAGTCGTTTCGAATCATGGTTCATCTCTCCTGTGCCCGCTTTTGGCCTGCATTTATCAATACACGCCTCCAGCACCCGCTGGACAAGGGACAACCTGGTCACAGTGTTGCGCCAAGATGCGAAAAAGAGGGAAAGCAGGGGTAAAATTCCGGCAAACACTGAGGGGGTAATGGTTGGAGAGCGCCGACGCCTATCGGTGTTCGGTCTCCAGAATTGGGGTAGGAGGGGGGTACCGCTCTCCCCCACTCCACAGTACGGCCCCTGGCACACAAAAAAAGCCGCCCGGAGATAGCTCCGGGCGGTGCGATAACCAAACCAACATTGCAGGGCCACTACGGGCCGATTGTGTATTAGTCTTCGTCTTCTCGAATGGCCCCGCCATAGAGATACTCAAGGATCTGGCGAGGCATTCGGAGGATGGCTTCGAAGACCGAGAACAACCAGGCGACCAGCCCGAACAGGAAGAAGTCCGCCGCGGCACTCGGCCCGAAGCATCCACCGGGCTCATCCTGCCCCAGCTCCGCCCGGCTCAGGAAGCCATCGCTGTTGGTATCCAATTCATCAAACTGAAGCTCCGTCAGATCGGGAAAGAGCGCCAGGGACTCCGCTCGAGAAATCAGTCCGTCGCCATTGGCGTCCGCCGATTCAAAGACGGCGGACAACTCCTCGGCCAGATCACCTTCACCTTCACCTTCACCTTCACCTTCGCCCTCGCCCTCACCTTCACCTTCACCTTCACCTTCGCCTTCGCCTTCACCTTCGCCTTCGCCTTCGCCTTCACCTTCGCCTTCGCCTTCGCCTTCGCCTTCTCCTTCGCCTTCACCTTCACCCTTCGCCTTCGCCTTCGCCCTCGCCTTCGCCTTCGCCTTCGCCTTCGCCTTCGCCTTCGCCTTCGCCTTCGCCTTCGCCTTCGCCTTCGCCTTCGCCTTCGCCTTCACCTTCACCTTCACCTTCACCTTCACCTTCACCTTCACCTTCACCTTCACCTTCACCTTCACCTTCGCCTTCGCCTTCGCCTTCACCTTCGCCACCGGCAACAACGGTGATGGTGATCGTCATGCTGTCGGACAGAGTCGGATCGCCGCTGTCGCTCACCATGAAAGTCACGGCGTAGTCGCCGGCATCGCCCGAGACCGGAGCCCAGGTGAATACGCCCGACTCGCCGTCAAAACTCGCACCGGTCGGCAGGCCTTCCGCACCGAAACTCACCGCGTCGCCGTCCACATCCGTCGCCGTGACCGTGAAGGAAAGCAGCTCGCCTTCCGTTACTTCCTGGCCAACCAGAGCGCCCAGCTCCGGAGCGTCGTTCACCGGGTTCACGGTGATCGCGAATTCACCGATCACCGGCAGGGCCTCGTCCTCGCCGCCGTCCGCCGCGCTGAACGCGAAGGCGTCCGACGCCGTCTCGCCGCCGTTGTGCGTGTAGGTCAACTGCGCGGCGTTCAGATCCGCCTGGGTGAAGGTGGTCACCGCCGTTTCCGGCGCGGAGAGCAGCGCCAGCAGGCCGTTGGCCGGTGCCGCCGTGACCGTGAAGGTCAGCTCCGCCGCCGCGTTGTCCGCGTCGGTCGTTTCGAGCTTGCCCGCGTCCAGCGTGGCCACGCCGCCTTCGTCTACCGAGGTGCCCGAGTTCAGGGCAAGTACGGGACTGTCGTTGCGCGTCGTCACCGTGACCTGCACTTCAATCTGCGACGACGCCTCGCCGTCACTCGCATCAAGCGTGAAGCTGTCCGAGCCGCTGAAGTCCACACCGGGCACATAGGTCAGCGTGCTCGGGCTTGCGCCGTCGCCACTGACGTCGGCCGTGCCGTTCGACGCCGCGACCACCAGCGACCAGGTAATCGTGTCGCTTTCCGCATCCGTTGCATCGACTGTCGGTGCCACGAAGGCCAACGGGGTGCCGTCCTCGTCCATCGTCACTACCAGCGGACCCGTCTGAGTAATTTCCGGGGCGTCGTTCACCGGGTTCACCGTCACATTGACCGTGATCTCGTCCGTGCCGCCGACCCCATCCGACACCTGGACCACGAAGCTGTCCGAACCGTTGAAGTTCGCGGTCGGTGCATAGTTGAACACCGACGGAGACAAGACGCCGCCTGAAACCGTTGCAACGCCATTGGAGGCCGGGCTCGACACCGACCACGACAGCGCCACGCTGTCCGGGTTCTGCGCCATAACGGTGGGCGCCGACCATGCCGTTGGCGCGCCGTCCTCGTCCATCGTCACCGACAGTGGGCCCGTCTGGTCGATCACCGGCGCATCCTGCGTGTTGTTCACCGTCACGTCGATCTGGATCGTGTCCGTGCCGCCGTTGCCGTCCGACACCTGCACCACGAAGCTGTCCGAGCCGAAGAAATTGTTGTTGGGCACGTACTCGAAGGTCAGCGGCGAGGCCCCTTCACCCGAGACCGTCGCCGTACCGTCCGACGCCTGCGTCAACACCGACCACGAAAGGATATCGCCGATCGGATCCTGGGGCGAGGGGTCGCCCTCTTGCTCGTTTGAGCCGGGGGATGTCGTTGCACCATCCACATCCGTCACGCTCAAGGTGGGTGCCAGCCAGGCAGTGGGCGCGCCCTCTTCGTCCATGGTCACCGTGAGGGGCCCAACGCCCTGAGCGATCACCGGGGCGTCGTTCACGGGGCTGATCGTCACGATCACATTGGCCACGGCGAAATTGCTGTCGCCATCCGTCACCCGGACGCCAAAGCCATCGGATCCCGCGCTATCCCCATTGGGAACGTAATCCAGGACAGTCGGCGCACTGCCGATGCCACTGACGGTGGCCGTGCCGAACTGGGGTGCATAGTCGAGTGTCCACGTCAGCGTATCGCCATCCGCGTCCGTCGCCGAAACCGAGGGCGCGGCCCACGCCATCGGCGTGCCGTCCTCGTCCATCGTCACGTTCACCGGGTCCGGCGTGATCACAGGCGTGTCTTGCTGAGAATTGATTGTCACGTTCACCGTGCGCAGATCCGTGCCGCCATGCCCGTCGTCGATTTGCACTTCAAAACTGTCCGTGCCGTTGTAGTCGGCGGCCGGGGCGTAGCTGATGGCCTTCTCCGTGCCCGTGCCGCTGGTGGTTGCGGTGCCGTTTGACGCCGCGCTGGAAATGCTCCACGTTATCGCATCCATGTCCCCGTCGCTGGCGTTGAGGGTCAGCGCGAAGGCCGTCGGTATCCCGTCTTCGTCCATGACCACGGCCATCGGGCCATCGGCATCCGGCCTGTCGAAGTAGTGTACATTCGTGCCAAAAAGATCGGACACGAACACACGGCCCGACGGAGCCACGGAAATCCCGAAGGGGTAGCTGAACTGGCCGTCTTCCGTGCCCTCGGCGCCCCAGGTCTCCAGGAAGACACCGCTGGTTGTAAAGACCTGGATGCGGTGGTTCCCGCTGTCCGCCACGTAGACCTTGCCATCGGGGCCCACATCAATACCGTAAGGCGACATGAACTGGCCCACATCCGTGCCCGAACTGCCCCAGGCCCGAATGAACTGGCCGCTGGAATCAAATACCTGCACCCGCTGATTGAGCCGGTCGGTGACGTACACATTCTCGGCGTCATCCAACGCCAGACTGCCCGGGCTGCTGAACTGTCCATTACCATTGCCGGCGGTGCCCCAGGTCAACAGGTGGTTGCCGCTGGAATCGAACTTCTGCACGCGGTGGTAGCTCGAGTCAATCGTGTAGATATTTCCAGAGGTCCCCACGGCGACATCCGCCACCCCCTGAAACTGATCGGGATCCGTGCCGCTGCTGCCAAACTTGAAGAGGAATGTTCCGCTCGGGTCGAACTTCTGGATCCGGGCCAGGCTGTTGTCTGCAACATAGAGGTTGCCGGCGCCATCAATATCGACGCCATAGGGGCTCGAGAACTGGCCGTCGCCCGTGCCACTGCTCCCCACATTGCGCAGGAAGCTTCCATTCTGGTCGAAAACCGCAATGCGCCCGTTGCCACTATCGGCCACATAGACATTACCGCTGCTGTCGGTCGCGACATGCAGGGGCCCGTCAAACTGGCCGTCGGCGCTGCCCACTTCACCCCATTTACCGCCAAACTCGATCGCGGAAATGAACTCGGGCGCGTCGTTCTCCGCTTCCACCGTCACATCCACTACAATGGAGTCCAGTCCGCCGTTCCCGTCGGAAACCTGAACCGTGAAAGCGTCCGAGCCATCGGTATTCGCATTTGGTACGTAGCTGAATGTGGCGGGCGACGCCCCCGTGCCGCTTGCTGTCGCTGTACCCAGCGTCGCCGCCGAGGAGACCGACCACGTCAGGCTATCGCCATCGCCATCTGTTGCGCCCAGTGTCGGCGCCACAAATGCCGTCGGGCTACCGTCCTCACTCATCGTGACGGCCAACGGCCCCGCGCCCTGGGTGATAACGGGTGCATCGGGCTGCGCGCTCACGGTCACATCTACCGTCATCGTATCGGTAAACTCGCCATCACTCACCTGCACGACGAAGCTGTCCGTACCCGAGAAGTTCAGGGTCGGCACATAGCTGATCGCCTTTAATGTACCCGTGCCTGATGCGGTCGCAGCGCCGTGGCTCGGTTCACCGGAGACGCTCCAGTTCAACGTGTCCAGATCGACATCAACTGCCCCCAAGGTCAGCGCGAAGGCCGCGGGCGTTCCATCTTCGTCCATGGCCACCGCCACGGAATCGCCCGCGGGCGGAATCTCGAAATACTGGATCTCGTCGGCACCCTGATCCGGTACGTAGACTCGGCCCGAGGCCGCGATCGCGACGACCAGTGGGAAGTTGAACTGCCCGTCATCCGTGCCCTGTGAGCCCCAAGCTGTTTGAAAGGTGCCTGAGGAACTGAAAACTTGGACTCGGCGTCGGCTGGCGTCCACGGTGTACACCGCGCCGTCAGGCCCTATCGCAATGCCATTGAGCCAACTGAACTGGCCGTCGCCCGTGCCACTACTGCCCCACTTGCGAAGGAAGTTACCCACTCCATCGAAGACCTGTACCCGATAGTTGTTCCGCTCCGCGGTGTATACATTGCCCGACGCGTCTACGGCAATACCGAAAGCGAAGCTGAACTGACCATCGCCGGTGCCAGCGGCACCCCACTTCCTGGTGAAGTTTCCGCTGGAATCAAACACCTGAACGCGCCCGCCCATGCTCTCCACCGTATAGACATTGCCGGATACGTCCACCGCAAGATCGGCAAGGTCATTAAACTGGCCATCGCCACTCCCGGCACTGCCCCACTTCGTCACGAAGACTCCGGTCGAGGTGAATTTCTGGATTCGTTCCAACGAATCATCCGCGACATACACATTGCCATTCGCGTCCACTTCTATGCCGCTCAGGCTCTGGAACGCGCCGTCACCTGTTCCGGATGCGCCCCATTTTCGAAGGAAAGCGCCGTTCGCATCAAACACCGCCACGCGCAAGTTGCCCGAATCCGCCACGTAAACATTCCCTTCGGTGTCGACGGCAACCCCGCGCAACGTATCAAACTGGCTGTCACCCGAACCGGCTTCACCCCACTTCCCTTCGAAGTACCCACTTCCCCCGAACGTCGGCGCGTCGTTCACCGCGTCGATAGTCACATTCACCGTCACCGTTTCCTCGCCACTATGACCGTCGCTGATTCTTACTACGAAGCTATCCGCCCCCGTGTAATTTGCCGCGGGCGCGTAGCCGATCGATTTGCTCAACCCGTTACCGGAGGCCGAGGCCGTGCCATGGCTCGCCGCACTGGAAATGCTCCACGTAAGGGTGTCGCCCTCGGCATCGCCGGAAACGAGGGTCAAATTGAAGGGCGTGGGTGCGCCGTCTTCATCCATCGTGACGCTTACAGACGAAGCAGGCGCCAGGGACGTACGTTCAAAATACTGGACGCGGCTATTGGACTGATCCACCACGTAGACCCGGCCGGAGGGCGATTGCACAATGCCGCAGGGGTGATTGAATTGGCCATCGCCACTACCGCCGACGCCCCATTGCTCCAGGAAGCTTCCGGTCGTGGTAAATACCTGCACGCGGTTCAAATTGAAATCGGTGGTGTAAACCAGACCGTCCACGCCCACATCAATGCCCCGTACGGAATCGAATTGGCCCGCGTCCGCACCATAGCTGCCCCACTTCCGCAGGAACGTGCCCGTGGAACTGAAGACCTGCACACGATTGTTGTACTCGTCCGTGACGTAAACATTTTCCGAGTCATCCACCGCTACGCCGTAGGGTGTGTTGAACTCGCCATCCGCACTGCCCGCGCCGCCCCACGACAGGATGAATGCACCGGTAGAATCAAATTTCTGGACACGGTTGTTGTTGCGATCCACGACATACACATTACCCGAGGCGCCAATCGCGATACCCTCCGGGCTTTCAAACTGGCCGTCCGCCGGACCCTGAGTCCCCCACTTCGTCAAGAAAGCACCGGAGGAATCCAACTTTTGAACACGGTGTGCGTTTCGATCAGATACGTAAATATTTTCTGAAGCGTCGATTGCGATACCGGTAACCCGCCGGAATTGCCCGTCGCCCGTCCCATTGCCACCAAATTGGCTGAGGTAATTGCCGTCTTCGTCGAACTTCTGGATGCGATCATTGAGAAAATCCGCAACGAATACATTTCTCGATGAATCCAGCGCCAGGTAGGCGGTCTGGTTCATGTCGAACTGGCCGTTGCCCGAGCCCTCGGAACCCCACTGGCCTGTGTAGGCACAATCGCTCGCAAAGACCGGGGCGTCATTCACCGGATCTACCGTCACATTCACCGTAATCGTGTCGGTGAGTAAGTCGCTGTCCGTCACCGTCACGACAAAGCTATCGCTGCTATTGAAATCCGCGTCCGGCAGATAGGTGAACACCGAAGGCGAGCCGCCCGTGCCGGAGACCGTCGCGGTCCCGTGCGCGGCGGGGGTCGATACCGACCACACGATCAGGCTTGTGTCACCCACGGAATCTTCGGCAGTCAGTGGCGGGGCGACAAAGGCTGTCGGCGCGCTGTCCTCGTCCATCGTCACCGCCACCGTCGCCCCCGCGTCCAATGTACCTTCGTTGAACACCATCACGTTGCGCGCAACCTGGTCCGAAAGCACCATCCCGCCGGACGGCGTGACCGCCAGATCTAACACCTGGCGAAACTGCCCCGCGCCAGAGCCGTAACTACCGTATTGCGTGAGATAGGTACCTGTTGCGTCAAAGACCTGAACGCGGGCTGAGCTGGGAAAGCCACCATCGCCAACGTGGATTCTGCCGAGTCCATCCACCGCGATGGCGAACATATACGTCGAGAACTGTCCGTTCCCGGTGCCGCTTGTACCCCATTTTGTGATGAAAGTGCCACTGGCGCTGAATTTCTGGACACGCAGGTTGTTTCTATCGACTACATAGACGTTTCCGGCACCATCTATCGCTATGCCGAGCGGCTGGTTGAATTGACCATCCTCGTTGCCAGTGCTTCCCCACTGCGTGAGGTAGGTGCCATCGGCGTCGAACTTTTGGATACGGTTGTTGTCTCGATCGGAGACGTAAACATTATCCGCTGCGTCCAACGTCAAGTAAAACGGTAGGTTAAATTCGCCATCCCCGCTGCCGCTGGTGCCCCACTTCGTGATGAACACACCCGCCGAGGTAAACTTCTGGATCCGGTAGTTCTCCGTATCCGCGACGTAGATGTTGCCATAAGAATCCACCGCAACGTCGCGCGGATACTCGAACTGGCCATCGCCCGCGCCGCGCGTGCCGAAACTTTCGACGAAAACACCCGTGGCGTCAAATATATCAATCTCATGACTCCCACTGTCGGCCACATAAATTTTGCCGTCGCTGCCCACCGCCACACCGTCCAGAAATCCGAATTGTCCATCGCCGGACCCGGAGCTCCCGAACTCGAAAGCGTACACTGGCACTCCACCTGGAAGCTTGAAATTGGGGACGCCGTTGGCCGACACAGGACGTACCATCAAACCTACCGCAATCAGTATCGTCAGAATGCTTGCCACTGAAAAGAAGGATTGTCGACTCATGCCCGACGGAGTGCCCATGGAGATTATTCCTTGCTATCTGGAGCGAAAGTACCCCGGAGGGAAGCCACCCGATGCCTGATTGACGCGTCGCCATTGCGTCCTGCACGTATAGAAAAAGGCCTGTCGATGACGGATGCCAGCGCGCCACTTTCTTTTTCACTATTCTCTTTACAATAACTGATTTTTGTTCATTGGTCAAGAGAAACCATTAAATCGCGCCTCTGATACGCGGTAATCCCATTGCCAAGAGCCCCAAAACTCTATCCCGACCAATAAAATGGTCCCGACCAAATCCGGTCGGGACCATGAAAAAGAGAAAGGGCTGCTGGAAAATTCTGTCAACTACCCGATTCGCGGCTGTCCTCGTCCGCGCCGCCATTCAGATGCCCTGCGAAGCGCCGCACCAAGCCCGACAGCGACTCGAAGAATCCCATCAGCGTCAGCGCCAGGCCCATCGGCAGCAGGTCCTTCGCGGTATTCGGCCCGGGACAACCGCCGGTCGTTCCGTTCAGCTCCGCGCGGGACAGGAATCCATCTCCATTAGCATCCAATTCGTCGAACTCGGCCTCGGTCAACTCGGGGAAGAGCGCCAAAGACTCCGATCGCGAAATCAACTCATCATTATTCGTGTCGGCCTCTTGAAAGCGACCCAGCAATAGCTCTGCCAGGGTGCCTTCTCCTTCTCCTTCTCCTTCTCCTTCTCCTTCTCCTTCTCCTTCGCCTTCGCCTTCGCCTTCGCCTTCGCCTTCGCCTTCGCCTTCGCCTTCGCCTTCGCCTTCTCCTTCTCCTTCACCTTCACCTTCACCTTCTCCTTCTCCTTCTCCTTCTCCTTCTCCTTCTCCTTCTCCTTCTCCTTCACCTTCACCTTCACCTTCACCTTCACCTTCACCTTCACCTTCACCTTCACCTTCGCCTTCGCCTTCGCCTTCGCCTTCGCCTTCGCCTTCGCCTTCGCCTTCGCCTTCGCCTTCGCCCTCACCCTCACCCTCACCCTCACCCTCACCCTCACCCTCACCCTCACCCTCACCCTCACCCTCACCCTCACCCTCACCCTCACCCTCACCCTCACCCTCACCCTCACCCTCACCCTCACCCTCACCCTCACCTTCACCTTCACCCTCACCCTCACCCTCACCCTCACCCTCACCCTCACCTTCACCTTCACCTTCGCCTTCGCCACCAGCGGCTATGACGGTAATGGTAATCGTTTCTTCGTCAGCCAGGCTTGGATCGCCGTTGTCCGCTATAACAAAGGTGACGACATGCTCGCCCGCGTCACCCGAAGCCGGGATCCAGCTCAGTGTTCCAGATTCCGCATCGAAACCTGCGCCTTGGGGCAGGCCCGTGGCACTGAACACCAGATTGTCTCCATCGGGATCACTACCCGACAACACGATCTCGAGCAGTTCGCCTTCGTCTACC
This sequence comes from Candidatus Hydrogenedentales bacterium, assembly GCA_942492815.1. GTDB lineage: Bacteria > Hydrogenedentota > Hydrogenedentia > Hydrogenedentales > JAEUWI01 > JAEUWI01. Next base: position 7,783,585 of record OW818658.1, on the reverse strand, counting down.
ATCTGATCGCCCACAGGGTCCAGCACTGGTGGCCGGTTCACATCGCCCGCAGTGATTGTAATGGTCTCGCTGTCGCTTTCCACCGGATCACCATCGTCGGTCACCGTGAAAACCACCCCCGGGTAAATTCCGGCAGCCGAAGCGCCAGGCGACCAAGTGCAGGCCCCCGTAAGGCTGTCGAGCTCGGCACCGTCCGGCAGATTGGTTGCGTTAAAGCTGAGGGTGTCGCCCTCGGCGTCCAACGCGGTGACTGTGAAACTCAACGTCCCGCCCTCGTCCACGTGCCGGTCGCCGATGGCGTCCAGTACGGGCGGATCGTTTACCGGCGCAACCTCTACTTCAAGAACAATACTGTCCGCACTGTTGCCGTCGGAAACCTGCACGGTGAAGGTGTCGCTGCCGGAAAAATCCGCTTCGGGCACATAAATCAGGGTGGCTGGCACCGCCCCAACCCCTTCAGCCGTCGCAACGCCATGCGTCGCGGCGGCCGCAAGCGACCACGTGAGGGTGTCACCGTCCGCGTCAGTCGCATCAATCTCCGGTGCTGCAAAGCCCTGGGGGCTGCCATCCTCGTCCATCGTCACGGAAAGGGGGGCCGTCTGGCTGATTACCGGGGCGTCGTCGCGCGGCGTGATGGTCACGTTTACGATTACGCTGTCCGCCCCGCCGTTGCCGTCGCTCACTTCGATTTCAAAGCTGTCCGCACCTTGGTAGTCGGCGTCCGGCACGTAACTGAACACGCCTGGTGAAGCCCCGGAACCACTGACCGTCGCCGCGCCGTGGCCCCCCGCCGAACTGACCGACCAAGTCAATGTATCGGACTCCTCGTCCGTCGCGTCGAGCGATGGCGCAACAAAGGCCAGGGGGCTGCCGTCTTCATCCATCGTCACAGCCAATGGGCCGCTCTGCGTAATGGACGGCGCATCGTTCTCCGCATTGATGGTGACGTTTACCGCTATCGTATCGCTGCCGCCATTCCCGTCGGACACGCCGATGGTAAAGCTGTCACTGCCGCTGTAGTTCGTGGTGGGTGCATAGGTGAAGACCGCCGGCGAAGCCCCGGTGCCGCTTAGCGTTGCCGCGCCGTTCGCCGCCGCGCCAGTCACTGACCAGGTCAGGGACTCCCCATCCACATCGGTTGCGGCCAGCGCGGGCGCCACAAAATTTGTGGGGGCACCATCTTCAGACATCGTCACGCTGAGCGGGCCCGAGCCCTGGGTGATCACCGGAAAGTCCTGCGTCGGATCGATGGTCACGTCGACAACAATCGTGTCCGTGCCGCCGTTGCCGTCGGACACCTGGATCGTGAAGCTGTCGGTGCCGTCGTAGTTGGCCTCCGGCACATAGGTGAAGGTCGCGGGCGAGGCCCCCGCGCCACTGACGGTCGCCGTGCCATGGCTAGCCGCCGAACTCAGCGACCAAGTCAAGGTATCCGAACCATCGATATCCGTCGCAGACACCGTGGGGGCGACAAAATCCGTCGGCGCGCCATCTTCATCCATCGTGACGGAAAGGGGACCCGACTGGGCGATCACCGGCGCGTCGTTCTCCGCTTCGATGGTCAACTCCACGACGATGCTGTCGGTACCGCCATTTCCGTCGGCGACCTGGACGGTGAAGCTGTCAGATCCGCTGAAGTTCGCATCCGGGACGTAGGTGAAGATGGCGGGAGAGGCGCCGGTGCCACTGACCGTTGCCGTTCCCTCGCTCGCCGCCGAAAGGACCGACCACGTCAGGGTGTCGCCATCGCCATCCGTCGCGCCCAGCGCCGGGGCAACAAAGGCCGTCGGCACGCCGTCTTCGGACAGGGTGACTTCGAGGGGTCCCGCGCCCTGGGTAATGACTGGCACGTCGGGCGTGCCTGTCACCGTCACATTGACGGTGATCGAATCCGTGAGGTTGTCGCTGTCCTCAATCTGCACCACAAAACTGTCGCTGCCGTGAAAATCCGCATCGGGGACATAGGAGAAGACGGCGGGCGTCTCACCGGTCCCGCTGACCGTGGCGGTGCCACCGGCGGCCTGGGTCAAGACGGACCAGACGATGAGACTGGTGTCGCCCGCCGAGTCCTGGGACGAAAGCGGCGGGGCCTCGAACGCCGTGGGCGTGCCTTCTTCATCCATGGTCACCGCCACCGACGCGCCGGCATCGTTGCGACCCGGGCGAAACACGGAAACGAAGAAAGTGGTCGGATCCGAAAGCACGAGGCCGTCGCCCTCCGTGCTCACCAGATCATCCGGATACTGGAACTGGCCGGGATTCGGTCCATATTGACTGATGGTCGATTGGTACACCCCTGCGTTGTCGAATACCTGCACGCGCCCGTTGCCCGGCGGCAAATCGCCCACAAGTATATTGCCGACCGAATCGGCCGTAATACCCAGCATGTTGGTGAACTGGCCGGTGCCCGTGCCCAAGGTGCCCCACTGGGTTACGTAGGTTCCCGCCGACGTAAATTTCTGGACGCGGGAGTTCACCGCATCGACCACATAGATATTGTCATTCCCGTCCGCGGCGATCCCTCGGGGGCCGTTAAACTGGCCGTTCCCGGAACCGCTGGTACCCCACTTGGTGAGAAAGTTGCCGGATGCATCGAATTTCTGGATTCGGTCGTTGCCCTGGTCGGTCACGTAGAGATTGTCCAACGAATCAAACACGAGATAGTAGGGGTCGTCGAACTGGCCATCGCCATTCCCCTCTTCGCCCCAGGTCAGGATAAAATCGCCCGTTGAGGTGAATTTCTGAATGCGCAGGTTGGCCCGGTCCGCAACGTAGATATTGCCCTCCGAATCCGCAGCCACGTCGGCCGGGGAGTCAAACTGTCCGTCTCCCACACCCGGCGTACCCCAGGCAAAAAGAAACGCACCGGTCTTGTCGAATTTCTGGATGCGCTTCTGGACCGCGTCCGCAACGTAAATATTCCCTTCCCTGTCCACGCAGATGCCGTTGGGTGCGTTGAACTGGCCATCGCCGCTGCCGGTACCCCCGAAGCGAAAATCGTAGTCGGGCGCGCCCCCGGGAACGAGAATAAGGGGCACTCCGTTGGCCCAGGCACCCGACGCGACCAGGCTGAGCGCCATGACCAAGGCCCGAGCACGGAAATACACACCGCAATGAATGGCTGGAAATAACTGCTGCATACTGACGTACCTCGGTTATCTACTGGGTCGGAGCATGGAGGGAATCATGGGGATATAGCCCGGGACCCCTCGTTTGGAAGTGGATATATTCAGGACACGGTGTTCCGTTTCCCGTCATGTCGACCGGTACGGTTTTGCCCGACGCTTTTCCGAGTCCAGATATTTCGTTGAAAGAGTGCAAAAAACTTCCCGCAAAATCCACTGTATGATGGATTTGGAGAATCTACCGCTGCGTCACACTCCCTATTCTCTCACCTACGCGGTTATTTTCGCCAGTTCGGCGGGAAATTACCTGTGGACCCGCCGCCTAAAACGGCTCGTCAAGCCGCTTCACGGGACCACAGGTCAAAATGGTGGCCACTTGCGGATCGCGACGCACGACCAATTCATCCTCTTCCTCCAGCGAGACATACTGGTCGGCCGAGTCAAAAGCCAATACTGCCGGGCCGCGGGTAATCCGGATCCGGAACTCGGTGTCATCGGGGAGCACCAGATGATCGACATGGGCGTTGGTGGACTTGAAGGCGATGCCGATCCCCTTCGTGAAGATACCACGGGTGATTTGTGCGAAATAAGCGGTACTGCCGAAAGGAGTGCAAACCACGAAACCGTCGCCCAGCAACTCAAATCCATCCTCGTAAGGGTCGCCATTGAGCCAGAGCTGAAAGCGCACCGCGCTGTTAATCAGGCCCATGTGTACGTTGAACTCGTTTAACGCCGAAAGTACGCCCGGATACAGCGGTTTCCCCTGGCGAAAGACCTCCGCCTGAATTTTTGTGTAGTCGTTGGAAATGAGCTGCCCGAGCGCCAGCCCCTTGAGCACATCGGACGCGGGATGGGGAATACAGCGGTGCCCGCGGCGACTGTTCAGCACCGGCACCTTGGGGATTCCCGGATAGGCGAGTTCGGCGGCCAGCAGCGTGCCGTCACCGCCATAGCAGACCACCACGTCGGGTTCCGAATCGACCACTTCGAGATTGGTATGGCGGGAAATCTCCTCCGCCAGTACATAGGCCTGGGATCCGAAAAGATTAAGCCGCACGGGCTGGGGCTCCCGAAGGGCAAGGGGGACGGTGGCCATGAAACAGATTTCCGGTTGGGTCGATGGCTGGCGATCCACCGCGTCAGGACCCGTCTCCAGGCGCGGCAGCCAATTCGGGGAAGTATAGCATAGGGCCAGCACGGTGCGTGCAAGGAAATGAGGGCTGTAGGCTGTAGGCTGTAGGCTGGAATCTGGAGGCTGAAGGCTGAAGGCTGAAGGCTGAACTCCAATTCCGCCTCACAACCATCGTTGTCAATTGTCAATTGTCAATTGTCAACTGTCAACTGTCAACTGTCAACTGTCAACTGTCAACTGCCCACTGCCCCCCTACCAAACCGCCTCATACCCATCGGCCGCCAAGTCCCAGGTCTTCCCATAGACATGCACCCGCTTCGTGTCGTGGCCATCGGCATCCTTCAGCAGAAGTCCCGCATGGGTCCACGCGAGGAGACTGCCTTTCAGGTTGCACACATCAAAGCCCTTCTGGCGCAGCTCATCCGCGTATATTCCGCTCCGCGCCCCTATCGTGCAATAGGTGACCACCGTCTTGTCGCGATAGGTGTCTTCCGCCGCCGCAAAGGCTTCCGCCGTGATGGCACCCGGCAGCATCGACACCGCCTGCTCTTCCGGCGTGCGCACATCCACCAGCACAACGCCCCCGGATTTCTGCCGGTCCGCCACACCCTGGGGCGAAATTTCTTTCACGTCGGGAAAGTCCTCGCGGTACTCCGCGTACATGGTCTCGATCTGCTCGAGGCGCGTGGCGTTGGTGGCAGGCGTTGGACCAATGGTCGTAGAATTACATGCAGTCAGAAGCAGCGCCATTCCCATGTTCAAAGTCGTTCGTGCGATCATAGGGTTCCAGTATCAGCAGTCATTTTGGCAAAAGCAGACGTAACCCGTGCGGGCCGCTACCAGCGATTTCGAATGGACTCGGGATCCCTTCTCGAGTGCAAGACCGACACGACTTGCATCTCACCATCACGAATCCGATACACGACGGAGTATGGAAATCGGCGAAGCCCTGCCTTGCGGCAATCGTCATCAAATATTGGAAAAGAGGCGGGAAACATCCGTGCGTTCTCAACCACCTTCGCAACGGCACCAAGGAAGCGATCTCCCAATCCAGGTCTCGCGGCTTCGTAGTAGTTCATGGAATTGAGTAGCTCCGCCCTTGCCTGTGGATGCAGTCGGATTTTCATCGCGAGGCAAGTATTCTGCGTGCCTCCTCAAAGACATCTTCCGCAGGAATGAGCTCCACCTCGCCCCGATCAATCTCGCCGCAGCGTCGGCGAATTTCCTGGATCCAGGCTTGCTCGACATCCGCATCCATCTCATGGATGGAATCAAACAGGCTATGAGCCAGGAGGAGCCGCTCTTCCTCTGGTAGCGCGCTTGCCGCTTCCAGGATCTCTTGCGCCGTTGTCATGGATTCAGGTCTCCTTTTGCGTGATATTGGCGTAAGGGCTCTTAACAGAGTGCCGGGAGCACAGGCCAAAGGTGTCTTCGAGTATGCTTAAATTATAGCATTGATCTCCGCACCTCGCGCCAACTACGTAAACGACCCAATATTTTGTCCCTACGGCTCTCAACATCGAGAAATTATGAACAAAAAGCTCAACACCACCCTCCGCCAATTCTACGACCTCATGTCGGCCCACCACGGCAAAACCCACTGGTGGCCGGGGGACACGCCCTTCGAGATTTGCATTGGCGCCATTCTCACGCAGAACACCGCCTGGACGAATGTGGAAAAGGCAATCGCCAACCTGAAGCGGGAAAAGCTCCTGACACCCCACGCGATCCTGGCCGCCGACCTCGAAGTTCTGGAGGCCGCGTTGCGTCCCTCGGGCTACTTCCGCCAGAAGGCCCTGCGCGTCCGCCTCTTCTGCCAGCACCTTATGGACCACTACGGCGGCAGCGCGGCGCGGATGGCAAAGCGGCCACTGGCGGAACTGCGTCCAGAGCTGCTCGCCCTGAAGGGAATCGGCCCGGAGACTGCGGACGACATCCTGCTCTACGCCTGCGAGAAGCCGGTCTTCGTGGTGGACGCCTACACTCGCCGCATGTTCAGCCGCCACGGTCTCGTGCCGGGGGATATCAAGTACGAGGCGCTGCGCACATTTTTCGAGGAGAACCTGGCCCACGACGTGGACTACTTCAAGGAGTATCACGGCCTCATCGTGTGGACGGGGAAGTACTTCTGCAAGACCCGCCCGAACTGCGAGGGGTGCCCGCTGCGGGGGACGCTGAAGCGCGGCCAGCCGGCGGTGGAGTAGACGCGATTAGCTTCCGTGTATTTAACCGAAATGCCCTGAATAAAGGGTGGGCGTTGAAGGCGCGGCGCAGATGTCGGGTGCCACCCTCAAGTGGGGCAGCTTCGCTGCGGGAGCTTGTGGGTGAGGGGACTCAGTCGAGCATGCTGTGTCTGATCCCCTATGAGGAACCCAAGCGGTCATAGCCGAACCGTTTGCGAATTTCTACAAAAGCTTCCTCGCCCGGTATGGGCTCAACCGCCTGATCGGACTTCTTCAAGCTGTCGTCGTGCTTCGATGATCCACAACGGATCAAATTCCTCCAGGTGCGGTTCCAGCGATTCAAGTATCGCCTCAATAATCTTCAGTTGTTCATCAAGCGGAAGCTGGAGGGTTGCATTTACAATCTCGTCGGCAGTCATGGCGTAGCTCCAATTTTGCGTTCGGTTCGCAGGTCGCTCGTAGGTTCTGGTTCTACTTCGCCAATCTTGCGCCGCTGGAGCGGCACGGCATGCATTACCACGGCGGACCGTGGTAACGAGTCCTTGATGTATTAGCATACCATGCAAGCCGAGCATGTCGCCCATGTCGCCAATCGCCTACACCAACCCCCGCACCACGTCTTCGATCACACTCAGGCCCTCGCGCAGGGCGCTTTCCTTAATCACCAGCGGCGGACATATCTTCACCGCGCCGCCCCCCACGCCCACGGGTGCGAAGAGCATCACGCCGCGCTTGTAACATTCGTAGATCACCGTCCAGGCCAGATCAGGGTCGGGCTCCGTGCCCGTCGTTCCCTTGCGGCACTGGAGCGAAGCCACGAGGCCCACGGAATCGTGGGCGCCGATGCGGCCCTTGGCGGCGGCGGCGATGGCGGCCGCGCCTTCTTTCAATACCGGGTCGAGTTGCGCGGCGTGCTCGATGAGACCCTCTTTCTTGATCACCTGGAGGTTCGCCAGCGCGCCCGCCGCGGAGATGGCGTTGGCCGAGTGGGTGCTGGTCATTTCACCGGGGCCGTACATATTCATCAGATCTTCCGTGCCCACCACCGCAGAGAGCGGCGTGCCGCCGGAAATGCCCTTGCCGCAGGCGGCCAAGTCCGGCACTACGCCCAGGTGCTGGAAGCCGAAGGCCTTGCCCGCACGGCCGAAGCCCGCCTGCACTTCATCAAAAATCAGCAGGGCCTCATGCTGGTCGCACCACTTCCGCAGCGCCTGCGCGTATTCCGCCGGCATCAGCGTGGCGTTGCAGCCCTGAAAGGTTTCGCTCATCACGCCGCAAACCTGCTCCGGCTTGATACCCTGCGCCGCCAGGGATTCTTCAAACACATGGAAGCCCGTGTCCGTCTGGCGATAGCCATCGGGGAAGGGCACGTTCACGAAGCGCGGGTCGAGATCGCCCATCCACGTCTTCAATCCGGGGATGCCGCCCGCGAGCTGCGATCCCATGGTGCGGCCATGGAAGGCATGGCTGAAGCTCACCAGCACGGACTTGTCCTTGCCGCCAACCTGCATGCCCTTCGTACGCGCCAGCTTGATGCAACACTCCGTGGCTTCCGCGCCGGTCGTCAGCAGAAACACGCGCTTGAGCGGCTCGGGCAAGTAACTCTGGATCTCCTCGATCAACTGCGCGCGGATCTCCGTGGGGAAAGCGTAGGCATAGAACAGGCCCTTCTTCGCCATGGCGGCAATCGCCTCGCCAATCTCCGGACGACCATGGCCGCTGGAGGTCACCAGCACGCCGCTGGAAAAATCGATCCACTGGTTGCCAAAGGCATCACAGATGTATTCCCCATGGCCATGATCCCACACGATGGGGGGCTGGCCGCCCATGCTGCGGGGCTCGATGGCGCGGAGTCGCTCCAGGGTCGGCACGGAAGCGGGCGCGGGCAGGGCCGTGCAGATCGTGCGATGTTCCGTTTTCACTGCGGGCACGTCTTCGGGGATGATGGGGAATTCTTTGGTCGCCATGGGGCCTCCTGAAGGTAAACCGGCGCGCTCTTTGGGCCGGGAAGGTGATCGGGGTAGAGGCCGCCATTGTCCCAAATTTGGTCGATGGGGTTCCAGTTTGAAAGACAATTCGGACCGATCAGACGAATCAGACTGATCGGCGCGCTCCATCCCGATCCGTCCGATCCGACTGATCGGACCGATAAAGAAAAACGGCGCACCGTTGGTACGCCGCTTTGGCAAGTTAAGGTCATCTTCAGTCTACGGGATCGTCACCCAGGCATCCGGCTTGCAGTCCGCGCCGAGCGCGGCACCGACTTTGGAAGCCTTGATATCGTCAAAGAGCTTCCCCGCACTGGGGAGCTGATACTGCTCGCCAGCGACGCCGCGCTTGAGGCGCTCTACGGCATAAATCTGCTCCACCGCCGTAACGCTAAGGCCCTCTTCCTTGTTCAGGCGGGCGATCTCTGCGTACAGCGCCTTGCGGCCCTTATTCTCTTCGGCGAGGAGGGTCTGGGCCTTGTTCTTGGCGTCCGCGTCCTTCATCGCGTCACAGTCTTTCAATTCCACATAGCCGCGGTTCGTCTCGCCGAGGCAGCCGTCTTTCTTCAGCTTCGCGATGGCGTCGTTGTTCTTCCGCAGCTCCGTGGCGATTTCCTTGACCCGGGCCGAGTCGGACTTCATCTCCGCCGCCTGCACCGTTTCAAAGGGGTCGAGGAACTCCAGGCTCTTCCAGAGCCACGAAGTCGACTCCGCCTTCTGCTCCAGTCCAGGAAGTTCGTCGGACTTGCCTTCAATGTAATTGAGCACGTCCCCTGCCTGTTCCTGGACGTGGCGGATGTCCAGCGTGATGTGGGCGTCGATCTTGTGCTCCGTGCGGATGACGCACCCTGCGAGTGCCAGCAGTGCGGCGGCCTGCAGGCAGAAAAGTTTTCGTGTCATGGTGTTTTGTTCCTTTCACGTCCTAAGACGTACTGGCCAGACCTTTATTCATTCATTCTATACCCGGATTCCAAAATATTGCGAGTTTCACGGGGCGTCTTCGGCCGCCGATTGGATGGCCTGGAGGATCGCCTCGGGCTCGGCCTTGATATCCACCGTCACGTCCAGATTCTTGCTCTCCAGCCGCGCCACGCCCACCACCAGCCCGTCTTCGAGATGGAGCGTGATTACCGCCTTCTCAAAGGCGCGCTGCTCGTCCTTGCCGATGACTTTCTCGATCACCTTCTGGATCTGCTTGCTCCCCACGGCATCGTTCACATACTGCTGCATCAGGATCTGGCGCACCGCCGCCTGGTTCAGCGTGAGGTTTTCCGAGGCGGTCAGGTCCACATTGAGATCCACCAGACCCTCCGCCGATACGGTGAGATCGGCCGTACCATTCACCTTGCCCGTCATCACCACATCCGGCGGTTTGAAGGTCTGGGTGAACTGCTCCAAATCAAGCTGCGAGGCTTCGGCCCGCACCGTGCCGGGGTAGTTCGCCTCCCGGTAGTTCAGCTCGCCGCTCAGCGCCAGCGTGCCCCCCAGAAAGGCCGTCTCAAACCGCGTACAAGCGATGGTCTCCGGCGTCACCTTGACCTCCGTGGACGTCGCGCCAAAGGGAATCTCATACACCTTGAAGGGCCCCACGGACAGCGGCCCGCCGCCCGCCTCGCCCGAGGAGGGATTGTAGCGCCCGGTATGGGCCAGACTGGCGAAGGAACCCATTTTCTCCGGCAACTCCAGCGACTCCGCCCGCAGTTCCCAGGTGGTCATGCCGGAGAAGGATTCGCCGGTCCAGGCCAGTTGTTCGCTCGCAAGGGAGGCATGGCCGCCCGAAACGGACGCAAGCAGCTTGCGCCGCAGGAGCAGGTCGAGATCCGATTCCAGCTCGAGTCCGGAAAAATTCGCCCGGAAAGGTGAGCCCTCTCGGGCAAACAGGAAAGCGAGCGAGGTCAAGGTAAGTTGCGTGCCTTCGTCGATTGCCGCCGCAATGGGGGATAAAGTCAGACTGCTGGCCGCCGTGTCATAGGCAAGATCGCCGTTTAACGCCAACTGGGATCCGTAGGGCACGCCCCAGTCGCCGTAGAGAATATCCTCCGAAGTTGCATGAACCTTGCTGAAACGCGTGCCCGCCGGACCCACCTCCAATTGGCCGTCGATCACTGCAGCACCGGAAAGCCCCGGCAGGGCAAACATCCCCGCCAGGGTATCCAGTGAAAGGGTTCCCGCCAGATCACCCGTCAACGTTGCCTTCGGCAGATCGAGGGACCATCCCGCCGCCGCGATGTCTACCGTCCCTTCCTGGGCCAGTTTTAAGGACTTCCCCGCGAGTCGGCCCGAGGCCGTGTCATAGGTCATCTTTCCCGCCAGAGCCACAGGCGGCTCGGCGGGTAACGCAATGCTCCCGTAGCCCAGTCCCGGGCTCGACAGTTCCAAATCAATCTCCAGCGGCTGCGCGGCGGCCAACGAAAGGTTGGCATGGCCGGAAAGGGCCGCGTTGAAGCCGGGCACGATTGATTTGCCGAGGAGGCGCTCGGTCCAGGCATTCGGCGCCACGGCGGTGAGTAGGTTCTCCACCCGAACGGCGCCCTCCTGGGGCACCGTAGTTGTGCTTTTCAGCCGGGCCTCTTCCAGCGCGGTCTCGGCCGACAAGGTTAGCGTGGACAGGCCCGAGTCGGTGGTCCACGAAAGGGCAATCGGAATATTCATCGGTGTGTCGCCGCCGAAATCCGCCGCAAGTGCGCCCTCCACAGTGAAGGCCCCGGGCGACTGGGCGATGGTTCCTGTGGCCCCGAGATGCGCCAGGGGGGCCAGCGTGGTCAGGATGCCCGCATAGGCCGGGGGCGTCAGGGCAATGAGATCGTCTCTTGGCCAGGGCTCCCAGCCGAAGGTGCCGGTCAGCCCGTCCGGCGTCAATTGGAACGCCGCTTCCAGCGCGAGTCGATCGCGAAGGGTCATCGTGCCCACGATTTCGGTCTGGTCACCATAGTTGCCGCGCAAGGCAAGCTGGAGCGGGCCGCTGTAGAAGGGAGCCTCCTCAGGCCCCACGGCAAAGCCCGTGAAGGACCCATCCACCGTCGCCTGATCGATGGCAATCCCGCCCGCCGGAAAATGAAAGTGAACATCGCTGTCACGGAGCTGGGCCGAGTCGAATCGCGTGGGAATGGGAGAAAGGCCATTCACAAGAACGGACCAGATTGGGTCCTGAAGGGTGGCCTCGGAAATCGAGACCGCGAAGTAGGGAACACCCGCCCGTTTCGTGGCGGAGAAGGTCCCATTCAACTGGGCAAAGGTGCCCAGATCAATCGCGCCATCCACATCGGCCCCGTCCGGGTTCCAGGCCGCGTCAAGTGCGATGGAGCCCGTGGTGCGACGCTCGTTTCCTGAATCGGCCGCGGACGACCAGGCGAGGGAAGCGGTGGGCGCGCCCAGCCGCACGGATCCCGTCGTGCCGCTCTCCAGGAGCGCGTGGATGTCCAGATTCTCGGCCGCAAGATTGAAGCCGGGGAAGCGAAGGCCGAGGCGGAGCCGCTCCAGATCCAGTTGCTCCGGAATCCACGGCGTGGGGTCACCGCCCCCGCCAGGCTGGGAAAAGCGATCCAGCAGAAATTGAAAATTATTCCCTGTCTCGCCCTGTTCCAGGGAGATATCGACGCCCGAAAGCGCCACATTGCCGATGTGGCGGCCATTATCCGGGGCGAGCCGGTACGTGGCTTCCACCCGCTCCACCTGCAGCACGGGCGTATAGATTGATTCCCCCTTCGAAACCAGGGTGATGCCCTGAGCAACAAGGGGATTGCCGAGACCGATGGAGTCCACCTGGGCCGTTCCGCCCAGTTGCGACGACACGAGCAGCCCGGTGCCGACGCGCTGCGGCCAACCGGTAAAGCCCAACGCGCCCAAGAGCGCACCTGCGGCCAGGCACATCAGGAAGATGCGGCGAATCCAGCGGCGCGATCGGCTTGGGCTCGGGGGCGTATCACCAGAAGGCATGTCGTTACTACTCCCCGGCCGCATACTTACTTCGCGGCGGCCTCTTTAATTTCCAGTTGCCCGATGATAGGGATGATCCGGGCCTGCTGGAAGAGATCACCCTCGGCCAGCTTGATATGAGTCGCATCCACCAGGGGCTGGTCAAAGGTGGGGTCCACGTCGATCCACTTGCCCACCCAGACTTTCGCCCACTGGTGGAAATAGAATCCGGGCTTTACCCCTTCCACGTAGACCACACCGGCCACTTCCCGGGCGGGCAATCCCGCCGCGCGCGCCAGGCCGATGAAGAGGATACTGTGTTCGGTACAGTCGCCCTCCAGATGCTCCAGCACCTCGATGGCATTGGTCAGCCGCGCGGAAAACGTGCTGTGCATATTCTCATGCACCCACTTCGATAGCTTGGTCGATGCCGCCAGGCTGTCGGTCTCGTCGCCCACGATCTCTTTGGCCTTGGCGATCAGCTTGGGGTTGTCGCTCTGCACGAATTGCGTGGCTTCCATCCACGGCTTCACCGCCTCGTCCGTGATGGGCAGTTTGGCGGGCGAAAAGCCAGCCATGTCATAGGTCCGCCCCTCAAAAAGGAAATAGTCACCCGCCGCGCTGACCGTCTGGCGATCATCGTTGAACAGGTGCCCGTCATTCATCGGGCCACGCAATTCGAGGCGAAGTTTTGAGCGCGTGCGCGGATCCTTAATCGGCGTGTCCACCATCGCGGCGTTGCTGATAATCACGTCGTTGCTATAGCCCACGTCCTTGGCCAGAACTTCATCCTCCAGCCGCATCTTAATCAGGCCCGCCACCTCGTCTTCCAGCGTGGTGCCGTCTTCCGCCACGACCGAAATAGAGTCCACACCCATCTCGGGCATCGATGTCTTGATGGTGTAAACCTTCGTGTGAACGCCCTCGATGTCGCGCATCGATTCATCCACGATCGTGCTGATGCCCGCGAGCTCTTTCTTGTAGAGCGGCTCGAAGACCGTGAACTCCATGGCGTCGCCCACACGCGCGCCGCTGCGCACGAGCTGGGTCTGCTTGATGGCGTCTTCGAGGGTCTCCTGAGGCTTGGGAAGCACCACGGTCGACTCGGCCCCGGCCACCACGCTGACCAGATGAAGCTCGTCGCCCCGTACCGTGCCCACGAACGTATTGGTGCCCGCCGGATCCTTGACCTCGGACTCGATGGTGATCAGCGCGCCCTCGGCGGAGTAGGTTCGCCGCGCCTCGATGCGCATGTCCTGCTTCACGCCGACCATGTTGATCTGAAAGCGCATATCCTCGCTGACAACGATCTTGCCGTCCGCCTCCTGGGCCACTTTGTTGACCGCGTAGCCCGCCTTCTGGTTGTTCATGTAAACGCCGTACCAGCTCTCGCCGAGATAGTCGGCAATATCGATGGGCTGGGCGGACATCACCGGTGCAAGCAGCACAAGCGCGGCCATCATCAATGCACGCATCATAAAGAAATTCTCTCCAAGGGCGCTGAGCCCTGCTTGCATACGGTCCGTCGCGCCGGGTGCCAATCCGGCGTGAGACTATCGTCTATCCAGCGTATTCTACTGTATTCTCGACAAGGGCAAAAATTACACGGGTACTACGCACCGCGCTGCCAGCGCAGCCACAACTCAAACATCAGAATCGACCACAGGCGGTGGCCGTGTTCATCACGCCGGGCCATGTGGTCGTCCCGGAGCGTCTTGACGAATGCCACGTCCAGATATTCACCGCACAACGATGCCGAATGTAACACGGTATCACAAAACAGCTCCGCAAGTTCCCCCCGCATCCAGCGGTGGACCGGCAGGGAAAAGCCACGCTTGCGCTGGGCCAGTGTCAGGGCCGGCAGGCGATCACGCATCAGGTGCTTCAGCACGCGCTTGGAAATGCCGCCCCGGTACTTCAGCGCGAAGGGCAGCGTGGCCGCGAACTCCACGATGCGATAGTCCAACAGAGGCACACGCGCCTCCAGGCCATGGGCCATGCTCATGCGATCAACCTTGGTGAGAATATCGCCCGGCAGGTACATGCGCGAATCCGCGTAGAGCATGCGCTCGTCATCACCCTGGGCGGCGCCATCGTACCAGAGCTGCTCCAGAAACACGTTCCGCGAAGTGTCGCGCGGCTTATACTCGGGCAGGATCAACACCCGGCGTTGTTCGTCGGAGAAGGCGGTCAATCGCCTTTGGAAACTGCGCCAAGGCGGAAGAAAGCTGTCCTCGTGAAAACGCCATAAACGTTGAATTTGCGGCGACGAAGGCGCCAGGGGCAGCAGCATGCCCGCCGCCCGACGGAGCGGCACCGGCACACGGCGGTACTGGGCCACATGACGGTTCATATGCATCCAGGAATAACCGCCGAAAAGTTCATCACCGCCATCACCCGAAAGCGCCACCGTCACCTGTTCCCGCGCGAGCTGGGATACCAGCCACATGGGCAACGCCGAAGAGTCGGCGAAAGGCTCGCCGAAATGGGTGATGATTTCCGGAAGCAATGTCGCCAGATCGGGCTTGAGCACCGCCTCTGTGTGATCGGTCCCGTAGCGGTGTGCCACCGCGCGGGCAAAGTCCAGTTCGTTCGCTTCGGCATCATCAAACCCGATGCTGAAGGTCTTCAGCGGCTCCGTTCGCTGCCGACAGAGGGCCGCCACCACGCTGCTGGAATCCACCCCACCGCTGAGAAAGGCCCCGAGGGGCACATCGCTCCGCTCGCGCAGCCGCACCGAATCCGTCAGCAATTCATTCAGACGCTCCGCCGCGCTGTCCAAGGTCCACGCGGTGTCGATGGAATAGCGCAGTTCCCAGAAGGGCTCCGTGCGGGTTTCGCCGCGCTCGTGTATGAGTATCGTGCCCGGCGCCGACTCGCGGATGCCGTTGTACAACGTCTCGGTCCCCGGCGTATACAGATACTGGAAGTAGGCGTCCAGAGCGTCTCGATTCACACTGCAATCCGCCAGGCCGCTTCGCACAAGCGGGGCCAGCTCCGACGAAAATGCAAAATGGCGGGGCGACTCGGCATAGTACAGCGGCTTGATTCCGAGCCGATCCCGAACCAGCAGCAGCGACTCGGCAACGTGATCGTAGATCGCCACGGCAAACATGCCGTTGCACCGGCGAAAGACATCGGTGCCCCAGTGGCAGAAGCCCTCCAGCAATACCTCCGTGTCGCCTTCTGTGCAAAAGGCGCGGCCATGCCCTTCGAGTTCCCGCCGCAGTTCGCGGTAGTTGTAGATTTCGCCGTTAAACACCATGATCCGCGTGCCGTCCCCGCTGATCATGGGCTGATGGCTAGCACTGCTGGTGTCGATGACGCTCAGGCGACGGTGGCCGAGATCGGCCTGCGCGCCCTGCCACAGGCCCGCATCGTCGGGGCCGCGGTGGGCCAGGGCCCGATTCATGCCATCCATGATCTCGCGCCGCGCCGCGTGCGGTGCTCCCCGCCACACGACACCGTTGATGCCGCACATGCTCAGGCGCCCTTGCGCAGTTTCTGGCGCAACAACTCGTGATACAGCAGGCGGTGCCCGTTGATCATCTGCTCCATCGGCAGGTGGCCCCGAACCCAGGCGCCCGCCGCCTGGCCCAACCGGGCCCGTCGCGCGGGATCGGCCAGCAGTTCAAGCACCTGTCGCGCGAAGGCCTCCGCACTGCGCGGCGCCACCAGGCAGCCCGTCACGCCATCTTCTATCAGCTCGGGGATACCCCCGACCCGCCCGGCCACGCAGGGCTTGCAGGCCGACATAGCCTCGATCACGGCGTTGGGAAAGCCCTCCATCTTCGAGGTGAGCACCGTGACGTCCATGACATGGAGCAGATCCCCAACTTCGCCCACCGTGCCTATCCGCGTGAAGTAGCGCTCCTGCTTGCGGCGGCGGATCGTGTCCGCCACCGAGTCCGCCAGCGCGCCCGTTCCCACCAGCAGAAAATGCACGTCCTGGCGCTCTTTCAAGATCAAGGTGGCCATATCCAGAAAGAGCCGGTGATCCTTTACGGGACTGAAGTTCGCCACCATACCGATGTTCAGGGAATTGGGAGGAAGTCGAAAGCGGCTCGTGATCTGTTCCCGGGGTATGGTGGCCACAAAGCGTTCCGGCTCAACCCCATTGGGGATGATGCGGAAGCGGCTCATGGGCTCGCCCTCCTGGCCCGCGGCATACGCTGCGACCGCGTGGCTGTTCGCGACAATGCAGTCGGTGTACTTGTTGGCCAGGCGTTGCATGAAGCGGTGACGGCCCTGTTGCCAGGTCGCCAGCTCCCGGCGGCTCGATAGAATAATGGGGATGCCCGCATTGCGCGCCGCCCGGTTTGCGAAAAGATCGAAGCCCGAAAGGTAGGAGTGCATGATGTGGGGCGTGTGCGCCTGAAAAATATGTTGCAGCCTGCGCTGCATGCGGAAGTCCCAGCCGGAGCGCGCGTCCAGCACCCGCACATAAGCCCCCGCGCGCCGGGCATCGCCAATCAGCGCGCCCTCGCTCCGCGTGCAAACCAGCGTCATCTCGAATTCGCCAATGAGCCCTTTCATTAGGTGGAGCAACTGGATCTCGCTGCCGCCCACGCGCATCGTGGGGATCACCCAAGCTATTCTGGGCCGCCCGCCCGCCATCAGAGTGCTTCCAACAGATCGGCCAAGCGCGGCGCGGCATTCCGAAGGGAGAAATGCTCAGTCACGGTCGCGCGCGCGGCTTCGCCAAGCTGACGACGAAGGGCCGGATCCCGCATCGCAGCGAGGGCCTCGCGCCACTCCGTTTCGGTCTCGGCAAACCAGCCGTTCTCGCCGTGATGAATAATATCCAGCACCGCGCCATGGGGCGTCGCGATGCAGGGTACCCCGCAGGCCATGTACTGCAGGGCCTTCAGGGCACACTTGCCCCGCGACCACTCATCCTGGGGCAGGGGCATCAGGCCAACGCTGAATTGTTGTAACAACTGGACCTCCGTGTCAAAGCGCCAAGGCACCACCTGCGCCTTGATGGAGTGTAACTGCTTTGGGTCTGCTCCCGCCACTATAAGCTCGCCGGGCCGAAGCGCGGCCAAGGCATCTCCCACCAGGTGCAGGCTGGATGCCGTGGAGGGAGAACCCATCCAGCCGACGTGATATTGCGCGGGAGTCTCTGCCGGCGGAACAAAGCGGTCCGTATCCACCACGGTGGGAAAGTACTCGGCAAGCATCCCAATTCGCTCGGCCTCGCTTGCGAGCCATTGATTGCCCGCGAGCAGGAGGTCCGCGTTGCCGATCATGCCCCAAACCTGCATGGGATCCTCGAATCGGTCCCAAGGCGCACGCAACGGATGCGGTGGATTGAGGTGTACGGCGTCGTCGTAGTCGTAGACCAATTTCCGAGCCCGTCTATAAAGCAAACCATCCATTCCGCGCACATAGGCCGACATGATGGCCTTCTGCACAAAGACCACATCGTAGCGGCCCGCGCTCAGGATCTGCATCAATCGTGCAGGCGTTTCCCGCGCGTGATACCAGAAGGCCCGACCGCGTCGATTGGGACCGGTCAGTCGGCTCCACGCGGCATTGCTCATCGGGGCGCGCACCGTGCATTGAATACCCCGCGATTCGAGATACGGTATGAACTGGTGGACGCGGTAGCGCGGGCTGGCGGCCTGATCGGGGTAGAGGGTCAGAAAGAGCACGCGCATGTCAGTTCACCAAGTTCCTGCGCACCGCCGCCAGCACCTGCTCCACGGAGATCGACTCCAGACAGCAGGCGTGGCCATCGGGGCACACGCCCGGTTCGCCCACCTGCGCGGCGTGATTCCAGAAGCCGCTGCACGATTGGGTGCTCCGAAGCGCGGTGAGGCGCGGCTCGTTGCGAATGAGAAAATCGGGATCCGTCGGGCCGAAGAGCGCCACCACCGGCGTGCCAGCGGCCAACGCCAGATGCATCAGTCCCGAATCACAACACACCGTCAAATCAGCGCGATGGAGCAGACAGGCCGCCTCACGAACCGAAGTCATGCCGCACAGATCCACACCACGGTCCAGCCCCTCGCCCGCCTGACCTAGCACCACCACCTGGCACCCTTCTCCCTCCAGCCGCGCCGCCAGGTCTTGCCAGCGCTCCAAGGGCCACCGCTTGCTCGGCCACGAAGCGCCGGGCGCCAGCGCGATCAGGGGGCCGCCGCCCTCGGGAATCGCTGAAAGCTGCGGTGCGCTCCAATCGCTGAAATGAAGCATCGGGCGTGCCGCGGGTACCGGCACTCCCGCCCGCGCGCAATATGCCCCCAGTCGATACTCCAATCTCGACGCCCCCCGCAGCAGCAGATAGCCATCGGGATCGGGTGCCACCGGATTCACCGCACTAACAGAGACGTTGCCCTCAAACAGCTCGGGACAATTGGTCAGCACGTCCACGACTATCCCGGGATAGCGCGCCCGGAGGGCCTCGAAAACCGGCAGCGCCATGATCTCGTCACCCAGACGCCACCGAAACTCCACCAGCAGCGTGCGCGGCTGGCCCAATAGCCCCTTGACGCGCCAGCGCAGCGCCCGCGAAAGCCGCAGAGCATTCCGCATGAAGCGGCTATGACCTTCTTCGAAGGTGGGCTGCATTGTGCTCCTCGGAAATGGGTCGTATGGGTCTTATGGATCGTATAGGTCCCGGTGTTTACGGATACTCTCTTTCTCATAAGTCCCATTGGTCCCATAAGACCCATAAGACCCATTCTTAAACCGTCGTCTGTTTCACCAGCCCCGCATACACCGCCGCCAGCTTGTCCGCGTAATCCTGCAGGCCATAGCGCCGTTGTGCAAGCGCTGCTCCCTTTTCCGCCAGCGATGCCCGCAATTCAGGTTCGCGCACCAGCCGCGCCAGATTCTCCGTCAGCGCCATGAAGTCGTTGGGCTGGCACAACAGCGCGGCGTCCTCCACGATCTCCGGAATCGCCCCGCTGTACGTGGTCAGCGCAGGCACGCCGCAGGCCATCGCCTCCATCAGCGCCATGCCGAACTGCTCCTGCCACGTATCCGTGGCGATGCTCGGCAGCACAAATACATCCGAACTCCGGAAGATTTCCGGCATGGTTTCGTAGGGTCGTGAACCGATAAACGCGCAGCGCTCCGAAAGTCCCAGCCGCTGGATCAGGCGCTCGACCCGCTCCCGGCCCGGCCCCGAGCCCACCACGACCAGGCGAAACTTCATCGAGGCAAACCCGGGCCGATCTGCCAGTTCCCGCAACGCCAGCAGCAGAAAATCCAGCCCCTTTCGCGGCAACAGCCAGCCCACAAAGAGGATCACGAACTCATCCTCCGCCAGCCCCAACGCGCCCCGGTTACCGGGGCCGGGATGAAAACGTTCCAGGTCGAGGCCATGATCGATCAGCGTTATTTTTTCCGGCGGTGCCCCCTCCAGAATCAGGGTCCGACGCGAGCGCTCCGTATGCACCACAAACTGGTCGGCCTCCGCGATGCACCGCGCCTTGCGCGCACGATGGACTTCCGTGTTCTCGTTGTTGAAGGGGATATTGTCCCACACCATGACGCACACGGGAATGCCCCACTTCCGCTTCGCTTCAAGGGCTTCTTCGGTCCAATCGGTGAAAAGTTCCCAGGTGTGGATCACGTCGAAGTCGCGCAGTTGTTCGTGGAAAGGGAGGAGTCGCGGTGCCCGGTTGCGATAGCGCATCGTCAGTAGATTTGGCAGGCGTTTCCAAACCGGGCCCGCCTGGTAATCGAAGTAGATCGGTCGCGTCGAGATGGCGCTATTGTCCGCGCCGCGCTCCGCGAAGAAACGCTGGATCTCGGAATCCGCGCGAAACGCGACCACCTCCGGGCCACCCGGCAATTGCTTCATCACCGCCAGGTGCCAGGGGCTGCATCGGTTGCCCATCAGGACCGCCAGCCTCATTCCTCCCCGTCCCCGCCCCAGAATTGGGCCTCCAGCACCTTGCGCGCCGCGGCGCGGTCCAGCGGAATCTCGATGTGGCGCGCCACGCACTTCTGCTCGTAGTCCGCCATCGTGCAGATCACCCGCGCCGGATTGCCCGCCACCACCACGTCCGGCGGCACCGATTTGGTCACCACGCTCCCCGCGCCCACAATGCTGTTCGGGCCAATGGTCACATGGGGAAGAATGGTCGCCCGAACCCCAATCTGGCAGTTGTCCTTAATCTCGATGGGACCGAAGCCTGTGAGGGATTCGTACTTTTCTTGAAAAGGCCAGTTTAAACCATGATTCACAAACGTGACATCATTGGAAATGCAGACCCGATTGCCGATCTTGATGAGCCACGGTTCGCTCCCGAAATCCGTCGCATAAATGCGACATCCCTCGCCCACGCGGACACCCATGGCCCGCAACGTGCGGATCACGGTGGCCTGGGAGCCGTAACGAAGTCTCAGTTTCTGCAGGAGGTGCGTAAGGTTCATGGGAGCATTCAAACAGACGGCGGGGGGGAATGGCAAGATTGCGTCTGCCGACGATGACTAATGCTTCGGGTCGAAAAGCGCTCCCAAGTCCCGGTGGCGTTCGACGATGGTGACCACTTCGAGCGCGTCTTTCAAATATCGGAAAAGAATGATGTAGTTGCCATAGGGGAAGGCGCGGAGATCATCTGCAAGCGCCGGCCGGGCACCACCCATGGTCCCTGGAAGTTCGGCCAGTGCGAGACATTGCGCCCGAAGTTTCTCAATAAACCGAATTGCGGTTTCGCGCGACCCACTTCGCTGCGAAATATAGCGACGAATCTGCTTCAAGTCCGCTCGTGCCCGGTTGGTATAGCGCAATTTAGGCACGGAATGACCGCCTAGAAGTCGTCATCTGCGGCGAGAAACGCTGAGACTTCGTCGTCCGTATAGCTACCCCCTTCGGCCAAGGCGGCCTGTACATGTGCGCGGAGAGCTTGGAACGTAGCGCCTTGAATTTCGAACATGCGCAAACTCTCCAGTACGACCTCATCCGCATTTTGAAAGCGACCGGAAGAGACCTGTTCACGAATGAATTGGTCGAAATGTTCGTCTATGGTAATGTTCATGGCAACATGCTCCTGTCTTCAACACATAATACCATTTCAGTCCAGTTACGGCAATCTGTCGTCGCCCGCCTTCTCCATCCGCCAGAACAGATGGAGGCTCGCCGCAGGCACGCGCCGCGCCACCGCCGGACCGACGCGGGCGAAGAGGCGCTGCAGGCGGAATTGAACCGCCTCGGGCATGCGCGGATGATCCACCCACGGAAAGAGCCCCAGGCCCACTTCTGCCCCATGCCCCACGGCGCGGATGTCCGTGAAACCGGCCGCGCCATAGATTTCCTTGATGAAGCCCGTGGTAAGCGGCTGCTCCAGTTCCTGGGGTTGCCAGCGCCCGAAGGGCGCCCAAGTGTTGGGCTCATACCAGCCCATGCCCTCGCAGGCCCACTTCACCACGCCCGCCACATTGCCGTAATTCGGCGCGCTCAGGAAATACACCCCGCCCGATTTCAGCACCCGGAAGAACTCCCGCGCCGCGCCCGCCGGATCGGGAAAGTGTTCCGACGCATCCATGCAAAGCAGCAGGTCGATGCTT
The DNA here is from genome assembly GCA_942492815.1 of Candidatus Hydrogenedentales bacterium. Taxonomy (GTDB): domain Bacteria; phylum Hydrogenedentota; class Hydrogenedentia; order Hydrogenedentales; family JAEUWI01; genus JAEUWI01. The sequence continues at coordinate 7,761,717 of OW818658.1, read as the reverse complement.
CCGTCAGGAAAGGGCAGCCGCGCCGCATCCGCCCGCACCAGCGGGAAACCGCCCCGGCTCACCACAAAATCCGCGCCGATATAGCGTCCGCCCCGCTCCCGCACCAGCGTTTCGATGTAGCCCCGGCCGCATCCCACGTCCAGCACCCGCTTACCCGAAAGATCGATGTCCAGCGCCGAAAATACTTCTTCCAGCAGCACCGTGTTGACGCCATCGATGCCGCCGAAGGGCGAACTCACCATGCGCGGATTGCGCTCGTAGAATTCCCGGATGGGATTGCGTTCCGTCATCAGTACCACACCATTTTCCGGGCAAAACGACTGCCCATGTAGACGGCCACCGGGCGCAGCACAGGATAGAGCCACTCGGCTCCGCTCCTCAGGCTGCCCCGCTTAACTTCTCGCAGCCACTGTACATACTTCTTTGGACTAAGCAAGTCCGCAGCGAGATTCGCTTCGTTGTAAGCGCAGCCCATCTCGCGCAGGGCCAAGCCCTCGTTGCGGCAGCGCCGGTAGACGCCCCGCACCGTGTAGTAGTGGTGGTGCAGCACCGGGGCGTCCGTGGGAAAGGCGATAGCGACCCCCGCCCGGTGCAGCTTGATCTGAAAGCCAAAATCTTCCCCCGTGGCCTGGGGATCCACCCGAAGGGATTCCCAAACCGACCGCCGCACCGCCGTGTTCGCGAAGGAAAGGCCCCTGCCATAGCGCGCCGTGAACTTCCCGATCTCCCGGGTGAAGTAGTAGTAGCCATTCTTCTCCCACTGAAACTGGGGAAAGTGACGCTCGGGATCCGGGATGGACGAGCCGCAGGATACCCCCGCATCGCTCTCCATCAGCGGCGCGATGAGCCGCTCTAGCCAGTCGTGTTGCGCGGGTATGGCGTCCTGCGAAAGATTCACCACGATGGCGCCCCGGGCCTCTTCAAAAAGCCGCTCCCGCACCCGGCCCCAGTCGAACCCGGCCTGGTCAATCTCGATGCCCCGCACCGGATACCCCGCCAGTGCCTCCAGCGTGCCGTCCGTCGATCCCGAGTCCAGCGCTATCACCTCAAAGGCCCGCGACGTCTCCTGTGCGAAGACCTGTGCCAGGACGCGCCGGAGGATAGGGCCGCCGTTGCGGCAGGGAATGCCGATGGTGATCTCGGGGGCTTCAGACATTCAATCAGACTTTCAAAAGTTCAAGGCAGGAGGATGATACACCAGAGAAGGCACTGGCCCCAAGGGACAGGGTCGCCCCGGGACAACGCTTTGCAGGGTTCGCTCTGAGCCAACACGACTCTCCGCGTTCTCGACACGACCTAACAGGCGGGCCTGTCCTGATCATGTAGCGTCGAGACACTACTTGCCCAGGACAGGCCCGGACGAAACATCACGCCCCTCGCCGCGAACCCTCGAGGAAGAACAGACATGCTCCCCCTTCCCCGTCACAGGTCCGACCCTGTCCCTCCGTCACGCCGAACGCGCAGCACCATCCCGTCCCCATCTTCCGCCACGACCTCCAGCCACGTCGACGCACGCAATTGCTCGCGCACGACCGGATCCACGGGCCACGTCGCCGGACAATACACCCAGGCCACGCACCAGCGCGCCGCAATATCCTGCCGTACCCCATCGGGCGTTTCCCCATCAAAGAACACTTCAACCTCTTCCCGCAGTTCTGAGTAGGGTTGGTCGGTCAGGTTGAACGTGCCGATGCCAAAGACCACCGGATTCCCCTTCAGCCGAACCACCACATCGCTGGCGGGAGAAGGGGCCAGCACGCATCCCTCGCCGATAGCCTCGATTAGTGCGCCATCCGCCGCGCGCATCACTTCGGCATGCAGGTCTGTAAAAGGCCCTCGACCCTCCACACGGCCCAGCGGCGATTGAAAGGCAAGTACCGCCACCGCCACGGACGATACGCCGCACGCGAGCAGCACACTCCATGCTACGCGCTGAACCCGCGTTGAAAGCGTCGCCAAGCCCATCGCCGCGACGATGCACAAAGGCAACCAGATAAAAACCTGGAGCCGTTGCGGACCGAACTGAAGAAACCAGCCTTGTCCGAAACCGCTTAGTGAAAGGGCCGTGAATCCCAGCAGCCATAAAAGTAGCCAAGGGTCTATGCCGTCTGAAAGTGCACCAATGAATGTGGCACAGCCGTCCCGGCTGTGACTTCGCGCCGTTAGGCGCTGATTTGCCCAAAGTGAACCAATTGCACCCGCTACCCCACCCATCAACGCCCAGTCCGAGATAGCCGCCGCCACAGTTCCATCCCGCCCCGCAAGCAGGTTTCCATAGAAGCCCTGATACACCACGTACCCCACCGAGAAAGCGGCCAGATAGCCCAGTCCGGCAAAGAGCAGTACGCGCGCAGGCAGCGGCGCGGTCCGTGCCCCGCGCCACAGCACCCGCCCACACGCAAGCCAATGCAACCACGTCACAACAACAAAAGGTGAAAACCACATCGCCATATTGCCCACCACGAGGTGATTCTCCACCACCGCGGGATTCACGCGCATGAGTGCCGCCGCCAGCAGGAAGCCCGCGCCGCCGGGCAGCCCGTAAGCCGTCAGCGCCCGCCACCTGGACTTAGCGTCGCAATTTCGCTCGCAGGCGATGAAAAGCACCAGTAGTGCAAAGGTGAACACCGTGTAACGCGCGTCCAGGAAACTCCCGACCGCTATGGCGACCATCCATCCCCAGGGCCACGATGTTTCTCCCCGCTGCACGCGCCCAACAATCGAGCCCAATCCGCCAAGGCAGCACGCGAGAGAAAGGGTGTAATAGAATCGAGGAAAATACAACACAGGATTGAAGTGCGGCCCTTCCATCAAGTCATAAACCGCGATGCGATGGAAGTATTCCTCGAAGGCGGGATTCCCCTGTAGACCTGTCACACCCGCGACCACGTAGAGTAGTCCGCCGGGCCCGCCGCTCAACGTGAAGAGCACAAAAGCGGTCACGGCAAAGCGCGGGACGATGACTAGCAAGAACCGGAAGACCACCCACAGATAAAAGGCCGCGCCGAGCCCGTTCGCGATGCCATACGTGAGGAATGGGTCCAGCGGCAGCACCCGCGCTATCAAACCGAGCACGCCATAGAGCCACAAGTGGGGCACGCTGTAATACGCGATGGAAGCATCGCCCGCCGCCGCCTGGCACGTGGCATAGGCCGAGTGAAAGCCCGAGGGGAACATGTTCATTGCATGAAGGAACAGCGCACTGTCGGGAATGTGTAGCCCCGTGGCAACCGTGCCCTCCGGTGGAAAATAAAGACAAAGCAAATGCACCAGTGGCTGGGTCAGCGCCAGAATCGCGATCAGCAGCCAGATGGCGCGGGGTGTCCGCGCGCGCATGTCAGGCATGGCGTACTCCGCGATTCTCGAGTTAGGGTTCGATTGCAAGGCTGGAATATCCCACAAGGCCGGCAGGAAAGGCGCCAGTATAACATGGCCCGGAGCCCAGGGGACGTACCGCCGCACAGGCACCCGGTAAATGCGACCGCAGCACCGCCCTTCATCGCCGCTCAACCCGAGAAGCCCACGCCAACGCGGCGGCATGTCCCAGTGGATGCTGGAATCGCGACGCGAACTGAGCCGAAGCCCCACACACCAAACCGTTGAGATTGAACCGCAAAAGAACGCATAGAGCGCAAAGTAGTCGCCCTCCTTTGTGCTCTATGCGTTCTTTCGTGGCCAAATTCTCATTGTCGACAACGGCGCGCCCACTTCGCCCGCCCCCCGGCACCTGTGCTAAGGTCAACGTCATGTCCGAAGCCATCGACACCAACCGCCGCACGCGCCTCGCGTTCCTATTGCTCTGGGGCGCGCCCGCGCTGCTCCTCGCCGACACCCTCGTGGCCGTGGCGACGGGGTGGCGACCTGTTGGCACTATCGAGACCGCGTTGCTTGCCCTATTGGTGCTCTGGTTCACGTCCTCCGGCCTGTGGCTCCTCCCACGGCTTCGCGCGCACCTTGGCGGACTCTGGCGTGAGTTCACCCTGCTGCTCGCCGTCGTAGTCCTCGGCTGGACCGCCCTCGAATGCGTCGCCCACGTGCTGGAAGCATCCCTCCGACCGGATAAACCCTTCCACACGCGCGGGCCGAACCTGCACAACACCTTCTACCCCGACCCCGCATACCTGCCCGGCATCGAGGGAGAGTCCCACTTCACCACGGGTCCCAATGGCCTTCGCGCCGCCGCACCACCCGTGGCGACTCAGTCCATCGGCATCATCACCATCGGCGGCAGCACCACCGAGTGCGTTTATCTCGACGACACCGAGACCTGGTCTGCTCGCCTCGCGGCGCATCTGGGCGAATCCAAGAAGGTCTGGGTCGGCAACGCCGGCATCAGTGGTTTCGACCTCCACGATCACCTCCAGTTTGTCGAGCGTTCTCCGGCACTCGAAGGCACTGCGGCCCTCGTGGTTCAGCCCGGCATCAACGACCTCTGGCGTTTCCTCGCGAAGGAAGTCGAGACTATGGACTATGGCCGCTTCGAGGAGCATGTCGACGCGCCCTCGGAACCAGCGCCCATTGCAGTCGCCCCGTACCGGCCTCTATGGACCCGCTCCCGTGTAATTCAGCTTTACCACACCCTGCATCAGAAAACCCCGCCACCCGAACAACAGGAGGGTATCGGGGGACGGGAATATCAGATCCGTCGCGACAAGCGGGCCGCCGCCGAAAAAACCGGTGAACTGCCGCCCCTGTCCGACGGCCTTGCGCTGTACCGCAGCCGTATCGAGGGTCTCATCGCGGCCTGCCAGCGGCGCGGCGTGCAGGTAATGTTCACCACCCAGCCCGTCGTCTGGCGCGCCGACCTCTCCGCCGAGGCCGAGGCCCGCTGCTGGTTCGGCTGGCTGCCCGACGGCCGCTACCTCACCCTCGCCGCCCTGCGCGAGGCCATGGACCAGTACAATGAAGCATTGAAACAGACCTGCGCGGAGCAGGGCGTGCCCTGCGTCGATCTGTCCCCGCTCAACGGCAGCGAAGCCTACTTCTACGACGACTGCCACTTCACGGAAGCGGGGGCCGAGGCGGTGGCGCAGCTTGTGGGACCGGTGCTGACGGACTTGCTTGAAGGGGGGCGAACGGGGCCGCGGACTCGGGGACAGTAGCCGATTGGCACACGACGCCGAGCTTGTGCCGTGTCGTAAGCCCAATCGGAGACTGTACCCATGATAAAACGTCGCACAAGACCACGGGGCAATGCCGAAACGTTACTTGGGGGTACAGCCTCCGATTGGCTGGATGTCATTCGTGAAAATCCGACGACATTGGCCAATCGGCTGCTGTCCCCTCCACCCGAATCACCACCCCCCGCCCTTCCTCCGCCACCACCTCCAGCGAGGACAATTGTCGAAGCCCCTCCAGCACCGCCGGGTCCACCGGACACGTATCGGGGCAATACACATAGTCCACGCACCACTTCGCAACGAAATCCCGCCGTTCCACCTCGCTCGATTCGGGGCTGAAGAAGCGATTTACCGATTCCTGCAACGGGCCGAATGGCTGATCGCCCAGGTTCATCGCACCCGGCCCACCGATCACCTGATAGTCCCCATGGTGGGCAACGATCTCGCCGAAGGCAATCGGAGACCAGGGCGGCACCGCCACGGTCCCGGACGGCAAATGCGCCAGCAATCGCGCGTCGGCCAAGGTCATATGCTCATAGTGCAGATAGGCAAAAGGGCCTTCACCCGGCGCCCGTCCCAGCGGCCCCTGGAAATACAGCGCGGCCACGGCCTGGGAAAGTACGCCGCCACCAATCATGAGCGCGAGACACACCCGCGCCGCCACCTTCGGCAACGTCCTCAAGCCCGACGCCGCCAGGAGCGCCATGGGCACGCCAAGGAGCACCAGGCAACGTTGCGGTGCGAACTGGAGCAGCCAACCCTGGCCCGTGGCGCTCACCGATACCGCCAGCAGCACCACAAACCACGCCGCAACCCAGCGCAAATGGATTGCCCCCTGCGTTGTCTCCTCGGCTCTCCAGAACCTCCCCAGCAACGCGCCGGGCAACAGCGCCAGCAACGCCCAGTCACTCGCGAGCACGGCGGCCCCGATGTCGCCGCCGCGCCACAAGTTGCCATACCAGATTTGGTGCGCGAGGTAGAGTGCGGCATAGGCGATGAGATAGGCGAAGAGCCCCATCATCATGCTGCGCAGGACACGGGGCTGGGCGCTCACGCCATTTCGTAATCCCAGCGCAAGCGGGGGCAAAAAGAAAACGGTCGCGTAGACCAAAGGCAAGAGCAAGGCGCATTCCCGCGCCACGGAGGAAACATTCGCGGTGTAACTCGGGTGCTGGCCCATGATCCAGATTGCGATCGCGCCGCCCAGTGCGGTGGCTGCTAAGGTACACCCCGCGAGCCAAGCGCGATAGCGTCCATTGTTTCCACTGCCCAGCAGCAGATAGGCCGCGCCCGCCCCCCAGACGAGCGGAGCGACGCGCACGTTGATACACGCGGTGATAAATAGCAGAAAGCACGTGAAAAAGAGGTGGCCCGGGCAGCGGCACCGGTCCGTTTCCACCAGCGCCGTCAGCGCCCCAAAACCCAGCGCCATGGGCAGGGTGTAGTAAAGGCGTGGCATCAGCAGAATGGGGGAGAGGTACTGCCCCTCAATCAATTCATACTGCGCAAAGCGCATGAACCACGCCTCGAAGCCCGGCGCACCCACACCACCCGTGATCCAGGTCACCAAAAAGACCATGCCCGCCAAGCCGCCCCCCAACACATACAAGTAAAAGGCCAGAGCGGCGTCTTTCGGAGCAATCCGCCTCAGGAATCGATACACGCTCCACAAGAGCAGCGCGCCGCCAACACCGTTCGCGATTCCGAGAAATAGGAAGGGCGTGAGACCCGTCATACGCCCGATTTCACCCACCACGCCATAGAGCAGGAAGATCGGCACCGAGAAGTACGCGGCATCGTTCGGGCTTTCCGCCAGGCACGTGGCAAAGGGCGAGTGAAAGCCATTCGCGAAACTCGCCATGGCCAGCAGGTGGTGGCCGCTGTCCCCCGTGTGCAGGCCCGTGGGCACGGCCCCCTCCGGCGGGAAGTGCGCGATCCAGACGTGGGTGAGGGGCTCGATCAGGCCCAGGATCACCATCAGTCCGTAGGGCGCGAAGCGCCGCCATGCGCCCGTTTCAGACATGGTTCGGCGGCCGCGTGTCGATCAGCACGCGAAACAGCACCGCGTCGCCCTCTTGGGCGATACGCTCCAGCCACGGCAGGCGGGAAAGGTGTTCCACCACCGAGGGGTCCACCGGTCGCGTCGCAGGACACAGGATAAAATTCACGCACCAGTCCCGCACGAAGAGCGCTCGAAATTCGTCCTGCCCGTCAGGCGAAAAAAACTGCTGGATCTCCCGCGCGGTGGAGAGCATGTCCAGATCGCCGAACTCCAGGCTGGGCTGGCCGAAGATGGTCTTGAGGCCCGGCCGCCGCGCCACGGCCACATCGCCCATCAGGGGCGGCAGGGAGGCCGGGGCAAGCAGTGTCCCTTCACGGAGTTGATCAATGAGCGCCAGATCTTCCGCCCGCACAATTTCGCTGTGGACCCAGCCGAAGGGCGACCTGCCCGGCGTATGGCCCAGCGGCCCTTGAAAGCACAGGGCCGAAACGGCGAGCGAAGCCCCACCACAGACAAAGATCAGTGCGCCATAGGCAAACGCGGCGCGTGGAAAACGACCACGCACCAGGCCCAGCCCCTCCGCCGCAAGCATGGCCATGGGTACGCCCAGCAGCACCAGGCCCCGCTCCGGCATCAGTCGCATGAACCAGCCCTGGCCCACCGCCGCCACGGAAACGCAGGCCAGTCCCACGAACCACAGGGTCACCCAGTGCTCGGAGGCGTCCTCCGCATCACCACGCCGACGGCGCCACAGGAAAAGCGTCCCGGGAATCAGGCCGAGCAGCGCCCAGTCCGAAACCGCGATGGCCGCCGCCGTATCGCCCCCGCCCATCATATTCCCGTACCAGAACTGATGGCTGATATACAGGATGAAAAAGGTAGCGCCATAGCCGATACACCAGCCCGCGATGAGTCGTACGAACCATCCCATTTGCCCCAGATGCCGCCAGACCGCCAGGAGCACCAGCGGCCACAGCCAGAACGTCGCCGTCACCAGCGAACCCGCCCATGCCGATCGTCGTAGCAGATCGGACACATTCTCCGCGCCCTGGATGTTCATGCCGAAGGGCAGATAGACCAACAGCGTCGCCACGAGCGTAGGCAACAGATAGTAGAAGGAATAGCGCCGCTTCATCCCCGCTCGCACGAGGGGTTGCGCGAGCATGAAACAAACGGCTACGCCCCAGAAGAGGAGGCCGACTCGGGCGTTTACATAGGTGCAAAGAAACTGCAACAGGATCGATCGCTTATCGGGGATGTTGTTCTCCCGGCCCATGGAGGCCATGAACGCCATCAGCGCGGCAAAGCCGATGCCCAGAGGCAGTGTGTAGTACAGTCGGGGCAATACCAGCGCGGGCGCAAGAAAGGGCCCCTCGATCAGCTCGTACCGCGCGAGCCGGTGGAACCACAACTCGAAGCCCGACTCCGCCTGCAGCCCCAGGGCCAGACTCACCAGCCACGCCACGCCGCCCAGCCCGCCGCCGAAGCACAACAGCCCAAAGGCCAGATTCGCCCGTTGCGGGGTCACATAGCGAAGAAAGCGGTAGGCCATCCAGAGGTAGAAGGCCCCGCAGAGGCCGTTGGCCGCGCCCAGCAGCAGGAAGGGGTCGAGATGGATCATCTTCGCGACCCAGCCGAGGGCCGCATAGATCCCGTGGTGGGGCAGCGCGAAGAGCCACGGATTGTGCGCACCGTCCGTGCTCTGGCAGGTCACATAGGGCGAGAAAAAGTCATTGGATAAAATGTTCATCGCCGTCAGAAAGAACGGTGAGTCTCCGATTCGGAAGCCGCTGTGGACCACCTCGCCCGACAGGCCATACTTGAGCCACAGGTGGGTCAGCGGCTCAATCAGGGCCAGGCCGATAATCGCAACATAAGGCCACCGGACCGGTTTGATTTCTTTATACATTGCCGTCTCCCCGCCGGAGAAGGTTCTGCATCGCTTGATCGCTTATCTTTCGGCGGCGCATGATCCGCCGCCGCTTCCACAGCGCGCCGGGAAGGTGCAGGGCCAGCTCCATCCACGCCACGAGCATGAAGAGCACCGCGAACAAACTGCCCCAGGCGTGTCTCGCCGTCTGAAAGAGCCGACCGTTCTGGTGCAGTCGTTCCTGAAACAGCGCCGAGGCATTCCAATAGAGCAGGCGCAGCGAATAATTCTTCACGACCAGCAGCGCATGGTTGCGGTAGCACTGCCGCGTACGCCACCAGAGCCGCCCGGTGATACTCGCGCTGCCCACATGCCAAGCTACCGCGCCCGGCACCAGCCGTGTCCGGTGACCCGCCCAGCGGGCGCGGAAACACAGGTCCGCGTCCTCGAAATAAGCCCCGAAGGCGGGATCCAGCACCCCGATTTCATCCAGCAGTGAACCGCGAAACAACCCGTACCCTCCCGACACGCCAAAGGGCCGCTCGGTCATGCCGAAAAGACCCTGTTCCACCATATGCCCAATGCTGACCGGCCTGCCATTGGGCCCGATATGGTCCCCGGCACTGTAAACCAGCCGCGGGTCCTCTGTCCAAAGCACCAGCGGCGCCAGCATGGCCGCATCGCCGCGCCGCGCCGCCGCCATCAGCCGCTCCAGGCAATCCCGCGCCAGAATGACGTCGTTATTCAGCAGGAATATCCACTCGCCCCGCGTATGCTCGATCCCCCGGTTCACCGCCGCCACGAAGCCCTGATTCTTTTCCGATCGCACCACCACGATCTCGGGAAAATTCTGCGCCAGATGCTCCGCCGTGCCATCCGTCGAGCCATCGTCGGACACGACGATCTCGAAGTCCTGAAAAGATTGGCGCTTCAGACTCTCCAGGCATTCGCGCAGCATCGCGAGTCCATTCCACGTGGGGATGACCACCGACAGGCTCATGGGCGCCGCCCTGAGAAAGCACGGCGTTGGACTACCTCCCTCCCACCATTCCCTATTTCGCACGCACGATTCATCGCTCCCCCCTCGTCGGGGTCACCCACAGCATCGCGCGGTAGCACGGCGCGCCGTGCATCCGCGAGATCACCGGCACCAGCAGGCGCAGACCTGCCTGGGCAAATCCATTGCCCCGTCCCGGCCAGTTGCACATGAGCACGCGCCACATCCATTCCCACATCCACAGCGCTCCATTCCCCCGTCGCTCTACCCGATAGTCTGCACCACAGGCCAGGGCGAGATCCCTTTCCACCTCCCGGGCGTCCGGAAGTCCCATCGCCACATGTTCCTCCAGCCACCGTATCGTGCCGCCCGTAAGCGCGCCGTAGGCCGCGCGGATCCGGCCCTCCGCCGCGAAAGCACCCTCGCCCGATGGAAAGCCAATCACCGCCATCCCGTCTGCCCGCAGCACCCGAACGATCTCCCGGTTCGCCAGTTTCCGGTGTTCCACCGGGATGTGCTCGTAGGTGTCCAAACAAACCACCACATCAAACTGAGCGTCGCCAAAGGGCAGCGCGCCGATATCCGCGGCCACCGGCACCACGGCCTGGCTGGCCCGCGCGGCCTTCAAGTGGGGCACCGCTAGATCCAGCGCCACCACCTTCGCGCCGCTGAAGCGCGCGAAGCCATTCTCGTTCGCGCCAATCTCCAGAATCCGCAGCGCCGACCAGTCCCGTCCCGGGAAACGGCGCAGGATCGGCAGATAGCGCACCGCCCAGTCGGGATAACCCCGGCCATCTTTCTCCGCCCAGGCGCGTAATTTCGCGTTGACCTTAGACCACATTTTCGGCCCTCGCAGTGAGAAAACGAAAGCCGGGAAACCGGTCCAGGCGCAACGTCTCGCGAAGGAAGGCCACGTCGTAGCGATCCAGAAACGGGGACCAGCGCAGGCAGGCGACATAGCTCAGCCCGAAGACGCCAGCGCAGGCCCCCGCGATCAGCAGGTTGCCGATGCGGCCGTCATAGCCCGCCACGGCCCAGTTTACCCCGGCGCACAGCGCAAAGCCCGGCAGCGATGCCACCACGGGCCACAGCAGCGACTCCCTCAGCAGGCGCAGCGGCGGTACCGCCACTTCCCGCCGCATCGCGCCGAAGAACCACACCGTGGAGAGCCCCAGGGCCAGCGCCGTCCCCAGCGGGATACCATAAAATCCGATAAGCGCGTACAAGGAAATGGTCAGCACTATATTGCCTGTCATGGAGATAATCCCCGCGACCATCGGCAATCCCGCGTTCCCCTTGCCGAGGGCGATGCTCACGCCCGGTCCCGGCAGCACATTCATCACATAACCCAATATGATGATCCGCGCCACCCAGCCCGCCTCGTGCAAGCCGGACTTTTCCGCATACAGCGATAGGAGCATCTCGGTGGCGGCAAGAACATAAAGCGCCACCGGCGCCGTCACCGCCGCCACGTATTTTGTGGAACGGAGGTAAAGCGTCCGGAGCCGCTCCTGATCGTCCCGCGCGTCCAGACTGGAAACCGCCGGAATCAGCGCGCTCACCATCAACATCGGTGCCTGGCGCACCTTGGCGGAAAGGTCCTCGGCCACGCGGTACAGCCCCACCAGATCCAGGCTGCCGCCGCTCACCAGCGCCACGATCATCCTGTCCGTCTGGAAGTTGATCAGGTTCGCCAGTCGCGCCACCTGGGAGCGCCAGCCAAAGCTCAGCAACACCTGAAACACGGGCCACGTCATACGCATGGGATTGCAGCGGAGGCCCGGATAGATCCGGTAGGCCACCACAACGCTCGCGGCCGTGGTGAAGGCAAAAACCACCCCGCTGGTGTACAGCAGGCCCCGCACGCCAAAATCCGCCTCCAGAAAGGCGACCGTCGCCACCACCTTAACCAGCGACGCCGCAAAGCCGATGGCATTGGTCAGGCCCATCCGCTGGAGGCCCGACTGCAGGGCGGAAAAGGGCGCGGCGCAGTTCCCCGCCGCAAAGAGCAACAGGGCACCCCGCAGCAGCACCCGCGCCTCGTCCCACAGCGCGTTGTTGGCAATGATCTGCGTATAGCCGGGGTTCAGCACGTGCATCAGCTTCACCATCCCCAGCAACAGCAGGTCGATCAGCGGCCAGCCCAGCCCCACAAAAAGCAGGCCGAGCAGGGCGTAGAAATACACGCCCGTGCTCACCACCGCACTCACGCTGTTCCGGTCGTCCTTCGCCGCGAAGGAGGCGATATATTTCGTGAACGCACTGCTCACGCCAAAATCGAAAAGGGCCGCGTAGCCCGTGAAGAGGGCCACCAGCGACCACAAGCCGAAGCCCTCCAAGCCCACCTGGTCGATGGTGTACACCGTAAGCCCGATGCCGGCCACGGCCTCCCAGATTCGGCCCGCCGCATTAAACACGGTGTTCCGCGCGATCGTCCGCCGGTCAGACATGGTCACCGCACCGCATAAAAGCTCACCTTCTCCACGCCCTTCCCGTCCTTCCGGGGCAGTTGCAGGGGTGAGTCGATCAATTCAAACTGCTGGGGGCTCCCTTGCCACACCGCCACCATCGCCCCGATCTCTCCGGAGAGCGCCCCGGATTCCGCGATGAAGTCTTCCGGCACCATCACATAGCGGATTTTGCTTTCGTGCAGCCAGGACATCTGTTCGTCCAGCGACAGCGATGCGATGCGCTTCAGGCTCCAGTGGTTCTGGTAGCTCGGGCCGTCGAGGTAATAGCTCCGCTGATCCAGCGTCAGGATCCTGCCCCCGTCGTTCAGCCGGCTGTTCGCAAACACGAAGGCGCCATAGCGCTCCACCCGCTCGTTCAAGTAATCCTGCTTCGACTGGCGACCCAGCACCACGGGAATCCTAAAGTGGACCGCCGCCGCGTGCAGCGCCAGTCCGTAGGCAAACGAAAAAATCAGCAGCGCCGCCACCGCCCGCCGTCCCCGGGGCAACCGCTCCGCCGTCAACGCCGCCACCACCATCATGGGCGTGAAAAAGGGCAGCAGATAGCGCGCGAGCCGTTGGAAAAAAAAGAAGGCCGCCCCCCCCGCCGCGCTGAAGGCCCCCAGCCACCATGCCCGCGCGCCTCCCACGATCAGGCCCGGCACGCCTAGAATGAGGATCATGCCCCCCGGTGACTTGTTCCACCCGTCGTACATTGCCGGGCGCATGACGATATCCCAGGGGAAGCGGAGAAAGGCCACCAGACCCATCCCCGAGGAGCGACCGATCGATTCATGCGCCCCAGGGGTGGATACGGCGATGTGGTCGATGGGCGAATCGGGAAAGACCGAAAGCAGGAAGGGAAAAATCGGATTCCCGGTCACCAGCCAGCTTCGGATGAGCCATGGCAGTGCCGCGATCGTCGCCACCAGGGCGAAGGCCCCCAGGGGATGCAGGAACTTGGCGCGCAGGGAGAGGATCGCCACGCCGAGGATAAGCAGCCCGCACACGAGGTAGCCCGTGTGCCGGATCCCGCAGGAAGCGCCCGCCAGTATCCCCGCCACCACCAGCCAGTGCAGCTTTCTCTCGTCATGCCAGGCGACTGCGGCGGCCAGGGCCGCCGTGCTGTAGGCCACAAAGGGCAAATCAATCCCCACGTTGCCCGCCTGATCCAGATAGATCGGGGCCGTGGCCAACAGTGCCGCCGAGACCAGACCCGTCTGGCGCGTGCCCACCCGCCGACCCAGACTGTAAATGGCAATACACGCGAGGCAGCCCATGGACCAGTTCAGGAGAGAAACGGGCAATTCGTGGTTACCCAGCATGGCCACGGCGTAGAGGCTGTGCATGAAATGGGGATAGCCGGAATACACGTTCCCCGGCTCCGTAAGAATCCGGCCCGCCCGGCCATAATCCGAAGGCAGGGCCAGATGCGCCACGGCGGCGTCCCATCCCGTGGAAGGGGCCAGCGCGCCAAGGAGAGCAAGGAGCCAGGCGCAGAGGACCGCCGCCACCGCAGCCTTTTCCAGCCACGACAATCGGGAAAAATGGGCGGGGCTTTGAACGCCCGAGATCCGCGCGGCGGGCCGGAGTGAATTAAGCACCACGCAGAGCGCCACACCGCCGAGGAGGTACTGGGCCCAGTTCAGCGAATAGCTGCCCACGGCCACCGCAACCACCGCCACGGGCACCAGACCGCAAAGCAGACGGCAACCCAACGACTCCAGCGGGTCGTCAATCGGGACGCGACTCAACAGTACCGCACCGGTGCCCCAGGCGGCGATGAGTATAATGAGAAATGACATTAACTTTCCTTGGATGGCGAATGTAAGGGGACGATAGCACGCCCCCCCGAAGGAATGCACCTGCACCAGGGGCGCGATGGGGTTCGTCATACTCCGCTCTGCGACCTGCACCGACTGCATCAGATTTCAACATTGCCGCGACGAACGGCTTACCGTATAATCACCGCGCGGCGGCTATGCCCGCGTAACTGCGTCGTTTTTCTAAGGTTAAGGAGAGAGCGTTTGAGGCAACGAAAAGTTTTCCGCGCGCGGCCCGCATTTGGATGGGTGCTGGCGGCGACCGCCACAGCCACCCTCCTCGCCAGCGGCTGCGCCACCACGGGCGGGCTCTCCCAGAACGCCGTGATCCACGCGAAGAATATCGTCGCGCCCGCGCTGGTGCATATCCGGCCCGTCAAAGAGGTCTACGCCCAGGGACAGCGCAAAGAAGTCCTCATCGTCGGCAGTGGCTTCATCATCTCGCCCGATGGATACGTCGTCACGAACGAACACGTCGCCGGTGAGAGCAAGGTCGTACGCTGCGTCCTCGGCGACAAGAACGAAGTCGATGCCAAAGTGGTGGGCGTCGATCCCTACACCGATCTCGCCGTGCTGAAGCTCGATGTACCGGAAAAACTGCCCTTCGTGCGCCTTGGCGATTCCAGCAAGCTCGAAGCGGGCCAGACCGTCATGGCCATGGGCAGCCCCCACGGCCTCTCGCGCTCCGTCTCCATGGGCATTGTCAGCGTGACCGACCGCAACCTCGGCGGCCAGACCGAAGGCGGCATCTCCTTTTCCAACTGGGTTCAGACCGACGCCGCCATCAATCCCGGCAACAGCGGCGGTCCCCTCGTGGACCTGCACGGCGATGTGATCGGCGTGAACACCATGGTGCTCCGCGGCGCGGAAAACGTGGGCTTTGCCATTCCCAGCAGCATGGTCCGCCAGGTGGTGGATTCCATTATCGCCAAGGGTCGCGTCGAGCGGAGTTGGGTGGGCCTCGACCTCCAGGAAATGCTCGCCCGCACCGACGACGCCACCCGCCAGGGCGTGGTCGTGGCTGATATCGATCCCCTTTCGCCCGCCGCCGAGGCCCGCACCCAGCCTGTGCTCGGGCCGGTGCGCGACGAGAGTGCGGCAACGCCGACGGGCGTTCAGCCCGGCGACATCCTCGTGGCCGTCAATGGAACCCCGGTGAATGCCCGCTTTGAGGAAGATTTGCCGAAAGTACACAAGCTTATCGCCGATCTCCCCGTGGGGCAGCCGGCCACTTTCACGTTCCAACGTGGCGAACAGAAGATCGATATTCCCATCGTCACCGAGGAGCAGGGCGGTCTCAAGGGTGCCCAGGTGGAATACACCGAGTGGGGCTTCACCGCCTCCGAACTGACCCCCGCCATCGTGCGCCGCGCGCGCCTCGAATCCCGACAGGGCGTCCTCGTCTCGGGAACCCAGGTCGGCGGCCTGGCCACCAAGGTGGGCCTCGCCCAGGGCGACATCATCCTCTCCGTGGACGATATCGTCGTGGAGAATCTCGAACAGTTCAGTACCCTCTATCGCGAACGTGTGGATAAACAAGTTCCCCTCGTGTTGCTCTCCGTCCGCAACCGGGCCCTGCACCGCTACGTGCTGGTCAAGCAGGACCCGACCATGAAAGAGGAGGCCACCGCCCCCGTCGCACCCGCAGTTCCCGTGGAAGGAGTGCAAAATGTCGAGTAACACCATGCGCCTGACGGCCCTTCTTCTGACCTTGGGTTCCGTATTCAATGCCGCCGCCGACGACGGCTTCGACACGGCCCTGCTCAAAAAGGCCTACAGCGATCTCACCCCGGCCATCGGCATACTGAATTATTCCAGCGAGGTCACCAACGCCTCCACCGGCGAATCTTCCAAGCGCGACAGCAATGCCCTGGCGCTCGTGGTGTCGCCCGAAGGCCTCATCATGACCCACGGTCATATGAAGGTGGAAAACAGCCAGCCCTTCAACATTTCCGTCACGCTGGGCCAGGGCGACAGCGAAAAGGACTACGACGCGGAAATCGTCGGCAAGCCCGAGGATGTCAACGTCGCCTTCCTGAAGCTGAAATCCGATCAGCCCCTCAACCTGCCCTTCGTGAAGTTCGCCGAGAGCAATTCCCTCGGCCTTGCGGAGCCCGTGGCGGTCGTTGGGCTGCTGGGAGACACCCTGGACTTCAACCGCGCGATCCATGTCGGCCGGATTTCGTCCGTCCTGGAAAAACCCCGCACCACCTACTGCCTCGACGAAGCGGTTCGCTTCGGATTCATCAATGGCCCGGTCATCGACAGCGCGGGCCGGGTGGTCGGCGTCGTGGGCTTCGACCTGAGCGCGGCGGAAGGTGGCGAGCTCCACATTCGGAGCGGTCACCCACTCGTCTATCAGAGCGAACTCTTCGCAAAATACATCCAGACGCCCCCCGATGGCTCCGCCGCACCCGCCGGTGCCGGCGATGCCTGGCTGGGCGTCTTCACCCAGCCCCTCACCGACGACTTCGCCACCTACTGGAAGCTCGATCCCAAAGGCGGGCTCATCGTGAGCACCGTAGTGCCCGGATCCCCGGCCCACACCGGCGGGCTTCAGGAGGGCGACGTCATCGTCAGCTTCGACGGAACGCCGGTCCGCGCCAAGCAGGACCGGGAAGTCATGGGCTTCACCCAGCTCGTCCGTGAGGCTGGTGCGGGCAAGGCCGCCGCCGTCCGCGTGCTCCGCAAGGGCCAGCCGGTCGACCTCACCGTCACCCTCGCCGAACGTCCCCGCGCCGCAAGCGACGCTGAGGAGTATGTGGATGATTTCTTCGGCCTCACGGTCCGGGAGCTTACCCGCGACGTGCGGATTCGCCTCAACCTCTCCGAAGAGGTTCAGGGCGTCATCGTCCGCAGCGTGAAATCCGGCAGTACGGCACAGGTCGGTAAAATGGGTCCCGGCGTCATCGTGATGGCCGTCGGCGAAGTCCCCGTGCGCAATCTCGAAGAATACAAGGCCGCCATCGCGAAAGTTCAGGAGCTGAAACCGGCCGAAGTGGCGGTCTTTGCCCGCCTCGGGTCGGAAACAGGCTTCTTCCGACTGGAACCGGCCTGGAAGTAATATGAGAATTACGTGCACCAGATTCCCCGGCCCGCTGGGCCGGGGAATGGCGCTCCCCCTCCTGATGGTGGCCTGCGCCGCCCTGCTGCTCGGGGGCTGTCCGCCCCCCGCCTACGACCCCGCCCTGCTCATCGAGGCGTCGGCCATCGGCAACCAGCAGCGCTGGCCCGAGGCCAGGCCCCTGATTCAGCAGCACCTCCTGAAGTATCCCGAGGACCCCATGGGCCATTTTTACTATGGCCTGAGCTTTCTCCATCTCGGTCAGCCCCAGCTCACCCTGGCCGAGGGCGAGCTCCTCACCGCCCAGGCCCTCATCGAACGCGGCCAGCCCGTGCCCGAGGGCGTGTTTGACGGGGACCTGCAGAAATTCATGGGCGAGCTCTACCAGAAGACAGCCCTCGTCTACATTCGCGCCTTTCGCGAGGCCCTCGTGCGGGACGTGCCCTATGAATACAGCCGGGTGCTCCTGAAGAAGGCTCTAGCCCAGACCGAACTCGGGCTCGAGGTCTACCCCGATTCTCTCGGGTTGAAGGACTACGCGAAAACGCTCAACGAATACCTCCATGGCACCCCCGAGCGCACCCCCGACATCATGACCCGCTCCGGGGAGAGCGGGGCCGCCATCTGACCCCATGCGCATAACCCCGGGGCAGGGCATGGAACAATCCAGCCTTTTTCAGGTACACTTACCCACCGCTGGACCCGCATTGCGGCCAGCGTTCCCAGCCAGTGATATCCAGCAGTTTTTCGGCCTTCGGTCGCCTGCCGCCCAACCAGGGAGAATACGCCCATGCTCAAGGATTCCTATCCCTACTATCTCGCCAACAAGGCCGTGTACGCCAATACCGACCTCGACGTGATCGACAAATATACCGGTGAAGTCGCCACGAAAGTGGCTATGGCCGGTCCCGACATTATCGACCAGGCCATCGCCGCCGCCGTGAAGGCCGACGGTCCCTGCCGCCGCATGCCGGCCTACCAGCGCCAGGCCGTGCTGGAGCACTGCGTGGCCCGATTCAAAGAGCGCGCCGAAGAACTCGCCCAGACCCTCTGCATCGAAGGCGGCAAGCCGATTAAAGACAGCCGCGGCGAAGTCTCCCGTCTCATCGACACCTTCAAGATCGCGGCGGAGCTTTCCGTGAACATCGGCGGCGAAGTCATCCCCATGGACCGCAGCGCCCGCGCCCACGGCTACAGCGGCATGGCCAAGCGCGTGCCCATCGGCCCCTGCTCCTTCATTTCACCCTTCAACTTCCCGCTGAACCTCGCCGCCCACAAAGTCGCGCCCGCCCTCGCCGTCGGTTGCCCCTTCGTGCTCAAGCCCGCCAGCCTCACGCCCCTCGGCGCGATCATCATCGGCGAAATCCTCGCCGAGACCGATCTCCCCGAAGGCGCCTTCTCCATCCTGCCCTGCCGCCGCGATGGTGCCGATCTCTTCACGACCGACGAGCGCTTCAAGTTCCTCAGCTTCACCGGCTCCCCCGCCGTGGGTTGGGACCTCAAGGCCCGCGCGGGTAAGAAGCCCGTGGTCCTCGAACTCGGCGGCAACGCGGCCTGCATCGTCGATCACGATACTGACCTCGATGACGCCGTGGCACGCATGGTCATCGGCGCTTTCTACCAGTCCGGGCAAAGCTGCATCGGCGTCCAGCGCATCATCATCCACGAATCCATCTACGACGCCTTCAAAGAGAAGTTCGTCGCGGCCACGAAGAAACTCAAAGCCGGCGACCCCCGCGATGAAGACACTTTCATCGGCCCCATCATCTCCAAGGGCGAAGCGGACCGCATGGAAGAGTGGATCAAGTCGGCCCTCAACGCGGGCGCCACGCTCCTTTGCGGCGGCGGGCGAAAAGACAACATTGTCGACGCCACCATCCTCGAAAACGTGCCCGAGAACGAGCCCATGTACGTGGAAGAGTTCTTCGG
This sequence comes from Candidatus Hydrogenedentales bacterium, assembly GCA_942492815.1. Taxonomy (GTDB): domain Bacteria; phylum Hydrogenedentota; class Hydrogenedentia; order Hydrogenedentales; family JAEUWI01; genus JAEUWI01. The sequence continues at coordinate 7,742,462 of OW818658.1, read as the reverse complement.
CCCGGCCTGCCTGCTCACCAAGTTCAGCGATTTCCGGGAAGCCTTGGATCAGGTCAACAACAGCAAGTTCGGCCTCCAGGCCGGCATCTTCACCCGCGACATCTACAAGATCAACCTCGCGTGGGACGAACTGGATGTCGGCGGCGTCGTCATCGGCGACGTCCCCTCCTGGCGCGTGGACCACATGCCCTACGGCGGCGTAAAAGACAGCGGCCTCGGACGCGAAGGCATCAAGTACGCGATCGAAGACATGACGGAGTTAAGGTTGCTGGTCGTGCGCACACCCCCGAACGCGCTGTAAGCAAAAAAGTTAATGAAAAAGTTCAAGCCGCGCTCCTCGGAGCGCGGCTTTTTTGCGTATTGGGCGATGGGACGTTGGGGCAGCGAGAGTACCATGCTTAGATTCAGATGCACAGCTCTCCGTTAGATGGTCTTGGCACATCTCACTACGCTTGCGTTGAGATCCTGCTCAAAATCGTACCACACGTTCTCGCCGAACGCCGAGATCAAGTAGCACGACTCTAACCCAAGGCGTCGCTTGGTGGGCATGCAAAATTGCTCAATCCGTTTCATAAGGATGCTTCCCAAAGCGCAACGATATCAGGAAGTCCGGGGCTATTGGGCTCAACTAACTGGAGGATGAAATTTTCTGTTGGCCTAAGAGTGAATTGAATGTAATATAAAGATGCGAATTGGAAGTCTTTGTCTTGATCGACACAAGTCAATAGGGAGGCATCATGAATAATCGGTACTCAAGAACTGTCTGTGCCCTGATTTGCTTGCTGGGACTTATTTGTATCTGTGTACAGGTTGAGGCAGATAAACTCGCCAAAGAAGATATAAATGCTTTGCGTAAGGCCGCCGATTTAGGCAATGTTGATGCGCAGGTTAAACTCGGATACGCATATCTCGTGGGTAACGGTGTTGAACAGGACATTGAAAAGGCCATCGTTTTGTTTCGCGCCGCAGCCGAGCAGGGTAGTGCCGACGCACAGTGCAATCTCGGATCGATCTATGCAAGCGGAAATGGCGTATCGGAGGACTTCGAGGAGGCAGTAGAGTGGTACAAAAAAGCGGCGGATCAGGGGAGTGTTTGTGGGGAGTTAAACCTCGGAAGATGCTACGAGTACGGTGAAGGGGTGCCGCAGGACCACGAAAAGGCTGTGGCGTTGTATCGCAGAGCCGCCGAGAAGGGGGAGGCATTAGCGCAGTACAGTCTAGGTAGATTTTATTACAATGGCTTCGGTGTGCCCAAAAACCTCAACGAGGCGGCAGATTGGTATCGCAAGTCTGCTGACCAAGGCAATGCAGATGCGCAGTGGTTCCTGGGCACTTGCTATGCCGAAGGAGAAGGCGTGTCAAAGAACCTTGAAGAATCGGTGGGCTGGTACCGGAAAGCCGCTGATCAAGGTCATGCGGACGCCCAGTGGTTCTTAGGCACTTGCTACGCCCAGGGGAAGGGGGTTCCGAAGAACCTTGAGCTAGCTGCTTCGTGTTACGAAAAAGCCGCAACGCAGGGCATCGAAACCGCTCAATGGCTCCTTGGTCTATGTTATGCCAATGGTGAGGGAGTAAAGCGCGATTTTGAGAAAGCGGTGACATGGTACAGAAAGGCGGCCGAGCAGGGAAGTGCTACAGCGCAGATATATCTTGGTTTGAGTTACATGAATGGTGACGGTTTGCCAAAGGACTTTGTTGCCGCGTACCAGTGGCTGAATGTTGCGGCTGTGTCTGAAGAGGATGCGGCAGTCCTGCGAGACGACTTGGCTCTGAAGATGACGTCAGAGCAAATAGCTGAGGGACAACAACGTTCAACCGACTTTTTCGAAAGTCGGAGGGTTGGTACAATCTCACGATGAATACGTCCAACAGGGATTCTGTCAACTCAAGTCTTGGTTAGGACAGCTATACATCTTGTGAGTATGCCAGTCAGGCTTTCGTTTTTTTGTTCCCTCATCTGGGGTCCCACTCCCTCTTTGATCCCCCCGCGCCCATGCATTATCATGGCGACCGCGCCACACACCGGCGCACATAACTGAAATCCAAGTGGAAGGAATCATCACCATGGCCATCAATCTTATGACCACTATCAAGGGCTCCCTGCTGGAAGGCTTCTTCCCCGCGGGCTGGGACCTCAACGCTATCGACAAACTCTGCGGGCGCAAGCCGGAAACCATTGCGAAGCCTGAATCCTGGTGGAACAAAAAGTTCGAGGCGGTACCCTGCGGCTCCCTCGAAGACTTCGACGTGATGCTGGGCCACGAAATCGCCAAGGCCATCAGCGATGCGAAGGCCGCGAAGAAGGAAATCGCCTTTATCCTGCCCGTGGGCCCCATGGGCATGTATCGCTGGGCGGTCTATTTCCTGAAAGAGTGGAATGTGGACTGCAAGCACGTCCACGGCTTCAACATGGACGAGTGGAGCGATGCCAAGGGCAATTCGCTGCCCTCGAACGATCCCGGCGCTTTTCAGAACGCCATGGAGCAGGCCTTCTACGGCCCCCTCGGCAAGCTGACCGTGCCCAAGAACCAGCGCAACTTCGCCACGAAGAAAAACCTGCCGACCTACGGCGAGAAGATTCGCGCGCTGAAGAAAAAAGGCGCGAAACTCGTCACCGTCTTTGGCATTGGCCGCGCCTGCCACATCGCCTTCTGGGAACCCCACTTCGCCGCCGAGTTCAAGACCGAGGCCGAGTGGAAGAAGCAGGACTACCGCGTGGCGGCCCAACTCTGCGCGCTCACGGTCGAGCAGAACGCCATCACGAGCTTTAAAAGCCGCACAACGCTCGTTCCCGCCACGGCGAACACCGTCGGACCCGGCCTCTTCCTCATGTCAGACCAGATCATTGGTGGCTGCGACGGGACCCTGGGACGCGGCATGATGTGGCAGGGCATGTCCCTCTGGATGAGCCTGCACCACAAGCCCAGCCCCTGGATCCCCAGCACCTACATGCCCACGCTGCCCGGACGCCTTTTCTTCCTGAGCGACCTGGCCGGCCCGCTGGAACCCGAGTGCAACTAAGATACTGTGGAGATTACAGGGACGGCAGCGACTTCAGGGACAACAGGCAATGAAACGTAGAAAACCTGCTGTCGCTGCTGTCTCTGCCGTCCCTGAGAATTAAGAACGTTAGCTCCAAACCTCGGAGAGAGCCCAATATGAGCGAATACCGTTTGAGCCCCGAAGACGTCGCCACCTTCAACGAAACCGGCTGCCTCCTGAAGAAGAAGCACTTCGACACGGAAGAGGTGGAACTGCTCTACAAGATCGCCAAGACAGACCAGGCCATTGCCAGCGGCGCAATCGACCGCGTGGATCAGCAGGGCTTCACCACGCGCCTCACGCTGCGCAACACCCTCGAAGACGACATGTACAGCGCTATCGTGCGCTCCGAGAAGATGGTGAACCCCATGGAGCAACTCCTGGGCGGCGAGGTCTACCATTACCACCACAAGATGATGCTCAAGGAGCCCCGAGTGGGTGGTGCCTGGGAGTGGCATCAGGACTACGGCTACTGGTATGACAACGGCTGCCTCTTCCCCTACATGGCGAGCTGCCTCATCGGCATCGACGCCGCAAACAAGGCCAACGGCTGCCTTCAGGTCATCCCCGGCTCGCACCATCTCGGTCGTATCGAGCACGGTGAAGTGGGCAACCAGACCGGCGCGAACCTGGAGCGCATGGAGAAGATTCTGGAGCGCATGGAGGTGGTCTACTGCGAGCTGGAACCCGGCGACGCGCTCTTCTTTCACGGGAACGTGCTTCACCGCTCCGATGCCAACCTGAGCGAGAATCCCCGGTGGTCCCTCATCTGCTGCTACAACGCCGCCCGGAACAATCCCTACAAGGAACACCATCACCCGTGCTACTCCTACCTGGAGAAGTGGCCCGACTCAACGATCAAGGAAGTCGGCCGTGCCCAGTGGGAGAGCATGCAGGCGGCAATTGCCTGAAACCAACATCAAACGCCACGGGTGCTTGATTACAGGGACGGCAGGGACTTCAGGGACACCAGCAATGTTCATATCCTGCCGTCTCTGATGTCCCTGTCGTCCCTGTGATCCACATAACACCAACTGGGGTCGTCCATACTCGCCAAGAAATATCTGGGAGACTTATGGAATCCGAGAGCCAACGAAAATTCCGCATCCTCCTCCTCGGTTCCTTCCCGCCCCAGACCCAGGGCATCCCCGGTTACTGCGGCGGATTGGCCCGGACCCTCGCGACCCGCGGAGCCGTTCACGCCATCGGGTTCAAGGCCATGTACCCGGCCTTCCTCTTTCCCGGCGTGAAGTACGCTATGGACCCGACCAGCTCCGCGCCCCAGGCCTCCAGCCTCACCGTGCGCCACAGCCTCGCGTGGTACAACCCCATCGGCTGGCTCTGGAGCGCCCTGGCCACCCCCGCCGACATCGTACACATCCAATGGTGGAGCTTGCCCCTCTTTCCGGTTTGTCTGGCCTTCGCCCTCGCCGCCAAACGGCGCCGCGTCCCCGTCGTCATCACCGTGCACAACGTGCTGCCCCACGAGCCAAGCCCCTGGTTCCTCCGCGCGAGCCGAACGCTCTATCGTCTCGCGGACCAATTGATCGTCCACAGCGACGTCAATCGCACGCAGCTTCTGGAGCATTTTCGATCCGACGAAAATCGGGTGACTTGCGTGCCCATGGGCATCGACGCGACTGCCGCGCCAACCTTGAATAGGGAAAGCGCCCGCGTCCAACTCGGAATTCCGAAAGCGCGGCCCACGCTTCTGTTCTTCGGCACCATTCGGCCCTACAAGGGACTCGATGTACTGCTGCGCGCTTTCGCCGAAGTGCGGAAGCGCCATCCGGAGGTGCAACTCGTCATTGCGGGCAAACCCTGGGAGCCGTGGGCGCGCTACCAGGCCATTATCGACGACGCGGGACTCGCTGAACACGTAATCACGCGCCTCGACTACATCCCCGAAGCGGACGTGTCGAACTACTACGCCGCCGCCGATCTCGTCGTGCTTCCTTACCGCCACTTCGACGCCCAGAGCGCCGTCGGCGTGCAAGTGCTGGGCCATGGCCGACCGATGATCGTGACCGACTGCGGCGGACTGCCCGCACTGGTGAATCACGATGTGCGATGGATCGCTCCACCCGATGATCCCGAGGCGTTGGCCGATAAGATTGGCGCTTTTCTCGCTGACCAGACAAGCGCAACCCAAGCCTTCGCCGAGATCGCGCAACAGGCAGGCGAGAGCATGTCGTGGAAAGCGAGTGCGGAAGCCCACTGGGCGATCTATAGGCGCTTAGTGGGCAGATGCTGAAGAATGGGTCGTATAGGTCTTATGAGTCTTATGGGTCAGTATGAAAACCGAAGATCCATACGACCCATAAGACCCATTTTTCCTACAGACTCCAGACTCTTCCCTCCAGACTATTTCCCCACCGCAATCATATCCAGCACCAGCCCGCGATCCGCGAAGCCCGTGCCGGCCACGGTGGCCTTCGAGGCCGCGGGGGGGCGCTGCGGATCATAGTACTCCGGGCGGATCTGATTGAGCGCCGTGCTGGTGTCCTCGGCGGTCACGTAGTAGGTCGCCTTCACCAGATGGCGAAAATCACTGCCCAGCGGCTCGACGGCCGCCTTTAATTGCGCGAAGATATCGTGCACCTGCCCCGCAGGATCCAACGCGCTATTCGCGGTGAAGCCCTTGGTGTAAATCCGGCTGGGGGAGTTCACCACGGCATAACGGCAATACACATTCGACGGCGTCACATCGGCCGGCCACAAGTGCAGCACCGGGTCGTCGCTTACACTCGCCTCGGGAATCCACGCGATCAGTTCGATCTCCGTGGGGATTTCGTTGAGCCAGTCCACGAAGGTCATGGGGGGCGCGGCGGCATCGGGGTAGAATGCGGCCATGGCTTTCTCGGCGATAGGCACCGCGCTCTGGGGCTTCATGTAGGCCTTCAGATGCACCACGTGCTCCGGGCCGATCTTGTTCAGCGCCAGCACGCCGTGGAGCTGTTCCATCGTGCCCGTCGAGGCTTCCGCCTGATCCTGCGTGTCCTGTTCCGCCATGCCGGAAACGTACAGGGCGCGGCCCTTGGGCAGCACCGCCACATGGGCGATGCCATTGCGCGCGGGCAGCGCCGTACTCGTGTGGCGCAGCACGGCCGCAGGGGCTCTAGCATCGTCCACCGACGCGATGGCGTCCAGCCCCACCAGCACGGCGGGGTCGGACAACTTGGCCACCACAATGGTCACCGCCGGATGCGCGTTCGGCCCGAGGTGATTCTTCAGCAGCAATTCGGCCTCGCCCACCTGCGCGTTGGTCGAAACGTATACATTCAGTCGGGCAATCTGATCGAGGCCCGAACCCACTTCGCCGAGTACCGTGGCGACATTGCTCACCACCTGGGCCAATTGCGCGTCCAGCGAATCGCCCACGATCGCGCCGCCCGAGTCTACGGGTAACAGTTGCGTCGTGTGTGCCAGGGCCTTGTCCTCCACCAGTACCGCCGTGGCCAGACCCGTGGCCGGATCCACGCCCGCAGCCTGGTTCGCGGCATGGGCCAGACCGCAAAGCCCGATGGCGATGCCCACGGCACAATTCAATGGATAGGATTTGCTGCGCATGACAAGATTCCTGCCTGGTTGGAATTCAATAGCCTTTGGTCCGTACTTCTTATACAATGTGGGAATTGTAAATTGCCACATTCCCTGCCAATGCTTTGGGAGCACACCATGCACAACCTGCGTACTGCATTCCTCGTCATCGCTGTCATCCTTAGTGGCTGCGCCACCACCGTTAACAGCACGGACTCGGCCAACCTCAGCGCCGATGTGCGCCTCGCCGCACCGTTCACCGACCACATGGTGCTCCAGCGCGACATGAAAATCCCCGTCTGGGGCTGGGCCGCGCCGGGCGACAAGATCACGGTCACCCTGGCAGGGCACAGCGCCACGGCCAAGGCGGATAAGGACGGCACGTGGATGGCGCGTCTGGCGCCCCTGCCCGCGGGCGGGCCCCACACGCTCACGGTGACGGGGAAGAACACGATTGCGCTCAGCGATGTGCTCGTGGGCGATGTGTGGCTTGCTTCGGGCCAGTCCAACATGTGGTGGCCCGTGCGCAACGGCGATTTCGGTGTGAAAGATCGCGAGGCGGAAATTGCCGCGGCGAACTATCCCGACATCCGCTACTTCACCGTGCCCCCGGTGACCAGCTTCAGTCCGAAAGATCACGTGGAGTCGGCCGGCTGGATCGTGTGCTCGCCGCAGACCGTGCCGAACTTTTCGGCGGTGGCCTATTTCTTCGGGCGCGATCTGCACCAGGCGCTCGGCGTGCCCATCGGCCTGGTCCACAGCTCCTGGGGCGGCACCCTTTGCGAGGCGTGGACCAGCGAAGAGGCCTTGCGCGCGCTGCCCGATTTCAAGATCAAGCTGGACCAGATGGATGCGGAGGCCCCCAACATTCCCAAGGCCGAGGCGGGGTACAAGGAGGCGCTGGCGAAGTGGAACGCCAATCTCGCCACCTACGACAAGGGCCACCAGGAGGGCAACCCGATCTGGGCTGCGCCCGAAGTCGATCTGCGCGAGTGGCGCTCCGCCCAGTTACCGGGCGTGTGGGAGAAGGCCGGCTACGAAGATCTCGACGGTTTCATGTGGTATCGCAAGGTGGTGGAGCTGCCCGCGGACTGGGCGGGCAAGGATCTGACCCTTTCCCTCGGCCCGATTAACGACATGGACCGCACCTGGTTTAACGGCACGCTCGTGGGCAAGAACGAGGGTACCCAGTCGGCCACGGGATTCCGCAACTACTCCGTGCCCGGCAGCGTCGTGAGTGCCGGGGCGAACGCTATCGCGGTGCGGGTGTACGATATGGGGAACGTGGGCGGGATATGCGGCATTCCCGACGATCTCTACCTCACCCTCGCCGGCGTGCCCAACGCTCCGAAGATCGCGCTCGCCGGGGAATGGATGAACCGGCCCGGTGCCTACCTGCGGGATATCCCGCCCCAGCCCGCCGCGCCCCTGCTGCGCGAGGGCGATCCCAACGTGCCGGGCGTGCTCTTCAACGCCATGATCAATCCCCTCGTGCCCTATGGCATCAAGGGCGCCATCTGGTATCAGGGCGAGAGCAACGCGGGCCGCGCGTTTCAGTATCGCACGCTCTTTCCCGCCATGATCGCCGATTGGCGCGCCCAGTGGGATCAGGGCGATTTTCCCTTCCTCTTCGTGCAACTGGCCAACTTCATGCCCGTGACCCCCGAGCCCGGCCCCAGCGCCTGGGCGGAACTGCGCGAGGCCCAGCTCATGACGCTGAAGACCCCCAACACCGGTATGGCCACCATCATCGACATCGGGGAGGCCGGCGACATTCACCCGCAGAACAAGCAGGACGTGGGGCGGCGCCTGTCGCGCTGGGCGCGGCACTACGGCGGCGAGAAGCTGATCTACTCCGGGCCGCTCTACAGCCGTCACAGCGTGGAAGGCAACGCGATCCGAATCCACTTCAACCACGTCGGCGGCGGACTCACCACGCCCGACGGTGCGCCTCTCAAGGGCTTCGCACTCGCCGGGGCCGACCAGAAGTTCGTCTGGGCGGAGGCCCGTATTGACGGGGACACCGTAGTGGTATCCAGCGCGTCAGTGGCCAGTCCCGTGGCGGTGCGCTACGCCTGGGCCGACAACCCCGTGTGCAATTTGTACAACAGCGAGGGACTGCCCGCATCGCCCTTCCGGACGGATAATTGGCCGGGCGTTACGGATGAGAATAAATAGGCGACTTGACATATTATCCCAAATATGGGATAAATAAGGGGTGGCTATGAAAGCGCTCGAATTCCTGGGCGACTCCTTGAAGGTGCTCAAAGCATTCTCGGAGGTGGTTGTCCGAGAGATGGGCTACTCGCTGAGCCGCGTTCAATCTGGAGAAACTCCGGGAGACGCGAAACCGTTGAAGGGGTTCGGGGTTTCGGTCATGGAGATCGTTATCCGCTACGACACGGATACGTTTCGCTCCGTGTACATAGCGAGCTTGGAACACCAAGTCTACGTGCTTCATGCGTTTCAGAAGAAATCCACTCATGGTATTAAGACGCCTCGACACGAGATTGACCTCATTGAAGCGCGGTTGAGGCTGGCGCTGGAAAGGGAGTCCGACTTTGAAAACGAATGAAAATACAGTCCCCGCCGACGGGAATCTGTTCGCGTTGCTGGGGCTGCCCGATGCGGATGAACTTCATGCCAAAGCACAACTTGCCAACGCCATTCATCGCACCCTGTCCGAGCGCGGGTTGACTCAGGCCGAAGCTGCGGGGCTTATGGGCACTACGCAGGCCAAAGTCAGCGCCATCGTGCGTTGTAAGCTGGATGGGTTCTCAATCGATCGCCTGTTCAGATTCCTGAATGCCCTGGGTCAGGATGTGGAGATCTTGATCGCGCCCAAACCGATGGATCGCGAAGCGCGCGTTCATGTCGCGAGCATTGCCGGGCCCCGTTGAAGGATCTATTGCATTGAGTTTGCAATACGCATACCGTCGTGGCATCGTAAGTGGAATAGCGAATTGCAGGCAGCAGCCAAGGAGACTCCAATGAAGAAACGCGCCCTCTACCTTTTCATCGCCTTTGTGGCCCTTGCCGCAGGCGTGGTCTTTGTTCAGGCCCAGGACGAAGATATCGTTCCCGTGCCCGTTGCGGGCAATATCCACATGCTCGAAGGGAGCGGCGGCAACATTGGCGTATCCGCAGGCGACGACGGCATCCTCATCGTGGACGACAAGTTCGAGAAGGACGAGGCCAAAATCCGCGAATTGCTCAAGGGCATCAACCCCGGCCCCCTGAAATTCGTGCTCAACACCCACTTCCACGGAGACCACACAGGCGGCAACGCGGCCTTCGGCAAAGAAGCGGTCATCATTGCCCACGAGAACGTCCGCGGCCGCCTCGGCGCCGACAAGCCCAAAGAAGCCCTGCCCGTCGTGACCTATGAGGACAAGGTCTCCGTCCACTTCAACGGCGAAGAGATCGAGCTCATTCACCTGCCCGCCGGCCACACCGACACCGACAGCGTCGTCTACTTCCGCGGCGCCAATGTCGTCCACATGGGCGACCTCTTCTTCTCCGGACGCTTCCCCTTCATCGACCTCGAGAATGGCGGCACGGTTGAGGGCTACCTCGCCAACGTCGCCAAAGTCCTCGAAACCCTGCCCGACGACGTGAAGATCATCCCGGGGCACGGTCCACTCTCGACGAAGGCCGACCTGCAGAAATTCCACGCCATGATCGACGATTGTTTCAATTCGGTGAACGAGCAGGTCAAGGCGGGAAAGACCATTCAAGATATCCAGGCCCAGGGCGTCCCGGCCGCCTGGAAAGACTGGGGCTGGCGGTTTATCAGCGAAGAACGGTGGTTGATCACGCTGCACACCGCTGCGACGAAGTAAGTGGCGAAAAGAGTAAGGGGAAATGCTAATTGATAGGGGCGGAGTTATACAGTGCCTAGATGGTCGAAATGGCTGGGCCGCATTCATCGCGGATCTGTGATGGAAAGGCGAACTCAAAAAATAGCTGAGGCAATTTCACTACTTCCTATATATGGCGCAAGGATTCTTGATGTTGGCTCTGGGAATGGCATGCTAGCGAAGAACGTAATGCAGCTTAGGCCCGATGTCTACATTGAGGGTGTCGATATCATGGAATGGCCAGATCCGTTTATCCCGGTTCGAAAATTTGACGGTGAGTCCATTCCTGCGCGTGTTGGGGAATGGGATTATTGTCTAGTGTCAGACGTGCTTCATCATTGCGCTGTTCCTGAAAACTTGTTAAGCGAGATGGTTAGGGTTTCAGGCAAGGGCTTGATTCTAAAAGATCATGTAGCTGAGACACTATGGGATCGTGCAGTCCTCTCTTTCATGGACTGGTTTGGGAATCGTGGACACGGAGTGGGGTTGACCTACAACTATTGGTCGTGGCGTCAATGGGAAGCCGCGTTCTGTCGGAATGGAATCAGCCCAAGAGTCACTCAGAATCGCCTCAGACTGTATCCGTTCCCGTTTAGCATGGTCTTTGAACGAGATCTTCACTTCTTGAGTCTGCTAGAGAAAGACCAAGCATTTCGAGGCATCGATGCCTGAGATTGGATTGGCCCAGAATTGAGTAGCTCATACTATGACTCAAAATAAGCAAATCGAATGGTTAGAGCAGTGGAAGATGTTCCGGGATGACGAACTCTTTCTATTCACCGACTGGATTCACCCAAACACACTTGACGACTTTCGAAATAAGTCCGTGCTTGAAGCTGGTTGTGGGGGCGGCCAGCATACCGGCTTCGTTGCACCTTTTGCGGACCATGTCGTCGCAGTCGATTTAAACTCAATTGAGGTCGCAATCACACGGAATTCTGAGTTCAAGAATGTAGAGTTTATCGAGGCAGACATTTCCGAGATGAGTCTTGGAAGAACCTTTGATGTGGTTTACTCAATTGGGGTCATTCATCACACCGACGATCCAGACAAAGCGGTTAGAAACCTTGTGAACCATGTAAAGCCGGGCGGAAGGTTTATTGTTTGGGTATACAGCAAAGAGGGTAACTGGATTGCCAAGAATGTCGTTGAGCGAGGGAGAAAACTGTTTCTTCGTAAGTTTTCGGCATGTTCTGTTCTCAGGCTCTCTCAGGTTCTTACGGCGCTAATGTACCCGCCGATTTACACGATCTATTTGCTGCCATTGATATTTCTGCCATACTACGAATACTTTGCAAATTTTCGAAAGCTTTCTTTTCGCAGAAACACGCTTAACGTATTTGACAAGCTGAACGCTCCCCAAGTTGAGTTTATTGAGCGTCAACGAATTCTGAGTTGGTTCGAATTCGCACAGTTTACGGACGTGCATTTGGCCTCGTACAAAGGTGTAAGCTGGCAGGCAAGTGGGACACTCACCGGATTCTAATATGAAATTCCGATTCCAATTAGAATCGCATCGGCATTGAATGTGTCCGACGCATGGTTACTCAGTCGGATGACTCGGACCGTATTAAGTGAGCCGCCAATCGCGTGCGTGGGAGTAGCGACTACGATACAGAAGTGAGTCGATTTCGTAGCGGTGAAGCTATCAACTACGTATGTTGTTGTCCCAGTGTCATCAAGCGTGTCGCCATCGTCAAAAGAGATTGGGAGGGTCCCCCACCTTACATCTCCGCTCGTGCCTGCCGATGCGCTCCATTCGATAGTGAATTTGAGAGGCCGTCCGTCGTAGGAATCGGGGAGGCGGAACTGGAAGTAGGCGGCTTCGGGATTGGTGGCGTCGAAGGCGAGGGAGCCGGTGGCGACCTGGAAGGTACGCCAGTTGGTGATTGCGAATGCGGCGCAGGGCAGCGACGGGTCGGGCATGCCGAGAGCCGCCGGGAGGTAGATGCTCCAGGTGGTGTCCACGCCGGCCACTTCGAGATCGCCCGCGATGGAGACGTCGCCGCCGAAGGTGGCCGCTCCTTCAACGTCCAAGGTGCCGTTGGCGGCGATGTTGCCGGCCTTGTCGAAGTCGGCGCCGCCGTCGGGCGTGCTGTTATAGCCGCCGCCGATGCGGAGTTCTTCGAGGTAGCGGGGGTGTGGGCCGAGGCTGACGGGCATGGTGAGGACTCCTTTGGGGTTGGCTGGGGTGTTTGTGGTTCTCCTATAAGTAGGGAGCGGACGTTGCAGTTTTTGGGGTGAGTCTGGAGTCTGGAGGAAATGGGTCTTATGGGTCTTATGGGACCAATGGGTCGTATGGAACTTCGGTTTTTATACTGACCCATAAGACCCATAAGCCCCATTTCACCCTACTTCCCCGGATTCTCGTACCAGATTACGCCGAGACGTTCCCGCTCTTCGCAGGTGAGCACATCCAGGTCGCCGTCCTGATCCATGTCGTAGAGCAAGACGAGGTCAAATTTTGTGCCGGGGGCGCCGCTGATGGCGCGTGGTTGCCAGCCTTCGCTGGTCTGTTCGAGGAAAAATACCCCATCGGTATCCTTCGCGTTTTCGCAGCTCACGGCGATATCGGGCTGTCCATCGCCGGTGAGGTCCCCGACGGCCAGTCCCTTGCCCGTGCCCACGCCGTCGGGCATGGCGATCTTGCCTGTCATCCAGTGATTATAAGTTAATCGGAGAAATCCCAAAGGTTTCGTCCCTTCGCCGGGCGTGAACCGCAGCAGTCCGCCATCGAGGGTAGTGCAGAGCCACTCGGTGGGGCCCGCCACGCTGAACTGGGCGGGGCTGAGGAACATGACCTCATGGTCCGCGCCGCCGATGGCGTGATCGGGCCACACGCCGCCGTTGTCGGGATTCTCCAGCCAGCCCGCGCCACGTTTGGATCCCCGGCGGTCGGTGTAGACCACGTCCTGGTCGCCGTCGCCGTCCATGTCGTGGGGGATGAGGCTCATGATCCAGCCCGCCTCGCGCAGGGGATGCCACTGCCATGCCGCGAGGTCGCGGGGATTCTCCGGGGCCTCCAACCAGCCGATGGCCGCGCCCTCATTTTTCGCGCCCGCCACGAGGTCGATGCCGTGCTTGCCGTCGATGTCCATCGGCAGGGCAAACATCCATTGCGCTTTGTTTTCGGCGGCGGGGATGGGCTCGGTTTTCCAGGCCTCGGCTTTCAGGTAGTCGGCGGGCGTGGCGGGGGCCCAGTGGACCCAGATCTTGCGCTCCTTGCCCTCGCTGCAACTGATGACGTCCATCGCGCCATCATCGTCCAGATCCGCGAGGACCGCATCCTCCGGCGAGCCCACGCTGCCTACAACGACGCTGGGCCAGGGCTCCTTCGCCAGTGCCGGACCGGGATTGTGGTAGATGCGGATGGAACCGCCCTCTTCCCAGCCCGTGGCGATGTCGGGGTGCCCGTCGCCGTCGAAATCGGCCAGACGCACGCCGTCTGCGCCGATGGAGGTGTTGTCGATGACGTGCATGGGCCAGGGCTCGCCCGATGGGGCGGCACCGAGCGTGAGGGCGAGCAAAACGGTGGTGAGCATGGCGGGGCCTTTCTGAGTTGGGTCGCCAGTATAACGCAATCGGACAGATCAGACGGATCGGACCGATCGGAAAGGTGACTATTGTCGGAATAAGAAAGCGGCCTCTCGATGGTGAGAGGCCGCTTCAACTCGCGCCATACGGTGCGAAATCACAGGCGGGACGCCTGTGCCACATTCTTGTTTAGGCGAACTCAGCCCTCGGGATAAAACACATCCACCAAGGAATTATTCACCCCCGGCGCGCCCATGAAGGGCAGGTTGCGACCGGTCATGATGGCGTCCATTTTCTTTACTTCCTCGCGGCTGATCTCTTTGATCTCGCCGTGGACGATGGCGCTGTGGATGTGGAGGGAGGTCATCTCCAGGAGCTCGGTATTCATCATGGTCCACTTGATGTCGAGGGGGCTGAGGATCACCAGACCGTGGTTTTCCATGAGGAAGGCGTTGTAGTGCTGGAGGAAGGGGAGGAAGTTGTCCGCCAGTTCCTGGGTGAGGGGCTGGGCGAAGGGCACGATGGGCACGGGGCCGACTTCGGTGATGGTCTCGGGGAAGAGGGGGCGCATGAGGTGGTTCACGCCCTTGGTGATGGTGAAGGCATTCGTGTACGGCGGGTGGCAGTGGACCACGGACTGGATGTCGGGGCGTTCATTGAAGAAGTTGAGGTACATGGGCGTTTCGCCGGTGGGGCGGTTCTTGCCTTCGAGCTTTTCGCCCTTCAGGTTGATGAAGACCACGTCGTCGAACTGGATGTCCCCTTTGTTCATCTGGGTCGGTGTGATCAGGAGGACGTTATCCTCCATCTTCCAAGCGGCGTTGCCGCCGAAGCCGGTGACGTATTTGTTGGCGGCGAGCTGGTGACACACGCCGATGAAGGTTTTGATTTGGGCAGCGTATTTTTCGAAGTAGCTCATCTGGGGCTCCTGTGGGGTTTGAGGAAAGGGAGTGGGGCACAGCCGTCCCGGCTGTGAATCACAGGCGGGACGCCTGTGCCACATTCTCTTTAGTGTTGCAGCACGACTTTCAGCGAAAGCACTTCGGTGCTGGCCTGGGTCTTGAAGGCTTCGTTGAAATCCTCCAGGGCGAAGCGGTGGGTGATCAGTGGCGCGGGGTCGATCTTGCCGGTCTCGATGAGGCGGATGGCCTCTTCGTAGTCGCGGCGGACCGAGCTGTTCGCACCGTGGAGGTGCAGTTCGCGGTAGTGAATCTTGTTCAGGTCGATGGGCTCCAGGGGATCGTCCTTCGACACGCCCGCGAAGAGGGAGAGGTGCCCGCCCAGCGCGAGGAGATCGATGCCGAGGGGAATCAGCTCCTTCGCGGAGGCCGTGGCGACCACGCCATCCACGCCGAGACCGCCGGTGTTTTCTTTCATCCAGGCGATTGGGTCGGTGGTGCTGGTATTCACGAGATTATCGAAGGGCAGGCCGAGCTGCTGGATGAGATCGAGTCGGCCATGGGAGCGGTTCATGATGGTGACCGTCTCCGCGCCCCAGGCTTTCGCCACGAGGCCGTTGAGCACGCCGATGATGCCGGCGCTGAGAATGACCACATGCTTCATGTCCTCAAAGGGGAAGAAGCGCAGGCCGTTGACGCAGCAGGAGATGGGCTCCAGCAGCGTGGCCACTTCCTCGCTCATGTCGTCGGGAATGGGGATAAGGCAGCCCTGCTCCACGCCCTCGCGCGGCATGACCATGTATTCGGCGAAGCCGCCGTTCCACGCGTAGCCGATGGCCTTGAAGCCCTTGAGGCAGCGAATCTGGTGATGGCGCTTGCACGCGGGACACTCGCCGCAGCCGATGACGGTCTGCACTGCGTAGCGCTTGCCCAATTCCACGCCCTGGACGCCTTCGCCAATTTCGACGACCGTGCCCGCGAGTTCGTGACCGATAATCTGCACGGAGACGGGCTTCTCGCCACGGAGCACGCGCTGGTCGGTGCCGCAGAGGGCGCTCGCGCCGACTTTAAGGAGCACCTCGCCGGGGCCGGGTTTGGGCTGGGGCACGTCTTGCACTTCAATCACGCCGGGGGCGGTGATGACGGCTGCTTTCATTGTGGGGGCTTTCTGGTTTGTGGGATTGTCATAGGACGGATTCGACGGATAGGACTGATTATCCGTCCTATCGGACCTAACCGTCCTATCAGTCAAACGTAATCATTGCCTTCATCACGCCGTCCTGGTAGCCCGCGACGAGGTCGAAAGCCTCTTTCGTGCGCTCGAAGGGGAAGTGGTGCGTGACCATGGCGCCGGCGGGCAGGGTGCCGTCTTCGATCTGGTCGATGGTCGTGCCGGTGCATTCGTTCTGTCGACGCACGTTCTGGAAGCAGATTTCCTTGCGGCGCATGAGGTCGATCTGGAAGGAGATGCGATCCACTTCGGGAATGCCAATCATCACCAGCTTGCCGCCGGGTGCGAGCATATGAATCGCCTGGTCCACCGCTTCCTGCTGGCCGCAGCACTCAAAGACGACGTCGAGCAACAGGGGCTCGGCCTCGGTGATGGTCTTCACCGCGTCAAGCTGATCCACGTTGCCGATCCAGTCGGCGCCATTCGCTTTCGCCATGGCGAGGCGGGCATCGATTTTGTCGGTCACGTAGACCTTGCCCACGCCCTGGGCCTTCGCGGGCATGAGCACGCTCAGGCCGATGGGGCCGCTGCCGAGGATGCCGATGCGCTTGCCCTTGAGTTCCCCCGCGAGTTTGCAGGCGTAGACGCCAATGGCCAGGGGCTCGCTCAGCACGCCCTCTTCCAGCGTGGTTTCATCTTTGAGCGGGAAGCAGCAGTGCTCCGGCATGACGATGTATTCCGACAGGCTGCCTTCGGCTTGGCCGGGGCATCCGAGGAAGCGGAGCTTGCGGCAAGTATGGGCGCGGCCGGCCTTGCACTGGTCGCATTCGCCGCAGGGCATCGCGGGCTCGATGGCCACGCGGTCACCAACCTTCAGGTGCGTCACTTCGGGGCCCACGGCTTCCACAATGCCCGCGCACTCGTGGCCCACGGCGAAGGGATACTGCACGACCTGCACGCCGATGCGCCCCGTGGTGTAGTAGTGAACATCCGAGCCGCAAACGCCGACCCTGGAAATTTTGATGAGCACATCGGTGGGGGCGTCGATTTTCGGATCGGGCACGTCGCGCATTTCCATCGCGCGGATGCCGGTGAGAACCATGGCACGCATGGGCAGGGGCTCCTGGGTTGGGGAATGTCATGTCAATGATGAATGGTGGTGTAAGTGTGTCCAGAGATAGATTTTCCCACAGATGAACTCAGATGGACACAGATAAGAAGGAAATAAGTTTTCTCGTCAATCTCAATCTATTCCGCATGCTTGTTTCTTAAATCTGTGTCCATCTGAGTTCATCTGTGGGAAAGATCCTCTTGTGGCGAAGCTCCGTTTACTAGGGCGCTCTTTCTTGCATGCTCAATCAATTTGGCTTATTATAGGTCATAATCGCTCACGATTCAATTTCCTTGATGTGTTTGCCGGGGGTTAAGTGTATTATTTACATGTTTTTATGGGATGAAGGTGTTTCATGATTCAACTTGAGCGGCACGAGCGCATTCTGGAGCACCTGAACACCCACCGCTTCATAGGCGCGGAGCAGGCCCATGCCCTGATCGGGGCGAGTCCGGCCACGATTCGTCGCGATTTTAATGACCTCGCGGACAAGGGTTTGGCCCAGCGTACGCGCGGGGGATTGCGTCGCCTGGACCAAGTGGAGGATGGGGCGCTTCCCTATGCTTTTCGCGCCGAGCGCTATTCGGCGGAGAAGGCGGCGATTGCGCGCCGCGCCGTGTCCTTGCTGCAGCCGGGTGATGCCGTTTTCGTCGATGGCGGCACGACGACCTATGCACTGGCGCGCTATATTCCAGCCTTTCCCTTGACCGTGATTACCAACAGCCTTCGCCTGGCCTCCGCCCTGGGCGAGCGGGCCTCTCAGTTGCCGGATCTTCGCGTGCTGCTGTCGGGCGGGGCCTTGCATCCGGAGGCGGGCCTCCTGGTGGGGCCGCAGGCGGTGCGAACCTTGTCGGAGTACCACGCGGACTGGGCTTTTGTGTCGCCGGGCGGCGTGGATCGCGGCGGTATCTACAACACAAATGAAGACGCGGCGGCCAGCGAGCGGGTGATGATCCGCAACGCGCGCCAGACGGTGGTGCTGGCGGATCCGGGAAAGCTGGGCAAGACTTCGCTCTGCCGAATCGTCGGGCTGGATGCGGTGCAGCGACTGATCACGACCGCGCCGGGCGCAGGGAAGGACTTGTTGAATTTGCTGGCGGAGGGTGGGGTTGGAATTGAAGTGGTGAAGGCTGAAGGCTGAAGGATTATGGGTCTTATGGGCGCGGCGTATCCACAAGTCTTTTCATCGGACTCATAGGACCTATTCGACCCATACGACCCATTCTCTGGCGCTTCGCTCATCGTTGCATTGC
Organism: Candidatus Hydrogenedentales bacterium; assembly: GCA_942492815.1. Classification (GTDB taxonomy): domain Bacteria; phylum Hydrogenedentota; class Hydrogenedentia; order Hydrogenedentales; family JAEUWI01; genus JAEUWI01. The sequence goes on along the minus strand of OW818658.1, from coordinate 7,724,052 downwards.
AATTTACCAAGTCGTGCGCTACTATTAGGATTCACTTGAGCAGTCGTCGGAAAAATCAGCAAACGTAAAGGTCTTATCATGCGGATGGAGGGAAGTGAACGGCGCCGTTATCCCCGGAGCCGTCGTGGCGTGCCGGTCTTTGAAGACGCGGCGGGTCCCGGTGTATTGAATCACATCGACAATATCAGCGCGAACGGCGTGCTGTGCCACACGGTCAAGCCGGTGGCGCTCATGACCCGCATGCGGATCGCTCTGGATCTGCCCGCGCCGGCCAACACCCGGATCGATGCCGAGGGCGTGGTGGTGCGCTGCGATCCCGATGATCTGGGCGATGATCACTTCAAGGTGGCTATTCTGTTCACCAAGATCGACCCCGAGGAACACGAAGCCATCCGCAACTTCGTCGAAGAAGATATCGCGCTCCCGCGGGACGCGTTCTAGCCGCAGTGTCCGAAGGCGCACCGAGCAAGCGGAGGGGATTGACGCTGGACCGTGGACTCCTCGCGCTCTGCTTCGCGGTGCTTGGCCTCACGGTACTCTATCCCACGGTACGTCTCGGATTTGAGGCCTTTTCCCACTGGGATGCCTCCCTTGTCGGCAGCGGGAAAGCTTGGCCCGCCATTCGCAACACCATCGGTATCAGCCTCGCCTCCGTGGCGGGGGCCGGTGTCGTGGGCGTGCTGCTGGCCTTTGTCACCACGCGCTACAGCTTTCCCGGATCGCGCGTGCTGGCGGCGCTGGCCTATCTGCCCTTCACACTGCCGCCCCTGGTGGGCGTCCTGAGTTTTTATTACCTCATCGGCAAAGATGGCATCTTCACGCGCTTTGCCGATCAGGTGCTGGGCATGCCCGACATGGTGCTGCCGGGGCCCTGGGCCATCCTGCTCATCCACACCTACTCCTTTTATGTCTTTTTCTATGCCATGGCGGGGCCGGCACTGGCGTCCATGGACCGGTATCAATTGGAGGCTGCGCGGACCCTGGGGGCATCGCGCCGCCGGGTGTTTTTTCGCGTGACGCTGCCCCTGCTCCGGCCCGCGCTGGTGGGGGCATCCCTTCTGACCTTCATGTCCTCCTGCGCCTCCTTCAGCGCGCCCTATTTCTTTGCCGGGCGTTTCCCCATGCTGAGCGTGGAAGTGTACGTAGCGCGGAACCAGGACAATCATGACGTGGCGCTGACCCTGACGGTGATGCTGGCGCTGGTGTCGCTGCTGGGGATTGCCCTGTTTCGATCCTCGCGTCGGGGCGGCTCGGGATCGGGTTCCAAGGGAACGCCCCGGCCTATCGGCAGTGCGCCGGGCCGGATACTCGCGGGGGTGCTGGCCTGGGGGGCGATCGCCCTGCTTCTCTTGCCCCATGTGACCATTTTGTGGCTTTCCTTTGCAGACTATGAATCGTGGCACACGGAGCTGGTGCCCACGGTCATGACTTTCTCGAACTACACCGAGCTTTTTACCAACAGGAGCGCCTTCAGCCCGATCCGAAACAGCCTGTGGATGAGCGCGTTGGCCATGGCCGCCACCCTGGTGATGGCGCTGCCTGCGGCGTATCTCATTGCGCGGAAACGACCGGGTGGCGCGTGGCTCAATGTGCTGGTGATGATCCCCTGGGCCCTGCCGGGCACGGTGATCGCCATCAACTTGATCGTGGCCTTCAACGAGCGCTGGCTGCCGATTTACGGCACGGTGTGGCTCCTGCCGCTGGCCTATTTTGTGCGCAACATCCCCCTGCTGACACGGATGGTCGGGGCATCGCTGGAGACTTTCGACGCGACGCTGATTGAAGCGGGACGGACCCTGGGCGCGCCGAAGCGTTATTGCTTCTGGCGGATTGTCCTGCCGCTGGTGGCCCCGGCGGCCGGTGCGGGCGCGGCGTTAGTATTTGCCACGTGCCTGGGGGAATTTGTCGCCTCGATCCTGCTGTACCAGCCCGCCAATATTCCCATCGCCGTGAAGATCAATATGGAGTGGCGCGCATCGGTGGGCGCGGCCTTTGCCTACAGCGTACTGCTGATGGTGCTGGTGGCGGGGACATTTGGCGTCTCAAGAAGGTTCACGTCGCGGCTGATGTGAACGGGGCTTGTGCGTGGAGCGTTGATTTAACCTTCTTCAGGCATTTCTCTGCTCGTAGAGCAGAATGGCCATGATACTGATGGCGTCGGTGATTTCACCGCGCGTGACCATGGCCACGGCTTCGTTCCAGCGGACTTTCTTGAGCTGAAGCTCTTCGGTGCCTTCGGGCGTTGCGCCGACGTGCTCCAGGCCGCGCGCAACGTAGAGGAAGCCCCGCTCGCTGGAGTGGCAGTTGCTCAGGTGGATTTCGTGGCCCAGGGACTCCCAGTGGCTTGCGGTGAGGCCGGCCTCTTCCTGTAGTTCGCGCTTGCACGCTTCGAGGGGATCTTCGTCGAGTTCCGCGCCGCCTTCGATGATTTCCCAAGAGTAGACGTCGAGGGGATAGCGGTATTGCCCAACGAGATAAAGGGAATCATCGTCGTCCAGCGCGAGGACGCCCGTGGCGACGCGGGTCTCCACCACACCGTAGATTCCGGGCTTGCCGTCGGGGCGGATGACCTGGTCTTCGCGCACGGAGATCCAGGGGTTCTTGTATTTCACTTCACTGGACAGGGTCTTCCAGGGATTTCGTTCGGGATTCATGGGGACTCCTTCATGGCATGGTCTCGCACAGTATACTGGAAATGAGGGGCGGCACTTTCCGTCGCAATGATTCGCCTCATTGCCGTGGCGCTCCGCCGGCTGGCGAGAATCAAAAATGGTTGCTTCGCAACAAACACACAGCCGAGACGGCTGTGCCACATTCTCTGGCGCACCTCCCCCCGTGTATTCTCCATCCAAAAAAACGGCGGGAGGCTCTCGCCTCCCGCCGTTGGGAATTTGGGTCTGTTCTTAATGGTCAGTCGTCGGTCTCGCGGAGTTTCGCGAGGACGTTGAAGTCTTCGAGGGTGGTGGTGTCTTGCGTGGTCTCGTTGCCTGAGGCGATGTCGCGGAGGAGACGGCGCATGATCTTGCCGGAGCGGGTTTTGGGCAGGGAATCGGTAAAGCGGATCTGGTCGGGCTTGGCGATGGCACCGATTTCGTGGGCCACGTGATTGCGAAGCTGCTCCTTGGCCGCGTCGGACACGTCCGCGCCGGGGCGAAGCGAGACGAAGGCGCAGATACCCTGACCTTTGATGTCGTGGGGGAAGCCCACCACGGCGGCCTCGGCGACGAGTTCGCTGGAAACCAGCGCGGACTCAATTTCCATGGTGCCCAGGCGGTGGCCGGAGACGTTGATCACGTCGTCGAGGCGACCGATGATCATGTAATAGCCGTCTTTCGCGCAGAAGGCGCCGTCACCGGTGAGGTACCAGCCCTGCTTCTGGAACTTGCTGAAGTAGACTTCCTTGAAGCGCTCGTTGTCGCCGTAGAGGCCGCGAAGCATGGAGGGCCAGGGTTCTTTGATGACGAGGAGGCCGCTGTGGCCCGCGGGTACTTCGTCGCCTTCCTCGGTGACGATGGCGGCCTGAATGCCGAGCATGGGCACGCCGGCGGAGCCCGGTTTGGTGGGCATGGCACCGGGCAGGGTTGTGATCATGATCGCGCCGGTCTCGGTCTGCCACCAGGTATCGACGATGGGGCAGCGTTCACGGCCGATGTGCTTGTGGTACCAGATCCACGCTTCGGGGTTGATGGGCTCGCCCACGGTGCCCAGAAGACGCAGGCTGCTCAGGTCATACTTCGCGGGGTGCTCGTCGCCCCACTTGGCGAAGGCACGGATGGCGGTGGGCGCGGTGTAGAAGATGGTGACCTTGTATTTGTCCACGATCTGCCAGAAGCGATCCGGGCCGGGCTGGTTGGGCGCGCCCTCGTACATGAGGGAGGTGGCACCATTGGCCAGGATGCCGTAGATAACATAGCTGTGGCCCGTGACCCAGCCGATATCGGCGGTACACCAGTAGATGTCGCCCTCCTGGAGGTCGAAGACATACTTCGACGTCAGGTAGGTATTGACCATGTAGCCGCCGATGGTGTGGAGGATGCCTTTGGGCTTGCCGGTAGAACCGGAGGTGTAGAGGATGTAGAGGGGATCTTCCGCATCCAGCACTTCCGCGGGGCAGTCTTCCGAAGACTCGGCCATCAGGTCATTCCACCAGTGGTCGCGGCCATCCTGCATCTGCACGTCGTTGGCCGTGCGCTTTACCACCAGTACGCTCTTGACCATGGGGCAATTGGCGAGGGCCTCGTCCACCGTATCCTTCAGGGGGACGATGGCGCCGCGACGCCAGCCGCCGTCGGCGGTGATGACGCAGCAGCAGTCGGAATCATGGACGCGGTCGCTGATGGCCGTGGCGGAGAAGCCGCCGAAGATGATGGAGTGGAGCGCGCCGATGCGGGCGCAGGCGAGCATGGCGATGGCGAGTTCGGGCACCATGGGCATGTAGATGGCCACGCGGTCACCTTTTTGCACGCCGAGCTTTTTAAGGACGTTGGCGGCCCGGCAGACCTTCTTGTGGAGGTCGCTGTAGGTCAGGGTGACCTGATCGCCCGGCTCGCCTTCCCAGATAATGGCGGGCTGGTTCGCGCGCGCGCCCTCGGCATGGCGGTCGAGGCAGTTGTAGGTGATGTTGGTCTTCCCGCCCTCAAACCACTTCACGAAGGGCATGTTGTCCTTGTTGCAGACGCGATCCCACTTCTTGAACCAGTGGAGTTCTTCGGCCACGCCGGCCCAGAAAGCTTCCGGATCCTCGATCGATTTCTTGTACAGGGCATCGTATTCCGCGCGGGTCTTCACGGTCGCGGCGGCGGAAAACTCCGGCGACGGCTCAAACAGCCGGGTCTCTTCCAATACGTGCTCGATTTGCTGACTCATGGTGCTCCTCCGATAGCTAATAGGGCGCCGCGCGCGGCGGTGATTTCGGGTATCTCTCTCACAGAATCAGCGAGGGCACGGGAATTCCCGGAGGGCCTCGCTGGATAAGGCCTTATTGTACACAATTCAGGCCGGGAATCAATGGGGAGAGTCTGGTATTCGACACAATCATCAGTAGCTTCCGCTATTCAAGGAATTGATGGGCGTGCCACGCGATCCGGCAACGCCGGTTCGTGTGTCATGAGCCTCGCGCGCGAGGGTCATAAAACATGCCATGACCGGGCGGTTGGTCTATCTGGTGCCGAGGAGAAGTGCTGGGGCCCTTTGAGATTGGAATCGACGCAAAAGGGCCGGTCGAGTGAGCGTTGGCGTTTCAGGAACACCTCGCCATGGGCACACGAACCGGCGTTGCCGGATCGCGTGGCACGCCTGCAATGACTTGGGTTGCTGCCGAAGACCGCGTTAAGTCTGAGCGGTCCGATCAGTTCGATCTCTCCCCCACGCTCAGCTATCCGTGGAGGTGGAGCGGTTTAATTCGGCCACGATATCGGTGTAGCCGGCGGCCTGGGCGACCTGGAGGGCAGTTTGGCCCTGGACCAGTTGCCAGACCTGGGCACCGCTGCTCAGGAGCATGGTGGTCAATTCGGCATCGGCCCGGGCCACGGCCTGGTAGAGGGGCGTCTTGCCTTCCCGGGACTTGGCGTTCACATCGGCCCCGGCCGCCACAATCAACTGGGCCATATCCTGATTTCCGCCGTTGATGGCCATATGGAGGGGTGTAAGCTCGGAGGGGCCTCGGCGCAGACGAACGCAATCGGGCCAGTAATGGAGCACTTGCTTGGCCAGCCGGATATCGTTCTCCTGAATCGCTTTGAAAATGTCGTCGCTGCGCCCTTGATCGCCGTCGGTGGCGGCTGGCGGACCGTCGAAGCGGGTTTCGGCTTCGTCCACCAGGCCCATCTTCGACCAGTCGGAGAGCTGGGCCTCGACCTCCTGCAGCAGCATCACGACGCGGGCGTGGCCTTTGTCCAGGGCGAACTCGCAGGCGGTGTTGCCCTCGCGGGAGCGGACCCGGACATCCGCACCGGCATTGACCAGCATGCGGACCAGCTCCAGATTACCGTTGCGGGAGGCGTACATGAGGGCGGTCATGCCGCGGCTGTTGGTGAGGTTTACCTGGGCCTTGTACTCCATCAGAAGCCGCACCATGGGTACGTTGTCGTCGCGCACCGCCTGCATGAGGGGCGTCCAGCGTTCGTTTCGCGTGCGGGCATCTACGCAGCCGGGATCCTCCCGGAGGAGCGTGAGCGCCCGGGGCGGGTCGTTCTCGGTAACGGCCTGAAAGAGGCTGAAGCCCACCGCCTGCTGCTGGACAAAAGAATCGATGAACTCGACGATATTGGGCTGGTTCTGGGTCTCGGCGTAGGTGCGGAGGTCGGTGCCTTCGGCGTCCACCTGATCAATGCGCGCGCCTCCTTCGAGGAGGACCTTGACCATGGCCAGATCGCTCCCGTCCACGGCAAAGGCAATAGCCGATTTTCCGTCCTTGCTCCGGGCATGCACATCGGCACCGTGCTCCAGGAGCGTCGCCGCGATATCGAGTTGACCCGCGCGCACGGCGATGAGGAGGGGCGTCCAGCGGCTGCTGGCGGAGTGGACGTTTACGCTCCGAGGCACCTGGACGACGATTTCTCTCACACGATCGTGATCGCCCCGGGCCACCACTTCGAGGATGTCCATGCAGGCGGCGAGGCGTTTCTCGCGCTTGCGGAGGTAGGCGGCGAGTTCCTTGTAGCCCTCGCGTTCGGCCACTTCAACGGGGGTTTCCTTGTTGGCAAAGGGGGAACTTACGTCGGCCCCGGCATTGAGCAGGCGCCGGGCGATGGCCATGTTTCCGCGCAGCACGGCAATGCGGAGGGCGCACATGCCGTCGCGGGAATGGTGGTGTACATCCGCCCCGCGATCCAGGAGGCGGCGGACCAGATCTTCATCTTCCTTTTTGACGGCCATCATCAGGGCATGAGCCCCGTCTTTCGGCGCAAGATTCACATTCACGTTGTGGCCCAGGAGGAGGTCGGTAAGTTCTTTCTGATTCTCCCGCATGGCAATCATGAGGGCACTCCACCCCCGATTGTCCTGCTGGTTCACATTGGCCCCGGCGGCGAGGAGGGCGCGAACAATGGAGACGTGGCCCTCCCGCGCGGCGATGAGCAAGGGGGTCTCGCGGTGGACCGTTTCGGGGTCCACGGGCACGCCCTGCTTGAGCAGATAGAGGAGCGACTGAAGCTGGCCGTGCTGGGCCGCGCTGTAGAGGGGCGTCTCGCCCTGGCCGGTGGGCAGAGAGAGATTGGCGCCGTAGCCCGCCAGCTCCTTCAGCACGCCCACGTCGCCCTGTCCGGCGGCATAGACGGCGGCGGTGTAGCCCAAGTCGTCAATGGTGTCGGGGTTCGCCCCCTTCTTCAAGCGCCGCATGATGAGGGAGCCGTGCTGCTGCATCACGGCCTCGGGGAGGGTCTCTTTTTTTGCACCCGCCCGCCAGCGCCAGAGAAAAGCGGCAACCGCGGAGGCCGCCAGCAACGCGGCAACTATCGTGGCAACAATGTACACCCTTTTCCTCTCATGCGCTGTGGCCTAGTTGGTTGTGTTTACCCATAGTAAATTGATCGGCGGAAAAGGTCAATTTCTTGTGGTCGTCGGGCGGCGAGGTGGGATTTGCATTGTGGCAAGTCTGGGCTCACTGGCCGTAGGTGATGGGTCTTATGGGTCGTATGAAGAAAAGGCATGGGCAAGCCTGCGCCCCATACGACCCATACGACCCATACGACCCATAAGAACCATAAGAACCATAAGAACCCATCGGTCAAAAAAACACCGCCCGGTGCGCGTTGGCGGACCGGGCGGTGCAAAGTTTACTCAAACACAGCAGCTCGTGGGAGCGGCTTACATCATGTCGTGGCCACCGCCACCGCCACCGGCGGGCGCGTCATCGGGAAGCTCCGCGATGAGCACTTCGGTGGTCAGCAGGAGGCCGGCGATGCTCGCGGCGTTCTGCAGGGCGGTGCGGGTCACCTTGGTCGGATCGATTACGCCGGCCTTCATCAGGTCTTCGTATTCGCCCGTCGCGGCGTTGTAGCCCACGGCACCCTTCTTGGCACGGACGTGCTGCACGACCGTGGCACCCTCGTCGCCCGCGTTGTAGGCGAGCTGGCGGAGGGGTTCTTCGATGGCGCGGCGGACGATGCTGGCGCCGACGGCTTCATCACCGACGAGCTTCAGGCCGTCCAGGGCATCCTGGCAGCGGATCAGCGCGACGCCGCCGCCGGGGACGATGCCCTCTTCAACGGCCGCACGGGTGGCGTGCAGCGCGTCTTCCACACGGGCCTTCTTTTCCTTCATTTCGATTTCGGTCGCGGCGCCGACGTTGATGACGGCTACGCCACCGGCCAGCTTGGCCAGGCGTTCCTGAAGCTTCTCGCGGTCATAATCGGAGGTCGTGCCTTCGATCTGGCGACGGATCAGGTTGATGCGGCCCATGATGTCGGAGCTGGATCCAGCACCTTCCACGATGGTGGTGCTGTCCTTGTCGATGACGACGCGCTTGGCGCGGCCGAGATCGCTCAGGCCGATGCTTTCCAGCGAGCGGCCGAGGTCATCGGAGAAGGCCAGGCCACCGGTGAGGATGGCGATGTCTTCGAGCATGGCCTTGCGGCGATCACCGAAGCCGGGGGCTTTCACGGCGGCGGCCACGAAGGTGCCGCGGATCTTGTTCACCACGAGGGTCGCCAGGGCTTCGCCCTCGACGTCTTCGGCGATGATCAGGAGGGGCTTGCCGGCCTTGGCAACCTGCTCAAGGAGGGGAAGGAGGTCCTTCAGATTGGAGACCTTCTTCTCGTGGATGAGGATGTAGGCGTTTTCAAGCACGCATTCCATCGTCTCGGAGTCGGTCACGAAATAGGGGGACAGGTAGCCCTTGTCGAACTGCATGCCCTCCACGACTTCCAGGGTGGTCTCGATGCTCTTGGCTTCTTCGACCGTGATGGTTCCGTCGTTGCCGACCTTTTCCATGGCGTCGGCGATGATGTTGCCGATTTCCATGTCGCTGTTGGCGGAGATGGACGCGACGCTCTTGATCACGTCCTTGTCGTTACGTACCTGCTTGCTCATGGTGTGCAGTTTCGCAACGATCGCTTCGACGGCCTTGTCGATGCCGCGCTTGAGTTCCATCGGGTTGGCCCCGGCGGTCACATTGCGCAGGCCTTCGCGGAAGATGGCTTCCGCGAGGACGGTCGCCGTGGTGGTGCCGTCGCCGGCCACGTCGGAAGTCTTGGAAGCGACTTCCTTCACCATCTGGGCACCCATGTTCTCGTACTTGTCTTCGAGCTCGATTTCCTTGGCCACGCTCACGCCGTCTTTCGTGACGGTCGGGGAGCCCCATTTCTTATCGAGCACCACGTTGCGGCCCTTGGGCCCCAGCGTTGCTTTGACGGCCCGGCTGAGCTTGGTTACGCCGGCCAGGACGCGGCGGCGCGCGTCTTCGCCAAATTCAAGTTGCTTTGCCATTGTGCAACATCCTTTTCGTGTTTATTCAGTTTGGAGACCGGGGGGATTACTCGATGACGGCGAGGACGTCGTCTTCGCGCATGATCAGGTGCTCAACACCGTCGATCTTCACTTCGGTGCCGGCGTACTTGCCCACAAGGATGCGGTCGCCCTTCTTGAGTTCCAGGGGCGTGCGCTTGCCTGCATCGTCCACCTTGCCGGGGCCCACGGCAACCACTTTGGCTTCCTGGGGCTTTTCCTTGGCGGTGTCGGGGATGATGATGCCACCGCGGACGGTTTCGCTGGGCTCTTCACGCTTGACCAGGATCCGGTCTGCCAACGGACGTACTTTCATGGTCTGTCTCCTCTATTCTTGTTGGTGGCGTTGTTTGCCACTTTGGGTAGGCCCTCGTTTGAGGAGGGCGTGTTTAGATTGTTCAAGGGCGGCGCGCTTGTTAGCACTCACCCACGGGGAGTGATAATAACAACCGGGCGCGGTGCTTGTCAATAGGGTGAAGCTTCATTTCCCTTGCATCCCGTTGGGGCGCGTGGCATGATCTAGGGTCGCTGGCTTTCTTGCCACCCTTTCCAAGCCCCCAACCCGGCCTTTCCGGCGGAACACTACCTTGCCTAACCTATTGCAAAATATAAACTTCGATATTGGCGACATCATCGGCGGGGTGGCTGCAGTGATCTTCTACGGTCGCTTTTATCTCCAGTGGTACACCTCCGAACGGCTGGGGCGCAGCGTAGTGCCGGTCGGCTTCTGGTACATGAGCTGTGTCGGGTCCCTCATGCTCTTCTGCTACGGGGTCTACTCCCATTCCGCCGTGGGCACCCTTTCGCATTGCTTCAATATCTTGATCTATGTTCGTAATCTCATCCATGTCTGGCGCAAGAATGGTACCCTCTCCCGTCGGCGCTCGGTGTTCGTTCATGGCCTGGCGGTGGCGGTCATGCTGGTGGCGGTGATCCTGTTGGCGGTCACCTGGGGCCAGGTGCTTTCCAACACGAAGTCGGGCTCCGAGAGCGACGCGGCGCGCACCTGGTTCTGGATCGCCGTCGGCGTGGCTGGCCAGGGACTCTTTGCCTGCCGTTTCCTGATCCAGTGGATCACGTCGGAACGGAAGAAAGAAAGTGTCATCCCGGTCGCCTTCTGGTACCTTAGTATTGCCGCATCCTTCCTGATGCTGGCCTCTTTCATCCAGTTGGGCGAGTTGATCTTCGGGTTGGGCATGCTGTTGACGCTGCCGATCTACACGCGGAACTTGTGGATGATCCACCGAAAAAAGCAGGCCTTTTCCGAGGCCGCGTAGCGTGGGAGTCAAGAACGTGACGGTCAAGAGCCTCAAGAGCACGCGCACCGTCTTGCGGGCAGCGACGGTTCTGGTGGTCCTGGCGCTGCTCCAGTCGGCACCCGCCGGGGAATCGATCAACCGGCTCCCGGTGTGGCGTATTCTGGAGAAGCTGCTTGCCCAGGAGGCCGTGCAACCCCTCCCCCCGGGCGCGGGCTCCGACCTCCCTTATCCGCCCGAGCGCCAATTTCTTTTCGACGAGATCCTGGCCCTTAAACCTGATGCGCTCCTGCGGGGGGTGGGCTACGTGGCCGTCCGCAACCCCGCTCCGGCTCAGGCCGACTCAGCGGCGTTGGCCGCCCATGCGCGCCAGGTGGATGAAGACCTTCAGGCCGTGCTGGAGTATTATCCCCTGATCGCCCGTTCGAGCGAGGACTTTTTGAAACTGACGGAGCTGATCGCCAGTGGCAAGCAGCCCCTGGCGCTGCGGCGTTACCTGCTCAGAAATTGCTCGCCGCCGGCGGGGCAGCCCGGCGCGTTGTGCGCCTACCTGAGGGACCATCTGGCGGATGGCGCACCGACATTTCAGGATACGCTTCTGTCCCTTTTGCAGAATCCCACGGAAGATCCAACCCTCCAGCTCCAGGCGGCGAGCCTGATCGAAGTTCTTATTTCCGATTCCTTCAACGGAATCCTCGCCCACAGCAAAGAAGCGAGGGCCTTTGCCGCACAGACGGGCCAGCCCCTCGATATCTGGCCCGAACTCATCGCGCCCGGCTCTATTCCGCTGGAAAAGGCTGATCGGGTGCGGGTGGAGCAGCAGCGACAGCGCGCAGGCACGGCGGCGGCTGTGCTGGAAATGATTACGCGCGACGGAAGCCGGGAGGAGGCGCTCCGGCAGGCCGCCAGCGAGACGGCCACCCGGCTCCGGGAGGCCTATCCCCTGCCCCGTCCGGAGGACGTGCTTCCCCCGCCACCACCCATCCCTTTCCCAGAGGGGAATTGAATCCGGAACGGGCCCCGTGTAGCATAGGTGTGGCTACCCCGTACAACACCATCCCGAGCGGGCCTTGTTCCCGCGCAAACCCATCAGGAATCTTGCCATGCCCATGCCTGTAACCATTGAAAGCGCCCCCCTGGACGGGCTCCTGATTGTGAAGACTGGCGTGTTCCACGATGACCGGGGCTTTTTCTCCGAGTCCTACTCGCGGGACATGTGGAAAGCGGCGGGCTTTGAACTGCCCTTCGTTCAAGACAACCTGAGCAAGTCGAAGAAGGGCACGCTGCGCGGGATGCATTACCAGATCTGCCCGGAGGAGATGGGTAAACTGGTGCGCTGCGTGCAGGGCGCGGTCTTCGATGTGGCGGTGGATTTGCGGAAGGGCTCGCCGTCATACGGCAAGTGGTTCGGGCTGGAACTGTCGGGGGAGAATCACCTGTCCCTGTGGGTGCCGGCGGGCTTTGCCCACGGCTTCGTGGCGCTGGAGGACAACAGCCTGGTGCACTACAAATGCACGGCGCACCACGCACCGGCCTGTGAGCGGGCGCTGAACTATGCGTGCCCAAAGGTGGGAATTGAATGGCCCATCGAGGCGACTATCGTGACGCAGAAGGACAAAGACGCGCCGATGCTGGATGAGGTGGATACGAATTTCGTGTATGGAAAATGAAGAAAGTCTGACCACGGATTGCATAGCGCAGCCGTTGGCCGCAACCAAAAGAACTGAACCGCAAATTTACGCAGATTCTCGCACGTTCTATAAAGAATAAAACGAAAGAGATTTGAACCGCGAATGAACGCGAATAGCGAGATCGTCGTTTACGAATGGACCTTCCTGCAGCGTATCGAACGCGTTCGTCACGTCATGGCGCGTGGCTGCTGCAATCCCCGTCGTTATGCAGCCGTATCAACGGGAATTTGCGTCGTCGAGATTGCGGAAGCGCGTTAGTTCCTGCGCCACATCGAGAATCGCCTTTGCCGTGCGCGCCCAGGTGAACTCGCGCGCGCGCTCCCGACCCCTTCGCTCGCACTGCGCGCGCAGGGACTCGTCCAGCAGCAACTGCCCGAGGCCATCGGCGATCACGTCCACATTCTCGGGGTCCACCAGCACACCCGCATCGCCCACGACTTCGGGGAGCGAGGAGCAATTCGACGCCAACACCGCCGTGCCCACCGCCATGGCCTCCAGGGCGGGAAGTCCAAATCCTTCCCACAGCGACACGAGGGCCAGCACATCGGCACCCGCCAGAAGTGTCGGCACTTGAGCATCCGGAACATAGTCCAGAAACTGGATCCGATCCGCCACGGCGGAGTGGGATGCGGCGCGATAGATGGCCTCGTTCTGCCAGCCCAGGCCGCCCGCGAGCACGAGGTGGTGCGGAAGGTCCGGATGCGCCTTCAGCACCCGTTCAAAGGCCTCAATCAGGCGGATCAGATTTTTGCGCGGCTGCACCTGACCCAGGTAGAGCACATAGCGCTCGGGCAACGAGGACAGGATCGTGTCGGCTCCCGGTGGCGCGGGATTGAAAAAGCGCTCGCCGCAGCCCAGCGGGGCCACCGTAATGCGCGCGGGGTCCAATCGGAATCGCTGCGCAAGATCTGCGGCTGTGGCCTCGCTGATGGCGACAAGGTGGCCCGCCGCCCGAATCGCATGGCGCGCCTGCATTTTCATCATGAACCGCTTCCGCCAGGGGAAAGAGGCCGGGTGGCTCCACGCCGCCAGGTCCAGCACCGTCACCAGTGCCGGACAGGGACAGCGCCAGGGCACCTGCGCCAGCGGAGAGAAAAAGACATCGGGCGGATGGCTGCGCAACTCATTCGCAAGGATTCGATGGGTCCAGAAGGGCCCGCGCGGAAGCATGCGGATTCGATCTCGGCGCACCGGAAGTTCCGGCACGGGTTCGTCGTCCAGATAAACCCGGAGCCACAGCCCCGCATCCATTTCGCCCAGCGCCCGAAGCACCTCGCGACAATAGTGGCCCACGCCCGCGGGGCGCTTCGCATTGGCCAGCCGACCGTCGATGCCTAGAATCATGGGGTCTCTTCTCTGCGGAGGAGCGTGCGAAGTTCGTTGAATGAAACCGACCCCACCGCGAGACACGCCGCGCCATAGACCACCGCCGCCACCAGCGTCCAGCGTACCGAATTCATCCACCACGCGAAGCCATAGGCCACCACGAAGAAGACCGTGATCCAGAGGGCTCCTGACCGCGCCAGCGGAAGACCCGCCTTCGCCACGGCCGCACGCTGCAGCACGAAGCTGAACCACGCCGCCGCCGCCGCGCTCCACCCCGCGCCCGCCAGCCCAAAGCGGGGGATGAGCAGCAGGTTCAGGCTGATTCCGATCGCGGCCAGTCCCACGTTGATGTTCATCACCAGCACGGGCCGGTCCAGCGCGATCAGGGCCTGACCCATGAGCCCCGCCTGGGTAGCGAGACACGCCGCGATAAGCAGCGGTCCCACGGCGGGCGCGGCATCCTGATAGTCGGTTGTGAACAGCACGGCAAGCAGCGGCTCCTGCACGGCCACCACGGCCAGCGTGGCGAAATAGCCAGTGAAGGCCGTGTAGGCCGAGGCCCGCTGGAGCAGCAGTCCCGCACCGTCACGACCCGAGTCCCGGAGCAGTCCAGCGATGCTCGGAAGATAGGGCACCAGCCCCGCGTTCAGAAATCGCGCGACTACGCCGGGAATGCGCTTGGCCATCTCAAAGACAGCCGCACTGCCCACGCCGAGGAAATAGACGACGAGCACCGTGTCCAGCCGCTGATAGGCGAAGCCCAACAGCGTGTTGGCAAAAAGGGGCGCGCTGAAGGCGACCTGCCGCCGCACGAGGGGGCCATCCCAGCCATAGGGTCGGGGCGCGATGCGCAGCAGCAAACCCGTGCCCGCCGCCCCGGAAACAATATAGGCCAGGGCGTAGTGAAACGGTTCCTCCAACCCCAGCACGAAGAGCGCGCCGAAGGTCAGCATCTGGAGGGAAGACATCAACATGATCGCGCCCGCCCGCAGGCCATAGGCGTGAAGGCCGGCGGCGGCGGCCAGCAGAAAATCGCGGAGCGTGATGATCAGGAGCAGGGGCGGAGCAAGCCAGAGCAGCGCCAGCGGCAGCGGAAGAAATCCCTCCGCCAGGGGACGCCACCATGGCGCGAAAAGCGCCCCCAGCCCGCAGACGGCGGCCATGAGGAGCGCCGAGACCATTTGAAAAGGAAGGAGCGCCCCGAGGAGTCCCACGCGGCCCGGTTCATCGCAAGCCGGCAACAGTTTGGGCAAGGCCGCAGTGAGGCCCAAGTTGCAGCAGGTGCCCAGCAGCTCGCCCAGGATCAGCAGGAGCGCCACCTGGCCCACCGCCTCCGGCGTCAGGGCATTCGTCATGAGCTTGCCCGCCACGAGGAGGGCCAGCGTGGAGTAGATCATACTCCCCGTGGAGTAGGCCGCGCCCTGAAGAAATCGCTGCTTCACGGTGACGCCGGGGTCGCCCTTCAGGCGCGATCCAGCGCCCGCGCATAGACCCGCAGGGTCAACAGGCCAAAGTAGATGATGATCCCGGCGAGGGCACCCAGCACAGCCGCGCCCGCCACAATCACGTAGCGGTGGGGGCCGACGGGGGCGGTTGGGGTGGATGCCTCGGATGCAATGCTTATGGGGTTTCGGGAGGAACTGTTGTCAGGCACCAGCCGCTCCAGCGAACGCAACTTCTCGGAAAGGCGATCCACTTCGGCATCCGCCGCATCGTGCCTGGGTCGGGCCTCGGCCCACTTCGCCTGCGCCTCCGCCTGGGCCGCCTGGACTTCGGCGAGTTTCGCAACGGCATACTCGCTTTCGGCCTTCGCGCCTGCGAGAGCGGCTTCCGCATCGGCCTCTTTCACGGAAAGCTCCAGCGCCACCGCCACCGGAGCTTTGGACGCATAGGCCTTGAGCGCTTTCAAGGCCGCATCATCCCGCGCGGCATTGCCTTCCAGTTGTCGTATGGTTGCTTTCAACTCTTCCAGGGCCCTGGCACCCTCTACTGCGGCGGTCTCCAGCGGTTCCAGCGGGCTGGTCGCGCGAAGTTCCGCCTGCGTTTTCCATGCAACGTCGAGTTTTTCGCGCAATTGCGTCAAAGCTTGTTCCGCCTGGTCCTCAGCGATTGCGGCGGTCATGGCTGCTTTCTCGTATACCAAATTGAGACAAAGTTTGCTCCAGGCGTTGGCCGCACCTGCGGCAACTTCAGGGGAGTCTGCCGTGTAGTGAAGGCGAATGAACGGGTCGTAGCGCACCTGGCTCGCGGTCTGGCTCGCGACCTTCGTCTCCACCTTCATCGCCTTGAGCACCGGTTCATGCGAGTTCATGGGATTGGTGAGACCCTTTCCCGCATACATTTCGTTGAGCTTCTCATAAAGCTCTCGGGCGACCGATTCCGTTTGAAACAGGGACGCGTAGATCGGTGCTTCCATTCCGGAGTGGGCGTCCGCAGTCGCCTGCGGCTCCACCAGCAACTCTACCGTCGCGCGGTAGCCCTCCGCACGGTGCTCGGTCAGGTACCACGCGCCGCCGCCAGCGAGTCCTGCCGCGAGTACGGTGGTGAAGAACAATCCAAATAGTATTTTCGCGCCGCCTTTGGCCATGGGGAGATCCTCGTGTTGAGCCTGAAGTCGGCTAAGTATAGCAATGGGCTCAAAGGGGCACAAGGTCATGTGAGGTTTATGGGTCATATGGGTCATATGGGTCATATGGGTCATATGGGTCATATGGGTCATATGGGTCGTATGGGTCGTATGGGTCGTATGGGTCGTACGGGGTTTCGGTTTTCATACTGACTCATAAGACCCATAGGACCTATAGGACCCATTCTTCAGACTCCGGACTCGCGTGTGTTAAAATTCTCCGTCAACCCATTGCCCGCGCCCAACCGCGGCTCTTTGCCGCGCCCAGATAGAGGATCACCATGCTGCCCCCCAAGGTCATCGAAAAGCTCGGCCGCCGCATCGAAAAACTGAAAGAATGGCGCTATGCCTGGGTTGCGGATGTCTCCCTGGAGATGGCGGAGACCATGCAGCACCTGCGTCGGCCGCCGGCGGAGCTGAATTTCATTCCCGCACCCATCGGTTGCACCTGGGGCACCCACTGGGGCACCACGTGGTTTCGCGGTCGCATCGACATCCCCAAATCCCTCAAGGGTCACCGTGTTTTCTATCGCCACCAGAGCCACACCGACAAATTGCTCTGGCTCGACGGTGAATCCTTCGCCGGCATGAATCACGGCCATGAAGAAGTGTTGCTCCACGGTCCCGCGAAGGGCGGCGAGTCCCACGAGATCTATGTGGAGGCCTACACCGGCCACCTCATGCCCGGCATGGACCCCTGGAAGGACCAGCTCTACACCCACCAGTTCACCGAGCGCGACCCCGGGGTGGAGCCGCCCCTGCCGCTGATTTCCAGCGCCCTGCTCTACGAGCGCGAAGCCGCCGCCGGTCTCTACTATGACGCC
This sequence comes from Candidatus Hydrogenedentales bacterium, assembly GCA_942492815.1. GTDB lineage: Bacteria > Hydrogenedentota > Hydrogenedentia > Hydrogenedentales > JAEUWI01 > JAEUWI01. The sequence continues at coordinate 7,706,885 of OW818658.1, read as the reverse complement.
GAGGTGCTCTTCCGCACCGCCTGCATGCTCGACGAGCACAGCCTGCGCCGCGCACGCCTCCTCGCCGGACTCAACGAGGCCCTGAACCTCATACCCATGCAGTGGGAAACCGAGGAAGAGCTCGAAGCCAACGCCATTGCCGCACGCGCCATCCTCGCGCCGCTCCTGGCCACCAAGAACGGCCCCACCACGCCCACCGTGGGCATTGTGGGCCATTGCCACATCGATATCGGCTGGCTCTGGCCCGTGCGCGAATCGATCCGCAAGGCGGCGAAGTCGTTCGCCACCATCCTCAATTTGATGGATGACTATCCCGACTTCCGATTTCAGCAGTCCCAGCCCTGGCTCTACGACGTCATCGAGACCCATTACCCCGAGCTGCTCCCGCGCATCAGGAAGCGTGTGAAAGAAGGGCGCTGGGAGCCGAATGGCGGCATGTGGGTCGAGGCGGATTGCAACATGCCGAGCGGGGAGTCCCTCGTGCGCCAGTTCCTCGAAGGGCGCAAGAAGACCCGCGAAGTCTTCGGGTACACGAGCGACACCCTCTGGCTCCCCGATGTCTTCGGCTATAGCGCCGCGCTGCCCCAGATCCTGGCCAAGAGCGGTATCAAGAACTTTGTCACCAGCAAGATCAACTGGGGCGACACGAACCGCTTTCCCTTCGACACCTTCCACTGGGAGGGCATCGACGGCACGCGCATCTTCACCCACTACATCAACATGATGGGCCTCTTCGAGGGCAAGGATTACATGGGCTACAACGCCTTCGTCCGACCCGATTCCTCCCAGCATGTGTGGAGTCGCGTGCAGTACAAGGAGACCCAGGATTGCACCCTCAGCTCCGTAGGCTGGGGCGATGGCGGCGGCGGGCCCAGCCGAGAGATGTGCGAGAACGCCAACCGCATGAAGAACCTCGAAGGCTGCCCGAAGACCGAGTGGGTCAACGTCTCCAAGTTCCTGGAACGGCTCCGCGAGGATGAAGTGAAACGCCCCGTGTGGGTGGGCGAACTCTACCTGGAGTATCACCGCGGCACCTACACCACTCAGGCCCGCACGAAGCGTTACAACCGCAAGCTGGAGTTCCTGTTGCGCGAGGTGGAGCTGTATTCCGCCATGGCCATGGCCCATGGCCTCGCCTATCCTTCCGCCGCCCTGCAGCAGCACTGGCGCACCCTGCTGACAAATCAGTTCCACGACATCATCCCCGGATCCAGTGTGCGCAGTGTCTATGACGTGGCCGAGTCGGAATATGCCGACATGGAGCACGATCTTATGGCCTTGCGCGGGAAGGCCCTCGATACCCTCGGCCGTGAACTGCTGCCCGATGGTCAGGGCCGCGCCCAAGTGGTGGCCAATTCGGTGTCCTGGCCCCGCGAGGATATCGTGGTGCTTCACGGCGACCGCGCCACCGCCGCCTGCGACGGCGAGGGACACTATCTGCCCTGCCAGGAGACGGAGGACGGCCTGGCGGTGCTCGTGCGCGCAGCGGGCCTCAGCATTGCACCCGTCGCCCTGCGCGAGAAAGCGCGGGACGATGCCTCGCCTTTTACCTACAGCGGCAAGGCCCTGGAGACACCCCACTACACCATCGCCTTCGACAAGGCCGGGCGCATCAAGCAGCTCTTCGATAAATCGGCGCGTCGCGAGGTGGTGGTTCCGGGCGGCAAGTTGAACGAGTTCTACATTGCGGAGGACATGCCCCTCTTTTGGGATGCCTGGGATATCGATCGCTTTTATCGGGATCACGTGAAATTCATCGATGCGCTCGAATCCCGCGAACTCGTTGCCGATGGCCCCCTCTTCCTGACTATCCGCTCCACCTGGGCCGTGGGGCGCCGCTCCCGCATCACCCAGGACATGACCGTCTACGCCCACACGCGCCGCATCGACTTCAAGACCCAGGTGGACTGGCAGGAGGAGCGTACACTGCTCAAGACGGGCTTCGCGCTCGACATCCACTCCGCCCAGATCCGGGCCGAGATCCAGTTTGGTCACGTCATGCGCAACGCCCATGAAAACACCACGTGGGACCGCGCGAAATTCGAGGCCTGCGCCCACAAGTGGGTCGATATGTCCGAAGGCGACTACGGTGTGGCCCTGCTCAACGACTGCAAATACGGGTACGACACCCTCGACGGGAAAGTTTCCCTCACACTCCTCCGCTCGCCCCGTAGCCCCGATGAACTGGCGGATATTGGCGATCACGAATTCACCTACGCGTTGTTTCCCCACGATGGCGCCTTCTCCGTGGAGACCGTCGTGCGCGAGGCCTGGGCGCTCAACGTACCCCTCGTCGCCGCCGGGGCCGCCATTCCCAGCGGCGCGGAGAGCATCCTCGATTTCTGCCGCGTGAGCGATCCCAATCTCATCGTGGATACCGTCAAGAAAGCCGAGGAGGACGACGCGATCATCGTGCGACTCTACGAAGCCGGTAACACCCGCGGTGTGGCGGCGCTGAACTTCAGCAGCCCCGTGAAGCGAGCTTTCCACTGCAATCTGATGGAAGAAAACGGCGATACATTAACCGTCCATGACGACGAGGTCGAGCTGAGCTTCACTCCCTTCGAAATTAAAACGGTCAAAGTGTATTTCCGCTGAGAGACTGAGAAAAGGTGGCACCCTGGGTTGTGCTTCGGAACGCCTTGAGCAGGGCCTGGGGTGTCGCCTTTCCTGTCACGGCATCCACGACTCCAGCAGCGCCCAGTTCGCCGCCGTGTCTTTGTCCGGCGGCGCGCTGGCGAGATACCCGGCCATTGTATCGCGCGCCTTCGCCCTATCTCCCCGCGCGGCGTACACCCTCGCCAGGCCCGCACGGGCGGCGTGTGCGGGGTTCGTCGACAACGCCTCCTGGAAATGCCGCTCCGCATTTTCCAGATCGCCCTCCTGCAGCGCAATCAATCCGAGAGCCTCATGGACGCTCCCTCGGTTGCCCGGTTCGTCCCCCGACTCCACCAGCCAGCGCTCCGCCTCGCGCTTTGCTTCGTCCCAACGTCCCAGCGCCATCAGCACCTCCACCAGGGGGCCAAAGCCGTTCAGGCTTCGAAGATGGCTCGCCTGCGCACGCGCGAGATGTTCCAGAGCCGCCTCATGCTCGCCGAGTCGATACAGCACCACGCCCAGCCGCTTCTCGCAGTGGTTCCGGTTCGCCTCACCGTGAAATCGACCCGCCAGCGCCTGCTCATAGAAGGCCCGGGCTTCTTTAAGATTTCCAGCGGCTTCCCGGCGCTCTCCCTGCTCCATCGCCACCTCCGCCAGCGATTCCGAAAGCCCCGGCAGCACACGGGAGCCCCACCCGGTCAGGACCAGGGCCATGGCCGTAAGAACCAGCGACAGGACAACGGATGCCGTGAAAAGGCGCTTGCACAGCGCTCGCCGCTCCGCGCTCATGGCGACGTCTCCCGCACGGCCAGCGCCTGGCGATCACGTTCCACGAGCGCACGGTAAGGGTGATCCGGGGCCAGCGTCCCGAGCAGCGAATCAAAGGCAAAGCGCGCGGCTTCGGCGTGCCCTCCCGACGCCAGGCAGCGGGCGAGTTGCCACTGGTATTCCACAACGCCGCCATCCCCGTCCTGCGCGGCCTTCGCCATGGTCAGTGCCGCCTCGTGTTGTCCCAATGCCGCCAGGGTCCGCGCATGGTAATACCAGACCTGCGCCAACTCTCCAGCGGGTAAAACGGCTTCGGCGGCCCGCAGCGTTTCGTCCGCGCCCCGGAGGTTGCCCGTTTCAAACCGGGCCGCACCCAGGGCCTGAAGCGCCGGCCCCATCGCAGCATTCGGCAATCCGCTGTCGCGCAGTGCATCGCCAAGCATGTCCACCAGCGGCGCGTGAAGCGATGTGTGTTCGAAGTTCTCCGTTCCGGGCGCCGTGGCGAGCTCCCGTGCCAGCGCCGTTGCCGCCTTTGTCAGGGAATCTGCATGCGGCGCGATCAGAGCATCATTCAATGCCATGATCGTCGCCGAGATATCCGCCCGCTGCGACTCAGGAAATGATGAAATCATGCGAGCGAGCGTTTCGGCGCGGGAACCTTCCGGTGCAAGTCCCAGGCAGGCGCTCCAGATACCCGTCAAGGCGGCTTTGGCGTGAACGGCGTCGCTCAGAGCCCGTTCAGCCACGGCCACCTGCGCCGGACTTTTCGACTGGGTCGCAATCTGGCTGGCCAGCCAGACGTTTAGTTCGGGCGAGCGTGGCAACTTGCCCTCGCTCGAAGGCGAAAAATGATGGAGCAGCAACTGGCGGTATTCGGCAAGCGCCATGCCGCCCGCGCGGGTGGCCGCATCACGCCACTGCGCCCAGCGTGTAAGGTCGTAGGGCCACGCCGCGACATAGCGTTGATAGGCGGCTGCGGCGTCACCCCAGGCCCCGAGGCGCGCATGGGACTCGCCCAGAGCGGCATCAATGTTCGCGTCGCCAACCAGGCCAAGCGCCCTGGCGCGATTCAAGTTATCCACAGCCTGTTTGCATTCTACGTCGGAGGTATTCAGTAGTGGCAGCGTAGTTCGCACGTAGTCGCTCCAGCCGACCATGGCCCAAGCTTCGGCCAATTCGGGGCAGCGATCCCGTGCGACAAGGGCGTGTCGTTTTGCGGCATCCAAGGCTGGCCCCGCGTCCACCCCTTCTTCCCGCGCCCGCCGGAGGTAGGCCCGCGCGATCTGTATGTGAAGGCGCGGCAGGTGGGGATGGAGCGCCAGGGCCTGACCGTAGACCTCGATGGCCAGCGCCGACCGACCATCTTCCAGAGCGATGTCGCCCCGGAGCATCCAGCCCCGATAGTCAAGGGGTGAAGTTTCGACCAGGGCAGCGGCGGTTTCTACGGCCTGGTCCGATTTAACTTTCCAATCCGAGGAAGTAGCGATCTGCGTCTGGAGATACTGCCGTTCATAGCCGTAGTTGCTCCACAGCAACCAGGCCGCCGCAACGGTCACCACGCAGAGTGGCACCGTGGCGCGCCGCGCCGATTTTCGCGTGGGTGCGCTGTAATAGGGCCGCGCGGGGCGCAGCGCGAGAAGCAGAAAAAAGAGGCCCGCGCTGACCGGCGCATGGAGATTGAAGCCGAAACACGCATCCGTGGCCAGGGCGACCATCGCAGCAGGAAGGGCCAGAAGGAGTCCCCAGTGCTTCTCCGCAGCCAGCCAGGGGTTCTCGAAAAAGGTAATGATAGAAAACAGGAAGAGGCCGATGAGCGCCGCCAGGCCCGGGATGCCGCACTCGGCCGCCATTTCCAGCCACTCGTTGTGCACATGAAAATTGCGCCTGTTCTCCAGCGCATACCACAGCGCTTCGAAGGGACTCCAATGCGGTATGTTGTGAAAGGCGTAGCTTCCTGGCCCAACGCCGAAGATGGGATTCTCCAGAAACAGCGCCGCCGCGCCCGCGTATCCGTTGATCCGAAGCTGCAACGAGCTGTCCAGACTCAAGTGTGGCGCCAGCACCAGCACCGCGATCGCGATGATAAAGAACAGGCCCACACAAGCGGACAGGGCGATGCCGGCGGCCTGCCAGGGGCGTGTCGTGCGGCGCAGCAAGATGAGCGTGATTGTCACAAAGGCCAGGGCCATCCCCAAGGCCACCGGGCCGCTCCGCATGTGCGTGAAGCCCAGATGTGCGGCCATCAGGGCAGCCGACACAAGGTACGCCAGAAACGCCAACGGCCGCTTCGTTTGCCATGCATCCGACAGCAACCCGGCGCAAAGCACCAGCGCGACGACCAGCGCGTGGCCCGCGAGATTGGGGTTGCCATAAGTCGCGGGCAGGGCGCGGTACTCTTCCACATCGCGCATCGCCCAGGGAAAGGGATCCCAGCCGAAATGCTGGGCAAGTCCATAGACACTGGAAAGCCCCACGGAGGCGACAATCATCCGCATCAGGTTGCGGAGATGCCGGGTGTGGGGAAAAGTCTGATAGGCGACAAATCCGATGGCCGCAAAGACCACCCACGGGGCCAGCGCCTGAATGCCCCGGTACGACGCATCGGAAACCGCGGCGGAAACCATAAGGACGCCGAAAAAAAGGAGAAGACACGAGAGGGCATGACTCATGTTGCGGTAGGCCACGCGGTTCTTTCGGAGCGCTATCGCCCAGACAACTACCATACCCACCGCCGCCGCCGCACTGACCAGATGCTTGATCGGCGTGGCGGGATCTTCCGTGCGCGGATCCAAGGCCAGCACCAGCACCGCGATCCAAACGTAGATGGTGCCGCGCAGCAGGCGAAAAATAACGTTGTCCGGTCCCGGCACGATCATGAAGCGCCGTTGCGCTGGTGCCAGGCCGAGAGGAAATTCTGGATGATCTTCGGCGGCAGGCCCTGCTCATCGCAAGGCGCTATCACGAAGCTGATGGTCATCTCCTTGTTCCCCTCCGATCGGGCCACCAGCGTATCCGCCGCCACGGCCTCGCCGAAGCGGGGAAAATACCAGCCCGGCCCCAGCGGCACCTTCCCGCGATGATGGGTTACAACATTCGCGCCGAAAATAAGCAGTTGGAGGATCTGTGTACCGGTACGGAGGCGGAAAGGACGATACACCCCCGAGCAGGGCCGTTCTTCCATAGCCTCCACCCGGCATTCGGGGTGGAAGTGAAGGAAGGTCTCCACCGATAGCGCGCCCTTGCCGGAGATCTTGTCCTGCACCCGGCACCAGCCGCCGCTGTCCCAGGCGAAGAGCCGCTCATGGCGGATACCCCGTCGGGTCGTATAGGCGGCCCTGAGCGCGGGTTCGCAGGGATCCCAGTGGATGACTTCACCGTGGATTCGTCGCGCCACTCGAAATGTGGACCAATGTTCCAGTTGCTCTTCGCCGTTGATTCGGAGGGTATTGTGCGAGGCGGCGGACTGGCAGTAGGTCCGGCAGGGGCTTTCCGCATAGCCGTGGGTGCCCGTGTTCACCAGCAGGCGCTCGCCGCGCAGGCTGTACTCGAAACTGAGCAGGTCGCTGTGGGCATGACCCGGCTGGTAGTTCACCGTAGAGTCGCCCGCCTTGACCAGCATGAGCCCGCCTACGCCGCCGGGCTCGAGGCGATACAGGCCACTATCGGGAAACGCTGCGGATCCCCCGCACATAGGCGGGAGCTCCGGATCGAAATAGAGGGCCAGGGCGCGCAGCGCCGCGCTCGAAGGCCCCTCATCGGCCGCACCGTCATTGAACTGGGCGACATGACCATCCTCGTGGGATATCCCTTGAAGAAAAGCGAGGCCCCGCTCGATTCCATCCTCCAGCCACGACGGGCGCGGTTCGAGCACGGCGCACGCGAAGATCAGATCCTGCAAGGCCAGCGCGTGGTACATGGGACTGCGCTCAACGTGGCCACCGTCCGGCAGAAATTGGATCAGGACCTGTTCCTTCAGCAGCGCCAGCCCCTCTTCCGCCCGGGGACTGTTCAGCAAAGCCCCGGCCACCGTCATGGCGGCCGCATTCTTCAGGAGGTGATTTCCGAGCAGGTCCCGTTCCAGGTGTCCCGCCAGGTAGTCCAGTTGTTCATGCAGGCTCGACACCAGCTCAAAATCACGCCACCCGTAGATCGACGCGATCATGGACCAGTTGATCAGCCGCGCGGACAGGGGGAAGGCGTCCCACGCCGGCGAGGTGCCCCTGGGATTTTTCGCCATCCAGTCTTCCATCCACATCCGCAAGGTCGCGGAATCCGGTGAAGCCGGGTCGGGATGGAGCAGGGCGATCTCACGGCCATAGTCGAAGTAGTGGAGGTGGTAGGCCCAAAGCTTGGGCACATCGAGGCCGCGCCAAAGTGGACGGGCGCTCTGAACGGTCTTGTTGACAAAGGTGAAGCGCCCCCGCAAAAAAGACTGTGCCCGCGCGACGTCCGGCGGCAACGCCACCGCCCAGTGGCGCGCCAGTCCCTGGATCTGTTCGGCGACCGGTTCATCCATGGACGGCAGGGGGTTGGGGGCAATGTAGCGGGGCACCCGGCCATTGCCCAGCCGGTAGCGCAGACGCCAGAAAACCTGCGACGGCTTCAAGTGCCGCGCCGTGCGCCAGTACAGCAAGCTCTTCTGCAGCCGTTGTCCCATCCAAGACTCCCCGGTTCAGATTGCCCATGACTCTAATCAGACGGCCAAGCCGGTGTCAAGAGAAGGATGTAGGATGAAGGATGAGGGATGAGGGATGGAGGATGGAGCCTAGGGCCTGGAGCCTGGGGCAGAGCCGTTTGATCGTTGAATGGAAAGTTTGCCTGCAATCTTCCAATTCACTATTCTCAAGACGTCGGGTTCATCCTTCATCGTTCACACTTCATCCTTCAAAAGGATTTCCGTGCGGATCTTGTTCTTCTGTCAGTACTTTACGCCTGAAGCCGGTGCCCCCGCCGCACGGACCCACGAGCATGCCCGCCGCTGGGTGGAGCGGGGCCACCAGGTCACCGTGCTCTGCGGACTGCCCAACCATCCCGACGGCATCGTGCCCCCGGCCTATCGCGGCAAGTGGTTGTACCGTGAGACGATAGACGGGATCCAAGTGCTCCGCTGCTGGTTTGTGGTCGCCCCCAACCGGGGCGTATTCAAGCGATGCGTCAGCTTCCTCTCCTTCATGGTGTCCGCCGTGGGCTTCGGCATCTTCGCCACCGGCAAGTGCGACGTTGTCGTGGGCACCACCCCCCAGATGCTCTGCGCTCTGGGGGGCTACCTGGTTGCCCGCGCCAAGCGCCGCCCCTTCGTCCTCGAAGTGCGCGATCTTTGGCCCAAGCACATCATCGATCTTGGCACCATTACCAACCCCATCGTCATTCGCGGCCTCCAGCGATTGGAGATGTTCCTCTACCGCCGTAGCCGGGCCGTCGTCACCGTCTCTGAAGCGTCCCGACGGTACATTGAGGAGCGGGGCATCGCCCCTGAGAAACTTTTCACCATCACCAACGGGATCGACGAACAGTTCTTTGTGCCAAAGGAGAAGAATGGCCTGCGCGCGGCGCGTGGCTGGAGCGACAAGTTTGTCGTGCTCTACATCGGCACCCATGGCCTCTCCCAGGGGCTCGGCACCATCCTCGACACGGCCGAACTCCTCGCGGGCGATTCGCGCTTCCATTTCGTCTTCGTGGGCAGCGGCGCGGAGTGGGACAAACTGATCGAACGGGCACGGGTACGGGGCATGCGCAATACCGAGTTCCTGCCAAGTCAGCCGAAGGCCGCCATGCCCGATTTTTACGCCGCCGCCGATGCCTGTCTGGTGCCCCTGAAAAAGCGGGATGTCTTTCGCTACAACATCCCCTCCAAAATGTTCGAGATCATGGCCTGCGCCCGGCCCATCATCCTCGGTGCCGAAGGCCAGGCCCGGCAACTGCTCGACGAAGCGAATGCGGGCATCGCCGTGGAACCGGAGAACGCGTTAGCTTACTGCAATGCAATTGAACAACTCGCCGGGGACCCAGCGCTGAGCGAACGTTTCGGAAAGAACGGCCGTGCCCACGTGGTGGCCCACTACACGCGCAACAGCAAGGCGGATGAGTTTCTGGTGTGCCTGGAAAGGACGCTGAATCCCGAGGCATGAATCTACGCGGGTTGGAGAATTAAGTTGGAGCCGCCGTTGGCAGCGACCAAGTATTTCCGACCACGGGGCTACATGGGGACTGACGCGCCCCAGGGAACGGCGAAGTGCATGAGGGCGAGCGCCAGCCCCTACTCCTCCCGCACCTCGAACTTCTCCGCGCTGAGCTTCAGGGCAACGATGTGATCCGGGAGGGCGATGGCGAGGGTACTCTCGTCATCATCGCGCTCGTGTTTGAATTCCATGTCGGCGTCATTGATGGTGAGCAGGGTGATGAATTCCTGTTTCTTCCTCTTTTCGGTGGTAGCGGCGGTGAGGTGGGCTTCGTTGAGCTTGAAGTTTGCCCACTCGGCGGGCGGCGTGCTGAATTCCTTGCTTTGTGTGATTTCGAGCTTCTCGGGATAAATGAAGTGGACGTCCACACTCCCGTTGGCCCCTTCCCAGAGGGCACCGTCGCCGTCGATAATGAACCCTTCTTCGGCGTGGAGCAGCCATTGGTAGTTGACCTCTTCGGGGGCCTCCAGCACATCGTGGATGACGACCACCCAAGGCTTGAAGAAGAAGATGCGCCGCGTCCATCGTTTCAGGTTTTCATAGGAGGCACCCGCCTCGCCCACCACCACATCCAGCGTGGGCGAGGTCTGGAAATGGGTGATCTGGCCCACGGCCGCGGGCGAATGGGGTACCTGACCTTTGCCGTCCACCAAGATGGCGTTGTCGGACTTGGTTTCCCACATCCACTCCTTGTGATGGGGGCTTCCGTAGACGTCGCGCTTGCCGGTCATGCGCAGGGCCCGCTCGCCGTCGATATTGAGCAGGAACGCGTTGTTCGCATTGTAACCGTGGCTCTGTCGGCCCATGGGACTGCTCTTGAAATGGATCTGGATGTTATTCGCGCCGTCTGCGAGGTCGCTGTTGAGCACGGCGAGCCCGGCTGCGGGAAAGGCGCGGGAGGACGGGAGCTTGTCGGGGCTCTGGGCCTCGACCGCGCCGCCGCGGAAGGCCTCGATGATGCCCAGGTAGTCCGTGGGCTGCTTTGCGCCGCTCGCCTTGGCATACCAGGCCCAGTAGGGATTCTTCGCGCCGGCCGCGAAGGTACGCATGAGCTGGGCGATGGAGGCGGAGGTGGTGTTCTCGGCCTGATCGCCGAAGGCGCCCGCGTTGGTGCCGGGGGGCAGGGAATACATGGCGTAGTAGCCGGTGGCCTCGAAAAAGGGCTTATCGAAGGGGTCTATACCGAAGGCCGCCTGGGACGCGAAGGCCCAGTACATGAAACGGCCCATGTAGCTCGACCAGTAGGCCGTGCCCTCGTGCCAGCCGCCGTCTTCTCCGCCCCAGACGGGGTAGCAGGTGTAGAAGACGGTCATGGCGTAGTCCATCCACTGTTCCGCCTCAGGAATTTCGCCGTGGAAAGCGATGGCCACTTCGCCCAGGAAGTGCCAGGCGCGGTTGGAGTGGCTCGCGTAGGGATTCCACAAGTGATCGCGCTTCTGAAGGTGATTGAAGCAGTCGCCGCCGCGGATGCTCATGATCTCGACCATTTTCTTCCGCTCGGCCTCGTTGAATCGATCGTGGGCCCAGGAGTAGGCGCGGGCGGGGTAATAGAGCAGGGGCATGCCCGCTTCGTCATTGTATTCATAGCCCGTGGCGCCGCGCGGGTCCCATTTGCAGAAGGCGACCAGAAGATTTTTCGCCGCGTCGCCATATTTCTCCTCGCCCGTGAGCTGGTAGGCAAAGGCCAGGGTGGCCGCACTGTCGGTTACGTCAATGGCGCGCTTGCGGTTGCCCCACCAGATCTTTTTCCACTCGGCACCGCGCATCTCGGTGCCTGCGGGATACTTGGGTGGTTCGGTGGTGTCCGGCGGCGATTCGAGCAGTTTGTCCGCCCGTGCCAGCAGGGCATTCCATGGGCGCTTCAAAGATCCTTCAACCGCCTCTTTCAGGGCGGGCACCTCTTCGGGACGAAAAAACAAGCGGGGATGCTCCGACGGAATACGGCTAGCGAGCTCAACCGCGGGAGGTTTGGGAAACGTTCGCGCATCGGCGGCCACTTCGAACTTTCGTACCTGGCTCCAGGGACTCTGGGTGCCCGCGTAATCGACGGCGGCGTAGCGCCAGAACCAGGTACCGGCTTCGAGCGTGGATTCGGGCGCATAGGACGACCAGGGCAGGGCTGGCCAGGCTTTCACCGAGTCCGTGAAGCCCTCATCGCGGGCCACCTCCAGCGCATAATGGGCCGCTCCCTTCACCGGACGCCAGACAAAGGCCGGCGGCGTGGTGTTGGCGGTGCTCTCATGGGCCGGGCGAAAGCCCCACTCCTCGGGTTTGGCGGGGGAATCGTCCACGGCCAGGGCACCGGCGGAGGCGATCTGGCTCAGGGTGAGCAAGAGGGGCAACAAGTTCATGGTGTGCTCCATGTAGTGTTATGCGCGAATTCGCGGGAGTTCCGAGGGGCATGATAGTCCATTCAGGCCGGGAATTTCAGGTATACTTCGGGGATGACCCCGGCACCCGGGCCGATTCGACAAAGGAGTACGTCTTGGAAATTAAGTCTTTCGTCATGACCCCCTTCACCATGAACTGCTATGTCATCAAAGATGGTGGCGAGGCGCTGGTGATCGATCCGGGCGAGGCCACGCGGGAACTTAAGGCCTACGTGGCGGATGATAAGGTCACGATGATTTTCAACACCCACTGCCACATCGACCACAGCGGCGGAAACGCGGGCATGGTCGCCGCCACGGGAGCGCCCCTGGTATGCCACCGGGACGACCTGCCCCTGCTCCACGCCCTCACGCAGCAGGGCATGATGTTTGGCGTGGCCTGCGAAGCCTCGCCGGAGCCGGACCAGTTTATCGAAGAGGGCGACGTGGTGAAGGTGGGCAACGTGGAACTCAAGATCTTCCACACACCCGGCCACGCACCGGGCCACGTGGTCCTCGTAGGCGATGGCTTTGTGATCGGGGGCGATGTGCTTTTCAACGGTTCCATCGGCCGTACGGACCTGCCGGGTGGGGACTATGACCAATTGATCAATTCGATCCAGACGAAACTGATGCCCCTGCCGGATGAGACGGTGGTGTATTGTGGCCACGGCCCGGCCACGACCATCGGCCGGGAACGGGCAACGAATCCTTTTCTGAGAGGCTTATGAACACACTCGCCATCCTGGGCACGCTCCTTTTTGCCGCCGTCGATATTACGGTGTCGCCCGATCAGCCCTTGCCCTTCAGCTACGTGGATGATCCGCTGATCGTGGAGATCCGGAGCGACGCGGTGACGCGGGCGGACATTACCATCGGCCTGGAGTCCTCCGACGGCCAGGGCAAGGTGAGCCAGGTCTTCCCCGCCACGCCCCTGGGACCGGAAATAAACCGCTGGTGCGCGCTGAAGGAGATCCCGCCGCTGCGGGGGCCGTGGAAGGTGACGGTGGAAGTGCGGGCAGATAATGGCGAGTCCTTTCATGACGCGGAAGTCTATCGCGTCGATCGCCCGGCGAATGCCTATGTCCATCCCCTCTATGCTTTTGGCGACACCCTGGACCGGGAGACGCTCCTCGCACTTCGGGGCGTGGGCGTGAACCTCGTTCGTGTTCCCGCGGGACAGGCGGAGGTCGCCAGCCTGCTTGACGAAGTCGTCCGGCTGGACATGAAGGCGATTGTGACCCTCGGTGGCGAGGGCGATGTCGCGGCCACGGCGGAGGCGCTGGCTGCGGCACATTGCACCGCGATAGAACGCTGGGAACTTCCCGCCACGCGGGAAAACGCCGCCGGCCTGAAAACCGTGGCGGAACGCCTGCAGGCCCTCGACTGCAACCTGCCCATCAGCCTTTCCATCCGTGATACCGCGTCCGTTCCGGACATTCTCACGGCCATCGCCATACCGTCGCTCCAGCACCTTGTGATCAATGAATCCCCCGAGGGGCCGGGCGTGCTGGACGGGTTGCGGGATGACCTCGCCGCCTTGGGCGTGGAATCGCCCGTGCTCGAATACCTCTACGAAACGAAAGACGCGGATAAGTTTCCGCCAGTCTTTTTCGATGCACTTTCCCACCGCGCGATCCGGGTGGGCTTTCCCGCGTCGCTGGTGCTCGATGGGGGCGAGCTGAAGTCGGGAATCTCCTACTTGAACGGCCTGGCCCACGGTGTGCCGCCGGCACCCTTCGCCGGGAACCTGCCTCAGCCGGGAAAGGCGCGCGCCCTGCTTTTTGCTTCGGGCAAGCACTGGACGCTGGCCTACTGGAGCAACGGCGCGGACGACTCCATTGCCGTGCCGTGGAGCGCGGATTATCCGTTCACGCTCTCCGATAGCTGGAACAATATGGCTCCGGTCGAAGCGCCGGAGGGGGACGTGTGGAAAAATCCCGCCTTGGGAGGCGTGCGCTTTCTTCTGGGCGATGGCGGCCCGATCATCAATGCGACCCTGCTGAGCCAGATCAAGACCACCATCCGGCACATCCTGGGCGAGAAGGCCCTCGACATCGCCTGGAGTGGCGAAGTGCGGAGCGCCTTGGAAGCGATTGCCGAAAACCCCGAGGGCGAACAGAGCCGGGTCCATTTCTTTACGTTGCTCCGCGCGTTCCCCGATATTGAAGGCCGGTGGCACGCGGGGCAGCTTCCGCGTCCCGTGGCCGTGGCGGCCCTTGCCCATCTGGCGGATTTGTCGCGGACGCTCTGCCGCCTGGAAGGCGCACGGGACGCAAGTTTCCTGGAGCCGCTCGCGGACACGCTGGCGCGGTGCGAGGAATATCAGAGCCTCTACCTGACCGGGGCCACCACCACGCCTCAGGCGCGGGCGCGGGGGGACTGGCTCGTTGCGGAGGTACGCCGCCTCATGGATGAGGCGGAGTCCCTGGCCACCGGTGGGGCGAAGATCGAGGCTGACGCCGTGGCGGCGCTGGCTGAGTGGCGCGCGCGCGGTCTGGAGCTTGCCGCGAAAGCGGGCCCGCTGAGCGATCAGATGGAGCTGCCGAAAGTGGAAGAGCCCAAGGTCGAGGAACCGAAGCCGGAAGTTAAGAAACCGGAACCCGCCCCGAAGAAAGCGCCTGCGAAGAAGACCACGACCAAGAAGTCCACCACGAAGAAAAAGAAGTAAAAGAATGCGGCACAGCCGTCCCGGCTGTGCCGCATTCTTTTCAAACGCCGTTCGCACTTATCACAGCAACCTTCGAAAGCCAACATGCGCTTCGGGGCCTTCGAGATCGTCCTGAATGCGATCAGCGGCCATACTCGCCGCGAGCTTCGCGAAGACTTCATCCATGGCTTTGGCGTGTTGCTCCACGATGGCATCGGTGTGGGCCAGGGTCGGGTAGATCACGGGACCCGCGAGGTAGCCGCGCTTGAGCATTTCCTGGATGTACAACGTCTTCAGGGCATTTGCCTGGACATGGTCGAAGGCGAAATGAGCGAGGCAGGGATAGCCGTCGTGGACGGAGACCGGCACCCCGTGACGCGCAGCGCTATCCCGCCAGTGACGCTGCATGGACGAGCCGATGGCCGCGATTTGGCCCGGCACGTCCTCCCGCGCCATGACGTCCAGAACGGCGAGGGCCGCCACCGGCCCTACGGACTCGGTCCAGTAGGTACTACTGATGAAAGATTTGTGGGCCCCTTCCATCGCGGCTTGGGTGCCTATGACCGCGCTGATAGGATGGCCGTTGCCCAGGGCCTTGGCAAAGACCGCGAGATCGGGGTTGACGCCGATTTTCAGATGGGCACCGCCGAAGCACAGTCGCCAGCCGATGGTGATCTCATCGAAGACCAGCATGGCCCCAACCTTCGTGCATCCGGCGCGGACGGCCTCCAGAAAGCCCGGCTCGGGATCGTGGTATCGGCAGGGCTCCATCACCACGGCGGCCAGCCGATCTCCGTGCTCCGCCAGGATGGCCTCGAAGGCGGGGATGTCATTGGCCATAAAAGCAACCGTGGAGCCGCGCAGTCCGGCGGGCACCCCTTCCGGCGACAGTCCGGGCAGGAGGTGGCCCTTCAGGGCATCGGTCTCACCCAGATTCGCGGCGAGATACCAGTCCTGCCAGCCATGATACCCGCAGATGGCAATCACGTCGCGGCCCGTCGTGGCGCGGGCGACGCGCGCCGCGATGGCGCAGACCTCTCCCCCAGTTCGGGCGAAGCGGACCTGCTCGGCCCAGGGATGGAGGGCACATAGGCGGTCCGCCAGCTCCACTTCCTCCGGCGGGTTCAGCGTACACATGCTGCCATCCGCGACCCGGCGCGTAACCGCCTCGGTAACCGCCGGATGGGCAAAGCCCAGCAGACAAGCCCCGATTCCATTCAGGGACATATCGACATAGCGGTTGTCATCCAGATCCCACACTTCGCAGCCCTGGGCCCGCTTGAAGTAGGCGGGCCACTGGCCGGGCGCGAAGCTTTCGGGACGTTTGCTCAGCAACTGGACCCCTCCCGGGATGCGGGTACGGGCATGGACATAGAGAGACTGGGTATTATAATCCATCATGGGGCAGTGAGTCCGGGTAATGGGGAAAGACTGGGGACGCTAAACGCCCCGGCCCTCCCGCGCTGACAGGCAGTGTGTACGACGATAGTACACGGGCTTTGAGGGAATCAACCCCTGATTTCGGCCCCGAAGCTCGGAAACTTTTGAGAGAATCGGGTGTATATAGTACCGGAGAGAGGGGCATTCGCGGATATCTGAATATGATTTTACGGACATAAGGTTGCGCCGAGAATGCATTTTTGGGTATAACGGAGAGTCGTATGGCGGACTTGGGCACCCTTTGCCACACGGGGCCGTCGGCCCCGTGCCAGGTAAGCCACCATCTCGCAATAACGGGGAGGTATCACCGTGTTGAAGCTCATCGGGCGTTTGGCTGCAGTCGGGGCAATCGTGGGGATGGGAGTCAGTTTGACGGGATGTCCTCCGGTGGAACCACCGGATACGACCCCGCCCAGTGCGCGCTTCAGCGCCACGCCGACCTCGGGCCTCGTCCCGTTAACCGTGGCCTTTAAGGACCAATCCACACGAGGCTCTTCCTTCATCACGGATCGTCTGTGGACCTTCGGCGATGGGGCGACCAGCACCTTGCTGAATCCAACCCATATTTATGAGGCTCCCGGTTCCTACACGGTCAGCTTGTACGTCAAATCCGCGGATGGCGAAGACACCCTCACCCGCACGGGTATGATCGCGGTCTCGACGCCCTGCACACAGACGACTTTGAGCCTGAACCAGCCTGTGGACGGCGCCGTGCTCCTGACGACGCCGGGGCTGCCCGCGACGCCGATCAATTTTGGCGCGACGACCGATTGTGCCGCCGACACGGCTTCGGTGGCGTTCAGCGTGGATGGCGAGACCATCGGCACCGCCGATACCGCGCCCTACACCGTATCCGGCGGCAATCTGGGTACCCTCACGTCGGGCGAACACACGTTTCGCGCGGAATCGACCCGTGTATTCTCCGCCGGTGCTCCCCTTTCGGCTGAAGCGACGGTGACCGTGGCCGAAGCCCAGGCGGGCGACGACAGCGATGGCAACGGCCTTCCGGATAATCCCTTCGTGGTACTTGCGAACGATGGCGATCTCTGGCTGGCCGCCGTGCAGGAATCGTCCACGGGCTTCACCCGCCAAATCGGCGTGCTGCACATGGCGGCCGGTGCAAGCGGGCCGGACGCTCCGCCCTTCATCCTTTCCCTCCAGCCCGACGATGGAAACGGATCCGTGGTGCAGGTTTCGGTGCCCCGCGCCCTCCTGCGCACGGGTGAGAATGCGATTCTTATCCTGGGTGTGGCTCCCGACTTGCCCACCCTGTTAGGGGATGATGAAATCTCCGTGATCGCGCCGTTACCGGGCGAATCCACCGCTTCGGTTCCTTTCATCGAGATCAGTCTGCTGGTCAGTTCCGATGGTGGCTTGACCTATGATGAGATGGGCGAAAGCCGGGTGCAGAGCGCGCCGGTTACGCTGCGCATCCAGGGGCCCGCGGGCACGGCGCTGAGCAATTCCACGCTCTACCGCCACCCCTCCATCGTGGAGAGTGACGCGGATACGGGTATCCGGATCCTGGGCGAGCCCGGCGCATGGCAATCGGCACCGGCCACCAACGTTGAAGTAGGTGAAGATTTCGTAAGCCTCGATCTTACGCGCCTCTCGGTTTTTGCCGCCTTTGATGTTGCGGGTGGCGAGGGTGAGGGTGAGGGAGAAGGTGAAGGTGAGGGCGAAGGCGAAGGTGAGGGTGAAGGCGAAGGCGAAGGTGAGGGTGAAGGCGAAGGCGAGGGTGAGGGTGAGGGTGAGGGTGAGGGTGAGGGTGAGGGTGAGGGTGAGGGTGAGGGTGAGGGTGAGGGTGAGGGTGAGGGTGAGGGTGAGGGTGAGGGTGAAGTTCTGGCCGATTTCAGTGTCTCGATAACGTCGGACTCCGCCCCCTTGACGGTGCAGTTCAGCGATCTTTCCAGTCTGGGCGCGGTTGAAATTACCGGCTGGGCCTGGAACTTTGGCGATGGCGGCACCAGCAGCGTGCAGCATCCCGAACATACGTACACCGTTGCGGGACTCTACACAGTGACCCTGACCGCTTCCGGTGGCGGACTTGATCGAACGGAAACCAAGACCGATTATATCCAGGTGCTCCCACCGGCATCCCCGGTGGTGCGTTTCAGTCAGGAGCACGGCTTCTTCGAAGTGCCCTTCGCCCTGACGTTGACGACGGAAACATCCGGCGCTGAAATTCGGTATACGCGCGACGGGACGCCGCCGACCGCAACCACAGGAACGGTCTACGAGGGCCCGATCGGCGTCTCTTCGACCGCGGTGATTCGTGCGGGCGCCTTTGCTTCGGGTATCGTGACGGACCGGGTGCAGACCCAGTCGTATCTTTTCCTGAACGACATCGTCAGCCAGTCCGCCGATGGCAGCACGCCCGCGGGCTGGCCCACCGGGATTGTGAACACACAGGTTTTCGACTACCAGATGGATCCCGAGGTCACGCAAGATCCCCGCTACGCGTCGCAAATGAAAGACTCACTGCTTTCCGTGCAAACCCTTTCCATCGTCACCGATTTGAACAACTTCGTCGATCCGGTCACGGGCATTTACGTCAATGCGAATCGCAGCACCGTTGCCTGGGAGCGTCCGATTTCTCTCGAATTGCTCGACCCCGAGGGCGGCGACACCTTTCAGGTCCAGGCCGGTATCCGGATCCGGGGCGGCTGGAGCCGGCGCGGCGACAATGGAAAACATTCTTTCCATATGTTCTTTCGCAAGGACTATGGCGACCCCCAGTTGGAATTCCCCCTGTTTGGGGACGAAGGGGCGGACGAATTTGACAAGTTGGGCCTGCGCGCCGGCTCGGACTATTCCTGGTCGCTGGGCGACGCGGACGGCGAAGGCCTGGGCGCGCTCCACACGCTGACACGCGATGTATTCGCGCGGGACACCCAGCGGGACATGGGCCAGCCCTATACGCGCAGCCGCTACTATCACGTCTACATCAATGGCGTATATTGGGGCGTATACCAATCCGAGGAGCGCTCGGAAGAAGAATTTGCCGAGACCTATTTAGGCGGCGTGTCGGAGGACTACGACGTCGTAAAGCGCAACAGCGAACAAGTCGCCGGCGACGGGGAGGCCTGGATCGCGCTGTGGAACGCCTACACCGGGGGCTTCGACACCGATGAAAAGTACTACAAGGTACTGGGCAAGAACGCGGACGGCACCCCCAACCCGGCCTACCCGATTCTGGTGAATCAGGAGAACCTGATCAGCTACTTGCTGGCGGCCTACTACGGCGGCAACAATGACGGGCCCATTTCGTGGTGGTACGACGACGGCGATCAGTTCAACACGGGCGCCAATAACATCTGGGCGATCTACAACCGGACCAACCCGAACGGCTTCCTGTATTTCGCTCACGATTCCGAGCATACCTTGCTGGCCCACCTGGCCGGGGAGCTTCCCTTCCCGCAGATCGAGGCCACGGTGGATCGCACAGGGCCCTTCCTCCATCCCAACTTGAATGATTACCGCTACAGCAACCCCCAATCGCTCCACCAGGCGCTGACGGCCCACCCGGAATACCGCATGGTCTTCGCGGACCTGGTACACAAGCACTTCTTCAACGGCGGCGCGCTGACGCCTTCGAAATCGACGGCGCGCTTTAACGCCCGCCGCGACGAACTGGCCTCGGCCATTATCGCGGAATCCGCCCGCTGGGGCGACGCCACGCAGGAAGATAATGAGCCGCCGCGGACCAAGGACGACAACTGGCTCCCGGTGGTCAATGATATCAACGCACGCTTTTTCCCGACACGGACGGCGGTGGTGCTGGAGCAGTTCCGCGCACGCGGCTGGTATCCCGAATTGTCGGGCGCGCGCTTCCAGATCAACGGCGTGAACCAGCACGGTGGCGAAATTGCGCCGGGCGACACGCTGGGCATTACCCACACGAATGACGCCGGCACGATCTACTACACGCTGGACGGCAGCGACCCGCGACTGCCCATCTTTGTGGATCCGGGTAATGGCCCCCAGGGCGAAGTGGCCCCGGGCGCGCTTGAGTACACGGGTGTGGTGGCTTTGAATGGCATTACCCGTGTGAAGGCGCGCGTGTTGAACGCGGGTGAATGGAGCGCCCTGACCGAGGCGGTGTACGCCCCGGCGGATGCGCAGAATTCCCTGCGCGTTACCGAGATTATGTATCATCCCGCCGATGCGCCGGTCGGTAATCCCGCTGCGGAATTCATCGAGCTGCAGAACACCGGCAGCTCCCCCATCAACCTGGCGGGCGTCCGCTTGGTGACGGGCATCAACTTTGAATTTCCCGCAATGGAACTTGCCGCGGGCGCCTATGTGCTCGTGGTGTCGAACGAAACGGCCTTCACCGAGTTTTATGGCGCGGGCCTCAACATCGCCGGTGTGTACTCCGGCCTCCTCGACAATGCCGGGGAACGTCTGGAACTCGTGGACGCCATCGGGAACCCCATTCACAATTTCCGCTATGCAGACAACTGGTACGAAGTGACCGACGGGGCGGGCCACTCCCTCACGTTCATCGATCCCTCGCTCGACCCCTTGGTGGATTGGAGCATTGCGTCGAACTGGCTCCCCAGCAGCGTTTCCGGCGGCACGCCGGGCGCGGGCGACGCGGGCACCGAGCCCGAAGCCAGCGCCATGGTGATCAATGAGATCCTGGCCCATTCGGACAACGAAGAACCGGACTGGATTGAACTGCACAACACCTCCAACGCCGCCGTAGATATCAGCGGCTGGTTCCTGAGCGACGAGGAGCTTTCGCTCCAGAAGTACGAGTTCCCCGAGGGCAGCATCGTCGCCGCTGGGGGCTACCTGGTAGTAACCGAAGATGACGATTTCAACAATGCGGGCAATCCGGCGGCGCTTACGCCCTTCGCCCTGAGTGAAGGCGGCGAGATCGTATTTCTGAGCTCGGGCGAGGGCGGTGAACTGGCCAGCTACCGGACGCAGGAAGACTTTGGCGCGTCGCGGCGAGGCGAGACCTGGGGCCGTTACCTGGCGAGCGATGGGGAGCGTTTCCCGATTCTCAGTGCCGCCACCCCCGGCGCAGCCAACGCCGATCCCGCGCTGGGCGACGTGGTGGTCACGGAGCTTTACTACGACCCGGCTTCCAACAACCAGGGTGAAGAGTTCATCGAGCTCTACAACACCACGGGCACCGCGATCAGCCTTCAAGGTCCGGGCGCCGTGCCGTGGGCCTTTACGAATGGTGTTTCGTTCAACTTCCCGGCGGGTGCAAGCATCCCGGCCGGTGGCCGCGTCATCGTGGCGAGCGACCCCGCCGCCTTCACCGCCGCCTTCGGGAATCCCGGCGTGACGGTCTTCGGGCCCTACGGCGGCCAATTGAGTGATGGCGAGTCCGTGGAACTTTCGGAGCCCGCCGAGCGCAGCAGCGGTGAGGAGCAGTTCTTCTACCGCGTAGATCACGTGAGCTATGACAACGAGACGCCCTGGCCCACCAGCCCCAACGGGCAGGGCGATTCACTTCAGCGCGTAAGCCTCTCCGCCTTCGGAAACGACCCCGAAGGCTGGGAAGCCGCCGCTCCGACCCCGGGCGAATAATGTAAGGATGAATTACCCAGTAAATCGAGAATCTACGATGTGGAGCGTGGCGGTGGCGCAACGCTTCGAGGCGAAGTACCGCATCAATGCGGTGCAGGCCCTCGCCATTCGAGAACATATTCGGCCCTTTGTAAATCCGGACGCCCACGGCCGGGAATATCCGGTGACGAGTATCTACCTCGATTCACCGGACCTGGCGCTCTATTGGAGTTCCGCCCGAGGCGAGGAGCGGCGTCGCAAATTGCGGATTCGAACCTATGCGGGAAACAACACCCATTGTTTCTTCGAGGTGAAACATCGCTTCAACCAGATCGTAAAGAAAGATCGGGCGGTCGTTCGGCGGAGCGCCGCGGAATCAGTGCTCGCCGGCGACCTGATTCTGCCCGAGATCTTCAAGGAGTATGATCGGGACGGGGAAAACCTCCATGAATTCCAGGACCTCGTCATGAATTACCGGGCAACGCCCAAGGTCGTGGTTCGCTATATGCGTGAGGCCTACGTGGGCAGGATGGACGAGCCCCTGCGCATTACCTTCGACAGCCAGTTGACCTGCCTGCCCAGCCACCGATTCGATCCGGAGGCCTGGGAGGCTTCGCCGTACTGGTTTGAACCCGCGGATTCGCCCATCGTGCTGGAGGTGAAGTTCACCGATACTTTCCCCGCATGGGTGGAAGGCATGGTGCGGGGCCTCGACCTGCTCCGCGACTCCTTTTCCAAGTACGTCGTGTGCGTGGACGCGCTCCGGACGGAAGGAATCGATGTGGCGCGACTGGAAAGGGCCCGGCACTGATGGACACACTCGCCATGATGATGTCCTCCGCGGCCCCGGGGCAGATTGCCCTGGACGAAGCCGTGCTGGGCCTGCTGCTTTCCTTTGTGCTGGGCCAGGTGGCCGCGTGGACCTACATGTACACCCACACCGGCCTGTCGTACTCCAGTGCCTTCGTCCAGTCCATCATTCTACTGACGGTGCTGATCGCCCTGGCCATGATGGTCATCGGGAGTAACATCGTCATCGCCTTTGGCCTCATCGGCGCGCTGGCGGTGATTCGATTCCGAAATATCCTCAAGGACACTCGGGATACGGCGTTCATCTTTTTCGCGCTCGTTACGGGTATGGCGACGGGCACCGGCAGCATCCATCTCGCGCTGCTGGGCACGGCGACCTTTTGCCTCCTCCTGATGTACCTCCATTGGACCCACTTTGGCCAGCTCAATATGGGCGACGGCTTCGTCCGTATCCATCTCGATACGAGCGTGTGCCAGCGCGCGAATGCCCAGGGGGTGTTGAACCGATACTGTCGAAATACCCATCTGGTCTCCCAGCGCTTTCAGGAGAGCGGCCACGGCGAGCTGGCGTATCGCCTCATTCTGCGCGATCCCGAGCGGGCCGACGAGATGGTAGGTGAATTGAAGCGCGTGGAGGGCATAACCCACGTGACTTTTGTGCTTCATGAGGAACAGGCCCAGGTATGAGCGGCAAGACCGAACCCATTAAGACCCCCCTTTCCCGAATGTTCATGCTCTGGCGCAAGCGCTTTCTGCCGGTTCTCATCTGGGGCGCCGCGGTCGCCGTAGCCGTCGTGCTCGTGCAGCGCCAGCGCGTCTATGTGGATGCGGTCGGCATCGCCGAGGCGAAGACGACCTATGTGGCCCCCCTCTTCGACGGCACAGTGCAGAGCCTGGCCGTGGATGTGCTCGATGAGGTGACCGAGGGCCAGGTGGTCGCCATGATGGACGACACCCTGATCCGCTCGGAACTCCACGTTGCCGAGGCGGAACTGGGCCGGGTGCGGGCCCTGCTTGAAGCGGAGAGCGCGCGCTTCGCCCAGGAACAGCAGATGAATGAATCCTCGGCCCAGGACGATCTGCGCCGTTTCCAGCTCAACGAGGAACAAGCGCGGCTGAACCACCTGGACCGCGTCATTCAGCATGAGACCGACAAGGTGGATCTTGAGCGCCTTGCGGTGCAGCTTAAGCGGCAGGAGGAGATGCTGAAGCAGCACCTGCTCCAACCCGCCGTGGTGGACGAAACCCGGTTGGCCTATACCGCGCTTAAGACCAAAGTGGATCAGGACGTGAACGCCATCGCCATGGCGGAGCAGAACATCGCCGCCGCAGCGAGCCGGAGCGAGACGCGGAGCGGCGAAGAGCCGGTTCCCGCGCCGACCGACGCGGTGCTGCGTTCGCTCCAGGCGGACATTGCCGCACAGCAGGCCATCGTGGCCGAGGTGCAGGAGCGACGCCAGGCCCTGGCGCTGAAGGCGCCCGTTGCGGGGCAGATCGCCTTGATCGCAAAGCGCCCTGGTGAATCGATGCTGGCGGGCGATCCCATCCTGACCATCGTGGGCGCCGGCGCAAACCGGGTTACCGCCTACGTGGACGAGCGGGCCGCCACCGCCTTTGAGGTGGGCGACGCGGTGGAGCTCCATTCCCGAACCAATCCAAGTACCGTAACGCGGGGCACGATTCTCAAGGTGGGGGCCTATATCGAGCCCTTTCCCCTGCGCCTGCAGATGAGTCCCGTGATCCTGCAGCACGGCTTTCAGGTGTTGGTGGGTGAGCTTCCAGACAACATCTACCGCCCTGGAGAAACCCTGGATCTCCGGGTGCGCGCGGTGCTGTAGACGGGGACGTACCGCCGCAAGGGCCCCCGTACAAGAAACAGTAATCAGCAATCCACCGTTCAATCGCGCACGAACACAGCACACACCAAAGCGGCGGCATGTCCCTGGGGATGCTGGAATCGAGATGAGAACGATCGTAGAAGTTCCCCCGCACATCCCCTGGGACAGGCACGCGCAATCCCCATCAGACAACTAAGTCCAATTCACCAATCAGACAAAGTCGCTATCTTGCGAACGAAGCTGTCGCGCGCGTGTCCGTCCCTGCGCGCCTATTTCGCCGTGTAGCCACCATCTACCGGAATGTTCGCGCCGGTGATATATCGCGAAGCGTCGCTCGCGAGAAACACCACGCTGCCCATCAGATCCGAGGCATTCGCCATGCGCCCCAGACAGGTGCGCTCGTTGTACTGGCGCACAAAAACCTCCGGGTGATTCTCCGTCTGGAAGCCGCCGGGCGAAAGGCAATTGCAGCGCACGTTCTGCGCGCCATAATAGCTCGCGATGAAGCGCGTGTAGTTGATCATCCCGCCTTTGTGGAAGAAGTAGTCCGGATACCAGCCGCTCATATTCGTGCCCGCATAGTTCGCGGGCTCGGGGCCGATCATACCCTGCATAGAGCCGATGTTCACGATCGATCCGCCGCCCCGCTCCGCCATTGCATCGCCGAAAGCTCGGGTTATCACGAAGAGGCCCGTGGCGTTCACCCGCATGCTCAGATCGAAGTTCGCGGCGTCGTCTTGATACGCGCCTTTCATCGGGCGGAGCACGGCGTTGTTCACGAGCACATCCACCGCAGGGCGCTCGGACAGGATGCTGTCCCGCAGAGCCAGGATAGAGGATTCATCGCCTTGGTCGAGGGCGCGCGGGTGAATTTCCAGGCCCTCCTCGGCGAAGCTCGCGGCGAGCTCCTTCAGGGAATCTACATTGCGCGAGGCCACATAGGTGTGTGCGCCCGCTTCAGCCATGGCGCGGACGATCTGCTTTCCAACGATGCCCGCGCCGCCGGTGACAAGGGCGGTCTTGCCCGCGAGGGAAAACGTGTCGAGAATGTTCATAATGGTAACCTCATTCAGGCGCGTAGGGACAGCGTCGCCACACGACCCGAACATGTAAAGAAGCGGTTTGTCTACAAAGTTTTTGCATGCGAGCGGCGTCAACATCAACAGGCGAGGCTGTCCTGTCGCTTGCGAAGTCAACCGGAACGTTCATAGGATCTGAAAGATCACCAGCATGGCTTCTTAAGCAGTGTGCCCGTCCCGGAAGGCATCCTTCTTCTGCTTCGAGTCTCGCCGTCAAACAACAGGACAGCCTCGCCGATTGCAGTCAATCTCCTTCAACTGAATGGCGTTTCGGACCCGTAGAAACTTTCCCATATCCCAGTCGCGGGGCGACGCTGTCCCTATGTCACGACATTCGTTCCACGGTTATGAAATCTTCAACCCCGTTGCTATTGAACCCGCATCAAGGAAGCTCTGGCGCAGCGCGGTGACGTCCGCCGCCGGATTGAAGTAGCGATAGCCCATATCCACAAAGCTCTGGAGCATGGCGGCGGGCCCTACAGTCCCTGCGAACTTGCCGTGCTTCAAGGCCGCCTCCGCCACGCGTTTGTATCCCTCCTGAACCAGCGGATGGTTCAAATTTCCGGCATCGCCGATGGCATGGCTGTAGTCGCCGGGACCAAAAAAGATCATGTCGATGCCCTCGACGGCGGAAATCCCTTCGATCTCTTCCATCGCCTCCGGATCTTCGATCTGCACGATGACCATGCGTTCGCGGTTCGCCTGCTCGATGTACTCCTTCACCGGGATGCCGCAGTAAGCGCCGTCGGCGTTGCCGCCATCCAGCGGGCGGCGTCCGATGGGGTGAAAGCGTGTGCGCCAAGCGATCTCCTTCGCATCGGCGGCACTCATGACATGGGGCACCATGATGGCGGCGGCGTCCATCTCAAAGGGGCGAATCAGGTCGCTGTAGCTGCCGCGCTCCACGCGCACGATGGCATCGCAATCGTAGATCTTCGCGGCGCGAATTTGGGCTTCCACATCGTGAATACTGTTGGGCACGTGCTCCAAGTCGAGCCAGACGGCATCCGCACCGCACTGGCCCGCAATTTCGGCGGCCCGGGCGTCGGCGAGATTAAGCTTTACGCTGTAGGTGATCTGGCCCGCGCGAAGTTTGCGCAATACGCGGCTGGGCCGCATTTTCAGTGGGGTCATTCGGGGCATCCTTTTTGTCTATGTCTATTTCCTGGGACTGCCAGTCTAAGCATGGACCGGGTGGACAGAGTGGACTCAGTGGACAGAGGACATGATGAATGGCTGTTTATCCCTGCTGTCTCTGCCGTCGCTGCCGTCCCTGCAACTAGGTGCGGGGAACTTCGGAACTTCTACGAAATCTCTTTAGTTCGCACCACCTCGCCGCCTCGCTCACGACTTTCAATGCCTGCGATGACAATCTTCATGAGCTCAACAGTTTCGGAAAAGGGCACGGGACTCTCCCCCGTCCGGAGGTAGCTTACAAAGCCTTCCAATTGGGTTTTGAAAGCGAAGAAGGTGTCTTCAAACTTCGCGTTGATCGCTCCCTTCGTTCCGTAAGCGTTGACGTGCCCGAAGGCGCCATAGAGATCGCTGATGACATTGAGCAGCACGGAAACGCCACTATCATGCTGTAGGTGCATAAAATTCGCGTTACCATCGCCCCGATGCGAAACCGAAGTGTAGCCACCCGCCGCCAACATGGGATACACCGCCTCAAGCGCATGGATGCCGTAGCGCTCCCAGGACTTGGCCATGGTCACGGTGATGAGACGAAGGTCGCCGGTTTCGGAAAGCCGCGAATCCAGCGCGCGAAATTCCTTGCTGTAGCCCAGCGCACTGGTGGATAGGAAGGCTTTCCCGGCCTCGTGCCACGCGATAAACTGACGCAGACCCTCGGCATTGTCGGTGAGGGGCTTGTCCACAAATATCGGCAGGCCCGCCTCAATGAAGGGGCGGCAGCGCTCCACATGCTCGTGGCCTATATCCGTCGCGATGATGACCGCGTCCACTTCACCGATGACATCTTCAGGACGCTCAGCGATGAAGGGAATGAAGGCAGCCTTGCCCACCTTCTTCGCGTCCTCGGGGTTGTCGCACCACACGTGCGTGACTTGCACACCGGGGATGCCGAGATTCTCCTTCGGCTGCGCGCCGAGATACTGGGGGATCACGGGATAACCGCACTCCGCCATCACTTCGGCATCGTAGCGGCCGTTGATGATGGCGGACCAACTGTAGGGATGGCCGTTGCCTTCCACCATGCCGAGCATGGCGAGACGGATGTTATTGGGATCCTTTACGAGGGGCACTAATTCACTCCTTGAGAAGCGTCGTCCGTTTCGAGGACGTGCCACACGATTGCGAGGAACGAGCATTCGTGTGCCTGTTGCGCGGACAACTCGGGTATTGGCAGTCACTCCGAAGTATGCGGCTTGACTCACAAATCAATAAACCCACAACACGACGCCCGCAAACATCTTCTATGACTTCGGGTTTTACTTACGACGGGCACACGAATGCTCGTTCCTCGCAATCGTGTGGCACGTCCGATAAAGCAATATTCCATTTCGGCTCTTCAATAACACAATAGACATACTATGTCGCCAGCGCATAGCCCGCGCGAAGCCCTTCGTCCACGACACAGTGTGCTCCCTTGAACACCATCAGCAGTCCGCGACGGGCGAAATCACTTGTGTTGGGTGCGCTGAAGTGGATCGTGTTGCTATGGTGTGCAAGGGCGTCCCCGGCATTCAAAAGACCCGCCCAGGCATCGGTCTTCTCGACTTCCTCGGCCAGCCCCATGGAGTTGCCCGCAACGCCGGACGTCTTGTGGGGCCGTGCGCCGTTGAGGTGTGTGCCCAACAAATACGACACCGGACCATTCGCCTCGGTCACCGCATCCACCGCGATCCAGACCGTGAGGGCGTCGGGCGGCGTGAGGCAGAAATAGGCGTTGTCCTGATGGGGCGGCACCGCCGAACCCACGCGCGCGGGCTTGTTGAACGACTCCACCGCCATCAGCACGGGCTCGCCGTGGACGAACTCGGAAACCATCGCGAGGATGGATTCCTTCTTCGCCAACTCGGCAAACCAGGGGTCGTGGTGCTCCATGCGCCAGCAGTTGCGCACCGAGACACCATCCGCCTCGAAGACCACATCGTTCGGCGGCAGGCCGGGCGTGATCTCCTCCGCATAGCGTTTGAGCTGCGCACGAATTTCTTCAATCTCCGCGGGGAGGAAAAGGCCTTCCACCTTGACCACGCCGTCCGCGGCATACAGCTTCGATAAGGCTTCGAGGTTCATGTCAGTGTTCTCCAATGGCCTGCCAGGTTTGGGTTTCCA
Organism: Candidatus Hydrogenedentales bacterium; assembly: GCA_942492815.1. Taxonomy (GTDB): domain Bacteria; phylum Hydrogenedentota; class Hydrogenedentia; order Hydrogenedentales; family JAEUWI01; genus JAEUWI01. Next base: position 7,678,328 of record OW818658.1, on the reverse strand, counting down.
TCGAGCGCAGCGCGGCGAGATTGACCCGCAGCGTCTGTAGTCCTTCGTCAAGTGTGCATGGTGCGGGCCGCTTGCCTTCCAGCCCGTCCAGTATGGCGCTGGCGTTGTGGATGTACCACGTGTCGCGCTCCGCCATTTCGTGAATCTCGTCCACCCACGTGCCGTCCACATCCAGCATGTAGCGCCAGCGCTTCTCGTGCAGCGAAAAGCGCACCGTGCCCTTCTCGCAAACGATGGTGAGGTGGGAATCATTGGGCTGCTGATACATGTTCAGCGCATAGCTCGCCATGACCTTGCCGTGGCGCGCTATCGCGTGGACCGTGTCCTCCACGGTGACCCCTTCCAAGGCCAAGTGATCCGCATCGACCATGATGCGCGTGATAGGGCCGGCGAGCCATTCCGCCAGATTGAAGGTGTGGGTAATGGCATCCTGTATGGCGCCCCCCCCCTGCTTTCGGTCCGCAAAGTAAATCGTGCGATACGCCGGTCGGTACGTCGGAAAACTCTGCCCCATGATGGAGTAGAGCTGGAGCGGCGCGCCGAAGCGACCGGAATCGATGGCGGCCTTCATGGAGACCACGCCAGGGTGGGCACGGTAGTTGTAGCTCACCGCGTTGAAGAGCTTCTTCTCGGCCACCAATTGTCGCAGCTCGTCGATACCCTCCAGCGAAGTGGACAGGGGCTTTTCCAGAATCAGATGATGCCCCGCCTTCGCTGCCTGAATCGCGATGGGGATGTGGGTGTGGGCCGGCGTCGCAATGAGCACGGCATCCCACGGCTGTTCGAGGGCCATGGCGAGATCGTTGAATACTTCCGCCAGGCCGTAGCGGTCCGAGATCGTGGCGCGTAAGACGCTGTTGATTTCGCAAATGCCGATCTCCGCGCGGCCCGTCGCGAGATAGCAACGAACATGGCGCTCGCCAATCGAGCCGACGCCGATGACGAGAATGCGGTGCTTGGGGGCTAAACTCATTCGCGTGTATCTCCAAAATTCTCTACGGCTTCTCGCATCCGCCCCGTTGAGCCCAACGGATTAACGGAGGTTAGGCTTTCAGCCTGACCATCGCGACGGCACCAAGACCGGTTCACTAGTCTCCAGTTACCAGACTTCAACGAATCGAGCATAGCGTGCGTCACTCCGTTAACTTGGTCAGGCTGAAAGCCTAACCTCCGTTAGCACGCTTCGATTTCTCACAGCACCTGCCACTCGCCCGTATCGGCCGACTTGTAGGCCGCATCCAAGTGACGCTGCAACTCCGCCGCTCCGGGGATGGTCAAGTGTGCCTCGGCCTTGCCGCCAATCGCCGACAGGAAATTGTGGAGGCAGGCCACGTGGGAACGCAGCCAGCCCACGTTGCACGCGGGCGCGGGGAACAAGCCGCCAGGCTCGGGATAACGGCTCACGGTCTCGATTTTCTTGTAGCCCCGATCGCCGCCGATGGGCGATCCGGCGTCGCGGGTGTCGTAAACTTCGAGCCAGTTGGGATCCATGAGATTGAAGCGCAGCGCGCCCTTCTCTCCGTGGATCTCCACGCGGAGCTCGTCGTTGGCGCCGGTGGCAATCTTCGTGGCCTCCACGCTGCCCAGCGCGCCGTCTTTCGTACGCACGAGGAGCAGCGCCAAGTCGTCGGTCTCCACTTTGGTCATCTTGCCGGTCTCGGGGTGTACCCGCTCCGCGACCGCCGTGTGGGTCTCGCAGAAGATTTTCGCGGGAGGGCCCGCGAGGAAATTGACCAAGTCGAGGACGTGGCTGCCGAGGTCATAGAGCACGCCGCCGCCCCCTTTCTCTTTGTCGAGTTTCCATTTCAGGGGCTTGTTGGGATCGGCCGAGCTGGCGTGGAGGTAACTGGCGCGGAAGCTGTAGATCTTGCCGAGGAATCCGGAGTCCACGATCTGCTTCGCCCGTAGGGTGCAGGGATAGAATCGATATTGAAGCGCGACCTGGGTCACGATCTTCGGCGAGGAATTCACCAGCGCCGCCACCATGTCCTGGCACTCTGCATAGCTGCTGCCGAGGGGCTTGTCGCAGTAGATATGCTTGCCCGCCTCGGCCGCCTTCACCACCTGATCGCGGTGGAGATTATTCGGCGTGCAGACATGAATGATGTCGATGTCGTCGCGGGAAAGCAGTTCATCGAAGTCCGTTGTGCCGAATTCGAACTTCCCTTCGCGCACCGCCGCATCGAGCGTCTCGGGACGGCGTACGCACACGCCCTTGAGCGCGAAATTGATGGGCGGCTCGCTGTAGAAAAAGGGAATGGTGTGGTAGCCGAAGGTGTGGGTCTTGCCCATGAAGCCCCAGCCGACCACGCCGACACCGTAGACCTTGTCACTCATCCCATCAGTTCCTTTTGCGTCTCGCCGATGGCCTCGTCGATGATATCGAGGCCCTTCAGCAACGTTTCTTCATTCATCACGATGGGCGGGCTCATGCGCAGGATGTGACCGGCGGGAATCCACGCGAGACCCTTGGCGAATGCCTTCTGATAGACCAGTTCGCCCGCCTTGTCGAAGGGCGTTTTCTTGTCGCGGTCTTTGACCAGCTCGATGCCCATGAGGCAGCCCTTCGCGCGCACGTCGCCGATGATTTTGTGCTCGGCCTTCATCTTCGCCATGCGCTCATTGGCGATGTCGCCCAGACGCTCGGCGTGTTCAAGCAGGCCCTCCTCTTCGATGACCTCGGTAGAGGCCAGGGCGGCCGCACAGGCCATGGGGTTGCCGCCGTAGCTGCTGGAGGCGGAGATGGCCTCGAAGGCTTCTTTGTAGGGCTCGCGGACGGCTACGCAGGTGACGGGGAAGCCGTTGCCGAAGCCCTTGCCGATGGTGACGATGTCGGGGATGGTGTCGTAGTGCTCCATGCAGAGCCACTTGCCCGTGCGGCCCCAGCTCGTGAGCACTTCGTCGGCCATGAGGAGGATACCCAGTTCATCGCACAACTTCCGAACCTTGGGGAAGAAATCGTCCGGCGGCATGATGGTGCCGCCCCAGCCCTGGATGGGTTCCAGCACCCACCCGGCCACATCGTGGACCGTGCCTTTGTCGATATACTCGCGGTAGAAATTGATGTACTGATCGGTGTCGACGGTGCCGTCGGGCTTGGTCCACATGGGGCGATAGAGATCGGGGCGAGGCAGCATGTGAACACCCGGCGCACGCACCGCGCCATAGACGTGGGAGCGGATGTGGCCGTGGGACACGGCGCCGTAGGTCTTGCCGTGGTAGTCGTAGAAGCAGGAGAGGGTCTCGTTCTTCTTTGTCACGGCGCGGAGCACGCGGATGCCCGCTTCGACGGCGGTGGTGCCGGAGTCGTAGAACTGGAAGCCGTTCAGATCGCCGGGGAGGATATCCGCGAGCTTCTCTACGAGCATCGTCTTGATGGGGGTCGTGAAGTCGTGGGCGTTCATCAGCTTGAAGGCGTACTTCGCAATGGCCTCGCTAATCTTCGGGTGACAATGGCCCAGGGTGGTCACATAGATGCCCGACGAAAAGTCGATGTATTCATTGCCGTCCACATCGCGCAGCATGCAGCCCTCGCCCGACTCGAAGGTCACGGGGAAGAGCTTCACCTGGCCGCTCAGGCCCTTGAAATGTTTGCAGCAGCGGTCGTGGTATTCCTTGGAGATGGGCCCCGGCGCGGGGACGACCATATTCGGAAGATCGGCGCAACGGGCGTTCGCCCAGTCGATAGAGGATTGGGTGGCTTGCATGGTCAATATCCTTTGTCCCAGCGGGGACGAATGTCTTCGGCGATACTTTCGGTCATCCACACATCGGTTCGGAGCAATTGATGGATCGAGGTCGGCAACTTCGGCGTGACCGGCCCATGGAGGCAGAGGCGCGACATCGTCCGCTGCCACGAGGCCTGGGATCCGTCCACCGTGATGCCGTGGAGGTCGATGCGGTTCTTCGCGCCGATGACTTCCGCGGGGCCGATGGTGGCGGCCTTCGGCGGCACGGCGGTAAGGTCGCCGCTGAGGCCGAAACTTCCGTGGAGCGAATTCTGCGCGATGGTGAAGGGGCTCAGCGTGCAAATGCGCGGCCCCATCTGCTTCCACTCTTCCAGCGGCGCGTCGAACTCCGGACAGTCGGGCTCCACGAAGGCGAGGTGACCCGTCCAGCCCGGGCCGCTGTAGCAGTAGTCCGCACCGCCCATATCGGCGATCATCTTGCCGTAGTCGTTGATGTTCTCCGAGGTCGGCCCCTTGAGTTGTTCGATGGGCGGCCGCAGTTTCGGATCGATGTTCGCGTAGAAGTGGGTCATCATGGAATACATGAAGCCATATTCCCACGTGGCGGGCGGCGTCTGGCCGTGCTCGTTGGCGTATTCGTCCATGTTGAAGGTGTGGAGGTGGCTGCAATCGAGGCGATTGATGTTGATCATCTCCGCCACCCACTTGTAGCCCGGCCAGGGCTGGGGCGTGATGAGCACGCAGGTGCGGTTCTCATCGCGCGCCTGCTTGATCTGGGCGTAGATGTGCAGCAGCCACTTCAACTGCAGTTCGGCATCGGGGATCACCTCGATCTTAAGATCGGGGTTCGGATGCTTCGTAATTTCTTCACGCGTGATGGCGCGCACCCGCGCAACGGCTTCCTTGTCGCGGAAGGGCACACACTCGGCCGGGCTGAACTCAAATGTGGACATGGAAGTCCCTCTCCTGTTCTGAAACAAAAAGTATTTTTACCACGAAGGACACGAAGTTCACGAAGAAGAGAAAAGAGGAAGGAAGAGACATTGCTTGAACAACCGGCATCCCGCTTAATACCGTGATCCTGCTGTCCGGCAAAACGTACGCCCAGTAGACTTCTCGCTGGATTCCTCTGCCTTCTTCCTTGGTTTATTTTTTCTTCTCATTCTCCTTCGTGTGCTTCGTGCTCTTCGTGGTTAAAAAATCTTCTTCCCCCCCACCCAAACGGCGGCGGGGGTTAATGCGTCATCGTCATTCCACAATACCAGATCGGCGCGCATGCCCGGCTCCAGTTTTCCGCGATCCGTCAGGCCGAGGACGCGCGCGGGGCTGCTCGTGCCCAGGGCCCACACTTCCGCTTCGGGCCGATCAAGCCACTTCAGCAGGTTCGCCATGCCCTGATTCATGGTCAGGGCGCTGCCTGCGAGTGCGCCGAAAAAAGGGTGCTCGGGATCCGCAATGCGCGGCGCGTTGCCGGGCTTCGCCTCGACCGGATAGCCCCAGGGCGTATCGTAGACACCCGGGCCCAGGCCCGCGCCGAAGGAGGCGTCGGTAATCAGCGAAACACCCTCCACGCCCTTGGCCGCAATCGCCGCGCGAATCGCCATGGGGTGGACGTGGATACCGTCGCAGATAAAATCACAGGTGGCCTCGGGGTGGGCAAGGATAGCCTCCACCGCACCCACGGGCCGCACGCCGGGGTCCGTCTCTTCGGGCACGGGAAACACATCATAAAAATGCGTGGCATGGCGCGCACCCGCTTCGATGGCGGCCCAGGTCTGCTCGGCGCTCGCGCGGGTGTGGGTGATGAAAGGCGCAATCCCCGCGGCGCGCAAATGTTCGATCACGGGGATGATGTTCTTCTTCTCCGGCGCAATGGACATGACGCTGACGCGCCCTGCGCACGCATCGAGCAATTCTTTCAGCAGCCCCAGGTCGCCGTCCAGCGTAGCGCAGGCGGCCCCGGCAATGGCCACGAAGGGCCCTTCCAGGTGCAGACCGGGGATGGACACCTCGGTGATATCCGGCAGGGCGGCTGCAAGCTCCGGCAGCACCTTCCACATCTCCGGCGTCATCTTCGGCACCAGCGTGGGGATCACCGTGGTGGTGGCGTAGCGCGGGAGGAGTGCGGCGGCGGCGCGAAGTTCGTCCGCGCCGCGATCGTAGTTGAAGTGGTGCATGCCGTGGGTGTGCATGTCGATGAGGCCCGGTGTCAGGCGCTTGCCGCCCGCGTCGATGTGTTCGACCTGGCCACCGTCCCCGCCTGTGCCCGCTCCGCGCATCTTGATAATGCCCTTGTTAATATAGAGCCAGCCCTTGGTAATCCCCTCGCCGGGCTCGACCAAGCGCACATTCGTAATGATGAACTCATCCATGGCGCTTTCCAATCGTCCCGCGAGATTTGAGGTCAATGGTGGTTTCGAAGCGGAACACGTCATGGCGGTAATGGGTGATAAAGAGCCCCGCCGGAATACCGCCGGAGACCGTCACCACATTGGTCTCCTTGAGCACGATGTCATTCGTTTTGATATTCAATAGGCTCGTGATGGGTTTCACGGCGCGGGTTGCCTCGATGGACTGGGTGCAATAGTCCAACTCGATTCGCTGCCGCCGCGCCCAGAGGGCGAGAAAGTCCATTTCCTCGAAATGGGCGATGTCCAGGCGGTCGGCAAAGCGCTGCACGATGAATACCTGGTCCGTGGCAATGGGCTCCTCGCGCAGGCGATCCACGCGCACGCCCTCCAGCACCGCCTCACCGGGGGCGAGCTGCAGGGCCTTCGCCGTGGCGTCATCCGCGCTGGCCGTGCGAAGGTATTCCAGGCGGCGGCTGAGATCGGGCGCATGGGTCTGTATGCTGCCAAAGTAATCCGTCGTCAGCAGGGGAATCTTGCGCTCGGGATTCGACTTGATGAAGGTACCCACGCCCTGGTGCCGCTCCACCAGTTGCTCCTCCTCCAGGATCTGGAGCGCGCGGCGGATGGTGATGCGGGAGGTCTGAAATTCATCGCAGAGCTCCCGCTCCGTCGGCAACTGGTTGCTGCCCTCCCAGGTGCCGGAGAGGATCTGGTCACGGAGGGTGGCGGCGACGCGGTTGTAGGCGGTGGATTGCATGGCTGAGCGGGGCTTCCTGAGGCCGGTCGAGAATCGATTGCAACGCAGGTATAGGAAAAGTATAATTGGTTATAACAACATTATCAAGTCGATTGCCGAGAGGCCCCGATGATTTTGTCCTGTATGCTGCACGTCAGGGGCTCGCCTGTATTTCGGGCTTCCAACCCGGTTAGAATTCCGGCCGCTGGTTGCCCGTTGCGCCCGTGTAGCCCGGCCGTATTGCTTTGTTGTGTTTCAGTCTACGGAAAGGCTCCCCTGTGAACAACCAACTCTTCGCTGGCGCGGCGGCGGTGGATATCACCCCCGCAACGTCCCTTCACCTCTTCGGCTATCCCCACGTGGCCCGCAACAGCACGGGTGTCCACGATCCCCTCTTCAGCTCCGCGCTTTACCTTAAGTCGGGCGGCGAGCAGCAACTCTTCATCGGAAACGATGTCATTTTTGTGCCGAAGGACCTGGCGGGCCGCGCGCGAAACCGCCTGGCATCATCCACCGGCATCCCCGCACGCGCCATCTGCCTGACGGCGACCCACACCCACTCCGGACCGGATACGGTGGCCTACGTGAGCAATGCGGCGGACCACACGGTGCCCCCGCCCGACGCGGCCTTTCTCCAGCAACTGGAGGACGGTATCGTGGCGGCGGGTGAGGCGGCCGTGAAGTCCGCTGTAGCAGCGGAGATCGCGTTTGCCATTGCGGATGGTTCGTGTGTCGGCGGTAACCGGCGCCATCCGGGGGGTCCAAGCATTCCCGAAGTACCCGTCTGGTTTGTGCGCCAGGCCGGCACCACGTCGCTTATCGGCGTGATGCTCATTGTGTCCATGCACCCCACGGTGCTGCACGAAGACTCGACGCTGTACAGCGGCGACTTTCCCGGCTTTACGCGGCAGCGCCTTCAAGCAGCGTGGCAGGGCCTCCCCGTGATCTATCACACGGGTGCCTGCGGCAACCAGAGCCCGCGCCACGTGGTGAAGGCGAACACCTTTGCCGAAGCGGAGCGCTTGGGCTATGCTCTCGCCGACAACGTGTTGGAAGCCATGGCCACGCCGAAATTCAACGCCGACCTGGCTCTGGGCCACGGGGCCACATCGGACAAGCTGCCCCTGCGGGTCTTCCCCGGCGAGGCCGAGGCGGCGGCGGCGGTGGACACAGCGACGGCGCGATTTGAACGGCTGAAGCAGACGAAACCGGGCAGTCCCGAGACGCGCACGGCGGAGACCGATCTTTTTGGCGCGCAGGAAACGCTGACGCTGGCCCAGGCCGTCCGCCGGGGCCTCGTGGATTCCGCTGCGGCCAAGTGCATGCCAGCGGAGGTGCAGTGCTTCCGCCTGGGCGATCAGCGCATCGCGGCGTTCCCGGGTGAAGTCTTTGTGGAGTTCGTCCTCGATTTGCAGGCGGAGTTTCCAAAGCTCCATGCCATCACCATGGCCAATGGTGAGCTGCAGGGCTATCTGGTGACGGAAGAGGCTCTGGCCGAAGGCGGCTACGAGGCGTCGAATGCCCTGTTCAAGAGCCCCGACGGTGCAAACATTCTGATGGACCTCGCGGCGGAACTGCTCTGCGATCCGGCGCTGGAAATCTGATGGAAACGTTCAAGTTCGATAGCGTCTACCGCAAGGCAGTCTGTGGAATACGGACGTGCCACACGATCGCGAGGAACGAGCGTTCGTGTGCGATGGGGGAAGTCACTCTGGTGCGAATCGAATCATGCTCCGTCCGAGCGATTCGCACCCGCAGTTCCCACAAATCGATTTTTCCGGGTGGTTTTTCATGGGTTGCTGTGGCCTCCGCTCCTGGCACACGAATGCTCGTACCTCGCAATCGTGTGGCACGACCGTGTATCAGAGTGGCCCGGAGGGTAGCGCGGAATGTTGAGTAACTCCTCCACCATCCTCGTCTTCGATCTGGGCACGACCAATTTCAAGGGCACCCTCTTCAACACCGAGGGTGAACTCAAGGCCCTGGCGCGCATCCCCACGCCCTTTACGAACACGCGCGGCGTACACAGCGAGATTTCGGTTCCCGCCTTTGACACGGCGATTGATCGACTGGCGGAGGAGTTGCGAAGCTCGGCGCCGGAAGACTATGCCGCGATCACAGCCGTCACGTTTTCGAGCCAGACCAACAGTTTCGTCTTGCTCAATCCGTCGGACGACGCGCTCACCCCTTTCATTATTTGGAATGATCGCCGCGCAGCCGCCATCGATCCGCCACTGGACGCCTTCATGGCATTGCCCGATTTCTATGCGCGGTCGGGCGTTCCCGGACTCTCGCCGGAGTTCATGCTGGCCAAGCTGTACTGGCACCAGGAAGAGACCGCCGAGATGTGGGAGCGGGTTGATCGCATTCTGCTCATCAGCGACTATCTCACGTGGCGTTTCATGGGGAAGTATGTGACCGAGGCGGGCGCGGCGGGATTGACCGGACTCATCGATATTCACACGCTGGAATGGCGCGCGGATGCGCTGGCCCTGCTCGCGCTGGAGCGGGACAGCCTGTGCGACATCGTCCGCGCGGGCACCAATCTGGGTACAGTGACGCCGGCTGCGAGCGAAGCATTTCACCTGCCTCCCGGTTGCCAGTTTGTCGTCGGCTGCCTGGATCAATACGCGGGGGCTATCGGCGCGGGCAACACGAAATCGGGCGACGTTTCCGAGACCACCGGCACGGTTCTGGCCACGGTGCGCTGCGCGGATGAGTTCGCGCCCGTAGCGGGCAGTCCCGTTTTCTGGGGACCTTCCGCAACACCCGGACGATACTACCAGATGATTTTTGGCGATGTGTCCGCGAACCTGCTGGAAGCCTTTCGTAATGCGCTGCCGGAGCCGGTGGAATTTGAAGTGTTAGGCGAGGATGCGGAGAACGCGGCAAGTGGACGGCTCATTTTGCCCCGCAATCTGGATACACCCACGCTATTGGAACTTGTGCGCGGTTGGGCCAACACGGAGTCACGCGCTGAGGCCGTGCGTGCTATCTTTGAAAGCGTGGCGGATTCCCTGAGCGATCAACTCGAGCAACTTTGCGGCGCATCGCGCCCCAACGAAATTCATAGTGTCGGCGGCGCGGCCCGTAGCTCGGCGTGGATGGGTATCAAAGCGGATACACTCGCATTACCGGTGCGCGCCGTGGCCTGCCCCGAGCCGACAAGCCTCGGCGCTGCGTTGCTGGCCTTGCACGGGCTGACGGGTGAATCGCTGGAATCGTTGGCGGCGCGATGTGTGAGACTGGAGTCGGCGGTTCAACCATCGAGTTAGACTGCTATACGTGGTCGTGCCACACGATTGCGAGCCACGAGCATTCGTGCGCCATGAGCGAGATTACCGTTGAAGGTGAAGGAAGACTTGACCAGAGAATCGTGACCACTAAATGAAAATGGGATAAGGATTCAAGCGGATCCCAATGAGTGTCCTTTGATGATTCAGGACTATCCTCGATCAACACACACGAACCCTCGTTCCTCGGGATCGTGTGGCACGCGGAATTGGTTCAATCACTTTAGGCTTCATGGACCTGCATGCATTTCAACCCCGCAACAGGAGCCAACAATGGCCAATGTACACAAGGATTTTCATGGCGCGTTCAGCTATGGCATCCAGTTCATCATGCAAAGTTACGGCATGGAAGGCCTCAAAGCCTACCTGGAGAAATTGGCGGACACCGTCTATGCGCCCCTGGTCAAGGGGCTGCGCGACGAGGGATTGTCTTCCCTCCGTGCCCACTGGGATCACATCTTTACCCTCGAAGGCGGCAAGTTTGAGTTGCGGGACGAGGGTGAAGTGCTCGTGCTGGACGTGCAAGAGTGTCCGGCAATCGCCCACATGAAAAAGCAGGGCTACGACATCGACCCGAACTTCTGCGAGCATACCCGTATCCTGAACGAGGCAATCTGCCGCCGCGCGGGCTACCGCAGCAGCGTGGATTATGACCAGGCCGCGGGCCGCTGCGTCCAGCGCTTCTGGAAGGAGGAAGCATGATTTCCTGTACCGAATTCATCTGGTGTTACAGCGAGCTATTTCGCTTCCTCGAAGAAAAAGACGGTGAGGCGAAGGTCCACGAATTCTGGAAGGGCATCTCCGACAACTTCCTGGGCAATCTCCGGGAGTACATCGAAAAAGATGGCCTGGAAGGGATGCACAAATACTGGACCCACACCCTCACGGAAGAAGGGGGCCGCCACCGCCTTTCGCTCTACGAGGACATGTTTGTCATCGACATGCAGGATTGTCCCTCGGCGAAGCTGGTGCATCAATCCGGCCGGATCGAGCCCTACAAGAAGTATTGTGAACACTGTCAGGTGCTCTATCCCCCGCTGATTGAGGAGTATGGTTACCAGGTGGATTACGATATCATCAGTTGCGAAAAGGGCCGCTGCCGCATGACGGTGACCAAGCCGCCCGAAATGGAGAAATAAGTTGGAGCTGATCGCGATACGGCGATCATCCGACGGATCAGACCGATCTGACTGATCCGTCAAATCAGTCTGATCGGTCTGATTGGCCGCCCAACGCGGCAAACGGATCCACCCAATTTTTTCAGGAGCCCCCACCCATGCGCCAGTTGACCCTTACCGATGACGACCGCCAGATCTATCAGACCGAGATCGCGCCCTGGCTTCCGGCGCGGATCTTTGACGCCCACACGCACCTGCTGATCAACCGCTGTCACCCGCAGATCGCGGAGACTCTCTCCTTTGCCGAAGACGATCTTCTGGGCAACGTGGATCTTCCGTGGCTCCAGCACTGGTGGGAGGTCCTCCTCCCCGGCATCAACGTGCGCGGCATGGTCATGGGCTACCCCACACCGGACGTGCTGATGGCGGAAGAGAACCTGGAGGTGGCGACCCAGTGCACTCCGGCGGGGCATATCTTTGCGTGGCTTGTGAAGCCGTCCGATTCGCTGGAGCAGCTTGAGGCCGATATCATTCAATATCGCCCGGCGGTGCTGAAGCCCTACATGTGCTTCGTCGAAGGCAAGCCGATGAACGATTCGGATATCACGGATCTCATCCCGGAGGGGCAGCTCGCCCTGGCGGACAAGTATGGTCTCGCGGTCATGCTCCACGTGGCCCGACAGGCGGGCATGGGCGACGCCGACAATCTGCGGGACATCGCCCGTCTTTCCAAGGCGTTTCCCAACTGCCAGTTCGTCCTCGCCCACTGCGGGCGCTGCTTCATCACGCCGAATGCGGAGAAGATGGTGGCCGAGCTGGTTCGGGCGGATAATGTCTGGATGGACACGTCCGCCGTGTGCGACGCGGGCGTCTTCCTCACCGTCCTGAAGCACTACGACCGCTCCAAAATCATGTACGGCTCCGACCTCGTTACGGCGGTGGGCTTTCGCGGCAACTATGTCCGCATGGGCCTGAGCTGGCATTGCTGCACCGATGGAATGGTGGCGCGCCAGGGCGGCATGGCCCATCGCAGCACCTTCGCGGCCTATGAAAACCTGGCGGCGCTGTGCTTTGCCATGCGCTTTCTGGAAATGGACGCGTCCGAGCGGGAGGCCATTTTCTTCGGCAATGGTGAGCGACTCTTCCAGCGCTTTCTCTGACAGTTGTGAATGGTGCCAACTTAGCGTCATTTGAGGACAAGATTCACAACATATTCGAACGGTCAAAGACGACTGCGGGTGCCACCCTCAAGCAGGGGAGCGAAGCGGAGGAGCTTGTGGGTGCGGGGACGGCGGCGAAGGAGAATCACTCCAGAGCAGAGCAAGACTCCCGAGGTAGCGTGTCTTGTCCATGGCGGAGTCGGTTCGGCGTGACTATCGTTCATTACAGTCCCAACACCCACAAACTCCATCGCTGCGCGATTACGTTTGAGGGTGGCACCCGGCATGAACTTTAGCTGCACCAGATCATGTCTTTAAGTTAGTGCCATTCGGGTCCGTCGTGACCCTTCACAGGCCGAATTGTTCCGAGCTGAAATGAAAACGGCCACGCGATTCATGGCGTGGCCGCTGAAATTTTTTCCGAATGTGCTCAGGGTTCAGGGACGAAAAGGCTCGGACTTGGATTTGAGTTGAGTTGGATGTTGCTGAAGGTCATCGTGATGCCCAGCGTGCCGTCCTGTTGGTAGATCTCGGATTTCCTCTGGATACCGAGTCCTTTGTCGATATAGAAAATGGCTTTGGAAAAGGGCAGTGCGGCTTCCAGGGGCTTGCCTTCGATGACGAACACATCGTGCTCGCCCACCTTCGCGTCGGCGAGCGGCGTCAAGGCCATCTGGGCCTCCATCGCCTCGATGAGGCTGCTCCCGCCGGGCGGGAGGGCATTCTGCTCCAGCGAGGGCTTGCCTTCCTGCTTGCTCTTCTGCCCCATCACCTCGGTTACGGTGTAGACCTTGTCATCGTCATAGAGCACGTCCATCTTCATTTCCATGGCGAAGGGTTCGGGTACCTTGGTGACAACCTTGAAGCGATATTTGTCTTTGTCCTTGTCCCGCAGGTAGTTCAGTGTTCCGACTCCCGTGAGATTCAGCGGCTCCGTTCCCACGGGGAACAGGAAGTCCATGGTCACGTCGCCCGTGAAGGACTGCACCTGTTTCCAGGAGGTCTCCGCCGAAGCCTTGATCGTATCAATCGTGGGGGTCGCGCCCTGGGCCATTCCGGCGGCAATCAGCAGGGACAGCAGCATCGCGCATGCGCGTCGCATCATGGTTCACTCCTTGTTTGTGTTGGCTCCGCCGGGGCGGATCGTAATGGTGCTCATGTAACCCGGGTGATCGCTCAGCGATATTTCCTTCTCGCCCAGCTTGACCACGGCCTCAATGGGCTCGGTTTTTGTTGTTTCAACGGTGTAACGTTCATCGATCCGGGCAAAGATGTGGTCGATTCGGGACTCGCCCACCATAACGCGCGTCAGCCCGGCGCCGTTGACTGCGGTTTGAAACTCGGTGTCCTCAATGCGGCAATTCATGTCGCCCGCCAGCAGTGCCGGGACGCTTCCGGTGTGGCTGCGCTTGATAAAATCGGCCAGCTCCGCCATCTGCTCGTTGCGCACGAGGTCATAAGCGGGGTTGCCATAGCCCGCCTGGGCGTGGGTGTTGTAAAAGTCGATGTGGCCCTCGGGCAACTCCAGCCGGGCCAGCGCCACGCCCTTGCCGGCCCACCAGTCGCCCTCCCAGATCTTGTAGAAGGGGTTGGACGTGGTGAAGCGATGGAAGTACACCTCTTTGATGGGGAAGGCGCTCGCAATCAGGAGCCCGCTGCCCACATTTCCGCTGGGATAATACTGGTGATATTTCAGGCGCGTGGATTCGAGCTCTTTCAGCAGTAGCGCGCGATCGGAAGCGATGAAGGCCTCCTGAAATCCCACGATATCGGGATCCAGGATCATGAGCTTCGCGCCGATGGAACGCATCCGCAGGGGGCGATCCGCACTGACCAGGTAGAGATCGTGGATATTAAAAGTTGCCACCTTGAGCGTAACGGGCGCGCCGAGGGGCGCGGGGGGCGTTGCGAGCAAGGCGCTCGCCGACAGATCCTCGCCGACGCCCACACGCCCGTTCGAAAGCAACATCACGCCGACAAACACAAAAGGCAGCATCGCACAGAAGCCTGCGATGCGCTTTACCCATTTCTTAGCTGGCTGATTTAGCAAGTAAACACATCCGAATTCAGAGGGCCGTCTGGAAATTTAGGCAAGAGTATTTCCTAACAACGTTGGAAAATGCCGCGCATTGAAGATTAAAGTGGCTGGGGAAGCGTCTCCTTTGTGCTCTTTGCGTTCTTTGTGGTTAGTCTTCTTATGAAACCGCAAAGGAGGCAAAGAGCACAAAGGAGACTAGATGGAAGCACAACGCGCTTTTACTTTTTCTTTTTTTCCGTGAAGTTCTGTGCTTTTCCGTGGTCAATACTCTTTTTCGACCAGCACATGCTCCACGCGTCCTCCGATGCAAAACCGGCATCCCGGGCGCCACCTCGCAGCACCCGGGATGCCCGCAAGATTTTCGATCAGGCCAGCGCCTTTTCCACACCTTCGCGCATCTTCCTGAGGCCCACTTCCGACACTTCCTTGGGATCCTTCGCCCAGAGCTCTTCGTTGAAAAGCTCCAGCGAAAGCGTCCGCGTGTAGCCGATGGCCTTCAGATCGCGCAGCGCCTGGTGCAGTGGCAACACACCGTCGCCCGGAAGAATTCTCATGGCGTCGCCCGTACCTTCCGGCACCGCGTCCGCGCCGATGTCGTTCCAGTGGAAATTCGCGAGGATCTTCTCGTTCAGCAATTGGATGCCGTTAAAGCCGGAGCCGCCGCGCCACAGGTGAAAAGTGTCCGCGATGATGCACGCCGTGGGATCGTCGGAATCCACGGCCAGCGAGCAGGCCATACCGAACTTATTCAGCCCCTTGAGGAATCCGATGAACTCGATGGCCACGATGATGTTGTAGTCTTCGCGACCGATGCGAAGGAGGTCGCGGTAGCGCTCCGCGCCCCACTTTACGTCGAAGTTGTCCCGGTCCGGCGTGGGGATGGAGGCCACGTGCTGCGAACCGACATCGGCGCATTGACGCATGCGCTTGCGCGTGATTTCGAGGGACGCTTCCCACTCCGCCTGGTTCTCGGGGATACTGTTCCAGAGCCCGATTACGTTGGGCACGTAGAGCCCCAAATCTTTGATCTGCTTGCCGAGGTCCTTGAGGTTGCCCCCTTCTTCCTCGTACTTTTCCAAGTCGTTGATCCAGGGCTCGATGGCGTCCCAGCCCGCTTCCGCAGTAACCTTAATCTTGTCCTGGAGAGTGGCCGGGCGGATGGTGCTGGTATTCATCGAAAGGGGCCACGGGCTGATTCCGCCCTGATACGTATACTTCTCCGCGGCGGCCGCCTTCACGGGGGCCGAAATCGTGGTGGCACCGGCGCCGAGCGCGGCGGCTCCGGTAACCGAGGCCGTCTGTAGGAAGCCGCGGCGGCTTACGGAATTGGACATGGTAAATAACTCCTCTTTGCACGTTGTGTGAACAGGGAAAGTTCTTGAACCGAATAAGTGTACTGGGTGCTCAGGTCAAGTGCAACACGGACGGCGAATTGGCAGCGATTCCGCAGACGCTGTTGTAAGTGGCTGTATTTTGAGTACTTCGCTTGTCCGATTGGTCTGGAGCAATTTCGCATTGTTGTTTTGAGGCAATTTTCGGGGTGTCGTGGGGTGTGTCGTGGGGGTGCGACGGCGTGATTCCATTGCGGTTCTTGCGCATTGGCGACGGGGGGGGCTCCCACCCCGGGAGGGTGGTCATGCGGCTGGGTGAAGGCGCGTTGGCCTGGCACTAGCCGGGCGGGGCGAGGACGGCGTAGAAATCCGCGAAGAGCTGGCTTGAGAAGTAGTCCGCATTGTGTTTGTTTCGGAGGGCGGGCTTGAGCCCTCGGTCCAGCCATACGTGAAATAGGTTGTAGGCCAGAAAGATGAGCAGCAGGATGGCCGTAATGGCTTTGGTGTTGAGATGGTAGACGTGGTCGGCATACCAGTCGCGCACCAGCTCGTTGAAGCCCTGATTTTCAATGCTCCAGCGCCCGTGGCCGATGCGCACAATGGATTGTGTGCCGTCCATTTTCGTGGAGAGGCTGGTGGCCCAGAGCCACTCGCTGCTCAGTTCCTCGGCTTCCCGGGTGCTCTGGCGTCGGACTTTGACGGTTTCCACGGAGCGTACGACGCGCACGGGGCTCCCCAACTGGGTCCAGGTGGTAAAGCCTTCGATGTCATGGCAGGCGCAAGCTTTTCGGTTGAAGGAAAATTGCTCCGGCGCCTTGCCTTCGAGTGCCATGGTGCCCCTGAAGTCCTGGATGAGTATCCGGTTCTCGTTCTTGAGTACGGCGATGAAATCTTTTTTGCTGTCCAGGACCATGCGGCAGAGATCGGGATCGAGGTAGAGTGCATCGCCCGCAACGACATTGAAGGCGCGGGGGCAGTCGGTGAGCAGGCGACGAAGGAGCCGTTGCGCCGCCGCGATCTCGCCCTCGCCGGGCTGCTGCATTTCCAAGTCCAACAGGAGGCGTCCCGTCTTGCCCATCAGATAGGCGGCAACATAGCGCTGGTAGTACTGGGTGCGCTCTTCCTCCCCGTTCCGGGTCTTGACCTTAACCGTGCGCGACAGCGCGTCTTTGGAATGGCGGCGGTAGCTTGTCCACATCTCATGCGCGTCCATAATGAGGACGCGCAATTGCCCCGGCAAGGAGGGGAGAGCCTTCTTGCGCTTGCGGCGGCGGTGGAAGCCAAGGAGCACGCGCCGCATATCATCGAGTTCAACCAAGGCGGCCACTTCCCCCAAACGGTCGGCACTGGGCAAGTCCCCACCCATCCAGTCCCGCCACGCCTTACCCGAGGAGCCTTTCATAGCCTGCTCCAGGGCGTTGAGACTGCCAAGGCGCGCGCTGGCCATTAGAAACAGCGCCAGCACAACACGCGCGCACGGTATGCGCGCTTCCTTGCGGCGATCCGAAACTTTCCCGAGTTCCGCCCGAATGCAGTAGAACTTCTCCGCATATTTGAAGAAGCGCCTAAGAATCTTTTGTCTCCTTTTTACGCTTGAGCTCTTCCCACGTCCCTTCGGATACCTGTTCCAGCAGGTCGGTCGCGGCATGGTAGTTATCTACCCACTGGCGGACTTCTTCCTCCAATTCCGGCGGCACGAAGACCTGGCGCTTCTTTCCCTTAACACTGGAAACCAGGTATACCGCACGATGCCGTTCCCCCTTGGCACAGCGGCAACTACTCTTGCCGCAGGTTACGAGGCGCACGGTGAGGGTGGCGTGGATCCAGGGCTTTGCGTGAGCGAACTGAGCAAGGCGCGAACGCAACTCCCGTTCCTGTGCCGACATATTGCTGCGGTGCATGGGGCCTCCTGTCTTGTATAAGATAATTATACAAGACAAGACGCAAAAAGCCCAACACTTTCTGAATGCGAATTTGCCCGAGAGGGGGATGGTGACCTAAACCCAAAAAACAAACGCGCTTACGAATGCGAATTTGCCTGCCTGCGGAATCGCTGGCGAATTGGACGGAGTTTGCGCGGCGGAGTGATCTTCGATATAGGGGCGTTCGAAGAGGGAGGGAATTACGGGCGCAAGCGGGGTAACGTTGTCGGTCCTCAGATAAGGGTGGACTTCCGCGGCTGGAGCATGTCGATGAGACCGTTTGAGTCGTGGCCGCAGGCGACCGCTGTGACGTAGTCGCCCGTCACGCGGGTTTCCTGGATATTGCCGCAGCGCGCGGCACTCTTCAGCTTCTGGGCGCCGGGCGTGCCCTGGCGCGCCACGAGCAGCGCGGCGGGCTTGCCGCAGCAACTGAAGCGCAATTCCACCAGGCCTTTTTCCTTGCACTTGCTGCGGCAGGCCCCCAGGAATTCCACCTTGTGGGCATGTCCGCTGGCCGGTGCGGGCAGGCTGACGAACTGGAGGTCTATCTTATTGTCATCCAGAAATTTCTGGGCTGCTTCAACGGTCGCGGGCACTTCTGAAGCCTTGGCGAAATCCACGACCGTGGTGTTGTCGATCTCGATGATGCTCGCTTCGGCGAAATTCTGACTGCGGCCCATGTCCGAGTAGAGCGTGGCCCCGAAGACCACGAGCGCCGTGGCCGCCAGCACCGAAACTCCCCGCGAAAGCCAATAGTACTTTCGCGACATGGCGGGGGCGGGTTTCTTCATCTTCTCATTCAGCGAGTTCCACAGGGCCATCGGGCAGCATTCACGGCCCATCAGCGATTCGCAAACCGCCGATTCAAGCCGGACCTCGCCATTGAGCCGATCCTTTTCGCGAGAAGAAAGCGACCGTTCGAATTCAAGCGCCTCGGACGTGCTCATCTGGCCGTCCATGTACGCCATCCATCGCTTTTCTCGTTCGTCGGTGCTCATTATGCGGTACCGTGGCTTT
The DNA here is from genome assembly GCA_942492815.1 of Candidatus Hydrogenedentales bacterium. Taxonomy (GTDB): domain Bacteria; phylum Hydrogenedentota; class Hydrogenedentia; order Hydrogenedentales; family JAEUWI01; genus JAEUWI01. The sequence goes on along the minus strand of OW818658.1, from coordinate 7,659,673 downwards.
GCAAGCCGTTTTCATCCGTATCCCGGAGTGCGCGCGGTATAAGCCGAGGCAGATTCCGTACGATACCCTGTTGCTGCGCGTAGGAGAGCAGCTCTTTTCGGAGCTTCGCCCGGCCTCGCGAGAGGTGGGTCATGACGGTGCCCACCGGTATTTCCATAATCTCGGCGATTTCCTTGTAGGAGAACTTCTCCACGCCCCGCAGCAGCAAACAGGTGCGCTGCGCGGCCGAAAGTTTTCCCAGGGCGACGTTCACTTCGTCGCCGCACTCCTCCAGCACCTCCTGGGGATTGTCCAGCACGTCGTAGTAGCCGTGATCGTCGGACAAGTCCATGAAGGACGACTCAGGAACATCGTCGATGGGCGCCGGCGTTCTGCCGGTGACCCGGTTGGCCACATAACACTTGTTGGTGATGATGCGGTACATCCACGCGCGAAAATTCGTGCCCGGTGTGAACTTGTGCTGATTCTCCCACGCGGCCAGAACCGCCGAAGAAAACACGTCGTCCGCCATGCCGGGGTCCCAGAGGGTCCTCAGCACGTACCGGTAGAATTCGTCACGATAACGCTCAACTTGTTCGATGAAGTCGTCCATAGCATCCAGTATATTCAACAGGTTGCGGGGTCAGTGTCAGGCACCGGCGCATTGCCGGGGTCCGTTCGAATCCGGTGGCGACAATCGGATATTATAGTCGGGGCGAGCAGTGGCACTTCACGGCCCGGCTTCTCGATTTACCTGCAGATACTATAGCGCGAGGATTTTGAATGAGCAAACTTTGGGGTGGCCGCTTCGAGGGCCAGACGGATGCATTGGTGGTTGCCCTCGGAGAATCGGTCAGCTATGACGCCCGCCTCGCCCCCTGGGACATCCGCGCCAGCGTCGCCCACGCCGAAATGCTCGGCGACTGCGGCATCATCGCCAAATCGGAGGCCGCCAAGATCGTCAAGGGCCTGAAAGCTATCGCCAAAGACGTGGAAGCGGGCAAAATCGCTTGGGACACCGCGATGGAGGACGTCCACACGAATATTGAGTCCGCCCTGGTGGCGCGTATTGGCGATGCGGGCAAGCGCCTCCACACCGGTCGCAGCCGTAATGACCAGATAGCCACGGACATGCGCCTGTGGATACGGGACCAGATCGATTCTATCGTGGGGCTGCTTGGGACGCTCCGGACCGCCCTGCTGGACCTGGCCGAGGCCCATGTGGACGTGATTCTCCCCGGCTTTACCCACCTCCAGAACGCCCAGCCGGTCCTGCTGGCCCACCATCTTCTGGCCTATGTGGAAATGCTGACCCGGGACGCCGAGCGCTTCACCCAGTTGCGCAAGCGGGCCAATGTGCTTCCGCTGGGCTCCGCCGCCATGGCCGGAACGCCCTATCCCATTGATAGAAATCAGGTTGCGAAGGCGCTTGGCTTCGATTCCATTTCTCGAAACAGCATGGACGCCGTCTCGGACCGCGACCATATGATCGAGTTCTGCAGCGATGCGGCGCTGGTCATGATGCACCTCTCCCGCTTCAGCGAGGAGCTGATCCTGTGGTCCACGCCGGCTTTTGGCTTCGTGGAGATCGGCGATGCCTTCACCACGGGTTCCAGCATCATGCCCCAGAAGAAGAATCCCGATGTGGCCGAGCTCGTCCGGGGGAAGACCGGCCGGGTCTACGGCGACCTGAACGCTCTACTGGTCCTGATGAAGGGGCTGCCCATGACCTATAACCGCGACCTGCAGGAAGACAAAGAGGCTATTTTCGACGCTTCCGATACAGTCCAGCTCTGCCTCGCGGTCTTTGCCGCCATGATTCCATCCATCGCCATTCAACGCGAGGCCATGGCCGCCGCGACAAGCCAGGGCTTCATGGAAGCCACCGATCTGGCGGATTACCTCGTGGTGAAAGGGGTTCCCTTCCGCGAGGCCCATGGCATAATCGGGCGGATCGTGCGCCACTGCGTTGCGCAGAAGTGTACCCTCCCAGCATTGCCGCTGGTGGACTATCAGCGCTTTTCGCCCAAGTTTGAGGCCGACGTCTATGCCGTGCTGACGCCGGAGGCCATCGTGCGTCGCCGCAACAACCCCGGTGGCACGGCACCCAATCAAGTCCGCAAAGCCCTCAAATTGGCCCGCAAGCTGGGCACATAAATTGACGTAAACGTATTTTGCGAAGTTTCGGCGAAACTGTGGTATGATAACCCTAAGTGCCCTGACGGTATCGGGAGTCCATATGGCAAAATCGGAACGTATTCTGATCGTTGACGACGAAATTGTGATTCGAGAGTTAATGTCCGATATCCTGACGGATGAAGGGTTTAACGTGGAGTCCGCGCCCAATGGGGTGGCTGCGTTGGAGATGTTGCGGGCATCCAACGATTTTGTGGTTCTATTTACGGATATCATGATGCCCGAAATGGACGGCATCGAGTTGATACGTAAGGCGCGCCTGGTCTCGCCCGCTCTGGTTCCCATCGTCATGACGGGTTACGCCACGCTGGAAACAGCCCGCGCCGCCGTGAAGGAAGGGGCCTACGACTACGTCCTCAAGCCCTTCAATCTCAGCGAGATCAAGATGGCGGTCACCAACGCGCTGGAGCGTTGCCGCCTCGCCAAGGAGAATGCCTCCCTTCTCGAGATCACGGAACTGTTCAAGATCAGCGAGCGGATCGCATCGATTCGTTCCGAAGATGCCCTCCTCGACTTTGTCCTCGAAGCCGCCCTGGAACGGGTAGAAGCCAAACGCGGCTCCCTCATGCTCGTTTCCGAGGACGGCCAGAATCTCGAAATCGCGCGCGGCGTAGGACTCCCCCAGGATTTCGACCGGGCCGCGATCCATGTAAAGAGCAGTATCTCGGGCTGGGTGGCGGAAAACGTGAAGCCGCTCTTCATTGAAGACATCCGCCAGGAGCCCACTGTCGACAAGCTGAGCTGGCAACTCCGCGACAACTCCTTTATCTCCGTTCCGCTGGAGCGCAAGGCCTCGACCCTGGGCGAACCCTGTTCCGCCAAGGGAAAGGTCATCGCGGTACTCAATGTGACGGAAAAGCGCAGCGGCGGCACCTTCTCCGAAGCTGACCTGAAAATTCTCAGCATCATGGCCAACCACGCGGCAGCGGCCCTCGAAAATGTGCGCCTGCTCCGCGATGTGGAAGATGCCCAGAGAGAAATCGTCTTCACCCTGGGCGAAATCGTGGAAACGCGCTCGCAGGAGACAGGCTTCCACGTAAAGCGCGTGGCGGAATACTGCAAGCTCCTTGGCCTGAAGTGCGGCCTGACCCCGGGAGAGGCTGAAATTCTGCGCCTCGCCTCGCCCCTGCACGATGTGGGCAAGGTCGGCATTCCCGATGCCATCCTAAACAAGCCCGGCAAGTTGACGCCGGAAGAGTTTGACGTCATCAAGACCCACGCGACCATGGGCTACGACATGCTCAAGGTGACGAAAGGTCATGTGCTTCAGGCAGCGGCGATTATCGCCCTGCAACACCACGAGCGCTTCGACGGGAAGGGCTATCCCCACGGCCTTTCCGGCAAAGACATCCACATTTTCGGGCGTATTACCTGCATTGCGGATGTGTTTGACGCGCTGGGCGTGAAGCGGGTCTACAAGGAAGCCTGGGCCCTCGACCGCATCCTCGACCTCTTCAAGGAAGAACGGGGACGGCAGTTCGATCCAGAGATCACGGACGTCTTCTTCGCTAACCTGGACGAGATCCTCGAAATCCGCGCCGCGCTGATTGACGAAGACTGAGCGTGACGCTCAGAAGTTCCTCACCAGCACTTCTCTGACCTCTCCCCGCTTGTCCGCCCGGCTGTTCACCTGGCGGCGGGCCATTACCACTTCGATAGTGAAGGGCGCATAAAGTTCCTGGATCAGGGGCGTATCCGAATTGGAGAGCACCAGCTTCACGCCCCGGCCGTGCAGGCGTCGAAACACATCGGCCAGCGAGCGCTGGGCATCTTCTCCGAAGGGGTCGCGGTGATAACTCGTGAAGTTCGCCGTTTTTGATACGGGGTCATAAGGCGGATCAAAATAAACCAGATCCCCCTCCAGGGCCCGGTCGAGCACTGCGGTAAAGTGGCTGCGGTGAATCTGGCAGCGGCATAACGCGGTGGACACGGCCCGAAGGTTGGCCGCATTGCAGATGAGCGGATTCTTGTAGCGCCCCATGGGCACGTTGAACTCGCCCTTGCTGTTTTCCCGGTAGAGCCCGTTGAAACAGGTGCGATTCAGGTAGATGAGCCGCGCGGCACAGGCGATCTTGTCTTCCGGCACTTCGGCCCGCACCTGATAGTAGTGCTCTTCGCTGTGGGCCGTCTGGTGCCGCTCCAGCAGGGCGATCACCTGATCCACATTCTTCTGCACCCCCTCGTAGGCCTCGATCAGCCGGGGATTGTTGTCCGAGAGGATCGCCTTGGAGCGGCCAAGTTCATGGCGGCCGTAGAGGTCGAAAAAGAGGGCACCGCCGCCCACGAAGGGCTCGTGGTAGCGTCCGTAGGGCCGGGCCTGGGCCACGCGGGTGCGGAGCTCAGCCAGCAGTTGGCGTTTGCCGCCCACCCACTTCAGAAAAGGCTGGGGAGCGGGGCCCCGTTGCGCTGTATCCGTCATAGTCCGAAATAGAGCTCCAGCCACTTCTTCAAATCGCACAATTCCACGGCCTTGCCGGTGGAAAGGAGGTAGGCCTTGATATTCTCCGAGAAACCTTCCCCCGCGAAGACCACAATGCCGCGAATGGGCCAGGCCTGGATATCTTCGATGGTCGCGGGTATCTTCTCCTCCGCCGAGCCTGTGGTGCCCTGATACTTGCACTCAATCCCCAGGCTGATTCGGGTTTCCGGGTGCTTGAGCACCACATCGATCTGGCGGCGCGCCCCCCAGATTCGCCGCCCCACCGCCACCTGCGACTCCACCACAAGTCCAAGCGCCGCGCCGACTTCCGACACGGAGACTTCCAATTCTTTGCCTGACTTTACAGCATTGGCTTTACCGGGCATGGCTTGTGGAACGCACCTCTGGATAGCCTTCCGCGGAAGGGTGGGTCTGGAAGGAGCCGGGAGCAGAGCGCACCCGAACGTGAGCGGAGTATGGCCCAACCCGGCCCTTGCGATCAAGGTGCCCCGCATCCCTGGGGGCTGCGGAGGAATCTAGCGGCACGGGGCAGATTGAAACCTACTTCGGGGTACAATGCCCGGAACCTTCTTACCAAACGGTAACATTCAATTGGCTGACCTCCACCGGTCTCCCGGCCGGCCCACGCGCCGGTCACGTCCCGTTAAACAGCCACAGGACAAAGGCTTGCGGACGCCCCGGAACGCGCCTGCGGCCCGGAATCGAGTTTGGCACAATTGCTGCTTTTGGAGGTCGGGCAAAGATGATGCTCAACCGTTTACAAGGCGTGTGAAACGGATTGGGCACATCGGGTAATGGGATGGAGCCATTCGCCCGGTTATTGTCGCTATCTCGACAATCCCGGTCTACCTGCCTGCACTAGCTGCCATAACCATTTTATCGCACGCCTCAGGACTTAGTGTAAGGAGAGTTTCGTGAAAATTTTGCAGAGATTTCGCAGTGGGGCGTGGTCGCGGCTTGGATTGGCAATGTTCGCATTGTCCGTTTCCTGCCTTGCCTACGCCCAGGAAGCGGCCCCCACACCCGAACCTGGCGACACCGCCTGGATGCTTACATCCACCGTGCTCGTTCTGTTCATGACCATCCCGGGTCTGGCGCTGTTCTACGGCGGCCTGGTGCGGTCGAAAAACGTTTTGTCCGTCCTCATGCAGTGCTTCACCATTACGGCCATGGCCACCTTGCTCTGGGTTATCTGCGGGTACACCCTGGCCTTCGCGGTGCCGGCCACACAGGTGGAAGGAGTAATTGGGTTACACGCCTTCGTGGGTGACCTGAGCAACGCTTTCCTGAAAAACCTGACGGTGGGAAATCTGACGCTGACCTTCCCCGAGTCGGTCTTCATCACCTTCCAGTGCACCTTCTTCATCATCACGCCGGCGCTCATCATCGGCGCCTTCGCGGAACGCATGAAGTTCTCCGCTGTGCTCATTTTCACGGCCCTGTGGCTGGTGCTCGTTTACGCGCCCATGTGCCACATGGCGTGGTCCGGTCCCGGTGCCCTCTTCTGGGACTGGGGCGTACTGGACTTCGCCGGCGGCACCGTGGTGCACATCAACGCGGGTATCGCGGCTTTGGTGGCCTGCGTCATGGTTGGCAAGCGCGCGGGCTATCCCCAGAAGCCCATGCCTCCGCACAACATGACCATGACCATCACGGGCGCGGGCATGCTGTGGGTCGGCTGGTTCGGTTTCAACGCTGGTAGCGCTGCGGCGGCCAACGGCACCGCCGGTATGGCCATGCTGGTTACCCAGATCTGCGCGGCGACCGCGACACTCACCTGGCTCGGCATTGAATGGCTGAAGCATGGCAAGCCCAGCGCGCTGGGCGCGGCGACCGGCGCAGTGGCTGGTCTTGTGGCCATCACCCCGGCTTCCGGCACCTGCGGCCCTCTTGGCGCCATCCTCATGGGTGTCGCCGCGGGCGGCATCTGCTTCCTCGGTGCGACCGTCATTAAACGGGCAGGCGGCTACGACGACTCGCTGGACGCTTTCGGCGTACACGGTATCGGCGGTGTTGTCGGCGCGTTGCTGACCGGTGTTTTCGCCTCCGACGCCCTCGGTGGTGTTGGTTATGCCGAAGGCAAAGACATGGTTTCCCAGGTGATGGCCCAGGCGATGAGCGTCGGTGTCACGCTGGCATATAGCGGTATCGTTTCGCTTATACTGTTCAAAGCCATCGACCTTACCATCGGCCTGCGGGTCTCCGAGGAAGTCGAAAGCCAGGGCCTGGACCTTGCCGAACACGGCGAAGAAGGCTACATACTTTAATCAGTATCAGTTCGGGGGAGGCCCCGTGGCCTCCCCCGCATGAAACCCTCGGGAACCCGCTGCACGCGGTGACGAGTGGACCCAAAGAAACCTGTAGCCTGTCGCGCTGGCTCCGAGATTCGGTGGCCCCGGCGATGGAGTGGAGAACATAAAGGTGAAAAAAGTCGAAGCGATTATCAAGCCGTTCAAGCTGGAAGAAGTGAAGGATGCCCTTTCCGGCGTTGGCATTCAGGGCCTTACCGTCTCGGAGGTCAAGGGATTTGGCCGCCAGAAGGGACACAAGGAACTTTACCGCGGCGCGGAATACGTCGTGGAATTCCTCCCGAAGGTAAAGCTGGAAATCGTCGTAACCGACGACGCGGTGGAAAAAGTGGTGAAGGCGATCATCGGCGGTGCCTCGACGGGCCGCATCGGTGATGGCAAGATCTTCGTTTCCACGGTCGACGACGCCGTACGCATCCGCACGGGTGAAACCGGTGATGTGGTGCTGAGCTGAGCGAAAGCTGGCTGGCAAGAAAATGCTATCTGTCCGCCCCGCATCAGGCCCTCCGGCCCGATGCGGGGCTTTTGATTTCAGCGTGGCCGACAGGCGCAGTGCGACGCTGTTCGCCCCGTCCTATTTGATACTATTCCGCAAGGATGCTATACTTGTGCGTACCGAGAAGCACGTCACGTGCTTCCACCCTTTAGGGCGATTAGCTCAGTTGGTTAGAGCACCTGTCTTACACACAGGGGGTCACAGGTTCGAGCCCTGTATCGCCCACCATTCATAACTCCTGCTGAAATACGTACTTACGCGTTACCCGGCGCAGCGCCGGAGCGGCTACAAACCCTCAACCATTCGGTTAGTATAACCGGATGTGCCCAAGGAGCCGCTCCAATGCCCAATCCAGGTACTCCCCGTACCCCTTCGCTTCGCCTTCACAAGCCCTCCGGGCAAGCTTTCACCGAAATAGAAGGCAAGCGCCACTATTTGGGCAAACACGGTCTTCCCGAAACCCATCGTGCCTATCATGTGCTGATTGCCGAGTGGATGTCCCATGGCTACCGCCTTCCCGTTGCCCCAGAAAAGCTGACTTTGGTGGAACTCGTTGCCGCGTACATGGATCACTGCGAAATCTACTATCGCGGCACGAAGCCCACTCCGAGTTCGTCGTACTTTGAAGTCGATATCACCCTCAAGAAAATGCTCACCCTGTACCGTGAAGTTGCCGCCACCTCCTTTGGACCCAAGGCTCTCCGTGCTGTACGCAATTTGTGGGTGCAGGACAATCTGTCGATCACCACAATCAACAATCGTGCCGGGATCATTAAGCGAATGTTCCAGTGGGCGGCAAGCCATGAGATGTTGCCCGTGGAATGTTACCAAGCACTTGCCACCGTTCCCGGACTCCGCCGAGGTCGTGGTGTTGGAAAAGATCCTGTGACCCGTGATGTAATTCCCGCTGAAGTCCTCGACAAAACTCTGGAACAGCTTCCGTCCACGTTGCGTGCGATCATTAGACTGCAGCTCCTTACGGGGGCACGTCCATCGGAAATCCTCAATTTGAAACGGGGTGACATCGACTGCACGGGTGAAATCTGGTCCGCCGTGATACGCGAACACAAGACGAGCTACCGTGGAAAGCAACGGTTCTTGTTCTTTGGTCCCCGCGCGCGATCCGTACTTCGCCCTTTTCTCCTGCGGAAGGATATGGACTTTCTCTTCTCACCTAAAGACGCCCAGAAAGATCGGAACCGCAACGCCGATTCCCACCGTCGCCCCAATCAAGCGCCCAACAAAAAGAAGACCGAAAGAGAGGTGGGCGACCACTATGACCCCCATGCCTACAACCGCGCGATAGCTAGAGCTTGCAAAGCAGCTGGTGTGGAAACTTGGTGCCCCTACCGACTGCGACATACGGCCGCCACTCTCATCGAAGCCAGTGCGGATATGGAAACGGCCAAGGCGATCCTGGGACACTCCAGCATCAACATAACTCAGGTCTATGTCCACCGGGACAACAAGACCGCCGCCGCCTGGGCTGCACTCCACGGGTAGCCCCAATGCAAAACCCCACCAGGAACGCCAATTCCTGGTGGGGTTATTGCTTTTGAACTGGGCTTCCAACTCGGCGAGGAACCGAGTCGGAATAAGTGGAATATTTCACAAGATTGGCTCGGTAAGATACCCTGCAGCCAGCGTGGTCAACGGCGATCCAATCCGTCCTGCTCACGCGATACCCACGGATTGTTCAGGGCCTAACTCTGCTGCCAGTCCAACCTCCTCGCCTTAAAAGCCAAAAAGGAACACAATTGTGCCCGATCAACGTTATCGCGCGCCGCCTGCGCTCCCCCTCAGCAAAGTGGCCGCCTTCCGTCGGAAAGGGTGGCGTCAGGCAAATTCCTTCTGACAACCCTTTCGGTCACATTATCCGTTTAACAGCCCCACCAGGGACACAATACTTCATGGTGGGACTATAATTTTCCTGCTATCCAAGCCCATCTGTCAAAACTCACCGAACTCCGATCTCAAACACTTGGTCCTATCGTGGCCAGCGCTGACCGCTATCGAATCAATTCACCAGAATTCTTCACCTGCATTCTCGATCACATGGATTCCAACGAAGGCACAAGCTCCTGTGAGGATAATTCGAATCATGAGCCATGAAAGCTCTTGGTAGGGGATCCGTCCAAGGCAGCTACCAACCCTTTTTTATCCAATTCCATAACGTGCAGTGTTCATCGTGGCGCTGTTTAAATGTGCGGTAAAGAAGCGACCAGCTCGGATCGAGCGAGAAGAGGCAGAAGTTCGTCGGATAGCTGAGTCACGTAGAAAAGAGGAGTTACGTAAATTGCAGGAACAAGAGCGTACTCGACTGGCGCAGTTGTTAAAGGTCGTGGATGCCTGGCACCAAAGCCAGAAGATAAGGGCATACGCTGATGCCGTGAAGGCTCATGCGGAGAAGAATGATGGCTCAGATTCCGGCCAGGAATTGATGGAGTGGGTGAGTTGGGTGTCTCAACAGGCTGATCGAATAGATCCCTTGTGTAAGTCTCCCTATTCGGTGCTGGACGAAACCGTCTCTTGTTGGAGATAGGCATTGGGGCTGAGTGATGGGTGCTTGAACGGATTGAACTCGACAATGCAGCCACTATCGGGCGGACATCAGAATCACGATGAAGGTCTCCAAAAAGTTAGATGTTTGACTTTTCGGCCCTTTTGATTCCCATTCGAGACGTAGCCGACTGCAAGGCGATCTAGCTGGCCAATAGCCAGATGACCAAAGTGATGCGGATGCGTTGAGAAATAAGGCGTGAGCATCACTATAGACGCCCGGGTGGTCGCGGCGGTGTGCAGCAGGGAAAAATAGAAGGCCAACACCACTGAAACAAGAGCAAAGATGACAGATTCTCTGATGAGCTTTCTTTATCCAATTTACGCTCAGGGCAGATTATCCAGGGCCGTTTCGCATATACAACACCACTGTTTCAGATTGCGAAATCACATCGCATAGATGAAAGAGGGCGACCGGGGCCCTCTTGCATGCGCCTTCCGATAGAATACTCGTACCTAAATATGCAATTATTGAAATTTCTGTTTAATAGCCTTCTGAGGGAGACTTTAATTATGGCTGAACGTAGTGTACACGAGAGCAATTGGGGCGGTTTTGTAGATGGTATAGAAGTGACAATCTCCGAGATTATTCATAGTCTCGAGTTGGCCAACACCGATAACGACAGATCCGATATTGTAGCAGCCTTCAATGCTTTTCGTATCGATACAAGCAAAGTGGTTTCAGACTCCGGTCAGCTGTTGAAACAGCTAAGACTCCAAGACGTGCTCGAAAAAAAAATTGACTTGGCCAAGAGCGATTTAAGTGCTGCAGTGGACTCTTTAGATAAGAGCAAATCACGAATTAGGAAGCTCGATTGTGAGGTAATTGATCTAGAGGCGCGGATTACAAAGCTCACTCTAGAGAAAACGAGAGTTGAATTGAAAGAAAAAAAGCAGGCAGATAAACGTGCAAGCAGAGTAAGTGATTTGCCGGAATGCGACGAGTTGTTCTATCCCGATCTTGTCGTGAATAAAAGAAAGACTTCGTCTAACCCCCGACCGCGCACTTCAGAAGCAGTAGACAAAATTGAGGGGGCGATTATGCAAAGGCAGCTGCCCCTGCTTAAGGTTCAGGCCAAGAGGAATAAACTACTTTCGAGTCAGCTGACATCGGAGTCCAAGGTCCAGAAACTTCAGTTAGCAGTAGTCAAGTTGGAGTCGGATTACAACGTGTGCTCAACTCAAATTCAATTCTTGACTGGCAATGTAGTAATACAATTTCTGGAATGGGAAAAATTATCTCTTGCTATAGGTTGCGATCCTGTTTTACCCGACATTCTTAAAGACGTTCTCCTCGAGAAAAATCTTCACCTACTTCAAACGGACAAGAATTTTCACTCGGCTATTGAGCTTATTCAAGGGTCCATTCCAGAGGGACTATCGAGTGTAATAGAAACGTTGTACAATGCTTTTGCTCCATGCAAGTTCAGCACAGAAGCCGAGTGGAATCGGGTATTCAGTTTACTGAAACACGTTGCAATACTTAACGAAGAAGAACATGCTCGGAAGTACCTCGATAGGATACAGGAACGCCATTTGACGGTGGAGAAATGCGAAGAACGTGTGGCGGTAGCGAAAAGCAATTTTGACCGCTTAATCTCCAGTCCGATCGACAATCCGCTCAGGGATCTACCGTGGTATAGGCACATAAAGCTTAGACTCACTGATTCGGAGTCTCGATTGGGCTATCGCAGGTACAAGTCGTGGAAAAGAGATGTCGAAGAAGCACAGGAAAAATGCAATTCGACGAAGGAGAGTCAAGAGAAGGAACTAAAGAAGCTGCAGGAAAGTAAGGCTTTGCTGCTTGGAAATGGATATCCAACAGAGGCTTCAGATTACCGGATGTATGTTGAGTATCTGATTCTGCAGAGAGAAATGCTCTATTCCTCTTACCCATACTTTACTTCATTTTTATGGACACGCGCGGGATTTCGTGACAAGTCCAAGAGGGGTTGAAAAGGTGGACGCATGGCGGCGATGCGCGTCGGACAGGAGTGAATGGAAGTCACACATAATGCGCTTCCCTTCAGACTAGCGTGTGGCGGTCGACCGTTTTATTTCTGTACGCTATTTTGGGGAGTCCCTTGAGGAAGAACTTGTAGGCTAATGTGCACCTGCCTGAGAACGGCTATTCGCAGCAATGTGGATCCAAAACTTTCTCTCATCGAATTCTCCCAGGCACTTACATGCCGGTCATACTCCAGCCGCCATGGCTGGAAAACGACACACGATACCCGGAAAGGAAACCAGAAATTGCCCCTGGGAGAGAGGTGGCCGCACCCCGAAATCAATGGCCGCGCCTACCCGAAACAGGTGGCCGCGACGAAACGTTTTAGATGGCCCCGCCTACCCGAAACAGGTGGCCGCGACGAAACGTTCTAGATGGCCCCGCCGAAATGAAGAAGTAGCCGCACCCGAAATATGCACGCAGCATTGGCCATCACCATTTTACCTCGCGTGGGCCCGGGGTGTCTCGCCATTTGAGATGATCTCCCCAAGGGGTGACACAGCTTTCGTTGCAGCTCTCCGCAACAGATTCCCGCGCAAGACATTAGCTAACGGTGAAGCGAACAGCAAAAGCCCGAACCCTGGAACAGCTGGGTTTATTTAGTTAGTCCCTCTCATCGTCCACTAGGTATGCAAATGCACCCATACCCACCCTGGACCTGAATGCTGCTGGTCTATGCTCGATGCCCGGCGTCGGAACAACTTTTATGACGCCACCCCTGAAATCATCTACACGCCACGCACGTCCCGAGAGAATAAATTCTGAATCGAAGGACTCAGATATCTTACCCAACTCCTTTCCCGTACGGGCATCTACAACCTGGTAGTCCATGGAGTTGGGAACGTTGGAATGGACAGCTCCGAGATCGCCCAGGTTCCGCAGCTTTTCCGTTCCCCAGATCGTATCGTTCCGGAAGTCTATGAACCCGCGCTTTTTGAGAATCCTCAGGGTCTTTTCCATCTGCTCAGGTCCTATGAGGACATCCACCATCGATGCGATACGCTCCCGGAGTACGCCCTGTGCGCACTCATAAACCAAGGAGAGGACCTGTTGGAAAGCCACTGAAAGATCTACCTTATAGGGGTCATCCTCGAGTGTACCCTGCCGGGCGATGTTGAACAGACCTGTCCAGACTGAATCCAGTTCGCCGCCCGCCGTTATGGCTACTGCATTAATTCTGGTGCTTCTGCGATTGGACCGTCCCACGCGCTGAAGCAATGCGGATATGCTGTATGGAGGATCCGCAAGCACAACGGCATCGATGGAACCTATATCAATGCCGATCTCCAAGGTACTTGTCGCGACACAAACAGCAAAGCTGGCCTCCTTCATGAAGGTCTCTGCATTCTCTCGCGCTTCCTTGGACAGGTTCCCATGGTGCGCGACCACCCTGTTGGGACCAAGTATCATCGTAAGTGCTGAGGTGATGGACTCGACTGCCCTACGGCTATTGGCGAATACCAGAAGCTTTTTCCACCTTCGCTCCCGAGCAAGCTTAATCGCACTTTCTATATCAGGAACCAGCGTGGATTCAATCTCCCTGGGCCCTGCTACTGTCACAACGACATAATTCTTCAGATAGCGTTGGGCAAGCTCCTCCGGGGCAGCAACCGTGGCGGACAAGAGTTGATAGGATAGGCTGGGGTGTCGCGTACACTCCTGAAGCCGCCGAAGGAGTACCCGTACATGGTCGCCACGATACGTTTTGTCAATAAGATGGACTTCGTCTACGACCACATGTCGGACATTTGAAATCAATTTCCGGGCACGACATAGAAGGGAATCCAGGGACTCCGGCGTCGTAATGAGGAAATTCAACACTGCTTTGGCTGGAAGGGTGGGGTGGTCCCCATGCTTCCGAGCGACTTCAAGTCCCAAATCGGTGAGTGGGCCACTGAGTCGTGCGTAGATGTCATTCACGAGTGCCTTCGTCGGCACCAGGTAAATGACCAACTGGTTCTTGTCCCCCGACGCCTTAAGTAGTTCCGCGATGGGAGCCACAATAGCCTCGGTCTTGCCGGTTGCTGTCGGCGCTATCAGGAGGACATTTTCCCCATCCAATACGCGTGGTATTGCCGCAATTTGGGGAGCGGTCATCTTTCCAAATCGGGAAAAGAAAGGTGTCCAAGCACACCGAAGACGTTGGCGAATGGCATTGTGCGCCTCACGATCACTCACAAAACTACGCCGCTCTGAAGTTTTGCCCTGGCCAGATCAAACACTTCCACGCACCCCTTGAAGAAAAGACGAGGGCTGCCCGTGAGGCCTTGCAACTGTGCCCAGCGAGTTTGTACATCTCCCTCCTCGGCAGAAAATACGGTACCGTAGGCCTGATTGTACAGGGCCTTTACCTGTGCGAGGGCAGAGTCATAAGAACTTGAATCCAAAGGATCGAGCTTAATTCGGTGTGCAGACTTAAGCTGACTCGAAATATCCGCAATTTCCGAATCTGCAAATGCAAACAACGCTCTGAGGTCTGCGCCCCTGCGATACAGGAATGGCGTTTCCCTCGCACTTCTTGTAAAGTCCAATCCCGTGAAGATTGGCCTATCCGAAATGCCACTATCTTCCTTCACACAACGGACAATCGCATCAAGGAAATTCTGGGCTCGGGCAAGCTGATACGCTGTAAAGGGCCCATTCAAAAATTCGGCTTCGTCAAAGAGAAGAACGAGGCCCCGACCGCCCACCATTCTGCAGGCATACGAGAGACCGGTAAGAAGGTTAGTGTAAATGTTGGCTGCATTCTGATAGGGATATAGGGGTGGCAAATACTGGAAGCTCCTCCCTACAGGCAGCCACGGTTTTATGGAATCCTCCCGACCGGTTATCCAATCGAGAACTTCCGCGTCAATATGCTCCGAATCGATACAGCCGAAGTAAGCATGCTCTCGGAGGAGGTTTCGCACCTCCCGGAGTCTAAGAAAGTTCGAGAAGTCCAGTACGCAACCGCTATCACGTTCCGTAAACCGAAAAGTCTTTACAAACTCCCGATAGACATTTTTGGGCTGGTGTAAACCAACTTCGTTCACATCCAAGCTGCAACGTGCCACCGCGAATCCATGCCGTTCCCCAATCACTGCGTAGAGATAGTCCAGTAAATGGGTTTTACCACACCCATACTCCCCGGTAAGCACGATGGGTAAACTGTCTGGATCACAGAGATGCTTGCACAGATCTTCCATTACCGATTCTCGCCCCAAGGTGAATCTGGTTGCATGATTCTCCGAGACCACTCCCATTCGCATTGACTCCACCATCTGTCGCGCCACGAATTTACTCCCTGGTGCGACCGTAACAACGCGGGGCGCGTGCTTTTTATCACTAAGACGAGTAATAGGGGGCTCTACTCGGGCCGGATTCTGAAGCTGCGGAGCATCAACAACAATGGGTTGTATGGTCGCAGGGCCGGAATCGACTCTGTCTTTCTTGACTTCCTTCGTACCCCAGGACGCCATGGTATGATGCATCATCTTTCTGGGTTGCTCAATCTCACGAAGCTGGGAAGCTGGAAGCCAAAGCTGTATCTGTAAATCAAACTCCACCCGGCACTCAAAGCCGCTGTGACGGAGCGTCTTTACAATACCTTTTCCATATACCCTGTGTTCTACCGCAGTGCCGATTTCCATCTCATTCGAGTCCGAGCACTTCAAGTGACGGAACAACTTCTTTCTTCCTGAGGTACTGGAATGCCATTACCAGTTTTTGCACAAATATCCGCTTGTACCCCGTATCGCCATACCGCAAATCATATACCTTGCTTGCCACATCGGTAATAAAATACTCACGCTCACCCAGCTTCAGGTCACACTCGAACGCAACCTCAAAAACTTTGCCCAATCGCAGGCCAATGCTCACGAGCATCTCCACCGGATCCCCACTAATGTGTTCAAGCTCGATCTTCACCCCAGACGGGTTAAACTCGTTGAAAATCGTTCCCAGTCTCTGTCGCAGCGCTTCATAAACCTGGGAATTGCCCTCCAGAAAGCCTTCGTCCGGGACGGCATAAAAGAACATAGAACCACTGAAATCAGAACGTGCACACCCATCGATCAGTTCTCGCAAATTTCCCAGGTGCACGTCCCGCTGCTTGGTACTCAGGCTCGGCACGCGCTCCGCTTCGTCCAGCAGCACAACTAAACCAGATAGCCCGATCTCCCGCAACCACTGAATAAGCGAACGGATCATTGTCGGAGCATGGGCCTTGTCGATCTTGTGCAATATTCCAAGTGGCTTGTGATGTTTGGAGTCATATCCTTCGCCGCTGATCCACTGGGCCAGCAACTCCAGCTTCTCGGAATCACCATGACACACGGCCTTAAAGGCCTCAATCATGGCACGCTTAAAGCTAAGGCTTTCAATGCCCTGCATACTTTCCAGGTCGCCGAGCATCTGATCGTTAATCTCGTCCTCTGCAAGGCCGGATCGTGCATACTCCTCTTGCCGCTTCATCACCCAGAAACGAACGAGATTGATCACCCCTCGGTCATAGTGCGCCCCGGATGGAAGCGCGCCCGGCTTGGGAGGCGGTACAAGGCCACGGATGATGGCCCCATAGACCAGTTCCAGTTTGTGAAAAGGGCTCTCGCCAGGGCTCAGGCTGACATAAGATGTCGCGAAGCCCCTCTTCCAGGCCAACCCCCGAACCGCATAGAGAAAGTGCGTCTTGCCCCCGCCGTAGACGCCCACAACCATTTTGAAGGCCCCGCCTCCGTCCTTCACAAAATCGGAGAGGTAGTCGTCATCAATGGTCTTGAGGTAGTCGTCAATTCCACAGGTAAAGTACTCGTAGCCGAATTCCGGCGGAATTCCCGACTGACCCACCACTTCGATTACGGTGCGAGCAACACTTCGCTCCAAACCGTCTATCGCCTCTGTCATTGCAATTCACCCCTTCCCGCTCGTTCCCTTTTCTCCACGAAGGCATAGCACTGGCCGTTTCCAGAATCCTGATCCGGAATCCAAAGAAAGTCTGCCCGGCTACGCGTATTCTGCTTACTGGCAACGACCAAGTGATATCCGGCAGCCAAAAATGCCGCTTTGTATCTTGATATCTCGTAGCTAAACTGTGCCCGACTGTAGTCCCGAAACAGCTTTCCCGAAGGGTTTTCCTTGAACTTGCTCGACTGTAATTCCCAGGCGACTCGGTTCATCAGGGCAACAATTGGCACGGATTTCGACCGCTCAATCGCTTCAAACGCAGCGTTAAGGCGATTCACAAACTCGCTGTCCGTTCCATGAACGCACAAAGTTTTTCTCGAGTTCTCAAGTGCATCTAGAATCTTGGTGGCATCCAATGGGCAGGTATCAACAAGCTCATGCTCTTTGCCATACCAGATTCTAACGGTGGCCTCGGACTCATCGACTTCGATCCAAAAACTTCCGTCTTGCCACCAGGGGTAGTTGCCGTTGAGCTTTCTATTTGCGCGAGTCGAGAGGAGTTCATTTATTTGGCTTCCCAAATGGGCTCCATATCCGCTCCGATGAGGTTCTATTTGGCTTTTGAGTTCGAGAAGGACCTGGGCCAGTTTCTCACCGTTCTGATTCATCTCGGAGAAATAGTCGGATGCCAGCTTCAGGTTTTTCAGGAGCGTTGGGGCACGCTCCTTCTTCTGCTCCAGATTGGTGCTGATTTCACCCAGGGTCTTATCAATTTCAGCGGAACGCTTCTTGATGCGCTGGTAGTTCTTCAAGAGCTGCTCAAATTCACTCACGTGGGATGACTCCTTCAGTCTCAATCTATCGGATGTATGCCTGCTGCGGTAAAGGAAGATCCTGGTGCGCATACACTCAGCAACCCACGAAGCGACGACGCCAAGGTTGCTCCCAATATCCGGATAGACATTCCCCCAGTCTCTTCGCCGCCAGCACGCAGTAGGGCTTAGCATAGTGGCGGTGCGAGATTGAGTCAAGATTCTTGAGCTGATTCTTGAGCTGTGGAGTTAGTTCATATCACACCATCGTTTCAGATTCCGGAATAGTCACGAATGGATCAGGTGGGAATGAAGAGTGGTCGCGCCCGAAATATGCAGCCCAGGGGTACTCTCATTCATAGGTCTTGACAAAGACAAAATATAAGTGTATTTTAGACACTAAGCCAGCAAGCAGATCCAAACATCTATTTCGGGACCTTCTTTAGCAATTCACGATAGTCTACTAAGCACACGATCACTTGAGGTTGAATGATGACACATACCAATGAGTTCCAAAGACCCTCCCTGACGGTTGACGCCGTAGTATTCGGTCTGGATGACGAGGACCTTCGGGTGCTCCTGATTCAGCGGGACATCGATCCATTTGAGGGGAAATGGGCGTTGCCGGGCGGGTTTGTTCATGCCGGAGAATCGCTCGAAGAGGCCGTAGAACGCGAACTTCGAGAGGAAACGGGACTGAAGCAGGTATTCCTGGAGCAGCTCTACACTTTTGGCAATCCAGAACGGGACCCACGTGGTTGGGTGGTTTCGGTGGCCTTCTATGCCCTTGTAAAGTTGTCGGACCACAGTGTGCAGGCGGCCACCGACGCACGAAATGCGGCCTGGTTTCCAGTAGGGGAGACACCTGCTCTTGCTTTTGATCATAAAGACATTCTGGCAACAGCACGTGACCGATTACGTGGAAAAGTACGGTACCAACCCATCGGCTTCGAGTTGCTGCCAGAGAAATTCACACTGCGACAACTCCAGCACTTGTACGAGGTGATCCTGGGTCGGGAGTTGGACAAGCGGAACTTTCGGAAGAAGATTCAGAAGCTCGATATTCTGGAACCGCTGGACGAGATTGAAAAGGATGTCTCTCATCGGGCAGCCCAGCTCTTTCGCTTCGCACCAAAGAAATACCATCGGATGCAAAAGAAAGGGGTCGATTTTGAAATATGACAGGACCGGCTCCAGAGAATGGGCGCGATGGTGGGGCTTTGATGGATCTATGACAAACCAACAACAACAGGGGAGAATCAAGCCATGAACATGACTCTGGAAGATATGCTCAAAGGGATCGCCCTCGGGGAGGTACAGACATTTCATAATCTTGTCGCTTTTCCAATCCTGGGGAATGGCGTCACAGGTCCGGACTACATCACGCTGGGTGTTGCGCTTCAGAAGGGCGTGTTGAAGGTTGAAGAAGTATCGGAAGGTGGCTCGGTACCCGAGGTGACCGTGACCAACTCAGGCGAGATACCGGTCCTCCTTCTCGATGGAGAAGAACTGGCCGGGGCTAAACAGAATCGGGTGCTAAACTCCACCATACTTCTGAAATCTTTGAGCAAGACGGTCATTAATGTCAGTTGCACTGAGCGTGGCCGCTGGTCCTATGTCACGAGAGAGTTCAGAGACTCCGAAGTTGTAATGGCTCGGAAAATTCGGGCGGCAAAGAACCGATCCGTATCGGCATCCCTGAATCAGTCCAACTCTTTTCGCTCTGACCAGGGCGCAATATGGGAGGAGATTGACACGCTTTGCGAATCGGCAGGAGTAAGCAGCGAAACGGGCGCAATGCGTGACGTCTACGAGGGGAGGAAACACGAACTGAACGAGTGCCTCGAAGCCTTTCCAAAAATGGCAAAGCAACGAGGTCTGGTCTTCTTGATAGACAGTGCTGTGGTGGGAATGGATATCCTTTCACGCCCGGAGGCCTATTCGGACATCCATAACAAGCTCCTGAGAAGTTACGTGATCGACGCTATGCCTGGCAAGGTGGAAAGTCAACGTCATGCCGATCTTGAGTCTGTTGGACGGTTCATCGATCAGATCCTCGGCAGTTCGGAATCAAGTTTCCCTTCTGTAGGACTCGGGACCGACTTACGGCTTGAACACCGGGAGCTATGCGGTTCAGCGCTCATCTTTGAAGATACGTGCATCCATGCCGCGTTCTTCTCCAATACTCCGTTTGAGGACAAGTCCAAAATGCGTGGATTTCGCCAGCGCCGCAAATTCCGGCAGTAGGTCATGAGACACCACGCACCGGGGACCTAACCCGATACTACGGATCAACCAACAGCCAAAGAAGGAGAGTAAATGCAATGTGGATTATGACCCCCTATGGATTTTTCAGTGTTGTGTGTGCTCAAGGCGACAACCCGCACAATGCATATCCCGCCCCTCCGCACCCTGAACTCATGATGATACGGGCACGGAACCGTAAACACCTCGAAGCCTTAAAGAAGCGTTTCGCAGGGCTACCCGAAATTGACGAAAAATACGGCACCGACTACCCGTGCCGTATCACCGCGCCCCGCGCAGACGTGTTGCGGGTGGTAGCCACAATGGCCGAAGATGTGGACTACGCCAATTTCAAGAATGAAGCCCACAAGGTAAGTCCCAACGACAAGCCGTTCCACACGTTCTTGATGAGTATATGGCGCCTCGGACTCAAACTTACGCAGGGCGGGCATGAATAGCAGGCAGGCGAAAGTGAAACACCCGAACAGGTTGTCCTGCAAGTAAATAAGAACTGGTCAACGGGATACGGGACGCGTTTGGTGACACGTTCTTGATGGGATTGGGATTGATGGCGGTACTTGCCTACGGTCGCTTTTCACGCCGCGCTACCGCATCGAACGTTCCGCAACCGGATCAAAGGCAGCGCCCACCTCCGTGAATGCGTCACGAAGCGTGGCACTTCCGACCCTGACACGCCCAACGCCCTAGAAGAATTCACGAACGAGACCCCGGGGCTTCGCCGAGGCGATTACAGCGCGTTACTTCGGAAAGAAAAGTTACAAGCGCGACATCTCAATTGTGAAACGCTCTAGCCAGATGGTTCCTATTCAACGGGCAGCGATCAGAATCGGATACTGAGGCCGAAGAGGAACTCGACATCTTCGGTAGATTCACCGTCGCTCCTGGCAATTGCAGCAGTTTCACCGAACTTGCGGCTCCATTGGATGCCCATGTACGGCGCGAATTCGCGCGTGACCTCATAGCGCAGCCGCATACCAAGGTCAAGGCTATTGATTCCTTCGCCCACGCCAAATTTATCCACCGATTGCAAAGCCGCATCCAGTTCCGCACGCGGCTGAAGTATCAATCGCTGCGTCAACAACAAGTCATACGACGCCGTCAGGCGCCCTGAAAGATCGCCATCCTGGCTTATGAACAGAGCAGGTTCGAGTTCAAACCGGTACGGCGCCAGACCCTGAAGGCCGATCACGGCAAACGTCCGTGATCGGTCAACACCAGGCCCGGAGACGTAGTCATAGCGAAGCCCTAGCTGAAGATCCCAGTATCGGGCAATGAGGCGACCATACAATCCCTGAATTTCGACCTGACCATTTTGCGTACCGGACGTTTCCCAGTCGCCCTCTGTCTTCCACCAGAACCTGCTGTAGTCCCCGCCGTACCACCCCACAGCGTCCCACCCCAGTTTGTCTGTGTCGTTTCCAAGCCGAAGTTCAAGTTGATCGATGCGAAGTGATCCGAACCGCTTTGTGTCTTCCACCGGGGCAGGCCAGTCTTTGCCAACGCTTACAGCAGGTAGTTGAGTCTCGCCATTTGTGGCTGCGGTGGGACTAGCTAGGCTCTCTGCCGTGGCTGGTTTCTCCATGGGTTCCTGTGTGTGCCCGATGGAGTGGTCCGAGGCTTCCTGTGCCTCCGCGGTCGCTGCGAGCATCAGAATGGCTGTGGCCGGGACGGACCATCTAAGACGGCGGCATGTTCTTTTCATGATGCCACTCCTTTCTTCATTTCCCTGACGGACACAACGCGAAACATACCCGCTTCCATGTGATACAAGATATGGCAATGAAAAGCCCAGTTGCCGAGAGCGTCTGCGGTGATGTTTAGGGATACGCGTTCCGCTGGCTTTATGTTCACCGTGTGCTTCCTAGGATTAAATGCACCCGAGCCATTATCGAGTTCCATGAACATCCCGTGGAGGTGAATCGGGTGATTCATCATCGTGTCATTGACAAGTGTGAGCCGAACTCTCTCGCCATAGTTGAAGACGATGGGCTCCGACTCCGAAAATTTCTTGCCGTCGAATCCCCAAATATAGCGCTCCATATTGCCGGTAATGTGTACTTCAATTTCCCTGCTGTGTGGCCGTTGATCGTTATTGGGCGCCAAGCTCTTGAGATCGCTGTATCGCAGAACGCGCCATTCTGCATCATCTAGCCCCAAACCTGCTTCGTCCAATCGACTTTTGGTTGACATGGGAGTATTGGCATTGCCAATGCCGTGGTGGTCAGGGCCATGAGGCACTGGGATCGTGCTGTACGTTGAAGTCTCAGCCGTGTCCATCGCCTCCACCCCTTCCACTCCCTCCATCCCTTCCATTCCCTCCATACCTTGCATTCCCTCCATCCCTTCCATTCCCTCCATACCTTGCATTCCCTCCATCCCCTTCATGGCCTCCATGCCTCCCGCCGTACCCTCCATGCCTTTCATCCCTTCCATCTCTCCCATTCCCATATCGGCCATAGTCGCAACAGGGCGCAGTCGGCGAGAGGGCAGGGGCGCAGACATACCCACTTCGGTCGCGAGTGTGCCGCGTGCGAAGCCGCTACGATCCATCGCCTCGGCAAATATGGTATAGGCGGGTTCTGCTTTTGGTTCGACAATCACGTCGTAGGTCTCGGCGATTGGGATTCTGAACTCATCTAGGGTCACTGGCTGGACGTGCTGTCCATCAACAGATACAACAGTCATCGGCAAACCAGGGATGCGGACATCAAAATATGTCGCCGCTCCTGCGTTTATGAACCGCAGCCTCACCCGTTCGCCTTGTTGAATAAGGCCGGTCCAGTTCGCTTCGGGCGCAAGCCCGTTCATCAAGAAGGTGTAGGTGTACCCCGTGATATCGGAAATGTCAGTGGGATCCATGCGCATTTTCGCCCATTCCAGCCGCTCCTTCATAGTGGACTTCCAGCCGCCCTTGGAGGCATCACGCAAAAATGTGCCTACAGTGCGCCGCTGGAAGTTGTAGTAGTTTGGCCTGCTCTTCAACTTGGACACGATTCGCATAGGCATCTCCGGGGTCCAGTCGGAGAGGACGATGCAATACTCCCGGTCATATGCAAATGGCTCAGGCTCCGCAGAGTCGATTATTAGCGGCCCGTAATGGCCTGCCTGCTCTTGGAGCCCCGAGTGGCTGTGGTACCAGTAGGTGCCATTCTGTCTGACGGGGAAGCTGTAAGTAAACGTCTCTCCAGGCTTGATGCCTGAGAAGCTGACGCCTGGAACACCGTCCATCGCTGGGGGCAGGAGAAGTCCGTGCCAATGAATCGACGTGTCGTCCGCCAAATGATTCGTTACCCGGAGTATCGTCTCACTCCCTTCCCGCAGGCGCACCACGGGACCGGGCAAGGTGTTGTTAATCGTGATTGAGCTTCCGATCCTATCGCCTATATGCAACATTTCCTCGCGAACTATAAGTTCGATCTCATTGGTAACCCCACCTGGTGCAGGGGTTGCGTGAGAAGCATGGTTTTGGGCGTAAGCCGACACGGTCCGTTGCACGGCTGCCATAGCACCAAGCCCAGCGCATCCGTGGATGAATCCCCGCCTGCTTATTGGTGTTTCGATTCTCATCTGTTAATCTCCCATGATCCGTTAAGAACGTCAGTGATGTTTGTAGAAGCCCACGCCCTTGATATCATTCCACGCCGTCGTCTGATGACAGAGAAAGCATTGATTCACCTCGGCCTTTTCCATGCGCGCGATGCTCATCGAAATCATCTTGAAGTGCATCATGTAGTGGCTCGGCGGCGCTTCGTGGCATTGAGCGCATTCCAGGGAGGTAGGCGGAGGATGGCGGAAATCCGGGAGCGTCCATTTTGTCGTACCGTGGCATACTCCGCAGTCGTTTCCAAACAGACCCCGGTGCCGGTCTTTGGTTTGGTGGCACGTCGCGCAATTAAGAAGCGACTCCTCGCGCGCGAGTTGTGGCGCGTTCGGCGCTGCCGTGCTCTTCTTCGTCCAGGCGAGAAGTACATCGAGTTCCTGATGGTTCGGGGCAGCAGCGTTCTGGGCTTGCCGTAAGCCGATTTGTCCGAGGGCGACGTGATCCATTTTCGTCGTGCGTGGGACACGCCCTTGATGTTCGAGATGGCAGGCCGCGCACGCGGCGATGTCGGCGTGAAAGGCGCTCGCCTGTCGTTGGAGGATGGACTTGTTGCCGGCGTGGCAGACGATGCAGTTCTGCGCTTCGACGCCATTTACAGGCGTATGGCAAGCGGCGCATTTGTTTTCGAGAAAAGCGTGCGATTTTGACAACTCGCCTGGTGCGGCCATGCGCTGCCAAAACGGGGCACTGGCCATGTCGCTGATCGGCTCGTAGCGGTAAAGCGGCGGCCCTGCGAAGAACCCGATGAAGAGCGCCACAAACGCGACGACCGAACTCACGAGCATCGTCCGAAGTTTCATGGGAGCCACCTCAGTCCGAAATGGATCCCTGCCCAGATATGCAGCGCGAGGAGAACGTAGAGGAGCACAGAGAGAATGATGTGCAAACTCAAAGCCCGGCTGAACCAACGTTTGAATAACTCGTGCGTGCGGACCGCGTACTCCAGGTCCGCCACGGATTCGGCGATGCGGGTGACCTCACCGGCTGGGCCACCGGAGGAAAGCTCAAGCCCCAATGATGCAAGACCGGCTAGGAAAAGCGGAACTTTAGGAAGGCCTCGCATTTCAGCCGGAAGGTTTTCGAGCACTCCCCATGCATGGTCAAGGTCACCACGGGCAGTCTGTAGTAGGGCCAGTTTGTCGCTAATCTCGTGACCGACATAGGTGAGCAGATAGCGGACCGCAAACCCACTCACGACGACGAGCAACATCACTGCCGTCAGGGTGATTCCCAGCCAACTGTCATACTTGTGGCCGGTGTGAATGATTGCAAGCAGGGGTCCGAAAATGCCCGCGTAGACGTGCAAGGTGAGGAGCGACTGCATCGAAATGTACTTCGTTATCAGGTCGCGGAAGAAAGGGACGCGCTTTACGATTGGGTACGCAAGCGGGACAAGCATGAGCGTAGCCCCCGTTATCCCAAACACGGCCCCAATGCCACTGCCCGCAAAGCGCGGCGAACGGTGAACGAGGAACCCCATCCAGCTAAGCAGCAAGACGCCGAGAATGCCGGTGATGACGATGCGTTCACGTTCCTTCATGGCTACGCCTCAACCGCGATGGCCATCTTGGGTTTCGCCTGGCAGGCTAGAATGATGCCGTTGGCCTTCTCATCCGGGTCGAGAGAGTCCTCGACCGCCATTTCGACCTCGCCGGACGTCATCTTCACTTTGCATATTCCGCACGTTCCCACGCGGCAAGAGTTCTCGATTCCGATTCCGAGTTCCTCGGAAAGTTCAAGAACGGTCTGGTCAGTATGAATATTGGCCGACTTATTGTGCTTTGAAAACGTGACCATCGGCCCCGTTGCGGGGGCCGTCGGCTGGGCAATGGTTCCTGCGGCTGCCGGGGGCGGCTTGACTGCGCCGAATGCTTCCGTCTTTACGTGGTCCGAAGGAACCCCGAGTTCGGCGAGTAGGGCCTTGGTGGAGTCCATCATCGGTAGGGGCCCGCATACATGGATTCTTCGAGAAGCAAGGTTGGGGACCGTCTGCGTGAGCAATTCCTTTGTCAGGTGTCCGCGTGGTCCCTTCCAGTCTGTTCCCTCGGCCCGTGTCATTGTGACGGCAACGTGCAGCTTTGGATTCAGGTGCTGTAGAGCCGCCACTTCGTCCGCAAGAATGAAGTCGGCGGGAGTGCGGCATATGTAGATAAAGAAGATGTCTCCGGCCCATGACCGCTCAGTGAGATATCGAGCGATGCTCACCATCGGCGTTATGCCCACGCCACCGGAAATGAGAACGATGTTGTCCGTTTCTGTTCCGGTAAAAGTGAATTTTCCGACCGGTCCACCCGCTTCGATCTCGTCGCCCACCTTGAGCAGATCAACGATATGCCGCGAAACCGCGCCTCGTGGCTCACGCCGTACGGTCAGTTCGACATACTCGCGCTGCGTAGGAGAGGAGGAGATGGAATACGAACGGTTCATTCTCGCGCCGCCAATGCAGAACGCGACATTCAGAAACTGGCCGGGTACAAAGGTGAATGGAAGCAAACAGTCGTCGGACGAAGGCAGGAGGCGAAACGTTTTCACGCTTGGCGTTTCCGCGACTATGCTCCCAATACGGAGCCGCCCTTTCCAATTCGCAGTCAAAGGTGACGCGGATTCCGATACGAGTACTCCGGCTGGCCCTGCGGGAGACTGATCTGATGCCGGTGGCGCTTCCGCCGCTGGTGTTGGCGGGGAGGTCGGTTTGTCGGGTTGCGGTCCCTTTTCGGGCGGGGGAGCCACTGGTGGAGACGGTCCAGGTCTTCCGGCAAGTGGTGGAGACGCACCGGGCGGCGACCGTCCCGAGTCGGAATCCAGACGCCCAAAGAGGGCCGCCGCGCGGCGCATCTTGAAGAAATACATAGCGACCATTGTGATCGCGAACCCAACGAGTAGCACCATTGTGAAGAGGTGAAATGGCGTAACGCCGAAGATAGCGTATGGCTCTTCAGGTGAGAGCGGTGACGCGAGATTCATCTCCTGCCTAAACCACGCCAAGGCGACCGCGCGCGGTGCGCGGCCCTCGGCCAAGGCACGACGAGCGGCGATGCCGCTGTCGAGTTGTGCCGTGCCTTCGCGTAGCCGCGTCATGGCCTCGTGCATCCCGGCGTAATCCCCGGACTGGGCGCTGGCGGTAAGCGAGTCGAACGCCTGTCCCATCAAGACGCTACCAGAGTGCATCCGCTCGTTGGCTTGCTCATCAACTTGCTTGCGTTGTTCCGGCGAGAGTTCCGGCAGCGCCATGAGCGATGGATAAAGCTCCTTCGGCGGCGCGGCTCCCATCATGCCCTCCATCATGCTGCCCATGCCGCCGGGCGCTGCGCTGCCGGCGGCTGCTGGCATTGCGCCCATCGCCGGAGCCGCACCAGGGGCGGCAGGTATTGCGCCGGCAACCGCAGCGGCGGGGTGATGACTTGCGTGCTCCTCGGGCGTTTGCGCGGGCAGGGCCGTCTCCCAGAGAAGCGCGGCCAGTAGACAGAGAACACCGCGCGAGGTAGCGCTGCCGCACCCACGCGCAGCGTTGCTTTCTGAGCGATGCAGGCTCACCTCACTTCCAATACGCGATTCATCGTGCCAAATTCGTTCGGAATGCATTTGGCACAGCCTCGATATTCGTCCTTGCAGCCTGGCTCGCAACACCATTGCCCATCCACGATGACTTTGAATTCGTGGTGGCCGGGTGGGAGCGGCAATGTGATGAACCAATCGGCGGACTGAAGCGGAGGGTGCATTGGTAAAACGTCCGGCTTCCAATTGTTTAAAGTCCCCGCGACGAAAACTGCCGTCGCCTTGGGCGCGTGGCAGGAGAATTCTGAAAGTTCTGAATTGGAGTGTTTCATGCTTCTATCTCCGTTCGCTTTGCGCCTTACATGTCGCTCATGCCACCAGCCATTGGAGCCGCAGCGGGAGCTATCGCAGGAATGGCAGGAGCGGGCGGCGCGAAACCCGTGAGAATTTGGCGTTGCTCGTCCGTGAGAAGCATGCTTGCGTCGCCCACAGCACGAATGAAAGCGAGGCGCTTTCCTGCGGTTAGCTTGCCAATTTCAGTGAGCTTCGCCTTGATTTGCGCGGCGTCTGGCTGATCGGCTGCCGTAAGCGTCCACAATTCCTGCTCGGCTTGTTCAATCGCGCGATCCGTGGTGCTCTTCGCGAGTGCCGCTTGTTCTTTCGCCTGATTCAATGCGGCCTGCTGCTCGGTCGTAAGCGCGATGTGTTGCGGGTGATCGAGGAAGAAGCCGGTCGCGCCGATATGGTAAAGGTGCGACGCGCCGGGGAAGCCTGGCATCGCAGACTGGGGCATGGCACTGGCGCTACCGCCCATGCCCATCATGTCCATGTCCATCATGCCCATGCCACCGCCGGCCATAGGTGCGGCAGCAGGCATTGCGCCGCCGCCCATTGGGGGCATTTCCATCATGTCGTCGTCCATCATGCCCATGCCTCCGCTGGCCATAGGTGCGGCAGCGGCCATTGCGCCGCCGCCCATGCCCATCATTTTGTCCATCATCCCCATCATCTTATCCATCATCCCCATCATCCCCCCGCCCGAGGGTGCGGCGGCACCGCTCATCCCCGCCATCGGCGGAGCCGGTGTTGCGCCTGGACTCATTACCGGCATGCTGTCGCCGGGTTTCATTTTACCCATCCCCATGTTCATCGCGGGAGGCGCGGACACAGTTGCCCCAGGCATTACCGGCATGGCAGCACTCGCTTGGGCCGCTGGCGTAGCCGGGGCAGGCATTGTCAACATGGCAGTGCCCGCAGGATCTGCGGCTATCGAAGGCGCACTTTTTGCAAGCACCGCTTCGAGTTGCGCGACCTTTGCCTGCAATTGTGAAAGCTGCTGAGCGAGATCGGTATTGCCTGTGTCCGCAGCGGCGGGCGCGTTCGCCTGTGCGGCAGCGGCGACATGGGCCGCGTGTGCCGGATCGACCGGCGGTTGGGCCGCAACGGTGTCCTGTCCGGCGCTTACGAAGGCCGTCATGGCCAGCAGGCCAGCACCGATGAGACAGATTGTGATATTTGGAAATCGGAGTTTCATGTTTCATTCTCCCGAGGGTTCTTCTCCGTTGTGTTTCGAGCCTTGATGCAAGGAGTGGTCTGGCGCGGGGCCGGTGTGGCAGTCGTAACCGCCCCGCTCACACCAGCCCCGGTCAACGCGATCTTGCTACTACTACTACTACTTCTTCTTCATCTTCTTCATTTCTTCTTCACTCAACTTCGGCTTGGCCGCTTTATCCATGTCCTTCATGTCTTTCATGGATCCACTTCCGGGCGTAGTTGCGGCACAGAACATGGCGTCATCACCGCACTTCGAGCAGACATGCTTCACTTCGGCGTTCTTGCCTTCGCCTTTGCCCGTGGCGACGACCTCGACGGTACCATCGCAGGCACCGCAGGTGACCTTTTCACCCACGGTCATCATTTTGACGTGTGCGTTGTCGGTGGTTACTTTCTGAACCATCACGTCTTTGCATTTGCTGCACGTCATGGACATGGAATCGCCCGGCTTCAGCGCTTCCGCCTGGGCCTGTGTTGTGATGTGGTTCATGTGCGTCATGTCCGCCATCGGCGGCTCCGCATTCTTGGCCGGCCCCGTTGAATCATCGGCAGCGGCTTTCGCAGGAGCATTTGTATCCTGCTTGGTCTTGGCGCCCTGCGCTATGGCTGCGGGACCCGACAACCAGGTCGCAGCCGTCAAGAGAACAGCCAATGCCGAGATGAGCAATTTGATTGAAGGTCTTTGGGTTTTCATGGTATGTCGTCATCCTTTTATTCTGGGTTTGTCGTCGAATCACGAAAGTGGGTACTCAAGCGTGCGAATAGGGAGACTCCCTTTGTTTGATCGTTGTAGGTTGTCGATGCGTGTACTACGTATTCGGAGTGAAGTTACTTATTTGACAGCTTGCCAATCACAAAGGCCAATAGGACCACCACCAGAACGCCGATAACCACCAGAATCCACATGCCTCCGCCCGTACCGTCTCCCATCCACCCGCCATTTTGGTTCATCATAAATAATCTTCCTTTAGCTGCGCTGCGCCCGGACTACCCCCGGACGCTCGTCGGTCAAAGTTGCTGTGGCTACCCACAGCAGCATCCCGACTTGCCCTCCGGCTTCGCATCGGCGGGTGCTGACAGAAATAGTTGCTGACAGCGAATGCTGCAAAAGTAGGATGTCTTTCCATCGCGTTCGCCTTGGATAGCCGTGGCTTCGTCAACCGTCATTCCGCAAATGGGATCTTTGGTCACGGATTTCAGTTCTGTCATGTTGACGCTACTTTCTTGGTTAGTTATCGAGAGTCTATTTTTCGCCGCCTTTAGTCACCGACAACGCGGCCCGGGCGGCAAGTCGTCCCATTTATGAGGCGACGGTGTTCCGCCCGGACCATCGTTTTCCAAGACAGCTTAGACGGCGGCACCGGCCATCTTGCGGCATTCGTCCGCGCAACGTCGGCATGCTTCGGCGCAGCGCTTGCAATGATCATGCTGATGCTTCATGCACTCTTCAGCGCAGGCGTCGCAAACCTCGGCACACAGTTCGCAGGCGCCGCTGATGAACTCGGAGCCACGGCTCATGTAGGCTGCGGCTGTCCAGCAAGCTTGGGCGCAATCGCGATCCAGGCGGATGCAATGTGCCAGCTCCGCGACGCTTTTCTCCCCGAGACACGCGTCGCCGCAGTGTTCGCACTCCTGAGCACACCTTACACACGCTTCGATACACGACTGATTCTTCTGATTGGACATGGTCTTTTTCCTCTATTTGTTGAGAAGGATAGGACCAAATCTCACAGACTAGTTCTGTCCTTCTTTTAATCATAGTACTCGCCTAATTTCTGTTTCTAGCACTGTCGCGGTAAAGGCTCGGCAAACAAATCGCGGTGTGCTCACCGTTCTCGCGCCCGGAGCGCCCATCATAGAGCACGCGTGTAACTGCGATGCTGGGAAGCACTAACCGGAAACCAATACACTTCCCCGGCCGCGCAACCACGCCCCAGAATTCAGATCCTGACCACCGCCAGTGCTCAGGACCTGACCAGGTGGCGGGACAAGCCGCAGCCAAAATGGCCCTTTTCCTACCGTTCAGACGCATTGGAACTCTGGCACGGATGATGCTTTAACGAAGGCAAGGGCCGCAAGGCCGGGAGCAGACCGAAACCGGGCGCTTAGCTCGGGCGGAAAGGTCAAAAGCACAAAGCAACTCAGAACAACCAATTGAAACCGGGTGACGGGCTGCAATTGCAGCGCACCCATAGCGCCCCGTCAGGGGCACCAAGGAGAATAGCCATGAAAAAGTCTCTGATACTCACCATCGCGGGTGCCCTCGCCATCGCAACGCTGGGAACCACGGCCTTCGCCGAAACCACCATCGACAAAGGCGAACTCGGAAAATATGAACGCCAGGGCCGCTTCGTGAAGCCGGTCCTCACATCGTCGCCCCGAAATGAATCGGTCAGCTCCCGGGCTCAGACCAGTGCGGTCATAGACAAGGGCGACCTCGGCAAGTACGAGCGCAAGGGCCAATTCCTGAAGCCCGTACTCGAAGTCGGTCACCAGGGTTGGTCGGCAGATGCGTCCACTCCCGTCAGTACGGTAACGCACGAACATGGGCTCAATGGAAAAGAGCACAAGAACATCGGGCAAACGAGGTAGAGCTAACTAACTTGCATGGGCAGTACGCCTGCGAGCCTGTCATGAGCCGCGGGCGTTGCCCTCAATTGCGGGCGTCGCATCACGGTTTGATGGGATTTTTTTTTGGTGGTGCCGGAGAAAGAGCATTGCCAGATCTTTACCTGGAGATTATCTGATATTGTCGGCATTGTGATGTAATCACAGTAATAAATTTCTAGGGTACTGCATGTACCTAACTTTGGAGTTTAACCGAGGAAACGAATAGCAGCGTCATGCGTATTAATTACCGGACTGGGTGCCATTTCCCTGTTCGCATGTGGCGTCGGGTCATCCGAAACATCGATGTCAACGGAAACGATGGCAAAGCAGATGCGGGAGATGAACGAGCACATGGCCCAAATGTTGAGGGAGCCCGATCCCTCCTTCGACGTTCATTTCATTGACCTCATGATTCCCCATCACGAGGGCGCCATAGCCATGGCGAAAGAAGCCCTTGCCCAGGCGAAGCACCCGGAATTGAAGAAGCTGGCGGAGGACATCATAACTTCGCAGCAGAAGGAGATCGAACAGCTCAAGCAGTGGCGAGAAGGCTGGTAATGAACTGACCTGGATGCCAGACCGTTCTTGATTTGGCAACAGTAGTCAATAGATGCAGGAAAAACAACAAGAAATCAGGAGATTTGAATTATGAACCGCACTACCCAATTTCAATACGTCATAGCGGCCGTGGCCGTTCTGGTGATGGTGGCATCTGGCGCGGCATTTGCCGGTCCTTCACCCCATACCAAGGCAGTTCTCGACGGAACGATGCACAAGAGCGCGGACGGGAAGGGCTATGTCCTTCGGGTGGAAAGCGCGAAGGCTGAAGACGGGACGGATCTTCCCGATCTCAAAGGCAAGGAAGTCGCCATGCCTGCGGATATGTCCGAGGATATGGCGGCGGCATGCGCCGCGCATTGCGAAAAAGCTGTACAGGTCAAGTGCTGCATTGAAGATGGCGAGATTGCCGCCACTTCGAGCGTATCGGCTCGGGATGTCGCCGCGCCCGGTGCCAAAGGAAAAAGCTGATCGGTCACGTTGACCCACCCAGTTCCGGGCGGACGCCAACTCCTCACATCGTGGAGTTAGCGTGCCGCCCGGTTTTTTTCGTTCGGGTCATCCTGTATGCGGTAGTGCCAGCTGCTGACCACGCTACTGGTCAGACTCTGACCGCTCTATGCCGGGTATCGCGCCAGAAGCGGTGGATTTACTGGAGTATTTGCGCTTTAAAAGTGGCACGGGAGGTGCTTACACAAAGGCACGGGCCGCAAGGCCGGGAGCAGACCGAAACTGTGCGCTTAGCTCGGGCGGAAAGCTCAAAGGTCTGAGGCAAAGCAGAACATACAATTGAAACCGGGTGACACAGGCTGCACGTGCAGGGCACCCATAGAGCCCCGCTAGGGGCACAAGGAGAATAGCTATGAAAAAGTCTCTGATACTCACCATCGCGGGTGCCCTCGCCATCGCAACCCTCGGAAGCACGGTCTTTGCCGAAAACACCATCGATAAGGGCGAGCTCGGAAAATATATTCGTCAAGGCCGCTTTGTGAAGCCGGTCCTCACGCCATCACCTCGAACTGAAGCGCCCACCGTGCACCGCGTTGGCAAGGCAACCGTCGACAAGGGCGACCTCGGCAAATACGAACGCAAGGGCCCCCTCCTTAAGCCCGTGCTTGAAGTTGGTCATCAAGGTTGGTCGAATGGCCGTGTGGCTCCCGACACCGGTGTGAAGAACGCTCACAGGCTCAATGGAAAAGCATACACGAACATCGGTCGAAAGCGGGCGTACTAGCAATGGTTTCCGTATCCAACAATACCCGTGAGTACTATTGAATGACAATCAAATTGGGTGAAAAGCTGCCCGGCAGCCCGCCCGCAACGCCCGATAGGGGCACAAGGAGAATAGCCATGAAAAAGTCGCTGATACTCACCATTGCGGGTGCCCTCGCCATCGCAACGCTGGGAACCACGGCCTTCGCCGAAACCACCATCGACAAGGGCGAGCTCGGAAAATACGTCCGCCAGGGCCGCTTCGTGAAGCCTGTGCTTACAGCATCGCCCCGTAGTGATTCCAATGCCGTCATGGCATCTGTCCGGATCGGCACCCGCCCAATCATCGACAAGGGCGACTTGGGCAAGTACGAGCGCCATGGCCGGACACTTCGCGCGATACGCGAAGTCGGCCCCTCGAACTGGGCGGTCGCCGAGGTTGCATCGCCCGCCGATGGCGTGAAACACGACCACGGCCTCAACGGCAAGGAACACAAGAATTCGAGCAACTGACTACGCGCTTCGACAAGCAGTGCCCGCGAATCTACGAGAATCGCGGGCCTGCCTGTTTTCTGGGGAGGCCGCGTAATGCGCGCGGCTGCACCAGGATTGGAAAAAGTCGCCCCCATTTTACAACGCAAGGACTCGGCTAATACTAACCGAATGGAGTGTAGAGCGGTAAGTGTATACTCGCCATAGAGGATTCAATGGCATGGATTGACCTCGAACGCTCTCTTTTGCTCGCCGAATGGAGATAGTCGGCGGGGCCATGTTGAAAAAGTCCCCTACAAGTTTGTTTTCTCCGCAATCCCATAATAATTGAATGCGAAAAGTGAACAACGCAAAACAGCTCGTGTTTGACAACTGTAACCAAAGTCCACCCAAGATCGTCCGCAGGTATAAATGGCAACACATGAAGCAGAACTTCTGAAAAACCTAAATGAATTCACCGCCTTTGCCCGGAAACGAATTTCCGATCCGCAGTTGGCGGAGGATGCCGTCCAAGACAGCCTTCTGAAGGCGCTTAGAACGTCCAGTAAACTGCGGAAAGACGAGAGTGTGAAAGCATGGTTCTATCGAATTTTGCGGCATACGATCATCGACCTTTATCGGCGACGTGCCGTGCAAAACCGTGGCCTGGCCAAGATTGAACGGGAATTGAGTGAACTGCCAACGCCCGAAGCGGACCGCCTGGTGTGCGGCTGCTTGGACAGGATTGTTCCAACGCTCAAACCCGAATACTCGGAGGCAATTAGGCTATTGGACTTAGACGGAGAATCCCACCACGACGTGGCGGTACGTCTAGAAATCTCTGAAAATAACCTAAAAGTACGGCTACATCGAGCGCGGAAACAACTCCGAGAACGACTAATCACGACTTGCGGAATATGCGCCACGCACGGATGCCTCGACTGCACGTGCGGCGCAGGACAGAAAAGGAGACACTGACATGGCAAAAGACCCAATTTGTGGAATGACGGTTGACGAGTCGGACGCATTGCATGCAATGCGCAACGGCGAGAAGTTTTACTTTTGCAGTGAGGGTTGCCGCGCGAAATTCCGAGCTCTGCCAACTGCCGAAAAAGATGAAGAATCCGGCGACGGGCATGCTTGCTGCGCGGGTCACGCGAAGCAAGCGGCTGGCATCCGGGAAAATCCCGTAACGAGCATGGCGAAGTACTTTTGCCCGATGTGTCCCGGTGTGGAGTCAAATGCTCCCGGTGTTTGCCCGAAATGTGGCATGGCCTTGGAACGCAATCCTGCCTGGGTGGCTCCCGAGGCCCCCGCGATGTATACCTGCCCCAGGCACCCGGAGGTCGTTCAAGATCATCCCGGTGACTGCCCCAAGTGTGGCATGGCCCTGGAGCCTATGAATTTGGTTTCGGAGAATGAAGACGGAGATTCCTCCGAACTGAACGATATGACGCGCCGCTTTTGGATTTCACTGCTGTTGACTGTTCCGTTGGTGGTGCTGACGATGGGACACTTTGTTGGCCTCCAAATGGAAAAGCTGTTGTCGCCAAACGGGGGAGCCTGGGTTCAATTAATACTTGCCACGCCGGTCGTACTCTGGGGCGGGTGGCCGTTATTCGTGCGTGGCGCCCTCAGCCTTCGCACGCGCCACTTGAATATGTTTACGCTAATAGCGTTGGGAACGGGCGTCTCGTGGATCTACAGTCTGGTGGCGACGGTGAATCCCAACGTGTTTCCGGCGGCATTCCGCGGTCCACACGGCGAGGTTGGACTTTATTTTGAAGCAGCGGCGGTAATCGTCACGCTCGTCTTGTTCGGGCAGGTGTTGGAGCTTCGAGCGCGTCGGAGCACTAGCGGCGCAATCCGGGCACTTCTCGGTCTCGCCGCGAAATCCGCACGCCGAGTCGAAAGCGACGGCAGCGAAGTAGATGTGTCCATCGACCATCTGCGGGCTGGCGACCGTCTCCGCATTCGACCGGGTGAGAAAGTAGCCCTGGATGGAATAGTCCTTGAGGGCAAGACGACCGTAGACGAATCAATGATTACTGGAGAGCCAATTCCGGTGGAAAAGAGTGTTGGCGCGCGGGTGATCGGTGCGACCATCAATCAGACCGGCAGTATTATTGTTCAAGTGGAGAAGGTCGGGCAGGAAACGATGCTGGCCCAAATTGTAAAGCTGGTATCGGATGCGCAACGCAGTAAAGCGCCGATTCAACGGCTGGCCGATATAGTCGCGGCGTATTTTGTCCCTGCGGTGGCGGTTATAGCGGTCGCTACGTTTGTCGTCTGGTCGCTCTGGGGTCCCGCGCCGGCAATGGCATACGGACTCATCAACGCTGTCGCCGTCCTCATTATTGCGTGCCCATGCGCGCTTGGGCTTGCGACCCCAATGTCTGTAATGGTCGGGGTTGGTCGCGGTGCCCAGGCGGGAGTTCTTGTTAAGGATGCGGCCGCCCTGGAGATTTTGGAGACGGTTGACACACTCGTGGTAGACAAGACCGGCACGTTAACAGCAGGGAAACCGAGTCTGGTCACGGTCGAAGCAGTTTCCAATGAGGACGAACTCCTTCGCTGGAGCGCCAGCTTGGAACGAGCGAGCGAGCATCCGCTGGCTGCCGCTATCGTTTCAGGCGCAGAGAAAAGAGGTATCAAACCCGTCGAAGTGTCAAACTTCGAATCTCACTCTGGGAAAGGGGTGAGTGGAACCGTGGAAGGTCACGTGATCACACTCGGGAACATCGCGATGATGGAGTTCGCAGGGGCCAATCTGGACGCACAGATACAGCGCGCAGAGCTACTGAGGAGCAAGGGGCAAACGGTCATGTTCGTCGCCGTAGACGGTAAGACGGCCGGACTCTTAGGCGTAAGCGATCCGATTAAAGAGACGACAGCCGAAGCGGTTAGCGGTCTGCATGCCGAAGGAATCCGTGTTATTATGCTTACGGGCGACAGCAAGGCGACGGCGGTTACGGTTGGCGGAGTCCTCGGAATCGACGAGATCTTTGCCGAGGTTCTCCCAGAACAGAAGGGCGACGTTATCAAACGTCTCCAGGGCGAAGGGAGAATTGTCGCGATGGCAGGCGACGGCATCAACGATGCGCCGGCGCTCGCTCTGGCCCATGTTGGTATTGCAATGGGCACGGGTACCGACGTGGCGATTCAAAGCGCGGGAGTTACTTTGCTCAGCGGCGACCTCCGAGGTATTCTTAAGGCCCGGCGTCTAAGCCGAAGCACCATGTCAAATATCCGGCAAAATCTCTTTTTCGCGTTTGCATACAACGTCGTGGGGATACCTTTGGCGGCTGGGGTTCTGTATCCAACATTTGGACTGCTTCTGAGCCCCATGTTTGCCGCCGCCGCGATGAGTCTGAGTTCGGTGTCCGTGGTTGCGAATGCGCTCAGGCTTCGTCGCCTGAAGCTGTAGTGCTGGCCTGGACTCAAATTTGTCCTTTGGGTTAGGGATTGCGAGGTACAAGAGAGATGCTGGGCAAAAATCTTCGAGGCCGTGTATTTGCAGCCTGTATTCTTATTTCCATCGCGCCACTGAGCGTTGTGACCTACCAAGGTTACCATTGTGGTCGAATGGCCCTAATGGACCTGACGTACCTGCACGTATTGTCGATTGCGGAAGCGCGCCAAGGAATGATAGCAACTTGGCTTGGCGAGCGAGCGGATGACATTTCGGCTGTCGTCAGCCTTCCGGTTGTGGTAAGCCAAGTTGATCTGCTCAATCGTGCTCAAGACCCGGCGGCAACGGAGGTGTTAACGGGAATACTACGGGCGACTCAGTCTCACGGCGACGTGTTTGACAGTCTAGTGGTCTTTGATGTGGACTGGAACGTCCTTGCGGAGTCCGAGAAGGGACTTCATGCGAATGGTAAGATCACAACTACGGACTTTCAGGAGCAAGTTCGCAACGCCACGGGCGTGTATTCGGGGGAGGCGCATTTGCATGATGACCATGAAGTAGGATGTCACGTGGGAAGTTCTATTAGAGCTCCTAGCGGCGAGATTGTCGGTTTTCTAGTCGCCAACTTGAATATTACAGCCAGCTTGACTCCACTGCTCCAAGATCGAAGCGGATTGTGGCGAACGGGAAAAGCTTACATTGTTGACTCGGACAATCGCATTTTGACCGAGCCCTTTGAAGGAGGGGAGCGGTATGCTTTTAGTAATCTAAGTGAAGCGGCGAAACACGGTTGGCGGGCCAGTAAGGGAGACGGACACAACGTACACGTTTACTCAGATTTTCTGGCGAACGAAGTAATTGGAGAGGTGCTGCCAGTTGATACATACGGTTGGGCGGTAGTGGTAGAGATCGATACCGACGAGTCCAATGCTTGGGTACGAGTCCTCCTTTTCAGGTCAACCTTCGTATTTATCGCAGCTCTGCTTACTGTTATCCTCGTATCGGTTTGGCTGTCCAGACTTTTAGGAAGTCCGCTGACGCAATTGGCAGCAGTAACTCACCGCATATCCGAAGGCCACACAGACGAAAGGCTCGGCGCGATGGCGCTGGAGGAAGCGGAAGAGGTGCGATGCGCCTTCAACCGCATGCTGGATGAGCTACGCAACAAGGAGCAAGAAATCGTTCGGTCCACTACGTTGGCTATGATCGGCGAACTGACATCTCGGGTCGTACATGAGATGCGCAATCCGCTTTCATCGGTCAAGATGAACTTCCAGGCCCTTCAGCGTTCCGTGGAACAGACCCAAGAGAACGTTGAGTTAGCGGAAATCGCACTGGGCCAACTGCTTCGCCTGGAGAAAATGCTAAACGAGCTTCTACAGTATGGCCGGCCACTTGAATTCTCTTGGGAATGTGTAAACGTAGGGTCCTTGATAAAGGCGGCGGTGGATGAGTTAGAAGAATTGTCGTCGGAGAAGCGAGTTGAGGTCAATGCCACAGTTGGGGCTGACATTGGTGAAATTGAGGTGGACGTAGAGCAATTCAAACGCGTCTTGGTCAACCTGATTAGGAATGCGATTGAGGCATCCCCCGGTGACTCGGGTGTTGAAATCCACGTGCGAACTTCCGGTGGGGCTGCGCCGGACACCGTCATCGATGTTATTGACATGGGAGGGGGGATTCGTGAAGAGCACTTGGACATGCTTTTTAAGCCTTTCTTTACAACAAAAAGTGAAGGGATTGGTCTGGGCCTTGCTAATGTGAAAAAGATTGTAGGCCTCCACTTTGGACATATCCGTGTGCGAAATGGCCATCCCTGCGGGGCCGTTTTTACAATCACCATTCCCCGACAAAGTCCTTCCAAAGGGACCCACCTGAACTCGTGAGTTCGGAAGGAGAAAGCATGGACAGTTTCTGACCATTGATTATTGACGGCCTATTGGGAGCGGGAACCTTGTTGCCGAGCAGCGGCCCATAAAATATTGGAATCAGGCGTGTTGTGCAACCAGTCGGTTCTCGGCGCGATACTTGCTTATTAGCATTCAGGAGTATCTTCTATGGGTTCTTCTTATTTCGGGTAAGCGAGCAACCAGGATTGATGCCATGCAAATAGCAGTAATTGATGATGACCGGGCCCTGTGCCGCTCACTGCAAATACACCTTCAACGGATGAACCATGAAGTGCAGATATTTTTCACGGGCGCCGAAGGACTGCATCACCTTTTGGAGGGGAACTGTGAATTGGCCTTTGTTGATCTTAACTTGCCAGACACGACCGGTCTCGAAATTCTCCGCGCATTCAAAAATTCAGGCGGGAAGACGTTAACAGTAATGATCACCGCCGTACAGGATTCCAAGTCCACCATAGACGCTGTAAGATTGGGTGCCTTTGACTATGTAAGAAAGCCTTTAGATCTAGACGCGGTGATGTTGACGGTCGAGAAAGCCATGCAACTGCGTTGCAATCTGACTCAAAAGCACTCAGAGCCAATGGCCGCGACAGCTCAGCAGAGCCCCTATGAGATCATTGGGGCGCATCAAAGCATCATCGAAGTTCTGAAGCAAGTCGCCCTTGTGGCGGACAGCCATGTCCCTGTGCTTATACAGGGCGAAACCGGTACCGGAAAAGAACTCGTAGCACGGGCATTGCACAACGCTTGCAGTCCAAGCGCTCCGTTCATCGCGGTAAACTGTTCCGCTGTTGTGGCAACACTTCTGGAGAGCGAGCTCTTTGGGCATACAAAAGGTGCGTTTACCGGTGCGGATTCGAACAAGATTGGCAAACTGGAAGCTGCGGGTAACGGCACCATCTTTTTTGACGAGATTGGTGACATGTCCTACGACCTTCAGGCAAAGTTACTGCGCGTCCTGCAGGAGAAGGAATTCGAGCGGGTTGGAAGCACAAATCCCATTGCGTTTCATGCCAGGGTCGTTGCCGCAACGCATCGTGACCTTCAGTTGCTGGTGGCCGGGAACGAATTTCGGGAAGATCTGTATTATCGATTGGCCGTCTCCACTATTCGGGTACCTTCTCTTCGGGACAGGCGCTCCGACATTCCCGCGCTGGTGCAGAGCATCCTCGAGCGAATCACGCAAGAGCTTCACAAGGACGTTGCGGGACTCGATAAAGAGGCTATTCAATCTTTCATAGACTATGATTGGCCAGGGAACATTCGTGAGCTTAGCAATGTGGTGACCCGCGCCATCTTGCTTGCCCGCACGCCAGTAATCAGCAAAGAAGTCGCTTTGGCTTCGATGGGGAAAGTGCAACCCGCCAACGTGTTTTCAGAAGGCATCAAACCGTTGCGAGAGGCGGAGAGAGACTATGTCCTCAAAGCGTTGATCTCCACGGGATGGAATATAATGCGAACAGCAACACTCCTCGACATTTCGCGGGTGACACTCCGAAAAAAAATCGAGGACTACGGCCTATCCAAGTCCTCTCTGGAGAATTGACGCTTCTGTAGTGTCAATCTTGCCATCTTCTCTTCTCCCCGGGTCAATAATCTCGCACGGCGAGAAACTTAGTATTCCCCGATGCGCCAGGCGAGATTCGAGGAAGGGTTCTCCAACGCTTGGTATTCTGGAATCGGGTGTAGAGGGGCATTCCATCGTCGTCATTCTTTCAACCCCGCAAGCACCTGGTCAGAACCTTGCTATGCCGGTGGTTATAACTTGACCACTTGCGGTTGCCACCGAGAGTCTTCAGGGCCATTTTACTGGCATATCGAGTCGCCAAAATTTGGCCCGCAAATTGCTTGCAGAGGAATGGGTACGCCCTGGCTGGGGCTGATCAAAGTCATGCACCCCTGAATTATTAGCAACCTCTGTCTCATGGGGGTTCATTGAAGCGGTGTTGAATGGCACGGAAATATTGACCAGGTAGTGAATGAAATTCGGCAGATGCCGGGCTACGGCCATCCCAAGCACACCAAAGCGTATTTTCTAATCAATGGCCCGATGATCGTGCGGTATCACGGTTGCTCGAAAACGTAATGGTCATCCCCAAACGGTGTCGGAATTATACGACCGTCAGGATTCTTACTGCATGAAAAACTCTCTACTCGGACTACCGATTAGCTTGCTGGCCTTGGCCCTGTCG
This sequence comes from Candidatus Hydrogenedentales bacterium, assembly GCA_942492815.1. Lineage (GTDB taxonomy): Bacteria > Hydrogenedentota > Hydrogenedentia > Hydrogenedentales > JAEUWI01 > JAEUWI01. The sequence goes on along the minus strand of OW818658.1, from coordinate 7,618,713 downwards.
GGATGCGTGACTCTTGACGCGAAATCGAGTTACGACGAAGCAAATCAGCTTATACTCGAACGGACTGGTGCGGCGGCAGTTTATAACCCGGCGCTATCGGCCGATCCCGCCGCTGAGCGGGTCAGGGAGGCGCTGCAGGAAGGGGTGACGCTGGAAGAGGCAATCGCGGTCGCGCTTCTTAACAACCCGACCTTTCAAGCCCAGTTTCTCGAGATCGGTGTCTCTCAAGCAGACCTCGTTCAATCGAGCTTGCTGTCCAATCCTACACTTTCCTTCAGCGTCCTTGTCCCGGATATTAAAGGCCGCTCCGGGCTTGGAGGCGGGCTCGTTCAGTCTTTGGTCGAACTCTGGCAGTTGCCCATCCGCAAGCGAATTGCGGAAACGCAACTGGAACGCAGTATTTTTCGCGCGGCGAATGCGGCCATCGAACTCCGAGCCGATGTGAAAACGAAATTCTACACCTTGCTTGCACTGGCGGAGGCAAAAGCCCAGGCGGAAACGAGTCTCGCTCTTCTCGATCACTCGCTGACATTGGCTCAACGGCAATTTGAGACAGGTGACACAGGCATTCAAGACGTAAACCTAGCCAGGGCGGCGTACCTAGACGGGCACAATGTTGTCAACGAATTGACCCGAGACCGGGCGCAGGCGACTGCACAATTCTTCACCTTGCTTGGCGTGGTCCGAGTTGCATCGGGTACGGAGATAGTTGGAGAGTTGCCGGAACCTTTGTTGCTCCCGTTAGACAAGACCGAATTGCTGCTGCTGGCCGCGCGCCACCGGCTCGACGCGCAGGCGGCGGTACTTAACGTGCGGATTGCCGAGCAGGATGTCACGAGAGAGCTCCGGTCGCGTGTTCCAAGCGTCAGCCTTGGTCTGGAGGCTGAACGAACCGAGGAGGCCAGCCAAACCCCGACCTTTGAATCCTCGGAGGGGCCGAAAGAGAAAGCCATATACGCTCTGGCAGGCCCTTCCATCGAAGTCATCTTGCCACTTTGGGATCAGAACCAGGCGCAAGTCAGAAAGATGGAGATAGTCGCTCTTCAACGTCGTAAGGAATTGGAGAGCTTGCTGGATGCCATCGAGTCGGAACTTGCCGAAGCGGTCGCTGCATTTGATGCCGCGAAGTCGTCGGTAACGCTGTTGAAGAACGAGCTGATACCGCTCGCAACCAAGAACGTCGAAGTAGCCCGCACGCTTTATGAGGCAGGGGAAGAAAGCGTCTACCCGCTCTTGTACGCACAGCAGGCACTCGTAGATCGGGAACGTGCCTACGGAAAAGCCCGCGCCGACTTTGGATCCGCGTATGCGGAACTCGAACGCGCCGCAGGCGGAAACTTGGAAGAACTCGCAGCCATCAACCCGGCAGATGCCGAAGCAAAGGTAACAGAGTGATGGATCGAATCCTATCCACGACAGCGACAAAGGGCCTATGGCTCATGGCGCTCTCCTTCGCGGCATTCGGAAGCGGCCTCGCTTTCGGCCACGAAGGGGAATCACACGACGCACCCGCCACCCCGCCATCGCCGAGTTCCGCGAGTATGCGGAGTTCGTTCTCGGGTGCGGGAGAGTCATTGGAACTTACGCTGGCCTACGACTCCACGACCGCGCTTGACGGAGCTCCTGTTCCGCTTCGACTCTTTCTGGCCGATAAATTTTCGAACACGCCGTTTGATGGAGCACAACTTGAACTTACATTGAGCGGTGGCGAAACGGATTCGAACCTGATCGCGGCCCCGTCGGGCATGCCAGGTGAATACGCCGCGACGGCAACGCTTGCCAACGGGAAAACGTATTCCCTCCTTGTGGATGCGACACGAGGCGGCGTAAGCGATTTCTTCTCGGTGGACGGAATTACACTGCCGGAGAGTGTGGAAGACAACCACGAACTGGAGAAGGCCCCAGCAGAAAATCGATCTCAGATTTATTTTCAAGGGTTTGGGCTCGCCGCTGGAGCCGCCTTTATCGGATTTCTGGCGGGTCGCGCGTCGCGACACGAAAAGAAAGCAGGTGCGAAGTGAAACGACCACAACCCGCCAGACACGTTATTGCCTCTGCCCTTTTGCTGGCAGCCAGCTTCGCCGCTCGCCCCGCCTGGCCGCACGGGGGGGAAGACCATTCCGGCGAGAGTCTCGCCACAACCGCTGGCCCGGCCATTGGCACACCCATATTCATCCCCAAGGAAGTTCAGTTTGACCTTCAAATACGTACGGCTCTCACGGTAGAGGCGACTCGCCCCGACCAGCTCAAGGCGCTCGGAACCGTTGTAACACCGACGCTGCGCAAGGCACAGGTGCATGCGCCGTTTTCCGGGCGCGTACTGCCCGGAGATGAAATACCCCAGCAGGGCACTCTCGTGAAGAAGGGTCAGCTAGTTGCCCGTATTGAGCAAACCACGGATATTTCGAGTACGGTTTCCCTCAACGCGGAAATTGCCCGCACCGAAAGCGAGCTCCAGCAGGCCCGACAGGAGCAGACCCTTGCAGGGCAGGACTTCGAGCGGGTATCTAAGCTAGGCGATGCGGTAAGCGGTCGACGGAAGCAGGAGAGTTCGTCAGCGCTAGCAGTGGCGAAGCAGCGTACAGTCGGATTGGAACAAACTCTGGAAAAGCTGGCCGCCGGAGCTTCTGGCGCAACGTCTTTGCGCGTGTTGGAACTCTCCAGCCCGATAGACGGGGTGATTACTACGGCTGACATCGCGCCGGGCGAATATATCGAGCCCGAAAAAATGCTTTTTGAGATCATAGATCCTTCGGTGGTGTGGATTGAGGCGGACATTTACGAATTGGACCTTGTCACAGTCCAAAGCGCGGAAAAAGCAGTCGTCCTATCGGATGCCTATCCGCAAGAGCGGTTCGAAAGTTCCCTGGTTTATCTAGGCAGCACGCTGAGTCCGGAATCGCGCACGGTCAAAGCGGTATTTGGCGTGGACAACAGCAGGGCTTTTCTCCGGGAGGGGATGGCGGTAGATGTTCTTATCGAATCACAAAAGACGCGTACCGGCCTGATGGTTCCCAAGGAGGCCATAGCGACTGAAGGAGGACGTTCGCTGGTTTACGTTAAAACCGCCCCCGAACTGTTCACTGCGCGCCCCGTTACGGCACGCGGCCCGTGGGACAATGAATTTATAGTTGAAGAGGGGCTTGAGGACGGCGATATCGTCGCGATATCGGGTCTCTACCAGATTCGTATGTCGGCAGGCAAGGCCCAATCGACAGATGCAAAGTAACTTGAAGCGTAACCCAATCCCCACGGGACTTGGGCCAACACAAAAAAACAACAAGGAGAACTAAAATGAAACTACTAGTAGCAATGGCAACCGGACTGGGGCTCTGCCTGTTCATGGGGCTAGCCAGCGGCTGCGGCCCAAAGCACGAGACTGCGCACGCCGTCGGCGATGGCAATACCGAAGAAACGCACCCTCCGAAGTCCGGTGGCACCCACGAAACGGGTCATACCGAAGGCGGTGAAACGCATGAGGCCGCACCCCGTGATGGCGACTCCCACGAAGCGACACATACGGAGGCTGGCGAACCGACCATGAAGATATCGTTGTCCCCGGGATCGCTTACGCCCGGCATGGAGACTTCCATGACCCTCACGGTAACGGGGCCGGAGGGAAAGCCGGTCACTTTAGAGGATCTGGTGGAAGCCCACACGAAGAAAATTCATTTACTTGCCGTGGATCCCGGCCTGACCGACTATCACCACATTCACCCGGTGGCCGCCGACAAACCTGGGACCTATGGGTTCGAGTTTACTCCCAAGAAATCGGGGGAATATAGGGTCTTCGCCGATTTGGTGCCTATGACGACCGGCAAGCAAGAGTATGACGGCACCTCGCTCACCGTTAAAGGTGAAGCCGACGCCGTGGAGGAGAAGACCAACAATGAAGTGACGGTTGATGGGTTGGCTGTCTCCATTGCATTCGAGAAGCCCGAACTTGTCGCCGGTGTTGCCAACATGATGACGTTAAGCATCACCGGGACAGATGGAAAGCCTTTCATGGAGCTTGAGCCAATTATGGGAGCTTTCGCGCACTTGGTTGCGTTTAACAAAGATCGCTCCAATATCGCACATGTCCATCCTATGGGTGAAGAGCCCAAGTCCGACGCCGCTAAAGGCGGACCTGCACTACAGTTTCATCTAAACTTCGCGGAGCCCGGCTACCAGAAACTATTTGCGCAGTTCAAAATTGCCGGCAAAGACGTGTTCGCACCGTTCGGATTGGAGGTGATGCCGGGCGATAAACAGTCTCACGGCGACAATGGTGCCCCTGCGGATGGGCATGGCGGGCATGAAGAAAAAATGGAAATTCCCGATACAGCCGAGTTGATTATCACCGAGGTTGATGAGCACTTGGAAGCGCTGGATACGGTCGTCGCCGGAGGCAAACTCGATCAGGTACACGGAATCGCTTTTGCGGTACGCGATATGCTTCTCGCGCTACCCGGAAAGCTGGCGGACCTTCCGCCCGACGTGTCCACATCGCTCGAAACGTCGCTGGGAAAGATTCAGCAACAGGCTGAGTTATTAGACAAATACGGCGACTCGGGCAACGCGGCCCAGACACAGACTGTGTTGGGCAAATTCAAGACCGAGATCGAAGGAATAAAGAAGCTGGTGGCCGGACATATGACGGCAGGGGCGGCGAACACTGAAACCATCAAAATGGCTGCCAACAAGACCTGTCCCATCAGCGGTAGCGAGTCAGGCTCTATGGAAAAAGACGCCCACGTTGACTACGGTGGCTACCGAGTGGGGCTCTGCTGTTCGGGTTGCGTCGCGAAGTTCATGAAGGATCCTGATGCCAACTTGAAGAAAGCGCTGACTCCGGCGAAGTAGAAATCCTGAGTCTGCCGTGGAGGGGCCCGGTCCCCGTGTCCCTCCACGCAGATCTTTCCGAGACAGAGATTAGAACAACGGAACAAGCTCATGCTCTCCCGCATCATACATTTCTCGATTAAGAACCGCCTCATGATTCTCGCTGCGGCGCTGGTGTTGGCTGGATATGGCGTCTACGAAATCAGACAGCTACCCGTGGACGTATTGCCGGACCTTAATCGACCACAGGTAACCATCCTGACAGAATCCCCTGGCCTTGCACCAGAAGAAGTAGAGACTTTGGTCACGTTTCCCATCGAAACAGCGCTGAACGGTTCGACGGGAGTGACTCGGGTACGTTCTGTATCGGGAATCGGCTTGAGCATTGTCTTTGTGGAGTTTGACTGGGGAACCGACATATATCGCGCAAGGCAGTTGGTCGGTGAAAAACTCGGCACAGTGCGCGATTCTCTTCCCCAAGGCGTGGAGCCACAAATGGGGCCAATCTCCTCGATTATGGGCGAGATCATGCTGATCGGTTTGCAGAGTGAAACCGTTACTCCAATGGAGTTGCGCCTGATTGCCGACTGGACCATTCGGCCCCGGTTACTGTCCATACCAGGAATATCAAATATCGTGCCCATCGGCGGTGGCCGCATGCAGTACCAGGTAAAGGTGGATCCCGAGAAACTAAAGATCTACGGACTAACACTAGGAGAAGTCGAATCGGCAGTCGCGAATGCGAATGAAAACACAACGGGGGGATTCGTGGAGCGGCAGAGCCAGGAATTTCTCGTTCGCAACCTGGGGCGAATAAAGAATATATCCGAATTCGCAGACGCCGTGATCACGACTAAGGACGGAACGCCCATCCTCATTGGGAATGTCGCCACGATTATGGAGGGGATCCAGGTTATGCGGGGGAATGCCTCAATCAATGGCTCGCCCGGCGTAATTGTGATGGTACAAAAACAGCCAGGTCAAGATACCACCAAGCTTACGGAGTCGGTTCTTGCCGCGCTGGAGGAGGTGCGGGGAACGCTGCCGCCGGGCGTGGAATTGAGTGACAACCTCTTCCGCCAGCAGCACTTTATCGAAAGCAGCATACGCAACGTGGAAGAGGGAATCAGAGACGCGGCTATCCTAGTTTCAATCGTGCTCATACTATTTCTCATGAATGCCCGGACAACATTTATCTCGTTAGTCGCCATTCCGCTTTCTTTTATTGTCACGGGTCTGGTATTCAAGTTTGCGGGCCTTAGCATAAACACGATGACTCTCGGCGGGCTCGCCATCGCAATCGGAGAGCTGGTAGACGATTCGATCATCGATATTGAGAACGTGTTTCGACGGCTGAAGATCAACGCGGCGCTGCCCATGGAGAAACGGAAAAATCCCCTTTCCGTAATCTACCACGCATCCAACGAAGTGCGTTCAACGCTGATTTACGCCACAGTTCTTATGGTGATTGTCTTCATACCGTTGTTCCAATTGAGCGGAATAGAGGGAAAGATTTTCGCCCCCATGGGGATCGCGTACATCGTTTCGGTGCTCGCGTCGCTTGGGGTTTCGCTCACCGTAACGCCCGCGCTCGCCGCCGTTCTCCTCATACCATACTTTAGCAAGCTGCGCGACCGGCTGGAGGCTAAGGGGAAGAAATTGGAGGGCGGAGAGCATGGGGACTCTACCGTCGTTCGATCACTCAAGTCCCTGGATCGTCGGCAACTGAATTTCTCGCTGCGCCATCCAAGCCTCGTCATGGGCGTTTTCTACCTGATGGCAGCCATTTCGGCCTATGCAGTCACCCACCTTGGTCGTGAGTTCCTACCCCCATTCAACGAGGGCACCATAACCGCGAACCTGCTCGCAGCGCCAGGCACATCGCTTTCGGAAAGCGACCGGATTGGGACCTTGGCCGAGAAGGCACTTTTGGAAATCCCCGAAGTTTCTCACGTTTCCCGCCGCACAGGCCGAGCCGAGCTCGACGAACATGCCGAGGGCGTCCATTACTCCGAGATTGACGTCTCCTTCAAACCGGGCGGACGCCCGCAGCCCGTGGTATTCGCCGAGGTCCGAGAGCGCATATCCCGCTTCCCGGGAATGGTGGCCAATGTCGGGCAACCGATTTCCCACCGACTGGATCACCTCCTTTCAGGTGTAAACGCACAGGTTGCCGTGAAGTTATTCGGCGATGATCTCGATGTATTGAGGGCCAAGGCCGAGGAAATACGCGCCACAATGTCCAAGGTGCCGGGCGTTGTCGATCTTTCGGTTGAGAAGCAGGTACTCGTTCCGCAATTGCGGATTGAATTACACCGGGAGGCAGCAAAAAAATACGGCGTGCAGGTTGGGGAAATTGCCCGGATCCTGGAGACCGCGTTGTATGGCGCCAAGGTCACCGAAGTCCTCGACAACGAACGGCGCTACGATGTCGTCGTCAAGCTTCCTGACGAGTACCGGGAAGACGAAGCAAACATCGGAAATATTCTTCTCGATACCCCCGGTGGCGCGAAGATTCCCCTCCGCACGATCGCGGATATAGTAGTCGGGGAAGGGCCGAATCAAGTTCTGCGCGAAAACGCCCGCCGCCGTATCGTCATTCAGTGTAATATCGCGGGACGCGATCTGGGAAGTGCAATCGGCGACATACAGCGCGCGGTGAATACGGATGTATCCTTGCCCCAGGGCTATTTTGTGACCTATGGCGGGCAGTTCGAGGCCCAGCAGCAGGCCACACGGATCATCGGGCTGCTCTCGCTCGTGTCACTGGGGCTCATGTACCTCATCCTATATAACCACTTCCGCGTGCACCGCGTCGTGTTTTGTATCCTGATGAACGTTCCTCTCGCTTTGATTGGTGCGGTCGCGGTGGTCTGGTTCACGACTAAGATTTTCAGCATTGCCAGCCTGATGGGCTTCATTACCCTGACCGGCATCTCTCTGCGCAACGGTATAATGATGATCAACCACTATATCCACCTGATGAAATATGAGGGCGAGCGCTTTTCAAAGGAAATGATTGTCCGAGGCTCGCTTGAAAGACTAGTTCCCGTCCTCATGACAACCACCTGCGCCGTCTTGGGACTCATCCCGCTGGCAACATCCGTCGGCCAGCCTGGTCGGGAGATACTGCAGCCAATGGCGGTCGTTATGTTGTCCGGCTTGATCACGTCCACGATTCTCGACATCGTGTACACGCCAGCGTTCTTCTGGCGGTGGTGTGGGCCCGTGGCCGCACGCCTGATCACTCCCGTTGAAGACAATTCGATAAGCGAGGACTTGACCGCAACGGCGTGTTGTGACCAGGATGGAAGCGATTCGCTTAGTGAACCATAGAAGAGACGACAAGAATCCACTTTTATATTTTTGATTCTGATCTGGCTCTACGGCACGGCTGTAGGAGTTACGACTTGCGAACTCACGACGAGGTCCGCACCGCTGGCCCAATATGCTTGATATTTATCGTTGCCTCCTCCCGCGTGCGCTGTGCGTTCGCGAACGAACAGTAGCGTTACTACTGTAGACACAGAAAGAAGTCTCCATGCTACGCGCAAATAATAGAATGTTCCGTAATGCATTGGCAACCATAGTAGCGTCCTTACTGCTTTTTGCCGGTACAGGTTGTGTCACGACAAAATCCCAAACCACCATGAGAGAGGACGCCCGCCTAGCGACCGAAAAGACGGTCTCCAGAGACCTTACGCCGTGGCGATACCGGCGCGGTGCTCAATTACACACCAGGCCTTTGAGAAAAGGACAAGCGCCATGCTTCAGGTGTGGCCCATTGGGCGAGTCACCCAATAATGCGGCGCAAAACGTGGAATCAGTGGGTCTTGACAAACAGGTTAAACCTATCCTCCATTCTCTACATCACAACGGCTAACTCTACGTCAGCCGCAGGCTTTAGCGGTTGCGCGGCCGAAAGACTTGGGTGCAATCCGTGATGTGGATATAGGCACAAAGGAGATCGGACGATGATTCGAAAATGGGCGTTCTCGGACGTTCACAAGGAACAGATAAGATTGGCCGTTATTGTACTCGTAATCGCTTTGATTGCATTGGGTCACTGGTCGACTCCTGTGGCGCCGCATTGGCTTCTCGGCTTCCACGTGCTATTGCGGAAGATGTTTCTGCTGCCATTACTCCTTGCGGCGGTTTGGTATAACCTTCGAGGCGCGCTGTTAGCGGCACTCGCTGTAAGTCTCACCTACCTTCCACACGTGTTGATTCAGTGGGGAAGCCAAAGCCCTGAATTTGTAGAACAGCTTGGTGAATTCGTGACGATCTGGAGCACTGCGATTCTCGCCGGGTGGCTTGTAGATAAGGAGAAGTCTGCCCTCCGGAGCCTCGCACAAACCCACGAAGGGGCCTTGGTGTCCCTCGTTATGGCACTGGATGCTCGCGAGCACGACACACAGCTCCATTCATTACGCGTTCGAGCGTTTGCCGAGCACATTGCCACGGAAATGGGTATGAAGGGATCTGCCCTGGGAGAACTCACACGCGGCGCGCTCCTTCACGATATAGGAAAAATCGGGGTGCCGGACAGCATACTACTCAAAAAAGGAGCGCTGACGCCGACGGAACGTCAGATAATGCAGGGCCATCCGGAGATTGGCGCGCGCATACTAAAGAATGTCCCCCATACGGACGGCCCGGCGACAATCGTCCAGTGCCACCACGAGAAGTATGACGGTAGTGGTTATCCCCAGGGACTCAAAGGAGAGGAAATTCCTATTGGTGCCCGAATATTTGCGGTCGCCGATGTTTTTGACGCGCTTACGTCCGACCGCCCCTACCATGATGCGCTAGCAGTATCGGAGGCCGCAGCGATGATTCGAAGCGACGCCGGCTCGCACTTCGACCCAGAGGTGGTGGACGCTTTCACAAATATTCCCCTTGCCGATTGGCAGAGTCTCGCGGACGATATTGAAGCGATCCAGGGGGACCCGATTTGCATGGCACGCCGCTCCGGGATCGGCGAATAGCGCGCTCACAAGCAACGGCGCGAAGGGACGATGCTCTCTCCAGCCCTTCGCTATTCTGTTAGGGGTTTTCCGTTGGAACAGGCGGTAAATGTGGACCTTGCGACAAAGCGTCCCAGTCGTCGTCTATAGTAGCCCCGGACGGCCAGCTGGCAGGTGTGCCCGCTGCGTGAACGCTTTGGCCTCGACCGTGTGGTGCTCGTGGGGACCGGGGCATGCTGACGCAGGCGCAAATTGACATGCTCAAAACCTATCCTGGCCTTGGTTGGATATCGGCCTTGCGCCCGGAGGGCATTCAGGCGCTGGCAAAGCAGGGCGAAGTTCAAATGAGCCTCTTCGACGCGTGCAACCTCGCCGAGATACAAAGCGATTTATATCCCGGCGAGCGCCTCATGGTTTGCTACAACCGCCTCCGCGCCCTATTCAGCAGGCACCCCGGAAAACCGGAGAGGGCTGCAAGGTCCCCTGGAGATGCCCAACTCGAACTCGCGCTGGACTGGTGCGAATAAAACGGGAAAATTTTGGGGAAGGTCCTGTTGACAACTTGGCGACCGTGAGTCTACACTGAGATACTATGAGAAGCCCGGCAGCACAGTTCATGGCAACAGTTCGAAACCTCTCTTTTGGAGCGGTGGTTTTTTGCTGTGTATTTGGTCTTCTTCTCCAAAGTAGTCGTGTCTTGTGTGTCGGGGAGGATGGGCATCGACAATTAGAAGCTGCTATCCGAAACTGTTGCGCTCAGCCAACGAAGCTCCCAACTTCTCCTTCTTTAGAATCTGCGCAACTGGCGTCACCCGAGGAAGGTGGTAGTCATTGCGGTAGTTGTATTGACATTCCGCTAGTTTCCAACTCATTCACTTTTTCGCAGTCGGTGCGTGTAACCGCGCCGCATTTTGCGTCCCAACCTATTCTTGCGATTATACTGCCAATCGCCATTTCAGCGTGCGAATCCCTATGTCCCACCGTTCTCCCCGCTGAAGTATCCCCTTCTCGATTGGCGCTGAGATCACTCCGCACCACCGTGATCCGTATCTGATTCAGCCTCCCGTCTATCGCGGAACATACAGGAGAAGTGCATCTAGTCACTTCAAAATCCTGGCCGCGACGTTCCCACTGTGTTTTGCACCACGACGGAGAGTTGCATCATGTCGAAATCATCGGATCGATATACAAGCCTATTGTTTGTAGTTACACTATTCCTGGCGGTAAATATGCTTGTGCCGGGTTGTGCCCATACATCGCCATCCTATGCAAGCAACAATCATGTTTTTCGGGTTGATAAGAACGGCCCGCCCTTTACTAAGTACCCTCACCTTGGCCGCAATCACTTCAATCGAACGGCTTCCAAGTCTAGCGGGGGGCGCTAGCATGTCAAAGCTTTCATACCATCTTTTGGCTTACCTTGCCTGTTTGGCAGCCCCGGTCGATGTGTGCTTTGCCTTAGAAGCGGTGCCGGAACGAGCGTCGAATGTTTTCAATAATCCAACCGGCCAATTGTCCCTCGCAGATACCCTGGCTCTCGCTTTAGAGCAACATCCTGACCTGAGGGTGTACTCCTGGGATGTCCGAGCCGCCGAAGCAAGGGAGATTCAGGCGGGTCTGCGCCCCAATCCAGAACTCTCGCTTGATATCGAAGATATTCGGTTCAGTGGTTCCAACAGCACAGCCACTTCGTCTCGGACGCTCGGCTTTTCCGCCGTTGATGGCCTCTCTGCGGGTGTCTCAGGTTCGGAAGAATCTCCGGAAGGGGCCGTGTTTGGAGAAACAGAAGTTACCCTTGCTCTCTCCCAATTGGTAGAGCTTGGAGGCAAGCGCGCCAAGCGTATGATAGCGGCGAGCCGCGAACGGGACGTTGTCGCCTGGGACTACGAAGTTGCTCGTGCGGATGTGCTGGCAATCTCGGCCCGACTCTTCTACGCCGTAGTTGCCGCCCAGGAACACGTGCGCCTGTCGGATACACTGGCCGCTCTGGCAAACCAGGCCCATGAAACTATTCGGACGCTAGTGCAGGCAGGCAAAGTCTCCGCCATTGAGGAGTCCCGAAGTCAGGTGGAACTCGGTCAGCTCAGCATCGAGCGTGATACTGCGGTCCGCGAACTGAATGCGGCGCGCATTGAACTTGCCGGGACGTGGGGGTCGAACGAGCCAAAATTTGAAACGGCGGTGGGGAGCTTTCCTGAGACCTTCGCCCCAATGTCCGCTGAAGATTTGGAGATGTCTATTGATAAGTCTCCTTATATGTCTCGTTGGGTCGCCGAGCTGGATCGGCGAGATGCTGTGGTTGCATTGGAGCGTGCCAACGGTAAGCCGGATCTCACCGTAACCTTTGGATTGCGTAGCTCGGGATCGGGCGGCGCGGATTCACACGACTGGGACCTTTCAAGTGGCGATGGTCTCTCCGTAACGAGGGGAAGCACCGACTCCGACCGCGATGCTCGCATTGTGCTCGGATTTTCCCTTCCATTGCCTCTCTTCAACCGCAACCAGGGTTCCATCGCGGAGGCGGAGTATCTCGCTCGCAAGGCGTCCGATGAACGTCGCGCTACCGAGGCTGCCATATCCAACGCCTTAGCGGCAGCCTTGGAACGCGCATCGGCGTTCCACGCCGCCTACCTTTCAATGAAATTAACGGTCGTACCGACGGCGAAGGAGGCCTTCGACGCCGTTCAGGAAGGTTACCGAGCAGGTAAATTCGGATTGCTGGACGTACTCATCGCACAACGCGCACTATTTGACGCGCAGCGCCAAATGACCCAATCGCAAGCTTCGTTTCAAAAAACCATTGTTGAGATAGAGCGCTTTACCGGGGTGGTCTCGAACTCAGTACGGCCAGTTGAAGTAATTGAGCCTATGAAGGAAAACCAATGAGAGTCCTTAATGTCGCGCTTGTAGCGCTGGTCATTACAGTGGGCAGTGGGTTTGCCTACTATTTTGCAACTATGGAGATGCCGGTCGCAGCCACGGAGGAAGGCGAGGCCGGGCATTCCGATGAAGCAGGCGAAAAAGAACACGAGCATGGCGGCGATGAAGACCATGCAGAAGAGAGTGAAAAACACGACGACCATGGGGAAGAATCACATAAGGAAGGTGCCGATGAGCATGGGGACGAAGATAGCGCCCAACATGCCAAAATCGATGAAGCCACAGCGGAGAAACATGGCCTCAAGTTTGCCACCGCTGCCGGTGGCGTCTTGCAAAACCGATTGACCTTGCCGGGAGAAATTGCCCTCGACGAAAACAGAGTGGTACATGTTGTACCCCGCTTGAGTGGTGTGGCTCAGCAGGTAGCTAAGAATCTGGGCGACCTTGTCGCCAAGGGGGACTTGTTGGCAAAAATCGACAGCCGCGAACTCGCCGACTTAAAAAGCGACTACCTGGCTTCGCTGGAGCGTCGATCATTGGCGCAGTCACGCTTTGCGCGAGAGAAGGAACTTTTTGAAAAGAAAATCTCCCCTGCCGAAGACTTTCTCTCCGCTAAACAGGCATTGGCGGAGGAAGACATAAAGATCCGAACGAATGACCAGAAATTGCAGGCCCTGGGACTATCCACGGAAGCGATTGCCTCGGTACGTGACCGTAGTGACCGCGTCTTGACGGACTATTCCCTCATTTCCCCGCTGGATGGAACGGTCATCGAGAAACATCTCACCACCGGCGAATTTGTCGAAGCACAGGCGGACGCCTTTGTGATCGCCGATCTGAGTCAAGTGTGGGTTTCTGTCGTGGTCTACGCCGCCGATCTTAGAAATATCCGTGACGGCCAGCAGGTGATAGTGCGTTCCGAGGATCTCGGCATAGAGGCCACAGGAGAAGTAGCCTACATAGGAGCCCTCGTTGGAGAAGAAACCCGAACCACAAAAGCAACCGTCAAACTGCCCAATCCCGAGGGCCAGTGGCGGCCCGGCCTCTTTGTGTCGGTTGGGATAACCCAGGATGAATTCTCCGTCCCAATAGCCGTGCCCCTGGATGCAGTCCAAACCTTGAAGGATGAATCCGTAGTTTTCGTTCGCGAAGGAGTGACGATTGAGTCACGTCCCGTTAAGTTGGGCCGCAGCGACGGGGAAAAGGTTGAAATTCTCGGGGGCTTGAATCCTGGTGAAATGTATGTAATTGAGAACAGCTTTCTCGTCAAGGCCGACATCGAAAAAGCGGGCGCGGCGCACGAGCACTAACGGAGACGATGAACATGAAAAAAATCACTGCCGTTGTTCGTACGCACGTGCTGGATCGTGTACTACACGCATTGGAGCGTTGTGAACATTTCCCTGGAGTCACCGTGAGCACTTGTCATGGTGAAAGCCGTGGCAAGGGTGCGGGCGGGGCCTATCGCCCAGAACCGGGCCTGTCTATGCGTGAAATGGCGCGACTTGAGATCTATTGCACCGACGAACATTGTTCGCACCTGGCCGAGGTTATCAGGACTGCGGCTCACACAGGTAATCCCGGAGATGGGGTCATCGGGATCACGGATCTTGTTGATGTTGTTCGCATTCGCAGCGGCGAGCGCAATGACGACGCAGTATAGCACCTCTCCTTCGCCTCCTCTGAAAACGAATGAAAAGGAAAATGCAGCATGTTTGATCGTCTGCTGAAAATATCCATAGAGCAGCGTTGGCTCGTCCTCGTTGCTACGATGGGCATCGCCGCGCTGGGTATATACAGCTACACCTTGCTCCCGATTGATGCAGTGCCGGACATAACGAATGTCCAAGTGCAAGTGAATACCAGAGCAGCCGGGTTCTCGCCCCTTGAAGTGGAACAGCGAATTACCTTTCCGCTTGAAACAGTAATTGCGGGACTTCCCAAACTCGATTACACACGCTCCCTTTCGCGGTACGGTTTGTCCCAATTGACCATCGTCTTTAAGGATGGCACAGATATTTACTTCGCGCGCCAGCTCGTGAACGAGCGACTGCAGGAAGCGAAGAGCAATCTGCCCCCCGGCCTTGAACCGACGATGGGCCCCATTTCGACCGGCCTGGGCGAGATTTACATGTATACCGTAGAACCCGAGCCAGGTGCCGTCAAAGAAGATGGCCAGCCATATACAGCGACTGATCTGCGCGAGATACAGGACTGGGTGGTGAAGCCGCAATTACGCACGGTGCCCGGTGTTACGGAGGTGAATACCATTGGCGGATATGAGAAGCAGTATCACGTTACCCCTGACCCCCGGAAACTTACCTCTTATGGGCTTACCTTTCACGACGTGTTGGCAGCGCTTGAGCGAAACAACAGCAATGTGGGCGCAGGCTACATTGAGCGGAGTGGCTCAGAGTATCTAGTGCGGTCGCCCGGTCAGGTGCAGGGGCCGGAAGATATCAAGGAAATTGTCATAGCGACACACGATGGGGTTCCCATCCATGTCCATGATGTAGCGGAGGTGGGGCTCGGCCAAGAACTTCGTACGGGCGCGGCGACGGAGAATGGCGAGGAGGTAGTGCTCGGAACAGCCTTCATGCTCATGGGGGCGAATAGCCGAACCGTCTCCCAGGCCGTTGGCGAGAAATTGGACGAGGTCAACGAATCCCTTCCTGAGGGGGTGATCGCCAAGACCGTCTACGACCGCACAGTCCTCGTCAACAAAACGATCAAAACGGTCTACAAAAATCTTGGCGAGGGCGCACTGCTCGTCATCATCGTGTTGTTTATGTTCCTCGGCAATATCCGGGCAGCCCTGATCACCGCCCTAATTATTCCGCTCTCCATGCTTTTTACGATTTCGGGCATGGTTACCAACGAAGTCAGCGCGAATCTGATGAGTCTCGGTGCGCTCGACTTCGGCATCATCGTGGACGGCGCGGTGGTCATCGTGGAGAATTGCATCCGAAGGCTCGGAGAGGAGCAACACCGACTTGGCCGCCGCCTCACACTCGCCGAGCGGTTGCACATGGTTTTTGAGGCGTCCAGTGAAACAAGGCGGGCGATAATTTACGGGCAGCTCATCATCATGGTGGTATATCTGCCAATTCTCACATTGACGGGCGTCGAGGGAAAAATGTTCGGCCCCATGGCGTTCACCGTATTGGCGGCATTGCTCGGTGCAATGATTTTCTCTGTGACGTTTATCCCAGCCGCTGTCGCGACATTCATGGGCGGCAAAATCGCAGAAAAAGAGAACATCCTAGTAGTCGCGTCGAAGAAGTTGTATCGGCCATCACTCAACACGGCGATGAAATTCAAGCTGCCCGTCGCACTTTCTGCCCTGTTCCTTTGTATCATCTGCGGTGTACTCGCATCGAAAATGGGGCGCGAGTTTATCCCGAGCCTGAACGAAGGCGATATGGCGGTACAGGCTTTGCGTATCCCCGGAACAAGCCTTACGCAATCGCTCGAAATGCAGCGAACCCTTGAACAATCCTTGAAGGCACTGCCCGAAGTGCAGACCGTGTTTGCCCGTATTGGAACGGCGGAAATAGCATCCGACCCCATGCCGCCCAGCATTGCCGATACCTATGTGATGCTGAAGCCGCATGAGGAATGGCCCAACCCAGAAAAGACCAAAGACGAATTTGTGGCCGAGGTCCAGGAGATGGTCGAAAAACTTCCGGGCAACAATTACGAAATAACCCAGCCAATCCAGATGCGATTCAACGAACTCATTGCGGGCGTTCGCAGCGATGTGGCCGTGAAATTGTACGGCGACGATCTGGATGTCCTACTGGCTACGGCTCAAGAAGTCGGCGAGGTTATGGAGACTGTGCCAGGCGCGGCTGACGTTAAGGTGGAACAGGTGACGGGCTTGCCCATGCTGAGCATCACGCCCAATCGAAAAGCCATCGCACGCCTGGGGCTCAATGTCGCCGATGTCCAAGAAGTCATTGAAGTTGCCGTCGGTGGTAAGAGCGCGGGTGAAGTGTTTGAGGGAGATCGGCGCTTTGATCTCGTAGTAAGGTTGCCAGAGGAGCTCCGGTCGGATATTGAAGCGTTAAAACGTGTGCCCGTGCCGTTGCCCGCCGGAACTGTCGGAGACTACGAATCAAACCTTACTGAAAATGCGGACCCCTCCTCGGCTGCGGGCTATGTGTCCCTGGAGACGGTAGCCGATTTCAACATTGCGCCAGGCCCCAATCAAATCAGTAGAGAAAATGGCAAGCGACGGATCGTAGTAACCGCCAATGTTCGAGGCAGGGACATCGGGTCGTTCGTGGGCGAAGCAGAGGCCAAAATTAAGGCGGGCGTCAAAATTCCCGCCGGATACTGGACCGATTGGGGCGGTCAGTTTGAACAATTGATTTCTGCCGCACAACGGTTGCGGATAGTGGTTCCCCTCTCGTTCTTGATGATATTTGTATTGCTGCTAATGATGTTCGGCAGCGCCAAAGACGCCATACTTGTCTTTACCGGCGTACCACTCGCGCTCACAGGCGGCATCATCGCGCTTTGGATTCGCGATATTCCCTTGTCCATATCCGCAGGTGTCGGATTCATCGCACTTTCCGGCGTGGCCGTACTGAATGGATTGGTCATGATCTCGTTCATACAGAAGTTACGCGAGGACGGTATCGGCATTGACCAGGCGATTTCCCAAGGTGCCATAACTCGACTGCGACCGGTTTTGATGACTGCGCTGGTCGCATCCCTTGGATTCGTGCCGATGGCGATCGCCACGGGCACGGGCGCGGAAGTTCAACGCCCCTTGGCTACCGTGGTAATCGGGGGCATTATATCGTCTACTCTGCTGACACTTGTCGTGTTGCCTGTGTTGTATCGTATCGTCTACGCAAGTAGTGCTTCGGTAGTTGAGCCTGCCCCGAAGGGCATATCGTGAAAGGTAGAGCCATGAGTGAGGAACGCAGCGCAATTACCAAGCAGATTTACAAAATATCTGGTATGGATTGCGCGGAAGAAATAGCCATACTGAAACGTGAAGTTGGGCCACTTGTGGGAGGAGACGACAAACTTTCTTTCGATTTACTGAACGCTAAGATGATAGTCGAATCCCCAACGCCCTTCGCCGATGACGATGTGATAAGAGCTATTGTCCGCACCGGCATGGGTGCCCGACTTTGGAGTCCTACAGAGAAGTTGGAGCCACTCTCCTTCTGGTCCAAGCGTGGCAGGCACATTATGACCATGGCAAGCGGCGTGAGTCTATCCTTGGCGTTCACGATTCACGTGATTTCGCATGGCATAGGGGACGCGCTATCCCCAGAAGGCGATGACACACACACATTCCCCGCGATATCCATTTTTTTGTACCTCGTATCTGTCATTTGTGGAGCGTGGTTCATCTTTCCAAAGGCCCTATTTTCCCTACGCAGTCTTCGTCCTGACATGAATCTCCTAATGACTATTGCTGTCGCGGGCGCTATCGGAATCGGGGAATACTTCGAAGCGGCGACTGTAGCATTTCTATTCGCCGTGGCGCTTCTATTGGAATCTTGGAGCGTGGGTAGAGCACGTCGGGCGATAGCGGCACTGATGGACTTGTCCCCGCAAATAGCTCGATGTGTTGAAGGCGATGCCGTCATAGAAAAAGCGGCGGCCGAGGTGCCGGTTGGAACGCGAATTCAGGTCAGGCCGGGTGAACGAATTCCCTTGGATGGGAGGATTTTGAAGGGTTCAACCACGGTCAATCAGGCTCCTATCACGGGCGAATCTATTCCTGTGAGCAAAGAAACAGGTAGTGAAGTTTATGCTGGCAGCATCAATGATTCTGGCGCGTTTGAGTTCGAGTCTACTAAACCAGCCAACGATACGACCCTAGCGCGAATTATCCATATGGTGGAGGAAGCGCAATCCCGCCGAGCGCCCAGTGAGCAGTGGGTAGAAACGTTTGCGCGCTACTATACTCCGGCAATGATGCTGTTGGCTCTTCTCGTTGCTTTGCTTCCTCCCCTACTATTGAGCCAGCCTTGGGATGGGTGGGTTTACAAGAGCCTAGTTCTTCTCGTCGTTGCCTGTCCCTGTGCGCTCGTAATTTCCACCCCGGTAAGCATTGTGGCAGGGCTGAGTGCGGCCGCACGCGCGGGTATTCTCATTAAGGGGGGTACCTACCTTGAAGCACCATCAAAATTACGTGTCATTGCGATGGACAAGACGGGCACTTTAACCAAAGGCCAACCCGAGGTCCAACGATTGGTAGCGATTAATGGTCATAGTGAAAGCGAATTGCTCGAACGAGCTGCTTCGCTCGAAGTCCATAGTGAACATCCGCTGGCTCGGGCTATTTTACGACGCGCCGAGGCCGAAGGGATCAAAGCTCCTCCCGCCGAAAACTTTCGCGCCGTGAAAGGAAAAGGCGCGGAGGCGACGATTGACGGAGACCTCTTTTGGATTGGTAGCCATCGATTCCTCCATGAAAAAAGTGACGAGCCTGAATCGGTTCACCAGGAAGCTATGCGCCTTGAAGCAGACGGACACACAGTTGTGGTGATTGGAAATGAACAGCATATTTGGGGCTTTATCAGCATCGCCGATCAAGTCCGCCCCGAGTCACGAGACGCGCTCGCCCAATTGAAAGCAGTGGGCATCGAAAAGGTCGTCATGCTCACGGGCGATAACGAGGGAACCGCCCGCTCAATCGGCTCACAAACGGGGGTCGATGATATTCGCTTTGAATTGCTCCCGGAAGACAAGGTGGAGGCTATCCGCCAATTGGTCCAGGAATACGGTGCCGTTGCTATGGTGGGTGACGGTGTCAATGATGCTCCGGCGATGGCAACGGCGTCATTGGGAATTGCTATGGGTGCAGTCGGAACAGACGCCGCTTTAGAAACTGCGGATATCGCGCTCATGTCGGACGACCTTTCACGACTGCCTTGGCTTATCGGTCACTCGCAACGCACGCTGAGGATCATCAAGCAGAATATATTCTTTGCGCTTGCGATCAAGGTGATCTTTATTGTGCTCTCACTCTCCGGCAATGCATCCCTCTGGATGGCTATAGCAGCAGACATGGGCGCATCCTTGCTGGTCATCGCAAATGGTTTAAGACTTCTGCGCTAGGAATCAATCAATATTCAAGGCTCCAGGTGACCATACAGAGCATAAATACAAGCGAATCTAGGTATCCTCCCCCTTACAACCACAATAACTCTGGCGATGGTGGATGGGAGGAGGTGCCGAGACTGCAACCGACTGATACGATCACGATCTACTGTCATGAGGGTACCTCTCCAACTATTCAGTCGATGAGCATACCAATAGCGGAAATTGTCCGTAAATTCTCACGTCCAACGAGATCACCCAACCTTCCCCCCACAACTCCCCGCCACTCAACACATAGTTGCTGAACAAATGCACTTCACATTGATTCTCCAGCAACCTGGCTCTTCCCACCGCCTGCACGAGCTCACGTTCCACGACGGCAAATTCAAGCGCTTGAAAAAATGCATCATCGCTGACGCACCATAACGACACCTCAAACTCATGACGGCGGACAGTTCTACAGTCGAATTCGAATTGAACTCCATGAATGGGCACTCCAACCGCATGTGCCAGTAGCTTCAATGCATGTTCGGGCCAATGGGGAGTGCCAACTACACCAATGCGTTTCCCAGCAGCGCCGTTGAAACCCTCGGTGGCACCAAAGGTCGATATTACCGGCACCTGGCCCTTGCTCCCCTTCAGGACGGTCTTAGAATCGGCCGTAGTGACAAAATCCTTGTGGGTGATGATTCCGTCCAACTGGTATTCTTCAACGAATCCTTCAACAGCGGGAGCAAAGTCTTTTCCCATTTCAAGAACACTGGACTTGGAGAAACTGCGCTCTCTGTGTAGGTAAAGTTTCCCTTGTAGTTCTACCGGCGAAGTGTCCACGAAGTTCACTCGATCTCCATACGCTTTTTGGTAAAGGGGAAGGATGGGAGTTGCACTGGCGATAACGTATTTGTATTTTTCGTCCAATGGACGGTGTGATATGCAGGCGACATCCTTTAGAGGCTTGCCAATTTCGAACTGCGGCTTTATATACCCGGTACAATCCAAAAGACTTCCAACTGGACTTCATATACCTGCCCCTGGATGAACTTATTGAATGCAATTCTGCCATAGGTAAAATCCTTTGGAATCACCAAGGCATTGGGTTCTGCTGAAAGTACATTCTCCAGGCACTCCACCACTTCAGGCATTGTGGGTTCGGAATCGGCTAAACGTGCAATTACAGTCTTCACATCCTCTAGGTGGATCTGGTCAATTTTGAAAAGGGACTTCACGGGTTCTTCATCGAACACAAAGGTCGAAAATAAGCCCGTACCCTTGGAGATCAACTGGGCCGTCTTTGCATGAGTGCGGAAAACTCGGGATTGGAGGAAGTCCTGGTCATAAGCTTTCAAAAAGTGGGATATTTCACTTTTCCATCCGAGGCCCGGCTCACATCAGCTCTGACCTTTGGTGGCACCCAAAAAACCAGCCTCCTTGGGCTCCACTTCAAAACACACCCCCTCCCGTTAAATTCACCAAATACACAATGGGATCCGCCAATTTGCCTGGTAGATTTTCCATCAAATCGGGCCGCTCTGACCGACTCCACGCAGTTCCACTAGACACTTTTGAGCCCATTGTTTCCCTCGTCGCACAGATACCCAATGAATATGCGGGTAGCATCGATGGCAACGTTACCCCCTTTGTTTCCTGACATACAGTTTCCCCTCAACCGCCGGGACATCCGGTAAGAAAAGGAAACTGAAATTCATGAGCAAACTCATCTCCCACGACATTATTCAAGAGACGCCTGCGCCCGCCATGGACGAAGCAGACGGTGACAGTGTTTAAAAAGGAGTTAACGTCTTCGGTGCCAACGTGGTCCTCGGTGCAACTTCTAATGCAATTCCTGAAGCCAATGCAGGGAAGCTAGCCCTGTTCCAACTGGCCCCAGACATACCGCGACCGTAAAGGTTACACGTGCGGCAATATTTCAAAGCCACCCCACGAGCCAAGTTGGTCCGATGCGCATAATCTCCATCGAAAGGACGACCAGGAATGCCTCCCAATACCGTCACGCCAAGAATCCCAACAACTCTCTTATACAGGTCACCCGTTTGGATTTTCACTCTACTATAGTGTCGTTCTACCTCTGCAATCTTTGGTTGAAAACTTGATGGAACCTTTTGGCCCCAACTGCCCATTATATGCTTCCCCTCTAACCGCCGGGAATGTCCCGGTAGAAAAGAACCCATACAAATATGAGTAAACCAATCCCCAATAACACCATTCCAACAGGCTCGTCTCCCATTTACACCGAAGAAGGGACCTGTCGAACCGAGAATTCTGAACCATCTGATACCACAGCAATCTTTTCTCATCCATCCTTGGAAATGAAGAACGCGCAGGGAGTCAAATCGGACCTTATCACTCTGGCCCAGAAAATGGGCTGGCGTCTTATCCGAGTAATTGGTAAGAGCCCGATAGACAAGGGCTGGCCCACCTCCGCTGGACTTACGGCAGATGAAGCCTGGTGGCACCCCGGCAACCTCGGAATAATCTGTGGTGAACCGTCTGGTAGATTGCTCGTAGTCGACCTTGATGGCGAACACCCCGACGATCTACCCATGACGCCCACCGTTCTAACAGGCAGTGGCGGACAACACCTCTACTACCACCTGCCCAACGACATAGTGCTGATAAGTGGAAATACGGTAAAGAAGGTGGCCCCCGATGTGGATACTCGTTGGACTGCAGGTCTGGTTGTCGCTCCTGGGTCTATTCATCCCGAAACAGGCGGCCTGTACAATTGGATTCCTGGCTTATCGCCTGAGGATGTGCCGATTGCTGATGTGCCGGATTGGCTCATTGAAAAGCTTCTGAAGCTAGAAGCCGAAAAAGCCGCCTCGCAAAAAAAGCCCCCCAAGGAGAACCTACCAACAACGTCTCGCAAAGCACTTCCATTGTCGTCCCGAACTGCCGGTCCATTACTTTCCAGTCCCCAGTATCGTTCCAACATGCTCAAAGCCGCTGCCGAAGAAGTGCGGAATGCTCCTACCGGTCAGCGCAATGATACGTTGAATGCGAAAGCTTACGCCCTTGCGGGATTTCTTGATCTCTCTGAAGACGAAATTACGGAGATCCTGCTTGAAGCAGCGCAACACGCGGGATTGTCCCATCAGGAAGCGCGTACCACTATAGAATCTGGAATCACAGCGGGTAGAAAGGCTCCTCATCAATCAGCCGTGGATACTACTCAGGGGCAAATCGAAACAACAGAACTGGCTCTTTTTGACACCGTTGAAGAATTTCAGGCCTGTTGCTGTACGGATGTGGCCAACGGACAAAGATTTGAAAGAAGATATGCCGGACACGCTATTCACTCAGATTCCCTGGGATGGCTAGTGTGGGATGGTCGACGTTTTGCGAGAGATTCCAAGGCTGCCCGTGAATTTGCCAAGGTGATCTCTGATGATATCCGGGCTGAAATTACGGTGATGGCCAATGCCCTTGACATGAGAGACCCAAAATCTGCAGTGATGTTTCAGCAATACGTGGATGCCCTCAACAAGTGGTCAAAGCTGTCGGCAAGTACCCGTGGACTGGATAATATTCTGACGGAAGCAAAGACGACTCCGGGTATCAACGGTAACGCGTGTGAATTTGATGTGGACCCATGGTTGTTGAACTGTTTGAACGGGACGATCGACCTCAGAACGGGTGAGCTCATGAACCATAATCCGGATCATCTCATCACGAAGTTAACACCCATTGAATACGAACCGGATGCTCTCTGCCCACGTTGGGATCAGTTTCTTCTCGAAGTTTTTGAGGGTGATGATGAAGTGATTGAGTATGTGAAACGAGCACTGGCGTATTCCATGACGGGTGATACCTCTTGGCAAGCTTGGTTCTTGTTACATGGTCGTGGTGAGAATGGGAAGTCGAGATTCGTGGATGTGCTTCGTCATGTAATCGGAGCGGATTACTGCCACGAAATTGACCCTGAAGAACTTTGCCAACAACAGTGGTCAAAACATACGACAGAACGTGCGGCGTTGATGGGTGTCCGTTACCTGACCTCCGAAGAAACAGATGAGGGACGACAACTGGCTGAGGCTTTTGTTAAAGCATTGACGGGTGGTGGAAAACTTCGTGCACGCTTTATGCGCCAGGACTCCTTTGAGTTTGAGCCGATTTGTAAACTCTGGTTGAGCACGAATAACAAGCCGATTGTAAAGGATTCCAGTCATGGCTTTTGGCGTCGTGTTCGTTTGATACCCTTCAATGCCTGCTTTGCAAATTCGCCCAATCGTGATCCCAATTTGAGTCAGAAGCTAGCCGCTGAGGCACCAGGAATTCTCGCACAGTTGGTGCGGTACTCCCTGGTGGCTTATCGGGATGGTGAAGGCTCGATTCCAAACCGTATCCAAGCTGCAGGCGACGGGTACCGCGAAGATTCGGACTTACTGGGCCAGTTTCTGTCGGAATATACGACCGATGAATTCCCCCATGAAAAATTGATGAAGCAGGACCTGTACAATGTCTACCACGGGTCGACTGGGGGTAAGTGCGAAGGAATTGTGAAGTTCAACAGTCGAATCAAGACACGTGGGATCGCAGATGCTCATACGAAGCGCGGTGCAGCATGGGTCGGGTTGAAGTTGGCCCCAAGATTTGCTGATGGTGATGATGGTGACGCTCCCAGAGTATAACCTCCATTGCTCAAAAACGAATAAGGCGTAAGCTATTCTGGCGTCACCAGCGTCACCCTATCATGGGTGCATCCCCACTAAATGTTGTTCAGGCACGAATTGGCGGCCTACCACTGGCACCGTGAATTTTCCCAACTTGATTAAAGGTGACGACGGTGACGCTCTCAGAGAAAGATCCCTATTGCTGAAAAATGAATAGGGGTTAAACTATGGCGGCGTCACCAGCGTCACCCTATCATGGGTGCATCCCACTAAAAGTTGTTCAGGCACGAATTGGCGGCCTACCACTGGGACCGTGAATTTTCCCAACTTGATTAAGGTGGTGACGACGGTGACGCTCTCAGAGAAAGATCCCTATTGCTGAAAAATGAATAAGGGTTAAACTATGGCGGCGTCACCATCGTCACCTTACCAATGGTCACGGTTTCAAGACTGGGATGCAATCATGCCGAATACCAACATTGGACGCCCGAATCTTACCCAATGACACTTCGGTGACCATGGTGATGTTCTCAGAGTAAGGTCGACTATCTTCACACCTTCCGACTTCATCACATCACCTGATATCCCTGAGCAAGACTCACCGTCCATGATTATCCACTCCCATGAATGACCAAGGGAAAAGTGCCTTCTAATAGGCATGGTGAGAAAATCTGGAAGAAGTGTCGCCAGTCCAGAACCGATGGCTGCGGAAGTACGCAAGACCCAGCATCACTGCAATCCTCCAGAACCGGCCAAGATTACAGCCCAGAGGCTTCAGCCTGGAGTACCTGCTTCACCATGCCTTGAGTCGCACTGGCACCTTACAGAGGAAGGCTGGAAGAAGCTGGAGGCGTTGGGTCTACTTACCGATCTGGAGAAGAAATCAGGCACCGCTGACATCGAGGATGATGAAGATGTTTGACATTTACCGATCTCCATATCCCCCTAAAACTAAGTTCCGTACGCCATACCAAAGACGCTAGTTTCCTCCTCCTCCAAAATCGCCAATAAATACGCGGGCAACAAGATGGAAACGTTACCCCCTTTGTTATCTGCTGCATACTTTCCCCACTAACCGCCGGGACCCCCGGCAGACTAAGGAGAGTACGAACTCATGAGCAAACCAATTCAAAACGCAGTAATTCAAGAAGCGCTCGCTGAAGACGCAAGTGCCTCACAACCAGAGCAGAGAGTCTCAATCAGCCTGATTGAGGCAAGGGACAGTCTGCCCTCAACTACCGTTGACCACTCCGAATCCTCACCCAAAGAGTCGTTGATCCTACTGGCCCAGAAAATGGGCTGGCGACTTATTCGATTGAAGGGCAAGATTCCAAGAGACAAAGGTTGGCCCACTTCCACTGGGCTCACCGTAGATGAAGCCATTCAGCACCCAGAAAATCTTGGCATTGTCTGCGGCGAACCATCCGGCAGACTATTCATCGTCGACATTGATGGTGAAAAACCTGAAGGTCTGCCCGTGACACCCACTGTACGAACAGGCAGCGGCGGGCAACACCTATATTATCACCTGCCTGAAGGGATTGAGCTCACAAAGGCCAATAGCGTGAACCACGTTGCCCCAGGGGTGGATATTCGATGGACAGGTGGCCAGATTGTAGCCCCAGGGTCCATCCACCCCGATACAGGTGGCTTGTACAATTGGATGTCAGGTCTCTCACCCGATGATGTACCAATGGCAGATGTCCCTCAATGGGTGCTTGACGTGCTGAACACACGAATTAAGCACGTGCCATTAAGAATACGCACACGAGAGACGGTGCGACATGGCTCGGCCGCACGCTGATTCCCAGGATTTAGTTTGTGTTGTGACGGTTGTGACGATCCCAGAGTATAACCTCCATTGCTCAAAAACGAATAAGGGGTTATCTTTTGCAACGTCACAATCGTCACAGCCCTCTGGGGAAGGAACAGAAAGCATTTTAAACTGGGTTGATGGTCCGCAGGTTCGAGGCTGCACACCCAAGCTAATCCGGATGAGGTGAGTGGCCCAGATTTTACTGTTGGTGACGACGGTGACGCCCTTAGAGAAAGATCCCTATTGCTGAAAAATGAATAAGGGTTAAGCTATGGCGGCGTCACCAGCGTCACCCTACCATGCATTTTTCAACATTGGGACGCCCAAAAATCTTACCCAATGATACTTCGGTGACGATGGTGACGCTCTCATAGAAAGATCCCTATTGCTGAAAAACGAATAGGGGTTAAGCTTTAACAGCGTCACCAGCGTCACCACTACAGAAAACGCTTAATTTTGGGGAGTCACACTGAGTACATTGAAAAGCCTGACCGGCCAAAGATAACCTACTCACATGCTGAAACCTTCACCACATACCGCAGCTGAACAAGAACCACCGTCGACGAGCACCCACATCCATGAATGAGAAAGAGAAACAAGCCCTCTACCTGGTATGGTGGGAAGAGCTCGAAGAATTGTCACCACTCCAGAACAGGTGGCTACGGATGTACACAAGACCCAGCGTGACTGTCATCCTTGAGAATTGGGCAAAGAACCAGCCAACGGACTTCAGCTTGGAGTACCTGCTCACCCATGCAATTGAATCTCACTGGGACCTGACGGAAGTAGGTTGGAAGAAAGCGGAGGAGTTGGGCCTGCTTACCGACCGGAAGAAGGAATCAGGTAGCACCGACATCGAAAGTGATGAAGACTGGCTGACTCATGGGCAGGCCGTAGAGCAACTGCACAAAGAAACGTCAACCAAGTTCAGCCCTGGTAGTCTCAAGACAAGGATAACCAAGATGGCAGACAAAGGGAAGCTCAGGACCAATGGGAAAAAGGGTCGAGACAGGCGGTTCTTGAAGTTAGACATAGACTCTTTGGAACTCCGTCTTCGCAATGAGTGCTTGAAACATGGTGACGATGTCGACTAATAGAGGACGTTTCACGACCCCCATATAGTCATATTCGCTTACTTGGAGCCCCACAGTCCCCAGACAGGTGGGGCGATTATTTTTCCTATCCCATTCCAATTCCCCAAGATTCATACGTCCGACCTTTCCGATCTCGTTGCTCAACGGTATAAAAGTCAATGTATGAATCGGTACTCCAACTGCACGCACCGGCTCCTTCAAAACATGCTTGGGCCAACGAAGGGTTCCGACCTTACCTATACGCTCTCCCGCAGCCCCGCTAAAGCCCCTCTGGCACCAAAAGTCGATATCACCGGCACTAACCCCCTTGCCACCCTCCAACACAGCCTCAGAATCGATTACAGCGCCATCCTTGTGGGTTATCACGCCATCCGATCCGTAATCCAACATCATTCCCTCCACCGCAGGCGCACAGTCTTTACCGATGACAGGAATACTGGACTTGGATTGGCACCGCTCCCGATGCAGGTATAGATTCCCCTGTAATTTCACTGGACAGGTATCCACGAAGTTCACCCGGTCTCCATACGCCTTTCGACAGAGGGGGAGAATGGCGTGGCAGGAACCCCATCACTTCAGGCATTGGAGCCTCCGCTTTTATTACACGCATAACAATCGCATTCACGTCCTCCAGATGACCCTGCTCTATTTTGAACAGGGATTTCATGGGATATTCGTCGAATACGAATGGCGAAATGGGGCCCGTACCCTTGGATAGTAACTGGAAGGCTTTCTCAAGTGAGCAGAATATTCGGGACTGGCGAAGGACTGGGTACAGGCGTTTGAAAAGTGAGATATTTCACTTTTCCAGCCACCAGCCTGCTGTACATCCTCACGGTCCAATTCCGTTTGGTAAATTTTTTTGTCCTTTACACACCAAGCGATTCGCTTTTGCTATTGATCCTTCTCTCACCCTGACGAAGTTCCCCAAACAATATACAACCGGATTCAAGAGACAGGGCATCAGTATCATCCAGCCTTCCACCCTTTGCGGGTACTACTTCTGATCGCACAGGCTTGCGACCCGGAGGTTGTCGCTTTTTTCCTTACCACATTCTGGATCCCAAGGAATGGAATAGATGCCATTCGAATGCATTGTCTCAGAGAGCGAATAATTTCTGGCAAGCACTTTAGGGATTTCAGTTCCAATTGCTTCCGATGAGTGTCAAAGAGTGCAAACGGATTGACACGCTTATCAAATTGGCACCTATGAAGTCCTGATCCCCAAAATTAATTCGACTTGCATCCTTGCAGGCCTTGTCAAAACACGGGGTAGATTTGAAAGCCATCACATCGCTGGTCTTGCAGATTACTTTCTCGCTCAAACCCTTCTCCTTTTTGTCCCGCAGGACATTTTCATCCAAATACGGGCAGACACACTTCGCCTGCTATGTGCCCCATGAAAGAATCGAAGGATTCATCAAAGCAATCAATTGGGGACCGCCATGGAAGGAAGCCAGGAGGGAGGCTGTAGGCCCTGTAGAGGACTCTAATCAGCTTGGGGATCGTCTGGCGGAGGTAGGGGCTCTGAGTCCATCCAATCGGCTCTACCGTAAGCGTAGCACTATTGGGACGACCAGGAATGGCCTTCTAAGCACAGCAATTCGTCTCCATTCATTTTCTCCTCGTGCTTGCTCAAACTTTTTCAAACACCAAGGACAAATTCATGTAAACCACGAGCATTGTCTAAGTGCTGCATAAGGCCTAACAAAACATGAGAGCCCAAGTTGGATGAGTGATGATTGAATGCTGCCGATACCAATTTGGAAAAACTCCACCAGGTCAAACACAGGCAAGCGAATCGTGTCAATCAGAAAATGTCCCTGCCAACTATGAACCCATTGAACGAACGAAAGTTTTAATTTTGCATCCGGACAAATTCTTGTAAACGTTAAAACCTTGCACACTCAAAATTGGCCCATAGCCACAAAACACCGCCAACGGCAGAAAGGAGAATAACCATGAAGACGCAACTAATCACGGAAGCGGAACTTTCCAGATGGCTGAACATTTCCAAATCCACTTTGCACAAATTGCGAGAAAAAGAATTGCCCTACCGAATGATAGGCACATGCATCAGGTACAGCACCACCGAAATCGAAGCATGGCTTGCAGAGAAAAGTGTCAATACAACCGAACACAAAGAAGACGAAAGCTCTGAGACCAAATCAGATAGCCCCAGTGCACCATCAACCCAATCCAATCAATCCTAGAAGGAAAACCCAACAATGAGCGTATTCAATTGGAATGCAAAAAATACCAAAGATATGGCCAACAACCCAGAAGGAGACAATGCCATGAATTCAATAATCTCAAATCAAGCTGAAACTCAAAATCACACAAACGTAATAGAAGCTGTCGTGGTCGACGACTTTGAACAATTAAGTAAAGACCTCGAAAACGTCCAGATTGGAACCGGTACAGATGTCCGTTCGATCAAAGTTCCAGAAGGTGGCGTACCTGCTGGAGACTACTTGGCAACCATTTCATCTGCTTCTCATGTGACACACAAGACTGGCAACTATCCTATGGTCACCGTGGAGATAAAAATTTCCGCCGGTGATTTCAAAGATCTGCCCCTAACCAAGTATTTCCACCTGAAGAGTACCAAGGCTATTGAGTACTTCAAGAAGGAAATGCTCTCCATCGGATTCATCATCAAAGGCCCAAGCGATTTGAGCACACTTTGCTCTTCACTACCGCGTACCAACGTAATGGCCAACGTTGTTTTCAATGACTCTGGCAATAGGATCATCTATTTGAAGTCTGCGGCCGTTCCGAAGAAGGTGGCTTCCGTTGATGCTGCTTCGCTTTGGTAAACCAACTATCCATTCATCCCGTCACATCGGCCAGCTTTCATGCTGGTCTTTTTTTTCTCGTCACAAACTTCCATCGTTCAAATCTTGATAGGCCTACAGAAGTGGACCAAATTGTTACGCGTGTAACTTTCTCCCGCCAAAGTTCTTCTGAAACATCCCCATACCCTTTCCGCAGTTGGGCATCTTCATCGTCCCTCGCATCTCACCTCTCCCATTCCTTAGTCCGACTATATATATGAAATCTTGAGACTCACCCCCCAGGTTAAATTGAGGCCTCTTCTCAATTCGCCATCTCCAGTTCAGGAGTGAATCTCGACACCATCCGCATAATAGAACCCAAAGGAGAACATGACGCGTGAATGCTGAAAAGATACCTGTCAACAATCTGGGGCGAATACCTCTCCTAGCCATCGCCGTATTGCTCCTCTACACCTTGAGTGGCGGATGTTCAAATGAAGTAAGTACCGCCGAGTTCACTGGTGACCCTATTGCCAAAATCCGCGCCCTGGAGAGTGAAAATACCAGACTACAGAGTGAGAACCAGGCCAAGTCAGAGCAACTCGCCGTCCTGAATGCAAAGATTCCTGGTGGACTTGCCCTGGGAGAAAGAGAGAAGCAGCTGGATGAACGGGAAGCCCGCTTGGCTCAGACCCAGCAGAGTTTTGTCGAGAGGGAAGCGGGTCTGAAGGTTATGGAGCAGGCGACCAAAGAGGAGGTCAATAAACTTGGATTGGCAAGAAAGGAGTTTGTTGCCGAAAAGCAGGAACTACTCATACAGATCGGAAAATCCGAACAAATGACAGAGCACTACGGTGAATTACTTCAGGAGAAGCAGGAGGCTCTTGTTGCTGAGCGAATCGCAAGTGACCGGGTGGGGAGATTCTTGACCTACTTTGCAGTATCAGGCTGTGTGGCATTCATCTCCATACTGGTCGCGATTACCTATGCCTTCCGTCATCGAATTGAGTGCAGACACATTGAAATGGCTATGGACGCATTGAGCCACGCCAATATACCGATAGAATCAAGGGAACAAGTGGCAGCAAGATTGGGGAGGGTGCTGCCGAACTACCCCAAAGACCAGTTGAACTAAGGCCTTGAATAGGTTTGGGAAAACGGAGGAGATGAAGCCCAATGAATCGTGTTCAGTACCGGCTAGTAGCGTTATCCGTCACACCAAGCTGGGTTGTTCACGATTTTTTTGCCCAAAATACAGACTAGAACTATGACCGCTTTCGAGTCAGAGAATTATCCATATGATCACCACAATGCCCAATGATGAGCTTTCGAGTCTCCTGGTCCACAGCAAAGTGAACACGTAGGCAATCAGCAGCCTTTCCCGACCCAATATGTGGGGTAATATCAATTGTCCTGCCCTGATATTGTCGTTCTCTGAGTTGCATCAGCTTACTGTCGCGTTGTGTCGTCCGCCCTTCGCTCATGGAGATTTGAAAGCCGGTCTTGCTTTTGTACTCTGTATCGCTGAATGGAATCTCGCTGTCAAAAAGCATGGGATGCAATATCTCAGCCATACACCAGAGCAATTCCCAAGCCTTGTTTAGATCCTGGAACCTTGCAATGTGGGCGGACTCAATCGCTTCCTTCGTGTAATCCAAGTGATCACCATTGAGAGCACACACCATTGTCAAAACTTCTACCAGACTGGATGGAAGCTTTCTAAAAGCCTCTACTGCACCTACAGAGTTTTCCAAGTATCGAATTCTATCGTATAATTCGTCCATCGACATGGCATTTGAAGCAAGCTGATATTTTGTTCGGGCGATCTCTTTCTGAAGGTCCTCAGACTCAATTTCTTTGTTGATCCGAACTAACTCCAACTCCTCCCGAACCTGAGCTATACTCTGCAGAAGCTCTGCATTCTCCACCTCCATCTCCTGCACCAACTCCATAAACTCTGGATCGATGGTACTGGAGGTTGAAAAAGTCAGTTCATGCAGTTTTCTTCGTCTAGCAGCATTGACAATACTCTCTATCGAGGTAACATCATTTGGGCTGAATATACTTGCCCTTCGACAACAGGCCCGAACCATCTGTAACGTAACTTCATCCGTGCCGAACTTACGAATATCAAATGGAGAAAAGAAGCGATGGCGTTTACCGTCTGCCGGTAAGTCCATATTCACCCCAGACTGGTATACACGAATGCCACCGTTTCTAGTACCAAAGTCACCCAACAATGGCTCAACTTCTCGGTCAATCTCGGCCGTCGTCGCAACGTAGACAACCGCAGCACCACAAAGGAGCTCAGCGGTACGATCAACATCTATCAGTGGCTTTCCGGATTCATTCGAGCACGAAACGTACACGATTGGACAGTTACGTGCCTTACTCAGTAATGCATCCTTCATGACGGAAACATGCCCTGGGTAGAGAGGAATGGGCTTTCCATTTAGATTTTCTGTACCGCTTGTACAACGCCAGTGCTTTGTGGTGGTCAAACTCTGTACGATTCCGGGCACAAATGGCGAAGGTGGGGTTGGTTCTTCACCCAGATAGCCAGATATAGAGTGACGTGTGACCAAAACAATTCGAAATTCATTGGGTTTGTGGCAGGTTATGGTCAGATCATGGGTCCACCTGCGATATACAAACTCACTACATGGATGAGAGACACGGCACCCCCAATAGGTCGGTGCCAATCCCTGGGTATTGTAGTTTCGGCTGATGGTCTCAAAAGCAGTCTTTGGGGGGCATTCCTCTTTAAAATTGCCACCAATCAAGAACTTCTTGTTTTTCAGGGTATCCCGTGGTACTTCGAGCGTATCCTCAACCCAGGTCCGCACACGTTTGTTTAGATCTGGGTACGGGTCCGCCCACGCACTATTGACACATGTGGCGTCAAAAGCGCAGCGATAGTGGATTGTCCCGCCGGATAGATCACTCATTCTTACAATTTCTTTCCGTTCTCACCCTGAATCATGGCTCCCTTGGGACGTATTATAACATGGGGAAACGGGAGGGGTTAGAATCGGAAATCACCAATTAAATTGGCATTATTGGGAGTAAGAAGAGGTGGTGCGTCCGTCAAGAATTGTCAAATATTTTACTTTTTCTCAGGGAAGCCATCGATTCCATGGAGCTTCAAAGTGCAGATTGGGAGACTACTTGTTCTCCGCCACACCTTCCAGGGCCAGCATGGCTATGATCCTCCTGAGTCGCTGGTTTTCAGCTCTCAGCGACTCAATGGTCTCATTGGGAGCTCCTTCCTCATTCAGCCCCTACCGCGCGTACCCATCCAGCGGCTTTTAAAATTGCCGTGCAAATGGACTTTTCGCCACGGCCCGTGCAGGGAAGCCAGGGCGGATTCCCGTTGCTACCACATTCCTTACGAAGGTTTCGTCCAAATTGCGTCCGAACTAGGCTATTCATTACGACCACCTGAACAGTCGGCAACAGGCGGACAACTCTCTCTAGGTGCAAGTTCCAATTCGAATCCCAACCGGGATAGTAGAAATCTGCGTCAATACTCGGTTCGTGTATCTTGAGGTAGGCTTTGATCTTTTTTTCATACTGCATTTGCACTTCGTTTCCTCCAACGTAAAGCACACGAACCCCGATGCCATTGGAGGACTCCAGCAAATCATTCTCCGAATCTTCCTGGAGATGCTGGACCTGACTCCGGAAATTTTCCAAGGCGAGATCCGGAACCTGGATGTGTGAAAGCTGATCGAGAATAGCCCCGACCATCTGTGAGTTGCCCTCCGAACGTGCTCTCCAAAATATGCTCTGCAGCGAAGCGGCACTCTGGCCAATCTCACCGATCTGCTCCCACAATGCCGCTGTGGTCAGGTCTAGGTCCAACTCATCCCAGACCGCGAGTAGATCCGATCGGTGGTCGCGCAGCAAGGTAATGAAATCCTGGATCAAAGCGCTGTCACCCTTGACCACCCCTTCCAGGGCATCCAGGAATTCTGCTGCTTCGTCCCAACATGAACTTGTTATGGCTGCACGGAGAAGTTCCTCCAAATCCCGAGCGCGGTCCTTCGGTGGGATTTTTTCGGAGCGAAGCCAGTCGGCGTACACTAGACGAAGCTCCTGATTGCGGTGCAATAGTCCACTTTGCCGCAAGAGGGCGTAGGCGGAGGAGCCACGTTTCTTAAGCAGATGCGCAATGATGACTTCCAGCACAGACTTGTCGTCATAGGCAGCGAGGGCATCACACATCCGTTTCCATAGATAGAGGGGAAAGAATTCCTGTGAAGCTACAGCACGCTCAACGTGATCCCGAACTTCATTTAGACGGGCATCCTCGCAGGTCTCGGCAACCACGATCGCAAGAAGGAACCGGACCCAGTCGACCAGATGGTCCGTCTGGTAGGTATCCTCATAATCCAGCATCCCCTCATAAGCTTTGGTGAGATACTCCTCCGCCTCCTTGGCGTGGTTTCGATAGGTGGCGATCCAGCCAAGCACGAAGTGGGCGTTCGTTGCATTATTCTGCTCGATTGCTTTGAGAAAGTGGGGCTTCGCCTTTTCCAATGCCCGGATTATGGCCTCATTCTGAGACTGATGCTCGTCTTTCTTGGGTAGCATGAATTTCAGTGAACGAAAACCAGCTTCGGAAAGCCCCAGGTCGGCGTGGGCATTGCCCGATTGAGAGAACGATGGATTCGTGAGCGCCTTCGTTAGCCAGTTGGTCGCTTGGGGAAATCGACCTGACCGCAACTCCGCCTGACCCAGCTTTCGGTAGCATCGCGATACAAACTCATTCCGAAAGCGGTTGTCCAGCGATGGGTCTCTTCGGAGTTTCTTTTCAAGCACCTCCAGCAGCGAGAACACCTCCCGATGGCGATCCGTGCGCACCAGCGCGGCGGCGTGCTCATAGCACATCCCGTATACGCGCATGGACTCAAGGGGGTTGTTCAAGAACGGGGAGGACTCAAGGAGATACTTCAGGTTCGTCAGGTCACTTACTTCCAGAAAGCGCCTTACCATGGGTTCCAGCAACATGGCGCGTGCGGGCGGCGGACCTTCTGTCAGGAACTCCTTCCACGCCCGATGGTTTGCAGCGATAAAGGCGACTAATTCTTCCGTGGTCGCGCATCGCAGCAGTCCCTTCACATAGCCTGTCAGATACCAGCCACGTCTACTCGTGTTGGAAGCCGAGAGGTTTTCAGCGAACTCGTGCCGCTGCATTGCATCGAAGAAACCACGGTGGAAAAAAGAGCGGTGGCGGTCAGCATTCAGTGCTATGACTTCAGCTATCAGGTCATCCATTTGGTCCGAGGAGAAAGCCCCGTCCACCTCCTGGATACCCGCAACGATGGCCTTAATCATCAGCTTGTCGAGCGTGGAAAACTCCTCACTTGACTCTGGACTCGAGGACTCAATTTGTTCTTCATCATCGTCTGGATAGGCCAGCTCCGCCATCGAATGCGTTCCCAGTGCCGTGGAGCACAACTCCTGAAAGCGAGAGTGCTCAAATGCGGCAGGAAGATGAATCCAGTGCTCCTTGGCCCCTCCACACAGATGGAATCCGTAGTATAGAAGAAGCTCTTTTGGGCCATACGTATGCGCGGCAGCTTCCAAGCCCTTCACATATATGTCAACACTCGGCGGCACCGATTCATCTCTAATAATACCCTTTTCATGGGGCGTACCTTCGGCATCAAGAATGAAACCGACCATCTCCATCTTCGTGGCTAGCAGGTATTCGAGGAGCACGGTCCTGATGAATCTCTGGAAGCGCGGAGTAGGCAGTCTGTTACACAGATTCTTGACCTTCCAAGCAGTCGGCTTCTTGGAGATGGACTTGTCCTTATGAAAGCCCATCGCTCCCCGCAGTGCATCCACAATGGCAGCCTCCGCCCTGGCCTTCGGATCCGAATCACTGTCCCAAAAGGCACGGCAGGCCAATTCCTTCTCC
This sequence comes from Candidatus Hydrogenedentales bacterium, assembly GCA_942492815.1. Classification (GTDB taxonomy): domain Bacteria; phylum Hydrogenedentota; class Hydrogenedentia; order Hydrogenedentales; family JAEUWI01; genus JAEUWI01. The sequence goes on along the minus strand of OW818658.1, from coordinate 7,582,724 downwards.
GATCGGCTGAGTAGACTCCACAACAGCTTGGGCGTTATTTCTTGCATCTCATTGTCCTGCGGCATGTGGTGTACTCCTTCCGGAAATAGTCAGCATTTGTTGTCCCCCCATGAGTCTGTCGAGTCAACTTTCCCGATGGCCACTTTGAGGACGGTGTTGTAATGGCCTCGTCGGCAATGGACTCAAGATCTGGCGCCCAAGTGTTCCAGCCATTCGTTATTCACCAGGAGCCTCCCGTTTTCAAACCACATTAGTCCAATGTCCGCCCACTCCAGAAGAGCTATCACATTTTTGGGTGGGCGTTCTGGAAGTAGTACAGCCAGGTGGTGGGGTTCTTTGTCACCATTCAGCTCGTACCAGTAGTCAAGCAATTGACCAACCGCCATTCTGATATGTGGTTTTTCTACGGAACTCTTCGCCTCAACGAGCAGGTCAGAGCCATCGTAATCATAGTTCTTGACGAGAATGTCAAACATACAATCCTGACTCCGACCCTCCAAAAGAGTGTAATCAGGAAGTGCCTTCACAAATTTGTTCGTAAGTCCGTTGTGAATGCGCCGTTGAGTAGAAGAAACCGCTTGGCGAATGGCTACTACATCGGCTTCATCCTTCAGTGGAAGGTCACGCAGTTGGGAATTCCGCTTCGGTTTTAGTAGCGCCTTCTTTGGTGATGCCGGACCACTGGGCAGAAACTCGAAGAGGTTGTCGTCAGCTTGAATCTGGTCTATATCAGCCGCGTCATTGATGCCCTCTGCGCCATATAGTTTCACCAAGGCCTTGTACTGTGATTCCAATCCCGCGTCCAAAACGTTCAGAGCCCGCAAAAGACTTCTGACGCCTTTTCTACCGTTTATCAGGGGAAATCGGATTCCTGGATCAAGCATGAAGAACGTCGGAGTAAGAAAATTTTCTGGTGGCAAGAATCCTTCCGAGGGATTTACCTTGGGGATCCCGGGAAGCGACTCGATCTTGTTGATCAGGTAAATTCGGTCCCTCTCACTTCGTGACGATAGTGCCGCCTTATACATGGGCAACAACGTTCTGAAGTTTTCCTCAACCCAGGACGCCACGCTGTTCCGATATGCGTTGTAGAAATTGGTAAATCCTGTATGCCCCCGAACCAACGCCAGAAGCTTTTTATTGCCCACCACCGCAGCCGTATCCTCAGCGACCTGCTCCAAGTCCATCTTTGAGTAGTCACGATCCAGAATTGAGCTGATCGCGGGTATCTTTGTGCTCCTAATATAGGACGAATTCTCGTCTTCGTAGCTGGAAGTAATCCATGCCAACTTCGAGAGTCCGTACAGTTGAATCGGCCGCACTTTCTTTTGGGAGAACAAGTAGCTGGCCAATTGGCGAGCTAAGCGATTTGTATTTCTCTGTCTCTCTGCCCAAAGCTCCGACATATTGATGATGTCTCCACGTACTGGATTGATCCTAAAACGAGAGTCGACTTGTAAATTGGTCTAAATTCGATTCCGATCTAACTCCCCTGTGACCTTCATAATCTCCAGTCCTCATGCGCCAGCGGTGCTTGATTTAACATCCGACGATAGGCTTCCCAGTTGGACATGTAGAGGTCGAGCAGGGCTCTGAACCGGTCGTTGTGGGTCGGCTCCAGAAGATGGATGAACTCATGAAGTACGACATACTCCACACACTCAAAGGGCTTCCTGGCCAGCTCGGTATTCAGCAGGATATTCCCCGTCTTCCTGCTGCAACTACCCCAACGGGTTCTCATGCGACGAATGACCACGCGAGAGGGAGTGGTATGGAATACGGCCTCCCATTTCAGGAAAAGGGGCTCGGTGCGTTCTCGAAGTTGTTCTCGATACCATGCATCCAGAAGCGCATGCCTCTTCTCCACCTCCAATCCCGGTCGAACGTAGAGCTTAAGATGGCGGTGGGCTAACTCCACTCTGGGAGTCTGGTTCACTTCAACGATCTTCAGCAAATATCGTCTGCCCCAAACATAGTGGCTTTCCCGGTCGAGGAACTCCCTCGGCGTCTCCCGTTCTTGCTGGTCGAAACTGCGTTGGTGCTTCTTGATCCACCCCAGCTTGGAAATGGCGAAGGCACGTATCTTCTGGAGGCTCGTGTGACTCGGCGCGGCAATCCGGACCCGGCCCGTAGGGGGGTGGACGCTCAGGTGGAAGTTCTTGATGTCTTTAAAGACCACATCCACCATGATATCCCCGAGTTTCAGTTCCGTAACCATCAATACTCCGACTGTGCCCGTATGATGGGAAAGATGCGCTCCACCTCATCGATGTCCTGCAGGACTTGATACAAAGCCTGCTTCACCACCTGCTCCCGAGTCGACACGCCACGCCAGCTATCAGGCCGATTCTGTTTTACCGCCTCATCAATTTGGAGTGCGAGCGCCTCGTTTTCACTCAGGTTGTTATACAGGGCTCGCTTGCCGGGGGTATTCAGTGAACTCGGAGTCGATGCTGCATTTCCCGCCTGCACACGTACCGCCAAGTCCCCGATTTCCTTGAGATACTCCTCATACTCAATCGCCTTGGCTCGTCGCGCCTCGATGATTTGGTCCAGCAGGGCCGACATCCGCTCATAGAGTGCCGGGTCATTGAGATGCTCCTTCATGATCTTGCTGCGCACGTTGTTCTCAATCGTCTCGGCAATGGCGTTCTTGTCCCCCTTCATTCCCGCCAGTCGGGCCGCAATCGCATCCGCAATCCCCGTCTTCACAATCAACTCCACCAGGCTCAGGTTGTCAAAGGGGGAAATCTTTCGCGGCTGGTCGGCCTCAATGTAGGTATCAATGAGGTGGCGCATATCCGCTTCATAAGCCTTCAGGTCCAGACTCTCCCCGCTGGCCTGGCGAATAATGTCACGAATGTTGACGTAGTGCTTTACCTGCCCCTTGATTCGTTCCATATCTGTATCGGTATAGCCCGCAGCACCCAAATCGTCGGAGATGTTGGCAAAGGAACGGACCAGCGTAGCCGTTGCCTTATACAAAGCCGCCCGAAGGGGTTCCCGTTCTTCCAGGTCCGTCGGAATCTCTGTATTGCCGCAGAAGCAACGAATGTGTTCCAGCTCACCCTGGGTGGCTCCACCGGTTCACAGAGCAGCGCCAGGGCTTCCAGGGCCTCGTCCAGGCGTTCCTTGCCCTTATCCAGGCGATTCTTCAGCAGAATCTCGGGCTCGACACCCTCCGCAGAGTCGTCCAGCTCAGAAGTGTAGACCGCGATTGCCTTCTCCACTTTCCGGAAGAGGTCCTTGTAATCGACGATATACCCGAAGTCCTTGTCCTCTCCATCCAGGCGGTTCGTCCGGCAGATCGCCTGAAACAGACCATGATCCTGCATCGATTTATCGATATACAGGTAGGTACAAGGGGGCGAATCAAATCCCGTGAGCAACTTATCCACCACCACCAGCAATTTCATGTTAGCCGGTTCTTTGGAGAACAGCTCCTTGGCCCGGTCCTCATAGGTTTCCGTCTTCGTCATGCCGGGTTTGGCATGCACCTCCTTCAGCAATTCCGTATAGGTGTTGTAGATGAATTGCCGATCCGTCTCCGTGTGGGCACCAGTTTCTTCCTTGGATACGTCACCAGCATTGGGATTGTAGGAGGTCACGACCGCACAGCGACCTTTGAATGGTGTCTTCTGAAACAGCGTGAAGTACTTGCAGGCCTCATAGATGCTCGAAGCCACCAGCATGGCATTCCCCCGTTCGCTGGAAAGCCGGGGCTTCACACTGAAGTCGAAGACAACGTCAGCCACCACCTTATCCATGCGGGACTTGGAGCTGAGCACCTTCTGCATCGTGCCCCATTGTTTCCGAAGCTCATCCCGCTGCCAGTCGTTCAAGCCTTTCGTCTTGGCTTCAAACCACGCATCAATATGTTCCTCGGAGCCCAGCCGTTGATCGATGTCCCGAGCTTCATACACCAGGTCGAGCACCACCTCATCTTCCACCGCCTCGCTGAATTTATAGGTGTGGATGTATCCGCCAAAGACTTCCCGGCTGGTCGCCCTGTCCCTCTTGAGCAAGGGCGTACCGGTAAAGCCAATAAAAGTAGACTCGGGCATCACCGCCTTCATCACCCGATGCAGCTTTCCACTCTGGGTCCGGTGGCACTCATCCACGAACACAAAGATCTTTCCCACGGTGTGACACGGCGCGGCCTCCAACTCCCGGATGAAAGCGTCGAAATTCTCCACATCCTTCTGGCCGAATTTGTGTATCAGAGAACACAGGAGGCGGGGACTGGGCTGTCCCAACTGGGTCATCAAATCCCGGCCACTGCTGGTACGGCTGATGGCTTCCCCGGCATCGCGGAAGACCCGCTCAATCTGCTTGTCCAGCTCATCCCGGTCCGTGATGATGGCAATTCGGGCACGGGGATTGTTCTCCAGGATCCAACGGGCCAGCAGCACCATCACGATGCTCTTACCACTGCCCTGGGTATGCCAGATGATACCGCTCTTGCGGTTCCGGGCATGGTCCTGGGCAGCCTTCACGCCAAAATACTGGTGGACACGGGGCACCTTCTTCACACCACCGTCAAAGACCACAAAATCATGAATCAATTCGAGGAGCCGATCTTTCCGGCACATTTTCAGCAGATACTTGTCCAGCTTAAAGTGGCTGTCGTCTTCCTCGTCTTCTTTCCATCTCAGGTAGTATTTTTCGGCTGTACCCACCGTGCCATACATCATGCCCGCCGAATCATTGCCCGCGAAGAGATACTGGACCGTGGTGTAAAACCATGCATTGAACTCGGGTTGCTGGTTGGAAAGGTGCTGGCGAATCCCATCCCCAAGGGAGACCCGGCTGTTCTTGAGTTCAATCACCCCAAGCGCAATACCGTTCACATACAGCACAAGGTCGGGTCGCCGTTCGTGACCACCTTTAAGCGTCACCTCCTCCGCCAGGGCAAAATCGTTCTGCTCGGGGTGTTCCCAGTCGATGAGGTGAACCGTTTCGGTCGCTTTTCCCGCTTCCAGCTTGACCTGTACCCCATACCGCAGGAGTGCATAGACCGCCTGGTTGTTGCCATACAGGCTACGGCTATGGTTGGTCGATTCAGTATGAAGAAGATCGAGCGCACGATTGACCTGCGGGGTGGTATAGCCGCGACCGGACAGCCAGGCTGTCAGTAGCCCGTCTTCGATGTTGCTGTTACCGGCCCGGTCAGTCCAATCCCCCAGGAAGCGATAGCCCAGTTTATCCTGGAACAGTTTTATGATGCGTTCCTGAGTCACATGCTCCGGCTGGCCGATGCTCATTGGTCCGCTGCCTTTTTTGAATTGGTTTCAAAAAGCGTATCTGTGATGTGTCCACGATAGCGCTGCTCCACCAGGCACTGGAGCAGAATCTTGGTGGCCATCTTGTCCACGGGAAACACTATTCGATCCGTTCCGTTTGACTTGTCGATCTCGATATCCACTCCGAGTGCTTTCGAGCGCTTCACGATCTTTTTTACGCTATGCTCTTCCAAAATGTTGGAGTCGCGCAATAAGGCAAATCGTTTTCGCGCCCATTGAGTTGCAAACTGAGCCGTTGCCTTCGGATCTTCCGGAGCAAACTTTTTGTGGCTGAGTACCGATAAGATTTCCTCCTCTGATGCTTCCTGATAGTAGTCATGAAGGGGCAAGAAGGTATTTGTGATCCGGAAGTTGGAGAACAACAGTCTTCGCTTTTGCACGACGTAGACTGCAGCCAACTTGGTATCCAGGACTATCAATGGAGTGTCAAGTCCCCGATACGTATCCTTTGACAAAAACAGGGAACGGCCCGGTTTAATCAAGTGTGACGGGATAAAGTTCTGGAATAAGATAAACTCGCCCGCGTTTTCAGTTCTGGCAAATGCTGCAAGTGCATGGAAGGCATCACCTCCCGCATCTTTATCTGCGAGGGAAGGCAGGTTGATAACGGAATTGCTATTTTCTCCTGCTAATCCTATGGGCAGTTCAAAATCGTCGAGCTTAAACCGCTCGTGCCCTTCTGGCTTATAGCCCGCGTCGAATTCTATCGCGTCCATGTCTCTGATGAAATCTAAGAGTTGCTGGTTCCACATGGAAGCCTGTGAAGCTTGTAGCGACTGGTGCAATCGAATGTGGTGAAGCTCGACGTGGCCCCCACGATTGAACAACCCCGTGAGATGAAAGTTTGTCAACATGCTATATCCCCACCTGCAAAAAGATGCTATTGGAAAGCCGAACTACCGTTATTTCTCTGTCTGGACGGCGCAAGGTGTCTTTGGATATCAGGAGATAGGGTACTCCGTCACCATCCTTCACGGAATAGAAGTGGTAACCCAAGAGCCCCATCACTGGATTAAAATGCACCGCATCGGCGTGGGATACGGAAAGGAAGATGACCAGCAGGATATAAGCACCAGTGATCCACTCGCCAGAGAATTCAAGTCTATCCGACGCAAGAAAAGGAAGGAGGTAAGTCAGTAGGAAGGCCAAGACTTCCTTGTCGCTACGCTCGAATTCCTTTATCTTGAATTCTGACCTCTCGATATTCTTCGCAGCGTATAGCAGCAGCAACCAGCATACAACGACAAGCAGCACAGTAATTGCAAGCCAGGGAAACCAAGGCGGGCATTGGGACCAACTGAACTCGTTTTGACCCGGCTGGCTCAATGCAAACTTGTTGACCGCAACAGCCCCCAACATGGGAGATAACGATGTGGCCACGAGTAGTAGTTTCGCGAATCTGTTGAACACTGTAACGCCCCAGGCCGCTCAGCACAAACACGGCGATTGTAGCTACACTTCTCCCATTTAGCTTCTTGATTTGGCCCATACTCTAACACAATAGACCTCGTTCACAAGCCATCTCCGCCTGCAATTTCAACCGGCGAATTCTAGCCGATAATGCTGTCCCGTCCGATGCTGTCATTCATCCCTTCACGAGATGAAAATCAATTTTGTATCGGTAAAAGCTGATGCTGGGTACCATCATCAGGGCGCGGCGCATTCTGGGGTCGTCTTCAAGAGCGATGATAGCCCCGATGACCTCCTGTTCCGGCTCCGCAAGTTCTTCCTTGACGTAGCCCATGTACCGCAAGATTTGCCCCACGACCGTGTCGCTTGCCCTGCCCCGCTTCAGTTCGACTACCAAGAGCTTCTTCTTATCTTTGCTGATCGCCAGAACATCCATGGGTCCACTATCGGTAAGGTATTGCTGCCCCACGAGGAGGCCGTCTTCCTGGTAGATGTCGAATTCCTGGCCCAGGTCCGTCTGGGCCCAGTTTTTCACCAGGAAGTCTTCCAAATGCTTCTCCATGGCAAACACGGCCAGATCTTCCACAAGACCCTCAGTGGTGGTTGCGATGGGTGTTGGAATACCCCCGATCAGGCGCTCAACTTCTTCGGCGTGACCGGTCTTGCTCAGATTGCAAACGGTTCCCAGGGAGCCGGAAGAATTCTTCAAGCCTTCGCTTATGTCAGACTTGCTAATGGGGTTGGGCAGCCAGGTTACGGGCCGACGGTGGGGCAGGATATCGCCCGGTGCGTGGTAATAGTCTCCGGTCACCTCCGCAACATGATATAGCCCTGCGCCATCGGGACACAGCACCCGATCCCCAATCTGGAGTCCTTTCGCCACGGTCCAAAGCATGCCACAGGCCAGACCCGCGCCCACTTTCGTTTTTTCCGGATGGGCAGCCATGAAGACTGGAATAAAGGCCGCATTGAAATCCTTCCAGGCCTCGGGCAACTTTCCCGTAAGGTCCTCGGTAATGCCATAGTCCGCTCCAATGAAATTGCCAGCGAAGCACTCAGCGGCGTGCATGCTCTTCGCACCGAGCATGATTCGGTAATAGGTTCTCATACGAGTCGTATCCTTCCAGTCAGTAATTCCTGCATCATGCCCTGTTTGATGTGGCGGGCTTTATCGAGTTTGGCATCGAGGGAGGCAATTTCTTCGTCCATGTCGGAGAGGATGGTGGCGATGGCCGCTTGTTCCTCAGTAGTGGGTGGCAGACGAGCCTCGATTTGAGCAATCGCGGATGCCGAAATGTGAACGACTGCATCTCCCTGCCCTCTGCTCGATTTTTGCTGGACGATCTCGTTTGTGTTTAAGTAAAAGCCGAGGAAGCGAGAATCTACCGCCTTCGGTCTGAGGATAACGATATCACCGCCAGCGTACGCCTCCTCATATCCTATGTAGGCAACACATTTGCCGATTTCTTCTTTCGTTTCCCCAGAACCCGCGAAGAGGATGTCGCCCTCTTTAATTAACGTCGCGTTAGCTGCTACGTCATCGGATATCCAAGACTCAAATACCCTGATGATGTCCTCGTGAGAAGTGTATATCTCACCGTACCGGATACAGGGCAGACTTCCAAACATGGACTCGGATCTAGAGACCCCACTGCCTTTCAAGAAGCTTCCAAGTTCTCCGAGTCGCTTTTCCACCCAATCCCCACTGAACCCAGGCAGTCGCTTCTTTCCGGTGAGCAATTCCTGCATGGCCCCTTGTTTGATCTGGCGCTTCTTGGTGAGGAGTTGCTCCAGCGATTCGATGAGGGCATCCGCATCGCTTAACGCCTCGGCGATGGCTTCTTGTTCCGCCAGCGTGGGGGGAAGGACAACATAAAGTTGCTTAAGTGAACTGGCGTTCACATTTTTTTGCCCGCCGCCAATCTGGGTCTGGATAAAGTAGGCCTGTCCTGCCTCTGAATTGATGAAAAAGCAGAGATAACTCGAATCGACCGACGTACGACGAGGGCGAGTAATGAGTGTCGTAAAGCTCTGTGCACCCTCGTACTGCTCGGGAACTAGGCTCGTTGTCCCAGGATATCCCGTTCGAGCGGTAAGCAGGTCACCATACTTGAGACGCTTATTCTTATACGTCGTTTCATAATCCGCATCAATATAGAGGACATCAGAATCATCGAGTTTGTTGGGTTTTATGTTCTGATTCCGAAACATCACAACCCCACGTTCTCGATAGGCGTGTGTAGCCGCACTAGCGATGCCCACCATAATTCGCTCGGATAATTCATGGAGAAAAGGCACCTCCCAATCCTCCGGGATGACCCCCACCTCAGTCTGTTTAAATCCCCGCTTCACTTCCATACAAACCCCATTTTCTCCAAGTGCCGGTTCACCTTCTTCTCCAAATCCTCCACCCGATCCGTCAACACCGGCAACGCCGTATCATAGCGCTCTGCCAGTTCCTTCACCCGCTGCGTGAGCCGCTGACTTACGCGGTCGACTTCCCCGTGAATCAGCGCTTCCAAGGCGGCCATCCATTTGCTCTCCACCACCAATTCAATCACTTCGGCCTCGGTCAGCTTGGTATATCTTCCATACGCCCATCCATCCAACTGGTTCTCGGCGGTCTTCAATTCCTTCTTCAGCCTGGCTTCCTGATCGGACAGTTTCATCCAGGCCATGAGGATCGCCATCTCAGAGGCATCCTCCTCCGCATTCGAAGGGGCTTCCGCTGCGAGGGGCAGGGCAGACTTCCCCTTACTCGGCAGGGCTCTGGATTCCCTGGCCAATTCCTTCAGCCGGGCCGACACGTTGGCCTTGTTCACCTTGTCCAACTCTCCAAAGACCCCATCGTCCCCGCCGTGTTCTTCCTCCAGTTCGGTCCGCTCGGATTCGACCCGCTCCAGTTCCGCCGTACGTTCGTCGATCGCTTCTTGTTCGGTGGCAAAATAGCGGGTCACAATCAGGGGCTTGGGAAGGAGATCGCAGGTCCAGCCCTTTTCCACCTCCTGTCCCTTTTTCTTACCGCTTTTCACTGTTTCCATGACAGGGCGTATCTCCGCCCTCCATCCATCGGTGGCAATGAGGTAGGCATCGTCCTGCATGGTCTCGGCCCAGTAGTTCATGAGGTGCTGGTACACATCGTAGCGGTCGATGAGGGGTTGTCCGGCGTAGTGGGCCAGGAGATCCTCGGATAGTTCATGGATAACTTCCTGGGGATGACATCCGGCTCCGATTGCCTTGAGTCGCGTGCTGTTCTTCTTTCGCCATACTGCGAAATGGCGATTCATCTGGCTGATGAAGGTGGTGAATTCCGGGTGGTCGTAGATAGCCGCTTTGATGGCGCTCTTTTCCACCTTGAGATCCAGGTAGCCAGGGCGATTCTTCTTGAACAGCGTTTTCCGAAGGGCAGGACATACGTCCCAGTATTCCTGGAGGGCGTCCACATCCCGTTCTGGGATGCCCCCTTTAAGATGGCCTTCGATATCCTGAAGGTCTTCTACTTCCTGACTGTCGATATAGCGGGGGAGATTGAGGTTGAAGTCGTTCTTCTCGATTTCCTCCAAGGGGACCATGCGGGCATAACCGGGGAAATCGGTCTGGCGGGTGAAGACATCGACAATCTTGTGGATATCCTGAGAACGGAGCCGGTTCTTGGGGCCGTCCTTGGCAAAGCCCTTGGAGGCATCCACCATGAAGATGCCTTTGCGCTGGCTGGCCTCCTGCTTGTCGAGCACCACAATACAGGCGGGGATGCCGGTGCCGTAGAAGAGGTTGGGTGGCAGGCCGATAATCCCCTTGATATAGCCCTTGCGCACCAGGGAACGGCGGATGTCGGCCTCGGCATTGCCCCGGAAGAGGACGCCATGGGGCAAAATACAGGCCCCTTTGCCCGTGCTCTTCATGGAACGGACAATGTGCAGCAGGTAGGCATAGTCCCCTTGCTTCGCCGGAGGCACGCCAAAGGCCTGAAAGCGGTCGAAGGGATCATGCAGAGGATCGAGCCCCGTGCTCCAGCGTTTGTCGGAGAAAGGAGGATTGGCCACCACATAGTCGAAGGTCTTCAGCGAATCCCCGTCTTTGAACTTGGGATCGGTGAGGGTGTTGCCCTGGGTAATGAGTGCCGTTGGGTTGTCGTGGAGAATCATGTTCATCCGGGCCAGCCCGGACGTGGCGGCGTCCTTCTCCTGGCCGTAGAGAGTGACTTTGGCGTGGGCTTCGTCGGCCACCTTCAGCAGCAGAGAGCCCGAACCGCAAGTGGGGTCATAGACGGTGGTGTCCGCGCTGGTCTTGGTGGCACGAATGCCCAAAATTTGGGCAATAATACGGCTCACCTCGGACGGGGTATAAAACTGGCCCTTGCTCTTGCCGCTCTCCGTGGCGAAATGGCGCATGAGGTATTCATAGGCATCCCCGAGGATATCATCATCACTGGCTCGGTTCTTGGAGAAGTCCAGGGCGGGATTCTCGAAGATGGCGATGAGGTTGGTCAGCCGGTCCACCATCTCCTTGCCACTGCCCAGCTTGGTGGCATCGTTGAAATCGGGGAGTTCGGCCAGTTTATTTTCATTCTTCAGGGGGGCGATGATCTTCTTGTTAATCTGATCGCCGATATCCGGCTTGCCCTTTAGGGCGACCATGTCCTTGAAGCTCGCCCCTTTGGGAACCGTGATGGCCGCAAAGGGTACACCGGCGTACTTGTCGCTGACGTACTTGATGAACAGCAGCACCAGGACATAATCCTTATACTGGCTGGCATCCATGCCACCACGAAGTTCATCGCAACTGGACCACAGGGAAGAATAGAGTTCAGATTTCTTTACTGCCACGGTTCACTTTCCCATTCAGTGCTGCGGGTCGTTTGACCGACTGACTTAAGCACACCCTCTCCCAATAGCGTCCGGAGAGAATCAGGCATCTGATCACACTCCCAATCTCCGAACCTCCGGAATATAGCACAGAATCGCGAATAGGATGAATTCTGTTTACACAAGGAAGTACAGCCTCTTCTAGCATTTCATCGTTTCAGATTCCGGAACGGAAGCGACTTTATGGAAATGCTCGAATCCCAACATTCCAAGCCCAATCAAACTGGCCCAGACTCCCGATCAACTTTTCACCATATGCGTTACAAGCTCGATCTTTGAAACCAAATACTCAAATGCTTCCAGCGAGGGTGCTCCAAACACGCCGATTCTGCCAGCACATTCCTCATAGAACTTCTTTGCGGCGCCCCGATTGAGTCCCAACAGCCGCTTCGACAGGCATTCGGGCCTCGTAGGTTCCTCGCCTTTCGACAGAAGTTCCAACTGTTCCACTACGATCTTTCCTCTGCTGCTTCGGCCAAAACTCGCGAGATAAAGTGTCTCTTCCAGCAGGGCATACTCCTGCGCATTTTCGGGAGCAGCCGTATCGCCTTCGTAGCGCTGTTCGAGGGTGTCTAAAACCTTTCCAGGAAAGCAACGGCCCTGGACAAATTCCAAGTACAGCTCGTGTTCCTTGTAGCGCAGCAATAAGAGGACCCCCAACAAGTCAGGAAAGTAATAGGCTCTTTCCTCCAGAGTCTTGGCAACGAGGACAAAAGTTCTGATGAACTGCTCGGTGTCCCGGAGAGAAACCTGAAACCGCTTGCACAATGGTGGAAATACCCGTATGAATCGGCGGTAGCCTTCGAGCTCCATTCGCTCTCCAAAATTTTCCATGCGTGCGCGGAAAAACACCTCAAGACCATGGCGATTCATCAAGTCCGTGCAATACGCCTCGAAGTCCGCCGGTGGAAGATTGAACTCCAGATCAAAGAAGCGACGAAGATAACCATCGGCATCAACATTTCCGTAGACCGCCTTTATGGAAGAAGCGAGCTGAACTCGGTCAATCCCCAGTACGAAAACCATATGTGGAATATTGAAGAGGTGTTTGACGCGTTCGAGGAGCTCAATCGCGTAGGTCGGGCGACACCGGTCCAGTTCATCGACAATGAATACCAACGGGCAGCCAGATTCGGTCTTGGCGACCTGCTCTGCCAGCTCAGAGAGTCGCTGCTTTAACTCGGCCTTGTTTTCCTGTTCTGCGCCGTATGCATCCACTGCTTTTTCCGCAACCGATTTCAGATTCTCGGGTTGGAAGTCGACCAACCCGACTGTGCCTGCCCGAATGGCATTGAACATAGTGTCTGTGATTACACCGCTCGCGGATTCCTTGATTCTTTTCAGTATCTCCTTGGTATCAGATTCCTTCAGGGCACTCCACAACTCCCCTATAATTGCAATCAGCGGGTCGCCACAGTGATCATTTTCCCACGCACTGAAGTATATGGCTGTATGCCCATCCACCTTGAGCTGCGCGGCCCAGCGCTTGAGCATGAAGGTTTTGCCGCTGCCCCAACTGCCATTCACCGTGATGACCAATGGGTTGGGCTCTCCCACGATCAGGTTGGTCAGGGCATCTGCCATAGGCCTACGCTTCAACGTGTCGTCATCCCATGGTGACGCAGGGTTGATTGCCAGTTCACTCAGCTTGACCGATAGTGTGTTCATTCAATCGCCTTTCGCGCTACCCATTCAAAAAACGCTGACGCCCACACCCAAGTTAAAGTTTTGCCACAAAGTGCGTCTTCACATAGTCATAGGCACTGCTCATAGGCAGGGCTGTTGTAGATGGGCCGGTACGAACATAGAAATGCTCCACGGAATCTTTGCCCTCTCCTTTGCAGTACACAGGTGTATCGCTGGGACGACAATTCACGATACAGACAGAGCCGCTACCATAACGCAACACTTCTGGCTCGACATAACCCGCCGCAAGGACCCCGAGGGCGTGCTTAATCTTGTCAGTCAGATGGAGCAAAAACTTGTCTGGATTGGAGAACCCATCCTTTTCAATACCCACCAGACTGCCGTCATCCGCGACTCCGATGAGCAAGGTCCCACCCTCGGTGTTGAGAAAAGCGGCTATGGTTTTCAAGCAGGCATGGGTAATAGTGGCTGGATCGTTTTGCTTGCTGTGAAGATTGAATCGTAAGGTGCTCTTGAGCTCCACTTTCGCGCTTTCGCCCTGGGCAATCAGACCACGCACACGCTCATCAGGTGTCCCCGCCCTGTAGAACTGGATGTACTCCATGGCAGTGCTCGCATCTGCACGGAGAGCATCAATATGCTTTTTCTGCTGCGCTTCCGTCGTGTGACCGAAGATGTTGGCCATACCGTAATGACTTGTCAATACTCCCTGTGCGTACTGGGCTGGTGTGCAGTGGCCGAGTACCAAGGCGAGTGGGTAGAGGAATACGGCCTCATGTATGAGTATAAGCGCGAGCATTGTTGCTTGCTGCTCCGGAGAGGCACTGAGACATTCTTTCTTTAGCGCTTCGACCACGGCCAGAGCCTTCACACGCTCCGAAGCTGATTCTGGCGTCACGGTTTCCTCTTCGTCCAACTGAACATGGCAGCTGAATGACAATCCGAAGAGACGGTTCATTTGCTCAGTGCCGATCCAGTCAAACAGGGGGCGATAACGACTTAGCTGTTCAGCCCCCTCGGGCCCTGCTTGAAATCGAAGGACTGGGTCGTCGAGAAGCCACTCATTGAAATTTTCGTGAAGGGGATTCTTTTCGCTCTCAATGAGTTCCTTCTGGAGACTGAAATTATTGTACGCCCCGAAGAAAATCGGACTGGTTATGCGGCCATCTTCAATGACGATGGAACCTTGGCCGTCAAACTCACTTATCATGTGTTGGAACAGATTCCGAGAAGAATGTCGGAGCTCCATTTTTCCATCAGCCGTCTTCAGAGTCTCGCCCTTATAGGTGAGGACGAAATCACGTTCATCCTCTTTGACAACGAGATAGGTGGGATCGATTTTCGACTTGGTCGCTCGTGACTTCCTGGACTTGGATTCAGGTTTGCGCTTAGGTACTTGCTTCTCTGCCATTAAGTTGCCCTTCTTCTAATGTTCATTGAAAATCCAAATCAGGACAAGAACGCCCCAAACCACTGGAAAAACTACTCTTGCTTCACCCTGGATTTCTCTTAAGCCCCGCCCCATTTTCGAATTCGGTCACATAAGCATATGGTCGCTTGAGAACAAGCGATAAGGTTTCTACGGTCTTTGCCGTAAGCCGGATCAGTCCAAAGTGGTCGAGAATAGCCCGGAGATGCTCTTCCGAACCGGGCTGAAAATCGTGAAGTTCCGCCAGATAGCGAGCCACAATTTGTACCTCGCTGGGAGGGATTTCTTCGAAGGTTCTCGGGCCACGTTTCCTCACCTTGAGTGGAGGCGTATCGGTGAGCCGAACAATAGAGTGGACCAGACCACCGGTACCGGATTCATCCTCCTTGATAACGCGCCCCATCCGGATCGCCTGTTGCAGCGCCTTGTTCATTGATTTCTGGAGCTCCTTGCCCATGCGCTGGATGCCGCAGCCCCGGAGATAGATGATGTAAGCGCGTCTGGCCAGCATCGGACCTTCACAAGCAATGATTCGACAGAGACCTTGGGCCACGGTGTCACTATCCACTGTACGGGGATCGGGGCCCGTTTCTCCATTGAATGCAACATAGGACAAGGGGGCGCTGGGGTGACCTTGAGGCATTGAAGACGAGTTAAAGAGATCCCCCTGGGGATTGGCCCAGGCGGTAGGGGGGGCTACGAGCGTTTTCGCTGCTTTTGTTACAAAGGGTTTCGATGTGCCAAAGATACTTCCTGGCGAAACCGCCGGGGGAGTGGCCACAAGGATAGGCTTATGGATTGGAATCGGCGTCGGTGCTAGTGCCGGTGCCGGTTCGTGATCGGGCTGGTATTCGTTCTCTTGTTCATCATCATCATCATCTTCTTCTTCTTCGCCGTCGTCATTTTCTTCCGCGTCCTCATCATCGTCTCCTTCGTCCTCGCTGTCGCTGTCTCCCTCCATCGTCTCGTCATTTTCTTCTTCATCGGAGGCCACATCGTCCCCAGTGGAGTCTTCGTCCTCATTCTCCCCGATGCTGTCGGCAACCTCTTCGATATCGCGTACTACTGTGGATACATCATGGTGAATCATATCTGCAGATATTATGGGAGCGGGCGGTTCCGCTGCGGCCTCGTCTATGCCACCGGGGCGAATGCCGAGCTGGTCCAGTTCGGTCCAGAGCGACCGCATTGCCTCCTCGGGATCTCGGTAGAAGTCTCCACCGCGAATATGCACAAACTGCCAGCCCGCGCGCTCCAAATCCCGTTGCCTCGCCATGTCGTACTCGTAGCGGTCCGGTCCGTGCCACGCATCTCCATCACACTCCACGGCGAGTCGGCCCTGCATTCCCTCGACAACGAGATCGATACGGTAGCGGTGATTGGTGGGATCGCCAACGCACACCTGGGTACGCACATGAAAGCCCCGCGCGGTAATCATCTGGAATACCTGACGCTCAAATTCCGAGTCGAAGGCTTGTTTCCCTTCCTCAGTTGCCTGTCGGATTGGATTCATGAAATAGCTGAGCAATCGGTGCCGGATACATTTCGTACTCAGCACATCGAGGGTTGCCGAGTGAAAAAGCCATAGCTGGTCCCTGGCTCGGCTCGCAGCCACGTTGAATCGCTGCTTGGCTGAATCGGTCGCCAAGGTGCCGATACGTTTGTCATCCTTCGCCGCGACCAAGCTCATGAATATAATATCGCGCTCGTCTCCCTGAAACGCGTATGCGTCGCCACAGATAAGACGCCGCGCTTCAACCACCTCGGGATCCACTTGATCGAGAAGCATACGCTCGATAAGCTTGGCCTGGGCTTCGCCCTGAAGGCTGATGACCCCCATGGTCGCGTCCTTGTAACGCGAATCTTTGATACAGGCCACAATCTGGGCGACGATGCCTTCGGCCTCAGGGGGATTGGCAATATTCTGGCCAGAGCCTTTTCGATAGCCATCCGGCACATGGCGCAGCACCAGGGGCTTGAGCCGATTTGCGGGATAGGCCCGGAGTGGATCGAGGGGAGTACCGTTGGCGGCATAGCAAAGATCATTCGAGAACTGGATGATTTCGGGCATGCAGCGAAAGTGTTCGCGCAGTACGATCGAGCGCTCGTAGCGCACCTTGGCATTGGCATAGAGACTACTCTGGGCAGACAGTATGCTTCTGTATCGGATACCCTCAAGGTACTGGTCTTGGAGCCCGGAAATGGCTTCATCGGCTACACCAACGCCATAGGGGCTGATTTGCTGGTCGTCACCCACGACAATCATCTTGTCACCGATGTAAAACAGGAAGAGACTTTCGACCCCGAGCTGACTCGCTTCGTCCACCATAATGTGGTCATAGCGGTGGGGCTTGGGGTCTACCATTTCAGCAACCAGGTAGCGGGGCATAATCCAGATTGGAATCGCGGAACGACATTCGTCCATATACTGGCGAGCGTCACGACGCAGACGGGCCAACTTTGAAGAGCGTCCGGTTCCCTTTCCCATTGCCTTGACGGTTTCCCGCCATGCCTTTAGAGCGTTGGCTTCCTTCGTGGAAAGTCGGGCAAAGAAATGCTTCCAGGCCCTAAGGGATGCCGCCTCCGCCAACAGCCCACCTATTTTCTCATCGATTTGATGTCTACGCGTCCAGAGCTCTTGTTGATATGTTAAATTCGCCCGTTTCTTCAGCCACAGGTCCGCCAAGGCCCAATTCCATGCAGATTCCCAGTGACGGAGACGCTCTCTCCACTCTTGATTGTCCGCTGTGCGGGTAACAATCTCGACGAATCCTGGAAGAGCCGCTTGCAGTCTTGCTTCTACCGCACGCTGGGTCTCCAGGTCCTCACGGATGGTCTCAAGTACATGGAGCTCGGCGTAAGCGGCACTGTACGCAGTGACATTCCGGGACTCTATCGCCTGGGCCAGTTGCTTCACGACCGGGTGCGCATTGTGCAACTCCCGTAGTGTGTGAATGGCTCCCGCACTGTCCTGAACCGCGCGCTTCGCAATGCGATATTGGTCTTCGACCGCAATGGCATCGATTACCGAAATCCATTGAGGTAGATCGTTTCCTATCCAGTCTGGTGAGGGTAGAGGTGGTGTCGTGGATGCCATATCACGAGTTACCTGGAGACACTCACTCGTATACTTTCGCACAAGATCCAACAGACCCTGCTGTTCCTTCAAGTCTGCAAATCGTAACCGCCAGTTCTCATGGGGCTGGCTTGGCATTGCACCCTGCCACGCGGCGCCTAACTCCTCGAAGGAGAACTCTACAGCAAGATAGTCGCATACGGTCTGGAGGTGCTCCTGGGTGGTAGCGCCATTGCCATCAACGAGTACCTGCTGGGTTAGATAGAGGCAATGCTTTATCTCTCCAGGTGTAATAAATCCAAATCGCTTCCATGCCCCTCCCGATTTTAGATAGGCCAGAGCTGTCTCGGCGTCTGCACGGACTTTTCGTCCATTGTGACTTGCAGCAATTGATACGACTCGGCTGCCGAGACGAGTCAACATCGCTTCAATATCCGTGAGATGCTTCTGGGTGAGTTCCGATATGACCTCCCAGCGATTGGCACGACCGGAAAGGATTTCACGGATCGTGACGTGTACCCAATCCAACCCCAGCCTGTCTAATTTTTGATGGTCGTCCCGAAGTTTTTTCAGCCAGGCCCGCAATCGGGCACGCTTTTCAGGCGAGCGCCCGCTGAGTATCGGGTATGCGGGATGGCTTCTTAGTTCAGCATAGTGAGCTGATTCAGCCTTCTTATCCCTCTCTACAGATATCGCCTCGACAAGGCTTGCTGGCGAGGGCAGGTCCTTGCTTGAGGGTATCTGCAAACTGGCACTCCCAACCTGCTCAGGGGTGTAGTTAGTGAGGGTATCGTACCAGGCAAGGAGCTCCAGACTTGTACAAGGATTTTGATCTGGAGACGCTGTAGTAAGCCTGAGCCATTCAAACTGAGTGCGTTCGGCCGCCACCCGCGCCGCGATCTTCGAGGCTGTACCGGCATATGTACCGTGGGCAACACTGTGGGGACATGTTTCTTCTTCGCGCAAGCTCCGGAGTTCGGTATCGGTGGCCGCTAGTTCGCGGCGGACCTGATCCAGCTCGGTGTCTATTTCCTCAATTCGCCCATCATAGGCCCCTGGGCTATAGGTCGCCTGCTTGTTGGTAATCCCCTCGACGGCCTTGTTCAATTCGGAGAACTCGTCACTACCCTGGCCAAGGAGGCTTACGCACAAAGGCTTTATCGCATCGGGGAGTTTGTCCTTGAGCACCTGAAGTGCACGTGCGGTTTCTGCCGTTACAAGTACTCGTTGCCCCGTAGCCAGAAGATGACAGATGAGATTGGCGATGGTATGACTCTTGCCGGTGCCGGGAGGGCCTTGCACGAGTACACCACGTTTCTGCTGGATAGCTTCAACGATGCAACGCTGCTCTCTGTTCGCTGGTAAGGGGAAATATATTTCCGTACTCCCAGCTTCCGTACTTGATCGTGAGACATCCTTCTCCTCACTCGGGAGCTGGTCATCAAGATCGTCTACCAGTCCAGCCCAGCCGATTGGTACGTCCTCCGGTGACGCGACAAGCTGTTCGATCAGCGACTCATAGATTCGCACCATTCCTGTCTGGGCGCGTTTCCGGAGAATCAGGGCGGGCCTGAAACTTATTACCAGAGCTTTGTCCTGCGCGGGCGCGGAACCCAGGGTAGGCGACCATTGTGCATCCGCCGTAAGGGCCTGAGCCCACGTCTGGAGTGCGGTAAAAGTGAGCGCTTTGTCCCAGAGCTGGTCGCCTATCTCGTCCAGATGGTCCTGTAAACTGGCATAGTGCTCTCGTGCCGGGCGTAGTTCCGCCTCAAGCATATCGTCTTCGATGCGTAGACGTGCACCATCTGCAGGTGGCAGGACACGGATAAGGCCGCTTTCGGGGAGGAATTCGAGCTCCGCACGAGCCACGACCGCGTGACGACAGATTGTGTGCGAGACTTTCTCCAGCTTTGGAGACCATGTGATGAGTCCAAGTCCGAGAACGAACTCAACGAGTTCACTTTCCTTTCGGAGTTGGGTGTGGAGTCTAAACAGGTCCGCGTAGACCTTCTGTATAGACTCCCGGCGACGATGCTCTTTAGACCACGCTTCCCACTTGGGGCGGTAGAGCTCATACGCTCGCAGAATTTCGGGGTGGTCTGAAAGTTGGAGCTCTACTTGTGGTGGGGACTCATCTTCGGCAAGTTCGATGGTCGTGTCATCAACCCAAATTGAACCATGAAGTGGAGGTATCGTTTGCGTAGCTTGTCTGAGAGCCCGTTGATCGCCCCATGGCTCTACGCCACTTGGCAATGCGGGAATGGCTTCGAACTGCTGCTTCCTGACTTCAAGCCATGGTGCGTCAGGATCGGATTCATCAGACCAGGCTCCGCTCCAACAGTCCGGCTCTTGGGGCATGTCGGCATACCAGAGTACGGATTCATACTTGTTGATATCTCGCACGGTGGTGGATCGTATGCCGACAAACTCTTTGAGATATCGCGCCAGTCGAAGGGCGGGACTCTCTGAACGGGAACCCGCATCGCTCATCTTAGGAAGCACTCCCCATCATCTCATCGAACAGTCTATCAATTCTTTGCTCAAACGCGACTATGCGAGAAGGAATCTCTCGGTACCGAATGTTAAGGCTGCGTTCCGCGAAATAGCAAATAGCCCTGACTCCAACCATAGAAGTGGCGAACATCAGCTAAAGCAAGAAAATTGAGCACATTCAACCTCTGAGCCCACTGAGAAAGTCACACGCGTAACTTCTTAGCCCTTCCCCGCCAGCCCCAAAGACGACTTCCACTCTCCGCTCCGCAGCCATCCGATTGTTCGAACTGTATACCACAGGCCCGCAGACACTCAACACGATACAGGCTGGGAAGCATCCGTGTTGTACCGACCCAATCGTTTCAGGATCCGGAACGATGTCGCGACTGACTGACCACCCACGGGTATTCGGGCGCCTGAGCCTGTCCTTTTCAACGGTCGGGAAAAGCCGGATATTCGACTCTTCTAGTGGTGCTTCGACACTTAAAGCACGACAGATTTTCAAGAGGTAGATCTGGACCACAGCCTCAGAACCCTACAACTCAGTCTCGATCTCACCGTAGCACTCCCAAGGATTGCGAACGTAACTTTTCCCGCACGCCCACCACAATGTAGGCCAATGGCCCTATTCATTTGCCCCTCCCGGAAGACCACGAGACAAGGTACTGCGTTGCCGGAGAAACAAGAAAGCCCCGGAGGGTTAGTCCGGGGCCTTCATTTAAACGCATTGTCGTACTTATTTTATTGAGTTCCACCACCATCACCACCAGCATCGTCGAAACTTTATCCGGGATTTTCCATCAACTAATATGGCTCAAGACATTGAACGATTTTCAGTCTTCGTTCACACCGCACGCAGGGCATAAACATTCACATTCGCACGTGTCTGCAGACCCCTGCTCAGACGGAATACCCACATAGTAACGCTTGTCGATGTCGTCGTACTTAGGTTGCACGCAATCACAGGCTATTTCATGAAGTGAGTCCCCGTCGCTCGTGCCATCTATTGCTTCAACTATCTCGTCGGGTTTCTGGATCGGCACTATGTGAGCGATGTCGCAATCCCACGGCGCCACAACCGTGCCATGCTTGTCTACAGAAAATGCGGTCAGATCTTCCACGTAGAAATGCTTCTGGTCGTTTCTGCGACGAATCAAGGCCTGAATGCGGTCTGGACGCACATCAAAGGTTGTAGGCCCACCCACTTCGTTAAATTTGTCTGCGTACCGAAGGTGGGGAAGGAATAGCCGCAGGACCGGTAACTCAATGTTGAAAAGGTAGTCAAATTGGAATCGTGGCTCCCGCCCATTGTGGTCGCCCACATACGTCTCATACATTTCATAGTACTCTTGGGCTATACAAGGGAAAAATGACGGCTTCAACATGTCGTCCGCAGTAAACGTATGTGGCACGTCAGAACTGGGACGCGATGCATACAGGGCGCGTGCAATATGGAAATATTCTACATTCTCCATAAAGATTGCACGTCGATCCCGTTTTGATAATACCTTTGATGAGGCGCCCTTCTTGATGCCGGTAAATGGTGTGACTTCTTCGCGTTTCTTCTTAGACAAGGTATAGGTCTCCTTTGTTCTCTGGCTCTACCACCTCTTGCACCATTGCAGGACGATGTCGATGCCAACACCCACATCATAACACGTCTCAGCGACATTATCAAACCGAACTAGACGACTAGGACACCATTGCACAGCGTTACGCTCTATTGCACTCGGTTGCGCGTCTTTCCTCCGTGGTTTCATTCATCGAGATACATCCGAACAGCGTAGGCGCAAGTACCTCCAGATTGCAGATTGGCGACTCGATGATTCCCCTGTCACACCGACCAGTCACTGGCCCGTCCTTTGTCCGCATAAAAACAGGGTGTATTGGACTCATCGCCAGGGTTATGCCTGAATTTCGCTCGAACCACAGCTGACACCGTACAAAGCTCCCCATAAGTTTCTGAATAGCGGGGACCGTTCGTTGTGACTTCCCCGAGCTCTGTACGGTTGCCGCACTCCATTCTAACACCAACCAATTCCGTTTCTGCGGACTATCTGGCCGCACCCGAAACAAGTGGCCGCGCCGTGCCGAAATCAGTGGCCGCGCCGTGCCGAAATCAGTGGCCGCGATCTGCCGTTTCCCATGGGATTCTCTTGACGAAATATACAGCGGCCCAAGTGCCCCTCCTGGCGCTAACCTCTATTAAGGCATGGCGGCCGATGCTTCAAGAAAAAGTTAGGCGATAACTTTCTTGAGTCGGGACGCCTCCGCCTCACCAAGAAACTGGTCCAAGACTCACTCAAAAGAGTCGTTCAGTGTCGACAACGACCTCACTCCATTTCAGACCCCGGGCACCATGAAGGCTCATCAGATGTAATCGTAACCAAGCGATCATTTCAGGATTTGAAACCCACCCAAGCACCTTCCCTCCATCTGCACCAAATAGCTCTACCTATCCACCCGATAGTTCGACCCAAAAAGTACGATATCTGGCTTTTTTTACCGTGTATTCAATCCTCACCTTCGACCAGGTGCAATAAACCACCGACACGCTGTCCCCAAAAATGTCCACTGCCAACATAGAGCAGACCACGGCCATGACCAATGGTCCGATTCCTCCAACGGTGAGTCAACGCCACCATCCTTCAAAACACCCCAGCCGCGCGCGAACAAGTACAGAGGCTCTCCCTGCTTGAGTACATGAATGGATGAGAACAACCCCAAAAGCGAGAGCGAAACTCGAGCGAAGTGACGAAAAAAATACAAACCTTGCATTTTCACGCACGAAAATAATTGCAAAAACGCTGCAAAAACGCGTTTTTTAGAGAAAAACAAACTGACAAACATGCATTTTAACCAATGAATACGGGCCTATCGTGAAATCTTGCAAGGTCGCTTGCTCATCTCCGATTTTTCAGGCACTATATGGGTACACCTCTCACGAGACCTCCCGCACTCCATTAGAGACCCAAATAACTGCATAAGAAAGGATGCCAGAGGCCAGACCGCGAGGCCTCTCAATTGCAACACGGTCACCTAGAGCGAAACCCCTCAACAAAAACAAGACAGGAAGAACCAATATGAATTTTACGAGAGAAAAATCAAAGAACTACACGGACAACAACGTAGGCGTGCAAGGATTGGAGCGTGAGAAGAACCGCGCCAGATTCGACGCAGGAAAAGGTGTCGGTTATCTTGCCCGCGCCTTGGCTGATCGTTATCCCGACCCCAACGAACGGATGGCCGAAATTGACAAGAGCCTTAAACTGCAGAGTGGGACGGCACGTCTTTATCACGTCATCCACACGACGTACGTCAAACCTGCTTTTGAAGGCGGAACGGAATTTGCCTACAAGTTTTTGTGCGGTACCCCCTACGACAGCCTGCTTGCATTCGCTCCGTTCTTAAGACGTTTCTATACCGACCCATCATCCGGCCTGGCCGACAGAATATGGCTTACGACGTGGTCCATTGAGGTGTTCTTCAATCGAGAAAAACTCGGCGGTCGCTGGTGGGACTTGCGGGAACTCAGCGTCGAAGAGATCAAGAATCTGGACCATGTATTCAAGACCCAGTCAATTCCACTCATCCCACCAGTACCCGAACCAACCGTCAATTACGATGTGACTACATCCGACGACAACAATTTCGAAGGTGCCAGTCCCGATAGTGACGACGACGATCCCTTCGGTTTAGGGAACTCGCTGTAATCCGGCTCACTCCGGTTTCTGTTAGGCGCGTAACAAACATCAAGGAGACACCCATGACGCCCCAGCTCATCGTCCGCAACAAAGCCTCCCCGTAGGACGCGGTCAGACCAAACCGATATTCAAGTTTGAATGCCAAAAAGGATTTTTCCCTCAGGCCATACTCATTGACAGTACGAAAAATTGCCGCTTCAGGCAGAAAGAAATGAATTAACCAAGGATCCACCTGTCACCCTTAGTGACGGTGTCCACATAGAAGCGTGTCCCCTTAGTAGGTGACCCGCCGTTCACTACAGAAAAAGGGGCCAAGTGAACCGTTCGCTTGGACCAGTCAGTTGGGTTATGACGCACCGACGCTTAAACGCACAGTGCTCGTGCCCGGAAGCAGAATCAATGGAGAAAATTTATGCCTGTATTTAGTTTAGAGCCGCAGAATCGACTCAGCAGAATTGGCGTCACGAGCATGCCATCCCTGTCGGCCAGAAGATACTTCCTCAAGTCCAGCTCGTACTCCGATCTGGAATTGCCCCACTACTTCAATTTCGCTCCGGTTCTCGCCGAAGTATCACAGATACTTGGTACCGGAACGCTGGACCAGCACGTTCTGTCCGGAAAAGATGTTGCTGAAATGAGCGCTGTCAACCACACGCTCTGTCACAATCGGGACGGCGCGTATGCCGTACGGCCCTATCAGTTTACAAACCCGGCCCTTTACGTGTCGTTGGTACACGAGATTACTCGGCTCGAAGCATGGAAACAAATCGTCAAACGCTTCCGCTCCTTCGATACGGATCCTCGTATTTCAGTTGCTGGTATACCCGTGGAGCAGATAGGCTCTCTAGCAGACCGTTGTGGGATGGTGAGATCGTGGTATGAAGGGATGGAACAGCGCTCCATCAGCTACTCGCTATCCTACCGTCACGTGCTAACCACAGACATTGCTGATTGTCATGGTTCCATTCGCCCGTGGACGATAATCCCTGCACTGTACGAAAATGTACCGTCGCGGCCCAAGTTAGCTGATCCGCTTCTGCTCGGCAATGTGATTGCCAACCATCTGAGAATGATTGCCGGACCCACCGGTAAAGGTATCCCTTCAGGGTCCATGCTCATGAACTTCATTTCGGAATTGGTCCTTGGGTATGTGGACCGGCAACTAATGGCCCGTATTAAGAAGGCCGAAGGTAATTCATCCGTGGATTTCAAGATCATACGGTTCCGGGACGACTACCGAATCTTCGTCAATAGTCGCGCTGTTGGTGAACGTCTGCTTGCGCTACTCTCTGAGATCCTCGCGGAGCTGGGCATGAAATTGTCCTCGGATAAGACTCGGATACTTGACGACGTGATCAGCGGCTCGATCAAGGCCGATAAGCTGTACTGGCTGGATCGGCCCTGTAGCCAGAATTTGAAGATTGCGCTGCTTCAAATACGTGAGCTGGGTATAGCCCACCCGAATTCTGGCAGTTTGGTTACAGCGCTCTCAAAGTGCCTTCAGACCATTCACTCCACCCAATATGAGGGTAGCTCACTCCCGTTGATAGCAATCGTGGCTGACATCATGAACAGGAGTCCCAGGACTTATCCACTTGGCTGTGCGCTCATTAGTCACCTGGTGGGTAGTGATCTTTCTGGCGAGCAGCTTATCAGAACCCTGCACAGTGTCTTGGGCAAGTGCGACCAGATTCCCAATACGGGGCTCCTTGATGTCTGGGTGCAGCGCTTGGTGCAACCTCGCAATGCAGGATCCAAATCCGGTGAACGCCTTTGCCGAATCGTCGATGGTGAAGACATTGGACTTTGGAACGCGACCTGGCTGAAATCGTCCCTTCGACAGGCAATTGAGAATGCCAAAATTGTAAACACCGAAGAACTAGCCGCGCTATCACCAGAAATTCAGCCCTGGGAAGTGTGCATGTTCCCCAAAGCCTAACGCTCACCACTGACGTCAACTGATTCATCCAATTCTTCAACAAGGAAACACCCATGACGCCCCAACCCGTCATCCGCAACAGAGCCCCTCCCGTCGAGGGTCCAGAGGCCCAACACATTTTTCTTGACATGCAGCCCCAGATTCAATTCAAAGACCATGCAGATACTACGACAAATACCCCAAACGAAAACAGGCTCAACAAATGTGTTCAACGGCTCGCTAAGCAAAGTTGCCAGGAGCAAGGTATACCGAAAACCGCCCTGCGAAAAACCTCGCAAATGGCGTCAAACATCCGCCCGTCAGATTGCAGACGGCGGATACACACAACCTCAATGTAGACCCTCAGGAGATCAAAAATGAAAAAGCGTATGCCCAAAACTAATTCAAGCAAAGCTGCTGGCCGCGCGCGAGCAAGAGACAACGGAGTGAAGGACATCGGATTGCGCACCCCTTTATCTGCGGAAAATGTTATTGGGGCTTTACGGATTGTCTGTGGACATCGGAGCCATATCCTCAAGTCATTCAAGGCTTGCGTCCGAATCCTCACATCATCTATTGCAGCAAGCTCCCGAATCTTCTACTACTACCGAACCCGCCCAGACTACATTCGGGTGCAGTTCGAGTACTCCTACCTCCGTTCCATCTCGCCACAGGTTCTCGTGGCATTTATACCCTGCCTTCACCGTGCCCAGCTGAAGATAGGTATTGGACGCCAAATCCGGTTGTCTCCCAAGTACATCAGAATCAATCGACGTTGCGATGATGGTCGGTTTCGCTGGTTCAACCTTACCCAGCTGAGCGTTGAAGATGTGGAAGACCTCCAAGCCCATGTTATGACGCCGGAAGAGGTCGAAGTGTTCGGCCGAAAGTCGAAGCGCCGCCGATACATGGCGAGTCAGGATTTAGTTGAGAACATGATGGGTGAACTAGGCCAAGGCCTGGATCACCTGATGGACCTTTGTCGCAGCGGGTCCTCTGGGCTTAGTGAGGCGGCTCAGAGCCATCAGGCGGAATATACCCAGCCGGACGTCGCTTCTGATTCCGCGCCAGATGGCATCTGGGCCTTGAGGCGCTACAGACGTGACATGGCGTCTGAGCAACAACTTCGCAGCTTGTAGAAGGTTCAGGAACGCGATCTAATGGAGAGCCCAGGTGCGGTACCTGGGCTCTCGCTTTTTGATGTGGGGGATGCTCTCAGTCAGTCCAAGCGGACGGGATCAGCCAGAGCTTCCAGAAGGCGTGGCTCCCCTGACCCGGCCTTCCTGACTCAAAGTTGCTCTTGATAGGAGTAGGGAGGCCGGGACACGGGCCGACTTGGTTTTGAGGGGTACGCCCTGCTGGTCGGTGTGGTTGAGACCCTGGCGGTACTTGTGGCGTGTCATGCGGGTCTCGCTGTGGCGCGTGCCATGGACCCTTCTCAGAGGAGGCTGAGGCTGCCCACAGAGCCAGCTCCAAGGAGGGGCTTGGCTTTCCTGCCACGAGACCTGATGTCCCTTACGACTTGTAGGCGGCCATGCCTGGTGCACAATGAGAAAGCCCCGGACGGCTGGTCCGGGGCTCTTATTATCACGTTTGCTTAGAAACTAGTTCGACCTACGCGTTCGTTAACCAGAACTATTTTGAAGCTGTCATCCAATATTATGTTTTCGTGTTCCGTCGGATCGGAAAGTCCAATTTAGGTCTATCAGGACTTTGCTGCAGCGGCCAAATCGTCAGAAGTGTATACTGGTATTTTAAGGCTGCCATCCGCTGTGGACCTGCATTTTGTGATGTGATCATAGTACCGCTGAGCAGGATCGTCATACTTGGGAGCCCAACCACCCACGTGAAATTTAAAGGCAGCAAATGGAGTCACGATATCGTCAACCAACTTCAGCGAATTGACGGATGTCGACATAATCGGCAACACATGACCTTTGCCAATTGGGGCAAGAATCTCACCATCCTGGGTCAGGATGCACTGTAGCAGGTCACAGCTACTAGCATTATTGTCCTTGTTCTGATACAAGATCTGAATGGATTCCGGTGAGGTGATAGTTGAAGTAAAGAGTCCAAATTCATTCAGGTAATCGGAACGACGCATGTGGGGTAAAAAGGCGGCCAAAAGAGCGACAGGAAGCCTAAAAAGGTATTCGAGGTCAAATCGGGGCTCTAATACATGACTTGCACCGACATAGGTTTCATACATCGCCCGGTGCCAGAGGAGCGTTCTGGGGCTTAAGTCCAATGAAGCTGACATATCGTCCATACTTTCCGGCGTCACTTCTAAACCATCGAACTGTTCCATTAGGACCTTGGCCACCTGAAAGGTTTTCGCAGTTTCCCGTATGATCTCAGCCCTAAAAATTTCCCAAGATTTTCCGGTAGCTGAGCCCTTTTCGGACTTGGCTTCACCATCGTTGCCAGAGTTACTTTTTTTGTCTTTCTTCTTCGTGCTCATGCAGAGCCTCCTATTTATAAGGCGAGATCACCTCCTGCACCATTGCAGGTGAGCGTCAGCGCCAACACACCAATCATACTCTCTATTTTGCCCTTTTGCAAGCCGTCCTAGCTATATGGTGTTCTGTTGCATGCCATTACTAAGGATTGCGATCCATTGCACCAGACTGCAGAAAAGCGAGGCGGTAGTGCCTCCCGTCGAGCCTCTTTACTTACAATCTCGACCATGAACCCGGAATTGTGTGCACAAAAAAATAAAACCCAGGCAAAAGCCCAGGGTTTTGAGGGTTGAATCATGTGCCGCTGACTAAAGCTCGGCACTCACTCTCGATCTCCGCACCGAATAGCTCCCGAATTACATTCACATCATGACAAGGCTGAGTACAGTAGAAGCGGCTTCCACCGTCCGTTATCAGGAGCGTTTTGACATTCTGGGTGTTGTTCTCAAAATGCACGTCGGAAATGGTCTTGCCAACGAGGCTACGCCGTATGATGTTGAGTTGCTCCTTACCGGAATTGGAATTCAGAAATCGGTCGATGTCGTTGTAATCTGCGCCATCTCCCATTAGTAGTCCTCCGGGAGCAGTAGGGTTGTGGCTTCTCGATTATGCTCTTCATCGATTTCCGCATCCGTGATGATCCAAATCGTAGTATCATCGGGAAGTAGATACGAGCTGAGTATGCGGCTGCCGTCCTGGACGGACATGTCGTTCACATAGGCATCTTCATCGGATACCTTACCCCAGTCTCCAGAGAGATGCCGTCGAAGAAGACTCAGCGCCGTGACATTGTTTCTCTGAAGCGCCTCCAATGCATTGCACGTGGACACCAAGTGGCCAAGACGGAATTTTGCTGTCATTGTTGTACTCATTCTGGTTTTTCCCTTCGGTTTGCTTAGTCTTGCGATGTCCTCTGGTGAATGCGTGCTGAGTGTTCATAAATTCCCCCGAGTTCTCCTTTTCAGGGGTACAGTATCCGGTTGATCAGGCAGCGCGATTGAATGTCCACTTGCCTGAGCCACTCCGCACGCTCCCGTTCATCTGTAGCTTTGGTGGCGTTGTGCCGGTAGCGCTCAATGGTTCTTGCCAGTTCGTATAGTGATAGCATTACCCTCTCCCTTCATCCTGCCAAAGTGCTTCCCGTAAGCAATCGTAAATGTCGTTTGGAAGGACGCAGACGACAGCACTATCGGGTGCGCGCTCAGCTTCTAGAACTTTCTTTATCGCAGCTTTCTCAGAGCTAGCGGTTACTCCGATATCCACGGTGCTGTGATCGTGACGCAGCGTTGCTACGTAGCGTTTCATTCCAATTTCCTTCCTTCCAGCGGGTCAATGACGGTATCGGCGAGCTTAGGCTCCTGTATAGTCTCAGGTTGTCTCTGAACGGCCAGAGCGGCAACGTACTCGACAGCATCGGAGTCACTGTCCAACAAACGGCAAGTATCGCAGCGTTGTATGGACGCCTCTCCTCTATCCAGCGCAACCAAAAGCCATCCCCGCGATTTGCAGGCATCGCAACCGCAGTACGGATCGAGCAGGTCTCTTGCGTCAGACATTCCTACCGCCTCCCTTCCATTGCGTCAAGGAGGGTACCGACACGAACGGGTTTCTTCTCCCGCACTCGCTCCCAGTTTTTCATCTTTACGTTCTCCTTACGGACATCGATGGCGTGCGGGCGGTGTTCGGAAAGAGTGGCGTATTCTGTGACATCCTCGCCCCACCGGACGCGCTTGCGAGAGTGGAGATAGCGGGGACGGTTGCAGTTTTGGCAAGGTCTCATGCAGCTGTCCCCTGAGTAATGTCTATATACTCGCGAATGATGCCAGAGAGCGCGTTGACCCATTCCCGGTCTGGAATCTTGCCAAAGGTAAAGCTGACCTCCGGGAGTTTATGGTAGTTTTCGTGGTAGTGCCTCGCCAGGCGCTTAGCTTCTCCCATGGTCTTAGGTGCCACCCTGCCGGTACAAGCGGTGCCGGTAGGGATGTGCGTGACTCGGTATCCCTTGCACTGGTACGCTTTGTGCGCCGCCCAGTCTCCGAATATGTGAGCTTTGACAGGTACAGACTGCGATTCATATTCGTCAGTCAGGCTATTCCACTTCCGCGTATGGATATTGATTTCTTTCATCGTTCCGGATCCTTTGCTCGGTGCTTAGTTTCGCTTAAAGACATGTACACCACTTGGCGCTTCGGCTGACCACATATCACCCATTTCAAGTTCTTTGCCTACAGACTCCCAATCGATGTGGGCCAGTAACCACTCAGGAATTTCCCGCATGTTGCAGATATCGCTATAAAGTTCCTCCGCGTAGTCCGCCATACTGGGAAACTCCCCTCTGTATGCCTCCTGGAACCGCTCAATAGTGACGTTCCAGTCTTGGGCGGAGTACTCGATGCCAACGTGCCCGATATATGCGACGAAAGCCGGACCATGCTCTTCTATTGCTTTAGCGATTCCTGAGACAGTTGCAAACGATTCGTATTCGCCGATCTTGACTCCGCCCAAATCATAGTCGTGGATCGCCCACTCATCCGCGTGCGGGACAGGCGACCTTGCGAGCATGGCTTGCACCTCTGTTTCGATCTCTTCCGGCTCTTTGGCGGCGTCAATCCACGCGCCGTGTAGACAGCCATTGTTGTAAGCAGCCAGGCACGCGACGTAGATGGAGTACTTGGCCTTTGGAACTTCTGTCATGATGGCCATGGTTAGAAATCCTGAGCGGTGTTGTAGGCGTCAAAGGACGTGGCAAACGGGCCATAAAGGTTACTTTCCGGCGCTTCTCCGGGCTCGGCGACTTGCCAATACCAACCCGGAGGGAGCCAAACCAGATCGCCCTCTACGTCGGCCGCCATTTCGTTATCTCCAAGCCGGAAAACTTCGATAGAGCTATAATGTGGGGGCTGCCTTTGATCGGGGTGAAAGCCCGCATGGGATTGGTCCGTGAGATCTGCTTGCTTCGTGTGTTGCATAAAGAGCTCCGTTGTAGTGGTGCGGGTTAGCGAGGATCTTGTTTGTGGTTGGCGTCCAGTCACTTATCAACTTTGCTATGTCTCGCAGTGTGGGCAATCATCACCCTAGCTCCTCTACTGACTGTGTTGCGCTCCAATACGCGATGAACAGACCGCGATGCCCGGCCTTGTCTGGAGTGCTCCAAAATTTGGAAGTGCCTCCTGCTCCGCATGGTGAATCCCACAGCGTAGCCTCTCGCCACTCTCCGTCGATCTTGACGCGATAGCTCGTCCCAGGTTCACAATGGACAAGTTTTTGTGCCGTAGTTCTGTTCACTGCGCTAGCTTCCTTCTCGGTTATGGACAGGGTTGCTCTCCAATTAAGAATTAAGACGAAGCCGCGTTGCGTTTTGATAGCGACATGCCCGATGGGATGGTTCAGTTCGTATACGTTCACAAAGTGCTGCGCTGCTTTGACGTGATTGTTTAGACTGTTAAGGTCGCCGTCCCAGTTGGTCCAGACGATTCGTTCGCCCTGTCTGTGATCGCAGCGCCTGACAGAGATTCGGGATCCGTCAGAGTTCCGGGAAGCGTGAAAGCGAGTCTCAATCCCCGCATGTATCAGGGCTTCGTTCGGGTGGGGCATGGTTGGTCCTTTCAATTGGTTCAGCTTATCCGGCACGGCCTATGTCAGTGGCTGCGACGTATCGGCGAGATCGAGATCGGTCTAGGTGGACAGGTAGAGAATGAATAGGGCGAGGGTGGGAAGGTGAGGAAGAGGAGAAAACGGAAGCACGACGTTACCAGTATCGAGCACCACCGAAAACAATACAGCGCAGTTTTGAATGACTCGTACGGTACCCCAAACTGACTTTTGTCACTTGCCACAGTAACTGGTGCCAACGCAGGCAGAGGGGCGATACGACGCAACTTAAAGGGGGTAGGATCGAGGGAGGAAGGACTTGGAGAGGAGAAGCCGCCGACTTCTACTAATTCGCCATGGGCGTGACGCGGTCACGGGATGAAGCCTCTCGACATCCCAATAGTCCAAAGATCGTTGTAATGCTCACTAACGTACTTGAAGAACGAGATGGCTCTCGGTTCGTCGGCCGTATTGGGTCGGGCGGAATGAGATATCCGTTGGTTTTGGATACAGTCCGACGATGAGCCCCAGAGACGTAACTCCGGGACTCTTCTACGGGTATTGTCCTTAAACGCTCGCGCAATGCCTGCCTGCTCGCGCTCCGTCCGACTTATTTGCCCTCACTCTAAGCTCTCCTCAAACTGCCTATGTCCAATTCTTGGATCGCGCCCGTTGCATCCTTTACAACGAAATGTGTCGCGATAGAATTGGGATCCCTCTGTATCTCCAAGGCAATCTGTGCGGCACCTTCAAACGATTCCACATCGATATCAATTGACCATGTGACGTTGTATCCCAAGTCTTTCTTCCTTCTTCGTTTCCTCTTCCACCGACCAGGTTTCACGACTCAAATCGTGGGAATATTCCAAAAATTGAATATCGATGACCTCCGGACCGCGATAATCGACGAGAGCCCGCGCCTCTTCCTCGTCTGTTGCCGTAACCTTGTAGTGGCGCACATGGACCTCATGCACGCCTACGATGTAGCTCTTTGTCATTTTCCAATCTCCTCTATTGCAAGTTGCCGGTCTTCGATGTCCTGCTCGTGGTCTAAGACTTCTTCAAACTCTTCACGAATGACACCTACTTCCAGACTTGGCTGAGCAATGAAAAACGATTCTCCATTGTCGAGTTCGAGCGTAGTCGCGATGTAGTTCACTTCGTTGGAGAAGGTCACTTTCTGAATTGTTCGGCCTTCGAGCTGTCGACGAGTTTCATCAAGGACTGCTTTACCTTCTGGCGAGCGCGCGAATAGATCCAGGTCATGCATGTCGTTACAGTCCCCCATGGGTAGTCTCCTTGCTCGGTGCCGACTGGTGAAAATCTATGACAGCGCCCTGATAACGACAGTCAGGGCAAATACAGGGGGAATATTTACCCCACCGTTCTTCTTTGTCTCGGCACAGCTCCTTGTAGTCCGTGAATATAAGCAGAAACTCACTCACTTCAATCCGGAAGCTATCTTTGTGTCCGCAGCCGGGGCATTGCAGTTCATCTATGCTTGGGCACGCGTTAGAATCTGGCATATTGTTCCTCCTATGGGTACAGTAATTTCAATCGTTGGCTTGTTCCAGGGCGGGCAAACTTTCATGCGGGTTTTGAAGGCGCATATTCGATTTAGCGAGTGCCTGAGCATGCAGGTTGCAGCATCACTCTTTGGTCGATTCCTTGATTGGTGGCAGGGGATGAAATTGGGAAAAGGGGCCCGTGTGGTAACATTTGGGACATTCACACGACGTGTATTTGTCCAGGGCTGGCTCATCGTAGTTAAAGCGTCCGCCCCACTCAGGGTAATCTAGCGAGAAGTAGGTGCCATCGTTACTCTTGCTCTCATTGTACCCGCAGGAAGGGCAAGTCATTTCATCGTTGTTCGGCTGTGGTAAATCCTCCTCGAATAGTTGCTCGGCTCGTTCCAGTTGCGCACCCCACGGAAGTCCGTTAACGTGGCACCAACAATGAAGCGCGTTGATAAGGGAAACGATGTACCCTTCCGGATCTTTCTCGTGGTCATATGCGGCTGGATCTCCATCGTCCTTCCTCACACGAAGTCCAATGGCGTCACGCGCTACACCAAGTAGAAACTCGATGGTCGAATCAGTCTGCTTCATTTTTCGTCCTTTCCGAATAAGTTGGTTCCCGATCTACTCAATCCAAATCACTAGCCGAATCATTGCCGCTTATACGGATACTTCAATTTCCAGCGTGGGTTGTCGCGGACTCGGATGGTTGGGTGCCTGCTGAAGATGAAAGGTTTCGCAGCGATTGCCTTGTCCGCAAAATGCACAATTACTATCTTCGATTTGCGTTCGAGCTGGAAGCATAGATCTGCCTCCGGTTTGCCACAGGTCTTCCTTGAAAAATTCTTCTGCCCAACTTAGTTCCCTTTCCCATTCCAGCCCGTGGATATGGCACCAGTGGTGAAGCGCACTGATATAGCAAGCGACATACCCTTTTGGATCAACCTCATAGTCATAGTCGGCCGGATCTCCGTCTTCCATCACGATACCGAGTTCAATCGCATCACGAGTTACCCCCAGCAGAAACTGGGTGATTGATTCACTGTCTTTCATATTTTGTACTTTCCGATTGCGTTGGTTCCCATGCGACTGAGTCTGGTCGATGGCGGTGGTAAATCTTTATGCCGACAACTTTTCATACAGCATGTGAAGTTTCTTGTTCAGACTGGCAATCGCCTCGTCGACCATGCAGTCGAAGTAACCGCTGTTGTTTCGGAAATCTTCTTCACTTTCAAAGCAACAGCCGCCTATATATTGGGTCGAAATCTGCCCTTCCCATTCCACTGTGACGCGAACCATAGCCCAGGCCCATACATCCCCTTGATCCAAACGGGCCAGGATTTCGTTTTCAACCATCTGATCATATTCCTCGTCTCCCGAATAGCAGGCGTTTCCTTCCACCGGAAGATCTTCCTCTGGGAAAACTGTAAGTTCGATTTGCACGTCCTCCTTTGTGAGTATTTTGCAGGGCATCTTTTTTCTCCTTTATGTGACGGACCCTGACTCCGGTCTCCGGTCCGATGTTATGTATTTTGGCGTTCGACTCGCTCATAGAACCTGGTGCCAATCGGAGAGTCTCGACGAACGTACGTGTGGGTATCGCTACGAAACTCACCGAATAGAAGATGAACCAATCCGCGAATGTCATGAATGGAAGGTAGGTTGAACTCGAGAGCGGTGGTGACCCTCAATCACCCATGTCCCGCCTCTCGTCCTGTAGTATGCGCACATGCTCGTGGTCGGGGGGCTTCACTACTTCCGCTTCACTTTGAGCCCTGGCATTATCATTTTCCGGAGAGCTTTTCATACAGCATGTGAAGGCGCTTGTTCAGGTTGGCAAGAGCCTCGTCTACCATTTCCTCGAAGTATCCTCCTTCCTGGCGAAATTCTTCTTCATCGGCATAGCAACAGCATCCCAAGTATTCGGCTTCTTTCAAACCTTCCCACTCTGTGGTTACGCATACCGTGGCCCAAGCCCACACATCCTCATGTTCCAGCCGTTTCAGAATCTCAGACTCAACTTGACGGTCTAAATCTTCATCTCCAGAACAAATGGCATTGCCCTTGACTGGAATCTCTTCCGGCAGGGCCGTGACAAGGATGGAGATCTCATTTTGAGTGAGAGTCCTACACGGCATGTTGCTCTTCCTTCCGCTTTACCCGTTCATAGAATCGAGTACCAATGGGGGAGTCACAACGGATGTAGTTGTGGGTGTCGCTTTGGAATTCACCAAATCCCAGATGATGGAGCCCAGGTATGCTGTGTAT
This sequence comes from Candidatus Hydrogenedentales bacterium, assembly GCA_942492815.1. Classification (GTDB taxonomy): domain Bacteria; phylum Hydrogenedentota; class Hydrogenedentia; order Hydrogenedentales; family JAEUWI01; genus JAEUWI01. Next base: position 7,547,044 of record OW818658.1, on the reverse strand, counting down.
GGAAGGAAGCTCCAAGTTGGGAACCTTGTTTGATCCCCCATCCACAATATCCTTTCCCTGAGCAAGCAGCGACTTGACGTAGTCCTCATCCGTGGGAATGTTCAGTTCTTCAGTCTCTCCCAGGTCAAAGGCACGGTGGAGGGCATCTTCGAGGTTCCAGAGGTCATACCAGCCACCAATTTCCACGTGGTTGCCTGGGCATTGGCGGGGGAGGTCATCCAGTTTCCTGAAGGCTTTCTCCGCCATTTCGCGAGACATCTCACCCAGTTCCAGGTGAAATTCTGTCCCACATTTTTTGCAGGTGGTCTTGACGTACATAGATTTCCCTTTCCAGGGGTTGGTGCAAATAGAAAAGGGGCTCCCTGCCTTCAAGAGGAATGGCAAGGAGCCCCGTCGGAGAGGGCAGGTTGGTCTACAGGGCGAGATCGAGGAAGCTGGCGGCCTTCATGTCCAGTTCGGTCCGCTCACCGGCATTGGGTAGCTTCCCAGCCATCCTGGTCAGCGCATCCACAATGCTGAAAATCGTGAACTTCCCCTTTTCCTTGGCAATCTTCATCGCTTCGGCAGCAATATTCTTCGGCAGGCCATTCTTCAGCAAGACCTTGAGGACTTCTTCCTCGTCGCTGCCCAGTTTGGCCTTCATAGCCTTCTGGATGGCATTCACGAAGCCGTCACGACGTTCGTCTCGCTTGGTGGCGATCTGTTCTACGTGCTGCCGGATGAAGTCCAGGCTGTCATGCACCTTGGCGGTGTGCTTTCTGGTGAACTCGGTGACTTCTATTGCATCCCACACGATATGATTTTGGCAGATTGCCTGGAACCAAAACGTTTGGATTCCCACCGTCCGTTTTCCAACCTCCGAATTCCAGAGGAAGAACCCGGGGGCAAAGGCCTCGCCATTGATTTCGGTCCAACCTAAAGGGTCAATGAGAAAGACGAACATGTCCTGTTCCCCGCAGTACAATCCGCTAGCACCTGTGTTGGCCTGCTGGGGTGGCGTGAAATCGACTGCAAACTCATTTACCAGTCCGAGAAGGTCGGCGTTGAACAGGCGGGTATAGGCCGTACCGTGGATGGAACGAAGCCGATCCCCTTCGGTGAGGAACTGGAGGGGCTTGGAGCCTCCCGGAAGCGTATCCAGCAAAATGTCCACGGCGGTGGCAGGGTTGACCTTGTTGACGGTGTCCCTTGCGACACCAGCAATCTGGCATACCTGGCCAAAACTCCAAGAGTTCAGGGCGTGGTTCCCCTCCTGACCCAGTTCCAGGGAAGGAATCGAGTCAAAGAGGATGGGACGGATTTCAGAAGGAGCACACCATTTTTCGACAGCGTCATCCTTCTGCTGCTGGCAGTGACGGAACAGATCGGACATGTTGGGGAAGCATTCGTCGGGCTTTCGTTTGAACAGTTCATTGCTTGCGCGGGTGAGTACAGACATGGTTCTTCTCTCCTTGGTATGGGGGTGAACAAGGGGCAGTCCGCAGGAGGCGGATGCTGCAAGTGGTTTCTGCTCAGATTCTTATGGAATTTCTAATCGAACAGGGGCCACTCAGAAGTTGATATATATAGTCGGACGGGGCGAATTTCGGTGGTGATCGAATGGCGGGCCAGTACCAAAATGGGACGGGGCACAAATGGCATGCGTGTAAAGAATCCAGACGAGATACAGACGGGGGCTCACTACGCAAGCTGACAGACCAAGGGGACAGGGAAAGGGAGGCGCGGATGTGCAAAAAAGCAAAATATCTCGGAAATTGCAGTGCGCGCCGCCCGATGGATGGATGGGCAGCCTTGCCCTGCATCCGGCTCGATCATACTTCCTGCTGTGAGGGAGTCGTGCCGTCAGATAAATGGGTGTTGCTGGACTCAATGGTCCTCTACCAACTGCCCCTCGCATGAGCAGGAAAACGCCTTCAGAGGAGATGCGGAACGATATCGGCACACATTTACGAGAATTCTGCGCAAAAAAATCGTCGCTACTCCGCGTTAACTCGGCGATATCTCACATTTCTTTGCATGCACGCGCTACCACATAGAATCATAAGTTATTTAACATCAAGCACTTACAAACTTAAATCGGTTGCATCAAAAAAGTTTTCCTGGCCGATTGAAGAGCCTCACTGAATTTGAGACAATATCCCTCCAATTCGTGGTTCGACTCCGAACCGAAAAACCTGAAGCAACAAATGCTAACCCGCCACCATGGAGGAGCCCAAACGGCCTAGAACGAAGACCTGAATGTAGCCCAACCGATGAAAACCTCGAAGGGCAATCAATAAGATAATAATGAAAAAATACCCAAAATCATTTTCTCCGCACTGCGCGCGACTCAAGCGTGCAGTCACCCCCAAGGGCTCCCCGCCCAAACGCAGACAATATTAAATATTGAATCCCCCGAAACGAAATACAGAAGGAGAAAAAATGCCCCCGGTGCATAAGCGCGACTCAGTCCCCTGTCCTACGACGCACGAATTGTGTCTGGACGCTTGGATCCTGAACCTGTCGCTCTGATTACGTTCACACTTCCTTCGGGAGAGCTGTGTCCACTCATCAACGTGGCCAGCCCATCCGACCAGTCCGAACGCGATCTACAGGGCCCCCAATACCAACAACAGTTCCTCGCCCTCAATTGAATCCCCGGCGTAGCGTCCTTCCAAGATCTGCTACGCCACCCCCTTCATACCAGGTGCAGGGTTGCCATTAGGTGCGCTGTATCCGACCAACAATAATTCAATCCCACTCGACGCCATCGACTTGCGGGCTGACTGAACACTTAACCAGCACCGCTATCGATCCGTCTTGACACCTAGTTCCAACCGCCGCCCGGTCGGGACTGCAATTTTTCCCTTCATAATATACTCAACATAGAAAGGCCACAAGATGGCTAACAAAAACACCAACGATAATAAGAATCTTTCCGCTGGCGACGCAGATACACCCGCCTTTTCCCTCGAAGAATTTGCGGCCATCAACTCGGTACTCCGGCAGGAAATGACAGGGATCTGGACTTGTCGCGGCGATTTGCGCAAGTTCCGATCGACAGTGGGTAAATTCATTATCGACGGCGACGCCAAGAACCTCAAAAACAAGGTGAAACGGGGCAAGAAGCTCTTTAACAAATGGCTCATGGATCAGGCTGGTCTGCCCAAGGAAGAAGTCAAGGAATGCAGGCATTTTGGCACGCTCCGCTTCGTGACGTTCAGGAAGGAACTGGACTTGGTAGGTGATGCGTATATCAATGCCATACACTACAACATCCTGAAGTTTGCCCTCGAAAAAAACCTGGCGCTAATAAAGGTTAAGAGTGGGCAGTGGAACAAAATACCCCCTAACCTCGACTGTATTGATTTCATTCCCGGGCAAATCTTGATCAACTCGTCAAACGGGGATACCTTCGATCTTGCAGACCTCACATGCGCACAACTCAAAGAGCTCCTACGGCCCGTGGCTAACAAATCGGTCAAGGATACGGATCAGAAAACCAAGCCTGTCTCCAAGGACGCCCTGCAAAAAGAGAACACCATGCTTCGCTCCCAGCTTGAACAGGCAATGGCGATAATCAAACAGCGGATACCCCAAGAGTATGAAATCATGATGGCACTCCGGCAAGACAAGGGTTCCTGCGATCCGGCGGTGATTGAATTACAAAGGTCCGACATCGAAAACGGCGACATGCCAACATTAGTACCTGATGCAGTGGATGACACCGGTTCGAAAGTCCTTGAGGTTGCCGATGACACGGTTGATGAAGCTGACGTTAAAAGCACCGTTGATGAGGCCGATGAGGCTGACCTTGAAGACCCGGTTGATGAAGCTGGCGTTGAAGCCGACGTTGAAACCATACCAGACGATGGACCCGGCATAGCAATTGATGACCTCTCAGATGGCTCCAACCAAGGTCTCGAGGACCTGTTCTCCCTCGATTTTGACATTGATGGCAATTCCGATGGCATGGATGACAGCGATTTCTATATTCCGAAAATTCCAATGGCAGCTGACGCTATCGAAAAGGAGACTGACGTAAAGGTCAAGAAAGTGCGCTCTGCACGTAATATCGCTCCCTTCATCGGTACTCATGGGAACACGCCGTACGCTGGTGGTGCCTTCTGATGATCGACGCCTTCAATGATAAATTATTGACGATGACAGAAGCTGCAAAGGCTTGCCCCAAAGTTGGCGGGAAACGGCCATCCACTGTCACCATGTGGCGCTGGGCAACAAAGGGGCAGCGCGGTGTGAAACTTGAACACGTCCGGGTCGGGCGTAACATGCTCACCACCGAAGCTGCAATGACCGCCTTTTTTCGCGCACTGGCCACTGCTCCGGCGGTGGAGCGGGAACCTCTTCCCAAACGCCGTATACAGCAAACAGAAAAACAGCGTGACCGGGAGATCGCGAAGGCCAAAGCGCGCCTGATAGCCCGTGGTATGCTTCCGAAGGAGACCGAGCACTAAAAAACCGATAGTTGACCCACAGCGCGGCTGGAGACTGACCTCCAGTCGCGCTTTCTCTTTTCCGCGCCCCGGCCCGTAGAGAACACATAGGATCCGATGGGCAAGTTGTAAGCGGCGATACTGGTGGCAATTGTCAATAGGATAGTATTATTCCAACAAGCCGCTGGAGCAATTTCGAACCGCGATCTGACGGTGTTTTAAAACCGTGATTCCGGGCATAGGCCACCCACTCTGCCTAAAAAAGGTCTCCGGTTACACTAACCGAAATCGACTGAAATCCCGGTTAGTCGGGTGAAATTTGAATTTATATATTTTTCATGATACCCTTATTTCATAAGGGTTTTGTAGAACGCCAGCAGGTCTTATTGAGAACACAATCTCACTTACACACAGGGGGTCACAGGTTCGAGCCCTGTATCGCCCACCATTTTCTCCCCACTTCCCCTCCTCCCGCGTTGCCCAACGGGCTATCTCCGCATTCAGCCGCTGAATTCTGTGCCGTGGCACGTTGCGTGCCCTCACGATCCAGCGAGACGCTACCTGGGGGTATGCATGCTCCGGCACAGCTTTGGAGCCAATCCCGTCCCCCCGGAATGAATGATTCCGTGTTCGTTGTTCCTCATGGGGTTGTGCCCGCGTACTTGCCCGGGCGGCGAGTACTGGCTCCGGCCTTACCAGGCGCTTTCACGGGCCCTGTTTGATGAACGGCTTTACCACACGCGGGCAGCACCGCTCCGAGCCCAGAAAGGATTCCACATGTCCGCAAGAGATCTGATGCCCGAATGGTCCGAGAAGGTCGGCGAGGATATTGCCTTCCTCACGGAATGTTTCGCCGAGGTCCTGACGGAGCTGGGCGAGAAGCGGCTGGTGGCCTTCCTTCCGTGGCACGCCACGTACCGTCCCCGCCGATCCAAAGCGCCCCTCCAGGTGGGCAGGGTCAACGAACAGCTCCAGGTGATGTCTATTGCCTATCACCTGCTCAATATCGTGGAAGAGAATGCCGCCGCGCTGGGTCGCCGCGAGCGGGAACGGCATCTGGGCCTGCTCCATGAACCCGGCCTGTGGGGTCGGGGGCTGAAACGCCTGCGCGAGGAGGGCTTCAGCGAGAAGGAGATTTTGAACTCCTTGAAGAACATGGAGGTCGAGGTTGTGCTCACGGCCCACCCGACGGAAGCCAAGCGTCCCGTGGTGCTCCGTCAGCACCGTGCGCTCTATGACGAGTACACGAAGCTGGAAGGCACCGATTGGACGCCCTATGAGCGCACGGCGATTCGCGAGCGAATCAAGGCCCATCTGGAGCGCCTGTGGCGCACGGGCGAGATGCACATGAAGAAGCCCGATGTCCTCTCGGAGCTGGAGGACATGTGCGACTACCTGGGTATGGTCTTTCCCCGGGCGGTTCTGAAGTTACATCAGCGCCTTCAGGGGGCCTGGGCCGAGGCGGGCCTGAACCCCGCAGCGCTCTGCAAGGCGGACGCCAGCCCGCGACTCTTCTTCGGCAACTGGGTCGGCGGCGATCGGGATGGTCACCCGCTGGTGACGGCGGAGGTCACTCGCCAGACCCTGGCGCGTCTCCGCAGGGGTGCCCTGGAACAAGTACGAACCCGGCTGGAAGCCTTGGCCGACAACCTGACATTGTCTGATCTTTTTCAGGAAGCGCCTGCGGATTTTCTCGACGCACTGACCCAGCGGAAGATGCTGCTTTCGCCTGCCGCGCTGGCCCGACTGCAGCCGAATCCCCATGAGCCGTGGCGGGAATTTATGTTCGTCGTGCGTCAGCTCCTGGACGAGGTCCGGAATACGCCCGGGAGCGCCTACGCCCGGCCCGAAGCGCTTCGGGCCGATCTGCAGATTCTGGTGGCGTCGCTGGTGGCGGTAGGCGCGCGGCGTCTGGCCGATACCGAGGTGGCTCCGGTGCTCCTGCACCTCGATACCTTCGGTTACCACATGGCGGCCCTCGACATCCGGCAGAACAGCGATTTCCACGCGGTAGCGCTCACGCAGTTGCTTCACGCCGCCGGCTTTGAGGATTGGGACTACGAACACTGGGATCGCGATCGTCGCCGCGCCTTTCTTGACCTCGAGCTTCGCTCCTTGCGGCCCATCGCCCCGCGACAGGGCAACCTCGGGCCCGAAGCCCAAGCCATGCTCGATCTGTACGAAGTCATTGCCGAACATGTGCGGCACTTCGGGCCCGATGGTATCGGTAGTTTTATCGTGAGCATGACGCGGGACGAAACAGACCTGCTGATCGTGTATCTCTTCGCCCGCGAGGTGGGCCTGGTCTTTGCCGCGGAGGGTGGCTTCACCTGCGCCCTGGATGTGGTGCCGCTCTTTGAGACGATGGAGGATCTGGAGGGTAGCCCGGCCATCCTCGAAGCCTTCCTGAGCCACCCCATCACCCGCCAGAATACGGGCCAGCCACAGCAGGTCATGGTGGGCTACAGCGACAGCAACAAAAGCGGCGGCATGTTCGCCAGCCAGTGGGCCCTCAATCAGGCCCAGGGAAGGCTCGCCGAAATCTGCCGGGCCCACGGCCGCTCGATCTATTTCTTTCACGGCCGGGGCGGCACTTACAGCCGTGGCGCGGGACCCACGAACCAGTTTCTGGAGGCGCTGCCCCCGGGATCGCTGGACGGGCGGGTGCGCCTTACGGAGCAGGGCGAGGTCATCGGCCAGAAGTTCGGGAACCTGCCGACCGCGGTCTACAATCTGGAGTTGCTGACGGCGGGGGTCGCCGTGGCCACCCTCCACCACCGTCGCCCGGCCCCAGTCTCCCCCAGGCTGCAAGCTATCGGCGAAACCCTGAGCCAATTCAGCCAGGACGCCTATCGCGCGCAACTTGAGTCGCCGGGCTTCATCAAATTCTGGGCCTCGGCCACGCCCATTGACGCTCTCGAACGGAGTTTCATCGGGTCGCGGCCCTCGCGCCGCACCGGGAAACGTTCCGTGGCCGATCTGCGCGCGATCCCCTGGGTTTTCAGTTGGACCCAGGCCCGATATTATCTGCCCGGCTGGTTTGGTGTGGGCACGGCGCTGGAACGCTTGGAAAAGGAGCAGCCCGAGGCCTATGAAACACTCCGGCGCGAGAGTGGCGGCTGGCCCTTCGTGCGTTACGTGCTCTACAACGCGGAGAACAGTCTGGCATCCGCCGACCTCGCCATCATGGAGCAATACGCCTCACTGGTGAAGGACCCCGCCCTGCGCAAGTATCAGTTTGATCGGATCTCGGGCGAGTACCTCCGAACCGAGCGCATGCTGAATCAATTCTTCGGGGCCACCCGCGCGGAGCGGCGTCCGCGACTGACACGGACCCTGGAAATGCGCGCGGCCGGGCTCCGGAGCTTGCACGAACTTCAGATAGGGCTGCTGCGCGAATGGCGGGCGCTCCGGGCCGCAAGGAAGAATACGGAAGCCCAGGCCCTCATGCCCTCCCTCCTGCTTTCGGTGAACGCCATCGCCAGCGCGGAGCGCACGACGGGCTGAGTGCGAACTTGGCGTATCAGCCGTTCAGGTGATCGAGAAAATGAAAAAGCGCCCGGTCGATTCGGTATCGGCCGGGCGTTGTGTTATTCGAAAAGAAGGGGCTTGCTCAGTGACCCGCGCTCATGCTCTGGATAAAGTGAATGATGGGTGCGGGGTAAATACCGACCAGGAGCGTGGCCAGGGTCAGGCCGACCAGCACCACATCGCGCGGCGCGGAGACGGGCAGGCGGCGTTTAACGCAGACCGCCTCGCCGCTGTCTTCCCGGGAAGCCATGAGCACGATGACCCGGAGGTAGTAGTAGGCGCCCACGGTGCTGGTCAAGGCGAGTACCACGAGCAGCCACCAGAAATTGGTGGACGCGCCCGCAGCAAGGAGATAGAACTTGCCGAGGAAACCGGCCGTGAGGGGGATGCCCGCCAGGGAGAGCAGGCTCACCGCGAGGACGGAGGCTGCGAGCGGATCGCTCCAGAAGAGTCCCCGGAAGTCGCCGATCCGCTCTACTTCCTTGCCTGTGGCCGAGTGGCTGGTCAGGCACATGATGACGCCAAAGGCACCGAGCGTGGCCGTGGTGTAGGCGAGGAGATAGAGGGCCACAGTCTCGTGGGTCGCGGCGCCGCCCGAGAGGAAAGCGACGGAGAGGTAACCCATGTGGGCGATCGAAGAGAAAGCCAGCATGCGCTTGAGATTGCTCTGGACCAGCGCGAGCACGTTGCCGACGATCATGGAGGCGGCGGCGGTCAGCGCGATAAAGGCGACGAGCGACTCGGTCACTGGCGCGTTGTCCACTGAGAAATAGCGCACAAGCACCGCGAGAATTGAAATCTTGGATACGGTCGCCGCAAAAGCCGTCACCGGGGCGGGCGAGCCCTCGTAGACGTCGGCGGTCCAGAGGTGGAAGGGCACGATGGAAAGCTTGAAGCCGATGCTGACAAACATCATGGCGACGCCGAGGAGAACCACCCGGTTTTGGGTCTGGTCCACGGTGGCATGGGCCAAGGCGGTCATATTCATGGTACCCAGTTCGGCGTAGACCAGCGCCATGCCGAAGAGTAGGAACGCGGCGGAGGCGGCGGCCAGGATCAGGTATTTGATGCTGGCCTCGGTACCGCGGACGTCACTGCGGACATAGGCAATCAGGCCGTAGAGCGAGACACTCAACAATTCGAGTCCGAGATAGAAGGTCGCGAAGTGGGTGCTCACGGCCATAACGCAGCCGCCCGCCGTGGCGAGAAGCAGGAGCACGTAGTACTCCTCCGGCTGGGATTCGCGGAGGGAGAAGTAGGTCTTGCTCATGGAGAAGAGCACGAAGGTCGTGAGGAGGGTCATGACCATGTACAGAAGTCCGAAATGATCCACCAGCACCAGATTGGTGATCTGCCTGGGCGCTTCACCGGCGGCAACCCAGCAGGCGATGAGGGCCAGCACCAGCGAGCCCATGGCCAGCACGCGGACCACCTTGTGATCGCGGCGCCAGGCAATAGCCAGCAATACCACGACGGGGGCGGCGCTGAGGACCAGGAGCGGCGAAAGGGCGAGAAAGTCTGCGCCTGTCATTGAACTTCTCCAGTCTGGATTTCCGCTGAAACGGGGCTGCCGGGCAGGGAGGAAACCGAAATCCTGGCGGCGCCCGCCTGCCAGGCGGTATCAAGGAAGGGCTTCGGGTAGGCACCGAGCCATACCAGGACAGCGATGAGGGCGGCACAAAGGGCAAGCTGCGCCGGGGTCGCGTCCCAGGCGATGGCATCCTCGGGCTTTGGCCCGAAGAACACGCGCTGCACCACACGCAAAGAATAGGCCGCGGCAAGCACCGCGCCGATGGCGGCGATGCCCGCGGCGACGGGGTGGGTCGTGAAGGTACCCAGCAACGTTATGAACTCGCCTGCAAAATTTCCGAGGCCGGGAAGTCCCAGCGTGGCCATGGCGAATACGATGGCCACGGCGCCCAGGCGCGGTGCGGTGTGCCACAAGCCGCCAAGCTTTTCGATGTCCCGCGTCTTCGTCTGACGCTCCACGAGGTCGGCGACGAAGAACATCCCGGCAACGCTAATACCGTGGCAGAACATCTGCAGGATCGCGCCGCGCTGTGCCAGCGGGCTCATGGAGAATGCGCCGAGGGCGATAAAACCGAGATGGGACGCGCTGGAGTAAGCGATGATGCGCTTCAGGTCGGTTTGGCCGTAGGCCATCCAGGCGCAGTAAATCACGGTGATTACGCCCAGTAGAATGATGGTCGAGGCGTAGTGCGCGGCACCTTCCGGGGCGAGGGGAATTGCGAAGCGGAGCAGGCCGTAGCCCGCAGCCTTGGCCATGAGCCCGGCGAGGAGCACGCTGGTATCCGCCGGCGCGGCTTCATAGGCGTCGGCCTGCCAGGTGTGAAAGGGCACGAGGGGCAGTTTCACCGCGAAGGCGAGGAAGAATCCGAGGAAGATCCACTTGGATGCCGTCGCGCTGAGCGGGGTGTTCAACAGGGCTTCATTCGCAAAGGTGTATTCGCCCGTGGCCTGACCATGGAGGATGTAGAGCCCGAATATGGAGACGAGCATCAAGAGCCCGCCGGCCTGGGTGAAGATGAAGAAGCGGAGCGACGCGCGGACGCGGTTGGGATGATCGCCCAGCAGCAGCAGGGCAAAAACCGGCACCAGCATGATCTCGTAGAACACGAAAAAGAGGGCCAGGTCCGCGGCCAGAAAAACGCCCAACAGCGAGGACAGGGTGGACAGGATCAGAAAGCGCCGCATCCCCGCTCGGCCGCCTGCATCATCGCGCACCATGAACAGGGCCACGAGGCCCACGAGGCAGGTGAGTATGACCAGGATTAGGGCGAGGCCGTCGAGCGCAAAGGAGAAAGACATGCCGAGCTGGGGGATCCACGGAACAGACCAGGACACGATCCAGCCGGATGCGGGAGACGCCGCGCGCCCCCACAGCACGATGAGTTGGACCAGGGCCAGGAACAGCGATGCGGGACCGGACCACTGGGAAAGGGCGGGAAAGCGCTGTCCCGCGAACCAGGCGGCTGCCCCGCCCAGAAGGGGCAGGAGAAATATCCAGAGAAGTATCATCGGTACACCACCAGGTAGGTGGCCGCGATGGCACCGGCGGCGATGCCGGCCATGTACCACCGCAGCTTTCCAGTCTGCGTCAGTCTAAAGAGTTGCGCCACACCGTTCAGTGATCGATCCACGCCGACAAAGGCGAGATCGACACCGTCGGCGCGGTTGGCACGGGCCGATGCGCCAAAGGGGGCCACCAGCATGAAATGATAGAGGGCGTCAAAACCCCAGCCCGCCGTCAGCAGGCGGTGTAGCGCGCCGCCCAGAGACGAAGTGATGAGACGACCGACAACGGCTTTCCTGGGAAGGAAGCAGGCCCAGGCGATGAACAGGCCCGCCGCTACGACGCAGGCTGCGGCCCCTTGAAGGGCCAACTCCACATTGACCGGACCGAAGGCGAAGCCGGGCGCGGGCAGGGTGTGTTCGAGAAAGTGGGAAAAGGCCGGCCAGTGGCCAAGGGTGCGGGGCAGCTCCAGGAAGCCCGCCAGGGTTGCACCGATGGCGAGGACCACCAGGGGGATCTTTACCGCGCGGCCAGGGAGAGACGACACCAGCGTGTTCGACTCGCCGAAGAAAGTGATGAAAACCATACGGAAGGTGTAGAGCGAGGTGATGAATGCGCCCACGAGGCCCGCGGCCCAGAGGCCCTTACCACCCTGGGGCGAGGACCAGACCTCCCAGAGGATCATGTCCTTGCTGTAGAAGCCCGCGGTGACCAGCGGGAGTGCCGCGAGTGAAAGGGCACCGATGAGGAAGGTCCAGAACACGAGGGGCAACTGTCGGCGCAGCCCGCCCATCTTGAACATGTCCTGCTCGTGGTGAAGGCTGAGGATGATGGCGCCCGCGCCCATGAACAGGAGGGCCTTGAAGATGGCGTGGGTCATGAAGTGGAACATGGCCGCCGACCACGCGCCCGCGCCGAGGGCGAGGAACATGTAGCCAATCTGGCTGATGGTCGAATAGGCGAGCACGCGCTTGATGTCGCGCTGCACCAGGGCGCAGGTTCCCGCGATGAGCAGGGTTAGCGCGCCGATGATGCCCACAAAGTGCTGGACGGAGGGCGCGAGTTCAAAAATCGGATGGGTGCGGGCGATGAGGTAGACACCGGCGGTCACCATGGTGGCGGCGTGAATCAGCGCACTGACGGGAGTGGGGCCCGCCATCGCGTCGGGCAACCAGACCTGGAGAGGCAATTGGCCCGACTTGCCCAGGGCACCGCCGAGGAGGCATAGCGCCGCGAACACGGCGGCGGTCGATCCGACGGCCCAGGCTTCCGGCGCGCGCTGGAGCACGGTGGCGATGTCGAGGGTCCCGAGCTGTGCGTAGATATAGAAGAGGCCAATCACCAGCGCCACATCGCCCACGCGGGTGGTGAGGAAGGCTTTGGTGGCCGCTTTGCCGTTCGCGGGGTCGCTATACCAGAAACCGATGAGGAGGTAGCTGCAAAGCCCCACGCCCTCCCATCCCAGAAAGAGGAAGAGGAAGTTGTCGGCGAGGACCAGCACCAGCATGGCCGCGACGAAGAGGTTCATGCACGCGAAGAAGCGTGCGTAGCTCGCATCGTGGGCCATGTACTCTGTGGAGTAGACATGAATCAGAAACCCGATGAGGGTGACGACGAGCACCATCAACAGCGAAAGGGCATCCAGGCGAAACGAAACCGCGGAGGAAAATCCGTCGGCCACCACCCAGTCCCAGAGGGTCTGGGTCCGTGCTTCGGCACCGCCCGCAAAGAATGCGGCCGCCACGATCAGCGCGGCCAGGGCGCTCAGCCCAACACTGCCGACGCCGATGCGCGTAGATTCCTTGCGCGTCAGCCCGCCGCCGAAGAGGGCGAGTATGAGAAAGCCCGCGAGGGGAAAAGCGGGTATGGTCCAGAGTATCGACACGATAGGAATCCTCGAATTAGCCGCGCATCAGGCTGGCCGCGTCGCCATCCAGTGACTTGAACTGGTGGTAGAAGCGCAACACCAGGGCAAGGGCGACGGCGACCTCCGCGGCCGCCATGGTGATGATAATGAGATACATGATCTGGCCGTCGGGCTGTTCCCAGCGGGAGCCGGCGACGACAAAGGCAAGCCCGGAGGCGTTGAGCATGATCTCGACACACATGAGCATGTAGATGATGTTTCGACGGACCAGCAGGCCGAGCAGGCCCATAACAAAGAGCGACGCGGCCAGCATCAGGCCGTACTCCATGGGGATGGTTGCCATCATGAGCGTTCCTCCTTCGGGGGTTCCGGGGGGCGGCGGCCGAGGTGGTAGGCACCGACGAGGCCGGCCAGCAGCAGCATTGAGCCCAGTTCGACCACCAGGAAATAGGGTCCGTATAGTGCGAGGGCGACTTCCTTCGGCTCCACAACGCGGGTGCCGGGCAGCCAGTTGCCATCTCCGCGAAGGATGAGCGCCAGCTCGACGAAGAGCACCGCCGCCAGGACCGAAGGCCCGATCCACATGCGGGGATTGAGCCACGCGCGTTCCTGCTTGGCGGATTCAGGGCCCTGATTCAACATCATGATCACGAAGATAAACAGCACCATGATGGCACCGGCATAGACGATGGCCTGCAGCGCCGCGACGTACGGCGCGCCCAGCACGAAGAAGATGACCGCCACGGCCATGAGGGACACGACCATATACAGCAGCGAATGCACGGCGTTGAGCCCCGTGATCGCGAGCAGGGTCGAGAAGACCGCGACGCCCGCCGCTATGTAAAAGACCTCGTTCATGGAAAATTCCTTATCAGGGCAGCAGGCTGCGCACGTCCACCGGCGCCGCCTCGTTCTCGGCCTCGCCTTTGCCCTTGTCCTTGATGGCCATGCCGGCCACGCGGTAGAAGTTGTAGCCCGGGTACTTGCCCTGGCCGCTGATCAGGAGATCTTCCTTCTCATACACCAGGTTCTGCCGGTTGAACTCGCACATCTCAAAGTCCGGCGTAAGCTGGATCGCGTAGGTGGGGCAAGCCTCTTCGCAGTAGCCGCAGAAGATGCAGCGGGAAAAATTAATGCGGAAAAATTCCGGGTAACGGCGCCCGTGTTCGTCTTCGGTCGACTGCAGGGCGATGCAGTCCACGGGACAGGCGACGGCGCACAGGTGGCAGCCCACGCAGCGCTCCTCGCCGTCGGGATCGCGCGTCAACACGATCCGGCCGCGCCAGCGGGGCGCGATCTTCGGTCGCTCTTCGGGGTACTGCACCGTCACGCGCTTGGCGAAGGTGTGCTTCAATACCACCCACATGCTTTGAAATATGCTGAACATGGCGTTCCTATTGCTGGGCGAGCACGATCGCGCCGGTTACCATCAGATTGAGCAGGGCCAGGGGGAGCATCAACTTCCAGCCGAAGGCCATGAGCTGGTCGTAGCGCATGCGCGGCAGTGAAGCGCGCAGCAGGATGAACCCGCAGATGAGAACAAAAGTCTTGAACATGAACCAGAAGAGCGGCGGGAGCCAGGGCCCGTGCCAGCCGCCGAGAAAGAGCGTGGACGTGAGCGCGGAGATCAGCGTGATGCCGATGTACTCGCCCACGAAGAACATGCCGAACTTCATGCCGGAGTATTCCGAGTGGAAACCGGCCACGAGCTCGCTCTCCGCTTCAGGCAGGTCAAAGGGGATGCGGTGCGTCTCCGCGATGCCGGCGATCATGAAGATGCACATGCCCAGAAACTGGGGAATACAGAACCACATGTCCTCCTGCGCCGCCACGATGTCCTTCAGGCTGAAGGACCCGGCCAGCATCACCACACCCATGACGGAAAGGCCCATGAACACTTCGTAGGCCAGCATCTGGGCGGAGGCGCGAAGGCCGCCGAGGAGCGCGTATTTGTTGTTGGAGGCCCAGCCCGCCAGGGCAACGCTGTATACACCCATGGACGACATGGCGAGAAAGAACAGCAGGCCCACATCGAGATCGAGCACCAGAATATCGGGCGTAAAGGGCACCACGGCAAAGGACATGAGCACCGTTATCATGATGATCATCGGCGCGAGTACAAACACGGCCTTGTCGGCGAAGGGCGGAATCCAATCTTCCTTGGTGAAGATCTTGATCATATCGGCGATGACCTGGCCAAAACCGAAGGGGCCCACGCGGTTGGGGCCGTAGCGATCCTGCCACAGCGCCAGCAGGCGGCGCTCCAGCCAGATCAGGCCGCTCGCCGTCGTCATGAGCGCGCCCAGGACGAATACGATGTTGAACATGGGCTGAATGATTGCACTCATTGCGCGATCGCCTTTCGCACCGTGGCGGCCCGGGGCAGGTCCAGATAGGGCATACCGGGCAGGCCCCAGGGCAGGCCCGTCACGCCGGCCTGCAGCGTCGGGTTAACTTCGACATTCAATACCAGTGTGTCGGTGCCCAGGACCACTTCAACGCTGTCTCCCGCCGCGACGCCGAGGCGCTCCGCGTCGGAGGAGCTCAGGGCAACATAGGGGCTGGGCGTGCGCTCGGCCACCGCGGGCGAGAGCGCGCTCAGTTCCTCGGAACCGAAAATGTGATAGAGCGGCACGGTGAGCAGTTGACCTTCCGCCACACGGTGCTCATGGGGTATGTCTTTGAAATAGCGGGCGGTGCTGTTTTCCGCGGGCTCGATCAGGCGGATACCCGGATCGCCGCCTTCGAGGGGGCCGTTTACTTCTTCCTGGAATCGCGTAATGGACTGGGCCGAGTTCCAGCCGGGCAGCCAGAAGGACGATACCAGCGCCGCGGGCGTCATGTGCTGGAAGCCTTCCATGGAGAAGGACATGGGCGAATCGGGATCTTCCCAGATCTTCGTCTCGCTCACGTGCTCATTCGCCTTGATGGCCGTGCGCCCGCTGAATCGGTGGGACTGGCGCGGGATGCGCTGCCCGCCCACGCGGAACGAAGCCGAGGGGGATACGTCGAGAATGCGCGAATACGCCGGAACTTCCGCCGCCAACGTGGAGAGGAAATCGTCCAGCGTGGACCATTCTTTCATGGTGGCGAGGCCAGCCACGGCGCGCATGCGCCGGATCCAGCGCCACGACTCTCGAATCTGGCCGGGGGCCGCGAACACTTCCGTGATGCGCTGGGCCCGGCCGATATTGTTGACCAGCGTGCCATCGCCTTCCGCAAACGTCGCGGCGGGCAGCACCACTTCGGCCTTTTTCGCCGTCTCGGTGCGCGTGTGATCGATCACGATGACGTGCTTTGCCGTGCTGAGGAGCGCATCGACACGGGCATGATCCGCGCGGCGATACAGGTCATTCTCCACAATCACCACGGTGTCGGCCGCGCCGCTCAGGACCGCGTCGATCGCGTCGTCCAGATTGCCGCCGCCGAGGAGGCCAAGGCCGACCGTGTTGCATTCATTTTCGGTGTAGTAAATGCCCGCCTCGCGGCCCTTGCGCTGCAAGGCCCAGGCGACGTTCGCCGCCGCGTGTACCGTGGCCTGGCTGCGGCCCGATGGGCCGGAAACCACGAGGGGCTTCTCGGCCGCCATCAGATCGCGGGCGATGATCTCCGCGAGTTCAGCGACTTCAGGCGAGAGCCCTTCCGGCTGAGGACATTCCGAATCGATGGCGTGGGCTACGGCAAAGCCGAGGCGCGCAATTTCAAAAGGCGGCGCGTGATAGGTCCGCGTCGCCACATCGTCGAGCTTGCCGCCGGCGGGCGTGGCGATGTACAGGGGTCCCTTTTCCAGGTCCACCGCTTCCTTAACCGCGAGCGCGTTCCAATCGGCGATGCCCAGTTTGCGGGCGATGGCTCTCGGGCGATTAAGCACGGTCTGGCGGATGTTGAGCGCGGCCACGGGTGCCACATTCGTGAGGTCCTCGCCGAGAACAAAAGTGGCGTCGTAGGTGGCGAGCTCGCCGAGGCCCGGCGAGCGGACCGGCCCGTCGCGCAGGATGCTCACGATGGACGCGATGATGGCGCTGTCGTTTTTCGACATGCCCTTGTAGAAGTTCTTCGAGCCCACGAGGGTGCGGAGCGCAAAATTCGATTCCAGCGAGGCGCGGGGCGAGCCGATACCGATGACCTTGGCACCCTTTCCGATGAGTCCCGCGATATGCGCCAGGGCCTCGTCGCGATCCACTTGCACCTGATCCGCCGCGCCGTCCTTGCGCAGCAATGGCATCTGGGGGCGATCTTCGCTGTTGACATACTCGTAGCCGTAGCGGCCGCGGTCGCAAAGGAAGTATCCGTTCACTTCGCCGTTGTAGCGGTTGCGGATGCGCCGGAGCTTGCCGTAGCGCTCGCCCGGCGTGATGTTGCAACCCAGCGCGCAGTGGACGCAGACCGACGGCGCGGTCGTAAAATCCCAGCGACGGGCGTAGTGTTGCTTCAGGGTCTTGTCGGTGAAAACGCCCGTCGGGCATACCTCCACGAGGTTGCCGCTGAACTCGCTTTCGAGGGTGCCGTCTTCGTGGCGGCCGAAATAGGTGCGGTTGCCGATGGCGAAAGCGTCCAGATCCGTGCCGCCCGCATAGTCCTTGTAATAGCGGACGCAGCGGTAGCACTGGATGCACCGGTTCATTTCGTGGTTGATGAAGGGGCCCAGGTTCTGGTTCTGGAAGGTGCGCTTCTCGAATCGGTAGTCCCGGTAATTGTGGCCCGTCATCAGGGTCATGTCCTGAAGGTGGCATTCGCCGCCTTCATCGCAGACCGGGCAATCGTGGGGGTGATTCGTCATCATCCATTCGATGACGTTGCCCCGGAACTCTTTCGAGTCCTGATCCTCGACCCCGATGTGCATGCCATCCGCCACGGGCGTCATGCACGACATGACCACGCGGCCCTGCTTGTCGTTCTCGTCTTTGTATTGTGTCACGGCGCACTGGCGGCATGCGCCGACGGAGCCGAGGGCGGGGTGCCAACAGAAATAGGGCACGTTGACGCCCAGCTCAACGCAGGCTTCCAGCAGATTCTGGCCTTCCGAGGTTTCGTGGGCCTTGCCGTCGATGTAAATGGTCGCCATCGATTAACTCCAGGGACACTTCTTCTCGCGGATGTGCCGCTCGAAGTCGTCCCGAAAACGCTTGAGTGCGCTGCCCAGGGGCGACATCGCGCCGGGCGCCAGTGCGCAGAAAGTCATGCCCGGCCCGAGCCAGCGGGTGTGGCGCATGATCATGTCCAGGTCTTCCATCTTGCCTTCGCCTTTTTCGATGGCCACCAGGACCTTGTCGAGCCAGGGGAGGCCATCGCGGCAAGGCGTACACCAGCCGCAGGATTCGTGGGCGAAGAATTGAATCAGGTTGCGGACCATGCCCACCGGACAGGTCTTGTCGTCCAGGATGATCATCGTCCCGGTGCCCATACGGCTGCCGGCCTTGCCGACGGTGTCGAAGTCCATCTGCAAGTCGAGGTGTTCGGGGCCGAGGAAATCCGTGGACGCGCCGCCGGGGATGATCCCGCGCAGCTCCAGGCCGTCCTGCATGCCACCGGCGAGTTCGAGGATTTCGCCCACCGTCACGCCGAGGGGCAGTTCCCACAAACCGGGGCGCTTCACCTTGCCGCTGACGCCGAAGAGCTTAGTGCCGCCATTGGGCGTGCGGCTGATGCTCTTAAACCACTCGGTGCCGTTATTGATGATGTGGGGGATATTGCACAGCGTCTCGACGTTGTTCACGATGGTGGGCTTGCCCCACAGACCGCTGATCTGGGGGAACGGCGGCTTGGAGCGGGGATTCGCGCGCTTACCTTCGAGGGCGTTGAGCAGCGCGGTTTCTTCGCCGCAGATATAGCGGCCGATACTCATGTGGAGATAGACATCGAGATCGTAACCGGAACCCAGGATGTTCTTCCCGAAATAGCCCTTGGCGTAGGCTTCTTCAATCGCTTTGGTGATCCGCTCCTGCGCCAGATAGTACTCGCCGCGCAGGAAGATGTAGGCAGTGTTCGCTTCAATCGCGTACGAGGCCAGAAAGACGCCTTCGAGCAACTGGTGGGGGTCGCCTTCGAGCAACACGCGGTCCTTGAAGGTACCCGGCTCCATTTCGTCGGCATTCACCACGAGGTACTTGGGCCGAGGCGCGTCGGGCCCGATGGGCACGAGGGACCACTTGATGCCCGTGGGGAAACCCGCGCCGCCGCGCCCGCGCATGTTCGCGTCTTTGACGCGCGCGGTGACATCGGCGGGCTGCATGGTGGAAAGGGCTGATCGCACGGCGGCGTAGCCTCCGGCGCGCTCATAGTCCGCGATGGGCGGCGGCGCCTGGCCGGGCTTGATATTCTTTGTAAGTGGCGTTTCGTTCACGGCGGCTTCTTACACGTAGCGGTTCAGGATTTCGTCGATACCGGCGGGATCGACGTTCTGGTACAGGTCCTTGCCGATCAGGAAGGCCGGCGCGCGATCACAGGTGCCCAGGCACTGATTCGGAATAAGGGTAAAGCGCCCGTCGGGGGTCGTCTCGCCGAGGGCAACGCCCAGGCGCTTGAGCAGGGCTTCGCGCAGCGCGTCGTAACCCATGACCCAGCAACTGACGCTGGAGCAGATGCGAATAACGTGACGGCCCACCGGGCGACGATGGATTAGATTGTAGAAGGTGGCCACGCTGTCGAGTTCTTCGACGGACATGTCCAGAAACTCCGCGATCTCGCGGATGCTGTTGTCGTCGATCCAGCCACGGTGCTCCTGCACGATGCGCAGGGCCTCCGTACACGCCGCCTGCTTGTGCGCGTCGTGAATGTGGTGGTTGATTTCGTCTTGTATTTCCTGGGGCAACATGAGGTCACGGTGCTTTCATGGGTCCGCTATCGATCGACGTCGGCGAGCACATAATCCATGCTGCCGAGGATGGAAAGAAGGTCCGAAACGCCGACGCCGCGGCTCAGGAGCGGCAGCATCTGCATGTGGGGAAACGAGGGGGTACGGATACGGGTGCGGTAGGACATGGTGTTGCCGTCGCTTATCAGGTGATAGCCGTAGCTGCCCTTGCTGCCTTCAATGCCGTAGAAACCCTCGCCCGCCGGAATGATGGGGCCCCAGCTCACGTTGAGGAAGTGGGTGATCAGCGTTTCGATATCGTGCATCGTCCGCTCTTTGCGGGGCGGCGTCGTCAGCGGGTGATCGGACTTGTAGTGGCCCTCGGGCATATTGTCCACGCACTGTTCGATGATGCGCAGGCTCTGGCGCATTTCTTCAATACGCACCACGGCGCGGGCATAGCAGTCGCCCGCCTCGGCGGTGGGCACGTCGAACTCGTAGTTCTCGAAGCCGGAGTAGGGCCGCGTCTTGCGCAGGTCCCAGTCGGAGCCGCAGGCGCGCAGGCCCGGCCCGGTAACGCCCCAGTCGATGGCTTCCTTGAGAGAATAGCCGCCGACACCCTTGGTGCGGGCTTTGAAGATGCTGTTCTTCATCAGCGCCGTATCGTAGTCCTTCAGGCGCTTCGGGAAGTAGGCGATAAATTCCTTGATCGGCTTCTGCCAGCCCTCGGGCAAATCGTGGGCCACGCCGCCGATGCGGAACCAGCTCGGGTGCATGCGCCCGCCGCAGATGGCCTCGACAATGCCAAGGATCAACTCGCGGTCGTTGAACATGAAGAAGGTGGGCGACAGTGCGCCGATGTCCTGGGCGAAGGTGCCGTACCACACGAGGTGGCTGGCGATGCGGAAGAGCTCGGACATCATCACCCGGATGTTCTGGGCGCGGGCGGGCACTTGAATGCCCGCAAGCTGCTCCACGGAGAGCAGGTAGGCCAGGTTATTCATCACGCCGCTGAGGTAGTCGATGCGGTCCGTGTAGGGGATGAAGCTGTGCCAGGTCTGGCGCTCGCCCATTTTCTCGGCGCCACGGTGGTGGTAGCCGATATCGGGGATGGCCTCGACGATTTCCTCGCCGTCCAACTGGAGAATAATACGCAGCAGCCCGTGGGTGCCCGGGTGGTGGGGCCCCAGGTTCAGGAACATGTAGTCGAAATCGTCCGTGCCGCGCTTCAGGCCCCATTCCTCGGGCTTGAACTGCATGGCTTCCTGCTCGCGAGCCTGTTTCTCGTCGGGCAACTGGAAGGGCTCGATTTCCGTGGCGCGCGCGGGATGGTCCTTGCGGAGGGGGTGGCCCGTCCAGGTATTGGGCATGAGGATACGGCGGAGGTTGGGGTGCCCCTCGAAACGGATGCCATACATGTCCCACGCCTCGCGCTCGTACCAGTTGGCATTGGGCCAGATGGCGGTCGCCGAGGGAACTACGGGCAGATCGATGGGGATACCCACCTTGAGACGGATATCCGCGTTGCGCTCGAAGGACAGGAGGTGATAGACCACCGTAAAATCGCCGTAGGGGTGCTGCTCCCGGCCCAGGCGCACCCGCTCGTCGATGCCAAACAAGTCATAGAGCAGCCGGTAGGGCTTCGGGGCATCGTTCTTGAGCCACATCAGGATCGGCAGCAGCAACTGCGCGCTCACCCAGAGCGTCGGGATGCCGTCGCGGGTTTCCTGAACAAGCAGCGAGCCAGCGCCGAAGCGTTGCTGCAATTCTTCCGTTATGGTGGTGGTACTGTCCATGAGCTTGGCCGGGTAAACCTGAAATTCGGGTGAATGGGAGTCGATGGGTGATGTCGAAAGGGGCGTCAGATAGTGTCGGGCCGAGCGAGATCGGTTGCAGCCATCCGCGCGTCCCGTTTCAGGTCGCGCTGGCACAAACGCTCGGGCTGGATAACGCCCTGGGGGCCTACGGCCCAACTCAGGGGGCGACGTTCCTTGCCGATGGTATCCTGGAGGAGCAGGAGGCCTTCCATGAAGGCTTCGGGCCGGGGCGGACATCCGGGAACATACACGTCCACGGGCAGAAACTTGTCCACGCCCTGCACGACACTATAAATATCGTACATGCCGCCGGAATTGGCGCAGGAACCCATGGAAATTACCCACCGGGGCTCCATCATTTGCTCATAGAGCTGCTTGATAACCGGGGCGACCTTGATGAATACCGTGCCGGCCACCACCATCACGTCGGCCTCGCGGGGCGTGGCGCGGATAACTTCCGAGCCAAAACGGGCGAGATCGTACTTGCTGGTGAGGCTCGTGGCCATTTCCACGAAGCAGCAGGAGAGGCCGAAATTAAAGGGCCAGACGGAGTTTTTTCGACCCCAGGAGATCAGGTCTTGCAGCCGGGTAAGGACAAGGCTGTCCTGCACCGCCTTCATGGCGGCGGGCGACGCACCCAAGGCTTCTTCCGAAGGCTTGCTGAGCGACCAGTCCATAGGGGTAATTCTCCCAGAGCAACACCGGCTGCGCGGTATTACCGTTTCGACTCCAAAGCACCCAGCCGCCACAAATAGGCGAGGGAGGCCAGAACGACACCGACGAAAACGCACACCTGGGCGTAGCCCACCCAGCCCGCCTCCCTCACCACGATGCACCAGGAATAGACGAAGACCGATTCGAGGTCAAAAATAACGAAGAACATGGCATAGAGGTAGAAGTCCGCCGAAAGGCGAACGCGGGCCGTACCGGTGGACGAAATCCCCGATTCGTAGGGCTGGGCGTTGGCGCGGTTGCGAAGCTTCTGCCCCAAAAAATAGGAGGCGCCGATCATGCCGATCACGAGGCAGAGCACCGCCACGAAATACACGCCTATCGGCCAGAATATCACTGAGGGTTCCTGAGGGTTCACGCACTCACCTTGGGACGGAGACTGGTCGGATTCGAAGATTCAAACGGGTTGACGTCACAACCAACCCGAAAACTGCACCTGCATGCAAGTCTACCGGCATCGCGTCCCGACCTCAAGATACCGGAATACATGGCGCAATTTGCACCATGTACGATTGGGGAGTAGCTTAGCACTCCGCGTACCTTTAAAGCAAAATGAGCACCCCTCAAAGTGCCCCTCGAAGGGCAGGACATGCCCGCAATTGCCACTCCGGAGGCCCTGCGGCGGTGCGCGGCGCGCTCTCCGGACGGTATGGCAAAAATGCCGCCCGATGCAGTATGATCCCCTCAGGGCATTCCCCAACGCTTCCTCAAGATCGGGCTGCCTGCGAGCTTTACTGCGGATGCCGCATCCAATTGGTTCTGGGGTTATTTAGGATTGACCATGAGGTACAACTTCGGCGAGCGTATCGGACCTTTCGAAATCCTGGGCCGGTTGGGTGAAGGGGGCATGGGCGTTGTGTACCGCGCCCGCGACACCCGGATCGGGCGCGAGGTCGCCCTGAAATTGCTGCCCCCGTCTTATGCCCTCGAACCAGACCGTATCGCCCGCTTTCGCAGGGAAGCCTCCGTACTGGCATCCCTGAACCACCCCAACATCGGCGGTCTGCATGACGTTCTCGAAGCCGATGGTGTCCATGTGCTCGTGCTCGAGCTTATCGAAGGCGAGACCCTCGGGGAGACCATTCGCCGGGCGCCGCTGACCGCCGACCGTGCCCTCACCCTCTTCGCCCAGATTGCGCGCGCCCTGGAAGCCGCACACCAGAAGGGTATCGTCCATCGGGATCTCAAGCCGGGCAATATCAAGGTCGGCCCGAGTGGCACCGCAACCGTCATCGATTTTGGCATCGCGAAAACGGCCGCCGTGGCCACCCTCCAGTCGGACGCCGACACGCAGATTCCGGGTGCCACGCCCGACGCGCTGGAGACGACCAACGGCCTGCTGATCGGCACACCCGCCTATATGAGCCCCGAACAGGTCCGGGGCGGCCAGATCGACGAGCGCGCCGATATCTGGGCTTTTGGATGCTGTCTTTATCAGGCCCTCACGGGCCAGCTTCCCTTCCAAGGGGGCACGGCGACCGACACGGTGGCCGCGATTCTCCGCTCGGAGCCCGACTGGGAATTGCTCCCGCCGGACCTTCCGCCCGAGGCCTATGTCGTCTTGAGGCGGTGCCTGGAGAAGGACGCGAGTCTCCGGCTGCGGAGCGCGGGCGATATCGCGCTGACCCTTACTTTCCAAGCCGACGCCACGGACGAAAACGCCCACGCGGCCCGGGAATGGATACCGGTGGCCGGAGAGTCCGTGCTGGGTCGGCCGAATTGGCGCCTCGACGAACGACTCGGCGAGGGGGGCTTCGGCGAGGTGTGGCTCGCCGCCCATCGAAAAACCGAAGCGAAGCGGGTTTTCAAATTCTGCCGCGACCCGGAACGAATCCGGGGGCTGAAGCGGGAGGTGATCCTGTTTCGCCTGCTCAAGCAAACGCTGGGCGACCGGAAGGATATCGCCCAGATCATCGACTGGCAGTTTGAGCGCGCGCCCTACTACCTGGAATCGGAGTACACTCAGGCGGGCGATCTCGCCCAGTGGGCCGAAACCCAGGGCGGCATCAGTGCGCTGGCCCTGGAGACGCGCCTCGACATCGTGGTCCAGGTGGCGCGGGCCGTTGCCGCCGCCCACTCCGTAGGCATCCTCCACAAGGATATCAAGCCCTCGAATGTGCTCATCGCGAATAGCGAAGGGAATGTCCCCCAGGCCGTGCTCACCGACTTCGGGATCGGCTACCTCACGGATCGCCACCTGCTTGCGGAAAAAGGTATCACGGCCACAGGACTCACGGAAGCCATCGACGGATCCTCGGGCAGTTCCTCCGGAGCGGGAACGCGCATGTACATGGCCCCCGAACTCATTGAGGGCAAGGGCGCCACGATGCAGTCCGACGTGTACGCCCTCGGCGTTCTCCTGTACCAGTCGGCCGCCGGCGACTTCGCCCGCGCCCTGGCTCCCGGATGGGAACGGGACATCGAAGACCCCCTGGTCCGGGAGGACATTGCCGCCTGCGTCGACCGCGATATTTCCCACCGGCTCCAGAGCGCGTCGGAACTGGGCGAACGCCTGCTCCACCTCAAGGAGCGCCGCGCCGAGCTGGATCGGGAGATCAGCGTCCGGGAAACCCTTCGGCAGGCCCAGGACACGGCGGCCCTCGCCCGCGTCCGCCGCACGCGGCTCGTGGCGGTCACGGTCTCCGGCATCGCCATAAGCGTGCTCCTGACCCTCTATGCCATCCGCGAAACCCAGCGGGCCTCGGTCGAGGCCGATCTGCGTTCCGAGGCGGAAACCCGATCACAGGAGGCCCACCGCGAACGGGAACGGGCGGAGGAGAACTTGCAGATTGCCCGGGGCGCCGTGGACGAGTTCTTTGTCAAGATGGGCCGGAGTTCGCTGGTCTACGACCCCTCTTACGCCCCCTTGCGCACCAGCCTGATCAAGTCCTCGCTGCAGTACCACCAGCAGTTTGTCGATGCCTACCGCGACGTTCCCGCGCTCCGGGGCGACTTGGCGTGGACCTACTTCACCATGGCGGCCATGCTCATGCAACTGGAGGATGCCACGTGGTTCGATGCCTATGCCGGCGGGCTGGAACTGCTGGCGGAGATCCTGCGCACCGAGACCCGGCCGGAGGATCTGGGCCGCATGACGGATGGCGTATGGCATGCCGGTGCCACCGGCGGACCGAACGCCATCAACTCGATCCGCATGGATCCCAAACGGGCCTTCGAACTCGGACAGCGAGCGATTGAACTGACCGAATCCCTCGCCGTGAAGTACCCCCAGATTCGTGCCATCCGGAACGACCTGGCGATCGACTACCACCTCCTGGGGCACATGGTGGAACCGGCCTCACGGGACCAGGCCATGGCCGCCCACCAGCGCGCGCTCGCCTTGTGGAGCGCGCTGCTGGAAGAAGACAGCGAATCGATTGACTACATGTACGGTGCCGCGCTCAGCCTGAACCGCATCGGTAGCCTCCACGATCTGGCCGGGAACAACGCCGAAGCGATCGGCCACCTGGAACGGGCCCGCATCATGTACGAACGGGTCCTCTCTCACTCTCCGGGCGTGCCCCAGTTCTATGAGACCTACGCGCGCTTCCTGAACAACTACGGCCAGGCCCTTGCCAACGCCGGCCGGATGGAGGACGGCGTTGAGGCCTTCAACACCGGCAGCACGCGCTTGGAAGAGTTGATGGCCACCTACCCTAGCCTGAAGAACTTTAATCCCCTGGCCGCCGATATTGCGTACCGGCGTGGTCGCACGAGGCAACGGCTCGGTCAGTGTGACGCAGCCCTGGAAGACTTCAAACAGGCGGCGGCACTCTCCACCGATACGGTGGAAAAAGCCGCCCTTGCGCTGGCGGAGGGGCTTGTAGAAAATTGCCCGAACGCAGATCTGGCGCTGTCCTTTGCGACGGAGGCGACCGCGCGCCAGCCCGAAGCCCCGTCATCATGGCGGGCCCTCGCCGCGATCCGGCAGGCCCGGAAAGAATTCGAGCCCGCGATTGAGGCCATCACCCAGGCCATGGCGCTCGGTAGCCGGGGCTCGGGCCCGGTCCACGTGCAGGATCTATTCCGCGCGGCGCGGTGCCATTTCGAACTCGGCAATAAGGAAAAGGCCCGGGAACTTCACGATCAGGCCGTGGCGGCGATGGAGGCCCTGGATGCTGGCACGGGTGCGAGCCTTGAGCCGCTCAAAGCCGAATCGGAGGCCATGCTGGCGCGCGAGTAGCCAGAAAAAATCAAGGGGGGCGCTCCGCGGCGGGAGGTTCCGCGGAGCGCCGGGGGTATATTAACGGCGGGAAACCGCCGGCTGGTGGAAATCATGGGAGGAATCCACTTGCCGGGCAATCGTGTCCACACCGTCGCGAAGCAACATTCGAATGTGCCCCACCAGGGAGGAGAAGCGAGCAGAGGTCGTCGTGCGGGGTTCCTGGGTACGGGAAGCCTCCTGTGCGCCTGAGGCCGGTCGGGCACCGGGTTGGTCGGAACCGGAACGGTTGGTGGTTACCCGCACGGCGCGCCGGAGTGCGTTCAATTCGGCGGCGGAGTAGGTCCGACCAAAATTGATCCCTTCCGGCCCGGTGGCGGCACTCACCTCGGTCAAGTTCGTCAAGGCCCGGGGCGAGACTACATTGATGGTCACCGTATCTGTCGTACCGAAGCCCGCCGCGTTGCGCACGGACAGCGAAACGTCGTAGCGCCCTTCCATGTCGGGGAAAATCATGGGGGCCTCGGAGGCGGCATAACTCAACATGGCGATGCTGCCGGCGGGTGCCGACGTGATGCGCCAGTCATAGGAAAGGCTTCCCGCCAGGGGGTTCTCTGTGGAAGCCCCGCTGAGGCGGATCGGCGCGCCGGCCATGACCAGCGCGGATTCGGCTTTGGCAACGGCCACCGGGGTCATCTCGTCCTGGCTCACGCGCACTTCCTTGACGAAACGCAGTGCGCCCGTCGGGGTGCGCGCCTCAAGGCGCACGAGATAACGTCCGGCCACATCGGGCACAAAGCTCGCCCGGCAGGTGTCCGCCTTCATCAAAGGAGCCCGGCTTCCTTCCGGAACGCGCATGAAGTTCCACGTGAACCGGACCTCTTTTCCCATCGCCGTGGGATTGAGCAACGCATTCCCGTCGAGATAAACGGTCTCCCCCGGCAGGATGGACCGGGTACGCTGGGTGCGGTACGCCGCCGGTCGGGGGGAAGCTTCGCGCGCGGGCTGGGTTGCAGTGAACAGAGAACTCGTCATGATATCTTCCTCAACGTTTATTTCTTCACGATCCCATTCGTGGTTTGCACGATCATTGTTGACCATAGGAAGGATAAAGCAAGTAGCTTGCCGAAAATAATCGCCGCAAAAATAATGTCGTTAAATAATTACTAAAAAACGACTTATATATGTCATCACCCAAAAAGTGAAGAGAGACGGCCAGTCTCCAAACAGAGCCTTGTCTCAATTCTGAGACTCAAAAGTTTCCAAATGTAGACAATTGTGCTACCATGCGCCCTGCAAGCAACATGGATTGTCGGCGATGTTGACATCGGGCAGGTGCGCCGGTAGTCCCGGAGCGCCAGGACGGGCAAACGGAGTTCATCATGTTTCATGTCACTGTTCAGCAAGGGGCATCGCGGGGTGCCACCTGGGCACTCACCGAAGGGGTCTATCGTCTGGGGCGCTCCTCGGATTGCGACGTGGTTATCGCGGGCGATTCCGCGGTATCGCGCCGCCAGTGCGAGCTGTGCGTGGAGGGCGGTCAGTTGCACCTCCGCCATTTGAGCGACCGCAGCGTAACCCTGCTCAATGGGGATGTGGTGACCCACGATTCCACGATCCGTCCCGGCGACTCCCTTACCGTAGGCTTCACGACGCTTCTGATCAGCAGCGCCGCTCAGGGCTCGGGGCCGCTTGCCCCCCATACGCCCGATCTCAAGACGCGGGTGCTCGGCGTGGAAGATGCCGTGTACTTCGGCGGTCCCCAGAAGGGTCCCGACGTGTCGCGCCGGATCGAATCCCTTCAGGATCTGGTCGAGCTCTTCAATCTTGCCCTGGTCTTCAGTGAGGCGACCGGGGTCGAGGATATGGCCCGCTGTATCCGCCAGGCCGTTGACGAACGATTTCACCCGCAGGCCGCCTGGGCCGCGCGCCTCCGCTTTTCAGGATCGGGATTTCGCATCCTGCCCGGCAGCGATACCGAGGAAGGGCCGGGGTTTGAGAAATCTATGCGCCTGATGATGCAGGCCTTCACGGAGAACCGCGGACTGCTGGTGCCCGAGGCCTCGGGCGTGCCGGGCTCGCGCCAGGTGCGCACGGCGATGGCGGCACCCTTGACGGTCGGCGGGAAATCCATTGGCGCGCTGGCCGTAGTCACCGAAACACCCAATGGCGTCTATGAAGAAGACGATCTCCAGTATCTGGTAGCCCTCGGCCGGCTCCTCGCGCCGTGCATTGTGTCCGCCGAGCACACCGCCGGCCTCGTGATAGAAAACGAGCGCCTTCGGGCGTCTCAGGCCGACGCGGGCGAACTCGTGGGGACCAGCCGCGATATGGCGGAGGTGCGCACGCAGCTCAAGCAGGCGGCCGGATCACGGCTGAGCGTGTTAATTCTCGGCGAAAGCGGCACAGGCAAGGAACTGGCCGCGCGCTATGTACACCGCCTCTCCCCCGTTTCCGATGGCCCCTACCTGGCGGTGAACTGCGCGGCCATCCCGCCGGAATTGCTGGAAAGTGAATTGTTCGGCCATGAGAAGGGGGCTTTCACGGGTGCGGCGGGCCGCCGGATCGGCTTGGTGGAACAGGCCCAGGGTGGAACCCTTTTTCTGGATGAAATTGGTGATCTTTCACTTGAAAACCAGGCACGACTACTCCGCGTCCTGGAAGACGGCTCCTTTCGGCGCCTGGGCGGCCGGGATGAGATCCAGGTGACTTTCCGGCTCATCGCCGCCACCAATATGGACGTGGCGGACCTCGTGGCCCAGAGCAAGTTCCGCTCGGACCTGTATCACCGCATCAATACCTTTGAAGTGACCATTCCGCCGCTGCGCGAACGCCCCTCGGACATCCCCGTGCTCGTGGAGCACTTCCTCAACCTCGCCCAGAGCCATGCCAACCGGCCCCTGCGCGGGATCGACGGGGAAGCCATGGAAAATCTGAAGCGGGCATCCTGGGCGGGCAATGTTCGGGAACTGCGCAACGCCATCTACCGCGCGGTACACGTGGCGCAGGATGATATCCTCACCTCCGCCGATTTTGCGCCGCGCAAGGAACGGCTCCACGCCCCATCGGGGGCCACACCATTGATCACGATTGATGAGGCGGAAAAGCGCCACATTGCCGCGGTGCTGCAGGCCTGCGGGGGCGATGTGGACAAGGCGGGCCCCATACTCGGGGTGGCGCGCAGCACGCTCTACAAGAAGATCAAGAAGTTCGATATCTCCTGATCAACCGCTCCCCCCACGCACCTCGGCGGACCTTCGGGCTTTTGCCAGGCTCTCCGACAGGCATCCGGCCAGGGTGCGCACGCAGGGCTCCTTGACCAGCGTGAAGTGATTCCCCTCGATGACGACGACTTCGACGCTGGCCACCAGGCCGCCATAGCCGAGGGTAGTGTCGCTTTTGCCAAAACCCGCCGGCGCTTCGGCCGTGCGAAAGAGGGTCAAAGGCCCCGCGTAGGGCTTCATCCGGTAAGCGGCGGCCGCATGCTCGTTGGCCTTGAGGCCGGCCACGATCTTCTTCACGAGGTCGTCCGCCACGACATCGAGTCGGCTCGCCTCGCCTTCCGCCGGTTGAAGGCCCGCCTGTTTCATGGCGTAGGCGTTGTGGAGACTGCTCTTGGCAAAGTGCAGGTATTCTCGGAGGGACGCGCCATCTTGCCGCCGCCCCAGGACTGCACGCCCCATGATCCGCGCGATATCGCAGGCGTGGAGCAGGAGCGTTTCCCGGGTGTGATACATGATCCTCACCCGGTTGCCCAGGCGCAGCGCGCGATGGCGGAGCGCAGCCAGGAGGCGGCCCGGCGAAGGTGGGACGAGCACCCGGGCTTCACAATCGATAATGGCGAGGAGCGCAATCTCGTGGCCCTGATCGAAAAGGCATCGCGCCATTTCATAGGCCACCAGACCGCCAAAGGACCAGCCCGCGAGGTAGTAGGGGCCTTCCGGCTGGACCGACTTGAGTGCCGCGAGGTAACGTGCGGCCACCGATTCCACGGAAGTGAACTGCCGGAAGTCGGGCAGGTGGGAGTATTGGAGGCCCAGGATTTTCTGGTCGTTACTGAGATGTCCGGCCAGGGGGCCGTACGCCGAGTGAATGCCGCCCGCGCCAAGGACGCAGAACAATGGCGGGTACCCGCCACCTTCCCGCAGGGATACCACACACGGATCGGTGTGGACGGCGGCCCCATCTTGTCCGGCCCCCGGCGGCACACCATCGATCAACCGAGACAAGTCTGCGATGGTCGGTGCCAGTAGAAAATCGCCCAAGGCCACGTGGGCGCCCAACTCGGCACGTATACGGGTGACCACGCGCGCGGCGCGCAGGGAATGTCCCCCCAGATCGAAGAAGCTGTCCTCGATACCCACTTCCCCGCAATCCAGGATATCGCGCCAGATGGAAGCGAGGACACGCTGTGTCCGCGTGGATGGCGCCAGATATTCCCGCCGGGGCGCGTGCATTCCTTCCGTCACCTCGGGCAGCGCCTTGTAGTCGATCTTACCGTTAACCGTAACGGGAAAGGCGTCGAGGAGTGCAAAGGCCGCTGGCACCATGTAGTCGGGCAGGGTGCTGCGGAGCTGGGCCCGAAGCGCTCCCGCCTGCAGGGACACGCCCTGCTCGGGGACGACATAGGCCACCAATTGGGCCTCGCCGCCGCGATCTTCCCGGCAGCGCACAGCCGCTTCGCGTACGCCGGGACAGCGGAGCAGGGCCGCTTCAATTTCCCGAAGTTCTATCCGGAATCCCCGGATCTTCACCTGGTCGTCGAAGCGCCCGAGGAACTCGAAGTTCCCGTCGGGCAACTGCAGGACGTGATCGCCCGTGCGATACAGCCGCGCGCCGGTTCCGGGGCGAAGGGGATGGGGCACGAAGACCTGGGCGGTGAGTTCCTCCCGATTGTGGTAGCCCCGTGCCAGCCGGTTGCCGCCGATGTACAACTCGCCGGGCAGCCCCGGGGGAACGGGATTCTGGAAACGGTCCAGCACGATGGTTTCCGTGCCGCGGATTGGCCGTCCGATCGGCAGCCGATCCCGGGCCATGTCGAGACCAAATTCCGGCGGCACCTCGTAGTACAGGGCGGTGATGACGGTTTCCGTGGGCCCGTAGGCATTCATGAGCAGAACGCCCGCAGTCTCAGGCAAGGCCTGCCACTGGCGGACCGTCCTGGGCAGCACTACATCGCCGCCGACGATAAGGAGGCGAAACGGCTTGCCGAAATCGGCCAGGCCCTGGGCGATGCCCTCATCGGTCCACTGCTGCCAGAAGGCGGGCGGGAGGTTCAGCACGGTGATTCCCGCGTCCCGCAGCACGGCGGAGAAATCCGGAGCGGCGTACATGCTTTCGTCGGCAATATGGAGGATGGAGCCGGCGAAGAGGGGCGCAAAGATTTGTTCGAGAGAAACGTCGAAACTGAGGGAAGCGAATTGGAGCGTGCGGTCCTGGGGGACCATGCGGTAGACCTCGCGCATCAGCTCGAAATGCGATGCGGCCTCGCCATGGTTCACACAGACGCCCTTCGGGCGTCCCGTGGAACCGGAGGTGTAGATGATATAAACCAGATCTTCGGGGGCGATGGGGATCGCGAGATCTTCCCCAGAGTACCTATCCAGAGTGCTCGGCTGGCCCTCCAGCAATACAAACTTGACGTCCGCCCCGCCGAAACGGGGCTGGGTCACCGCATCGGTGATCATGACGGCGGCGCCGGAATCCTGGAGGGTATACAGCAGGCGATCCGCGGGATAGGCAGGATCCATAGGGACATAGGCCCCGCCCGCCTTGAGGATGCCCAGAAGGGCCACCATGGCTTCAGGCGTGTGGGCCAGGCTCACCCCCACGCGGACTTCCGCCTTGACCCCAAGGCCGCGCAGATGACGCGCCAGTTGGTTCGCGCGCGTGTTCAGTTCGCGGTAGGTGATGGACACTTTCTTGTAGCGCAGCGCCGTCGCTTCGGGATTGCGGGAGACGGCCGCCTCGAAGCAGGCGGGCGTCATGTGTAGCGCCGGGGGCACGATATCCGGCTCGGCCCGCCGAAGCAATGAATCCAGTTCATCGGGCGGCAGCAGGGCCAGGCGGGCTGCGGGCATTTCGGAATGCTCAACGATTTCGCTCAAGAGCTGAATCAGATGGCCCATCATGCGCGTCATATCGCTTGCGGCGTAGCGCCGGGGGTCGTACTCCACGGACAAGCGGAGTGACGGACCGCCATAACCCGCCAGCATAAGGGGGACCGGCGTGTGTTCGTGGAGGGTAAAGTCACGTGCCGCCCAAGCGCCGCCCAGGCCACGAAGGGAATCGCCCAGCGACTCCCGTTCAAATACATAGCACAGATTGTAGAGCGGCGCATCGCCCGGAATCTCACTGCATGCCCGGATCAGGTCGGTGGGCGAGTGCTCGACGGCACGGAGTGCGATCCACTGCTCGCGCAGGGTACGCAGCCACGCGAGGGCGGGCGTCGATTCGTCGAGTTGGGTCCTGATCGGCAGCGTATTGATAAAGGGGCCAATACCGTCGGGCCCGGCGGCGGCGCCATGCCGCACGGCCTTGGTCGCGCCAACGACGACATCTGCGGTATTGCCGTAGCGGTGGGCCAGGAGCATCCACGCGCCGAGCAGCACGATGTTGAGAGTCAGCCCGTTGCCTTCGGCGAAGTCGGACAGCCGGGTGGTAAATTCGGGATCGAGGGCGTGGCAAAGTTGCCCCCCATCGTGCAGGCCGGCATCATCCGCGCACGGCGCGGGCAATGGCAGGCTCGTGGCTTCGCAGAGTCCCTCCAGCCGCTGCCGCCAGTAGGCCTTCGCCTCGTCCATGGGCTCTTCTTGCAGCCAGTCGGCATAGGCCCCGAAGGGGAGGGACACCGCCGGGGCGTTATCGCGCGCCGCCGCGTCATCGCTGTAGTGCCCGAAGACTTCCCGTAGCAGGAGGTTCATGGAGCGACCATCCACAATGAGGTGGTGGACCGACCATACGAATTGAATGTCGGCGTCGCCCAAATGAAAGAGCGCAAGTCGCATGAGCGGCGCTTCACGGAGATCGAAACCCCGGGCGCGGTCCACCGCCAGGAAATCGCTCAGATCGGTTTCCTGCTGCGCTGGAGACCTCGCCCGCCAGTCCTCCTCCCGGATCGGCAGGGTGGCATGGGCCTTGACGAACTGGCCCGGCTCGGGCGAGTCGTCCCGCTGAAAGCTGGTTCGCAGAATGGTGTGACGATCCAGGGCGGCCTGCCAGCAGCGCAGCCAACGCCCGACCTCAAGATTTTCTCGGAGACGACCCACGACCTGCTCGACGTAGCATCCGGAATGGGGATGGGCAACGGTCTGGAAAAACATCCCCTCCTGGGCGGGCGTCAAGGGCCAGTGCTCCTCCCCCGTGCCCGGACCGCCCTGCGGGGGCCCCGCGACCGATTGATATACCACTCCCTCGCTCCCTGAAAACAATTCCATTTCTCAATCTCCGGGCGACCGACTCTTCCCTGCAGGTTACCCCGAACAAACGCCCGTTGCGGGCACGACCGCCGGCGCTCTGCAGATCCCCCCCTCGACCACCAATCCCGACTTATTTAACCACAACGTCACGGCATGCGCAATTAATGGTTGGCCTTACGGCAATCTACAGGCCGGGATGCGGCAATATGTTTAACCAACGAAATTCCAGATTATGTGCGAAAAGTCGTTGACTGAAGTTGCAACGCCGTGTTAGAACAGGCCAGCGCACCAACTCAAACCCGTCAACGGCCCTGCCCGGTCGTGCCGGCGCTTCGCGCGACGAGTCTCTGCAACTAAAGGACGGAACCCATGGAAGTACGAGGATTTCTGTATCGAGCCGCGTCCGCGTTGAATGCCGCATTGGCGCTGGCCGCCCTGGCCTCAGCGTCGCTCTCGACCCACGCCGAGCCCACCCTGATTGCCCTGGATGGCTGGACCGGGCGCTTCGCCCACGAGTACGACTATGTCCTGAAGGAAACCAAGGGCCTGGAGCGGGCACAGGAACCCGTGGAACTTACGCTGACGATGGCCGGGAAGGATTCCGCGTCGTGGCGGGAGCATATCCGCGTGGTGCGGCTGACCGAGGCGGGCCAGGGCGAATTGACGCCCCATCAGGCCATCGGCGAAGTTGCTGCGGGGGGTGTTGAACAGCGGGATGGCCAGACCCCTCATCTCGTTTCGAGCATCAACATCGTTTTCCTTGCGGATTGCGCCGCCAACGAGACCATGACTTATC
The DNA here is from genome assembly GCA_942492815.1 of Candidatus Hydrogenedentales bacterium. Classification (GTDB taxonomy): domain Bacteria; phylum Hydrogenedentota; class Hydrogenedentia; order Hydrogenedentales; family JAEUWI01; genus JAEUWI01. The sequence goes on along the minus strand of OW818658.1, from coordinate 7,512,461 downwards.
GACTGTTCTGGGGATATCCCGAGGGGGCGCCGACCGGTGCCGATCTCCCTTCGGCGACCCTGGAAGGGGGACTTCAGATTTCGGGTGAGGCTCCAGGGCTCACCATCACGAACGAATTCTATCGGATGAAACTGGATCCGAAGTCGGGCGCTATTCAGCGAATCCTGCCCGCGAAGCAAGAGGAAAGCTCGGAACTTTTCTACCAGAGCATCCCGATCCATTTCGGCGTAGATATCTGGAGCCCGCCCCAGAGCTGGGACCATGACTACGACTGGCCCGCGCCGCCGAACCAGAAGGTGGAGGGCGGCCCTCTGGCGCTGCGCTACCACCGCTGGGGACCGATGCACAATTACACGGATGTGGAAGTCTCGATCACCTACACCTTCTACGCCCACAGTCCCCAAGTGCACGTTTCATCGACCATGCGGCTCACCCAGGATCGCTCGGCCCACGCCATCCGGATGGGGGAAGTCGTGGTCAGTCACTCCAAACGCCCTCCGGAGAACCCCGATCCAACCAAGGAAGAGAGTCCCGAGATTTTCACCCACTACGCCTGGCCGCAACCGGGCGCAGGCACGCTGGTGCGAAGGATCAACGAGTACCGGAATGATCTGGGCCAGGCAACGGTGGAAGGACATGTGCCGGGTGGACTGGGCGTGCTTGATCGCGACCAATGGTGGATCGCGGCTTACAATCAGGATAAGGGTTTTGGCCTGGCCACGCTGCGCAAGAATCAGTTTTCCGGAAACTACCTGGGCGGTGTCACGCCGCAGGCGACGCCCTGCACCTACCTCGGCCAGTATGGCTGGGGCTTCGTCTACTGGTCGCGCCCCATGGTGTACCCGCTGGGCACTTCCGGGTCTCCGCTGGATCTGAACACGGCGATAAGTGCCGGAACCCTTTTCGCGACGGAAGAGGCGCTGCTTCTTTTTGAGCCGACGGACGACCTGGGCCAGGTGGGTGGTGCGTACGCGCGGTTCGTCACTCCCCTTCGCTTTGAATTCAAGGGCACTGGGCCGTGGTGAGGGTAGGCACGAAGTCGCACTCACAGAGTCGCGCTGCGGCGCTGATGTGCCTTGCTATAAACTAGCAGCCCGTGGCAGAGTTGCTAGCTCGCGTTGCACGTCTTCCAAGCTTTCCGCCATCCCGAGGCGCAGGTAAAGCTCACCAGCCTCTGTCCAAGCTCGACGCGCGCCATCAAAATCGTCGCGCGATTCTGCAATTCGGGCAAGATCGGAGAGCCGTTGCGCCTGCCCCTCGAAGTTTTCAAGTCGACGATCAATCTCCAATGATTGCCGCAAAAGTTTTTCTCCAGTGATCAAGTCACCACGGTTCACTTTGATCGCTCCAAGGTGCGCGAGCCTCGAGCTCTGACCCTCGCCCCATCCCAGTAGACGCTGCAAGTCTAAAGCCTCGTCCAGTAGTCGTTCTGCCTCGTTCTGATCTCCGCGCTGGAGGTAGATTAGCCCAAGGTTTCCAATATGGGCGGCCTGACCTTCGAGCCGCCCGATGCTCCTGTCGATCTCCAGCGCTTCGCGATAGTATTGCTCGGCCGTATCCAGCTCGCCACGTGCGGATGCGATGTTTCCCAAGTTCCCAAGTTGAGTTGCCTGTCCGTTGAGTCGGCCTAAGCGTCGGTCTATTTCCAATGCTCTTCTATAATATTCCTCGGCCGAATCCAAATCGCCACGCTTCTTACTAACAATTCCGAGGTTCCCGAGGCAAATTGCCTCACCTTCGAGTCGGTCTAATTTCCTGTTTATCTCCAACGATTCGCTATAGCGCTGCCCGGCCAACTCCAGGTCTCCACGGGAGATCGCGATATTGCCGAGGTCTCCAAGCAGCGTTGCCTTTACGCTCAAAAGACGATTCTCCGCACATAGGCTGAGTGATTTACTGATGATATGCTCCGCCTCTTCAAATCTTCCTACTCTACTATATAAGAATCCCAATTCCTGCATCCAAACAATGGCATATGGAACTAACACTTCCATTGGCGGCCAGCCCAAATCATTGACGCGCTGCTCTAGTTCAGCCAAGCGGAATCGTTTTTGATCCGCATCGAGGTTACTGGACAGCAACAAATTGGCTTCAATCACCTCGCCTGATACCGGATCCGGCATCCATGACGGTGCCGCAAACTCGAAACCGTGGCTACGGTAGCGCCAGAGATCGGAAGCGTGCGACGGGAGCAGGGCTGCTATATGTTCGGGCATCCACAATACGACGGGGCAATTGAATCGCGATTCCCACAGGTCACGGGATGCGTTCAAGGATTTTAATGCGGGATGCGATTGCGATTCGGACGAGACTGAGAGCTCGATACCGGTCACAAACACGGCAGACACGTTAGTGTCTCCAATGTGGCCCGTCACTTCACCATATATATCAACCGTGCCCTGTGGCAGTGAAACAACGGCCAGGTCTGGATGACTTTCCCGAACACGACCGATAAGAAAGTCACGCAATGCCGGGCTGTTGCAAACGGCGATACTCAGAGAGAACGTTCCTGACGAAATGTCGAGAAGGCGCTGGAGCGCGGCAAGTTCCGCAGCCTGCTCTTCGGTCTCGCGCCAAGGGACCATATCGGACGCTACTTGCGCCACGTTACACCTCGCTGAGCGGACGCGGAGGAGTCAGGTTCGCGACCATGGGGTTCAGCCCGTACCATTCCTTGTCGTTTACGTACTGCAATATGGCGCGGCTGTCGATTAGCTCACGGAACTCGTCTTCCGTCTCATCCGTCCGTGGATACAGACCCGTCGATCGGATTTCTTCAATTATGGGCCAGTGCTCCCGGCGGAGCATGCGGGCATATTCCCGTTCGCCCTCCCGGCGAACTCGGGCAATGGCCTTGGCGTCGATGGGAAGGTTAGAGGCCAGGATGGCCTCCCGGACGGACGCCATGAGTTCTGAGGGCTGTCCGCCGCTCAATCGGATCAAATCGGCCTCCACCCTGGTGGATTTGAACAGTTCCTCCGGTTCAATTCCGGCCTCCTCACAGCGGCACTTGATCATTTCCCGCATTCGGTCGAGACCCGCCTTGTGCGGCCTTGAATCCGGCGGTGCGGTAGCGATCTTGACCATGGGAACGACGGGCACGTGATTGTTAAAACTGGACTTAATAGCCTGCTCGTGGTGGGAGTAGGCCAGCGATAGCGGCAGGGTGTAGACGGTGTGGCATTGGAAGGCGGTAAGCTGCGCCGCGCGGTGTATGAAAAGATATTCGGCGGTCGAGCATCCCGCATCGGCCTTGGGCCGGATGACCATCTTGTCCAGATCGTCAATCAAAACCACCAGGCCCATGTAGCCTTTCTTGCTGAGTCCAACAATGGCTTCTCCAATAATATCGTTCGCCGCCACCAGCCAGTTGTTGGTGTCGGGCTCGAGTAGCTTCCGAATGCCCTCCCGTGCATCGGGGCTGCTCTTAAGTGTGGACGATATAGTCAACATCCCAGCTTCAAGGCTCGCGCCCTCAAAAGCCACCTCACTGCCAAGGAGCTTCTTGATTCGCTCCCACCGATCCGCGAAGTAACCGGGCTTGAGCTCAATGCTCTCCCGCTCACGGAGCTGTTTCGCGAGTTGTCGTATCAGGGCGATGAGGATTTCCGGGAAATCGACATCATTTCTATCGATATCGTCGTCTGCCTTAACCAGCACGGTAAAATATCGACTGTCCGAGTCTTGGCGTTCCAGCTCCAACTGTAAACGCATCAGTTCGGTGGACTTACCGCTGCCTTTGTGACCCGCCAGGACCTGACTTACCGGAAACTCGGAAAGGCGGACGCGCGAAGCAATTCGATTGACAACGTCCATTTCCCCGCGAGCGTTTTCGAGGGGAACGTAGAGCGATTCTTGCTCCGCTGTAAGGGGCGCGGGCGAAAAGGCCCGGTATACACGTTGAATCTGGCTCATTGCTAAGGTTCCTTGGCGATCATACCCGTTCTCAAGTATACCTGAACGATAGCTCGCCGCCGCAATTCAGCAATACCCTGGGCGATGTGTACTGTGCGACCGAGCTGCCCGCCCAAAAAGTTGTATTGGCCCGTCCGATCCGACAGAATGGCGGGCGTTGTCGGGACGCTTTCTTCCGCAGCCCGCCTTTCCCCATCGAAAACCCATTAAGGGAGGTTTTAACCATGAAGTCCAAGTATCTTATGTTGCTTGCCCTGTTCCCGGCCCTGATGATAGTCGGTTGTCCGAAGAGCGAAACGGCCCCCGCCACGGATGCCCCCGCGGAGGCGGCATCCGCGCCCGCAGACGAATCCGCCGCGCCGGCCGAGGGATCCGGCACGGTGGAAGAGGCTCCGGCGGAAGCCCCGGTGACGGCGCCCGCCGCATCGGCGGAAAAGGAAGCCGAAGAGGGCGGCGAATGGATCTCTCTTTTCAATGGGAAGGATCTGGAAGGCTGGACGCCGCGCGGCGATGCGGTTTGGGAAGTGAAGGACGGCGTCATGGTGGGGCGTTCGCCCGGGAAGCAGGGCCACATCTACATCGGGCCGGAGCTTACGGATCTTGAAGTCAAGGGCATGTTCCGGATTGCAGTCACCAAAGAGGGCGAGAACGCGAACAGCGGTCTTTATTTCCGGGCCAATCCGCCGGCGGACAACGTGAACGGCTACCCGGAGGGCTACGAGGCCCAGATCTGCAACAGCCAGGAAGCCCACACGGGCTGGCTTTGGAAGCCGGGCAAAGGCGTGGGCAAAGCCTCGAAGCTGCTCACGAAAGACGGCGAATGGTTCGCCATGCGCGTAAAGGCCGTGGGACCGAAGATTGAAATCTACATCAACGACGAACTCGTGACGACCTACGAGGACACGGAGTTCACCAAGGGCTTCTTCGCGATCCAATGCCACAACTCGGGCATGACGGCGGAAGCGAAAGAGCTTTACTACCGCGATCTTTCCAAGAAGTAGACTACGTTTTATCTCCCGCGGGCGCGTGGTGCGCTCGCGGGAGTTGTTTATCTCAGCGGCAACGGCGGGCGGCGCGCCTGCACCACGGAGGGCTCCATGTGGATTGCACTGGCAGTGTTGCTTTGTGCGGCGGCGGATGCGGGCGCGGACTGGAGTAAACTCGACGTCAGCGGCTGCGAGAATGTATTCCAGGTGACGGAGTCCGTCTACAGTGGCGGTGAACCCCACACGGAAGAAGCGCTGAAGGCCCTGGCCGATTTGGGGATCAAGACCATAGTCAGCGTAGACGGGGCAAAGCCCGATGTGGAAACGGCGAAGAAGTACGGCCTGCGGTACATCCACCTCCCCATCGGCTACGACGGCTTTTCCCGTGAGCGGGGCCTCCAGTTTGGCCGCGTGTTGACGGACACCGAAGGCCCCGTTTACTTCCACTGCCACCACGGCAAGCATCGGGGTCCGGCGGCCGTGGCGGCCGGTATGGAAGCCTCCGGCCAGTGGCAGCCGGGCGAGGCCAACGCCTTCCTCAAGGCGGCGGGCACGGCGGCGAAGTACACCGGGCTCTACGAAATTATCGACACCTTTACGCCGCCGACGAAGGAAGAGCTTGCCGCAGCGGACGTGAGTTTCCCCGCCACGGCGGACACGCCGCCCTTTCAGGAAGCCATGGCCCTCATTGATCGCCAGAAGGACAACCTGGCCCTGGCCGAAAAGGCGGGCTGGAAAACACCAGCGGATCACCCGGACATCGCGCCACCCCACGAGGCCCTCCAGCTCCGCGAGAGCTTCACCGAAATCCTTCGCCTCAAGACCGAGGCCGAGCGCCCCGCCGCATACCAGCAGGAGATGAAGCGGGCCCTCGACGCGACAGTGGCCCTGGAGGAGGCCCTGCGCGCCGGTCAGGCTGACGCCGCAACAGCGGCGTTTAAGACACTGAACCAGTCGTGCAGCGCGTGCCACGAGCAGTATCGCGACTGATCGGGTCGGTGCCCGTGCCCGAGCGAGTTCCGCGCGCCGGAACGGCTATCAACCGCCAGCGGGCGCGTGGTATAGTAGTGCTTCCCTGAGTGTCCCGGAAACCCACCCGCCCTCGACGGCAGTTGAAGCCCTATTTCATGAGAAAATTCGACGACGAATTGGTTTCCGGCAACATTGTCTGGTCCGTGTGGAAGCTGGCGTGGCCCGTCACGCTGCTCAACTTGGTCAATGGTCTCCACGGCCTGGTGGATCACATCCTCGTGGGCCACTATATCGCCTCCGAATCCAACGCGGCGAACGCGGCCATCGGCGTGGCCTGGCAGGTCTTCCTGGTGGTGGTCGTCTTCATCGCCTCCATCTTCCACGGCATGAACGTGCTCGTCTCGCGCTATGCCGGAAAGCAGGACCGCGAGAACCTGAGCCGCGTGGCGTATGATTCGTTTCTGATCTCGGTCTATATCTTGGTGTTCATCGTCGCGCCTGCGGGCTATTTCATCTCCCCCTGGCTCCTCGACCTCGCCGGCGCGCCCGGCGAAGTGCAGTTCTACGCCCTCCCCTACCTGCGCATCCTGTTTGTCTTTGGCGCGCCCCTCTTCCTCAGTTTCATGTTCACCGGCGCCTTTCAGGCCTCAGGCGACGCCAAGACCCCCCTGGTCCTGGGCATCCTCGCCACCCTGCTCAACATGGGAATCAGCGTGGTCCTCATCACGGGCCTCGGCCCTTTTCCAGCGCTCGGCGCCGTGGGCGCGGCCCTCGGCACCGTCCTCGCCCCGTGTTTCACCGTCGCCATCTCCATTGCCCTCGTGCTCCGGCGCAAAATGTTGATCCTCCCGCCCGACCATTACCGGCTCATACCGGATTTCTCCATTATCAAAGTCATCACGCGAATCGGCATCCCCACCGGTATCCAGGGCGTGCTGCTCAACATCGGCGGCGTGCTCCTGCTCCGCTTCCTGGGCTCCATGGAGGAGAGCGTCTCCGCCGCCGCCCAGGCCGCCTACACCATCTGCTATGCCCAGTTGTTCTCCCTCATTACCTGGACAAGCTTCGGTCTGCGCTCGGCCGCCAGCACCCTCATGGGCCAGAACATCGGCGCGGGCAAACCGGAGCGCGGGAAGAACGCCGTACGCGTCGCCGCCGCCTTTGGCGGCATCTGGGCCGTGCTCGTGGGCGCCGTGTTCTGGTTCTTCCCGACCGAGCTGCTCTCCGTTTTCGAGGCGGGAGACGGCCCCATCGGCGCCATGGGGGTCTCGCTCCTGCGCTATCTCAGCTTCTCCGGCGTGGTCATCGCCGTGGCCCTCGCCCTCACCGGCGGCCTCCAGGGCGCAGGCGAGACCAAGCTGCCCATGTACATCGCCTTCCTCACCCAGATTGTCGTGCTCCTTGGTGTCTGCTGGTGGTATGACTGGCGCGGCGCTCTCACGCCGGATCGCGTGTGGATGGCCATCCTCATCAGCCACCTCAGCCGGCTGCTGCTGACCTGGCTGGCGTTCAGAACCGAAAAATGGGCGCACACGGTTGTAGATCTCGCCGATTAGAATCGAAGGAATCCCCGAATGAAACTTGCGATTGTTGGAACGGGCTACGTGGGGCTGGTCAGTGGGACGTGCTTCAGCGACCTCGGACACGACGTGCTGTGCGTGGATATCGATCAGAAGAAGATTGACACGTTGAATCAGGGCCATATCCCCATTTACGAGCCTGGCCTCGAAGAGATGGTGCACACCAACGTTGAACAGGGGCGGCTACAGTTTACAACGGACATCCGTCGTGCGGTGGAGGAGAGCCTCGTCATCTTCGTTGCCGTGGGTACGCCGCCGATGGAAGACGGAACGGCGGACCTGCAATACGTCCTCAACGTGGCGCGCTCCATCGGCCAACACATGAACGGCTACAAGATCATTGTCGACAAGTCCACCGTGCCCGTGGGAACCGCTGAAAAGGTGCGCGCCGCGGCGGCGGCGGAGCTGGCCAAACGCGGCGCCTCCTTCGAATTCGACGTGGTTTCCAATCCCGAGTTCTTGAAGGAAGGAGCGGCGATAGAGGATTTCATGAATCCCGATCGCGTGGTCATTGGCTGCGAAAATGTGCGCGTGAAAGCGCTGATGGAAGAACTCTACGCCAATTTCGCGCGCAACGGGCGGCCGATCATCGCCATGTCCACCGCTTCCGCGGAGATGACGAAATACGCCGCCAATGCGATGCTCGCGACGAAGATTTCCTTCATGAATGAAATGGCCGCGATCTGCGAGAAAGTCGGCGCGGATGTGGATGACGTGCGCAAGGGCATCGGTTCCGACAGCCGCATCGGCTACCGCTTCATATTCCCGGGCATCGGCTACGGCGGTTCGTGCTTCCCCAAGGACGTGAAGGCCCTCATCCAGAAGGCGAAGGAAGTTGGCGTAGACGCGAAGCTGCTGCCGCAGGTGGACCTCGTCAACGAGCACCAGAAGCGCGCGCTGATCGAGAAGATTAGCCTGTATTACCGGGGGGAACTCCGGGGCAAGCGCTTCGCGCTCTGGGGCCTGGCGTTCAAACCCGAGACCGACGACGTTCGTGAAGCGCCCGCCCTGGTGATGGCGAAGGCGCTGCTGGAGGCCGGCGCGGAGATTGTGGCCTACGACCCCAAGGCGGAGGAGCAAGCGAGGATTTACCTGGGCGAGCACGAAAACATGACGTACAGCCTTCAATACTATGACGCGGTGGAGGGTTGCGACGCACTCCTCATTGCGACGGAGTGGCCCTTTTTCCGCAATGCCGACCTGGCCCGGTTGAAGAAATCGATGAAGGCCCCCGTGATTTTCGACGGACGCAATATCTATTCGCGGACACATATGGAAGCCACGGGATTCGACTACTTTTCCATCGGGCGCGATCCCGTGCTGGCGTACTCGGGCGGATGACGGCCGGCCGGCGCGACCATCCCCGCGGAGGCCCAATGCCTGAGGTGTGCGTGCGTCGCGATAGACTCCGCCTTCAGCGCGGCAACGCCGCACAATTCTTCGCCGCGAAAGGCCGCCACGCCGACCGGCAGCCCGTCGCGGCGCGTGAAGGATCGCAAGTCTTCTTCCGCGTCCCCCGGGCCCTCCGGGCCGTACCAGCCCCACCATTCGGATTCGTACCAACGCTTCAGCACGGGGATCGTCTCGGGATGATCCGCCAACAGCGCGATGTGAAGGTCGTTTGACATGATGTGATGATTTCTCCAGAGGCTCGGGCAATTGTAGACTCGTGGCGCGATGTCGCTCAACGAATTTACCGCCATACCCGTCGGCTCGAACGGGGACCGCACACTTTTTCAGCTCGCCCGCAGACCATCCAGCCGCGTGACCCATGCGGTCCCTCAAGGCTCCGTCGTATTTCGCAAGTCCACCGTCGGCACATTTCCTGCTCTCGTATATGTCAGGCAATGGAAGTGGACTGGAAAACCACCCTCGTGTACGGATTACCCCGCAAATCCTACATTTGGGTATGGCTTTCCTGCGCCAAGCAAGGAGAAGCATGTCCCAGGAGCAATCGGATATTCTTTGGATGTTGGTGACGGCGTCGCTGGTCTTCATGATGCAGGGTGGCTTCATGTGTCTGGAAAGCGGCTTCACGCGCTCAAAAAACAGCATCAATGTCGCCCTCAAAAACTTCACCGACTTTGGCATTTCTTTCTGCCTTTTCTGGGGCGTCGGTTTCGGTCTCATGTTCGGCGCAACCCGGAGCGGCTGGATCGGCACCGATTCCTTTCTCCTGCCCTTCGAGTCCATCGGCGAATGGCGGACTGCTTTCTTCTTCTTCCAGGCGATGTTCTGCGCCACATCGGTGACCATTCTCTCCGGCGCCGCCGCCGAGCGCATGCACTACCTGAGCTACTCGATCGTGGCCGTTATCGTGTCGGGGCTTATCTATCCCGTGTTCGGCCATTGGGTGTGGAATGGCGCGGATGGCGCCTCCGGCGGCGGATGGCTGGGCGAGCGGGGCTTCATCGATTTCGCCGGCTCCAGTGTGGTCCACAGTGTGGGCGGCTGGGTTTCCCTGGCCATACTCTTGATCATCGGCCCGCGCCACGGCCGCTTCCCCGAAGGCGGGCCGCCCCAGCGCATCACCGGGCACGATGTACCGATGAGCGTGCTCGGCGCGCTGCTGCTGTTTATGGGATGGTTTGGCTTCAACGGTGGCAGCACCCTAACCCTGGACGCGAGTGTCGCGCGTATCGTTGCCAACACGGCGCTCGCGGCGTCTTTCGGCGGCATCACGACGCTGGCCATCGGCTGGACCCTGCGCAAGCGCCCCGATGCGGAGCTGGTGATCAACGGCACGCTCGCGGGCCTGGTGGCGATTACGGCGAATTGCCACGCGGTAACTGCCGCAGAGTCCCTCGTGATCGGGAGTGTTGGAGGCATGGTCATGCTGGCCCTCGAACACCTGCTCGTCAAGTGCCGGATCGACGACGCCGTGGGGGCCATCCCCGTGCATCTCGGGGCCGGGATCTGGGGAACGCTGGCTGTCGCCTTTTTCGGCGACGCGGCGCTCCTGAAAACGGGGTTGGATTTCCAGGGCCAATTCATTGCCCAGTGCCTGGGTGTGGCGTCCGCCGCCGTCTGGGCTTTCGGGCTGACCTTTCTGATTTGCTGGCCCCTGAATCGCTACTTTCCATTCCGCGTCAGTGCGGAGGCCGAGGAACAGGGGCTGAACTACTCGGAGCACGGCGCTACCACCGAGTTGATCGACCTACTCCAAGTTATGGATTCGCAAGGAAAGACCGGCGACTTGAGCGCCCGCGCCCCGGTGGAGCCCTTCACGGAAGTTGGCCAGATTGCCCGGCGTTATAACCAGGTGCTGGACTATCTCCAGAAGGCGGTGGCCCGCTCCGATCACATCGTGCGCGACATCCAGGACGGCATCGTGACCTTCACCCATCAGGGCATGCTTACCAGTTTGAATCCCGGTGCCGAGAAACTCTTCGGCTATAGCATGGCCGACGCTATGGGGCAGCCCGTCAGCCTGCTCCTCGCGGCCGAATCGGGCAACGGGCCCGTGCAATTCGAGCGGTTCCTGTCGCAGTCCGCAAACGGGCGCCCCCCACTGGTCTACGGAGTCCGCCGGAACCAGGAACGCTTTCCCGTGGACTTTCGCCTTTCCCGGAGCGGGTCGGGTGGCGCTTATGAATACACCGGTCTCGTCAAGGACGTGACCGAGCAGAAACTGGCGGAAGATGCGCTGGAAGCGAGCCGCGATCGGATACGCCGCCACAACCAGGCCCTTACCTCCCTCGCCCAGACCCATCGCGAGTCCGCGGGCAACTTTGAAGTACTGCTGAGGACCATCGCCTACGAATGCGCCGCCTCGCTCGAACTGGACCGGGTATCCGTGTGGCGCATCATGGAGGACGGCGAGCGCCTGGCGAATGTCTATGTGTTGGCCGGCACCGGGGGCGTGCTCCAGGACATGAAGCGCCCCGAGCCGGTCGAGTTTTCCCCCGCGCTGCGGAGCGCCGTCCAGGGGCAGCGGATTATCAGCACGGACGATGCCATGAACGATCCGCGCACCGAAAGCCTCTGGACCGTGTACCTCAACGAGCACAACACCGCCGCCATGCTCATCGCCCAGATCAATCTGGGCGGCGAATTGCGCGGGCTGATGTTCTTCGAGCATGTGGGCGGCCGGCGCCCCTGGTTTCCCGAAGAAGCCCAGTTTGCCGCGTCTGCTTCCGACTTTCTGGTCCTGGCCTATGAAGAGGCCGAGCGGCGCTACGCGCAGGATGCCCTGCGCGAGATGAACGAGTCTCTGGAGGTCCGCGTCTCCGAGCGTACGCGGGCGGTGGAGCAGTCCAACCGGGAACTCCGCGAGACGCTGGAGAATCTGGAGCGGACGCAGAACAAGCTGATCACTTCCGAGAAAATGGCCGCGCTGGGCGAGCTGGTGGCGGGCGTGGCCCACGAGATCAACACGCCCGTGGGTGTGGCGGTAACGGCGACATCACACCTGCAACTCAAAACCCGCGAGCTGCTGGACCGCTTCGCCAGCAACGGTATGAAGAAATCGGACTTGGACAACTACCTCCGAATCGCGGGCGAATCCACCACCATGCTCATGACCAACCTCACCCGAGCCTCGGAGCTGGTGCAGAGCTTCAAAAAGGTGGCGGTGGATCAATCGAGCGAGGCCATGCGGGTCTTCGATCTCAAGCAGTATGTGGGCGAGGTGCTGTTGAGCCTCCAGCCCAAGCTAAAAAAAACAAAGCACGAGATCACGCTGGAGTGCCCGGACGATCTGGAGCTGCACACCTATCCGGGGGCCCTCTCGCAGGTGATTACGAATCTCATCGTGAACTCCATGATCCACGGCTTCGAGGAGGAGGACGAGGGACAGATCCTGATGCGCTTCACCCCGGAAGGCCAGGAGCTCCTCTTCACCTATCAAGACAACGGCAAGGGCATTCCGCCGGAGTATCTGGGGCGCATATTCGACCCTTTCTTCACCACGCGCCGCGGCACGGGCGGCAGCGGGTTGGGACTCCACATCCTTTACAACATCGTTTCAAGCCAACTGCAGGGAAGCATCCATTGCGAGAGTACGCCCGGGAAGGGCACCACCTTCTACATTCGCATGGCAACCACCATTGAGGACAATGAAGTATGAACCTTTCGCCAGAAATCCTCCAGGAAGACCATGATGCCCTGATGTTCGCCGATGACGATGGGGCGCCGGTGACGGAGCTGCAGGGCCATCCGTGGAAAGTGCTGATTGTCGACGACGAGCCGGAAGTACACAACGTCACACGACTCGTATTGGACGGATTCGTATTCGACAACCGGCGGCTCGAGTTTGTCAGCGCCCACTCCGCCGCCGAAGCGCGGGTCTTGCTCAAGGCCCATCCCGACGCGGCCATGGTGCTCCTCGATGTGGTCATGGAAACCGAGAATGCCGGACTGGAACTCGCAAAGTACATCCGGGAAGACCTGCACAATTTTAACATCCGGATAGTACTCCGCACGGGCCAGCCGGGCCAGGCGCCGGAAGAGCAGGTGATCCTCAACTATGACATCAACGACTACAAGGCGAAGACGGAGTTGACCGCCACCAAACTCTTCACCACCATGGTGGCCTCCCTCCGCTCTTACCAGCACCTGCAGACGCTCGAAGCCAACAAACGCGGGCTGGAGACCATTCTTCACGCCTCCTCCTGCATCTTTGAGACGCGAGCGATGGAGCAATTCTCAACGGGCGTGCTCACCCAGCTCACCGCCCTGCTCAATCTGAAGGAAGACGCGCTCTATTGCAAGACGTCGGGCTTCGCGGCCACTTCCAGCGACGGCACGCTCCGTATCGTAACCGGCACGGGGATCTACTCCGATTTCGTGAGCCACGCCGTGGAGGATCTCAGCGACGAGGACGTGCTCATCTGCCTTGCCGAGGCGCGCAAACAGCGCAAGGAACTCTATCTCGATGACAACCGCTACGTGGGATATTTTCGATCAGAGAATGGATCGGAGAGTCTGCTTTACCTGAAAGGGTGGCAAGGGCTCGACGAGTGGGATCAGTACCTTCTGCAGATCTTCTGCAAAAACGTAGCCATTGCGTATGACAACATCAGTCTGAACGGCGAGATTCTGGAGACGCAGCGGGAGATTATTTTCAAGCTCGGTGAAATCGTGGAGACGCGCTCGCGCGAAACGGGGAATCACGTCAAGCGCGTGGCGGAATATTGCGCGCTGTTGGCCCAGAAAGCGGGCCTTGGCCGCGAAGAGACCGCCGTGCTCCGCTTCGCTTCGCCCATGCACGATCTGGGCAAGATGGCCATTCCCGATTCCATTTTAAAGAAGCCGGGCAAATTGAACGACGCGGAAATGCGCCTCATGCAGACCCACACGACCGTGGGCTATGAAATGCTCTGCCACAGCAAGCGAGAACTGCTGGGGGCTGCCGCCATGATCGCGCTGCAGCACCACGAACGCCCCGATGGCGCGGGTTATCCAAAAGGCCTCGCGGGTGACGAAATCCATATCTTCGCGCGCATCACCGCCATTGCCGATGTCTTCGATGCGCTGGGCGTGAAGCGCGTCTACAAAGAAGCCTGGCCGCTCGACCGTATCCTCGACTACTTCTGCGAACAGCGGGGAAAGCAGTTCGACGACGCGCTTACGGGCGTATTCCTGGAGCACATCGATGATTTCATCGCCATCCGCGATGCCTTTCCGGATGTCGCACCGGAGGAGTAAAGCCGCAGCGATACGTGCCTCGCTACCTTCGGGCGCCGTTGTAAAGAGCGATGCTCAGACGTGTTATTGAGCGTTCACAACGCACCGCTCCACCCACCCTTCGAAGGTATATTCCGCTCCCGGCGGCGTACCCAGCGGCAGGCAGGCGAGGGTGGCTGGGTCGCGATATACCGCGCCGACATCCACCACCATCGTACCGCGTTCCCGCTGCTCGGTGTTGTAGAGTTCCTCAATTTTCTGTCCCTGGGCCGATACCCAATCGCCGTAGTTGATTGCCGCGATTGCGTGCGGCGACTCAATGCCTTTGAGATGTTGTTGCATCCACTGCAGCGCGCGCGGCGTGAGGAAATAGGGCCGGTGGCAGGCGCCCTCTTCCCAGATCGTCTCCAGCACATGGGGCGTGCCGGACACTGCGAGGAGTGCTTTGGCCGCCGTCACATTTTCTTCCGTATGGCGCTGCAGCGCCGTGCCGCCTTCACTGTGATCGATCACGGAGTCCCGGGTTCCATTGTAAATCAGCATGGCCGCGTGGGGCGCGGCGAGCGCGGTCATTTCGGCGAAGCTCATCATCTCCGAAAAGTCCTCGTAGGGCACTTGCGAGCAGGGCTTGCCCCATTCCACTGCCAGTTGGGTGAAGCCCCAGCCGGTGATGATGGCGCTTTTCACGCGCGGGTCGAGCATGGCGAAGGGCCCCGCGCTGGACCCGCCGAGGGAGTAACCCACGACGCCCAGGCGGCCGATGTCGATTTCCGGCCGCGATTCCAAGTAATCCGCGCCGCGCATGAGGTCCCACACGATCTTGCCGAGGATGGACCGCTTCATCTTTTCTTCCATGAAGGTCGCCCGCTCTTCTTTCGGCAGATTGTAGAGGTCGTGGCCTCGGGCACCCATCTTGCGCTCGGGGTGCCGCTCCTCTTCGCCGATGGTATCGATGGCCAGCACGGCGAATCCATTGTTCGCATAGAGTTGTCCGGCGTATTGCGCGTAGAGCGCGGACTTCGATCCGCCGTGGCCGCACGCCACAATTATCGCGGGCGCGGGTTTCGCCGACTCGGGAAGATAGAGTAGCGCGGTCACGCGGGATCCTGTCTCGCTCGCAAAGGTGACGGATTCGATCGCGTAGCCGTCACCGCGGGTGATCTGGTGCGTCTGCGACGCCAGGGGCACCCGCTCGGTGGGCAGGGTGAGCGCCCGCGCCATTTTCTCGCGCAGTTCCACCGCCCGCGCGGGCCACGCCGAAGTCAATGCCCTGGGTCCGTCCCAGCGCGCGGTACCGATGGCGAAATACTTGTTTACAAAGGGCGGGGCCTTGCGCGAGGCATACCACATACGCCACGAGCCGTCGTCCAGCTTCAGTATGGACTGGCTCGTCGTGTAGTGCGATTCCCAGGGGCGCGATTCGTCGGGCGTGAAAACGGGATTGCTCGGAGATTTCGTCCACGTGAGTCCATCGCTGCTCGTGGCCACGCCGATAGCCGTGGTGTTCTCCCGTGCGCTCCAATAGGATCCGTACCATAGTACATACTGCCCGTCGTGCTTGATCACTGCGGGATAGAACAGGCGGCCCTTTTCCCACGGCTGGTCGATCACGAGGCACGGCGCTTCAGTGCGATCCCAGGTCTTGCCATCAAGGCTTTTCGCATGCCGCACAATCCAGGGCTCGGCGGAAACGTCGCTGTACCACATGCGGTAAACGCCGCCTTCCTTGAGAATCGTTGGCGCATAGATCCCTTCGAACTGCGCGGGCGACGGTGCGGACCAGTGAATGCCGTCTTCACTCGTGCTCTCATGGAGCGTGTGGACACCGTCATTCGCGGCGAAATCGGTGGAGGCGAACCAGAGCCGTAGTTTGCCCTCCTCACGCATGACGGTTCCGTTGGTGCTCCGAAGCAGCGTTGGAGTTAGAATGGAGTGCTTACCGTCTCCAAAATCGAAAACCGGCTCGGGCCGCTTATCAAAGTGGATGCCATCGGTGCTTGTGGCGAGCCCCATCTGAAACACCCGGTTCGCCACGTCCTTCTGCGAGCCGCAGTAGTACATGGAGAAGACACCCTTTTCTTCGACGACACACGGGGCGAAGAGGTGCGTGTCGTCAAAGGCGCCCGATTCGCCGAGGGAGAGTACGGGGGCGTCTGTGTCGCGGATCCAAGTCTGCTGGTTAATATCGACGGCCCGGGAATCGGCGTACGCGGCAACAAGACAGGCAAATGCAATCAGGGGTCGGTACATTGCGAGGCTCCTTAATTGAGAAGCCTCGTTATACAACAACGGAACGGCCCTTGCCTAATGGGCGTTGCTCGATTGAGGTGGCACCCGGCGTCGGCTCTGCCCACACCGGGCGTCCCGCAGTCGTCGCCGAACTGTGGATCGTCGCGACACTACCATGGATTCCAATTGCTATGGACCATCCGACGGCGACTGCGGCGCGCCCGGGGCGCCGCGCTACTTCAATTTGAGTACGCGATAGGCGGGCATGCCGATGACGCCGTAATATTCCATGATCTCGGTGGTCGGGGAAAGGTCGGGGCGCTCGGCCTGGTATTTGATTTTCACGAAGCCATCCAGCTTTGCGATGACCGCCGGATCCTTCAGCGTGGTCGCGTCCATTTTCAGGCAGTTCTTGCACCAGGTCGCCCAGAAGTCGATGACCACCGGCTTGCCCGTGGCCTTGGCTTCGGCCAGACCCTCTTCGAGGCTCGTGTACCAGCCTTCTTTTACGCCTTCGGAGGCCGTTGTATCGACGCGCATCAGGGTCCAAGCCTGGTAACCGTAGTAGATTGCGAAGCCGATGATGAACACACCGAAGGCCTGCTTCACCCGTACCATCCACATGCCGGGCTTGGGCATGACCGAAAGCCCAGCGCCCACGAAGGGCCAGGGCAGGGCCATGCCAAGACCGAGTAGAAAGGGCAGGGCCAGCGCGAGGGTATTGCCCTGGCTGTAGCTGTCCTGTGCGAAGAGAATGGTGGAGATGACTACCGGCGCCACGCAGGCACCAGCGAGCAGGGCGGAAATGCTGCCCATGGCGAAGGCGATGCCGAAGCTGCCTTTCTCATTCTTACGGATTCCGAGCTTCGTCTGAAATTTAGTGAAGTCGATCTGGATGATGTCGAACATGGCCAGGCCGAGCACAATGAAGAGCGCGGCGATGAGGCCATTGAACCAGGGCGTGGCGTTGATGGTGCCGAAGGCCGAGGCGAAGCTCAGCATCACCGCGAGGCCCAGCAGACCATAGACCAGCGACATGCCCGCGCCATAGGCCCCGCCGAGGGCAAAGCCCCGCCTGCGCGACCCGGCCTTGGCGCCCGCGCCGATGATGGCGACATTGATGGGAATCAGGGGCAGCACGCAGGGCGTCAGGTTGAGCGCAAGTCCGCCGCCGATGATGAGCAGGATGATCAGACCCCAGCTCTTGCCCGCGAAGACACCGCTTTCCGCGACCGCATTGCCTGACAGCGAAGCATCGATAAATTTCAGGAAGCCGTCCGTATTTTCATAACCGGCTTTGCCCACCACGGCAAATTGATCCGCCAGGGACTTCCAGTCGCCCGCAGCCGGGGCAGGCGTCGCCTCCGGTGCCGGGACCGCGTCGGGCGTTGCCTTGGCTGGTGCGGCATCGGCTGCAGGGGCCGCCTCGTCGCCTTCGGGCCACTTCACCTGGGTAAAGAGCTCGGGATTCGCGGGTACCCCGGCCTCACCAACATTCACGGTGATTTCCAGCGGCAGTTTCGCCGGGGGAAAGCACATCTCGTTATTGCAGGCCTGATACTTCAATTCGCCCGCCAGCTTGTGCTCGCCGGGCGCGGCGTCGGGAGCGATCTGAAGCACGACGCCGACATGAAAGGTGTGCTCGTAGACCGCCAGTTTGTCGCCCGCGAGATCGAAGAGGATGTGTTCGGGATAGACCGTGTTGGCGAGAGAGATGCCACCGGCCGGGTCTACTGTGAGCTCGGTGGGGATCAGGAACTGGTCCAGGGGCTTATGAGCATTGACGTGCCACGTGTCGCCCAAATTGAAGGTGAATACCGCGCGCACTGTGCTTCCCGCCGGGACCGAGTTTTCCACTGCGGCTGTGTAGGTGACTTCGGGGCCCTGGGCGCGCGCCATGAGCGGAGCCAGCAGGGCCATCAGGAGAAAGACGCGGGTAAACCAGTGGAGCTTGGGCATATCGGTTCCTATGCAAAGCGCCGTGGGCGGAAAGGGCGCATTGGGGTGATTGGGAGGCCACGTTCCTTGCGTGGCGGCCCCCAAGGTTGCAAGCAGTATATTCGCGCTGGGTGGCCGCGCATGTCAAGAGGAAGCGGGTCGGTGGCGGGGCTATCAGGCCGATTGGCCGGATTCCCAGTGCGCCCACTGGTCCATCGCGCTGCTCACGGCCTCCTGGGCGATGCAGGCCGCGCGCAGGCGGGCCGTCGATTCTTCGCGGTCTCCCGCGATTGCCGCGGTGAAGCACTTCAATTCATTTGCAAGGCTGTGGTCGCTCGAAATCGGCGGCAGCTCAATCTGATCGAGCAAGCCGCGTACAAGCGACGGCCCCTTCGGCCTGTCCGCGCACTCCAGCACGACCGTTGCGCCGCCGCTGTAGCGAAGCGTCATCAGCACGCGATCCGGGGTGGCCCCAGGCTGGCCGCCGAATACGCCGCCCAGCGCCGTCGCCCGCTCGGGTGCGCCAAGATCCAAGTGGTGCTGAAGGGGGTAAAGCATGTTGAAGATTTGCCGCGCCGCGACGCCGTGGGAGCGGGTCCGATCGCGTTGCCATTGACTATCTCCGGGTGTTTCTTCCCGGACGGCATTCGCCTGAATCCAAAGCGGCTCGCCCGTTTGCGCCAAGGCATCTTTCGCGATTGCCCAGCGGAGCGATTCTCCCGGCGCCATGCCCACGTGGAGCACGCGATCTTGTTTTCGCGCCAGCGAGGCGAGCTGCCGGGCTTCTTCACCCGTCCGGGCGAGGGGCGGCAGGACGAACACATGCTTGCCCGCGTGCAGCGCCTCGGCGGCCATCTCGGCGTGGAGGTGATCCGGCGTTGCGATGAAAATGGTGTCAAGATCATCGCGATGCACAAGAGCGCGCCAGTCGCGAGTCGTGCCCATAACGGGAAGCGGCCCGCCTCCGCGCCGAGCCATGGCCTCCATCACAAGCCGTCCGCCTGTGCCGCCGCCGATCAGGCCCGCGCGCAGCAGCGTTACAGCGCGGCTTTCGGATTGTGTAGCGGCCAATGTGGCTGCGACGCTGGTGGCCACGAAGGCGCGTCGGGAAAGCGAGGTTGGGTCGTGCTGTGCCATGGCGAGGCTCCAGGTTGCGGGTTGCCTCTAGCATGGCGATGGTGTATTCGAAATGCAAGGGCGAAGCATCAGACAGATAGGACGAATAGGACCGATGTTGTCGGAAAAATCCGTCCTATCCGTCGAATCCGTCCTATGACTCAAAAAAAGCGCCCTCCCGAGGGAGGGCGCTTTCGAGTTACTTCAAACTACCCGCGGTAATAGGGGGCCTTGAGGCTCCAGCCGTTCTGGTATTCGCGGTAGGCCCATTCGTTGGCCGTCTTGACGGCCTGCTTGTCGCCGCCGGTGAACTTCTGCGCTTCCTTGTCCCAGCCGAGCTTCGCGCCGCCGGCCACATAGGAGCAGGTGCCGAGGTGGCAGAGGCGCGAGGTGTTGTGAATGACTTCCACTGTGGAGATGGGGTCTTCTTTGCTGCGGACGCAGTTGGCAAAGTTTTCCCAGTGGGGCTCGTTTAACTGGCTCTCGCCCGCTTCCTTCGCTTCGATGGGCTGCTCACGCAGCAGGGGTGTGCCTTTGGCATCCTTGCCAACATTGTTCATGACGGGGAAAACTTTGTAGCCGCCGCGGGATACTTCGAGCGTGCCGAGCGTGCCGTAGAATTTGATGCCGTGGCTGTCGTCGCCGTTCCACACGCGGTTGGTGAAGCTGATGGTGAAGTTGTCGAACTCATACAGCACATCGAGGGTGTCGGGCGTGGTGCGGTTGTCCTGAAGGACCCACTTACCGCCCGTGGCCACCACGCTCTTCGGCTGGAGCGTCGGCTTCTTGTCCTCGTTCTCCATGGCCCACAGGGCGATGTCGAGAAGGTGCGCACCCCAGTCGGTCACTTTGCCGCCGGAGTAGTCCAGGAACCAGCGGAAATTGTAGATCCAGCGGTTCGTGTTGAAGGGCTTGTGTTCCGTCCAGCCCTGATGGAAGTCCCAGTCGAGGCCCTGGGCTTTGTATTTCTCGATGTCATCTTCACCCATGCCGATGCCTTCGACCGGGTCCTTGTCGTGGATCCACGTCTCCACCCGGTGCACCGAACCGATATAGCCGCTGCGGACAAGCTGGACAGCCTCCTGGAAGTGGGCACCGCTGCGCTGCATGTTGCCCGCTTGAAACACCACGTTGTTGCGGCGGACCGCCTCTACCATGGCCGCGCCTTCGGCGATCGTCGTGGCGGCCGGCTTCTCGCAATAGATGGCCTTGCCCGCGTCGGCGGCGTGAAGGGTGCACAGGCAGTGCCAGTGGTCCGGCGTCGCAATAACAACCGCGTCGACATCTTTGTTGTCGATTACTTCGCGGAAGTCATGGTGCTTGGTGGGGTTGACCCCGGGCTTGCGGCTCGCCATGCCGTGGGCGCGATCAAGGTTCTTTGCATAGAGATCGCAGAAGGCGATGGGCTGCATGTCACTGCGCTTAAGTACGAAAACCATGTCGGCGGTGCCCATGCCGCCGAGGCCGATGTGGCCGGTGCGGATCATTTCGTTGGCGCCCAGAATGGTGGAGGGGAGAATGGACTTGTACACTCCAGCTCCCGCGGATTGGGCGGTGACGGCGGCCGCAGTGCCGATGGCCGCGGTCTTGATGAAGCTGCGGCGGCTTTCCGCGGAGACGGGCTTCTTGGGTGTGTCTGACATAACGTTGACTTCCTCCAGCCATTCGGAAACGAAGGCCATACAGTTGGTGAACAAAACAAGGCATGATACTCCTCGCCCAAAGGGCAATTCAAAATGAAAAAGCACGCCGGGTAATCTATTGGCACTTCTGCGAAGGCTGTGGTACACTCGCACCGTAACCGGGAGAAAGGAGCCAAAGGCCCATGGAAGAACTCATTACCCACTTTCAGGAAAATGCCATGGGGTATGGCATCGGGGCGGTCTGCGTGGCCCCGATTATCTATGTCACCCGGAAGTACTCCGTACCGTTCATCCTCTACATCCTCGAGTTCTGCATTTACTCCTCCGCCATGCATGTGGTCTTCTGGCTCCTCGTCGTGGTGACCAAGTGGTTCAAGGAGCAGTCCTCCATGCGCGCGCTGCGTGAAGACGGCAAGCCGGAAGATGCGCCTGAATGGGCGACTCCCCTTCTCGAATTCTGGAAGAAGGAGGATTACAACCCGAGCTGGATCTGGATCGTCGAGGTGGTCTTCCTCGTGATCATTCTGGCCTTGATGTGGCGCTATCGCCCCATGAAGATCCAGCGGAAGCCCAAGCGGGCGACGCAGGAATTCGGCAAGAGCAGCGCCCGGGCCGGCGCGCCGGTCAAACCGGGCGTCAAGGGCAAGCCCGGCGGCTTTGGCTCTTCAAAGGGGCGCTTTCGTCGTTGAGGGCCTCAGCCACCCATCAACCAGCTTAGAATTCTGACTATTCACGGCATTATCACGCGGGTGCTATGCGCTTTTCCGCCAACCTCTTGCCTCGGGAACACCCTGTGCCCTTCCGGGGAATCACTTGACAAAACCCCTTCCACATTTTCCGGTAGCGGTGTATAATAACGTCAGGCTGCAGGTGGACTGCCACCTGAACTACTTGGAGTTGCGTCGGCGTGTCCGAAACTGCCTATCTGGTGATCATGGTTAGCATCATCACGGTGGTTGCGCTGGTCAGCGTCCCCGGACTCTTCCGGAAGCGGTGCCCGGCGTGCCGGGCTTGGAATCCATTGGAAGCGAATAACTGTAGCAAGTGTCCCCATGTTTTTCCCGAGGACGGTCCCTGAACGAAGGACTTCTGCCGTTAATAAGGGGAGAGAAACGGGAAACCGATTGGAGAAGTGCTGTGGGTGCGAAGATAAACTGTTCAATTTGCGGAAAACTCACCGACGCCAGCTTGGATAATTGCCCCCATTGCGGCTCCCCGGTGACTGTGGGGCGCCCTCCCGCGCCGCCCACACCGATTGTCGGCGGCGGCCGCACGGACCATTGCCCTTCGTGCGGCACGGTCGTGCAGGATGGGGACATTGTCTGCGTCCGTTGCGGCGTGAGTCTCCTGACGGGACACAAGGTCATCAACGACAAGGCCGAATCCTCCCCCGGAGCGGTTCGTCGGCAGATTCCCCTGGGCCTCGTGGCGGGCGTCCTTGTGTTGCTCGCTGTAGCGGGTGGTATCGGGGCCTTCTTCCTCATGCGCGACCCGGTGAGTCAGGCGCGCAAGATGGCCAGGTCGGGCGACAAGCTCGGCGCCGTGAGCGTGCTGAAGAAATATGCGGACAGCGCCCCGAATGATGGCGATGCCTTTGCGACCCTTGGCAAGCTCTACCTGGATACCCAGCAGTATCCCGATGCCGCCTCCGCGCTGGAGACGGCGACACGCCTCGCCCCGGATGATGAAGATCTGGCCTTCCTGGCGGTGATCGCCGCAGGCAAACTCGAAGGCGAAGCGGGCATGCAGCGCCAGATCGCCGCACTCGAGCAGCTCGTGAAAAACCATCCGGACAACGCCCAGGCCATAAAGATGCTGGCCCTCGCCCAGGGGGCCTCGGGCAATCTGGAGCCCAGCAAAACCACCCTCGGGAAGCTGTCCGCCATCGGCCAGTCCCCTGAAGAAGTAGCCAAGTATCAAGGAATCGTGGATGCGCTCGCGGGTGATTTGCCCGCGGCCCGCAGTGCCCTCGCGGGTGCGGGCGAGAGCGACCCCGGTGTGCGCGCGGCGTTGGGCTATGTTTCGAGCCTCGAAGGGGATTCTTTCGCCGCAGCCGACGCGTTGAGCGCGGTGGTCACCGGCGGACAGGATACGGACACCGAAGCCAAGACCCGTCTCGGTCTGCTGTACATGGCCCAGGGCCAGTTTGCCCAGGCCCTGCCCCTGCTTCGCCCGGCGGATGGGGGCCGTCCTTCGGACAGCGCCCGCTTCTTCTACGCGCTCTGTCTCCAGACCTCCGGCATGGCCGACGAGGCACTGCTGGATTTTGAGAAACTTGTTACCGGCGGCGGCAAATTCGCCGAGGACGCGGCCATCCAGATGGCGATGGTCTACCTGCAGCGGGGCCAGATCGATCAGGCGGCCGAGGCAACGCGCAAGGCGCGCAAGTTCGGCAGCTCGGCCCGGCTCCACACGCTGGAGGGCAGCATTGCGGCATTACAGGGATCGGAGTCCGATGCGCAGGAGCAATTCCGCACCGCCATTCAGGCCGATACCGAGTACCCTGCCGCCCATCTGGAACAGGGACTCATGTACGTGCGCCGTGGCGTGCTGAACGAAGGTATCCGGGAGCTGGAGCTTTATATGGCCCTGGCAGATCCGGCGATTCCAGGGGGGAGAATTAACGAAGTCGAACTCCTCATCAAACAATTGAAGCAGACCGAAGGCGGCACAACGTCCGAGGCGACGGCGGCCGTAACGCCTGCCCCGCGTCGGGCACCGGTCGCAGCCCCGGAAGCGCCCGAAACCGAAGCCTCCCCCGCGCCGGAGGCAGCCCCGGCTGCCGAAGCCGCACCCGAGTCCAGCACGCCCCTGGTGGAGACCCCTGTGATTGTGGAAACGCCGGTTCTGGTGGAAACACCGGCGGTCGCACCGGCGTCCTGAAACAGGTCGGCCCTTCACGCACGTCCCAATGATGAGAATTTACGGAGAGCACCCGATGACCAAGATACTGACTGCCCTCATTGCCGCCGCCGTGCTGGCCCTGCCCGCGGGGGCCTGGGGCCCGAAGACGCAGCTCGCCATCAGCACCGCCGCCCTGCACCTCATCTCCAAAGAGGGCAACCAGCCGCTGAGCAAGATGAGTGATTCCGTGCGCCGTGGCGCCATGGAATCCCAGACTACGGTGACCGCCATGTACCCCGACATGCTGTCGGGCCCGATTCAGGCCATCGAAACCGAAATGGTGCTGCTGAAGGCCATGCGCGGCGAGAAACTGGACAACTACTTTGCCTACCGCATGGGGCTGCTGGGCAAACTCGTGGCCCAGGTGACTGCGCCCATGTTGGAGGCAAATCCGACCTATCGCAATCTCTATTACACGGATGTGGAGCGGGTAATCGAAAACACCACCGTCACCAACCTTCCGAAACAGAGCGTGGATTCTTCGGACTACTTCACCCGCCGCATCGCCGAGGCCAACGCCAACAATGAAGTCATTGAAAAGGAATACGAGGGGGGCATCGGCATCGGGGGGATCGCCAAGTCGCTGCTGGCCGATGATACCAGCCGCTCCGCCCGGGCCGTGGCCGATGTCTGGACCACCATTCTCACGGGGGCCGAAGTGTCCGGCAACATGTCGCAGGATCGCATGCGGGAGTATTGCCTCTACGGCATGAAATTCTACATCGGCCGCAAGAATGCGGCGGCGATGGAGGCGGCCGAGGTCCGCTATGAACAACTGATAGCGCCCGACGCCAACTATTTCGTGCAGTTGGGTGATTCCTATTTCGACGCCGGGCTGAATGAGCAGGCCATCGGCAAGTACAAGGCCGCCCTCGACCTGGCTCCCGATCGCCGCGATGTCGCTGGCAAGATCTCCGACTACTACATGGCCAAGGGCAGTACGGATCTGGAAAACGGCCAGCTCGAGTCGGCGCAGGATTCCTTCGCCGCGGCGCTCGCCTCCAATCCCCTTCACGAGACTGCCGAAGGTAGCCGCCTGGAAGTGGCCCGCATGATCGAGGACCGGGACGCGCGCCTGGCCGCGAATCAGATGCTTCTGGATCGGGCCGCCGAGCTGGAACGGCTTGCCGATGACGAGGCGCTGCGCAACCACGCCGCCGAAGCCATCGATCTGCTCCGAGAGGCCGAAGGCAATTACATGGAAGTGACCGACGAGTTTCCCCTGGAGTATTCTCTCCGCGAACGGGGCCTGACCGCCGTACAGGTGCGGATTCAGGACCTCAAGAAGCAGATTATCGTCAACGCGGCAGACTTCAGCGGCACAGGCTATGTTCAGGACGTCCCCCGGCTTGTGGCAACCCATGGCACCGGGCTGGACGAAGCGGGTCTGAAGGCCCTGCTCCGCCGCGCCTATGACGCGGAGTATGATGCGGTCGCAAAGCGCCTGGAAGAATCCGCTCGGGTGAAGTGAGGCGCTGGGCCGGGTTGAGCAATTCCTGTAATGGGTCGTATGGGTCGTACAAAACATAGTCACCCATAAGACCCATTCTTTTTTCCAGACTCCAGCTCCAGCCTTTTGCAATCCTTCGAGCCCCTATAGTATGCTTTCCTTGGTTTTCATACGGGTCCTGCCCGCGCGGAGACCGCCCCGAATTCTGGAACCGCCGGTGGCTGGGAGGCTCGCCGGATGGGGCCGCGCCACACTCACTGCCGGCTGCGGGGTTCCACCGAAGCGTTTACCCCTGCCACCCCGCTACCGCGCCGAAATCCTCCCGAACTGGCCCAGGCCAGCCACCGGATACAGCGGCCTGAAATGGGGCCCGGCAACCGAAATTCTCGTGCCCAGTTGTTCAGAATCCGTACCAAGTACCCCAAGGAGATGGAACCATGCCAGTCGTAGACTTCAAAAAATATTGCGCGATGCTGGAAAAGGCCCAGAAGGAAAAATACGCCTATCCCGCCGTGAACATCACCAGCACCGACACCGTGAACGCCGCCATTGAAGGCTTCGCCGCTTCCAAGAGCGACGGCATCATACAGGTTTCCACCGGCGGCGGCGAGCACGCGTCCGGCAACCTGAAAGACATGGTGCTCGGCGCCATCTCCCTGGCCGAGCACACCCACCGCGTGGCCGCGAAGTATGACATCAACATCGCGCTGCACACCGACCACTGCCAGCCCGGCAAGGTTGACAGCTTCCTGAAGCCCCTCATCGCCGAGACGGCCCGCCGCCGCGCAGCCGGCCAGTCGAACCTTTTCAACAGCCACATGCTCGACGCCAGCGAACTGCCGCTGAAGGAGAACATGGCCCTTTCCGTGGATGTCCTGAAGCTCTGCAAAGAGAATGAGATCATCCTGGAAGTGGAAGCCGGCGTAGTCGGCGGTGAAGAAGATGGCGTGAACCACGAAGGCGCCCCCGCTGAAAAGCTCTACACGACGCCGGCCGACATGGTTGCGGTGTATGAAGCCCTGAGCACGGTGGAAGGCGCGAAGTACATGTTCGCCGCGACCTTCGGCAACGTCCATGGCGTGTACAAGCCCGGCAACGTGAAGCTGACCCCGGTCATCCTGAAGAACGGCCAGGACGCCGTGATCGCCAAGTACGGCGAAGACGCCCGCTTCTGGCTGGTGTTCCACGGCGGCTCCGGCTCCAGCGTGGACGAGATCCGCGAGACCCTGGATTACGGCGTGATCAAGATGAATATCGACACCGACACCCAGTACGCCTTCACGCGCCCCGTGGTGGAGCACATGTTCCACAACTACGATCAGGTGCTCAAGGTTGAGGGCGAAGTGGGCAACAAGAAACTCTATGATCCCCGCGCCTGGCTGAAGAAGGGCCGCGCCAGCATGGCCGCCCGCATCTCCCAGGCCTGCGACGACCTGCGCAGCACCGGAAAGACCATGGGCGTCTGATTTTCGCCCCGAAGCATCCTTTCGCGTGTTCGTAGTATAATAAGAAGACGCGCGAGCCCAGCAAACCATTCGCGCGACCGCCTGACCCAGGCGGTCGCGTTTTATTTCATCCAGGAGTCCGAAAGCCATGGAAATCATCGTCGCCAAGCCCCGCGGTTTCTGCGCGGGCGTCGAGCGGGCCATCAAGTGCGTGGAGCAGGCCCTGGAACGCTACGGCGCGCCGGTCTACGTGCTCAACAACATCGTGCATAACGCCCACGTCGTCAACGAGCTCAAGGAGCAGGGTGCCGTGTTTGTGAAGGACATGGACGAAGTGCCCGAGGGCGCTCACCTCCTTTTCAGTGCCCACGGCGTCAGCCCCGAGCGCTGGAAGCACGCCGAGCGCCTCAATCTGGAAGTAATCGACGCCACCTGCCCCCTCGTGGAAAAAGTCCACTTCGAAGCGCGCCGCTTCGCGAAAAAGGGTTACACGATCATTCTCATCGGCGAAGAAGGCCACGACGAAACCATCGGCACCATGGGCCAGGCCCCGGAACACATCATCCTCGTTACCACGAAGGAGGACGTGGACCAACTGGAAGTCGAGGACCCGGATAACCTTTCCTACATTACCCAGACGACCCTCAGTGTGAACGATTGCCAGATTATCATCGACGCGCTGAAGAAGAAATTCCCCAACATCATGCAGCCCCCAAAAGAAGATATCTGCTATGCCACGACGAACCGGCAGGCGGCCGTAAATGCCCTCACGCCCGATGTGGACCTGGTGATCGTGGTGGGTGACCAGGAAAGCGCCAATTCCGCGCGCCTCGCCGAGATTGCCCGAGACAACGGCAAGCCGGCCTACCTTATTCTCGACGCCACGCGGATAGATGAAGCCTGGCTCGATGGGGTGGAGCGCGTGCTGCTCACCTCCGGCGCATCCGTGCACGACAAACACGTGCAGGGCGTCATTCGCTATCTGCAGGACCGCGAACCCTGCACGGTGGAAGAGCGGGAGCTGGTGGAAGAAAATGTGTTCTTCAGGCTGCCCGCTGCGATAGCGTAGAGTCAGTCCCTGCGAGCCCACAAGGCAAACATCAGCAAACTAAAGATCAAGAAGCCGTGATCCCGTCTTGCTGACATGTGGGCATTGAGCAATTTTTCTACGCCTTGTTGATTGAACATGCCCATGCCCGCGTCTTTCGCCCGCAGCGTGTCCTGCACGAGCTCTCGCCAGGGTCCGGCGATCCAGTGGGATACGGGGGCGTTGAAGCCCGCCTTCTTGCGCGCAATAACTCCTGCGGGCACCTGACCGCGCGACACTTCCCGCAAGACTTTTTTGCCGCGCAATCCTGATAATTTCAAGTGCGTCGGCAACCCGGCGCAGAACTCCACCAGCCGATGATCGAGGAAGGGGCTGCGCACTTCCAGCCCGTGGGCCATGCTCGCCCGATCCACCTTCACGAGGATATCGTCGGCCAGCCAAGTCTTGTAGTCCACAAAGAGCATGCGGTCCAGCGGGTTCAACTTCGGCACCTCGTCCCAGGCGCGCTGGAAGGGCGCAAAGGGGTTGAAGGTATCGTCCCAGAAGTCGGGGGCGATCAAGCCCTGCAGGGCGTCGCGGCTCAGCAGCATGCGCCACCAGGCATGGGCGTCGCAGGGGTTCAATCGCACCCCCGACAGAAACTGCTTCAGCTTGTACGTTGCGCCCACCTTGCGCCGGTCATCGGGCAATTGGTTTGCCGCGAGGGAGGCAGCCGCCAGCAGCGGCCCGGGAATAATCGATGCCACCCGCCGCAGGCGATCCGCCGCGTGAGTCGTGTAACCCGCAAGAAGTTCGTCGCCACCATCGCCCGACAGGGCCACAGTCAGGTGCTTACGCGCCTCGCGACAGAGCACCCAGGTGGGTAGAATCGAGGTGTCCGCAAAGGGTTCGTCGAGGTGTCGCGCCACCTCAAGCAACAGGTCGGGACTTTCGCACCGCACCACCGCCTCGGTATGGTCGGTCCCGAGATCCTTCGCGACGAGCGAGGCCCAGGGCAGCTCGCTGTAGCTCTCTTCCTGAAATCCCATGCTGAAGGTTTTCAGCTCGGGTTGTTGCGCCCGAATGCGTGCGCAGATAAGACTGGAGTCGAGTCCTCCGCTGAGGAAGGCACCGAGAGGCACATCGCTCAGGAGGCGCTCGGCGATGCCGCGATCGAGATGGTCGTTGAATGCTTCACGGTACTCTGAATCGCTTTTTGGGGACGAGGGGGCATTCGACCATATCGCGGCCAGATCCCAGTAGCGTCGTTCCGCGACACGCTCGCCAGGGGACCACTGGAGAAAACTGCCCGGACTTACGCGCTTGACGCCGCGCAGGATGGCGTCTTCGCCCATAACGTAGCCGGTGGAAAAATACTGAAGCGCGGCGCGGCGATTCAATGCCGCCGGCGGATCCGGGAGGGCGCGAAAGGCCCGCATTTCCGATGCAAAATACAGCGTACCCCGCTCGTCCGCCATCCAGAACAGGGGCTTGACCCCGAGGCGGTCCCGAACAAGATAGAGGCTGCGCCGGTGTTCATCCCACAGAGCGAAAGCAAACATGCCGGCCAGGCGACCGAGGAGTCGATCCAGGCCCCAAGCGAGGTAGCCCTGCAGAATGACTTCCGTATCGGAGCGCGTCTGAAATTCTGCGCCTCCGGCACTCAGCTCATCGCGGAGCGCGGTGAAGTTGTAGATCTCACCGTTGAATACAAGGTGGATGCCCCGCTCCAGATATTGCATCGGCTGTCGGCCCGTGTCGAGATCGATCACGGAAAGGCGTCGGTGTCCGAGAAACACGCCGCTTGCGCCGCAGGTGCCCGAGTCATCGGGTCCCCGATGGGCGAGGGAACTGGTCATGGCCTCCAGCACGCCCGAGGGCGGCGTACGCTGGGGATCGGCATAGGCTATACCACAGATACCGCACATGGGTCAGAGACTCGCCGGTACAGGAAGTAAGGGCCGTGCCAAAAAGAAGCGTCTGTCGTGCCACGCGATCCGGCAACGCCGGTTCGTGTGCGTTGAGAGAAATGTACGCCGGGTCATGGAAGGCCCGCCCGGCAGTAGCCTTTTGTACTCGGTATGCTCGACAAGTCCATTTCGAATGCATTCTGCCGGATTGACACCGATCCTTTGCACATGAGGGCAGGACGAAAACTGCCGGAACAATCAGCGTGCGCCTGGCTCAAGGCACACGAACCGGCGTTGCCGGATCGCGTGGCACGACTTTGAATCGTCGGGATGCATTCGGTAGCCTCAGCCATCAGACTTTTCATTACGGTCTTTGGGAGCTTTATATCCCCGCTCGGGAAAGTGGAGCTCCGACAAGTTGCACTGGAAGCGCACTGCGAGGAAGCCAAGGGCCATGGCGACATTGCCGCAATAGAAGCCCAGCGAAAGCAGGAGCAGTGCTGGAAACTGCCCTGGCATGAGCAGGGCCGCGATCATTGTGAGGAGTGTGAATCCAGCCACGACCATCGCCTGCGCCAGATAGAGTTTGATCGGATTGAATAGAACGATCGTCATCACAATGATCTGGAGCGCGCGGAGCGTGTCCCGGCGATAGCGCACGTGGCTCTTGCCGGTGCGGGCAAAATACTCGATGGGACAGTAGGCCACGTGGTGCCCGGTTTGAAACGCGATGATGGTGATGCTGGTCGTGAAGGAAAAGCCGCCGGAGAGCGCGGGAGCGCATCGCGCGATCAGGTCTCGCCGGATAATGCGCAGGCCGCTGTTCACATCGGGAATGGACTGGCCCACGACAAACTCGGTAAAGCGCTTGAAGAAGGCCCGAGCCCATCGCTTTACGATGCTCGACTCGTAGTGTCGGCCTTGTCGCGCACCGACGTACATGTCGAGATCCCGCGCAACAGCCTCGTCCAGCATGCGCGGCAGCACATCAACGGGATAGGTGCCGTCCGCATCGGTAATGGCAATCCATGGGTGGGCCGCATTGCGCACACCGGTGAGCAGCGCATTTCCATAGCCCTTGTTGGTGGGGTGACTGATGACCCGCGCCTGCGTATCGCGGGCGAGCGCAGCCGTCGAATCCGTGGAGCAGTCATCCACTACGATGATTTCGTAGCGGTGGCCAGAAGCCCGAAAGGCGTCGTCCACTTTGCGGATAGTATCTCCGGTCGCGTCGGCTTCGTTATACGCGGGGATGACGATGCTGATGTCGGCCATGGCGATCCTGCGGTAGCGTTGGCTTGGGTTGCGGCTCTTGGATTCTATAGGGCGGCAGCGTGGCAGTGCAACCGGCAATCGAAATCTTCCACTCAAGCGCGGGAGCCCCCACGGCGCCCGGAAGGCTCGGATCAGCGAGTCCCTTTCGATTTCGAGGCATTTTGACCAGGCCTGCGAAAGTTTCTATTCACCACCAACATAGACACCCATCCGATGCCAACCATGGCTATCGAGAAGCCCGCGTAGCTGATTCGCCAGTCTATCCCCTGCGTCATCATACTGAATTCGGACATGCCGCCGATGCTGGCAATCAAGTTCAGGGGGAGAAAAACGATGCTGATAATAGTCAGGTTTTTCAACAAAACGTTCATATTGTTGTTCACGATGTTGCCGCGGGCGTCCATGAGTCCCGACATGACCGTGGAATAGATTTCGGCCTGACGGGAGCATTGGGTGTTGTCAATGATAAGATCATCAATAAACGCGGCGATTTCGGGCGATGGTGTCGCTGTCCGGGTGTGGTTGCGCAGGCGGACCAGAACCGTGCCGTTCGAATCGATGGCGTTTATGTAGTAGATAAGACTCTCGCTGAGCCCGAACATTTGCAGGAGGTGATTGTTGTCGATGGAAAGGTTGACCTTTTCTTGAATCTCACCGGCTATTAACTTGATGAGTTTCAGGTGCGCTCTGAAGTGATGAATTATGTGAAGCTGCAATTCCAGTGCCACGCCCAGCAGAGGCTGGGAAAGTATGGGTGCCTTCAGCGATGAAAAGGCAAGCTCATAGCTGTCCGGGGTGATGACGACCAACTGATCTTCTAAGAGCAGCATGCCGATAGAATTCACTCCGAAGAGCATTTTGTCACCGCTCGCATAGCTCGTCGGCCGCTTCAAGATCAACACCGTGCAGGTGGGGGTTATCTCGATCCGGGGTATTTCATCCGGATCGAGGAGCGATGATAGCGTGTGCTCGTCCAAGTCGTAGGTGTTCCGTAAGGTAGCACGCTCCAATTCGGAAGGTTCGCTGTAGACAACAATCTGAGCCTCGCCATTCTCGACCGGAACGATACGTGTCCCGTTGATACCGTACGTCTTTCTCACGCTTACTTCTCCTTATGTACCGCGCAACCGGCGAGGCGGCACAGCCCATTGGCGTCCTAATTACAACGGAACTCGAAAAGAATGGTTTCGCAGCGGCAGGCATGATTCGAAGGTTCCGCGTAAAGTGTATCCCGTAGAGGCATCCAGACGCTCGCGCGCCATTCGGCACACCGCCAGACGGGTTCGCCCCTACGCGTTCGTTTGGGGAAACGGGACGTGCGAACAGCAAACCTGCGCTATCCATACTCGGAAAGCGGCAGGCTGTAGAGTTTTCGTCGCGCAGATTCTGACGAGGACCCAGAAAAGTGAGTCTACTTCTAAGAGCGATATGGAGCGTGTCCATATGCAGATGATTTGGAGCCACTTTCGGGTTCAAACACGAACTGAGTGCCGGCGGACGGCGTTCACCCATAGGGTGGATCTGCAAAATCGCATAAGCCATTTCTCAATGACCTACGACGAGAACCTTCTTTCAACGACTGCTTCTAAGTCGAGGAGGCCAAATTGAACTTACTTGACACTCTAGCCTGGACGCGCGGCCTATCCGTCTTAATTGCGCGATCTCTACCGTTTCTCACTCACCAGCGCCACGTCACGACGTGCCAGCCAGCAGTTCCGTTCGTCCGGGAGGGTCACTTGCACCCAATCGCCTCGATCTTCGAGCACGGTGAATTCGGTGCCCGCGTGGAGCGGCTCGCCAAAACTGGGTTGATAGGTCTCACCGTCCCCCTTCCGCCCGACGCTTTCCTCGGCGACCACCACGCCAGACGGATGCATGCGATGAGTTCTGGCCTCGACGGTCAAAGAAACGAAGAGGAGTGCCGCAAGCAACCCCGTGGCCGCGAGGGCGCCCGTGAGTGCGCCGCGTTTCGAGAAGAGCCGTGCCGCCGCCAGTCCCCAGAAGGCGAGAAACGCGCAGGTAAATACGCGAAGGCGGATGCCCGATGGAATGTCGTAGTGCCAGAAAAAAAGCGTGTTCAACACTTTGCGCTTTTCTGTCTGCTTGAAGGAATCCTTGCGCTGCTGGCGCACGTAGGCCAGGTTCTGCTGGAGGTTTACATTGTTCGGCATATACTGCTCCGCGCGGAGATAGTTGAGGATGGCGCGTCCCACATCCCCCCGCTGGAACCACACGTTCCCCAGATTGTAGTAGAGTTTGCCGTTCTCAACGCCACCCTCGCGAATGATCTGCTCCAACCGGAGCGTGGCCTTTTCATACTCCGCCTGGGCCGCTGCGGGATCCGTGGCGACGAGCCCGTTTCCCGCTTCGAATGCCTTGATGGCCTCTTTGAAGGCGCTTTCCATTTCGGAATGGTCCATGGAGGCCGCCCGCGCGGATGGCGCCGCCAGCAAGAGACCCGCAGATAAAACTGCCATCAGCACCAATAAGGACAACAGCGCGCGCATCAGCCGATTTCCTTTTCCAGCGCATCCGCGCATTCGAGCATCCGGGGGGAAACTTCCACCGTTGGATTGCCGCCGCCCCCCGCATAGTGATGGGCCTCGCATTCGTCGAAAATACCCTTCAGGGACTCGAGCGTGGCATCGCTCGCCCCTTGGGCGCGCAGGGGCCGCTCTACGTCACCAAAGGTCAGCGCACTGGCGCGCGCATCCAGCTTGGCCGCCAGGTAAGCCCGCAGCAATTGCAGGGCCTTGCCGTGGTCCTGGCCTTCCTCGGCCAGCGCCACCCCGAGTTGAGCTCTGGCGAGTTTCCGGGCCCGCCCCTTGGGACGGAGCCCGCCAAGCCGCCGCACCAGCACGGTACTCGCGAGGACGCCCCACCCGATCGGGGGCAGCAGCAGGATCAGCCAACTCGACGCACTGCGCATCCACACATCCGGTCCGAATCGCTGCGGATCGAGCGCGTCCGGCTCCGTGAAATTGTGGGCAATGCCTTCGTTCACGGCTATGTGCTCAACGGTTTCGGTTTGCGGGCGAAAGCCTTCCGCATCCGAGGCCGTCACCACCTGGGTCTCCCGCACCTTGAGGGGAATGGGATTCGAGCGGGCCATCTCATAGCGGCCCGTAGCCGTGTCGAAATAGGCCAGCTCGATAGGTGGAATCTCCGTCACTTCCGGTGATTGCGCCCGAATGGTCTGGGTGAAAATTTTGCGGTTCTCCTCGGCGCGGCCCGGGGCCATCTCCTCCGGGATACGGAAGTGATCGGCCAGAGCCGCTTGCTGCTGGAGGGGCGGGAGTTCGAAGTGGCGGAGATAGGTGGGGCCTTCCACGGCGACCGTAAGGGTGATGGGATCCCCCACGCTGACCTCGGCCGGGGTGGCCGCCGTCGAAATCGAAAACTCTCCAATCAGGCCCGAGAAATTCGCGGGCTTTCCTTCTTCGGGCACGGGATTCACCGACAACGTCAGTGGTTCGGTCTGGGCCACGACACTTTTGAGTTGATCCCGCGATCCGAATATGGACATGTTGTCCAAGGTCGATCGGCCCCGGCGCTGTCCCACGACTGCCTGGGCGGCGGCGGTTGCCTGGGGAATCGCGATTTCACCGGCGGCCTTCGGGACAAGCACGTGCAGGAAAGTCAACGTGACGAAGTTGACCCCGTTGGACCGCGCCTCTCCCTTCTCCGCCACGACCTCCTGATTTTCGATCATGATCCCGACGTATTCGCGATCGGATCGTTGATCTATAGCCATGACTTCCGTGTTGAAGTCCGGCGAGTTCACTACGGGCAGGGAAAACGTAACATCCCGCACGGGGTCTCCGATGTAGTACGTTGTGGTCATGGCAATGGGTTCGCCCACATAGCACGAGGTCTTGGACAGGGCGGTGGTCAACTTGAAATTGTCGACCTTCTCCGGCGGACTCGCATTTACGGCCAGCGGCTGAGTGGTCAACGACTGCCCCCCGGCACTGAGGGTAATCGCGGGAATCTCGATGCGGCCCGTTCGCTTCGCGGTGAGGCGAAAGTTGATGAGGTATTGCCGGGAAACGACACGGGTCGTGCGCCCGTTGATGAAGGAGATCGATTCGCTGTTGTTCCGCCTGTTGCCTTCAAAGGTTACGGTGAAGTCGCTGGTCAGGGCGGCGAGGTCCGGCGTTTCGGCTTCGTCGACGTTGTTCACCTGAATCTGGAAGACGAAGGGTTCGCCAACGGAGACGCCCTCCTTTTCAAGCACGGCATTGATGGTGGGCGGCTCCTGCGCCAGGACAAGGTTGGCCACAGCCAGGGCGCAGAGCCACAA
Source organism: Candidatus Hydrogenedentales bacterium (assembly GCA_942492815.1). Taxonomy (GTDB): domain Bacteria; phylum Hydrogenedentota; class Hydrogenedentia; order Hydrogenedentales; family JAEUWI01; genus JAEUWI01. Next base: position 7,477,141 of record OW818658.1, on the reverse strand, counting down.
GGCCTGACTAATCGTGCGCGCGTAGCAGATCTTCATGGGTTACCAATCCTTCTCAACAGGGGCAATGCCGATCATCCGCTTCAGGTTACGTTGCTCCTTGTTCTGCTTCTCCTGATTGAGGATATCTTTGGCCGTGGCGTCCGGCGGGGGCGTGGCGTCGTCCGGAGTTTCGTCCGGCTGAGCCTCCTCCGGCTTCTGCTCGTCACCGGGCTTTTCCTCGGGGGCCTCCGGCTTCTTCGGCTTCGGCTCTTTCTTCTTATCGTCCGGCGTCTTGCCGTCCTGCGCGGGCTGATCTTTGTCGGACTTCTGTTTTTCCTCTTGCTCTTCTGAATCGAGGGCCTTTCGGGCCTCCTTCAGCTTTTCGAGGGCCTCCTCCTGCGCCTTGCTGGCCTCTTCGGCATTCTGGTTTTTCAGGTGCTCTTCCGCGGCCGCCTGCTTCTCCGCCGCCGCTTCCGCACTCGCCTTTGCATCCTGCTCGGAACTGGGCTCATCCGCCGCAGGCATCTCCTTTGCCAGATCTTCCGTCTTGTCGCGGGTCTCCTCCTGCTGCTGCTTCATCGCCTCCATCTGCTCCGGGGAGGGCGCGGGCTGGGCGGGGTCCTGCTTTTGCTGTTCCTGTTGCTGGGCCGCCTGCTCCGACTGCTCCTGTTGCTGTTGCTGTTCTTCAATAAGCTCGTCCAGCTTCTCCTTCGCCTCCTCCTTCTTTTGCTGTTCCTGTTGCTGCTGCTGCTCTTGCTGCTCCATCTGCTGCCGGAGCTCCTGGATGGTCCGCTTGGCCATTTCCAGGTTGTTGGCGGCCGCATCGAGGCCCTTGTCGCGGGCGAGCGCCTCTTTATAGTGGCCGAGGCTCCGGCTCAATGCTTCTATGGCCTCCTCCGGGCTTTCGGCGGCTTTGTTCTGGCCGTCTTTAAAGGCGACGTTGCCCAGATTATACGCGCTCAGGGCCTGAATTGAGGCATCTTCAGCCAACACCCCGGCCTGTTCGAAGGCTTCGCGGGCTTTGGCCAGATCGCCAAGTTGGTAATAGGCCGCGCCCCGATTGAATTGAAGCTCCGGGCTCTCCGGACGCTCCTCCGCGAGACGGTCGTAGGCGTCCAGCGCCTCCTGGTAATTGCCCGCGCCGTAGAGAGCGTTGGCCGCCGCCACGTCGCGGTTGGGCGCGGCCCAGACCGCGTGCGGACAAGAAAGCGTCGCGCCAAGGATAAAAGCGACCGATACGGTAAATTCAGCAACGTGCTTCATATCGATTGCCGCCTCCGCTCTCCCAGCAGGGCCTCCACGCACAGGAGCAGGAAGCCCGCAGCCAGGAAGATCTGGAACTTTTCATCATACAGCGTAATTCGGGAGTCGTCGAGGGCTTTCTTCCGGGCGCTGGCAATGAACTCCTGGTAGATCGCATTCAGGTCGAAGGCCCCCGTGGCCACATTGAGGTACTTCCCATCCGGTGTGGCGGCCGCAACATCGCGCAGCGTTCCGGCGGCCAGCTTGGTCCACACTTCTTTGCCCTCATAGGTCAGGAAGGATTTGCGACCGTTGGAATCGGTGACGGGGATACGCTGGCCCTGATTCTCATCGCCCAGGCCAATGGCGATAATGCGGATGCCCGCTTCACCGACCTGCTTTGCCGCCTCCAGCGGAAAACTTTCCTGGTCGTCCCCGTCGGTGATGAGGATAATGTCGCGAAACTCTTTCTCCTGCTCGTCGAAAACTTCCGTCATCGCCTTGCGTAGCGCATCGCCGATGAGCGTGCCGCCGCGGGAGATGTCGTTCGGACCGATGTCTTCCAGCATCATACGGAAGAAGCCATAGTCCAGCGTCAGTGGGCACTTGACCACGGAGGTGCCCGCGAAGGCGATGAGTCCGACCCGGTCACCGCTGAAGCCTTCCAGGCAATCGCGTATGGCGAGCTTGGCCCGCTCCAGGCGATTAGGCACCAGATCTTCGGCCAGCATGCTCCGGGATACGTCGACGATGAACACCACATCGCGCCCTTCGCGATTCACGATCTGGGGCTGGGGATTCCAGGCGGGCCGCGCGAGCCCGGCGATGACGAATACCACGGCGGCGAGGAGCAGGGCCTGCTTCCAGCGTCGTTTGCCGTGATGGAGCTGGTTGTTCAACTGAAGCAAGAGGGGATTGGCCGCGAATTTCTCCAGAGCCGCGCGGCGGCGCCAGGCACCATAGGCCAGCAGCGCCGTCAGGACGGGCAGCAGCCAGAGCAGGTGAAGCATTTCCAAGTGATAAAGCTTCATGGGTGCCTCCGCAGCCAAGTGTTGCGCAGAGTCATTTCCGCGACGATCAGTGCGAGCGCCGCCAGGGCAAAGGGCAGAAAACGTTCCTTGTAATCCAGGTAGCGAAGCGATTCGATTTCGCTAGTTTCCAGCCGCCCGATCTCCTCATAGATCTCGCGAAGGGCCTCGGCCGAGTCCGCGCGCTGGTAGATACCGCCGGTCATCGCCGCGAGCTTCTCGAGCGATTCATCGTTTAGAGCGCGTTCGCCGGGCATGAGAAGAGCGCCGAAGAGTCCCTGCCCCTGTGTCAGGGACGGGTCACTCCCAATACCGATGCTGTAGATCTTAATCCCCCACTCCTTCGCCAGTTTCGCCGCATCGTCCGGGGTCTGGGTGCCTCGGTTGCTCTGGCCATCGGTCAGCAGAATCATGATCTTGCTTTTGATCTCGTAGGACTTTCCCTGCCTTGCATTTACCTTGAGTTGCGCTTCCTCCGCGGTCTTGAGCCGCGCCGCGGCAAGGGCGATGGCGTCGCCGATAGCCGTGCCGTCTTCCCGCTTATCTTCGGGCATTTCCACCTTCTCCACGAGCGACACCAAGGTGTCGTGGCCGAGCGTGAGGGGCGCGATGGTGTCCGCGTAGCCCGCGAAGACCACGAGGCCGATGAGGTCGTTGGGCCGCCCATCGAGCGTGTCGCCGTTGCCCATGACAAACTCGTTGAAGACGCGCTTGACCACTTCAAGGCGGTTCATGATCTGGCCGTCGAAGGCCATTTCCTCGCGCATACTCGTGGAGCGGTCCAGCACCATTTCAATGGCGACACCCTTGCTCAAATCGCGAACCCGCTCCTGGCCCTGTTGCGGGCGAGCGAGGGCGGCAATGAGGAGGAAAAGGGCGAGAAAACGGGCGGCGGGCAGCAGCGTCTGGCATCGGACGCGAAGGGAGGACCCGACCGCCGACGCCGTGGCGGTATCGGAGAAGCGCAACGCCGCCTGACGACCGCGATAGTGGCTGAAGTAGTAGAGGGGCGGCAGGGCCAGCAGCAGCAAAAAGGCAAGGGGAGACTCGAAGTGCACCGGCTATGCCCCCGCCGTGAGGGCGGCCTGGGCCACCGCTTTCGTCGCCGCGCGATGGGCCGCTTCGGAATCGATGATGAACTTCTCGCAGGTCTGGTACGTCTCCCGGATTTCCTCCGGGCTGGGCTCCGCCTTGGCGAACTTCACTAGATCGCAGTGGCGCAGGAAGGCACGCAGCAGGAGTTGTTCTTGCAGTCCAAGCACGGCGTTGTGCTGAATCTCGGCCAGGAACTCTTCCGTGGTCCGTTCCGGCGCGCGCAGTTGAAACTGCTCTTCCATGTAGTGGCGCAGCACGTCCGATACGCGAATGTAATACTCTTTGTAGAGGCCCTTCTCCACCAGCTTTTCCCGCTCGATGGCTTCCAGCGCCTCGAGGGCGCGCACGTGAGGCGGAATGGGCAGCGGCGGAGGTGGGCTTGGGACCACACGGATAAATTTGTACCAGTAGGCTGCACCCGCAGCGGCGGCCAACAACAGGAACAATGCGCCGTAGCGCCCCCAGGGTACCGGATTTTCAACAGATACGGGCCCCGCGATTTCCATGACGCCGGGCGTCTCACCTGCGGCGATGACCGAGCTAACCTTAATCGTAACGGGCTCCGTTTCGGCGGTGCTCTTCTGGTCCTCGCCTTCGACTTCCTTCCAGAACGTGACCGGTAGCGAAGGAATCGTATAGGTTCCGTCGAGGAAGGGCTCCAGACGGTAGGAACGGCTCCGCGTTACCTTGGCATCCTCGCCCAGAACGGGCGCTGCATCCTCGTAGCTCGCCGGCGTGAATTCGGCGGGCACCGCAGGCGCGGGCAGTTCCGGTGTCGTCGGCGCGGGTTTCGCGGGTTCGGGATAGGTGGGAAACTCTACGGTATAGCCGTCGTCGAGCGTGGCGGCCAAGGTCAAGGTCAGGGTTTCGGCGGTGGAAATGGAGTCCGCGGACGTCGTGAGCGTGAGCTTCATGGGGCCGCGCTCAATCACCTTTTCCACGCCGCTCCGCGATTCGGGAGCCTTCTCCACCGCGCCGCCACAGCCGGTCAACGCCAGCACAGAAAAGACCGCCAGAAGAATTGCCGTTACGGTGCGGACGGTCCAATGGCTCACTGTGCAAACTCGAAACATGGATACAGGTGTCGCCATCATCGCTTCTGACGCTCCCGCCGCTTGAAGAAACGGATCAGGTCCAGCAGGTAGTCGTGGGACGTGCCGACCTCAATCAGATCGATGTCCATGGAGCGCAGACTCTCGCGCAGGCCCTCGCTGCGCGCGCGTCCCGCCGCCGCGTACTGTCTGCGCACGGCGGGGCTACCGGTGTCGATGGTGATCGTCGCGCCTGTCTCGGCATCCTGCAGATCCAGGAGACCGACATCCGGCAGTTCGTATTCCCGTGGGTCATTAACCGACAGCGCAATGAGATCGTGGCGGCGACTCAGGATGCGCAGGGTGCGGTCGTATTCTTTGTCGAAGAAGTCGCTGATGAGGAAGACGATACTGCGGCGATTCAGAATCCGTGCGGCAAAATCGAGTCCGGCGCGAATCTTCGTGCCGTTCTTCTTCGGCTCGAAGGAAAGGAGCTCGCTGATGAGGCGCAACACGTGGGTCATGCCCTTCGCGGGTGGAATGAACATTTCCACCTCTTCGGTGAAGACCACGAGGCCCACCTTGTCATTGTTCTTGATGGCGGAAAAGGCCAGCAGCGCGCAGAGCTCCGTGGCCACTTCGTTCTTCATGTTCTTCACGCTGCCGAAGCGTCCGGATGCGGAGAGGTCCACCAGAAAGAGCAGGGTCAGCTCCCGCTCCTCGCGGAAGCGCTTCACATAGGGGTGGCCCGTCCGGGCCGTCACATTCCAGTCGATGGTGCGGATCTCGTCGCCCGGCTGGTATTCGCGCACCTCGTCGAATTCCATGCCCTGGCCCTTGAACACGCTGTGGTATTCGCCCGCCAGCACATCATTGACCGCCTTGTTGGTCATGATCTGGATGTAGCGAACTTTCTTGGCGAGTTCTTTGGAGATCATCGTTCGTTACCGGGTTGCGTAAAGGAGATCAGGGCACTTCCACCGTGTCGAGAATCTGTCCGACCAAGTCTTCGGGCGTCTTCTCGTCCGCCTCGGCTTCGTAGGTGGGGATTACACGGTGGCGCAGCACGTCCAGCGCGATGCTCTTCACGTCCTGGGGCGTCACATAGCCGCGGCCCTGCAGCAGGGCCTGGGCGCGGGAGGCCATCGCCAAAAAGATCGTGGCGCGCGGCGAAGCACCGTAGCGAATGTACTCGCCGATATTGAGCTGGTAGGCGTCGGGGTTGCGCGTGCATTCCACGAGATTGACGATATACTCTTCGAGCTTTTCGTCCATGTAGATATCTTCGGCCAGCAGGCGGAGGCGCGCGATATCTTCGGGCGTGAGCACGCCGTTCGCGGAGACTTTGCCCGACGCGCGGGACTGGGAACGGAGAATCTGGAGCTCTTCGGCCTTGGTAGGGTAGTTGATCTTCAGCTTGAGCATGAAGCGGTCCATCTGGGCCTCGGGGAGGGGGTAGGTGCCCTCCTGCTCCACGGGATTCTGGGTGGCCAGCACGAAGAAGGGATCCGCCAGCTTGTAGCTCGCATCGCCGATGGTCACCTGCTGTTCCTGCATCGCTTCGAGCAGGGCGCTCTGCACCTTGGCGGGGGCCCGGTTGATTTCGTCCGCCAGGATCACATTGGCGAAAATCGGGCCTTTCCGAGTAACGAAGCCGCCGTCCTTGGGGTTATAGATGAGCGTGCCGATAAGATCCGCCGGCAGGAGATCGGGTGTGAACTGGATGCGGCTGAAGCTGCACTGGACGACCTGGGCCAGGGTGGTGACCGAAAGGGTCTTGGCCAGGCCGGGGACGCCCTCGATGAGCACGTGGTTGTTGCACAACAGCGCGAGGAGCAGGCGGTCGATGAGGTAATCCTGGCCCACGATCACTTTTTTGATTTCGGACCGGACCTGTTGCAGCAGGGCCGCTTCTTGACCGACGCGTGCACTGATCTGGTTGACATCCACCGCCATTATCTCAGGTCTCCTTGGTTCGAAAAGGGGAATTCATGCCGTCTTGGGATTTTCCGCGGTGGCGCATGGCTCACCCGCCTGGGAAAAGCAATATACGTGCCAGTTGACAACTGGCGTAAATGGCTTGTTCTGAAGCAGGTTAGGGGCCATGACAGGCCCCGAAATGCCTCTTTTCACCCATTCACTCCCGATATGAGGCACGCCGAATCCTTACAGTACCCTGCGGCAGGGGGGCGAGGCAAGACGGAGGGTAGTTGATAGTTGATAGTTGATAGTTGATAGTTGATGGTTGATGGTTGAGCGCTCAGCGGATCACTCTTCCAGCTTCGCCCGGTATTCGCGGGCATATTTTTCGCGCAGCCGGATTTTCTCCGTCTCCCGGTCGTACACCGCGACGGCCAGTGCCCAGGCGCGGTCTTGCATCGTGTCCTGCTCCATGGCCTGCCGGTAGACCGTCTCGCTAATGTCGAGGATGTAGAGTGCCGAGAGCAGTTTCTCGGGCTTGTTGCGGAGCAGATCGAGAATCCGCTCGGAAAGCGCTTCGAGAAGCATCTGGCGGTTGAGATCAAAAGGCGACGCGCCGCCGATCTCGACTTGCCAGTTCTCCCGCAGCGCGCGGCAGGCGGCCTCCATCAGGGAAGTATCCACGCTCAATTGCTCCGCTTGCCGTGTTGGGTTTCCCGCATCCAGAACCAGTAGTGGTCCCGCTCCAGGTGCTTCTCCAGGCGACTCGGGTATCCGAGAAAGGTGGCGAAGCGGGCGTAGGCCGCCGCTGTTTCAGGCTCGATGGCCTGATCCAGGGTGGAGAGCTCGCCCAGCGTGAAGGATAGCCAGGCCATGTCGGGCGCGAAATCCGGATAACCGCTGATATCCGGCCAGATGGCGTGCCCCACCACTTCCAGGGGGAGGGTATCCATCTCGGGAACGAGGGCATCGAGCACCATTTCCAGGGTCAGATGATCGTCTGGCCGGCTCCAGCCGACCACATCATCGTAGCGGATGCCCGCGACTTTCCGCTGTACTTCCTCCAGGATGGCCTCCTGCATGGTGTGCAGCAGGACCCGCAATGCTTCGACCTGGCCGCTGGCACGCAGAATTTCGGCGCGCAACAGCCGCGTCCTGAACGAGTCGGGAAATTCCTGAAGGATGGCGAGGGCCTCGTCGTAGCGCTCGTTTCCAATGGCGACCCGGACGACCGGCTCCAGCACCTGATCGAGGGTGCCGGGCGCCTGGCGGAGGTAGGCCTGCAGGACCACATCGGCGCGGGCATGGTGCCCCTGCTGGATCCAGAGTTCGGTGAGGCGACGTACCGCCTCATAACCCGCGGCGTGGTCCTTGAGGGCGAAAGCCTTGCTGAGCTGGTGCTCCTCTTCCTGGGGATCGTCCACGCAGTGGAAGTAGGAGGCCAGGGCCAGGTGAAAGGCATAGGGGCTCTGCTCCTGGCCCTCGCGCAACTTGCGCATATGGATGGCCTGGTCGTAGCCCTCCAAGAGGGTGATGGAGCGAAGCTGGGCCGCAATCTCCGACGGCGACGGGCGGGTGATGACAGACGAACGGGGCATGATGTCGAGGGAGTCCATGATGCTGAGAATGGCTACGCAGAGGTCTTCGTAACTCTCCCAGCGATCGCGCGGGTGCTTGGCGAGGCAGCGGCGGACGAGCGCATCGACGGCGGCCGGGAAGGTGGGCCCCAGCGCCTCGCGAAGGGATTCGGGCGTTTCGTTGAGATGCATCCGCTTCATTTCGAGGAGGCGTCCGGCGGACCCGTCGCTCTTGACGATGAAGGGGGGGAGTCCCGTGAGACACTCGAACATGCAGCAGCCGAGGGCATAGATATCCGCGCGAAAATCGACCTCGTTGGTCCGGGCAAACTGCTCGGGCGCCATATAGGCCGGTGTGCCGAAGATAGAGCCCACCCGGGTGATGTTTCCTGAGAAATCTTCGAAAACTTCCGACCGGGCCCACTGCTCCAGGCTGTCTTCTTCCATGCCCCGAGTTCGCACCAATCCGAAATCCGTTATCTTGATCGTGCCATCGGGGGTGAGTAGCAGGTTCTCGGGCTTCACATCGCGATGGACGAGGCCGGGCACGGCGCGCGTGGCGTGGATCATGCCCAGGCAGAACTGATAGGCGACATCGAGGGTCTCTACAATCGAAAGCGGCCCGTGGTTCAGCCGCTGCGAGAGGGAGTGGATGCCCTTTTCATCCGAGGGCACCCACTCCATGAAAAGACAAGGGGCCGCCTCGATGATCTCCAACTTCCGTGCGCAGACAATATTTGGGTGGGACCCGACGAGCATCCAGGTGCGGGCCTCGCGAACGAATCGCTGGAGCAGGTGAAGTTCGGTGCGAAAGCGGCGCTGAAGGGTCTTGACCGCGATCCGGTTGCCATGGTCATCTTCCACGATGAAGACGATGCCCATTCCGCTGGCCCCTTTGCCACCCCGGATCTCCTTGATCTCATAACGATCATCGAGCCGGTAGCCAATGTACCACGCTTCACTGATCTCTTCGAGCGGTGGCCCGCCCGCAATCATGGTCGAGGCATAGGCGAGCGCGCCCTTTAGCACCTGGGTCTTCTCGTCATGTTCCACTACGGAGTCGAGTAAGTCGGGCCGGGAATGGGGTGGCGGCCCCTGGCTGAAGTTTTCTTCCTCGTCCATGGCGTGCCCGGCTAGTTTGCGCCTTCAAATTCTCGGCGTGCGGACTCAAGGCTGTCGTGCACGTCAAACATGACGGAAAAATTGCTCACTTCAAAGACTTCGGCCACGAAGGGGCTCAGGTTACAGAGCTTGAGGACGCGCTGCTGGTTCTTCATGGCCTTCATGAGCATGAGCAGGACCCGCAGGCCGCTGCTGCTGACGTACTCCACACCTTCCATGTCCACGATGAGTCCCCGGGTCTCGTTGTTGAGAATACCCGTGAAGGCCTGTTCCACTTCCGTGGTGGCCAGTTCATCCAGCCGCCCAAGCAGGGAGAGGATCGTGGCCCCGTCGACGTTCTGGTGGGAAATCTGCATGGCGTGTCGTTGTCCCGTGGATATGCTGCGTCCTTGGGTTACAGTGTAGCGGATTTTGCCCTGCGCGGGCCAATCTTGGGGACAGTGTCCGATTGACACGCGTCTACGGGCCACAATCTTGACTATGACCCAATTGGAAACTGTATCCATGGGTTTTCGGGGTACAGTCCTCCCGCGGCGGATCTTCGACCACCGGTCGAATAGCCGTCGCTATTCCATTCATGTAGTCGCGCACCGGCCAGATGCAGTCCCCACGTCATGCGCCAGCCGGATGCGTCCCCCGCAGTTCCGAAGACACGATGCACCCGCGATCATCGGTGAGGTTGAAGTAGTACCATGTGCAATCGGCGGGAAGGACCGCTGAGACCGTCCCGGCCGCGAGGTCAACGGTTGCGGCGATTGGTGCAAATTGCTGGACGAGGTCAAGATGCTTTTTCCCCTCGCTTTCCGAGTATTCCAGTGGCACGGTGAGCACGTTAAGCGTCGCCGAGGCAATGGGTTGTTCGCTCTCGAAGTGCAATACGACCGATCCGCCCTCGGACGTGATAGGCTGTTTCGTGATACGAGCCAGGGGAGCGCCCGTACCTTTCAGCAAGTGGTCGGCCAGCGCGTAAATCTCTGGAACGTATTTCTCCTCCCATCCGGGTCCATGGCCATGGGGCATTTGCGGGTGAATGGAGAGGATGGACTCGGGGCCAGCGCTGACGTGGGAGCGGCTCATGGTGTCCACGGAAAAGTGCGGATCGTTGTCGCCGTTGACCCAGAGCATGGGCATGGGGGCATCGGTGAAGTATCGGGCGGGGTCCCAGTACTTTCGCAATTCCAAAGTGGCGTCGTCCTTCGCGCCCATGCGGTTGAAGTAGCCTTTGGAGTCGTAGAGATAGCCGCAGCCGTAGACCGGCGCGGCGAATACGAATCGATCATCCACGCCCGCCGTGAGACTGGAGAGGACACCGCCCCAACTGATGCCCGTGAGTCCGATGCGCTTCGGGTCTACTTCGGGCAGCGCGCGCAGCAACGAGTTCGCCAGCATGATGTCGGCCACGGCATGATACATCCACTGCTCCGTGCGCGGTTTGGCCTCGTCGTCAAACATACCCGTGCGCACGGGGCCGCTGAAGGCGTGACGCGGTCGGTCGGGGAAGTTGTTCTGGGGGATTTGTCCTTCGAGGTCCATGGCAATGGCGGCGTAGCCCTTGTCGTACCAGATCTTCGCCCATTCGTGGAAGGCGGTGCCGCCGCCGCCGTGGACGAGCACCATCGCGGGGATCTTTTCGCCCGCGGGCACTTCGGGCACGGCGAGGTAGGCGAAGACACGGGTGGGCGATCCTTCATAGGGCAAGGCGTCGTAGAAAATGGCCTTGATGGGTCCCTGGTCCATTTCAGGCGCTGGGTAGAATCGTGGCGCGGACAGCACGGTGTCGCCCAGCGCCGTGCGGAGATCGGCACGGGCGGCTACGGGGTCGGCGAAGCTGACGGCGGCCGCGAGGACGGTCAGGAAGAAAACGGCAAGTCGCATGGGGTTCTCCGAGGTAAAAGGGGAAAATAACGGATCGGTCTGATTATTCGGGCTCAGGCCTTTCGCAAATCGTTCACGGGCGTGGCGAAGCCCTCTATCACATTCTCCACCAGCTCCATCGCGCCGGATTCGGGGCCAAACTGAATACCAATCCGCTGCGCGGGGCCGCGGGTCTCTTTGATGGTGTTGCGGAGGAGGCTGTTATTCGCCGTGACGCCCTGAACGTCCACCGCGACACCGGCATCGCCCCCACTATCGGTGATTCGGTTGTTTTCGAAGCGATTGCCTTTTGCCGTGAAACCTTCGCCGCGCTCGGGGCGAAATTGCAGGCCGTTGATGGGGCTCGCGCTGATGTCGTTGTTGATGATCAGATTTTCATCGTCGTGGTGGCCGATGGAGACGCCGTAGTTGCAGCGGGTGATGGTGTTGGCTTCGGCGAGGCCATATTTCACGCCCCAGCAGAAGAAAATGCCGTAGGTCGAATCGCTCACGCGGTTGTTCGCGATGCGCGGGCGCTGGGAGCCGGAACCGGGGTGAATGCCGAGATCGGCATTGTTCACGAGGTCGCAGTTTTCCACCACCACATCGTGGCAGATCTGGAAGCTGATGGCGTCGCCGTTGTAGTCGCGCACGTGCAGGCCGGTGAGGGTGATGTTGGCGCAATCCTGAAACCAGAGGGCGCCCGCGTAGTTGCCGTTGATGTTAGCGTTGTTGGCCCGGTTGCCGTCCAGGGCAATATTCTCGACGGCAAAGTGGGTCTGCTCTTCCGCCGTGATCATGGGAAAGCGCGCGGTCACTGTTGGGGCCGAGGCTGTCCAGAAATTGGCGCGCAGGGCCTTGTCGAGCTTGAAGCGACTGCCGCTCCGGGCGACCAACGTACGCCTTAGCACATCTACGCCGCCCGTGTCGGCGTTCTTCGTTTCCAGGATGATACCGTCGCCCACCTGAAATCCATCGGGATTGACCAGTGTGATTTCCTGATCGTACCAGTCCGAATCATCGGCCAGGGTCGTCTCCTGGCTCTCTTCTTTGAAGAGGAGCGAATCCGGGCCGCTGCCGAGAAGGCGCACTCCCTGCCGAAGAAAAATCGAGTTGCGCAGGGTGTAGGTGCCCGGCAGCACCTGCACTGTGCCGCCGCCGAGACGCACCACATAGTCCACGGCGGCCTGGATGGCGCGGTCCGTCGTTCCCGCGATGTCGGCTTTGTCCGGACCAACGGTGATGGTGAGGCGCTCCTCCCAGTTGGGGCTGTGGGCCGTGTCGCCGGAGGTGGCGCGTGGGGTGCGCACTTCGGGCATGGGGGTGGCGACTCCCGCACGCGGCAGGAACGCCGCGGCGGCCGCGCCGGAGGCGGAGAGGAGCAGGTTTCTTCGAGTGAGAAAGTGGGCCATGGTAACACCTCGCTTGACTTAATGAATGCGCAAGGCGCTATTCTGCCACAGGCCTGTTGCGGCAGGAAAGCTCGGAATCCGCGTCCGCGCAAGTTCAAGGTGTCTTCGCACGCGTATCAAACTGCTCCGGAGATGCGATATCCCGAACAAGTCTCAGGCCCTCGGAGTCCTCTCGGAGGCTCCATAGTTCTCGTCCCTTGTCCGAGTTGAATCCTGCAACGTAAAGTCGATCGCCTGAAACGCTCAACGCCGAAACGGCCACGGGTTCATAGGGCTTTTCGATGATATCGCGCACCATAACCGTCCCCGTCTCCGTACCGTCGGTTCGCCAGAGTTCCTGACCGTGCAGGCCGTCATCGGCCTTAAAGTAAACATGATCCTTCCAGACGGTAAACTCCTGGGGATTGCTGGAACTACCGCCCTCCCGAATGTTCTTAAGTATGGTGGGTGCCTTCCCCGGTTCCGCGATCCACAATTCGTTGCCTTCGTAGGGCCGAAATGCGCTGAAGAGGAGCTTACCATTCCAGGCGGTCAGATGATCTGGATCGGAGCTCTCGTTGTTCAAGTTCATTTCCCCGGCCATCGCCGTTCCCTTCTCCGTGCCGTCGGTGAACCACAATTCAACGCCCTGCCCTAGCGTTTCGGCGCGGAAGTAGGCAACATTGCCCACTGCTGTGATCTGGCTCGGATTGCTGGATGTCGTTCCACTGGAAATGTCGCAAAGGAGCCTCGTTCCGGCTTCGGTGCCGTCGGTGATCCACAATTCATTGCCATGCTCGATGTCGTCCGCCGCAAATAGGAGCGCTTCTCCGAGCGGCTCCATCTCCGAGGGCGATGACGATGGATTGACGCTATTGTCGGTGAAGATATCGGCGTAGAGCGTCGGTGGTTGATTGGCCCCCCACCCCACCCAGAGTTCCCGGCCATGCACGGGATCCATCGCGCTAAAGTAAACGCGTCCGTAGGCAAGCGTAGTATGATAAGGTTCCGCGATTCCGCCGGGGTATATATTCAGTAGCATCTTGCTGGGCACGATCGCATTATTGGCGTACCACATTTCCTCGCCTTCGTCGCTGTGCTGACTATAGTAGAGGTACCCGTTAACATCCAGACATAGCGCGTAGGGCTCGCTCGGCTTGGGCCCCGCAAACCCTTCCGTCAAAAGCCGGAGCGGGGCGTAGGCATCTTCTACTATCGTTGCGCCCCAAACTTCGCTGCCGCACTCCGGTGTCTGGGCGACAAGGAAGAACGCGTTGCGCGAGGCCCGGAGATGATAGGGATCGGACCCGATTACGCCCGGCACGATGTCATGTGCGAGTACTGTTCCCTCGGCGGTCCCGTCCGTTTGCCACAGCTCCCGTCCGAACTCTGGATGAGTGGCGGCAAAAAACACGCCCGGCGCCCCTATCGCCTTCATGCAAAATTGGCCCGGAGAAGAGAACTCCGACCCTTCAAAAATATCTTTCAGAAGCCGGGTGCTTTCCGGCGTCCCCTGCGTTATCCACAGTTCGCTGCCCAAATCCTCGGTCTCGGCGGCAAAGACCACCCCGACATCGCCCAAATCCATAAACGGGCCCGGATCGACTTTGAAGGGGTGGAGAAATTGCGCGTCGCCAAGCGAGCCTTCGGTCCGCCATAGCCCCGGGCCGCGGACATTGTCGGTGGCTCCAAAGAGTATATCGTCGCGGCGGATCAGCAACGACTCCACGCCGGCGGCCAGCGGTGGCCCATTCCCAAAGGTAGTCATAGGGCGAATCATCGCCGTCTTGACATCGTAGACCATGTACGTGCTTGTGCTAACCGTCTGCCCGATGGTGAAAATAACGAGGTCATTTAATTCGCCATAAATTCTTTTCACGCCGGCGTCGTGCAAGACGGGTTCCTCACGCCAGATCCGCTCCGTTCGCCCGCCGGGGATTCCGTCGGAGGACCAAAGTTCGCTATTATTCGCTTCGTCCGTCCGGCAGAACCACAAGGTCCCGCCAATCCCCATAAACCGGTCAATCTTCCCCCCATCCGGGCCCGGGGTCACATCCGCCACCATCTCCACGGTGTCCGTCTCCAAGTCCGCGCGCCAGAGCTCGGTTCCGTGTATGCCATCGAAAGCTGAAAAATAGAGGTCGCCATTAAAAGGGTAGAGAAAGCTGGGGTTCGAAGAAGGCGGCACATAGGCGTTCCCGTGGGCGGCGAGTGATGTGAGGATGGCGACCACAACGCAAAAAATTTTCATGTTCGGATGCATCGTGCCGAGACTCCTTTTTGACCCGCCTATTTTTTGGGCGCTTTGAACACGAGCAATACACCGTGCTCGAGGGCTTTTAATTCGCTGTCCCCCCAATGCGGAAGGCTCTCGCCTCCTTCGCTTGCGGCGGACATTGTGAACTTGGTATTCAACCGCCACCGCCTACCTTCGGTCGGCGCGGCACCGGGCTTTAGCGAGCTGATCGGTATCTCAATTTCCGCGCGCGCGGCCCCGCCCTCATTGAGAAACCGAGCCTTCCAGTCGCAGATCCACGCCTGCCGAGTACCGCCCACGGAATAGGTTCCTGTTAACGCGCCTGCGGCGTTGAGCGTCACAAAATAACGCCCGGTGTTCAATGGCTCCACTTCGGTCATGGGCGCTATCCCAATCTCGAAGCCATCGACCGTCACTCCCGGCGCGTCCAGGGCAACGATCACCGCCTCCGAATTCCAGCGCACCAGCATGCGATGCCGGAGCTCGCCACCTTGCGATGTCAATTCGCCCACGAGGCCCACGGTTGCATCATAGACGCCGTTTATCCAAGTGGGCTCGTCCAGCCTTCCATCAATCACGATGGGGTCGATGATAGGCGGCACGATGGCGCGCGCACCTTCCAGCGCGGGTAGCCCGGCCTCAAAAGTGGCGACCCAGGGCAGACGCCGAGGCAGCAGGTCCCGGTACAAGAGCGACATGACCACACCGTTGCTTTCGATGCTCCGGAGGAAATCGACCTTGCCGAAATTCTCGGGCTTCCGCTGACACGCAATTGTCATGGAATTACGCTCGCGATCATTCCCCCGGATACGCGTCAAAGAAAGTACCGGCTGATCGATGGTCGGATTCCACAACAGGGTTCCATCGAGAGATCCGTATTCCGAGGCAGCGGCTGATTCGGACAGGCGGCTGCCCCAGTTCCCCTTGACGCGCATCTTCAAGCCCTGGCCAGCATCTTCCACCTCCATGGACCAGAGGGAGCGCTTCGACGTTCCCGTGATGCGGCTGGGCTTCCCGTTCTCGTTAAATTCCACCATCCAGACCGCCATCTCCTCGTCTGGGGCGTCGAAGGCTTCCGCATCGTAAAATGCCGTACCAGAAGGGCCAGGAGTTGGCAAGAGCGACGATGATGCTGGCGTACTCGGCTCAGGCGGAACACTCGGAGCGCCGCCCCTTGCAACGGGCCTCATTGCGCTGTACAGCGCACCCGCCGCGATCAAGACGAGCGCCGACACGGCAGCAACTGGGAGAGCGGAACGCCAAGTGCCGCGCGCGCGCCTCGGCTTACGCCTGAACCGGGGTAAGGCGGGTAACGTGGGCGCTGCGTCGCACTCTTGCAGCGCTTTGAACTCGGGCGTGTTGCGGAGCAACTCCTGGGCCTCGGCGCAGTTCAGGCCCGCTCCCTCCTTGCACGAATTGAGCAGCGCTTCAACCATCTTGGAAAATTCCAGCGAGATCGGGCCGGACTTGTTGTGCAACGGGGGAAGGGTTTCCACAAGCTGCCTGCGCATCACCGCGATGGGGTTGTCCCCCTTGAAGGCGGGGCGCCCGGAGATCAGTTCATGCAGCACGACGCCGAAGGAGTAGAGATCCCAGAAGGGTTCCGGGTTACCGCCCTCCCAAGCCTGAATGGGCATGTAGCGGGGTGTGCCCATGTAGAACCCGGAGGAACCGCCTTTCGGGAGGGTGGTCTCCATATGATTGGCATAGGCGGTGGCCAGCCCGAAGTCCGTAATCTTGGCCTGGCCTACCTGATTGAGCAGGATATTGCTTGGCTTGATGTCGCGGTGTACCACGCCGATCTGGTGGCAGGCGGCGAGACCGCCGAGGACGTCCCGGGCGATGCCGGCGGCCAGGTGGGGCGTTACGGGGGCGAGCTGATCGAGGGAAACCCCTTCGACCAGCTCCATATCGATCGCCACAGTGTCGCCAGCGCGCTCGAGGCCGTGAACGCACACGATATTGGGATGATGGAGGGTGGAAACGCTACAGGCTTCCTCCTGAAAGCGCTCCACGAAGGCGCGATCACGATTCAGATAGTCATAGAGCACCTTGAGGGCGACCTGGCGCCGCAACTGCCGATCTTCGGCCAGATACACGACGCCCATGCCTCCCCGGCCAAGCTCCCGGATCACCTGATACTTTTCAGACTCTATCGAAGACCCATTGCCACTGCTCATTACCGGCTTCCGTCGCACACGCGGAAAATCCCTGGGAGGGGCTGAGCCTGATGGCTACCCTCCCACTACGGTCCCTGCTGTCCGCTATTATGCCAGACATCCCCCGATCTCGTATACAACGCTCTTCGAGCGGCCCGCGCCCCGGAAATGAGAAACGAGCGCCAGCCGGAGGGCTGGCGCTCGTGGGAAATTGGATAGCGCTTTTCGGGTCAGTCCCGCGTGGCGAGGGCCCGCATGTATTCCCGGTTCATGATGGCAATGTTTTCCACCTTGATCTCCTTCGGGCAAACGGCCTCGCACTCATAGTGTTTGGAACAACTGCCGAAGCCTTCCCGGTCCATCTGATCGACCATGGCGATGACCCGCCGCCGCCGCTCGGGGCCACCCTGGGGCAGCTTGGCAAGCTGGGTGACCTTCGCAGCGGTGAAAAGGCTCGCGGAAGCGTTGGGGCAGGCCGCAACGCAGGCACCACAACCGATGCAGGACGCGGCGTCCATGGCGGCGTCGGCCTTGGGCTTGGGCACCGGGATGGCATGGGCGTCGGGGGCCTGGCCGGTTTTCACCGAAACGAAGCCGCCCGCCTGGATGATGCGGTCGAAGGCGGTGCGGTCCACCGCAAGGTCCTTAATGACCGGGAAAGCGGCGGAGCGCCAGGGCTCCACTACGATGATGTCGCCGTCGTGGAACTTGCGCATGTGCAACTGGCACAGGGTCGTGGCGGACTGGGGTCCGTGGGCCACGCCATTGACCACCGCGCCGCACATGCCGCAGATACCTTCGCGGCAGTCGTGATCGAAAACGATCGGCTCTTTATCATCTTTTTCCAGGCCCGTATTCACGATATCGAGCATCTCCAGAAAGGAGGCGTCCGTGGAAACGTTCTTGACGCTGTAGGAGGCGAAGGAGCCCCGGGCGTTCTTGTCCGCCTGGCGCCATACTTTCAACGTGATGTTGATGGTCTTGCCGGACATTACTTGTAACTCCTCTGGGTCAGATGCACTTCTTCGAAGTTGAGGGATTCTTTGTGCAGCGCGGGTTCTTTATCCACGCCGTTGAATTCCCACGCTCCGACATAGCAGAACTCGTCATCGTTGCGCAGGGCTTCGCCTTCGTCGGTCTGGCTTTCCTCGCGGAAGTGGCCGCCGCAGGACTCCGCCCGGTGAAGGGCATCGCGCACCATCAGCTCGCCGAATTCCAGGAAATCGGCCACGCGCCCGGCGCGCTCGAGCACCTGATTGAAGGTACCGGGGGAACCGGTAACGTTTACGCTGGACCAGAACTCGTCGCGCAGCTTGGGAATCTGCACGAGGGCCTCTTTAAGACCGGCTTCGTTGCGAGCCATGCCGCACTTATCCCACATAATCAGGCCAAGCTCGCGGTGGAATTCGTCCACCGTCTTCTTGCCCTTGGAATTCACCAGGGTGTTGATCCGGGCCGTCACTTCCTCTTCCACCTTTTTCACTTCGGGGTGGTCCGCCGTCACCTTGGAAGGGCCGGCCTTCGCGAGGAAATCGCCCAACGTGTAGGGGATGACAAAGTAACCGTCGGCCAGACCCTGCATCAGCGCGCTCGCGCCGAGGCGGTTCGCGCCGTGGTCGGAGAAGTTGGCTTCGCCGAGCACATGAAGCCCGTTCAGGTTGCTCATGAGGTTGTAGTCCACCCAGAGGCCGCCCATGGTGTAGTGGACCGCCGGGTAAATCATCATGGGCACCTGGTAGGGATTGTCGTCCACGATACGATCGTACATGTCGAAGAGGTTGCCGTATCTCTCGCGGATGACGTGCTCACCGTCGCGCGCTATAGCGTCGCGGAAGTCGAGGTAGACCGCCATGCCGGTGGAGCCGACGCCGAAGCCCTTGTCACACCATTCCTTCGCGTTGCGGGAAGCCACGTCGCGGGGAACCAGGTTGCCGAAGCTGGGGTACTTTTCTTCCAGGTAGTAGTTGCGATCTTCCTCGGGAATGTCCGCTGCGCGGCGGGTGTCGCCCGCTTTGCGGGGCACCCAGATGCGGCCGTCGTTGCGCAGGCTCTCGCTCATGAGGGTGAGCTTGGACTGGAAGTCGCCGTGGACCGGAATGCAGGTGGGGTGGATCTGGGTGTAGCAGGGGTTGGCGAAGTAGGCGCCGCGCCGGTGCGCGCGCCAGGCCGCCGTCACGTTGCTGCCCATGGCATTGGTGGACAGGTAGAACACGTTGCCGTAACCGCCCGTGGCCAGGAGCACCGCATCGGCGGTGTAGGTCTCGATCTGGCCGTTGATGAGGTTGCGCACCACGATACCGACCGCGCGGCCATCGACCACGATGAGGTCGAGCATTTCGCGACGGGTGTACATGTCCACGTTGCCGTTGACCGTTTCCTTCATCAGCGCACTGTAGGCACCGAGGAGGAGCTGCTGGCCGGTTTGGCCGCGGGCGTAAAAAGTGCGGGATACCTGGGCACCGCCGAAGGAGCGGTTGTCGAGGTAGCCGCCGTATTCGCGGGCGAAGGGCACGCCCTGGGCCACGCACTGATCGATGATGTTGAGGCTGACCTCGGCCAGACGGTGTACGTTGGCCTCGCGGGAGCGATAGTCGCCGCCCTTGACTGTGTCATAGAAAAGCCGGTGTACGCTGTCACCGTCGTTGGGGTAGTTCTTGGCGGCGTTGATACCGCCCTGGGCCGCGATGCTGTGGGCCCGGCGGGGGCTGTCCTGGAAGCAGAAGGCCTTGACCTTGTAGCCCATTTCGGAGAGGGACGCGGCGGCGGAGGCGCCGGCCAGGCCCGTGCCCACGACGATCACGCTGTATTTGCGCTTGTTCGCGGGGTTGACCAGCTTCATGTTGAACTTGTGGCGGGTCCACTTCTCCGCCATGGGACCTTCGGGAATTTTTGCGTCGAGCATGGCTCAGACTCCTATCACATGGGCGCGGAAGAGCACGAAAATGGGGATGGACGAGAAACCCAGCGCCACGATCAGGCCGATGGCCTTGGCGGCGAACTCGGCCCGGTCCGTGCTCTTATCGGCCAGGAAGCCCAGGGTAACCACCACGCTCGAAATCGCGTGGCTCAGGTGGAGCCCCACGGCGCACACGGCGATGATATAGAACAGGGAGCGCACGGGGTTGGCGAAGGAGTTGAATACGACGCCATAGAGCCCCATGCTTTCTTCGCTCATTCCGTCCACAAAGGAGCGGGCGCCTTCGCGGTCGCCGGTGACGGTGAAGTCATACACGTGGAAGAGTACGAAGCAGAGGATGGCGATGCCGCTGAGGGCCATGAGGCGCGTTGCGACGGTTTTGCGACCGGCCGACT
The DNA here is from genome assembly GCA_942492815.1 of Candidatus Hydrogenedentales bacterium. Taxonomy (GTDB): domain Bacteria; phylum Hydrogenedentota; class Hydrogenedentia; order Hydrogenedentales; family JAEUWI01; genus JAEUWI01. The sequence goes on along the minus strand of OW818658.1, from coordinate 7,457,174 downwards.
TCTCCACCTCGTAGCGCTGGCCGCCCCGGGCTGCCGCATTGGCGCGGGCCAGGGAGATCGCCATGCTGATGTGGGCCGTGAACATGATGATCAGGCCGAGCCGCGCAATCCAGACGAGTTCGCCCAGGCTGTGAAGCTTCTCCGCGTAATCGTTGAAGGCACCCGGCCCGAGCAGGATGAGCAGATTGCCCATCAGGTGCATGAGAATGAATGCGACCAGTAGTACGCCGGTCACGCCGACAATGAGTTCCTTGCCGACGGTGGTCGAAAACCGGCTGCCGGAAATGGATGTGGTGCTCATAAGCGCGGCAAACCTCCTTGTGCTAGTCCGCCTTTGCGCTGCTCCTGGCCTTGAGGAGGCCCCGTGTACTGCGGCAACCCCGCCGCGGAAGCGGCCAAGGGCCCAGCGAATTTCGAACGCCGCACATGGTACCTGATGGAGCGCGCGCCAATCCAGAATTCCGCGAAATTCAGCGCGCTTTCCACCCATTCAGCATGCTATGCGGGCGGCCCTGACCGACAACTTTCTTCCCTTTCGGGCAGGCAGGGGGATACAATCCCGACGCTACCATACCAACCCCAAAGGGAAACTAGTGCAATGACCCAGGACCAACTGGAGAAGATACTCGAGGCCATCGATCAGGCCAACAGCCTCGATCCAAATAAAGAAATAGAACAGGGTGAAGGTCAGCCCCGGGAACTGCTCTACGGGCGCCGAATGAGCCGGTGGCTCGCGCGCCTCCGAGCGGATGCGGACGCTGCGCTGCAGATTGCCGCGCGGGCCCAGCACATCCGACGCTGGGAGCACCCGAGGGAAGAATACCCCATGGATCGCAAGGGCTACCTGGCCTGGCGCCGGGGCCTCTACACGTTTCACGCGGAGCAGGTCGGCGCGATCATGGAGGCTGCGGGTGTGGACAGTACTTTGATCGAACGGGTGTCCTTCCTGCTGCACAAGAAGCAACTCCACGACGACGCCGACACGCAGGCGCTCGAAGACGCGGCCTGCCTCGTTTTTCTGGAGCACCATATTGGCGAATTTGCGGCAAAGACGGATCGCGAGAAGATGATCGGCATCATTCGAAAAACCTGGCGGAAGATGTCGGAGCAGGGTCACGAGTTCGCGTTAAAGTTGAACTTCTCGCCCGAGGTCATGGCGCTGATTGGTGAGGCCCTCGGCGATGGTTGACGCACCGCGCATTGTGGGCATTGCGGGCGGGAGTGGCTCGGGCAAGACCACGGTCACCGCCGCGCTGATGGAACGGCTGGGCCCGCTGGCAACGCTGCTCCAACAGGACTGGTACTACCGCGATCAGTCCGCGCTGTCACCCGATGAACGTGCGGCGCTCAACTACGACCACCCGGACGCGCAGGAGACGGACTTGCTGGTGGCCCACCTTGAAGTATTGCGCGCGGGCCAACCGGTGGAGGTGCCCCAGTATGACTTTGCCACCCACACCCGCCGCGCGGGCACGGTACATGTCGTGCCCTGCCCCTGGATCGTGGTGGAAGGTATCAATGCACTGGCCCATGAGGGATTGCGTGCGCGCTGCGACCTGACGGTCTATGTCGACGCTCCGGCGGACATCCGTTTTATCCGCAGGCTCCGGCGCGACGTGGCGGAACGGGGCCGGATCGCGGAGAGCGTGATCACGCAGTACCTCGATCAGGTGCGCCCCATGCATGAACTTTACGTGGAGCCCTGCAAAAACGTGGCCGATCTGGTGTTATCCGGCGAAGCGCCGGTGGGAGCGTCGGTGGCTCGAATTCTGGTGCGATTGGGCGTAGTGTGAGGGAGTAATAGAATGTGGCACAGCCGTCCCGGCTGTGATTGCGTCGAATGGCGCTTTTGAAGATGTGATTTGGCTGCACGCAGAACCCTATTCCCCTGACAATCTAAGGTCAAACAAAACACAGCCGGGACGGCTGTGCCACATTCCTTTCGTGCCCTCCACTTGGTCGACAGGAATACTGCAATCATCAACTGGATCCCCCCAATGTCTCTCCTACTTTTCAGCAACTCGACCATGGCGGGTGAACCCTACCTCGCCTGGACGCGTCCCTGGCTCGACCCCTTTCTCGAAGGCATCGAAAGTATAGTGTTCATCCCCTATGCCGCTGTGGACATTACCTATGATGACTACACGGCCCGCGTAAACAAGGGACTGAACACGGAACGGGTCGTCGGAATTCACACCATGACGGACAAACTTGCCGCCATCGCGAAGGCGGACTGTATCGTCGTGGGCGGCGGCAATTCCTTCTCCCTGCTATGCCGATGCCAGGCGGAGGAAGTCCTTGATCCCATCCGCACAGCGGTACGCGGAGGGACAAAGTACGTCGGCTGGAGCGCCGGGGCCAACCTGGCCTGCCCCACCATCAAGACGACCAACGACATGCCGATTGAAGCGCCCGCAGGCCTCGACGCCCTGGGGCTCATTCCCTTTCAGATCAACCCGCATTTTATTACTGAGGCACCCATCGCCCACGCAGGGGAGTCTCGCATGCAACGGATCAAGGAGTTTCTGATCCGCAATCCGGAGTTGCCCGTGCTGGGCATGCCGGAAGGTTCGCTGCTGCGTGTCGAAGGAGGCGAATACCTCCTGAATGGCGTCGAGACGACCTGGTTTCAATACGGCGAAGAGGCGACGCTCCTTGGGGACTGCATCCCGAGCCCCAAATGACTCGACCGCGCAAGTGTGGAACAGGGAAGTAAGCGAGGGTGGCTGTCTCCCTGGAGAATCGTCAGGGGCTGCAGCCAGTCACACCCGAGGCGTTTCTTACGGGGGACAGCCTCCGCCCGGATTAACGACTCGACATTTCGTTTGTGCCCCGAGCCAGGCGGATGCAGTCCCCCTACTTCCCTTTTCGCGCCCGGTGCTCCTGATATTCCCGCTCGCGAAGTCGCCATCGAATTTCTTCGAGCAATTGCCGATTCACGCCGCTCAACTCCGCCAGAAACCCCGCCACGATCAGCACAAAACTTCCGGAAAACAGCACCGCCGCGCCAATCAGGGATTGCAGATTGCCACCGCCGTGCCCGGTGAAGTGCAGCCACGCATAGCGCAGGCTGGGAATGAGCGCCAGCAGAAACAGAAGCACCCCGGGGATCACAAAAAAGCGAAAGGGCCGGTAGGTCATGAAGATGCGGATCGTGGTCACGATGGACATGCGGATGTAGTGGGCCGGACTCTTCACCAGCCGCGAAGGGCGCAGGTCACGATTGGTCCGGATGGGCACCGAGGTGATGGCCATGTTCTTTCGGCCCGCCTGGATCACCGTCTCCAGCGTATAGGTATAATTGCCAAACACATTCAGACCCATGGCCACGTCGCGCGTCATGGCGCGAAAGCCGCTCGGCGCGTCGGGAATATCGGTGTTGCTCGCCACGCGCACCACCCACGATCCGAGGCGCTGGAGCAGCTTCTTCGTTACGGAGAAGTGCTGGATATCGTCGATCGGCCTTGCTCCCACCACGAACTCCGCCGTACCCGCCAGAATGGGCGCCACCAGCACCGGAATGTCCGCCGCGTTGTACTGATTGTCCGCATCAGTATTAACGATTACGTCGGCCCCGGCCTTGATGCAATAGTCCAGACCCGCCGTGAAGGCCCGGGCAAGTCCCCGGTGCACGCTCAACCGCAGGATATGATCCACGCCATAGTCACGCGCGACCTGGAGCGTGCCATCCGTGGATCCGTCGTCGATCACAAGCCACTCCACCACCTCGAAGCCGGGGACCTCCCGGGGGAGATCCTGCAGGGTGACGGGCAGGGAATGCTCTTCGTTGTAGCAGGGTATCTGGATGATCAGTTTGTTCACGGTTCCCGCCAGATGGGTCGGAGTTGCGAAAATAGTACACCACGAAGCACACGAAGGGCACCCAAATGTCATTCCCGCGAAAGCGGGAATCCAGAGATCGGGTGACGCGACCTGCGCGAAAGCACTGGACCCCCGCATTCGCGGGGATGACACTGTTGCCGACACTCAGGATTGTCGAAGTGGCTAGTTCGTACCTGACACCCCGACATGCCTCAGTCCATATACGCCCGGTGCCATTCTTCAAAGACCAGCAGCGACCAGAGCCGCCACGTGTGATCCCGCCGGCCGCTCCGATGCTCTTCCACCATTTTCGCGACGGGCGCGGGCTCAAAATAGCCGCGCCGCTTCAAGCGCGCCTCCGACAGGTAGTCTTCCAGCATCGGACGTAACGCCCCGTTCAGCCATGCGCCCATGGGCGGGTTCAGGCCGAGCTTGGGCCGCGCAATTACCCCATCGGGAACGCGGCCCTGGAGGTGTTTTCTCAACAACACCTTCGTGGTCCGTCCATCGACTTTGAGGCGCTCCGGCATGGCGAGGAAGGTGCCCGCAAGGACCGGATCGGCCAGGGGCACGCGCATCTCCAGTCCGTGGGCCATACTCATGCGATCACCGTAGCGCAGGACATTGTTGGGCAGGAAACTGTTCAAGTCGAGATACATGGCCTGATTCACCGGGCCGAGAGCCTCGGATTCCGCCGCGAGCGCGCGAAGGTGGGCCAGGGGATCCCGTCCGGCGAGTTGACGTCGCAGTTCGGGCGCATAGAGTGCGTCGAGCGATGCCCGATCATGATAGGCCGTCCAGGCCGCATAGCGCGTCACGGGATCCAGTCCCTGCGCCGCCACGAAGCCCTGAAGGCGGCGCGCGATCGCGGAACCATCCGTACCGGAGGGCAACTGACTCAGGAGCATCGACGCACCACGCCAAACTGATTGTGGAACCCAATCCATGCGCTCCGATAGCGCAATGCCCTGATAGCGCCGATAACCCCCGAAGACCTCATCGCCACCATCACCAGACAACACGACGGTGACGTTCTTGCGCACTTCACGGGACAGCACGAAGGCGAGCAGCGCGGTCGGGTTACCGAAGGGCTCGTCGAAGTGCTCCAGCATAGTCGGAAGCAGATCGGCCACGTTGGCGTCCGCGCGAATCGCCCGATGGTCGGTCTGAAGATACCGCGCGGTTTCCAAGGCGGCCCGCGTTTCGTCCAGCCGTCCGCCTTCCTCACCGAAGCCGATGGAGAAGGTCCGCAGCGACATCGTGCGCGCAAGTTGTTCGACGATACACGCGGAATCCAGGCCACCGCTGAGCAGCGCGCCCACGGACACATCGGCCTCGGCGTAGTGCGGCATGCACTCGTCCAGGTGTGCTCGCAGTTGCGCCAGCCAATCCTGCTCGCCAACCTTGGAGGCCTCCATCGGCCAATTCCAATAGCGCCGTTCGCGCCATTCACCCTTGCGCCATAAGGCGCAATGCCCTGCGGGAAGCTGGCGAATAGCGCGGTAGATTGTGCGGGGCGGCTCGGTATAGAGAAAGGTAAGGTAGTCCTCCAGACCCTCCAGATCCATCTCCCTGGAAACGTCCGGGCAGCACAGGATGGATTTCATTTCCGACGCAAAGTAGAGCATATCCTTGACTGGAGCGTAGTAGAGGGGCTTCACCCCCAGGGGATCGCGGGCAAGCAACAATCGCTCTTCGGCCTGATCCCACAGGGCGAAGGCGAACATGCCCTGAAGCCGCTGCATTGCTGCCTCGCCCCACTGAATCAGGGCGGCCAGCACCACTTCCGTGTCGCACTGGGTATGAAATTCACAGCCCTCGGCGCGCAGGGTCTCGCGCAGCGCCCGGTAATTGTAGACCTCGCCGTTGTAGACGAGGCTGTAGCGCCCCGTGGCATCGTGCATCGGCTGGGCGCCGCCTTCGCGATCCAGCACGACCAAGCGGCGATGTCCCAGTGCGATGCCCGCGCCCGCGTGAAATCCCTCGCCGTCGGGCCCTCGGTGCGCAAGGATCCGGGTCATGCGTTCTATCAACGCGGGGCTCTGATTTCCGGCGATGCCGGCAATGCCACACATGGACTAGCCCCGTTCCAGCGACTGAATCGCCGCGAGGAGCTTCGCCTCTTCGTGCTGCCAATTGTAGCGTTCTTCCACGGCTTTGCGCCCGCTTTCGCCGAGCCGCCGCGCGAGCGCGGGATCGCCAAGAAGGCGTATGATTGCCCTGGCGATGGCTTTCGCCTCGGTCACTTCCACCAGCACACCGCACTCGGCGTCATCCACAATGCGCGCCACTTCGATGGCGAAATCCGGCGCGACAACGGGCTTCGCCTCGCGCATATAGTCAAAAAGCTTGTGGGGCATGGCGAGGGTGTGATTTACCAGCCCCGGCTGAAACAGAATCAAACCCACATCGCAGGCCGCGATCCAGGCCGGCACCTCCTCGTAGGGCACGGTATCCACGAGACGGAACGTATCGTCAAGCCCGGTCCGCTCGATGGCCTGTTTGTACTTGTCGAAGTCACCGTAGGCGTAGTGGCCCAGTAAGACGCAACGCACATTGGGCACTTTTTTGCGCACGATCTTCATCGCGTTCAGCAATTGCCAGGAGCCGCGGATATTGCCGAAAGTACCCTGATGCAGCACCACGGGCCCCTCGCCAATTCGGTCGCGAATCGCGGTCGGCACGTCGGTGCAGCGGGGTTGCACATGATTTGAATTGATGACCACCGTACGCGGCGTGCGGAGCCCTTCCCACTCGAAGTCGAAGCTCTCCCGGGTGAGAATGATGTAGTCGGTGAAGCGCGCCATGCCCCGCATCACGCGCCGCGTGAGCCAGACGACACCCTCGCGCATGAATCGGGGAAAGAATTTCGCGAACTCCGTGGGCACATGCTCGTGCATGTCGAAGACGACGCGACAGCGTCGCGTACACTTGATCAAAAGCGCCGCCACCCACGATTCGGGCTCGGGCGCGATGTATAGGTCCGCGCGCTCCCGCCGACCCAGCCAGAAGAGGCATGCGACAGCCCACAGTCGAGCCACCTTCGAGCCCGATGGCGCGATATAGCGAAAGCGAATGCCGTCGCGCTCCGCGCCATCGAATTCGCCGCGCGGACAGATCGACACGACTTCGTGTCCCGCGGCCACAAGCGACATACCCACTTTGTGAAACATCCGTTTGTCGAAGGGACCGTGGAGGACATTGAGGATACAAATCTTCACAGCGGGAAAATTCCCTTCGCCAGCGGAGAAACCTCATCGGACTGATCGGTCGGATCGGACTGATCGGTCTGATTGGTCCCCCCCGCTTGCGGGGGGGTAGGGGGGGTAAGCCCCCCCCGCGCCGAGGCCATTGCCTCCAACGCGATTCGCGTCGCACGAAGCCCATGCGCTGCCGTCACCTCCAGCGACTCTTCCCCGCGCACGGCGCGGATGAAATTCTGCAGTAGTCCAAACTGACCCTTGTCCTCTCGGCCAGGCTTGACGCTTTTCCCCGGAAGGCCATCGAAACGCACACCGCGAAAATCATCGATACTGATGGAGCCGCCGCCGCCGTAGACTTCGATGCGCTCCTTTCCCGAGTTTGGGGAGCCCGATGTGCAATAGATTATGGTCGCCAGCGAGCCGCTAGGGAAGCGCATCAGCGTGGTAAGGTCATTCCGGTCCGGCGCGTTACCCGCAGCCTGCGCTACAATCGACACTGGCTCGGCTTCCAGCAGCCAGCAGCAGAAATCGACGAAATGCACCGCCTCGCCCAAAATGCGTCCGCCGCCCACTTCGGGATCGAGCGACCAGTGATCGGCCGCTCGCGGCCCCGCGTTGCAGCGATAGAGGACCTGCTTCGGCCCCGGCACCTTCGACAGGACCGCCTTCGCCGCGCGGGCATGGGGAGAAAAGACTCGGTTGAAGCCCACACTCACGAGCAGGCCCTTATCTGCCGCCTTTGTGCAAATCGCTTCGCAGTCCGCCACCGTCAGCGCCATGGGCTTTTCCACAAAGACATGCTTGCCCGCATCGAGGGCAGCGAGGGCTTGTGAAGCATGGAGATTGTGACGTGTCGCAATCACCACCGCGTGGACTTTCGGGTCCGCCAGAATGGCATCGAGGTCGGTGGTGCAATAGCGGGCGCCAAAGCGCTCCCCGGTTTGTTTTGCCGAGCTGCCGGTACGCGCGGCAACGGCTTCGAGGTGACAGCCTTCAATGCGCTGGAGATTCGGCAGGTGAAAGGCCTGGGCGAAGGCCCCCGCGCCGATTACGGCCACACCGATACTGCCTGCGGGCGGATGAATGGAGCGGAGATTGAGGACGGGGTCTACCCCCCCTACCCCCCCGTAAACGGGGGGGACCGCGCTTGTTGTAACGTCGTAGCGCAGCAACACCGCAATGGTGTCCCCATCGCCCCGCGTGATCGCGTCATAAGCATTGGCGGCATCGTCGATGGAATCAATGCGCGAAACCAGCGGCGACACCCGTACCTTGCCCTCCGCCACCATGCGCAAGAACTCCGCCATATTGCGGCCTTCGGTCCAGCGCACGTGGCCGATGGGATAGTCCAGACCTTTCTCCTCATAGCCCGCGTCATAACGACCTGGACCATAAGAACAGGAAAGTGAGAAGTCGACTTCCTTCCGAAAAAGTCCCTCGCGCTCCAGATGCATACCCACCGCGCCCACGACGGAGACGCGTCCACGCTGTCGGCACAGATCGATAGCCTGATTCGCGATGGCGCTGTCTTTCGACGCGGCGCACACGATGACGGCGTCCGCGCCATAGCCTGCGCTCCACTCATGAACGAAGCTTTCGAGTTCGTCTGGCGTGCAAGCGGCTTCAACGCCCAACTCCAAAGCAAGGTTGCGACGCGTAACCACGGGGTCGCAGCCGATGACGCGACAACCGGCGGCCCGGGCGATCTGCACCGCGAGAAGGCCCACGAGGCCCAGCCCGATCACCACGATCGTCTCGCCAAAGGTCGGCTGCGCCCGGCGCACGCCCTGCATCGCAATCGCGCCCAGGGCCACAAAGGCGCCCGCGTCAAAATCCACCGCATCCGGGAGGGGCGTCAGGAGTTGGTGGGGCACGGCGTTGAACTCGGCGTGGCAGGCGTAGCCCACGCCCGCGCAGGCCACCCGATCCCCCACGCGAAAGCCCGGCACTTCCGCGCCGCAGGCCACAATCACGCCCGAGGTGCTGTAGCCCGGTGCCTGAAATTCCAGGAGTTTGCTGCGCACGATGTCGAGGGTGCCCTTCACCCCCACGCTCGCCAGCTTCCGCTTTACTTTTTCAATGTTAAGTGGGTCTTTGGCTTTTTTGAGCGCATAGGCGGCCGTGCCGCCGCTGGATACAAAGGAGGATTCCGTGCCCGAACTGATCAGGGAATACTGCACCCGCACCAGCGCCATCCCTGGCCCCATGGCGGGCGGCGGCACCGTCTCCAGATGCACCTTGCCCCCCTTGACCAGCACTTGCTTCATGCGCGATGTCCCTCATTCCCGATGGCGGCGTGTAGTGGGGCACATGGTACGTGGCGGGGGTGGAAGGATGCAAAAGGGATCTGGGCGAGGTGGACTCGCGGGACCGCGATATTCTTCACTTTCCCACGTCAAAGCGGCACAAATACTCCGCCAGGGCCCGATACATCCACGCCACGCCCCACCGCGGACAAGCCACTTTCGACGTGAATCCCTTGTATTTCCGGTAGTGGGGCGCTCCGTCTTTCGGGTCTCGCATGCAGGCCCAGGCCCAGCGCAGGGCGAGGGTGGATTGTTGCCGCGCGCCCATGAAGTCCTTCTCCAGCGACGCATGGCACAGGATCGCCTCGGCGCAGGCATGGATATCCACCGGGTAGGTTCCGTGCTCGCCATGGGGCATGCCGCTGGCATCGAGCAGTGATCGGTAGAAATTGTAGCCCCGCTTGAGCGCGTCCTTGATCACGGCGCTTTGCGCGTGCGCGTTGACGGCGGTCAGCGAACGCAGCACGAAGCCGGTGTGGTGGTGATCGACGAGCGCCATCAGCGCCGCCTCTTGCCGTGCGCCGGGCAGCATGGCACCGTAGGGAAATGCACCATCGGGTCGCTGCGCATCGAGCGTGAATTGCACCGCGCACAGGGCCGCTCGCGCGATGACCTCGTCATCCGTCTCCACAGCCACGTCGAGGAGGTGCTGCGCCACGAGCAGGTTTGCGTTGTGCACCGCGCGGCGATCTTCCGTGCCGTAGGCAAAGCAGAAGGTGCGATCGCACTCGCCCAATCGCGGGAGATCCTCCATGAAGTGCCGCGCGATGGATTGTGCGGCCTCGAGGTGCTCTGGCGCGCCGGTGATGTGATGCGCCAGCAGGAAAGCCTCGCCCGCGATGGCACCGACGACTGCAATCGGCGAACGCGCCGGAATGTCCACTCCCGCGCCCTTCACCGCGAAGGGATAACCCCAGCAAAGGCCGCTGAAACCAGCGCACGCGTGATCGCGCAGCCACCGCAGGTGCACAAGCGCGGCCTCAAGCGGCGCGGTGTCACCCGTGATCTGGTGGATGCGCAGCCGCCCGATGGCGAGGAGGGCGTGGGTCTTCGGATTCTCCGTCGGCGCAACGCCCAGCCAGCGCCGCGATGCCCGGGGGAAGGCGTCGCACAGCACAGTAGAAGCTTTTCGCAGAAAGGGCCTCTCCTGCAGGGCGCGGATATGCGGGTGGGCCTTGATGTCGAAGGGATCGTGACCAACCGTGCCGTGGGCCGCAAGCCAGGCTTCGAGTTCGCCGAGCCACTCCTGGGCCAGGGCGATGTCGGGGTCGTTGGAGGGAATCAGGGGCATGGGGCGAACTCGATCGGACCTATCACTTTTTCACTAGCTCTCTTTCGCGCCATGCGCCACCCTTTCCAATACCCCGTTCAACACGGGGAAGTATACCGCATGGCTGTAACGCTTCCGCACCCGCTCGCGGGCCGCGCGGCCCATGCTTTCGCGCAGCGCAGGATCCGCAATAAGCCGCCCCAGCGTTGATTTCCATTCCTGAGGCGAATCCGCCAGAAAACCGGTGACGCCGTCCTCTACCACCTCCGCGTTCATCCCCACAGGCGATAGGACCACGGGAGTGCCCACGGCCATGTATTGCAGCGCCTTGAAAGCGCACTTGCCCCGGGCGCGGGGTGTGTCGTGGAGCGGCATCAGGCCGATGTCGGCGTGTTGCAGATAACGGATTTCATTTTCCAGGGCCCAATGTTCGTTTTCCACCGTCACCCCCTCCAAGGCATAGGGTTTTCCCGTGGCGATGTGCAATGTGATGCCGTATTCGCCTGCCAGTTCTCTCAAGACGCCTTCAATCGGATCGAGATAGCCCAGGTTGTCTTTCAGACCGGTCCAGCCGAGAATCACCGGCTCCCCATCCGCATATTCCTTCAGCGAATGCAAGTCCATATCAATGCACGTGGGAATAATCGTCACGTTCGGATTCAAGGGCGCCACGTAGTCCCGGAGCAAACCATTACCCACCACCGCGTGTGCACACATCCCCGCCATCTTCCGCGTCCAGCCATAGTCCACCCAACGCAGAAAGGCGCTCTCCACATGGGCCGGTGGCTCCCAGATGGCGTCGTCGATATCAAATACCAGGCGCGGGTTCATCAAGCGGATGAGTCGCTCAAGCACGGGCGGGCCATAGGGCAGCAGTGAGCCGCGAAAGTACACCACGTCGGCCCCCGGCACATGGCGCAGTTGGGCGAGTCGCCGCAACACGACCTGGAACAGCATCCATACCTTACGGGGTGCCGAGGCCGAGCTGTAATAGTGCTCTTCCTCCTCCATCGACATGGGCAGGCACACGGTGCAGCGGTGGCCCTCCGTCTCCAGCATGCGGGCGAAGGTCCCGATGCGGTAGCGGATAGCGGCAATGCGGTTGGAGGCGTTCCCGAAGAAGACGATGCGCATGGCGCGATTGTACGGATTGGTCTCCGGTATAGTCCACCAGCTATGCTACTCCCTCAACCTGGAGCACGAACCATGAAACACATCAGTATCCTGCTGACCATCCTCAGCCTGGCCCCCTTGGCCACCGCCGAACCCGGCATCATCATCAACGAAGACAGCAGCCACTTTTTCACCTCGCGCCCGGCGGAGATGATGAATCTCGACGGCCTGAACGCCTTCATCGACCAGTATGCGGGCACCAAGGTCACTCATCTCTTCCTCAATCCCAATGCCATGAAGGCGAGCTTCAAGAGCGCCACGCGCGATGCCATCTGGGAACTGGGCGATCAGAAGATGCCCGAGGGCGCGGGAAAGAAGTGGATGGACAATGCGCGCCTGCTTCACGAGCAGGGCCTGGACCCCTACGCCATCTGGATCGCCCGCGCGCGGGAGAAGGGCATCTCCCCCTGGATTTCCATGCGGATGAACGACATCCACGATGTGCCCGATCCCACGAGCTACATCCACAGCTCCTTCTGGGTGAAGAACCCCCAGTTCTGGCGCGTGCCCAACGATCCCAGCGGCGGCTGGACCGCCCGCGCGCTGGATTTCGGCCACCCGGAAGTGCGCGCCCACGCCATGGACTTTGTAAAGGAGCTGCTGGAACGCTACGACGCGGACGGCCTGGAGCTGGACTGGATGCGCTTTGGCTGGCATTTCAAGGACGGCGAAGAGGCGGCCGGCGCGGAGTTGCTGACCCAGTTCATGCGCCAGGTTCGTCAGCTCACCATCGAGTGGGGCGAGAAGCGCGGCCACGCCATCCAGCTCGCCGCGCGCGTGCCCGCTCACCCCGATGCCGCGAAGGGCCTGGGGATGGACGGCGTCCGCTGGGCGAAGGAAGGGCTCGTGGATATGCTGATCCCCTGCCCCTTCTGGCTGAGTTCAGATTTCGACATTCCCGTGGAGCTCTGGCGCGAGCAAATGGGCGTGGAAGCAGCCGGCGTGAAGCTTGCGCCGGGACTGGAGTTTAATTCCCGCGCCTGGCACGGCGGCGCACCCATGGCCAATGACCTGGCCTCCACCCGTGGCTTCGCGGCCAGCGCCTGGCAACGCGGCGCGGACCAGATCTACCTCTTCAACTACATGGACTCCGAGACCATTCCCGTAAGCCAGTCGGACTACCGCATCCTCGTGGAACAAGGCCTGGGGAAAGACGTGGTGTTTACCCAGCCGCGCCGTCACCTGCAATGCTTCCGCGACACCGTGCCCTCGGGCTTCCCGAGTGGCGTGGTGCTTCCGGCGGAAGGCGCGGAGGCGAGCTTCACGATCAACTCCGGTCCGAAGCCTGCCGCGGGCACCGTGCGCTTCATCATCGGCCTGGGCGAAAAGCCCGGCATCGCCGAGGCGGCCTACACGGCGTCGGTCAACGGAACGGCCTGCGCGGCAGCCGCGGACGTGGAGAATCCCACCCAGCTCCCCGGCGCGGTGCGTGCAATTGCTTTCGACTGCCCGCTGGACGCCGTGAAGGATGGCGGAAACGTGTTTACGGTGCAGCAGCCCGCGGGACAGCAGATTATCTGGGCGGAGGTTCGGGTGGAGCCATCAAACTGACAATGAAGAATTGAACCACAAAGAACGCAGAGAGCACAGAGAAAGGTCTTTCTTTTGTGCTCTTTGCGTTCCTTGTGGTTAATCGTTTTTCAATTCCTAGCTGTGTCCATCTGAGTCCATCTGTGGGAAACCATTTTCCAAGTGCTTATGCGTATGCTAAAATGCCCGCCTGCGCATATGCCCGCGTTTAAGAGCAAAAAGACTTCATCCCCCTTCCCATTCCCCATCAAAGGATTCCATACATGAGCATCGCCTTCACCAAGCTCCACGGCCTGGGCAACGACTATCACTTTATCGAAGCCGCGAAGTATCCCGGCGTGGATTGGCCCGAGCTCTCCCGGCAGATGAGCCACCGCCACCTGGGCGCGGGATCCGACGGCATCATCCTCATCGACACGAGCGGCCAGTTCGACTTTTCCATGCGCATTTTCAATGCCGACGGCAGCGAAGCCGAGACCTGCGGCAACGGTATCCGCTGCTTCGCGAAGTACGTCTTCGAGCGCGGCCTGACCGACAAGACCGAGTTCACCATTGGCACCCTCGCCGGACCGAATGCCGTGGTCCTGAAGACCGATGGAGGCAAGGTCGTCTCCGTCCGCTCCAACATGGGTCGTCCCCGCTTCGAGCGCGCCCAGATCCCCATGCTTGGCATTCCCGGACAGGTCAAGGAAGAGGCCTTTGAGATCGACGGCCAGACGCTCCACGTCACCTGTGCGAATATAGGCAACCCCCACGCGGTGTTCTTCGTGGACGACGCCACGGCGGTGAAGCTTGCCGAGATCGGCCCTAAGATTGAGCATCACCCGAGCTTTCCCGAGCGGACCAACGTGGAGTTCGTCAATGTTGTGGACCGTCAGAACATCGTGATGCGGATCTGGGAGCGGGGCAGCGGCATCACCATGGCCAGCGGCAGCGGCTCCTGCGGCTCTGCGCTGGCGTCCATGATCACCGACCGCGTGGACCGGCGTGTCAACGTCCACCTGGTCTATGGCGTGCTGGCCATTGAATGGGCCGAGGACGGATGCGTCTACCAGGAAGGTCCCGCGACCGAGGCCTATTCCGGCGTCTGGGATCATCCCATCCCGGTGGCGTGAGCCCTCACCGCACCTGTTCAATTTCGCTGCTGCCCGGAAAGCTCATGTAAGTCTTATCGGGCAGCAGTTCGTATTTCGTGCCAAAATACTTGTTGAATACGATGCGAAAGGTGTTCACCGGCGTGATTCCCGGATAGAAGGCGCTGTAGTCGCCGTCGGGAAAGTAGATCGTGTTCAGTACTGCCGTGTAGTCGCGGATATACTCCTCCCGCGTGCCTTTCCAGGGGATCAGGTCCGTGCCCGCCGTGCTCTGCCAGTCCGAACGACAACCGTGGTCGCCCTGAATGATGATCACCGAGTTTGGCTGGCGCGCCCGGATGCGGTCGATCATCGTGAGCAGGCGCCCGTTGATGCACACAACCGAATCGCGGAAGCCTTCGTAGTAGGGCGGTGTTTCGGTGCGCGCCTTCCCCTCCGCGTCAAAATTGTGCGGCATGTGGGGCGCCATCATGTGGGCAAACACAAACATGGGCTTGTCTCCACGGCGCACTTTCCCCAACTCGTCCAGCACAAAGAGAATCCGGTTGGCCTCGTTTGATCGCGACATGCGCTCCACCGGCGAACGGAGGGGCGTCATGGCGAGGTAGACGTGCTGAAGTTCCGTCAGCAGGAAAGTGTCCGGCTTCACGAAGCGGCCCGCATCAAGCTCGGTCGCCGCCACGCCTGAAGAAAAGGTCGGGAACTCATAGCCCTGGCCCGCCAGGAAATCCATCACCTTGTTGTCCCAGATTTGGGCCACGAAATCGGGCAGGGCCGCATTCCATTCAGCCTTCAGGTGCTCGGGATCGAGGTAGTCGAAATTCATGGAAGAGGCCAGGGACATCTGCGTCTTCGGATAGTTCGAGTGGGCGTCCTCCACCACGTGAAAGCCGCGCTCTTTCAGAGCATCGAGGAAAGGCGTGTTGTCATGGCCAAAGGTATCGCGAAGCACGTCGGCTCGTGGGTAGGAATCAGGAATGATGTAGTAGATGTCCGGAAGCGCGGCCAGGGCCTCGGGGTTCAATTTGGCCGCCTCGGGAATCACCCCCGGTGTCGATGGAGCCTCCTGCCGGATACGCGCCAGGCCGTAGGTCGCGAGCGGCACCACCAGCAGGCACAGCCCGAGAAGGTTCAGCGCACCCGTCAACCCCGCGAGGTCGCTGCGGGTACGCCAGAGCCACAAGAACAGCGTCGCGCCACCCAACGCAATCAGTGCGGCAACGGCGAGTACGGGAAGAGGAGAGGTATCGGCGCGCAGGGCCTCCTTCAATCCGTCGGCCAGGGCGCCATAGGCGTGGAAGGGAACCCAGAAGGCCGCGATGAGCGGCGCGCACTTGTGGTGGTCGCGCAGCACGACAAAGAGCAGCCCCCATAGCACAATCGCAATTGCCGCAACGACCGCACAGGGCAGCCACACCTCCGAGAGATGGGCATCGCCGATATTGCGGCTCAGTAGCGAGAAGGCGGGGAAAAAGCCGAAGAGCAGCGAATACCAGGGAAAGCTTTTTCCATGCATGGGCGGCGCCTCAGGGGTGGGTTCGGTTTTTCATCCGATACAGGGTCCGCAGCGTATCGTCTACCGGCGACTGGGCCTCGATAGAGAAGTACTCGCCGAAGGCCGCCTCGAAGCCCTCCCGGGTATAGTCCGGAAATATATCCTCCCGCGTGGCCAGCATGCGGGTCACCATGCTGTCTTCCTTCGGCACGAATTCGATAATCAGGTGCAGGCAGGTCTGCGCGAAGAAGGCGGCCGCCTGCAGCAGGGGGACGTTGTTGCCGATGCAGAGGTGGTGGATGAGGGCCAGCGCCATGGCGCAATCCGCCGGGCCGCGCTGGAGCAGGCTGGCCCGCTCTTCGTGGGCCCAACCCAGAGCTGGACTTGGGTTGGACAGATCCATCACCAGGGGCAGCACGCCCTTTGGGGACTCTTTTTCCCGCTGGTAGAGGGCTTCCACCGCGCCGTAATCCAGATCCATCGCCACAGTCACTGCGCCGCGCTCCGCCGCCAATGCGCTGTAAACGCCGGTATTCGCCCCGAGATCCCAGACCGTCTGGGGAGCGATCTGGCCGAGATAGTCCCGCACCAGTGCCTCCTTCGCCCGCGCTCCCGCTTCGCTGTAGTTGGTGTGAGCGTAGTAATCGCCCCAGGTGGTTTTGTCTGATTTCTGGCCCAGGCCAAGGATGGTGGAACGGAGGTTGTCGATGATTCCGAGGAGGCCTTGACGCGAAACCGTCACGGCTTTTGCAGCGCCGGCCGTGGTGCTCTCTTCCCCCACTTGTGCGCGCTCCGCACGAGCCAGCAGGTGCAGGTGCATGAGCAGGCCCGGTTTCAGCTTCGAGCACCAGGGCAGCGCCCGCGCCGCAAGCGGCAGGGGAATCCCATCGATAAATCCGCGCATCAAGCGCGCCATTCCCGGCTCGCCATAATGCATGAGAGCGAGGGGCGCGAGGAAATGCCGGCAGAATTGACCGTAGGCGATCCAGGGCTTACCTTCCGCATAGGGTTCGTAGGACAGGGTGTCGATGAAGATCGCGCGCGCCCCCTGAAACTGAATGTTGAAGGCGCTGGCGTCCTTCAAGGACATGCCGTGGTCCATCGCGATCAACTGAATCTCGAGTGTCAGCAGCGCCGCGTCGCGAAGCTGCCCCGCACACCACTCGTAAGGGTAAGAGATGAAGGGGATTGGCGAAGGCGCGAGCACCTTAACCGCGTCCGTTGTGTGCGCCCGCTCCAGCGAAACTTCATCGTGGGAAACCAGCAGACCCTGCTTCATCAGCTTCGCGTAGAGGCCCGAGGCCATGAGCTGGTCGTAGTGCGGACCATAGACGGCGTTGACCTGCCGCAGCAGCGTGCCGTCATCGTCGCGGTAGACAAATCCGCTGGGGTCACGAAATGATGCGGCCAGCCGGCCCGTTTCCTGCACGAAGAGTTCTCCCAGATCCATTGGTCGATAGTGTCGGTACTACGTCAGTGATGCGACAAGGAGTGTGGCATCCGCCTTCGGCGGATCCCGCCTGTGATTCACAGCCGTGATCCGCCGCAGGCGGATGCCACATTCTTTCAGCGAATCTTATTACACCGTATGCACGGCCTCGGCCGCGGCGGCGCGGTACTCCCGCAGGGCCTCCGGCGCGGCGGGATCGCCTAGCCCCGGCACGTCTTTCGGACCGACCACGATGCGGACGCCGCCAAAGCGCTGGCAGCGGGCGGCATCTTCCGGGCCCATTGGGCCTTCCGTTTCCACGGCCACGGAATACTCGTGGTAGCGGATGTTCTCGCCCACGATCCGGATCCGCTCAAAAGCCGCGCGAGACATGGCCCGACCGGGTGCCACCGGATCCGCCCCCACCAGCAGCAGGCGACCGATCTGGGGCAGCAGGTAGTTGATTTTCGTGAGCGATGTGGTCGGCGACACCGCGACTCCCGCCACATGACCTGCGTCATGGATGGCAGCCAGCGTGCGGTGGATGTGGATACACGTTTCCAAGTGAATCGTGATCGTATCGGCGCGGCTCTTCAGGATCTCGGCCAGCATGAGATCGGGCTGCTCAACGAGCAGGTGGTAGTGGCAGGGCAGCTTCGTCATATCTTTGGCGGCGGCCACCACAGAAGGGGCAATGCCGTAACGGGGGATGAACTTCCCGTCGGCGCCATCGAAATGCAATTCGTCGATGCCCTGGGCTTCCAGTGTGCGGATGACCGACTCCAACTGGAGGGGATTGAACTGTTTCATATCTGCCGCGCAGATCAGATTGGCCACGGGGATACTCCTTTGGATGATAGATTTTGTAGGCGCGTACTGTATCACAGGGGGCCGGATCGCGGCCAGTCAGAGAAATTCCTACTCGCATGCAGGGACAACAGAGACATCAGGGACGGCAGGGCTCATTGCTGAGGTTTTCCTGTCGTCCCTGTTGTCTCTGTCGTCCCTGTGGCCAATTAAGCTCAGCGCTGTTATTCCAACAAGCGCATCACATCCTCGGCAAAGGGCAACGAGGGCTGGGCCCCCGCTTTCGTCGTCGCCAGGGCTCCCACGGCATTGGCATAGCGCAGGGTCGTCGCAATGTCCCCTTCATCCCACCCCACGCCCAGCGCGCCCGTAAAAGCGTCCCCTGCCGCCGTGGTATCCACCACATTCACCTTGAAAGGCGGCGCGTCCAAGCGCACGCCCGCGCCAAAATACCGCGATCCCCGGCTCCCCAGCTTCATCACCACATGGCGCGAACCAAAACTCAGCAAGCGCAACGCCGCCGCCTCCACATCGGCATCACTTTCTATGGTCATGCCCGTCAGGCGTTCCGCCTCGCTCGTGTTGGGCGTTACCACGGTGGCCTTTCCGATCACGGCCTCGGAAACGGGTTGGTCCGAGCCAATATCGAGGATGGACAGGGTATTCGTCTCGCGCGCCAAGTCCAGCGCGGCCTCCACCACCGCCACAGGGACTTCGAGCTGCATCAGAACCGCATCCGCCGCTTCGAAGGCGGCGCGACAGGCAAGAATATCTTCCGGCGTCAATTCAAAATTGGCCCCCGGAATGACTACGATGGAATTTTCGCCCTCGTCGCTCACTTCGATGATGGCCGTGCCCGTGGGCGTTCCGGATACGGTCTTGAGGTGGCTCAGGTTCACTCCGGCGGCGCTAAGGCTTTCCGTCTGTTGTAACCCGAAGGCGTCGTCGCCCACACAGCCGAGGAACGACACATTTCCACCCAGCCGCGCGGCCGCCACCGCCTGATTCGCCCCTTTGCCGCCGCAGATGGTCGCGAAGGACTGCCCCATGAGGGTCTCGCCCGGCCGGGGTATACGCGAAACCCGCGCAACCAGATCGATGTTGGCACTGCCGATAACGAGAATAGTACGAGTTGTCATGGTTTCCTTTTCCGTCCCTGCACATCCGGCAGGCGGGCGTAGAACGCGTCCCACGTTGTCCAGCGCTGAAGGGCCTTCACAATTTCGGGCAGCGGCGCTGCGTGGATTTCATCAAAGGTGTATTCTTCCGAATCCTGGAGGGCAAAGGCGAGGCGCTCCACGGGCGGCGTGAATTGGGCATTGATCCCCGGTTTGTTGCCCCGGGGATCAATACGATACCAACCGTGAACTGGGAGGTAGACGGCATTCAGGCCGTGGGTGCAATAGGGCGGCCCGCAGGTGCCGATACTCAGGCGCTGATAGACAAAGCCCGCGGGAATGCCGTTGGCCCGCAAGAGCGCCGCGAGCAGGTGCGCCTTGGCGTAGCAATAGCCCGTGCGCTCCGCGAGGACCTCCGAGGCGCTGCAGGTTACGGGATTCATCCGATAGTCCACACTGTGCCGAATTTCGTCCCGCACCCATTCGAAGCAGGCCCGCGCCGTGGCGGCGACATCACCTTCTGGCGCGCGCAGGGAACCTGCCAGTTCGAACACCTCTGGATGATGAAAATCAATGATCTCATCCGCCTGAAGAAACGCCCGCAGATCGGATTCGCGAGGGGAGCCGGTCCCAGACACAGCGACCTGCTTCCGATCCGGCACTTTTCTATGCATTGCCTGCCGCCACGCCGGCCACAATCGGCCGGGCGGCAAGCTGTTCACCGCGATGTTCGAGGAAGCAGCAGCCCGGACAGGGGGCGAAGAGCTTCTTCTGACAGGTTTGCCGGAAGTCGCGCATTTCCGCGTTGTGCCAGAGCTCCTTGAGCGAGTTCTCCCGTACGTTGCCCACTTTCTGGAGCCAGCAGGGATAGGCATCGCCGAGGCGTCCGATGATGAGCGTGTTCCAGGCGTTTCGGCACTGATAGGCCTTCAAGTCGATACCCCGTCCGTCGTAATAATCGAGAAGGTCCTGCCGGGGCATGCGCGGCAGCCGGACCTCCACCCCGACCGACTTCGCCTCGTCCAGGGTACGATTCAGGGCGATGGAAAGCTCGGAACGATTGATTTGCGGCCAGTCAATGTCTTCGTGGTTAAACAGGGTCGGGGGTTTTTCGCCGAAGCCGGGCAAGTCGTGCATGCGCGTCTCCGTGACCAGATTCAGCACATCCACCCCCGCGTCTTTCACCATGCGGGGCATGAAATGAAGCACGTCGATATTGTCCCGCTGGATCACCGTAGTCACGTGAATATGGGGACAGGACTTCCCGCTCGCGTCACGAAAATGGCGCAAGAGGCGAATGCCCGCCATACTCCGGTCCCACGCACCCTTCATCTTCCGAATTTCGTCGTGACGGTCGCCGGGGCCCTCTATGGACGTGCCTGCAAAATTGAAGCCCACGCCCCCCGTGTGGCGGGGCGCCAGCGCCACGATGGCCTCCGCACGCTCTTCGGGCAGCATGGTGGTATTGGAAATGAAGTGGGTGCGCGAACGCCGGCTGGCAAAGGTCAGCAACTCCATGAAATCCTTGCGCACAAAGGCTTCGCCGCCCGTAAAGGTGATCAGGCTGAAGCGCGGAATCTGGGCCAGCACGTCCAGCCACTCTTGCGTGGAGAGCTCGCCCTGCTTCTGCTCCTTGATCGGCACGTTCTCGAGCCAGTCGATGTACTGGCACATCTTGCAGCGCAAATTGCAGCGACGTGTCACCTCGATGAAGTAGTGCCACGCCGGAAAGGAATAGCCCGACTGCATATAGCGGTACGGCACCTCGCTGTACATCCGCTGCGCGAAGTCGTAAAGTCGTGCCAACTGGAATCGGCTTGTGCCATTTCCGCTCATGCTCGGCTGCCTTTGTCGCGACGGCTGGCCATGGCACCGGCGCGGGTAAAACGGGGCCGGCGCTTGCAATAGACCGGCACGCCTTCTATTCTACCACCGGCCCCGCCACAGGTACGAACTGCGATAACACGGGCAGGCAGCATGCCCGAAAGTGAAACACGACCCATGCACCTGGAAACTTCTGATGGAACGCGCACCAGCGTAGACGAGACCCGCCTGGCGCGCATCCTTGAGCGGCCCGCGCCCTTGATCGCCCTCCGCGGCCCGGGCACAGCCCTCGTTGCGCTCCATGCCCGCGGGCGGCACTACCGGCTCCTCTACTGGAACGGGCGCACCTGGCAACGCTCGGCACCCGATGTGCCCGAGTCGGCCCTCGCAGCGCGCTTTGTCGATTTCTTCAACGGCGGTGGGGACTGGCGCGGCAATCGGGCGTGGGAAATCCTCCGCCGCGATCCCCCCCGCGCCACTTCCCCGGTGCTTCCCGCGGGCCTTCACGTATTGCTCACCTTTGTCCTTATGCTCGGCGGATTTGCAGCGGGCATCCTGCTCGGCTTCAGCGCCGGGCGGCAGGCCGTCCCGTACGATGCATTCATGGTCTATGTTTGCGCCATTCTCCTGGGCCCGCCCCTGGCCATCCTGGGGCAGCTCGCCGCGCGCCGAATTCCCTCCGCTTGCGACCAATGCGGCGAACCGGCCATCAACCTTCAAACCGGACGCTTTGCCTACCTTTGTACCGAATGCGGCCACCTCAATATCACCCGCTGGGGTATCAATCGCGGGCCGATGGCGCCATGACTGGTGCAGATCCCGGTTCTTCCACTCATGTAATTGACTGCTGGGAATGTGCGCTGTACTGTGCTATGATTAGTTCGGGCCGGGATGGGATTACAGGCTTGAGTTGGTCCTTGCAGGGGACCGGAGGGGAATATGTCAGATTGCACGGGGTACGCCAGCGGTGTCCTTGGGGCGCAGGCCCTGCCCTGCCTGGCGCTCGCGCAGGCTGAGTTCGCCGCCGCCATTACGGATGCCCACGGGGTGATCACCTATGTCAACGACGCCTTCACCCGCCTGACGGGCTTTGTGCCGCAAGAGGCGATCGGAAAATCCATCGAGATTCTGCGGACCGTCAACTATGACGATGCTTTCTATGATGCCATCTGGCAGCGCCTGACCTCCGGTGAACGCTGGTCCGACCGGCTGGCCGTGGGCCGGAAGGATGGCGGCGCATATCGCTCCCGCAGCTTCGCAGCGCCCATCCTCGATCCCGGGGGCGCCGTCGCGGGCTACAGTTTTTTCTCGCGCGACACCTCCGACGAAGCGAAGCTCGAGGCCCAGTTGGGACACCTGCAGAAAATGGAGGCCATCGGCGAAATGGCGGCGGGCATTGCCCACGAAATCAATACCCCCATCCAGTACATTGGCGACAACATCCAGTTTCTCCGCGAGGCCGCCGAAGGCATGATGCGCCTGACCGAGGCCAGCACCGCGGCCTGTGAAGCCGGACGCAACGGCCCCATACCGCCCGAAGTACTCGACAAGCTGGAAAATCTCCGGCGGGAGATCGACTGGGATTTTCTAAACGAGGAAATACCCCTCGCCATCGAGCAGGCCCTCGAGGGCCGGGACCGGGTCGCCGCCATCGTGCGCGCCATGAAAGAATTCGCCCACCCCGGCGACGATGAATTGACACCGACGGATGTAAACCACGCGATCGAGAATACTCTGGCGGTGTCCCGCGGCGAATGGAAGCACGTCGCCGACGTCGACCTGGCGTTGGCCGCCCACCTTCCACCGGTCCCCTGCTTTCCAGGTTCCTTTAACCAGGTGCTCCTCAACCTGGTGGTAAACGCCTCCCACGCTATTGCCGAGCGTCGAGAGAGCGGCGGCGACAAGGGGGTAATTTCCATCTCCAGCGCCCTCCGGGAAAACGCGGTTGAGATTGTCATCGAGGACAACGGCTGCGGGATCCCGGCCGAGATCATCAGCCGTATTTTTGAACCTTTCTTCACCACCAAGGATGTGGGCAAGGGGACCGGACAGGGGCTCGCCCTGGCCCACGCCGTCATCGTGGAGCGCATGAAGGGCCAGCTCGAAGTCGATTCGACGCCCGGCGAAGGAACCCGATTCCTGCTGCGCCTGCCCCTGGAGGATCGCCTGAATACCCAACAGCCGGAAGGAGCGAAAGAATCCTAAATGACGGATGCCTGGGATACGATAGAAGCTCCATCCGAAGGCGGGGAAGCGCCCCGCAAAAAAATACTGTTCGTCGATGACGAGCCTAACTTTCTCGCCGGCCTCCGGCGCATGCTCCGGGCGCAACGCGACCAGTGGGAGCTTTATTTTGCCGGCGGTGCCGACGAGGCGCTGGAACTGGTCAATCGTGAAAAAATAGACGCCATCGTTTCCGATGTCAACATGCCGCGCAAGACCGGCTTCGACCTGCTGGCTGAACTGAAAGCGAAGGAGGAAACCCGCGACATCCCCGTCATTATCCTCACCGGAAATGCGGAGAACGACCTGAAGCGCCGCGGGCTCGATTTGGGCGCAACGGATCTGCTCAACAAACCCGTCAACATGGAGGATCTGACCGCGCGCGTGCGCAGCGCCCTCCGGCTCAAGGAATACGAGGATCTCCTCCGCGAGCAGAACGCCATACTGGAGCAGAAGGTGCGGGAGCGTACCGCCGCGCTGGAGCACTCCCGCCAGGACATCATCTGGCGCCTCGCCAAAGCCGGGGAATTCCGCGATCAGGACACGGGCGACCATGTACTGCGCGTCGCCGCTTGCAGCCGCGCCCTCGCCGAGGCGATGAACCTGGACCTCCAGTTTCGCGAGGCCCTCTTCATCACCAGCCCCCTCCACGACATCGGAAAAATCGGCGTCCCCGACGGCATTCTTTTCAAACCGGGCAAGCTGACCCCGGACGAGCGCCAGTTCATGCAGCGCCATTGCGAGATCGGTGCCGCGATCCTTCTCGAAGGCCCCCAGGACGGCAAGGCCGACAACGTGGGCCAGGCCTTCGCCACGGGCGCGGGTTCATCGACCATGAATGGCGGCGACGAGCTGCGCTTGCTCGCGGCCGAGATCGCCATTTCGCACCATGAGCGGTGGGACGGCCAGGGCTACCCCCGCGGCTTAGCCGGCCACGAAATCCCCCTTTCTGGACAAATCGTGGCCATCGCCGATGTCTACGACGCCCTCCGTTCGGTGCGCGCGTACAAGCCCGCGTTCACCATGGAGCAAACCCTCGAAACGATGCGGGCCGGCAAGGGCACCCACTTCGCACCCGAAGTCTTTGATGCGTTCGAACTCGTGGTTGAAACTTTCGAAACCATCCGGCGAAGTTTCGCCGACCAGGAAAGCGCAGGGGAACCCCATGAAACGAGTCCTATTCGTTGACGATGAAATCAACGTCCTGAACGGGCTGAAGCGCATGCTCCGGACGGTGGCGCGGGATTGGAGCATGAGCTTTGCCCAGTCGGGCGAAGATGCGCTCGATGCCATGCGCAAGTTTCCCGACTTTGACGTGGTCGTCTCCGATCTCAACATGAACGGCATGAGCGGCGTGGACTTCCTTATGACGGTCCGGGAGGAGTTTCCCAATACCGTGCGCTTCGTCCTGTCCGGCAGCACCGACGCCCAGATGATTCTGAAGGTCTCGAACGTCGCCCACCAGATCATCGGCAAGCCCTGCGATCCGCATAAGCTGTATCACGCCGTCGCCCGCGCTTTTGCCCTGCGCGAACAGCTCAACGCGGGCGCCCTCAAGGGCCTGCTCCACCGCATGGGTAAACTCCCCGCGCTGCCCGTCGTATACAACCAGATACTCCAGGAAATGGTCCTGGATGATACCTCGGTCGCGCGCGTGGGCAAGCTCATCGAACAGGACCCCGCCCTGAGCGTCAAGGTCCTCCAGATCGTGAATTCGGCCTATATGGGCGTGCGCAACCCGGTCTCAAATCTGGTGCAGGCCTGCTCCATGCTCGGCCTCGAAAACCTCAAGAACGTCGTGCTCATGGCTGAGGTCTTCGAGTTGCCGAAGGGGCTGAAGCTGCCCCCGAGTTTCAATCTGGGCGCCCTCTGGAGCCACAGCCTGACCGTGGGCGAAGGTGCGCGGCAAATCGCGACCGCCGAAACGGGCGACAAAAAAATCATCGATCGTGCCTTCACCGCCGGGCTGCTCCATGAAATCGGTCAACTGATCCTCGCGTCCCAGCTTACTGAAGAGTTCGCCGCCGCCATCCGCTATGCCGATACAAATCAGATCTCACTGGACGACGCCGAGCTCGAAATCCTCGGCGCGACCCACAGCCAGGTCGGCAGTTATCTGCTGGAACTCTGGGGACTGCCCGACCCCGTGGTGGAAGCCATTGCGTTCCATCTCCATCCCTCCGGGTGCCCCGCCGAGGACTACAGCCTTCAGGAGTCCGGCTATCACGTGCCGGAAGAGACGGCCTTCACCGCCCTGACCGCGCTGCATGCGGCCAATTATTTCTCGGAAGAGCATGAAAGCGGCGACGGCGTGAAGGCCGAGCTCGATATGGCCTACCTCGAGAATCTGGGATACGCGGAACGGATCAACTCCTGGTGGGAACGCTGCTCCCCGGCAAAGTCCGCGTAAGCGCTGGGGTACCGGGAATCCGGTCAGAACAGGCTGCCGAAGTCCACTTTGGGAAAACTCTCAAGCGCTGTGCCCGGCGTGGCGTTCAGAATCTGCCTGCCGCTTTTCTCGGCCCAACGCTGGGCGAAATCAAAGTCACGCTCCGCTTCTTCGGGCTCGGGGGGCAGGAAGCGATTTTTCCCGCCATCCGTGTAGCCCGACAAGAAGTGGGTCGGGCGGGTGGCGTCCGCCGTCGACCAGAGTGAGGGCGCGCCCGAAGCGCCCCCCTTCGTCCAGGCGCGTTGCGCGGCGAGTGCTGTTTCATAGAGCCGCCCACCCCGCAGGTGGCGCGCCATACCGCGCCACGCACTACGCAAAATCCGAGAATAGCCCCGCCGTGAAAGCTCATAACGGTGGTCAGTTCCGATAAGCACGATCGGATCGCATCCCATGATTGCCGCGATCTGCAGCAGCATGAAGGTCACCGTGAAACCGCGATTGACACGCGACGGATCGTCCGAGAAGGCGCGGGGCAGGGGATCAGGCCACACGCAATTGACCGGGCAACCCTGCTCCACGCGGAGCACCGGCCAGTACTCCGCCGGAAAAAACTTCACCGTTTCCGCGGGCACCTCCGCCTCATAAACCGGGTGATAGGTTTCAATCTGGTATTTGTCGTAGACACCCCAATAGGTAAAGGGGAAGCCCCATTGGGGATAGCCAAGAAAGCACCGGTTCGATCCCAGGGTAATTTCGCCTTTCAGCTTCGTCATGTCGATGTCGTTCAGACTCGGTCCATTTCCCACCACAAAGCAACGCTCCCCCCGGTGCCGGTTGTGGAACCCGTCCAGCAGGTGCGGCATGGGCAGCACGGTCTCGCCCCCATGATCCACGAATACCGCTTCTCGAAAGCCCCGTTGCCAGAGCGTGCGCAGCAGTACATAGTGCGGCGACGAGTCCGGCATCGACACGCCCGCCCGATAGCGCATGGGCACGCGATTCAGAGAAACCGGAATATGGATCCGCACGTTATCCCGCGCGTCGATGGAACTCAAATCCTGCGCCAGGCTGAGGCGCAGATCGGGAGGCAACAGGGAGCGATCCAGTACCTGAGTTGGCGTGGAAGGAACCATGACCACCCGAGCCTCGGGGGGAAGGGTGCGCAGCCAGCATTCCAGCAGATAGGGCGACTCCCCTTCGGGAAGGCAGGCATAGTAAGGATTCATGAAGGCGGCTCCTGCCCTATTGAAGCAGGTTCGCTGCCGGGGGGGCAAGTTCGCCCCGAGCGCCGGAATGTCCTGAAAAAGGAGGGGGTGCGCAGCGCGGTGGTGTGGCCGCACTGCGCACCATGGTGGGGGGGTGTGCCTTTGACCGTCTGACTTGGGGGCAGAACGGGGTGTGTCGAAGGCATTCGATTGTTATGCAGGTCGGCGTGTGTTTCCTGACCCATTCTTGCGCATAAAAAAACTTAGAAGGCACCCACGACGGAGGCGGAATGATCGCTGCTGACAAGAACCCAGCTATACTGATAAAGAATGACGCCGAAGATGCACAGAGTCGGCTGGCAGATGGTGGTGAACACCTTCTTGCCGCGGAAGGTGGCAAGATACCAGGCTTTAATCGGGGACTGTGTGCGGATGGCTTCGGGCATTAGCGGGCTCATTTCGGACCTTTCTGTTCCTTCATGGAGGCTCTTTGGCTTCTGTTTAACTGTCAACAAATTACCTAAAGCCATTTCCGTGCCAACAAACGACACACCCACACAAACCATTTAAAACAAAACACTTAACAAAATAAACATGCATCCGCAGGGCAATGCGAGGCCTGGAGAGGCCGAAGTTGGGTCCAATTTTGTACAAATAGTGCGAACCAAATGGGCCGCGTACAATTTTGTTGAATCCCCGCTAACCTGGCCCGCCCAAGGCCCCATTTTTGCCTGGATACGGTGCCCGAACGCCCTAATATGGTGCCGTGGGACCCTCTCGAAGGGCACAATTTCGTACGACGCCTTCTTCAGTGCCCCGAGTCGCCGTAGCCGATTGCTTCGAGCACCTCGACCTCCTCAGGAGCCAACGGCACCGTGGCGCTGTCGCTCGCAACGGACTCCGCAAGATAGGCGTCGAGCGCCTTGCCCATCGACACGGCCCGTTCCTGCTCGCTGACCGATATATCGGCCCACTCCTCTGGATCGCGCTCGATGCTGAAAAGCTCGGTCTTGTTGGTGCCATGATTCCGGATCAGACTGTGGCCTTCACGGAAGACAGCCGACTGGTGAACGCGGAGCGAGGGCCAAGGGCCCCAGGTCTCGGAGAAGACCACACCAGTGTCGTCCCGATTCCACGAATCCAGCGGCGCGACGCCCAGACGCTGTGCCAGCCAGGGCAGGATCACCATGGTGCTGACCATTTCCTCGCGGACTATCCCCGGAGTTTCGCCGTCAACAACAATCAGTGGCACGCGCACCTGCTCCTGAAAAAGGGTGACGCCGTGGCCCATGCCGCCCCGCTCCCAGAACTCTTCACCATGGTCCGACAGAAATACAAAGACGGTGTCAGGATGCGTTGCCCGGATTCCCGTGACCAGTTTCTCGATGGCCTGATCCATGGCCAGGCACTCCAGATCGTAGCGATGGCGGACCGCCTCCTGAGCCCCGTTACTCAGGTCGGGCAGGGTGTGGGCGCTCTGCAGTCCAATGGCCGTCTTTACCTGATCCAGATAGTAGTCCATGAAGCGTCCATCATCGTCCAGAATCGCGCGCTCTTCGTCGCTCATCACCGGCTCTGCGCCAAGGGCCTCCGCAAGCTCCGGCGTGGGACGGTAAGGCGCGTGGGGATCCATATAGTGGGCATAGAGAAAGAAGGGAGCCGGAAGTTGGGGGAACGATTCCAGCGCCGCGCGGGTCACCTCGTGGGCGGGCGCGCCGTTGCTGAAATGGTACTGGCGCTCGTCATAGCCCTGGGCAAATCCGAGGGCACGCGTCAGATTGGCGTTCGTCTGGAAGGCCCAGGGCGTGTAGCCCTGCGCGACCAGCCACTCGGCGAGGGTCGTCCACGACTCTCCCAACACGTCGCTCGTGGGATGCTCCGGGTCCTCGATCCGCGCACTGTGCCGCACGCCATGGCGGTTGGAGTAGATGCCCGTCAGCACCGAGGCCAATGCGGGCTTGGTCCAACTGCTCGGACTGATGGCGTTGCGATAGTTGTCGCCCTCCTCGGCCATCCGCGTTAGAAAAGGCATGACGGGTTTGCCATTGCGTCGGGCATCGATACGGTCCGCGCGAAGGGTGTCCATAACAATCAGGACAATGTTCGGGCGGGCCGACGGCGGCGCGGCCAGCTTGGGCACCTCTCCACAGCCAGTGACGAACAACAACAGACCACCGATCAACAGAATTCCTGTACGCACCTTATTCATGCTCCCACTTCAGTATCCAAGGATCGCCGGTTCGCTCCTGGTGCCCTTTCAGGCGCGCCTTCATCTCCGCGAGGCGCTCCTGATATACCGGGATGTCCGCGAGGTTGTGAAGCTCGTCCGGGTCCTGCTCCAGGTCGTACAGCTCGAAGGGCGCACGATGCAGGTAATCCTGAATCGGGCGCTTCGCGAAGTGAGTGGCGTTGGTCAACACGAGATACTGCCAGGTCTTGGATTCCCAGAGGTCCGAGGCGAAGGGGAAAGACAGCCCGCTGGCCATGTTCCACATAAGCTTGTAGCGTTCGTCACGCAGCACCCGCACGGGGTAGTACATCGTCACTTCGTGAAAGGTGTGGCTCAGGAAAACACTGTCCCACCCTTCGGGCGATTCCTGCTCCAGCACGGAGAGAAATGAACGCCCGTGGAATTCCTCCGGTTTCGTCGCGATACCGGCATAGTCCAGAATCGTCGGCGTTATGTCGGCCCAGGTGATCATGGCATCGGTCACCACACCCTCCCGCGCTGCCTTGGGATTGCGCACCACGCAGGGCAGGCGCACCCCCGGCTCGTAACAATTGGTCTTGGCACCGGGAAAGGCCATGCCGTTGTCGGACACATAGATGATGAGCGTGTCTTCCCAGTGGCCCGTTTCCTTCAAGGACTGGATAAGCCGCACGAGGCCGCTGTCCGCCTGCTGCACGGAGGCGTAGTAGGCCGCAAGCTCCTCGCGCGTTGCGGCGTTGTCCGGCAGGAAGGACGGCACAATCACATCCTTCGGATTGACCGCATCGGCCGTTTCCCGCTTGAAGGGCCGGTGCGGCTCCACGGTGCAGAAGTACATAAAGAAGGGCTGGGAATCGTCGGCGAGCATGAAGGCTTCGGCGGCCTGCGCCAGATCGCGCGGCAGGATGCTCTTGGCCTCGCCCATGAAATCAACGCCCCACGATGCGAAGTCATAGGCCTCGGGCGGGCCCACATGGAGCTTGCCCAGCGAAATGGTGCGATAGCCGGCTTCGTTCAAGCGGTTCGGCAGGCTCTTGACCTTGTCGAAGGTACGGAAGTGGTGGTAGTCGTGCTCATGGCCGTATTGGCCATTGGCGTGGTTCAGCAGGCCCGTCAGGATCACCGAGCGGCTCGCGCTACACGACGGCGTGGTGCAGAAGGCCCGGGTGAAGCGCGTGCCCGACGCCGCGAGGGTGTCCAGGCCCGGCGTCTTGATCACGGGGTTGCCGTAGCATCCCGCATCGGTGCTGCCCTGGTCGTCGGTGACGTAGAGCACGATGTTTTTCGGGGCGGCCTGGGCCGTGAGGGCCGCCAGGAGAAGCGACAGCGAGAAGATCGCGCGAAAGAGATTCATGGTCATTGTGCCGATTTCCTTTGCCTAACCAATCGGACGAATCAGACCGATCAGACCGATCGGGAGCATTTCCAGGTTTCTTCGATCAGTCTGATCCGTCTGATCGGTCAGATTTTCTCTCTTGATTTTCGCGGGCCGTGCCGCCCACCATGACAGGCCCGTAGCATGCCGCACGCCGTGCCCATGACACAAGCCAACTGGAGAAACTTTACCTTGCTGCCCAACCGACGCACCTTCTTGAAAGCCACCGCGAGTACCCTCGCGCTCGGCGCGCTACCCGCCGAAGCGCGCCCCGCCGATGTGCGCACGGGCCCGCCCAACATCCTCGTGATCCTCGCGGACGATCTGGGCTACGGCGACCTCTCCTGCATGGGCGCGTCGGACATTCGGACGCCCCACATCGACGCGCTGATGAGTGCGGGCATGCGCTTCGACAATTTCTACACCAACAGCCCCGTGTGTTCCCCCACGCGCGCCGCCCTGCTCAGCGGACGCTACCCCGACCTCGCGGGCGTGCCCGGCGTGATCCGTACCCATCGCGAAAACAGTTGGGGCCATCTTCGCGAAGACATGGAACTGCTCCCTGCCGTGTTGCGGCGCGGCGGCTACCACACGGCCCTCATCGGCAAGTGGCACCTCGGGCTGGAATCACCCAACACGCCCAACGAGCGCGGCTTCGATCTCTTCCACGGCTTTCTCGGCGATATGATGGACGACTACAACAACCACCGCCGCCACGGGATCAACTACCTGCGCCACAACGCGGACGCAATCGAAGCCGAGGGCCACGCTACCGATCTCTTCACCCAGTGGTCCGTGGACTACATTCAGAAACAGCAGATTGAGGAGGCCCCTTTCTTCCTCTACCTCGCCTACAACGCGCCCCACTCGCCCATCGAGCCGCCGGAGGATTGGCTTAAGAAAGTACAGACGCGCGATCCCGCCATGCCCGAGCAACGGGCAAAACTCGCCGCGCTCATCGAGCACATGGACGACGGTATTGGCCGCGTGGTGCAGTCGCTTAAGGACACGGGGCAGTACGACCAGACCCTCATTGTATTCTGCTCCGACAATGGCGGCGATCTCCGCGCGGGCGCCACGAGCGGCACCCTGAATGGCGGCAAGCAGGACATGTTCGAAGGCGGTATCAAATCGCCCATGGGCGTCGTCTGGCCAGAGAGAATCGGGGCGGACCAACACACCGCCAATCCCGCCATGCTCATGGACCTCTACCCCACCTGCTGCGCCCTTGCTGGCGTCCCCTATGACCGCAACATCGACGGCTTGAACCTTCTCCCAGCACTCCTCGGCGAGGCCGGCACCGACCCCGAGCGAACCATGATCTGGGTGCGCCGCGAAGGTGGCCCTTACGGCGGTCAGGAGTACTACGCCATCCGGCGAGGCCCTTGGAAGCTCCTGCAGAACGGCCCCTTCGAAGCCCTGCGCCTCTACAACCTCGCCGACGATCCTGTCGAAGCCGCTCCATTGCCTGAAGACCACGCAATGCACCGCGAGCTCTTCGCCGCCCTCCGCCAGCACATCAACCGCGCCGGGGCCATTCCCTGGCAACCCAGGGACTGACGCGGAGGAGGCGAGTCAGGCCCTGCACCGTCCCATCATCCAGGAACACGGGAATCGACCCGATAATTTTCCTTGAAAAATATCGCGCGCTGTCGTAGCATGCTGCCTATTGGGATCTACATAGCAGGGCATGGCGGCAGTAACAAGGGCGTCTCTCAAGCGCCCAGGGCGTTGTATTCCTGTCATTCAATCGGAAACAAGGAGAAATTCGCATGGAAATCAATGCTATTCTGGGCGCGGTAGGCGGGGCCATTGTGGGCGCAATTGTCTGGGCGGTGATCGCCGTCTCAACGGGCTACGAAATCGGGTGGATCGCCTGGGGCGTCGGCGGCGCGGTGGGTTACGGCGCCTATGCCCTCGAAGGTCGGGGTAAGACCTCCGGCATCGTCTGCGCGCTGCTAGCGGCCGTCGCGATTCTCAGCGGGAAGTACATGGTCATTCATCACTTCGTAAACCAGGAACTGACCCAGATCGCCGACACGAGCTTCTCCGAGGAATACTATAACGAACTGAAAGTTGACGCCGCCGACTTTACTGCGGTCACCTCCGAAGCGGACTACCCGGCCTTCATGGTGTCGCACGGGTACACGGAAGCGGCGACAGCCGCCGAAGTGGGCCAGGAAGAAGTCAGCGACTTCAAGGAATTCGAAGTGCCAAGACTTCAGGAGTGGGGCAACACACCACCCACCTTCCAGGCGTGGCAGGAGCAGTCCAACGCAGAGTCTGAGGTCCTGCTCGCCGACGGGATTCCCATGAGCGAAATGTTTGTCAGCACCCTCGGACCGATGGACCTCCTGTTCTTTGCCCTCGGAATCGGTACGGCTTTTAAGGTCGGATCGGGCGGCGAATACGAATAATCAGCGCGGGGACTGACGCGGCACCGACGGAGAGCAGGCTGCCTTCGTTCTTCCGCGTCAGTCCCTACAGCACCGACTTGTCGAGGCTCCGATACTGCACCGCCTCGGCCACGTGGTGCTCCGTGATGTCGTCTTTATCTTCCAGGTCCGCGAGGGTGCGGG
The DNA here is from genome assembly GCA_942492815.1 of Candidatus Hydrogenedentales bacterium. Lineage (GTDB taxonomy): Bacteria > Hydrogenedentota > Hydrogenedentia > Hydrogenedentales > JAEUWI01 > JAEUWI01. The sequence goes on along the minus strand of OW818658.1, from coordinate 7,424,123 downwards.
CGATGCGGAGGATCTTGTCGTAGGCGCGGGCGCTCAGTCCCAGGGCATTCAGTGCCCGCTCCAGGAGGGTCTTGCTCGCGTCGTTCAACTTGCAGTAGTGGCGTAGGGTCTTGCTGTCGAGGTGGGCGTTGTAGCGCGTGGCCCCGTTGCACCGGGCGCGCTGGCGCTCCCGCGCGGCGAGGACCTGTGCCCGCACTTCCTCCGTGGTAGGGCCGCTGATCCGGCTGTCGGTGAGATCGTCGAAGCTGAGCGCGGGCACGTCAACGTGAATATCGATGCGGTCGAGCAGGGGCCCCGATAGGCGGCCGATGTAGCGTTGCACGTCGTTCGTGCTGCAGCGGCACTGCCTGCGTGGATCGGTGCGGCAGCCGCAGGGGCAGGGGTTCATCGCGACCACCAGCATGAAGCGGCTCGGATAGGTTACGGAATAGTTCGCCCGGCGGATGTGGACCAGCCCCTCCTCCAGCGGCTGGCGCAGCACCTCCAGGGCTGCGCGGTTGAACTCGGGAAGCTCATCGAGAAACAGCACACCGTTGTGCGCCAGACTCACCTCGCCGGGGTGGGCGTGCTGGCCGCCGCCCGCGATGGAAACCGTGGTGGACGTGTGGTGGGGACTCCGGAAGGGCCGCGTCACAATGAGCGACTCTTTCCGCGTTTCTACCGGGCAGACGCTGTAAACCCGCGTAGTCTCCAGGGACTCATCGAAGCTCATGGGCGGGAGGATGCCGGGAATGCGGGAGGCCAGCATGGTCTTGCCCGTGCCCGGGGGCCCCACCATCAGAATATTATGGGCCCCGGCCGCCGCCACGGTCAGCGCGCGCTTCACGTGGCCCTGGCCCTTTACCTCGCTCAGGTCGGGCACGCGCATATGGGCCGCCTGAAAGAGCTCCTCGACCTCGGTCACGTGGGGAAGGATTTCTTCGTCGCCCGCGAGGAAGGCCGTGGCCTGCTCCAGCGAGCGCACGGGAATCACGTCGCAGCCCTGCACCACCCCGGCCTCGTCGGCATTCGTCGCGGGCAGCACGATACCGCGCAGGCCCTGGTTGCGCGCATTGAGAGCCATGGCCAACGCGCCCGACACGGGCCGCAGGGAGCCATCCAGCGCGAGCTCGCCCACGAAGGCGTATTCCGTGAAGCCTTTGCCGTCGATCTGGCAGGTGGCTGCGAGCAGGCCCAGCGCGATGGGCAGATCGAGCGCGCTGCCCTCCTTGCGCATGCCCGCGGGCGCCAGGTTGATGATGTTGTAGCCCCGGGGAAAGCGGAAGCCGGAGTTGCGAATCGCGCTCTTGACGCGGTCTTCGCTTTCTTTTATTGCGGCATCCGGGAGACCGACAATTCGTGTAATATTTGTCTGGCCACCGGTATTGTCCACCTCGATGGCAACAGTGTAGGCGTCGATGCCGAGCACGGCTGCCGATTGTACGCGCGCTAACATAGTAGAAGTGGCCCCCGCGATACGGTGGTTGAGGTTCCCGAACTGCTCTCGGGGTATTGTGGAAAAACGGGCGCCGGGGTGTCAAGATGGTGATACGTTGCTTGTTTGCAGGGACGACAGGGACTTCAGGGACAGCAGGTTGCAGTTCACCATTTCCTGTCGTCGCTGATGTCCCTGCCGTCCCTGCAACGAATCCTCACGATTTAGACCGACCCAGGAACTTGACATGATAGCCTTCACGCTCATCCTCCTCGCCGCCCTCGGCGACAACGCCGTCATCAACGGCGACTTCAGCGACTGGCCCACCTACACGGGCAAGGGCCTGACCACCACCTCCGTCGGCGTAGACCGCGCCCAGTTTCTCACCCACTGGTATGGCGGACCCGGCCTGGGTGCGACGGCCACCTATGATGTCGTGGATTTTCCCGAAGGCCAGACCGATGTTCCAGGCAGTCCAACGCGACATCTGCGCATCACCTGGACCGCGCCGCCGGAATCAGGCGAGACCCAGCACACCAATGCCTTTCGCGGTACTTTCCTGGAGTATTTCGGCCTTCAGGATGTTCGCCTCTTTTCGGGAAAGACCGTGTCGCTTAGCTTCCATGCCCGCATCGTATCAGAGGCCCCCGAAGCCACCCTGCCCATCGTGCCGATTATGTGGCACAGCTACGACCCCACGAATCCCGTGAAAGGCGAGGGCTACCAGCTCTTCGAGTCTTCCGGCGAGCCGGGCGTGGTGGCCGTGGCTCAGGGCCCACCGAACCCGAAGGCCATCCACACCCTGACGACAAAATGGCAGCGCATTGAAGTACCCATCACCCTGCCGGATGTGTCCGCGATCAAGATCACGCCCGGCCACTACACGGGCCTGGGCTTCGACATGGTCACCCGCGCGGCCCCGACGATTGACATCGCCAACGTGGAAGCGCGGGCGGTGGAGCCGAAGTAACTCGGACTTCGCCGGTGGCTGAGCGCCACAGTCTTGAACGTCTACTTGCCAGGGTGTAGGCTACTGGCCGACTTCGCAAAGCAACTCATCGCATGGTGATCAAGGAATTAGGAACAGGGAATCGGAGTGGCTCGCAATGACATCACAGGTTAAGTTTCTATCGTGCTGCGTGCTCTTCACGGTGGCAGTAGCCACCATCGCACCCGCACCCGCCGACGACGCCACCGACGCCCTGAAGGCCGAAGTCGCCACAAAAGGCTGGATCGCCTACAGCGCGCGCTCGGACACGAAGACCTGGGACCTCTTCGCCATGCGCCCCGATGGCTCCGAGGTGCGCAAGCTGACGGACACCCGGCTTCATGAAGAAGCAGCGCCCCGTTTCTCGCCTGACGGCACCCAGCTCCTCTATCGCCGCCTGGTAAAGGGCACAAAAATTGATCACGACAAGTGGGGCTTCTCCGGGGAGCTGGTTATCGCAAAGGCCGACGGCTCCGAACCCCGCGTGGTAAGTGCCGAGGGCGAGCTGCCCTGGGCCGCGTGGATGCCGGACGGCAAGCAACTCTCCTGTCTCTACCGCCAGGGCATCCGCATTGTTGATGCGGCCACCGGCGAGACGGTGCGCGAGATGCCGCGCAACGGCATTTATCAGCAGCTTTTCCCCTCCCCCGACGGGAAGTGGTTCTGTGGCACGGGCAACGTTAAGAACGCGGCCTGGAATGTGGTCCGCATGAACGCGGAAACGGGCGAAGTGAACCCGGTCCACATCTTTCAGAGCTGCACGCCGGGCTGGTTCGCCGATTCCACACGCATGATCTACTCGTCGCGCCCCGACAATCAGAAGGCCCTCGACGGCTACGGCGTCACCCAGCTCTGGATGGCCAATGCCGACGGGACTGGCCAGAAGCTCGTCTACGGCGAAGACGGCTTCCACATCTACGGCGGCGAGGTCTCCCCCGACGGTGCCTATGTGCTCTTTACCAAATCCGTCGCCGACGGGGGCGGATCGGAGAAGGAGGGCGCGCCCATGTTCCTTATGCGCTTGGCCGACGCGCCCGCCATCGGCGGTGTAAGCCCCGAATTGCGCGCGATCCACGCCGACGCCGAAAATGCCCCTATGCTCGCCCTGCCCGCTGGCTGGGAACCCCACTGGACCTATACGGAAATCGCCCAACCATGAACCGTGTCTTTGTCTGTTTTGTGTTTGCGTCGCTTGTTGCTTTCCTGGCCGGTTGCGGCGGCCCCGCCCCCACCGATGGTGCCGATCCCAAGGTCACCTCCATGGGCACCATCGAGGTCACAGCAAAGCTCGTGGACATCCCCGGCACCTTTCCGCCGAACGATATCTACGACTACGCCTACGTCATGAAATATGAAATCGTTCAGGTCCACCGCGGCGAGGCCAGCGGCACAATCTTTGTGGGCCAGTACAATCCTCTCAAGAATCGCGCCGAGGCCGCAGACGAGCGTTCCGGCGAGATAGGCGGTACGGTGACCCGCTTCCGCACCGGCGACCTCCACCGCCTCGCCCTTGATGTGCCCATCGACAATTTCTGCATGGCGGGCATCGTGAATGAGTATGCCGAGAAAGATCCCAGTGACGCTCCCATCTACTGGGCGATCTGGTCCAATCAGGTCATTCAGTAGCGACGAACGAGGGCCCGATACCTCCAATCGCCAAGCCTTATTTGCCATTTCCTTGCCGCAATTAGAGCGGAATCACACGCGATTCTCGGATAATAGCGCGTTCAAGAACGCACACCCGAATCGCTGTAACTCACCGCCGGAAATCGCTAAACTGATCGGCGTCGGGGTTTTCAGTAGTACAGGCGGCGAAGTATACGGCAGATTTTCAGGCGTGCAGCAGCGCCCGAGCCTCGCCCCATTCGTCCGCCAGGTTTTCCGTGTGTCGTAAACCAACCCAGGCGCCTTCGAGCGCGAAGAGGACCTCCCCATGACCAGCACCGTTACCGTAGGCCAGGAAAAAGGCAAACCCGTCGAAATCTTCTACAAGGACTGGGGCAGCGGCCAGCCCGTCGTCTTCTCCCACGGCTGGCCCCTCAACGCCGACGTGTGGGACGAGCAGATGATGTTCCTCGCGAACCATGGCTACCGCGTCATCGCCCATGATCGCCGGGGCCATGGCCGCTCCACCCAGACCTGGGAGGGGAACGAAATGGACACCTACGCGGACGATCTCGCGAAGCTCGTGGAATCTCTCGACCTGAAAGATGCCATCCACGTGGGCCACTCCACGGGTGGCGGCGAAGTGGCGCGCTACATCGGCCGCCACGGCACGGGCCGCGTGGCCAAAGCCGTGTTGCTGGGTGCGGTGCCCCCCATCATGCTTCAGACCGAAGCCAATCCCGGCGGCCTGCCCATCGACGTGTTCGATGGCATCCGCGCGGGCGTGCTGGCGGACCGCTCACAGTTCTACAAAGACCTGACCACACCCTTCTATGGCTATAACCGCCCCGGCGCGAAGATATCCCAGGGCCTCCGCGACTCCTTCTGGATGTGGAGCATGCAGGTGGGGGTCAAACCGGCCTACGACTGCATCGCGGCCTTTTCCGCCACGGATTTCACCGAGGACCTGAAGAAATTCGATGTGCCCACGTTGATCGCCCATGGCGATGACGACCAGATCGTGCCCATCGGCGCGTCCGCACTCCTCTCGGCCAAGCTAATCCCCAATGCGACGCTGAAGGTTTATCCCGGCGCGTCCCACGGCCTCGCCCAGACAGGTGAAGTCGATTTCAACGCCGACCTTCTTGCGTTTATCAAGTGTTGATCGATGCTGGAGTCCCTTCAACTGTCGCCCTTCGGGCTCATGCATACCATCATCAGCCTCATCGCCGTGGCGACGGGCACCGTCGAGTTGGCCCGCCACCGCGACATCCACCCGAGTCGCTTCCCGGGCACGGTCTATGTCGCCGCAACGGTCGGCGCTTGCCTGACCGGCTTCGGCATCTTCCGTCACGGTGGCTTCAACCAAGCGCACATGCTCGGCGTCGTCACCCTGCTTGCGCTGGGCCTCGCCGCGCTCGCAGGCAAGTCGAAGGTCTTTGGCGGGGCCTCGCGCAAGGTGGAGATGCTCAGCTATTCGATTACCTTCCTGTTCCACATGATCCCCACCTTCACCGAAACCCTGACCCGCCTGCCCATCGGCAACCCGCTTGTCGCCGATCGCGATGGTCTCACCCCGAAATTGGCCGGTGGCGTCTTTTTTGCCATTTACCCGGGCTTTGCCTGGTATCAACTCAAGCGGTTGCGTGACAACGGCGGCGCAACCCCTCAGTGATAATGTGTGCCCGGGTCGCGAATAAGGTGTCGCGGCCTGGGCACAACGCAGGAAAATGGGTCTTATGAGTCATATAGGTCTAGTGAAAGGCCGACCCATAAGACCCATAAGACCCATTTACCAGTTCCCCGCGTGCGGCCACCCCAAGCCCCATGCTATGCTACGCATATTTCTGTAGAAGGCAATCGAGACAGGAGTTTGGCGTACATGGAGCAGCATAGAGACGAAATATGGGAGCGAGTTCGCGCGGAGGCCACGGCAGATGCGCAGTGCGAGCCCATGCTGGCCAGCTTCATCTATTCCATCATCCTGAATCACACCTCGCTGGAGGACGCCCTGAGCTTTCAGCTCGCGGGCAAGCTGGAAAGCCACACCCTCACGGCGGTTTCGCTGCGCGACTTGATCGACGAGGCCTTCTACAACGATTCGGATATCGGCGCGGCCATCCGGGCGGACATGGTAGCCGTGTGTGATCGCGATGCGGCCTGCAACAAATATTCCACGCCCCTGCTGTATTTTAAGGGCTATCAGGCCATCCAGGCCTACCGCGTGGCCCACTATTACTGGAAACGGGATCGCCACGATCTGGCCCTCTTCCTTCAGAGCCGAATTTCCGAGGTCTTCGGCGTGGATATCCACCCCGCCGCGCGGATCGGGCGGGGTATCCTGCTGGACCACGCCACGAGCGTGGTCATCGGTGAGACCGCCGTGGTGGAGGACAACGTCTCCATGCTCCACGAGGTTACCCTCGGCGGCACGGGAAAGGACACGGGCGACCGCCACCCCAAGGTCCGCCAGGGCGTGCTGATTGCGGCTGGCGCAAAAATCCTGGGCAACGTGGAGATAGGCGTCGGCGCGAAGGTCGGTTGCGGTGCCGTGGTGCTGGAAGATGTGGCGCCCCACACCACGGTGGTGGGCGTGCCCGCGCGGCCGGTCGGCGTTACCCTCTCCCAGTCGCCCGCCCTCGACATGGACCACCGCATCTACTACGAAGATTTCGAAGCGGGTCACGGGATCTGACGGGGACTGTTGCCGATTGGCTCAGGTCTGGCCCGCAATATCATGTCGAGTCACCAATCGGAAACTGTCCCCATAGCGAATCGTAGGGGCAAGAGCACTGCACGCGCGCCACGTTTCTTCCGGGGTACAGCCACCCTCGCTGCACAGCACCTTTCGCGCTTACGCGGCCAAGACGCTGTGGCTCGGGAGGCAGTCCCCTACAACAGCGGCGACACCAGCCGACAAATACCTTCGGCCCACTCGCGCGCCAGGGTGAGCGGCTTGGGAAGCCAGGCCTCGCATTCCGAAAACATGCCCTCGAACCACTGCTCGATGGCCTTTATTTCCTCCGCGCTGTAATGAAAGAGGGCGATCTCGAAGTTCAGGTACATGCTGCGCATATCCAGATTCGGCGAGCCCGATACGGCCAACGACGCGTCGAAGAGCAGAAGCTTGCTGTGAATCATCCCCATGGGATAGGCGTACACGCGCGCGCCAGCCTCGTGGAGCCGCCGCAACGAAGGGCGGCGCGCCCAATCGGCAATTCGATGATTGGAGCGCCGGGGAATCAGGATTCTTACATCTCTCCCCATCTTCGCTTGGAGAGCCAGGGCCTTCAATAGATGTTCGTCGGGCACGAAGTAGGGGGTGACTATCCAGACGCGCTCTTCCACACCACCGATGGCGCTCACCAGCGCATCGTGCATCGTGTCATCGGGACAATCCGGGCCGCTGGCGGCCACCTGCACAATACTCGATCCCTCCACCTTGCAGGCCGGCAGCGACGCCGCTATGCGCTCCTGCTCGACGCCCGTCGCATACTGCCAGTCGTTCAGAAAAATGTCCTGTATGTCGCAGACGCCGGGCCCGCTGAGGAAAACACTCGCATCACAAAAGCGGGTCGGGCTCGGCTCGGGCCCCATGAACAGGGTGCTCAGATTCATGCCGCCCACCATGGCCGAGGCGTTGTCCACCACCACCAGCTTGCGGTGATTGCGCAGGTTGGCCGACCAGCGACGCCGCACGGGCAACACCGGCAGGAAGTGCCCCACCTCGCCCCCCGCTTCGCGGAGGGGCTTCACAAAGCCGCGACGCGTCCACGTGGACCCCAGGCTGTCCAGCAGCAGACGAACCTCCACCCCTTCCCCAGCCTTGCGGGCGAGTACGTCCACAATGGCCCGCCCCACCTCGTCGCGTCCAAGAATAAAAGTCGTGACGTGGATGGAGTGCTCTGCGCGCTCCATCAGGGCAATCAGTTCATGAAACGCCGTTTCCCCATTGAAGTGAATCTCCACCTGATGGCCGCTTCTCGGCGGGGGCATGGCGCCCGAGCGCAGCACACGATCCGCCAGGCACAGGGGTTCCATGGGCGCGGAAGGCGTGCCCGCGCCCGCGTCAAAAAGGTCCGCCTTGCGCTCTCGCACCATCCGGAATTTGCGTCCCCCGAAAAGGATGTAGAGCGGTACCCCCACATACGGAATAAGCACGATGGCCATGGCCCACGCCATCGTGCCGCTCGGCTGCCGGTTATTGCGAAACACGTCCGTCAGCAGTACAATCGCGAGGAGGAAACTGACCACGGCGATGGAATGTTCGAGAAGATAGATCACGCGCGGCCGCCTGGAAACTGGTGGTTCTGTTGTGCTCGGTTCATGGGTTGAAGTGTAACGCCGCCCGCGCTTTGAAGCAATCCCGCGCCCTGTGCTGTAATAGGCCCCCTGACCATCACGTGGGAGTCGCTCATGAATTCCAGCCGCATCAGCAAGCACACCGTCCTCTCCAGCGGCCTGCACGATGCCGACATACGGCCCCCCGCCCTTCTGAGCGAGTTTAGACGCCTCTCCATACGCGACGCCGCCGCCTTCTTCCCGGCCGAACGCCGCGAGGATGTGCCCTGCCCCGGATGCGGACTCGACCGGCCACGCCCGGCCTTCGCTAAAGAGGGCTTTGCCTGGGTCCATTGCGATGCGTGCCGCTCGGTCTATGTATCTCCCCGGCCCGACGCAGACCAGCTTGAGCGTTACTATGCGGAATCCGAGGCCAGCCGTTTTCGCGCGGTCCAGTTCGCCGATGCAACCGCCACCCAGCGCCGCCATCATCAGCTTCGCAACAACGCCCTCTGGATGGGCCAGTTGGCCGAGTCCCAGGGCCTTCCCCCGCGACCGGTCTACGCGGACCTGCGCACCTACGTCCCCGCCCTCTTTGAGGAGGTGGCCGCACTCGATTTCTTCGGCCCGCTTTACAGCATCGATGCCCAGTACGGTGGCGACACGTCCTTCGCCACGGCCATTGGCCTCGATAACGCGCCGCCCCTCGACGCCATAAGCGCTTTCGAGAAGCTGGAGCACCAGCACGCGCCCAGCGCCTTTCTCGACGCCCTTCACGAGCGGCTGAAGCCCGGCGGACTCCTCTTCCTCTCCACGCGGACGAGCTCCGGCTTCGATCTGCAGTTGCTGTGGGACAAAGCCCCCTACATCTTCGCGCCCGAGCACCTGAATCTTCTCTCCATCGAAGGCATCGAGCTTACACTACAACGGAGCGGCTTCGAACTGATAGAATTGAGCACCCCCGGCCAGTTGGATGTTGAGTTGGTGCTGCAGGCCTGCTCGGCCGATCCGAGCATCGCGCTGCCGCCCTTCTTCACCGAACTGCTGGCCCGGCGCGACCGCTTCGCCCACGCGGACTTTCAGGAATTCCTCCAGAAACACCGCTTGAGTTCCCACGTGCGAGTGGCGGCGCGAAAAGCTTCACCTATCCCCTAAACAAAAACATTCAGGAGTATCCCCTTGTACAAGTTAGCCGAAATTCACGCCGGTGTCTCCAGCGTGCAGGAATACGTGGCCGCCTATTCGCAGCGCCTTTTCGAAATCATGAACGTCCTCGACAAGGACGCCATCGCCGCGACCGTCGCCGCCGTCGAGCAGTGCAGCAAGAACGGAAACACCCTCTTCAGCATGGCCAACGGCGGCAGTGCGGCCTCCGCGTCGCACTTGGTCAATGATTTGGTCGCGGGCTGCTTCATCGAAGACCAGCCCCGCCTGCGCACGCTGTGCCTGAGCGACAACATCGCCACCGTCACCGCCCTGGGCAACGACGCTGGCTTCGACCACATTTTCTCTCACCAGCTCCGTGTCCACATGCGCCCCGGCGATGTGGTCATCGCCATGTCGTGCAGCGGCAACAGCGAGAACCTGATTCAGGCGGTGGACTACGCCAACGCCAACGGCGCAACCACCATCGGCTATTGCGGCTTCGACGGCGGTCGCCTGGCGGAGAAATGCCAGATCAAGGTGATCATCCCCGCGACGAAAGACGAGTACGGCCCTGTAGAAGACGTGTTCAACATCCTCGGCCACATCCTGATCACTTACATCGCCATGTCGCGCGGGAAGCATCTCCACCACTGACCGGGAGTGAAAAGAATGTGGCACAGCCGTCCCGGCTGTGATTTACTTTACTCAGGGAACTGGGCCACACATGACCGCAACACCCCAAATACGCGCCGCCATCATCGGCCTGGGCAAAATGGGCCACCTCCGCACGCGCGAACTGCTCACGCGGGGAGACGTGGAAGTCTGTTGCGGTTACGACCCCGCTCCGGAAAGCTTTCGGGCGGAGCACCCTGGTATCCCCTGTGTTTCAGCAATTGAAGAGATTCTCACGCCGGGCGTGGATGTCGTATGGGTATGCACGCCCAACGCCATCACGCCCGGTATGGTTATCGCCGCGCTGGAAGCGGGTAGGCACGTCTTCTGCGAAAAACCTCCGGGTCGCACCGTCGCCGATATCGGGCGCATCCGCGATGCCGAAGCAGCCCATCCAAGCCAGAAACTCGCCTTCGGCTTTAACCACCGCTTTCACGCCGGTATCCAGGAAGCCTACCGAATCGCCTCGGGCGGCCGCATGGGTGAAATCCTCTGGATCCGCGGAATCTATGGCAAGGCGGGCGGCACGGATGCCTGGCGCGGTGATCCCGCAATGGCGGGCGGCGGCATCCTCCTCGATCAGGGTATCCACCTGCTGGACCTCTGCGAAATGTTTCTCGGCGATATCGTGGAGGTCAAGAGCATGGTCGCCAACACGGGAGGCGCCGAGGGCATCGAAGACAACGCATTCGCTCTCCTGCGCGATGGCCGCGGGCGCATCGCCCAGATCCACAGCTCCAGCACGCAATGGAAGCATCGCTTCAGCTTCGAGGTTTACCTGAGCGGCGGCTATCTCTCGGTGAATGGCATCCTCACCAGCACGCGCAGCTACGGCGACGAAACCCTCACCGTTGCCCGGCGCTCGGCGCTGCCGGGACCGCCCACAGAGGAAACGATCTACTTCGATGAGGACCCGAGCTGGGCGGCCGAAATCGACGCCTTTATCCGATGTATCCGCGAGGACACCCCCGTCGTTTCGGGAAGCTCCCTGCAGGCCCTGCGTGCCATGCAACTCGTCCACGACATCTACCGCGGCGACGAAACGTTCCCGAATAGATAAAATCGGTCGTATCGGTCGAATCCATCCTATCCCAAAGTGTACCCCACCCACGCCCGCTTGCTATACTTCCCGCGCTGGGCCTCGCTCACACTTTCCAAGGCTTTTCCCCCGATTCGAAAGGGTTCTTTTCATGCGTATTCTCGCCGCCGGTGGCGCGGGTTATATTGGTTCCGTGCTCGTGCCCATGCTCCAGGAGCACGGCTACGACGTGGACGTGGCCGATCTGCTCTGGTTCGGCAATCACTTGCCCGAAGGCACGCCCGTCATCCAGAAAGACCTCTTCACCATGACCGATGCGGACCTCCGGGGCTACGATCAGGTCATCTTCCTCGCGGGACTCTCGAACGATCCCATGGCGGAGTTCAACCCCGCGATGAACTTCATCCAGAACGGTGCCCTGCCCTCCTACCTCGCCTTTCAGGCCAAGCGCGCGGGCGTGAAGCGCTTTGTCTATGCTTCGTCCTGCTCGGTCTATGGCTACACGGTGAACGAACTTTATGATGAAGACGCGCCCGTGACCTGCGCCTATCCCTACGGCATCTCCAAGCTCGCGGGCGAGCACGGCGTGTTGCAGTTGCAGGACGATACCTTCTCCACCATCGCCTTGCGCCAGGGCACGGTCTGCGGCCACAGCCCCCGGATGCGCTTCGACCTCATCATCAACACCATGTTCAAGTGTGCAATCCTCGACGGCGAGATCACCGTGAACAATCCTTCGATCTGGCGGCCCCTGCTGGACGTGCGCGACACCGCCAGCGCCTTCCTCCGGGCGGTCCAAGCCGACAAGACCATCAGCGGCGTCTTCAATGTGGCGAAGGACAATTTCACCGTGGGTCAGGTGGCCGATTTCGTGAAAGACGAGGTGGAAGCCTGCACCGGCAAAAAGGTCAAGATCAAGATCAAGGATGTCCAGGATTTCCGCAACTACAAAGTAAGCTGCGAGCGGGCCAAGACCTATCTCGGCTTCCAGCCAAAATACGCCATCACCGACATCACCCGCGCGCTCCACGAGAACCTCGCGAGCTACGGAGATCTCTGCCAGAAACCCTATTACAACATCGAGGTTTTCAAGACGTTGTAGGGGCAGCGGCGCCACACGACTTCGTCGATGCGAATGTGCCAATCGTAGCAGCAATGCCCTTGACACAACGAGACGAGCAAAGACCGGCGCGGCTGTCCCGTTGTATGACGTCGTGACTCGGGACCATCACAATCGATTTTTCCCATGGGAGAATTGGCTGAATGCAGCAAACTGAGAGTTTGCATCTCAGTACACTTATTGCCACCGAGGACCGTGGTAACGAGAGTGCAGGGTGTTTTGGTACGCTCCCCTACGCCCCATCCCGCAGCGGCAACAGCGCCTCCGCAATCTGAAGATCCTCCTCCGTCTTGATGATATGCCCCGCGAGACGGTCCAGCACAAAGAAGCCCACACGCCCCGCGTAGGTCGCCGTCTGACCCGCTGCAAAGGCCGCCAGATACGCCTCACGCCGCCAGCCGGTGATACTCCAACTAATCCGCTGAATGGGCCGCAATTCCTGAGAGTTGGACTTCTCCGTAAAGCTGAAATTCACCGGAACGCCATCCATCGCGCACTCAATCTGCTCGTGGGTGCAGCTCAGCAGCGTATCCTCGCCGCCCTGCACCATCGCCGCGACAAAATCCTTCACCTGCCCCGCCGTGAGTAAGGGCGCGATGGAGTGAACCTGAAAAACCCGCTCGCAGGGATGGGCGATGAGAAACTCGTGGACAAATTGCTCGCTGGTGGCCGTGTTATTGGCCAGGGCCTCGGGGCGCTGGTGAAAGCTAACGCCCTCCTGCGCGGCCAAATCGCCAAAGGTCTCATGCTCGGAATTTACCCAGATTTCATCGAAACAGCCCGCCTCCCGGCACTTGCGAATTGCCCGTACGATCAGGGGCACGCCGCCGAGGTCCCGGAGGTTCTTCTGCGTCAGGCGCTGGCTGCCCATGCGCGCGGGAATCATGGCGATGTTCATGATGAGGGGCAGCCTCTGATGATCACAGCGGCCGCACGCAGGACAACTTCACCTTGATCACCACCTTGCGCACGTTTTCCGAGACGCCGTCGGCGCTCTTCTGCGCCGTGTGGCCGTCCTCCGGGAAAAACACGGAAAAGTAGCGCGGCCGGTTGACCACGGTTCCCGTGGGCTGTGCCGGGCGCTCGTACAGCGCGTAGTCTTTCTCGCTGTTATAGGGCGAGTTCACTTCCAGTCCGTCAAGAACAAACCAGTCGATGGCTTCCGTGCCTTCCAGCGACATCTGAATGTCCACATACGTTTCGTGGGCCTCGACGGTTGTCCCCTCCATGCCGCGCGTGGGATAGCTCATCACGCGGTAGAGCAGTTCGTCGCCGACGATGGACGTCAGCCCATCGCCATCGGGGCTGTCGGCGGGGAGCTTCTCCAGAAACTCAAAGGCGGCGGTCCAGGTGGGGCCGGTGAAATAATTACGCCATAGGGAAAGATCGGCAGCAATCACAATGTAAACTCCGGGAGACCCAAATCGCGCAACAGATTCCGCACCGCCTCGGTCTCCATCTGAAGGCGGCAGCGTTCCGTGTAGGTACCCACGTGGGGCGTCAGAATGGCCTGCTCGTAACGGGTAAGCGGCCCGGTGTAGGGCTCTTCCCAGAAGGCGTCGAACCACACGCCCGCTACCTTACCGGAATCCAGCGCGGCGAGCAAGGATGACTCCTCCACCAGTCCGCCCCGCGCGCCATTCAACAGCAGGACGCCCGGCTTCATCAGGTCGAAGGCATGGGCATCCAATATGCAGTCCTCGCCACTCGCATGGAGCGAGATCACGTCCGCCAGGACGAGCCCCTCCGCCAGATCGACCACGGCCATGCCCTGCAGTTCACCCGACAGCGCCGGATCGCACACGAGGACCTCCGCACCGAAGGTCTGAAGTAATTCACCCACGCGCCGCCCGATACGGCCATAGCCGATCAGTAAAACCTTCGCGCCGCGCAGGCCCATGCCGATGGACTTGGCCCACTCGCCCCGGTGCAGCGCGGCGTTCGTGGGGATAAGCTGGCGGGCGAGACAGAGCAGGGACGCCAGGGTCATCTCCGCCACGGCGTCGATGGGCCCGTCGGGCGTGGAGGATACCGCCACGCCAAAGTCCCGCGCCGCTTCAAAATCCACATTGGCCACGCCGATCCCCACACGCGCCAGCGCTTTCAGTCGAGGCTGGACCGATTCCAGCACCGTGCGGTTCAGCGGTTCCAGCCCGGCAATCAGCCCATCCACCCCCTGTAAGTGCGCAATGATCTCCGACTCCGTCAGGCGACGACCGAAAGGATTGGGCTTGACCACACAACCCGCCGCTTCCAGCATCCGCAGCGGGGTGTCGTCCTTCTCCGCAAAACTGGAGGGACCTATGGCAATAACCGGGGGCATGGGATGCCTTTCCTGGCGCAACGCGAAGTATGTGTGAATCTTATGACCTTTTTGCACACGGGCCCACAACCACATACTAGATTCCCTAATAGTGAATAGCATACGTCTATGTCGTTTAGTCGGATTGAAACGCGATACGCTCAGGCTATCAGGCGTATTGGAGGTTACTCGTTCACTTCCTCTAACCAGGCATAGAGCGCTGAAACAACCTCGGGTCCGTTGCATTGCTCCAAGAACCAGTTAAACTCGTCCTCCCCACAATCCCCTGGCCAGACCATAAGCAAGACCGACTGATCGCCTTCGAGAGCACGAACTCGAAAGTTATTTAGTGCTTTTACAAAAATGGAGAACAGGTCCTCGATATGTGTTTGAAATGCCGGGTCGTCTGGATCCAGCTCACGCGTGTATTCTGCGATTTGCTCAAGCCGCCTATTCGTCTCTATGAATAGGTCTTCATATTGAAGGCAATAGGGTGAATCGTATGCCGACCAGCGCAGCTCTCGCGCAAGTTGATTCAGATTTCCGTCGGGACAGTCGCGCTTCAGATACTTCTCCGCGGCGGCGGCCAAGCCCTGCTCAGACATTGCCACTTCACCGGCGCTTTCCGCCATTTCATTGGTCGCTATCCCAAAAGCGTACAACTGCTCGTCTGGATGCTCGTCCCTCCATCTCTGGTAGGCCTTGCACACCGCATCCGTCAACTGCCCTTCAAGTCCATCAAACATGGTAAACCTCCAAAATCGAATCCGAGTCTAAAATCAGAACAAGCTTCTGTCACAGAACTCGCCTCAGTCTCTATTCACATGGTAGTTGAGAGCTATCGATCGTATGTGCCTTCCCTCCAGCGTCCCAATCAAATTCGAGGAAGGACAAAACGTGTGTAGCCTTGTCTCCAGCCGCGCAAAAGCAAGACAGCATCCGATATTCTACCAGCCATAATCCATCTCGCCAAACGAAGCAAAATCCACCCCCCATTCCCCAGCGTAAACACCGCCGTCCGCACCCAATCCCCCTCATATCCCTTCAACATCGCATACACGCCGTGGGCCTCCTGCAGGCGTATCGCCTCGCCACGCTTTATCTCGCTGCCATGGTGGCGAAACACCGCCTCCGCCACAAAGCGAAACTTCGCCCCGGCCCGCTTCGTGCGGATGCACAGATCGCTGTCCTCGAAGTAATAGGGCAATTCCTCGTCGAAACCGCCCAGCGCGTCAAACAGCCCCTTCGGCATGCCCAGATTGCAGCTTGGTCCCGTGTTGGCCCGCCCCGGCCGGCACCGCAGGCTCTTCCCCAGAAAGGTTGACCGCCGGGGCACCGACTGTACGCGCCCGCCCAAAAAATCGACCACATTCCCCAGCAGCACGGTATGACCATCGTCCGCCGCCAGCATGGCCTCCAGCCAGCCCTCCGCCACCTCACCATCGGCATCGAGAAAGAGCAACAGCCGCCCCGAAGCCACGCGCGCGGCACGATTTCGCGCCGCCGACGGCCACAGCGGCTTCTCCGCCACCTCCAGACGAACCCAGGGATAGCACTCCACCACGGCGGACGCTGTGCCGTCGCACGAGGCATCGTCCACCACAATCACCTCCACATCCTCGCGCCCGTCCAGCTCCCGCGCCAGCGAATCCAGCAGCGCACAAAGCCACGCCCGGCGGTCACGGGAAGGGATGATGATGGAAATCCAAATTGACAATGGACAATGGACAATGGACAACGGCAGAGAGCCCTCCGAATTCTTCATGTTCGTCGTATCCAGCAGATTTCCCATTGTCAATTGTCAATTGTCAATTGTCAATTCTCAATTGTCCATTGTCAATTGCAAAATGCTATGCTCTCCGTCGGACGCCATCCCCGGCGTCCGCGGAGACGAAACGCTGTGTACGGCCATCGCGGCCGGACGGGACTGCAACGCGCGCCGCGCGCCATTCGATCAGCCTGGCGGCGCCTGGGAAGACAACCATGAATAAGAACGATACCATCTATCTCGTGTCCAACGGCGACTTTCGCGACGCCCCCTGCGAAGTCTGCTGGCCCATGCAGGACACCACGCTGAAGGAAGTGCAGAAGGCCTTCAAGAAACTCGGCTACAAGACCGAGATCGCCACCAAGTACGACGCGAAGAAGAAGCATGGCTTCATCCGCCGCCAGGCCGAGGGCGCGGCGGTTTTCTCGAAGATCGACCCGAAGGCCCCCGTGGTCATCGTGCTGAGCTGCTGGGCCTACGCCCACCACGTCTGCGGCCCGCTTCAGTCCCACGAAGGCCCGAAGCTCCTGCTCGGCAACTTCGACGGCACCTGGCCCGGCCTCGTGGCCCTGCTCAACCACGCGGGCACCTTGGACCGCCTCCACGTGAAGCATTCCCGCATCTGGACCGACAGCTTCCTGAAGGACGACTACTTCATGGAGAAGCTGGGCGAATGGTGCGCCAAGGGCGAGATCAAGCACAGCACGAAGCACCTGACCGACGCGGACAAGGCCAAGATAAGCGGCGCCGCCGACAAACTCGGCAAGGAACTCGCCGCCGACATCAAAAAGAACCGCCGCATCATGGGCCAGCTCGATCCCGGCTGCATGGGCATGCTCAACGCCGTGATGGATCCCGCGCACCTCGGCAAGATCGGCCTGCCCATCGAATACCTCAACCAATCCGACCTGGTTGCCGAAATGGCCCTCGTGAGCGATGAAGAGGCCCAGAAGCACCTCGACTTCCTCGTCAAGAAGGGCGCGTGGTTTGACTGGGGCACCGATCCCGCGAAGAACCTCGTCCACAGCCAGGTCATCGAGCAGATGAAGATGTACGCCGCCGCCTGCCGCTTCGTCGAGCGCTACGGCCTCGCCGCCATCGGCATCCCCTACCAGCTCGGCCTCATGCGCGTCTGCGCCGCCTCCGACCTCGTCGAGGGCATGCTCAACAATATGGACCGGCCCGACGTAAAAGATCCGGAAACGAAGAACGTCGTGAAAAAGGGCAAGGCCATCCCCCATTTCAACGAAGGCGACATGGGCGCGGGCGTGCCCCAGTTGCTCATGCACGACATCCTGGAACGCAAGGGCCTGCCCACGGAAACCACCCTCCACGACGTGCGCTGGGGCCGCGATTTCGACGGCAAGTTCGTCTGGGTCTTCCTCATCTCCGGCGCCGCGCCGCCCGCGCACTACGGTGGCTGGAAAAAAACCAAAGTATTCCGCCAGGCCGCCATGTACTTCCCCAAGGGCGGCGGCACCTGCTCCGGCGTCTCCAAGCCCGGCGTCATCACCTGGGCCCGCGCCTATGAATCCTTCGGTGAACTCGGCATGGACGTCGGCCGCGGCGAAGTCCTCGAACTGCCCGAAGCGGAAGTCCAGGAACGCCTCGACAAGACCACACCCGTGTGGCCCATCGCCAACGTCCACATCCCCGGCTACGACCGCAACGAGATGATGGCCACCCACATGTCCAACCACATCGTCATCGGCTACGGCGACATCCTCGAAGAACTCATCGCCCTCTGCCGACACCTCGGCATCAAGACCCGCATCGCCGGCGATGCCGGGAAGGAATTGGCGAAGTAAGTTCT
The DNA here is from genome assembly GCA_942492815.1 of Candidatus Hydrogenedentales bacterium. Lineage (GTDB taxonomy): Bacteria > Hydrogenedentota > Hydrogenedentia > Hydrogenedentales > JAEUWI01 > JAEUWI01. The sequence continues at coordinate 7,405,975 of OW818658.1, read as the reverse complement.
CGTGATTCGAAATGGCCCGGACGGGTGCGCTCGTCCGGGCTTTTTTGTGGGTTGGGTGGCGTCGCGCGTTCACAGGGACAGCAGGGACTTCAGGGACGGCAGGCAAAATCGAAACTGCATCGGCGACCGAAGGTGGGCTTTGAGCCACTTTTGGCACCCTACCTCATTCAAGACGACCATAATCGACGCCCCGCCATTTTCGATGATTACCGATAATGCTTGAGCCGGGGCCAGAGTTCTTCCAGCGGCGCGGTTGGCTTTTTGCAGAGGTAGAGCGGTCGCGTCGTCGAGCCGTCCTCCGCTTCGCTGCGCCGCGGCAATTCTCCGACGCGCCGGATTTCGCCAAAGCACGTTTCGAGCAACGCTTTCTCGTAGCCAAGCACGATCATGCAGTCCGCCGTGTTGCCCTGGGGTCCCCAGAGGTAGTGGGAATTGCTGCCGCTGATGGCGGGGGGCAGGTCCTTGCCGAGCAGATGGATGGCCGATACACTGTCGTATTCTCCCGTGAGGATGACGGCCTTGTCCCGTTCCTCGGGCGTCAACCCTGTATAGATCTGTTTGAAGGTGGCCAGTTCTTCGGGACGCCCGATTTGAAAGCGAAAATCGAAGGTGAGCATGGTCGGATCGCCGAGCAGGCGCCCGCTGTAGGCTTCTTTCCACTCCAGGGTACCTATCGGCGCCACGATGGGAAGCAACAACAGCCACATGCTTGTCATTGCAGCGCATAACGCAACGCGCTTGACCTTTCCCCGGAATCCAATCCAGCGCCGCTCCAACCACACCGCCCCGCCAGCATAGAGCAGCGGATAGGCCGGCAAAATATAGTAAACCTTGGCTCGCAAGATCAGCAGAACGATCAGCACGACGACGAATATCCAGGCGAGCATCCGGTGGCGTCGACCCACGGGATCCCGAAAGTAAAAGATCAGCCCCGCACCCAGCACGCACCAACTGAACAGATTCATCAGCACGAACTGGCCGATCACGAATACCAGCCGTGAATCCATAACCTCGGTGTTGATATTGCGCACGAATTCGAGGGTGGCCCAGTCCTGCCGGTATTGCCACTCCAGATTGGGCAGGAAAATGAGGAGAGCCTCGACGCCGCCGAGCCAAGGCCAGAGCGTCTGGAGATCGCGGCGGCGGTGGGTCATGATGAGGCCCACGGCAACGCCCGTGCCCATGAAGAGAGTCGTGTGCTTGTTGAGGAGCGCCAAGCCACAGACCGCGCCAAAGGCCAGCCACCATCGCCCGCCGTTGCGGTGCTCGATCGTCACCAGAATGTGCGCCGCAACAAGCCAGAAGGTCAGTTCGAAGCTGGGAATATTCAGAAATGCGCCGACCCGGGTAATCATCGGCGCCATCACAAAACAGAAGCAGGCCAGGAACTCGCCAAAGCGCCCTGCGCCCAATCGGCGCGCAAGCCAGCCAGTCAGCAGGCAACTCAGCGCCAGTGACAGGGCAGGGAAGAGACGGAAGGCGAAAAGATTGATACCAAAAAGCGAAGTGGCAACACGCGCGACAAACGGCGTAAAGGGAGGGTGATCCACGTACCCCCAGTCCGGGTGGAGCCCGCAATCCAGAAAATATAACTCGTCGCCGTGAAACCCGTATTGGCGATTGACGATGAGATGGAAAATGAAAAGCCCGATACCCATCAACAGGGCGTAGCCCGGAAAGCCGGAGCCGAGCAGGCGCTCGATTCGACCCACCACCCTGCTACTCAAGCGTGACGCTCGCGAAGGACACGATGCCGCCCGAAGGATCCGGGGCGTAGCCGTAGTAATGCATCGTCCCCGACCCCACCGCGCCGTCGAGCGTCTTCAATGTCGCATAAATGCAATTCAGCCCGCAGACCTTGCGCTCGTTGAGGTCCTTCATCACCGATTTGTAGAAGCCATCCGCATTCACCGGCCCTTCGGTCACGTGCGCCAGATCTTCATAGTCCCGGTCCGCCACGTGCTGCACGACCGTGTCGTCGATATCGAAGTCGTCGCCAAAGCACTTGCCCACATGGGCCAGATCCGCCGCGGCGATTACCGCCACTTTCCGGCCCGGCTCCGAGGCAATTTCTCGGCATACCTTCAGAAAATTCGAAGTCGCGGGATTTTCACCCGGCGCGTCGTCTTCGTAACTCGCGCACAACGATGCGCACAAGATCGGCACTATCTTTACATCGGGACCATAGCGATACGCCAGCATCACCGCCTGAAACTCGATGGAGTGTTCCGTGCGGTGTCGCCCCTCCCACGCAAAGGGATCCCAGGCGCAGGCCTTCTCCAGCCGCGACACGATCTCCTGATCCGTCTCCAGCGTGCCGAAGGGCGTGTCGAAATGCTTCCGCGTGAGGATGAAGGGCACCGGCGCGCCCGCATGGGCCACGCCGAAAATAAACACCACATCGGGCTTCTCGCGCGAGAACAGTTCTCTGTAGCCATGGGCATAGCCCGCATGCCCACGGTGAAAATCGATATGGGGAACGATCAGGCCGGGCAAGTGCCCACGCTCTGCCGCAGCATCCACCGCACCAGGGCCGTTCGAGCCAGTGAAGAAGCCGTCGATCATCGCGCGCAGTTCCACGGCATCATCGGGATAGCCACGTCCGGCCAACCAGGCTGGCCGCGTGTCCGACGCAGCAAACTCCCCGTCGATCCGTGCGCGGATCGCTTCGAACTGGCGGTTTTGCAGGAAGCCATGATCGTCCAGATACTCCACCACCTCCAGGATCTGCTCCTCCGATACCCGCGCACCGCCAAACTGCTGGAGGAAGGCCGCCTGAATATCCCCGATCTCTTTGCGGCCATCCAGCAGTGAAGCAATGAAGAAGGCCGCCGGTGTGAGCACCAGTTGCTCTTCCACGTAGCCGCTCGTGTCCCGCATCACGATGAAGGTGCTGCCCTCGTGCTCCACGGGGGCGGCGTCAATGTGTCTCAGGGGTGCCAGTGCGTCGTTCATGCCCCTATCATAGCCCGCAGGTGCCCGCGCCGCAAGAAGATGTCATGAATATACTGCCCTGGGCCGCGTCTAGTAAGCAGAACAGTTCTTCATGAAAATATCGGAAATTCCGTGGTAAACTAACGGAAAGGCGGGCCGCAGTCACAATGGGACTGCCCCGAACCAAAGGTGGTAAAAATGAAAAAACTAGCTATCCTCAGCCTGCTTGCTGCAACGACCCTCGCCGCAGGCTGTAATACGACCCCCACGCAGGACGGCGCTGTTGTCGGCGGACTCCTTGGCGCGGGCGCGGGCGCAATTATCGGTAATCAGTCCGGCCATGCCGGTGAAGGCGCCTTGATCGGCGCGGGCGCGGGCGCGCTCACGGGCGCCATCGTCGGCGATCAGGTCGATGAACGGCGCCAGCGCAGAAACCAGGCTCCCCCCACGCGCACGCAAAATGGCCACTACGACGTTCGTATCGTCCGCACGCCTTCGGGCGAGACCTACGAAGAGAGAGTGTGGGTGCCCTATAACTAAGCAGCGTGACTCCATACTCGACCAGCGCACCTGGCGTCGCATCGGCCTCGTCAGTCTGGCCCTCTGTGGCGTCATGGCTTGGTCCGGCACCCGGCCCGGGGTAACCAGCCTCGAGCCGGTCTATCAGATTGCCTATTGGGGGCTCTTCCTGGTGTCCCTGCTGGTTGCCCTCTACATGGCCCTCCTCGACCTGCGCTATACCCGCATGCAATACAGCCTGGGCGAGAAGGAGTTGTTCGAGGATACCTTGGGCAGCGAGGAGTTTCGCACGGCCCTGCGGAAGACCCGCACCCGGCCGCCTGGGCCTGAGGAAGATGGCGAGGGTAATTAGCCCGCGACTTCCAGCCTCCCTCGGCGGCCCCACGCCGCCCTCCCCCTTGCCACGCCGACTTGCGAAACTGGACGGCTTTATGGTTTGATCGTCCGATTATAGTCTTGGATTCATTGAACGATCGGGAGTTACAGACCATGAAATTGATGGTAGCGTTGACAGTATTCGTGCTGGCTCTTAGCGGCTGCGGAGAGGAAAAAGTGACCGTCCCCCCCGCGGCGGGAGGCTCCTCCACCGCGGCGATCCCTGTCGTCTCGGACACCGAGAAAGTCGACGTGGGTGACGTGGAGGCGAAAGTCTCGCTGGAGTTGACGCTCGAAGGCGGCCCGGTCCCGGGCATCGCGGTGGAAGAGCTCCGGAACGCCAAGCAGCGGCTGAATAGCGTCACGCTGAACGTCAGCGACCCGAAGCCGGCCGAACTCTGGGTCAAAGTCGCGCTCAGCAGCACCGATAGCTTTGCTTCCCGCCCCGTGGCTGTGCGCGGGAAGGTGTTTCGCGAAATCGGCAAGGATAGCAAGGAGGAACTCCTGAGCTTCCTGACCGTTCTCGATGCCCACACGGCCCCGCAGCATCGGCTGGCCGACGGCAGCGGCCACCCCATGGAATTTCGCGTGGATGCCATTCAGGGGCTCTCCGTATTGCCCCCTTCCCTGCTTATCTCCGCTACGGCGCAGGTGATCATGTCGCCCACGGGCACCGATCCCGCCACCATCGATCCCGCAACCTACACCAACACCCCCGAGGATACGGGCAATCTTATCGGCAATGCCTTCCGCATCAACTACGTCGGCATCATCGTCGGCGCGCCTGAATTGCCCGCCCCCACGCCCGGTGCCCCGGCGGCCGACCCCAGTGGAGCGCCCACGGCACCAGACGCCGCGCTGACACCTCCAGCGATTGCCCCGGCGGTCGATGCGGCACCTGCCGAAGCCGCACCTGTCGCGGCGCCGCCGGTGGAAGCCCCCGCCGCACCGGCCAGTGCCGCCGCCACCGAAGCCATCGGCGCCGCACAGTAAACCTATATGAATATTGTATGCTTTGGCGCCCATCCCGATGATGGCGAAGTCTTCGCCGGCGGGACCCTCGTAAAGTGGGCCAGGGCGGGGCATCGTGTCCTGCTCGTGTCCATGACCAATGGCGATATCGGCCACCACGAAATCAGCGGTGGTGCCCTGGCCGTTCGCCGTCGCGAAGAGGCGCGGCGTTCCGCCGAGATCGGGGGCTTTCACGATCTCGTCCTCGACCATCACGATGGCGAGCTCATGCCCACCATGGAACTCCGGCGCGAAGTCGTCCGAATCATCCGCGAGTGGGAGGCCGATGTCGTCCTGACCCACCGGCCCTACGACTATCATCCCGACCACCGTTACTGCGCCATGGCGGTGCAGGATGCCGCCTACATGGTCATGGTACCCAACTTCTGCCCCCATATTCCCGCCCTGAAGAAGAACCCCGTCTTCCTGTACATGATGGATGACTTCACGCGCCCTTCCCCCTTTCAGATGGACGTCGCGGTGGATGTGAGCGACGTGATGGACGTGAAATGGGCCATGCTCGATGCCATGGACTCCCAGTTCTACGAATGGCTGCCCTGGATCATGAAGGCCCCGTCCATGCCTCCCGCCGATGTCACGGGCCGGCTGGCATGGTTAAAAGAGACCTGGGATCCCTATTTCAAATCCCGCGCCGAAAAATCCCGAGTCACGCTGGCCCGGCGCTACGGCGCGGCGCGGGCGGACACCGTCACCCACGCAGAGAACTTCGAGCTTTGCGAGTATGGCGATTGCCCCAAGCCGGAAGACCTCTGGGCGCTGTTTCCGTAGCACAGGGACAGCGGCGCCCCGTGACGCGACAAAACGAAGCGCGCTTGTCGGCCTTCCTCGTGTTTACGCCGAGTGAGGCAACTGACAAGGCTGCTTCGAAAATAACCCCACCACTCGTTGCCACGGTCCTCCGTGGCAATGCATACCTTTCCGCTTCGCGGAACAGATCGCCCGACAGGAATTGGGGCTATTTTAGTCGTTATCGGGTGAGGCGACGCCTCTGTCCCTACTCCCCGATACGTTCCCGCCCAAACTCCCAACGGCGGTCTTCCCCCTCACGTGAAAGCCAGATCACTTCGCTCCCCTCTTCGCAAGCCGAAATCGCAATGGTATCACTCGGCACGTTCAGCAAGGTTTCCGCCATGCCGCCATGTGCTACCCGGACAATTCGGCTCCAATCCCGGTCGCCAACGGCACAGAAGGCCCCTCCCATAGGCTGCGCTCCGGAAATCGCCAACGGCAGGCCCGATTCGACGGTGCCAACGATAGTCCATGTATCCTGGTCCGTCGCAAGACGCGAAACCACACTCGGCGCGTTGCCGCTACCGACGATGGCAAGGACTTCATCATCGCCCACAGCGATTTGCGCCCGGTCACCCTCACCCAGGGGGAGAATGGCCGGGTTGCTCGCCAATAGACGGCCTTGCTCATCCAATTCCACCAATTGAAGGCCGAATTCGCCCGCGCCCACGGCGCTGCGCACACCCAACACGAACGTGCCATCCGCGCGTGTGGCCAGCGCCAACCCGGCAGTGGCCGACGGGGCGCTATGGCGAAATTCCCACATGAGCTCACCCTGCGCATCAAAGCGCGCGGCCCAGGCCGTCTTTCCGAGCGTACCCGCGACGTAAACGCTTCCATCGCCTGGCGCATGCACGTCATTCAGCTTCAGGGCAGCGTCATGGTCAAGCAACACGCCCCATCGCTGCCCGCCCTCCGGGCTCAGGCGCAAGACGATGGCCGATTCCGCCGAGCCAATGGCCCACACATCGCCGCTGGTGTCGGAGGCTATGGCCGTAAGCACGGCGTCCCCGAGCACATCCTCTGGAAGCACTGACTTCGCCACGGGCGCGCCGAAGAGATTCTCCTTGACCAGCACATTCTCCGCGATGACCGTGCGCACGGTGAGGGAAACGTCCTGCGGGACTGTGTCGAACAGGGTCCCGGGATAGGTGACCGTAGGATTCGCCTCCGTGGCGGCCTCCTCAGTGGCGATGGCGGACTCGCCAAAGTCCCATTCCTGATTCAAGATTGGCGCATCGCCGGGCAGGGCCATACTGACATAGGAAACCGTCACCGGGTCGGCTGGAGCGCCGCCCCGCAACACTGTGTGGGAAAAGGCCGCCGTCGGGCCGCGTTGCGCGGTGATGTAGTCCGCGATCGTCTTTGAAAACTCGCCGCCGTTCGTGATTAATGTAAGCGTGACCGTGTACTTGCCCGGTTCCTCGTAGATATGAACGGGGTCTTTGTCTTCGCTGGTTGTCCCGTCCCCCAGCTCCCAAAGCCTGCCCTCCACGACAAAAGCGCCCACATCGGTCAGGTCCAGTAACGACGCTTCGAAGGGCGCGGGGCCCGTCGGCTGCACCACGCCAATAGTCACCTCCGGCGTCACCAGAATCATTTCCGCTTTAACCGTGGAGGTCTCGCCCTGACTCGTGGTCACCGTAAGACCAACATTGAAGAGTCCCGGGGTATAGTCATGTCGGGGGCTTTGCTCATCGCTTGTCTTGCCATCGCCGAAATCCCACTTCCAGGATACTATCTCAAGCGTTCCCGGATCGGTCTTATCCGTGAAGCCCACGGAGAGCGCACCGGTGCCGGTAACTTTGTCCGCCTCGAAGTCCACCTTGGGCGCCACGCGGATAAAGCCCGCCTTGGAAACACGCTCCTCACCCAGCACCGTGGTGATCGTCAGCGACACGTCGTAGGTGCCAATCGCCTCATAGGTATGGGTCGGATTGCGCGCCGCGCTGCTCGCACCATCACCAAATTCCCAGTGCCACCCGAGGATATTCAGATTGCCCGCATTGCTGGCGTCTTCAAACGCCGCCGTCAGGGTGCCCTGGCCCATCGGTGAATCCACGGTGAAATCTACCACCGGCTTCACCTCGACCAGACCAGTTTTCTGTTCCGTATCGACGCCACCCGCCGTGGCAGTCTGAAGCGCAACCGTGTAGCGGCCCGGCACGGTATAGGCATGGCTGGGATTCTGCTCCGTGCTCGAAACGCCATCGCCGAAGCTCCAGCCCCAGCCCGTGATCGTCATGGCGCCCGGCACCGTCTCGTCCTTGAACACCACGTCGAGAGGCGGAGCGCCGCTGGCGGGCGTGGCCGAAAACGCGGCGTCCGGACTCACCGTAATCATTCCGGCGTACGCCGAGACGCTCTCCCCCAGCGCCGTTGTGATCGCCAGGGACACATCATAGACACCGGGGGCACCGAAGGTGTGGGAGGGGCTGGGCTCCGTGCTGCTTCCGCCGTCGCCGAAGTTCCAGGCGTAAGCGCTGGCCGGAAATTTCCCCAAGTCCGATTGATCGGTGAACTGCACCGAAAGAGACCCCTTGCCCGCCGCCGGATTGGCACTGAAAGCCACACTGGGCGTCACCGTGATGTACGCGGGCTTCAGCAGCGTGTCCGTGCCGGCGGGCGTCGTCACACGCAGGGAAACATCGTATTTTCCCGGCTCCGTATACACCCGCGTAGGATTGGTCAGGGTACTTAGCAATCCCCCATCGCCGAAGTCCCACTGGCGGCGGGTAATCGCCTGGGTGCCGGGCACGGACTCATCCGTGAAAGTAACCGAAAGGGGAGCCGGGCCAGAAAGGGGCGCTCCTGAAAAGGCGGCATCCGGCCCCTGCCCCACCGTGATGAATTGGGCCTTGGTCACCGTGTCCATGCCCGCCGTGGTTTCCACGGTCAACGACACCGAGTACACGCCCGAGGCGGTATAGGTGTGGGAAGGGTCTTGCTCCGCTGACAAGCCCCCATCGCCAAACTCCCAGGCGCGGGAAAGCACCGTAGCCGAACCCGTGGCGGAGTTATCCGTGAACTTCACGGTGAGGGGGGCCACGCCGGGGCTGAAGTCCGATGTAAAATCGGCCACGGGTGCGCCGGCAACATTGACGAACTGAACCTTGGTCTCTTTGTCGGTTCCGGCCGCCGTGGTTACCGTCAGCGCTACGGTATAGAGACCCGGAGCGGTGTAGACATGGTTCGGGTTCTGTTCAGTTCCGATCGGGCTCCGATCGCCAAAGTTCCATTCCCAGGCGGTGATGGACGCGGAGCCCGGCGAGGAGGTGTCGGCGAACGATACCGTCAGGGGCGTGCCTCCGGAAACGGGAAAGGCGGTAAAATTGGCGTTGGGCTTTTCCACGACCTGAATGTAGTCCCGCCGCAGCGCGGTGTGGGTTCCCACACTGGTGGTGACGGTAAGCGACACGGTGTAGCTGCCCGGAGCGGCGTAGATATGACTTGGATTCCGAAGCATGGACGTGGATCCGTCGCCAAAATCCCACTGCCACTCCGTGATATTGGTCGAGCCTGCTTCGGAGAGATCCGAGAAGAGCACCGTCAACGGGGCCTCGCCCGAGACGGGCGTTCCCTCAAAGGCACTTTCGGGCACGTCGAGAAACTGGTTGAGGAGCGGGCAACCGCCCAGCAACAGGGCCGAAGCCAACAAACCCATATATTGAAACGACTTACGCATCTCGAGTCCCGGACGAATTCCAAACCACATCACCCTGAATGACCAGCGCCGCACAGGTCTCTTCCCGGAACAGTCCATTTCGGGCGCTGATTTATCATACGAATAGTGACATTTGAGCGATACTGCGGTAATATCTTACAGACACATACCTATTCGGGAGTACCCTCATGACTCCAATTTATCAGCGAATAAAAGACTCTTTTTTCACGGAGCGCGATCTTATCCCCGCCTCCGAAGAAGACGAAATCCTGCTCTCCTATGTCATACCGCGCGTAATCGCCAGTGCGGGCCACCAGTGGCTCTGGCTCAGCGGAAAGTGCTACTTCGGCCGTAGTTAATTCAGCTCCGCTGCCGGTAGCGCTTCATCGCCCGAAGCGGGTCCTGCTTCAGATCCCGCTCATAAGCCACAGACGTGATTACCTTGTCCCCCAGGGCTTCCGTGAGGGGATCCGCGCTTTCTTCGCAAAATCCAAGATGCGAATGGCGACGCCATCCCTCGGCATACGAAAAGACCGTGCTCCAGCGCCCCACTTCCTCCGACATGTTTTCCATCGTGTCCAGATACGAGTCGACGCCCTGGGTCTTGTCAAGCCATTCCTTCTGGCTGCGGTGGCAGGCGAGCGCGGCGCGCTTCTCCTTCAGCACCGTGGTAATATCCACAAATTGCCCCGGACGGACCACCCGCCGCATGCCGTCGCGCAGGCCATAGGGCAGTGCGTGATAGAGCGTGACCGGCTGCGACGTGGGGTTGCGGGGCGGTGCCGTGAGGAAATTGGGCATGCCGCGCACAAAGGCCGCCGTCACCGCCAAGCGGCTGGATGTCATATGGTCTTCCATATAATCTTCCGGCGATGGCAGCAGCATGATGGTCGGTCGAGCCATCCGGACGACCGCGCACATCTTTTGGATCAGTTCTTTGGTGTAGAAAATCTCCACGTCATCCGCGATGGGGTCGTGCAGCTTGGCCCCCACGACCCGAGCCGCCTCCCGTGCCTCGTTCAGGCGCCGCGTGGCGATCGTCTGGCGGTTCTCGTCCATGGAGCCGCAGCAACCCGATGCCAGGTTGATCATGTGAAGTTTGTAACCGGCCTGCCCCAACAGAAGCAGGGTTCCAGTCATCATGAATTCGATATCGTCGGGGTGGGCGGCAACCGCCAGGGCTACGGGTTCAGACATGAGTAATTCCTACAAAGGGGCGAAAACCCGGACGCGCCGACGCGTGGAAGCGATCGCCCGTACTTCCAGAGCCTCTACTGTATAGGGCCACCCCACCTATTTCAAGCCATCCCGCGCCACTACGCGCCCCATTCCCCGTTCTGGGACTCTGGAGGCAAGGGCACCTGCCACGTTGGAGAAAAAAGCTTCAACAACGTGATGCACTGGGCACCCGTCCCCGTCGTCTCATAGGCGATCTGGTCAAAACACCGGTTCATGATGTACAGGCCATAGCCCCCTTCGCGTTTCTGCTTCGGGTCGGGCAGGGGCGTGCTCCGCGGCCGGAATGGTGCCCCGACATGGGTAATGGCGATGCTCAGCCGGTTCCGGGAACTGCGGAGCTCGATGTCAATCATCTTGCCTGAACTCCCTCCAAAGGAATGCTTGATGATATTGGAGAGCGCCTCCACGAAGGCCAGTACGACCCGGTTGAAGTCATCCTCCCCCCCCAGCAGCGCGGCGTGGACCGCCAGGTACTCCTGAAGAAGGGTCCGGGCAACAACAAGTTGGTTTGGATTCGCCAGAACGCTCAGCCGCTCCGTGATGGTCCGGGCATCCTCGCGAGTGTCCTGGATCTTTACCGTGACGCAGGTCTGATCGTCACCGGGCGAATCCAGCCCCGAAAACTGGCCGACCAGTTCCACCACCTTGTGGGTGAGTTCGACGGGTTCAAGAGACGCGTGGATACGGATAAGTTCCTGAAGCCGCTCCACGCCGAACATGGCCCCCTCTTGATTGCGTGTTTCGGTCAGCCCGTCGGAGTAGAAAATGAACAGATCACCGGGCTGCAGATCCGTCTCGTGCTCCTCGTAGTCTTCCCCTTCGAGAAAGCCGATGGGAACATTGCTCCCTTCCAGCAACAGGCACGTGTTGTCCCCAGGGCGATACCGGATCGTCTTGGTGTGTCCGCAGTCCACATAGGTCACCCGGCCCGCATCAAGATCGAAGCGCGCGTAACACAGGGTGAGAAAGCAATCCAGGTCAATTAACTGGCGTGTGATGTCCCGGTGCACCGCGACCACCAGATCCACTGGAGATGGATGGTGATCCCCCCGAGCACTGGCCAACTGGGACGCCAGCGCGCGGAGAAAGCGGCTCTTGGCCCCGGCGCTCACCAGCGCCGCGAAAATGCCCTTCCCCATTACGTCCCCCACGAGAACGTCAAAGCATCGGGGATTCAACGGGATAAATTCGGCAAAGTCACCATCGAGGTGTTGGTTCGGAACGGTGATCGCCGCAATCTCCACGCCCTCAAGCTGGGCCGGCGGTCGGCCGCGCAACAGCGTTTCCTCGATCCGCGTTTCGATTTCCCGCTCGTAGGCGCGCGCCTCCGCAATCGCCTGCTCCGCCGCCTTGCGCACGCTGATGTCTTCCACGATGGACCAGACGTATTCCTTGCCGTCGGCCCCCTCCACCAGGCAGCCATTGAGCAACACGGAAACCAGATCGCCGCTCTTGCGGATATACAGCTTCTCATAAGGACCGTAGCGACCCGTGGCCCGCATCAATTCGAGCTGGGCCTCCTCCAGTGCCGCGTAGCGCGCGGGCGTTATATCCAGATAGCGAAGGTTCCGAATCTCCTCCTCCGTATAGCCCACGATCTTGAGATAGGCCCGGTTCGCCTGAACGAAGGTCCCGTCCATGGCGCACAAGGCCAGCCCCAGCGGCGATTCTTCGTACATGAGCCGGAAAAGTTCCTGCGACAGCCGGAGCGCCTCCTCCGTCTCCTTGCGCAACGTGACATCCAAGTGCGTGCCCGTGGCGCGCAGCGCCCAGCCGTTGGCATCCCTGGAAACGACTTTGCCCTTGCTCAAAATCCAGTGCCAGTCACCGCTCCGGCTTCGCATGCGCACTTCCACCTCATAGGAGGACGTCTCGCCCTTCAGATGGGCCAGCATGCGCTCGCGTAACCGCACTTTATCGTCTGGATGGATCAATTTCTGCCAGGCGCGCATGGTGGGATCGAGATCCTTCAGGGTGTAGCCCAGCATTCGGGCCCATTGCTCGTTGAATACGACCTGATCGGTCACGATATCCCAGTCCCAAAGTCCCAGGTCTCCGCCTTCCAAAGCCAGATCGAGCCGCTGGTTGGTCGCCAGCAGAGCCTCCTCTATCCGCCGCTGGTGGATCGCCGCACCCAGCGTACCCGCCGCCGTCCGCAGTGCATCAAGCTCCGAACGGGGCCAGGCACGGGGTGCCTCGCAATCCTCAAAGGCCAGAAAACCCCACCACACCTCCTGGACGACCACGGGAAGCACGAGAATGCTCAGTACCCCGCGCGACAGCAATACCGGCTGTTCGTCCGGCGGAAAGTCACGGCCAAGCCCCGCGACCAACTCCCCGCCCGACAGGAGGCGCTCCCAGCGCCCGAGGCCCGCGGCCCCGTACGCCGTGCCCTCCCAGGATACGCCGCGCTGGGCAACGGCGGAAGCCGGGGATATCCAGGTGAAGCGCTCCTTGACAAGGCGCTCCCCCCCGGGCCCCGCGCCATTTTCGCAGATGCAGACCCGGCTCACCCCCAACGCGTTCCCGAGGGTCATGAGCAGCTCCGCCATACCGATCGCGTCACGACCGCCGTTCAGGTAATGCTCGGCGGTGTAGGCCAGGGAGCGGAGGATGGCGTCACGGCGGCGCAGTTCCTCTTCTATCCGCTTGCGAATTTCGATCTCATGCCGGGCATCCGAAAGGTCCAACTCGGTCTGGGCACTCTGGTGCAGCAGGGCCATGACCCGGCGGGGCGTAATCTGGTAACGATGGCGGCGTGACTCCCAGACCACGTACAGCGTGACGATCGGAGCTACGCACACGGTCAAAACGGCACGGCTGATCAGGTTTCCGGTCAGAATACCGCTGAAATCGGGAGCGCCCCAAAATGCACCGAAGGAAAAGAGCAGGGCGTCCAACCAGTAAGCCGTCAGGAGGCAGGTCGCGATACGAAACAGGTAAGGCAGGCGGCTCCAGCGACGTCCAAGAAACTCCCACACCATGGACATGCAGAGAAAGTCGATGACCATGGCCGCTGTGGAGGCCACATACACCCGCGCGGAACTCAGGATGATCCGGTCCGCCGCCGCCGAATCCATCTCCGTGAGTTGAAAGTAAAAGAGATTCGCGACCGCCGGCGAGAGGATAGATACGGCGACTACCGTGTAGATACCGATCTGCGCCGCCTTAACGCCGTCGAAGAGATAGAGCAGAAAAACCCCGAACAGGATGGAAGTGAAGAAAACCACCGAACCGAGAATAAGGGTCAGCGGACCCGCCTCGTACACAATGCCCGCATCGGTGGTCCAGCGCAGCGTCGCCGCGAGTACGCCGAGGAGCCCATAGTAGGGCAACAGCGTGAAGCGGTCCCGGATTGCATGTACCAAAAAGACCAGCCCGTAGACCGTAAGCGCTTCGATCAGAAGCAGAGCCAGTCCCAGGGACATGAAATTTCCTTTCTTCCACGGTACTTGCTTCGCCACACCTGACTAGCATACGGCCCGGCAGCACAAAAGTACAACGCCCTGAAAAAGAACCGGACCCGTGTGCGAGACACGGGCCCGGATAAAAATAAAGAGGTTGGGGAAAGCCCTTTCGGGTTATTGGGCTCCCAGACGCTTGCGCACCGCCAGGAGGCCGGCACCCATGCCGAAGAGCACCATCGTGGCAGGTTCTGGAACGGGATTGAGCGGCGGGTCGGTGGGGGGAAGTTCATTCGGCGTGCCAATGAAGGCGTCCGAATTGCCCGCCGTACCGATGGACTGAACGTGCATGCCGAAGCGGAGCGTGCCGTCCTGCATCGCGTCGGAGAGGGTCGTCAGGTCGGTAAGCAGGTCGTACTGCAACACCAGCGACTCGCCCTGGCCAATGCCATTCTTGGGGCTCGGGTTATTCGCGTAAACGCTCAGCGCGGTGTTGGCGTCGAAGCTGATGCTGTTGCCGCCGGGCATGTTCGCCGGAGATCCACCACCTACCGTGAACTTCAGCACATTGTTCACTGCGGGAGAAACGATGACCGGGTTACCCAGAAGGGATTCCCCGCTGTCATCGAGGTAGATCTGTGCAATAACGGCGGAGATCGCGGAGCTGTTGGAGAAGGTCATCGTTACCGTCGAACCGTCGGTCGTCATGTTCAGGCCGAAGCTCAGGTTGGCCAGGTCACCCGCATTGGAGTTCCCCGAGCCGACCACGCCAAAGTTGAAGGCGTTGTAAGCCGCGTTGAATTCGTCGACGGTCAGCGCCATCGCCGCGCCTGCGGGAACCATCACCGCAAGCAATCCCAAGCTGAATAACCGCACAAGTTTTTTCATCGTCGTAAGACCCTGAAGTTTTTGCCACGCTGCAATGGCTACCTTTAATCCCATTCGTCAACCTCGAAAAGCCTTCGAGATGACAAACCCCTAAAAGCACCCATCATGCCAAAAATTTGGCGGTGGATTTTCAGTCAGGTGCGCTGCAGTGTCGGCCGACAGCCTTCGCAGCGATTGCGAAAATACCCACCACAAATCCGAAGCATAGAGGAATAGTTCGCGCTATCTTTGTACAACAGCGAACTAATCCGCACACCGATATTGCTCCCCTCAACCAAACGCCATTTCAAGCCACGCGCCCTCCAGGCCCGCAAGGTGCTTCGGCAGACGATTTCACGACCAGACTCGACCTTTGTAATTCAAATCTGAGCACTTATTAGCACAACTATTGGTCAATCCACTCTAATTCGGTGAAACTATTTCTCAAGTGACTACTACTTTTCGGGAACCATGCGGTTTTGACTGCCCGACACCCATGCGACCGCCAGAACCAAAAAACGAGCCCATGACAATGTCATGGACCCGCAATTTATGATTGTTTCTCAGCGTGATGGTTAACTGGACTGGCCGCTCAGCCGCTTACGCACCGCGAGGAGTCCGGCTCCCATGCCGAAGAGCACCATCGTGGCCGGTTCGGGAACTGGATTCTGGGGCGTCGGGGGAACCGTGGAAAGGGGGTTGGTGTCGTAGACGTTGACGTAGTCATTGCCGCAGGCCATGGTCCAGTGGAGGCCGATACCGCCCAGGGCGATCAACTGCTCGAGATTGCCGTCCAGATTGAGCCCGACTTCCAGGAAATTATGAGCGGAGCCGGGTCCTACACCGGTATCCCAGTCCACCTGGGCATTGCCGTAGAAGTTCGCGCCGGGCTGGGTGTCACGCACGCGGTAGGGGCTGCCTGCGGCATGGGCCGCGATCAACACGCCGCTCGTGGACCATCCGTTATTGGACCAGACATCCGAGAAGCGCGAATTACTTTCCGTGCCCGTGGCAATAGCCAGGTCGTAGGTCGTGGGGCCACCGGTGTAGCCGAGGTCGATGAACATATCCCCGGCGCGGTAGGTGCTGTTGGTCGGCTCGTAGCCGGTCACCATGCCTATATACAGGGTACCGCCCGTGTAGGAATTCGCGTCCAAATCCTGGTAGTAATAGAAGATCTGCTCGATGTCATAGTTCTGGCCACCGGAGGCGTCGTTCTCCGGATCGTCCTGCAAACGGATACCTGTGTTAAGCAAAGAACCGGAAGCGGCGCCCTGGTTCCAGTTATCATTTGAAGTCCCGCCGTAGCTGAACCAGTCATTCCACTGCCCGTCAACGGTCACCGCCGACGCGCTGCCCGCAGCCAGAAGGGTCAGCATACCGACGTTCACGTACCGCATCATTCGTTTCATTGCGCTCAAGTCCCATAGTGCCCGCGAGGGCTTTCTTCCGAGGTTTCCGCCCGCTCCGAAACCGTTCCAAAGGGGCTGACCTCCTAAAAGCACCTCTCGTGCCAAATTTTCGGCACCCCTGCCAGATCGGGCGGAATTTCTCGCGTCAATTGGGAATTTTACATCGATAGTGACCAAAAACTGTCGTTTTACTGGCAAAACCGTGCGCAGTGCTTTTACCCTGTTGGCGTCATATCGCCAAAAAACCGTCAGTTGTAAGCTCGTTTTTCTTGATTTATGAACGGAACAAGCCGAATACGTAACCAACTTATTCCATATTAGAACTAACACTACTCAATATTGATAACTTCTTGATTGCCTAGCATGTCAATCTGTCGGTCACCGCCTGAAACACTGCAGTGTGAGGAAAATCCCGCAGTTCTGGTGCTGTTCCGACTGCGTCCCGCACTACGCTGGCAATCGGGGCAGTTTTTCCCCCTGTCACGTGAATAGCGAATCGTCGAAAATCTGCTTGGGCGATCACGCTTCCGAATAAATCCTTGTCCGCACACAAAGAGAGCGGGAGCGCTGGTAGAACAGCGCTCCCGCTCAAAATTGTAACTCAACCCGGGATCATGCCCAGGTCATGGCACCCTTCTTCTGGAAGATGAGGCACTGCTTCAGGAATTCCACCGCCTTGGTGAGACCTTCCTGGCTGGACATGAGGCTGTCTTCGTGCTCGATACTGATGGGGCCGTCGTAGCCCTCCAGGCGGAGGGTGGAGAAGAAGTCCTTCCACCATTCGAGGCTGTGGCCGTAACCGCAGGTGCGGAAGACCCACGAGCGGTTGGCTTCGTCACCATAGTGCTTGGTATCGAGCACGCCGTTGATGGAGCCATTGCGCGCATCGACCTTCGAGTCCTTCGCGTGCACGTGGAAGATGGCTTCGCCGCCGATGGCCTTGACGGCTTCGATGGGCTCGATGCCCTGCCAGAAGAAGTGGCTGGGGTCGAAGTTGGCACCAAGGTTTTTGCCGCAGGCCTTGCGGAGCTTCAGCAGGGTCTCGGGGTTGTAGACCACGAAGCCGGGGTGGGCTTCAAAGGCCACGCGGACGCCGTTTTCCTTGGCGAAGGCGGCCTGTTTGGTCCAGTAGGGAATCACGACCTCGTTCCACTGGTAGTCGAGGATTTCGAGGTAGTCCGGCGGCCAGGCGCAGGTGACCCAGTTGGGCATCTGGGCCTTGGGGTCGGAACCGGGGCAGCCGGAGAAGTCGTTGATGGTCTTCACGCCGAGCAGACCGGCCAGCTTGATCGTGTCCGTCTGGACTTTCGCGTGCTTCTTGGCGAAGTCTTTGTCGGGGTGCAGGCAGTTACCGTGACAGCTCAGGGCACTGATCTCGAGACCCTCGCCCTTGATCAGGGCCAGGAGCTCGTCGCGCTTGGGCTTGGAGGCCAGCAGGTCCTGCAGGGGGGCGTGGGGATCGCCGGGGTAGTTTCCGGTGCCCAGCTCGACCGTGTTCAAGCCCAGCGGCCGGATGATCTCCAGCACTTCTTTGAGGGGCTTGTCGCCAAACATGGCGGTCAATAAACCGAGTTTCATGTTGTCTCTCCTTCGTTGAGTGTTTCGCGCCTTCAAAGAAGGCGATGATTGTTAAAGGGTATTTTCCGCTGTGTCTCAGAGACGGCAGGGACTACAGGGACGGCAGAAAAAGGAAGACTAAGCGCCTGCTGTCGCTGAAGTCCCTGCCGTCTCTGAGACACAGTGAAGTATCTGCAGTGCACGGAAGTAAACGCCGTGTTTCTCGATTCAAATTTACAGAGGCATGTTGTCTTGACTGGTCGACTTATTCATCGAAACCAATGCCATGGCAATCTTTTCCAGATGCGCGGTACGCAGGCGGTTAACCTCCAGGTTTTCCTCCGCAATGGCCACCGAACGCTTGGTGGCCACACAGATTCGCACGAGCAGAGCCAGCGCCATGAGCGCGACCACCGGCCAGAACAAACCGATAAGCCCAAGGAAAAATATAGTCACCAACTCCATGGCGCAACTCCCTCTCGTAGATACTTCCCCAGTTCCCTCGCTATCGCGTATGCATTGATAACACCCATATAACCAATCGGGAACGCCATGCGTGCCTCAACCGCTATGGTTTCTTTGCCGCGCCATACTCCAAGTACTCCTCAACAGAGATCAATCTGAGCTCAATCGAACGCAACAGCGATGCTACTTCACCCGCCTGCGCAGTAGTGGGGGCGTCCACACCCACTTTTTTCTCCGCGGCGGAAACGTAGGAAGTAATGGCCATGATCAGTCGGATTCCATAGTACAGCGCTACAATTTTTAGTCCCTGCCAGACCAAGCCGAGCAACGCGCTCAATTCTGCAAAGTGTCTCAAACCTTGCATGTTTACGTTCGCAAGCATTTCCACTGTTCAACTCCCTCTGTCCGCATTTGTGCCTGACGGGACCAAATTCTTGTCGGCCCCAGACCAGATCAATTCCTTATCGAACGATTTTCGAGATTGACCTTGATGACATTGAGCAACGCAATAGTCTCGTCTCCCTGCTCCACGAGACGCCGACTTACGGCGAGGGCCTCCTCCTCCCGCTGAATGCGCTCTTTTGCGTCTTCGAGGACTTGATCAAGAATTGCAAACGACTGCTGAACGCTATCCTCACTACCTTTTATGCTGCGAAACGGAACCCAAAGTACCGCCACCAAAATGGCAACGAACCCGATAAAAACCAGTATCTCAATCATGAACGGCTCCCCAGTAAAACGAAGAATGGGGGCGGGGCGCGCCTCTGACGGATCACGCCCCGCACGGAAACATAGCGTGGCTTATTTCACATTCACCCACTTCTTGCTGGCGGACGCCTTTTCTACCGCGTCGAGGACCTTTTGGCACTGTACGCCGTCGGCGAAAGTCGGGTAGGTGACCTTCTTCTTATCGAGCTGGCTGAGGAAATCATACATCTCGTGAATGAAGAGGTGTTCGTAGCCGATGTTGTGGGCGGAGGGCCACCAGGCGCTTGCGTAGGGGTGGGCCGAATCGGAGGCGTGCACGGTGCGGAAGCCCTGGAGGTGCGCCGGGTCGTCCATGTTGTAATACTGGAACTTGTGCATGTCTTCCTGGTTCCAGACGACACTGCCCTTGCTGCCGTAGATCTCGATGCCGTGGAAATTGCGGCGGCCTGGGGCGAAGCGGGTGGCTTCGAAGGTGCCGAGGGTGTTGGTACCCTCGAAGCGCGCCAACACGATGGCGGCGTCGTCCACGTCAACCTTGCCCATCTTCTTCTTGCCGGCGGCGGAGCGCTGCTTGTTGGCGATGGTCACCTGGCCCTCTTCCATGGGACGCTCGGTGATGAAGGTCTGCATGGCGGAGGTTACTTCGGAGATATTGCCGATGAGGTTCTGGGCCATGTCGATGATGTGGGCGCCGATGTCGCCCAGGGTGCCGGAGCCGGCGGTGGCCTTCTGAAGGCGCCAGTTCAGGGGAAACTCGGGATCCACGATCCAGTCCTGGAGGTAGCAGGCGCGGATGTGGAAAATGTGGCCCAGCTCGCCGCCCTTGATCATGTTCTTGATCGTGGCGATGGCGGGATTGAAGCGGTAGGTGAAGCCGCACATGTTCTTCACGCCCGCCTTCTCCACCGCGGCCAGCATGGCCTTGGCTTCGGCCAGCGTGTTGGCCAGGGGCTTCTCGCAGATGATGTGTTTGCCGGCCTTGGCCGCGGCGATGGCCATGGGCGCGTGCAGGTAGCCGGGTGACGCGATATCGATGATGTCGATATCATCCCGCTTGACGACCGCTTCCCAGTCGGTGCTGGCTTCTTCCCAACCGAATTGCTGGGCGGCGTCCTGGGTGCCTTTGGGGTCGGAACCGCAGATCACCTTCATGACCGGGTCGGCCGGCAGATCAAAAAAGCGCCCCACCTGACGGAACGCGTTGCTGTGGGCTTTACCCATGAATTTCGTGCCGATAAGGGCCACGTTAAGTTTTTTCTTCGCCATGCTTGTTTCTCCTTCCAGTGAAAATTGCAGCGAGACACACGGCGGTATTATAGAGAGGGATGGGGAAAAAGCCAAGATTTTTGATGAAGGATGAAGGATAAAGTTTGAAGGATGAAGTGTGAAGGATGAAGGCTTTGGGCGTCGAACCATCGTGGATCAGTCTGATCTGACCGATCTGACCGATCTCTTCCCTTCAGAATTCAGCCTTCACACTTCAGCCTTCAATACGCTATCCTTTCCCCATGCCTAATTTCTACGATGCCGTATACACGCTGGTCCGCGATATTCCGCCGGGGCGGGTGATGACTTATGGTCAGATCGCCACGATCCTGGGTGCGCCTCGGGCCGCCCGGGCGGTGGGCTATGCCCTGCGCGCGCTAGGCCCCGGCACGGACGTGCCGTGGCAGCGGGTCATCAACAGCAAAGGGGGCGTGAGCGCCCGGGGCGATGTGGAGCGGCCCACGCTGCAATATGAGTTATTGGAGGAAGAGGGGGTACCCTTCGGCGCGGACGGCACCTGCGATCTGGCGCAGTACCGCTGGGAGCCGAACCATCCCGAAGACTATCACTTCACGCCGGGCGAGGACATGCCGTTCTAAAGGGACGGACACGCGCCCACCACGTATTCGAGCGCCTGCCTCGTTGATACGTTCAGAGGTCTACACTGAGAAGCAGAGGCCGCTACTGCGCGTGCCTGTCCCCGTGGATGAGTACATGGTCGCCTACTTGCCCCGAGTCTCGATTTCAGCATCCACTGGGACATGTTGCAGACGCGCCGGGGTGGGCCACCGCGTTGGCGTGGACTCCGCTTAGCGAAGTGAATGGGATAGTCGTGGCCGTTGCGCTTCGTGTATCGGGCCCCTTGCGGCGGTACGTCCCTACATTATTCCGAGTCAAACTGGAAGAGCCGTTTCTTGACGATGGTCTCGTAGACCACCTCGGGCACGGTTTCTTTCCAGTCGGTGCGGCCCTGGCGGATGGCCTTGAGGATATCGCGCGATTTGATGTGGAGCACTTCCTCAGTCGCGCCCTTGAGCGGAACGATACAGCCGTTTTCCACGAGATGGCGGAGCAACAGGCGCACCTTGTTGTCCACGCGGAGGTTCTCCAGGGTAACCAGCTCGCCATCATCGCCGATCATGGGGTAGACATAGAGCCGGATGTTCCCCGAGAAGAGTTTGCCGAAGGCCTCGAGAATTCCGCCTTCCAGATCGGTGTAATACTTCTCGTTGAAAATATCGCGAATATTGGGTACGCCGAGGACGATGCCGATCTTTCGCTTGGTGAACTCATTGAGGTAGCTGCGCAGGCGGAAGAAGCGAAGGTAGTTGGAAATAAGGACGGTGAAGCCCTGAGCGCCGAGCATGTCCACGCGCGCCAGGAAATCCTGGGTATCGATCTCGCCCTCGTTCATGAGGTTGGCCATGGTCAATTCGGCCAGGAGCACCGTGCGCCCTTCCTCTATCTCGTCTTCGGACAGAAACTGCTCCTTGCCGCAGCGGGCCATGTCCATATTCACATGGGTGATGGGCCGGAAGCTGCCTCGAAAAACGAGGCAGTGCTTTTTATAGAGCGCGTCGGAGGGCTGGAGCACTTCGCCGTCCGGTGAAAACATGACCGCGTTGGTCATACCCACCTTGACGAGGTGCAGGGCCATGAGGCGGTTGTCGATGTCGTCGAAGTAGGGCCCCTGAAAATGGACCGTGTTGATTTCGATTCGCCCCGGCTCGAGATTGTCCACGAGGGATTCGAGCAGCAACTTGGGATCGCGAAAATGATAGTAGGCGCCGTAGAGCAGGTTCACACCCAGCACCCCAAGCGCATACTGCTGCTGGCGGTTGGCCTTGTCGAGCAGGCGCACATGAAGGATGATATCGCTGGGCGGCGCCTGGGGATAGAGCTGGAGACGGATGCCGATCCAGCCGTGGCACTGGCCTTGGGTCTTGTAGCCCGCCGCCTTCACGGTATCGGCAATAGCGAAGAAGCAGCGGTTCTTCGAGGAACCATCCTGGATGCGTTCGCCGAGAAGCGTGAACTCCTTGTCCAGCATCTTCTCCAGGCGGCTGCGACTCACGTAGCGCCCGTGCTGCTCTTCGCCGTAGATCGCGTCGCTGAACTGCATGTCATAGGCGGACATGGTCTTGGCCAGGGTCCCCGCCGCGCCGCCGGCCTGGAAGAAGAATCGCGCGATTTCCTGGCCCGCGCCAATCTCGGCGATGGTCCCGTACTTGTCGGGATCGAGGTTGATCTTCAGCGCTTTCTGCAGGGTGCTGTTGATCCCGTCCGCCAGGTCGGAACTCTTCTCCGCGATCAATTTCTGGGATCCGTGAGAAAGCTGATTCAGGATGGAAATATCTTCGGTGGGCATCGTCGCTCTTCCAATGAAATCAGCGCAAGGTTGCGCTGCGATTACCGTGAGTCCCCGACGAACAAGCTGCCAATTGGCCTGGAGACATTATGCGCGATACCCCCCGCCTAAAACAACTCGGGCAGGGCGGATTGAGGCGCGTTGAGGCCGAAATGCCTGTAGGCGAGCGGGGTCGCCATGCGGCCCTGGGGCGTGCGCTTCAGGAAGCCCAATTGAATCAGGAACGGCTCGTGTACCTCTTCGAGGGTCTGGCGCTCCTCCCCCACGGCCACGGCAAGAGACGACAGACCGACCGGCCCGCCGCTGAACTTTTCGATGGTCGTCATGAGGATGGCGCGATCCATGTCGTCGAGGCCGAGGCGGTCGATGCGCAAGAGCGCAAGCGAGGCATCGGCCATTTCCTGCGTGATCACGCCCACGCCCTTCACCTGGGCATAGTCGCGCACGCGACGGAGCAGGCGGTTGGCCACGCGGGCCGTGCCCCGGGACCGCGTGGCGATCTCCAGCGCGCCGTCGTCGTCGATGGGCACGTCGAGAATGCGCGCGGCGCGCAGGACAATGTGCTTCAGTTCGGCGGGTGAATAAAACTCGAAGCGGCAGGTGTCGCCAAACCGCGCGCGAAGGGGAGGGGTGAGCAGGCCCGAGCGCGTGGTGGCACCAATAAGGGTGAAGGGCTTGAGGCCGATTTTCATCGAGCGCGCCGTGGGCCCTTTGCCGAGCATGATGTCCACTTCGAAATCTTCCATCGCGGAATAGAGGGTCTCTTCCACGGCGTGGTTCAGTCGGTGGATCTCGTCGATGAAGAGCACGTCGAAGGCTTCGAGGCTCGTGAGAATCGCGGAAAGGTCGGCCTGGCGTTCGATCACCGGCCCAGAGCTTTGCTTGATATCCACGCCCATCTCGTTGGCCAGGATACGCGCCAGGGTCGTCTTGCCCAGTCCCGGCGGGCCGCTGAGGAGCATGTGGTCCAGGGGCTCGTTGCGGCCCTTCGCCGCCGCGATGGCGATAGCGAGTTTATCCTTGATCGGCTCCTGGCCGGGAAAGTCCGCCAGGCGTTGTGGGCGGATCTGTTCCTCGGTCAGGCTTTCGTCGCCCTGGAGGGCGGGATTGATGATGTCGTCGTGGGCCATACGCGATTATACCTTGGCCATGGACTGCAATGCGGCCCGGACCACTTCTTCGTCCTTCGCATCGTCGCCCAGTTTTTTGCGCGCGGCCAGCGTCGCCTTCCGGGCTTCCTGGGGCGTGCAGCCGAGGGACACAAGGGCCTCGTAGGCGTCGTCGCCCTCGGGCTCGGTGGAGACGACGGATTCCGGCTCGCCGATGATGGCGTTGAGATCGGGATTCTGCTTCAGTTTGGTCTTGATTTCAAGGATGATGCGCTGGGCCATGGCCTTGCCCACGCCGGGAATCTTCGTGAAGGCTTTTACATCATTCTCCAGCACAGCCTGTCCGAAAGCCTGCACAGACAAGCCGGAAAGGACACTCAACGCCACTTTGGGGCCGACTTTGTTGATGGACAGCAGCGTGGTGAAGAGGGACTTCTCTTCTTCCTTGAGAAAGCCGAAAATCTGAAAGGCATCTTCGCGGATGTGGCAATAAGTCAGCAGGGTCACGTCCTGATGGATGGCCAGCTTGCGATAGACACTGTCCGGCACGGAGATTTCATAGCCCGCGCCGCCCACGTCGAGTGCGATGTGGCCGACGGTCTTGATGGCGACGGTGCCGCGAAGGAATGCGAACATGGGCGATGAACCTCGGTTGGTGGAAGTATGAACTGGGCATACTATACTGAAAATAAAAGCAGACTTCCACTTGCAGCACTCAAAAGCCCCCCAGTCGTGCCACGCGATTCGACAACGTCGATTCGTGTGCCTGGAGCGAGGCAAATCCTGGGCAATGATGAAGATTCCACACGAGCGGTGTTTCGGGTACACTACCCAAGGCTGTACCCGAGGAGAGCTGCTATGACTCGTCACACTTCCATCGTCCTATTCCTGTTGGCCGCCGTCGTCCTGGTCGGCTGCAATCCGCCTCCCAAGCCTCGCTACTATCTCCGAACCGAGCAGCTACCGGAGGGCACCGTCACGAGTGTTGTGGATACCAAGTTCAATACGCAATTGCTGTATATCGCGGAGCTCAATTCAGAGCCACCTTCAATTAATGTGCTTCCCGTGTCAAGGCTGGACGTGAAATTTGTGTCCGTCGATTCCATGGGCGAGGAAGATGTGCTGATTACCTATGACGAGAAGGGCGATAGAAACGTGCATAGCGTTCATATCGACGAATCGCCCTTGCCGAGATCCTCGACTCACGTCAACATGGATACCAACAAAGATGGCCAGACCGATTTGCATATACTCCGCTTTCATACCGACTCCGGCTTCATGGAGTACTTCGATCTGGATGCCGACGGCACATTGGACGCGCAAGTTAAGCTGGTTCTAAACGGGTCGGCTCAACAGGAATGCCACATCCTGATCGAGCAAAGTTGGGTGCTCGTCGAAGGGGATAAATCCATATTCCTCGTGTCGCCCCATATCGCGACGACGAGAAACGCCCCGGCAATCCACTATGAATTTCAGGATGGCACCTGGCACAAGGCCGATGAACCCGCCACACAGCAATGACGAGTCCCCCGTCGTGCCACGCCCATTCCCCCCAATTGGCGGGATATCTGTAGTTTCAAACCCAGTCTGGACACTCACGGGAAACACGGATCAACAGACGTGCCACACGATTGCGAGGAACGAGCATTCGTGTGCCCTTTACGGAGTGCTTATGAACCTTCAAGGCAATTCCAAGTGGGCGCTTTGTCCCTCCCAACACGAACCACTCCGCTACGCACATACTCCAGGTTTTTTGAACTTGCTCATCTTCGGTTGCGCTGTTCCCCGGCTCAAAACGCTCACCGGAGTGCCGCCGAACGCCTGCGTTCTGCGCACAACGGGCACACGAATGCTCGTTCCTCGCAATCGTGTGGCACGTCAGATGGGACACCGCAACCTGCTAGACAGCTACGCCAATGCTCTTCCGAACAATCGATGTTCGGTAAACATCGCTCGTTCAATCCCACTTTGATCAACCAGGTCTATTTCGCTCCAGGCACACGAACCGGCGTTGCCGGATCGCGTGGCACACTTGGTGACCTCTTTACCCCAACCGCCCCGCGTGAAGCTGGCAGATGGCGAGGCCCAGGGCGTCGGCGGCGTCGTCGGGCCTTGGGATCTTCTCCAGGTTCAGCAGGATCTTGATCATCTCTTGCACCTGCTTCTTGTCGGCCTTGCCATAACCCGTGATGGCGGTCTTGGCCTCGGTGGGGCTGAACTCGCCGATGGGGAGGCCCGCCTGCACGGCCGCGAGGGCGAGCACGCCCCGGGCCTGGGCGACGGCGATGCCATTGGTCACGTTCTGCTTGAAGAAGAGCCGCTCGATAGCGACTGCGTCGGGCCGGTGCAATTCGATCAGCGCGACCGCTTCGTCGTGAATCGTCCTCAGGCGCTCGGCGAAGTGCTGGCCCGCGGGTGTGACGATGGTGCCATGAGCGATGTAGCACAGGCGGCTCTTCTTGCTCTCCACCACGCCATAGCCGGTGGTGGCGGTGCCGGGATCAAAACCTAAAACGCGCATGGATAACCTTGTCAATCGGTGGAGTAACGTGCAAGCTTTTGAATCAGGACGGAGGCGCTTCGGGGACTACTTCCTCCGCCGCGGGTACTTCCTCCGGGGCGGGGGTAGTTTCCACCAGAACCGCGCCATGGGCCAGGGCCCATTGCACAAAGGGCAAGGCGGGATCGGTGACGCCGGATAGACGCAGTCCTTCCACCTTGGTCTTGTCGTCGTGGATGACCGTGCGATAGAAGTTCTGCGTATCCCAGTCGGGCTGCCCGCCGGGCGAGGTCATCGGCGAGAACTCGATGGCAGCTCCCGTGAGATCGGCGCTGCGGAAGTCCAACTGTTCACAGCGCCAGAGGCGCAGGGTCGCCCCGCGCAGATTGGCGGAGCCGAAGCTCGCCCCGGTCAGGCGGCCACCCAGGGTTTCCCCTTCGAAATTGCAGTTCAGGAAGCGGGCGCCGGGCGCATTGCCCGCCGCGGGCCAGCGCTCTTCCGGCAGATGGTCGGGACGCTTGCCAAACTTGGCGGCGGAAAGATCGGCGTTCACAAAACTGGTCCCCTCCATGAATGCGCCGTCGAATCGGGCTCCGGAGAGATCGGCATTGGTGAAGTCGGTATGTTGAAGATTGATCCCGCGAAAGTCCATCCCCTGCAGCGCCGTATTGCTGAGATCCGCACCGTAGAAGCTCTTGAGCAGCCGAAATATCCGCCCTACCGTTTCCGGCGACTCGTCGGCCAGTTCCGAGGCCAGCGCGGTGAAGGTCGCGTTCTCGGTTTCCCCTTCGCTCACGTCGGCGATCCCTTCACGGATCCGCCTCAAGCCATTTTCCACCGCCTCGCGGGTGCTGTCCCCACTCATCAGGGCATCGCCGGTCACCGTCCGGTAGATCACCACGCGGTCATCCGCCCCGAATCCGCGGGAGGGCCACCACTGGCCCAGGCTTCCCGACAAGAGCGGCACCAGCATGACCAGGCAGAGCGCTCCACACACGGCGGCGGTGATGCACTCCCATTTATATTTTTCCAGGAACGATTTCATGGTTTCTTTCGTTTCGAAGCCGATGCCGGATTTCCGAGCCCATTCCAAACCGACTTGTCGTCTATTCACGGAGGACGCCGATGCGAATCTCCCCATGGGAACGGGCACCTTGAAAGTGGCTTGAGCGTTATTCTACAGGAAAACACCCGCCTGGGTGGGGTGGCTCTCCAAGTTTCATCGCGATTGCCATGTGTCCAATGCGGCCCGGGCCTGGTCGCGTATGGATTCTTCCGCGTGTTCGCGGGCGACGTTTTCGACAAACACGCGCGCCTCGGAGTTGCCGGACTGCTCCGCGAGTTGAATCAGCCCGCTTACATCCAAGGACATGAGCCGCCGGTCCCCGAGCATGACGCGGGCTTGACCGTCTCCATGTATAAAGGCGATCTCTCCCAACAGGTCGATAGGCTCTCGCCCGATGTTCCGATCCAGACCGCTACGGATCTGCGCCAACAATGTCGGAAAACCGTCGCGCACCTGATCGGTGGGCAGCATTTCCACGAGCCCTGTGAAGCCCTCGAAGGGATAGGCATCGTCCGGGAACAGCTCTGGCCGATATTTCAGGAGCGCCTGATAAGATTCGGGTGTGCATATCAGGCTCAGATACTCCAATGCGCCGTCACGTTCGATCTGTTCCTTCTCTGGATCATTAATCACTTTCCCCAGATAACGGGCACCCGCATCGCCGAGCATGACAAATTGAGTGAAGCGGCGGATTTCTCCTTCTATGGTCGTGGAACCCGCGCTGTCCCTGTTTTCCCACATCCGCGCGGCATCGGCTTCGGTAACGGGAACACGCCCCTCATTCTCAGCCCACTTTTCCAGCGACAGCGACAAGTAGCGCATGCCCATTTCGGTCTCGTTCGCTTTTAACTCGGCTATCTCGGAACGGAGGGCTTCCAACTCCGCCAAGGCTTCCGATGCGGGCACCGGCACGCTCGCGGCGGGTTCCGGGGTCTTCAGATCTGGTGCTACTTCGTCGGTCGGATTCCAGTTCGCAGTAACCCAGGCCGTGATCGCGATGGAAAGCGCCCAGGCGATCCCGAGCAGTGCGGTGCGTTTGTTCATGGCTGTGCTCCCTTTGGGGGCACAGTGTAGTGGGCGGAGGTTGGCGGTGCAAGCCCGGGTTCGTGCAACGCGCCTGACGGCGCGAAATCACAGCCGAGACGCCCGCCCCGGCGCGTCCCTGAGCTGTGCCACATTCCCCTCTAAAGATTGGTCCGTTTGGGCACGAACTTTTTCTTTTTCTTTTTCAACTCCGGCGGGTCCACCGTCTCCTGGAACATCTGGCGCGAGGCCTTAATGTGCTGGTTATACAGCTCCGCCGGGATCTCGGCAAGGAAGCGGCTGGTCTTGCAGATCTTTTCCTTGCCACCCTTCATCCGCGAGAGGCACTCGAACATCGTCACGTGGCGTTTGCCACGGGTCAGAGCCACATAGAACAGCCGGCGCTCTTCCTCGATGTTGTTTTCCTTGATGCTGCGTTCATGGGGCATGAGGCCGTCTTCCAGGCCCATCAGGAATACGAAGGGGTACTCCAGCCCCTTGGCGCTGTGAATGGTCATGAGGGTGACGCCCGTCTTCTTCCGTTCGTCTTTGCCGAAACGGGTCTGATCGGTGTTGAGGTGGCTCTCGTCGAGGAAATCGCTGAGGCTCGGATTCTCCGACTTCTCTTCGTAGTCGCCCACGGCCTTGACCACGACCTCCACGTTGTTCCAGCGGTTCGTCACCTGCTGGGGCGACTTGCAGGAGCGCACGAGTTCGCCGTGATAGTCGATGGCGTTGATGAGATCTTCAACGATGGCCCGGAGCGTGCCGTCCTTCTCGCGGAAGCGCTTGCGGTAGCGATCGAGGAGGCGCAGGAAGTCGCGGAGCCCTTTTTCCGTCTTCTGTTCTTTGAACTGGCGCACGCGATCATCCGGATCTTCGACCAGGGCCAGTTGCACGGCCCCGCCGTCGATGCCCCGCTTCAAAAGCTCCGCCGTGGCCTGGCCCAGGGACATCTTATGATCCCGGCACAGTTCGTGTATTTTGTGCAGCGTCGTGTCGCCGATACCGCGCCGGGGCATATTGACCACGCGCAGAAAAGCGGCCTCGTCGCGGGGATTGGAGATGACCTTGAGATAGGAAATAATGTCGCGTACTTCGGCGCGCTCGAAAAAGTCCTGCCCGCCGACGACTACATAGGGGATGCCCGCCTGGCGCAGGGCAATTTCCAGGGGGCGCGATTGCTGGTTGGAGCGGTAGAGGAAGGCAAAATCGTTGTAGCGCGCGCCCGTGCGATCCTGGATGAACTTCATCCACTTCAGCGCCTCTTCCGCCTCGGCCTCTTCGTCGCTGCACACGATCCAGTCGAGCTTTCGCCCCGCACCCAGATCGGACCAGAGGTTTTTGTCGCGCCGTTTCAGGTTGTTCTTGATGACGGAATTGGCGGCGCTGAGGATGGTGGTGGTGGACCGGTAATTCTGATCCAGCGTGATCACCTTCGCGTCGGGAAAGTGCTTGTCGAAGTCCAGGATGATACTGGAGTCGGCACCGCGCCAGGCATAGATCGACTGGTCGTCGTCGCCCACCACGCAGAGGTTGCGGTGCTCGGATACGAGCTTGCGGATCAGCTCGTATTGCACCTTGTTCGTGTCCTGGTATTCGTCCACCATCACGTATTTGAAGGCCCCGCGACACAGCGCGTGCATGTCGGGGTGCTCGTTCCACAGGCGCAGGGTCAGCAGCATGAGATCGTCGAAATCCACGCTGTTGGCCGCGCGCAGGGCGGAGTGGTAGCGCTCGTAGACCTCGGCGAAGTTCTCGGCGTACTTCTCACCCGTTTCGTTTTCCACGGGCATGGGCTTCGTGGGGTCCGGCGCTTCGTTGGCATTCTTCATCAGGCTGATTTGCGACTGGAAGGTGCCCGTGTCGAAGGTCTCGGAACTGCCCAGATCCTCCACCACGCGGCGCAGGAGCGTCCGGGAATCGCTGTCCCCCGCGATGCTGAAATTCTTCCGATAGCCCAGGTGAGTGATGTATTTCCTCAGCACCTGAAGGCAGTAGCTGTGGAAGGTGGAGATGACAATGGTGCCCGCCTCCTTCTTCCCCACGAGCTCGGCCACGCGTTCGCGCATTTCGGAGGCCGCCTTGTTGGTGAAGGTCACGGCGAGGATCTGGCCCGGCTCGGCGAGGCCGTTGTCGAGGATATGGGCAATGCGCCGCGTGATCACGCGGGTCTTGCCGCTGCCGGCGCCCGCGAGGACCAGCACGGGCCCTTCGGTGTGTCGGGCGGCCTCGCGCTGGGCGGGGTTCAGGCCCTGGAGGAATTTTCTGGAGGATCCCACAATCGCGCTTTCGGCCGGTACTGATTTCGAGTCAAGAAGAGGCGGGATTGTAACAGGATGAGGGCGCGGGTTCTAGTTGACTTTGGGCATCGTGTTGATGCTGAGCATGGTTCGCTGTTGCTGCGGGCGATAACCCATGAGGGGGGTATTGCGGATCGTGCCGCAGCGGGGGCATTCGGCCAACTCGGGGCCGTGTATTTCGTGACAGGAGTCGCAGCGCCAGTCGGGCATTAAGAGCTTGGGGGGTATGGACTTGGGAGATGCGGTCACCTGCGCGGGGGGCGGCTTGTTTACGGGCACATCATCCCCCGCGATGAATTGGAGGAGGCGCTGGCGGGAGATAAACCAATGGGATCCCACCCGCCGACCGGGCAACTCGCCCTCGTGCAGAAGCCGTTCTACTTCGGCCTCGGACAGCGACAACAACTGGCTCGCGTCCGCTATGGAAAGAATTTCTTTTTCCATGGCTAACCTTTCTCACAGCTTTTAAGACTCTACCACAAGAATGAGGAATTGCCAAGAGACCCATTCGGTCAGCCCCTCTTGCGACTCCTCCGGCGTTTGAGCGCCCGAAGCTCCGTCTCCAGGCCTTCAACCCCGCCCCCGTCGGCCTCCGGTTGATACCGCACTTCGGCCCAGCGACGGTACCACCGGGCAAGGGGAGCGCAGGCCTCGGAATCAGCCACCGCGAGCTCGATCTCGCGGGCAAAGGCGTGGGGCGTCACGTGAGCGGCGCGCTCCAGGCGGTGGTGACGCCTCACGCCACGGTCCATGATGCCAAGCTGCCGATGGAGGCGCCGGGCCAACTCGCCCTGAGGCAATAGCCGTATAGG
This sequence comes from Candidatus Hydrogenedentales bacterium, assembly GCA_942492815.1. Taxonomy (GTDB): domain Bacteria; phylum Hydrogenedentota; class Hydrogenedentia; order Hydrogenedentales; family JAEUWI01; genus JAEUWI01. The sequence goes on along the minus strand of OW818658.1, from coordinate 7,374,563 downwards.
TCGGTTTCTTCTGTAGTGTAGATACCGGAGCAGGATCATGATAGGCACGAGGGCGCTCAAGAGGGGTAACCACGCCTCTTGAACAAACTGGTAGAGTCCCAACAGGAGCGCGGCGAGTGCATCGACGACGAGGTGCCAGGCCCCCTCGCGCAAAGCGGCCCACAGCCTCCGGATATGAAGCGAGAGGAGACTCCACAAGTCGGAAAGGGAGCTTGTGGCGCTATTCATTCCAGCCTCGGGGAGGCCGCTTACGGGCGTGGCCTCCACGATGAACCAGCCGTCCTTCTCGTTCCATGCTTCGACCCAGGCATGGGCGTCGCGATTGCGCGCCACCCAATATTCGGCGAAGGGGTGCTGCTCCCACACGCCGACGCCGGTCACGTAGCGCGCGGGCACGCCAGTGGCCCGCAGCAGCAGCGCGGCACCGGTGGCAAAAAATTCGCAATGGGCCGCCGGAAGCGGGTCGGAAAAGAGGAAGTATTCAAGGGGATCCTGATCCCTCGGCACCTGGATGCCCAGTTTATACTCGTAACTTCCCCTGAAATACTCGGCGATTGCGCTGGCCTTTGCGCTGGGGCCGCTTCGCCCCGCACAAATCTTCTCGGCGAGGGCCCTCAGGCGGGGGGCAAGGCCTTCGGGCAACTGGGTGTACTGTTCGAGTTCCTTGCTGTTTAGCGGTGCTACGGCTGTGGGCTCGGCCTTCACGATCTGATAGGGCTGGCCGTTAACCGGGCCGGGGGACTGAACAATGCCCGCATGGTTGACCTGGAGTCCGCCGAGCCGAGCGAGCCAACCACTTTCGAGGGGCGCGAAGAGGGCCCGGTCGATCTCCGGACCGGGGAATACGGTCAGGGTCGCGGATGGCTCGCCCGAATTCGGATGCACCTCAAAAAGTCGCGCATCGCGCCACAGGGGAACATAGCCGTGGGGTGGGGGCGCAGCTTCCCGTGCGGTTTCTCCCGGTGGGATGGCGGTCCAGGTGTTTTCTTCATAGCCAAGGTAAGCCTGCCCGCGCAGATAGCCCGGCGCGCTTTCCGCCTCGATCTGGAGCGCGATTCGATCCCCGTCCCGGGTCTTGAGATTGGTGATGCTGTCGAGCTGGGACTGGAGGTTGTTACCCAGGCCGATCCGGTCCATGTGGACCCGATCCGCCATCCATTGGGCGATGGCGCGGTCGCTGTTCTTCAGGCCCCAGGCCGTGCCCGCGGCGAGCCCGAAGGAGAGGAGCATACAAAGTACGATACCGAGCAAGCGGTGAAAAATGAAACGCGGCTGCCCCGCGCTTCTGGCGTCGCGGCCGATGGCGTAGAAGAGCGTCGTGAGCAATCCGAAAAGCATGGCGCAGACATAAGCAAAGGTAAAGTTCGCGTCGCTCGGTATCCCCAGGTATTGGTCCGCCGCATAGGCGAGGGCCATGACGCCCAGCAGGGGGTAGTAGAGCGGCAGGCCGCGTGGATTGCGCCAGTAGAACTGCAGGGCCTGGAGGGACATGAAACAGAGGGCGCCCGCAAGGGCACTGGCGTTCTCCAGTGGCTCGGAACGTAGAGGATCGAGCTCGAAGGCTTCGAGGCGAAGGAGCAGATAGTAAAAGACCGCGACGGCGCCCATGGCCAAGGCGCGCCGCCGCAAGCTCCACGTAAACTGGAGTTGGGGCAGACAGCCCGCGAGGGCGATCAGCGTAATGGCGACGCCCACATACTTGTAGCCGAGCGTCCATTGCAGTAGCGCCGTTTCCACGGCCAGCATGGCGATACCTGACAGGCGCCGGATCATCACAGGACGTCGATGCCTCCCGCGCGAATGGCCGTGGGGGTCAACTGGCGCACGTGGGGCGTCCAGGCGTGGATGGTGTCCAGCGGCTCTGTCGTGGCACCTTCGCGCACGATGAGCACCTTGACGCTGCACCCAGCCTCGGCCGCCGCGCGCACGAGATGCTCCCGGGTGCGATCCCAGTCAAGAAACACACACACGACGGTGGAAATGCTGTGGAGCTCGTCCACCAATGCAGGCGCGAGGCGGGCGAAGGGATTCTCCACCGTATGGCCGACGCCGGCCAATATCTCGAGGATGTTTTCGAAATGGGCCGTGTGGCGGCCTGCACGAAAAACGTGGAGCGCGGGCCCCGCCGCGAAAAGGTCGATGAGGTACTCGCCCCGGGAGAGGGCGTCGGCCGCCGCCGCCGTCAGGCTGACCGCCGCCTCAAATTCGGGAAAACCCTCGGGCGACGGCGGGTTTGCCTTGCCGGTGAAGGTGTCGAGCACGAGGGCGATGCGGCAGTAGTACTCTTCCTGGTATTCCCGCACGGCGGGCCGGGACAGGCGCGCCCACGCACGAAAATCGATGTGGCGGATGGAATCGCCGGCGACATACTCCCGGTTGCCGATGTATTCCGGGGACTCGCCTATGTTGGACGTGAGGGCAATCCCGCCGGGCTGGTAGCGGGTGCCGATGGGCACGTCGAAGTGATGGATCGGATGGAAGGAGGGCAACACGAGCAGGGGCCATTCTTCGGAGCGGCCCGCGGGCGTGCGGTAGAGATTGAGGGGAAAATTGGAGAAGGCGAGCAGGCCCGGCATCTTGTAGTGGCCCCGGCGCAGCGGCGTCAGCGTGACCGTGCTGTGGACCGTTTCGCCGGGCCCGATGGCGTCCAGCACGGGGGGATGGGCGCCCCGTTCAAATTCGATGGGCAGGAAAAAGAAGCCGATGCCGAGAGAGAACTGGGGGCGACGCCGGGGATTGTGCATACCGCAACGGATTGCGAGGGCCTGCCCGACCGCACCCCGACCGGGGTACTCCGCGCGGATCTCGACACGGGGTCGAAAGAGCCAGCCCAGCGCAAAAGCAATGACGCCCGGTGCGGTCCAAGCGCAAACGACCACGTAAACGGGCCGGTCTATATTGTCCACGCCCATCGCGGCGGTGATAAACCAACCGAAGAACACGATCCAGCCCGCCAGCGTGACGCGGAACCCGATGAGCCAGACGCACCAGCGGTGCAAGCTGGGCAGCAGCACGAACTCGTTGCGCCGCAGGAAGTGCTCCAGGTTCATCATGGCGTTGCGATCGCTCCGGACGGGGGACTAGAAAAGCGTATAAATAAAGGGGGCGACGGCGGAACCCTTGGCAATCACGATGAGCGCGCCGAAAAGCACCATGAATAGGATGATGGGCCCGAGCCACCATTTCTTGCGGACCTTGGCGAACTCCCAGAGCTCGCGGATGATGGATGATTTTGCCATGATTTTTTCCAGCCTATCGTTGGGCTTTAAGCAGCCGATGGGTCTTATGGGGCCGATGACTAGTACGACCCACTGCTCAGCTTGTTTAATATTGCTTCTCGCTTCGCTCGGGTGTGTAGGCCCCAGGCTCGCGACGGATCCAATAGCTCTCTTTCACGCCCGGCGCCCAGGCCCGGTCCAGCAGGGGCTTGCCGAAAACGTCATTGAGTCCGCGCACCGCCGTAAACACGCCAAAGAAAAAGAGCCCCAGGATGATGCGCGACATGATGGAACCCATCACCACGGCGATCCCCATCCAGACTTTTTGGAAAGGCCAGAGAATAATCGCAGTGTCGGTCTTGAAGATCTTGTCCACGACCACAGGCGCGAGGCATAAGAATGCGACGACGAAAAAGCCGGGGTAGATTCCCTTGCGCCAGGCAAGAATGCCGCCGACCAGCATCGCGGCGGCGGCAATCACGAGACCAAACTGGTGGCGCTCGTGGCGGCCGCTTTTGATCTCTTTCAGTTCCTGTAACAACATGGGAAAATTCCGATGGTTCTGCCGATTCAAAAATGTTGGTGACAATCTCGTGACTATGCTTACCAATAGCGCCCCGAAGGGGCAATGCAACTCTCAGCCCAGGGCAACGCCCTAAAAAACAGTTGCTAACTTTCTTATGCGCCTTGAAAGGGCAACGCAGCGGAAGAACAGACCAGTCCGAAGTCTCCAACTGCGCTGCCCTTTCAGGGCGAAACGATTATCGCTTCACTTTTCCAGGGCGTTGCCCTGGGCTGAAAGCTGCGCTGGCCCTTCGGGCCGGAATCCAGGGCAAATTGACCTACGGCGCGCTTGTATAAACTTCGCGCTAATTCGCGACCATTCGCGGTTCAACCTCACCACCACCTCAATCGAGCTGAAACTCCTTCCGCCAGTCTGAATCGCCCTTCAGGGCGGGCTGGGCGGCCTTCTCCAGTATACAGTCTTCCAGCACGAGATAGTCCATGTCCGTGCGCATGAAGCAGCGGTAGGCGTCTTCCGGCGTGCCCACGATCGGCTCGCCGCGCACGTTGAAAGACGTGTTGATCAATACGGAGCAGCCCGTCTGCGCCTTGAAGGCCTTGAGCAGCCGGTAATAGCGCGGGTTGGTATCCTCGTGCACCGTCTGGATGCGCGCCGAGTAGTCCACGTGGGTCACGGCGGGAATCGTGGAACGGCTCACGTTCAACTTTTCGATGCCGAAGAGGGCCTGCTCCTCCGGGGTCATGGCCTTGCGCAATGCCTCGCGCACGTTCGCCACCAGCAGCATGTAGGGGCTTTCCCCGTCCATCTCGAAGTAGTCGGCGACGTCTTCGGCGAGCACGGAAGGCGCAAAGGGACGAAAACTCTCGCGAAACTTGATCTTGAGGTTCATTGTCTCCTGCATCTTCGGTGAGCGCGCGTCGCCCAGGATGGAGCGACCGCCCAGAGCCCGAGGGCCGAATTCCATGCGCCCCTGGAACCAGCCGATGACGTTCTCATTGGCCAAGTGCCCCGCGACCGTCTCCGACAACGCGGCTTCGTCCAGCCGGGTATAGGGGTAAGCGTGCTGATCCAGAAATGCCCGAATCGACGCGCTGGAATAGCGCGGTCCCAGGTAGGAACCAGACTGGGAATCCTTAACGCCATCCGCCGTGCGCGGCTCGCCTTTGTACTGGTGCCACGCATGGAGGGCGGCCCCAAGTGCACCACCCGCATCGCCCGCTGCGGGCTGGATCCAGATGCTCTTGTAGGGCCCTTCGCGCAACAGGCGGCCGTTGGCCACGCAGTTCAGCGCAACGCCGCCCGCGAGGCAGAGATTCTCGCAACCGGTCTCGGCGTGAACGTGCCGCCCCATGCGGAGCATGGCCTCTTCGGTCACCTCCTGCACGGAGCGCGCAAGGTCCATCTCGCGCTGCGTGAGGGGCGATTCCGGCTTGCGCGGCGGCCCGCCGAAGAGGGCGTCGAACCGGGCGTTGGTCATGGTCAACCCCGCGCAGTAGTTGAAGTAGTTCATGTTCATCTGGAAGGACCCGTCTTCCTTCAGGTCGATCAGTTCATCCAGAATCTGCCGTACATACTTCGGCTCGCCATAAGGCGCGAGGCCCATGACCTTGTACTCGCCGGAATTCACCTTGAAGCCGGTGTAGTAGGTGAAGGCCGAATAGAGCAAGCCCAGCGAATGGGGAAAATGGATCTCGCCCAGTATATCGAGGTGATTGTCCTCTCCCACGCCGTAGCTCGTCGTGCTCCACTCCCCCACACCGTCGATCGTCAGAAAAGCCGCTTTCTGAAAGGGCGACGGGTAAAAAGCCGAGGCCGCGTGGGATTCGTGGTGTTCCGGAAAGAGTATTGTGCCTTCATACCCCAGATCGCTCGCAATGTGATCCTTCAGCCAGATCTTGTCCTTGATCCAGACGGGGATGGCCTTGATAAAGGAACTGAAGCCCTGGGGGGCATAGGCCAGATGGGTCTGCAGAATCCGCTCGAACTTGAGAAAGGGCTTGTCGTAGAAAGTGACCAGATCAAGGTCCTTCGCCTCCAGGCCCGCCTCTTCCAGACACCACACAATGGCCCGAGCGGGAAAGGCTTGATCGTGCTTAATTCGGGTAAAACGCTCTTCCTGGGCCGCGGCAACGATGCGCCCGTCCCGCACAAGGCAGGCCGCGCTGTCGTGATAGTATGCCGAGATCCCCAGGATGTTCATCGCGACTGGCCGAGCAACTGATGGAGGTAGGCGGCGTATGCGCTGGCACCCATGGACTCGGCCTCGCGGCGCACCTCGTCGGCCGTGATCCAGCCCTGTTTCCAGGCGATTTCTTCGAGGCACGAAATCTTCAGGCTCTGGCGCTCTTCGATAGCCTGGACAAATTGTCCCGCTTCCATGAGGCTGCGGTTGGTGCCCGTGTCGAGCCAGGCCACGCCGCGGCCGAGCATCTCCACATGCAGGTCGCCCCGCTCCATGAAGAGCCGATTCAGATCGGTAATTTCCAGCTCGCCCCGGGCGCTCGGCTTCAGATCCCGGGCCATGGGAACGACCTCGGGACCGTAGTAGTAAAGACCGGGCACGGCGTAGTTGCTTCGTGGCTCGGAAGGCTTTTCCTCCAGACTCACCGCAACGCCGTTGTCGTCAAATTCCACCACGCCATAGCGCTGGGGATCGCGCACGTAGTACCCAAAAATCTGCGCGCCCTGCACCCGCGTCGCCGACTGGCGCAGGAGCCCCGTCAGACCGTGCCCATAGAAGATATTGTCGCCGAGCACAAGACAGACGGGATCACCGTCGATGAAGTCGGCACCCAGTACGAAGGCCTGGGCGAGCCCCTCGGGCTTGGGCTGCTCCACGTAGTCCAGCGTCATGCCCCACCGGGAGCCATCGCCCAAGAGCCGCCGGAAACTCGGCAAGTCTTCCGGCGTGGAAATAATCAGCACTTCCCGGATGCCGGAAAGCATCAGAATGCTGAGGGGATAGTAGATCATGGGTTTGTCGTAGACCGGTAAGAGCTGCTTGCTTACCGCGCGCGTCAATGGGTGGAGGCGCGTCCCCGCGCCACCCGCCAGTACGATGCCCTTCATACCTTCTCCTTGGTTTGGTTCCTCCCAACCCCGCAGAATCTTGCGCACCCGGGCGGGTGGCAGCTTGCGGCGCGCCAGCATAGCACGGTACCGGTAAACAGGTCACGTTTCGCCCGTATATTCATACTTTTCGCGTAGCGGTTGGCAAGCCCCGCCTGCGAAGTGCTACAATTCCACCCGGCCTCCACGTAAAGAAGGAACCCCATGGGCGCGAACGACCAGAATCAGCCAGAAAAAAAGTCGGGGGACAACAACGGACTCTACCGCGCCCACCCGTGGCACGGCATCCACATCGGCAAGAACGCCCCCCACCTGATTAACGCCTACATCGAGATCCTGCCCACGGACACCGTGAAGTATGAGCTCGACAAGGTCACCGGCCTCCTCCGCATTGATAGGCCCCAGCGATTCTCCAACGTCTGCCCCGAACTTTACGGATTCATCCCCCAGACCTACTGCGGCGAGCAGGTGGCCGACTTCTGCCGCATGAAAACGGGCCGCTCCGACATCATCGGCGACGGTGACCCTCTCGACGTGTGCGTGCTCACGGAAAAGCACATTGCCCACGTGAACATCTACATGCGCGCCCACCCCATCGGCGGCCTCCGAATGCTCGACGGCGACGAAGCTGATGACAAGATTATCGCCATCCTCCAGGGTGACCCTTCCTATGGCTACTGGCAGGATATCTCCCAGTGCCCCTCCATGCTCGTGGAGCGGCTCCGCCACTACTTCCTCACCTACAAACAGGCGCCCGATGCGATGCACAAGGCCTGCGAGATTACCCATGTCTACGGGGCGGAAGAGGCACGGGAAGTTATCCGACGCAGCCACACGGATTATCTGGACAAGTTTGAAAAGCTCGCCAAGCAACTTGCCGCGACCTTTGCGACGGCCGAAGACGACTAAAGGGACGGACTCGCGCCTCCGACTATTCGATCGAGCGCGAGCCGTGTTGCAACGGTATGGCACCTTGGGATTGCATCGTCACTATGGATGTGCGTGCCCGTCCCAGGGGATGTGTGAGTGAGATTCAATACACCCCAAGTCGCGATTCCAGTATCCACAGGGACATGCCGCCGCGTTGGAGCGAACTTCGCTCAAAGAAGAGGGCGCATATTACCCCAGGAACGTGTTGCTCGTATTGAGTGCCCTTGCGGCGGTACGTCCCCACAGAGTGGGCTCTAAACCACTTCCACGCCCACTTTCGCCAGGGCGCGCCGGAGATCGTCCGGTGTGAAGGGCTTCTGCATCAGCAGGGAAGCGCCCATTTCGACGATGCGCTGTGCCACGTCGCCCTCGTAATAGCCCGTCATGGCGATGATATGGGATGCGGAGGTATCGGGGTCCGACTTGATGCGACGGCACACTTCGAAACCATCCATGCCGGGCAGGCGCAGGTCCAGGAAGATTACGTTGGGCCGGAATGTGGCAATCTGATGTCCTGCTTCGAAGCCGTCCAGCGCCACTTCAATCTGGAAGGGCGTTTGCGAACGTTCGAGGAAACGGCGGATCACCGACACCACGGCCTTCTCGTCATCTACGACGAGGACCCGTATTCCGGCATTATCCAGATCCTCATGAATCGGAATTTTGTTATCGCGCAGAAAGCGAACGAGGTCATCCCGCCGGATACGGCGGTGCCCGCCGGGCGTTTTGAACACGTGGATGCGCCCCGCTTCTGCCCACTTGCGGATCGTGTCTGCCGTAACGTGACAGTACTTTGCGACCTCTGAGGTACTAAAAGACTGCTTCGATTCCATCCGTAACACCCAACTTTGGTAGGTTTAATGGTTTTCGATACCGGGTAAATATTAGCCCTTCGCCCCCGGAATTGCAAGTTTTTTCATTTTGATAACACAAGGCCGAAAAAAGGCGTTCCAATTTCGGCACTCGGGTTTCGATGTTTTCACGATTCTCAAGTCCCTGCGTCTTCGACCGGTGTGCCCCCTGCGTAGTGTCAGCATACCAAATATACGCAAGTGCGTGAAGCCGGTAATCCCGCATTGCATCGCCCCATAGCGAAAAATTGCGGACCCTGTGGAATATTCCGCACCCCAATTCCCCATTTCCCTGTCCCATTTTCGCTGGTGGCGGCGTCTTTAGGTGTAATCGGGAAATCGGGCCCGGCTGCGGCAAGTTTCAGTAAAGCGCAATCGCTCGACCCATTGGACCCGTCAGGTGCCCAGAATGCCGCGTGGTATGCCGGGTGAAGAAATTCCATGGTGGTGTTTTTGCACCGGCAAGGTAAACTAGGTACCTGACGGGGCAGGACCCGCGGCAGTCCTAACATCGGAGAGGCAGCAACGTTGATGGAACCCGACGTGGAGACGGGCGTACCCAACCCCGGCTGGTATACCGGCCATCAGCCCGGTCGTATCGACGACCGGAAGCTGGTGCACCGAATCCTGGCCGGCGATGAACGGGCATGCTCCATCCTCGTCGAACGCTACACCCCCGCAGTCATGGGCTGCGTGGCCAACAAGGTCCGGAGCCAGTCCGACATGGAGGACTTGGTACAGGAAGTCTTCCTCCGGGCCTTTCGCTTCCTCCACACCCTGCGGGATCCAGAGCGTTTTGCGCCGTGGATCATGGGCATCGCCCGCCGGAGCGTGGCCGACTATTACCGCCGACACGGTCGGCGCCTTCAGGTGATTCCCGGCCCCGACCCGGACGATGAACACGGAAACCCCGTGGATAATTTTCCGGACCCGGCACCGGGCCCCGCCGAGCGGCTGATCGCGCGTCAGGAGCGGGAGATCGTGATGGAGGAGTTGGCACGTCTCGGCGAGAAGTACCGCGTCGTGCTGTATATGCGGCTGGTGGGCGAGGAGTCCGCCTCGGATATCGCGCGCCTCCTGGGCGTAGCCCCCGACGCCGTGCGCAAGCGCCTTCTCCGGGGCATGGAACAGTTACGAAAAGGTCTTCGGCGGCGCGGGCTTTCGCTTGAATTGGGGATGGGTGCGGACCTTCAGGGCCGCGAGGAGGCGGATACATGAAGCCCATGAAGGTAACCGATCGTGAAATTGTCGATGTGCTGCTGGGCCATGCCGAAGCGGCCCAGGAGCAGCGCGTGCGCCGCGCCGTGCAGACGGACCTGAAGGCGGCGGCGACTTATGCGGAATGGAGCGGGACCGCGGAGACCGTGCGGCGCAGTCTGTCGGATCAACAAGCGGCCAGCGCGCGCATTCACGACGGGGTGATGGCCCGCCTGCGCACACCCCTGCCCGGCGACGAAGCGCTGGATCTTCCGCTGGACGAAGACGGATGGAAGCGTCACTTCAACCACGAGGGATTGCGGCTGCGCCGGGCACCGATTGCCGCAGCGGCGGTGGCGCTATTGGCGGGGCTCGCCGGGGTGGTGGGCTACCTGCGGAGTGGCGACCGGCTGGTGGCCGAAGTGGTCGAAGGCGATGTGACCGTGGCGCGGAGCGACGATTCGGAAAATTTCGAGCCCCTGACGACTGCGAGCGAAATGCGATTGCCGGTGGCGTTGCGCCTGGCGGATGGCGCCTTCGCGGAAATGACGCTGCCGCCCTCCACCCGCCTGCGGGCACGGGGCCCGGCGAATCTGGAAGTGACCAGCCGCGTGGAAGTGGACCAGAGCGCCGGTGTGGTGGACTACAGGGTGACCTCGGTCCCGGATGACGGGTCGGGCTTCACCGTGCTCGTGCCCCAGGGCGCGGTGGTGGATCTGGGCACGGAATTCGAAGTGACTGTGAACGAGACCCAGCCCACGGTCGTCCGGGTGCGCTCGGGATCCGTGCGCGTGGAGCCGACGAACGGTGCCCCGACGGTCATACGCAAAGAAGAGCGGGCTATATTAACGTCAAGTCGCGCCCTTCCTGAAGCCGATCCCGAGGTATTGCCGTTGATCGATCCTGGTTCCACGACCGCGGCGGACGATCAGATTACGCTGGCCTACCAACCCGTGGAACGCGTCCTGGACGCTGACAGCGCACTATTGACCTTTATCCGGCCGCAGGAAATCCTGCTGGGGGCCCAGGCCGGTGCGCTGACGGGTGTGACCAAAGCTCCGCCCTTCACCACCACCCCGACCCCGGCGGGAACGCTTCGGACCTTCGTCAACGGCACGCCGCGGAAATTGCGGTGGTCAGTGACGAAAAGGTGAATGGAAGTCTGTGGGTCTATCTGGATGAGAACGGCAACACGGACCTGACCGACGATGTGCACTTTGAAGAGGGCGTGGACTTCGCGAACGGCGGTTTGTTTGCGGCGGGCCTCATGGGCCGGAACGACGCCCTCTGGCTGCGACGACCCATTGCGGTTGATACGTCGGTTTCCCCGCCGAAGGCCACGGTGAGCCGGGATCGCATGGAATGCATCAATCGGGTGTATCTCGACGGGGTGGTGACCCTGCCCCAGGCGGAGAATTCGCCCCTGGCGGGACAACACCGATTCCTCCTGCTGGATACCGATGCCGACGGCGATCTGGCCGATGAAGACGGCGCGCTGGGCGTGTGGGTTTCCAACAGTGCCGGGGGCGGCGGCGACCGCATCCAGAATGCGGCGCCCCTCGGCCAGCCCAGTAGCTTCATGGGGTATCGCTGGACGCTGGCGCGAAAGCTGTCCGGCGACTACGCCCTTATGGGTCAGAAACTTCCGGCCTCGGCGAAGCTGGCCCTGCGCGTGGGCGATACACTCCCGCGGGTGACGGCCCAGACCGTAGCCGGTCCATCGATCGAGGTGGCCCCGCCCGCGAAGGGCTATCTCCTGCTCTATGCCTGGTCCACCTGGTACAGCGCATGCAACCGGGACGTGCCTTTTGATATCAATGACCTGTATCCAAAGTTCAAGGATCGCGGTCTGCAGATGATAGGAATTTCGATGGACTACCGGAAGGAAGATCTGGAGCGGTATCTGGACGATCACAAGATCGCCTATCCCCAGATCTTCAACGGGCCCGATGCGACCCAGGGTGTTGCCGCGGAGCTGGGCCTGGTGAACTGGCCCGCCGCGACCCTCGTTGACGCGGCCGGGGTGGTCGTGAAGACGGGTGAAAGTGCGGCGGAAATCTGGTCGTTCCTGGATGCCAATTTGCCGAAATAACGCGCCGGGGCGTGGCCGACGCTGAATGATTTGAAACAACCGTAGACATGGTCAGGAAAGGAAGCCCGAATATGGAAGCGCAGCGCAGGCAGACCCGAGAAAATAACGTACCGGACGAAGCCGTTGTCCGGGAGGTTGCCGAGTTCAGGAAGCGACTCCTGACCGACATCTCCGAGGTGGTGGTGGGGCAACAGGACGTGATCGACCTGATCCTCACCTGCCTCTTGTCGGGAGGACATTGTCTGCTGACCGGCCTGCCGGGACTGGCCAAGACCCTAATGGTCCGCTCCATCGGCCAGTTGCTCGCCCTGAAGTTCAGCCGGATCCAGTTCACACCGGATCTCATGCCCTCGGACATAACCGGCACGGAAATCCTCGAAGAAGAGCGGGCCACGGGCCGGCGCGAGTTCCGCTTTGTGGAGGGCCCCATCTTCGCCAACCTGATCCTGGCGGATGAAATTAACCGGACGCCGCCCAAAACCCAGTCGGCGCTGCTGGAGGCCATGCAGGAACGGCGCGTCACCACCTGCGGGCGGACTTTCACGCTGGAAGATCCCTTTTTCGTGCTAGCGACGCAGAATCCCATCGAGCAGGCCGGCACCTACCCCCTGCCCGAAGCCCAGTTGGACCGCTTCATGTTCAACCTCAAGGTGGGTTACCTCCAGGAGGACGACGAGGTGCAGGTGGTGCTGAATACCACCGCCCAGTGGAGCGAAAACATGAAACCCGTTCTCTCCGGGGAGAAGCTCCGCTTTTATCAGGGTCTCGTGCGGGCCGTGCCGGTGTCGGACCATGTGGCGCGCTATGCGGTGCGCCTTGCCGCGGCCACGCGCCCGGGCGAGAACAACCCCTACGCCTACGTGAACAAGTACGTGACCTGGGGCGCGGGCATTCGCGGCGGCCAGCAACTGGTGCTGGCGGCGAAGGCCTGGGCCCTGCTCCACGGCCACTACCATGTGAGCATCAAGGACATCCAGCGCCTCGCCGGCCCGGCCCTGCGCCACCGGGTGCTCACCAATTACTTCGCGGAATCCGAAGGCGCATCCGCCGACGGCATTATCGCGCGCCTGATCAAGGAACTGCCCGAACCGTCTTCGGGCATTCGATGAGCACCACCCAGTCGAGGGGTTTGATGAATGGCCGTAGCCAATAAACGATTCTTGAGACCGGAGCTCGTGGCGCAATTGCGGACCATGGAGCTTCGGGCCGCCACCGTGGTGGAGGGTGTGCTGGCGGGGCTTCATCGAAGCCCTTTCCGGGGCCTCTCCATCGAGTTTGCGGAGTACCGCCGCTACCAGCCGGGGGACGACCCGAAGAAAGTGGACTGGAAGGCCTATGCCCGGAGCGACCGCTACTACATCAAGGAGTTCGAGGACGAAACCAATCTGGACGCCCATGTGGTCATCGACGCGAGCGCGTCCATGGGTTTTGGATCGGGCGCGGTAACGAAATGGCAGTATGGCGGCATTCTGGCGGCGTCCCTGGCCTACCTGCTGCAACAGCAGAACGACGCGGTGGGGCTGGTCGTGATGGATGAAGCGATCCGTGCCGAGATGCCGGCCAAGAACACGCGTGCCCACCTCATCGAGTTGATCGGTCGCTTGGAGCAAGTTCAACCCGCGCGACAGACACGCCTCGCGGAGGCCCTCCATCGCGTGGCGAGCCGAATCAAGCGCCGGGGGATGGTGATCATTATTTCCGATCTGCTGGACGAGCCGGCGGACGTGGTGGCGGCGCTGCGGCACCTTAAGTTTGGCGGAAACGACGTGGTGGTCTTTCACACGCTGGACGCGGCCGAACTGAACTTCGACTTCAGCGGTCCCCACCATTTCGTCGACCCCGAATCGAACGCCATGACGCCCGCGCTGGCGGAAGACGTGCGGAAGGCCTACCTCGAAGCCATGAGCAAGTTTACCGCGTTCTACAAGGAAGAGTTGGGCCGCGTCAATATGGCCTACACCATTTTGAACACGTCGGAGCCCCTGGATCGGGCGCTGCTGTCCTTTTTGGGCCAGCCGGGCCGGGGAGGATGAGCGCCATGCCCCGAAGGAATGCGAAAGGGCTCAAGACCCCATGCCGACGCGTCGCGGGAGTTGACCCATGCTTTTCATGAACCCGCTCCTCCTCTTCGCCGCGCTGGCGGCCGGCGGTCCCCTGCTGATCCACCTGATGCTGCGCAACCGGCCGAAGCGTCAGGTGCTGCCGACGCTGCGCTTTCTGCCGGAGAGCGCGCTCCAGACAGTCGCCATGCATCGCCTCAAGAACTTGTTGCTTCTGCTCCTACGCGTTCTGATCGTGCTGCTCATCGCAGCCGCCTTCGCCCGGCCCTACCTGGGCGCATCCACTGCGGCGGAAGACGGACCCCAATCGGAAATCGGCGCGGTCTTTGCCGTGGACACCTCGCTGAGCATGCGCTCGGGCGAGCGGTGGAACAAGGCCCTGGAGGCGGTGCGCACCCACGCCTCGCGCCTCCCCGCGGGCAGCCCCATGGCCCTGCTCTTTTTTGACGAGAGCGCCCGCGTGGCCGTCGAAGGCACGACGGATCTCATCGCCCTGTCGACCGCGCTGGATGGCGCGGAGCCGGGCTATGGCGGGACGAACCTCATCGCCGCCATGCGCGCGGGCGCCAGCCTGGGCATGAAGATGGACGCAAAAAAACGGACCGTCTATCTCATCAGCGATTTTCAACAGTCGGGTTTCGATCAGGTGGCGGACCAGGTGGACATCGCGGAGGATGTGGACTTCGTCATGGTGCCGGCGGGCGAAAGCCCCGTTTGGAACGCGGCGATCACCGGACTCTCGGAGATCGAAGCCGAGACGGGCCGTTCGGTCCGAGTGCAACTGGAGAGCTTCGGCACGGGCAGCGCCTCGGGCACCCTGGCGCTCTCGCGCGACGGCAAAGCTGTCGAAACGCACGAAATCGCCTTCGAGAATACGGGGCGACTCGTGGAAGATATCGAACTGAACGCAAAACAGGGCGAGGATTGCCTCCTGAGTGCCGAACTCACCATTCGCGACGGCCTGACCGAAGACAATCGCTTCACCGCCCTGATTCCGGGCCGAGCCCCCCTGCGCGTTATGGTCAGCGCGCCGGGACGCCGCGTTCTCGCCGACAACAATAGTCTTGGCGGTTACACGGACAATCCCTACCTGAAGGCCGCTGTCGCCGCCTTTGGCGATCACGTGGAAGCGGCCTGGATCGAGCCGACGCGTCTGAGCGAACTTTCCGCGGAGAAGCATCCCGTGGCGATCATTTGCGGCGCGGAATCGTCCACGCCGGCAATCCTCGCCCACCTCAAGGACTACGTGACCTCGGGCGGCAACCTCATTCTTTTTCCCGATGGGGATTCGCGTCAGGCGCTCCCCTCGGAGGGCGCCTACCCGGAGTTGTGCG
The DNA here is from genome assembly GCA_942492815.1 of Candidatus Hydrogenedentales bacterium. GTDB lineage: Bacteria > Hydrogenedentota > Hydrogenedentia > Hydrogenedentales > JAEUWI01 > JAEUWI01. The sequence continues at coordinate 7,359,286 of OW818658.1, read as the reverse complement.
GTGTTTCGGTACAGGGTTGGAAATCCATGAATCGGGAGTCGGGCGAATACCGCCTGGTCACCTCCCACAAGACCCGTAACACCCTCGCGGGTTCCGAAGAGCGCGACGCTGCCGCGCACCTTTACCCTCGGGCCTACCGTTATCTCGAAGTGGGTCTTCCAGAAGGCGTGGAGGCCGTCCAGGCCCTCATGCGCTACGACGACGCCAGCCCCTTTCTCGTGGAGCACACGTTGGGCGCGGGCAATGTGTTCCTGTGCACCACGTCACTCGATCCCCGCGCCAGCGACCTGGTGCTGCGCCCCACCTTTTCCCCCTTCCTCTATCAGTTGGTCTCGGAATGCGCGGAGCGGGCAAAGCCCCGCATCGCGTACCACGTCGGCGAGGTCGTGCAGGAACTGCTGACTGCGCCGGAGGCCACACTGGAAGCGTTGGACGGCGGGACATTACCGACCGAGGGCGATCGGGGAATCATGCAAGCCCCCGGGGCCTATCGCCTGCGCAATGGAGACGTGGAACGCGTCGTGGCCGTACGCCTGCGTCCGGAAGAATCGGACCTGGCGCCCATGGAACCGTCGCGAATCAGAGTGGCCAGCTCGGCGGGTACGCGGGCAGCCCTGGTGGCGGGCGTAAACGCCGAATCCCTGGAGTCCCCGCCGGAGCCCGATGCCGGTGGGCGATTCGGACACTATCTACTGGTCGTCGCGCTGGCCTGCATGGCGGCGGAAACCCTCATCGCAAGCCGGACGGTACGATAAGCCATGGAACGATTCACGAGCATACCTCGAAGCGCCTCCGGGGCCCAGATGATATCCATCACCCACGAACTGGCCCACATCTTTGGCAAGATCCACGAGCTGCGTCGCCGCGTGCTGCTGCACGCGCTGGGCCGCGCTCTGACCCGGGCCGCCTGGTGCTGGCTCGGCTCGCTGCTCCTGCTAGGCACCCTCGCCCTGCTCATCCCTTTCCCGGAGCCGCTGCGCCTTATCCTGCTCCTCCTCCATGTCGCCGCCATGGGTGCGGGTGCGTGGTATGGCGCGCGCTACCTCTTTCAGGGCCGGCACACGGGCAGCAAGAATCGATTGCGGCGCTGGGCCCTGCGCTGCGAAGAGATGTTCCCCCTGCTCGGTGATCGCCTGGTGACCTGCGTGGACTTTTCCCAGGAGGGCGATGGGGCCGAGCGATTCAGAGAGAGCCCTGTGGCCCTTGCACTCCTCCACGACACCGCGCGACACTTCGGCGGCTTCAACCCCGCCCAGGCCGTTCCGAAGCACCTGATCCGGCGGGCCTTCGGCCTGGCCCTGCTTCCTTTCATCGCTTTTTTCGTCCTGAGCGTCCTGCTTGCCCCGTGGCCGGGCCGGATGGCAACGGCGCTCTACCTCTACAAAAGCGAGCCCGCCTGGCTGGTCTCAGGTGCCGGAACCATTGAGGGCCTCGCCATCCGGCCTGGCACTGTGGAAACACCCCGTGGCTCCAGTCTGACTATCGAAGCCGAACTTACGACCATCGGCAAGCTTGACCTTGCGGCCTTTCCACCCGTATTGAAAACGCGGACCGCGTCGACGATTGAAGGGGCCGCGGACGAGCGGGGCGAGCAGAACATGCTGGCGGACGCGAACCGTCCCGCTGTGTACTATGTGGCGCTGCACGATATCCAGACGGTGACGGAGTATCAGGTCAGCGTGATGGTCCCACCCGGAGAGCGGAGCTACGGGGACCGCTTCGGTGCCTGGCTTGCGTCCTTTTCGAGTGACTACGAGGCCCGCGATGCGAATGCGCGGGAGAGCGAAGCGTACACCATCACGCCCTTCGATCCTCCGTCCATCACCGCCATGCGGGCCACGCTCCAGCACCCGGCCTATACCCGGCTGCCGGAGGAGATTCAGGAAGGCTCCTATATTGCGGGTCTTCCCGGCACCACGGTGGTCTTCCATGTGGAATCGGATCGCCCTCTGGCCTCGGCGCAGCTCCTCGACGAGCAGGGCAAGACGCTCCACGCGGTGATGGAGGAGGGTCCTGCGGGCACGGCGACCGTGGCGCGCTTTGACTTCAATATCGAGGCGGATGCTTCCATGCGCCTCGACCTGACCGACCAGGCCGGGCACAACAATCTGGAGCCGCCGCTGGTGGTGGTCCACGCCCGGAAAGACGAGCCGCCCACCGTGACGGTTAAGCGTCCCGGCGCGGACTGGTCCGTCCATCCCGTGGCGGAGATCACCTTTGAGGCGGCGGCCGACGACGACTTTGGCGTGGTCAGCTTCAAGCTGGAGTACCAGGTAAACGGCGGTTCGGCCGAGACGCACATGCTCTACGAATCGCCCGCCGACAGCGGGGGCGAGCGCAATGCCGTCGGCAACCATGTGCTCGCGCTGGAAACGCTGGGGGTGAAGCCCGGTGACAGTATCCTCTACCGCTTCATCGCGGAAGACGCCCGCATCGATCTTCCTGAAGCAGGCGCGGACCTCGATTCACTGCGCGGCTTCTCCCAGCCCTATTTCCTCGCAGTCCGGCCTTTTGACGAGGAACTCTTTAAGGGTTCCGCCAGCGCGGGCGGCTCGGGCCCCCCGCCCCCTACGGAGCGAAAGGTCATCGTGGCGACACTCCGCTTCGCCGAACGCCAGGGCATCCTGACGGACGAAGAGCGGCGCACGACGGCGGATGACATCGCACGGACGCAGCGAGAGGTGCGGGTGGAAACGGAGCGCATGAAGGAAAAACTTTCGGCGATGTCCGACATCCCCAATAAGGCCGAGCGCCTCCAACACCTGGATGACGCCATTGCGGAGATGAACACCGCCGAAAGCCTGCTGTCGGCCATCGAGCCCGACGCGGCCCTGCCCCACGAGAACTCCGCCCTGCAGCACCAGATCGCCGCGCTGGTAGGTCTGCCCATTTACGAGAACTGGATGCAGGACGCCATGCCCTCGTCCTTTCCGCCGGATCCGGAAACGGCCCTGGCCGGTCAGAAGGTGGAGTTCGAGAAGGACAAGTATGAGCTATTCCAGCCTGCTCAGGGCAAGGAACTGGACCAAGCGCTGCTGAAGGCCCTCGAACAGACCCGCGACATGGCCAAACGCCAGAAGGAGTTTCTCGAAGAGATCTCCCGCGAAGTGGAGGAGCAAAACCCCGGCGGTGGCGCTGGTGCGTCTTCCAGTTCGGCACAGGGCGGCGCAAGCCTCCCCCCCGGCGCGCGTTATGCCGAGATGCGCCAGAAAGCCGAAGAGCAGCGCCGGGAATTGGAGCGGCTTCGCGAGTCTTTGCGCGAACTGGACGGCCTGGACACGGAAACGGCGGATAAAATCCGCGAGGCCATCGAGCGCACGGCCCGGGAACTGGCGAAGGCCAGCGAGGAGATGGCCCAGGACCAACTCGACGAGGCAAAGACCGCCAACGCACGCGCGGGGCAGGAACTGCTCGATCTGGAGCAAGTGTTGGAGCAGGCAAAGAACGCCAACACGAAGGCCCAGGCGGAGGCGCTCGCGAAAATGATCGATGGTTGGAAAAAAGAGCAGCAGGCGCTGCGCGCCGACACGTCGAAGGGCGGAAAATCGCCGGAATCGCGCGAAGACGGGGCGCGTCGGCAGGAGGCGCTTGGCGCGCAGGTAGCGCAGGCCGCAGGAGCCCTGGAGGGTTCCACGGGCGGCATGGAACCCGTCGAGCAGAGCCTGGAGGCCGCAGCTCGCTGGATGGAGCAGGCGGCGCAGAATCTCGCGGACGACCAGCAGCGGGAAGCGCTTAAAGGCCAGGACGCCACCTTGAAGCAGCTTCAGGCGGCCCAGGAAGCGATTGCTGGCCATCTGGCGCAGCTTGAGGGCAATGGCCATGAGCCTATTCTCCAGGCCCTCGCGGAAATAGAGGAGTTTAAGGAGTACCTGGAGCGGGAGGCGGAGGCCTACGCCGATCGCCAGTACATCCCCGACGTTAATGGAACGCCGCAGGCGCAGGAATCCGCGCCTGTCGAGCCTCCGGCGGAGGCCCGGGACAGCGCGGTACCGCCGCCCTCCGAAGGCCCTCCCCAGGCACCGGAAGCGGGCGATCCCCCGGCCGTCATCGCCACGAAAATGGCCCGCTTGCAGGGCCTCCTGCAGCAGCACGGCCAGGTCGGCGGCATGCTGAGTGAACTCGACCGCACCGTACGCGCTGGCAGCTCCAGTTGGGGTGATTCCGGCGTGACGGAGTTGATCCCCCAGATTATGGCCTCCCTGGAGACCATCGAGGACATCCTCCGTACCCAGGTCGAGGCGGCGGACGAATTGCAGCGTCTGCGGCAGACGCGCTCGCAGGAGTTGCCCCCGCAGTTCCGCGCGATGGCGGCAAAATACTTCGAAGCGTTGGGCGCGGCCCCGGCGAGCACGCCCTGATCCGAAACGGAAAGATCCCGAGTATGGCATCACTATTGGAACAATTCTGGAGCGGCGGCCAGGTGGTCTACCGCGGCTGGCCGACGGGCTGGTGGATTGCGGGCCTCGGCGCGGCGGTGGCCATCGTCGTTGGGGCGTACGTCATGCAACGCGCGGGCGGCGGAATCTGGATCAAGCGACTTTCCTACGGACTGCGAATCATGGCCTGTATGCTGCTGCTCTTTCTCCTCATGGAGCCGGTGCTTCGCGCGGAAGAGGTACTGCCGCAACAGTCCTTCCTGATCCACCTCTTCGATACGTCGGGCAGTATGGGCATCGAAGATTTCGAGGGCCAGGGGCGCCTCGCGGCGGTCAACGGGCTGACTCGCGATTCCGAAGCGCGCGGGGAACTGGACCGCCTCTACCGCCCCCTGGAGTTTGGCTTCGACGTCGACCTCCAATCCCGGGCCCCGGAAGACGCCCTGGACGTCACCGAGAGCACGACCGATCTGGCCTCGGCCTTCCAGCAACTGCATGTGCAGACCAGCGGCCTGCCCCTCTCCGGCGTGGTCCTCTACTCCGATGGCGTAGCCACGATCAATGCACGTCAGGAGCAGATCGTGGAGGCGGCGCTGGCGTTGAATGCGCCGATCTACGCCGTGGCAAGTGCGCCGAAAGAGCCCGGACCGGATATCTGGATTGAGGACGTGATGCATCCGGCTCAGGCCGTGAAGGGTTCGGCCACGCCCGTCACGGTGCTGGTGGGGGTTCGTGATATGAAGGGTGGCGCCACGGTCACGCTCTATGAGGACACCTCGAAGGTCGAAGAAAAGACCCTTCGGCCGAAGTCCGGCGAGCAGACGATCAGTGCGGAGTTCCAGCTCTCCATCAACGATACGGGCACCAACGCCTACCGTGCCGAAGTGACCTCGGAAAATCCGGAGACGTATCCGTGGAACAACACCGAGACCTTCTTCATCAACGTCGTCCAGGAACGGCAGCGATTGCTCTACGTGGAGGGCTATCCGCGCTACGAGTATCGCTCCCTGCGCGCGGCCTTTGAAAACGACGAACGCTTTCAGGTCACGTCCTACGTGATGGTGGACCGCCAGGACAACATCTACCGGCAGGGCCTGAACACGGCGGGCGAGCTGGAGCAGGGCTTCCCGAAAACGGAAGCGGAATTGTTCGCCTATGATGTCGTGGTCATCGGCGATGTGGAGGCCGCCAAGTTCACGACGGACCAGTTGACGAATCTCCGGGAATTCGTGCGGCGCAAGGGCGGTGGCCTGCTCTTTCTCGCGGGGGACAGTTCCTTCGCCGCGGGGGGCTTCAACGTCACGCCCCTGGCCGATGTGCTGCCTTTTTCCGTCGGCAATACGCAGCGCCTCACGGAAGAGTTTCGGGTTTCCCCCACGCCGGAGGGAATCGAGCGGGGCATCTTCGGTCCTCTTAATACCGCGTCCGGCAGCGCGCCCTGGGATGTTCTCCCGCCGGTGAAGGGCCTCTTTCCACTACAGGGCTTGAAGCCGGGCGCGGTGGCCCTGTGCCGCATCGATCAGGGCCGCGGGGAAGACGATCCGCCGGTGGTCGCTTTCCAGCGCTACGGTGGCGGGGTCAGCCTCATTTGCGGCGTCTCGGGCACGTGGCCCTGGCGCTTCCAGACGAAGTCGGACAATCCTTCCTACAACGCCTTCTGGAAGCAGATGTCGCTGATCCTCAGCGACCGCCTGAATAACCGCTTGAACGTAACCGCCGAACCGGCCCTCGCGCCCGTGGGCAGCGAAGTGAAACTCTCGGTGGTGGCGCGCAACGCCGCTTTTGAGATGGACCCGGTGGCGAAGATCACACTGGAAGTGACTGCGCCGGACGGTAGCGCATCCTCCTTCACGCCCCAGCCCTCGGCGGAGGGTGGGCCTGGCACCTACGACTACACGCTTAAGGGTACGGGCGCGGGCCTTCACACAATCCGGGCCTTCACCACGCCCGCGCCGGACGATCAGGCCCAGGAAGCCTCCGGGGTTTTCGTGGTGGAAGATGACTCGCCGGAGCTGCGCTCGGTGGAGTTGAATGAGGGCCTGCTGCGCCAGCTCGCCAGTGCCACCGGCGGGGACTATGTGCATGCCCTGGACTATGACCAGCTTCCGAAAATGGTAAAGCCGGCCGAAGGCTCCCTCACCCAGGTGCGGGAAACCGCCATCTGGGATAAGCCGGCCTTCCTCATCGGACTGCTGGCCCTGCTGCTGAGTGAGTGGACGATCCGGCGCTGGGGGAATCTGGCATGAGGCAATCCGGCACGAGATTCGACATGCCGACGCGCCGCGCTTTCCTGAAGCGGAGTCTCCAGGCCTCGGCCACGCTCCTGACCGCGGTGCAGGGCGGCGCACTCGCCCAACCCCGTCGCGAGGTGCGGCGCGACGAGGATAGCGCGGCGGCCCCCTCCCTGGGGGGAGGCCGACGCCCATTGGACGATGAAGATCCGAATGTCTTCGTGTTTTCACGCTTCAAATTCAAGGGAAAGCAGCGCACGCAGGACGAATGGGACACGCTACCGAGCGGCGACGACAACCTGATCCGCCACATTGCCCAGGCAACCAACATCAAACTCACGAAGCGCCGCTGGGAAGAGCGCGTGGTGGAGATCGACGATTTCGATAAATTGTATAACACGCCCTTCCTGTTTATGACGGGCCAGGTCGATTTCACGTTCGAAGTGGACGAGGCGGAGGCCCTGCGCGAGTACTTCAAGCGCGGCGGTTTCCTCTATGCCGACGACTGCGACGCGGACGTGGGACGCCTCCTTTTCTACGAAGCCTTCACGCGTGAAATACAGAAGGTGCTGCCTGGACACAAGATGGAGCGGCTGCCCCATGATCACGAACTCTACCACTGCTTTTACGATATTCCCGACGGGTCTTCGTGGTCGCCGCGCCAGCGGGCCTGGGAACCGAAGTACCCCGACTCCGCGCTCTTTGTCGACGATCGGATGGTCTGCTTTCTCACCGGCAGCGACCAGCATTGCGGCTGGGCGCAGCGGCGCAGGGAACTCTACAATGACGCACTCAAGCTGGGCACCAACATCGTGGTCTACGCTTTGACCCACTGAGGGAATACCCATGAACGGATTTAAATCATTCGCATGTCGCGCCGGACTGGCCGCGGCACTCTGCCTGAGTGCGGCCTGCGCGCGCGGGGCGGATCATGTCCTGCTCGTCGGGGGACTGGGCGGAGAAACGAAATACGAGACAGAGTTCGCCGGCGCATTGTCCTCCCTGCGGGCCGCGCTGGTGGACCGGCACGGATACAACCCCGCGCACGTACATGTGCTGGCGGCGGCCTCCGGCACGGCGCCCGCCGGTGCCAAAGACAGCACCTTGGAGAGCATTCGCGCCACTGTGGCAAGCATCGCCCAGGAGGTTCGGGAGGGGGATTCTCTCCTCGCCGTCCTCATCGGTCATGGCCAATCGGACTTTCAGGAGGCCAAGTTCAATCTGCCCGGACCGGACATGACCGCGACGGTGCTCAAGGAGTTGCTGGATGCCGTACCCTGCACGGATCAGCGGGTGATTCTCTCCTTCCCCTGCTCGGGGCACTTCAGTCCTTCCATCGCCCGGATGGGCCGCACCGTCCTCGCATCCACCGACGGACCCCGGCAGATTTACCATGCCAAAATGACCGCATACCTCGCACGCGCCTTCGAAACTGATTTGCCGGACGCCAACGCCGACAATCGGCTGTCGGTATATGAGCTGTACGCCTTTCTCAGCGAGCAGGTGGAGGGCTACTTCATTTCCAGTGGCTCCCTGCAGACGGAGAATCCATCGCTGGACGACAACGGCGACGGCAAAGTGACGACCCTCGCCGAAGGGATGGACGCCGGGGATGGCGAATACGCCCGCACCGTGCTGCTGACGCCCGCGCCTTCGACTGCACCCGCTACCCCGCCCGACACCGCGTCCGCACCGGAAGAGCCGACTGCGCCGGAAGCGCAAACACCGGCACCGATTGTTCCGCCTGCGGCGCTCCTGCTCTGGAGTTCCGTGGCGGGTGTTCTGCCGCCGACCGACGACAACCTCCCCCTCGGCGAAAGCCCGGCGGAGGTTGGCCAGCGACTCGAGAAGTCCTGGACGGCGGACCCGAAAAGTGTGGAGAAGGCCGCACCCTACATTCGCTATTTGAACCGTCAGGGTCAGGGCGACGACGCCATCCTGGTCCTGCGGGCCCTGGGTGATCGCGACGATCTCGATCTGCTGTGGGGCGAGACCTACTGGTATCGCGGAGAGCTGGAGCCCTGTCGCGAGGCCCTGAACAAGATTCTTCCAGACGATCCCGTCCGCTGGTGCGCCGCGCAGGTCCTGTTGCTGCGTGCCGACTACCTCATGGGCGCGATGGATTCCCTCGAAAAACGTTGCCAGGCCCTCCTCGGCGCGGAGCCGCTCAACAAGGCCGCCCGGCTCTACCTGGCCGAAGTTCTGATGCGCAGGGGCAACTACGAAGAGGCCGAGGCCACTCTGAATGCACTCGTTGAGACCCATGCCAACGACGTGGAACTCCTGGAAGCCCGAGCCGTACTGATGGATGCCTGGGATCGGCCCGACGATGCCACAACCCTTCGCGCGTCGATCGAATCTATCGTCACCACGCAGCCACCCCTCAACGCCCATGGGCTCCGGGCCGCCGCCGCCGCGCTGCGTGCGCGCCACCAGCCCCAGGCCGCTTCTCAGTGCCTGGAGGCCGCGCTCCGCTTTTGTCCCGCCGATCCATTCCTACTCCTCGAGAAAGCCCGACTCTACCTCGCGATTGCAGACACCGGTATTGCGGCCGCCTCCGTGAACCAGGTGCTCGCGCGCTACACCGACGCGCCGATCGCCCTGACGGCCATGGCGGACGTCCAGTGGGCCCTGCGCAAGGATGGCACCGCCGTCGAGATGCTGTGCCAAAGCGCCCTGAAGGGCGACCCCACCCTGCTCGACGCGCGCTGCACCCTGATTCGGCAACGCCTCATCGCTGGCATGTGGGATGAAGCCGCCGAGTTGATCGCGGAGAATCGAACGATCAATCCGCGCCACCTGGGCACCACCATGCTGGATGGAGCAATGCTGTACCTGAAGGACGGAAACGGCGGGGCGCCCGGCGAGCATGACTCCGCCCCCTATGCCGCCCTCGTGGCCGATCTGCTTGCCGCCCGGGCGGACTACACCCGGAGCAGCGCCTGGTTCGCCCAGGCATTGAAGGGTGGAACGCAGGACGGAACCGTGTTGAAGCACGCCGGCCTGGCGGAGTTCCGCAGTGCCCGTTTCGATGACGCCGCCAGTTTGCTGGAGAAGGCCTTTGCCACGAACCCCTTCGATGTCGGCACGAAGAATATGCTTGATTTGCTGGACACGGTGCGAGCTTCCGGCGTGATTGCTCAGGGGCCGGTTGCGGTGCACTATGGCCCCGGCGACGAGGCCGCGGCCCACTACGGGCTCTATCTCGCCACGACCTATCTCGCGGAGGAGTCGAAGCGCCTGGGGGTAGAACCCCAAGGCACCTTGCGCGTCCAGCTCTGTAGCTCTAAAAACGACATCAATATCATTACCCAGGGCATCCCCGCATGCTGTGCCGTGGGTTGCGCACCTTTCGGCTCCCTCTACCTCCCGTCGGCCGTATTTGTGTGGACGCCGGAAGCAGCGGGCGGCCAGGAAAAGTTCTATCGCTATGACGAGGCCCTGCACCGGGGTGTCACGGAATATCTCCTCGATATGGCGGCGGGCTCCGCCATACCGCGCTGGATTCGCGAGGGCCTGGCACGCCATGAAGCCGGAAAAGCCAATCCAGAATGGCGGGCCCCCGGAATCCGGGAGCTGATCGTGGCGCTGCGCGCGGGCTACCAGCTCCCCCTCGCCACCATCGAGACCGAGTATCTTGGAGAGCGCAATCCACTGGTCCGTACCTATGCAGGCCTGGTGGTGGACGACTGGGTGGCGCAGAAGGGGTTCGAAACGATACGCGGGCTGCTCGACCGACTGCGTGACGGCGAGACGTGGCAGCAGGCGACCGAGTCGATCTTTGGCGCGTCGCTGGAGACCGTGGATCTCGACACACGCGCGCGGGTTCTTGAGCGTTTTCGGGATATCCGCGTGGATGACGCTCATCCGGTGGGGCTGAATGCCCTAGTGGCCGACGGGGTCCCTACGGAGAAAAGTCGCCTTGAAATGGCGTCTATCTTTTTCCAGAACCATCGCCTGAGCGATGCACAGGGCGCCCTGGCGCCCCTGCTGGAGGCCGAAGCTCCGCCCACGCGCGCCCTGTTGCTTTCGGGCCGGATCGCGACCGCCGAAGCCCGCTATGAGGCCGCGCGCGATCAACTCGATCTCGGCCTGCAACTGGAGAAACTTCGCAACGAGAATCTGGCCACCGCCGAAGATTTTGCGGCGCTGGGCAAGGCCCTGGTGGAACTTGGAGCCCGTGAGCAGGCCGTGGATGCTCTGGAGAAGGCCATAGCCCTCAATCCCTATGACACTTCCAAAACCGGGCCTTCCGCCGTGTTGCTGAACTTGCTCGCCTCCACCGAACCAAAGCCGGACCAGTACTACGCGCTGCTGGAATCACGCCTGGCCGCCACACGGACGGATATCCGCGGTCGCGTTGAACTTGCTCGGTGGCTGGAGAAGAAGGGGAATGCGGAAGAGGCACTCCGCTGGTATCGGTCGGCCGCGGCCATCCGTCCCGATTGGATGGAGGCGCACCAGGCCTTGGCGCCCCTGGCGGAATCCCTCGGATACCACGGTCTCGCCTGCGCTTCCTATCGCATTCAATTGTTGAAGCAGCCGGAGAACCTGCGAATCCAGAAACGGATCGCCGCCTGTGAATTGGCAATGGGAACCGGCGCCGAAAGCGTGGCGCGCGTCGATAGTGTCAAAGCGCCATAACCTGAGGGAGAGAAACGATGTGTAAATCCATGGCAATTTTTCTATTCGTTCTCTTCGCCGGTTGCGGGGCTTCCGAGATTGAATCGGCGGATCATTCGGTGCGCCTTCGTTTCGTGCCCGGCTCCGCGCCGTCAAGCCCTCTGGAGTCCAGCGACGGCGCGGTGTGGTCTTCCTTCTCGCCTCCGCCCATCCCGGACGCTACCTACCTCATGCTTAATGGCCGCGCCGCCGTGGGAGACAAGTTTCCGGTTGGTCACCGGAATGAACCCGCGCTCTTCGAGATCCGGCTTGTGGATGGAAACGACGACCACGTGGCTCTGGAACTGCTCTTTGAAGGGGGCCCGAAGTCGATTGACGTGAAGCGAGACTCGCCCGAAGAAGTCTCGATCGGGGGCGTGGTGTATCGGATCAACTACCCCTCTATTGAGGTGTCTTCTTCCGAGGGAAAATCGACGACGAACAAGGCGATGATCGTGGTCACGAAGTCGAAATCATAAGGTGGGGCACCGCGAACCCCGGGGGAGCATAAGATGCGAAAGACCTCTACTTTGCAGTATCATGCTTGGCGAGCAACCGAAAGGAGAGGGGACCTGACGCGCAGCCAGCTTGAATGCGGACCTCGCTTCGCTCCCCGAACGCATGTTCTCAATTATCGAAACGCACCGCTTGTCCGAAGGCCTCACGGAAGTTGAGGTCAGTGCGCCGCTCATTGCCAATGCCGCCCAGCCCGGCAATTTTGTTCTGGTCCGCGGCGACGAGTACGGCGAGCGCATCCCGCTTACGATTGCAGATTCCAGCCCCGCCCGGGGCAGCATTACCCTGGTGATGCAGGAAATCGGCAAGGGGACCAAGGCCCTCGGCGCTTTCCAACCCGGTCAGGCCTATCTCGATGTGGTCGGCCCGCTGGGTAAGAACACCGTGATCCACGGCCCAGGAAAGACCATCTGCTGCGTCTGCGGCGGCGTCGGTCTGGCGCCCATGTTCCCCCAGATGAAAGCGCACCACGCGGCGGGCAATCGCGTCATTTCCATTCTCGGCGCCCGCGACGCCTCCATCCTGTTCTGGCAGGAGAAAGTGGAGGCAATCAGCGATCAGGTTTTCTACACCACGGACAACGGCTCCTTTGGACGAAAGGGCTATGCGACCCAGGTGCTGGACGAGCTGATTACCGGGGGCGAGCACATCGACGAAGTGATCGCCATCGGGCCCGTCCCCCACATGAAGGCGGTGACCGATTGCTGCAAGAAGCATGGCGTACCGGTTATCGTGAGTTTAAACCCCATCATGGTTGACGGTACGGGTATGTGCGGCGGCTGCCGCGTGAGCGTGGACGGCCAGGTTCGCTACGCCTGTGTGGACGGACCGGAGTTTGACGGCGCGCTGGTGGATTTCGACGAATTAATCCTGCGCCAGCGCACATACAAACCCCAGGAAGCCGACGCGAATGCCGGGGTGACGCCGCACCGGGAAGAGAATCGCGCCTGCCGCTTTGAACAGCGCATCCAGGAAATGGTGGATGAACTCGAAGTAGAAAAGCCCAAGTACAATACGAACTACTTCGAGGAAGCCTCGGCCCTCTTCGTCCTGCAGACCGTGGCCGAATTAATGAAACGGCGGACCAGCTTCGACGAAGTCACCCCGACCTTTTCCCCGGAGGAAGCCTTGGCCGAAGCCCAGCGCTGCCGCTGCTGCGAGTCAGCCACCTGTATCGATGGTTGCCCGGTTGGCGTGAACATCCGGGACTTTATCTGGTCGATTCAGAAGGGCGACATCGCGGAGGCTGCCCGCATCCTGAAGGACAAGAACAATCTTCCCGCCGTATGCGGTCGGGTGTGCCCCCAGGAGACCCAGTGCGAGAAGCACTGTGTGCTGGCGAAGACGGGTAAAGAGCCTGTGGCGATCGGCAAGCTGGAGCGCTTCGTGGCCGACTGGGAGGCGGAGCATGTCCCCCCCCAGGTGCCGTATGTCACCCCCCGTGGCCAGAAGGTGGCCGTCATCGGGTGCGGGCCGGGTGGCCTGACCTGTGCGGGCGATCTAGCACGTCTGGGCTATGAGGTCACGATATACGAAGCCTTCCACGACACAGGCGGTGTCCTTCGCTATGGCATCCCCGAATTCCGCCTGCCCAAGGCCATCGTGGACCGGGAAGTGAACTATATCAAGAGCCTCGGCGTTCAAATCGAGCTGAACATGGTTATCGGCAAGGTGCTGACCATCGACGGACTCTTCGAGAGCGGTTACGAGTCTGTCTTTATCGCTGTGGGTGCGGGTGCCCCCATGTTCATCGGCGTTCCCGGCGAAAATCTGGTCGGCGTGTACAGCGCCAACGAATTTCTCACCCGCGTCAATCTCATGAAGGCGTACCGCTTCGGCGAATACCAGACCCCAGTCACCGTCGGCAACCACATCGCCGTCGTGGGCGCCGGCAACGTGGCCATGGACGCCGCACGCGTTGCCGTGCGGCTGGGCGCGAAGCGCGTCACGGTCATTTACCGCCGCTCCGAAGTCGAGATCCCGGCGCGCGCCGAAGAAGTGCGTCACGCCCGGGAGGAGGGCGTGTTCTTCCAGTTGCTCACCGCGCCCGTGCGCATCGTAGGCGACGATCAGGGCAAGGTCTGCGCCATGGAGTGCATACGCATGGCGCTGGGCGAACCCGACGCCTCCGGACGCCGCAAACCGATCCCCGTGCCGAACAGTGAATTTACCATCGACTGCGACATGATCATTCCTGCGCTGGGCTCTCAGGCGAATCCACTGCTCACCGGGCACACGGAAGGCATCCACCTGAACAAGTGGGGCAATATCGTGGCTGATCCCGTCACTGGGGCGACCAACCTGCCCGGCGTCTATGCGGGCGGCGATATTGTCACCGGCTCGGCCACGGTTATCGAGGCCATGGGCGCGGGTAAACGTGCGGCCGAAGCCATCGATACCTACCTGCGTGCGCGTGCGCGAACGGAAAATGCGGCGCTGGTCTGACCTCTGGTCTCGTCACACCTGGCGGCCCCTCGCATTCGCGTGAATCGGACCTCCATACAACAGAAAAGCTGAACGCGATGCGTTCAGCTTTTCTGTCGTTAAGTTGCTGGTATCAGGAACTGGCGCCTCCTGCGGTAGGGACACCTTCGCCCTGCTTCGATTTCAGAAGGACCAGCCGGTCGGTCCATTGCTGATTGCCCGGCTCCAGGTCCGCAGCCTTCTGAATCGAGCTTATCGCGGCGTCATAATCCCCCAGTGCGGCTTGGGCTTGGGACAGGGTGTCCTGGATATTGGCGCTGTTGGGCGCCGACACAGCGGCCTCTTGCGCGAGTTTCAATGCTTCTTCCAGGTTCTTGTTTGAGGTGATATATCGCATGGCGAGGTTATTTTTTGCCGCGATCATATCCGGCGCGAGTTCAATTGCGCGCTTGTAGTTCTCTTCGGCAAGTTCCGAAACACCGCTTACGTCATACACCATGCCGAGACGGAACAGCAGGTCCGCAGTGACATCGGGACGTTTGGCGAGTTCCTCCAGGATACTCCGCGACTGGTCGCGGTAGGTGGTATTCTTAAGACGCTCCGAGAGCTGATACCAGGCCAGCGCGAGGGCACCGCGTTCGTCGAGAGACTCGCTCGGAACAAGCGCCGCAGCTTCAGTCAACCACCGCGCTGCCGTGGTCTCGTCGGGAATCACCAAGGTGGCCAGTTCCACCCAAGCCATTCTGAAGCCCGGCTCGGAAAGCCGCGGACGGAGCAGATTCTCGGCTTCTTCGGTGCGACCGCCCGCGATGAACGCCTGTGCCTGGCGGGTAATTACCATGGGATTATCCGGAGCTTCATCGGCATAAGCTTGAATGGTCTCCAATGCCTCGGCGGATTGTCCCAACTGGATCTGGGCATTGGCGATCATGAAGTCGGCGGACTGGGCGCCGAGAGGCGCCCGACGCCGCCACTCCTGGGAGGCGGACAGGGCCTCGGTCCAGTTTCCTGCGGCGGCATAGGCCTGGGCGGCGAGTACGGCGGGCTCGACGGCATCGGGAAATTTCTGCATGGCCCGAGCTGCTATCTCCGCGGCGTCGCTGTGGCGGTTGAGCGCACTGTAGATCCGCACAAGCTGTGTCTCAAGCAACAAATAACGGCCCTGATCGGCTATCCGCCGGAACTCGAGTGCAAGGTTCGCGAGATCTCCGGAATTCTTGTCGATCGATTCCAGGGCCTGAACCGCATCTTTTAACTGTCCGGGGTTTTCGACAGCCGATATGATGAAGGGCCTGGCCATTTCGTTGTCCAGGAGTTTCTGAATCAGGGGAACCTGCGCGCTCAGCTCTTTGAACGTCGCGTCTTCCGGACAGGCGACCGTCGCATCGGCAATGCGCTGGATGGCCGCTGCGGGCTCGCTGCCGCGCACCAGGAAGGCCAACTGCCTGCGCCAGACATTGGGATCGGACTTCGCCTGGGTGACGGCCTCCTCATACCAGCGGGCGGCCTCCTCAACCGTGCCGTGGATACGATTGTACTCGGCGAGGATCATGGGGCGCTGTCCTGGTTTCAGTTCCAGCGTGTCCAATCCCAGAAGCACGGCCTGCGCTTCTTCCTTACGCCCCTGTGTGGCGTAGAGGTCGGCGGCCAATCCAATGGCAACCTCGTTGGGACTCTCCGCAAGAAAACGCTTGAAAATGGCTTCGGCTTTGTCGAGCTGGCCAGTACCTCGGTAAAGTTGGGCCAACTGCAAGTCGAGCGGCACGGTGTCGCCCTTTTCCTGGTGGAACGCCTCGAGAAGCCCGATCGCCCGCGCAGCTTCGTTCCCCTGCGCCAGCATTCCAGCAGCCCGGCGGCGGTCGTCTTCCGTCAGCGCCTTGTTTTCAAGGACCTTCTCCACATGGGCCATTGCCTCGTCGGAATCGCCTCGCTGCAGTAGAAGCGTGGCGAGCTGAAATTGAATTCCCGTGGAGTCCGGGGCAATCTGAGCCGCCTGCTCCAGGTTTTCGATGGCACCCTGGATATTTCCAAGTGTCGTCAGCGCGGACGCGAGCAGGGTATAGCGCTGGGCTTCCGGCACTGAAATCTGCATGGTTTCGTTCAACAGCGCTGCCGCTTCGGCTGCGGCCTTCGGCGAGGAGTCATTCAGCATCATCCATCGGGCGCGGGCAATACGCCAGTTGACTGCGTTCTCCCCGGTCGCGATCTTCAGCCGCTCAATCACGCGGTCGATCAGGGACAGATCCTTCCAGGCGATCCTGGAGTCGAGAATCATGCGCAGCGCCGCGGCGTCGTCCGGGGTCTTTTCGGCAATGGTGACCCACAGATTGAGGGCATCTTCGGAGCCGGACAGATCGAGAAACTGAGCCATCGCGGTTTGCCACCGCAGATCATCACCGGCTTTGGAGGCCGCATCCGTTAAGAACGCGCGGGCACCATCCGGGTCACCACTGCGAAGACGTGACACCGCCTGCGCATAGGCCAGGCCAGGTGTCATTCCACCGCTCGTGCTGTTGAGCTTCGCGAAACAGGCTTCGGACAGACCCAGGCCATACTGGTCGCTGAGCTGCGCAAGCTTCAGTAGTGTGCTCTCGGGAAGTTTCGCATCGCCCTGCAACGCGGACTGTACCAACTCCGTCGCAGCGTCCTTGTTGCCCTGCAGGGCGCGCAAATGGATCAGGATAGGCAGCGTGCGCGGCTCGGCGGCCTGAACAGACTGGACCTGCTCGCAGAGTTTGAGCAATTCTGCCCTGATCTCCTCGTTCAAGCCATCGAGGTTTGCACCAATGATTTCGGCACCGGCTGCGGCCACCCCCAGATTCTGGGGGGCGCGCTTCATGGCCGCCTGTACAAGTGCAAAGGCCTCGCCATGCCCCCCGCTTGCGGCGAAAAGGGTGGCGCTTCGGAGGATGGGGTCAATCCAGGCGGGTGACGCCTTGATAGCGTTTTGCAGGGAGGCGAGGGCGTTGTCGCGCTCCCCCAATCGCTCATGGGCCAAGCCGACGAAATAATGAAAATAGGGGTTTCCCTGATCTTTCGCCAACGCAGCGGAGCAGATGTCCATGACTTCCTTGGGCGAGGCATTGTCACGCAGCCACACCACCTCCAGCACGGGGGCCCAGGCATCGGCCTGCGGATCTTCTGAACGCCCCTTGAGCTCGCCGACAACTTCTTCAAGTAGCGCTTTATTACCCTCTCTTCCGGCGGCCATGCCCCGAACCGCAAGCAAGCCCGACGAAAGCGTTGAAATCTGCTCCCCTCCCGTTAGCTTCAGGACCTCCGGAGTGTTTCCCACTTCGAAGAGGCGCTGACAATAAGCCTGAAGCAACTCCGGTTTCTTCGACGCGGGGGCGGTTCGCGCAAGCAGGTTGAGCGACTCACTGTAAAGGCCAAACTGCTGTGCCATCATGACATTTACCAGCAGCACGTCCTCCGAATCGGGTTCAACGAGTTCTCCGGCAAGTTTCGCCTCTGCTTCAGCTTCATTCAACTGGCCAGCCATCCCGAATGCCACGGCACGGACCACATGGTAGCCGGCCTGCTCACGGTCAAGCGCCGCCTGAGAATCCGGGTAGGCGATCAACTCCGGTGCTTCGGCGGAGACACTCTGCATCAGGGAGAGTACGAGCAGATGATCACGGGTGCTCTCCGGCACCAGTTCCGTAATCTTCCTGGCGATTTCCAATGCTTTGGGGAAATCGCGTTTCCGTGTCAGCGCACTGGCCTTGGCGCGCAAGGCTTCCAGGTTCTCGGGCTCTTCCTGGATCACTTTCTCGGCGAGATCCAGGGCCTCCTGGCCATAACCCGCACCCGAGTAAAGTTTCATAAGTTCGAGCCTGGCCTCGCGGTGTCCCGGATCGACCGACAATACTTGGAGGAGGAGGCCAATGGCCTGGCCGACATGCTTGCCATTTGGAAGGGGTACGTTCAGGCGGGCCTGGGCATACTCGAAGAGCGCTTCGGGGTCCTTCTCCTGACCATATCGCTGAAGGTAACTGCCGATTTGATGGAGTGCGTCGGGATAGTCCTTACGCTCCATCGAAGCCATGCCGAGTTCCCGGTTCTCCAAGGCTCGCGAATTCAGCATCTGCTGGCGGACTAAGACAGCGCCACCGCCGCCCACGATTACCACCGTGAATAAAGCGGTCACAGCAATAATGCGGTGTTTCTTGCGCATTAGGGTTTCTCCTGAAAGATTACTTGTTAAAGGCCGCTCAAGAATTCATTACCCGCCCCACTCCAGCAGAACATCTACCTGGACGCGCCATCCTGGCGGTACCGAGGGTACTTCCTCTAAATCACGCCGAGACTTCGGTCGGATTCATCGATGTTGGGTGCGTCGTGGATAGCCAAACGGACTGCGCAAGAGGGCCAAAGCCCGCCACCGGCTCAAGCAACTCCGCCCACGGAATATCCGCGTCCGCGTTGCCTGATTCCACCTGAGTCGGTTTCTCCCGTCCATTGCTGGAAACGGAAGATGACGAGAACTTGGACCGTTCGAGGTCCATCGCATCGGCGCGATTGAACACCAGGCCCACCACGGGAACAGTCAGTTCATTCAAATGTTTCAAGGCGCGCTGGACATCGGTCTCCGAGTCGCCGCGCGACGCCATCATAATCACTCCGTCGGCACACATGCACATTATCATAGCATCCGACAGGCCGGGTACCGGGCCTGAGTCGATCAAGATTATGTCGAACATCGGACGCAACTCATCCAAGAGCTTCCGAAAGGCAACAGGAGACATAGTGTGCGAATTTGCAACGGTCCTTCGCGAAGATGGAAGGATGGTCAGGCCAGGAACGCCGATGTCTGCCAGACAGTTCTCGACGTGCTCACCGTTCAGTGCGTCCGCGAGGCCGAGTCCGACATCTTTCTGCATGGCTAGCCCGTCTTGAAGATCGTTCTCACTGATGTAACCCAGTTCTATCAGGGCGTGGCCTATCGGGCGACCGGTCTGGCGCGCCACCTGCAGCGCGTGGCGAGATTCTTCTTCTGTTATGACCTCGTAAGTCCGGAGTACGTGGCCCAGTTTTCGCCGTCCGGTGGCCCCCGTCCGGCGCGTCAGCCCGGTACCAATCACATCCCCATCAATAATGAGCGTACGCGTGCCGGCGGTGGCAAAGGAGAGCCCAAGGGACAGGGCAAAACTGGTCTTTCCCGCGCCACTGTTGGAGGCGGTAACCGTCAAGCACAAGGACTCATGCGGCGGCATATGTGCGTGGAGAATGGTTCTAATATGGTGGACTGAGTGGGCGGCGGATATTACCTCGGAAGTGCTTGCCAAGGTCTGTGGAAGCAACGGAAGCGCCCCAAGCATGCGGGGCTGAATTGCCTGTGCATCGGTGATATCGCGGATATTCGACCTTAGGAACCCCAGTCCCATGACCAGCGCTACCCCAAGCCCAGCACCTGCCAGACCGCCCAGAATAGCCATCTGCATGCGACGCTTTGCGTTTGATGGGCTTCCGGGAAGCTCCGCTTCACTAAGGGTGCTGATACGGCCACTTTCAGAGCCTTCGACGGTAAGCTGCTCGATGCGAGAATTTGTCAATTCAAGGTCGTCTTCCAAGCGAGCCAATTCGGCTCGATGCGATTTCAACGTGATATTTATTCTTCCTATGTCCATCATCTTCTTGTTCGCGTCATCGAAAAGTTTCTGCAGCCCCTCCACCTTGGATCGCAGTTGGGTCACCGTTGCGGCGGTTGGCGTGATATGTTCCGAGTCCGCAGAGGGTTGAGTCGCCAGTAGCGGACTTTCTCGAAAGGCCTTTGCATAGGTCTCGATATCGACTTCCTGTGTCTTCAGGTCAGCCACCACTTGCCGGTACTCAGCCCGAGATTCGGGACGAACCAGCGTGGATTCGAATCCCGCTTTCTCGCGCTCCAACTGGCTGCGCTGCTCGATGAGGCCCCGCATGTGCTCGTCGATCAGCGCGATTTCCTCCACAGTTAATTTAGAATAGTCAAGCACATCGGGGGAATTCTCGCCACCAGCAACCGCTTCAAGGGAATTCAACAGGAGTTTCGCCGCCTCGAGTTCAGTTTGAATTGTCTGCAGATTGCTCATTTCAAACTGATATCTCCCTTCGAGATCATCTGAACCATACTCCTGCGAAATCAGCTTAACTTTTTCATCTATAGAGGCAATATCAGTACGCAGGTTTTTCGCCCGCTTGTCGAGAATATCGAAGCGCTCTCTTTCTCGATCCACATCGCTGTCCAAGTAAACGCTCTTGTATGCATCCACGATCGACTTGGAGCCTGATTGCGACCGCTTTGGGTCTTTGTCGTTGAAGCTAACCACGATCAATTGGCTGCTCTTGGGCTGGACGACCGAGAGGCTCTTCGTAAAATCTTCCAATTCTTCCAGAGAAAACTTGCCGCCGGCCTCCTGCCAAGTTTCACTTTTCATCGCCATCTCCATCACTCGCCTGCTACTGATCAACGAGACTTGGGTCTGAATATACGAGTCAAACATGGGTATCATGCCGTTTTCTTCGCTCTCAAATAGAATCTTGGGGAGCTTCGGCTCAATGCGAATGATGGACGAACTGGTGTATTCAAGCTGTACTGCCATGTATCCTATCACCGCGCCGATCGGCCCCAAGAGAACAGCCAGGCCGATGGCGAGCAGGTAGCGTCCCCGCAGAAATTTGTGCAGGAGCAGGAGAGGATTCTCAGCGGGCTTCTGCTGGTCCGTGTATTGGTAGGTGTGACCACCACCTGAACCGCCGCCTGTAGAGGGTATAAGTGCGTTGCTCATGGGCTTAACCCCGCCCGTACTACTTCGATCCAAGGCGATGCGGCCTGGAAGAGCATTTCATAGGCTTCGTTCTGTTCGCTTTCCGAGAGTCCGGAATCTACGATCAATTGTACACTGGCGCCACCACAAAAGGTGTAGCGACGATCTCGGGCCGCTGTTTCGAGCAACTCCATGTTCGGAGCAATGCGGCCATCCGGCAGCACCGTAAAATGCATGACCCGGAGCGAATTGGACTGTTGCATCAGGTCGTAACCAAAGGCATAACACGTGGCGTCAAATGTACCATAGGCCGGAGGAACGGGCTTCAATTCAGCGGAGAGTTCACTCCATCCTTGAGAGGGGTAGCACACGGGCGGGTAGTGGCCAAGCAAACTCCGGGCATCGGCGCATTGCACCAGCAGCAAGGTGGCGGTACGCTGGGTCTTGAGATTGCGATACACGCGACTCACCGTGCAATTGGCGTCGAGAATCTTGAGCGCCTCTTGCCGGATTTCGGTGTCCGTTCCGATCCAGTCACCCACATTATAAGGGATCTGGGCTACGGCCGAGCGGACACGGGCATGATACTCTTCCACGCCGACCGGGGCCACTTCCCGTGCGGCCTGGTCGGCGGCAATGCCAAGCAGCAGGCCGCAGGTGAGTATGGGGACTATGAATTTTAACACTTTCGACTCCATGAATGTTTACCCGGCCGCCTTGCCGTTTTCCGCGAAACGCCTATCGATACGGCACGGATACACCACAGTCGAGTTTCTGGATGGGCGCGCCAATCAATTTCGTTGCCAGACAACATCGCACTACTCGTAATCTGCGGCCGGAATATGTAAGTACCCAGCGCGGCTAACCTTCAGACGGACGCGCCCCGGACAGTTCAGATGCTTTAAACTCCCCCGGCGCGTCGGGATCATCCTTCAAGGCCCACGATAGCAATGCCCGCAGACCGATCAATCCAAACAACGCGACGGGCATCATGGCCCAGCCCATTAGATCGTGAAACTGTTCGGCAAATTCCACTTCGGCGTGCCCGTACAGCCACACGGTGGGCACCAGACGAACAATATTCACGGCGATGGCGATGAGCGGGCTGGCGAGGACAATCATGAATCGGGCCCTCGCGCTCAGGTCCGTGGAAAACGCGTAGAAAAAGCAAACCAGCGCCAACGCGAACACCATGCGTATACCATTGCAAGCCTCGGCAATACCCACCGAAACCCCGTTTACGATCAGCACTTTCCCGCTCAACATAACCGGCTCGCCAAAGGTCTGCAACAGGTACGCGGTTACCTGGGCGGTAACCGTCTGCATCGGCGGTGCGATTTGCGCGCGAAGGATGGCCGGGACCGGTATCAAGAAGATAAGCACGGCAAAGGCGGGCCAAAGGCGAATGAACGCCTCACGCCCAACCATGGTGACGATACAGCCGACCACGATACAAATCGCACCAAAATGCCATATGCTCTGGAAAAGTTGAATGTCGCCATAGGAGAACAGTAGCCAGCCGAACGCGACCAGCGCCGGCCCCAACCAAGTCCCCGCGCGCCGGGCTCCCGCCGCATAGGTTCTTCTCGTCCAAGCTATCCAGATAGATGCTGGAATCGCCAGGAGCACATGGCTGGACTCTTCATCCGTCGTTCCCAGTCGAAAGATATCGTTCCAAGCGTCCGAAGTCACCCAGAGGCCGGCAAGCGCCAGAAGCGCCGTCGCGAATAGAATCGGCGTACGCCAGTACCCGCGCGATGAACCTGCAGGGTCTGCCTGCCGTGTCGGTCGAATTTCTGTAGTCTGCATCGGTGTGTTGCCCTCTGATTCTGCCGCAACCAAACGAAATGAACTCCGAAAATTAATTCCTGACTCTTCAACGGCCGAAAACGCGCTTTCCGCTTTGGCCGCCCAGGTTTCGCGGACAACCCGCTCGCGAAGCCGCGACGCCTCAGGAGGACTCTCAAGCGCGCGCCGTATCCCCTGAACAAATCCATCCGCATCCTCGGCAACTTCAACGTGATCGCTGTAGCGTGCGAGCTCGTCGAAGGGCGTGCTGACCACCGGACGTCCAGCGGCCAGATACTCCTTCAACTTGACCGGATTGCACGCCTTGATCCAAGGGCTGCGGTTCCACGGCATGATCAGGACATCGCAGGCCGCCATATATGAGGCCACCTCTTCATAGGGCTTGCGCCCCAGAAAGTGGACATTGTCCAGCGCGCACCAGTCCGGCGGCAGGGAACACCCGCCCACCATGACAAAGGAACAGTCCGGCATCGCCTCGGCCACACGCACAAACAACTCCGGGTCGAAGGTGTGAATGTCGATACCGCCCACAAAGCCAATGCGCGGATGGGCAATCTCGCGAACGTCCTCCGGGACCGCACCGGACGGCACGGACGAAAAGGCGTCGTAGTCCACGCCGTGATCCACAAAAGCCGCTTTGCGGCACTCCGCCTGCTCATCCGTGAACACGCTGGTCGAGCAGAAGAGCGTCACATCCGCCTTAGCCTTGAGCGCCAGGTCATACGAACGTATACGTTCCTCATTTACTCCGGGATAGTGCTCAAAACGGTCGGTCCGTTGGTAAACCAGGCACGCTGCGGGAATGCGGTCAATCACCTCCGCCGCAGGAGGGCACGCAACCCACACCAGGGGGTTCTGAATGCCCATACGGCTCGCCGCGTCCCGAACCTGCTCCACCAGAAATCCTTTGGCCCACGCGGTCTGATGAAACTTCGGCACCGAGACGGGACTCAGCACGCCGAAATTCTCGCGCACATGCTTCAGGCCTCGCGACCAGCTTCTCAGCTTGCGCGCAACCCGCTTGAAGAAAACCTTGCCCTCACCTACGGTGGGCGTGCGCATTCCGATGGAATTCACATAAAGCACCGGCATCACCCGGCTGAATTCGCGCATCATCTGGATGTCGTAGTGGCCCCGGTTGTGATACCACCAGTCCACGCCGCCAAAACAAATCACCCCATCCACTGGAATCGCCGCGTTCGGGTTCGCGATGAACGCCGCAATGGAATCGCAAAGCTCTCCCGATGCATAGGGGGGAATACTGTGCTGCGCGCGAATATCCAGAAGACAGGTGTCCAGCTTCGCCTTGAGCTCGTCCTCGTCCCACGCCACACTCACCAGCTCCAGCGACGTCAACTGCTTGGCCGTGGCCACCTGATGGTCGTTGCGCGTTTCCCGCAGGCTGCCGCGCCTGGGCATGACAAGGACAGGCTTGCCCGTCTGGAGCGACGTCAGAATAGTGCCCATGCCCGCATGCGCCACCACCACATCCGCCGATTGAACCAGTGTACGCAATTGATCCGGCGACACAAACTTGTCCCAGCGGATATGCTTCGGCTCGTAATCCGTTTCCCCAATCTGGGCATAAATATAGACAGCAGGGTTCTTTCCAGCCCACTCGTCCACCGTCCTGATCAGGCGATCAAACGGCATCTGTGCCCCGACGGTGACAAAAATCATAGTACCGCACCCTTGCAGAATGGTCCCTGCTTCGTCGCCAGGTGGGGCCACTGCGTCAGCCATAAATCGGCGAATGCCCCCACTTGCCTGCCCGAACGGGACATCGCATCCACATTCGCAATGCTATCGACCCAGATCGTCTTCGCGCCAAAAAGCTTCGCCGCCCGCAGCGCAAAATACCCCGGCGCCGCCCCCGTAGAAATCACCACGTCCGGGCGCTCACGAAAGACTATAACAAGCAGTTGGAAAGCCTGCCAGAGCAGTTTGAATTTGTTCCAGGCCGTCGCGTCCACAATGCTGTACAGCTTCCGACCGTCCACGTCACACTGATACGCCTGGCTCACCGTGACAAACGCCACGTCGTGCTCCTTCAGGATATGGGACAGGCGCATCAATTGCACCCAATGCCCGCCACCCGAAGCGACGGCCAATACTTTTTGCCTCTTCCCACTACTTCCAGACATAACCCGCAGCCTCTCCTTTGGACACACAGAGCGCACATACCCGCCGACACGAACCCAAGGGCTGGGCACAATTCACCCTGCTACCGTCCTCGCTTACCAATTAAACCCGTGGCAAACCGCCCAAAATACCCAAACAGACACAAATCAACGCACAGAACCAACACCGAACTCGCCACGATCAGCGATACCTCGGGCTGATACCTCAGGCCTGTCAGAATATCCCCTTCCCGTTACCTTCAGATTAACATGCTGCCAAGAATTTGTCAATTGACGCACCAACAAAATGGCCGCAACAACCTGCTGAACGCCAACTCGGACCCCGCCTTTTCCACCGGACGACACCTTCAATCCCCTTAAACGAAGCGCCTCATCCAGCGGGACTTCTGAAGTACCAGCACACTCAGGGCAGAAAGGCAGAATACCACCACCACATCCAACGGGAACGGAATCTGCCAATGCAGCACCTCCAGCAGCTTGACCACGCAAGGGTGCAATACATAGATTCCCAGCGTAAGCCCCGAGGCGACTTTCACCATTGGAGCATCGGGGAGCTGAATGACCAGACAAAGGAGGAAGACAAAGGCACCGAGGCCCAACGATAGGCCCCCTAAGTCCGACTCCGACCACAGACTGAACGCCAGCCCCAACACCGACAGCAGAAACATCACCGCAATCACGAATCGCCGACGCTCCCTCGACTCTATCTCGGATGCGCTCGCCGACGCCAGGCCAAACAGCACCGCAGGCGTCACCGCCATCCACTGGGAAAATGGGTAAGACGTGGACAGACCACCAGGCATCGCCGGCCTCAACAAGATAAAGGCCACCGTGGCCAGCAGGAAGATCACACTCCGGGAAAGTGGGGAAAGCCCGCGGCCAACCACCCCAATGCCATAGATCGCCAGCGATACCAGATACATGAATGAAAGATACCAAAGCACCGTATGCCCGCCCCCGAGAAGCATCGCTGGTCGAAACACCTCCCCCGCAGACCGGATAGAAAGTTGTGTACTAAGTGTCGCGCGAAGTGCAAAATAGAAAACAGACCAGAAAAGCCAGGGGACCATGAGCCGACGAAAACGCTCCCGGGCGTACTCGGAAAATCCACGACGCTTCACGCTACCACAGGCCAGATATACCGTCAGCATCGTGAAAGAAAACAGACCCGCATAGGCCACTTTCTTGCCCCAAACATCGCCCATATGAAACCAGACTATACCGAACGCAGAAATTACGCGCAGGTATTCGAAGGAAGCTACCTGGTTTGAACCTGACTGGGAATGATGCATTTTGAATCCGTTTCACGGCACCACCTTGTTTCGCCACGACCAGCGAAACCCATGGAAATCACCCGAATGCCTGTCAGAATATCGCCATCCCGCTTTTACCAGACTAACATGCTGCCAAGAATTTGTCAATCGCTGCGCAGCGATCCGCACCGCTACCGTAACCTCCGGCCAGTCATGGTGCTGAGAATATTGCATCCTATGGGCCCTCAGAGCCCCCCTCAAAACCCGGCCCGGGTCGGCCAAATAGCTCCGACAGGGTCATCACGCGAAATCCCTCTTTCCGGGCGACTTCGAGGAGCCGCTCCGTTGTCTTAAGCACAAACACGTCCCGCTCGGCCTCACGGTCGAAATCATGCATCAACACTACCCCGCCACCCGCGCGAAGGATCAACTCCGCTGACCGTTCCACCGGAGGCAACGTCGGCCAGGTATCCCCCGAGTCCACCGTCCACCAGCAAATCCGGGCGCCACGCTTTCGTACGGCGCGCCACGTCGCCAGCGAAACCTTTCCGTGCGGTGGGCGAAACAAGCCATTAGGCGGCACCCACGCCGCCGCCGCCTCATAACCCCGATCAATATCCTCGATGGCCGCGCCGGAAGAAAGCTTCCACGCATGTCCATGGTCAAACGTATGCACCCCCAGGTCATGCCCCGCCCGATGGGACAACTCGACCGTTTCCCGCCCTCCGGCAATCCGGCGACCAAGAAGAAAAAACGTCGCCCGAGCGTCATAGGATTCAAGAAGCTCCACCACTGAACGGGTCAAACGATTCCCCGGCCCATCATCGTAGGTAAGCACGATGGCACGATAACGCCTACAACGGCGATTCAATTCTTGAAGCGCAATCCACCGCAGGGCAACATAGATTATTTTTTCTGTTCGGGCGAAACCAATCATTTTGCTGGCCAATCTAGCTCACCATCATCAATCACCCTGGAGACAACGCTTATGAAATCGAAACTTTGGAGATCTTCCCGACTGAGAACTCTGCTCTATGCCACTCCTATAACCCAAATCTGTAAAGAACAAACGCAATGGAGGAAATTCTTCAGGGGATCGTGCATCACAGATCATCTCCCTTTCGACAAGCAGCAATGTGCATCCGATCTACAAAGTTGCGAACAAGACCCATTCGAATTATCAATCTGGTAAGGAACTCTGCGCGAATACCTCGCATCGACGCCCGATACTCTCGCCCGATACTCAGGTCTTGATTGATTACATTTTCAAGCCCCTGATCCATACTTCCAACGACATCAACGTAAAGGGCAGCCCCAGCAACAACCGCACGCGCGAACACGGCATGCAATTTGTCTTCGCGCTCAAGTTGCAATGTAGTCACGCCATATATTACTCCACCGTCAACCTGCTCTGTACACTCGTGGACTGTCGCACCCAATCGTTCAAGTTCACGATTGTAAATCGGCCAAAACGCGCAACTAGCACCTCTATAGTAGGGGGAGAGTCCAGTGTGCATATTAAGAGTCCGCTTTCCAGCCAAAGCGCGTACTTTGGACCCAACAATACCGGTTCCATACACAAGCAAAAGGTCCGGGCTGGTATCGCTTAGTACCTTCAAGGTATCCTTGCTATTTACCCCTCTAACAGGCACGACCAAGTCAGGCTTGGAGAACGCCGCACAATTTTCTTCACCAAAGACTCGCTCAAGTTCCCGCCGGCGCACAGATCTGTCGCGGAGAACTACTTTTAAGATCGCAAGTGCACAACGATCAATGAATCCCCAAAATCCATACTTCCGAATCATCCCTACAACGCGACGGGTTACAGGTCGCGCAACACCGACATCCACAATTATCGCAGCGATCTCCAGATTACTAGTGAGAATGTTCGCCACGTAAATGTGCTCCAAATCATCTCGGGTAATCAGGACGGTCTTCACTTTGGCGCCCCCCACGGAGCCTGCATGCTTCCTGGTTTGACAAGGGCGCATAGATGAAATGAAAAAACTCGAAGTTTGAGCGACTTTCTAAACTCCAGTTGTCCGCATCTAATCGAACGGAGAAGATCCGTCGCGATCCAATAGGGTGCGCGCGGAATGAGAGTTACGAAATAGATAACATTGGCGACATAAGCACGTAGAGCACCTCTGTTTCTCCACAGGAAGCGGAGAGTCCCCCGCCTCACCCCTTCGTAGGCCCAGGCAGAAGTGACAGGGTTTCGACCTGAACTGCCGCCCCAGTGATGTACTATCGAAAACTGCGGGAAATACATCACTTTCAAATTATTCTGTAGCATACTCCAGCAAAGTTCTGTTTCTTCAGCATACATGAAATAGCCCTCATCAAAAACACAAGATTCCTCGAGTGCTGATCGCCGGACCATCATGAAGCTGCCCATAACACAATTTACTTCCTGCACCTCACCCCATTGCCTATTGCCATATCGGTCATAATTGAATATGTAGCTGTTCGGAAATGCCTGAGACATTCCAAGATTCGAAAGAATAACTCCCCGTAAACTTGGAAAACGAAAACAACTACCTTGAAATGCTCCGCCCGGATACTCCAGTCGACAACCGACAATAGACACATCATCATGTGCGTCGATGTATTCGACACAGCCGCTGACTGCCTCCAGAGAAGCTTCCGTGTCACTATTCAGCAGGAGACAATACGTTCCTCTACTGATAGCATATCCTTGATTGTTCGCCTTGGCGAATCCCAAGTTGTCGCCATTCTGTATAAGGAGCACATCTGGAAATTCCCGCGTGACCATCGCAGCACTTCCATCACTGGAACCGTTATCTACGACGATCACCTCATACTCGGCGACTCCAATCAATTCATTGATGCTAGATAGACACTTCCTCAAGAGTCCGATCGTGTTCCAAGATACAATAAGGACACTAACCACCGGTCCATCAGCATTTGCAGCGCGAGTATTAGCGTTCATATTCTACCTCGCTTTCGTGTAGACAGATACTCTATTTCGAACTTCTCTTAGTAGCGGCATTATCTCCAAGTCTACAAACAGCTCCGACTCGTGCTCAAATCTCCTTGGTGAAATCCGTACCAACTTAAGCAAGTCTGGAGGGTGCCTGTTGATAAGACCCTCCACCAGGAAAATGTACTCTGTATCATTGCGACTCAGAATCTCAAGAAGTGACTCTGTCAAGTCTGCCTGAGCCCCATATGGGACCGAGAACGCCCGCACTGGGCAGTTCACCCAATCCTCCAACATTAGCTTGTTTGTCCCAACCTCTATCTCCAGTTCCGAGGTGGTAAGGCCTCGGCAAAAGCTATGTGAGAGTGTGTGGTTGCCAATTTCCACACAACTGTCAGAAATTGCTTTGAGATCCTCCACATGAAGATACAGGTCCGCTTCATTTGCCAGCTCATTAGGCTTGACACCAAAGTGACTGGCAAGAGTTGCTTGAAAATCGGCAACTTGTTGGTAACCTAGCGGGGCCACCGCGCTTTGAAGGAACTCTCCAATTGACTTCACACTGTCTTGAACTGGGTATGCTCGCTCTCGCAAGAAACCCACCAACGTCGACAAACCGAAAGTGTTGGCGATGTAGGTCACGAGATTATCGGTAGAAAGCGTTCTGTTTCCAATCAGAGCCGCATTCACAAAAAATACTGCCGGTATTCCTTCTTCTCTCAGCATTGGCAAGGCATTTGTATATACCGACCGATAGGCGTCATCAAATGTGATTAGAAGGGCAGGCTTTCCATCGGTATCCACTTCGTCACTTGTGAGAATCTCGTTGAGCGTTGCAATGTAATAGTGCTTCACAAGATAATCAATACATGATCGAAATTCAGCCGTTGTCATGGAAACGCCCAAGCCCTCGGTAAAGGGCGAGGGATGGTCACTGATATCGTGAAAGACCAGGCACCTGAAGCCGGACCGTGTCCCAAGGAGCCTCTGTAGTGAGAATACACTGGGAAGAGCCCAGATTAATCGTGCCGACAGTTTTTTCGCGCATCGTCCTATCGATGACATCTAAGCTACTTTCCTTTTCCCGGATCTCGTTGAAATGAGCTGCATTGGTTAGCGAAACCCCGCATGATTCGACTGACTTCGAGGTTCTCTCTCCGCGCTCGCGAACGTGAATAGACGATTTCCAAGCAACGCACTTGAAGTGGGCATTGGACTTGAGCCGTAACTCATTCCTGGCAGGCTACCTATCATCCCAAGTGTCAAGTACCACAGCATTTCAATTTGACCAAAATACGATACCGAAAAGAATATACATACATGCGAAAATAGCGCCGCCCCCGTACTCCATACCAGTACCCGCCTGGAGCTCAACCCCTCGCACGAACGAAGTGAACTCCCTACCAGGCCGAACGCCACGCTGATCATCGCGATAAAGCAAACCAACGTAAGCAATCCTCCCCGCAGCGCTTCGATTATGTATTGATTCGTAATATCCCGCATCTGCCACACCCCCCAGCTCATGGGATTTGTCTCTCCAAGTAGCCACCATTCGGAAAAGTTGTTGATGGCAGCGTCCATTATCTTGTACCGATGCCAGCCCGTCGACCCACCCACGAGGTCCACGCGTGCGAGCAGGTGCCACACTGGCTTCTGCATGCTGAGATGCAATAGCACTAGCAACAGAAGGAAGCTCCAACGCAGAGCGCGAAGATGCGCTCGTACAAAATATAGAAGCATGCCCAATATCATGAAGCCAACCCCGAGAAGCGGGGTACTCGAGGCGCAATTAAGCACAACAACCAATGCTGCTCCAACACCTGCGACACCCAAGTATTTTCTGCCTGCCGCCACCTCGGAAATTATCCAGGGTATGGGTATTACCCAAAAACACCCCGCGAGAATAGGGTGGGAGTAGGCACCTTGACAACGTAGCTTACCGTCACGAACCCAGGTAATCGGTGCCACACCACCAAAAACGGCAAATATGTTTCTGCCTGTGGCGCGTTCCACGATGAATGCCATGGCAACCGGAAAACTTGTCAGAATAAATGCGCGAATCAAGAACTCAAAATCCGCCCACTCTCGCAAAATACATCGAAAGAAGAAGTACATGCCGACCGTATCAAACATCACTCCACATCGATATACCAAAGCCGACTGGGTACCGTAACTTGCCGTGTAAATGATTGTACCGCTGACACTCCAAGCTACAACCAGCGAGTCCAGCCGGTTCCAGACAAATCCATGAAACTCATTGCGTATGAGCAATCTGAACCAGGCAAATAAGACCAGAATTCGGAGGAGCGTGAAATCGGCCCCCATCAGCATTAGACGCTGCGCCGTCGGTATCAAGCAGGCCATCAGCAACATGGGAACAATAGCATAACGCCGTGGCCCTACGACAAGAAAGGAACCCAGGAGGAGTGTCGCAATCAAACCAACCGGGTGGATGGTCGTATGATTCTGCCACGCCGTGACGCCAACGCCGCTGTTATCCATCGTTTGCATTCTCAGGGAGCGACGCCGCATTCCTCGGACGGCCATCACGCGCCCCGAATTTCAGCCGCGCGATCCGCCGGGCCGTGCCAAGAATCGAACGGAGCTTCTGCATCAACGTCAGCTCCCGCCACCAATGTTGAAGCATGGGCATATTCCCATATCGTGGAGCGGGCACACGCATAATCCGGCAGGCGAGCAAACGCCCCCACAGGGCACCGCGGGTCCGCAAGAGATTCGGCTGCGAAGCGGGTAGTACTTGTGGATCCGCCGCAGCAATTGTCAGATACCCGGCAGCGGCAGCCGCAAGTATGATTCGCCGTCCGCGCTCTGTGCGGGCCAGTATCAAAGACCGACCGGGCTCACCCGGATCAGTCGTCCGATACCACGGGTCGCCAACCGCAATGTCCGCGAACTCACCGGTGTGATCCGCACAGACTTTGCAACGCCACTGTTGATGATGGGACAGGATATCACCCCAGGACTTTTCGTAGGTTAGTTCCCGTGCCTCTTCGCCCTTGTCTGTCCTGAATACTGCCGTCGCCTTCCCTGGCCAGCCATTTCCACGATAGCGCAGACTGACTAGGGCCTCTGATTTCTCCACCCCCATGCATTTGAGCATTTCCAAGGTGCCGCGCGTCGAAGGAGTTCCCGCGCAGAAAAAACCGATGGTCACGCCAAGTTTTGCTTCCAGACCGGGTCGGACTTTACAGGCCTTCTGCGTTGCCGCCACATCGCACGGCTTACCAATGAATACACAGGGCCCTGTTGCATCCTCAATGGATTGTAGGCCCTCGCATGGACTGGCTGGCGCATAACGCGAACCCGTGGTTCGCATCAGTTCATCCCGCGTGCGGCTGACAACCGTCTCGTTCAAATAGGGCACATCTTTGCGGGCTGCCGTGTGCAATACGTGTTCCATGCCTCCCGCCTCCAGGCAGTACAAGGCAAGCGCCGTGATGGCACCGCCGCTGGAGCCGGAAAAGCGAATCTCCGGATCCGCAGCATAGCCCTCCCAGACTTCCAGGATAGGTCCCCAGGCGGCACGCAACTCCGGGATATGGGAACCTTGGAATCTAAGCACGTCATGGGCCAAGCCAATCCCCGGGCAAACCTGCAATGCGGTAGGGGCAGTTTGTTGGTCGGTACAGACAGCCGGACGACGTCCCTCTGTTTCGACGTCTTCCATCGATATGGCCCCCGGATGAATATACGCACATGCTCCGCAACCACAACAAAGGTTCGCACGTTTCACGTCAGATATTGTTTGAAAACTCACTGGATCCTGGACTTTCATGAATTCGAGCATAAGGTCAACCACAGGCGCACGGAAGTAGTCGCGTCTTTCAAGGGATTTCTATCACTAAAGGATTCACGAAGCGCTTCTCATTCACCAGTGTATAATTCAGGAAATGTGGAGAACTCGCCTCAGGAATATCCTGACGCCTCTTCGTGTCCCCGATTTGTAGCATAGGGACTTCAACGCCAATATGAAGGCCGTGAAGAACCCGCTTTCCCAAGCCTTTCTCTCCAATTCCACCAAGTCTATCCACCGTTCGAATTCCCCCAAAGTCTTCAAGTCCAATTCCTTGCCAGACTTAGAGAAAGCGTCGAGCCACCCTCGTGCTCGCGCCAATTCATTTCCGACAGCACTCTTACGTAACTTACATCTTGTCAGTGCCAACTTCTCTTGGCTTACGTTCTTGTGCATTACCGAAAGGCTCTCGTCGTGTCGTCGGTGCTTGACCAGTGGCTCCTCCACAAGTCTACAGCCCCCATCAAGCCACGCGCGAAAAGGGAATACCCAGTCCTCCGAAATGGTTTCTTTGTTCAACGGGCCATACTTAGTATGAAGTTTCCGACTGTAGGCAGCGCACGCTCCTGTCGCGCCACACCGCCACTTGTGGACCGGCAGAGTAGTATCGGGAAGAAATAGCACTTCTTTCTTTACGAATCCAGTCGGTATACCGGCAACATCTATCTCCTCGAAGAAAGAACATACGAGGTCCGGAATATGGTCTCCTCCTGTGAACGCTTCCACAAGCCGATCGGTTCTGTTGGGGACAGATATGTCGTCACCAGCCGCCATGATAAAGTAGTCTCCAGAGGCCAAATCTAGGGATCTATTGATATTTCCAGCGATTCCCAAATTCCGAGCATTTCGGTTTGAGACGATTCTATGCGGTCCTCGGTAAGCCTCAAGCATCTCTGTAATGATTCTAAAAGTCATATCAGAAGAACAGTCATCACTGATAACAATTTCAAGAGGCGAGTAGGTTTGGGAAAAGGCTCCTTCCACCGCTTCGCGGATAAATTTCTCCTGATTGTAGGCGATAAGCACGAATGAGATAAGCGGTTTATCCAATGTTCATTCCCTACTGAGTATCTTGCTTCTTCTTGAGGTGTTTTGCAATATGTGTCAACGGGGTGGCATCGAGTTTTCGGAGCAGGAATTCTGGACCGAGCAAATTATAGAACCGATAGCATGTATATACACCTAAAAGAATAGCAATCGCGCAACCGGTAATCGTCGAAACAATTGATCCAAGTACGAACGGGGATATAAATGCCGCAAAGATTGCGGCTGAATAGACGGTTAGAAGGCGCACATAGGTTTTTTGCCAGTGGAAGCCGGACAGCGATCCCACCACGATTCTCATTAGAACGCTGTGGAAAAGGTACAATACAAAGAACGCCATTCCTGTTCCCGTAAGCCCCCAGTTACGCATTGCGAAGGTAACAAGCAGTACATGAATAATGCTGGTCACAATTTCGGTTGTTG
The DNA here is from genome assembly GCA_942492815.1 of Candidatus Hydrogenedentales bacterium. Lineage (GTDB taxonomy): Bacteria > Hydrogenedentota > Hydrogenedentia > Hydrogenedentales > JAEUWI01 > JAEUWI01. The sequence continues at coordinate 7,324,903 of OW818658.1, read as the reverse complement.
CAAAAACCTTTCCCCGCCCCTTCGCGAGAATCACGAAGCCCAAGGGCCAGGATACAATTCTTCCCAAGAGACCAAGGATTTGCCAGCGGAGCACGTCGATCGCGGGAAGAAATTCTGCTGAATAGAGCGCGCTTATGATAAGGGGTGCCAGCGCCAGCGTCGCTACGATTCCGGGGGCAGCGATGAGCAGGGCGACTTCAGACTGCTCGTTGACGAGGCGGTTGCATGCCGCGTTGTCGGCGGCAATTGCGGTCAAACGTGGGTAGAAATCGGAACCCATGGCCGAGAGAATAATCCCAACATACATCCCGGAGAGGGCAAAGGCCGCCTGATAGTGGCCAGCGGCTTCCAAACCCAAATGGCCCACAATAGCGCTGCGGATGAAGTAGGTGGCGCCCGCTGTTGCAACTCCGGCTGCCACAAAGGCCAGGCCCAGGCCGATGAGCGCCTTGGACTCGCGACATGTATCGTTCCAAGTCAGACTTACGGACCCCACCGGTATGCGCCGGGCAAAGCGCCATGAGACGAACAGGAGCGATACGGTAACTGCGACCATGGCAGGTGCGACTCCTGACTCGCCCAGTAAACCAATTATCGGAACTGTGACGACAAGCCCAAAGAATGCTCCGATGATTGTTATTGTCGCAAGGTCCCGGATCCGCCGCATTCCTTGTATTAACGCCATCTGGCCGGAAGAGAGTACCGTGATAAATATCGATATGGAAAGCCAACCAAAAGCTGAGGAATGAGCGTCGTCTCCAAATGTGATACGACTGATCGGAACCCGCAAAAGGAAGAGGAAAAGTGCCCCTAGAAGTCCGAGAACGAGTGTCAAGCGGCGAAGGGCAGTGACGGTCCGTGTGATTTGCAGCGGGTCACCCTGGCCATTCACCTCGGCCACTTGTCGAACAGCACTGGATTTAATACCCATCCCGGCGACCACCACAATCAAATCCACAACCGAACCATACAGCCCGAACAACGCAACGCCAGGAGGCCCCAACAGGACTGCTAGAATCTTGGTGCGCACTATTCCGATGAGCAGACTAAGCACAGTCGAGCCGCCGACCAGTGATGTCGACTTAATAATCTGGCGGTGAGAGGCACCAGCGTCAGTCAATTGCCCGCACCTTCCTGGCTGGTATACCAGCAGCGACCACATTGGCTTCGATGTTTCTCGTCACCACTGACATAGGCGCGATGATCGAATTTTCGCCTATTGTAACCCCCTTAAGTACTATAGCTCGACTCCCCAGCCAGACATTACGTCCAATATACACGGGGGCGCATAGTCCTGTATTCTCGTGACGTTCCCCGGGCGCGATCGCGTGAAAATCAGAATCGAAAATCATCACCCCGTCACCGATGAGACAATCCTGCCCAATGCTCACTCTTTCGCAGGCGATAATGCCAATATTGTTGCTGAATCGACACCCCGAATCTATGGTGAGCAGCGACTCAGATGTCCTGGCCTGTAAGAGAATCTCTCCATTGCCCAGCATCATCGCATTCCGATACCCGAGACTTGTATTCGCATCTACAGTAACTTGGCCATGACCATCGGAGCGAACTTTCACATTAAAACGAACACTGCGGTGAATATTCGTGTGGCCCCCTTCGAGATAGTTTCCGAATAGACACGCGTATCGGCGCTTTTGTCTGGCGACCTTCTCTGTGCATGAAAGAAGCTTTCGGAGCAGCCGGACGATCATAGTCGAATTGTCTCCAATTTCGCCAATACCTTTGCAACGACTTCGGATGTCAAATGGGGCCCCATGGGAAGACTAAGTATAGTCCGCGCAATTTCCGTGGCTATCGGAAAATTGTCCCAAGTTCGATCATTGACATACGCTGCCGACTCGTGGGGAGGAATCGGATAGTGGACCAGCGTATCGATTCCCAGTCCCGAGAGCTCCTGCATCACCCGATCACGCTCTCCATGGCGCACGACGAACTGGTGCCATACGGGCTCCGCCCAATCGGGAACAAAGGGCAGATTCAGACCGCTACGGCACGCGAGGCCTGCCATGTATTGTTCGGCCCGTTGGCCGCGCCGCCCATTCCACGCATCAAGATGGCGCAACTTCACGCGAAGAAAGGCGGCCTGGAGCTCATCGATCCGGGCGTTGAAGCCCTTCACATCGTTATGATATTTCTTTTTCGACCCGTAGTTACGAAGAATGCGGATCTTCTCCGCGAGCTCCGGATCATCGGTGGTCACTGCGCCGGCCTCGCCAAAGGCGCCCAGATTCTTCCCAGGGTAAAAGCTTATTCCGGCGGCGTGGCCCAGTGCCCCTGTTCGCTTACCCTTGTAGCGCGCGCCCTGGGCCTGCGCATTGTCCTCAATGACCTTGAGCCCGTGCCTCTTGGCAATTTCCATGATGGGATCCATGTCCGCGGGCTGGCCGTAGAGATGTACCGGCATAATGGCCTTTGTGCGGCTTGTCACCGCCGCCTCGATTCGATCCGGATCGATGTTGTAGGTCCTGATATCGGGCTCGACCGGGACCGGGGTGGCGCCACAGTAGGAGACCGCCAACCAGGTGGCGATGTAGGTATTGGAGGGCACGATGACCTCGTCGCCTTCGACAACACCGCAGGCGGCCAACGCAAGGCGGAGGGCTTCGAGGCCGTTGCTGACCCCAACGCAGTGTTCCACACCGCAATAGTCGGCAAACTCCCGTTCGAAAGCGGCCGTCTCTTCACCCAGGACGTACCACCCGGATTTCATGAAACGAAAATAGGCGGCGTCGAGCTCCTCTTTCAACTCCTCGTAGGGGGACTTCATATCGAGTGCCGGAATGCGCATGGTTCAGGCTCCCTGGCTCTTCAGGAATTCAGCGTAGTCTCGAATGTAGTCATCCGGATCATACTCGTGCGACGCGAGTACCATGAGCACGGCGTCCGGCGTGTACTTGTATTGAATGCCCCAGATTCCCGGCGGCACGTGCAGCCCGATCCAGGGTCGGTCGAGGCGGTACTCGGCACGATGATGCCCATCGTCAAGCACGACCGAGAGGGCCCCATGAACACATATGAAGAACTGGTGACACTGCTTATGGGCGTGCTCTCCCCGAACGCGCACACTCGGTACGTTGTACACGCAGAAAACGCGCTTGGGCTCAAACGGAACGTCTTTCTTCCAATCGGCCACGCAGAGATCGCCCCGGATATCTTCAACGTGGTTCAGCGTGTGAAGCGTCACGCCCCGCAACTTCGAGGGTGCCGCATCAATACTGGACTCAAGATTCGACATCTCGTGGGTGGCCGTATCGGAATAGCCCACAATTTGCGCCGGATTTCCAAACACAATCGCATTGGGAGGAACGTCGCGAGTCACCACCGCGCCGGAACCCACCATCGACTTGCTTCCTATCCGCAGGCCAGGCAGGATGGTCGCATTCGCACCAATGGACGCTCCATTCTCGATGATCGTCTGGAGATAGGTCTCCGGTCGGTGCCTGCTTCGGGGAAACTTGTCGTTCGTAAAGGTAACGTTGGGACCGACAAAGACGTCGTCCCCCAGACGAAGTCCGTCCCAGAGAAAGACTCCGCACTTCAGCGTCACCCGATCCCCTACGATGACATCATTCTCGACAAAAGTATGGTCACATATATTGCAGTCTTCTCCGATGGCTGCGCCAGGAAGAACATGGGCGAATGCCCATATGCGGCTACCTGCGCCAATTTGCACACCCTCTTCAACTATAGCTTCGGGATGAATGAAAACACTCGCATCCACGTGCGGCATATAGGCCATACCCTTCTCGATTGACACTCGCAAGTATCCCTTTAGTTATCGGCAGCAGTACTGGTGCAGAGTGTCGCCGCCTCAGGAGTCCTGGAGCTCTCTGACGATTTCATTTCCAGCAAAATACCCGGCACAACCAACAAGCTGCGCTACAATTTCAGTCATCTGATCTTCGCCCTGGCGCAATACCAAAGGCAAGGCGGTCCGGAGCGATTGACGCGCCTCTCCGCACACGGACCAGGAATTCCAGAGTTGCTGGGCCATTTCCGTGGAATCCAGCGTGCGCGGATCCGCAACATGGGCACCTTGCCCACAGGTTTCAAAGACGCCCAGTGTCTTGGGGCTGTAACTGATAGCCGCCGTAGGCACACCGGAGGAGAGCGCGGCGATAGTAGAGTGCATGCGGGTACCACAGAACCAATCGCACTGGGCGATGATCCACTTAGCTTCACAGGGGTCTTGCACCGACGGAGCAATGGCAACACGGTCTTCAAAATTATCTCTAAAGACTTCAGCGATTGACTCACACGCGCCGATATCGGATTCATAGTGCCCGGGAGGGGCTACCACATGAGGAACCAGCAAAATGCGCGCGTCAGACTGATGAAGTAGTTGGCGGATAAATTGGAGCAATACTTCCCGGTAGTCTGCCCTGAGTCCGTATTGTATGGCCGCTTCTTCGGGTCGATTCAGCAGCAGGCCACTCACATTGATGCCCACGAGCGGTGATCGCTTGTCTTCAAACCAGTGAATCAGCCCCGCAATTACGCCGTCTGCCGGGCGGGTCTTGGGCAACCCGAAAGCCACATCCACACCGACACGATGTCGACCGGGATCGAAAGCGTCACCCAACAAGTCGCGAAGTACGTGAAAGCTGTGCTCATCCCGAGCCCAAGCCATCGAAGCGCTTCGCACTATTTCCGCCGCCACCCTTCGCGAGTGGCTTGACTTATAGGGCCCATAGGTTTGAGGGAGCAGGATTAGTGACTTGCCTTCCTTCAAGGCGAGTTTCTTTCGGAGTGTGTTGGCGCGAAAAAACTTCGTCCCGTAGATATCTGAGAAGCTGTCGCCTCCACTTATGTCCAGGACAGCCGCAGCCTCTCGATACAGCTTCAACACCGGATGCCCCAGTCCACCCAGGGCCGAACAAAATGCCATCCCGTATATACTGTCGGTGCGATAAACCCTTCGCGTATTTACCGACCCGAAGAGCGTAATTTCATGCTCTTTGCCGTTGTTTGACAGAACTTTCGTTCTAAATCCGCGGCCAAAATCACCTACTGCGATCCGGATATCTGGCAAACGTCGCTGAATTCCGAAAATGACGGAGAGGGACAAGGCGGAACACCCCAAGTTAGAGGTGTCTAGCGCAGCGCCTTGAAGTACGATACATCCCGCTCGCTGTGTGTGTGGACCTGAGGCCATAATGCTTACACTTTCCGTATCACGATTCAGCGGGTGTACGCTGCTGGAGATCATGCCAAGCCACCGCCGCCGTTATGAGCGAGCCGAGCAATTCTGGTTGCTCCTCCGGAAAATCAAGCAAATGGTCAATTTCGGCTGGCACGAACCCTCCACCACTTTCGTGCGCCATGGCCTGCACGAATGCCCGGATCTCTCTGTCGCGCGCCAAGGCAACCGCAGTCATAACCGTGCCTAAGGCACTGTCGCGTCGCTGCTTTTTCAGCCTTTTCAGGATCTTGCCCAGTGTGGACATCTGCAGCTTTGGGGACATTACGCCATCCGGCGCCTTGAAGTCCGCCAACTGAGGATGGGCCCTCCTCAGCAGCGCCCGTTCGTTTCCACGACGAATACGTTCAGCAACCGGAAGAGAAACGGCCCACGCGCAGTATTCCGGCGACATCAAGGGCGCTACAACCGTGTAGTAGGTATTTGATGCGTCCATCACCGGAATCGCCCAGCGGCCAATCTTTTTGTGTTTATAGAACAGATCGGTGCGCTCTCGCCAGTTTCCCTCGAAGCTGTTCAAATCCTGTAGGGCCTCTTCCGTCAACTCATCCTCCAGTTTTCGCTGTAAATGGTCCGGCCACACTCTGCGCCAATCTATCCACGGCCGCATCAGCCGGTATTTCACCCACAGGCGCGCCAGATGCAGCGGCCCTATGAGAAAATCGAATGGCGTGTAATAGGAACTGCCTGCAATTTCCCCGACAAGACCTGTAATCTGTGCCGTCCGCTTCCCATCCAGCGCGGCCAGTGTTCCCGGCAACCATCCGTAGCATGTGGCATTGACACCGTAACCGGAGGCGCGAACAAAATCGATTGTATCTTGCTTAATCCGATCCTCATTCACCACCACGGGTAAAGTGAGGTGAGGAAACCCAAACTCCTTCGCTATCGCCCTTGCCATCATTACATCATAGGTATTCGCATCACCGATGGTGAAGGCAAGCTTTGGTTTCACACCTCGCCGCAGGCCGGCGGCTAACATTAACCGGCTGTCCATCCCGCCCGTCAACTCCAGGGCGGCCCCTTCGTCAAGGGCGTCGCAGACTTGATCGGACAAGTATTCGAGGATGTCTGGAGGGCAAGAAGCCAACTGTTTGCGCTCGACCGATAACACGCCATCTCGAAAAACCATATGCTCCCAGGGCTGTAGCCTCTTAACGGATGTAAAAACCGTGCGATTGCCCAGGGGAAATTCCAGGAGCGCTTGCTCTGCAATGGCGAGCGGATCCAACCCACGACCGGTTCCTATGGCAACCGCAACAGCTTCTCGTGCGATCAAGTCCACGCTGTGGCCGCTCTCGGTGTAAAAAAGCTTGGGACAAAGACCGAAATCCTCGCGTTCGATGATTTCTTTGTCCACGTCGCGTTGTGAATCTTCTTGCCTAACGAATAGCTTTAGCATAGTGGTTTATATTTCACCGATTGATGGACACCGTATACCCGCACGCAGGCAAAGATGGTTTACTCCTCGTCGGGAGGGCAGTTATCGTCTGGCACCAACCCAGGTCCAAACAACTCAGGGAAGATGAAAGTGTTGCCGCAGAATATCGAATCTGCTGGTGGATTCATGATGCCAAACGCGTAGAAAGTGCTGTCCCTTATTGTTACGTTACTGAGGACGGAATTGTATTGAGGCGGGGTCCATCGCATTACATGTCCGGGCATGTTCAGGCGGCGCATCACTAGATGGTCGGTATTTGCCTCCCACCAGCCACCGCCATAGTCGCGATAATTTACGAACTGGTGATCGATTGTAACATCCACAAACGCTACGTTGTTAAAGTAGACCGGCGTACCGATTATGCTGCTCGGATAGACTTCGACGAAAATACCCTGAGTGGCCCACTTCTGAACATTTACCTGGTAGGCGATTACGTTCGCGTCAGAGCGAGGTGCTAGTGGGTCAGTTTCCCCAAGACTGCCGACCAGGAACTGCCAAACATCGCCGTGGGAAATTCCAGGTATGTACTCATCGCATCGGGAATTGATTGTGCATCCACTGCCACCAAAGGCGGCAGAGGGCATGGCGACCACGTGATAATTACGATAGAAAGTGGCATTGCGCAATGCATGTCTGCTTCGTTGGACGATGGTATCGGTAACCCAAATACCACCGGGTGACCACGGCGCATTTACGTAAAGTTGGTCCGTGGTGAAATCTCCGCTGTCGATGTCAAGTCCGTCTAGCCAGAGGCTGGGATGGAAGAATCGGACGAATCCTGCGACGGTCAGATTTCGGAAGCGCACGCGATCAGGGCCAAGTGGGGCACCCTGCGCTCCGACAAGCCTGACTTCGCTTCGATCGACACCGGGAGCGGGTTCCACGATGGCCCACCTGGGTAGCTTTGCGAGCGTACCGAGTTTGGTTGCATTGATATAATCGCCGGGCAGGAGTCGCAGCGACACTTCAGTGGTCGAATCGGCTACCAGACTGGCTTGAAACGCTGCTTTGGGCAGGGTGGCATAGGGTTTTGCCAGTGTACCGTCGCCGGTGGTGTCGCTTCCGTGGGAGGAATCGACGTACATGACTACTTGCCGAAGGGTTGCTCCACTATTCGCCCAAAGATGTATAGAATGCATACCTCGAAATACGTTGTTATTCACATCGTCAATTCTGCCCTGTAGCACGCGGGGAATGCCGATTTTTGGGTAGGCGACGGCCCTCAATTCAACTTCACCATCCTCGAAATCCCTGGCGTCCAGGCCGATCCAGTATTCCACGACGTTGGTCAGCGGGTTGAGGGTCATCTCGCGGACGGCCTTCCAGGGGCCGTTGTCTACGGAGAAGGCGACGCGGTCGATGTCGTTGATGTGGAAGGCGACGACGCCTACGTTAAAGTAGCCATCGAAGGTCTGGTAGGGGACGACGTCCCAGCGGGCGATGGCTTTGGCGTCGATGCCGGGGGCTCCGGGGTCGCCGATGGGGTCGGGCTGGGGCGTTGGGGCGGTGAAGCCGCTGCCGGGTTGGAGGAGGGGGTTGACGCTGAAGGGGGCGCTGGGTCCGGCGGCGGGCGCTTGTTCGGCGGCGTCGTTCTGGGCGGTGCCGGCGGTGATGGAGATGGTGACTTCGCCGAGGCCGCTGAAGGCGCTGAGGGTGACGGTGCGCTCGGTGGCTCCGCTGCCGGTGACGGCGATGGTGGCGGTGACGCCGTCTTCGCTGTTGAGGGTGATGTCGGCCGGGGCGAGGGTTATGGCGGTGGCGTCGGCGTAGGTGATGGTGTAGGCGACGGATTCTTCGAAGGTGTTGGCGGTGGAGGGCGGCCCGATGAGGAGGCTGGGGCCGTCGTTCTCGACTTGGAAGGTGGCGCTGGGCCCGGCGGCGGCAGCGACGTTTCCGGCGGCGTCGGTGGCGGTGGCGGCGGCGAGGGAGATGCCCAGGGCGCCGTTGCCGATTACGCTGCCGAGGGTGATGTGGTAGGGGCCGCCCTCCGCACTGGTAATGCCAGTCACCACGGCGTTGGCGGTGCCCGTGCGGTTGAAGGTCACGTCGGCGGCCGTGAGCGTCACGTCCTTCGCCCCCTCATAGGTCACGGGGAAGACGATGGGGCCGGCGTTGGTGGTGTTGGCGGAGGGGAAGCCGATGGTGACGGTCGGGGGGGTATTGTCCACGATCGCGGTGGCGCTGGGGCCGGTGGCCGGGGCCTGGTTGCCTGCGGCGTCGGTGGCGGTGCCTGCGGCGAGGGCGATCCCCAGGGTGCCGTCACCCGCCACGGTGGAGAAGCGTATCGTGCGCTGGTTGTCGCTGGTCGCCTCGATTTCATCGAGGACCGCCACGACGCCGGCGCTGCCGTTGATCTGCACGTCGGACTCGGCCAGGGTGATTGCGCTGGCGCCGTCGTAAGTCACGCGGAAGGTGAGGGGGCCGTTTTTGGTGGTTGAGGGGCTGGGCGCGCTGATGGTCGCGGTGGGGGGCGTGTTGTCCACCACCACGTCGCCGCTGGGCCCGGCGGCTGCGGCGGTGTTGCCCGCCTGGTCGGCGGCGGTCGCCGCGGCGATGGAGATCCCGAGGGTCCCGTCGCCATCGATGCTTGAAAAACTGACCGTCCGCTCGGTTTCGCTGGTCGCGGCCACGTCCGCCAGGGTCGCGGCCACGGTCCCGGTGCCGTTCACGAGCACATCGGCTGTCGTGAGGGTAATCGTGTCGGCCCCGGCGTAGTTGACCAAATAGTCAACGGGCCCGGTGCTGGTGGTGCTGGCGGAGGGCGCGCTGATTTCCAGGGTGGGCACAGTGTTGTCTACGGTGACGGGCGCGCTCGGCCCGGCGGCGGGGGCGGCGTTGCCCTCGGTGTCCGTGGCGGTGCCGGCGGCAATGGAGATGCTCAGGGTACCATCGCCCGCGATGGCGTCGATGGGGATGCTGCGAACGAGATCACCCATCGCGACGGGCTCACCCAGCACGCCCGTGGCGGTCCCTGTGGTATTCAGGGTGATATCGGCGGCGGCCAAGGTAATTTCGGCGGCACCGCCATAAGCCACAGCAAAGGAAACCGGCTCCTGACGCGTGACGGCGGCGGAAGGCTCACCGATGGTAATGGCGGGCGGGAGATTCTCAATTACGGTGACGGCTGTGGTGTCCGTCCGCGAGGTCCGTCGGCTGGTGACGGTGATTTGGGCTGAACCCACAGCCACGGCGCTAACGCGCCCCTGCGGGGACACCGTGGCCACATCGATCCTGTTCGAGGTCCATGTAAAGGTGTCGAGGGTGGCACTCGATGTTGCGGTAAGCGGGGCGCTCTGCCCCACCTCCAAGTCCAGCGAACTTGGGCTGAGCGTGAGGGTAGCTGGCCCTCCGCCCGGGGGGCAGCCGTGCAACAATAGGCCGATGCCGACCCAAACCGCCGTATAGATTGCACGCCTCATGAAATGCTTCCTCGCAAATCTCCCACAGAAACCGTCACGATCCTAACGGTTTTAAACCCACCCATCCTTTCGGAGTGTACCACAGAAACAAGAGAAAATTGCAACTGTTGGAATTCACCGAGACAGGGTACTTCCTGAATAGAATGCTACTAAGCGCACAAGTCATGTCGGCCCAACGTCTTGGGGCCATTGATGGACCAAGACAGCTCCATTCCACAATGCAAAACGACACAATAACCAATGCAAACCACCCCTTGGAAGAACAACTCACATCGCAGCGTCCTGGGCACCCTATATATCCACCGCCGACACCCGGGCCTTGTCAATTCGATGTTCGAGCTCCGCCGCGAGCACCTGCCCCTCCAGCACCTGCTCCGGGGTCAAGGCGGCGGCGAATTGATCCCGTGCCGTCCTGGCGATGTCCATTGTAGTCGCTGCCAGGCTATACCAGGCGTAGGCCTGGGGATAGTTCTGGATGACCCCCCTCCCCGCTTCGTAGCAACCGCCGAGGGCGAGCTGGGCCTCGCGGTGCCCCTGCTCCGCCGCCAGGGTGAACCATTCCGCCGCGCGGCGGTCGTCCTGGGTCAGTTGGATACCATTGCGAAGTAACTTGCCCATTTCATACTGTGCGCCGGCGTAGCCCCGCTTCGCAGAGCGCTCAAAGCAGCGCCGGGCCTTGGCCAGGTCCGTGTGGGCCCCGTCTTCCGCGGCATGGAGTTGACCGAGCAGGTAATAGGCCAGCGCGTTGTCCTTCTCGGCGGCTTGTTGAAACCACTGCGCGGCCTCCGATTCATCCGGGGCCACGCCGATGCCCTGGAGGTACATTTGACCGATTTCACACTCCGCGCTGGCATTCCCGTGCAAGGCGGCCATGCGATACCACCGCATCGCCATCCCATAATCCTGAACGACGCCGCGACCTTCCGCGTACATCTGACCCAGGTGTTGCTGCGCGCCCGCGTGTCCATCGTCGGCGGCCCGCGTCAGCCAGCGAATGGCCTCGGCCTCGTTGCGTTCGACGCCGAGCCCCCGCTCATAGCGTACCCCCAGGCGGTACTGGGCCTTGGTCGCCCCTTCTTTCTCCGCCTCGCGGTGCCAGCGCTCCACGAAGCTCGCCCGGCTCCGATCCGCGTCGTTGCCCGCTTCCAATGCCTCATCGCCTCCGCCGTCTGCCTGCGTGAGGGTCATTCCCCGGCCGGAGGGCGAACCCGAATCGCCCCCATTGGACTCCGCCACTATCGCACGGCCCATTCCATTTCCGCCGCCATCGGCAAACACGTCGAGATTCCTGGCGACAGCACCGGCACCCAATTCGGCAGAGCCCAGGCCATGATTGGTCTCAAGACTGCGCGCGCCGCCACTACCAACGGCATCATTCTCCTGATGAAGGGACTGGGAATAGCGCGCCGAAGCGGCCTCAGTCAACTCGTCGACACGGCGCTTCAGCAGGTCCCGTTCATCCTCAACATTCCGGAGCTGGTCCCCGAGCCCATTGAGTTCACCGGTCGATTGTTCCAGTCGTTCGAGGTTCGAGGTAAGTTCCGCGAGAAGCCCATCCCGTTCCGACTCCAGATGCAACAGCAACTGGCGATTCGATTCAAAATTCGCTTCGGTCTGAGCCCATCTCGCGCTTTCCGCTTCCACCGTCTCCCGCAGCCCATCGCGTTCTGCAGTTAACGCTGCGTTGCGGGTTTGTAGGGCTGACAACTCAGTCTCCAGTTTCCCGATTCTCTCCTGCTCCAAGCGCGATGCCCCCGTACGTTCATCCGTAAGTTTTTCGGCCTCAAGCACGCGGTGGGCGAGGTCGTCACGTTCCGATTCCAGGACGCCAAGCGCGCCTTGAAGGCGCCCGATTTCCTCGCGAAGGGTGCCGCGTTCAGCTTCGGCTTCCTCCATGCGGCGCGCCATTGCCGCACGCTCAGTCTCTATCCCCTCGTACTCATTGCGAAGCGCCTTCAGCGCATCCGTGCACACGCGGGCTTCCTCCCGCGCGCTGTCCAGCTCGTGACTGGAGCCCTCGAGTTTCTGTCTTGCGGCGGCCAACTCGTCCTCCAAGGTCAGGACCTGACTCGTCGCCGCCAATTCCGCCCCGCGTGCGCCCTCCAGCAGATCTTTCAGCCCCTCGATTTCGGCGGCTTGTGTCGCCAGTTCGGCCTCCAGCGCTGCCCGGGCCTCACGGGCCACGGCCAGATCCGACTCCAGGGTGGCGATCAGGGCCGCGGCCTCTTCGCGTGCCTTTTCCGCGTCGGCCAGTCCCTCGAGATCGATGTCATCAAGCGGGGTGGTTGGTTCCTGAAGCTCCGCCTTCACGAGATCCAGCTCGGCTGAAAGCGCAGCGGAACGCCGCTGTTCCTCCACCAGGCTCGCCGCCAGGCGTGCCCGCGATTCATCCTCCGCCGCCTTCTCCGCGAGATACTGCTTGTATTGGTCCGCTTTGCGCGCCGCATAACTGAGCAAATGCTGCAGTCGGCCAATGGCCTCCCCCGGCGGCAGGTCCTCCACCCGTATGACATGTTGCCCCGACGGAATGATGACCATTTGCTTGCATTCGCGGCACCAGCCATCGCGCCCTGCAAACGAGTCATCCATCCGCAGCAGCGCACCACAATGCTGGCAGGTGAGTTCGATCATAGATAGCTCCCTTTTGGATATGCCCCTCCTCCGTTACAGTGTGCCATGTTTTCGTCGGGTTTACAAAAGGCGCCTCCGAAAACTGCTCCATGCGCTCGGAAAAACCGGCCGACTAATCTCCAAGTATGGCATACCCTGCACTACCGCTTGAGATTGCGACCCGTGATCATGTCAATCTATAGTGAGTGCATGGAGGAAAATGCAAGGAGGTCCAAAACATGTTACCGGTACGCGCAATCCTTGTCGGTCTTTCTATCCTGGGGCTCGCCGCCTCGGCTCAGCCCCCGGAAACCACGTCGTCCCAACAGCAAGCCACTGGAAAACTCAATGTCTTCATCTTCGCCGGACAATCCAATATGGAGGGGCGCGCCGATGGCGCGAAACTGTCCGATGCCGATCGGGAACGACTCGCCCGGGTGAAAGACCGCATTGCCCTCGCCTAGAACGGCGAATCGGTACACCCGCTCAGTCCTGTCGCGCCCTCCCCAGAAATCAGCAAGATTTATAAGTGCGAGCAGATCTTCGGGCCAGAACTTTTCTTCGGGATCGCTCTGGCCGAGGCATGGCCCGAAGAGCGCTTTCTTTTCATTAAAAGGACGGCCGGCGCTACATCGCTCCATGGCGCGTGGAATCCGGATTGGAGTCCGGAGAAAGCCGCCACGACCAAGGAGACGGAGACCCCAAAGCTCTATGGCGAACTGGTGGCTTATGCGCGGGCGGTGCTCGCCGGGTATCCCCCCGAGGACTACGAACTGCGTGGAATGCTATGGGTGCAGGGCGAGAGCGATGGCGCCATTCCCGAGGCCGCTCGTGCCTACGGGGACAATCTGAAGGCGCTGATTGCCCAGATTCGAACGGACACGAACCAGAGTTCCCTCCCCTTCCTGCTCTTTGAAGTGGGCGGCCCTGACGTCGTTCGCGGGATGCAGCGCGTGGCGGAGGAAACACCCGACGTCCACCTTATCCCCCAGCGCCCGGAGCCAGACTCCCCCGATTTCTACGAGAAACTGGAGAATGGCCACTACAACCACGATGGCCTCAAGAAGCTCGGCCTGCGCTTTGCAGAGGTCTACCTGAAAACCTGTGAACAAGCATCCAGGTGAGCGCGATTCAATCGCGTCCAAAAACAAAACCACCAAACAACCAACATTGTAAGCTGTTTGGTGATAAGGATTAACTGGGGCTGGAACGGGGAATCGAACCCCGGACCTCTTCATTACGAGTGAAGCGCTCTACCGACTGAGCTATTCCAGCATAAGAGAGGCAAAAAAATGGTGCCAGGAGGCAGAGTCGAACTGCCGACACGCGGATTTTCAGTCCGCTGCTCTACCAACTGAGCTATCCCGGCACCGGGAAGCAATAGTCTACAAAATATCCGGAGGCCGAGTCAAGAAAGAGACCCGATCTTTCGTCGGAACCGCTCTCCACGCCGCATTTCGGGACGAAGAATCGCTCTGGCACAATTCGGGACGGCATTGTATAGTGGTGCCATGGACGGCAGAGACGACAGGATCGACACGTGCGCTCCACCGTGCGGGGGAGCGGTGGCAGGGTTGCTGTTGTCAATTCGAACGTTGCATCGCAAAATGAGTGACGGGGACATTCCGCCCTTCGACCAAATCCCCTTGGGCCGTTTTATAGTGCTCTCTTTCCTGGCTTGCGGCGCGATCAATGCCTGCGTGTTCCTGAGTGCCATTCCGCAAGCGCCCAAGGCCTTCCACTGCGGTGCAGATATGGGCGTGTTGATGACGATTGCGCTGGCCACCGGGACCGTCTTCCTGGTCACCCCGTGCAGTATCGTGTTTCTGTTGTTTGCCAAGTTGCGCGCGCTCGGTCTGCGCCTGCTGCTGCTCAGCGTCATTTACCTGGCCACCGGAGCCGCGCTGGGTTCGGCGGAAGATGCGATCCGAAACGCCAGCTTTAACTCGCTGGCGGAACGCAGCATGCCGCTGGTCGAAGCGGTCAAGGCGTTTGAAAAGGCGGAAGGCCACCCCCCGAAGACATTGGACGATCTCGTCCCCACCTATCTGGATTCCGTGCCGTCCACGGGGTTGGCGGCCTACCGACACTATGAAATTCACATGGGGGAAGAATCCTCCATGTGGAAGGACAACCCCTGGGTGCTCTGTGTTCCTGTCAGTAGCGGGACATTGAATTGGGACCTGTTCCTGTATTTTCCGAATCAGAATTACCCGCCCGATGAGCGCAGCGCCTTTGAGCGCATGGGCGACTGGGCGTATTATCACGAATAGCAAACCGGGAACTCATGCACACAATCGACGTCCTCGCGCGCTCGCAGCCTGAGATGAAGTAAGCCAACGAGAAGTGGAACCACAAAGAACGCAAAGGCGGGCCTGTTATCGTTCAATTTGCGTTCTTTGTGGTTAAATCTCTTCTGACTACTCTTTCACCGACCAGAACACCGATACATATTGGATGCGTGGGGTGACTTGGACCGGATTCGCACGGCACATTGGGTCTTGCGCGAGACGCGTCGTGACGGAAATTCATAGTGGCGTGTTTCGCCGCATCGTTGTATAGTGGCGCTATGGACGGCGAGAACGACACCACCCAAACGAATATGGCTTGGCGCAACAGAGCGAAGACAAAGTTGCTGCGGCTGTTTCGAATATTGGATCGCAGGATAACCCGGCAGGAGCTGGTGGCGGCCGGACATTTCCCTCTCGGGCGTTTCCTGATCTACTCAGCCCTGCTTTGCGTTGCGCTCAATGGCTGCGTGTTCTTGTATTTTCTTCCGCATGTGCCCGCGCAAGTCCGTGCGCTGTTGACCTTGGCGATATTGCTGGCAATCTTGCTGGCTCACGCAGTTGTTTTTGTGGGATTTCCGAGCAGCATTGTGTTTGCACTTTTTTCCGGACTTCGTGGACTCGGCCTTCGCCTGGCACTGTTATGTATGCTTTATCTGTTCACCCTTTACGTAGCGCTGTCGGCCGGGCCGCCGACGAGCATGGCGGCCTTTCGCTCCTTGGCGGATCGCAGCATGCCGTTAGTGGATGCAGTTCACGCCTATGAAAAAACCGAAGGCCGACCGCCCAATTCGTTGGAGGACTTGGTCCCCAAATATCTGGATTCCGTACCGTCCACCGGGCTGGCGGGCTATCCCCACTACAAGATATACAAGGGCGAAGATTCGCCTCTTTGGCAAGACAACCCCTGGGTGATGTGTGTGCCCGCGGGCCGTCTGATGAATGGGGACCTCTTCTTGTATTTCCCCAAACAGAACTACCCGGCGGATGAGAGCAGCGCTTTCGAGCGCATGGGTGCATGGGCCTATTGGCACGAGTAGTTGTGGCGGTGCATTTGCAGCAAACGCTGTTGCGGAAACACGCGACTATCCTCTAACCTGCCCGCGAACACAAAGCCCCAACCTGTACAGGATTCCCCATGGAACGCAGAACCTTCATCCAGTCCATCGCCGCAGGCAGCCTCCTCCCCGCCGCATCGGCCAGTGCCCTTGTACCGAAGAAAACTTCCCCGATCCCCATTTCCGCGACGGAGTCCGCCGTCTATACTTCGCCTGATCCCGCGCGGGTCTGGGCCTACAGCCCCGGCCTGGCGCTGCTGCGGTCCGGGCGGCTGGTGGCTACAATGGATCAGGGGGGCGATGGCGTTAAGGAACTGCCCGGTATCAGGACGGATGCCGAAGGACGGCTGTGGGACGGGAAGATCTTCACGAGCGATGATCGCGGCAAGACGTGGCAGCACCGGAGCGACATGCCGCTGCTCCACGCGCGGCCCTTCGCGGCGGGCGATGCGGTGTATGTCATCGGCCACAAACGCGACCTCGGCATCATGCGCTCTACGGATGGCGGTGAGACCTGGGAGGAGCCGGTGTGGTTTTCCAAGGGTGAGAAGTGGCACCAGGCCCCGTCGAACGTACACTATACGCGCGGGCGGGTCTACCTGGTGATGGAGAGGGCCTTGGAGCCGAATTTGCCGTATTGGGATGTCCATGTGATGGCGCCGGTGCTGATGTCAGCCGATGTAAAGGACGATCTGTCGAAGCGGGAATCCTGGACCTTTTCCAACGAGCTGACCTTCAACGAAGCCATCGCGCAACACGGCGCGCCAAATCTCATCGGCGTGCCCTTCTTCAACGTGGGCAGCGTGGAGGCACCCGGCTCGAAGGTCAAGCGGCCCATGTCGCCCATCGGCTGGCTGGAGACGAATGTGGTGCAATTCGTGGATCCGGACCATATCTGGTGTGATCCATCGGGCCGTACCTTTCACCTGTGGGCGCGGGCCCACACGGGCGGCTCAGGCTACGCCTGCATCGCGAAGGTGATGGAAGACGAACAGGGCGCGCTTACCGTGTCGCTGGAGCAGGCCCCCTCCGGCGCGACCATGCTCTATGTGCCGTGTCCCGGTGGCCAGATGAAGTTCCACATTCTCTACGACGAGAAGACGATGCGCTATTGGCTCCTCTCGACCCAGGCGACGGATTCCATGACGCGCCCGGACCGTCTGCCGGACAACCGCTTCAACCTACCCAACAACGAGCGTCAACGGCTGGTGCTCCATTTTTCGAAGAACTGTATCGATTGGATTTTCGCCGCGCGCGTGGCCGACACCGGCGACTTCGGGCAGAGCCGCCACTATGCCTCCATGGTCATCGACGGCGACGATATCCACGTGCTCAGCCGCTCCGGCGATCACCGCGCCCACGACGCGCACAACGGGAACTTAATCACCTTTCATACGGTGAAGGATTTCCGGGAATTGGTGTATTGAGAAAGAGGATTTCACCACGAAGAAACGAAGCGCACGAAGGAAGAAGAAAGAAAAGGAGCGCAGGTGCTTCAAAGACTCGTCAATTGTTTACCTGGCATGCCGCTTCTTTGAGTTTTGCACGCAAAGGCGCGAAGCCGAAAAGATACCAGGGATGCCAGCTCAATTTGTTCTTGCCTCGATTGCAGGGGGAATCATAGCTGCAGAACGCTTCTTTCCCTCTTTCTTCTTCGTGCTCTTCGTGGCCTTCGTGGTGAAATATTTGGTTGCGGCCGGAGGCGGCTCCAGTTCCATTCGTGGTTCAGCCTTCCGCCGTCCGAAACATGCACTCCATCCGCCCCCTGTGGCATAATCCCCCGCTTGGTTGCATGCTTCCAGCATCCTTTTGACACTCAACCGTAGGTAATCTTCTCCCATGAAAGTTCCCGATCACATCCGCGGCAGCATCTCCCCCACCTTCACCGCGTTCAACGAAGACGGCACCCTGGACGATCAGGGCCAGCGCAATTTCCTGGACTTCCTGGAGCAGCAGGGCGGTATCAACGCCTATTTCATCCGCGCGGGCATGGGCCAGATGTATTCCTTCAGCGTGGACGATGTGAAGCAGCTCACGACGAACGTTTGCGCCCACCTCCAGGGCAAGAAGCCCGTGCTGGTCGGCTGCAACGGCGCCTGGAACCGGGACTACACGAAGCGCCCTGATCCCGATGTATTTATCAAGCAGGGCATCGAGTTGGGCAAATTCGCAAAGGACGCGGGTGCGGCGGGCGTGGTCCACACGATCCCCGAGGCCCTCTCCCTGGAAGGCACGAACCGGGAAGACCTCTTTCTCCACTATTTCGGCACGCTGGCGGAGGCCGTCGATCTGCCCCTCTACATCTACCAGCCCCCGGGCTCCAAGGTGGAGTACCACCTCACCGGAGCGCTCCTGGCCAAGCTGGCGGCCATCGACAATATCTGCGGGGCCAAGGTGTCTTCCCCCGATGCGGAGTTGATCTTCAACTTGACCTATGGCACGCGCAACGAGGAATTCAGCTACATCGTGGGTTGTGAGACCGCCTTCTACGCCGGTCTCTACGCGGGCGCGAAAGCCGCCATCGGCCAGGGCACGATCCTGAATCCCCACATCCTCAACACCGTGCAGGATCGCTACGACGCGGGCGACCGCGACGGTGCCCTCGCGGCCCAGGAATCGGTAAACGCGCTGTGCTACGGCTGCGGCAATCCCGTGGACTTCTTGAAGCGCTATTCCACCGAAAAGGGCTTCCCCATCAAGCCCTGCTTCCGCTCCATGAACCCCAACCCCTACGGCACCGATCCGCAGCCTCTGAGCGACGAAGCCTACAACCGCTTCAAGGCGCAGTACGAAGCGGAAATCGCGAAGTACTGAATCTGATCAAGAAGAATGCGCAAGGCCCGGAAGTGATTCCGGGCCTTTTTTGTTAGCCCGATGTTTCGAAACCTCACGGGCCACTTTGATGATCAGTCGTGCCACACGATTGCGAGGAACGAGCATTCGTGTGCCGTACGCGAAAAGGCCGTCGGGCATTCAGAGCGACTTCTACCAGCGTCTTGACGGGGATTTATTTCACTGATGACGCAAACGATGCTAAGTAAAGATTGACGGACGACAAACCGCTCGTTCAGAAGTGGTTTATGGTTCAGGCCCCCCTACAACGGCCACACGAATGCTCGTTCCTCGCAATCGTGTGGCACGACCGTGATCCAATGTCGTCCTCGATCGTTCGAATCGCGGGAACGCCCAGCTTGCTCACATCACCGCCAGCAGCCCCACCACCGCCCAGCCGGTCCCCATACACGTAATCGGCGCCATATTCTTGCTTGGCTCCGTGCTCCCATCCGCCGGGCCACCCACCACGGGACGCGACACCATGGGCCACGATCCGTCGGGCTGCTGCGCACCCGCGAGGAAAGCCACCGCCCGTGCGACGGCGGGATCATTGAGGCGCTTTCCGGCTTTCCCCAGTGCATACAACGTCTGTCCGGTGGCCAGGGCATCGCCCGCGAGATCGGGCGTCTGCGCCCAGCTTCCATCGGGACGCTGCTGCGCGCGGAGTGACGCTTCGCGCTCGGCCAGAATCTCCGGAGAAGCGCCCGTCGCAAGCGCCGCCATATATCGGGTGACTTCCTGCTGGTGCGACGGCGTTTCCAACCGCTGGGCGAGCCACGCTTTTGCTTTTTCCACCGTGGCCTCCGTTTCCGGCGTCACGGCGGCGGCGGGCAATCCCGCAAAGGCCGCGACGAGTAATTGCGCACTGGCTCCGCCCTGCTCCAGTATGGGCGGACGACCCATGCTCGGGAAGGGCGGCCAAGATCCGTCCTCCCGCTGGGCCCCCGCAAAGTGTACCCGTGTGCGCGAGACCAGCGCGGCATTTTCCCAGCCACCCGGACTCGCATTCAGCGCGAGGAGGGCGTAAATGGAGCCTATCTGCGTGCCATCCCGATCCGGCGGGGCGTCGGCGGGCGGGAAGAGCTTTGCCCCATTGTTCTCATCCAAAATGAAGGCCCGGATTTCTGCCACGGCCTCCTCGTTCACGGTGAAGCCTTTGCTCTTCGCCGTCTCGCAGGACCACAACATCATAGGCGCATGGTGGCACGATGCGCAGCCCATCTCCGCTTTCCACGAGAGGGCTTCC
Source organism: Candidatus Hydrogenedentales bacterium (assembly GCA_942492815.1). GTDB lineage: Bacteria > Hydrogenedentota > Hydrogenedentia > Hydrogenedentales > JAEUWI01 > JAEUWI01. The sequence continues at coordinate 7,304,785 of OW818658.1, read as the reverse complement.
TTTTCCAGATAGCGCAGGGCGGGCGGGATGGCGGCGTCGATGGCCAATTTTGTGTCTGGGGTAGCCTCTGCGGCGGACACGGTCCAATGCAGACCGAGGCTCGCAATAATCAGGGCAAAGATTCTTTTCATGGGTGACGTCCTCTCGTTGAAAACACGTACACCGCCAGTGTGCGTCGAGCGAGGGGAATACGTCAATGAAAATTCGACGGGAAAATTCGACGGGACCGTCCTGCACACAAGCCCAACCGGTATGCGCCGTCCATGCCCGCTCACCACCGCCGCCCTCTCCGAGGGACAGGCCCCACAACGTGCGGGACCGTCCCGCGTTTTTACAATCCCCGCAGTTCAAGAACAAACCCGAACCGCAGATCCGTCCCCAATCGAGAATCCTGGCCAAGTTTTGCAGTGCTATTCGAGCTTTTTCAACAATGCGCCCTGCCCATTCGCCGCGATCAGACCCGCTGAAAATTTGTCGTTGACAAACGCAATATTTTACTGTAGGGTCAAAACAAGCGGCATGTGTCGCGGCAGCAGTAGCAGTAAAGCATAGGCGTATTACAGCAAGGAAGAGGGCTTCCCCAATGTCTCTGTTCGCGCGTCATCAGCTATTTCTCCGTTGCGTCTCCGTCTTCACCGCGCTCACCTTCCTCCCCAGTTCCGTGCAGGCGTGGCATTTCCTGCCTGCGGCATCTGCCGGGGGAGGGGCGGCAGAGTCCATTGATTTGGAGGCCCTGCTCGACATGGAGGCTTCCCTGCGCACCGCCTCCGAACCTGCCATTCCCAATAGCCCCCTCCGCCTGGCGGACGCCAGCCCCGCGCCGCAAAGCGCGCAAGAAAGTGGCACAGGCGTCCCGCCTGTGATTCCAGCGCCGCAAGGCGCATTCTTGGAGGGGCAGCTTTCCAGCCCCCCATTGCCGCAGGGCGCGTCTGCGGGGGGTGCTGTCATTCCCGCGAAGGCGGGAATCCAGGGGCCGGGCGACGCAAACCCCGCGAGCGCACTGGATCCCCGCATGCGCGGGGATGACAATCTCCCCATGCCGGCTATACCAGCAACACCCGAAGGTCTCGCCTCCAAACTCGCCCAAGCCGAGGGCGTCGCGAACAACCTCAACCTCGCCATCACGCCCACGCCCCTCAAGGACAAGCTCAACCACCCCGCGCCAACCAGCACGGCCCCCCGGCGCAAGACCGAACTGAGCTACGTCCCCGTACCCCGCGCCACACAGGCCCTGCCCGATGCCACCGCTTTCTTGACGCGCCTAAAAAATCCCCAGCCGCCGGCACCCGCCCCGGTGCAAGTGGCCCAGGCGGGTGACGGCGGTGTTGGTCAGTCACCCGAATTCGAGCCCCGCTATTACCTCACCGCTCCCGACTCCACGCCCGCCGCGCCCGCCCTCATTGCGGCCAATGAATTGCTTGTCTCCGGCGATCACCTCGGCGCCCTCCTGGCCACACTCGACGTCATGGAGCACTACAGCAACACCCCGCCCGTCATCGATGCCCAAACCCAGTTCGATTCCATTTTCAACAATCTGAAGGATAGAGAGAAGGAAGGCAACCTGGCGCCCTTTGCCGCCGTCGAGGCGGGCCTGCCCCAGGGCAATGAGGCCCTGCTTTCGCGCTACCAGTCCGTGGAAAGCCGCTACGCCCTCATCGAGTTCTTCCAGCACCGCATGCTCCAGGCTCTGGAAATCAATGATCGGGAAATCGCGGCCCGCTATGCGGACCAGACCCTCGATTTGGCCCACCGCGCCATGCAGCAGGACACAACCCATCCCCTCCAAAGCGATTTCATGCACTACTACCGCGACACGGCGGTCTTCATGGGCGGAGAATACGAGGAGGCGTGTCACGTCTATCTGAAGGGTACCGTGTCCTCCGGCGAGCCTTCCATCGCCCGCTGGACCGCCCGCTATCTCCTCGCGCGCATGGAGTTCCTCAAGTACCACAACAGCGCCGAGCGCGTACTCCAGTTCGGAGGCATGATCGATGAATTCGAGAGCGCCGGCGTTTCCGCCGCCCTGGCGGACGAGCGGGTCTACGACTGGCTCCGCGCCGCCATGGAGGCCTCCATCGCCGAGGCGTACTATGTCCTGAACGATTTCGATAGTGCCTCGGTGCATTTCAAAAACACCTTCGCCTACCGCACCGGCTCCGAGCCGAAGGCGGCCGCCATGTACTACCTCGCCGACATCGCCGCCCGGCAAAACCCCTACGATCCAAATGAAGCCATCGCGGGCTACCAGGCTCTGCTGGAGAAAAGCCCGGACGACGTGTTCGCCGATCAAGCCCTGCTGAACATGGCCGGGCTCTACCAGATCAACGGCGACTACGAGCAGGCCCTCCAGCTCTATCAGGAAGTGGTCGAGCGCTATGGTAATGCCCCCGCCGCGCCCGCAGCCCGGCAGGAGATCGAATACATCCTTTCCAACCAACAGGGCACCGTGGAAGTGGTCGCGGCGGCGAAGGAAGTCCCCGCACCCGAATCGCCCGCGCCCTTCGCCATGCATTGCGGCCCCCAGGCCCTCCAGCAGTGGCTCGCGCTCAACAGCATCGATAGCACCGTGGAAGAGTTGGCCGCGTTAGCGGGTACCGATGAATCCGGCACCACCATGGCCGGCCTCGTCCGCGCGGCGGAGGCCAAGGGCCTCGCCCTCGGCGGTGTACGTGCGTCAACGCCGGAAGAACTCGCAGCGCCCTTCGTCGCACTGCTCGACGGCAACCATTTCGTTCTGGTGCGCGAAGTGGGCGCCGATCATTTGCACATCTTCGATTCCGGCCAGCCGGAAAGCCTCCTGCCGCGTGCGGACTTCGCCGCGCGCTGGAAGGGCGAGGCACTCGTGAGTGCGGAGGACGTGGATGTGGCGCAAGTGCTCGCGCCCGAGGCACTGGCGGAACTGCGTGGCGGCAATGGCGGCGGCGGGGGAACCTCCGATGGTACCATCCCCCCATGTGTACCCACGCCGGGCACTTGTTGCAGTGATTGGGCCGGAGATAACCTGAGTGGTGGAGCTGGTGGCAGCGGCGGTGGCAGCGGCGGCGGTGGTGGTGGTTCAGGCGGGGGGGGCGGCGGTTTCAATGATCGTCTCAGGTCGACTGCGGGGTCCCCGGGTAGTCCCAATGCGGTTTCCGGCTTCAACGCCCCCGGCGTGACTGCCACGATCAACTCCTTCGAGTCTTCGCTTAATCTGGACGAGACCGACCTTAGACTGAATACCCTCGGTGATTGGGACCTTACGTTCCGGCGCAACTACCGCTCGAAGAAGGGATTCCCCCGGCCGGAAACTTCCAACACAGCCAAGTGGTGGGAAAACAACATCGGCGCGGGCTGGTCTCACAGTTATAACCTCCACCTGCGCACCTCCGGCGGCGCAACGCCGACCACCGTGCTCTATTGGGATGGAAGCGGTACCTATCGCACCTACACCCTCGATTCCACGGCGGGCGGCTACAACCTATACAAGCGCTCCGCCACCGCCAACCCAAATGAACTTGCCAATGTGTTGAAACGCGATACGACGACACTCGAATTCACTTTGGAGTTCGGTCGTGGCAGCCGCATCGAGTTCAGCGCCTCCACCACCTCGGGGGACTACATCGCCCGTGCCGAGGCCATGGTTGATGCCATGGGCAGCACCACGACCCTCGTGTACGACAATGCCAGTGTCGCTGTAGGTCGGCTGACCAAAGTTCAGTCCCCGGCGGGCGATGCCCAGCACCTCGCCTTCACCTACAGTGGCAATCTTATCACCTCGGTGGAACTCAAAAAGAACAGCACCGTACTGAACTCAGTATCGTTTACGTATAACGGTTCGTATGAACTGATCACGGTCACCGATCACGCCAGCAAGACCGTAGAGTACGAATACGGCACAAATGGCAGTGCGCCGGACTCTCAATTCATCACCAAGATCACCAATAAGCGCGCCATAGAAACGGACCTGGCCTGGACCTTCGGCGTGAACAGTCTCTCCGACTACGAGGCCTACAAGATCGAAGTGGACAACGCCGACGGACTCACGACCGTGTACGACCGCAGCATTTCGACGAATGTTTGCACCATATCGAATTATGATGGCGTCACGCTCCTGGATAAAGTGGTAAACACCCCCGTCACCAGCGACAACAGCATTTCCCGCTATATCGACTACTATGTGGACGCCACGAACTACGAGCGCTGGACCTACACCTACGATGCAGACCGGAACATGACGGAAGTTACAGCGCCGGGGAGTGTGGCCTATGTGGAATATACCTATAACGCCGTGGGAAGCATCCTGACGGCAAGCAAAGGTACGGGGCCGGTGACGGAGTATGAGTATGACGCCTCGGGACTTTGGCTCACCAAGGTTATCGATGCGGCGGGCATCGAGACGCTCCAGGAGTACGACGCCAATAACCAGTTGGAAAAGGTATCACACCCCGCCCTCGACCCGGACGGGAATCAGTTTGAGTACGATGCTTATGGATATGTGACGAAGACCATAAGTCCGTTGGGTACCGAGACCACCTATGTCTATGACGCCCTCGGGCGCTTGGAAGAAGTGGTGCAGGATCCTGCCGGCCTCGCCATCACCACGAGCTACGTTTACGACGACCTCGGGAATATGGTGGAAATGACGGACCCGCGTGGCAAAGTCACTGAATATGAGTACGGCGACCCAACCTGCGGTTGTGGGAGCGGCGGTGCAAACCTGGTTAAAGTAACCGACGCCCTAACCCACGAAACGGAGTGGATTTACAACGCGGATGGCTTGCTCGAAACCACCATAGACGCGGCGGGCATCGAGACGGACTATGCCTACGACGCCTTGGGGCGTATGGAGACCATCACCCACCCGGCGGGCAGCGCCATCACCTCCACCATCGTCTACAACAAGCTGGGCCAGGTGGCCTCGCGAACGGACTTCGGCGGGAATACGACCAGCTACGAGTATGACCACATGGGCCGGACCGTGAAGGTGACGGATGCCGTGGGCGATATCGATTACGCCTACAATAGTCTGGGCCAGTTGGTCACGGTCACGGATTCCCTCGGCCATGAGACCACCAACACCTACGACACCGCCTTCCGCTTGACCGAAGTGACGGACGAGATTGGCAAGGAAACCCATTACTTCTACGATGCGGCAGGGCGCCAGGAATCGGTAGGCGCGGGCACCTCGGGTACGGTGGATCCTACGACCTACGCCTACAGCAGCACCACCGGTCAATTGGAGTCCGTGGAGTATGGCTCCAGCACCTACACGGCCAATTACGAATACGACGGCGAAGGGCGATTGGTAAAACTCACCGACTGGATTGACGCCGTGGACGGCCTGCGCTACAGCTACGACGCCGTGGGCCGTCTGTTGACCATCACGGACTATGACGATTCCGTATTGACCTACACCTATGACGATGGCGGCAATGTGTTAACCATGGAGGACTACCACGGTAACACCACCGCCTACACCTACAACGACATCGGCCAGTTGGACACGCTCACCGCACCCGGAAGCAAGGTTTGGGATTACACCTACGACGCGGGCAACCGCCTGACCCGCGTAGACATCCCGAACGGCATGCACACGGAGTACACCTATGACGCCAGCGGTCGCCAGGACTCCATTCGCCACAAGGACGGGGCCACGGTCAAGCAAGGCTTCGACTACACCTTCGATAATGGCGGGAGCATCACCCGGATCGACCACGAGGATGGAAGTTACTGGACCTACGACTACGATGGTCGGGAGCGGCTGATCGAGGCCATTCGCGGTAACCACGCCACACCGACCATCGAGGCGACTTATGAATACACCTACGACGATGGCGACAACATGCTGACCAAGGTCGTGCCTTGGTACGACGATTTTGAGGATGGCAACATTACGGGCTGGTCGGGCAGTACGGGCTACTTTTCCGTGTCGGGAGGCGTGATGAAAAATACGTCGGATGCGTCGGTGCGGGAGTTATATCTCACTGAAACCGATGCGGATCACGATCTCAGCTTCGACTATATCCGCTACAGCAGCACCGGTAAGGCGGATGTCGTGCTACGCACCATCGGAGGAAACGACCAGCTCTACCTGGAAATAAACCCCACCAATCTCCGGCTGCGCCAAGTGGACGGTGGTACGCTCACGACCTTGGCCACATACACCACGACGGTGGCGGAGGACGCGTGGTACAAGCTGAGGACCATTCTGGACGGAACCTCGGTCAAAATCTATTGGGGTGCGAAAGGGGCCGACTTCAACGAGATCATTTCGGCGACCACCACGGAAACAACCACCGGCCGCGCCGCCTATATTAAGGCCCAGGCCAACTCCGAGCATGGCTTCGACAACATCCAGCTCATCGCGGGAACCCGCAGCACGGTGGAAACCTTCACCTACAACGACGCCAATGAGCAGATTACCCATGCGAAAAATGGCGTCACAACCACCATGACCTACGACGACTGGGGCCGCTTGGCGACCCGAGACGACGGCACCCACGACGCGACCTATGGGTATCGGTATGGCGGCAAACTCTACAACCTGACCAGCGACTTTCCTGGCGAAGGCAACGTGACCTACGAGACGGGCGGAGACAAGAAACGTCGAAGCCGCGTCGCGGGGACGGATGAGACGTGGTACAACTACACCATCGGCTTCGATGTGGTGAGCACGGAGAGCGACGCCGATGGAAGCACGGGCGCATTAACCATGACCAACGTAGTGCGTAGTCCCCAGGCCCAGGTATCCGCCACCCTCGCCGACCTTGCGGGCACCACACCTTCCAGCGGTACCGCGCGCTACTATAGCACCGATAACCTCGGCAGTACTCGAAGCGCCTGGAATGCGTCCAAGGTAGCCGTGGGTGCCTACGAATACGACCCCTATGGCAGCGAGTATGCCCATACCGGCGCGGCCCTGGCCTCACTGGCGGGTGCCTACACGGGCAAACCTTGGGATGACGATGCTCGGCTATTTCACTTCCCCTACCGGGAATACAGCCCCGACATGTCGCGGTGGACTACGCGGGATCCGTTGGGAATGGTTGATGGGCCGAATCTCCATTCCTTTGTGGGGGGAAGCCCCAGCAATACGAGCGATCCCTTGGGACTTTTCAGGATTCCCTTGGGGTGCAGATCCTTCAATAGCACCCAACGTTCCGGTTGGATTACCATCAATTGGCATGAATCATCACAAGTGATAAAGAAAGTCTTTTCATTTCCATGCCCAGAACCAGATGACTACTACTGCTTATGGACTATGACTACGACGGAACAGAGAACTGTAACAACTACTTTGACTACGATCTGTCTCTACTTCGATACAAGAACACGAAGAATCGGCTCAAGTCAAACTTCCACTAACACTGCCACGACTGAATCACGTACGCGAACTTCCACTAGACGGACTAGCGTCATTTGGATTGATGGAAAGCCGAAGTGTACCATCGAAAATCGCCCCAATGACTACTGACCGTGACCGGGAGATCCAGGATGCCAAGCGACGTCAAAGTCCGGACTCAAGTGGTTGTCGTTGTCTTCCTACTTACTTCAAGCGTTATCGCGTTGCTGGCGTTGCTGAAAAACCAGAATAGCACTGTCGCACCGGAGAGTCTAAGTATTCGCTTGCATGATGCCAACAGCATGCAGCCCATTCGCAATTTTGAGTATTTCTTGAAGTCAGGCAGACGCGTTGATGGAACTCAATGGGACACAGTCGAGAAATTGGGACAAGATATTTTGCAATATGATCGAACACCTCCCTCGGAGTGGAAGAAATGCCAAAACCGCGAACAACTTGAGTTCGACATAGCTAGCGCGAGTTCAAGTCTATTTGTTCGCTCACCAGGTTACGAGATGTTAGTCGTTTATATACCCACCGTGCTAGACCAATCCGGAGATATTGTCTTAAGAGCGAGGCCTGTGGAACGAATCACTGGGTCATTAGTCGACCCTTTCGGTGCAAAAATGTCCGGGGTGCCTATTATGCTGGCCTCATTGCCTCCAAACTTCCAGACTTGGGATCTAAAGCGATTTGCATCTGCAATCACTGATGACAACGGGGGCTTCGAGATCGATTCATATGAATTGAACTACCCTATCTTGGTTGTTTGCTACACCGAGCGCTTTGGCCCAACCTATCGATACATCTCTGAAGAGGAGATCGGAACGTTAGTGGAGCTAATCTACTGTGCGCCAGCCAGTATTAAGGGAAATCTTGCTTACTCGAGAGGAAAAGTACAGGATGCCGATGTTTCCATTGCGTTGTTGACTTCCGAGCTTGAGCAGTTTGCGGTGACTTATTGTAAGGTGGATGACTTGGGCAATTTTATTGTTGAAAAGCTGCCTCCGGGTCATGTCACTTTGTCGTTCTATGGTACTGTTCCAAGTTCCATTCTGTCTCGTGAGAGCTTCACTTCTAGTGCAGAACTTGATCTTGACTGTGGTGAAGTAAGAGCTCTGGAGGTGTTCGTCGGCGACAATTAGTTAAAATTGAATAAGTAGGGAGAAGCGCCGGGATAAGTCGGCAAGATGTTGGAAGTGGAAGTCTTCCGCCACTGCGGATCTCCAACCTACAGTGAAGAGCAGGTACCACACTGTCCTCCGAGTTATGTCTGTGCCCTCGCAAGGGGGTATGGGAAGCGTTGACAGGGGCAGGTGCAGGGTGGGTATTGAGCCGCGAAACTTTGCCGTTCGGAGTGCCGACGTTCAGGGCCGCGAGGGGACTGCCCTCCTTCGGCGGATCTACGACATCCGCTTGGCACGTGTTGTCAGATAAAAGTCTTGTCGCGAGGCCAGGTGGTGGCTGTCCCGAATGGCACTTACTTAACGGGATTACTCCCAGAAAATTAAAGTCCACGCCGGGTGCCACCCTCAAGCGGAGAAGCTTGCGACGGAGCTTGTGGGTGAAGGGATGTCGGCTTTGGCGCGGTCACTGAGCAACGGTTTGACATCCGCCGCATGTTGGCCTGTGCTTGGTCTTGCGATGAACTCCGTTCGCCTGTAGTCGAACACCCACAAACTTCCCCCGCTTCGCTCCTCCGTTTGAAGGTGGCACCCGTGGACCCCTTGGGGCACGGCAGCCCTTAAGTAAGTGCCAATCGGCTGCAGTCCCCGCCACCCGCCCTAACCCCATACCCCCCAATCCCTTCCCCCGTCCGACACTGCAACGTCCGATCCTGATCTATAGGGGAGGTCCATCAACCCTCCCCATAACCGGACTCATTCTCAGGGAGGGAAAACCCCATGCAGACGACCCGACGCTACGACCCCACCAAAGACGCAAAGTTCCACGTTTCCATCGCCCCGCCCCAAGGGGACTGTCCAGCGCGAAAGCACGCCCGAGGAGAACATCGCAGTGGAGACGGCAGAGTCAACCCCTTCGGGAGACGCGACAATAGGACTGTCCCCCGCTTTTGAAATCGCGGGACGGTCCCGAATGCACAGCAGGTCTCGAAGTGTGATGTGGTGTGGCGGGAGTGCGTCGCCTTGGTGGCGGCCGTCTGCACCGCGGTTGAGGGGGGCATGTCTAATCGGACATGCTCCCCAAACCTCTTTTATTGATCAAGATGGGACGTTGCCCTTCTTGGGGCGCCGGGCTGCCGCCGTCGCCTTACGCTCTCCCAGGCCCGCGCGCTTTCAGCATCTCCAGGAAAGCCCGCTGCGCGCGGGAGCAATAGGCCCCACGCCGCCACACCGCGCCAAGGTTCACCGCCGGAAGGCCCGCCATGGGGATGGCGCGCAACTCCGTGTCGCCGGGGCGGATGACCATCTCCGGGAGGAAGGACAGGCCCACGCCCTCGGCCACGTAGCGTTTGATCACCTCAAAGCTGCCGCTGTCCATCACCACCTGGGGCGTGAAGTTATGCCGCTGGAAATAGGCCCGCAGCATCGCGCCGGTCCGGGTCTGCTCCTCCAGCAGGATCAGCGGCTCATTCGCCAGGGCCTTCAGGGTGACCTTGTCCCGCGACGCCAGGGCGTGCCCGCGCGGTACCACCAGCACAAAGCGCTGGCGAAAAAGCGGTGCCTCTTCCAGTTCGGGGTGCCCCGTGGGCAGCGTCACGATGCCCAGATCCAGCGCGCCCGCCAGCACCTGCTCCGCAATCGCCGCGCTGCTCCGATTCACCAGTACGAGGTGCGTCTCCGGCATAATCGCCGAAAACTCCCGCACCAGCCGCGGCAGCACATAGAGCGCCGTCGTGTCGCTCGTCCCCACGCGCAATTCCCGGCTCGCCGCCGAGTCAAAGTCCGCCACCTCGTGGGACAGGCTCTCCACCGCCTGAAGGATGTCACGCGCCCGCGCGTAGAGCAGCGCGCCCATGGGCGTCGGCCCGCCCGTCTTCCGGTCGATGAGCGGATGCCCCGCCTCCCGCTCCAGCACCTTGAGCTGCTGGCTGATCGCCGGCTGGGAACGGTGCATACGATCCGCCGCCGCGCGGAAGCTCCGGGTTTCGATGATGGCGCAAAGGCACCGCAGGGATTCAAGGGTCATGAAAACTCCAACTGCTTCGACCACGGATGGTACGGATAACACGGATCTCTTGCCGCTAGAGAACGCATAGAGCACAGAGAAAGGTCGGCTTTGCGATCGTTGCGTTCTCTTGCGGCTCCAAACATTCTGAACCCCAAATTTACGCAAATAGGTCGGGCGATGGCATTCGCACGATACAGCAGAATGCTACCATGTCGCCACAAGTGACAATCAAAACAAACACGGTGCCTGTCGATAGGATTCCACGTTAGGCCCGTGGTGCTGTACGACATCGGTGGGATCGGATGGACTTTAGAGTCGAATAGTTCCGGCTCAGAGAGGACTTTGGGAAGCCACTTGGGCCGAGGTGCGCGAGAAGTAATGGGCAGCGTGTAAGTCTCAAAAGTACTGCCATGGAATTTCGCGTGGGTGCAAAAAGCCCGGCACGCATCCACGCACCGGGCTTTTCAACCTCTATCCTATCCGCCGATTAGTAGCGGTAGTGGTCCGGCTTGTAGGGGCCTTCGACCGGGATGCCCATGTAGTTAGACTGGGCTTCCGTCAGGGTATCGAGCTTCACGCCGAGCTTCTCGAGGTGGAGGCGGGCCACTTCTTCGTCGAGGAGCTTCGGCAGGGTGTATACCTTGCCGATCTCGAACTCGTCGGTCTTCGTGAAGAGCGCGATCTGGGCGAGGGTCTGGTTCGCGAAGGAGTTGGACATCACGAAGGAGGGGTGCCCCGTGGCGCAGCCCAGGTTCACCAGGCGGCCCTTGGCCAGCACGATGATGGAGTTGCCGTTCGGGAAGGTAAACTTGTCCACCTGCGGCTTGATCTCCAACTCAACCACGCCGGGATCGCGCTCGAGGGCCGCGATCTGGATCTCGGAGTCGAAGTGGCCGATGTTGCACACGATGGCGTTATTCTTCATGGCCTTCATGTGGTCCAGCGTGATCACGTCGGCGCAGCCCGTCGTGGTGACGAAGATGTCGCCCTGGGGCGCGGCGTCAACCATCGTGAGTACCTGATAGCCTTCCATCGCGGCCTGAAGCGCGCAGATGGGATCGATCTCGGTGACCATGACACGGGCACCCAGGCCCTTCATGGCGTCGGCGCAGCCCTTGCCCACGTCGCCGTAACCGGCGATGACCACGACCTTGCCCGCGATCATCACGTCGGTCGCGCGCTTGATGCCGTCAGCCAGGGACTCGCGGCAGCCGTAGAGGTTGTCGAATTTCGACTTGGTGACGGAGTCGTTCACGTTCATCGCGCGGGTGCGGAGCTTGCCCTCTTTCATCATGTGATAGAGGCGGTGTACGCCGGTCGTGGTCTCCTCGGAGACGCCGATCCAGTTTTCCACGGTGCGGTGCCAGATGCTTTGGTCGTCGGCGTGGACGCGGTGCAGGAGCGAATCCACAATCTGGATTTCCTCGTTGTCCGTGCAGATGTCGGGCAGCACGCCGTGGGCGTTGAAGTGTTCTTCGAAGTCGTAGCCCCGGTGGATCAGCAGCGTGGCGTCGCCGCCGTCGTCCACGATCATGTTCAGCGTGCGCCCACCGGAAAAGAGCATCGCCTGGTAGGTACACCACCAGTATTCCCTAAGGTTCTCGCCCTTCCACGCGAAGACCGGCACGCCCGTCTTGGCGATGGCCGCCGCCGCGTGATCCTGGGTCGAGAAGATGTTGCAGCTCGCCCAGCGCACTTCCGCGCCGAGGGCCACCAACGTCTCGATGAGCACCGCCGTCTGAATGGTCATGTGGAGCGAGCCCATGATGACCGCGCCCGTCAGAGGCTTGTCCTTCGCATAGCGGTCACGGATGGCGATAAGACCGGGCATTTCGATCTCGGCCAGGTCCAGTTCCTTCCGGCCCCAGTCGGCCAGGCTCATGTCCGCGACCTTGTAAGGCAGTTCGGCGTCGATGGCCGGGAAAATGTCGAATTCGGCGATTGCCATGGGTGTTCTCCTTGATTTGAGTCGTATTAAGGCTGGCACCGCCAGCGATGGTTCATGGTGCAACTGGCATTAGAGACCCGCACGGGCGGCAACGAGATACACGGCGGGGGAATTCTTGGAAGGGCGTGGGGTCAGTATACGGCTTTGGGGGCATTTCGAGCAAGCGGAGGAGGGCGGTCTTCAGCTTAATTCACAGGGACGGCAGAGACTACAGAGACGGCAGGCAGAGACTGAAATTGGTACATTTCTGCAGCCCCTCCTGTCTCTGTTGTCCCTGCGATTAGCGGACAGTCCCCAACAACATTCAGTTCCCCTTCCCCACGCCCATCCGCCCGCCATGGCTATACAGCAGCCGTGCAGCACTCTCTCGACCAAAAAACAGCGCCTCGTGCAACGGCGTCTTCCTGAACATCCGGTCGCAGCGGTTCACTTCCGCACCCTGATGCAGCAGCAAGCGTACGAGGCCATCCTGGCCACGGACCGAGGCCGCGTGGAGCGGGGTAAATCCGAAGGAGCCCGCGTGCTTGTCGATGGTGCCCGGCTGTTGCGCCAGCATCTCCAGCAGGGCCTCGTTGCGCCCGAGGGCGATGGCGCTGATGGGGTCCAGCGTGGCACCGCGCGAAATCAGGTATTCCGCCAGTTCTTCATGCCCGCGCTCGGCCGCGATATTAAGCGGCGACGCGCCGATCTTCAGGCGCTGGTTTACGCTGTCCGAATCGCGCCGGATCAGCCGGTGGGCCAAATCCAGATCACCCAGCGAAGCAGCGGCGAACAAATCGAGGCTCAGGCCAGCACTGCGCGCGATGCCGATGAGTCCCCCACCTGCATGACCCGCCGCAAGGTGCATGAGGCCCTTGCCGTTATTCATCACGCGGCGCGGATCACCGCCCGCACCCAGCAGGAACGTCAACACATCGCCATGGCCGAAATCCGCCGCCAGGTGGACCGCTGTGCAGCCCCATTGATCGGCAAGGTTCGGATTCGCACCGCGCAGAATAAGGTTCTTCGCGAGGCCCAGATGTCCGCCGCACACCGCCCAGTGGAGCGCCGTGCGCCCCCAGGGACCGACAAAATCCACGGTGCCCGCCAAAGCACTCAACGGAAAACCCAGGGCAGCCCGCTCGAAACGGCCCGGACGCACCCCGCGTGAAAGCAGCATTTGCACCACGCGGTCATTGCCGGAGTAATGGGCCGCATGGGCCGCGAAGAGCAGCAGGGAAAGCCCCTCATCGTTCGTGGCTTCGGCGAGTTCGGGCAACTCCGCCAGGAGCGTCTCCACGCGACTCGCATGACCATGCCACGCAGCCATGAAGATCTGCACGTCGCGGGGAAAGGCTTCGCTTTCGTCGGGCGCATCGTCGCGCTCGTTCGCCGCGGTCTGGCCGAGGAACTCCGCCATCTTCTGGCGCGCGGTATAGAGACGTTTCTTCACCGTGGTCAGGGGCAGGCCCAGGCGCTCGGCGATGTCTTTCTGGGGTTCGTTTTCCCAGTAAACCGCATGGATCAAATCGCGCTGGTCGGGGGAGAGGGTCGTGAGGGCCAGAGCGACCAGCGAATTGCGACCATCCGAATCCATGCGAATTGGGGCCAGGGGCGCGAGGTCCTGCGCGTTTGACGCCGCCGTCAATTCCACCGTGGGGTGCGCTTTCAGCCGCGTCACCCGGTCACACTGCTTCACCACGATCCGCTTGAACCACGAGGCAAAGGCCACGGGCGTGTCGAGCTGGTGCAGCTTCAGCGCCGCCTCCAGAAAGGCCTCCTGAACGATTTCCTCGGCGCGATGGCGATCATTCACCCAGGCATGGGCGCGATCCAGTGCAAAACGCTCAAAGCGCGACACCAGCGTCGTAAACGCTTTGGTATCGCCCTGTTGCGCGGCGCGGACTATCTGTTCAAGGTCGTTCATGGGGCTTCCGTCGGGTTCTGCCTATTATACCCGGAAAGTCCCGGTGGACGCCTGGCGGGATACCCCCCTATTCCACCACGCTCATGCCCTTAATCGAGCCATTGGTCTTCAGGTCCGCGCCAAAGTCCATCTGCGCCGCCACGCGGAGGCTGGGGAAGCCCGAGACCGTGATCGTCGGGGGTGTCGTGTAGCCCGCACCACCGTCCTCAATTTCGAAGCCCACAATCTGCCCCTGCTTCACCAGCGCGACCGCTTCCGCCTCGCGCACCTTCCAAAGTTCGCCCGGGCCCGGGGAATAACGGTAGTAATCGGAGACTTCATCCAGCCGCTCGTTGGTCACACCGTGGGGCGCCAAAGCCGCCAACAGGACTTCCTTGTTCGCGTGAACCCGCTCGCCGCTCGGGGCCGTGCCGCCCGGCGCGGGCTCGACCTTGCTGAAGGCCTCGCGGAAAACTTCCGGCTCCACCGCCAGCGCCGCCGCGATAAGCACCACAGGCCGCCCCTGATCCACCGGGTCGGTGTCGTGCCCGCCGGTGAACTGAACCGAAATCCGGGCAATCTCGGGCGGCGAACACGCGCTGAGGCCGGTGGCAACAATTACAAGTGCGCACAAGGCACCGCGCCGCAACGGAAGATATGTTTCGTGCATGGTTTAAACGCTCCTGGGCTGATGAAAGCCGTGCGGGTCAAAGAATACTCGTGCTGCCATCGAAGTATAACGCATGATCGGTCCAATCCGTCCGATCAGTCTAATCAACTGTAACCTTCTCGACAAATAGTTTAAGCTAAGCCCCATGAAGCAGGTGAAGCTCCCCCACCCCGCCGGCCTTGACGCACCGCGTCTTGCGCCTGTAGGATGGCGGGCCGTGTCTAACGACCGGTAAGTACGCCACGAGACACACGGGCAAGTCTACAAGGAGAAGCATACCCATGAGCAATTTCAAGCGCGTTGCCGTGCTCGGCTCCGGCGTGATGGGCGCCGCCATTGCCGCGCACCTGGCCAATTGCGGTGTCCCCAGTATCATGCTGGACATCGTGCCGCCGAATCTGCCGGAGAAGGATCAGAAGAAGCGGGCGAAGCGCAATGCCATCGCCGATGGCGCGAAAGCGGCGCTGCTGAAGGCGAAGCCTTCCCCCGCCTATTCTCCCTCCGTCCTCGATATGATCGAGACGGGCAATTTCGACGATGACATGGCGAAGATCGCGGGCTGCGACTGGATCATCGAGGTGGTGAAAGAAGACCTGAACATCAAGAAGAAGGTTTTCGAGAGCGTGGCGAAGCACCGCACGCCGGGCACCATCCTCAGCTCGAACACGAGCGGCATTCCCTTCAAGGCCATGGCCGAGGGCATGGACGACGAGATGAGCGCCCACTTTGTCGGCACGCACTTTTTCAATCCCCCGCGCTACATGAAACTGCTGGAAATCATCCCCGGTCCGAAGACGAAGCCCGAGGTCATCGCCACGATGGCGGCCTTCTGCGAGAATGTCCTGGGCAAGGGCATCGTCTACGCCAAGGACACGCCCAACTTCGTGGCGAATCGCCTCCTGACCTTTGCCATGCAATTCACGCTCCACGAAATGACGAAGGACGGCCTGAGCGTGGAGGAAGTCGACGCACTGACGGGCCCGGCCATCGGCCATGCCTCCTCCGCCACCTTCCGCACGGCCGACCTCGTGGGCCTGGACACGCTGAAGCTCGTGGTGGGCAATGTGCGCAATGGCTGCCCGGACGACGAGCGCCTTGACCTTATGTCGGGCCCTGCCTGGTTCGACGCGATGGTTGAGAAGGGCCTCCTGGGCGACAAAAGCGGCTCGGGCTTCTTCAAGAAGACCAAAGAGCGCGACGAGAAGGGCAAGGCCATCATCCTCGGCCTCGACCCGGAGACGCTGGAGTACCGCGCGCCGATCAAGCCGCGCTTCGAGTGCACCGGCGCGGTGCGCAATCTGGAGAAGCTGGAAGACAAGCTGAAGGTTATGTACCTCGGCGAGGACAAGGGCTCCCAATTCGTCTTCAAGCAATTCGCGAACCTCGCGCAATATGCGGGCAATCGCATCCCCGAAATAGCCGACGACATCGTGAACATCGACAACGCGGTGAAGTGGGGCTTTGCCTGGGAAAAGGGTATTTTCGAGACCTGGGACATCCTCGGCTTCGACGTGGTCGCGGAGAAGATGGCCGCCCTCGGCGTGGCCCTGCCGCCCATCGCGCAGGCGCTTAAAGCCTCGGGCAACACGAGCTTCTACCGTGTCAGCAACGGCGTGGAGGAATACTTCGACGGCAAAGGCTACACCGCCGTACCGAAGAACTCGAGCGAAATCCGCCTGGCGAATATCAAGACGAACAAGACCAACGTCGTGAAGACCAACGACAGCGCGAGCCTCATCGATCTCGGCGACGGCATCGTCTGCTGCGAATTTCACTGCAAGATGAACGTCATCGACCCCGATCTCACGGCCATGCTCAACGCGGGCGTGGATCTGCTGGACGAAGGCAAATTCGACGGCATGGTCATCGCCAACCAGGGTCCCCACTTCTGCGCGGGCGCGAATATCTTCCTCATCCTCGGCGAGATCATGCAGAAGAACTGGGATAGCGTGGAGAAGGCCATTCGCGGGTTGCACGCGATCAACATGCGCATGAAGTATTCGCGCAAGCCCGTGGTCGCCGCGCCCCACCACTACACCTTCGGCGGCGGCGTGGAAATCTGCCAGCACGCGGCGAAGGTCGTCCTCGCAGGCGAGACCTACGCCGGCCTCGTGGAGATGGGCGTCGGCCTCATCCCCGGCGGCGGCGGATGCAAGGAAATGCACATCCGCGCGATGGAATATTGCCCCGACAACGTGAGCGTTGATCCGTTCCCGTTCATCCGCCGCGCCTTCGAAGCCATCGGCCAGGCCAAGGTGGGCACGAGCGGCCGCGAGGCCATCGAGCTGGGCTATTTCCGCGAGAGCGATATCGTCCTGCCGAACTATGAACATCAGATCGCCAAGGCGAAGGCCGTGTGCCGTGGCCTCGTTGTGAGTGGCTACACGCCCCCGCGCCCGCCGCGCCTCAAGGCCCTGGGCGATGGACCGGCAGCCGCCTTCAAAGCCGCCGTGTGGAACATGCAGCAGAACGGCTGGGCCACCGAGCACGACGCGCTCATCGCGGGCAAAGCCGCCCACGTACTCGTCGGCGGCAACCGCCTCGCGGGCACGCCCATCACCGAGCAGGACCTGCTCGACCTCGAATGCGAAGGATTCCTCGGCCTCTGCGGCACCGAGAAAACCACCGAGCGCATTCAATACATGCTGATGAGCAACAAACCGCTGCGCAATTGATCGCGGAAAGGAACGAACGATGAACAACGTATACGTAGTATCCGCCAAGCGCACCGCCGTGGGAAAATCGGGCCGGGGCACCCTCCAGCAGACCCGCCCGGACGACCTCGCCGCCGCCGCCATCAAGGGCGCGGTGGACGCCGCCGGAATCGACCCCGCCGCGATTGACGACGTGGTCCTCGGCTGCGCCACGCCCGAAGGCGAACAGGGCATGAACGTCGCCCGCATCGCCCTGCTCCGCGCGGGCCTGCCCCAGAGCGTCAGCGGCCTCACCATCAACCGCTTCTGCTCCTCCGGCACCGAGGCCCTCGCCATCGCCGCCGCCAAGATCGAATGCGGCATGCTCGACGTCGCCGTCGCCGGCGGCACCGAATCCATGAGCATGATCGGGCCCGGCGGAAACAAGGTCTCCCCCAACCCCACCCTCGCCGACGAAATGCCCGAGATTTTCATTTCCATGGGCGTCTGCGGCGACAACGTGGGCCGCGACTTCAACATCACCCGCGAAGACGCCGACGCCTGGGGCGCACGCAGCCAGCAGCGCGCCGGGGCCGCCATCGCCGCCGGTAAATTCAAAGACGAGATCGTCCCCGTCGAAGTGCGCACGCCCGACGGCGGCACCTTCACCTTCGACACCGACGAGGGTCCCCGCCCCGAGACCACCGTCGAAGTCCTCGCCGGACTCCGCCTCGCCTTCGCCGCCTCCCCCAAGATCGGCATGTGCACCGCGGGCAACTCCAGCCAAACCAGCGACGGCGCGGCCGCCTGCCTCCTCGCCAGCGGCGAAGCGGTTAAGAAGCACGGCCTCAAGCCCCTGGGCAAAATGCGCGCCTGGTGCGTCCAGGCCGGCGACCCCAAATACCTCGGCCCGCCCCAGGTACCCGCAATCAAAAAAGCCTGCGAACAAGCCGGTATCAAGCCCGAAGAAATCGGCCTGGTCGAGTGCAACGAAGCCTTCGCCACCCAGACCATCCATGTCGTCCGCGAGATGGGCTTTTCCGAAGACATCGTCAACGTCAACGGCGGCGCGATAGCCCTCGGCCACCCCCTTGGCTGCACCGGTGCCAAACTCACCGCCACGCTATTGCACGAAATGAAACGCCGCAACGTGAAGTACGGACTCGTCACCATGTGCATCGGCGGCGGCATGGGCGGCGCCGGGATTTTTGAGTTGTGTGAATAGGTCGCGCCGCGCCTGAAAAGAATGTGGCATAGCTCATCGACGCGCCGTGGCGGGCGTCTAGGCTGTGATCTACGCCCCGCTGGACACCCCCCAGCGGGGCGTCTCCATTCATAGATGATTTCAATTTAACGGACGTGCCACGCGATTGCGAGGAACGAGCATTCGTGTGCCCGTCGCGGGGAATATCCGATACACCACCAACCATTCGAACGAGCGGCGTCCCCCCACCGCCAATAAGATGGCGGGTGCCGCCCACAAGAGACGAAATAAAGGATCTTGGACATTCCTGTCCGAGGCAAGGCCCGCCGAGGCGTGGCAACTCACTCGCCCTGTGTAGGAATACTTTTAGGCAACCGAAGTCACGACTCTGGTGACGCAAGGCTTCTGAACACGGTTGGCGGGCCTTTGGGCGTTGAAGTGGGATCTGCCTCGGACAGGAATGTCCAAGATCCTTTGCGCCGCGAATTCCGGGTTGTGGGGGAAGTTCACATCAATCCCTCGCCCTCATCCGACATGCTCTTCCCGCAAGTACCGGTCATGGTTCTCGGACCAATCCACCGGAAGCTGTTCCGCCTTGCCGATGACCCCGGCCAACTGCTCCGCCAGGCTGGGAGCCGTGCCGGAATCCGTCGCCATGGCGGGTACCGTCAGAACTTCAATCCGAACCCGCGCACCCTCTGGAATCCGTGCGGGTTCGTCTAGAACCACTTTGCCCGCCTCGATACGGCCTGTGTATGTCATCAGAAGAGACCTTTCTCATAAATCCTGTCCAGAGTATAACCCGTTCTACGCCCACTGTCATCGTGTCTTGCCGAGGCCGCAAAGAGCGGAGTTCGCAGTCGGCTCTCTGGGTCAGTGACGCGAAAACCGGTGGAGGGAAGCGTCGCGCCGGGACTTTCCCCGATGGTACACTCCTCTCGTTTAAGAATTTTCAAAAGGGTCTCCTTTAAGCATGGCCACCCAATCCTCCATAGAGTGGACCGAGTCCACCTGGAACCCGTTGACCGGCTGCACCAAGATCCGCCCCGGCTGCAAGCACTGCTATGCCGAGCGCATGGCGAAGCGTTTGCAAGCCATGGGTTCGCCGAATTACCGCAACGCCTTCAAGCTGACCCTGCACGAGCACGCCCTCGAATTGCCCCTGACATGGAAAAAGCCGCAGACCATCTTCGTCAACAGCATGAGCGACCTCTTCCACAAGGATGTTCCATTCGAGTTCATATCCGAGGTGTTTGACGTGATGAACCGGGCACATTGGCACCGGTTTCAGTTGCTGACCAAACGACCGGGCCGTTTGGCTTCCCTGAGCGACCGCCCGCCCTGGGCCCCCCATATCTGGATGGGCACCAGAGTGGAGACGCGTCGCAAAACAAGCTCCCCCGCATGCCCTGTCGTCCTTTAAACACATTACAGCGTTGATTCGTTGTACTTAAAGAGGCGATGCGGGCCGTCTTGCGGGTGCTCGGGCACGCGCCAACCTGAGGAGCAGGTCGATGAAATGGTATCCGGTGTGGTTGGCGGTTGCGGTATTGGGCGGACTGGCGAGTTCGGTCTGTTTTGCGCTGGTAATGACGGTGTCCGAAGGCACATGGCCCGCATCCTGGCCGAAGGAGCTGGAAGCGCTCCGCGGTCAGGCCCGCACGGTGGACGTGGCGCATGGAATCCAGGAGACGGTCTATGAGATTCCCTTCAAGAGCCGTGAGGCGTTTGAGGCGGCGTGGCCGCATGTCCTGTCTTTGAAGAGTGCCGGCGCGCCGTTGATCCTGGCGAAGAGCCCGTCGGTGTATGGGGTGAGCGGCACGACGGCGTATGCGGGCGTCCGCATTCTCTGCCCGGTTGGCGGTGCCTCCCCCGAGCAAGTCGCCATTGGGCTTGGCGCGGCTTTTCCTTTGACAGGCCCGATCGCTCCGGCCCGCGAAACGCTGCCGGAATATCTGGTTATGGAGGACGGTGTCCCGGTCCCCGCGACGCCGGGCGACGGCCGGATGGGTTTCTACCGCCGGGCGCGGGTGGACATCGAATTGATTGTGGATGGCGACGTGGTGGACCTGAACCGCGTCCCGCTGCCCGAGGGCACCCTGATCGTAGACCGGCGCTTTCCCGCTGTGGGATTGGCAGAGCCCGCGGAATAGTCAACGCTGCCGGTTGCTCACCGTCTCATCCCCTCTCGTCCCTTTCCGCCATTTCCGTCCCTGGGCGACGCTGTCCCTGTGCTATGATCACGCCAACTGGTTGATTGCTCTCCCCTTCTCACTCGGAGGTTGCTGCCTATGTTCACTCTATCCGTCCCCTGGTGGGAATTTGTTGTTCGGGGTGTGGTCATCTATGTGTTTCTCCTCTTCCTCCTTCGCGTGACGGGGAAGCGCCAGATCAGTCAGATGTCGCCGTATGATCTGGTGTTGCTCCTCATCCTGTCGAACGCGGTTCAGAACTCGATGAACGCGGGGGACAATTCGCTGACGGGCGGCGTCATCAGCGCCATCACGCTGGTGGCCGTGAACCATGCGCTGGGGGTGCTGACGTATAAGAGCAAGCGCGTGGAACGCCTGGTCGAGGGGCGTGCGCAGATTCTTGTGCACGATGGAAAACTCTTTGAGGATGTGATGAGCGAGGCGAGCATCACGCGTGATGAATTGGATTCGACGCTGCGCGAGGCGGGGTTCTTCGATCTGAAGGAGGTGCGGTTGGCGATCCTGGAGAACAACGGCAAGGTGAGCGTCCAGGGTTATGAGGTCAAGGCGAAGGCGGAGGAGGATAGTTGACAGTTGACAGTTGACAGCGATTGTCCATTGTCCATTGTCAGTTGGATACCGCGCCCGCCTGCGCGCTATAGTTCTCTCCGGGAGACTCAACCGTACCGTCGGGGTTGGTGGAGATCGATTCGATGTCTGAAGATCTTGGTGGTGCCGTGTCCGAGCGGCGTCAGGGGCGCGTGCCGGATTCCCTTCCCGCGTGCATTGCGGAACTTCCCCTGCGCTCTCTTGCGGCGGGTGCCGTGTTGATCGAGGAGAACACGGTGGCGGGCGCCCTCTATTTCCTGTCCAACGGTACGCTGGAGGTTCGCAAGGACGATGTGCAGCTTGCGGAGGTGAGCGAGGTGGGGGCGGTCTTCGGGGAGATGTCGGTGCTGCTGCGCACGGTCCACACGGCGGCGGTCATCGCATCGACAGACGTGGAGGTGCGCGTGGCGGCGGATCCGGAGCTTTTCCTGCGGGACAACCCGGAGGTGGCACTCTATGTGGCGCGTATCCTGGCGCGGCGACTGAACTCGCTGAATCGCTATCTGGTGGACATCAAGCACCAGTTTTCGGATATGGACGATCACCTGGGCATGGTGGATGAGGTGCTGGGCGCGCTGATGAACAAGCACCCGCGGGATATTGACCGAAGACGACGCACAGGGATGTAATGGGAATTTAAGATTCTGTCATCCTCGCGCAAGGGCCTGTCGATTTAATGCCGGGGCGACGATGCAGGCGATCAAATTCAGAAATTACAAAGAGACTGTCATTCCCGCGCATGCGGGAATCCAGTGCTTTCGCGCAGTTTGCGTCGCCCGGTCTCTGGATTCCCGCTTTCGCGGGAATGACAGAACGTCGTAAATCTATTTCCATGGTCGAGATTTGGGTTAAATCGACAGACCCGCAAGCGGGGATCCAGAGACCA
The DNA here is from genome assembly GCA_942492815.1 of Candidatus Hydrogenedentales bacterium. Taxonomy (GTDB): domain Bacteria; phylum Hydrogenedentota; class Hydrogenedentia; order Hydrogenedentales; family JAEUWI01; genus JAEUWI01. The sequence goes on along the minus strand of OW818658.1, from coordinate 7,282,305 downwards.
TGCGAAGTTCACCACTCGCACCCACTGGATTCCCACTTTCGTGGGAATGACGGGCGGTGGGATGTTAAGGGTTGAGGGCGTTCAGCGAGTTCGCGCCTATCGGCGCGAAAACACAGCCGAGACGGGTGTGCCGCATTCGGGCCCATTTCCGGCTAATATTCCGCCCGGGCCATCAGGGGGGCGTTGAGATCGACTTCCTCGGTGCCCATGGACGAGACCCAGGTGGCGCGCATGGCGTCGAGGTCGAGTTCGATGTAGGAGGGCAGGGCGCTGGTCTCGTGGCCGGGGTTGAACACCCAGGTATCCCCGATCTTGTCGACCCACGATCCCTCTCGCTGGAAGGGGGAATTATGGACGTGGCCGCTGAAGATAAACTGCGGGTTGTGCTCTACGATGCTCTCGTTGAGAAAGGCGTCGCCGAAGTGCTTCTTGCCGGTCCAGCTCACCATGCTGGCGTCGGGCGGCGCGTGGTGCAGCCAGAACCAGCGCTTGCGGGGTTTTTCGCGCTCGGTGCTGATAAATTCGCGCATGGCCTCGCGCGTCACGGGCCCGTCCCACCAGGGACATACGGTGAAAAGATCTTCGGCCAGGGTGACGCTGTCGCCGTCGACGTGGAGATTTTCGCGCTTCGCCCGCTTCAGCCAGCGCGCTACAAATTCGTTCTGCTCGTTCTGTGTATCGCCATCGTGGTTGCCGGAGGATACGAAGACGGGCACCTGACTGCGGATGCGGTCGAGGTATTTAAGCACGACAACAATCTGGGCATCCAAATCGACATGCCCGGCCAGATCGAGGAGATCGCCCGCGATAACCACAAGGTCGTAGTTCGGAGCCGCATTAACGACCCAGTCGAATTGCTTGAGGCTATAGTGTAGATCGGCGACGAAAAGTATACGCATGGGCACAGTATACACACTGCGCTATCAAAACGGAACCCCCCTTTTCACGTAACATTTTCGCGAAATAGAACAGAGGGGCTCAGACATTCCTGTCTGAGACAGGAATGTCTGAGCCCCTTTTTCCGGCCGCGAAAAGCATACGGAGAATTCAGCGCTTGGATTCTTTACTATTCCGGACCTCTTCGAGCGCCTTTGGAAAGCATTCCGGGCAAATTCCATGGGTGAAGGTGACTTGGGAGTGCTCCGCGATGTAGTACTCGACCTGCGTCCAGTATCCTTCGTCGTTCCTGATCTTCTTACACGTCGCACAGATGGGGAGCATACCGCTGAGCTGCTTGACTTGCTCCAGCGCCTCCTGTAGTTTCGCGATAAGCTGGCTGCGTTCGATCTCGGCTTCGTAGCGCTCGGTGACGTCGAAGACCGTGGCGCGGGCTTCTTTGCCGTCCGCCGAGACCACCGCCTCCATCTGGATCTGGATGGGCACGGTGCCGCCGCTGGAGAATTCCCCCTCGAAGGTGCCCCGCCCGCCCCCGCGAAAGATTCTCTTGAGGTAGACTTCGAAGTGGTCGCGGTCTTGCACGGATACCAGTCCCACGAAGCGGCGCTTCAGAAGCAGGGTACGTTCGACGCCGGCGAGGCGCGCGCCCGCGAGGTTCACGGCGAGAATGGAACTGTCCGCCGCGAGATTGAAGTAGCCCAAGGGCGCGAAGTCGAAGAGATCGATGCTCCGCTCCAGCGCCTCCTCCGTCGCGGCCTGGGCATCCAGAAGAGCTTCGTTCTGCATCTCCAGCTCGATCTGGTGAACCTCCAGCTCGTGCTTCAGCCGGGCCAGGTCTATGTCGGTCGTATCTTCGCTGGTTCCCGCCAGGCGCTGCTTTTCGTTCAGGCGGGCCTCCGCCTGGCGGCGCAGTACGGCCGATCGCGAGGGCATCTTAAAATCGCGGCTCATAAACTTTCCTTCCGGGTGCGGCCTGTTCCCGGTGATTTACCTGGCTTCCTTCCGGGGCGCTCCCCCTGGGCCTCGGCCTCCAGCTTCAACGCGGCTTCTCCCGCGATATGGTCTTCCAGGCCCGCCTGCTTCGTGCGCAGTTGGGCTTCGAGCGTCTTGGACGCGGAGATATCCGTAAACGTGATCACCACGCCGTCGATCCGGTTATCCAGCGTGCGATAGGGCATAATGCGCACCCGGTACCACTTGTCGCAGTGGGCGGCCACTTCACGCTCGTGAAAGGCAAGGGAGCGGAGCACCTCCCGCGCCAGGTCGGCCAGTTCCGGGCATTCGAGCTCGGAAGCGATATCGGTAATCGGCCGCCCGATGTCGGCGGGGATCAGCTTGAAAACCTTGCTGGCTCCTGCGGTGAAGAGGCGGACGCGAAGCCGGTCGTCGAGGAAGAGCGTGGCGATCTCCGTGCTCTCCAACAAGTTGTTCATGTCGGAATTGATGCGGGAGAGGTCCCCGATCTTGACCTGCAGTTCCTCGTTGAGCGATTGCAGCTCTTCGTTCATCGACTGCATCTCCTCTTTCGAGGTGGTCAGCTCTTCGTTGGTCGATTGCAGCTCTTCGTTCATCGACTGCATTTCCTCGTTGCTGGATTTCAGTTCCTCCTGCGAAGCCTGCATCTCTTCGCGGACCGCCTGCGCTTCCTGGCGCGCGTGCTCCAGTTCCCGGTCCATCTGGGCGAGCAACGGGTTGTCCGCCGGGTCATCGCCGATGTCGTGCATCGGCAGGTTCTCGGGGAGTACCGCTTTCGCCAATATGACCATCACCAGACCCCGCAGCGCCGGGGGATCTGTAATCGACTGTATGGTAAGGTCCACGCCATGGACGCCCACCTTGACACCCTTGGAGACGACCACCTCTTTCTGTCGGAGCGCCACGCGAAAGGATTTGGTCAGTTCATAGCGCAGCCCTTCGCGGGCCATGGCGAAAATGTTCCAGTTGGCTTTGCCCGCCGCGGGCTCCAGGAAGTCGCCGGTGCGCCCGCTGATATAGAGGATATCGCCCTGCTCGTTGCTCAGCACGGCGGCGGGCGCATAGGTCTGGAGGAGCAGGTGATCCGCCAGCGATTGAAGATTGGGGGCAGGCGCGGAGACTGCCTGATGCGCGATGCTGATCGGACGCCCCGATACAAAAGTGGAAGGAAACTCCACCGATTCCGCGCTCAGTGAGGCGTCCCGGCGCCGGTAGAGGCGCGCCTTGGCATCGATCGGCTCGAAGAGATCGGTGAAACTCCCGATGGTCTCGGCGCTCCCGAGGAAGAGTACGCCTCCTTTGTTGAGGCTGTAGTGGAAAAGCGGCAGGAGCTTCTTCTGCAGGTCCGGGGTCATATAGATGAGCACGTTCCGGCAGCTCAGGATCTCCACCTTGGTAAAGGGTGGATCCATGATAACGTTCTGCGGGGCGAAGATGACCATCTCGCGAATAGATTTGCCGATGGTGTACCCGCTCTCGGTCTGGACGAAGAACCGGCTCAGGCGCTCGGGAGAGATATCGGCGGCAATACCGACGGGATACGCGCCCGCGCGCGCGCGGTCGATGGCGTCGCTGTCCAGATCCGTGGCAAAAATCTGGATCGTGAAGTTGACGGGAGGCTTGAGTTCCTCGGTGGCTTCCTTGAAGAGAATTGCCAGGGAATAGGCCTCCTCGCCGGTGGAGCAGGCGGGTATCCACGCGCGCAGGGGCCGGTCCGCGGACGGGTTCCCCTGCAACAGAGAAACGACCTCGGACTTCAGCGTTTCCCAGGCTTTCGGATCGCGAAAAAAGCTGGTGACGCCTATCAGCAACTCCTTGAACAGGAACTCGAGCTCGGGGGGATTCTCCTGAAGATAGCGCACATAAAGCGCGATTTTTCCGATCTGGTGAAGGCTCATTCGCCTTTCGATCCGGCGGTAGAGTGTGGACTTCTTATACAGGGAGAAATCGTGGCCCGTCTTTGCCCGCAGCAGGATAGAGATCTTCTCCAATCCACTTTGATCGCTATCCCCCAGTATGGGCCGGATATTGGCTGCGGCGGGCGCGTGACGGAAGTACTTGATGACCTTTTCCGGCAACGCCTCCACCACGTCCACCACATCGGCCACGCCGGCCTGAATAGCACTGCGGGGCATGCCATCGAATTTCGCCGAGGTGGGTTCCTGTACAAAGGTTACACCGGCCTGCTCGCGGATGGCGCGGAGGCCGAGGGTGCCATCGGTACCCATCCCGGAAAGGATAACGCCCATACTGCGATCCTGCTGGTCTTCGGCGAGGGAGCGGAAGAAGAAATCGATGGGCAGACGCAGCCCCCGGGGCGCGCTGGGCTCCAGCAGATGCAGCACCCCGTGCAAGATCGACATGTCCGCATTCGGTGGGATGACATAGACGCAGTTGGGCCGCACCGGGGTGCGATCCACGACCTGCATGACCTCCATAGGCGTCACGCGTTGGAGTAATTCAGGTAAGACCCCCCTGTACGTCGGATCCAGGTGCTGAACGATGACGAAGGCCATCCCACAGTCTTTCGGCACATGCTGCAAGAACGCCTCAAGCGCCTCCAGCCCCCCGGCGGAGGCCCCGATGCCTACGGTGGGTACAAGTTTGTCCTTTTCTTGGGCGCTTCCTGAGCCTGCTTTGGAGGGAGTAACCCCGGTGGATGGATCCGGCGCATCAGACAGCGACCCTTTCCTGAACTTCCGTGCGTCTGGATTCTTTTGGGTCATCGAAGTGCTCCACGTAAAATTGCCCCACGCAATTTAGAGTATTTATTGTACTCCTATCCCTATGCGGAATTCTGATCTTATAGATCTTTTATCTTGGTGCAATGTCGCTGGAGCAATTTTTGGGTAAAGTTTGGACTTGCCAGAATTCCACCACCGCGCCGGTCAGCCCGCCCCAAAAAGAGAAACCGGACCCGCGCGATGGTGTCGCGCGGGCCCGGTGGCGGGATCGAGGGGGGTATTTTAGTACAGGCAGGGAATCTGTCCGTTGCCCGTGGCCATGCGGTACTCTTCCGCCACGGCCATGAGGGAGCCGAGGACAAGGTGTTCGAGGGAGACGCCAAGATCGCCGGCGTAGCGCTTCAGCGTGGATTCCAGCGCAGGCTGCGCCTTGAGGATATCCGCCGCGGTCGCCTTTACTTCTTCGTTCATTTCGAGTGTTGCTGGCATTGCCTCGTCCCTTTCATCGGTTTGTCCCATGTGGTAACTAAGTTATCGACGGGGGGGCGGGGAAACTTTAGCAACTGAAGGATGAAGGATGAAGGGTGAAGGGTGAAGGATGAAGGGTGATGGATGAAGGATGAAGGATGAAGGATGAAGGATGAAGGATGAAGGATGAAGGATGAAGGGTGAAGGGTGAAGGGTGAAGGGTGAAGGGTGAAGGATGAAGGGTGAAGGATGAAGGGTGAAGGATGTGTCTCATCCTGCTGTATATTGTCACTTGGCATAGAGGAGAGACAAGGTTATGGCAGGAGTAAGCGTTCTTAGATACAGTGAAGGGTTTAAAATTCAGGTAGTTCGAGAGCTTGAGTCTGGGAAGCTTTCAAGCATAGGTGAAGCGAACCGTCGCTACGGTATTACTGGCGCCACTACGGTGAATAGTTGGCTTAAGAAGTATGGTCGAGAATGTGACCTACCAAGGGTGATTCGTGTGGAAAAGCCGGACGAGCGTGACCAACTCAAGCAACTGCGGGCAGAGAACGACCGGTTGAAGCGTGCGTTGGCGGATGAGCATCTTCGCGCGTCGTTAAACGCTTCCTGGTTGGAGGAGGCCTGTGCTGAATTTGGGGTGAGCGATGTTGAGGCATTCAAAAAAAACTCGACGGCAAGCGATAGGTCGGAGTATGGCGCGACCGGGTGATAAGGTTTCGTTGAGCGGCCTTTGCGACCTGGCAGGGTATAGTCGGCAGGCTTATTACCAGGAATGCCGTGCGCGCCGGAAGCGGTCTGTTGATGAGGATGCTATTGTATCCCTGGTGAAGGAGCTTCGGAAGCTCCATCGGCGGATGGGCACACGTAAGTTGCTCTTTTTACTCGAACCGACGTTGAAGGAGTTTGGGATATCGATAGGCCGGGATCGCCTTTTCACGGTGCTGCGAAGGCGCGGATTGCTGGTAAAACGTCGCAGGCGCGGCACCCGGACCACGGATAGTCGGCACGGTTGGTACACCTGGCCCAATCTTGTGCGCAACGTGGAGCCAACGATGATTAATCAGGTGTGGTTGAGCGATATCACCTACCTGCGTACGGATGCGGGATTTTTGTACTTGTCGCTCATAATGGATGCTTATTCTCGGAAAATAGTTGGACACCATCTCAATGCGGGCCTTGAGGCCACCGGCTGCATTAAGGCGCTCCAGGTTGCACTGAAGGGGCTGGCCTCAGGTGCCCGCCCTATCCATCACTCTGACCGAGGCCTCCAATACAGCTGCAAGGAGTACGTCGGAATACTGCAGGAGAGAGGGTGTCTTATCAGTATGACGGAGCTAAACCATTGTTACGAAAATGCGACCGCCGAGCGGCTCAACGGGATTCTGAAGCAAGAGTATGGTCTTGACGAGACGTTTCGTAATAAGGTGCAGGCGGAACAGGCTGTAGTCCAAGCGGTACTCTTGTACAACGGCAATCGGCCTCATCTATCACTCGGGTACCGGACTCCAAATGCTGTTCATTTGGCGGCATGAAATTATCCGTACTCGCTCAGCTCTCCCTCCCCTAGGGGAGGGAGAGCTGAGCGAGAGAAACAACCGAAACAAGAAACAGAAGTCGGAACAGCCAATTGACAACTTATGGCCAGGACTTGACATGAAGGATGAAGGATGAAGGATGAAGGATGAAGGATGAAGGGTGCAGGGTGCAGGGTGCAGGGTGCAGGGTGCAGGGTGCAGGGTGCAGGGTGAAGGGTGAAGGGTGAAGGGTGAAGGGTGATGGGTGATGGAGGGGGCTGGATGGGGAAAAATTCACGGTTGTCCGTTGGACCTCATCGATTTCTTCTTATTCACAATAATGGTGGTGATTATCGCAGTGATCTCATTCGTTTCTTGTCGAAGTGGTGCAAGTCGTGCTTCGGAAAGCAAGTCCGAAGCCTCCATGAGAGATAACCAGTAGTCAGTCTCCCGCGCCTCCTTCTGAGCGATACCGTACTTATGAACAAAGTCTGCGGGACTTTCGGCCGACTGCGCTTCCGCAACGTTGGCACCTATCGAGGTTGCAGACCTTAAAAACTGCTTGCCGATAACCCAAGCCGCACCATCTCGCGATTCTTGTAACGCCTGATAAAGTCGAACAGCACGGACAGCATACGCCAATGTGCGTGCTTGTATATCCCGCGCAGGCACCCTTCTTTCCTCGCTCATCATCGCGAATCCTCACACCTCGCATTGTTACCCAGATCGTAACACTTTAGCCGATTGAAGTTGCCCCACCGGAAACAACACATGAGCTGCCTGGCCGTGTGGCTTTCCGCCCCGCGCATTGCCCCGCATACGGATGTCTTCGGCGGCAAGCCCGGGCTGGCAAGGCGCGCCAACGGAGGTTAGGCATTCTTGCCTGACCTAAAGCCCGCTTGGATGTGAAGCGGCCCGTTTCATGGTTTCGCGACCCTGGTCGGCAAACGATTGCAAAAGGCCCGTCGGAGGCTGGAGCAAGCTCTGGGTCAGGCAAGAATGCCTAACCTCCGTTGGCGCTCGATTCTGTTGGACGTGGGAATACAACGTCAAGGCGTTCTCGATCGGGCTCGTGGCCCATAATCATCGAACTCAACACCCTGGACCTACTTCAGGCGGCTAAAGTGTTACCCCAGATCTTGATTGCCCGCCTTCACCCTTCATCCTTCATCCTTCATCCTTCATTTCGCTTTTGCGTAAGCCTCCGCGAATCGTTTCGCGCGCTCTTCGATCGCGGCAAAATCACCCGCGGCCACGAGGGCCTTGTTGACCAGCGCGGTGCCTACACCGACCGCCGCGACGCCGGCCGCCACGAAGGTGTGGAGATTGTCCACATCCACACCGCCGGTGGGCACGAGGGGGATCTGGGGCATGGGCGCTTTCACGGCCTTGATGTATTCGAGCCCGCCCAGCGTCGCCGGGAAGACCTTGATCAGATCGCCCCCGAGCTCCCACGCGTTGAAGATCTCCGTGGGCGTGAAGGCGCCGGGCAGCACGGGTACGCCGTAGCGATGGCCCATGGTGATCGTGCTTGCCGATGTCACGGGACACACGACATATTGCGCACCCGCGAGGATCGCCAGCCGTGCGGTTTCCGCGTCGAGCACGCTGCCCACGCCGAGGAGCACATCCTGTCCGGCGAGTTCCTTGCTGGCGGTTTCGATGCACTGCAGCGCACCGGGCGTGGTCATGGTGATCTCCACACAATGAATGCCGCCCTTCACCAGCGCCTCCACCGTGCGAACGAGGGCGTCGCCCCCTTCGTCGGCGCGGATGATGGCGACGATTCCCTTGTCTTTCAGATATTGAATCCGTTGATAGCGGTCCATGGGGTGTTTATCTCCGAGATTGCTGACGTGAGTGTTTTGCGACGAAAACATTGTCTACTACTGAAACTTTTCTCAACCACGAATGGAAACGAAATTACTTAGAGCAGCCGTTGGCCGCAACCATGAGAGCTGAACCGCAAATTTACGCAGATTTTCGCAAATTGCTTGTGAACGAAACGAAAGAGATTTGAACCGCGAATGGACGCGAATGAACGCGAATATCCAGTTACCCTTGATGTTTACGAATGGGCTTTCCTGCAGCGTATTGAACAGGTTCGTTTCCGTGAAATTCCGTGCCCTTCCGTGGTCAATCCATTTCTGTTGTCCCTGTTGTCCCTGTAAACCAGATCGCCAACTTTCACGAAAACGTGCATGTAGATTGAAAATAGTGGTACGAATAAGAAACCGATGCGCATAGGAAAAACGATCGATTGGCCTTACGAATTTCATCAGGCCATTTATCCACTTTTCATCCGTGAGTTTCCGTGTAATCCGTGGTCAAGATTTTTGTTTTTGACCACGGATTACACGGAAACTCACGGATAAATAAATTGACGTGCTGCTGCTTGCAAGTTAGCCCTCCGCAGCGGCAAGTCCGCCAGGAATGTGCGAAAATTTGCGGTTCGAATCTTTTGGTTGCGCCCAAAGGTTGCTCTACGTCTATTCGTGGTTAAAATCATAGCGGATGCTCCAGGCTGCCAATGTTTTGAAAAGTTTCAAACTTGGACCATCGTACGCTCGCCAATGCGCATGTACCCTCAAACCAGATGAACCTGCTATGCTGGCTGAACGTGCCAATAGAACCCACAGTATCGCAAATCCGAACGGGGAGACGCATCTATGCGCCGCCGGCCTTGCGAGTATCGAGAGCGAGCGAGTCCACGATGAAAAAATCTTCCATTGCGCTGGTTTCCATTTTTCTACTCCTTTGCAGCGCCGCCCGCGCGCAAGAGTTGGGCGAGGTGGCCTTCCAGCAGGCTATGAAGGATCTCGGCAATGATTTTCGCTTGATGTGCGTCGCCGCCCATCCCGACGACGAGGACGGCGCGACCCTGGCCTATTACCGCATGATGCATGGGGTGAAGACCATCGCCGTCATCGCCACACGCGGCGAAGGGGGCCAGAATGAGATTGGCCCCGAGCTCTACAACGAGCTTGGCGTCATTCGAACGCGCGAGATGAAGGCGGCCGCGGAAATCGAAGGCGCGACGCTTCACTTTCTCGACCTGCCCGAGTTTGGCTTCTCCAAGACCGCCGAAGAGACCTACGAGAAGTGGGGCAGGGACGTGGCTCTGGAGCGCATGGTTCGCAAGATCCGGGAAACGCGCCCCCACGTCATCATCACGCACCACGGGCGCATGAAGGATCACGGACACCATCAGGCGATCGGCGCGGTGCTTCAGGAAGCCTTCGACGTGGCGGCGGACCCCGCGCGCTTTCCGGAGCACGCCCGGGAGGGCCTGGCGCCCTGGCAGGCCGGACGGCTGTATATTCGCGATTTCCGGGGCGGCGAAGGCAGCGTACCGACCACCATCTCCGCCTTGGAGCCCCTTCGGGGAAGAACCATCGCGGAGATCGCCGCAAGCGCATTGCGGGTTCACGAATCCCAGGGCATGAAACAGTTTATCGATCTGCTCCTCTCCTCGCACCACCAGAGCTACTACAGCCTGCTAAAGAACCCAAACGTTACCACAAACTCCGGTGCGGTGGCGGATGCGACCTACGGCGCACTTTTTGATGGACTGCCCCTGCCCCTGGAGCCCCTTGTGCTGCCCTCCGCCAATCGGGCGGAAGCCAGGGCGGCGCTCTACACATGGCTGAAGGGCAATGCCGCCTCGAAAGAAGGGCCGCCCGATGCGCAGGAGCGCTGGCGCGAGGCCAACCGCGCCGCAATCATCGCGTCCGACCTTCGCCTCACGGTAACGGCGAAGGACACGCTGTTGACGCCCGGACAGAGCCTCAGCCTGGCGGTGACCCTGACGGACCACGGCGGGCCCGATGCCCTCGTGGCCGAACTCGAGTTGCGCCAGCGCCACGGGTTGGGCCAGATCGGAAATCACCGGCTCCAGATTCCCTTCAAGACGTCGCAGGAAGGCGAGGGGACCTTTGCCTTCAAGATCCCGGTGGATGCCACGCGCACCGTGCCCCTGGCGCCCCGCCTTTTCGACCCCCATTTTCTGGAGCCCCAGCTTGAGGTGAGCGCCCAGGTGAATTGCGGCGACGCCACACTGGAGATGGTCACCCCCCTCTATGTTGATGTCGCCGAATCCATCTCCATGGAGATCCCCGGTCCTCCCCTGCTCCTCCGGGCCGGCCCCGGTGCCCCGATCAACGTTGATGTGCTGGTCACCAACAACGATCCGGAAGAGCGTTCGGAATACCTCGACCTGACGCCGCCGGAAGGCTGGCAGGCATCCCCTGAACGCACGTCGGTATCGCTGTCAAAAGAGGGGGGTAAGCGCACGGTTTCCTTCACCCTGACCCCGCCGGCCACGGTCGCGCCGGGCGACTATGTGGCGCTCGCTCAGATTCCGGGTTCGCCCTCCCGGACCGAGGTGAAGCTGCGCGCCGTGGACTTCCAGCTCGCGGAGAATCGCCGGACCGGCCTGATCCAGGGTTACGACACCACCTTCTCCAACACCCTGCTGCGGATGGGCGCGCCTTTCGCCCTCATCGGAGCCAACGACTACCGGCCCGATTTCCTGGATACCTTCGACACAATTATCGTCGATATCCGGGCCTATCAGTACCGGTCCGATCTCGCCGCCAACAATGCGGCGCTGCTCGACTTCGTCCACCGGGGCGGCACCCTGATCGTCATGTACCAGAAGACTTTCGACTGGACTCCCGAATTCGCACCCTATTCGCTCACCCTGTCGAACAACCGTGTCACGCGGGAAGACGCCGCCATTTCGTTGCTGGTACCCGATCACGCCCTGTTCACCACGCCAAACGCCATCCAGCCTGCCGACTGGGACGGGTGGATCCAGGAGAGGGGCCTCTACTTCCCCGACACCTGGAGTGAAGACTTCACCCCGCTCCTTCAGGTGGCCGACCCTGGCGAAGAAATTCCGTCGGGCAGCCTCCTGGTAGCGAAATACGGCGATGGCCACTATGTCTACACCGCCCTGGCCTGGTACCGGCAGTTGCGCGAGCTTCACCCCGGCGCGCTCCGCTGCTTCGCCAACATGCTGGCCTTCTGATGTCCAGGCCACCGAAAAAAATGGGAAGAACTGTGAATAGTAGAAGATTGTGATATAGTTGGTCGAGCACCTTTCGTGCTAATCTTTCTTTACCCGGCGGCAAGGAGATTGATACTCCATGAACCATACGATTCTCTTGGTGGACGATGCACCGTCCGCCGTCAGAATCCTTGAGAAGATGCTTTCGAAAGAGGGCTACGATCTCGTATCCGCCAATTCCGGCCCTGAGGCGATCGACATCGTCCGCACCCGGGATGTCTCCTGCGTACTTCTGGATGTGCAAATGCCGGGCATGAACGGCTATGAAGTGGCCCGCCTCATCCAGAAGGACCCCCGCATCTGCAACATGCCCATCATCTTCGTGACGTCGATCAAGGCCGATGAAGCCAACGTGCTCGACAGCTACGAAGCGGGCGGCGTCGACTACCTGGTCAAACCCGTAGTCGCCGCCGTCGTCCGCCGCAAAGTCCAGATCTTTTGCGCCCTCCAAGAGAAGGAGAAGCAGATCCGCCTGCAGTTTGCCGAAGTCGAGCAGAAGAACCAGGACCTGGAAAAACTCATCCGGGAGCTCAGGGCGCTCGACGAAGCACGGATGGAAAGCGAGATTCGCTATCGCTCCCTCATCGGCCTGTCGCCCCAACCCATCGTCGTTCAGGTCGGCGGCGCCATGGTCTACAACAACGCTTCGGCCACGCACCTGCTTGGCTTCACCAGCGATATGGAGATGTGTGGCCGGCCCTTTCACGAATTCGTATGCGAGTCCGACCGGGCGATGGTCCAGGAGCGCCTCGAGTATATCGCCCGTTGCGGGGGCCGGAGTGAGCCCCTCGAATGCAAGCTCCTCTCGGTCGGGGGCGATCCGCCCGTACGCCACGTGGAGCTGCACATCGGGTGCATCCTCTATGACGATGAGATCGGCATCCAGATGGCGATCCAGGACGTGACCGCCCACAAGCAGATGCAGGAGAAACTGCTCCAGCTTTCCCAGGCCGACGGACTCACCGGCATCGCCAACCGGCGCGCCTTCGACGAAACCATGGCGCGGGAATGGAGCCGCGCCGCTCGCCATGAGGAACCCCTGTCCCTCCTCCTCTTCGACCTCGATCAGTTCAAGGGTTTCAATGACGAGTATGGGCACCTCGCGGGCGACGAGTGCCTGAAACAGACCGCACGTCTGCTAAAGGCGGCGGCGGCCCGGCCCACGGATTTCGCCGCGCGTTTCGGGGGTGAAGAGTTCGTGATTCTCCTGCCCAACACCGACAGCATCGGGGCGCAGCATGTCGCCAATGTGGTCATCGACGGGCTCGCCGCGTTGAAGATTGCCCACCGGCGCAACCGCAACGGCAGCCACGCGACCATCAGTTGCGGCATCGCCACCTCCGGCACCCCGGCCTGCCACACTCCCGAGGCCCTGCTCCACCTCGCCGACACCGCCCTCTACCGCGCCAAAACCGCCGGGGGCGATCAGTTCCAGGTAAGCGTAGGATGATATCGGGGATAGTTGATAGTTGATAGTTGATAGTTGATAGTTGATAGTTGACAGCAACTTCATCCTTCATGTCAAGTCCTGGCCATAAGTTGTCAATTGGCTGTTCCGACTTCTGTTTCTTGTTTCGGTTGTTTCTCTCGCTCAGCTCTCCCTCCCCTAGGGGAGGGAGAGCTGAGCGAGTACGGATAATTTCATGCCGCCAAATGAACAGCATTTGGAGTCCGGTACCCGAGTGATAGATGAGGCCGATTGCCGTTGTACAAGAGTACCGCTTGGACTACAGCCTGTTCCGCCTGCACCTTATTACGAAACGTCTCGTCAAGACCATACTCTTGCTTCAGAATCCCGTTGAGCCGCTCGGCGGTCGCATTTTCGTAACAATGGTTTAGCTCCGTCATACTGATAAGACACCCTCTCTCCTGCAGTATTCCGACGTACTCCTTGCAGCTGTATTGGAGGCCTCGGTCAGAGTGATGGATAGGGCGGGCACCTGAGGCCAGCCCCTTCAGTGCAACCTGGAGCGCCTTAATGCAGCCGGTGGCCTCAAGGCCCGCATTGAGATGGTGTCCAACTATTTTCCGAGAATAAGCATCCATTATGAGCGACAAGTACAAAAATCCCGCATCCGTACGCAGGTAGGTGATATCGCTCAACCACACCTGATTAATCATCGTTGGCTCCACGTTGCGCACAAGATTGGGCCAGGTGTACCAATCGTGCCGACTATCCGTGGTCCGGGTGCCGCGCCTGCGACGTTTTACCAGCAATCCGCGCCTTCGCAGCACCGTGAAAAGGCGATCCCGGCCTATCGATATCCCAAACTCTTTCAGCGTCGGTTCAAGTAAAAAGAGCAACTTACGTGTGCCCATACGCCGATGGAGCTTCCGAAGCTCCTTCACCAGGGATACAATAGCATCCTCATCAACAGACCGCTTCTGGCGCGCACGGCATTCCTGGTAATAAGCCTGCCTACTATAACCTGCCAGGTCGCAAAGGCCGCTCAACGAAACCTTATCACCCGGTCGCGCCATACTCCGACCTATCGCTTGCCGTCGAGTTTTTTTTTGAATGCCTCCACATCGCTCACCCCAAATTCAGCACAGGCCTCCTCCAACCAGGAAGCGTTTAACGACGCGCGAAGATGCTCATCCGCCAACGCACGCTTCAACCGGTCGTTCTCTGCCCGCAGTTCCTTGAGTTGGTCACGCTCGTCCGGCTTTTCCACACGAATCACCCTTGGTAGGTCACATTCTCGACCATACTTCTTAAGCCAACTATTCACCGTAGTGGCGCCAGTAATACCGTAGCGACGGTTCGCTTCACCTATGCTTGAAAGCTTCCCAGACTCAAGCTCTCGAACTACCTGAATTTTAAACCCTTCACTGTATCTAAGAACGCTTACTCCTGCCATAACCTTGTCTCTCCTCTATGCCAAGTGACAATATACAGCAGGACGAGACACATCCTTCATCCTTCATCCTTCATCCTTCATCCTTCATCCTTCATCCTTCATCCTTCATCCTTCATCCTTCATCCTTCATCCTTCATCCTTCATCCTTCATCCTTCCCTTCAATCTTGCCACGCCCGGCCTTGCGCGGTTATAGTACCTGCCCAACCCCAACCAAGCAGGAGAACGAAACATGAGTGAACGCACTGGCGAACTAACGTTCAAGGGTGGCCCCCTGACGTTACTGGGCAACAAACTTTCCGCGGGCGATGCCGCCCCTGAATTCAGACTTCTGGCCAATGACCTTTCCCCCGTCGCCCTGGCCGACAGCGGGGGCAAAGTCCGCCTGATCAGCGTGGTTCCTTCGCTGGATACCGGCGTCTGCGACCAGCAGACGCGCCGCTTCAATGAAGAAGCCACCGGGCTCGGCGATCACGTGGTCGTACTCACCGTGAGTGCGGACCTGCCCTTCGCCCAGGCCCGCTGGTGCGGTGCGGCGGGCATCTCCAACGTGAAAACCCTTTCCGACCACTTCGACATGAACTTCGCCAACGCCTACGGCGTACACATCAAAGAATTGCGCCTGGACACGCGGGCCATCTTCGTGGTGGACGGCGCGGGCAAGCTGGTGTACGTCGAGTACGTGCCGGAAATGACCGATCACCCGAACTACGAGGCCGCCCTTGCCGCCGCGAAGTCCGCTTCCTGATTCGTCCCTCCATCGGTTCCAGAGACGCGCCCCGTCGGGGCGCGTCTCTTTTTGTGGGTGAGCGGCGGGGCGCGGTGGCCCAAGCCCGGGAATGCTATCCCGGAGAGGTACCGCCTGGAGCCCAAAAGTGGTCAAAAGAAACGCAAATGCCTGCGAAACAAGCGCGAAACCTGACAAAACATGCAAAGTTGTTGACGGGACACCGGCGGACAAGGCATTATAGGGGTATCGTCTGGAGTAATATGAACCCATGAATAATGCGAATCTTGGCGGAGCCTTTCAGATTGAGAAGCTGGACGCGGATGCCGTGTGTGCCCAGTGCAATACGGTCAATGCCGAGGGCACGCTCCTCTGCAAGGTCTGCGGCAACAACCTTCGCGATCAGCGCAATCGCCGCATGCAGGCCGATCAGGCCATGGATCTCGAACACACGGGCCAGCGCCGACGCGCCTGGCTTTCCGGAATCTTTTTTGTCCTCGCGCTGGTACTCATCGCCTCAACCCTGATGAACCAGGAACTGATCGTGGAATGGCTGATCGAGGAAAAGGCGCCGGCGACGGACCTGCTGTGGACCGGCCAGTACGACGCCTATTTCCGCCCCATGTTCGAGGAAATTGAGGCTGCGGGATTGACACCCGAGTCCGCCGCCGCCCTTCAGGTTGCCACGCCTTCCGATATGCTGGAAGGGGTTTACGCCCTTTTCGATGGCGATACTTTTCTCGGAACGGCCAGTTTTCGAATCGAAGGCGAAGATGCCTATTTTGCCGCAATGCTGGAAAACGAACGAGAGGTACGGGGAATTGCCCGCCTCGAAGCCAATAACTATATCGCCCTGCCCGAATTTTCGGGCATTGACCACCGCGGCAGCGTCACGCCAATTTCCGGTGTGGCCATGCCCCAGGAAGACGGGGCCGTGGAGTGCATGGGCGACGATGGCCAGGAGCGTTCCAGCTTCATGGCTTATCGCCTCCCGGACCAGTGAGCGCCTGACCGCTCCCCAGAATGAAACCCTCCGGTGCAGCGGCCCGGAGTGTTGCCGGCCCGAGGCAGGTTCACTGCCCCAGAGGCAGCCCACCTATGCCTGAGCCCGCCGGCTCGTTGGAGTATCCCGCAGCAATGACCACTTCAGGATTCATGAACCGGCTTCGCGAGAAGCTGGAAAAGACCCGTACCAATCTCGTCGGAAACGTCAAGCGTGTACTCGGTCGCCCCCTCATCGATGACGAGGTCTTCGATCAGCTCGAAGAAATCCTTATCGGAGCCGACGTCGGCGTGGATTCAACGCTGAAGATCATCGCCGACCTGCGCCAGGCCGTTCGGGCACAGGGAATCCAGGAATCCGAGGCGCTCTACACGCTGCTGAAATCCGAGCTCAAGGCCCTCCTCTCCGAAGGCAATCACGCCATCAACTGGGACTGCCCCTCCGGTCCCCACGTCACCCTCGTCGCGGGCGTCAATGGCTCGGGCAAGACCACGACCGCCGGGAAACTCGCGGCCAAGCTGCGCGACAGCGGAAAGAGTGTGATGCTGGGCGCGGCCGACACCTTCCGGGCGGCGGCGAGCGAGCAACTTGCGGTTTGGAGTGAGCGCACGGGCGCTTCGCTGATCCGCCATGCGGAGGGGGCCGATCCGGCCTCCGTGGCCTACGATGCGACCGATGCGGCGGTGGCCCGGTCGGTGGACAATCTCCTTATTGATACGGCCGGACGGCTCCACAACAAGGTAAACCTGATGGAGGAGTTGAGAAAGATCCAGCGGGTCGTTCGGAAGCGTATTCCCGACGCCCCCCACGAGGTCCTGCTGGTGCTGGACGCCACCACGGGACAGAACGGCCTGGAGCAGGCGCGACAATTTACACAAGCACTTACGGTAACTGGTATAATACTGACAAAGTTGGATGGTACCGCCAAAGGAGGGATGGCAGTGGCTATCCAGCGAGAGTTGGGCATTCCCATCAAAATGATCGGAATCGGTGAGGGTGTCGAGGATCTTGAAATCTTCGACGCCGAGCAGTTCGTGGAAGCGCTGTTTTCGTAGCGCTCCAGCCCCTTGGAGTACCCAACATAGGTCGCGTCCCACCTCGGGCAGTCGGGACGCAAACGTTTCCGCCAATAGAGGTTAACTGCCCATGACATCCCCCCGTCCCGCCGACGCACTGCACTCCGCCATCGGTGACGCGCTCGTTAAAGCCGGCGCCATCACGCAGGAACAATTGACGCGCGCCCTGCGTGTGCAGGCCCTGCTGGAAGACCCGAAGCAACTCGTCGAAGTGCTGGTCGAACTCGGCTACGGCACGCGCCAGTCGCTCAATGAAACCATCGCGAGTCAGGGCTCCAGCCTGCGCCTGGGGGATTTGCTCGTCGAGCAGGGCATCATCACCGCCGAGACCCTCGAGATGGCCCTGCAGACCCAGAAAGAACAGGGCGTCCGCCTGGGCGAGGCGCTCCTGAATCTGGGTGCCATCAACGAGCGGACGCTGCTGCGCAATGTCGCCCATCAGTGCAGCGTGCCCTACATCGATCCGAACTTCAACATGATCGAGCCGGACGTACTCCGGGGCGTCTCTCCCGAGTTCCTGCTCAAGAACCAGTTCGTGCCCTTCATGCGGGGAGACGATGACATCGTGACCGTGGTCGTCTCCGATCTGGAAAACAAAGATACCATCCAGGCGATACATGAGCTCTACCGAAAAGACTTCAAGCTCGCTCTCGGGCCGCAGGATGCCATCCGTCAGTGCATCCATGACATTCAGAATCTTCGGCTCCGGGGGGACCAGAGCGGCGCCCAGGCCGGCCGCAATCAGGAGGACACCATTGTCCCGATCCTGAATCACCTTATCCACGAGGCCATCGACGAGGGTGCGAGCGACGTTCACATCGAGCCTATGGAATCCGTTGTGCGTATTCGTTACCGCATTGATGGTGTTCTCGTCTACAAGACCGACCTCCCCAAGGAGCTGCTGATCAAGCTGATCTCGCGCCTGAAAATCCTGGCGGAACTGAATATCGCCGAGCACCACCGCCACCAGGGCGGGCGCTTCCAGCACGAGTTCAAGGGCCGCGAGGTGGACTTGCGCCTCTCCCTCTACGTCACCGTCTTCGGCGAATCCGCCGTGATGCGCATCCTGAACAGGGAGATGGCCCTGGTCACGCTGGATCAGCTCGGCATGGCGCCCAACATGCTCATCCGCTACCGGGAAGACGTACTCCACTCGCCAACCGGCGTGGTGCTCTTCACCGGCCCGACGGGCTCGGGAAAGACCACGACCCTTTACAGCAGCATTGCCTATTGCAACAACATCAGCACCAAGATTATCACGGCGGAAGACCCGGTCGAATTTATGATCGAAGGGATCATCCAGTGCAGTATCAACGAGAAAATGGGACGTTCCTTCGCCTCAACCCTCCGGGAAATCGTGCGTCAGGATCCAGATATCATCGTGATGGGCGAAATCCGGGATAAGGAATCGGCCCAAGTCGCCATCCAGGCCGCCCTGACGGGCCACAAAGTCTACTCCACTTTTCACACCGAGGACACCATCGGCGGTCTGCTGCGCCTGATTGATATGGATATCGAGACCTTCCTCATTTCCTCCACGGTGGTTTCCGTGGTTGCCCAGCGCCTGCTGCGCCGGATCTGCGAAGAGTGCAAGTCGCCCTATGTCCCCGCGGCGAAAGAAGCCCAATCCGTCGGGCTTGGCCTCGACGAGCTCCGCCAGTACGAGTACAAGCGCGGTCGCGGGTGCAACCATTGCGCCTACACGGGCTACCGGGGCCGCATCGGCGCCTATGAACTTCTGGTGCTCAATGACCCCGTGAAGGAGGCCATCCTGGCCAAGAAGCCCGCCCACATCATCCGCGAATTGAGCGTGGAGACGACCGGACTCATCAGTATGCGGGAAGACGCCTGCGCCAAGGTTGTTCGCGGCCAGACCACGTTTGACGAGGTGCTCCGGCACACACCCCGTACCTTCCATGTTCGCCCGCTGCGGCAAATTCTTTCGCTGTCGGAATAGCGCCATGTTTGTATCACGCCAGTTAGGAAGTACCTCATGAACCCGTGTCCGATTTGTCAGGCCCCCCTGTCCGAAGATGCCGCCGCGGGGGGAACGGTCAGTCTCGGTGCGTGCACCCACTGCTTCAACCCCCTGCTCGTGGAGTGGCGCGGTGCCGCCATGCTTGCCCAGCCATTGCCCAACGCGCCCGATATACGCCACATTGCGCCGCCCGGCTCCATCGGAGCGGAGCTGCTGGCCCAATCGGTTGCCGGGCTGGAGGACCTGCCGGTCCTGCCGGAAATGTCCCAGCGGATCCTGCGGCTTCTGAAGGATCCGGAGTTTAATATCGCCCAGCTCGCCACGATGATCAAGGAAGATCCGGTTGTCGCCCTCGCCATTATGAAGCAGGCCAACAGCGCGGCTTTCGGCGGGCTCCATGAGATCCGGGACATCAACGCGGCCTGTTCTCGCCTCGGCATGCGAACGATCGCCAATACCGTCCAACTGGTGGCCAACCGCAACCTGTTCATCACCGGCAATGTCGTGTTGAAAAGAAGCATGGAACGGCTCTGGCGCCACTCGGCGGCCACGGCCCATTGCGCCAACGAAATCGCCCGCCTCACCATGGTGCCCAACCTGGAATCCATTTTCCTGGCCGGCCTAATCCACGACGTGGGCAAGGTGATGCTGTTGGAACTGGTGGCCAGCCCCCGATCTAACGTGGTGCGCGGGCTGCAGGGCAATCCCCAGCTTCTGGTCGAGGTACTCGAAAACCTCCACCCCCTGCTCGGGCTGCTGATCTGCCAGGCCTGGAACCTGCCCCCCTCCTTCCGCGCGGCCGTGTACTTCCACCATGACCCCGCCATCTGCCCCGTCAAGGATTGGATGCAGCCCATTCACATTACCGCGCTGGCCGATACCCTGGCCAAGGTGGAAGGCTACGGCATGCAGGAAGGCAGCACCGAGGCCTTCCTCGCCTCCCACCCCTCCTCCATGGCCCTTGGCCTCTCGGACATCAAGTTGGCCACGCTTCGCGTGGATCTGCACGACGCATTGGAAGCCCTGTTTGAGGTGGCGGGATAGGCTGAAGGCTGAAGGCTGAAGGCTGAAGGCTGAAGGCTGAAGGCTGAAATGGGTCTTTTGCGTCCTATGAGTCGTATGGGTCGGTATGAGACGCCATACGACCTATACGACCTATACGACCTATACGACCCGACCCATACGACCCATAAGACCCATTCCCCTCCAGACTCCAGACTAAACTCCTCTCCGCCCGCGTGATCCCACGGGCACCAATACGCTAAACTACCCGCCGCGCCGTAGCCCTGTACCCAAAGTCCCAAGGAGAGCCTCCATGGCCCTGTGTTTCCACAACACCCTTACCCGAACAAAGGAACCCTTTACCCCGCTGGTTCCGGGAAAGGTCGGCCTGTACACCTGCGGCCCCACCATCTATAACTACGCCCACATCGGTAACTTGCGGGCCTACATGTTCGAGGATCTGCTCAGCCGCTACCTCACCTTTCGCGGCTATTCCGTCCGCCATATCATGAACTTGACCGATGTGGAGGACAAGCTGATCCGGACCTGCCGCGAGACGGGCGAGCCCCTCAAGACTGTCACTGCGCGCTATGCCGCCGCCTTCTTTGAAGACCTCAAGACCCTAGGGATCCGCCCGGCCGAGGCCTACCCCGCCGCCACGGATCACATCCCCGAAATGGTGGAGATGATCAAGCAGTTGCGCGAGAAAGGTCATACCTATGAGGCCGAGGGCAGCATCTATTTCCGCCTTTCCAGCTTCAAGGACTATGGCAAGCTCAGCCACATGGATTTGGACCAGCTCCAGGACGGTGCCAGCGGTCGGGTGGACAACGACGAGTATGAGGCGGAAGACGCCCGGGACTTCGTGCTCTGGAAGGCCTATGTGCCAGAAGATGGCGACGTGTTCTGGGAGACCGAGCTGGGCAAGGGCCGACCGGGCTGGCACATCGAGTGCTCCGCCATGAGCATGAAATTCCTTGGCGAGCATTTTGATATCCATTGTGGCGGCGTGGACAACATCTTCCCCCACCATGAAAACGAAATCGCCCAGTCCTGCTGCGCCACCGGCGCGCGCTTTGTGAATTACTGGCTCCATTGCGCCCACCTGATGGTGGACGGACGGAAAATGTCCAAGTCCCTGGGCAACTTTTACACCCTTCGCGACCTCTTGGACAAGGAAATTGACCCGGTCGCCATCCGGTGGACCCTGCTGGCCATCCACTACCGCCAGCCGAACAATTTCACCCTCAAGACGGTGGAAGACGCCCGAAATGCCCTGCAGCGCATCCGGGACTTCCGCCAGCGCCTGGAAGAGCTCAAGGGGCCCGGAGAAGATCTGTCCGCCCTGTGCCAGGAATGTGAAAGCCGCTTCATCGAAGCGTTGGACGACGATCTCAACATCTCCGGCGGACTCGGCGCGGTCTTTGACTTCGTCCGCGCGGCCAACAAGCAACTCGATGAGGGCGGCACAGGTGAGCAGGGCGCGAAGAATGCCTTGGCCCTCCTGGACCGCCTGAATGAAGTCACGGGCCTTTTTGCCGGCCCGGCTTCGGACGAAGTACCCGCCGAGGTGCTGGATCTCGTAAACCAGCGCCAGCAGGCCCGCCGGGATAAGAATTTTGCCCGTTCCGACGAAATCCGCGACACCCTGGCGGCGCAGGGCTGGATCCTGGAAGACACGCCCAGCGGACCCAGGGTAAAGCGGGGTTGAGGACCAGGCGGGCCGCCGAAATCGCGCACGGAGGGCCGGAACGGAACTTTTTTCTGGCGTTCGGGTTGAAGCGTATGACAACGAGGTTCCCCCCGCATGAGGGATTTGGATGACTGGGCGCTTGTGGCGCGGGCGCAATCAGGTGACAGCGACGCCTTCGCTCTCCTGGTGCATCGCTATCACGCCCCCGTGATTCACTTCTGTTACCGCATGGCGGGCTCCCGGCAGGACGCGGAAGACGTCGCACAGGAAGTTTTCCTTCGCCTGCACCGATACTTGAACCGGTTAAATCCCCAGGCCAAATTCTCCACGGTACTCTTCGGCATCGCCCGGAATATGACCTTGAACTACCTGCGGGACATGAACCGTCGGGGACGGGGACGGAGCCAGCCGCTGGACAGCATGGCGGAACTCGAGTCCAATACGGGTCGGCCCGCTCATGAAGCCCGGATGAGGGAAATTGAATCCCATGTGGAAGCGGCCCTGAAGCGCCTCTCCCCGGAACACCGGATGGTCATTCACCTGCGCGAAGTCGAGGGGATGGACTACGACGGCATCGCCGAGGTCCTGCGCTGTCGCAAGGGCACGGTGAAAAGCAGACTTGCGCGGGCGCGCGAGCAGTTACGCATCGTGTTGATCGAACAAGGAGGCGAGTTACTATGAAAAAGTCACCCCACGTGGTGGATGAACTCTCCGCATACATCGACGGAGAGAGTCGCGATCCCGAATTCATCGCCCGCCACCTCCAGTCGTGCCCCGAATGCGCGCGCCGCCACGTCGAGCTCTTGAAGCTCTCCGGGCATCTGAAGGCACTGAGCGCCCCCGAGGTTCACCCGGCTTTCGTGAACCGAGTCATGGCCCACACCGCCGATATCCCCCGCACCCGCGTCTGGTTCCCCCAGCGCTCCCCGCGATGGGCCTCGGCTTGCTGCATCACGGCCCTGGTCGCCGTCGGTGCCTGGCGCTGGCTCCCCGAGTCCACCGCACCCGCCCGGCCCGACACACCGGTGCAACGGGTCAACGTGGCGTGGCAGGATGATGCTCAGGTCGTGGAAGCCCTGGGGCGTCTTATGGACGCGGGGATCCCCGTGGACCTTTTCGGTGATGTGGATGATGCCTCCGACACAGAGGAACCGGATGTGGCCCTGGAGTCGATCCTGGAGTCCCTGGCGGACGCCTCCTCCGAAGAAGATTACATGGACCCTTTCGCCCACCAGGATCTCGACAGCATGATGGACGCCTTCGCCGGTGAGGATGTCGAGTTCTTGAATGGCCTGCTGCAAACGGATGGAAACGAGGTATGAAGATGCGCTGGTGGAATCGCTGTTGCTTTGCTCTGGCCTTGATCCTGGTGATCGCGCCGGTTTTCGCGGACGACCCCGCCCCCGAAAAAGGAAGCGAGGAGGCACCAGGACGGGAAGAGCGGGCAACCGAGAGCCGCAAGCTCCTGGAGGAGGTCCTCATGGCCCGCCTGACCCGGGAACTTGCGCTGGACGAGGAGCAGACCGTCCTCATGGTGCGCCATCTGGCAGAATTCCGGGACAATATGGCCGCGCTGCGCCGTGAACGGATGGTACTTTCACGCAACCTCCGGCAGGCGGTGCGCGAGGGCAAGGACGAAGAGGCCATCGCTAAAGTCTTGGAGGAAGTCGTCGCCCATGAAGCGAAGGCGGCCGAAGCGCGCCGCGAGATTGTCGATTTTGACGGCTTCGAGTTGACGACCTGGCAGAAAGCCAAACTCTATCTCTTCATCGTAGACTTTGAAAGCGACATGCGGCGCCTGCTGAAACAGGCCCAGGAGCGGCGCTTTGGCCGGGGCCAGAAACCGGCCCCGCCCCAGGAATCCGGCGATGGCGAAACCGGCGGCGCGGCGGAGCCCGACACGGCGGATGGCGTCGCCGATGCCGCCGGGCCCGAGGATGCCCCGCAAGCGCCGTAGGAGCGCTCCTTATATGGCGTGAACGCCATTGCCTGTGCTACGCTTCCCGCGTAGTCGCAGCCCAACCCTATTGACCCGGGAGTTCCTGGTGGATTTCGTAAATGCTTTCATCCTGGCGGTGGTGGAGGGGATCACCGAGTTTTTGCCTATCAGCAGCACCGGGCACCTCATCCTCGTCGAGTCGCTCCTCAGCCTGGGAGATGACGAGGCCTTTAACAAAGCCTTCATCGTCATCATTCAGTTCCCCGCGATTCTGTCGGTTTGTCTTTATTTCTGGCGCCAGCTCTGGCCCATCCGGGAAGGCAAGGTGGATCGCGATACCGTAGCCCTCTGGGTGAAGGTCGTGGTGGCCTTTCTCCCCGCCGCCATACTGGGCCTGCTGCTGGACGATTTTATCGAATCCCTCCTCGACAGCGAGGCCGTCGTGGCCATCACGCTGATCCTGGGGGGAATCATCCTGATCCTGATTGAGCGCCGCGAACATACGGGCGAAACGGCTTCGATAAAGGACCTGAGCTACAAACAGGCCGTGGGCATTGGCCTTATTCAGTGCCTCGCCATGATTCCCGGCACCTCGCGTTCCGGAGCCACGATTGTCGGCGGCCTTCTCCTCGGAGCCAACCGGGTGGTCGCGGCGGAATTCTCCTTCTTTCTGGCGATCCCCACCATGGTGGGGGCCACCACGCTCAAGGTCCTCAAGAATGGCGTCGACTTTTCCGCACACCAGTGGGGATTGCTCGCCCTCGGCTCCGTCGTGTCCTTTCTGGTCGCCTATGGCGTCATTGCCTTCCTCATGGCCTTTATCAAGAAACACTCCTTCAGCGCCTTTGGCGTTTACCGCATCGTGCTGGGTATCGTGGTGCTCGTGATGTTAATGGCAAAAGTAATATAATCCAGTTTCGTATGAAGTTCTATACTATTTCCAAGTGCTCAGGGAGTACACGTCGTGCCTGACAGCCAATCGAATGACCCCATTGCCTCGTATCGGCTCATCGCCGGTGCGGTCGCGTCGATGCCGCTGCTCTATATGGTCGTTGCGAATATTATGAAATATACGGGCACCCTGCCGGAAACCGGCATCGGCGATCTCGACCCCGCGGCGGTCACCCCGATATCTCTGGCGTTGCTTGCCGCCGGCACGACGAGTTCCCTGACCTCCATGGTGTTGAAAAAGGTTCTCCTGGAGAAGCTGGGTGTCCAGACGCAAGACGCCGCCGCCCGCTTCAAGGCCACGTTGGTTTGCATGGCGATTTCCGAATCCGGCGCGGTTCTCGGGCTCGTGCTGATGTTGCTGACGGGAAACATGCTTTACGGGAGCCTGCTCTGCGGGCTTTCCTTTGCCATCACCTATTTTCACCTTCCGAGCCGTTATTGGTTGGAGCGGGGCAATCCGGTGTTGTAAAATCGGACATATTGCCGGAATGCCTGCACTGGCTGGTCGCGTTAATGATCGGGAGTTCAACGCGATGCGGGTCCGCCTATAGCGTCGACCATTGGAATTGACCATGACGGACCCGGTAAATTCTTGACAGGAATCTAGCGATCACAGTAAAGTTAGCCACTTGCGTAGGTTGTCCCCGGAAGTTTTAACAAGTCGGGGAGTTTTTCAAGCATGAGATTTGTCCCAACCCGTTAATTGCTCGCCCGCCCGGGCGGGCTGCAACGCCCAGCCACCGCGTCACCGCAGCGGCCTCAGGGGAGTCCTCCATTGGGCATATATTCCAGACGCCACGAATTCCTGAACGCCGTCATGCGGGTAATCCTCGACTTGAGTTGTATCACCGGTGTATTTGTTGTCACCGTGTGGTTTCTCGCCCCTGACGTGGATGCCGATACACTCTGGAACTTTCTAACGTACTATTTTACCCTGGTGATAGTGTGGTTTCTGGTGGCTACAGACCAGCGACTCTTCCTCTCGCGGCGCAGCGAGGCGCTGGTAGCCCTGCTTTTCTCCGTGGCCAAGGCCTTCTTCACGGCATTCCTTTTCACTGTATTCATCGTGGCCCTGTTCATGCGCGAGGACCTGAATCGCACCTTCCTGTTTGTCTTCGGGATCTTCGTGCTGGGCGGACTTCTCTTGTTCCGCTTGAGCCTGGGCCTGAGCCTCTGGAACCTGCGTCGCCGCGGCTTTAACGCGCGCCGGATCCTCATCGTCGGCAGCAACGAGCGCACCCAGAAGCTGGTCGATATTCTCCATGCGAACGAGCAGTACGGGTATCACATTGAGGGCTTTCTGGAGATTGAACCCGAGCGCAGGGAAATGCTGGAAGCCCGGGGCGTCCCCTATCTCGGGGCCCTGGACGAGCTCGATAAGATTCTGGTAAACCGGGTGATTGACGCGGTCTATATCGCCTTGCCCGTCCGTTCTTACTACGAAAAGATTCAGAGTGCCGCCCATCTGTGCGAGGGCGTGGGTGTTCCGGTACGCTTCATGGCGGATCTGTTTCCGCTCCGGATGGCGACCAGCGAACTGAGCCGCCTGGGCGACATCCCCCTTCTCTCTCTGTCCATCGAATCGGACAGCCGCCCCCAGTTTGCCCTGCACCGTGCGGTGGACATGGGCGTATCGCTTCTGCTGATTCTCGTGCTGTCACCCGTGCTTCTGGCGGTAGCGCTGGCCATCAAGCTGGATTCACGCGGTCCGCTGCTGATCCGCCGTCCCCGGCGGGCACCGGGTGGCGCTATTTTCAGTGATCTTGTATTTCGCACTTCCCATGACGCATCATGGGAGCCGGGCGGGGAGCGTTTGACCCGGGTGGGCAGTGTCCTGAGAAGATATGGTATTGATGAACTGCCCCAATTGCTGAACGTGCTTTCTGGGGAGATCAGTCTGGCCGGACCGACACATGATCGGGGCCAGGCGTCTAAAATTGACAGCCCGGTCTAGCGGAATGCCCAAGGGAAGGGAAATGGAGATCTCAAGTAAACCGCGAAAGCGAATCGTGCCGCCTGCCGCGCTGGCGTTTCTGGATACCTGCTGTATTGTAGGGGCCTTTGCCCTCGCCATCCATTGGTCAACGCCAATGACGGATCCCCTCACGCCGTCTATGGTGAAGAACCTCCCGTATCTCATTGTCGTGATTCTGGTGTGGTACAGCGCGGCGGTGGAGCGAAACTTGTGGGGCGTACGTAATCGCCAGGACGTCGTGCATTATCTCACTGCGGTAACCAAGGCCGTGGGCGACGCCTGCGTCTTTTGTGTGTTCGTCATGGTGTTGTTCACGGGTGGGGACGAAGCGGCTGAAACCATTGCAAATGAAGCGAAGAATGAGTTCAATCATCAGTTTCTCGTGGTCTTCTGCCTGGCGACGCTCGTATTACTTCTGACGTTCCGTTTTGGTCTGCGCCTGGCCATTCACGAACTGCGCAGCCTTGGCTACAACCAGCAGCGCGCAGTTATCGTAGGTGCGAATGAGCGATGCCGACACCTGATCGAGGTGCTGCAGGAAAACTCCGGTCTCGGCTACGCGATCGTCGGGGTGCTGGATAAAGAATTGGACCGCGCCGAGTTGCTGGAAGGCACCGGAGTGCCCTTTCTGGGCCCTGTGGATAAATTGAAAGATATGCTCCTGAACGGTGAGGTGGACGAGGTCTACATTGCCCTTCCGGTACGCTCGGGGTATGAAGAGATTCAGAGCATCGCCCATCTGTGCGAGGGGGCCGCGCTCCCGGTTCACATGGTGGCGGATCTGTTCCCCATGCGTGTGGCCACCAGCCGGCTGATGCACTTGGAAGACATTCCCCTCCTCAACCTGTCCACGATTCCCGAGGCGCACGGTAAGGTATTTCAGAAACGTCTGCTGGATTTTGTCGGCTCGACGATTCTCATCATTCTGTCGTTTCCCGTCATCATTCTGCCCCTGGCCATTCTGGTCAAGCTTGATTCAAAAGGGCCTATCTTCTTCCGCCAGGAGCGGGTGGGGCAGAATCAGCGGCGTTTCAGGATGATCAAGTTCCGCTCGATGATCGTCAATGCGGAAGAAGTCAAGGCGTCCCTGATGGCCCTGAACGAACAGGACGGTCCGGTTTTCAAAATTACCAATGACCCCCGAATCACCCGGCTGGGCAGGTTCATTCGCAAGTACAGCCTCGATGAATTCCCCCAGCTTTTCAATGTGTGGCGCGGTGAAATGAGCCTCGTTGGCCCCCGCCCCCCCATCCCTTCGGAAGTGGAGCAGTACTCCTGGAGCCAGCGCCGTCGCTTGAGCGTACGGCCCGGGATGACCGGGCTCTGGCAGGTGAGTGGCCGTAACAATATCGGTTTTGAAGAGTGGGTCGAGATGGATCTGGACTACATTGATCGCTGGTCCATCTGGCTGGATATCAAGATACTTTTCATGACATTCCGGGCCGTGGTGGCGGGCCGGGGCGCATCCTGAATTTACCCCCCTGACCGTAGATCCGCCCCGGGCGGGGAGCAGGACCTTTACAGGTCCCACTCCCCGTCCGTCGCCTTTTCAGCCCTGAGCGCCCGGGGCGGAACAACCTCAACAAGAGGCTATCTCCCCGGCTCGGAAACCTGATAGGATTTGGGTTCGCTGCGGATTCAGGCATCCATCCCGCCGCGGACCGCACCGCATTCGTCTATCTGAATACATGGAAGGCGCGTGTATTCTATTAGTGTAGATGTGGTATGATAGTCAGCAAAAAAGGAGGATCCGTTGTACCAGATTACTGCGAAAACTGGGAGCGCCAAGGGTACGTCGTGGGTCGTCACACCCAGCGCCCTCGTCTTCGGGCGAGATATCGTATGCGACATCAAAGTGAGCGATCCGCTTGTTTCGCGCCGCCACTGCGAAGTTACCCTGGACGGTGATTCCGTTTTTCTCAAAGATCTGGGAAGCAGCAACGCCACCTTTGTAAACGGGGACCCGGTGGCCCAGGCCGTGCTCCGGGCCGGTGATGAAGTCGCCGTCGGCAGCGCTATTTTTCTTGTCACACGCGTCCGCGAAATGGGCGTGAGCACACCCCTTCCACCCAACTCTCCGCCCGCCACCTGTTCGCTGGTCATTGGCGAACCCCTCTATATGAACCGGGACCGGGTCGCGTTGGTCGCCCAAGGCCGCCCGAGAACCGCCGAGGATCTCGCGGATCTGTTTACCCTGGGCCGGGCGCTCAGCGAGGCCAGTACCATGTCCGGCCTGATCACCGCGCTCATCCAGCGGATCACCGAGCGCTTCGAACCGCGCGCGGTGTGCATTGCCTCCAATCACCCGGGCTACGACGGATTCGCCCTATACCCCAGGGAATCAGAATCGGCCTTCGGCGCGAAGTATTCCGTCCGCGGCACGATCAAGCAGATCCTGGAGCAGCAGCACGGCGTCCTGATACCGGAGAGCTGCCGGATCGAAGGCGGTGCCGGCATCCGCACCACCGCGGCCGCCCCCATGATCCTGGGCAAGGACGCCATCGGCGCCCTCGTGGTCCAGACGGAATCTCCCCACCGGATTTACGACGAAGTGGATCTTGAATTCCTGCTGGCCCAGGCTCAAGTTGCCGCGCCTTATTTTCGCGCCCTGGAGCGCGTTGAGCTATTGGAACGGGAAAACACCCTCCTCGTTTCCGGCGCGGCCGAGGGCGCGGCCATCATTGGCGAAAGCCCCGCCATCAACCGGGTGCGCACCTTGGCCCGGGATTGCGCCCGCTCCGATCTGAATGCCGTGATACTCGGCGAAACGGGCACGGGCAAGGAGCTCGTCGTCAAACTGATCCATCGCCTCTCGGCACGCTCAGAAGCGCCGCTTACCGTGGTTAACTGTGCGGCCATCCCTGCGGAGCTCCTGGAAAGTGAGCTCTTCGGCTATGAACGCGGCGCATTCACCGGAGCGCAGAACCAGAAAACGGGCGTCTTCGAGGAGGCCGACGGCGGCACCCTCTTTCTCGACGAGCTGTGCGATTTGAGCCTGCCGAACCAGGCCCGGCTCCTCCGCGCCATCGAAACGGGCGTCTTTCGCCGCCTCGGGGGCAAGGCCGACATCAAAGTAAACGTCCGCGTGGTCGCGGCAACGAATAGGGACATCAAGGAGGAAGTCGAGCGGGGCCTGTTTCGGCGCGACTTGTACCACCGCCTGAATATGTTTGAAATTGTCATCCCCCCCCTGCGGGAGCGGCGCGGAGACATCCCCCTGCTGGCCGAGCATTTCCATCGCGGCGCGCGGGAGCGTTACGGCTACCGGACGGCCGGATTCAGCCCGGAAGCGCTCCAGTATCTCGACACCCTTCCCTGGAACGGCAATGTGCGGGAATTGAAAAACGTAGTGGAGCGCGCGATGGTTGTGGCTCCCTATGACGCGATTCGCCCCGAGGATCTGGAGCGGGATGGCATCCGGCGAACGCCCCAGGAAAGCGCCGAGCCCTTCCTCAATCTGGTTGAACTGGAGAAACGCCAGATCCGCGAGGCACTGCGGCGCTGCGAGGGCAACATCAAGGCGGCGGCCGAACTACTCGACATCGGCCGGAGCACGCTCTATCGGAAAGTGAGCGAGTACAACATCGCGCTCTAGAATTGCCGTATGGACTTGATGGATTTTCCGGGGCCAATTCTCAAAATGGGAATCCATCTTTCTGCGAATGGGAATCCCTTTCCCCCGCGATCACATTAATCCCACTCCTCCTCTGTCTGTTATTGGAGATTTGTGTGGGTGCGGTCCGTGGCCTGCTTCTTGCTCCTACACATCGGACCCCTCAAGACAGCGCGTACCCCAAATGTGGATCGCAGTGAGTCAATGGCCCCGGTGTTTTCGGGCCAAGCCGGAAATCGAGAGACAGCCAATGGCGAATGATCTGCATACATCGGAAACTTCTGAGACGAGAACTTCGTCGCGGCTGCGGGCCTGGTATCTGGTCCAGTTTCGGGGCTATAAAGTGATGCAGTGCAAAGAGATTCCCAAAGTCACCAAGCTCGGTCGGCTGACCTACGAGTGCCACTGGCATTTGCGGGCCGAAGCGGTGCCCTTGGCCCGCAATGCCCCCGATCGGCTCTCCTGAGCGCCCGCCGAGTCCACGGGCCTGTCGATTTAGTTACGGTATGTCGAAATCGGAGTAGATTTTGCACAACGGTCCTTCCCACGAAAGTGGGAATCCAGTGCTTTCGCGGAGTTTACGTCGCCCGGTCTCTGGATTCCCACTTTCGTGGGAATGACAGAAGTCCGGAAATCTATTTCAGAGGTCGGGTTCTGGGTTAAATCGACAAGCCGGACCGAGAGGGTTCATTGCTCCGCCGAGAGCCGCTTTAGCTCAACTTCCAGTTGGCTCTTGGCATCAGGGACCGAATCCGTTTCCTTCAACAGGGTTTCATAGATGGCCCGCGCCTCATCCGTCCGCCTCATGTGGGCGAGCGTGCGTGCCTGGGCCCAGCGCGTGTCGAAATGTCCGGGAAACTGGGCTTCGGCCTCCTGTAAAATCACAAGGGCTTTGTCCTGCTGGTTCAGGCGAACGAGAGTGTCGGCCCAATGCACCGCCGCAGAGGCGCGCCGCTCGTCGGTGAGGCAGGCCACGGCCTTCTCAAAGAGGATGTTGGCCAGAGAGAGCTCGTTCAAGCCTGCGGCGGTAACACCGAGGTTGAGCGCGCTTTCGCAGGGAGCGGTCCCCTGGGCCGCCAGGGTATCGTAGGCCTCCTGCAGAATTTGCGCGGCCCATAGGTATGCCGCGCCAATCGAGAGCTCGCTGTCCCGCGCGTGGGAGCGAACCCCCGCCAGCAGCACACGGCTCGCCTGATCCAACTGGGCAGCGGGATCCTTCAACACCGCGTCCACGGCCTCGACCTGGGGCAACGGTTTGACGCCCTGCTCCCGAAGGCGGACACACGATCCGGCGAGGGCGGTTCCAAAATCCGCCAGGCGCTGGTGCTTCCGGGCAAAGGCCGCGTAGTTGCTCCAAAGCTCGGGCCGCAGCGGGCCGTGCTCGACGGCACCGGCATAGGCATCCATGGCGCCCTGCACATCGGAGAAACCGGCTTCGAGCACGACAGCCAGCCAGCCATAGGCGGTGGCCAATTGCCCGCGCTCTCCGTCTGCCGGCAGCTCAATGGCCTGGAGCCGGTCGATCTGCTGGAAGAGCACGTCCCGGAGCCGATCGAAGCGATTCTGCTGCCGGGCGAATTTCAGAAAGGCGGGCCAGTGGCTGCCATCCTCGGGAGCCACCTGTATGGCACCCACGAGGGCCGCCTCGGCCGCTTCCACATTGCCGAGCCCGAGTTCGACCTGCATGAGCATGCGATAGAGCTCACCGGAATTGTCCGGTCCCTGATCGATGGCGCGGCGCAGGTACTGGCGGGCATTTTCCCAGTGCTTGGCCTGAACGGCGGGATCGGGGCTGGACGCGTGATCCCGATTGATAATTGCGGCAATGGACTCGATGCGACCGAGCACGTCGATCGCGGAGGGGAAGTCCGGCGCAATAGCCAGCACCGCCTCCGCGTGGGTACGGGCGAGGTTCAACTTTTCAATGGCCGCGTCGGCCCCGGCGCCCTTTGGAGATACGGCCTGCTGGGCGAGCATGAGGTTCGTCCGGGCCATGGGAAGATGGGTCAGCACGTAGTGGGGATTCAACGTCAGGGCCTGCTCGAAGTCAGCTAGGGCCTCGCCCATTTTACCCTGATCCAACTTGGTGAGTCCCAGCCGCCGGGCATAGTGCCAGTTCCACGGTGCCAGTTCACCGGCCTTGACGAAGGCCGCTTCGGCGATTTCGAACCGGCCCTTGTTCTGGGCCTTCATGCCCGCGTACATGTGGTACTCCGAAGCGAAAATCCTGGTTTCGAACCAGGTGCCGAATACCAGGAGGGCCAGGAAGGCCACGCGGATGAGTTGGCCCGGTCGCAGGGCGCGCTCCGGCACAACGACGGGCCGCCCCTGAGTCCACAGCCCATCAAGCGTTCCCATCATCAGAAAGAAGAGGGCTGCGGTCACGGGGACGCGCAGATTGAAGCCGAAGAGCCCGTCGATGGCAAAGGCGCAAAAAAGAGCGGCAAACGTAAAGCCCACACGGCGTTGCTCCGGGGTGCTGGACTGTGCGGCCAGCAGAAGGCCATAGGCCATGCCAAGCACGAGCAGGGTCAGATAGAGGCCGGCGGCGGCCAGCCCGCCGTCAATGGCGATCTCCAGCAGGTCGTTGTGGACGTGCTCGTTCATCCGCACTTCCTGGGCGAACCAGGCCTGCTCGAAGGGGGTCCAGTACGGCGCATAGGCCAAGCCATAGACCGCGGGACCGTGCCCGAGGATGGGCGCGTCAAAGAGCATTCGGGTAGCGCTGACATAGGACTGGTAGCGCAGGAGCAGGGAGAGATCGAGGGGAAAGACATGTCCCGTGCGGACGTGGCTCAGGAACATGGCCGCGCCGAGCCCCGCAACCCCCAGCAGCGCGAATACGCCGAGCGTCACCACGACACGCGCCACGGGACGTCGGGGCTGGCGCAGCAAGAGCCATCCAATACCCACCAGCAGGGAAGCGCCCGCGAGGGCGATCCAGCCGGCGCGCTGGTCGGTGCTGTAGAGGTGGAAGAAAAGCAGGGGCGCGATCCAGAACCCCCAGCGGGCCCCGCAACGAATGAGGCATGCGAGCATGATAGAGGCGAGAATCAGGGCGTGGGCCGCGAAGTTGGGGTTGCCGTAAGTCGCGGGCAGGTTGGTGTAGGTGTCGCTGGTGGTGTCGGTCCAGGGGAAGGGGTCGAGTCCGGCGGCCTGCATGACGGCATAGACCGCGGCGAGAAACACGGCGCAACAGAAGACGGCAAAGAGTCGGAGGACCTGGGCGGTAGAGGAAAAGACCTGCGTGGCCAGCCAGTAGAGCGCGAAGAGGCAGAAAAAACGGCTGGTTTCCGACAGGCTGATGGTGCGGAACTCGGAGAAAAGGGAACTGACCAGGAAGAAGGCCAGCAGGCAGAGGATCACTTCCATAAAGATGGCGGGGCGGCGCAGGGGGACGCGCATCAGCCACGCAATGAGGAGATAAGTGCCGGCGAGTGTACCGGCGGCCCAGGCCGTGAGCAGGTGCTTGACATGGATGGTGGGGTCGTTGGTGCCTGCATAAAGCGCCAGCACGAGGACGAAGAGATAGGCGCCCAATGCGAAACGATAGAAACGCTGAACCGTGGAATGCCGTGGGCTCACG
Organism: Candidatus Hydrogenedentales bacterium; assembly: GCA_942492815.1. GTDB lineage: Bacteria > Hydrogenedentota > Hydrogenedentia > Hydrogenedentales > JAEUWI01 > JAEUWI01. Next base: position 7,248,291 of record OW818658.1, on the reverse strand, counting down.
TGGATCTCCTGGGTGGCCGCCGTGGGAGAGGCCCGCCCGTCTGAGGCGCGGCACCAATCGGGCGGCTGCTATGAATCGGATATGCCCGAGACTCCCGGCAGAATGCGTCCCGACCAAAGGGGAGCGGGGGAATCAGGCCCCCCATGCTAGCATCGACCCCGGTGATTTCGCAATGCTCCGCGTACTTGAAGGCCGTACATCCTCCTGCCCTGTGACCTCGGGATTGCCTCCAAATCGCCACGTTTCCCTGCCGATAGACGCAAAACTACCCGACCGATGGGGTTGGCCGGGCAGTTTCATCTATAGTAACGCCGCGACGGGCGATTCATCCTTCCAGTAATGCCTGTGAGATCAGTCGCCGGATCGCGGACGTAAGGAGGGACTAGGTCACCGCCGCTTCCAGATTCGGATTCCGGGGAGAGGACGACCCGGCAAGCGCGACAAGCGCGTCGCCAGAATCGTTGAGCTCTCGAAGAGAGATCACCAGCAGATCAACCGCTTCCCACTCCTCCAACCTGCGCGCATAGGTCAGGAGCGTTTCGCAGCCGGACATCGCATAGTGCTCGATTCGCTGTGCCGCCGAGATGAGGGAAGCATCCCTGGCGGGGCCGGAGATACCGCGCTGGATCATCTCGTCGCACTCAGCCAACAGCGCCTCCATCGGCTTGCATCGTTTCCCCAGGGGATCGGTCTTGACACCGTCAAAGATGATATCGAGCCGCTCCAATTGGGCACGCGTCTCGACCACGTGCTTCTGGATGAGCCCGCACAGTCCGGGTGAAGTCGCCGCACCGGCCATCCTGGGGAGAGCCCTCAGCATCTGGTGCCCGGCATGGTAGAGATCCTTGAGGGACTCGACGTAGCACTCTTCCAATGTATCGATTCTCATTTGTCGCTCCATGGCCATGCCCGCTGCGACAGTGGGACGGCTCCTTCCTCTCAGGTGAATCGCGAAACTCCAATTCAATAGGGCGCCATGGGTTCGCTATTCGGCGGCGAGTTCCACATTTGCGTCATCGTTCACGGTGGCTTCTGCGAGTTCGGTCAGGGCTTTGTCGGCATCGCCTTCATCTTGAAGGGTCTCGTCGAGCTGCTCCGCCGCATCGTCCTGCTCCAGCAGGCGCGCATAGGTCCGGACGCATCCATATCCCGCCATTTCGTAGTGCTCGATACGCTGCGCCGCGGCAATCAGAGCCGCATCCTTGACGTTGTCGGGCATGCTGTCGAGGAATACCTCTTCCGCTTCGGCCACTATCCCCGCCATGGCCTTGCAGTGCTTCCCCTTCGGGCTCGTCTTCAGGCCCTCAAAGATCTCTTCCAGGCGTTCCACGTGGACCTTTGTCTCGTCTATGTGGGCTTCGAAAAGCTTGCGCAGCGCCGGGGATGTGGCCGAGTTGGCCATTTTTGGAAGCACTTTCAGAATCTGGTGTTCGGCATCGTAGAGATCACGGAGTTCCTGGGTGTAGAAATCTTCGAGTGTTTCGATCTTCATGTAGTTCTCCTTCGTTCAGCGGCCTCCAGTGATACCAGAGGTTGAAAGAACCCCGTCATGTCGCGGGACGCACGCCATCCGTGGGTGCTTCAGTTACAGGCGCTTTAAAGGTCCCCCGCGCCAAGGGGCGACCGCCAAACTTTTTGGCGGCATCGTTAAAGAAATCATCTACGGGCTGCTCCATAGGCGATGGCATGGCGTCGCGCGCCACATCCCGAATCAAGCTGAACAGACTCCCGATGGCGATCTGCCGGAGCAAGTCGGCCTGAGGGGCGAGCACTTCGCCCAACTTGTCGAGAATTCCGGGCTCGCGCTCCGGCACATCCGCAGCAGGCGCGCGTTGTGCAAACTCGCTTCCGGGGGCAAGCATGACCGTGCTGCGCCGTGAGCCCGAACCATTCCGGGCTGGGGAACTCGATGGCTTTTCCGGCAGGGCCGCCCCGCCGAGGTAGCCAAGGCCAACGGCGCCCGCGAACATGACCCAGGGGTGTTGGTCCACGTGATGGCGCACATCGGTGGCGGCCCGCACCGTTTCCACACTTTGCTTCACCACCCCCGATGCTTTCTGGATGGACACGGTCGCCGATTCGAGTACGTCGTTGACGCGCCCGGCGATCTGTATCATCTCGCCGGCCACTTCCGCCGCATGGGCGTCGATGGGCTGGAGCGAGGCGAGCCTGCCGCGCACGATGAGGAGCAGCACGCCCCCCAACAACAACGCCGGCAGGCCGACAAGCCCGTACCAGGACCAGAGGGGTACCTGGGGAACTAGAGCCGCGAGCGCGTGAACAGCGCAAAAACAAACCAGCAGGCCACCGGTGACCGCCGACGCCCAAGCCACCATCATCAGCCAGGCGGATGCGCGCAGGGTCGCGGAGAATCCCCGAGTATCCGTGGAGATCACCTCGGTCGCACTTTTCAGCATCCGGCGGATATCGGGTAGGATACCCCCCGCCTCTGGAGTGGGAGGCGGGCCGCTTGAGGCGCGCCCGGACAACTTATGAATTCCGCCGGCTGGAGGCCTGGGCAACGAGGAAGCCGAGACCAATACCGATAAGCATGGCGGGTATGGGATTGCGACGGATCAGCTCGGTGACATCGGAGGCGATGTGACGCAGGCCATCCTCTTTCAGGTAGTGGCCCGTGTTCTCGAGAGCGCCGCCGACGGAGCTGGTGGCGTCTTCCGCCTTCTGCCCCGCGTAGGCGGCTGCGCCAGAAACAGATTTTGTAAAGTTTTCGGCCGCTTCCTTTGCGATACCGATGGCCGAGCCGATTTTTTCCTGGGCGACGTGCACGCCCGCACCCAGCGTCTCTTTGGCTTCTCCAAAGGCCTGCCGGCCGCTTTCTATTCCAGTATTCATGGCGTCCTTCGCTTTCTCGGCGGCGCGTTCCGCATTGTGCATTGCACTGCCGTCGTTCTTGCCTTCTGCATCCGTGTCGGGCTTGAGGTCGGGGGTGTTCGTGGTCATGGGTTCGTGCTCCTGTTGTATTCTAAGGTTACTTCGTAAATCCGACGGCTTGTGTTGCCGCCCTGAGACCGCTGGCCGGGCATTCAGCCTGGCCCCTGCTCGGAACCCAATTGTAGGTGCGAAAAGACAATCTGAGGCATTGTCCGGGCAAGGCTTCGGTAAACTTCGCAGGCCACGCTTTCAACCCCGGCCAACGATTTGCTACGATGGGCCGACCACCCCGTGCGGGGGGTACAATCTATACGTTACGACGAGAGCATCATCCCCATGACCCACCAACAACCCGAAGCCACCGAGGAACAGGCCCTGAATGCGCCCAAGGGTGCTCAGGAAATCTTCTGGGGCTTGGGCGGCATCGCCTTTGTCGCCATGATCCTGTGCCTGGGCGCCTACCGGGTCTTCGGGGCGCAACTGACCGCCGGCCTCGATGAAGCCTGTGCGGAGGCCGCTTTCGACGCGGGACAGAAACTGGAGATGGGCGGGAACCTGGCCCCGGCGGTGCAGAAATATCGTCAGGCCATGGAGGGCCAATTTGCCAGCGAGGAACTGCGCACCCAGTGCGGTCTGGCCATCGGCGACCTCCTGTTCAAACAGGAGCGCTTCGAGGAGGCGCTGGAAGCCTATCAGGCCCTTCCCGAGACGGCCTTTGGGCGTTCGGGCGCTTTCACCGGCTATGTGACCACCCTTTGGCGCGCTGGCAATCTCGATGAAGCCGCCCGCCTCGGCGCGGTGTGGCTTCAGTTGGCGGAAAAGGAAGGCCAGCAGGATCAGCAGGTCTGGGCGCGGAATGTCCTCATGCAGGTGGCCCACGCCAAAGGCGATCTCGAGGGTGCCCTGTCGCAAGGCAATGCTATCCTTGCGCTGGAGCCGGGCAGTGACGCGCGCGTGACCGTGGCGCGGATCCTGCGCGGCCAGGGAAAGCTGGAGGAGGCCAGGGCGCATGCGGAGGCGCTGGTGAAGAACACGGATAGCCCGACACTGCAGCGGGCGGGCCGGCAACTGCTGGAGCAGCTCTCGGCCGACGCGGCACGACAGGGCACGTCCTGAGGCCCGCACTCCGCGGCGCATAAGGATCGATCCATGGCCCAGGCTCCCTTGCGCGTTGCGTTCTGCCACTACACTTCCGATGTGGGCGGCGGCTCGGACCGATCCCTCTTTGATCTGGTCACCCATCTGGATCCGACCCGGTTTACCCCATTTATGATTCTGCGCTCGGGCGATCCCCTGGCGGCCGCCTATCGGGAGGCGGGGTGTACGGTCGCGGAAATTCCTTTCGTTCCGCCGCGCAAGGCCCTCGAATTTCGAAAGCTGGCGGCCTTCTTTCTCGCCTACCTCCCCCACGTCTTCCGCACGGCGCGCATGCTCCGGCGCTGGAAGATCGAGGTGGTGCATGTGAACACCATCAACAATCTCCAGGGGCCGGTCGCCGCACGGCTGGCGGGCTGTCCCCTCGTGTGGCACGTGCGGGAAATTGCGGGCGAAGGCCGAATCGGGCGGGCCATGCGCGGCCTCGTGGCGCGGCTGGCCCATGTCGCCGTGGCCAATTCAAACGCCGTGGCGGACAGTCTCGCCGCCTGCGGGAATCGCGTGCATACCGTCTACAACGGCATCGATCTCAGCGATTATCCCGAACCGGACTGCACGACGCCACGGGAGCCGCTTATCGCTTGCGTGGGGCGCATGGAACCGTGGAAAGGCCAACATGTGCTGGTAGAGGCGCTCCCGGAAGTCTTCGCGACTCATCCCGATGCGCGGGCGTGGTTCGTCGGCGGCCCGGCGGTAAACAAGCCCGACTATCTGCCCGGCCTGCAGGCGCGCTGCGCCGCGCTCGGCATCGCGGAGCGGGTAACCTTCACCGGACCGCGAACGGACGTGCCTGAAATTCTTCAGAGGGCAACGCTGCTGGTGCTGCCTTCGGTGGAACCCGAGCCTTTCGGGCGCACCCTCGTGGAGGCGATGGCGGCAGGGTGCCCACCCATCGCCACAGCGGCCGGCGGGCCCCTGGAGATCGTCGAAGAGGGCGTGAGCGGCGTGCTCGTACCGCCGGGAGATGCCGCCGCGTTGGCGGATGCGATTCAAGAACTCCTCGCCGATCCAGCTCGCACCGGGGCCATGGGGCAGGCTGGACGCGAGCGGGTGGTAGCCTTGTTTTCGCTGGGCCGCATGGTGAAGGAAATGTCGCAGCTACTATCGAGCGCGGCGGGTCGGCGCGCCGGATAGCATGACAGGCGACCCATCAAGTAAACTAGGCGACGCAATTGCAGGGCAATCGACAGGAGTGATTCATGGCAAAAATTCTGGTCACCGGCGGCGCCGGATTTATCGGCAGCCACGTGGTGGACGCATGTATCGACGCGGGACACGAGGTGGCGATTCTCGATGATTTCAGCAGCGGCACGCGGGCCAACCTCAACCCGGCGGCGCGGCTGCACGAGATGGATATCCGTTCGCCCGCCCTCGCCGAACTCTTCGAAGCGGAAAAGCCGGACTATGTGGCCCATCTGGCGGCCCAGATCGACGTGCGCCGCAGCGTGACCCAGCCCCAGTTCGACGCGGAGGTCAACATCCTCGGCGGACTGAACCTGCTGGAACAGTGCATCAAGCACGGTGTTCATAAATTTATCTTTGCATCGACCGGCGGGGCCATTTACGGCGCACAGGAGCATCTCCCGGCTTCGGAGGAAACGGTGCCACACCCCGAGTGCCACTATGCGACCAGCAAGCTAGCCTTCGAGCACTATATCGCACTTTATGAGCGCCTCTACGGAATGCGCTATACCATTCTCCGCTTTCCCAACGTTTATGGCCCACGCCAGCGCCCCGACGGCGAGGCGGGCGTATGCTCCATCCTGACTGCGCTTATGCTCGCGGGGAAATCCCCCACGCTCTACGGCCACGGCACACCGCTGCGTGATTATGTCTTCGTGAAGGATATCGCCCGCGGCGCGCTGCTGGCCCTCGATAAGGGAGACGGCGAGACGCTGAACCTCGGCTCGGGCAAGGGAACCTCGGTACGGGAACTCTTCGACATTCTGAAGGGCGCGGTTGGCTTCACGGGCGAGCCCGTGCTGGCGGACCTGCGCCCCGGCGAGGTGAAGGAAAATTTCATCACCGGCGACAAGGCCGCCCGGGTACTTGGCTGGAAACCTGAAGTCAGCCTGGAAGCAGGCCTGCGCGAAACAGCGGAATACATCCGCGCGAATCAAGGATAGTTCAGGGACAGCCTCACCCAACGACTTGGACGATTCAAGAATTCGATATGCCCAAGTCATCGCTCAGTGGAAGGTAGTTCGCTTCAACAGGTGAGGCTGTCCTGTCGCCTGACGACGCGATGCGGTAAGCTCCGCGAGGATCTGGTATCGCGGAAAGAATTTGTTAGAAGAGTTCCTCATGCGCGATTGATTGCCGATGAAGGTCCCGGTTGACCCCGCTGACAACAGGACAGCCCCGCCTGCTGTGGCACCTTTCGCCCGGACAATGCCACTTGATGGACGCGCCGTTCTCGTTACTTGTTCGAGTCCCGAGGCGACGCTGTCCCCTTGGGCCTCGTAAGGCTTGCCGTGACTGAGTACCATGTAATTCACTATCCTAAATTCGCGATTCGCAATTCCTCCCGGAGGGAGACTTCGTGACCACGCCAATGCCCAACACTACCCGCACCTGCGGCACTGATTTTCTGCTGTCCATTGTCGCACCCGTGTACAACGAGGCCGAGGGCATCGAGGGCTTCGTGCGGGAAGTGCGGGAACACGCGGCGGCGCTGGAATGCGGAGGACGCGTGGAACTGGTGCTGGTGAACGATGGCAGCACCGACGGCACCGCAGCTATCCTCGATCAATTGGCGGCCTCCGCCCCCGGTGAAATTCGCGTGGTCCATCTTGCCCGCAACTTTGGCCATGGCGCGGCCGTGGCGGCGGGCCTCGACCATGCCCGGGGCAACGCGGTGATTCTGATGGACGCCGACTTTCAGGACGACCCCGCCGCCTTCGCGCCGCTGCTGGAGAAATGGAAAGCAGGTTTCGACGTGGTCTATGTCGAGCGCGCGTCGCGTCAGGAAAACCCGCTGACGCGCGGCGTCTTCTGGCTCTTCTACCGCGTGTTCAAATGGGTGGCCGCCACGCAGTCGCCCCTCGACGCGGGGACCTTCGGCCTGATGGATCGCCGCGTGGTCGATCAACTCGGCAAGCTGCCCGAGCGCAACCGCTACCTCCCCGGCCTCCGCGCCTGGGTGGGCTTCCGCCAGACGGGCGTGCCCATTCCCCGCCGCGCCCGTTACGACCGCCACACACGCGTGGGCCTCCGCGGCCTGTGGACCCTGGGCATGAACGCCATCTTCTCCTTTTCCTACGTGCCTCTCTTCGTCTTTCGCATCGCGGGCGTACTCAGCATGCTGCTAAGTTTGGTGCTCATCGCGGTCGCCATCTACCTCCACCTCAGCCGCAACGGCGTGGGCCCCTGGCCCGCCATCCTCGCGGCGACTTCGTTCCTGGGGGGAATCAACCTCTTCGGCATCGGCCTGCTCGGGGAATACATCGCGCGGATCTACGATGAGGTAAAATGTCGTCCGGTGTATGTGGTAGACCGGGTGGATGAGGGGGAGTAAGTCTGTGGGGACGGACCCGCGCAAGACTATTCAATCCGCGCAGGGCGCTTCGAAATCAAGGCTATCGCATCCAAGGGAATGTCTCGTCAATGCGCGGGCCTGTCCCAGTGGGATAGCGCGGAAAACGCGACCGATGAAATCAGTCTCATCCGAAGCCATTTGCGAGTTCCAGACATTCCGCGAATTCCACGGGGACATGCCGCCGCGTTCGAGTGGCTGTCCGTTATTCCAGCATACCACTTGCGTTGGGTCTTCCTGCGGCGCACCAAGCGCTCTTGCGGCGGTACGTCCCTACAGTCCCCGTTCTGCACGACGAAGTAGCAGGCGCAATATGCGTACAAGGCCCTCGACCTCACTCTCCAAACAACTCCAATTCGGATCATTTTCCTGACGCCACGAAAATGATACCCCGCGCGACCGGTACCTCGCATGTCGTGGGTCGAACAGCGTATGCTCAAGACTTCCTAACCTCTGGAGTTCGGTAGTCATGATGAAAAAACTTTCGGCCCTGGCCCTTATTGTCCTTGCCGGTCTATGCCCCGCGACATCCCGCGCGGAAGAGTCGAAGCCCTTCTATATGGGCGTGTACTTGTACGACTACCAGATGGCCGCCGCCGCCGAGAGCGTAGGGAAAGACTACTTTGCCTTTCTGGAGGAACACCTCAAGATCCTCCAGGACCATGGCGTGAACGTCGTCCACCTGGCGGTGTCGAAACCCGAGCAGTTTGGCGAGCATCTGCGCCTGGCCGAAAAGTATGGCATCAAGCTCCTGCCCCAGTTGGATTTTGTGTACTTCAATGCCGCGGAGAGTGACGAGGCGCAGGAGGCCAAGGCGCAACAGGCGGGCGCGTTCCTGCGGGAGCATGCCAAGGATCCGCGCGTGCTGGCCTGGAGCGTGAAGGAGGAAGTTTTCCACCCCGATGTGAATCGCCTGGCGAAATATTACTTCCAGATTCTCCAGCATGCGCCGGATACGAACTTTTTCACGCTGCACAATGGACTGGGCGCGGCCAAGGATCAGCCCGTGCCGGATCCGATCATCTCCGGGACCGATCGCTATGCCTTCTGGTGGGAATTCTCGGGCGAGGGCTACCTCGCCTCGCCGGCCGCCGCCCTGGATTGGACGCGGCGCGAGGCCGCCGTGTACTACAAGGAATCCGCCAAGCGCGGTGCGGACTTCATGCTGGTGACCACGGCGAGCGGCCTGCTCATGCCGCAATGGGCCAACACCCTTGCCAACAAACCCAACGAAGTGGCCTATCCCACGACGCCGGAAGAACAACTGGCCATGCAGAAGAAGGTACTCGCCTTGGCCGAAGAAGGCCGCATGGGCTGGCGGAAATTCGCGACGCCCGAGGGGGATTTCTATGACGTATGGAAATACTATCGTGCGCCCGTGAACACCGTGAAGGCCATGGCGTGGATCGGCGTGCTGGAAGGTGCGAAGCTTTTCGTGATGTGGCACTACGAGCCCATTGTAAATCCCGATCGGCTGCTGAATGCGGAAGAGTCGGCGCGCTCTGGCCTCTGGGAGATCCAGTACGTCACGCTGGCCGGACGCCCCGGCATGGACAACCCCCAGCTCGCGGAATTCGCGGAAGCATCGCGCGAGATCCGGGCCTACGAGGCGATCATCACCCGGATGGCCAAGGCCCCCGACTGTCCCGTCCAGACCGACGACAAGAACATCCACGCCAACGCCTTCACCTTCCCCGGGCTCAAAGGCAGGGTCATCGTGATGCAGAACGCCAACATCGGCACCTGGCCCGCGGAAAGCCGGACGATGTTTAAGGACGACGACCCCATCAAGATCGACGACGACGGCAACCTGGTGGGCTATGTCCCGTTGACCGAGCCGACGGAGGTGCGGCTTTCCCTGATGGAGAAGGAGACTGGGGACGGGGTATACGATCTGAAAACGGGGGAGGAGATCTCGGGGGAGGGTGGATACATGGTCACCATCGCACCGGGATCGGGGGTGCTACTTTACATCGGTTCTGCGGACGATGCGCGGATGTTGAGCGGGCTGGTGCGGTAGTGGCTTGGGTGTCTTTTGAGACACTTGGCAGAAGCGCGCGCTTTGGGGTTCTCAACCCGCATGATGAGCCGATTCTGAGGTCAGCTCAATTCTCTACACAGTGTGTAGCAAATCTCCGGGTCGGGGTAGGGCGAGGTAAAACTGCCTGGAAATCGCGCAAGTTGGCGTATGACAAGCCCTTGCCAAAACTGACGGAAAGCTCCAGTGACAGATTCTCCAGCAGCTTCTGTCCAAACTTGGCGCGACTCTCGCTAAGCTGCTCTTCCTCAAGAATCCTCTGGCCGACGATCCAGTAGGCCTCCACCATGGTGGCATTCACCTGTGGTAAGTGATAGTTTTTTCGATCATGCGCACAAATAGCCGATTAATTTGTCGAGGGCGAACAAGTTACGTGCGCAACTATTTAAATGGACCTAACCTTATTTAAGAGTTTAAGCGACTTCTCAAAAAGTATTTTTCCTGAAAAAACCAGTACTTCGTCGCCAATTTTATTTGAAGTGGAGTGCTGCAATTTGTAGGCGCATTTTTCAAATGGCTGGTAGAGGTTTGTTATGAACGAGCTGTTGTCATATGACAGCAACCAAGGTGTGGATAAGCGCCTTACGTATTGAGACAAGCGCATGTGATCGGCATCCTTGTATGCGTTAAGATACAAGTTAGAGCCTTTCTCGTAATAGGGTGGATCAAGATAAAGAAACGTTTTATTCGTGTGGGATAGATAGTTCTTAATCAAAGCTATGCCATCAATGCTTGTAACTTCAATGCGGGACGAAAATCGCGCGACTTTCTCGATCCTTTGGATTAATCCCGCCTTATTGTACCTGGCGTCAATTTTGTACTTTCCAGTTTGTTGGAGTCCACCAATGATGCCACCATTTAGAATGCCCGAAGTGTTCGTTCTGTTTAGAAAGAAAAAAGACGTCGCCAAATCGAACTTATCCACAGGGTTCTTTTGACTAATGGTCTCCTTGCATCTTCGCCATGTCCCAACCGTTACTGGAGTCCTTTCTATCCATTCGATCAGGCGATCAGACTCACTCACGCATGCGGACCAGAACGCGTGAACCAAGGGATCTAAATCGTTAATGACGATACTCTCCGCGTACTCTCCATAAAGCAAGCGAAGCGCTAATCCAGCCCCCCCGGCATAGGGTTCTATGTATTTGCACCCCTCAAGCCGGTTCTCAGAAATCAAACTAGAAACAAATGGAAATATACAGCTTTTCCCCCCGGGATACCTAAGTGGAGAACATGGTGCACTCATGACTTTTTCCCATGTGTAATGCTCAGAATGGCACCCAGAATAACTGAAAGTGCGACAGCCTGCTCTTCGTTTCTGGAGTTATGATAATCGTGCGCGCCCGTTTGGAAGAGCTGAACAATCTTCCCCTTATCTACTCCCTGGCTCGACAAGGACGTTTTCTGGTTCTGATCGAGTCTGCTCTTTGCGCGGTCAAAGTTTTCAGTCAGATAGGATTTAAACTCCAAATGGATCTCATTCGCAGCAGTTTCAGCTAGCATGCGCAATGACATTCTGAATATGACTATGAAGTCCTCACTAAGAGGCAATTTCTTGTTTCGATAAACATCGTAGAGCAATTCTATATCTCTATAAAGATTATTTATATGACCAATCTTAAGAGACAGTGTTCCCCCAAAAGCTGCAAGCCCTGCTCCACCTTTTCTCCTGCTCCGACTGGGACTCTGACTACTTGCGGTGCCGCCGCTCCCTGAGTCTGTTTCGTGATTATTGTTCTCGAAGCTCCCTAACCCGGCATTATTGCTTCCACTGCTAGAGTTCTCCGTGCCAAATTGGTTTGGAGTATCGCGGTCGTCCTCCAAGCTCGGTTCCTCTTCATCGTCCCCCGTTCTTTCTGCAAAAACACTATCAATAAAAGCAATACCCTTCTTTGCCGTGTAGACTTCGTCCACTTTTTTGTCGCGCAGAGCCAGCACCACATTCTTCAAAGTTTCGATATCGTCAAACACGTAACTATCACCTAGCTTACGGATGGATAATTGCGATCTAACGGCGCTATAATCTAGTAACCGATCAAGAGTTGATTTCTTGACTCTAGACTTGTCGTCGCTAGCAATCAGTTTCTTATGCAACAGAAAGTCTAGTGCCTGCAATCCGACAGTGTACTTTCCTTCGAACCTGTTTTTTTGTTCTGGATCCCAAGGAATCTGTCCCTTGCCATCTTGCACACCACTATGATTGACTGATATCCAGTGCTTCGCATCTTCACGGCTCTTGAAAACTACGCAGCTAACTATCGACGGAACCTCGCCATCTTGCTTTAGGAGGGAGTCGAGCTTTTTGCGCAATTTAGGTTCTGAGTCGCACAGTGATGGGGTTTCCAGAATCTTCATTGCTGTCAATCTGCGATTTCCGTCCCCATCAAGATATTTCGTTCCTTCTTTAAAAAGGATCAATCGTGAGCTAGGGTTTAGTCCATTTCGAAAAATATCGGAAGCCAGTACAAGAATCTTATCCCCTTGATCCGACAACATCGTTTGGATGGCTTCTCGTTGACTGCTAACAGGGGGGAATCGTGGGTTTCCCTGGTCCAGGTATATCTCACTCACTTTGATTGTGGCTTCTGTGTAGGTTGCTCTCATCGTTTTGACTCCAACGTGGGGAAGAGTTGCGGTGCCAGCCCTTTCTTGAGGTTCTTGAGTGCGTGGAGTCTGTCCGCCTCCGCGATGGGGGTCTTTCCACTGCCGGTGGTGTGCCAGATGTACCTGTAGCGCCGATCTTGATGGATACAATCGACAACAGACTTGACCGCGTAGATCTGGTAGGGTCGCTTGATCATCAGTTTTTGCTTGCTGGCAACCAGTGCCACGTAGCGGTTGATTGTGTAGCCGAGGGCGCCCTTGAGAAGGAACTTTTTCGCAAAATCGTCGAGGTGGGTGACCTTGCTATTGCCCTCCTCCGCCCACCTGTAGATGGGCAAGAAGCGCTCATCGGCCACTAGCGTGGCCTTATCGCGAATGTCGGGGCGGTGGGTATATTTTAGGTCCTTGAGTTTGCTGATAAGTCCTTGCTCGATTTCGCTCTCTTGTTGGTTCATCCCGTCAACTCTTTTCGTATGCCGCAGTATCGTATTTTGGTGCCTTCGGGGTCAGGGAAGTGGATTCATTGGCACCCACCACGGCGCTACCCTATCACGGCTTACGCTTCACTTGTCAAGGACTGCTCCCGGCGGCGTTCGGACGGAGGTCGTACAAGTGAAGGCCCTCAATTCTACCCAAAATTTGCACCTTCCGGCCCTAAAAGGCGATCATATTGGGCTTGGTGCGTCTTTTCCGCCCTTTCTCCTCGCCCCGCCGCGGAGTCCAGCCTTTTTTATCTGGAAGTGCGCATCTTGCCTTGGTTTAACACACAATCGCCGCGCGCCGCGCGAAGGAAGCTGATTTCATGAGTAAGGATGCCTTTGAGCCGGTCCCGTCGCCGTTTAATTTTTCCCAGGCGGAGAAGGACATCATTGCCTTCTGGAAAGAGGGCCAGACCTATCACAAGAGCCTGGCGCAGCGCTCGGATGCGCCGCGTTTTGTGTTTTATGAGGGGCCGCCGACGGCGAATGGGATGCCGCACCCGGGCCACTGCCTGACGCGGACGATCAAGGATATCTTCCCGCGCTACAAGACGATGTCGGGCTATTTCTGCGAGCGCAAGGCGGGCTGGGACACGCACGGGCTGCCGGTGGAGATCGAGGTCTGCAAGGAGCTGGGCATCATCGACGGCGGTAAGGAAGCCATCGAGAAATTCGGCATCGAGAAGTTCAACCGCACGTGCATCGAGTCGGTCTTCCGCTATAAAAAGGAGTGGGAACAGCTCACGGACCGCATCGGGTTCTGGGTGGATCTGGACGACGCCTATGTGACCTTTCACCAGAGCTATGTGGAGAGCGTGTGGTGGGCCTTGAAGCAGCTCTTCGATCGCGGCCTGCTCTATCAGGGCCACAAGGTCGTGTGGTGGTGGGCCCAGGGCGGCACGGCGCTGTCCGCGGGTGAAGTGGGTGAAGGCTACCGCGATGTGGACGACCCGGCGATCACGGTGCGGCTTGCATTGACCGATGCGGCGAAGCAGGCGCTAAACCTTGAAGGTGAGGACGCGAGTCTGCTCATCTGGACGACGACCCCCTGGACGCTGTCGAGCAATTGCGCGGCCTGCGTGGGCCCGGACACGGATTATGCCGTGGTGAAACACGCGACGGAGGGCGACCACGAGATGCTGATCCTGGCGCGTGCGCTGGTGTCGAAATACTTCGGCGAAGAGGCCGAGATCGTGGACACGGTCAAGGGCACGGACCTGCTCGGCCTGGGCTATAAGCCCCTCTTCAACTACGGCACGCCCGTTTCCATGGAAGACGCGGATCGGCCCTCGGAAAAGCATTGGATGGTGATCGCCGGCGACTTCGTCGATCTCGAAACCGGAACGGGCATCGTCCACATGGCGCCCGCCTTCGGCGAGGACGACTATCGCGTTTGCAAGGAAAAGGGCATCGGCTTCCTGTGCTACGTGAAGCCCGACGGCACCTTCGACGCGCGCGTGACGGATGCGGACCCCTACGACCAATCTCACATCGCGGGACAATTCTGTAAGTCGGCGGACAAGGGCATCATCCGCCTGCTCAAAGAGCGCGGCTTCCTGTTCAAGCACGAACAGTACAAACACTCCTATCCCTTCTGTCCCCGCGCGGAGAACGATCCGCTCATCCAGTATGCGCGGAAGAGCTGGTTCATCAAGACCTCCCAGTTTAAGGACGACTTCGTCGAGAACAACAAGGAGATCACCTGGCAGCCCGCCCACATCCGCGATGGCCGCTTCGGCAATTTTCTGGAGAACAACGTGGACTGGGCGCTCTCCCGCGAGCGCTACTGGGGCACGCCGTTGCCCGTGTGGATCTGCGACAAGACGGGGCAGATGGACTGCGTCTCGTCGTACACCGAGCTGCTCGCGAAGCCAGGCGTGGAAGGCCTTGAAGTGTGGGCGAAGGCCAAGGCGGAGTCGCCCGAGCTGAGCGAACACCTGAAGGTCCACAAACCCTACATCGACGCCGTGAGCTACCAGAGTCCCCACGACCCCGCGGGCCGCATGCGCCGGGTGACGGAAGTGATCGACGTGTGGTTCGACGCGGGCTCCATGCCCTTCGCGCAGTGGGGCTACCCCCATGTGCCGGGCTCGGAAGAGAAGTTCAACGACCGCTTCCCGGCGGACTTCATCAGCGAGGCCATCGACCAGACGCGCGGTTGGTTCTATGCCCTGTTGGCCATCAGCACGGTGGTCCACGGCAAGGACAAGGCGCCCTGGCCCCACCCCTTCAAAAACTGCATCTGCCTCGGCCACATCCTCGGCGAGGACGGCCTGAAGCTGTCGAAGCGCCTGAAGAATTACAGCGAGCCGGGCCTGCTCTTCGAGAAATTCAGCGCGGACGCCCTGCGCTGGAGCTTCATCGCGAAGAACCCGCCGACGAACAGCAGCCGCCTCTCCGAGCGCATCGTGGAGGAGTCCCAGCGCGAGTTGCTCATGCGCTGGTACAACGTCTACAGCTTTTTCGTCATCTACGCGAACCTCGACGGCTTCGATCCGTCCAGCGCGCCCAATGCGGTGCTGCGCGAGCTCTTCGCCGATCCCGATACGGCCCCCGCGGGTGGCAACGGCGGTGACGCAGTGTATCGCCCCGCAGCCGAGCGCGCGGAACTGGATCGCTGGATTCTCAGCGAGCTTGATCGCGTTATTGTGGACGCCCGCGCTTCCATGGACCTCTACGAGACCTATCCGGCGGCCCGGGAAATCTCGGGCTTCGTGGACAGCCTCTCGAACTGGTACGTGCGCCGGAGCCGCGCGCGCTTCTGGGCCAGCGGCTGGAGCGCCGACAAGGCCGACGCCTACTGGACGCTCTATGAGTGCCTGATCAAACTCGCGCGCCTTGCGGCACCTTTTGTGCCCTTCTTCGCGGAAGTCACCTGGCGGAATTTGGCCAAGCCTGTGCCGGGTGCGGCGGAGAGCGTACACCTGACGGTCTACCCGCAGGCCGACGCGGCCGCGATTGACCGCGCGTTGCTCGACCAGATGGCCCTGACGCGCGAAGCGGTGAACCTTGGCCTGAGCGCGCGTCGCGTGGAAAACATCAAGGTGCGCCAGCCCCTCGGCCTGTGCGAACTCGTGGTGTCGAATGCGGAGCAGCGGGCGGCCCTGGCAAATCACCTCGACCTCATCAAGGAAGAGTTGAACATCAAGGAAGTCGCCTTCACGGACAGTCCTGAGGAGTACGTCTCCTACGAGATCCGCCCGAACTTCAAGGTGCTCGGACCGCGCTTTGGAAAGAACGTGCAACAGGCGCGCCAGGCCCTGGCCAATGCCGACGGCGCCGCGCTCTTCGCGCAATTGCAAAGCGGCACCGGCATCAGCATCGAAATCGACGGCAAGGCCGAAGCCCTCACGCAGGAAGAGGTGGACGTGCGCCTCACGCCGAAGCCTGGCTTTGCCGCCGCCCAGGGCACCCGCCTCGTGGTGGTGATCTCCACGGAGATCACGGAATCGTTGAAACGTGAAGGAT
This sequence comes from Candidatus Hydrogenedentales bacterium, assembly GCA_942492815.1. GTDB lineage: Bacteria > Hydrogenedentota > Hydrogenedentia > Hydrogenedentales > JAEUWI01 > JAEUWI01. The sequence continues at coordinate 7,232,120 of OW818658.1, read as the reverse complement.
TGGTCCGCGAAGTCGTGCGCGCCATGCAGGACATCCGCAAAGATCAGAACCTCGCCTACGACGCGCGGATCAAGGTCACCATCGAGACGGGAGACGACGCGCTGAACAGCGCCATCGCCGAGTTCAAGGACTACATCGCCCAGGAAGTACTCGCCAGCGCGCTGGAATGCGGCCCGGCGGGCGAGGGTGCGAAGGTGGTGGAGATTGAGGGCAGCGAAGTGATGTTGTCGGTGGTGGTGGGATAACCATAAGGGAAAAATACAAAAAGCCGGGCCAGCAGCAATCTGCTGGCCCAGTTTTTTTTATGGTCTTACCTCTTCAGAGGGTGAGGCGTTACTCGATCACCGTCAACTCCACCCGGCGATTCAGGTGCAGGTTTTCGGGGGTGGTGTTGGGAACGGTGGGCTGCTCTTCGCCGTGGTGGTCGGTGGAGAGGCGGGTGCCATCCACGCCGCGCTCCATGAGAGCGGCTTTCACGGCATTGACGCGCCGCTCGGAGAGCTTCTGGTTGTAGGCATTCGACGCGTTGTGATCCGTGTGTCCGTCGAGGCGGAGGCGCATGGCGGGATTGCGCGCCATGATGGCCGCAATTTCGTTGAGCTGGGCGTCGTATTCCGGCTTGATGTAGGACTTGTCGTTGTCGAAGAGGATGTTGCGCAGGTTCAAGGGCAGGCCCTCGGAAACGGGCACCGTGACTTCGCTGACGATGGTGACTTCATTGGCCTTCTGGCCGAGGAAGATGTCCCGCGCCATGGCGTCGAAATCGGCTGCAGAGTTGAGCGTCGCACCATCGAAGTACTTGCCGCATCCATTCACCAGGGCCATCGCCTTCATCAGTTCACGGCCATCGTGATCCTGCCCGATGAGCACGGTGTAGATGCAGAATTCGCCGCCGTGGGCCGCCTTGAGATCGCGGCAGGCCTGAAGCACTTCGTTGGGGTCGAGCACTTCACCATCGGAGAAGACCAGCAACGCGCCGCGTCCGCCGATGCCCCGCACTTCATCTTTCTGATTCTGAATGGCCCGCGCCAGGGGCGTGGTGGAGCCGAGGGGGCGTATGCTGGCGGCACCTTCCACCATGCGTTCACGGCTGAAGGGGGCCAAGGGACGGAGGAGCCAATCGGCGCTGGTCACACCGGCGAAGGAGTCGATACCGGACTCATAGGATCCATCGGGCATGGCGTCGGTAAAGGCCTGCACGAGGTCCATTTCGTAGCGGTACTGGCTGAGGAATCCGATGGAACCTGTCACGTCCACAAGTACAATAAGTTGATCCCGGACGATCACGTCGTTCGCTTGGAGTGTGAGCGGCGCAGTACTGAAATCGATCCGGTTTGAGGTCGTGTGGCAACCCGCCAACAGGGCCAGTGTCAAACACCCGACCAGGCTTTTCTCCCATGCTAATTTTTTCATGGTCCTTCTCTCCTTTTGTAATCGACCTTCCGGACACCGAAAGGCGCGTGAAAACTCCAAGCTTCTACCACAGCACTATCCTAACTATAGGGTGTGTGGTCCGGGCAGCGGCGCGGTAAAGCTTGCGTAAAGGAGAGGCCCCCGAAAACGATGTCGTTTTCGGGGGCCGCGAAAGGAATAACGAGACTGGAGCAGTTAGGGGCCTCAAGGCCGGGAACTCACTCCGCCGCGACGATTTTGTAGACATCCCCTTTTTCGTAATCGAGCACGTAAAGCTCTCCACTGGCGTCTTCACTGAAAGAGGCGACGGCCCCGAGTTCGACCGAATCGCCTTCGAGGTTTTCGGTCTCGTTAAGCACTTCTATTTCGCCGCCGGGCTGGGTGAGGGAGAAGATCGCCTTGGCGCTGTAGTCGGAGAAGAAGTAGGTGCCGTTCAGCGCCGGGATCGCGCCACCCCGGTAGATGTAGCCACCGGCAATCGACTGTCCGCCGAGGCGGAAGTAGGCCAGCAGCGGATCGGTTGCGCCGGGCAGCTCGCAGTTGTCTTCTCCCGTCCGGCAGACGTAGCCTTCCCGCTGCCGCCAGCCGTAGTTGATACCGCCGCCGCTGCTCGAATCCTGGAAGTTGATTTCCTCGAAGGCGTTCTGGCCCACATCGCCGATCCAGAGATCGCCGCTCTGGCGGTCAAAGCTGAAGCGCCAGGGATTGCGCAGGCCGTAGGCCCAGATCTCTGGGCGTGCGTTGGGCGTGCCTACGAAGGGATTGTCCTCCGGCACTTCGTAGGGCGCGTCGCCGTCCACATCGATACGGAGGATCTTACCGAGGAGCGTCTCCAGGGACTGGGCGTTGTTGTTCGGGTCATTGGCACCGCCGCCATCGCCCAGGGCGATGTAGAGGTAACCATCGGGGCCGAAGGCGAGCATCCCGCCCTTGTGGTTGAAGAAGGGCTGTTCCACCGTCAGCAGAATGGTTGCCGTGGCGGGATCCGCCACATTCGGATTGAGTAGCGAACGGCGATAACGGGCGAAAGTCGAGTTGCCGTCGTCGTTCGTGTAGTGGACGAAGAAGAACCCGTTCAACAGGTAGTCGGGGTGGAGCGCCATGCCCAGCAGGCCCATCTCACCGCTGCTGCTCCCCATCGTCTCGGTCAGATCGAGGAAGGGCTCCTCCTGCAGTTCGCCGCCCGAAAGGAGCCGGATCACGCCACTCTGCTGGACGATATACAACTGGTCCGACAGGGCGCTGGGCCCGGTCAGAAACAGGGGCCGGTCGAGCCCCTCCGCGATGGTCTGGAGGTCCAGGGCGACGCCTGGGTGAGGTGTCTGGGGCAATGGCAGGGCAATAGCCCCTTCACCGGCCTTCGGCGGGCAGGACATAAGCACGAGGGGCAGTAGGGCCGGGATGGCCCAGAGGGCAATTCTTTTGCGATTCAGCATAGACTTCACTCCGTTTTGGGTTTCGTACAATACGACGGGACGGCGATACCGTTACGGGGATTGCCGAACGCGGTCACGGGTCGCTGCCGGCTCCCCCGGTGAGCGCGTTCCAGGGCACCATGATACCCTATCGTATCTCGGCGAACACACCCGAGTGCGAATGCGCATTGAACGGTACCCCGCGAACTTATAGAATGTGGGCTCATGCATTTCCGTTCTCTGGAGAGGATCCCCCCATGCTCGAAGTAAAAGGCTTTCGCGGCCTCCGCTACAATTCCGCCCTTGTCCCCAATCTTGATCTCGCCATCACGCCGCCCTACGACGTCATCACACCGGCGGAGCGCGCGGCCCTCGCGGCGGGCAGCCCCCACAACCTGGTGCACCTCATCCTCCCGGAAGAGAGCGGGGGTCGGAGCAAGTATGAAAACGCCGCCGCAACCATGGAATCGTGGATTGCCGAAGGCGCCCTCACGCAGGATGCCACCCCGGGGCTCTATCTGCTCCGCCAGCACTTCACCGATCTCGAAGGCAACGCCCAGGTGCGCAAGGCCTTCTTCGGCGTGATTCGCCTGCCGGAGGCCAGTGAAAACTATGTGCTGGGCCACGAGCGCACCTTTGCGAAGCCGGTGGAAGATCGTCTCCGCCTGACGGAGGCCACCGTCGCCAATCTGGGAGCGGTCTTCGGGCTCTACGCGGACCCGGACAACACGCTGGGGCCCCTCCTCGCGAAAATGGACGAGCGGCCGGCCGATATGAAAGCCCACACCATCGACAACGTGACCCAGGAGCTCTGGCGCGTGGAAGACGATTCGCTGGTTCGGGCGTTCTTCAAGGATCAGACGATTTACATCGCCGACGGCCATCACCGCTTCCAGACCGCCTGTACCTATCGCGATGAACTGCGCGCGAAGCTGCCGCTGGATACGAATCATCCGGCCAATTTCGCGCTAATGGGCTTCGTGTCCTTCAACGACCCCGGCCTGAAGATCTATCCCCCACACCGCGTTGTCGTCGCGCCGCCGCTCTTCGACGCGGACGCCTTCCTGGCCGCGTTGGGCGAGTGGTTCGACGTCACGCCCGTTGCGGACGATATGCCCGCCGCCGTGAAAGCTTCCGGGGCCCTGGGCACATTGGGCCTGGCGATTCCCGGCAAGGGCGATTTCGTGCTTTCGTTCACGGGCGATCGCGTGGCCTTTCTCGGTGAAGATCGCGGGCCGTCGTGGCGCGACCTCGATGTGGCGCTGCTGCACCGCGGCATCATTGAGCGGCTGCTGGGCATCGCCGAAGGCACGGTATTCGAGTACGAAAAAAGCGTGTCGGGCGCGATGAAGGCCGCGCGGGAGGCGGGGAAACTCGCCTTCATCCTCCAGCCCACGCGGGCGGATCAGATCCGCGCCTGCGCCGACGCGAAAGAGCCCATGCCGCAAAAGTCGACCTATTTCTTTCCCAAGCTGCCCAGCGGCGCGGTGATTCATCGATTGCGCTGAGGGACGGACTCGCGCTCGCCATTTCTTCGAGCACATGCCGCGTTGCATCTTTCAGGGAACTGCTCGTTATAGCGGAACTGCCAACGCGCGTGCCCGTCCCGGCGGATGGGGTGGGGACTTCGGCTTGATTCGCGTCACGATTCCAGCATCCGCCGGGACATGCCGCCGCGTTAGCATGGTCTTCGCTGGACTGGGCGGCGAAAAGACGCTTATGTCTTCGTATGTATCGGGTACCTGTGCGGCGGTACGTCCCCACAATCATGCCGATCGCTTGACGTCACGGCGCTAAATGATCGGTACAGCCACGGATGTCGTCTTGATAGTCGCTCGCTTTAAATTACGCAGGCTACACCTGGTGAACCTTGCTTCTCCTATTCGCGAACCGTGTCTGTCCTGTGAAGTGAACCCAAATGGCGTTCGCCGCGTCGACAGGGATAGAAGGCATAGCAGGCATACTCCCTTAGCCGTGCCCGATTTGTCGCAATTTCGAGGTAAAAGGGCGTGCGAAATACCACTGACATTGAGTGCGAACTCTTGCTCTTGCGTTGCCACCGGGGGGACGCAACCGCGTTCTCCACGCTGACACGGCTGTGGGAGCGGCGGCTCTTCTACTACATTCGCCGCATTGTGCGTTCGGAGGAAGATGCCTGGGACGTATTGCAGGAAGTGTGGGTGAAGGTCTGGGCGAGTATCGCCTCGGTTCGCGACGCGGGGGCGCTGCGATCCTGGCTCTACCGCGTGGCGCACAACACCGCCGTCAGCCATTTGCGCCAGGAAGCCCGCGTTGAGGCCGTGACGCAAACCTTGGAAGAATCGGTGGCGGATGGCGAGCACAGCTTCGATCAAGAGGACGCGCAGCGCGTTCACCGCGCCCTGGATCGCCTCGCGCCCATGTATCGGCAGGTACTGACGCTTTTCTTCCTGGAGGAGTTCTCCCATGCGGAAGTCGCCGGCATTCTGGGGATTCCCGTCGGAACGGTCAAGTCCCGTTTATTTCACGCAAAGCAGACGCTCCGTGCGCTGCTGGACGCGGAGATCGAGTCATGAAGGACAAAGAATCATTCACCAAACGGCTTCTAGAACAGGAGTCGACGTCTTCCGAGCTGGAAGGCCGCTACAGAAAGGAGCTTGAAGCCATGTTGGAACGAAAATTGAAACCGGTCGAGCGCGTCGCCTATTCGATTGCCGCCGTGATGGGGTTCGGCTTTCTCATCATCTTTTCCGTCGCGGCCTGGAAGAGTTGGAGCTCCCTGCCTGTCCTCGCCTCGGTCGGATTTCTGACCGGCGCCGTCTTCGGAGCGGCCTTCAGCCTCCATGCCATTCGCATTCTATTGAAGGGTCGATTTCATATAAGAAAAGACTCGGGCTTCTTTATGGGGCTCGTCTGGGCGTTCATGATCATCATGATGACGTTGTTCCTGGTGATGGGCCAGCAAATGGAGAACACCGAAAAGGGTACGCAGATGATCCTGGTGGGGCTGGTCTTCTTTGTAACGTTCGGCGTCGTGGGCATGTTGCAATTCAACATCCAACAAGCCGAACTCCGAACGCGCGAAGCGATCTTGCGGCTTGAACTGCATGTTGCGGCCTTGGCGGATCGTCTCGCCCCGAAGGATTGATCGTGGGACGGACTCGCGCTTGCCACTTCTTCGGGCGCGTGCCTGTCCCAGCGGATGGGTGTGGGGACTTCGGCTCAATCGCGTCACGATTCCACCATCCATGTACTGAATGAAAGACGGCTGCCGCAGGATCTGCGGCAGCCGTTTTGTCGTTTCAGGCGAAGTTATTTCGGGTCAGATCAGACCCAGCTCCTTGAGGACGGGATCCATGCGGGCGGCGGATTCGTCGGTCATGGAGACGAGCGGCAGCCGCAGGACGTTCTTGATCATGCCCATCTTGGCCAGGGCGGCCTTCACGGGCATGGGGTTGGTCTCCAGGAAGAGGGCCGTGCCGAGGGGCAGCATCTTGTAGTGCAGTTCCTTCGCCTTCGGAAAGTCGCCCGCGTTGGCGGCCTTGCAGAGATCGGAAATGAGGCGGGGCACGATATTCGCCGCGACGGAGACGACACCCTTCGCACCCACGGCCATCATGGGCAGGGTGAGGCTGTCGTCGCCGGACATGACATTGATGTCGCATTGGTGAATGATCTGGGAGACTTGGTCCACGCTGCCGCAGGCTTCCTTCACCGACACGATGTAGGGCACCTTGCTGAGGGCCGCGATGGTCTCGGGGGAAATTTTCGTGCCAGTGCGTCCGGGCACGTTGTAGAGCATGATCGGGATCTGGGTCTGCTCGGCCACTGCCGTGTAGTGGGCGATCTGGCCGGCGGGCGTGGGCTTGTTGTAGTAGGGCGTGATCAGCAGGGCACCGTCGGCCCCAACTTCCTTCGCATACTTTGTGAGGCCCACGGCTTCGGCGGTGTTGTTGGAGCCCGTGCCGGCGACGACGGGAACGCGGCCCGCAACGCGCTCAACCACAAAGCGAATCAGGGCCTTCTGCTCGTCATGGGAGAGGGTGGCGGCTTCGCCGGAACACCCGCAGGGGACGATGCCATCGGTGCCGTTCTCGAGATGAAAATCGACAAGGCGTCCGTAGGCGTCGAAGTCGATTTCGAAGTTGTCCTTGAACGGCGTGACCAGTGCGGGGAACGATCCCTGAAACATGACGTTGAACTCCTGCCCGTTTCCGGGCGCTTCGCAGGCGCGGGGCCTGGGCGGTTTTGGGGGTTGAAAATGGCCCTTTAGTATCCAGCGAGCCATGCGCAGTTTTGGCCGCGCGGCGCTGGGTGGCGGATTATAACACAGGCAATCTGGTCATGCCTATGGGTCGTATGGGCCATGGGGCTCTTATTGGGCTTCCGTTTTCATACTGACCCATAAGACCCATAAGACCCATTTTTCAGAAAACAGCGCGGGTGCCTCGGGGCGGTTCTCTACGGGTACAGCCACCGCCTGGCTTGGCGAGGTGACTCCGCGCCCGAACTCTCTGGCCAGGCGGATGCAGTCCCCGTCCCCTAAAACGGCGTATCGTCTTCTTCGTAATAATCTTCCACCGGGCCCTCGTCGTCGAAGGACTGGTAGGGCGGCGGTTCGTGGTGGCCGCCGTCGCCGTCGAGGTTGCGGAAGCGCTGGATATTTTTTTCGAAGAGGAGCTCCACGGGGCCGGTGGGGCCGTTACGCTGTTTCGCCACGGTGAGGAGAATGACGTTTTCGCGGCCTTCCTGCTCTGAAGCGGAGGGCCGGGACAGCATCATGACCACGTCGGCGTCCTGTTCGATAGCGCCGGATTCGCGCAGGTGCGAAAGTTTTGGCGCACCGCCGTCGTCTTTCTCGGCCTCGCGGCTGAGCTGGGACAGGGCGATGATGGGGCACTTGAGCTCGCGGGCGAGACCTTTAATGGACCGGGAAATCTCGGAGATTTCGACCTGGCGGTTTTCCGCGCGGGACGAGCCCGACATCAACTGGAGGTAGTCGATGATGAGCAGATCGAGGGGGTGCTGGGCCTTGTGTTTCCGCGCCTTGGAGCGCAATTCGAGCACGCTGATGTTGGGCGTGTCGTCGATGTAGATATGGGCCTTGTCCAGCAATGCGGCGGCCTGCTGGAGCTTGGGAAATTCGGAGCGCGCGAGGAAGCCGGAGCGGAGGCGGTTGCTGTCCACCTGGCCCACCATGCAGAGGAGGCGATTGACGAGCTGCTCTTTGGCCATTTCGAGACTGAAAAGCAGGATGCCCTTGCCGTGGTAGTTGGCGGCGTTGGCGGCCACGTTCAAACAGAAGGCCGTCTTGCCGACGGAGGGGCGCGCGGCGAGAATGAGCATGTCGGAAGGCTGCATGCCGGAGAGCATTTCATCGAGCTTGTTAAAGCCCGTGGGCACGCCGGTGATGCCGCCGTCGTTCTTCATCTGCTGTTCGATGCGCTTGATGCCATCCTGCAGCAATTCGGACACCCGGTGGATCGGGTTCAACTGGCGCTGCTGCGCGATGCTGAAGATCTCGGATTCGGCGAGATCGAGGAGATCGTCCACCTCGCCCTCGGACTTGTAGGCCTCGCCGGCGCAACGCGTGCAGATCGTGATGAGCTTGCGGCGGAGTGCGGCCTCGAGGACGATCTTGGCGTAGTATTCGACGTTCGCCGAGGTGGGGACGGCGTCCGTCAGCTCGGCGATGTAAACCGCGCCGCCGGATTTCTCCAAGGCACCGTCGCGTGTGAGCGCCTCGCTCAGGGTGATGATGTCGACGGGGATATTTTCCCGGGCGAGCTTGAGGATGGCGCTGTAGATATGCTGATGCGCGTCGACGTAGAAGGTGTCGGCGGGATCGTCGCGGAGAATTTCCACGGCGGTGCCGACGGCGTCGGGATTGAGCAACATGGCACCCAAAACGGACCGCTCCGCCTCAACATGTTGAGGCGGAGTACGGTCAAATACGGGGGCTGGCTTTTTCTTGGCTACCAATTAATCGTCATCGTCCCGGTCGTCTTCGGCTTCCGCGGCGGCAAGCTCGGCGATTTCGGCGTCAGATTTCTTGGCTTCTTCGATACCGGTGACCCAGACCTTGATCTGGGCTTCGATGCCGCCGGGGAATTTCACGGCAACCTTGAAGATACCCAGGGACTTGATCGGCTCGGCGAGCACGATGGTCTTGCGGTTGATTTCCTGGCCCATTTCGGCCAGCTTCTCGGCGATGTGGCCGGCGGTCACGGATCCGAAGATCTTGTCGCCTTCGCCCGCGCGAACCTTGATCTCGACGGTGATCTTCTCGAGTTCCTTCGCGATCTTGGACTGCTCGGCGCGGCGCTTTTCTTCGCGGCGCTTGATGATGGACAGTTCGTGCTCGATCTGCTTCGCGCTGGCGCTGTCGGCCTTCACGGCCAGACGGCGGGGGATCAGGAAGTTGCGGGCATAGCCATCGGCGACCTTTACGGTCTGGCCCATTTCGCCGAGATTCTCGACGTCGTCACACAGGATGACATTCATGGTATTCGTTCCCTTCGTTAGGCTTTACGCGGACCCGCCCATCGGGCAAGCCCTTGTAGAACACAGCCAAGGCCGGGCACTGCCCAGACCCTGTCCAAATGGTGCCGCGGGGCGCACGGTGCGCCGGGTGCGGCAATAAAAGAGCATTTACAACTTACAGCCTCGGGGGCTAGAAGTCGTGATCGTCCGGGCGATAACTGACGCGCCGGAGCATGGCGATACGGCGGAACCGCATCCGAAAATCGTACCACGTGTCGAACAGCCCTAAGATACCGAGGACGGGCCACATGCCGAACAACAGGATGCCCGACATCACCATGAAACCGGCGAAGGCCGAGGCCTTGAAGATCGTCAGGGCGTAGAACAGTATGGACACGCCGTTCAACAAGTAGATTCCGAGCAAACTCAGCGCCACGTTCCACGAGATGGCGCGCAACACGAGGTTCTCCCGGTAGTAGACGTCAACGAACCACATCAACGCGGCCGCGATGGCGATCCACACGACCCAGTCCGGCAGACGCATCCGCTGGAAACCCGTGGGCTTGCGCCGCGCCTGGGTTTCCGGGTCGCGCTGCCACCGCTCCAGCAGACAAAGCGTTATCGCCGCCAGGAACAGAACAGAGCCGAAGGAGGAACCAAAGGCCACGTTCTCGTAGTGCAGGTCATACCAGCGGAAGATCGCGACCCACTGGGTATTCACGTTCTCCATGGCCTCGAACTCGGCAATGCGTGCATTGATAAAGATCGTGACATTATGGCGCGCCTCACTCCAGGTCAGGAGCATGGGCACGGCCATGGCGGTGTAGCCGACACCGGCGGCCAGCGTCAATTGCCAGCCGTAGCTCCAGCGCCGCTCGATCGCCTCGGCGAGAACGATGCCCATGGCTGCCCCGGCCGCGAGGGCCAGGGCAGCCACGAACGAATTCAGTATAATCAGCGCCGACACTGCGGCCCAGAGGGCCACGCCGAGCGCCTTTTTCACGTCATCCGAGAGCCGATACGTGGCCCCGAGCAGCGCATAGCAAACTATCGCCAAGGGGTAGGCGCTGGCCGCCGTGAACAGGAAGGCCAGAAAAAACAACCCCATGGATCGCTGGACACCGGGCTTCATGGTTTACTCCGCCTGTGCCAGGATCAAATGCATCAGTCCGCCGAATAGGGAAGCAGGGAAATCTGCCGGGCCAGCTTGATCGCACGGGTCAGCATGCGCTGGTGCTTCGCGGAGGCGCCGGTGATGCGCGCGGGGATGATCTTGCCGCGCTCGGTGATGTAGTGCTTCAGCATGGCGACGTCCTTGTAGTCGATATGGACTACGCGATCTACTGTCAAGCGGCAGATCTTCGGGCGTTGGACTTTCTTTTTCTTTTTGCGTTTCGCCTTCTTGGCGCGGACCTTGGCCTTGGCCTTGGCGGAAATTTTTGCCATTGTATGGGCTTCCTTCAGGAGTTGTGGTTAGAAAGGAATGTCGTCTTCAGGAATCGGTTCTTCGATTTCGCGGGGCGCGGGCGCGCTGGACGAGGACCGGCTGCTTTCGCCGCCGTACTCACCGCCGCCACCGTAGTTGCCGCCACCACCACCGCCGCCGCGACCATTCTCGTCCCAATCCAGGACCGTGATGCGCTGCGCGGCGATTTCAATCTTGGACCGCTTCTGTCCCGAGGCCTTGTCTTCCCAGGAGTCACTCTTCAACCGGCCCTCGACAATAACGGGGCGGCCTTTCTTGAGCTTTTCACCAACAAATTCCGCATACTTGTCCCAGACGGTCGCGTCAATGAAGGAAGTGTCCTCCTTGCGCTCGCCGTTCTTGTCCTTGTAAAAGCGGGTATTGGCAATGCTAATCCGGCAGACGGCACGCCCGGAGCTGACATATTTCAACTCGGGATCGCGCGTTAGCCGGCCGGCTATGACTACGTTGTTCAGATCGGGCACCCGGAGATCGCTCATGCTTCCTCACCTTTCTGGTTTAGTCAGTCATCATCTCGGTCAATTTTCTGGAGGCGTGCGGGGATGATCTCGTCGTCATCGTCGTCATCATCGCGGCCGCCCGCGGCGCTCTTGCGCAGATCCTCTTCCTTGCGGCGGGCCTGCTCTTCTTCGGCGTTCAGCGTGTGCTCGTCGAAATAGGTCACCAAGTAGCGGATAACCGAGTCGTGCAACTTGAACCACAGCTCAAGCTTCTGGATAAAGTCCGGGTTGGCCTGGAAACGCAACAGAATGTAGTTTCCTTCAGAGTACTTCTTGACCAGATAGGCCAGTTTCCTCTTGCCCCAGATCTCCGAGCGCACGATCGTCCCGCCATTCTGGGTCACGAGGTCTTGCACCTCCTGGGACAACGTCTGGATGTCACCGTCTTCCACATTTGGAGAGCCGATGTACAGCGCTTCGTAAGTTCTCAAGACAATTCACCTCCTTTTAAAAGGTAGACATGGGTTCAGACCCCGGGCATTCCGGGGCCAGCTTAGCGGGTAAGCATAGCAAATGGGGACCGCGCGGGGCAAATGTGGTTTTGGGGAGGCTGGAGGCTGGAGGCTGGAGGTTGGGGATTCCGCCCATAAGACCCATAAGACCGTTCACCCTTCACCCTTTGCGCTTGACGAATCCCGCCCCTTCGTATAGTCTGAAGCGGGCCGAGGGGGCCGAAATTGTCACCAGGGAGCACTCCATGCGTAAAGATTCCATCGTCGTTATCAGGTCACTGGCCGCTCTGGCGCTGCTTTGCGCTCTTCCCGGTTGGTCGGACGAAAAACCCACCCACAAGCCCGGAGGCCGCACGGAAATCGGCGGTACACCCTGGAAACCGCAATCGGATCCGTCCGGCAAGGTCGTCTACGGCACGGACGACCGCCGCGACGTCTTTGAGGAGACCGACGGCAACCGCCGGGCCTGGGCCGACTCCACCTGCGCCCTGGTGGATTCCAGTAACCTCACGGAAGCGGACGACGGCACCTATACCCTCCAGACCTACGACTATGAATACTACGGCTTTGAACCCTGCGAAACTGAGCCATTCGCCAGCCAGCCCGTGGCGGCCTATTGCACGGCCTTCATGGTGGGGCCCGATCTAATCGCCACCGCCGGACATTGCTTCAGTGAATCCGACCTGGCCTATGCCCGATTCGTCTTCGGCTTTCGCATGACCGACGGCGAAACGCCCCGGACCACCTTTGACGCCGACGAAGTCTACACCGGCGTGGAAGTGGTGGCCCGGCAGCTCGAAGGGGACTTCGACTATGCGGTCATCCGCGTGGATCGGCCCATCGTGGCACCCGGCGCGCGGATCCTGCGCCTGCGCGGCGCGGGAACGATTCCAGAGGGCACGCGAGTCGGCGTCATCGGCCACCCGGCGGGCCTGCCGACCAAGATCGCCTTTGGCGACACCACCGTCGTTCGCGACAGCAGCGAAGCGGGGTACTTCGTGACGAATCTGGACACCTACGGCGGCAATTCGGGCTCGCCCGTGTTCAACGCGGACACCGGGCTGGTCGAAGGGATACTCGTCCGGGGTGAGGAGGATTTCGAGCTGGACGGCGACTGCTTCCGCTCGCGTGTGCTGGATGATGAAGCCGGCTTCGGCGAAGACGTGAGCAAAGCCGCCACCTTTGCCCGCTTCGCCCAAGCGGGCCGGGGAACGCTCAGCCTGGATCAGGCGGCCTACCAGTGTAGCGACACGGTGGCGCTCACTCTCTTCGACGATGATCTGCGGGAGGAGGACAGCGCCCAGGCGACCCTATACACCAGCGGCGGCGATGTTGAAACCTTCGACCTGGCCGCATCCGGCGCGCCGGGCAACTTCAGCACCACGATCCCACTGGCGGCGGGCGAACCCGCCGAGGGCGATGGCACCCTTCAGGTGCTCGAAGGCGATTCCCTCATTGCCAGCTATCGCGACACCAACGCGGGAAACGGCGCGCCGGGTGACTCCGTCGTCACCGCGCGGGTGGACTGCACCGTCCCCACGATATCTGACGTTGCCGTGGCCTACGTCGGCGGTCGCCGGGTCCGCATCTCGTTCACGACCAGCGAAGCCGCCACGGGAACGGTCGACGCCGGGCTGGACTGCACTGCGCTGGATCTTTCGGCCTCCGGCGATGTGACCACGGATCACGTAATCGAAGTGCAGGGACTCAGTCCCCTGACCGAATACCGCTTCCGCGTCGCGGTGGAAGACCCGGCGGGCAACGGCACCGTGGACGACAATGGCGGCGCCTGCTTCACCTTTACCACCACGGATTTTCGGGACTACCTCACCCAGGGCCTCTTTGACGGCCTCTCCGATCTCACCGGCATGTCCGTGACCTTTACGCCCGACGGCTCCGCCTCCGGCTATGAGGCCTGCGTGGCACCTGCGGACGGATTCTCCACTTCGCCCTTCTGCGGCGAGGCCCTCTTCCCCGGCGATGACGAGAATGCCGAGTACAACCTCGCCGCGGGTCGAAAGGTGACCTTTTTCGGTCAGGAATATGATTCGTTTTTCGTCAATGGAAATGGCTATGTGACTTTCGGCAGTGAGGATTTCTCCTACGACCCCATTTTCGAAACCCACTTCGCCCTGCCGAGGATCAGCGGCTTTTTCACCGACCTCTACTCGCCCGCGGGCGGCCTGATCAGCGTGGCCGAGCTGGACGACCGCGTGGCCATCTCCTACTACAATGTCCTCGACTATTACGGCGATCTCCAGAGCTTTCAGATCGAGATCTTCGACGACGGGGCCATCCGGCTGACCTGGGTCATGCTGACCTACCCCTACGGCATCGTGGGGCTCTCCGATGGCTCCGGAACGCCCCCGGAGTTCGAGCCAAGTGTCTTCGAAAGCGCGCCGGAATGCGTCGACTCGCCCTATGAAGACGTCGTCTGCGAGGTGGACCTCGACAACGACACCTGCGACACCGCCTTGCCCGTGGCCCTGGGCGAAGTGCTCAGCGGCGCGACCCACGCCGCCATGGGCAGCAGTGAAGTCCCCGGCTGCGAGCACTGCTACGACCCCGACGTGTGGTATACCTTCACCCCCCTGGTGACCGGCAGCTACACCGTCTCCCTCTGCGGCAGCACCTTTGACACCATCGTCGAGATCTTCAGCGGCGACTGCGGCGGCCTCGACTTCGTGGAAGGCAACGACGATGGTAACTGCGAGTACGCATCCACCGCCGTGGCCGCGTTGAACGCCGGAGAGACCTACTGGATCCGCATCTCCGGCTACGGCGCAACCACCGGCGCCTACGAACTCGAAGTCACCCAGGGCACCAAAGCAAGCACCGGCTGCAACGCCGGAAGCGGCGCAACCGGCAACCCCTGGACGGAGATCCTGATAGCCTGCGGGCTCGTGGCCGTACTCGCCTGGCGGACACGCGAACGCCGCGCGTAGGAAACTGACGAAGCGGTGGGGGGGCATGCCTGCCCCCCCCTCTTCCGCGGTGCAGTGCATCAAACCCTGAGTGCGCATTTCCCGGCCTCCGCATTGCCCGGGCCGGGGCTGGAATGTCCACCGCTTGACAATTCCGGGGATAAAACCCCTTGACGCAATAGTGCGCGTCGTATACGCTATGTCGGGCCCTGGGGGGCCGCCACGCCAACCGGGAGCAAGCGATGCGGAACGTTGTTTCATTCTTTTCCACCATTCTCATGGTGGTCATTCTATGCGGTACGGAAAAAGCCCGAGCGGAAGACGCGTCACTGCCGACTCCACCGCTCCAGGAAGCCGACAAGGTCATCTACGGCGCGGACGACCGACGCGATATTTATCAGGATGTTGACCCGGACCGTCGCGAATGGGCCAACTCGGTCTGTGCGCTGGTCTACGCCAGCCAGCTCACCGAACAGGAAGACGGCACCTTCTCGCTTGCTGTTCGCGACTATACGGTGGATGATCTTCCGCCCTGCGACGATGAGTCCTTTCGCGATCAGCCGACGGCGGCACGATGCACCGGCTTCATCGTGGGGCCGAATCTTATTGCCACGGCAGGCCATTGCTTTGATAGCAACGATCTGGCGAACACCCGGTTTGTGTTCGGCTTCCGCATGTTGGATTCCACGAACGCACGCACCACTTTTGAGAGCTATGAGGTATACAAGGGATCGCGGATTGTTACGCGCCGTTCCTCGGGAAGCTATGACTACACCATCATTGAGGTATATCCGACAATCCGGGTGCCCGGAGCGAAAGTATTGCGTTTGCGAACATCCGGCACGGTTGCCGAGGGGACCCAGATTGGCGTGATAGGGCACTCCGGTGGTTTACCCATGAAGTCCGCCTTCGGCAGGAATACCGTCGTTCGGAGCGGCACCAATCCCGGATATTTCTTCGCCAATCTCGATTTTGCCGGAGCCGGTGCGGGTTCTCCCGTCTTCGATAAGGAGACCGGTCTCGTGGAGGGAATCCTCGCGCGCGGGCCCGCAGACTATCACTTTTACGGGGTAGACTGTTTCACGTCCATGGCGCGTGAAGACAATGACAACTATGCCCAGATCGTCAGCCGAACTACGCCCTTTGCCACGATTGTGCAGCCCGCGCGCGGCACCCTCTCCATGTCGAGCGCCGCCTACGCCTGCGGGGACAGAGTCGATGTGTGGCTCTACGACCTCGACCTGGCCGACACCGGTTCGGCCGACATTATCATGAGCACCCTGAGCGGAGACAGCGAGATAGTCACGTTGACGGAAACGGTGGACGCCGCTACCTTTGTCGGCCCAATAACACTCGCGGAGGGACCGGTCCTTTCGGGCGACGGCGTCTTGCAGGCCGGTGATGGCGAAATCCTGATTGGGACCTATCGCGATGACGATACAGGTCGGGGCTTGCCTGGCAATTCCATTGCGTCGGCTCGCGTGGATTGCGCAGCACCGGAGATCACTGACATTTCCATCGTCTCCGTAGGGGGCCGTCACGCGCGAATCGCTTTCAAAACCAACGAGCCAATAGGCGGCATAATCTTCTTTGGGAAGGACTGCGCATCAACCGATCAGTTAATCGGTGGGGGCTTGAGGACGGATCACGAGATCCAGTTGGCGGGGCTGGACGAAAACACCGCGTACTTTTTCACCGTGAAAGCGACGGACTCGGCCGGCAACGCCACCACGGCAGACAACAACGGTGCCTGCTTCACGTTCACGACCACAGATCAGCGAGACTTTCTGACCCAGGTCTTTTCCGAGAGCAGCCCGGAAGAGAGCGCAGAACTGGCCGGGCGTTCCATCACGTACACGCCCGATGGGTCGATTTCGGGCTACTCTGTGTGCAGTGCGGCGGCGGAAGGCTTCCCGGTTTCGCCATCGTGCGGCGAACACGTCACCATGGACGAGAGCGGCAGCGTGTACTACCCTCTGGAAGAAGGACATACAATACCCTTCTTTGGCGAGGTTTACGACTCCATCTTCATCGGAGAAGATGGCTATGTCGCGTTTGGCGCAAGCGGTGTAGGTATTGATCCCCTGTTGGAATCCCACTTTGCGGCACCAAGAATCAGCGGACTGTTCAGCGACATATCGTTGCTCTCGGGTGAAATCCGTGTGGCCGAACTTGATGACCGGGTTGCTGTCACCTATCGCCACGTGCTCTATGAGTACTTCAGAGAAGTCAGTTTCCAAGTCGAGATCTTCTTCACGGGTGAAATTCGTATCACCTGGATGGAAATCGGCAGCCCCAGTGCTATTGTGGGGCTATCGGATGGATACGGGCTCGACTCCGACTTCGCGGAAAGCACGTTGTCAGCTTATTGGAATTGCGACGACCCGACGCTGCCCGCAATTTACTGTGAGCCTGCCATGGAGAATGACCTATGCATCAACGCCACACCGATGGCCGTCCGAGAAATATACAGCGCCAACACTGACGGTGCTATGGGCAGTCAGGATACGCCCGGCTGCAGGTCTTGCCTGACGCCCGATGTATGGTATCGATTCACGCCACTAATTTCCGGCCAGTACGTATTCTGGTCCTACGACGACAGATTAGACGGAAACGTGGATATCTATACGGGCGATTGCGACAATCTCGAACCACTGTTTGAGTTCGGAAATCTCGATCGCATCGAACGTATCGACGGTCGATTAATGGCGGGAAGAGGGACTCCGGTGGTGCTTACCGCGGGCGAAAGCTATTGGGTGCGCGCATCCAAGGAGGCCGGAAGAACAGGACCATTCATGGTACAAGTAGACTTCGGTGAAAAGGGTAGCTTCGGCTGCAACGCCGGAAGCGGCGCACCGCGCAACCCCTGGGCAGAGATCCTGATCGCCTGCGGGCTCGTGACCTTGCTCGCCTGGTGGACACGCGAACGCCGCGCGTAGTTCGATTCCTGACTCTTTCGGCGTCAGTAGGTCAACTGAAAGTCGACGACAAGATCCTCGTCGGCCGACACTTCGATGACGCGAGACTCGTGGTCCGTGCTATCTTCGATATTGTTCGCTTTGAAGGTCGTCAGAAGGATCGTATACGCGCCCGGGGTGTGCAGGGTCAATTCGTAAGGTTTTGTCCCGTCCGTAACGCGCATGCCCAGGAAGTCCGGTCCGAACCAACTTTGGCTCGCTGCACTGATCGCGGCCTGAGTGTCCATCGCTCCTTGGAAGAAGGTGAGCCGGGCCACATCCCCGATATGCAAATCGGCCACATCTCCCGTCACTCGGCACGTAGGCGTCAGGTCGACCGCCAATGTGGTGGATTCGCCTGCAGAGAGTTGAACACCATCAATCCGGGTCCGCTGTTTATAGTCTTCACCTACGGCAATAAGCTGCGCGGTGCCCGTCGGAACGTCCCGGATTTCGAAGGTCCCGTCTGCGGAAATCTTCCTCTTGAAGAGCTCCGAACCTGTTTCCGCCTCCACGAATAGGCTCACCTCCCCCCCGGCCACAGGCTCACCATCGTTGTATGCCGTACCTTCAATCGAGGCTTCGCCGGGTATCACCTCAAACTGGACCGATTTCTCTTCGCCGGGGGCAAAGCTCACAACCTTATGCTGCATCCGGTCAAAAGGAAGACATATCGCGACAATCGCCTTGCCGGGTATCACCTCCGCAACCAGCACCCGACCATTCGAATCCGTTACTCCGCCACCGATATACCCGACGTTGGGAGCGTTGAGAAAGTAAGTGCGAATTTCAATGCGAGGCATGGGCCGCCCCTGGGACAGAACTTCGACGTTCAATCGCGCGGCGCGTTTTAGCACGATAGTCGTGTTATCAGTCACCGAACTGGAACTCGGTGCATAGTCCGGATGCCAGGCCGCGAAGAATGGTGTGTCTGGCGGTGCCTTCTCTACCGTAAACAGACCTCCCGCACCACTTTCAGCGACTACATTTATGTCGCGACTATCGGGAGGTGCGATGCGATCCGTATAGATACGGGCACCCGCTATGGGCGTACCGTCTTCGGAGACAACAATGCCTGACAGTGGCTTTGCGCTGGCCCGGTCCAGCTCAAGGGTAACATCGCGCAACGTACTGCCGGGCTCCACCACCACTTGCGCCATGGCGGGCGCGTAGCCCGCCGCGCGTGCGACCACGGTTACTTCACCCACATATACCTGCGGGAGTTCAAACTCCCCCCCGGGATGGTCGAATTGTATTGAGTTTCCGAACATGGACTCCTGAAACGAAGGCCTATGTCCGTTCATGAACGACGCTTTGAAATGAGTTACCGGCTTTCGCGTTTTCGCGTCGATGACCCGCCCGGATATGGCACCATTCACATACATGGTCAACTGCACATCCTGAGTGCCCGCAGGCACCGTGGTCCCTGTCCCGCTGTACCCGACTTTGTCCGCATGAAACTTTACATCGCTACCCGAGAGATACCGCAGTGTGAACCGCCCCTGCGCGTCGGTCATTGCCGCGCGTGGGCCGGGTCCGAACGTGTAGAGGCGAACCCCGTTTAGCGGGCGCCCTTCGCCATCGACGACGGTACCGGAAACGGTGAGATTGCCTTCCGTACCGAATACAATGTTCAAGTCCTTCCTCTGCTCGCCCGGCACCAGGGTAATGCGCATGAACTCGTTAGCGGCTCCCCAGGAATTGTCTGCGGGTTCCGTGACCATGAGGCTATACTCGGCGGGCGGCATGTCCGTCTGCTCAAATCGTCCATGGGCATCGGTCTTGACTTCGAAGAGTGTGTCTTCTGGATATCGGTGATCGGCCAGCACTTCCACATTGATCAAACGCACGTTGGCGTCGGAAAAGGTTCGGCCATCAGCCAATGTAACGACACCGGCAGCGGAAGCCAGCCGCGACGAATCGGTGGGCGACGCTTCCGAACCGCCAGCTTCGTCAGTTGTGGATTCTACATCGCTTTCCACTTCTTGCAGGCTGGCCGACGTAGAAACCAATGCCAAATCACTTCTCGGAGTCTCCGTCGCGGATACAAAACCGAGATTCGGGGATTCGCTCACAATATGGCCATCCATCAGGTTGGACGCAGCACTTGGCCCATCGCCTGCGAATTGGATCAACGTCCATCCCACCCCCACCACCAGCACTGCCGCAGCCACTTTAAACCCCGCCCCCGATGTATAACTTCCAAGAACCGCCCACATCGACGGTGTCGCCACCAGGGCCGTGCGCCCTACCTCCTGCAGGATTGCGGTGGGCATCGCCTGGGCGGAATTCTCCTGAATCAGCGTCACCAGTGCCGCGCTGGCGGGCACGATCACGCCTTTCTCCTTCAATCGCCTCCGCACTTGCTCGATGCCCTTGCCGATGCGATGGGTCACGGTCTGCCGCGGGATGCCCAGGGCGATCGCGATGGCGGCGTGGGACTCCTGCTCGAAGAAGTAGCGCACCAATGGCTCGCGGCTGGTCTCGGGCAGCGCCATGACGGCCTCGTCCACCAGCTCGCGGATATCGTCCCACGCGATGTGGGCCGCGCCGGGCTGCGCTTTGCTGTACTCGATATCCCGTGCGTCGCGCCGCTTCCGCGAGCGGATGACATCCAGCGCGGCGTGGTAGGCGGTCCGGTGGAGCCAGGCGGCCACATTGCGCGAGGGCGGGCGCTTCGCCTGCGCCAGCGCCAGAAAACTCTCCTGCGACACATCCTCCGCGGCCTGCACATCGCGCAGGACCCGCAGGGCCGTGGCGTAGACCATCCGCGCATGGCGCGAGGCCAGAACGTGAAAAGCCTCCGCGTTCCGGTTGCGGTACCAGTAGGCCAATAAAGTCTGATCACTCAATTCCGTCATGGCGGCATCCCCTGTGGTTGTTATACGTAAAGACGCCGCCAAGGTCAAGACGGCCAATGGGGATGCGCAGCCTGACGTGTTTATAAGGAGCCCGCAAGGAAGGATCTTGGACATTCATGTCCGAGGCAGAGCCTGTGCCGACGCCATAGGGCCCGGTAAATGTGTGCGATCAGTCTGGACTGCCGGATTAATGGTGTCGGATACTTTGGGCCTCATACACACCATCAGGCCCTTCGAAAGATGTTGCAGGCTCTGCCTCGGACATGAATGTCCAAGATCCTTTGTTGCGCGAACGCCGCGCGTGGGAGAGAGTTTTTCCCCGCGCGGCGTGCGTGACAACCGCCCTGCCTGGGTCGGTGCAGTGATGGTCGAGATCACGGCGTCAGATTGAAATCCAGATTCAGCTCGCCGCTCTCGGGCACTTCGACGACCCGATAGTCGCGCTGAACGCGGCTCAAATAGTCGCCTTCTGGATTGGTGAAGAGCACGACGGTGTAGGTTCCGGGCTTCTGGAGCGGCGCCTCGAATGCACCCGATTCGTCAATAGTTGCATGGGCCGCAACGGCCGGGTCCACAGCGCGACCGACGCCGATTTCCAGGGCCTCCCCGATTTCTATCCTTCCACGATACACCACGATCTGCACCACTTCGTCCGTTGCAGCGCCATTCACCATGCCGCGCAGCCGGGCCGCTTCCGTCACGTCCACATCGACAGTAGTCACCTGGCCCGCAGTAAGGGTGACTTCGTCCACAAGGGCACGTCGTTGCGGCGCGCTGGTGACTACGCCCAATTGCGCCTTCCCCACCGGAACCTGGGCAAATCGAAACTCGCCGCTCGCCGTGACGCTCTGGCTCAAGGTCTCCGATCCCGTAGCCGTCTCGACAAAGAGTCTGACCTCGGCACTGGATACCAGTTCACCGTCCAGGTACACCGTGCCTTCCACACCGGCCTCGGCGGGCGCGATGTCGACGCGCACGACTTTCTCTTCCCGCGGTGCCAGCACGACGCTCGTGGACTGGAAACGGACGTTGTCAGGCCGAACATCGATCCGCAGTTCGCCCCGTGGAACCTTCTCGAATGTGGCTCGGCCAATATCATCCGTCCTCACGGCCTCGTCGTATTCGCCGCGGTCCGAATGCGTGTAAACACCTGCTTTCGGCATGGGCGCTCCGTCGGAATAGACCTCGACAACGACGCGGCCCGCCTGCGCCATGACGATGGTCGTAACTTCCGATACCGCGGCCATTGCAGAGGCGAAGCCCGGGAGGGATGCGTAGAGTTTTGTGATTCCCGGAAGGGCGTTGGGTATTTCGAATCGACCCTGGGCGTCACTCGTAGCGTCACCCGCGCTGTCGTAAGAGGGAATAGGCTCGGTGTAGATTCGGGCGCCTTCCACGGGTTGACCACCTTCGGTCACGACGCTGCCGGCAAGGGTAATGGCGCGGGCCGGTTCCATGGCCACTTCGAAATTGCGCAGCGTCTTTCCCTCCTCGACCACGACCGGCATGACGGCAATCTCATAACCTTTGGCGCGAATGGCCACCGTGACGTCGCCTGCTGGAACGCGTGGCAATTCAAAGGCCCCGTCGGACTCAGAAAAGCTGTGCCATCCGAAGGCAAGCGATGGCTCAAAATCGGCCAAGTGCCCCTGCATGCAGGTCGCCTGAAAGCTTGCTATCGGCTTGCGCGTTTTCGCGTCTATTGCGCGCCCCTGGATCTTGCCGTCCAATGCGACCACCAGTCGCACATCCTGGTCACCGGCTTTCACCATCGTCACGGCCTGATTGCGTTCGATACCGGGGGCAAGAACGGTGAACTGCTCGTCGGGAAGATAGGACAACGTGAACTCGCCGTCTTCATCACTCACAGCGGTTCGCACTACGGAACCCAGTGTGGCGACTTCTATCCCCTTCAGCGGATTACCCGCAGTGCCCACGACGGTGCCTGATATCGTTAGATCGCCCTCGGTCCCAAAACGGATCTCCAGCCCAGACTTGTGCTCGCCCGCTGCCAGAGTTACTTTCGTCGCGCTCCGTCGATCGTATCTCTCTGTGTTGGGTTCCGACGCGATAACCATGTACTCCGCCGGAAGTATTTCTGATTGTTCGAAGCGGCCCAATTCATCCGCGGCTACACTGAAAGACATGCCCTTGGGGCGAGCCACGCCGTCGTAGCCCACCGCCTCGATCCGCACCGTTGCATGGGCGTAGGGCGTGCCATCGGGGAGCAACACGACACCTGAAAGCGAGGCCCGATTTGAATCGGTGACCAACGTAACAAGCGGGTCCACGGTGGCGGGCGCCACGACGCTTGTCTTCTCGACGAGTCTGGAGGCTGCGACTGCTGACACCGCTTCCCCACGCTCAGGGGCCAAGACCGGTTCCGCAGTCCGCAATTCCGCCACCTCGATCGCTTCCTGAGTGTTCCCCAGCACAAACACCGTTGTCGCCACCCCCACCACCAGCACTGCCGCAGCCGCCTTAAATCCCAACCCCGACACATACGTCGCGCCCACGGCCCAGATTGAAGGCGTACCCGCGAGGGCGATGCGCCCCAGTTCCGTCGTTAACGTCGCGGGCAAGCCATGGGCGGAATTTTCATGAATCAATGCAACCAAGGCGGCTCCGGCGGGCGCTACGACGCCTTTGCTGGCGAGGCGCTTGCGCACGAGGGTGATCCCCTTCTCGATGCGCTGGGCCACCGCTTGGCGTGAAATGCCCAGGCGCTCGCCGATGGCGGCGTGGGTCTGCTCCTCGAAGAAATAGAGCACGATGCATTCCCGGCAGGCATCGGGCAATCCCGCCACGGCCTCGTCCACGAGATCACGGATGTCGTCCCATTCGGTCCGGGTGCTGTCGGGCTGCGCGGCGGCGTAGGCGTGGTCCCGCGCGGTGCGGCGCTTGCGTGCGCGGATCAGGTTCAGCGCGGCGTGGCAGGCGGTGCGGTGGAGCCACGCGGCCACGTTGCCCGAAGGCGGGCGGCGCGTCTGCGCCAGGGCGAGAAAGCTCTGCTGGGCGACTTCTTCCGCGTCGTGGGCATTGCGCAGGATGCGCAATGCCGTGGCGTAGACCATGCGCGCGTGGCGGGTGGCCAGCACGCGGAAGGCCTCGGCGTTCCGGTGGCGGTACCAATGGCTGAGGAGACTCTGATCGTTCAATTCGGTCATGGCGGCAATCCTTACGTTGTGTTATACGTAAAGAGGCCGCCGCGCGCAATGATGCAAGGAGAAACTTTCCGGCGAAGGTCCCCGCCTCAACTCCGGCTCAGCACCTCCCGGATTGTCTTGAGCAGGTCACGGTGGGTGTAGGGCTTCTGGATGAGGGTCAGCCCTTCGTCAAGAACGAAGTTCTTGTGAATCGCGTCCTCGCTGTAGCCACTCGCAAAAAAGGCCTTGATGCCGGGGTGTTCCGCCTGCATCCGCTGGCAGGCCTCGTGGCCGCCCATGTTGGGCATGACCACGTCGAGGATGGCAAGGTCGACCCGGCCTGGATAGTCCTTCAGCACGGCGAGGGCGTCGGCCCCGTCGACCGCGGTGACCACCGTGTAGCCCGCGCTTTCGAGAATCTGCCGGACCATGACGCGCACGGCCTCGTCGTCTTCGGCGAGAAGAATCGTCTCGGTGCCGCCGGCGACGGGCTCCTCCGCCATGTCAATCTCGATCCTGCGCTGCCCCGCAGCCTGAACGGGCCAGTAGAGATTGAAGGTTGCCCCCTTGCCCGGCTGGCTTTGGACGTCGATGACGCCGTTGTGCTGTTTGACGATACCGTAGACCGTGGCCAGGCCGAGGCCCGTGCCCTTGCCGACGGCCTTGGTGGTGAAAAAGGGCTCGAAGATGTGGTTCAGGGTCTCCTCGCCCATACCGCACCCCGTATCGCTGACGCTGAGGAGCACGTAATCCCCCGGTTGGGCCTCGGGATTGCTCGCGCAGTCCTGGGCGCTCAGGGTGACCTCCCGAGTTTCGATGGTCACGATGCCGCCATCGGGCATGGCGTCGCGCGCGTTCACGCAGAGGTTGGTGAGGGCCTGCTCGATCATGCTCCGATCCGCGAAGACATAGCTCAAGTGCGACGCGGGGTGCCAGCGGATTTGCACGTGCTCGCCAATGATGCGGCCGAGCATTTTCATGAGATCGGCGGTGGTCTCGTTGAGACTCAGGGTCTCGGGCCGCATGATCTGGCGGCGGCTGAACAGGAGGAGCTGGGAGACCAGCCGGGCGGCGCGGTTGCCGGCCCCGGCGATCTGCTCCAGCAGATCCCGCGATTGCTCAGTGGTAATCTTGTGGAGCAGGAGGATATCGGAATAGCCGATGATGACCTGGAGGAGATTGTTGAAGTCGTGGGCCACGCCGCCCGTAAGCTGTCCGATGGCCTCCATTTTCTGGGCCTGGCGAAACTGGGCCTCCAGACGCTCGTGTTCATCTTCCTTGCGAATCCGCTCCAGGTAGGCATTCAGCACCGGGGCCGTCTGCAGGGCCGCGCTCTCCAGGAGATCGACTTCGTCGCCTCCGTAACCG
Organism: Candidatus Hydrogenedentales bacterium; assembly: GCA_942492815.1. Classification (GTDB taxonomy): domain Bacteria; phylum Hydrogenedentota; class Hydrogenedentia; order Hydrogenedentales; family JAEUWI01; genus JAEUWI01. Next base: position 7,207,136 of record OW818658.1, on the reverse strand, counting down.
CCCACCCGGTTGGCCAGCACGAACAGGCCGATGGCGCGCCCCTGATGCACCAGCGGCGTGGCGATGGCGTTGTCCAGGCTCAGATGCCCCTCAGGGACCTGCAATTTCTCATTCAGGAGGCAGGTCGTTGAATCGCGAAGGGCTTTTCCCCAGAGCCCCCCCCATTGCTCGGGGCGGAATACCGCCTTGCCGTCCGCGTACTCAGTGGAACCCCACAGGAGCTGCGACAGCGCCGGACAGGCAAGATTCCCATTGTCGTCGATATACCCAAAAAGCCCGAAGTGGCTCTCGGTGGCTTTCTTCACCACATCGAGGAGATCGGTGAACACATTGTCCGGTGACGCGGTGAGAAACACGGTCGTCATGTTCCTGGTCAGGTCGATCGCGCGTTGCTGGCGCTGAAGGGCAATTTCGGACAGACGCCGCTCGGTCAGGTCCTGAAAGAGCCCATACATCTTCACGCACCTGCCGTCTTCCATGACGGGCAGCCCGTTGGTCCGAACGAAACGCTCATCCCCCGCCGCCGTGCGCACAATCGATTCACAGTCGAAAGCCTCTCCCCGGGACAGCGACTCGCTCACAGGGCATTCTGCACATGGGGCGCCAGACGCCGAGACGTATAAATTCAGCCAGTCGTCTATGGCGACCCGGGCGTCCGGAGCGAGGCCGAAGATCTCGCACGCGACGCGGCCCCAGGTGATCTCCATCGTGCGCAGGTCAATTTCCCAGCTTCCGATACGGGCGGCCTCGTTGGAGCGCTCCAGCAGTTCGTAGGCGTGTGCCAGTTTGAGATCCGCCTGCTTGCGCTCCGTGATGTCGACCGCCGTGGAGAGAATGCGTTTTGCGCCATCTACTTCCAAGAGTACTCCGGAGTACAGGCCGGTCAACGGCGAGCCATCCGCGCGATGAAGCTCCAGCTCCACCTCCCGGGCTTGACCATCGCGCTCGAAGTAACTGATAAGGTCCTTACGGACCGCCGGGGAAATGAAACCCACCTCGGTCAGGGTATTGCCCAGGATCTGTTCCGGGGTAAAGCCGGTGAGCCTGTAAAAGGCGTCATTGGCCTCCAGGCAGCGTCCATCTTCCAGTGCGGTCAGGGTCATGAGGAAGGGCGCATTCCAGAAGGCCTTCGAGAACTTCGCCTCCGACGCCTGCAGCGCTTCCTCCGCCCGCATGCGCACCACCGTGTCCCAAGCGATATCGGCCAACTGCACGATCATGTCGCAGTCGTACTCGCCATAATTGGTGGGTTTGTTCCCCACACCAAGAATGGCCACCACCTGACCCGCACGGAACACAGGTACCACCAGTTGCCGGATGATGGGCGAGTGCCCTTCCGGCAGGCCCTTCCGATGCGGCAGGTTGGCGTAGTCATTGTGTATCACGGGCTTTCCCGCGTGGATGCAGTCTACCCACACGCCGGCCTGGCTGATGGGGTAGTGGAGTCCCACGCCTTCCGCGGTGCACATGTGGGCCAGCGTGTTGGTGGACCAGGCCTGGAGCGAGAGATTCTCCTGATCCGGCTCCACAAAGTGGAAAAAACCGACCTTGCTGTCGGTAAGCTTTTCCGCCTCGTCCAGGAAAGCCTGGAGTAAATCGTGGGAACTGTGCCCCTGGCTGGCGAACTCGACCAGACGGAGGCGTGCCGCGGATACGTTGTCCTGCCGCTTGCGCTCGGTAATGTCCTGAACCACGCCGAGCGACCGGAAAACCCGCCCGCGCGCGTCGCGCTCGTGTTCATAGCGCGATTCCACCACCCGCACATCCCCATCGCCCGCGCGGATGATGCGAAACTCGGTCGCATACAGTCCGTCCCCTTCCCGTAGCGATTTAATATAGGCTCTTCGGGCTGCGTACCAATCTTCTGGATGAACGCATTGAAAAATGCGCCGGGCAGACACGCCCCCCCCGGAAGTCGTATATTGAAAAATCCTGTAGAACTCGTCGGAGCAGGTGACCTGCCCGGTTGCAAGCTCGAACTCCCAACTACCGATATGCCCCACCGACTGGGAGCGATTCAGGAAGGACTCGCCCTTTCTAAGCGAAATTTCAGCCTTTTTTCGCTCGGTAATGTTGCGGATGAAGGTAAATTGATGTCCCGGCAATTGCGGATGATGGCTGACGCTTATTTCCACGTCGATCACGCCGCCGTCCCTCCGGCGATGTCGCGCTTCGAAACGGAGATGGCCCTTCTCGAAAATGGTCTGGATCCGATCACGTGTCTCGTCCGGCTGCTCGTCCGCGTCGATATCGAAGACGTAAAGCTGAAGCAACTCCTCAAGCGTATATCCCAGGGATTCCGCGGCGGCGGCGTTTGCTTCGACCAGCTTCCCGGACCGGTCAACCACCCAGAAACCGTCAATTGCCGTTTCCAGGATCTGGTAATTTCGGAGTTCGCTCTCCACCCGTTCGGTCAGGTCACGGGCCGTGCCCATAATCAGGGGGCCATCCTCCGTTTGAATATAGGCCGTACGCACCTCGACGGGGAACACAGAACCGTCCTTCCGGCGATGGCCCGTATGGAGAAGCGCGGTCTTTGAGGCGCTGAGCCGACTGAAAAAGGCTTTGAAGTCAAGTGCGGTATCCGTATCAAGTTCCGTGACGTTCATGTTGAGGAGTTCTTCGCGGCTGTATCCGGTGGAGTGGCAGGCCTGCTGGTTAACCTGGACCAGCCTGCCCCCCGGCTCCGCCACGAATATAGCGTCGGCGGATTCTTCAAAAAGTACATGGAGGCGCCGTTCTCGCTCGATAAGACGGGCCTCATTTTCTTTCTGCGACGTGATATCCGTCGCTGCGCCCACGAAGCCGGTGTATTGGCCACTGGCATCGAAGACCGGCGCCCCGTCATCCTTGACCCATCGATACTCGCCCTCCCCACTCCGGAGACGATACTCGATAGAGAAAGGCTCTCGTTTCTCAATGGCCGTGCGACATGTGCCGGCAACCCGGAGAAAGTCGTCCGGATGAATGGATTCCGCCCAGTCTGATCCTGCGCCGGACCACCGTTCCTGAATCACACGGGGAGGCGTGTGGAAAATCTCCCGCGGGCGCGCTCCCTCGATCTTCCAGAACAGGGTCGGCAGACTCGAAACCAGAGACGCGTAAGACGCCTGGCCCGCATCGAACGACTGGCGGGATTCGCCGTAGTACAGCAGCCAGATGGCCACCGCCGTGAACAGGGCAAGGGCCGCGTCGATCTCATAGTCCCAGGGCAGATACCATTCCAATTCCCAGGACAGGGGATGATCCAGGGCATGGAAGGCCCAGGCAACGAGCGCCCAACTGGTGAGGGTCGCGCCACGATTGCCCTGCCGCCGTGGAGAGCGCAGCATCGTGAGGCCCGCCCAGAGCGCCGCGAAGGCCGAGAGGAACGAGGGCGGAATCGACGCAGCCAGATGGGGCCATGCCAGGACCTCCGAAAGCACGGTCCAGCCTGCGCACGCCGCGAGCACAAGGTTCCAGTATCGGGGACTCGTGACACTCGACCACTGTTGCGCCGCCCGAAGCAGCAGATAGGTGAAAAGCAGGCTGAGAATATGGTTGGCGCCGTGAAGCGCATCAAGTTCTGGCCGGAACACGGAAGCGAGCGCGCCGAGCTGCCGGAAGAAGAAGGCCACCCAGGCCCAGGTCCAGAGCAGCAGGGCTCGGTCTCGCTCCTGTCGGTACATATGATGGCACACCAGCATCAGCAGCGTAGTGATAAACAGCGTGGTGAACGTGGGCGGCAAAAGTGGGTTCATCAAGTGGCCTCAATCCGGCCTGGACATGCGATCGACACCGCTCCCCTTGTGTAACTGGTGGCATCCGATGAGCCTCGCTCCCCATATTGCGCAACGCTCTAAAGATCCCAGGCCGGTTTCGCGGCCACTACCACGCATCCCGCGACGGAATATTGGATTTCAGCAGAACGCGATACCCACCAAAGATACGCAAAGAATTTATTTTCTGCTTACTTTCCCCGTAATTGTACCTGTCGCGACCGCATATATCCAGCACGCTGCACAAGTAGCTTGGGGGCGATTCTTCTCCACATTTTGGCCTGTCGGTCCGCCGTCGTCAGGCCTTACTCAAGGGCAGCAGGCGCACCACGGCCTCGGCGGCCCCCGCGCCGCTCAGCACCGCCGTGACGTGATCGCCCCGTTGCAGAGTGGTGTCCCCATTGGGCAGCAGATCATTGCCCTGGCGCGCGATGGTCACGAAGAGGCAGCGCGCGGGCAGGGGAAGCTCTTTGATCGCCTTACCGTCCATTTCGGAACCTTCCTGCACAACAAACTCCAGCAGCACCGGTTCGCGGTGCGCGGGGACGTTGGGCTGGCTCCGGTTGATGTCGGCCTCCAGCAGCGCTTCGTAGATCGGTTCGGACCCCATCTGTTCCGAAACCACCACGGCGAAGAGCGAGGCCGTAATCAACGGCAGCAACTGGTGGAAGTCGCCCGTCATCTCCAGCACCAGCACGATGCCCGTGATGGGTGCGCGGACCACCGCCGCAAAGAAAGCCGCCATGCCGATGGCCACGAAGGATGCCGGCACGGGAGCCATGCCGGGAAAGATATTACCCGAAACCGTGCCCGCGATCAGCCCGATGGCCGCGCCCATCACCAGCATGGGCGCAAAGATGCCGCCGGGCACGCCGGACATGTAGCAGAGCAGCGTGAGCAGGAATTTGCCGACGAATAGCATCAGCAGGAACCCTATGGTCTGCTCCGTCATGGTGTCCCCGTGAAGCATCAATTTCGTAATCTCGTGGCCACCGCCCGACAGCGCCGGCATCCACCAGGCCGCGAGGCCCACCACCAGCCCCACGGCCCCGGCCCGCGCCCAGGCCGGAGACTTCAGCGGGCCCGCCGCCAGCCGCTGAATCTGCAGGAGCGACTTGGAAAAGCCCGCGCCCAGCACACCCGCCGCAAGCCCGATAGCCACGCACACGGGCAGCGAAGACAGCGGCGCGGCCGGGAAGCCCGTGGCCTGAAAAACATTCTCCGTGCCCCAGAAGGACGTGGCAACGATATCCGCCACGACCGCGGCCACCAGGGCCATGACGTAGGTCAGCGTGGAGAACTCCCGCTGCAATTCCTCGATGGTGAAGATGAAGCCCGCCAGGGGCGCATGGAAAGCCGCCGCCAGCCCCGCGCCCGCACCGCAAGCCATCAGGCGCGGCGCCGCCTTCGACGGAACGCGGAGCACATCCGCCACCAGCTTGCCCACCGCCGCGCCCATCTGAACCGTGGGGCCCTCGCGCCCGAGGGAGAAGCCCGACCCGATACACAGGACGCCGCCCAGAAACTTCACCGGAAGAATGCGCGCCCAAGGCATCGTGTTGACGTGCATCAGCACGCCCTTCGTATGGGGAATCCCGCTGCCGCCCGCCTCGGGCGCAAAGCGCGACGTAAGCCAGCCCACAAAAGCGCCGCAGGCCCCCGCAATGAGCATGGGCACCACCCAGCCCCAGGCGGGATGGGTCGCGTGCAGATGATCCAGCAAATCGATCCGCGCATCTTCCGCCAGCACCAGCGCCCGCTGAAAAAACAGCGCCACGGCACCCGCCACCAGCCCCACCACCGCCGCCCGCCAATACTGATGCTGCCGCCGGTCCCGCAGAAACTGCCAATTCTTTAAACTGTGCAACGTATCCAAAGTATCACTCACCCGGAGCGCCCGAAAGGCGTCTGTTTGTATTATATGGCCCTAGTGTACGTCAAGGGGGGCACGGAGAGAAAGCCGTGGAGACGTGCCACGCGATCCGGCAACGCCGGTTCGTGTGCCGTGGATCGGGTACTCGTGGGCGTTCGAGGATAGCCTCAACTGGGCGATTGGAACGAGATTCGCACCCGATGGCGTCGTGTGAGTTGTCTGGCTCTATCTTATTCATAGGATGGATGCAAAAGGGCCAGTCCAGTTACTGCTGGCGTACCAGGAAAACCTCGCCATGGGCACACGAACCGGCGTTGCCGGATCGCGTGGCACGCCTATAGTGATCTTGGTTGCGGCCAACGGCCGCGCCAAATCCACCGCCGCACCCCATTGACTCCACTCGCTCCATCTGTTCTACTCATATCTGAGTCGTGAAAAAGCGGAGATGCCCAATCATGCAAACCCGATCCGAAATCACCAGCACCCTCGCGGACCGCTTCGCCGAAACCGCCGCCTGGTTCGCCGAACGGCCCGACACTACCTTCTGCACCGCACCGCCGGAGCGCTGGACCGAGGGCCAGCACCTCGACCACCTCATCCTCAGCACGAAGCCCCTGAACCTGGCTCTTCGACTTCCCGGCATCGCGCTGCGCATGAAATTCGGCACCGCCAAGGCCCCCGGCGAATCCATGGAAGCCCTCGTCGCCCGCTACGAAGCCACCCTCGCGGCCGGCGGCAAAGCGCCGGGCCGCTTCGTTCCTCCCGTTGTCGCGCTGGAAGACAAGCCCCGACTCCTGGAGGCCCTCCGCCACGAAGGTAAACGGCTGGTCGAAGTCGCAGAAACCTGGAGCGAGCAGGACCTGGACAAATACGTGCTGCCCCATCCGCTATTGGGCAACCTGGCCGTGCGCGGGATGCTGTACTTCACCCATCACCACATGGGGCATCATCTGGAGACGCTGAGGAGGGATTATGGGAGCAAGTAACGAGACCAAGACGAATCCCGCCCGCACTCACGGCGCGATCAGCGCCTCCGCTTCGCCCATGGCCAGTTGGGTGGACAGCGTGTCGGTCCATTCCTCCTGGTATTCCTCGGTGCCGGGCACGGGAAGGGTCGCCGCCGTCGCCCGCGCTTTTTCCAGGAGCGCCAGGGCCTCCGCGCGCTGGCCCTGTCCGTGGACGGCCATGGCGTGGAAAACCTGCGCGAGGCTGCGGATGTAAAGGGTCTCGTTGTCCGCCACTTTGGCGAGCCAGGTGGATGCCTCGGCGTAGTGCTTCATGCGGTACTCCGCCATGCCGTGGGACAGGTAAAACCAGGGCAGCAGCTCCGCCTCGCCCGCCTTCGCCGCAGCCTCCACCGCGTAGCGCGTCCGCCCAACGGCTTCGGCCAGCAGCACCGGGTCGTGCGGCCCGGCAAACAGCAGGTAACCTTTCACCGAACGCTCCGCATCCGTCGCAAGCTCCGCGTCCTTATATCGCGCGATCAGCCATCGGCTATGAGCATCGAACTTTTCCCTATCCCCCACCTTGGCATACACGACCGCCATCTTGAAGCCCTGGATCGATACGATGGCCTCCGGCCGTTGCACCTTCACCTTCTCGAAAGCCGCGAGGGATTCTGGGTAGCGCTGCTCGCCCGCGAAGCGCAACGCATCGGCCAGCAACGCCTGCGCTTGCGCATCGGTGAGCGCGGCGTCCTCCGCCGGAACGGGGAACGCGGCGAGGAGGAGCAGGGCGGTGAGAAGTTGGCGTGTCATAGGGACCTCGTGTGGGATGGTGGCATCGCGAATGGTTCCGCCAGTTTAGCTTAGTTGGGATCTGGCACGACTATGAAAATGGCGCGCGCTCGTGTAAGCTATAGTATAGCAATGATATGAAAAGGAACGCTTGCCGTGCCGGACGGAGACATTAACGCCAATATACCGGCGAATGACGGGCCGTCGGAACCCGACTTCTGGCATTCCCCAACCCTGGAGGAACTTGCAGAAACTCAGGGTGTAACGCCGATAGCCGATGTTCGCGTCCTGTTCGGCACCTGGCCCGGCGAGCACGACGACGGTTTCGAAGCGTTGATCGACGAATTGCGGCATCCGGGCGTATCGCGGGGATGAACGCCGTGCCGGTCGGCCTGCGGCTGACACCAGGCAGGAGTATTCTCCACTGATTTGACCCGGACTTTCCTATTGCGAACATGGTCCGCTCACAGATCCCCTCACAACGACGCGTCCTCGACCCACCCTCGAAGATGCGTACGGCTGGGAGCGCAGGCGTCCCCGCCTGCAACGCGCCGGAGGTGCCAAAGTAAAGGCACGTACACACGAACTTCGAACATGGACTCGAAAGAATGTCTGGGTTTGCTCTGCTCATCGGCAGGCGGGACGCCTGCGCTCCCAGCCTTGCGCGTCTCCATTGATAAACCAGATCGCGACGTCAGCTCGCAAACACAAGGTATCCCCTCACGTATACCGCGCATCCGGATGAAAACTGCACACCGCGCCCGTCGTCCCCGTGGGGCTGAACTCGCTGGCCTCGGTTAGTTTCACGCCGATGAGCTCTTCGCCGCCGAGCAGTTCGTGAATCTTCGCGTTGAGGTGGATGTCGCGGAGGCCGGGGTAGCCGGGGCTCCAGCGGGTGCCTTGTTTTGGGCCGATGCCCATGAGTTCGCGCATGAGCTGGTGCAGGTGCTCGGCCATGTCTTCCGCCACGCGGTCGGAGAGGCCCTGGAGGAAGAGGTTGGACTCGGAGTCGCCGGCCTCTTTCATCTCCGCGAGGAAATCGTCCACCTGGGGGCCGCTGGTGGTGAGCTGGAGGCCGATAGCGCTCATCTGGCCGCTGCCGACGGGGTGGAAGTACTGCGCGCCGGCGACGGTGTCGTCCCGCTCGCCGCCGATGACGACGGTGAAGCCGAAGCGGGCAATTTCGTTGCTCGCGGTCTCGGGGTCATAGACAATGACGGTGTCGCCGTCGGCCTGGCAGGGGTAGATGCCCATGACGCCCTGGGGCACGACCCAGTTATTCACGGTGGCCTTCTCGATCCACTCTTCGAGCAGCGCGTCGAGCTTTTCCTTGCTGTGGCCCTGCTTCTCGCGGGAGGCCGTGCCGCCGAAACGCCAGTTCAATGAATAGAGCGTTTTCTTGTCAAGATGCGCGGCAAATTCGCGCAGGCTATAGGTCACCTTGCGGCGCGCGAAGCGGGGCTCGGGTGAGAGGCTGAACCCGTCGAAAGACACGACGCGGCGCGGCAGGGTCTCCAGGAGTTCCTTGTCCTCGGCGGCGCGCTTCTCTGCGCGCTCCATGCGCCGGATGAGCTTCTTCTTGTTGTCGCGGTAGTAATCGCTGATGTCGCCTGCGGAGCGGAGTTTGTTCATGACGTTAACGCCGTCCATGGCCGTGCGGCAATAGAAAACGTTGTCGCGCATGGTCTCGGGCTCTTCACGGTTCGCCATGGCCACGTAGGCCGCGTGGCGATCGCTCACGGGCGCGCCGCCGATGAGAATGGGAATGTTGAGCCCCTGCTCTTCCATCATCGCGGCCACGGTGATCATGTGGTTGGAGGTCTGCACGAGGAGCGCGGACATGCCGATGGCGTCGGCGTTGTGCTCTTTCGCCGCGTCGATGTAGCCCTGGAGCGGCGTCATGGTGCCGAGGTCGATCACGCGGTAGCCATAGTTTTCCAGCAGCGTGCGGGCCAGATCCTTGCCGATGGAATGCACGTCCTGGTAGACGGTGCCGATGACGACCACGCCCTTGTATTCGATCTTGCTGTGGATGTCCACGCCCGCCTCGTTGCGCATGTATTGCTCCAGGAAGCCCATGGCCTGGCGCATGACGTCGGCGGATTTCAGCAGATGCGGCAGGGACACTTCGCCGCGGCCGAAGCCGTCGCCGAGATCCTTCATCGCACCCATGAGGTATTCATTGATGAAGTCAAGCGGCGCGTGGGTTTCCATCGCCTGGGAAACCTGAATCGCGATCTTGTCGATGTACTCGTAGGTGTGGCCCTTGTACTCGAAGCTGCCCTTGATGCGCTCCTTGAAGCCGTCTTTCACCTTCTCGCAGATGGCCCGCTCCAGCGGCAGATCATCGTAGCTCGTGCGGCGCACCACCACCACGCCCGTCTTCCGCTCGGCGATGTCTTCCAGCTCCGCGAAGGCGTCCATGTCCCGCTCCATCACGGCCTTCAGCCCGAGCTGGTAATCGTGGGGATCGAGATCGGACACGAAGACATAGTGGTCCGGATTGATGATGGCGGAGTCGAGGCCCATCTTTCGGGCTTCATCGAGGAAGACCGAAGTGAGCACCTTGCGCATGTAGGGCTTCTTCGCGAGACCATTGGAAAGGTTGCCCACACCAAGGGTCGTGCGCACGGTGGGGTATTTCTCCTTCACCATGCGGATGCCTTCGAGGGTCTCCACGGCGAAGTTCTGACCTTCGATCGATTCCGAGCCCAGCGGAAAGCAGTTCACATCGATGAACATGCGGTCGGGCGTGACGCCATAAAGCTCCAGCGCCCGATCCAGGATCTGGCTGGCGAGATCGAGCTTTTCGTCGCGCGTGGCGCCGGGGCCTTTGGGTCCCGTGCACAGGCCCACATAGCACGGATTGTGCTGGTTCACCGCATCGAGCACGGCGTCTATCTTGAGCACGCCGGGCGAGGCTTCCTCCATGGAGATGGAGTTGATGAGCGGACGACCGGGATACTGCTTGATGGATTCTTCCAGCGCGTCCACCTGGAAAGAGTCGAGGCACATGGCGCCGGGAAAGTCGGTGGTCTGGATGTGGACCACTTCAACCATCGCTGCCACGGTGTCGATTTGGTTCGAGTCCATGCACACGTCGATGACCTGGCAGCCCAGGCCCTCCACCTGCTCGCGGATGACCTCTTCGAGCACATCGTGATCGATGCCGGTGTCATTCTCCACCGCGTCGCGCACCTTCTTCGAGCCGCGTACGTTGAGGCGCTCGCCAAAGCGGATGAGGGTCTTCGAGCCGTCCAGCAGCACGGCATTCTGCGGGCCGGAGAGGTAAAGCCCCGGCTCCGGGGTGCGCGCCTTCGGCTTCAGTCCCCGCACCTGATCGGCCACGGCCTTGATGTGGGCCGCCGTGGTGCCGCAGCAGCCGCCGACGACATTGATGCCGTATTGATCCACGAACTTCCGCTGGATCGCGGCAAACTCTTCCGGCGGAAATTTGAAGACGGTCTTGCCGTCCACCGACATGGGCAGGCCCGCGTTGGGGATGACCGAGATGGGCAGGTGGCTGTAGCGCGAGAGCTTCTCCACCGTCTTCTCCATCAGATCCGGCCCGATGCTGCAGTTAATGCCAAACACGTCGATGCCGATGCCCTGCATGGTCACCAGCGCCGCGTGGATATCCGTGTGGAAGATCTGCATCTTCGAAAACTTGTCCACCGTCACCTGGGCGATGATGGGGAGCTTCACGCCCAGTTCCTTCATGGCCTTCTGCCCGCCCATGACGGCCGCCTTCAGCTCCAGGATGTCCTGCTGGGTCTCATAGAGCAGCACGTCCGCGCCGCCATCGACGAGGCCCTTCACCTGGTGATAGAAGTTGTCCATGATGGCTTCATAGGTCGATACGGTCAGGTCCGCCTTGGTGCTGGAGAGCACGCGGTTAGAGGGGCCGATGGAACCAAACACGAAGAGCGGCCTACCGTCGTAGCCGGGATCCTTCAGGTAGCGCGCCCGCGCCTCGCAGGCCAGCTCCGCGCCACGCCGGCTCATGAAATAGGCCAGGGCTTCGTAATCGTTGCCGCGAAAGTCCATCTCAGGATAAGGAATGGCTTCGAAAGCGTTCAGGTCGATACCGGAGAAGTCGTACTCGCAGAGGCGCATGGGCGATGCGCCAAAGGTGTTCGTCTCCACCGCGTGGGAGCCGGCCTTGTAGTAATTCTGGTGGATATTGATCATATCCTCCGGCCGCGAGAAAGAGAGCAGATCCGAAAGCATTTTGAAGTCGCTGCCGCCGAAGGAGTCGTCGCCGAGGTACAGATCCTGGATGGCGGTGCCGGTGGCGCCGTCGAGCACGATGATCTGGTCTTTCAGGGCGTCAAGAAAATTCATGCCTATACTCCGGGGGGTCGCGGGGGAAGAATCGGGTGCCTGGGTCCGCTCCGGGTATCGAATTACCGGGAAACGGGACTTTCATTGTACCATTGTGCGCGGAGCGGGGTAAATTCGATGAATTCGCCGAATTTACCCGAACCGCGCAGTTTGTATGGGCAAAGACCCGACGCAGCCATTTGAGGATACCTAAACACTGTCCGATGCGCATGCGAGCCGCAAGTAGTGAACCTCGTGCGAAGAGCTAAAAGTCTGAACCGCAAATTTACGCAGATTAACGCAAATTTTGTTTTGATGAGCAAAACAGAGTCGGTGAAACCGTGGGCAGTGCCTGATAGATCTGGGCGCGAAAAGAATTCCACACACCCGCAGAATTTGCGCTAATTTGCGTAACTTTGCGGTTCAGATCTTTCTTTGAAAGGCAGCATTTTGAAATTGTCCGATATCTTCTCCGGCGAGCGCCTCGCCGTTTCTTTTGAACTGTTCCCGCCCAAGACCGAGCAGGGCATGGTGAATCTTTTCGAGAACCTCGAAGAGCTCGCGGCGCGCAAGCCGGCCTTCATCACCTGCACCTACGGCGCGGGCGGTTCCACTCAGGAAAAGACGCTGGAAGTGCTCGACGGCGTGCTGTCGCGCCACCCCGGGATACCTGTGGCCTCCCACCTGACCTGCGTGGGCTCGACCATCGACGAACTCCGGGCCTACCTGGAAGCGTCGAAGAAGCGCGGCGTGAGCTATATCGTGGCGTTGCGGGGCGATCCGCCGAAGGGCGAAACGACTTTCGTGCAGCACAAGGGCGGCCTGGCCCATGCCAACGAACTCGTGTCGCTGATCAAGGCGGAGTATCCCGAGTTCGGCATCCTCGTGGCGGGCTATCCGGAAATGCACCAGGAGGCGACGAGCCCTCAGGCCGACTTGGACAACCTCAAGCGCAAAGTTGACGCGGGCGCGGACGCCATCGTCACCCAGCTTTTCTACGACAACGACGACTTCTACCGCTTCCGCGATCAGGTCTCGGCGGTGGGGATCACCCAGCCCCTGATTCCCGGCATTCTCCCCGTGACGAATCTGGCGCAGATCAAGCGATTGACCTCCATGTGCGGGTCAAAGCTGCCCGAAAAGCTCCTGCGCCGCCTCGAAGCCCACGAGCACGACGAAGAGGGTCAATTCTCAGCCGGTGTGTACTATGCGGGAAGGCAGGTGGAAGATCTGGTGGAGAGCGGCGTCCCTGGCGTGCACTTCTACGTACTGAACAAATCCCGCGCCACGGCCCACATCTGCCGCGCGCAGGTGCTCTGAGGGGACGTACCGCCGCAGATTCACTACGGGTAAGTGAAGAGAATTCGATCCGCCAGGGAGCCTGCAATCAGGGCCGCACCCTCCAGAGCGGCGGTATGTCCCCGTGGATGCTGGAATCGCGATGCGGATTTAATAATTAAGTGAACCGTGTCTGGTTAAAGTCCCTTCACCCACAAAGTTCCCCCGCTTCGCTCCTCCCTTTGAGGGTGGCACCCGTGGTGTCCGTTTGGAGCAAGTTGTACTGCGCTTAAAGATCGATACGAAATCTCTTTGGGAGCTTGAACGTGCCATGGCGGCACCGGGTCTGCCATAATACGACGCTATTCAATAGTTTCCTCAATTGACGACATTTCACCCAACGAACACCCCGAGCGCCATGACCAACCCCGCCCCCACCGACACCCTCGTTATCGCCGGCCGCAGCTTCAACTCCCGCCTCATGATTGGCACGGGCAAATTCCCGTCCGCTCAGGCCCTGCGCGAGGCCATCGCCGCCTCCGGCTCCGATATTATCACCGTGGCCCTGCGCCGTGTGGATCTGTCCAAGCCCGACGACGAAGGTATCATGTCGGCCATCGACCCGAAGAAGCAGTTCATCCTGCCCAATACGAGCGGTGCGCGGACAGCGGAGGAGGCGGTGCGCCTGGCCAAGCTGGCGCGGGCGGCGGGCCTGGAGCCCTGGGTCAAGCTGGAGCTGACCCCCGAACCGCGCTATCTCCTCCCCGATCCCATTGAGACCCTCCGCGCGGCGGAAATGCTGATTAAAGAGGGCTTTGTGGTGCTTCCCTACATCCAGGCCGACCCCATCCTGGCCAAGCGCCTGGAAGAAGCGGGCACGGCCACGGTGATGCCCCTGGGCGCGCCCATCGGCAGCAACCGGGGCATTCGCACGAAGGAAATGATTCGAATCATTATCGAGCAGAGCAACATCCCCGTGGTGGTGGATGCGGGCCTGGGCGCACCCTCCCACGCCGCCGAGGCGATGGAGATGGGCGCGGATGCCGTACTCGTCAATACCGCCCTGGCCGACGCGCGGGATCATGGTCCCATGGCGCGGGCTTTCGCCATGGCCACCGAAGCGGGCCGCATGGCCTACCTGGCGGGCCTCGGCCCCGAGCGCGGCACGGCCGAAGCATCCTCGCCCCTGACCGGATTTCTCAACGGCTGAGCGGGGCCTATGCAAGGCCGTAGCGCCAGGGCTGCTGAACGCCTCCCCGGCGCTACGACACGCCCTATGGCACGGGCCACAGGGTGAGGGGGAAGGATTATCCGGCCAGGTTCAGGCTGCCGCTGCTGCTCTCGAAGAGATTCGACCACAGGCTGTTGGACTGATACGCGGAAATGCCGCGGCTGCTGGATTCCAGCAGGCTGGCGAGGTCAATGTCGGTGCTCCCGTCCAGCCCGGGGGGCGGATACGTGGACCGATCACTGAACTCTTTCGCCTTCTTTTCACCGTCCGCGACAATTTCGCTTTTCGTAAGAAGCCCGTCGCCATCGGTGTCCGCAGCTTTAAGTATCTCTTGAAGACGAGAATCTTCCACTGCGCCGATTTCATCGGCGCTCAGCGCGCCATCCGTGTCCGTGTCCAGATCCTTCAGAAGCTTGGCCGCAAAGTCCTCCGGACTGGGCGGCGTGCCCTGGGGCCGTTCGGGCCTGGTGAACGCCACATTGCTGTAGCTGCTTGTAGAACTTACATTCATTCTCTTTTCCTCCTTGAATAGAAAATGTCACGAGCCCATTCTGGATGTTTCCATCCCAGGTAACCTTCTACTCGATTCGTGTTGTAAGTCAGGTGTCCTCATTGAATCTCGGAATTTCGATAGGCAACTCCCTTCCGGGCGCGTGGGGCAGCCTCCGGCGCGGACGCTATCCGTGCGACCTCGGAACAGTATCGGCGCGCAATATGACAGAAGGACCCTCATGAAGATTACAATTTCTTAATGTGGCGCGCGGATCGGGCCTCTGTTGCCCGGCAGGGGCAAGAGGGCCCGGCGCGCGCGGTCATCTCTCAAAGCATATATCGCGCTTTTCTCAAGTTTGACGAACGCGGTGCCACAGGGATACACTCTCACGCGGGAGTGGATGGTTAGCCAATCGCCCCTTTCACCTTTTACCGCACTTTACCACTGGATCGACCTCCCCGGAGGCCCCCTGAGGTGTAGCCCCCATGATGTACCTGCCCAAAATGCTCTCATCGGGATTAATTCACGTCAATGTGGAGGCTCAGGACAAATGGGCACTCATTGAGGCGCTGTCGGAACTGCTTTCACTGGCCATGCCGGTGGCCAATGGCGAAGTTCTCAGCAAGGACGCCATCTACCGGGCCGTGTCGGACCAGGAGCAGCGGCGCACTTCGGCCCTGGGTCAGGCTTGCGCCCTTCCCCACGCCCGAATTGAGGGCCTCGCAAAGCCCGTGGCCTGCCTGGCCACCCTGAGCAAAGGTGTTGATTTCGGCGCTATCGACCACGAGCCCGTGCGCATCGTGTGCCTGCTGCTGGCCCCGCTGGAAGATCCCTCCATGGCGCTCAAGGTCATGGCGGAAGTGGCCGCCATCATGGTGGACGATACGCTGCGCGCCAAGGTGGAGGCCGCGGAGGATGGTGCGGCCCTTCACGCCCTTATCCGGGATCTGGACACGGGCGAAGAGTACTCCCTTCTCGCACGCAGCATCATGCGCAAGCCCTTCTACACGATCTACCCCGAGACGCCGCTCACCGAAGTGACTCGGCTGCTGGCCGAGCACAACCTGGAGGCGACCAGCGTCGTCGATCAGGACGGGCGCGTGGTCGGCATGGTGACCTGCGACCAGCTCTTCCGGTCCGGACTTCCAGAATTCTTCGGCCAGCTAAAGAGTGTCGCCTTCATCAAGAAATTCGATCCCTTCGAAAACTACTTCAAGTCGATGAAGACGGCCACGGCGGGCGACATCATGACTACCGATTTCTCGACATTGCCCGAAGACGCGACGATGCTCGAGGTCATTTTCGAGCTCTCCGTTCACCGGCGCCCCAAGGTCTTCGTGGTGCGCGATGGCATCCTGTGCGGCATCATCGATCGTATCGCGGTTCTGAACCGCGTTCTCAACTATTAGGGTCCGACTATCATGCTTTCGCTCCTCGCCTCCCCCATGATTCTCTCCCTCGGCATCTTCCTTTTCGTCTATGCCCTGATCGCCTTCGACATCGTGGACAAGACCGCCGCCGCCCTACTCGGCGCCGGGGCCGTGATCCTGCTCCACCTCGTCCCCTACCACGAAGCGGTAAAGAGTGTAGACCTGAACGTCATCTTCCTGCTCATCGGCATGATGATCGTCATGAGTATCCTCGCAGAAACGGGCTTTCTGGAATGGCTGGCCATCGCCATCGCCCAGCGGGCCAAGGGCAATGCCAAAGTCATTGTGGTGCAATTCCTGTTCGTCACCGCGGCCCTCTCCGCCGTGCTCGACAACGTGACCACAGTAATTCTGATTGCGCCGATTACCATCCTGATCACCCAACTATTGGAAATCCGGACGGTCCCGATCCTCGTCATGCTGGCCATCTTCTCCAATATCGGCGGCACCGGCACCCTCATCGGCGATCCCCCCAACATCATCATCGGCTCCGCAACAACCCTCAGCTTCAATGACTTCCTCTTCAATCTCGGCCCCGTCGTGGCGGTGATGACGCTGGTCTGCCTCGCGCTCGTTCGTTTCCGCATGGGCGCTTCACTGGACACAACGGAAGAAGCGCGACGCCGGGTCATGATGGCCCAGCCCGAACTGGCCATCCTCGATCCCCTGCTCCTGAAGAAATGCGGCGGCGTGCTGGCCCTGATCCTCCTGGGCTTCTTTACCAGCCGCCTCACCGGCTTCGAGCCCGGTATCGTCGCCCTCGCCGGTTCGGTGGTCATGATGATCGTGTGCAAAGTGGATATCCACACCGCCCTGCACAAGGTCGAGTGGGCCACCATTCTCTTTTTCATCGGTCTCTTCATGCTCATCAGTGCGCTGGAGTACAATAAACTCTTTGAAAAATCGGGCGAGATGCTCATCCAAGCCACGCAGGGCAACCTGCTCCTGACGGTCATGGTCATCCTGTGGGCAAGCGCCATCGCGTCAGCCATCGTGGACAATATCCCCCTCGTTATAGCGATGATCCCCCTGATTAAAACCATGGTCCCCGTCTTCACCGTCCAGATGGGACTGGCCGACAATCCCGAGCTCGCCCACACCACGGTCGAAGCTCCCCTCTACTGGGCCCTGGCGCTGGGGGCCTGCCTGGGCGGCAACGGAACCCTGATCGGCGCCTCGGCAAACGTCGTTATCGCCCAGATAGGCATGCGAAACAATGCCAACATCACGTTCATGGAATTCACGAAGGCGGGCTTCCCCATCATGATCATCACGGTGCTGATTTCCAGCGTGTACATGTACTTCCGCTATTTCTGATCCTCATTCATCCCCACGCCGCGGCCTTCTCGGGTCGCGGCTTTTTTGTGCCCGAATGGCGGCGCTCAATTGTAGCCTTCGCCCGATGCGATCAGCCAGCGCCCCCTGTAGTCCTTGAAGCCCAGGCGGATGAACAAATCGTCTTCCCCCTCCACGTGGGAGCGGATTACCACCGGACTCGCGTAGAGCCATTCCCCGGTCTTCACGATCTCCGTCCGGCTCCAGTCGACCCAGGCCTGCTGAAAATTGCCCGCCGCGTGAAAGGTCTGGAGCACCGCGCGCAGCGCCCGCCGCCCATTACCGGCGTCATCGGAAAAATCGCTCGCGATGGTGGTCATGAACATGTCCAGGTCCCCGCGCACGAAGGATTCGTTCATTACCGCCAGAATCGTCACCACCTTCTCGCGGTCCTCCATCGACGCCATTTCCACAATGCCCGCGCCAGCCTCCGGCGCGCCGATTCCGAAGAAATTGCGCGCGACCCACGCTCCGCCCAGAATCATCAGGACGGTGCAAAGCGCGGTCCCGCGCACGACAATCTTCTTCCAGTTGATGGGCCGCTCGTGGGGCGGCACAAAGAAGTTGTCCGTAATACTGACCGGTTTACCACGGCGAATCTGTTCCCGGGCACCCTCCAACTGCTGCCGGACGTTGCCGAGGGACTGGTCCACCGCGAGCCAATCGCGACAGATCCGGCCTCCTTCGCGAACGCCCTGCGCCAGGCTATCGAGGGACGCCCCATTGGTGAGAATCCTGCCGATTCCGCTGGAGCATTCATCCCGCCCGCCGAACCAGCGGGGCAGGGTGGGGTAATCACAGGAGATCTTGCCCTTGAGCTGGATCAACTCCATTTCCAAGGCGCGCTGGTCTACCCCGGGCCGGACATAGGCCTGGGTAAGCTCGTAGAGACGTCGCCAGTCTGCCTGAAAGGAAGTGAATTGACTCTCGTAGTCGTCGATCTCCTGGACGGATGCGTGGGCCGCGAAGAGCTCGCTGGGCAGGACAACGGGTTTACCGGGCCGGGCTTTCTCCCGCGCCGTGATCAAAGTCTGCCGGACACGCCCCAAGGCTTCGTCCACCATCTGCCACTCGTCCCAGGCGCGCCCTCCTCCTTCCCGCATCCCTTCGGTCAGGGTCTTGAGTGTCGTACTTTCGGAGAACAAGGTTGAAATACCGGCGGGCGCACCGAAGCCCCCGCTGCGCCATTCAGCCAGCACGGGATAGTCGCACGAGATACGCCCTTTGATACGGAGCAGATCCCCTTCGAGCAACTCGCGCTCGGCATGGGGGCGCATATAGGCCTCTACCAGTTTGTAAACGTAGTGCCAGTCTTTATGAATCGCCTTGAACTGCTGCTCGTAGTTCGCCAGGGCCTGTAGCGTGACCGTATGCCTGCGTTCGCCCATCTTCCCATCCTCGACACCTCCCTCCAACACCCAGCTATAAAATTAGCGCATTGGGGCGTTTTTTGCAAGGCAATTCGGTCCCGGGGACTGTTGACGAATGACAAAGGACAAAAACACAGAAAAGCGATTTCCCACCAATCGGAAAGCAGCCACGGGGACTGTTGCCGATTGGCACGCGACCCAGGTGTGGAGCGGTGCTGTGGCCCCAATCGGAAATTGCCCCCCTTAAGAAACGCAACCAGGAAGAGCGAGAAGCGCCCAGCAAACGTTTCTTCATGGGTACAGCCTCCACCGGGATCGACGACTCGACTCCACGCTCCTGATCACGAGCCCGGCGGATGCGCCCCCCCTCGCAACCCCTACAACCCTTCCTCGATCTGACGGCGCTCCAGGGCCAGCATGCGATCCCGGTATTCGGCGGCCTTTTCAAAGTCCATCTTGGAAGCCGCGTCCTTCATGGCCTTTTCCAGCTTCTTGATCGTCTTGTCGATATCCCGCGTGGTCACATAAAGATCGGGCTCTTCCGCCGCTTTCGGCGCATCCCGCTGCTCCCGCTGATAGAGGGTGTTGAGCAGATCCGGAATCGCTTTCCGGATGGACTCCGGCGTAATGCCGTGTTTCTGGTTATGCGCCCGCTGCTTTACGCGGCGGCGGTCCATCTCGTCCATGGCGCGTGTCATCGATCCGGTCATGGTATCCGCATAGAGGATCACGCGGCCTTCCACGTTGCGCGCCGCCCGGCCGCAGGTCTGGATCAGGCTCGTCTCCGATCGCAGAAAGCCCTCTTTGTCCGCATCCAGCACAGCGACCAGAGATACCTCGGGAATATCGAGGCCTTCCCGGAGCAGATTGATGCCCACGAGCACGTCGTACTCGCCCTGGCGCAGTTGCCGGATCAGCTCGATGCGTTCCAGGGTCTCCACGTCGCTGTGCATATAGCGCACGCGCACGTTGAGATCGGAGAAGTAGCTCGTGAGGTCCTCCGCCATACGCTTGGTCAGCGTGGTGACAAGAACGCGTTCGCTCCGCTCCGCACGGATGCGCACTTCGCCCAGCAGGTCGTCCACCTGATTGGTCGCGGGACGTACTTCCACTTCGGGATCCACCAAGCCCGTGGGTCGAACCACCTGCTCGATGATCACCCCCTCGGTCTTCTCCATTTCGTACTTGCCTGGCGTGGCGCTCACATAGAGCGTCTGGCCCATGCGATCTTCGAACTCATCGAACATCAGCGGCCGGTTGTCCCGCGCGCAGGGCAGGCGGAAGCCGTAGTCGACCAGCTTGTCCTTGCGCGAGCGATCGCCCTTGTACATTGCGCCCACCTGGGGCACCGATATGTGGCTCTCGTCGATGATCAACAGGTAGTCATCGGGGAAATAGCTCATGAGCGTGTAAGGCGGCTCGCCCGGCTGTCGCCCATCGAGATGGCGTGAGTAGTTTTCGATACCGGAGCAGAAGCCGATCTCTTTCAGCATCTCCAAGTCGTAGCGCGTGCGCTGTTCGAGCCGCTGGGCATAGAGAATCTCATTCGCATTGTTCAACTGGATCAGGCGCTCGTCCAACTCTTGATCGATGCCCTCTATCGCCTTTTCCAACGCGGCACGGGTTGTGGCGTAGTGTGTCTTGGGATAGATCTCCGTGCGGCGCAATTTGCGGAGCACGTTGCCCCGAAGCGGGTCGATCTCCACGAGATTCTCGATCTCGTCCCCGAAGAACTCCACCCGCACGGCCCGGTCCACTTCGTAGGCCGGGAAGATATCCACGACGTCGCCCCGCACGCGGAAGGTGCCGCGATGGAAATCCACATCGTTGCGCTGATACTGCATCTCCACCAGGCCGGCGATGAGAACGTCCCGATCCAACATCCGCCCCGGCTCGAGTTCCACGCGCATCGCGCCATAGACCTCGGGCGAGCCGATACCGTAGATACACGAGACACTGGCCACGATAATGCAGTCCCGCCGGCTCAGCAGCGAGCGCGTGGCGGCATGGCGCATCTTATCGATCTCGTCGTTGACCGACGAGTCCTTCTCGATAAAGGTGTCGCTGGAAGGGACGTAGGCCTCGGGCTGGTAATAGTCGTAGTAGCTGACGAAATACTCCACCGCATTCTCGGGAAAGAGCGCCTTGAATTCACCGTAGAGTTGCGCCGCCAGTATCTTGTTGTGCGCCAGTACCAAGGCCGGGCGCTGGGTCCGCGCGATCACATTGGCCACGGTGAAAGTCTTGCCCGACCCCGTCACACCGAGGAGCACCTGATGGGCCAGCCCCTCCTCCAGCCCGCGCACAAGTTCGTCTATGGCGGCAGGCTGATCGCCCGCTGGCGCAAATTCCGTTACGAGTTTAAAGTCGTTCATTCTAGCCCGCTACCGCCAGGGAAATGGATTTGCCCCGCTCCGCTTCCACGGGCTCCGCATGCACTGCCACGACGCCACTGACCGTGTTGAGCGTGCGCACGATGCGGTTTACCGAACTCTTGCCCGAAGTCTCCACGATAAACTCGAAGCAGCCCACGCCCGGCTCGGTCATTCGGTAGTCCGCCCGGAGTATGTCGATGTTGATGGGGCGAAGCGCATTCGTCAGATCCGAGAGCACGTTGGGCCGTTGGCCGATGGTCACGCGGAAACGGGTTTCGTAGAGCCCTTCCCCTTCCCACGACGCCTCGATGACACGGGCCGCATCGCGGTTGGACTTGGCGAAGCTCTTGCAATCGGCGCGGTGCACCGTGAGGCCGGCGCTCTTGGTGATGTAGCCGATGAGCGCGTGGCCCGGCATGGGATTGCAGCACTTGGCGAACTGCACCGTCATGCCCTTCTCGCCCTCGATGCGCACCAGATTCTGTCGGGTCAAATCGTCCACTTCGCGCACTTCCGGCGGCCTCAGCTTGGGTCGGGGCGGTGGTGCGGCGGCGGCATCCTCATGGTGCGGATGATGCATGGGATCGTCCATGGGGGCCAGGGCACCCAACTCGCGGAGACGCTGCCGGATACGCGTGCGCGCGCGGCCGGTCACCACGATGTCCACCCAGTCCAGGTGAGGCGTCTGGCTTTTTGACGTCAATACCTCCACCACATCACCCGTCTGGAGGTGATAGCGCAGAGGCACCATTCGCCCGTTCACCCGCGCGCCAATGCACTGGTGGCCCACGTCGGAGTGAACCATGTAGGCGTAGTCCAGGGGGGTGGCACCCGGCGGCAGTTCCATCACCTCGCCCTTGGGCGAGAAAACATAGGTGTGGGAGGGTCCAAAGTCGCGGCGCATGCTGTCCATAAGCTCTTCGGGGGCATGCGCATCCTTGACCCAACTGTACATCTGGCGCAACCACGTCAGTTGGTGATCGAGTCGGGTGTCCCGGTTCTTCTCGCCTTCCTTGTAAATCCAGTGAGCCGCGATACCCTCCCGCGCCATCTTGTCCATTTCCTCGGAGCGGATCTGGATCTCCAGCGGCAGCGCGCTCACGCCCATGACCGTCGTGTGGATGGCCTGGTACATGTTGAGCTTGGGCATGGCGATGTAATCTTTCATCCGGCCGGGGATGGGCGTCCACAGGCTGTGCACCACACCCAGGGCGTTGTAGCAACCCGCCTCGGTCTGGGTGATGATGCGGACCGCCTGGATGTCCATGACCTCGTGAAAGTCTTTGCCCTGCTGTACCATCTTCTGGTAAATGCTGTAGAGGTGCTTGGGCCGCCCTATTACCCGCGCGGTTACCTCCGCCTCCTTCAGCCGCACTTCCAGTTCGCGGATCACATCGTACAGCTCCGCTTCACGGGCGCGACGCTTCATCGCCACCTGCTGGGCGATAGCCTTGTACTCCTCTGGCATCAGGTGGTGGAAGGAATGATCCTCAAGCTCCCACTTCCACTGGGAAATACCCAGGCGGTGCGCCATCGGCGCATAAATTTCCAGCGTCTCCCGGGCAATCCGCATCCGCTTTTCTTTCGGCAAATGCTCCAGGGTACGGACATTGTGAAGGCGATCGGCCAACTTGATCAGGATGACCCGAACATCGTTCGCCGTGGCCACCAGCATCTTCCGGATATTTTGCGCCTGCTTTACCTCGTGGGTGACCTTGCGGTCAGGCAGGTGAAGCCCGCTGATCTTGGTCACCCCCTCGACCAGGCGGGTGATCTCTTCCCCAAACTGCGCCTGGAGGTCGGCACTGCCGATGGGCGTGTCTTCCACCACGTCATGGAGCAATCCCGCCGCGCAGGTGACGGGATCCAATCCGATCCCGGCCAGATTCTGCGCCACGGACAGACTGTGGATAATATAGGGCTCGCCGGAAAGGCGCTTCTGCCCATGATGCGCTTCGTCGGCCACCCGGTAGGCCAGGCGGACGACTTCCAACTCCTCTTCCGAGAAGTTTTTTCGTAGCTGTTTTTTGAGCTTGGCAAAGAGACTTCGCATGGCCGATTCTGCCCTTCTGGCGGTGGATGCTGACCTGCCCCATTGTACCACCGGCCCAAAAAGCTAAACCAGAGCCGCCCACGCCGGCATGGATACATTTTTACGTAGTTCCGGACCATGGAAATAGCAACCCAAAATCGATAGATTTTGCTGTTTCAATCTGTTACACTATTCCTGTCGCAGGAGAAGTGTTTTCACCTCGGGCCGGGTTTTGTTCTACAGGGCGAATCCGTTGCCGACTGTACCGCCGCATAGGGCGGGTTGTTCCGGTGTAACGCAGGCTCCCCTTCGGCGGTATAGTGTAGGGATGTCCTATTGCGAGCCGCCCCATAGAAGATCTTCTGGCGCGGCAGTACCACCAAATTACGTAAACGTACAATGTATTGTATGTGAAAGGAGTTGTATGGAGAAGCGGTCAATTCTTATCACCGGCGGCACCGGAATTATGGGAAGCTGGGTGCTGGCCAAGGCTCTCGAACGGGGCTTTTCTCCGGTGGTATTGATGCGCGACGCCACGATGGATCAGGCGCGCCAGCGTCTGGCCGCCGTGCTGGCGCTTCCCGGCGCAGATGACCGTCTGGACGAGATCACCATCCTCCAGGGAGACACGTGTCAGCCCGATCTGGGCCTGAACGAAGCCCAGCGCGGTATGCTCCGCAACTCCCTGAGCCTCGTCATCCATTGCGCGGCCAGCATCAGCTTCAATCCCAAGAAAGATTTTGAACTCCAGTCCGCGAACGTGGACGGACTTCGCCATATGATGGAGTTGCTGGAAGGCACCGAAATCCCCCTCTATCACGTGAGCACCGCCTACGTGGCCGGTATGCACGAAGGCCGCGTCATGGAGCACGAACTCCTCGACACGCCCTGCAAGAACACCTACGAGCGCACGAAGCGCGAGGCCGAGCAGATCTTCGTCGACGCCCTGGCCGCAAAGACCATCCGCGGCGCGGTCTTCCGCCCCTCCATCATCGTGGGCGCTTCCCGCGACGGCCTCATCAGCCAGTTCCACAATTTCTACAGCATCCTCCGCATGGTGGATGTGATCGAGCGCGGCCAGTTGCCGGCGGGCGAGAGCCTTCGCCTCCAGGGCAATCCCGAGTCGACCCTGAATCTGATCCCCGTAGACTGGGTTGCCGAGGCCCTCTGGACCATCGTTGATCGCGAAGGCGCCTCTGGTCGCACCTACCACCTGACCAACCCGAATCCCTGCAAGTTGCACGAGCTGAACCACTGGGCCACGCGCACGCTGAGCCCCATGGGCAGCCAGATGGGCTTCCAGCCCAAACTCGACGGCGACATTACCCGTGCGGAGCAGGTGGCCAATGCCTCCCTCGCACTGTACCGCTATTACCTGCTGGACGAGCCGATTTTTGATCGCACCAACACCGAACGCGCCCTCGGCGGAACACTTCCCTGCCCGCGCCTCGATGCGGATTTCTTCGATCAGATGCTGGCCTATGCACGCGCCCAACAGTGGATCGGTGCCTTTGGCTGCAAGCTCCGCGGCATGCTGCTTGACGAAGATCCAAGCGGCTCCCAGATCACCGTGGCACGCCTCCAGACCGATCTGGCGGAAGACCTCGCCACGGCGGCTACAGCCCGAAGCTGAGTGCAGCCGCGAAGTGAAGCAATCGCGCAAATAAATGCCTTGGCATGTTTGACTTGCGCCCTGCCCAATTGCTATACTTTGCTTCCTTTGCTGGCAGCCACATGTTATGCACTTCCCTGCTGACATGTGCCAGCATTTTACCGCTATCCATTGCGGGCCCATCGTCTAGCCTGGTCTAGGACACCGCCCTTTCACGGCGGCGACACGGGTTCAAATCCCGTTGGGCCTACCATCTTTCAAAATGCGCCCTGTGCAACAGCACAGGGCGCATTTTCCATTTCAGGACGAAGGACCTAAGGGACAGAAGGGACGATAAAGACAAGCGGCACGCGACACCTCGGCTTCCTTATCAACTATCAACTATCAACTGTCAACTATCAACTGCCTGCTATACTATCTTGCATCCTTCGCAACCCTCTTGGAGCGCCGCCGGAATGATTCCCAGCCCGAAACCTGACCAACCCATCCCCGTGCTCATCGCCGGGCTGGATGGTATCTCCGGGGTCTCGGCCTGGTCCTTCCGACTGCGCGAAGCAATGAAAGATCACCCCCGCTACCGCATCGTCCTGGTCAATTGCCGCGAAACCGGGAACAAGATCGGACGCTTCGATCACACCGCACCCAGTCAAGCCGATATGCGGACCCTTCTCCTCGATCAGGCACCCGCGATTGTAATCCCCAATTTCATCTGGCCGGTCTTCGACGTCTGTGCCAACCTGCTCGCGGAGGGCGTTGACCTCCGCTGCATCGGCTTCTGTCGCGCGGATTCCGCACCTGAATACTATGATCCCCTCGCGTGGTACGAACCCCTCATCACGCAGTTCGCCGCCGTGAGCCCCGAGTGTGCCGCGCGACTTGGCCAGCGGCTTCCCCACCGCCACCACGACATAGCCACCATGCCCACCGGCGTCTCGGTGCCGCCCTCGCTGGATCGGACCTATTCCACCGCGCCCCTGTGCCTGATCTACGGCGGACGCATCGTCCAGCAGCAGAAGCGCGTGCTGGACTTTGTTCCCCTCGTGGAGAAGCTGCTCGAATCAGACTGCGACTTTCACTTCGATATCGTGGGCCAGGGCCGACAGCTCGGCGAGCTGAAGAGCGAAATGGCCAGCCTCGATCACGGCGGGCGCGTGCGCTTCATCGGCAAGGTGACCCCAGCCATCATGGAGGCCCTCTGGCGGGAGCACGATGTCTTTATTCAGACCTCCGACTTCGAAGGCACGAGCAATAGCCTGCTCGAATCCATGGCCCAGGGCACCGTCCCTGTGGTCACGCAAACGGAGAGCGGTCTCGCTGGTATCCTTGAGCACGGCGCCAATGGCTTCGTCGTCCCCGTGGGCGATATGAGCGCCATGGCCGAAATCCTGTGCAACCTCGCGGGAAACAAGGCGCGCCTGGAAACCCTGGGGCGCGCGGCACACGCCGCCACCCGGCCCTATGCGATGGCTCCTTACGCGGAGAAATTCGTTCGCCTCCTTGACGCAACGATGGCTGCGCCCTTGCGGACCTGGCCCGAATCGCGCGCGTCGGAGCAGCGCCCGGACATCGAAGGGCTGGACCTGCCGGAGACTACTCTGGAAGCCCCTTCCCTGGTGTCGCGCATGGCATCGCGCCTCCTGAAAAACACGCCCCGGATTGATCGAGATATTCTCGAACAATTTGCCGCGTCGGAAACCCTGGTCGTGGTCGCCGCCGCCGACGACAACTTCGCCATGCCCTTGGCCGCCATGGTGAAATCGGTCCTGTGCAACCTGGCCCCGGATCGGCGTTTGGTACTCTATGTGATCGACGGCGGCCTCGGCGAGGAAAGCAGATCACGACTGCTCGAATCGTGGAGTTCCGATCGGCTCCTCGTCCACTGGCTTCAGCCCGAATTCTCCGCCCTCCAGCACATGAAGATCACGGGTCACGTGAACCTCCTCACCTACAGCCGACTCCTCATCCCCGAGCTGCTGCCCGCCCGCCACCAGAAGGCCATCTACCTCGACTGCGATATCATCGTCCTGGCGGACTTGGCGGAGGTGTGGGATCGGGATCCGGGCGAGCATCATTTGCTCGCCGTGCAGGACATGACCGCGCCCTGGATGTGCAGCGAGACGGCCCTGGCCAACTTCGAGGCCTGCCGCCCCTATCTCTCCGCCGCGGAGGCCCTGATCAATTTTCGCGAACTGAACATTCCTCCCAACACCAAATATTTCAACGCCGGACTCCTCCTGCTGAACCTGGAAAAATGGCGCGCCACCGATACCGCGCGCAGGGTCATCGAGTACCTCCGCGATCATCCCGATCAGGTGCGCTGGTGGGACCAGGATGGGCTCAACGCCATTCTCCATAGGGAATGGGGCGAACTCGATCTCCCCTGGAATCAGATCCCCCATATCTTCCGCTATCCCTCCTGGCGAGAAAGCCCCTTCAGCGAAGCCGACTACAAAGCCATCACGGAGCACCCCAAGGCCATCCACTTCTCCGCCCGCTCCAAACCCTGGCACGGGGACAACACCCATCCCGCTCGCAATCTCTTCTTCCACTATCTCGACCAAACGACATGGGCCGACTGGCGCCCGGAAATACCCACCGCCCTGGCGAAGAATGGCGATTTCGCGATGTGGGATGGACCGCGGCCCGAGCACTGGAACCTCGTCGAAGATACCCGGCTGGAACCATCGAGCGAATCGCGCGTGCGCGGAACTTCGGTGAAGATCCATCCCAGCGCAGACACCCGCTCCGCAGGGTTCGATCAACATCTCGCCGTGCCGGGGGAACTCGCCGGTGCGCGGCTCTCAATCAGACTGGACGCCCGGTGTGCCGACCGCCACGCCCTGGCGCTCAATGTCCATATCACCACGAACGGCAGGCGAAAAACCCACAGCATCGAGCACCCGGGCCACGGGACCTGGGCCACACTGCGCCACGAGATCGATCTGCCCCACGGACCGGCCCCCTCGCGCATTCAGTGCCTCATCGTGCTCCGGCCCGCCGCCACCGCCCCCGCCCTGGTCGAAAACTTTCGGGCCTTCGCGTTCCTCGCAGAGCCCGTGGACGGCGAAGTGGAATGGGAAGTCCCCCGCACCGTAGACTTGCGCAGGCCCGTGCCGCGTCGCTGGAATCCCGCGCAATGGATGGCCCGTGCGACCAGACCCGGCGTCGGCAAAGACACAACCGCACACAGGAACCCCGTGTTTTCCGTTATCCTTTCCAACTACAACGGCGCAGAATTCCTCGAAGAGGCGCTGCGCTCCGTAGCGCAACAGAACTTCGAAGACTTTGAATTCATTGTGGTGGACGATGCCTCCACGGATCATTCCCGCGAGATCATCCGTCTTGTCGCCGAACAGTTTCCCGATCGCATCACGACGATCTTCAAGGAGCGGAACGAAGGACAGGCCGCGGGCTTCAACCACGGCTTCCGGCTTTCGCGGGGCGAAGTCATCTGCTTCATCGACAGCGACGATTGCTGGTTCCCGGAAAAACTTTCAATGCTCGCCCGACTGGTCGAAGCCAATCCCGGGTGCGCCATCTATCAGCACAATCTCTTCAAGCTGGTGGACGGTAACGTGACCGACGAGAAGTTTCGCGATCTCGTCCAGACCGGCGACCTCCTGGGCTACACAAAGCGGACACGACACTTCCCCTATTTCGTACCCACGAGCGGCCTCGCTTTTTCCCGGAGCGCGCTGGAAAGTGTGATGCCGATTCCCCCAGCCTTCCGCGTTTGCGCCGACGGATTCCTCACCCGAACCACCGTCTGCTTCGGCCCCATCGCCTCGACCAACGAATGCTGGGGTGCCTATCGCGTCCACGGCGGCAATAATGTCTTTGAGAACCCCGAACACGATTCCTTCGCGTACACCAATGGACTCTTGATTCCCACCTTGAATGCCTTCTATCAGGCCAACGGAATCGACCTCAGCTTCGAAGTGAAGTCGGGCAGAAAATCCGCGGGCGCGGGCATGGCACCAAGAGTGCGGGCAACCAACCGCTCACTCGTGACGAAGATTCTCGATTCATCCATTCGAGAGCTGCTGCGCGAATTACACCGGCGATTGCCTTTCGGGTGAGGATAGCCCGAGTCGATGCGCTTGCATCGCCTTTCAAACACTGGAAAAGGGATGGGCACGGCTGGATTGGGGTAAGCGTTCTTCTTTACGGTGACGGCACAGGATGAAAACCATGACCACTTCAGACGACTGAAGTATTACCTCATTTCATTTCTATCTTCGCCGCGAAGCCACGCGGATATGGCATGGTGACGCCACGCACCGAAGTCCTCACACCCGCAGATCACTTTGATCGTCTCCGAACGCGTTCTGAGTACATGAAAAGCCCCCGGCGCATCCACGCCGGGGGCTTCTCATTCACGCATTAACTCAACAAACTCAGCAGGGCAGTTCCCAGCCCTTGCGGTATTCCTTGGTGATCAGCTCCGCCGCCTTCTTGTCATTGGTCACCTTGCCCTTGACGTTGTCCCAGTCCAGCTTCTTGCCGGTGCGGATGGACAGGTTGCCGAAGTTCACCATCTCGGTGAAGGGGCCGGAATAGTCGAAGCTCGATCCGGGCTTCGGGCCGCCCTTGATGCCGTCGATCCAGTTCTTGTAGTGATTCTCATCGGTAATCCGGGGGATCGTGGGCTCGGGGCGCTTGTATTCGGCCATCTTCGCGGCCGGCAACAGGCGGGTTTCATTGCCATAGGTGCCCGTCGTCAGAACGCCGCCCGTGCCGATAAACAACGACCCATTGCCCCCCCCGCCGATCTGCTCTTCATCCGGCAAGCCCTCGGGGCGCGGCGGAAGCGTTTTGCCGTCGTACCAGAACAACTCCACCGGGGGCATGCCTGCGCGCGCGGGAAAACTGTACTTGATGACCGACGAGATCGGCGGGCTTTGCTCCGTCATGCCGTCCTGGATCGACTCCACCGTGAAGTACTCCGCCTCGTTCAGCTTCAGCGCGCGATACGCCGGATCCATGATGTGGCAGGCCATGTCGCCCAGCGCACCGCAGCCGAAGTCCCACCAGCCGCGCCATTTGAAGGGTGCGTACGCCGCGTTGTAGGGGCGCATGGGTGCGGCACTGATCCAGAGGTCCCAGTCCATCGTGGCGGGCACGGGCTCTTCGGCCAGCGGCGCGGCAATACCCTGGGGCCAGATCGGACGGTTGCTCCACGTGTGTACCTTGGTCACATCGCCAATCGCGCCCGACCAGATCATCTCGCAGAGTTCGCGGACGCCGTTGCCCGAGTTGCCCTGGTTACCCATCTGGGTGACTACACCGGTCTCTTTGGCCAGGTTCGTCAACAAGCGCGCTTCCGCCACGGTGTGGGTCAGGGGCTTCTGCACGTAGACGTGCTTGCCCAGATTCATCGCCATAAACGCCGCGGGTGCGTGGGTGTGGTCCGGCGTAGAAATCGTCACCGCGTCGATCTCCGGCATCTCCTCCAGCATCTTCCTGAAATCTTTGTACTGCTTTGCATTGGGAAAATTGTGGACCGCCTCGCCCGCGCGCTCGGACGACACATCGCACAGCGCCACAACATTTTCGCCGGCCTTACTGCAGCTCATGATGTCTTCCAGGCCCTTGCCGCCCGCACCGATAGCTGCGATGTTCAGCTTGTCGTTCGGCGAAAACTTCTTGGGGACCACCCGAGCCGCGTTGACCCGGATTTTACTGCTGGCCGTCATCGCCAGGGCGGCTGTGGTGGTGGTGGCGGCAAGAAATGCGCGCCGGGAAAGCCGTGAGTTACTCATTGTTCCATTTCCTCTCAGACTATCGATTAGGGTAGGGGCACTCCCCGGCCCGGAAAATTAAATCGCACTATGGTAACGAATGGAAGGATGAAATATGAAATGGAAGGCTGTAGGCTTCAGGCTGGAGCCCGGAGCCGATAGGGCCGTGAAAATCGGTCCTATCCGACCTATCCGTCCAATGATCCCGCTATCAACTATCAACTGTCAACTGTCAACTCCCACCCCGGCTCGTAACTTCGGGTCAGCAGCGCCGAGGCCGCCGGGTTGTCTTTCACCGTACCGTTCACGAAATCATACTCCACCTTGCTCCCCGTGCGCAGGGCGATGTTCCCCACGAGCACCATTTCCGCAAAAGGGCCCGCATAGCTGAAGTTGGAGCAGGCCGGCGCACCGCCCTTGCAAGCTTCGATCCAGTTCCGGTAGTGCGACCCTTTCACCCGGGGAATCGTCTCCGGCGGCAGGGTATAGCCCGCCATCCGGGCCTCGGGCAGCAGCTTCGTCGTCATGCCATAGGTCCCCGTACCCAGCAGGCCATCGCTCCCGATGAGGAAGGACCCGCCGTCGTTGTCGCCCAGCTTCTCCGAGTCCGGGATGCCGACCGGTCGCGCGGGCTTCTTGCCGCCATCGTGCCAATAGAAGTCCACCGGCGGAAGGCCCGCCCGCTCGGGGAAGCTGTACTTGAGCACCGATCCCGTAGGCACTTGCACGTCATTCTGACCTTCGGCCTCCACGACCTCCACCGTGAACGACGGCGCATCGCCCAGCTTCAAGGCCCAGTAGGCCGGATCCATGATGTGGCACGCCATATCGCCCAGCGCGCCGCAGCCATAATCCCACCACACCCGCCACTTCTGGGGATGCAAAATATCGCTGTAGGGCCGCCGCGCCCCGTTGCCCTGCCAGAGCGCCCAGTCCATCTTTTCCGGCACCGCCTGGCCCGCCTCCAGCGCCGCCGGATCCCGGTGCCAGCGATCACCGGGGCGATCCGTCCACGCATGGGCCTCGCGCACTTCGCCGATGGCCCCCGACCAGAAAATCTCACAGAACTGCCGCGTGCCGCTGCCCGAGTGACCCTGATTGCCCATTTGCGTGGCCACGCCCGTCGCCGCCGCCGTCCTTGTCAGCAGCCGCGCCTCCATCGGCGTGTGGGCCAGCGGCTTCTGCACATACACATGCTTGCCCAGCATCATGGCCGCGTGGGCCACCGTGGCGTGCATGAAATCCGGCGTGGACACCGTCACCGCATCGATCTCCGGCATCTCCTCCAGCATCTTGCGATAGTCCTTGTATTGCTTCGCATCCGGCAGCTTGTAGAAGGCCTCCCCCGCCCGCTCCCAGTCCACGTCGCAAAGCGCCACCACATTCTCCTTGCGGCAGTTCATGATATCGACATAACCCTGCCCGCCCACACCGACGCCGGCCACATTGAGCTTCTCATTCGGTGAAAGCTTGCGCGGAATCACCTGGGCGTCGTTGGCGCGGATGCGCGTCGTCGCCAGAATGGCGGTCGTCGTCGTGGCGGCCAGAAAGGCCCGGCGGGTGAGATCGTACGGGGGCATAACGAAATTCTCCTCTGAAACGTCTAAACACATACTCTAATGGACACGACCTGTGCCGGTGCAAGTTTCACCCGCAGGGACAGCGTCGCCCGGTGACTCCGGCATAGGGTAGACACTGAGGGTCAAACAACATTCTCCAACCAATGAGGCTCGCTTCAACAGGCGGGGCTGTCCTGTCGTCAGCGAAGAAGACCAAAACGTTCGCGGGGATCACGCGCGAGGTGAGTGACAGGACGGGAAGCTTCCGCAATGAAAGGATTCGTCCTTATTACACGCAGCCACGCCGTCACATAACAGGACAGCCCCGCCGGTCAAAGTGAATTTCGCTCGGTCCAGTCGGAACAACGGACCCGCAACGCACTTTGCCATTCCAATACGCGGGGCGACGCTGTCCCTATGACCCCGCAAACTTTTTCTCTCATCTTTCCCGCCACTTTCCCTCCCCGCGTCGACATATACTGTAGAAACCACCCAGCGGCAACCAACGGAGGTACACACCCCATGCCCCAATCCGACACCGTGTTACTCGACAAGTGGCGCGCCCAACGCGACGCCGACGCCTTCGCGGAATTGCTCTCGCGCCATGCTTCCATGGTCTATGGGGCTTGCCTCCGGGTCGTCAGGAATCCCGGCATCGCGGAAGAGGTTGCCCAGGAGTGTTTTCTGGAGCTGATGAAAGGGCCGCGCGGAGTACAGTGCATCGGCGCCTGGCTGCACACCGTGGCTACCCGCCGGGCCCTGGACCGGATCAAGGCCGAGGGGCGCCGTGCCGAACGGGAAAGAAGCTACGCAGCGGCGCAGGGCTCGGCTGAGGAGAACCATTGGGACGATACGCGAGAGTTTGTGGACGAGGCTATTGCCGCCCTTCCCGACGATTTTCGTGTGCCCATCGTCCTGCGTTTCCTCGAAGGCCACACCCACGAAGCCATCGCAGAGGAACTCGCTCTATCCCGCTCGACGGTCCGGTCGCGAATCGACAAAGGTATTGACGTGGTGCGCGAGAACCTCGTAAAGCGCGGCGTGGTGCTCTCCGTGGCCGCGCTCTCAACCGGGCTTGAAGGTCTGGGGGCCGTAGCCGCGCCGCCCGCACTGCTGTCCGAGCTGGGCAAGCGCGCTCTGGCCATGCGATCAGCACCCAGCATCTTAACCGCTGCGGCGAGCGCAAAATACGCCATCGCGCCGTTGCTGCTGGCGGGCGTGGTGCTCGCGGGCGCGTGGGTGGCCACCCGGGATACAAAGCCCCCTGAAAACAACGTTCAACCCGCGGTGGTC
The DNA here is from genome assembly GCA_942492815.1 of Candidatus Hydrogenedentales bacterium. Taxonomy (GTDB): domain Bacteria; phylum Hydrogenedentota; class Hydrogenedentia; order Hydrogenedentales; family JAEUWI01; genus JAEUWI01. Next base: position 7,173,697 of record OW818658.1, on the reverse strand, counting down.
GCCGCTGCGGTATCGCCGGAGCCGTCCGAAACACCCGAAGTACCCGCAGTCCTTGCCGAATCGCCCCAGGCTGAAGAAGCTCCTGCCGACGACGCTGCGGTGGCACCCGAGCCACTGCCCGCAGCGGAAGAAGATGATACCGCAACGGGATGGAAGCTCGACTTGACGCCCTCCGATAAAATAAAGGAGGCGCTCCAAAAGCCTGTGAACCTTGAATTCAACGATATACATATCAAGGATATCTTCGAGTTCATCCAGGATTCCTTCGAGGTAAACATCGTGCTCGACGGCCGCGTGGTGGCGCCGGAACGGGAGCCTGGCGACGAAGCGAAGGTCCGGCTCCCGCGCGACTACGTTACGGACGGCCACATTGGCCATATAGACCAGCGCGGCAAGACCCTGGAGGAAGCACTTGCGATAGTGACCACGATGGTGAACTTGACCTACAAGGTACGCGGCAACGCGATCTGGGTAAGCTCCTCGGCTCAGATCACGCAGGACATGACCGTGCCGCTGCCTTCAGCGCCCTTCCGCGAAGGCAAGATATTGAAGTCCATTTCGGGCGCGGTCAATATCGAGTTCGAAGACATTCATATTTCCGATGTACTGGAGTTTCTTCAGCAGAGTTTTGACGTCCCGATTGTGTTCGACAAGCGGATGGTCATGCCCGAACCCAAGCGGGGCGAAGAGCCATCGCCCGTATTGCCGACTTACGTGACCGATGGCATGATCGACTACATAAATCTGAAGGACTTGCCCATGGCGGAAGCCTTGTACGCCCTGACCCGACAGCTCAATCTTACGTATCGCGTCGCCGACGATGGCGTATACATTTCGACGCCGGATCGTGTCCGCGAAGAATTCTGAGGCCATCGACCAAAGCGTGGCCCTACAGGATCGAAAGCACGCATCAGATCGGTCCGATCCGTCTGATCCGTCCGACCACCCTGTCGCGGAATGGCCATTTCTCCATTCGAGCAACGTGTAAAACAAAGAAAGGCCCCGCAGGCATCGCCTGCGGGGCCTTCATATCATTCAAGTCATCATTCGCCTCAGCAGGGCAGTTCCCAGCCCTTGCGGTATTGCTTGCTCACGAACTCGGCCGGATTCGGCACATTGGTGACCGCGCCTTTGACGTTGTCCCAGTGCATCTTCTGCTCGGTGCGGACCGCGAGGTTGCCGAAGGCCACCATCTCGGTGAAGGGGCCGGAGTAGTCGAAGTTCGAGGCCGCCGGCTCGCCGCCCTTGCAGGCTTCGATCCAGTTCAAATACGGGTCTTCGTTGGTGATGCGCTTGATCGTCTGCTCGGGCTTCTTGTAGTCCGCCATCTTCTCGTCGGGCAGCAGGCGCGCTTCGCCGCCGTATTCGCCCGCCGTGAGGATGCCGCTCTCGCCCACGAAGAAGCAGCCGTTGTCGCCGTCGCCCAGCTTCTGGTTCGCGGGAATGCCCTCGGGCCGCTTGGGAATGAGCATGCCGTCATACCAGAACACGTCCACGGGGGCCATGTCGCCGCGCGCAGGGAAGCTGTACTTCACGATGGAGGCCAGCGGCGCCGTCTGGTCGTTCTTGCCGGATTGGGCAACAAGCTCTACGCTGTAGTCGGACGCTTCAACCAGCTTCAGCGCCCAGAAGGCCGGGTCCATGATGTGGCAGGCCATGTCGCCCAGGGCGCCGGAGCCGAAGTCCCACCAGCCGCGCCACGCGAAGGGCGCGTACTTCTCATTGTAGGGCCGCATCGGCGCGGTGCCGATCCACAGGTCCCAGGCCATCGTGTCGGGGACGGGCATCTCGTCCAGGGGCTTGGCGATGCCCTGGGGCCACACGGGACGGTTCGTCCAAACGTGGGCCTCTTTCACCTGGCCGATGGAACCGGACCAGAGCATTTCGCACATGTCGCGCACGCCGTTGCCGCAGTGGCCCTGATTGCCCATCTGCGTGGCCACTTTCATTTCGCGGGCCGTATTCGTCAGCAGGCGCGCCTCGGCCACGGTGTGGGTCAGGGGCTTCTGGACATACACATGCTTGCCCAGCTTCATGGCCATGTAGGCCGCGGGCGCGTGGGTATGGTCCGGCGTAGACACCGTGCAGGCGTCGATTTCCGGCATCTTCTCCAGCATCTCGCGGTAGTCTTTGAACTGCTTCGCGTTCGGCAGCTTGTAGAAGGCCTCGCCGCCTTCTTTCGCGTCCACATCGCACAGGGCCACGATGTTTTCGCCCAGCTTGCTGCAGGACATAAGATCGCTGAATCCCTTGCCGCCAGCGCCGATCGCCGCGATGTTCAGTTTTTCATTCGGGGAGATCTTGCCCGGCACCACCTGGGCGTCGTTGGGCGCGGCCAATACCGTCACCGCCGTGGTCGTGGTGGCCGCCAGGAAGGCGCGCCGCGTCATGGAATGCTTGCTCATGTGGAAATTCTCCGGTGCGGCTTTCAGGGTTTGAATCGCCGCGGTTTAAAGTTAGGCAGGCCCTCTTCCACAGACTCCGCGGACGCGGTCAAGGTTTCACGGCGCGCCGGGACGCCAGGGGAACAAGGCCCGGGCATGGTCGGGTGAGCATAAAGACTTCCGAGTCCAAGGTCAACTTCGGGCCACCACCAATTCCGATCCGTCTGATCCGTCTGATCGGTCCGATTCTTGGGCGATGCGGGTGATTTGTCAGGTGTAAATCGACGGCACCAGCTCCCCCGCCACGTCGGTCAGGCGGAAATCGCGCCCACTGTAGCGATAGGTCAGGTCCAGATGGTTCAATCCGAACAAGTGCAGCAGGGTGGCGTGCAGATCGTTGACATGAACCGGATCCTTTACAATATTCCAGCCGATGTCGTCGGTCTCGCCGATGATACGTCCACCCTTGGTCCCGCCGCCCGCCATCCAGATCGTAAAGGCCATGGGGTGGTGGTCCCGGCCAGTGTTCGCCTCGCGGAAGCCCGCCCGATTCTCACCCAGGGGCGTACGACCAAACTCGGAGCCGAACACCACCAGCGTGTCCTCCAGGAGGCCGCGCTGCTTCAGATCCTTGATCAGCGCGCCGATGGGCCGGTCGCACATGTCGGTGGTGAACTTCATTTCATTGTCCAGGTCGCTGTGGTGATCCCAGCTCGCGTGGTAGATGTTGATGAAGCGCACGCCCCGCTCCACCAGACGCCGCGCCAGCAGGCAATTGCGCGAAAACGCGGCGAAGGTCCCCTTCGGGCCACCCCGGGACGCCTTGTAACCCTCCTCGCTCCGGTCCACGCCATACATGTCCAGCGTCGCCTGGCTCTCGCCGGAAAGATCGATCAACTCCGGTGCTGCGGACTGCATACGATAAGCCAATTCATAGGACGATATGCGCGCCAGCACCTCCGGGTCCCGCGTCTCTTCGTAGTGGATCTGGTTCAAGTCCCGCACCGTGTCCAGCCCGAGCCGCTGGCATTCGTGGGGCAGGCCCGCTGGATTCGCCAGATGCAGCACGGGCTCGCCCTGGTTGCGAAAAAGCACGCCCTGATAGTTCGAAGGCAGGAAACCGCTCGACCAGTTGGACACGCCGCCCGAAGTGCCGCGACCCGCGCTCAGCACCACATAGCCCGGCAGGTTATCCGCCTCGGTACCCAGGCCATAATTGATCCAAGCCCCCATGGAGGGCCGCCCGAAGGTGGGCACGCCCGTGTTCATCATCAACTGGCCCGGATGGTGGTTGAAGGCGTCCGTATGCATCGAGCGGATCATGCAGATGTCGTCCGCGCAACTGCCGATGTTGGGCAGCCACGTGGAGAAGTCCATCCCGCTTTCGCCGTATTTCTTGAACTGCTGGTTGCTCCCCAGCACCGTCGCCGTCTCCTTCTGGATAAAGGCGAAGCGCATGTCCTTTGTCATCGACTCCGGCAGCGGCTGGCCATGGAGCTTGTTCAGCATCGGCTTCGGATCAAACAGATCCATCTGGCTCGGCCCGCCCTCCATGAAAATGAAGATGCAGGCCTTCGCCTTCGGCGTCGTGTGGTTCGGCTTAGGCGCCAGCGGGTTCACCCCCGGCACCGCGCCGTATCCGTCCCGGCCCAGCAGCGCCGCCAGCGCCAGCCCGCCAATGCCGCCCGCCGCCGTCGTCAAAAACTGACGGCGCGTGCGCTGGATTTGTTCTTCAATCGGATGCATGACTCAATCCTCGGACTGGACGCCCTGGCGGGTACCTGGCCAATGGCTAAAAAAATGATCTGAACCGCAAATTAACGCAAATTGATTCTGATGATGTGCGGCTCCAACAATACACAGGCGGGACGCCTGTGCCACATTCCTGAAAATTCGCGTCTATTCGCGTTCATTCGCGATTCCATCTTCTTTCGAATTCTTCCGATGCTAATTTGCGAAAATTTGCGTTAATTTGCGATTCAACTCTTTCCGTGTTTTTCCGTGCATTCCGTGGTCAATCCTCTTCTCCTACTCCCGCGTCAGAAACTCATCCAGATTCATGATCGCCCTCGCCAGTATCATATGGGCTGCCGCCGTCTCCGGGGCAACCTCCGCCGGCATATAAGGTCCCACCAGCGTCTTCGCCTCCTCCGGCTGCGACGCAAACAGCGCCTCCTGCTCCGCCACCAGCTTCACCAGTAAGTCCAACTCCCGCGCCAGCGGCTCACGGCCCATGCACATCCGGAAAGCTTCCCGCACGCGCGCCGGTTCATCCACCCCATCCATCTCCAGCAGTCGCTTGCCCAGCGCCTGTGCCGCCTCCACAAAAACCGGATCGTTCAACAAGGTCAGCGACTGCAGCGGCGTGTTCGACCGGTTCCGGCTGAGCGCGGCCACGTTGGAATCGGGGCAATCGAAAGCCACCAGCATGGGATAGGCCACCGTGCGCTGAAAGAATACATACAGGCCCCGCCGGTACTTCTGGGGCCCTTCCGACTCGGGCCACTTCACCGATCCCGCATAGCCCAGGTCCGCCACGCCCGCAGGCAGGGGCGGACGCACACTCGGCCCGCCGATCTCATCCACCAGCAGGCCGCTCGCCGCCAGAAACAGATCCCGCGTGACCTCCCCCTCCACCCGGAAGCGGCTCTGCCGCGCGATCAACCGGTTCGTCGGATCGGATTGAAGCAGATCATCCCGCACATGGGAGGACTGCTTATACGCCGCAGACAACACAATGGCTTTGATCAGCGACTTCGTACTCCAATGGTGATCCTCCACTAAACTCGCCGCCAGCCAGTCCAGCAGCTCCGGATGAGTCGGCGTCTCCGTCCGCGTGCCGAAGTCTTCGCTCGTTCGCGCGAGGCCATCGCCGAAGAGATGCTCCCACACCCGGTTCGCGGCCACCCGCGCCGTGAGCGGATTCGCAGGGTCCACGATCCAGCGCGCCAGGTCCAGCCGATCCGGCACGTCGCCCCGGATTTGGAGCGGCGGAAGCACCGCGGGTGTGTGGGGCTGCACTTCGTCGCCCGGCTGCAGGAAATCGCCCCGGTTGTGAATGTGTGTCACCGGCGGCGTTTCGTTCGGGCGCAGCGCCATCACAATGGACGGAATCGGCGCCGGGGGATTACCCTCCAGTTTGGCCAGCTCATCCGTGAGCTTCTTCCAGGTCGCGTCGCCCTGCCCGTACAGTTCCAGCAGGGTTTCGGTCTGGGCTTCGGTCCGCTCGGCGACCGGCAATCTCAACGCAGCCACCACGTCATCCGAAAAGATAATGTTTGCGGGATCGTTGCGCGTCAGCGCCAGACGAAACCGCCCGATGTTGCTGTAGCCGCCGTACCCGTGATCGATCTTGATGGTGAAGATTGTGCCTTCGTCGTGGCCGACGGGTGTCTCGAAGGTAAAATCCGCCGAGTGGTCCCGGTTCGTGTTCTTGCCATTGAGAATGCCCCAGCCCGTAGCCGGGTTCCCGTCCAGCGCCGCCTCAATGGGATACCCGTCCTGGGCAAAGCCCGCCTTCGCGGAAGCGACCTTTACCGGCGCCGTGCGATGCGGTTCGTTCGCGGGCGCCGCCGTGACCGAGATTTCCGCCAGCACGAAACTGCCATTGTGCGCGCGGCCCGGACCGTGGTACGTAAGTTCGTCGTGCGTCAAGGTCTCCAGACGGAATCCCTTTACGTCCCGCGCATCGCTGCGAAACACCACCGTATACGCATCGGTCAGCGGATTCTCCCCGTTGACCAGCACCGACTTGTCATCCAGCTCTTTGAAACTCGCGCCGCCCGTCGACACATAGGAGATCGGATCCTGAATATTCCAACCCTCCTCGGGGATGGACAAGGTTGCCTCCCAGGCGGGCAGCCCCGCCAGCAGGGTGGGCCGATAAGCCGCCAGCTCCGCCTTCTTCGCGGCCACCTCCCCCGTGTGCTTCGCCACCGCCGCCTCGTGCGCCTCCTCCTCACCCGGCAGCGGCGCGGAAATGTCCTGCTCCAGCGCCGCATCGAAAAAGGAATACATCCCAAAATACTCGCGCTGCGTGATGGGGTCATATTTGTGCGTGTGGCACTGGGCGCAGCCCATCGTCAGCCCCATGAACACCGCCCCGGTCGTGTTGGTCCGGTCCACCGCCTGCTTCACGCGATCCTCCTCCGGATCGATGCCCCCCTCGCGATTCGTCAACGTATTGCGGTGAAAACCCGTCGCCGTCCGCTGCGCCAGCGTCGCCCCCGGAAGCAAATCCCCCGCAAGCTGCTGGATCACAAACTGGTCATAGGGCATGTCTTCGTTGATCGCGTTAATCACCCAGTCGCGATAGCGCCACGCATAGGGCCGCGGGGAGTCTTTCTCGTAGCCGTCGCTGTCCGCGTAACGCGCCAGATCCAGCCAGTGACGGCCCCAGCGCTCGCCGAAATGGGGCGACGCCAGCAGGCGGTCCACCAGCGCCTCAAAGGTGGCCAGCGAGGGATCCGCCGTGAAAGCCTCCACCGCACCCGGCTCCGGCGGCAGTCCAAGCAGATCAAGATACAGCCGTCGTACCAGCACTCCGGGAGCAGCCTCGGCACTGGGCGCTACCCCGGCCGTATCAAGGTGCGCTTTGATAAAGGCGTCAATCGCCCCGTTGCCCCAGTTGTCGGCCGCCGGCGTGGGCACGGCGGGCCGCGTGACCGGTTGAAAGGCCCAGTGGCTCGACTGCACGGTCACCGGGGCTTCATCGGCGGGAACTTCCGCCCCGGCCGCGATCCATGCCTCAATCTTTCCCAGTTCTTCTACCGTGAGCTTGTCGCCCTCCGGTGGCATGCTCAATTCTTCATGGGCACCGGAGATCACCCGATAGAGAAGGCTTTCACTGGCCTTACCCGCCACGATGGCCGCGCCGGTGTCGCCCCCGCTCAACACGGCACTACCTGAATCAAGCCGAAGCCCGCCCTTTTGTTTTTCGGGCCCGTGACACGAAACACACTTCGCGGCGAAAATCGGGGTTACATCGCGGGCGAATAGCGCGTCCGGCGACGCCTCCGCAGACCTTGCGGACCGACACGCCCCAATCGCGAGGATCAAGACCACAACGAAATAGCCCGAGCGGGCCGTGTACCTGTTTGTAGGGGACATGGGGCAATTTCCTGCCTGAATGGACGACCCCTCCACAGTACCACACGCCGGATTTTCAGTCTAGCCCCCCTCACCGACTCCGATTTCAAGGATAGTTTGTTCACCACACCTACTAAGATCGAGGATAGTACGCGAGACAAGAATGAAAGATGGATTAATTGGCACTTCATGCGGTATTCTAACGCGTTGTATACTAAGATGCCGGAGTTGGACGTGCTCTCCGGCAGGAGGTGGGTATCGGGATTCGTGGTTGTGGGGCGGGAATGTCATTGTCTGCTAGAGCTTGCATGACTGGAAAGACGCGGATATTGGTTGTGGATGACAATCGCCAAATCCAGGCGCTCCTTACCGAGCTTCTGGGAGTGGCGGGCCATGTCACGCGCGCGGCGGCTTCCTGCGAGGAAGCCCGCGCCCTCATCGACCAAGACACCTTCTCCTGCGCCCTCATCGATCTCGGCCTTCCAGACGGCAACGGTCTCGATCTCCTGCCCTACATCCGCGAAAAGCAGCCGCTTCTGGTGCCGATCATTCTCACCGGCGATGGCCGGGCCGAGACCATTATTGAGACCATGCGCGCGGGCGCTTTCGATTTCCTGATTAAACCTTTTGTATCCGCCTCACTTCATGCGGCGATCAACCGGGCCCAGGAGTACCACGACGTACTCCGTGAACGAGACGAACTGGTGCAATTACTTTCCGACGAACGCGAACAGTTAAAGGTCCGGGTAGAAGAAGCCACCGCCGATCTCCGCCAGTACGCCAGCCACTGCGAGCTGGTGAGCGCGCGCCTCCGTTCCCTGGTAAGGCTGACCCAGGTCGCGGCCAATTTGTATACCGACGAGACCGTATTTCGCAGCATCATCGAAGAGCTCGAAAAGTACATCCCCCTGCACTGTGTCGCCCTCGATTCCGCCACCGGTCACAAGTTCCTGGCCGCCTGGCGCAACGGCGACGAGGAGATCCACGTCATCGCCGTGGACGATGTCGATCTTTCGGCCCACAATGGCCGCTTCGAGGCCAGCCCCGAAGAGCGGCTCCGCCTCCTCGTCGAGCGCCATGCCCGCCTGGAAACGCCCGGCTCCGCCGCCTACATCTATCCCCAGAGCTACTGGGGCAAGCCGGCCTGCACCGTGGCGTTCTTCCTCGACGACGCCTTCGCCGTCGATGCCGACTGCGACCAGTTCCTCAGCATGTGCGCCCACTTCCTCGGATTCGAGTGGCAGGACGCCCGCCTCTCTCTCCACGCCACGCAGCAGGCCAGCCTCGGCAACATTGCCCTCGAAATTTCCAAGGGCCTGATCCAGGGTCTCACCGCCATACGGACCACCGCCGACTTCGTCAGCGAAACCCCCATCAGCGATGAAGCCGCCGAAGGCCTGAAGCTCATACGCGACAGCGTCGACGGACTCCACAACCAGATCAAGGATTTCCGGCAGCTTTCCATGCCCCACAAGGACTCCGTGGAAACCGTCCAGCTTTCCGAATATATCGACCAGGCCGTCGACATGCTCGCGCGCGCCGTTCAGAATCGCGGCATCACCATCACCCGCGACTACGACGAAAACTGCGAGTGCGTCCTCTTGAACGGCGCCAGCCTCGCGAGAACCTTCCTCGACCTCATCGCGGCCGCTGTGCGTACCGTCGCCAACGGCGGGGAAATCCAGCTTGCCGTGACCGGCATGGAGCCCAGCCATATTCTCGTCCATATACGGCATGAGGCGGTAAATGGCGAGCTCTTTGGGGTCCCCCGCGACGGCGGAGAAGTTCCGATTCTGATCGAAAGTCACCCCCAATTCATCCTCGCCCTCCGAACCATCCAGAGCTGCGGGGGTAAACTCCTGTTGAAATACGAGGAAGGAACGGGCCGGGCCTTCAGCATCATTCTGCCCCGGAACCCACTCCGCGCACACCGTCCGACCGAGGTGCTCACGTGACGAAGACCATGCCCATGCCCCCACGGTCCATCGCGCCCGACTCCGGACGCGCGCGGCAGAAACTGCTCGTGGTCGATACCGACCCGGGCGTCTGCTGGTCCCTCGAAAAGGGGCTGGGGCTCTCCGGCTATGACGTCGCCACGGTCAACAATGCCGCGCACGCCATCCAGCGCGCACGCACGGAATCCTTCGCCGGCATCCTCCTCGAAATCATGCCGGAGGCCGGGCTCACGGTCGAGACCCTGTCCCAATTGCTGGACCAGGAAGTCCCCCCGAGTATCGTCTGCGTTTCCATCGACGCGCCCCCGACCATCGTCATCGATTGCATGCGCCGCGGGGCCACCGATTTCCTCGTGAAGCCCTTCAGCCTCGCCGAAGTCCGCGCCGCGATCGCCAAAGCCATCGGGCCCCAGAAATCCACCGGAACCGACACGGACGAGCCCGCCGAAGACTCCCCCGAGCTCGCAGCCTCCCTCCTCGTGGGCGTCAGCCCGCCCATGCAGGAACTGCGCACCGTCATCAAGCAAGTCGCCCAGACCGACCTCAACTGCCTCATCCGGGGCCAGAGCGGCGCCGGCAAGGATGTGATCGCCCGCGAGATACACCGCCTCTCCAAGCGGAACGAGAAGCCCCTCATCAAGGTCAACTGCAGCGCCCTCCCCGAGCAGCTCCTCGAAAGCGAGCTCTTCGGCTATGAAAAGGGCGCTTTCACCGGTGCCGTCGCCGCCAAGCCCGGCCGCTTCAGCCTGGCCGACAAGGGCGTCATCTTCCTCGACGAAATCTGCGAGATGCACCCCAACCTCCAGGCCAAGCTGCTCCAGGTCATTGAGCACAAGGAATTCACCAAGCTCGGCGGGCGCCAGTCCGTCAAGGTGGACGTGCAGATCATCGCCGCCTCCAACGCCGATATCGAAGCCAGGACCAAGGATGGCAGCTTTCGGCAGGATCTCTATTTTCGCCTCAACGAAGTCTGTATCTGGGCGCCGCCGCTGAACAACCGCAAGGAAGACATTCCCCTGCTGGTCAAGCACTTCACCAAGAAGTACAGTAACTTCACCGGCAATCGGCCCTTTCAAGTCACCGGCGAGGATCTCACCCGTCTCACCGAGCGCGATTGGAACGGAAACGTCCGCGAACTCGAGAGCACCATCAAGCGATGGCTCGTTCTGGGCAAGACCGACATCACGCCCCCGCCCATCGCACCGCCCCGCGTCCTCGCCGCCGCACCCGGAGTTCCCGCGCAGGACCGCGAATACTCCCCCGAGGAAATCCTCCAGGCGCTCGAGCAGAACCAGTGGAACCGCCGCAAGGCCGCCGAGTCCCTCGACATCAGTTACCAGTCGCTGCGCAGGCGTATCGAAAAATTTAAACTCGACCAGCGCCGCTGATCGCCCGCCGGGAGTAGGCCCCAAAATGCATTGCGATTTTCCCCGTCATCCTGAAGTACGGCAGTATCAACACGGCCTGACCGGCCACCGTGCGCGCCCATGAAGGAAGCCATTTTCTTCGGCGGATTCCTCTTCTGCGTCCCCGTCGGCATTTTTCTCGCCGTCACCTTCCCCAAGATCCACAAGGCCGTCTTTTTCGCCCTCGTCCTGGGCACCACCAACACCGGCGCACTCTTCGGTCTGCCCCTCGATATTAATTTCCTCAGCCGCGAATGGTACCGGGGCACCACGCGAGGTATTGAGGTCTCCTACCTCGACCTCATCGCGATCATCCTGCTCATCAGCACCCTCATCGTGCGACAGCGCGAGGGAAGGCGCGTCTTCTTCTGGCCCACGAGCCTCGGGTGGATGCTCGCCTACCTCGTCTACGCCTGCGTCCACACCCTGGCCCTCGCCGATCCGAAACTCTTCGCCCTCTTCGAAATCTCAAAGACCATCCGCGGTATCTTCATCTTCGTGACCGTGGCCCTCTACGTGCGCACCATGAAAGACCTCGAACTCTTCATCTGGGCCCTCTGCACCGCCATCGGCTATGAGGCCTTCGTCAGCCTGCGCGACCGCTACATCTTCCACATGCATCGCATCCGCGGCACCCTGGGCCATCCCAACAGCCTATCCATGTACATGGTCGTCCTCGTCCCCATCATGATTACCACCGCGCTGTCCAAAGCCAAGCCCCCCCTCCGAATTGCGTGCTGCATTGGCTTCCTCGCCTGCGCCGGCTGCGTCATCCTCACGATCAGCCGTACCGGATTCGCCACCCTTGTCCTCCTCTCCGGATGCTGCGGCCTCGTGACCATGGGGCTGCGTTTTTCCATCCGCAACGTCGCCATCGTCCTCGTCGCCTCCCTGCTCTTCATCTTCGTGCTCGCCAAATCCTGGGACCAGATCGAAAGCCGCATGTTGAGCCAGTCCTACGAGGACGAATTCGGCGAGGAATCCTTCGGCGGGCGCGGCATGTACGTGAAATATCTCAAGGCCATCATGGCCGACAAACCGCTGGGCGTGGGTCTCAATAACTGGTCCTATCGCGTCACCAACGACTACGCCGCCTCCCTGGACGTCATCTATAACCCCTACATCGGCACGGACATCCCCCCCAGCCAGGATCTACGGGGCCTGGTGAATACGATGGGAGGAGCCCAGACCGCGCCCGCCCACAATATCTTTATCATCACCCTGGGTGAACTTGGCTGGCCCGGCTTCCTCTTCTTTTGCGGCATGCTGGGCTCCTGGCTCTACATGAGCGCCACCTATCTGCCCAAACGTACCGAGGCCCTGGTCTCGCGCTATGGGTTGGCCGCCTTCTTCGCCGTCCTCGCCATCATCTTCCAGGGACTGACCGAGTGGGTCTTCCGCCTGACCCCCATCTTCATTCAGGTCCATGTCATCGCCGGGGTATTGGCCGCCCTGTACCACGGCCGCGCCAGCACAAAGTCCACCCGCGCCTAAACGCTCCACTCCGAAAAATCTCGCCCCGCCAGCTCGCGCAGGCGCGCGATATCGTCCTGAAGCAAGGCCCGAATCTCCGCCCGCCTTTCCTCCGAAAGCAGGGGCTGCAACCGCTGCTCCGGCTTGCGGGCCGTCAGGCGGCTGTAGGCCGCCGCAATCGGCTCGGGAACCAGCGGCTTCCAGCGGCTCTTGAAGGGCACCTTGAGCATCACCTTGCCCAGCGTATTGCGCTCATACTTGTCCACTGATCGATTGTGGACCAGCGCCCAGTCCTTGCCCACAAAACTGTCTTCAACGCCCAGGAACCGGAACACCTTCTGTATCGTGCCCACCTTGTCTCGGACCAGTTCCTCCAGCGTCAGAATCTGGATTTGCTCCAAGGGGAAAAGGGCCAGAAACGCCGAGAGCTGATAGTGATAGCTACTCGTGAGCACATAGTCGCTGCCGGGAAGCGCACGCAGGACCCCCTGAAAATCGCGATCATCCAGTCCCATCAGGCTCAACTGCGTAAAATGAGACACCAGTCGCTCCACCGGATCCCGAAGGATGTAGAGCAGCTTGAGGTCCGGATTCATCGCGTGGATGCGCTCCGGGACACCGGCATACAAGTGTCGTTGCGCATACCCTACCGACGATTCCCCGCGGATTGTCGCAGACTTGGAGAAATGAGACTCATACCACTCAAACCCCTTGCCCCATCGGCGCTCCTCAATAAAAAAATCCAACTCCTTGGGATAGGACATGGAGATATCGGGATGCTCATCAAGGTAGTGGTGCAAGCTGCTCGTGCCACTTTTCATCGCCCCGATCATGATGAAATTTGGAAGCATACGCTGGACCTTTCTTACTTTCAGACCACACGCGCCAGCACCCCTTCGCCGGGTCTGGCCACTCTCCGGTTTCGAGTTCCCCCGCGATAAACCAATTCGGATCCGGGTCTTCCCAATCTCGCCGTGCCCATCCAGGGAACCTGCAGCCGACCGAACTACTCCGACTTCCGCGCGACCAATCCCTTATCCAGAAATCGCGGCGGATAAGAGCGCCTTCGCCGAGGCCAGTCGTTCCAGGCCCTCGGCCTGTACCGATTCAGCCCGCGCGCGGTAGGCCTCGGGAGATTCCAGCATGCGCGTGACCTCGCGCTTCAACGCGTCGAAATCACAATCGTCGACGCTGCCCACGGGCACGAGCCCGAAATGGGCGAGGAAATTATCGACCTTGGAGCCCCGCGCAATACCGACAATGGGCACTCCGACAATCGAAGAGAGAATTAACAGGTGCAACCGGCTGCTTACCACCACCGACATGCGCGACGCCACCGCCAGAATCTCCGACGGCTGATACTCGCCCGTAAGCACCGTGATCTGCTGCCGGTGCACCATCCGGCCGGCAAGCCGCGCCATCAGCGCCGAGTCCGTCAGCGGATTCATCGGGATGGCCACGATGTGCGCCCCCGTGGAAAAGGCCAGCTCGTCCAGGCAGTTCGCAAGCTCCCGTTCCTTCGTGATGGCCGCCTGTGCCGACACGCACAACCCGATCTTCGGGCGCTCGCTCTGAAGCAGGTCCAGCACACCCGGCGCGAAGGGAATCTGCTCCAGCGCATCCGGCTTCAACAGGATGGCCGAGTCCGCGCCCACGTGCAACTCGCGCGTCACACCGCTCCGTGCCACCTCAGTCCGGCTCTGCGTATCGCGCAGGATGATCAGATCCGCCCGCTGCAAGCACCCGGCTATCCTCCGGCGGCTCCGCGTGTCCCGGCGCTTTTCTTCCACACGGATCGCGTCCAGAAGGCCCAGGCTGATCAGGTTCGCCAGCTTCAGCACCTTCTGAGAACGGCCCGGCTGAACCCGGTGAAAGGCCGGATTCAGTTCGTCGTTCATGCCGACGCCCCAGAGTATCGTTTTCTTCCCCAGCGATTGGGCAACCTGCATCAATACGGGGGTCACGTGGGGATAGTCCGAGAGGCCCGTCGCGCCGCACCAGACGAAGCAATCGTGGGCGTCGATGAGCGATCGCGTCTCCTCGGGAGACACATCGTTGAAAAAGCCCAGCAGGCGGCAGGTCTTTATACCGAGCCGCACGGCGGTTCGCTCCGGATCGTTCGTGCTCGCCGTGAGCTCGGCTCCCGGAAAAACTTCCCGAAAGATCGCGACCGCGCATTCCAGAATGGCCTCATCGCCGACATTGTCGCATCCGAACGGGACACCGGCTAGCAGTATACGCATGTATTCCCTTCCCAAACATAAACAACGGTACTTGGATTGCAATTTGATGTGATGCCCGTACGGAAAGCTCGGTTACAGGCCGAAAGATGCGTTGAATACCCGGCTGAGGGATGGTTCAGTTGCGCGGTCGGAGCGGACAGAAAGGGACTCATTTCCGCCTCATCGAAAACATCCGTTGGATGTCCTCCAAATCCCGCTGGCGTGCTGCAAAGACGTATAAACATGTTACATAGGCCACGCAGCCCAATGCAAGGGCTCCAAAAACGCCCAGCAACGTGTCCGTTCCCAGCAGGATACCCACCCCGACGTACACCGGGGCCGAGCACAGCGACGGCACCACCCCGGGCCACAGGACCTCGCCAAACCATTCTGCATTCGTAATGGAAAGTGTGCCGCGCGAAAGGGGCCAGATCATCAAGGGATAGCAGATCGCCGCCGAAATGGCCGTAGCCGCACAACTGCCAATCGCGCCATAGCCGAGCCACCCCACGAAGACCAGCGTCAACGCCAGATTGAATACATTCGTCCCCAGCACCAGCAGACAGAAGTCCCGCGGCTTTCCGATCGCTTCCACAATCGTGGAAAACACCACCGACGGAACCACAACCAGAAAGCCGATGAAATTAATCTGGATGAGCACCGGCGTCAGCCAGAGCTCGTCCGCGATGTAGAAATGGATCAGCGGATAGGCCAGCAGGGCCAGGGGAAGTCCCGGTAACAAAAAGGCCCATAGCGCCATCCGGCTGCCCCGCAGGAAGGCCGAGCGCAGACGCTCATTCTCCCGGCCCGCGTGCATCGCTATCAACGACGGGTTTACCGTCCGCTTTGCCATGTTAAGCGTCTGCCACAGATGCTCGAACGGCAGCGACGCGATGTTGTAGCAGGCAATATTCCACGCTGTCGAATAGGCGTTCAGTACAATAGGATCCAGCGCGTTCCGGATCGTAAGCCCCAGTACCATCAGAAACTGCCAGCCCCCGAAACTCGTGATCTCTCTCGCTATTGACCAATCGATCGAGGAACGGCGGAAACGGAGCGACTTCACCAGAGACATGGAAATCGGCGTCGCCACCGCGAGCAGCAGAAACTCCATCGAAACCGTGGCCGTGGTCACCCAGAGCACCCGGGTGCTGACCCCGAAGATAAGCGCAAACAACAACGATATTCGGAATAGCGTTGCGCCGATATTGATCATATTTTGCAGGATGAACCGCTGGCGCACGAAGAAGCCCACCCCAAAAGGAGCCGCCGGAAGGCGCATCGCCGCCGTAAACATCAGCGCCGCCATCATCACCTGCGCATCCCAGACCCGATCCGGCGGTATACGAAGAAAGAGATCAATCTTCCACGCAAAGAGCCAGCCCCCGGCCAGAAAGACCAGCCCCGCCGCCAGAAGAATGGGAAACATGGTGGAGCAGATTCGGGTGACCGCCGCGTCATCCCCCTTCGCATAGGCCTCCGTGATATAGCGGCCAATGCCCCCCGTCAATACCACCGTCGTCAGCGGTGTGAAGGCCATCACCGCATAAAGCACCGGCAGGATGGCATACTCCTCTTTGGAGATCTCCAGGATAAGATGGCGCTGCAACCAGATCAGTACCGTGATGCTCAGCACCTGCGCGAGGGCGGAGCCCACAAAGTTGATCAGGACTACTTTCTTGCTGATCGCGATCCGCTCGCTCACGACTCGCCCATCCGGTCGGGAACGCATGATGACTTCGACCGATTGGGCCTGGCAGCCATAGCACGGGCTGCGCTCAAGTTCCTGCCCCTTCGCACGCCGACGACGTCGCGTCGTCGCGCATCAGCGCATATAGATCTTCAAGGCCGCGGGGCACCGGTTTCAGGGGAACACTCGACATAAACGACGCTGTCGAATCCTTGTCATGGGGGGCAAAGCCATGCATCCCCGCCAGCGGCTTCACGCCCATGTGGCTCGGACAGATCAGCACGCCCGGATCGACCAGAAAAAAGAGCTCGCCGTAGGTCTGGCCCGGAAAGTCGCAGCCGTACGATGCCAGCTCTTCGTCGGTCATGATATGGCCTTTGGGCTCCTCCTTCAGCGCCGCTTCAATTTTCTCCCGCACGCCCGGCTTGAGAAACCAGAAGCGCCCCATCGTGCTGTCGTAGGCCGCGGCGTAGTCCTCGCCAAAGGTCAGCCCCAGCTTGTCGATGCGACCCATCACATCGCAGACCTCCTTGATGTCGGTCATGCCGTGATCGGAGAAGAGGAACAGGCTTACGTCGCCGTAGTGCGCCACGGCCTTCTCATACAGCCCGCGAATCTCGCGCTCGTACCACGCGATGTGGCGCGTACACTCCTGCGACTGCGTGCCGTACTGATGGAGGATGGCGTCAAGCCGGCCGAGAAAGAGGTACACGAAGCGCACGTCTTCCGCCTCGATTGCGCGCGCCACTTCCGCCACACTCTCGGGCTCGTTGTAGCCCTCCGGACGGCAGTACGGAATCTTATTCTCTTTCAAGAAATCGAAGATGGTTGCCTGGCCACCGTTGATCCCGCCCGGCTCGAAAATGTTCGCCTGCTCTGTGTAATTGAAAAGATGCAGCTTCTTAAAGGGCATGTTATAGAGCTGAAAATAGCCCGTGAACCCATGCACCCGTTTCATGATCTGGCTCAGCTTCCCCCGAACACGACCGCGCTGCATGATGGACTTGGGAAGCAGGCTGAAAAACCGATAATTCTTGAAGGGCGAGTTCTTGGGATCATAGGCGAAGAAGGCAAAGTGCCCGTGCTCCCGGGGAAGCTTCCCCGTCAGAATCGTGGGATCGCAGGTCGAGCTGTAGCCGAAGATTGTGTTCAGCGGCGACTTCACCGCAAGGATATCGTCGAGAAAAGAATGGCGCTGCAGCACTTCCCACCCCAGCGCATCGATAAACACGCACAAGGTCAGTTTCTTTTTATTGTTCATGCCATTCTCCAAATGCTGCTTGCCATCGTATGGGTCTTATGGGTCGTATAGGTCGTATAGGTTGTATAGGTTGTATAGGTTGTATGGGTTGTATGGGTTGTATGGGATGTACAGGATCGGGACCGCAACTATGGACCCTCATCCTTCATCCTTCATCCTTCATCCCTCATCCCTCATCCTTCATTAAATGTCTTTCCAGCGCATCCACATAGCCCGCGAACGAAAAATGCTCTTTCACCCGGGCCGCGCCGCCTGCGCCCAGCCGAGCGGCAAGCTCGCCATCGGTCAACAGCCGTTCCAGCGACGCCGCATAGGCCGCCACATCCTGCTCGGGCGACAACAGCCCCGTCTCTTCGTGGCGCAGCCAATCCGGAATCCCGCCAACCGAAAACGCCGCCACGGGCCGCCCGTGGCGCATCGCCTCCAGCCCCACCAGCCCGAAGGGTTCCGGCCAGGCCGACGGCACCGCCACCGCCCGCGCGCGCTGATAGTAGGGCGCCACGGCATCGTTCGCCACCCAGCCCGCAAAGCTAACCCGGTCACCCAGGCCGAGGGACGCCACCTGACCCTTCAGATCATCCTGGGACTTGCCCGTGCCCACCACCGTCAGGTGAAAAGGGCAGCGGAGCTGGTGCAGGGCATCCAGCAATAGATCCACGCCCTTGCCCCGAATCAGCGAGCCCACATAAAGGATCTCGGGAGCCTCGGGCACCGGCGTAACCTCCGGATCGCCCTGATTGAGTACCGGATGACACAGATGCATCCGCGCTGAGGGATAGCCGCTCGCCAGAAGCTTATCTTGAATAAACGTGCTGTTCGCCAGGATCGTGTCGAAGTGCTGGTAGCGCGCCATCTGGCGGATTTTCTTCTGAATATTCACCACCTTCACCGGAAGCGGCCCGCTGCTGGACTTCTCCAGAAAGGCCAGCGCCAGGTAGCAGCGCCAGCCCGCCGTGTGCGTGCAGGTCTTGCGGTTGTGCCGCGTATAGCCCAGGCCCGTGGGACACCACAGATCGTGATCGTGCACCAGCACCACCTTGCGATAGTCCGTCGCATGCTCGACGCCCTCGGGAAGCTGCGCCAGCTTGTGGACGAACACCACATCGGGCTTAACGGCATCCGTGATTGCCCGAAACGTCTTGCCCCGATCGCCATCGGCCGGCCAGCCGAACTCCGTGCAGCGCGTCGCACTCGTGAAAGCGGACGCGAAGCTCTCTCCATCGGGCCGCGCGTGGCCGTAGGCCAGGTGGCACTCGTGGCCCCGCTTGACCAACGCTTTCACCGTGTGGGCAATAACCTGCTCCACGCCGCCGTAGTGGCCGCAGAGATTATTTGCGAAAAGAATTTTCACGGATCGCATCCTCGTACACGCCGATCAACCGCTCCGCGATGACGTCCCAGTCGTAGCGCTCCCGCGCCTTCTTTTGGCCCATTTCCGATAGTGAACGGGCCCGCTCGGGGTGGGCTGCAACCCCTTCGAAGGCCTCCAAAAAGCTTGCTTCATCCGCGGGATCGAAAAGAAGGCCGTCCGTGCCCTCCTCCACGAAGTGGGGGATCCCACCAATCCGCGACGCGATGACCGGGAGACCCGCCGACCAGGCCTCCAGCACCACAATGCCGAAGGGCTCGTGAACCGATGGCAGAACGAAAAGGTCCGCCGCGTGGTAGGCTGAAGCCAGATCCGGGCTGTCCGATGGGATGCCCGGAATGACCGTCAGGTGCTTCTGAACGCCGAGCTCCTCCGCCGTGCGCACCACCTTGTCATGATAGGCCATAGTGGTGACGTTGCCAACCAGCACCACGTGGGTTCTCGGCTCCCGCTTCAGCATTTCCGGAAGCATCCTCACCGGCAGCAACTGGTTCTTCTGCGAATCGATCCGCGCCAGGGTCAGCACCACATAGGCATCCTCGGGGATGCCCCGTGCGCGGCGGAAGCCCGGCCCGTCTCCCTCCGAAAAGCGGCGGGTGTCCGCGCCGTTCGGCAGATAGACCACCCGCTTCCCCGGCATCCGATCCATGGCCAGCAAGCTCTCGGGATAGCCCACGCAGAGGATCGCGCTCGCATCCGCAAGCACCTTCCGCGCGCCCACCCACATGCCCAGCACCTTGCCATAGTCGAATGCGCCCTTCGTCGGCGTCGCGAAAGACTCCATCTCCGCCTTGGGTATGTCGAAAACTCCGCCGTGAAGCGAAATCACGTAGGGAATGCGTCGTTGCCGCGCCACCAGCCGCCCGATGCCGCCGAGGCGGTTGCCCGTGTGCAGATGGATCAGATCGAGCTCCGGCTCCTGCCTCAGCGCGCGCATCATGGGATAGGAAAAAGGGCTCCCTCCCTTTTTGTCCAGGATCTCTCGCGCGCCCGGCTTCAGCCCAAGATAGGGATAGAAGGAAGGAAAACGCCGGATTCGGAGCCCCTTCAGGTACTCCTCCGTGCTCCCCGCCGATGCAATCGTGCAGAACACCTCCGACGGATGGCCCTTGGCCACCAGCCGTTGCGTCGTCTCAAAAATTACGGTCTCCGTGCCGCCCCAATCGTCGCGCACGACCCGCTTGGCTAATTGTATGGTCCGCATCCGCTCAGTTCCTGAAGAACTCTTGGGGGAAGCCCTGATTCTTCGCGGCGGCGCTGCGCCCACTGAAGTGGGCATAATTGAACACGGCCCGATAGGCCAGGTTGAAGGGAATCGTGTCCGGCCGGCCATGGCGCAGCGCATAAAGCACGTCGCGCACCATGTGGCGCGCGCATGCAACGCCCTCGCGCGCCAGCGAAGGCCGCTCGCCGAGCACCTGAAAGTACACCATGCCGTGGCCGCGCTCGCGCCGGTACAGGGTCTTGAGCGTGTAGTTGTGCGAATGTTCCACCACCGATTCCACCGCAATCGCGAAGCGCGCGTCCGACGCCTTGCACGCCACCGCCCAAACGAAATCCTCGCCCCAGCCTTCCTCCGGAAATTTCTGGCCCTCCCAGAGTTCGCGTTTGAAGGCGCAGGCCGCCGCCGAGAAAAAACTGTGGCCGGTCTTGCCCGTATTCGCCGGGCCGTAGACCCGATCCAGATCGTAGCGCACCACGAAGTGGGCATCCGGGCGCGCCACCTGCCGACTCGTCACCCCGTCGGCCTCGCCGCGATAGAGCGGCGCCAGCAGACGTTCCAGCCAATACTCATCCTGGGGAACGCAGTCGGCATTGAGCAGCACGATGATCCGCTCCGGTGCCGCCGCGATCATCGTGTTCAACACGCGGCCGGGAATATAGGACGACGGCGCTATCTCCGTCACCAGCTCGGGTCGCGGATTGTACTTCTTCACGGCTTCGAGCGTGCCGTCGGTGGATCCGGAATCCACGTTGTACAGAACGAAATTCTGCACCGTCTGGGTCTGCAGCGCCTCCAGCGTGCGCTCCGCATAGGGCTGCTCGTTCTTCGATCGCATGATGATGGCGACCGATTCGCCGGGGGCCGGCGCCATCGAATCAGAGGTAGTGTCCAACGTGATAAGGCCTTCTTCTTCCGGCGGTCAGCCGTAGTGCTTCCAGATATGCAGAACGTGGGAGAGTTCCGCTTCGTCTCGCCCCTGTTCCCCCAGCAGCCGCGGCAGGCGCTTCAGTATACGATCACGGGGATGGAGCATCCACTCTCCCCCCGCCGGGCGCGCGTGGCGCGCATTGCGGGCCACGTTCTTGATCCGTTCGGCGGGTGCCGTGCGCGGAAAACGGGTCGGCAGGCCCTCGTAGGCTGTCCAATCCAGATCCGCCATACCCAGGCGGTTGCGCTCAAACCACAGGTATATCCGCAGGTACAGTTCCGCCATCTCGCGATGCCATTCATCCAGTGTCTTGCCTGGAGGCACTTCATGGCGCGGACGCATCTTGAAATCGAGGGACGCTTCATAGGCCGCCCGCAGACGCGCCGCTTCCGGCACGCCATCGAGCGATTGCGCCGCAAAGCGTCGGTGGCGCTCCACATAGCTCGGACTGTAGTCGCCCTTCAGAAACAGAACGCTGTCGCCCATAGCCATCATGGCCTTGTAGACGTTGCGCACCACAAACTCGTGGTCTTCCGTGTTCAGCGGCGATCGCTGGCCCAGCGTCATCCGCGCCAGCAACAGTCCGATACCCCGGTTCATGAAAAGGCGGGCACATTCTTCCAGGGGAGGATGCTCGGGGTCATAGGCGGGCAGCGCCGAAAATACATCGGGAGGGCCCAGCACCACATGGTGGCCATACCTGGCCTCCATGAACATCAATTCGTAGGGAAGACGCCCCAGACTGGACTGGGGCATGGGCGGGCTGAAATCCACGTGGATTCCGCAACCGGGCTCCACCGACTCCTTCACGCCCTGCAACGCTTCTGAAAGCGCCCGCCGCCGGTTCCGCGAGGCATAGGGCACCACCACAAAAAAATCGTAATCGTTGTAGACCCGCTCCTCGCCGTCCACCTCAAACACGCCACCTTCGCCGCGGCCATAGCCGCCGCCCAGCACCAGCGCGGTCAGGTCCTCCGCGCGGACCGCCTCGGATACGCGACCGCGAATCGTAGCCATGTCACGGGCAATTCTTTCTTCGAGTTCGTCCGATCCATCAACTGTAAATCGCATCGCTATCCTTAAATCGTCCTGCGCCACCGCGATGGCTATTGCTTCGTGGTGCCTGGCGCTCACCGGAATGCACGCCCGCCGGGAGTGTAGCACACCCCCGGCGGGCGGTCGAAACTTACTCGGATGTCACGGAAGATACCAGGTGCCGTACAGGTACTCGGCGGGGCGGGGCTGGCGGCCCTTGAGCGCGTTCGTCGGCTTCCATCCCGGCGACATCAACATCGCGCTGCAGAACAACGTCGGGCTGATCGTTTCCTGTACCGTGAACTCGCACTGGCGCGTGTTGTAAATCGGATGGCAAGACCAGCGCCGCCACAGCGGAACGTCCGGCACTTTGAAATCGACCAGGCCCGTCGAAAGCACACCGCCGGGAGAACGCCACACCGTGTCGCGCAGGGTGTAGTGCATTCCCTCCGTGATGCCGTAGACCGTGATTCCGGGAACCGGATCCGCAATACCATCCAGTTCGCTCACGCCATGCTGGATATCCGTGGGGTAACTGTAGCCCAGACCCGTCGTCCACGACATGCCCATGGGGTTCGCACCCAGCATGTAGTCCATGTTCAGGATGGCCGAATCGCGATATTTCTGATCGCCGGTGAGCGCAAAGGTTGCCAGCAGGCCACGGGCCGCATTGGCCATGTCCGTCGAGCCCCACGACATCCAGTAGTCCTGGTTACGTGGCCAGGTGCAACGATAGGGCATCCCGTCGGTGTACGCCACCAGCGAATCCGCGTGCGCCGTGAAGTGGCTCTTGATCAACTCCGCACGCTGCGCCTCTGACACCACCCCGGGCTTGTTCACGATGCCGTAAAAGATCCAGGGCGAGTAGTCGACCATCGAATAGGGCCACTTGAACGGCTTACGCACCTTCGCGATCAGCGTCTGGATATCGTTGAGATAATCTTTCCTTCCCGAGTAGCGAAACATCCGAACCTTCGCATGGAGGATGAAGGGATCGATATATTCCTGCTTCTCCTGCCAGGTCAGCGTGTAGGGAGCGCCGAGACCCCGGTCCGCCCGGCTCCGGATGGTCGTCAGTCCAAGGCTGTTCTTCGGATCCATGCCGAAGGCATAGGCCCGGTTCGCATACCACGCCCAGCGGCTCGCGCCGGTCGCGTCGAAGGGCTTCATGTGCTCCGCGAGCTGGATCGCCGCCGCCGCAAAGAGCAGCGAATCCCATCGCGTCCGCCGCGAAAACGCATAGTCAAAATCCGAATCGATAGGGGGATGGGTGCTGGTTTCTACGAAGCCCGATACACCGCCCGCGGAGTTCATGCTGCGCTGCCACACCAGCAGGCCATAGGCCGCTTCGTCCAGCACGTCCGGAATCCGGTTCGCCGACTCCGGGAGGTTCAACTGTCCGTCCGTGAATCGCTCCGGCGCCATTTCGTACGCGTTCAGCAGATCGAAGATGGGCGTGTAGTGGGCGTTGTTGCGGTCCCAGTCCGCCGCGTCGTGCCAGCCGCCCGTCGCGCCGTTCGTGTGGCGTGTCTTGTCCAGCGATCCCCCGACCACGTCGAAGCGCTGGTACGCCGCCGGCTGATCGAAGAATCCTTTGCCGAAGGCGATCATATCGCTCTCGTAGATCGGATCCGTGTGGCACTTGATCCGGGGCCAGTTGGTATAAGGTGCACCCAGTTCGATCCCGCAGCGCTGGTGGAACATCCCCCGTGTCGCCGTGTAGAACGCTTCGCCGTAGGCATCCGGGCCATGGTAGAAGGGCCACGAACGCCCCACGCCCGGAACGCGGATGAAGAAGTTGCCCGTGGCTTTCAGGCCGGAAAAATCCATCTCATAAACTTTTTCGCCCGTGAGCAGCGGCGGTACGGTCAGCGGGTCGTTGTCATCGATCATCGGCACGACTCGGCTATTGTTGTCCCGAAGGCGAACCGTTCCCGAGAGGGCGACCGCGCCGGTGGCCGCATTGACCACCTCGAATCGGGGGTAGGCGCTGAAGTCCATCGCGCCCACTTCGTAGATATGGCAGCCCATATAGGCAAATTTCCTGGGGGCATCCGGCAGATAGCCCACCTGATTCGTCTTGATGGCCCGCGATACCGTCCGGCTCGTGTCAAAGAGAAAGGTTACCCGCTTCGTACCGCGCACCGTCACCGTATACGTCGTATTATTGCGTAGCGCCTGTGGCAGATAAATATAGGAATAGTGTATGTAATCCACCTCTGGACCGCCCGTCACCGCCGCATCCCCCAGGCCCACCAGCGTACGCCCCACCTGAAGCGGGATCAGGGGCACCAGGTACCGCGGATCGGCCGTGCTCGATACCTGATAGGAAATCGGCAGATCGAGCAGGTCTTCCCCCGCGTTGATACGTCCCAGGGCGTAGTATTGCTCGCGGAGCGCACGTAGCGTGTTGCGCGCCGTCCAGTTCGGACGGTCCGTGTTGCGCGTCGCGTCCCACTGCGCCACCGCCGGCAGCATGATTCCCCCGGAGAGTTTGTCGATCTCGTTCACCACCTCCTGCTCCGTCGATGTCGCGACAATCAGCCACCGATCGGACAGCACGAGCAACTGTTCTACACCGTCATAGGTTGGAGTCGAAATAGGATAAGCCGTTTGGAATTCCGACAGGCTGGAGGGCGGGGCCGTCTGGGCCACGCACGGGATACATCCGATGAAAAGCGTTATTAATATGGACAAACGAACGGAGCGGGTGGGTGGTAAAAGCGCGTAGTTAAAGTGCATTCGATACCTCCTTGGCAAATACAAAAATAGATGCCAGTTACTGCATGGGTGTGGCAAAAAAGCAGACCACTCCCTTGTGGGTGTGTCAGAAATCTGACGGTGTAGTCATCGGCGAGGCACCGGCGCGAATCCGGCGCGATTGCAGATCGGCACAGTGGACCGATCTTCGCAGGGGTGGCCTGCACTTTGGGTTTAGGTAGAAACCCTGCTGGGCAGGCGAACGTCGCGCATTGCACAAGAAGAAGAATGGATCCTCATCTTCGCTGACCACTGCAACACCCGACGTTATGACTTAATTCTTTACCAAACTTTTGCTGCTTACTTAACCTAAGTCTACCACAGCTTTACTAAATGCGCAATAATTGCTTGCAAAAATTGAACTATCCCCTCCCGAATATCGCCATGAAGACCCCGCAGAATTCTTACTTTAAAAGACTCACGGCAGATACCAATACCCGTACAGCGATGCCTTCGGGCGGGGAGTCCGCTCAAGGAGCTCCACGGGTGGACGCCACCCTTCAGACAAAAGTAGTGCACTGCAGAATATCGTCGAACTCATCGTTTCTTGCACCGTGAATTCACACTGAGCGACATTCAAGGTCGGGTGGCAGGACCAACGGCGCCACAGCGGTACTTCCGGCACCTTGAATGCAATCAAGTCCTTCGAATCCGGACCTGCCGGAGAATTCCAGACGGTATTCCGAAGGGCACCATACATCACCCCCGTGATCCCGTAGAGCGTGATGCCGGGGACCGGATCCGCAATGCCGTCCGTCATGCTGACTTCGTGCTGGATATTCACCGGATAGGCCTGCCCCAACCCCGTGGTCCATGACATGCCCATGGGGTTCGCGCCCAGCATAAAGTCAAAATTCAAGATCGCCGCATCGCGGTATTTGCTCTCTCCGGTCAGCGCATGGGCGATCAAAAGCGCACGGCCCGCGTTGGTCATATCGCTCAGACCAAAGCCCATGTAATAGTCCTGATCCCGCGGCCACGTCTGCCGATACGGTCCGCCGTCCAGATAGGCGAGCAACTTATCCGCCTGCGGCATCAGGCGCTTCTTCATCAGCTCCTTCCGCTGCGCTTCCGGGATGAAGCTGTCCGCGCGATAACACAGGCTGAAATAGATCCAGGGCGAATAGTCCATCAGCGTAAAGGGCCACGCATAGGGCGCGGGCCCGGCCTCCAACCCTTCTTTCACCCCATCAAGAAACTGGCGGTCGCCCGTCAGCCAGAACATGCGCGACTTCGCCATTAGCAGGAACGGAACAAGATACGAATCCTTCTCCTCCCAGCTCACCGTGTAGGGTGCGCCGCGCCCGCGCTCCGCCTTCGCCGCAATCTCCACCTTGCCCAGGCTGTTCGCCGGGTTGGTCCCAAAATCGTACGCCTTTCGCGCCAGGCCCGCCCAGCGCTCCGACGCTTCCGCCGCCACCGGCTTCAGATGCTCCGCAAGCTGGGCCGCCGCCGCCGCGAAAAGGAGTGAATCCCACCGGGTGCGGCGGGAAAAGGCATAGGGCGCATCTGAATTCATCGTCACATGGCCAATGGTTTCCACATGACCCGAAACGCCGCCTTCCGGTGTCATGCTCTTCGCCCACACTTCCAGACCAAAGGCCGCCTCGTCCAGTATGTCCGGTATGCCGTTCCCCGACTCGGGGAGATTGAGCTGGCCATCCACAAAGTTCTTCGGGGCGATCTCGTAGGCGTTCAGCAGATCGAAGAGCACCGTATAGTGCTGGTTCCGGCGGTCCCAGTCCGCCGCGTCGTGCCAGCCGCCCCACACGTCCTCCGTCGCCTTCGTCTTGTCCATCGTGGCCGCGTAGATATCGAAAATATTGTAGTTCTTCGGGGCGCCAAATTCGCCGTAGGCGAAGGCCACGTAGTCCGTTTCGTAGACGGGCGCTTGGTGGCATTTCGCCCGCTTCCACGGCGTGTGTGCCGGGTCATAGGCCACGCCGCAGCGCTGGTGGTAGAGGCCCCGTGCCGACGTGTAGAACGCCTCCCCATACACATCATCGCCCACCCGAAACGGCCAGGACCGCCCAACCCCCGGAATGCGGATATAGTAATTCCCCGGTTCCTTCAATGCCCCAAGGTCGAGCTCGTAAACGTCCTCGCCCGTGATCAGCGGGGGAGCCCCGGGCCTGTCGACCTTCTTGTCCGCCTTGGGTACAATGCGGGAATTCTTGTCGCGAAGCGTCACCGCGCCCTCCAACGCCACCGACCCATCCGATACCCGCACCACCGAAAACTTCGGATACATCCCGCAATCCATCGCGCCAATCTCGTAGAGGTGGCAACCCAGATAAGCATACTTTCGCGGCGCATTCGCCAGATAGCCCACCTGATTCACTTTGATGGCCCGGGAGACGGTCTGGTTCTCGTCAAACAGAAACGTCGCCCGCTTCTTCCCCTGCACCGCCACCGTGTAGCTCCGGCCCGATTCCATGGGCTCGGGAAGGCCGACATAGGAGTAGTGCGCATAGTCCACCTCGGGCGCGCCCGCGTAGCGCGCCGGGCCGACGCCCACCAGCACCCGACCCACCTGGGCCGGCTCGCGCGGCGTGCCGTAACGAGTATCATCCGCGCTGGAAATACGGTACGAGGACGCCGAATCCAGCGCGCCCTCCCCCGCCCGAACCCGGGCCTCGGCAATATACTGCTCCCGCAGCTTGTCCGCCGTCCGCTTGGAAGTCCAGTCCTTTTTCTCCGTATCTTTCGTCTTCTCCCAGCCCTCCGCCGCGCGCTTGAGTTGCCCGTGGGACAAGGCGTCGATCTCCCCCACCACCTCCGCTATGTTAGACGTGACCACAATGACCCAGCGGTCCGACAATACGAGAACCTGCTCCACGCCGTCATAGGCCGACACGGCCACCGCCGGCACCTCCTGCGCCGCCGCGACTGAGCATACCGTGGTGCCCAGATAGCTCGCTATCGCCAACACCACCGGGCACACCCGGCCCGCCAACAGACTCTGCTTCCGTTTCATGCGCGCTGACCTCGTTCGTTGCTGCTGATCCGCCCGGTATAACCGGCGCGCCCCCTGATTTCGCTACCCGCCTTTTCGCCCTGCGTGCCGCGTCGAATCCTCGCGAAGGGGCCGGTCGATTTCGTACCGGGACTTCGATGTAATATGTAATGAAGCCAGATCCAGAATTACAGGAGCGCTGTCATCCCCGCGCATGCGGGGATCCAGTACTTTCGCGCAGTGTATGTCGCCCGGTCACTGGATTCCCGCATGCGCGGGAATGACAACAATACCGATGGATGAGGAAACGCCTGTCGACGTTCATTTCTCGCTTGCGGCGGCCGGGCCAACAGGCGCGGCAAGTCCCGCTATATTTTCAAGTTCTCAGTCGTCGAGGCGTTCCGCGACGGACTCCGACCCGCGTTGATCGCCAGGGTGACGGCGCCCATTCTCGCTACGGTATGGGCCTGCGGCCGACACGCCGTCCTGCGGGCCAATCATGCCCGCCAACCGCGCCACCAGCTCCGCCGCCTGGATCTGAACCGCATCCGTCGCCCCGTGCAGCATCTTTTCCATCGCCACCCGGCGCACCGCCCGCATCGCGTCCTCGTCCATTTCGTCGCCGGCCACCTGGCCCGCGTGAGGGCCGGGCAGGTGGAGCGGATCGCGGCTCCGCGCTTCGGCGCACTGCCGCCGCGCACGCTCAATCTCGATACTGTCCGGAAACTCGGCTTGGAGCGCGTCGAAGATCGCCAGCGCCTCGCCATAGTGTCCCGCGCAGTAGAGATCCACCGCGCGCCCGAATTGTTGCTTCGCGTCCATCGTGGGGCGGTTGCGCGTGCCCCAGCGGCCGCGCGAGGCCGCGCCGACCGACGCGGTCGCCTGCGGCTGGCGCGTGGTTGTTTCGTGGTTGATCGGGATCTTCTCGCCGCACGAGGGGCACTGCCCCATCTTGCCGATGGCCGACCGCGGCACCTGCATCTGCTGGCCGCATTCGCAGGTAATGTAGAGTTTTCGCATAAGGCCCTTGTATTCCACTTCAGACGTAGTTGACACGCGCGCCGAAGTCCAAACGGACTCTGCCGGCCATCGGGCGCGTGGCGCTATTGTACCTTACTTGTTAAGAAAATCCGACAGCGCGTCCATCATCTGTTTTTTCTCGAGATGGCGGCGCTGCTCGTCCACCCCGTCCGGCGGGACCACCGTGGACTCCGAAACCGGGCGACCGCCGGACTCCGGGCTCAGAAGGATAAAGCCCACATCGCCATCGTCATCCTCGCCCTCCCCGTCGTCGGCCTCACGCCGCTCCTGCGCCAATGCCAGGTCCGCCTCCAATTCCGCGATGCGCGCCCGGGACTCGCCCAGGGCCTGCGCGAGATGCTCCTCTTCCACCTGGTGCAGCGAGAAAAGCTCTTCGTCCCGCTCGCGCTGCGCCTCCAATTCCGCGATGCGTTGTTCCGCCGACGCCAGCGCCTCCCGATGGCCCGCGGCATCCTTTTTCGCGTTCGTCCGGGACGCCAGCGCCGCCTCCGCCGCGGAGGCCCGTTCCTCTTCGTGATGGAGGGCCTGGCTCAGGTTCATGACTTCGGCCTGAAGCTCCGACACTGAGTGTTCCAGCGAGGCCTTAATTGCCGCCCGCCCTTCCTCCGCGCGCTGCAGCGCCAGGCGGGATGCGGAAAGTTCGGCCTGAAGCGCCGCAGCCACAGGCTCGTGGGAAGCGTTCGACGCCGCGTCCGCCCTGGCCACCTCCAGCGATTCGTTCAACGAAGCCACACGCGCCGTCAGCTCAGCGCTGCCCCGCTTCAATCCATCATTCTCGGCCGCGATCCGGTCCTGCGCGTGCTGCAGTTCCTGAATCTCCACCGCCAACCGCTCCGCGCGGCTCTCGGCCGATTTCGCCAGGCGCGCGCTCTTCTCAAGCTCCAGCACCGCATCGCCCTGACCCGAGGCCATGATTTGAAGTTCTTCCGTCAGCTTTCGTATCTGCTCGTCGCGCACGGCCAGGTCGCGCTGTAGATGATCCGATGTAAGCCCACGCTCGGTCTGCGCCGACAGTGCTTTGGCCAGGGAGGCCTCGATGGCCCCTATCTTTTTCTGGAGCAGGGCTTCGGTCTGGTGCGCGCCGTCCAGCGCCAGGGACGCGTCAAGACGCTCCTGCTCCAGTTCTTTAATTCGGGACTGGAGCCCGCCCATCCGCTCCTTGATTTCGTTGAACAGCAGGACCTGCGATTCCATCGCGGCTATCTGATCCCGCGTGCTCCGGCTCGATTCTTCCCGCTGGGCTTTCAGCTCGCTTAACGACGCGTTCAGCGCCCCGATCTCGCGATCTTTCTGCAGGAGCAGCAGCGTGCTGTCGCTGGCGTCCGTCGCGCCATCTTCGAGAATCGATGCCAGGCTATCCCGCTCGTTTTCGGCCTGGAGCAACTGGGACTTGAGCGTCGCCACCGCCCCCTCCAGCGCCCGAAGATTCACCCGATCCACCGCCGAGGCCTCTTCGAGCCGCTGAAAACCCGATGCGGCGGCGCGCAAGGCGGCAACTTCCGCTTCGAGCGCGCTGAAGGCCAGGTTGCGCTCGGCCAAGGCAAGGGATACCTGCTTGTGGGCATCGTGCTCGGCGTCGAGCGCCGCACGCGCCGCATTCAGTTCGACGGCAAGTCCTTCTTGGGCGGCCCCCACACTTTCGCCGAGTGCCTTTTCGAGGTCGGCTACGCGCGCGTCTTTCTGCCGGAGCGACTGGGCCAGCGCATCGTGCTCCGCGCGAAGACGCGCCTGGGCCGCATCGCGCTCGGAAAGCGTGACACGCGCCTGCTGAAGCGCCTCCTCCAACTGGGCGGTGTGCTCTTGCTCCTTCGCCTGGCGTGACAGGTGGATCTTGTATTTGTCCGCCTTGGTCGCGGCGTACTGAAGCAGGCGCTGGAGCCGCTCGTAGCCTTCGTCCGGGGGAAGATCCTCCACGCGCTGAACCGGACCATCGCCGCCCGGAACTATCACCATCCGCTTGCAGACCCGGCACCACCCGTCACGACCCGCATAGGTGTCGTTGAGGTGCAGTCCTTTTCCGCAATGCTGGCACTTGAATTCTATCATCGTGGCAAGCCCTGTTCATGCCCGCCGGAGGCTGCCGCCATGGCGGATCGCCAAGCGCGCCCCGGTCTCACGCCAGCATAGCAACGCCCTTACCCGTAAACCAATCTTCTACCCCCAGGGCCGGGAGCATCCGCCCCGGAAAGGCCAGCGGCCTTCCACGCCCGGAGCGGATCGCGCACGCCGCGAATCCCGCAAGCCCATCATAGACCTCATCTCGCTAGTCCCGGACACCGGCCCGGTACGCCCAGCGCCGCGACACCCGCGGCAACACCACCAGCAGCGATACCACCAGAAGTAGCAGCACCACACCATCACCGCTCCGGGCGCCGAAGAGCGCCTCCAGCGGAAGGGCGCTTGCACCGCTCACCACTTCACTCTTGCCGGCCGCCGGGCCCATGCGGACCACCGCGCCGTGGCGCACGAGGAAGCCCACATAGCGAACTCCATTCAACTCCAGATCGAGGACGCTGTCGTCCACGAACCAGCCCTTGATGTCCGACGCGGGACGCCATCCGTTCTCGTTACCGGCTTTGTCCACGTAGAAGTAATACGGGGCCACTTCCGAGGCTTCCACGCCGTCGGCCAGGGGAATCCAGACCCGCTGGCGAAGCGGATAGGCCTCGTCTGGCACGATGGCGTACGCGTCACCCGTGCCTCCGGCCAGGGGTGCCGGCGAAGTCGCCAGCGTGTAAACCGATACCTGGTCGTTACCCTCCAGGTTGAGGTTGATGCCGCTGGAATCGAAATCGGTGTAGGCCGGCTGGAAGATGGCGTCTTCCGAAGCACCCAGGCGCTCCAGGAAGAACTCTTCCGTCTCGATCGTGAAGGTGTAGCTCAGCGGACCGATGCTCTCGCCGGAGAGCGTGGAAGCGTTCACCGTGAAGGTCACCGTGTCGCCGACGACAAACTGCCCGTCTGCAGGGGTGTAGAGCGCCCAGCCGTCGCGCAGGCCTACCGTGTCAACGGCGACCCACTC
This sequence comes from Candidatus Hydrogenedentales bacterium, assembly GCA_942492815.1. Classification (GTDB taxonomy): domain Bacteria; phylum Hydrogenedentota; class Hydrogenedentia; order Hydrogenedentales; family JAEUWI01; genus JAEUWI01. The sequence goes on along the minus strand of OW818658.1, from coordinate 7,141,882 downwards.
AATGTCCGTGCTACTTCCACCTTCGAATTCCACGAGACCCTCGACCGAACTCGGATCGATGGCCGTGTCCCGGCGAAGCCGGATCGCCAGCGCGGAATTGGCCCGCGCCGTCAGGGTGCGATTCTCCGTTTCGAGCGTCGGAAGGACCGGCTCGAAAAGTTCCCGTGCGGGCGGCTCGCCCGCGCCGGGATACCCGTCATTCGGCGTGCTGAAGGCGCCCGTACCGCACACGCTGGTGGCGCGCACCCAGTACAGATAGGTATCCGCCTGCGGATCGGGATCGGGCAGCAGGAAGCAACCGTTATCCTGTTGCTGCTGCTTTCCGTCCAGCGCTTCAGCCGTGCTGTCGGTAAAGGCCGTTCCGGTCACCGTCGCCAGCAGCTCCGCCTCTTCCGGATCATTGACCAGACCGCGGAACACTTCATAGCGATCCGCGCCCGGTACGAGATCCCACGTCACCCGGACCTGGCCCGGCAGGGTGCCGTTGGTCGCGAGCACGTCGTCGGCCACGCCTGGAACCGTGCACGCATCCTGGGTCAGCACTATTTCCAGCGGGCTGCCAGCGGCATTCGGCGCGGCCACACGGATCGTCGCACTGCGCGCCGTCGCTCCAAGATTCTCCTGGACACTGAGATGGATCGTACCGGTGTTCACACCCGACTGGCCCGATTCAATCGACACAAAATCGCCGCTCACGACCTCCGCCTGCCAGTTGAGCGGCGCGAGGCCCGTGTTGCGAACCGTCAGCCGCAGTTCACCCGCCTCACGGCTGGCGGACAGGCTGCCCGGCGTCACCCGGAGCACCGCCGGCGCATCCTGATCGTTCAGCGGGTTCGTGCCCAGCGATACTTCCAAGCCGTCGCTTGCGCCGTCGCCATCCGTATCCAACAGAGACGGGTTCGTGCCGGCCGCGAACTCATCCCGGTTCAGCAGGCCGTCACCGTCGTTGTCGTCGCCAGCGCCACTGTTCAAGTTGCCAAGTGCCTCACGTTCCCAGGTGTCCGACAGGCCGTCGCCGTCCGTGTCGTCGTTCGTCAGCACAACCGCCTTCTCGACGCTGGCACCCGCCGCATCGGTCGCGCGAAGTCGCACGTTGAAACGGGCGCTGGCGTCAAACGTCAGGAACTGGTTCGTCGCCAGCGAGGTTCCCGTGATCTTGAAGAGCGCGTTGTTCGTGGCGCCCTCGCCATTCACCAGGCTGAAAGTGTGCGTGTCGCCGAGATCCTGGTCGGTCGCGAAAAGCCGCGCCACCACCGTATCCGCCGGGACATTGTCCAGAATACCGGTTGGGGTAACCACGAGGTCCGCCGGCGCGTCGTTCGCATCGGTCACCTCGACGGCGAACACCGATTCGATGTTCAGGCTCTGGCCATCCGAAACACGGACCCGGATGCTCAGCATGCGGCCCTTCTCGAAATCGAGCACCGCCGCACTGCGCAACTCGGCGCCTTCAATCGCAAACTGGCTGTTGTCCGTCGAACCATCGCCGGACACGAGCGCATAGACGTGGTCATCCTCGAAGTCGTCGTCCGCCGTTTCAAACGCGCCGACCAGCGTTCCCGCGGGTTGATTCTCCGCAATGACGCCGCCGGTAAGATTAAACCCGCTCGGGCTGTCGTTCGTATTCTCCACCACAATCGGGAATATCGCCTCCACGAAGGCGCCCGCCGGATCGGTGCTCCGCACCCGGACACTGTGCCCGGTCTGCGCTTCGTAGTCGATTGTCCCATTCGTCACCAGCGTGTTCTCGATGATGGCAAAGAGTCCGTTGCCCGTGGCGCCCTCGCCCTCCACCAGGGCATAGGTGTGTACGCCCGCCAGGTCTTCGTCCGCCGTGCTGAATGTGCCGACCGTGCTTTCCAGGGCCGCATTCTCCACCACTACGTTGCTGGACAGCGCAATGCTCTGCGGCAGGTCGTTCGCATTGGCCACCGTGACGGTGAGCGACTTGCCGAAGACACCATCCTTGCCATCTTCCGTCTGTACGCGAATACTGTAGGAAGAACGCGCCTCAAAGTTGAGCGCTGTACTCGTGCGCACCTCGTTGCCTGCAATCGTGAAGAGGCCGTTGTCTGTATCACCCTCGCCCGCGACGAGCGCATACGCGTGGACATCGCCCACGTCAAGATCGATCGTGGTCAGCAGGCCCACCAATGTACCGGCTGGAAGATTCTCCTCCACGCTCGACGGTGTCAGGGCGATGTTCGTCGGATTCTGGTTATCATCCACCACCGTGATGGTAATCGTCTCGCTGTCGCTCTGGGGCGGTGTGCCGCTGTCCGTGGCGACCACCGTCACGTCATAGGTGCCCGCCGCTATAATATTCGGGGTCCAACGGAACTGGCCCGTGACCGCGTCAATCGAGCTGCCTGCGGGCCCGTTTTCCAGGCTGAAGCTGAGCGTGTCGTCCACGTCCGGATCGGTTGCGGTTGCGGTAAAGGACAGATCTTCCGCCTCAACCACGACCTGGGCGCCGATTGGCGCCAGCGCAGGCGCGCCATTGGCATCGGACACCCGTACCTGAAGGGACAGCACGTAACTGAGTTGGGGCGCGCCATCGTCCGTCACCACGATACCGATAGTATAGTCGCCCGCGTCGCTGAAGCCTGGCGTCCAGGTGAGCACGCCCGTCGCCGGGTCGATCGCGGCGTCGCCCTGGCTCGCCGCAAGTGAATAGGTGTGCGTATCGCCGGCATCGTTGTCGGTCAGCGTCGGCGTGAACTGGAACAGCACGCCTTCAGTCGCCTCGAGCAGGCCCGGATCGGCCAGCGTGGGTGCCTGGTTTATTTCGGCCACCTCAAGCACCACCGTTTCGGAAATACTCAGCGGCGGCGTGACGCCGGATTGGGTGGCGATAAAGGTCACCACGTAGGAGCCCGAGTCTTCGAAATTGGGTGTCCACGTGAAGGTCGCCGTGCCGTCGCCGTTGTCCGTGAACTGGGCGTCGCTGCCTTCGGGCAGGGTCGTGAGCGACGCCGAAAGCACCAGCGGATTCGCACCGGAATCCACCGCCGTCACTTCAATCGATATGGTCTCGCCTTCTGAGGTCTCTTGATCGCCAATCGTACCCAACACCGGGCCGCCGGCGCCGCCGTTCAGGGAGTACACCACCTGCAGCACCGGCCGCTCGGAAATCGTTACGTGATCATCGCTGTAGAAGGGCTTCACCGTCCCGGAGCTGCCCTCGGCGCCGATCGCGATCCAGCCGAAGTTGTTCGCCGGATCGTCGAGCCAGCCCTGGGCGTCCGCCGCAAGACCCGGCGTGTCCCAGGTGTAGGCGCCCGCTCCGGCCACCGAAGCCGTGGCGCTTGCACCCGCCGTGAAATCACCACCCGGCGCGGTCCAGAACTCGGTATTGAAATCGGTGTGCAGCCAGGTTACGTCGCCGTCGACCGCCGGGGCGCCATCCAGCACCCCGTCGCCCGCGTCGGAGTCGCCCTGATTCCAGTCGCTCTCGATCCGGTGCAGGCTTACATCGCGCGCCGTGCTGTCGCCGGGCGCACCCGGATTGGTCAGCACCAGCACCGCATCCGAGATCGTGGATCCGGCGGGGATGTTACCCGCAACATCAAACTGCATCAATCCGCGGCGGATCCCGCCATCGGCCGTCGTACCGGCCAGGGTCTGCGCACCCGCACCGCTGGCCACATCGCCCTCGGCATCCTCATAGAGCGTGCCGGCGCGGCGGGCCACAATATTGGCCGTGATCAGACCGTCCCGGCCCGCTTTCACGTCCGTCGCGCTGTTGGGAGTGCCGAGCGGATTGCCCGCTTCGTCGGCGACGCCGCTGGCGGTAATCGTTATGTCGCGACCGTTCACCATCTCGCCCGCAGTCCAGGTGAGACGATACAGGCCCGGCGAAACTTCGGCCACGGAATCCGGATTCGCGGACAGCGTGCCGCGGCCTGCGCCGCTGATGCCATAGTTCGCCGCCACGAGTGCATCCGCACCCATGGGCTCGCTGAAGCCGATATTCACGTTGAGCCCGGTGATCACATCCGCCAGTTGCACGGTGGGCGCGACACCAATGCCCGCGCCCGCGTCGGTCGCGCTGTTGGGCGTGGCAACGACATCTCCGCTGTTGTCCTCAACGCCCGTCACGGTGATCGTCAGATCGCCGCCCTGAAGCATCTCGCCGCCGTTCCAGGTGAGCTGGTAGGTGTTGGGCGGAACAACTATCTCGGGCTGGCCAGGTTCTTCTTCAATATCGGTCAACAATTCCACACTCGCAGGCTGCGCCGCCAGCGTTCCCCGGCCGGAGCCACTCAGGGCATAGCTGTTGGGCTCGGTCGCACCGAGGGCCACCGGTTCGCTGAAACGGATCGTCGCCGAAAGCGCGCCCGTGACCTGAAAGTCGGTCACTGTGGGCGCCACGCCCAGCCCCTCGACCTGTATCGTAATGCTATTGACCTCGCCGATGAGGTTCGTCACCGCGTCGGTTACATTCAGCACCGTCACCACAATCTCTTCGCCATTCACCGCCGCGCCCGTGCTCCAGATTAGTCGGAAACGGTCAGGCGCCGTGCGCACCACGAGATCGGGGTTGGCCGCGAGCGTGCCCTGGCCGGGCCCCGAAATGGTGTAGTTCGTCGGCTCCAACGCCGTGTCGCTCATCGCCTCGTCATAAGCAATCACCAGGATGCCCTGATTCGCCACGCCGCCATTGAGCAGCTTCGGCGCCGTGTTGTCCACGTTCACCAGATCGATCGCGATCGCGCTGTCCGCCGGGTTGCCCGAGCTGTCCACCGCGCTGCCGCCGATGACCGCCACGCCGAGGTAACCGTCGCCCGTGATATCCGACACGGTCACGGTCCGCACGGAGTTGCCCGTGCCGGAAATGCTGAGAGTGCCTTTCGCGGACGCGGTCGAGATCGGGAAGGCCTTGTTCGTGCTGGCGATCGCCTTTGGATCGAGTACCGTCGTCACATTGGATTCCAGCAGCGAAAAGGTCGCCACGTCGCTCAGCAGCAACCCAACCTGGGCATCGGGGCCATAGTGGATATTAAAGCTCACGGGGCCGGACTGCGTCGCACCGATGCTCGGCCCGCCTATTTCGACGGACGGCCCGAGGGTGTCGATCTGCAATTCGTTCACCGTGGAGTCCGTGCTCGTGACCGCGCCAAGTGCCTCGGCCGCGACATCGTAGGTGCCTTCGTCCAAGGGGAGGAGGGTATCGTCCGCAAGCGTCCAAGTGCCGTCGTCGTTGTTCGTCGCGTTGTGCGTCTGGCCGCCCACAGAGATCAGGATACCGATCCCGGGCACGCTCACAGTGCCGCTGAGCGCAGGCGTGCGATCGCGGGTCGAAAGACGATCCACCGTGATCAGCGCCGCGTCGAGGTTGATCGTCAGCTCGTTCGTGGTGCCGTCCGTGCCGGTATTGCCGAGAAGGTCCGTCGCCGACGCCTGAACGTTGTAGGTGCCCGCCGCCAGCGGCGTCAGGGTGTTGTCCGCCAGGCTCCACGTGCCATCGCCGTTGTTGGTCGCTGCATGGGTCTGGCCGTCCACCGTCACGGTCACATCCGACGTGGTCTGGTTGATCAGGCCGTTCAACTGCGGTGTCGTGTCGCCCGTGACCTGCGTAAAGACGGTCACGACCGGGGGGGCGGTCAGTACAAAGAGATCGTCCGCCAGGGTCGGATCCGTGCCCGCGTTGCCCGCGGCATCTTCCGCCACCGCGGTCACGTTGTAGCTGCCGTCCGCCAGCGCGGTCAGCACGTCATCCGCAATATTCCAAGTGCCGTCGCCGTTGTTCGTCGCGATGACGCTCTGGCCCGCCACGGTTACCGTCACCGTCGCGGTCGGATCGTCGACCGTGCCGCTCAGCGGCGGCGTATTGTCGTTCGTCGCAAGCTCGTCAACCGTCACAACCGGCACGCCCAGATCCACCGTAAGCTCGTCGGTGGTGGCGTCGGTCGCGATATTGCCCGCGGTGTCACGTGCTTCAACCGCCACGTCATACACACCGGAGGCCAGTGGGTCGAGTGTTCCCGAAACCAGCACCCAAGTGCCGTTGCCGATATTCGTCGCGGTCCTGGTCTGGCCACCCACCGTTACCGTCACCGTCGCGAAGATGTCATCAACGGTGCCGCTCAAGTTCGGCGACGCCAGGGGCGTCAGGCTGCTGGCCACCGTCACCACCGGCACGGTCAGGTCAATGGTCAGTTCGCCGCTCGTCGTGTCCGCCCCCGCGTTGCCAAGACCATCGGAGGCAACCGCCACGAGGTCATAGGTGCCTGCGGCCAGGGCCGGTGCGATTGTATTGTCCGCCAGGGTCCAAGTGCCGTCGCCATTGTTCACGGCGGCGTAGGTATTGCCTTCAACCGTGACATTGATCGCGATACCCGCTTCGTCCACGGTTCCGGAAATCCTGGGCGTCGGATCGTTCGTAAAGATTCGGTTGATCGTGACGACCGGGCCGCTCGTGTCGATGCGCAACTCGTTGCTCGTCGACTCGTCGCCCACGTTGCCCAGGCTGTCCGTCGCCGTCGCCGTCACATCGTAAAGGCCGTCCGCGAGCGCCGCCAGCGTGTTGTCCGCCAGCGTCCAGGTGCCGTTCCCATTGTTCGTCGCATTCTCGGACTGGCCCGCAACGGTCACCAGGATCACCGCCGCCGTATCGTCCACCGTGCCCGTCAGTGCGGGCGTGGTGTCGGTGGTCACCAGCGTGTTCACGCCAATGACCGGTGCGGTCACGTCCACCAACAGTCCGTTGGGGAGATTTGCAGAGCCCGCATTGCCCGCCGGATCCGTCGCGGTCGCGTCGATGTCGTAGGTGCCCGACGCCAGCGGGGTCAGCACCTCGCCCGGCAAGGTCCAGGTCCCGTTGCTGTTGTTCGTCGCGTCTACCGTCTGGCCGTTGACCGTCACGCTTATCGCGGCGCTGTTGTCGTTGGTGGTACCCGTAATTGAGGGTGAAGCTTCATTGGTCGAGACCGCATTGATGCCCACGGCCGGGGCCGTCGTATCCACGCGCAACTCGTTCGTTGTCGTGTCGGATCCCGCATTGCCCAGCGTATCCGTCGCCGTAACGATGGCATCGTACCCGACCGCATTGTCCGGCAGCGCGCCGGCTATCGTGTTGTCCGCCAGCGTCCAGGTCCCGTCGCCGTTGTTCACCGCCGCCAGGTTGGTCTCGCCGTTTACCGCCACGCGCACCGTGGCCGTGGTATCGTCCACCGTGCCCGAGAGCGCGGGACGATTGTCGTTCGTCAGCAGCGGGGTCACCGATACAACCGGTGCCGTGGCGTCGATGCGAAGTTCGTCCGTGGTGGTGTCCGAGGCGCTGTTGCCCTGGAGGTCGACTGCGGTGACGATCACGTTGTAGGTGCCGTCCGAAAGGGAGGTCAGCGTATTGTCCGCCAATGTCCACGCACCTGCGCCGTTGTTGGTGGCCGCAAGGTCGGTCTGGCTGCCCACTGTCACCGTCACGGTCGCGGCCGGATCGTCCACCGTACCCGAGAGCGCCGGGGTGCGGTCATTCGTGGCCAGGCTGGTGACCGTAATCGTCGGGGCCTGGCTGTTGATCGTCAGCTCGTTCGCCGTGCCGTCCACGGCGGAATTCCCGGCGGCGTCCGTTGCCCGAACCGTGACGCTGTACACGCCATCAACCAGGGGACTCAGCGCTCCATCCGGCAGCGTCCAGGTTCCGTCACCGTTGTTCGTCGCCGGAACATCGGTCTGGCCCGTGACCGTCACCGTGATGGTCGCGGTCGTATCGTCCACGGTGCCCGTGAGGGGCGGGTCGGCATCGTTCGTCAGCAGCGTATCCGCCGTAACCACCGGTGCCGCCAGATCCACCACCAGCTCGTCCGTCGTCGCATCCGTGCCGGCATTCCCGAAGCTGTCGGTTGCCGTCGCGGCCACGTTGTAGGTGCCCGTGGCCAGTGCGGGCGCGATGCTTCCGTCCGCGAGGCTCCAAGTGCCGTTGCCATTATTCGTCGCCGGGTAGGTATTTCCATTCACCACAAGGCTGATGGTGGCGGCACTGTCATTCACGGTGCCAGAGAGCGCCGGGGTGCTGTCGTTCGTCAGGCGGGTGTTTACCGTGATAACCGGCGCTGTCCCGTCTATCCGGAGTTCGTCCGCCGTCGCATCGCTCGCGCCATTGCCCACCGTATCCGTCGCCGTTACCGACACGTTGTACACGCCATCGGAAAGGCTCGTAAGCGTATTGTTCGGCAGGGTCCACGTGCCGTTGGCATTGTTCACCGCCACCACGTTGGTCTGGCCGCCCACGGAGACGCGGATCGCCGCCGTGTTGTCGTTCACTGTGCCCGTGAGGGGCGGTGTGCGATCATTTGTGTTAAGGGATGCCACCGTGACCGTCGGCGCGGCGGTGTCGATCCGGAGTTCGTTGTTTGTTGCGTCGTTTCCGACGTTGCCCGCCTGATCCGTCGCCGTCACCGCCACGTTGTACGTGCCGTCGGGAATGGTCGTCAGGGAGCCGTTGGCCACGATCCAGGTGCCCGCCGTGACCGATGCGGTCCGCGTCTGGCCGTTTACGGTTACCGAAACCGCGACCGTGCCCGCAGCGATGTTATCGGTTACCGTGCCGGAGAGGCCTGGCGTGTTGTCGTTCGTGCTCTGCGAAGTCACCGTGACCACCGGAACCGTGTTGTCCACGTGCAGCTCGTTGGTCGTGCTGTCCGTGCCCACGTTGCCGGCCGTGTCCGTCGCCCGGACCACCACGTTGTAGGAGCCCTGCGCCAACGCGGGATTGATCGTGTCGTCGGGCAAGGTCCACGTGCCGTCGCCGTTATTCACCGCAACCCGGTTCGTCTGGCCTCCCACGTCCACGCGGATCGCCGCGCTCGCCGTGTTCACCGTACCGCTCAGGGCCGGGCGCGTGTCCTGCGTGAAGCGTGTCGTGATCGCCACGATCGGCGCCGTCACGTCGATAGTCAGTTCGTTGTTCGTAGCGTCCTGGCCCGTTACCGCCGCGGCATTGGTTGCCCGCGCGATGACGCTGTATACGCCTTCCGCGAGGGCGGGCGTAATCGTATTGTTGGCCAGGGTCCAGGTACCGTTCGCGTTGTTCGTCGCCGGGAAGGTGATGCCGTTCACCTGCACCGTAATGGTCGCCGTGTTGTCGTTCACCGTGCCGGTCATGGCGGGCGTCGTGTCGTTGGTCGTGATGCTGTTGACCGCAATCACCGGTGCCGCCGTCAGAACGCGCAATTCGTTCGTCGACCCATCCGACGCCGCGTTGCCCAGCGTGTCCGTCGCCGTCGCCGTCACGTTATACGTGTTGTCGGCCAGCGCCGGCGTGATGGTATTGTCCGCCAGCGTCCAGGTGCCGTTTCCGTTGTTCGTCGCGCCGAAGGTGAGCGCGTTCACGGTAATGGAAACGGTCGCCGTGATGTCGTTTACCGTACCCGTCAACTGGGGGCGGTTGTCCGCCGTCGTGAGCGTATTCACCGTCACCGTTGGCGCCGTCGTGTCTATGCGCAACTCCGCCGTGCTGTTGTCCGTGCCCGAGTTGCCCTGGATGTCTGTCGCCGTCGCCTGCACGTCATAGGTGCCGTCCGCGAGGATGGCGAGGGAGTCGTTCGCCAGGGTCCACGTGCCATTGCCATTGTTCGTCGCGGTTCGCGCCTGGCCGCCGACCAGGATACCGATTGTCGCGGCGTTGTCGTTCACCGTGCCCGTGAGGGGCGGGCGATTGTCCGATGTCGCCAGGGTGTCGACCGTGATGGTGGGCGCGTTGGTATCAATCGTCAGCTCGTTCACTGTGGCTTCCGTGCCCACGTTGCCCGCGGCGTCGGTCGCCGTCGCCGCAACGCCGAACACGCCGCCCGCGAGCGGGGTAAGCGTGTTGTCCGGCAGGGTCCAGGTTCCGTTGCCATTGTTCACCGCCAGAAGATTGTTCTGGCCGCCGACACTGACCCGAATCGTCGCGCCGTTGTCGTTCACCGTGCCGTTCAGGGCCGGGGTGGTGTCACTCGTGGTCAGGACCGTCACGGCAACCGTCGGTGCCACCGTGTCCACCACCAACTCGCTGGCTGTCGCGTCCGTGCCCGCGTTGCCCGCGGCGTCTGTCGCCGTAACCGCGACATCGTATGTATTCGAGGCCAGCGCCGGATTGATCGTGTCGTTCGCCAGGGTCCAGGTGCCGTTGCCGTTGTTCGTCGCCGCCAGATTGGTCTGGCCGCCGACGTTCACCCGTACCGTGGCCGTTGTATCGTTCACCGTACCCGTCAGTGGCGGACGGCTGTCATTTGTCGTCAGCGTATTCACCGTCACTATGGGCAGAACCGTGTCGATGCGCAGCTCGTTTGCCGAGCTATCGTTCCGGCCGTTGTTAAAGGTATCCGTCGCCCGCGCCACCACTTCGTAGGTGCCGTCGGTCAGCGCCGGACTGATCAGGTTATCCGCCAGCGTCCACGTGCCGTTTGCGTTGTTCGTCGCCGTACGCGTCTGGCCGCCCACCGTCACGCTGATCGTCGCCGCGTTGTCGTTCGTCGTGCCCGTAAGCGACGGCCGGTTGTCGTTCGTGGTCAGCGTATTTACCGTGATCGTCGGCGCGGTCGCATCAATGATCAGTTCGTTTGTCGTCGCGTCGTTGCCCGCGTTGCCGAGGCTGTCCGTCGCCGTCGCCGCCACGTTATACGTGTTATCCGCCAAGTTCGGATTGATCAGGTTGTCCGCAAGGGTCCACGTGCCGTTTCCGTTGTTGGTCGCGGCCCGCGTCTGTGCGCCCACGGTGATGCTGATCGTCGCCGTGTTGTCGTTCACCGTACCGGTCAGCGGGGGACGGCGGTCGTTCGTCGATAGGCTGTTCACCGTGATGGTGGGCGCTGTTGTGTCGATACGCAGTTCGTTGGTCGTGCCGTCCGTGCCCGCGTTGGTCGCGGCGTCGGTCGCGGTCACCGCAACGTCGTAGGTCCCGTCCGCAAGCGCCGGATTAATGGTGTTGTCCGCCAGCGTCCACGTGCCATTGCCGTTGTTGGTCGCGGCGCGCGTCTGCCCGCCCACGACCACACTGATCGTCGCGGCGTTGTCGTTCACTGTACCTGTCAGGGACGGTGTGGAATCCGCCGTGGTGAGACTGTTCACCGTGACCGTCGGCGCTGCCGTGTCCACCGTCAGCTCGTTGGTGGTGGCGTCGTTCGCCGAGTTGCCCGCCGTGTCGGTGGCCGTCGCCACCACGGGGTACACGCCATCCGCCAACGGGGTCAGGCTGTTGTCCGCGAGGGTCCAGGTGCCCGCGCCGCCATTGACCGCCGCGCGGGTCTGGCCGTTCACCGTCACCGATACCGTGGCGGTGTTATCGTTGATGGTGCCGCTCAAGGCCGGGGTATTGTCTTTCGTCAGCAGCGTGTTGACCGTAATCGTAGGTGCCGTGAGATCGATGACCAGTTCGTTGGCCGATGCGTCCGTTCCGGCGTTGCCCGCCGCGTCGGTCGCCGTGACCGCGACGCTGTAGGTACCGGCCGCCAGATTCGCGGGAATGATGTTGTCCGCCAGGGTCCAGGTGCCGTCGCCGTTGTTGGTTACCACCAGGTTGCTGTGTACCGATACCGTCAGGCGGATCACCGCCGCGGGATCGTTCACGGTGCCGCTCATCGCGGGCCGCTGATCGTTCGTGCGGCGGGTGTTCACCGTCACTACGGGTGCCGCCGTGTCGATCACCAGTTCGTTCGATGTGCTGTCCGTGCCCGTGCCGCTCGTCGTGGCGCGCACCTGCACGTCGTACGTTCCGTCCGCCAGGCCCGGATTGATCGTGTTGACCGGCAGGGTCCAGGTCCCGTTGCCGTTGTTGGTCGCCGCAAGGTTAGTCTGGCCGCCTACGTCCACCAGGATCGTTGCCGCGGGCGTACTCACGGTGCCGCTCAACGCGGGACGGTTGTTCGATGTAGTCAGGGCATTCACCGTAACCGTCGGCACCGACCCGTTGATCACCAGTTCGTTGGCGGTGGCGTCGTTCGCCACATTGCCCAAGCTATCCGTCGCCGTGACGGCGACGTTGTACGTGGCATCGGGCAGTGCCGGCGTAATCGCGTTGTCCGCCAGGGTCCACGTGCCGTTCCCGTTGTTCGTAGCGGGATAGGAGCTGCCATTGACCACCACGGAAATGGTGGCGGTCGTGTCGTCCACCGTGCCGCTCAGCGCGGGACGGTTGTCGCTCGTGGTCAGCGTAGTCACGGTCACGTTCAATGTCGTGTCGATCCGCAGCTCGCCCGTGCTGCTGTCGCTGCCCGTATTGCTTACGCTGTCCGTCGCCGTCACGGCCACGTCATAGGTGTTGTCCGCAAGCGCCGGATTAATCAGGTCATTCGCGAGCGTCCAGGTGCCATTCCCGTTGTTCGTGGCTGCCCGGGTCTGGCCGCCCACGGTCACGGAGATCGTGGCGGTCGTATCGTCAATCGTGCCCGAAAGGGGCGGCCGGTTGTCCCGCGTCACCAGCGTATTCACCGTGACCGTCGGGCCCGTCGTGTCGATCCGAAGCTCGTTGCTGGTCGAATCGGTCCGCGAATTATTCGCCGTATCCCGCGCGGTCGCCGCCACGGAATAGATCCCGTCCGGCAGTGCCGTCAGCAGATTGTTCGCCAGGGTCCACGTGCCGTTGGCGTTGTTCGTCGCCGTCAGGGACTGGCCGCTCACCACAACCGTTATCACCGCCGCGTTGTCGTTCACCGTACCCGTCAGGGCCGGGGTGCTGTCCGCCGTCACCAGCGTGTTCACCGTAATCGTCGGCGCCACCGTATCCACGCGCAGTTCGTTCGTCGTACCGTCCACACCGGCATTGCCAGCGCTGTCCGTCGCGGTCACGGTCACGGTGTAGGTGCTGTCGGGAAGCGCCGGACTGATCGCGTCATTCGCCAACGTCCACGTGCCGTCGCCGTTGTTCGTCGCGGCGCGCGTCTGCCCGCCCACGACCACGCTGATGGTCGCGGTCGTGTCGTTCACCGTGCCGCTCAGCGGCGGGCGGTTGTCGTTGGTCACCAGCGCCGCCACGGTCACCGTCGGAGCCGTCGTGTCAAGAATCAGCTCGCCCGAGGTCGCGTCGGTCCCGGCGTTGCCCGCCGTGTCCGTCGCCGTCGCCAACACGTCGTAGGTGCCTGCGGCCAGCGCCGGGCTGATCCCGTCGTTTGCTAGCGTCCAGGTGCCATTGGCATTGTTCGTTGCCGTCCGCGTCTGGCCGCCCACCACGACCGAAATGGTTGCGCTGTTGTCGTTCACCGTGCCGCTCAGCGGCGGGCGTGTATCGTTTGTCGTAAGGGCATCCACCGTAATCGTCGGTGCCGCCAGATCGATCACCAGTTCGTTCGTCGTGCCGTCGGTGCCCGTATTTCCCGCCGTATCCGTCGCGGTCGCGGTCACGCTGAAGGTTCCCGCTGTCAGCGCCGGCGTGATCACGTCATTGTTCAGCGTCCAGGTTGCGCCGTTATTCGTCGCCGGATAGGTGGATCCGTTCACTGTAATACTGATTGTTGCGGCGGCATCGTTCACCGTGCCGTTCAACGCCGGGGTCGTGTCGTTCGTGGTCCGCGCCGTCACCGTGATCGCGGGCGCCGTCGTGTCCACCACCAACTCGCTCGCCGTAGCGTCTGTGCCGGCATTGCCCACGGTATCCGTCGCCGTCACCGCGACGTCGTAGGTGCCCGCAGCGAGCGCCGGAGAGATGGTGTTGTTCGCCAGGGTCCAGGTTGCACCGTTGTTCGTCGCCGTACGCGTCTGTCCGCCCACCGTCACCGAGATCGTCGTCGTCGCATCGTTCACCGTGCCGCTCAACGCCGGGGTCGTGTCGTTTGTCGTGAGCGTGTTTACCGTCACCGTCGGCGCCGTCGTGTCAACGCGCAGTTCGTCGGTCGTGGCGTCGCTGCCCGCGTTACCGGCGGCGTCTGTCGCCGTCACCGAAACATTGTAGATACCGTCGGGCAGTGCGGCGAGCGTATTGTTTGCCAGGGTCCACGTGCCGTTGCCGTTGTTCGTGGCCGGGTTCGTCTGGCCGCTTACCGTAACGGAAATCGTGGCACCCGCCTCGCTCACCGTGCCCGTCAGCGCCGGCGTATTGTCCGCCGTGCTCAGGGTGTTCACCGTCGCCGTCGGTGCCGTCGTGTCGATCGTCAGTTCGTTGGTCGTCGCGTCCGTGCCCACGTTAGAGGCGGCGTCCGTCGCCCGAACAACCACGCTATATACACCGCTCGCCAGGGCCGGACTAATGGTGTTGTCCGCCAGCGTCCACGTACCATTGCCGTTGTTCGTCGCCACCAGATTCGTCTGGCCGCCCACGTCCACGCGGATCGTCGCGGTGGTATCGTTCACCGTGCCGCCGAGCGCCGGGCGGTTGTCGTTCGTCACCAGGGTGCTCACGGTCACCGTCGGCGCGGACGTGTCGATGCGAAGTTCGTTGTTGGTCGCGTCCGCGCCCGCGTTCCCGGACAGATCCGTCGCGGTCACCGACACGTTGTAGGTGCCCTGCGCCAAGGCCGGGCTGATCGTGTCGTTCGCCAGGGTCCACGTGCCGTTCGCATTGTTCGTCGCCGTGCGCGTCTGGCCGCCAACGGTCACCGAGATGGTTGCGGTATTGTCATTTACCGTACCGTTCAGCGCGGGGCTGTTGTCGTTGGTAGTAAGGGTGTTTACGGCCACCACCGGCGCCGTCAGGTCGATCAGCAGCTCGTTGGTGGTGGCGTCGCTGCCCGCGTTGCCCAGGGTATCCGTCGCCGTCACCGACACGTTGTACGTGCCCGCCGCAAGTGCGGGGTTGATCGTGTTGTCCGGCAGGGTCCACGTGCCATTCGCGTTGTTGACCGCCACCAGGTTGACCTGGCCGCCCACGCTGACGCGGATCACCGCGGAATTCTCGTTCACCGTGCCCGTTAACTGAGGTTGCGCGTCGTTGGTGTTCAGCACGTTCACCGTAACTGCCGGCGCTGTATTGTCCACCGTCAACTCGTTGCTCGTTGCGTCGACGCCGGCGTTGCCCGCCGCGTCCGTCGCCGTCGCCGCCACATTGAACACCCCGTTGGCCAGCGCAGTGAGGCTGTTGTCCGCCAAGGTCCACGTGCCGTTCCCGTTGTTCGTCGCCGCGCGCGTCTGCCCGCTCACCGTAATGGATATCGTCGCGCCCGTCTCGCTCACCGTGCCGCTCAGCGCGGGCGTGGTGTCCGTTGTCGCAAGGGTATTCACCGTGATCGAAGGCACGATCGTATCCACGGTCAGCTCGTTGCTCGTAGAGTCCGTACCCGCGTTGCCCGCGGCATCCGTCGCCGTCGCCACCACGTTAAACACGCCGTTGCCCAGCGCCGAAAGGGAGCCGTTCGCCAGGGTCCACGTGCCGTTGCCGTTGTTCGTCGCCGCGCGCGTCTGGCCACTCACGGTCACCGACACCGTCGCCGTCGTATCGTTAATCGTGCCGGAGAGGGGCGGGGTGCTGTCGTTCGTGGTCAGGCTGGTCACCGTAATGGTCGGTGCCGTGACGTCTATCACCAGTTCATTCGTTGTCGCGTCTGCGCCCGCGTTGCCCGCGGTGTCCGTCGCCGTCGCCGCGACGTTGTAGGTGCCCGCGACGATCGCCGTCAGGGATCCGTCCGCCAGGGTCCATGTGCCGTTGCCGTTATTCGTCGCCGTGCGCGTCTGGCCGCTCACCACCACCGAAATCGTTGCCGTGGCATCGTTGATCGTGCCCGAAAGGGATGGCGTCGTGTCATTCGTCGTGCGCGCCGTCACCGTGACCGTCGGGGCCGTTGTGTCGATCGTCAACTCGCTCGCCGTGCTGTCCGTACCGACGTTGCCCGCAGTGTCCGTCGCCGTCACCGCAACGTTGTAGGTCCCCTGGGGGAGCACTGGATTGATCAGGTCGTTGGCCAGGATCCAGGTTCCGTTGCCGTTATTCGTTGCCGCGCGCGTCTGACCGCCCACAACCACACTAATTGTCGCGGTCGTGTCGTTCACCGTACCGCTCAGCGGCGGCCTCGCGTCGTTGGTCACCAGGGTGTTCACGGTAACCACCGGTGCCGTGCTGTCCACCACCAGCTCGTCGTTCGTCGCGTCCGCGCCCGCGTTGCCCGCCGCGTCCGTCGCCGTCGCGGCAACATCATAGGTGCCGTCCGCCAGGGCCGTCAGTGTATTGTCCGCCAGGGTCCACGTGCCGTTCCCGTTGTTCGTCGCCGCAACGTTCGACTGGCCGCCCACCGCAATGCGGATCGCGGCGCCATTGTCGTTCACCGTGCCCGAGAGGGACGGCGTCGCGTCGGTCGTATTGAGTGCGTTCACCGTGATCGCCGGGGCCGTCGTGTCGATGGTCAGCTCGCTTGTGGTGCTTTCCGTGCCCACGTTGCCCGCCGCATCCGTCGCCGTCGCCACCACGTTGTAGGTGCCCGCCGGGATCGCCGTCAGGCTACCATCCGCCAGCGTCCACGTCGCGCCGTTGTTCGTCGCCGTGCGCGTCTGGCCATTCACCGTCACCGAGATCGTGGCCGTCGCATCGTTCACCGTGCCGTTCAGCGGCGGTGTCGTGTCGTTCGTCACCCGCGTCGCCACCGTGATCGTCGGCGCTACGGTATCGATCACCAACTCGTTCGTGGTGCTGTCGCTCGCCGCGTTACTGGCCTGATCGGTCGCGGTGACCGCCACGTTGTAGGTGCCCTGCGCCAGCGCCGTCAGGCTCCCGTTGGCCAGCGTCCAAGTACCGTTCGCGTTGTTCGTCGCCGCGCGCGTCTGGCCGCCCACCGTCACCGAGATCGTCGCGCTCTGATCGTTCACCGTGCCCGTCAGCGACGGTGTCGTGTCATTCGTCGAAAGGGGATTGACCGTCACCACCGGCGCGGTCGTGTCGATCGTGAGCTCGTTGCTGCTGCCGTCGTTCCCCGTGTTGCCCGCGGCATCCGTCGAGGTCACCGCCACGTTGTAGACGCCCGCCGCGAGCGCCGTCAGGCTGTTGTCCGCCAGGGTCCACGTCCCGTTGCCGTTGTTCGTCGCCGTGCGCGTCTGACCACTCACGGTCAAGCTCACCGCAGCCGTCAGGTCGCTCGTCGTACCCGAAAGGGCCGGCGTCGTGTCTTTCGTGATGCGCGTGTTCACCGTCAGCACCGGCGCCGTGGCGTCCACCGTCAGCTCGTTTGTCGTGCTGTCCGCTCCCATGTTGCCCACACTGTCCGTCGCCGTCGCCACCACGTTGTACACCCCGTCCGCAAGCGCCGTCAGGCTGCCGTCGGGCAGGGTCCAAGTCCCGTTGCCATTGTTCGTCGCCGTGCGCGTCTGGCCGCCCACCACCACCGTCACCGTCGCCCCCGTCTCGCTCACCGTACCGGTAAGCTGCGGCGTGTTGTCATTGGTCACCCGGCTGCTCACCGTCACCGTCGGGGCCGTGCCGTCCACGATCAGCTCGTTCGTCGTGCCGTCCGCACCCGCGTTGCCCGCCGGATCGGTCGCCGTCGCCACCACGTTGTAGGTGCCGTCCGCGATGGACGTCAGGCTGTTGTCCGCCAGGGTCCACGTGCCATTGGCATTGTTGGTCGCCGTGCGCGTCTGGCCCGCCACCGTCACCGAAATCGTTGCCGAATTATCGCTCACCGTGCCCGCGAGGGAGGGCGTCCGGTCCGTTGTCGTCTTGGCCGTCACGCCGATCGCCGGCGCCGTATTGTCCACCGTGTAGGCCTGGGGAGAAGTCCCGCCGCCAAAGGTGTTGCCCACCAGATCCGTAATGCCCGTGCCCACGGAAATGCCGATGGTGCCTTCCGCCGTGGGGCTGGAGGGCGTCACCGCAACCGTGAACAGGATCGGGCCGCCGCTCACCGCCGCCGAAGAACTCGTGGAGAGGGATCCGGTCACCGAAACGTCCGCCGCCGTGAAAGACGTGCCCACGCTCTCGCTGAAGTCCACACTGAAATTGACCGTGTTCAAATTCGTCGGATTCGGATTGTCCAGTGCGATCAGCGCGGTCGGTGCGCCGCCCAGGCCGGTAAAGGTCGCCGTGTTCCCCGTGCCGCTCACCCGGTTGCCCGCCAGATCGCTCGGGCCGCTCGTGCTCACCGTCGCCGTGTAGCTCGTGCCGCTGATCATCTCGTTGACCGTCACCGAAACCTGCGTGGCATTCAGCCGTGTCACGCTGCTCGACGTCAGACCGCCCGTGAAGGTGTAAGAGGGTGCGGTCGTCAGCGCTGCATTATCCAGCATCGCCTCGTCGAAGGTGATGCGGACCGTCGTGCTCGTCAGCGCCGTCGCGCCCGTCACCCGAGGTGCGGTCGTGTCTGTGGACGAAGCTTCGCCCACTTGCGCCCAGTAGTTCGCCCCTTTATTTCCGCCGGCGGCAAACTGCTGCACCGTCCAGAAAGTCGTGTCGTCCGTGGGATCCACCACCGTCGCGCTGTAGTCGCCCCAGCGCGGCCCGGAATAGATACCCAGGCCCGCCTTATACTTGAAAGGGATATCGGTCAGGCCCGCGGCGTAGCTCGGCGAGCGGTAGGCATAGTAAGTCGAAGCAAACTCCAACGCGCCCGACCCGCTGAAACCCACCACCACTTCATTGTTCTTATTGACCGCGATAGACGGGTAATAGTAGTAGCGCCCCGTGGTGTTGTCGAATAGACCGTCCGCGCCCACGTCTTCGATCAGGCCCGACTGGATCACCGTCCCGTTCGACGGGGTCAGCTCCCACCACTTGATTGCCGAGTGATCCCGCGTCGTCGTGTCGAAGGCCACGTTGTGGACCGTCCAGAGGCGTCCGTTCCGGATTACCGCGTTCATCAAACGGTCGTCGTTCGTCTCGATGGTCGCCGTAGACCCAAGCTGCTTGGCGTTGGGCAGCGAGATACTCCACGCCGGCCCGATGGAGGCAAAGGGAATCGTATTAAAGGTGATTGCCCCAACGCTGCCCGTCAGACTGTACACCTGAAGTCGGCCCGAGCCAAAAAGGTTGGACGAACCCACCCGCACCAGATACTGGGTGGTTTCTGTAGCGTCATAGGTCAGCGCCGGCACCAGCGTGCCGCCCGCATTGGTCACCTTCAACAACTGTTGGGTAAAGGCACCCCCGTCCAAAACGGTGGGTTTGCTTAATACCCAGATATTCACGCCGCCGAAGGCATCCGCGGAATTGCTGAACAGGTTACCGGTTAAGGTAACCGAGTTGGCCGTCACCCCGATATTCGGAAAGTCCACCCAGTTTACGTTGGACGAGTCCGCGTCCAGCAGCCACAGGTGCCAGGTCCCCGTCGGATCGCTTGTCGCCGAAACGCCAAAGAGCATGCCAGAGGTGGAAGAGCGGCGCTGGGCGCAGGCCATCGCCATGAATCGATTGCTGTGCGGGTCATAAATGACCTTCGGATCGAATACGTCCGTGACCCCCAAACTGCCCCAGAAAGTCGTCAAACCCACGTCGGCCAGTTTGGTCCCGGTGCGATCCTGAACAATAGCCTGGCCGTTAATGTGGGTCACCACGTGGGTCGCACTGACCGCGCCATGACTGTCGGGCGGCGTCGAATTCGCTGGATTGATTCCCGTAAAACTGGAGATGGGTGCGGGAGAGGCATTGCCCGTGTTCCCGAAGAGCAGCGATGGAAGAAAGGAGGCAACACGCGAGGGCGCGGCGGCGGCGTTGAGCGGAAACAGGCTGCAAGCACCCAGTAGACCCACGATTGCGACGAGGCGGAGCGCAGAGCGACGAAGCCCGCAGGCAGAGGGGTGACGTTGGTCAACGTTCATCAAGATGTCCTTGTTGAATACGCGCACACGCAAACAGATCGCTCCTGAAACAGACGCGAACCGCTTCCCGGGATCTGCCACCACGACGAGCCGATGTTGCTTGAACAATCATACCACATCTGCGGCAATATCCAGGACGATCTGTTGCCAATGAACCTATACCTTTTTCATTTTCGACGACCCGTACTCCGACACGTCCCCCATATTGTACAACAAAATATATAACAAACGCCGCATTATTTACAGAGGAAGTTTTTGATGGCTAAGGGTGTACCCAGGGAAGGCCCGGCATGCGGAAAATTACCGGTAACGCGCCGAGTACTAAATCCGCAAGCAATTATATACAAATGAGTTGCAGGATATATTGCACGCCGGTCAACAGAGGGCTGCGGACAGAAGTTGCGGGGGCCTATCCCAACTGAATGGGAAATTCTGTCAATAGATAATAATAAAAGAAGATCAAAACCACTGAATACTCTCGCCCCGTAGTCAGATTGCTCTATGGTTTGACAAGTAAATACCTACGACACGCCCACCAACCCAAACCGCAGAGAAGCACGAAGAGCACGCCCATACCCGCCCAACCCAGCACCGGAAGCACGTTCCGCTGGTTCACCGTCAGTTGGACCCATTGGATACCCCAGCGATTGGCCATTTCGGCATATTGCTGGAGGACCCAGAGGGACGTACCGTCAACCGGGTCCACGTAGATGCCGCTGTAGTCACCCCAGCGCGGCCCCGTAAACGGCCCCACGCCCGCATGATAGCGCTGGGAGCCCTCCAACGCGCCCGGGGCCGTGTCTGGATTCCGCCACGCGTAGTAGGTGCCCACATAGTCCGTCGCCGAGCTACCGGAACACCCCAGCATCATCAGGCCCTGACTGTTCACCGCAACACTCGGGTAGTAGTAGGAATACTGATTCGCGGGATCTTCTAACACCCCGGACTGGTCCATAAGCCCTGTGGCGGGCTGGACAGACCACCATTTTGCCGCGGTGCGGGTAGGACCTGATACCGGCAGGCCCACCGTGTGGCTGCACCAGATCCGCCCAAAACGATACACGGCCGATTGGAGCCGGTCATCATTGGTCTCAATTCGCGCCGCCGTGCCCAGTTGCGGCGCATCAGGAAGTGCCATGGACCATCCGGCACCCAGGGCCGCGTTGGGCGCTACCATGAGCGACGAAGCCCCCAGCACACCATCAAGTTGATACAACTGAACGCGTCCAGATCCGAAAAGATTCGCGCTGCCGGTCCGGATTACGTACTGAATCGACTGGCCGAGATCCAGCGTCACCGCAGGGACCAGGGTCCCCCCAGCGCTCGTCACCCGGAAAGTCTCCATGGTCAGCACGCCGCCATCCATCGCCGAGGCCTTGTCGATGCGCCAGAACTGCACCCCGCTGAAGGCGTCCGCCGCATTCGTGAAGAGATTGACCGTAAAGGTTATCTCCCCCGCGGTAAAACCGAGATTCCCATAATCCGCCCAGACGATGTCCGCCGGATCCGCATCCAGCACCCAGCGATGCCAATTGCCTGTGGGGTCATCCGTCTCGCTCACCGCCAGCAACATCGCCGAGGCCGCGCTCCGACGCTCCGCGCAGGTGATCATGATAAATCGCTCGCTGTAGGGGTCAAAATAGCTGCGCGGATCAAACACATCCGCGATCCCGAGGCCCGACCAGAAGGAAAGCAGGTTGACCGAACTCAGTACCGTGCCCGCCCGGTCCTGGATACGAACCGTGCCATTGGTCGCCACCAGCAGATGATTTGGCCCCACCGCGCCGTTCGTGTCCGGCGGCATGGACGTTCCTGGCGCAATCGCGGGGAAGTTCTGGGCCTCCACCGGCGGATCAAGATCGGGCACAAAGCCCGCACCGGCAGCTTGCTGGGCCACAGCATTGAACGGGAAAAGCCCGGACAAGACGAGAGCGAGAAAACCGAAACCGCAGGCGGTTCGGCGTGCAAGTCTGGTTAGTATCATGAGATGGGGTTCCCTTACCACCAAGAGTTGAAGGTGGAGTATAGCACAACATCCCAGAACTGGACAGACCCTCCCCAGCGCCCCCACCACAGGGCCTGTCGATTTAATATCGGGGTGACGATGTCGGTATTGAAACTCAGAAATTACAAACATACTGTCATTCCCGCGCATGCGGGAATCCAGTGCTTTTGCGCAGTTCACGTCACCCAGTCTCTGGATTCCCACTTTCGTGGGAATGACAAAGAGGCAAAGGCCTCCAACTAACGGGCGACTGTAGTCTAAATCGACACCCCCCCCCCCGGGATTACCCGTCAGGCCCCCCTTCGGCCCCGAGCCAGTAGAAAATACAGCGCCATCACAAAGGACCACAAGGTGATGGGTGGCAGATACCCCGGCCAGCCGGACGGCGACAACCAGCCCGAAAACCCCATAATCAACACGTGGGCCGCGCTGAAGACCAGCACCGCCCGGCCCCACCCCGCCCGGAGCGAAGGCCCCGCCTCCCGCGCTTGCAGGTTCGCCGTGAACAGCCCCGCCAGAACCACGAAGCCCAGCACCCCCGCCAGCATGGATGCTTCGCCCACCCCGTTCATCCGGCCCAAAACCGAGAAGAACTTCGCGAAGTATGCGGGGGTCAACACCAGCACCGACATCACCACATGCGACAGAATGGCCCCCGCTGCCAACGTCCCGTAACCCCGCCGATCCGCCTTATCCCGCGACACCACCGAAAGCCCAAAGAGCGCCAACCCCGTCCACGAGATCGCCTTGTTCGTCACATAGACCGGGATATTCGCCCAGGCCACGTCACCAAAAACGTTGTAACGCATTACCGCGTAGATCATGGCCGCGAAAAAAAGCCACATCGCGTGCTTTGTATGTTTCATGCTGCCTTCCCTGTCACCCGTCCAATGCCAGCGCTGAGCTTACCCCAGCACCCGCGCAGGTTTCACACCGCAAATCGCCCTGCCAACAAAAATTGAATGCACCGCCGCATTCCGTCGTCCCTTGAACAGCACGGGGGGCCTCCCCAATCGTGAACGGTAACCGCACTTGCAGTACGAACCCAGGGAGCTTCGCATGCATTCGCCACTCCGTATTCTCGCCACCGCCCTTGGCCTCACCCTGGCCGCCCTCGCTCCAGCCCAGGAAAAGCCCCCCGTGGAAATCAACGGCGTCTTCCCCAGCCTCACCGTCATGGCCGAAGGTGCGGGAAGCACCTCGGAAACCGGCATCGGCGCCCTCATCCCCTGGGCCGAGAAGCTCTGGGCCATTGGCTACGTCGCCCACATCAAGGGCGACGGCATCGGCCTCTACGCCATCAACGACGATATGACCATGACGAAGCACCCCGAGTCCGTCACCGGCACCTTCGCCAACCGCATGATCCACTGGGAAACCGAACAGGCCATCATCGGCCCCCACGTCATCGACGCCCAGGGCACCGTTCGCACCATTCAAGCCCTCAAGGGTCACCGCCTCACCGCCACCGCCCGCCACCTCGTCACTCCCGAGACGCTGGCCTACTTCCTCACCATGGAGGGCCTCCTCTTCGAGGTCGATCTCCAAACCCTCGAAGCGACCCAGCTTTTCGATCTCGTCCAGGAGCTGGGCATCCAGGGCCAGCCCCATTTCAAGGGCATGCACAGCGCCCAGGGCAAGCTCGTCGTCGCCAATAACACCTACGAAGAGGCCGAGTTCCTCGGACGTCGCGCCAGCGGATGCCTGGCCCAGTTCGACGGCGCGGCCTGGAGCATCGTCGAGCGCAACCCCTTCGTGGAAGTTGCAGGCAAGCAAAACCCCAACGCGGGCGAGCGCTACGGCAACACCATCTTCGCCACGGGTTGGGACAAGGCCTCCGTCATCCTCCGCGTGCTCCACGACGGCAAATGGAGCCGCTACCTCCTCCCCAAGGCGAGCCAAACCTTCGATCACACCTGGAACACCGAGTGGATGCGGATCCGCGAAGCCCAGACCGAGCGCTACCTCATGGACGTCCACGGCATGTTCTACGAGCTGCCCACGCAAGTCTACGACGGTCACATCTGGGGCGTGCGCCCCATCGGCACGCACCTGCGCATCGTGCCCGACTTCTGCTACTGGCGCGGCCTCTTCGTCATGGCCGGCGACCAGACCGACAACGCCGTAGGCCAGCCCCAGTCCGGCTTCTGGTTCGGCAACATCGACGACCTCTGGCAGATGGGCAAGCCCAAAGGCTGGGGCGGCCCCTGGTGGGAGAGCGACGTCCGCGCCGACACCTTCTCCGACCCTTTCCTCATGACCGGCTTCGACAAGAAAGTCCTCCACATCGCACACGAAAGCGAAGAGACCGTAAAATTCCGTATCGAAGTCGACTTCCTCGGCAACGGCGCCTGGCAGTGGTACGACACCTTCGAGCTCCCCGCCAAGACCTACCAGCACCACATCTTCCCCGATGGCTATAGCGCCCACTGGGTCCGTATCAAAACCGACAAAGCCTGCAAAGCCACCGCCTATTTCATGTACAACTGAGGGACAGTGGCGCTCGGCGACCCGAAAAGGCGTGAACACCCCGCCCCCCTCCGCTCGTTGACACGGCCCTCCGTGGTAATGCATACCGTGCCGCTCCTGCGGCACAAAGGGGGAGATCCTGACTCGGGCGATTCCATCTCTGGGAGGGCGAGGCGAGACTTCCTGAAGTAATGTCCTGTAACGACGCGTCTGGCCGAAACCAACACGAACCATGGGTGCCACCCACACGCGGGCCGCCTCAGGCGGCCGACAGCTTGTGGGTGTTGGGACTTCGGCATACTTGGCCCCTGACCAATTGCCGACGCCCATAGCGACACAGCGTTCCTCGCGCCGGTTATTTTTAAAAGCTAGAGGAAACCTTTGCTCTATTGACAGACCGCAACGCCCTCCTTACAATGAAGCAAGGAGTGAAACCGATGCAGGACATTTCGAAGAAAATGGAATCCACGCTCACAAGCAAGGGTCGGATCACCCTTCCCAAAGTACTCCGGGACGATCTCCACCTGAAAACTGGGGACCGGATCGTCTTCGAGCGCACTAACGACGGGTCTTACGCGCTCCGGCCAAAGACCGTGAGTATTGCGAGCCTGAAGGGAATCCTGAAGGACAAGTATAAGGGCCCGCCGAAGACGGTCGAGGAGATGCAGGAGGCGATACTCGAAAACGCGGCACGCCGTAACCGTTGAGCGCGCTGGACCGCACCGGCTTGGCAAAATCACAATGAGAGCAACCGCGGCGGGCATCACGATGAACATCACCGACCACGGCATCCACCTCCTGCCCGGCGATTCTGCCGCGGGGACGTGGAACGTAGCCTTTGGCGCGAAAGATCGACTGCTGGTCCACCGGGACGATCTGACGTGCGGCCCGCTACGCAACTTCCACTCCTTATCGACATGGACCGCGTTGCGACAGGATTTCTGGAACGTCGTCGATCCGGCGTGGGCGGAGGAGGAATTTCGTAGTTCCTATGAACACAGCGTCCTATCCGATCAACCACGCACGTTGGAACGCCTCCGCGACGCGCCCGCAATTTACCTTTGGGCGGGCAACGAACTACACGATCAGCTCTTCGTCATCTTCACGATTCGATTGATTGAAGGCACTGGTGCCGATCCCGCAAAAATTCATCTCGTGCCGCTGGAGGCCCTTGCGCACCACAAATTGCCATATATCTCCGTGGGATGTTTGTGCCCCGAAGACCTGAGACAACATCCGGAACCTGTCCAGATGTCGGCAACACACCTCGCCACGTACAGAGCCGCATGGACCGCCATCACAAACGACACCCCCGAGGCGCTTATGGAGATTGCTGGCAGTGGCTCAGATACCGTGCCACGTATTCTGTCCAACCTGCTGAATCGGTATCCGAAACGCGAGACCGGGCTCTCCCTGTGGGACAGCATGCTCCTCGCACAAATCGGAGAAAACGGACCCAACGCCACCCGAGTGATCGCAGAGGTGCTTTGCGATACCTGGGAGACTGGCGACAGTACTGGGGATGGATATCTATTTTACCGGCTCAAACAAATGGCCAACACCAAAAATCCACAGCCCCTTCTGCAATTGAAAAGCCCTTCAGATTCCTACCGCGACGCGGAAGTCACGCTGACCGATTTCGGCAGGGCCGTCCTCGAGGGGCGCGCGTCCGCATACCCCACCAATCCCATCGACGAGTGGATAGGGGGCGTGCATCTTTCCTCCGAGACTGGAAACGTCTGGATGTTTGACGGCGATACGGTTCGAAAAATGCCTGCGAAATAGTGCATTGCTGACAGCAGATTCCAAATTGCTTTTATGACAATAGGTTTGCACGCTCTTTTCACGCCGGGTACACTGACCCTATGAACCCCGCCATCCAGACACACCTCCAAAACATCCACGCCCTCGACAAGAACATCCAGGGCGAGGCCTACCATTCTCTCCTCGAAGCGACCAACCATCCCGTGGACTGGGCCTATGACGCGTGGGACGAACTCGTCTGCGATCTCATGAGTCCCGACAACCGTCTCCGCTCCATCGCCGCACAACTACTCTGCAACCTGGCCAAGAGCGATCCGAAAAACCGTATCCTCAAAGACTTCGATGCGCTACTCAACGTCACGCGCGACGGGAAATTCGTCACCGCTCGCCACGCGCTCCAGTCCCTCTGGAAAATCGGCGCGGTCGGCCCGAAACACCGAGAAAGACTCCTCGCGGGCCTCGCCACACGCTTCAACGATTGCGCCGGCGAGAAGAACTGCACGCTCATCCGCTACGACATCATCGTCGCCCACAGAACCCTCCACGACGCCGCACCCCACGAATCCATCCGCACCCAGGCCCTCGCCCTCAGCGAAACCGAGCCCGACCTGAAATACCGCAAGAAATACGTGGGCGTGTGGAAGTAGGGACTACGATTTTTCCTACCACGGATTGCACGGATAACACGGATGAAGAGGGACAAGTGCTTCGCCCGATGGAGCCAGAACCTTCTATCCCTCGGGCTCCCTGTATTATTTCCATCCGTGTTATCCGTGCCATCCGTGGTCAAAAAAATTTCGCCCCCTGTTCCCCCTTCCGTGCTTTTCCGTGCCCTTCCGTGGTCAGATCCTCCCCGCCGCGCAGTCGTCGTACAACGCAAAAAACACATCCCGTATATTCCCCCCGCAGCGCTGAAAATGTCCCCGCGCACGCGGCCAGTAGCGCGTCCATTCCTCGCCCACCAGTTGCTCCAGTAGTGCCCGCAACAATTCCTCCCCCGTCTCCGTCGTGTGAATCGTCGGCAAGCGCCCCGGCTGATGAATCGTGACCACCAGCCCGCGCAGCCGCAGCGCGCGCCAAAGCACCCAGCGCCACGTCAGCGCATCCAGTTGCTCCGCGCCATCGAGAAACAGCACCGCATCACGAGACATGTCCGCCACCAGGGCACGAGCCTGGCGCGCCTTGAAGCGGGTCTCTGCATTCAGGAATCCGTAGCGCACCGGAATGCCCCGCGCCTTCAGGCGCGACTGCGTCTCCAGCAGCAGCGTGGTCTTCCCGGAGCCATGGGGCCCCACGATCGCCCCGCGCAGCCCTGGCGCCTCCAGCCGTGCCAGAAAAACCTCCCAGTCAAAATCCGGCGCGCGATACGCCAGCCCCTCAATGCGCGCAACGCGGAAAGGATTCTTGTCTGCGGCAACCACCCTACTCCACTTTCTTCAGGCTCACCTGCTCCACCCACGGCGACACGATCAGGTCCAGCCGCTCCACCAGATCGCCCTTGTCGACCAGCAACTCGATGGCCCACTTCAGCGTGATCAATTGTCCACAGAAACTGTAGGGCGCGGCGGGTAGCGTGAAGCGAAAGGTGCCGCTCAACTCCGCGAGTTGGTGGGGCAGGGATAACTCCTCCACCACACCCACATCGCAGGTTCCTTTTCCTTCCGTAAACCAGAAGAGCCGCAACAGCGCATCCTTCGGTGCATCGTCCAATCGCCAGCCCGCAATCCCGTCGATAACCTGACCGGGCACCAGTGTGTTGGGGTCTTGATTGATTCGCAGTGTAAGGCTCATGCGCTTTCTCCCGATCCGGAAACGTGAAATTCAGCGGGCTGGTGCGTGGATCCCTGGGGCAGCGGCAGGGGATGTACCACCAGTTCAAATTCCTCGTTCACATCGGGCCAGCGGTGGATCTCGCCGTGGACCTTCACCTGCCACAGAATCTTGTTGTTCGGACCGTTGAAAGACGGCGCGGTGAACTCCGGCATGGTAAACGTGGCCTCGCCCGCTGCGATGGCCGCAGGCTCTGTCGTCTCAATCGCCACAATCTTCTCAAACACGCTCTTGTCCGTCGAAGTGGAGGTCCCGCGACGATACGTCGCGGCCTCCTGGCCCTGCACGAAGATCGTCAGCTTCTGGATCCGGCTCGGGTTACCCCGGAAACTCCAACTCACCACCACCGCGCCCGCCAATGGCAGGTAACCCGGCGTCATCTTCAAATCGGGCCGGGGATTGAACAGCGTAAGAAAGAAATAGCCCACGCCGAAGATCAACGCCAAACCGATGAGGACGAAGGGGATCAGAAAGAGCGCCGAAACAATGTCGAAGGCGCCGCCATCGCCGATGTCCACTGTGTCCCATACGGCAACGCTGATGATGCCATTCCAGATCAGGGCGAATATCAGGAGGAAGGCAAAACCAAAGATGCTGTTGTTCCCTCCCTTCAGCGCAATCGTCCCCAAATCCGGCGCCTCGGTCGGAACAGCACTTGTGCCGCTGGATATGGTGTAGCGATAGTTCTTGGGCGCACCCTCCCCCCGGAACATGGACGGCACGGTATGGGCCGTCTTGCCCGCCACCCGCGAGCCCGCAAAAAACACCGCGATAGAAACAAAGACGAATATCAGGCCGAAGCCACCAATGAGGTAAACACCGCTGAAGGCCCGGTTCAACACCGCCTCGCTCGGGGTCTCGGGATTGACGTAGCACTCCCGCGTCTCTCCGGCGGGGTACTGGTCCACGGCCGCCTGCTTGCCGTCGTAGCCCGAGGAGGACCCGCCAAAGAAACTGTAGCGGTCGCTCTCATAGGGGACGCCGTCGTACTCATAGGCATAGCGGATGTCCACGCTGTAGGTGTCCCCGCCGTCCGAAGAGGAATGGGTGTCCACGGAACTGCTCAGAATCGTACAGGGCACCGAGGGCCACGATTGCGCCGTGAACCAGTTCATCAGCGGCACCCCGCTCAGGCCAATGAACAACCCCATCCCCACCAGGAAAAACACCAGGCCCACCAGCTTCAACAGACAACTCGATGACGCCGTGGCTCTCGATCTGGATATCGCTCTCATGGAAATCCTCCTCAGCGCATACGATACCGAGGCGGGCCCCGCGATGCAAGAGGCATTCCCGCGATTTTTCTGCTGGACGGGTGGTGGGAATCGTTATAGTATGGATGGGACACGTCGGGCCTTGAAGCGAGGTGCCGTCGACTCCATGGCAGAATCAACAAATTCATGAGGGCTCAGGGCATGAACATTCGCTCCAATTACTTTCCACTGAGACGTTCCTCACTCGCCGCGCTCGTGATGGCGGTGGTGCTCTGTGGATGCTACAACACCTTGTCATCCGACGGCGTGCCAAGTAGTAAGTCGGAGGCGCAGCGCATGGGGAGTGCTGAGTCATCGCCCGCACCCCCACAGTATAGCGGCGCTCGCAATTCGGTGCAGACCGAGCGGCTTATGGATAGCGCGATGGACGTGGCCCAGGCCGAAGTCACACAAACCGCCTCCCTCTTTCCCCTCCCCGCGCTTCCCGTAGCTGCCCTCTCCGTGGCCGAGGCCGCCGCGCCGGTTCAGCCCTATCTCGTGAAGACCATGGAAATCTATCTGCAGGTGGACGAGGTAAAGACACAGAGCGCCGCGATCCAATCGCTGGCGGTGGAATTGGGCGGCTACCTTTCCGATCTCAACGAGTCGGGCGATGGCGTAGAGGGCACGACGATCCGCCAGACCCTGCGCATCCCCGCGCTCCGCCTTGAGGAGGCCATGGCCCGAATCGAGGCCCTGGGAAAAATCCTTCAGCGCAGCCTGACCACGCAAGACGTCACCCTGCAATTTGTGGACATGAACTCCCGCCTCCGCAATCTGGAGAAGACCGAAGGCAGGCTTCTGGCCCATCTCGAACAGTCGGGCGACATGCAGGCCATCTTGAATGTGGAAAAGGAGATCGACCGCGTGCGCGGCGAGATCGAAACGGTGCAGGGGCGCATCAACGACCTGGCCAACCAGATCGGATTCGCAACCGTGCGCGTCACGTTGGCGGCAACGCCCTCCGCCGGGCCGATCTCGCCCGCATCGACCTTCAGCACCGGCAGCGTCTTTACCGATGCCCTGCGCAACCTCGTCGGCTTTGCCCAGGGACTCTGGTTTATCGTGATCTGGGTCACGGTCTGGTGCCCCGTCTGGGCACCGCTTGCGTTCGCCGCTCGCTACATATACCGCAAGAACGCAAAGAAAAACTCCTTCTCGTAGCGACGCTATTCTCCATCGGATTCACACTCACTTCCACTCATCTTGATAGGAAGCTTAACCCACCTTCGGCGCCCGACATTGTTAGGCGAATCACTTGCATTCCGCCCGGCCATTGCAGATACTGAACGTCGTCAACCCAAACGGACGCTCCATCGCCATGCCAGGCTCTCGAACTGGAAACCCCATCCTCATCACACTCCTCGCCTGCGCGACCCTTTACGGTTGTGGCGATAGTGGTAAAGCCACAACAGCGCCACCACCGCCGGCGACCGGCATCGTCACGCCGACACAACCGCCAGTCGAAAGCCGCTCTCCAGCCGTCGTGCCCGAAGTCGAATCACCGCCCGCCGCCGCCCCCGAGTCCGCGCTCACACCGGAACTCCACGCTCGCTTTGTCCGAGGAATCTCCCTCGCCGAGGCCCAGGCGCTCGTGTCGATAGAGCCGATCCGCGTCGGCGGCGATGGAAAGGTCACCGAAATCTATCGCTGGACCGACGAGCAAGGCGCGAGCTTCACAACGCGCTTTGACGCTGGCATGCTAACAACAAAAAGCAACCTGCGTTCTACGCATGCACCGGACGCCTCAACCCCCGCGCCATCCGCGGGACTCGATCTGGACAACATGCCCGTCGCCCAGATTGCGCCCGGCGTCTACATTCCCCTGGAGCGCGCCGTCACCTCCGCCACGGAGCAGCCCCTCGGCGCATCGGAGCTGCCCGAAGCCCCCGCATCGCAGGCGAGTCAGCCCGACGCGCCATCCGTCGACACCGCGCCCGACCGGCCCACCATCGCCATCGCCGGGGCCGCACGACGCAGCAGAAACGAGCGCGAAAAGACCTCCTCCTACAACCCCAAGGCGTCCCTTCCCGATTTCTCACGATCTCTGGAAGCGGGCAGCTTCGAAATCCGCTTCCTCAACCCTTCCGACAGCCCCATGAGCGCCGGCCTGCGACAGGACAATCTCGGCAGGGATGTATCCATTCCGCCAAAAGGAAAGGCCTCGATCAAAGTCGATCGCGGCGTTTACCAGCTCTTCTTCCTCCGCGAAAGCGAATCGGACACCCTCTTCGAAGCCCCCACTATCACCATAGACGGATTTCAGGCCACAGACGTGGAAGTACACCTCGACCCGGAGAATGTAGAAGTGCGCTTGATCGATTACAGCAAACCAGACAATTGACAATGGACAATGGACAATGGACAACGGTCTCGATTCGCTCTTTGATTGACCCATACGACCCACTCCCCGCCCGATGCCGAAAGGAAACCCCATGTTCTGGAAACGCCGCGATTTCTTCCGCTTCCTTGGTGCCCTGATGGGCGGCACGGTGCTCCCCGGCGCCAAGGCCGCCGCTGAGATCGCCGATACGCCAAGTCCCGCGCCCGCGTTGCCGGTTTCACCTTCGCTCACTTCCCCAGCCCCGTCCTTCGACCCACGCCTCTTTGGCGATGGGCTCATCGAGTTGTCTTACGACGTCGTCGTGATCGGTGGCGGTATCTCCGGTCTCTCCGCCGCCATCAGCGCCGCGCGCAACGGCGTGAAGGTCGCCCTGGTGCACGAGCGGGCCATGCTCGGTGGCAACTCCTCCAGCGAGGTCCGCCTCTACCCGGAAAACGCCACGGCCCATCAGGTGTGGATCAAGGAATGTGGCATCTTCGACGAGATCCACGCCGAAGAACGGGTCCGCAACCACATTCCCTATCGCGAAGGCCTCATGAATTGCCACTGGGACCTTGTGCTCTATGAATGGGTCCTCCGCGAGCCCAACATTACCCTCTACTTGAACACTCACATGCACCGTGCCCTGAAAAACAATGACGGCACCATTCAGTCCGTGTTTTGCATTCAGCTTGGCTCGGAAAAGGAGTTCCTCCTCAGCGCGCAACTTTTCGTTGATGCCTCGGGCGATGGCGTACTCGCCCATCGCGCGGGCGCGGAATACCGCTGGGGCCGCGAAGACAAGACCGTCCACGACGAGCCCCTCGCCCCCGACGTGCCCGATGAACAGATCATGGGCTCCTCCCTTTTCTTCCGCGCCTTCAACACCGGCGCGCCCGTCCCCTTCAAGCGCCCCGACTGGGCCGTGCAATTCAACAGTGAAGAAGAATTTCAGGGCCGCAACCACAGCTTCCTCGAAGGCGGCTACTGGTGGCTCGAAGTGGGACCGCCCCACCACCCTATCAAGGACAACAGTACCATCATCCACGAGGGCCTGCGCCACCTGCTGGGTGTGTGGGACCACGTGAAAAACGGCGGCGATCACGGCGCGGAGAACTACGGCATCGACTTCGTGGGCTTCTGGCCCTACAAGCGCGAGTGCCGCCGCATTCTGGGCGACTACATCCTCACCCAGCAACACGTGCAGGATCCGCAACTTCTCGAAGACAACGTGGCCTATGGCGTTTGGTTCATTGACATCCACACCCACGGCATTCTAGACCGCTCGCAAAAGCCCTACAAGAGCCACTACGACGACGCGAACTGGGACGCGAAGAGCACCCGCACCTACGGCATCCCGCTGCGCGCCCTCTACTCGCGCAACGTGCCCAACCTCATGATGGCGGGCCGCCCCATCAGTTGCTCCTATGTGGCCTTTTCGTCGTCGCGCGTGCTCTGCACAGGGGCCGTCGTTGGCCAGGCCGTGGGGGCAGCCGCCGCCCTTTGCGTGAAGCACAAGAAAGCCCCCCGCGAGATCGCCGCGAAGCATGCGAAGGAGTGCCAGCAGCTCATCCTCCGGCAGGACGGCTATATCCCTGGCGTGGTCAATGAAGATCCCGCCGACCTCGCGCGCGCGGCGAAGGCCACCGCTACGAGCGAGGCCCCGCTCATCTTCCCGCCCGCCACCACCGAGCTGGAGATGACCCTGCCCAAAGCCCAGATTTTCCCGGTCTCCGGCAATCGCGTGGATCGCGTTTCGCTGTTGCTTCGCTCCTCCTTGGCCGACAACGTGGAGATGACCGTCGCCCTCCGCCGCGCCGATCACGTGTGGGACTTTCGCGGCACGGAAGACCTCGCCAGTGCCTCCGCCATCGTGCCCGCGAACAGCGAGGGCTGGGTCCACTTCGATCTCAATGTCGACGTGGAGGGCGGACACCTCTACTACCTCCACACCACGGCCCACGCTGAAATTTTCTGGAAGCTCTTCGTGGAGGACAATGACGATCTCGCTCATCGCTGTCCCGTGGGTGTGGCACCCGCCGAACTGCCCGGCAGCCTTTACTGGCGGCCCTTTCGCGAGGGGAAGAGCTTCTGCATGCAGGTCTCTCCTGAAATGCGCCCCTTCGCCGCGCAGAATGCCGTCCAGAGCAGCAATCGTCCCGACCGCTGGACCAATCTCTGGCAGTCCGCGCCCGGTGCTACGCTCCCGCAATCGCTCGAACTCGCCTGGGACTCGCCCCAACGCTTCAACCGCGTGGAGATATGCTTCGACACCAACATGAACCGGCGCGTCCGCCTGCCGTTGTTTCGCTATCCCGAATGCGTGAAAGACTACCGCATTGAGGGACGTGTGAACGGCACGTGGACCGCGCTCCACGAAGAACGCGATAACTACCAGCGCCGCCGCGTGCATAACTTCGATGCGGTCAACGCCGATCAGTTGCGCCTGACCGTTTTGGCCACCAACGGCGTCCCCGAGGCGCGGGTTTATGAAGTGCGGGTGTATTTGGAGGATGGCGTGGTGGTGTAGAAACCCCGGGCGCTGCGAAGCCGAGGAGCTTGGACATTCATGTCCGAGGCAAAAGCCACGCCAATCGCTGAAGTCCGACAGGGAGTGTAAGCGTAACAGCGAATATACAACGTCATTCCCACGAAAGTGGGAATCCAGTGCGCGTGTTAAGTACACCCCTCAGATTCTCTGGATCCCCACTTTCGCGGGGATGACTAGTTGGTCGATCTCTTCTCAAATTCACTTTGCGTCCTGGCTCCTGCAGTCTGCTTTTGCCTCGGACATGAATGTCCAAGATCCTGGTGCGCCGATCGTCTTGATTAACCACGATAGCTACCCACTGGGTTCATGCAATTATGCAATCGAAATGCATAATTGCATGAACCCATCCAGCTCCCTTTTCATCCTTCATCCTTCTCAGAATCCCACGATCCCAACCCCCAGCCGTACCGGCGTGCTTTCCTCCAGTTGATCGAGGTAGTGGCGCAGGATTGCGCAGCGGTCCGCGTCGATGATGTGGTCGTTGCCCTTCTCGTACACAATCTGGCCCGAGGTCCCCACGCCGTAGGTGTGGGACGCGTATTGGGATTCACGATCCGCAATCGGCGGAAAGCGGATCGTGCCTTCGTTCATGCGGCGTTGCAGCAGCTCGGTCATGAATTCCTTTACACGCCGCCGCACGAGGTTACCGTCGGGCATCGGTTGCAGCTCCATGCTGCCGCCGAACTCAAAGGCCTGAATTTTCTCGCACCAGGCCTCGCCCAGAGCCATGAGTTGGTGCGCCACGGCGCGGCCGCTGTTGCCTGCGTCGATGCCCACACCGCGAAAGTCGTAGGCCGCGTCCAGCGCCTGGATGATCTGTTGCTGCCGCGCGTAGTTCACGCCTTCCAGGTGGAGGCGAAGCTCGTTGACGAAATAGGGCGGCTCGCTGCGATAGACCACGAACTCGGAAGGGTCCCGCGCGTAGCCCAGATCGCAGCCGAGGTAATAGTCGCCATGGGGCACATGACCCGGACCGTCGAAGGAGTCGTCTTCCTTGACGGTGATGTTCTCGAAGTCGATACCTTCGTCCACGCATTGCAGATACTCGTCCAACGAGAACACGGCGTGCATGGGCGCGCCGTGCTGCCCCAGTACCCGGTGGATATAGCCCGGCGTGTTGCGTCCGCCGTAGAGCAGGGCCAGCTCGGCATCTTTCGCGGCGTCGAAGCTCGGATTCATGGAACTGGGCCAGTTGTATTGCTCCGCGTCGGGCATCTGGCTCATGCGGTAGAAAGAATTGCGGAGGCCATTGGGCACGCCGTAGACCCAGCGCCGTCCGCCGCCATTCAGCGCCTGATACAGCTCACCCCAGGACGCATCGGTCATTTCCTGGGCCTCGTCCACGATCTGCCAGTCCACGTGCATGCCCTGAAAGTTCGTGCCCCGGGGCCCCGCGATGCGTCCCCACAGCACGAATCCATTGGAGAAGCGAAAAAACCACGAGGGCGAGCGCTTCATCTCAACCAGCGAGGGCGCGAGCTCCGGCGTGCCCTGGAAGCGCCGCACCAGCCGGTTCATCAACGGGAAAAGCTGGTTCTCCGTCTGTGTGGCGATGAGCATTTCGGAATCAGGACAGGCCACCATGGCCCACGCGGCGATGGCCTCGATCTCCGTGGTCTTGCCCACGTCGCGCCCGTCGCAGTGGACCTTGCGCGCAGCCTGGGAGTTGAGGGAGCCCCGCTGGTAGTCCCTCACACGCCAGGGTGTACCGGCGCGATCGTGGAAAAGGTGCTCCGCAAAGGAAGCGCGATCCTGCAGGAATAGCCAGTTCCGCGCAGCCTCGGGCGAAATCCCGTGCTGGACAAGGGTCTCAATACTGGGAAGGGAATGCATGGTGGATGCTCCTTGCTTCAAGATGCCCGATTGTTGTTAGCCGCAAGAGAACGCAAAGAACACAGAGAGTAAGTGCGCTTTGTGCTCTTAATCTTCTTTTAAGAGGCCTGTCATTCCCGCGAAAGCGGGAATCCAGTGATTTCTCGGAGTTTGCGTCGCCTGGTCTCTAGATTCCCACTTTCGTGGGAATGACAGAAAGGCGAACGCCTCTGACGTACCGGCGACTGAAGATCAGTTCGACCGCCCCCTGCGCGGGATTCACAGTATCTCCAACTGAGCTGGAGCGCCCGTTGCGCGGTGTCGTTCGCCCCGGCGCGCTTCGGTCACGTATAATCCGTGAAGGAATTGTCTCCAGGAGTATCACCATGCGTCTGTCTTATTGCCTGCCGCTCGCAGTCTTGTGTCTTTCCGCCGCCGTGTTGAGCGGCTGCCCGCCTCTCCTTTCCCCCGGGGTCATCCGCACGCCCGATTTGGTCTATGGCAAGGGCAACGTGGAGAGCGACGAGGCCGGCATTTACACACTGGCCGATCTGCGCTACGACTTGATCGAAAAGGAAGGCACCGAGGAGAATCGTCCCGCCGTACTCATGATCCACGGTGGCAGCTTTGAAGAGGGCAGTAAGGAAGATGAAAAGCTCATCCGCCAGGCGGACGCCCTGGCCCTGGCGGGCTATGCCTGCTTTCTGATCGACTACCGCCTGAAAGGCGACCATCCCCCCGCGCCGCAGGAT
Source organism: Candidatus Hydrogenedentales bacterium (assembly GCA_942492815.1). Taxonomy (GTDB): domain Bacteria; phylum Hydrogenedentota; class Hydrogenedentia; order Hydrogenedentales; family JAEUWI01; genus JAEUWI01. The sequence goes on along the minus strand of OW818658.1, from coordinate 7,105,473 downwards.
TGGGAGCCGGACAGTATCTCACCCCTTTTCGAAGCCCTGGACCTCCGGGAGGCGATACACGCTTCCTTCGTGGACGCGAAGGTAGCGCTGCGCTATATCCGCGCCAATGCAAGCGCGCTGCGGGTGGATCCGGAGCGTATCGCCATCTGGGGGGAATCGGCGGGCGCGTTCGCAGCGCTGGCTGCCGGGCTCACAACCGACGAACTTTTTGCCAACGACGGCCCCGGCTTCACGGTGCCCCCGGAGAACAACCCCGGCACCAGCGCTCGTGTTTCCGCGATTGTGGACTGCTGGGGCAGCGCCGCGCCGGTCATCGACGCTTTCGATCCCAGCGATCCGCCCGTGATGATTTTCCACGGCGCGCAGGATTTCACCGTGGGTCTGGCGCTGGGGCCTGCGCTGGATATCCGCAATGCCTGCGTGGCAAATGGCATTCCCGTGGCCTACTACCCCATCTCCGGCGAGGCCCACGGCGCGTGGGAGGGCCTCTTCGAGGGCCAGACCCTGGCGGAGCTCACGGTGGCCTTTCTAGGGGAACATGTGAAAAAAGGATGAAGGATGAAATCTGAAGGATGAAACCAACACCTCGAAGTTTCCATCCTTCAGCCTTCAAAACTCATCCTTCACTTCAACCAGACCTGCACCTGCTTCTGCTGCTTGCCCCATTTCAAGGCGGCCTTGTGGCTCTTGAAGTAGAGATCGATGTGGTCGCCCTTGATCGCGCCGCCCCGGTCTTCCACCGTGCCGTAGCCGTAGCCGGGAATGTACATCTGCGTGCCCATCGGATACTTGCTGGTGTCGGCGGCGATGGTGCCCACTTTGGCCTTTTTCCCGCTCGCGGTTTTCCCCACGTCCTTCTTCTTGCCTTCATTCGCGCCATCTTTCACGACGGTACGGCGGAGAAACATGGTGTGTTTCCAGTTGGTGCATTTGCCGCACTTGCAGTAGCCCGTGACGAGCATGTCGCGGTTTACGGGGTCGCCCTTGGGCTTTGGCGTGGAGGCGCAACCGGCCAGCAGCAGGACAAGGATGAGGATGGCGGAGAGGTGTTTCATGCCCCAATATATGTCACACCGCGCCGCACCGTTGCAAGCCTCCTGGCCCCTCAGCCCGCCTCCGCGAAGAAGGGGCTCGTCCCCTGAATCTGCTGAATGACGGGCTTCATCAAATCCGCCAGGCCCCGGTCGATGGGCGTGCCCGCCCGCTCACAATACTCTTCCAGCTCCTTGATGGCCTTGCGCAGCCGCTCCCGGCTCTTGCCGATGGCCTCGGCCTGGGCCGAAGTGGTTTTCGGTGCGGCACCATCCTCACCGGACCCCAGCCCGTCTTCCATGCGCCGGGCCAGGAGCCACGACACCACAATGTCGCTCACCCGCAGGACCAGCAGCGGATTCTCCACCACGCCCCGGTCCTCCAGCAACTTCCCCACACCTCGCACGAACTGGCGGTTCAATTCCGCCTCGTCGGCGCTCATCCAGGCCTCGCCCAACGCGAGTGTCGTCATTTTCATAGTGCAAGCCCTCCTTATAGTATGGCAGGGTCGTTGCACTTTTGGGGCGGGGAATCGGACGAATCGGGCCGATCAGATTGCGATCTGATCGGCCCGATCGGTCTTAAAATGGCAACTATTCGCCTCTTATCCAGCCTTCTTCAAAGGCCACGTGCTTGATGGTGGAGCCGGGCGTCTTTTCGTCTTTGTAGGAGTAGGTGCAGTGAATTTTGCCGTCCTTCGCCTGCATGATGGAAAAGTAGGAACCCGATCCAACCTCCGGCGCGAAATCTTCCAGCTTGCGCTTCACCGGCCAGGTGGCCCCTTCGTCTTCCGACAGGTACACCGTCACGACGTGTCGGCCATCCACATCGTTACAAACCAGCACCCATTGGCCGTTTTCCAGCACCACCACATCCACCGAAGACCCAGGATTGAGAATGTCCATCTCGGTGACCGGCCCCCAGGTCATGCCGCTGTCCGTGGACACCGCCTGTCGGATCTTCTTGGGCAGGCCGTTGTCGCGCATGTAGGCCACGATCTCGCCGTTCTTGCGCTTTGCGAAGGCCGGCTGGATATTGCCCAGTTGCATGGTCATGATGGGCTCGCCGCTGGTCCAGGTCTGGCCCCAGTCTTCCGTGAAGACCGCCATGGACGAATTCCAGATGTCCGAGTAGAGCCCCAGCATGATCCGGTTTTCACTCGTCATGATGGGGTGGATGCGGGTCATCCAGCCGAGGCGCTGGTGGATCTTGATAGGGGCCGTGTCCCGCAGTTGCTGGAGCATTTCCTTCACCCGGGGAATACCCTCGATCACAGCGCCCATCTCCGCGTTGATCTGGTCCAGCGTGGCGATCATCTTCGTTTCCAGGTTCAGCGGCCGCGTGTGGATCACGTCCTGCCAGCCCCACACCGGCGGGCCGTCGCCCTGGTAGTTGGTGGAGGTGCGGTACTTCAACAGCGAGCCACCCCATTCATTGTCCTGCACCGCGATCCAGAAGAGCCACAGCGTGCCCCGGGGATCCATGAAGAGGACCGGGTTGCAGTCGGGCAGGTCGGGCGTGTCCGCCATAAGAAAGGGCTCGCTCCAGGCGTCGGATCCGGCCCGCTTCCGCGCCCCCTGCACCAGCACGTCGTCGGAATTGCGCTCGCCCGAGCCGTGGAACCAGCACGCAATCAGATCGCCCTCGGGCGTCTCGATGATGCTGGACCCATGGTTGTGCTTGGGGTCCATGGGAAAAATCAGCTCGCTTTCAAGGGCGGGGGCTACAGAGGCGCCAACAATGGCGCCCAACAACAGCAGGCGGGTCAACATGGGGGGATTTCCTCTCTCGTCGTAGTGGCATGATCGGGGCATTGCCCAGTTCGCGGGCGGGGCGTGCCGGAAAAAATCGTGGCACAACCCCGCCGCGCGGGGCAAATTCGCGAGAACGCGGGCTTCCGGGTGGGTCCACCGGCGACGCAGTATAAATGGGGGATGAGCGGGCCGCCGGCGGGGATGATAGCTCGGGCAGGATCAACCCCTGCACGCGCGGGGACCACCCCCGTGAGCGGAAGCAAGCTTAGTGTAGCATGAAACAGGCGGAAGCGCGAGGGGGAAAGGAAGGGGGAGGCTGCAGGATGCAGACCCATAAGACCCATAAGACCCCTACGCAGGCTCGAACTATCGTGGTGCGCTTGTGTTATCCTACCGGCGTTTAGATCGGGGTAACCCTCACAACACGGCTGGAGAATCACAGGCCCATGTTTGCAAACAGACAACAACAAGCATCCACCGGGGTGCGCGCGTCGATGAACGTCGCCATCATCGGGTGCAGTGGCATGGGGCGCGTACACGCCCAGATGGCCGCCAATTGCGGCCTCAACATCGCTATCTGTGCCGATAAATCCAAGCAGGCGGCGGAAGAACTCGCCGCGAAGTACGGCGCGAAGGCCATGACCGACGGCCTTAAGGCCGCCGCGAGCAAAGACATCGACTGCGTCCTCATCGCCACGCCCACCACCACGCACCTCATGTTTATCGAGGCGGCGGCGGCGGCGGGGAAGCACATCTTCTGTGAGAAGCCCCTCTGCCGCACCACGGCAGACTGCAAGAAGGCCATCGCGGCGGCGAAAAAGGCGAAGGTTAAGCTCTTCGTCGGCCACGTGGTGCGCTACTTCCACGAGTTCGAGACGATGAAGGCCCAGGTGGAAGCCGGCGCTATCGGCGAGCCAGGTTATGTGAAGATTTATCGCGGCGGCCTTTTCCCCGGCGGACCCAAGAGTTGGTTTGCCGACTACAAGGGCAGCGGCGGTGTCACCTTCGACTGCGCCATCCACGACATGGACTGGGTGCGCTACGTATTCGGCGAGCCGGAGCGGATTTTCTGCCAGGCGCTCATGAAGAACGAGCCGCTGTGCATCGATTATTCCCAGAGCAACATTCGCCTGAAAAACGGCATGATCGCCACCATCCTCGGTACCTGGGCCCACCCCAGCGGCTTCCAGGTGAAGGCGGAGATCTGCGGCAGCGGCGGCATGATCCAATACGACAGCAAGGAAGCCCCCATCGGCTCCATGCTCCGTGAAACGGGCTCGGGACCCAGCATGGTCGTCCCCTCCAGCCCGGTGGCTGAGAGTCCCTACCAGCGCGAATGGGAAGATTTCATCGCCTGGGTGCAGGACAACCGCACGCCCCGCGTCACGCCGGAGGACGGCATGATGGCCGTCAAGATGGCTGAAGCCGCTCTGAAATCCAATGCCACCGGCCAGCCGGTCAAGCTCTAAGAAGGACCTGAAAATCATGGCTAAAATCGGCATTATGAGTTTTGCCCACATGCACGCCTTCAGCTACGCGGCCTGCCTCAACGCCCTGCCCCAGGCTGAACTTGCCGGGATCTGGGACGACGACGCAAAGCGGGGCAAGGCGATGGCAAAGGAATTCGACACGAAGTTCACCGCCAGCCTGGACAAGTTCCTCGCGGGCGATATGGACGGCGTCATCATCTGCTCGGAGAACGTGAAGCACCGCGCGATGGTGGAGGCCGCCGCGAAAGCGGGCAAGTGGATCCTTTGCGAGAAGCCCCTGGCCCCCACCGTGAAGGAAGCGAAGGAAATGGTCGCCCTGTGCAAGAAGGCCGGTGTCGGCCTTGGCACCGCGTTCCCCTGCCGCTTCGCACCCACGCTGATGGAGGCGCGCGCGCAGATTCAGTCGGGCGCCCTGGGCGATATCCTCGCCATCGCCTGCACCAACAACGGCCAGTGCCCCTTCGACTGGTTTGTCGATGACAAGCTCGCGGGCGGCGGCGCCACCATGGACCACACCGTCCACGTGGCCGACGCCCTCCGCTGGATGCTCGACAAGGAGTTCACCAAGGTCTACTGCGAAAACGGCAACCTTCTCCACAAGAAGGAGATCAAGACCGACGATCTCGGCATGCTCAACCTCGAAATGGAAGGCGGCATCCAAGTCTCCCACATCGCGAGCTGGAGCCGCGCCAAGAGCTTCCCCACCTGGGGCGACGTGACCATGGAATTCATCGGCACCAAAGGCGTGCTCAACATCGACGCCTTCAACCAGAAGGTCAACGTCTACAACGACGCGACCATGCGCCACACCTGGGCCTCCTACGGCGACAACCCGGACCTGGGCCTGGTGCTGGACTTCGTGAACGCTGTAGACGAAAAAATCGAACCCAGCGTCACCGGCCTGGATGGATTGCGCGCGACGGAAGTGACCGTTGCGGCGTATAAGTCGGTGAAGTCCGGCAAAATGGAAAAGATCTGATTCAAGTGAACGCCGCCAGCCTCAGCAACGAGGCTGGCGGCCCAAAAAAGGTCTCGTTACCACGGTCCTCCGTGGTAATGCATACCGTTCCGCTCCGCGGAACCAACCGAGGGAAACCACCTCGCTATCGTCAAACCGACCCTGGCCCGCCACCAGTCCCCGTCACCCCCAGTCCTTGCACACCTCAATCAACCCCGCCTCGCCCTCGTAATTCCGGGCGCTCGAATAGCGCCAGTGTTCAGGCAGGTCGACATAGCCCCGCTCCACGGGATTGTTGTGAATATAGTCCAGCTTCTGCCGCATCATGTCCCAGCTCATAATCTCCTGCGGATGCGAGCCCTCCTGCCAGACTTGGAAGTCCCGGTCATCCTTGCCCCGCTTCTTGTAAAACTTCATTTGCTTCAAAATGGTGTTTGCCCGTAGCTCAAGAAGACACTTCACGATCTCCTTCGCCGTGTACGACTTGAAGTTCTTCACATCACGTCCAATATCCTCCGACGACGCGACCATGTGCAGATGGTTCTCCAGAATGACATAGCCATAGATATTCAATCCCGGTTCCGACTGAAGATAGCGAAAGCTGTCGAGGACGATATCCACCATCGCCGGGCGCGTGAACACGGGGAGCCAGTTCACGATGGTGCAAGTGAAAAAGTGTGCTGCCTGCGGATCGTCGATGCCATAACGACTTCTACCCATGACATGCCCCTCCTGGCTGGTCTCTTGGATGCTTCTGGGTAGATTCTAAGACGTTGGAGAGGTTTTCTACAAGGGCGCGATTAAGAAGTCCGGTGCGCTTTCACGCCCCCTGTTCCGCAGAGCGGAACGATATGCATTACCACGGAGGACCGTGGTAACGAGACCATTGGGGTTGGGGGTGCTTTGCTACGGCACGTCGTCTCACGGCCATGTGCGATCCGACAGGAGACCGAACTTCCTGGCTACCACAGTCCTCCGTGGTAGTGTATACCGTTCCACTCCGCGGAACAGCCCGAGGACAGCCAACTGTCCCCCGTCAGCGCCCCTCCTGCTCCCGTTGCAACAACGCGCCCTTGCGCTCGACGCCCCACCGGTAGCCCGACAGCGATCCATCCGTGCGCACGACCCGGTGGCAGGGAATGGCCACGGCGATCTTGTTCGCGGCGCAGGCGGTGGCCACGGCGCGGACGGATTTGGGCTGGCCCATCCGGCGGGCAATCTCCGTGTAGCTCGCGGTCATGCCGGGTGGCACCGCCTGGAGCGCCTCCCAGACCTGGCGCTGGAAGGCCGTGCCGCGAATGTCCAGTGGCAGATCGAGGCCGCGCTGGGGATGCTCCACGAAGCCCGCCACCTGGGCCACCATCGCGTCGAAGGCCTCGTCTCCGCCGGTGATTTCCGCCTTCGGAAAGGCATCCTGCAGATCCCGCGCGAGTTGCTCCGGATCGTCGCCGAGGAAGATCGCGCAGATCCCCTTCTCCGTTGCCGCGACGAGGATCGCGCCGAGGGAGGACTGGCCGATGGCGAAGCGGATCGCCTCACCCGCGCCACCCGCGCGATAGGCCGTCGGGGTCATGCCGAGCATGGTGGTACTCTTTTCGTAGAAACGGCTGCTGGCGTTGAAGCCCGCATCGTAAATGGCTCCCGTGGTGGTGTCCGCACGCCGGAGTTCCGTGCGTACTCGCCGGGCGCGGTGGGCATCGGCGTAGGCTCCGGGCGTGACACCCGTCTGCGCTTTGAAGATGCGGTGAAAGTGATAGGCGTTTATCCCCACGGCTTCCGCGAGTTCATCGAGCGTCGGTGGCGTCTCCGCCTCTTCAATCACGCGGCACGCCTTCTCAACCGCCTCGGCGTGGCGCTCTTTCAGCCCAGTGGTCTCGGGCGTACAGCGTATGCAGGGCCGAAAACCGGCGTTTTCCGCGTCCGCGCAGTGATCGAAAAAGCGCACGTTTTTGCGGCGGGCCAAAGGCGCGGGGCAGCCGGGGCGGCAATAGATCCCGGTGGTCACGACGGCATAGACGAACGCGCCAATGGCCAGGGGATCGCGATCTTCAACAGCCCGCCAGCGGGCGTCTTCGGTCGAGTAAGAATTCATCAATGGTGCGCTTTCGAAAGTCGGGTTTCGTTTGTAATGCAATGCCGCGCCGCCTCACGACGCCTTGTCACATTGTAACCCGAACCGGGATGGTATGAACTCCGTTTCTTGCGGTCAAGTTCTGGTCACGATCAAAAGGGCGGAGGAGCCGTCAAGAAAATCTCCCCTCGTTTCCTTCCGTAAGTTTCCGTCCCTCTCGTATCCTGCAGAGTAAGATTGTCCCACAGATTTTCACAGATTCGCACAGATAAGAGGACAATGTCACAGAGCAGCCAATTCTGGGAAATGGTTGAGAGGAAAAGAAATCAAGACCGGGGATTGCCAGACAAAACTAGAAGGAACATTTCTGCTTTATCTGCGCAGATCTGTGAGAATCTGTGGGAAAACTCTTCGTCTGCGGCCATCCGCCACTCCAGGCGAGTTCTTCGATCAATTGTAGAAGTGCATGAAGCTCTGGTTCCTGTCCCAGTTGTTGATGTCGTCACCTCCGCCGAGATATTCGTCGGGCGCGTCGCTTCGGTAGTGTTGACGCGCGGGCGGCGCGTAAACGTGCGTAGGATCGTAACGCGGTTGATCAGAGACACCGTTGGCGCCGAGGGACCAGATATAGATATCTGTATACTCCGCCGGAACGCCGCGTATGCCTGGGTGTTCCCCCGCGATGGTGACGGTCAACGCGTCCGGGTTCGCGGGCGCGGAGTCCCCTGGAGGATGGGATGAGGATACGGTCAATCGATAGGTCCGAAGCAGTCTCAGGCCCATCTCTTTCGGCCAGGGCCCGTCGAAAATCTGATAGGGATTGCCCCAGGGATCGTTGCCAAGTTCGGAATAATAGGAAGTGCCAAGACTGTGAACCAGATCGGCCGACAGCGCCTTTCGCGTATTGATCATGATATCGTCATCGTGCGCGTCTGGTAGTTTCGCGCCCCGGCCGGAAACGAGCAATGCGCGGACCGCGCGGGTACAGACAACGGTACGCGCTTCGAACGCGTCCGCGCCGTACTGCAGTTCATACCACGCACAAACTTTCTCGAAGGCATCACGTTCAAACAGGTCCCGAAGACTGCTGCGCCCGGCATCGGAGCGTACCTTCGTGAGTGCCAGCTCGATGTTCTGGATTTCCGATATCACCGGAAATCCGTGGCCCTTCTGAATCCATTCGCGAATGTTCCGCCCGCCGACTATCGCGACAACAAGCACGATAACCAAACAGAGGCCAATGCCACTTACGCTGAAGCGGAGGAGTCGCCGCGTTGCTGTGAGAAGCATTGCCCCAATTCGCATCGTGTGATATCTGAAACTCATTTTGCCTCCACGTTCAGACTATCAGACGCGGAAGAACTTTGCAATACAAATGCGCCGTACAATCGGAGGCAGATCATTGCTGATTTGGAACGTCGCGATAAAACACGGCAATTCCTTCCGTGAAATTCCGTGCCCTTCCGTGGTCGATTCTGCTCTCACCCTTAGGCCCACGGCAGCGCGTCCACCTTGTCGATCTTCTTGCCCGGCTCGCTGTTCCAGGTACTGCCATCGGGCAGGATGCTCTCCGCAGCGTATTTCCCGGTCTCCGCGTTCACCGTGATGATTTTGCCACCCTTGGGCACCTTGTCGCCGCCGTAGCCGCCGTGGCCGCTTGCGCGGCCGTAGTTCAGCTCGACGCCGCCCCAGGTGCCTTTGTAATCGTTTACGTGATCGTGGCCGCAGAAGTAAGCCCGCACCGTGCCCAGCGCGTCGATGAGGGGTAGGCTCGTGCCGTCTTCTTCCCAGGAGCACACCTCCTCAAGAAACACACCTCCGGTCTTCTCCGCCGCCCACACCTCGGTGTATTGCTTCACGGGAATGTGCACAATGGCGAAGGCGTTCTTCGCTGTCGGGCGATAGTCTTGCGCCGGGAGGGCTTTCAGCCAATCGCGCTGTTGCTGGAGCAGCCCGCCGTTCATGGAATTCATGCAGACGAAGTCCCAGCAGGCGTTGCCCGTCTTGTCCTGCAGCGCAACCACGTAGTTGCCGCCGCTCGCGCCGCCGCGATAGAGGGAGCCTTTCGCGTCGTGAAAGATATCGTGGCCCTTCGCGTAGTCGTCGAGCTGGTCGTGGTTGCCCCACACGAAGAGCCACGGCACGCCCCACTTCGCCAGTTTGTCCAGTGCAAAGGCCTGATACTCCGCGCCGCGCCCGTCGGGATTGTCGCTCCACAGATCGCCGGAGATGAGAAGGAGCTCCGGCTGCGTCTTGTCGATCAAGCGGGGAATCTCCTCCAGCGTCCGCAGGTCCATCGCCGGGTCGTCATTGCCGTAGAAGTGAATATCCGTGAGCTGGAGCATGCGAATGCGCGACGGATTAGCGATGGTCAGCGTCGACCTCAACTCAGGGTGCGTGGCCGACGGCGTAAGGCCGACTCGAGGCTCCACGGCGCCCTCCGCCGAAGCGGTATTGGACAGCATTGCGGCGGCCGATAGCGCGGCGGCGCTCCCTAAGAACTGACGGCGGTTGACGTGGAAGCGGGTCATGGCGGGTACTCCTGAGGGTTGGACATGCGTGGGGCCATAGTTTGACACAGCCCACCGGGAACATTGCAAGAACGCCGGGGACAGACCCGTGCCCAAAATCCAAACCGAGGCACAAATTCTCCAAATTCCCCAGCCCACCCCTACCCGCGTCCCTGGCACCAACGCACGGGCCTGTCCCAGGGGATGTAGGGCTGCGACCAGAATTTATGCGAGTCCCGACTTTACATCCTCTGGGACATGCCGCCGCTCATACGTGCGCTTCGCTCGGCCAGGACGTCGGAGGAACGGCACGATCACGTTGCGTGTGCCGGGTGCCCGTGCGGATGTACGTCCCCGGGGACGGACCCGTGCCCGAAATCCGAACCGAGGCACAAGTACTCCAAATTACCCAGCCCACCCCAACCCGCGTCCATGACGCAAACGCACGGGCCTGTCCCAGGGGATGTAGGGCTGCGACCAGAATTTATGCGAGTCCCGACTTTACATCCTCTGGGACATGCCGCCGCTCATACGTGCGCTTCGCTCGGCCAGGACGTCGGAGGAACGGCACGATCATGTTGCGTGTGTCGGGTGCCCGTGCGGCGGTACGTCCCCGGGGACGGACCCGTGCCCGAAATCCAAACCGTGGCACAAATACTCCAAATTCCCCAGCCCACCCCAACCCACGTCCCTGACGCCGATGCGCGGGCCTGTCCCAGGGGATGTAGGGTCACGACTCGAACGCTATCCCAGTCACGACCTCAGCTCGTGTACAAGATTCACGAAATCCTTCGGAACGCTCTAAGGCCACCCTGGGTGCCACCTCAATCGAGCAACGCTCGTTTGGGTGCCTTGATCGGCGGCAACCGGATACCACGATCTAGCTTAGAAGTGCCTGGTTGCTACAGGCTACAACAGTTTCCAAGGCCCGGCCCGAGTGCACAAGCCGGATCCAGGCTCTATTGTGGGTGTTGCTTTCGTCCCTCGTGACACCCAAACGAGCGTTGCTCGATTGAGGTGGCACCCCGGGATCACCCTCGGATCTCCCAGGTGAAGTCCATAAGTCATTCGGGCATGGCCCGGTTGGCAATGACGTCGCGCCCCCAAATCGATCAGTACAGCCCCAGACTGCGCGAGCACGTACCCGGCTTTGAGTCCTTTCGCAGGTCGAATTTCGCCGGGATTCCACGTCACTGCTCCAGGTCAGTCTCTTGATCGCTCGGCGGAGCCAACACTATCTCTATATCATCACCCGCCGCGGCCGCACCCTGCCAGCTTGCGCCATCCAGGCCAAAAGCTACAGCCATGATCAAGTATTTTCCTTCTTCTGAGACCGTTAGCGAAAACCTGCCATCCTTATCGGTGGACGTGCTCTCCATAGGGTGGTCTATTCCGGGCATGAGGGCAGAAACCTCCACACGAGGCACAGGTTGGCCTTCCGCGTCGGTCACGCGCCCCGTAATCTTCGGGAACCCCGGCACCACGACACGAAGATCGACAATCCGCTGTCCCGCCCCCAACTCAATAATTCGCTCGTAGTCGTCGCTCGGATCGATCCGCAAGCCGTAGCGCCCCGCTTGGAGATTGTCGACCAGAAAGAAACCGTCCACCTCGCTTCGGGCTAGTCCAAACCCACGATGCGACCCATCCATCCCATCAAATAGGAGCATGGCCTTCGCGGGCTCCCCGGTTTCGTCCACCGCATAGCCGGAGATTGCGCCAGAATTCGCGGCTATCAGACGCAGTGTTATTCCGCGGATACCTTCCGCCGGCAAAACCACTGGTTCCATATCTTCACTTCGAAAATCTCTATACTCCGCACGCAGCGCCACTTGCGCGCCTTCCCTACGATATTCGATCACGCCGTCGCTACTCATCGACGCGCCCACCCGGCCCACATCCGCGAAGAAAAATGCGCCCGAGGCATCGGTGAACGCATCCGTGTCCCCTTGCCTCGGCTCCTCGCCCGGACGGATAATGTCTATCTTGACCCGCGCCCGAGGCACCGGCTCACCAGTCTCGTCCACCACTGCGCCCTCCACCAGTGCGCCTTGCTTGAACTGAAAATCCAAACCTTCGTGTACCTGACCCGGCTGAAGTTGCAGCAACGCGCGGATGTCATCCCCCAACGCCGTGTAGCGCGGCGGATATTTTCGAACGCTGATTTCGCACGCGCCCGCAGCCAATCCGCTGAGGAGATATCGTCCGTCAGGCCCGGTAGGTGCCGATTTCCAGTAATACGTCAGGGAAGGCTGATCCTCCGCAAAGACCACCGCCCCGGCAAGCGGCTCGCCCGTCGCGCCGTCCGTGATTGTCCCGGACACTTGCGCGCCCTCTTCCAATGTAAACTCCGCGCGCTCCACCCGATCATTCGCCAGCACAACTTCGGCGCGGGCGGGATTGAACGCGTAGCGCTCGTCGGTGCTTACAACATAGCATGATCCGGAAGGGAGGGTGTCCTCGCGAAAGCGACCATGCCCATCGGTGGTGATACTTCGCTCCAATCCTTCAAACTGGGAATCGCTTAACTTCAACGCGACGCCTGGTGCAGGCAACCCTGAACTCGCAACGCGCACCAGGCCCTCCAGCGTGCCGCCGCGCGATAACGCTATCGTCAGCGGCGCAGAGTCGATGCGAACTTCTTCCGTCAGCGCAGGGGCAAATCCCACCGCGACAACCCGCACCCGATATTGACCGAGCGGGATTGCCTCCAACAGGAACGCGCCGGTTTCGTCCGTCTCCGTCATCGCGGGCGCTTCGCTGTTTCTATCGGCATTCATCAGTTGCACAGCGGCACCGGGTACGGGCGCGCCGTCCGAAGCCGCCACCGTGCCGCGAATGTCACCGCCCGGCTTTAGAAGCAGCTCCCCTTGCGCCGTTGGCCATTCCGCACTCAGCGTGACGGCAGCCCGCGCGGCGGATTTTCCCTGCACCGCGCGCAAGAGATACTTACCCCAAGTGAGTTCCTCGAACACGAGCATTCCATGCCCATCGCTTACGCCGTCCGTCAATACGCGTTCTGAATCCTCATGCGCCAACGTGACCACTACGCCCGCAGCGGGTAGTCCGGTGCGGTCCGAGACGTAGGCCGTCAGCTTGCCTTGACCGCGAGGCAGTTTGTCCAAAACGGCCGTTGCTTCGGCCTGGGTATCATCGGGCCGCGCGTGAGCGGGCATTGCTAGACCTTCGTCCTGAGCCTCGCCCACCAACTCGTTGTTAGTCCCTGTTGCCGCAGCCCGTTGCTCCCCGACTGTCCCTGTTTTTGTGTCCTTCGCGCGCCAGGCGAAGACTCCAATTCCCGCAGCGATCAAGCACACCGCCGCCACTTTCCCCCACGCCATGCCTCCAGCCGCAGCCCAGTGTGTTCCCGTTCGCCCCGCGCCGCTCACGGCCAGCCGACCCAGCGATTCCGTCAACGCGATCGGCACCGCCTCCGCGCCCGCAGCGGCCAGCATTGCCCCAAGCGATGCAACCGACGCGATCACGCCGCGCCTGCGCAGCGCCTCGCGCACTTCCTCCACCCCCTTGGCCACGCGCTTGGACACCGCCGCGCGGGTCAGGCCGAGATCGTCCGCGATTTCTCCGTGTGTTTCTCCACGAAGAAAATGCCGAATGATGACGGTGCTCCGGTCCTCGGGCAAGGCGGCGATGGCCTCGTCAATCAAGGGCTGGATGTCGTCCCAGGTCGCGTCTTCCACACCGCCGTGCAGCGCCGTGTATTCCGCTTCCCGCGCGCGGCGGCGGGCGTCGCCCCTTGCCTTGTTCAGCGACAGGCGCGTGGCGATCGTGTGGAGGAGCCCCGCGAGGGACGTTCCCGCGCGCTGGACCGAGGAGAGCTTCAGGAAGCACTCCTGGGCGATATCCTCCGCGTCGGCGGCATTGCGCGTGACGCGCTTGCAGGTGGCATAGACCATTCCCGAGTAACGCGAGACGATGAGCGCCATCGCCTCCGGGTCGCGCCGGGCAATCCATCGTTCGAGCAGGGCTGAGTCGGATGTGTTCATGTTGGTTCCATTCTGCCGGGTTTCAGGTGTGATTTCACCCTAAGTACACCGCGATGTCGTCGGAGGTGAATTCGAGGGACGGAGCCGTGCCGAAAAACCCAACCGAGGCACAAATACGCCAGATATCCCAGCCCACCCCAACCCGCGCCCCTGACACCAACGCACGGGCCTGTCCCTGGGGATGTAAGGTTGCGACCAGAATTTATGCGAGTCCCGACTTTACATCCTCTGGGACATGCCGCCGCTCACACGTGCGATTCGCTCGACCAGGCCCTGAAGCGGGCGTCGGGATGACGTTGCGTGTACCGGGTGCCCGTGCGGCGGTACGTCCCCCGGGGACGGACCCGTGCCGAAAAGCCCAACCGAGGCGCAAATAATCCAAGTTTCCCGGCCCACCCCAACCCGCGCCCCTGTCGCCAACACATGGGCCTGTCCCAGGGGATGTAACGACACGATTAGAACTTTATCCCAGTCACGACCTTGGTTCCATATTACCGCGTTGAAAGGATGTATTCGTGCCACACGACCTTGCCGAAAGGCAAGTTCGAGTGCCTTGAGCCTCACCCTCTGCGGGCAATGAAAGGAGAACTCACCCTATCCTCTTGCGACTCGGCGGATAGGATTCCGTTTCGAAAGGACCGCTCCACATGATGTTCATAACCCCGGCCACCATCCTTCAGCGCACTCGAACTCGCCTTTCGGCGAGATCGTGTGGCACGATTCGGATCGAAATTACGTTGCGCCCGAAGTAAAAGTGCCAATCCCATCTGCAACCAGGTCAGGATCTCTGAAACTAGCTGCTCGCTCACAACCGTTGAGGACTATTCCCGTGATTACTCGATTGCTCCTTCTCGTCGCCTTGCTTTCCTCCCCCGCCCTCGCAGAAGTGTGGCCCGAGGCTCACTGGGCTGAATCCACACCGGCGGAGGCCGGTCTCGATATCGCCGGACTCGACGCTATGGCCGCTTTTGTTGGCGGGCGGGGCTGCGTGGTGCGCGGGGGCAAGATGGTGTACACGTGGGGCGATGCGACAAAGCGGGGCGATGTGGCCTCTGCGGTGAAGCCCTGGTTCTCGACCTTTCTCTTCATGGCGGTGGAATCGGGCAAGATCGAAAGTCTGGACACGCCTCTGGTGACCTTCGAGCCGCGCCTGGGCGAGATCAACGCGGCGCTGGATCACAAGGACCGCAACATCACGTTTCGCCACGCGGCGAACCAGACTTCGTGTTATGGTGTGACGGAAGCGCCGGGCACCGCCTTCAACTATTGCGACTGGCAGATGGCCCTTTTCGCGGACACGCTCTTCGGCAAGGTCTATGGGCACGGCTGGGACACGGTGGACGACGCCGTGCTCGGGCCGCTGCTGACCGACCTCCTCCAATGCGAGGACAGCCCCACGTTCAGCGCCTTTGGCGAAAAGGGTCGCCGTGGACGCCTGGGCGTGTCCCCCCGCGACTTTGCGCGCTTCGGTCTGCTGTATCTCCGCGAAGGGCTATGGCATGATCGACAGATTCTCAGCGCAGAGCAGGCCCGCACGGCGGTGACCACCCCCCTGCCCGCCGCCCTGCCGCGCACCGCCCGCGCCGTCAGCGAGATGATCCCCGATCAGCGCAGCCTGGGCTCGGAGAAGATTCCGAACGACCAGACGGACCACTTCGGCAGCTACAGTTGGCTCTGGTGGATCAATGGCGTGGACCGCGACGGCGCACGCAACTGGCCCGACGCGCCGGAGGACACCTTCTGCGCGCTCGGCCATAAGAACGGCCAGCGGGGCCTGGCGGTCATTCCGTCGCTCGATCTGATCGTCTCCTGGAACGACACGACCCTGGGGGACCACCCGGTGAAGGAAAAGCCGCTAAACACCCTATTCAAACTGCTGGTGAGTTCGTTGCGTCCTTCTGCTCCGGGTGCGCAAGCGAGTACACGGCCGGAATAAGCAACAGGGTGATCAATGTGGAACTCGAAAGTCCGCCGATCACCGCACGCGCCAGGGGGGCCTGGGCGTCCGCGCCTTCGCCAATGCCGAGCGCCAGCGGGATGAGCCCAAGCACCGTCGTCAGCGTGGTCATAAGAATGGGGCGCAGGCGGCGCCGTCCCGCTTCGGCCACCGCATCGCGTGTGGACCAGCCTTCTCCGGTTCGAAGCTGCCCGGCCTGATCGACGAGCAGGATGGCATTGTTCACCACGATTCCGCCGAGCATGATGCAGCCGATGTAGGACTGGATATTGAGGGTCGTGTTCGTGGCGTAGAGCGTAACCAGCACGCCGATGGCCGCCAGGGGCACGGAGCACATGACCACGAGGGGATCGCGCAGGGACTCGTATTGGCAGGCCATCACCATGTAAACCAGCACGAGTGACAGAATCATGGCGCCGAGCAACTCGCGGAAGGCTTCCTGCTGTTCCTCGTAGCTCCCGGCCACCGCCAGATCGTAGCCCGCGGGGCGTGCGATACCGTCCAGCACCTTCTGCACATCGGCGGCCACCGAACCCGAATCTCGCCCGGCAATATTGGCGCCGACCGTGGTCATCCGCTGCTGGTCCTTGCGCTCGATCTGTGTGGGGCCGCGGCCGCTCTCGGCGGAGACCAAGTTTCGCAGCGAGACCCGCTCGCCGGAGGGTGAAGTCAATGTCAGGTTCAGCACTTCGTCTATGCTCAGCAGCTCGGCATCGCGAAACTGAACCAGAATCCGGTAGGAATTTCCGCCGCTTCTGAATTCCCCCGCCTGGGTCCCGGCGAAGGCCGTTTCGATCGCCTGGGCCACGTCCCGAACGCTGAAACCCAGATCCGCGGCCTTGTCGCGATCGACGCTGATCTCCTGCTGCGGAAGGCCGTCGTCGCGGCCGGAGTCGATATCGGCGATGCCCGGCACTTTCTTGATTGCATCCGCGACCCGGTCGGCGAGCAGGTCCAGCGTTTTCAGGTCATACCCGCGAATTTCCACCTCGATACCATCGGTTCCGCCGATGATACGTTCCAGGAGAAACTGCCCCTGCGGCGCGGTGACGCGCACTTCCATTCCCGGAATCTTTCCCGCCAGCCGCTCGCGCAGATCGTCCGCGATCTCGACGTTGGTTCGGGTCCGCTCCATGGCCGGAACCAGAGAAAGGCGCACCTCCGCATCGCCGCTGTCGCTCGCCTCCGTAATGACCGAGATCGCCTCCGGCACCGCCGGTGTCACGATCGCTTCCATCTTGCGGGCCTGCGCGTCGACAATTTCGAGCCGCGTGCCCACCTCCATTTCGCCTTCCACACGAACCTCGCCCTCGTCGCTTGGGGGCATGAACTCCGTGCCGATCATGGGGAGCAGCATCAGGCTTGCCGCCAGCGCCGCCACCGCCGTGAAGATTGTGAAGCCCCGGTGGCGCAACACTACGCGGAGAAGATCCCGATAGGCGCTGTCCAGCCGGTTGAACAATCCCTCGCTGGAATCGGAGAGCCAGCCGATCCAGGTTGGCTTGCTCTCGTACTGGTGGTGGCGCTCCTCGGGCGACTCCACCAACTTGGAAGCCAGCATGGGCACCAGACTCAGCGCCACGAGAAGCGAGCAAAGCAGTGAAAAGACGATAACGTAGGCCAGTTCCTGGAAGAGAATGCCAGAGACGCCGCGCACGAAAATCAGGGGAAGGAATATGACCAAGGTCGTCACGGTACTGGCCACGACCGCCGCGGCCACCTCGCCCGCGCCGCGAATGGCCGCGTCCATCTTGTCTTCGTGGAGCTCGTCGCGCCGCCGGAAGATGTTCTCCAGCACCACGATGGAGTTGTCCACCATCATGCCCACGCCCAGCGCCAGGCCGCCCAGGGTCATGAGGTTCAGGGTAAAACCGCCGAAATAGATCAAGGCAAAGGTGGCGATGATGGAGATGGGGATCGCGAGCGAGATGACGATCGTGCTGCGCAAGTTGCGCAGGAAAAACAACAGCACGATGACCGCCAGCCCGCCGCCGTAGATCACCGAATTGGCCACGTTGTCGATGGACCGCTCAATAAAGTTGCCCTGGTTGGCTACCGCGATCACCTCGATCTGGGGAAAGGCCTTGTTGACGGCCTCCACCTCCTTCAGCACCGCGCTGGCCACTTCCACCGTATTGGCCCCGGCCTGCTTCCGGATCGCCACGCGGATACCCCGGTGGCCGTTGAAGCGTTCCGTCTCCGATTGCTTCTCGTAGGTGTCGAGCACATTGGCGATCTGGCCAATGGTAATCGGGACGCCTTCCTGCATGGTGACCACGGTGTCGCGGATCTGATCGAGATCGGCAAACTGGGACGGCGCGCGCAGCATGACCTCGTGGGTACCCTGCACGATCTTTCCGGCGGGCAGATCCAGGTTTGCGCTGCGCACCGCATCGAGCACCTGATTCAGCGGCACGTCGAGCGCATTGATCTTTTCGGGATCGAGCTCGATGCGCACCTCCCGATCAAAGCCGCCCCAGAGGTCCACCTGGGCCACGCCGGGCACGCGCCCGAAGCGGTAACGCAACTGATCCTCGATGAGCGTGGTGAGTTCTACCGGATCCAGATCGCCCTGAACGCCCAGAATCACCACGGGGAAGCTCGCGATGTCGAACTTGCGCACTCGGGGCCGGGTAATATCGTCGGGCAGTTCGCTGATTTCATCCTCGATGCGCCCCTGCATGTCGAGGGTCGCCAGATCGATATCCGTGCCCCAGGCGAAGGTGACGCTGACGCGGCTATCCCCTTCGTTGGAACTGGAGCTGAGCTCCTCAACCCCGGGCGTCGTCGCCACGATCTCTTCGATGAACTGGGTGATCCGCTGCTCTATCACTTCGGGGCTCGCGCCCTCGTAGGATGTGCCCACCGACGCCGTCGGCATCTCGATATTCGGCAACAGATCGATCTGCAGCCGCTCCAGCGAAACACCGCCGAGGATCACGATAATGAGCGTGACCATGCTCGTCAGAATGGGCCGCCGCACGCTGAAACGGGGCAGGTTCATTCGCCCGCTCCCAATTCCGCCGCGATGGTCACCACCGACCCATCTTCGATCAACTGCTGCCCCAGGGTGACCACCCGCCCGGTGAGGCCTTCGCCCTCCACCTGAACGCGACCGCCTTCCCGCAGGCCCGTGGTGATGGGCCGCCAGGTCACCTTCGTGCCCGCTTCGTCCACCACGAATACACCCGCCACGTCGCCACGCGTGGCGATAGCCGCCTCAGGGATGATCGTCGCATCTTCCGCCCGGGCCAGTTCCAGCGTCACCCGGATAAACATGCCCGGCTTCAGCCGCTGGTCGGGATTGTCGATGGCCAGCTCCACCCGCGCCTGGCGCGAAGTCTGCTGGAAGATGGGTGCAATCCGCGCCACCTGTCCGTTAAAGGTTTCACCGGGATAGGCGTCGGTCGCCAGGGTCGCCGTCTGACCTTCGTGGAAGCGCGCATAATCCGATTCGGTAACGTGGATCACGCCCGTGATCGGCGACAGCTCCACGATTGCGAGAATCGGCGTGTTCGCGGACACCGTGTCCCCCTCGTCTACGAAGCGCTCCGCCACCACGCGTTGCTCGCTGCCCTCGGTCCATTCGACGTTCACCTGAGTATAGGCGAGTCGTATCTTCGCGGACTCCAGCGACGATTCCGCCCGCTGCATCTGGGCGCGGGCCACTTCCAAGCGGGCCTGGCCCGCGAGCTGCTCCGTTTTGGCGGCGTCAAATTGAGATTCCGATGCGATCCCCCGCTCCCGGAGCGTCTCCACCCGGGCCAGCTCGCGCTGGGCTATATCCAGCGTGCTGTTCGCTTCCGCCAGCGTCGCCCGGGCCACGGCAAGATCGGCGTCGGCCTGCGCCACCGCCTGCACATATTCCCGGTCATCCAACTCCACTACCAGTTGGCCGCGCGTCACCGAGTCCGCCAGATCCACCGCGAGTCGCTCGATGCGCCCGCTGATCTTCGGCGCCACCATGAACTCCGCTGTGGCCTCCAGGGTCCCGCTGAAGGTGCGACGAAACACGATGGGGCCCCGCTCGATGGCGGCGACCTCCACCGGTGCGGGCAGTTCCTCCCGAAGTGCGGGCGCGCTTCCCAGCGTGGCCACCCGACCCGTATGGATGAGCCAGGCGAGACCGCCACCGGCGCCTATCAGGATGAAAAGCACGAAGAACTTTTTGAACCCCCGCCGGGCGCGGCTCCGTGAAGCTACGGTTGCTGTCTGTGGGTCCAAGGCTGTGCTCCCGTGGGATGTTAATACAGGGTCATAATCGGATTGAATTCAAGGTGGTGCCCGCCGGAGCTCTAGTCTACACGGGTGCGGACACCCGATGTCCAGCACGAAGAGATCGGCGGCACCGTGTCGCAAGAGCCCCGCTATCCGGCACGCCTGCTTCATTCATACTCCGGGGGATACGGTGTCATGGGCGAAAGCGGTGCTTTACTCGGTCCCCGCGGCGGATCTACACTGGCGGCTCAGCCTCGGAAAGGACTCTTGCTATGCGCGCCTATTGGACTCGAACCCTGGCCCTCGGGTTTCTTTCTCTCGCCCTGCCCGCCCTCGCCGAATTGCGCGAGCGCCCCAACGTGGTCTTCGTCTTCGCCGACGAGCACCGCTACCAGTCCATGGGCCACACGGAAATGCCCGCGATGAAGACGCCCACTCTGGACCGTATGGCGGCCGAGGGCTTTTCCTTCAGCCAGTGCGTAAGCAATTACCCCGTCTGCTCGCCCTACCGCGCCATCGTTATGACCGGCCGATGGCCCTGGCAGACCGGCATCATCGACAACAGCATTCCCCTCGCCCCGGAATCCGCCACCATCGGCAAGGCCTTTCAGGCGGCGGGCTATCGCACGGGCTACATCGGCAAATGGCACCTCGGCGGCACGCGCGCGGAGGCCTTCGGCTTTGACACGTCCCTGATCTGGGAACACACCACGAACCACTTCGATGCCGCCGAGTACTACCCGGCCGAGGGTGAACCCGTGAAGCCCAAAGGCTACAACGCCACCCGCATGACGGATCAGGCCCTCGACTTCATCCAAGAGAACAAGTCCCGTCCCTTCTTCCTCATGCTCTCCCTCGATCCGCCCCATTCCAAGTTTACCGACGCCCCGCCAGAGAAGCTCGCCCTCTACCCGGAAGGCTCTCTGCCCTTCCGCCCGAATTATGAGGCCCCCGCGTCGGGCGAGGAGAGCATCTTCACGTCCAACGGCTCGCCCCACTATGAGGGCTACCACGCCCACATCAGCGCCGTGGACGACGAACTGAAGCGCATCCTGGACCGGCTGGATTCGGAAGGAATATCGAAGAACACCATCGTGGTCTATTCCTCAGACCACGGGTCCATGCACGGCTCCCACGGCGTGGGGAGCAAGCGCCAGCCCTTTGAAGAGTCCGTGCGCATCCCCCTCATCATCTTTGCTCCCGGCCGCGTGCCCGCAGGCATTTCGAGCCCGACCCTCTTCGGCGCAATCGACATGGCGCCCACCCTCTGTGGCCTGGCGGGCATCGAGCCGCCCGAAGGATGCATGGGCGACGACTTCAGCGGCGTTCTGGCTGGCGAGGATGCCCCCACGCGGGATGCCCAGTTCATCATGCACATCGCCAAGTCGAACGCCTCCGGCGGAGAGGAACACCCAGCGCCTATCTTTCGCGGCGTGCGCACCGAGCGCTACACCTACGCCTCGGGGCCCGAGGCCCCCATGTACCTCTTCGACAATGTGGCCGACCCCTTCCAGATGAAGAATCTCATCGCCGATCCAGAGTACGGCGCGCTGCGCCAGGAATTGCGCGGACGCCTCGCGCGCTGGCTGAAGCGGGCCGAGGATCCCTTTGTGCCGCCCGCAACCGAGTAGGTACGTGCTTTAGTCGACCTTCCAGTCGAAATTCAGCATCGCATTGAAGAGCGGGGTAACCTGAACCTGGTCGCGCGCCAAGTCGCGCTCGTGCTTGTTCCCGATCCTGGTGTGCTGGACCAGCCCGAAGTCCTCCAGGGGGTTAAGGACGCGGGTGAAGAACGCCAACAGAGCATGCCTCGGGTAGGGCCCCTCGGAAAACTCGGCAGCGACCGCCGGTGTATAGGCCTTCGCCATCAAATCGCCCACGGCAATCGGCTCCTGCGCCGACTGCCGGATCGCGAAGAGAATAAAGGCGATGGTGGCCTGAACGCAGGGGTATTCGGGCAGGGTATCCAGATAGCCCAGGTTAAACTCTTTGAACAGCGTCTGAAACATCACGCACTGGAGCATGGCGGCCCCGTCGTCTTCCAGGGCACGGCGTCCGCTCTTGGTAATTACCAACTTCCCCTTGTAGTGGCGGAGCAGCCCTATTTCAAGGAGCAGGAGGTGAACCATGTGCAGTGGTCGAACGTCCATTTCGTTGATGACATTGGAATATCGGAGCATTTCCGCGATATCAACTTCGGGAAAACAGCCGGAATCGAGCAGAAATCTCACCGACACCCGGTTCAGTTTCTTCTTGGGAGTGAGCTTGAATCCGCCCGCGCTTTCCGCGAGCGCGAGAAAGCGGAGGGCGCTCATGCAGTAGCGACTGCCCGCCAATTGCTCTTTCGGGAGCTCGCCATCCATCCAGAAGACCCCGCCGGGCTCGGTCCAATCTTCTCCGATGAGTTCGAGCACCTCCCCCGTCGTAAGGCCAAACAGTCGCTCGTGACGCGTGTCGTCCGCCTCGACCACCGCCTTCTGGAGGGCGCCCATCAATTCTTCGGGCGTTCCGTAGTCGCCAGAGTCAAACACCTGCTGAACAGCCTCGCGGATCGCTTCTGGCATGTCCGGCGGAAAATCCAGCTCCTCCGCAGGGCCGCCGGCTTGGACATAATCTTCGTGTATCATATCCACCAGGCGAACAAATACCGCTTCCACCAGGCGCGCGTCGATGCGCTTCTTGATTCGGGGCAGGTGCTCCTCAATGGCCTCGGCAAAATCAATAACGTCGTCGCCCGAGAGGGTCAACTCCAAGCTTTTCATTGTGCGGAGGGCAAAGCGCAGACGGGCCACAATATTGGCCGCCAGCGGCACGTGATTCAGAATGGCGTCCCGTTCGGAATCGCTGATGTCGATGGTGATGGATGGTGCTGCCAAGGTCTGTCTACTTCCCGACGTTTGGTGTTTGGATTGGTGATGCCGCGCGAACGGAGCCGACTTTGTCGGGTATACTACCTTTTTTGGCGCACCTGATTCGCGGCAACCTGATACGCGCCCTGCGGCGCGGGGAGAATGGCATGTTCTATATTCGCTTCGCGGCGCTGGCCGCCATCACGCTCGCCCTCTCGGCCTCCGCCCTTGCCCAGGAAACGGCCCAGGGACGCGTCTATCTCGACGCCAATCGCAACAACACCTTGGACGCAGGCGAGGCCGGTGTTCCAAACGTCTGCGTATCCAACGGCGAAGCCGTGGTGAAGACGGACGCCGACGGCCGATGGTCCCTGCCTGTGCAGGCGGGCGGCGCCGTCTTAGTCATCAAGCCCGCGAATTACCAGCTCCCCGTGGACCACGCCCAAATCCCGAAGCACTATTACCTCCACAACCCCGAGGGCTCACCGCCCCTCGATGCGCCTGGCATTCTCCCCACCGGCCCCCTGCCCGCCTCCATTGATTTCGCCCTCCACGAGCACCCGGAGAAGGAACCTTTCAAGGCCCTCTTCTTTGGCGATACCCAGGCCCGCGGACTGCGCGAGGTGAATTTCGTGACCCACGACGTGGTGGAAGAGTGCATCGGCACCGACGCGATCTTTGGCGTATCTCTGGGTGATATCGTGGCGGACGATCCGGCCCTCTTCTCCGAGATCAGCGAGAGCATCGCCCAGATCGGCGTACCGTGGTACAACGTCTTCGGCAACCACGACAACAACGGCACCGCCACGGAAAACAAATACGCCGACGACACCTTCGAGCGCTATTTCGGCCCCAGCACTTATGCCTTTGAGTACGGCGAAGTCGCTTTCATTCCCCTGAACAATATCTACTTTCCTCCCGGAGAAAAGGGCTACAAGGCGTCCTTCACCGATCAACAGGTCGCCTTTGTAAAGAACTATCTCGCCCACGTGCCAAAAGAGAAGCTCGTCGTCCTTATGATGCACGTACCGATCGTCCGCTGCGGCAAGCGCGACGAAATGCTCGCTCTCCTGGCGGATCGGCCCAACACGTTGACGGTCGCCGCACACGTCCACGAGCAATTTCACGTTTACATGGACGAGTCAATGGGCTGGAAGGGCCCCGAGCCCCACCACCTCTTTATCGCCGCCACAGTATCGGGCAGTTGGTGGTGCGGCAGCTTCGACGAGCGCGGTATCCCCCACGCCACCATGAACGACGGCGCGCCCAATGGCTACTCCATTCTCACCTTCGACGGACCGAAGTATTCTATCGAATTCAAGGCCGCGAGCCGCCCCACCGATTATCAGATGAACATCTACCTCGCGGACGATGTGGCCCAGCCCGAACTCGCCACTACTGAAGTCCTCGCCAACATCTTCGCGGGCTCCAAGCGCAGCACTGTGGAAATGCAGGTCGGCGCGGACGGCCCCTGGCTCCCCATGGAATACACCGAGGTCATCGATCCCCAATGTCTCCGCATGCACGAGCAGAGTCCCTTCCTCGACCTGGAAAAGGACGGCAGTAAACTCGACACCATCTTCGGCTGGAAAATGGACTACCCCAGTAAATCGCGCCACATGTGGAAAGCCACCCTGCCGGCCGACCTCGCCAGCGGCACCCACACCCTCACCGTGCGCACCACCGACCAGTTTGGACAGACCTACCAGGCCAAGCGGGTCTTCCGCGTCCGTACCCCGGAGACCATGCCCGCACCGGGCGCATGAGGCCGGCCAAGGAGATGTCACGCAAAGGCGCGAAAGCGCAAAGGGATGCCCTCCTTCTTCCGTGAAATTCCGTGCCCTTCCGTGGTCAAAGAAGTCCCCCCTGCGTCGCCGCATTTCGCCCCTCCGCCGTTGTATACTCAATCGGAGGGCTATCATGATCCCATTTACACCCCGAACCACCCGAGGCTTTTCCACCCTCGAGCTTATCGCCGTGCTCGGGGTTGCCCTCGTGCTCATCCTTCTCGCCTGGCCCTCGATACAGGCGCGCCGGAAAGCCATGCTCGGCGAGGAGCTTCGGAGAGCGATGGACAAGGGTGATCACGGCGAAGCCATCAAGTTGCTCAAACACGGTGCACCACCCGACGCGTGGCGTAAAAACTATCCTCACGCTTGCGTCTATTGCCGGGCGCTGGGAAATCGGGACCGGGAGATGTTTCAGCTTGCCGCCTCCCCTGAAAACATTCACTCCGATGCGTTCCGCTACCACGGCCCCTCGCTGCTCGTCTTGGCGCTGGAACAGCACGACGCAGAGACCGTCAACTTTCTGCTGAATCTGGGTGTCTCCGTTACCCAGCGCTATCAGCACCGGGTCGACGAGGAAAAGGTGCTGCCCTACATGCGCCGCTCTCCCCTGGCCGCGGCAATCGAGATGAACGACGGACCCATGGTAATTCTCCTCCTCTCTCACGCATCAGCAGCCGACCTTCAAAGGCCCGGCCATCCCAATGGTCCCCTCGCGAACGACCCCACGTTAATTCACAGCGCCGTGCGCTCGGGTAATCTCGAATGGGTCAAGCTGCTTCTTGAACGGGGCGTGCCCGTCGACGCCGTGAAGCCTCTGGGAGAAACCGCGCTGCACGAAGCCGCGCGGCTCGGCAGCCGGAAAATGGTGGAAGTGCTCCTCGCCCACGGCACCGACCCCGGCATTTTGGATTATAGCGGTGCCCTCCCCCTCGACAAGGCCCCCGCCAGTTTCCATGGCGAAATGGCGCAGATGCTGAGCGCACTGCCCCAGCCCGCGAGCGGGAAGTGACGGTCCCGACGCTCAGCCCCTGCCCATACCGCAGAGCGTCAACACGGGCAATGCGGCACCACTCCCCTTTTCCGTGAAATTCCGTGCCCTTCCGTGGTCAAGAAAGCCCCTACTCATACCGCAAGGCATCAATCGGGTTCAGTCGCGCGGCGCGGCGCGCCGGGTAGTAACCGAAGAAGACGCCAATCGCCGTCGCAAAGGAGATCGAGAGCAACACACTCTGCACCTGGACCACGGGATAGATCTCCGCCACCAGAGGCAGCAGACTGGCAACGCCCACGCCCACCATCACACCGATAATCCCGCCTATCGTGCTCATCACGATGGATTCAAACAGGAACTGGCGCATGATGTCGCTTTCGCGCGCGCCAATGGCCTTGCGAATGCCGATCTCCCGCGTACGCTCCGTCACCGTCACCAGCATGATGTTCATGATGCCGATGCCGCCCACCACCAGCGAGATCCCGCCGATGCTTGCAAGCAGCACGCTCAGCGTCGTGGTGATGGCGGTCAAGAAGGAAAGCATCTCCGCCTGGTTGGAGACGTTGAAGTCGTTCTGCTCTTCGGGCTCCAGCTTGTGCCGGACCCGCAGCAACTCGATGATGTCTTCCTGAATCTTGGCCAGATCCGATCCAGTCGCGCCTTGCACGTCGATCTCGTTCAGGTGGTCCGTACCCATGAGCACCTGCATGGAGGTCGTGTAGGGCACGATCACTTGGTCGTCCGGGTTGAACCAGCCCTGATCGCCCTTCGGTGCGGTCACGCCGATCACGCGAAAGTTCAATCCGTCCACCTTGATCGTTGCGGACAGCGGATCATCCGCGCCCATTAGATTCTTCACCGTCGCCGGGCCGATGATCGCCACCCGCGCAAGATTGTCCACTTCACCATCGGTAAACTTCCGCCCCTGCGCCACCTGGAAGTTACGCGCGGCGAAATAAGTCGTGGTCGTGCCGAGCACATTGATGTTCGCGTTCTGATCAAAATACTTCACCTGCGCGCGCCCTTGCACGACCGGCGCAACGGAGTAAATGTGGTCCACCTCTTTCAAGATCGCCTCGGCGTCTTCCGGCGTCAGCGTCTGCTGCATCACCGAGCGCACGCCACCGGGGCCACTGCGCTGGCCGGGCCGGACCATGAGCAGGTTGGTGCCCATGCTCTCCAGGCGCGACACCATGGACTCGCGCGCGCCCGCGCCAATGCTGAGCATGGCGATGACCGCGCCCACGCCGATGATGATGCCCAGCACCGCGAGAAAGGAACGGAGTTTGTTGGCGAGCAGACTGCGAATTGCTATTTTGATTAGCATGGTCGTGGTCATGGTGTTCAGACCCTCGCCAGGTAGCCCGCGGCCACTTCAGCCGAAGGGCCGTCGGAAAGTACTTTGCCATCGTGAATACGGATACAGCGCGGGCACCTCACCGCGATGTCGGGTTCGTGCGTCACCACCACAATCGTGCGGCCTTCGCGGTTCAGCGCGGAGAACAGCTCCATGATTTCGTCTCCCGTGCGGCTGTCCAGATTGCCCGTGGGCTCGTCCGCCAGCATGAGTGTGGGATCCGTCACGATCGCCCGCGCTATGGCCACGCGCTGCCGCTGGCCGCCCGAGAGCTGGTTGGGCTCATGGTGCATGCGATCCCCCAGGCCCACCCGCGCCAGGGCTTCCGCCGCGCGCGCGTTCGCGTCCTTCGCGCCGCCGTAGAGCAGCGGCAGCGCCACGTTTTCCTGCGCGGACATCCGCGGGAGCAGATTAAAGGTCTGAAACACGAAGCTGATGTACTTGTTCCGAATCGCGGCGAGTTCATCGGGCGTCAAGCCCGCGATATTGTCGCCCCGCAGCAGATACTGCCCCCCGTCGGGCTGATCGAGGCAGCCGAGGATGTGCATCAGTGTAGATTTACCGCTGCCCGAGGGGCCCATGATGGCCACCATCTCGCCGGAATCGATGCCAATGCTCACGCCGTCCAGCGCGCGGATGGTCTGGCCGCCCAGCTCATAAGTCTTGAGCAGATCGCGCGTCTCGATGATCATGTTTTCTTCTTTGGCGCGCCGAAGAGGGCGGGCGGGCGGGGCCCGCCGGACTTCTGCCATTCTGATTCGTCGCCGCCGCGCACCAGCACGACTTCGTCGCCGTCTTTCAGTCCGCTCTTCACCTCGATGTTTACGCCGTCGCTCGCGCCCGTTTGCACCGGCACCGTTTCCGTCTCGCCGGGCGACGTGACGCGGGTCACAAACTTCTCCGTGCCCTTGCGCGAAAGCGCGCGAATGGGAACCGTCACCACGTTCTCGGCTTCCGCCGTCACAATCTCCACATTGGCCGTCATCTCCGGCTTCAGCACGGCCTTGTTTTCGCTGGTCACCTCGATTTTCACTTCAAAGGTGACCACGTTCGCCGTGTTCGTGCCCTTGTTCGCGATGCGCTGCACCGTGCCTTCAAAGGCCTCGCCAGAATATGCGTCGACGGTGACCTTGGTAACTTGTCCGAGAATCACGTTGCCGATATCGCTCTCGTCCACCGACGCCAGCACGAACATGCGCGACAGATCGGAGACGGTCATGACCGCGGTGCCGCCGCCCACGTTGCTGATGCCGGAGGAGATTATCTGGCCGATCTGCACGGCCCGGGTCGATACCACGCCGTCAATCGGCGAGAGCACCTTGGTCTCGGTCAGTCGCTGCTTCGCCAGCTCCAGCGCGGCCTGGTCGGATTGAATCTGCACTTCAGCAAGCTGGATGTCCTGCCGCGTCGCTTCCAACTGGGCGCGCTGCGCGTCCACGGAAGAAATCTCCGCCTGGGCGCTGCGCAGGTTCGCCTGGCTCTCCAGCAGCGTCGTCCGCGAGGTCTCCGCCTCCTCCACGCTGATGTGCTTCTGCGCGAGCAGTTGCTCGTCGCGCTGGGCCTTCGCCGCCGCATCCTTCGCCCGCGCCTCGCCCGAAAGTACGCTCGCCTGCGCCCGTGCGCCACTGGCCACCAAATCCTGCTCCGCCGCCGTGAGGTTGGCCCGCGCCTGGGCCAGACGCGCTTGCGAGGCCGCCAGCGAGGCTTCGGACTGCTGCAAATTGCGGAGCTGGTCTACGGGGTCAATTTCCATCAGAAGATCGCCCTTGACCACCTTGTCGCTGATATCCACGGGAAGCTCGATTATCTCGCCGCTCGCCTTGCACTTAATTTCCACATCCAGGTTCGATACCACCCGCCCCGTGCACTCCACGCTCTGACGGATTGAGCCGAGTGCACTCTGGGCCGTCTCAACGGCGGCTGCGGCCTCCGCTTCGGCTGCCGAAGCCTTCATCTTCCACCAAATCCCGCCGCCAACGACGAGCACGACGATGGTGGCTAAGAAAATCCATTTTTTCATGGGTAATTTGCTCCAATGCGGGGGCCCGCTCGACTATAGTGTGCCGGAACACCCCACCTGCGTTACACCCTCGAGATTCCAGACTTCATCCTTTTCTGGCGCCCTGTAACGCAACCCGCCCAACCGCGCACAATGAAGTACGATCCCGCCGACCGTACGGCCAACACCTCAATTGGACACCACCCATGAAAACACACCCATACCGCCTTGCCGCAGCGTGCATGCTTCTCCTGTCCGCCTGCGCCACCCAGGAGACGTCGTGGAACGCCCAGAGCGTTGCCCCGCCCCCCTGGCCCGAGGCCGAGGCCACACCCGCCGTCGATCCCGCTACCCCGGCGTCGCCCAGCGAACCCGAAGCGGCCCAAGCCGCTACCCCGCGCATCGCCCGGCCCCTCACCCTGAGCGACGCGGTCGTCATCGCCTTTGAAAACAACCGCACCATCGCCGTCGCCGATCTCGACCCGAGCATCACCTCCACCACCATACAGGAGGCCCGCGCCGAGTTCGACCCGATGCTGTCCGCCTCCCTCCGCTACGGCCAGAACACCAACCGCACCACCACCAGCGGTTCATCCGCGTCGTCGTCGGGCAACGGCAACATCGATACGACCGATGGAACCTCCGTAGGCGAACTCCTTTCCGCCGCACAGACGATTCAGTCCTTTGCTACGCGTAATACCGAGACCACCACGACCACGCGATCCAACCAGGCCTCGGGGGGCGCAGCCCTCTCGCAATACTTCTCCACCGGCACTTCGGTCACCGCCTCGACGGACTACACCGGCGCCAGCAATGACCCGGCAAACGATCTTTACAGCGGCGGGTGGAGCGTGGAACTGCGCCAGGCCCTCCTCCAGGGCCGGGGGCGCGATATCAACCTTATCACCGTGCGCCAGGCGGAGAATGACGTGGCCAGCAGTATCCATGGCCTCCGCCAGCAAGTCATCAGCACCGTGCGCGATGTGGAGCTGACCTACTGGGACCTCGCCCTCGCCCGGGAAGTGCTGAAAATTAACGAGGTCGCCGTGGCCCTGGCCGACGAACAGATGCGCCTGAATCAGGACCTGCTCAATGCGGGGCGCGCCGTGGAAGCGGACGTCCTCTCCGCCAAAGCCGAGCGCGCCACGCGCCAGGCCGATCTCTCCGACGCGCAGGCCCAGATCGAAGATCGCAATCTCGCCCTCATCCGCCTGCTCAATCCCGACCAGCCCGATCTGTGGCAGCTCATCTTCGAGCCGGAATCCGCCCCTGAGCCCGCACCGGTGGACGCCGATGCGGCGACCAGTGTGACCCTCGCCATGGACTACCGCCCGGAACTCGCCCAGGCCCGTCTGAGCCTGGCCAACGCCGAGCTGAGCACCAATCGCGCGAAGAACGACCTCCTGCCCCGCGTGGACCTCGTGGCCTCGGTCGGCGGTGGCGCCGATGGCGATCATGGCAGCGAAGCCTGGAATATGCTTGAGGCCGGACGCGACGAATCCTACGGCATCGGCTTTGAAGTGGAGACCGCCCTCTATCGCCGCGCCGAGAAGGCCCGCCTCCTCCGCAGCAAGCTCCAGGAGACCCAGGGCGAACGCCAGATCGCCGATACCGAGCAGGCCATCGAGACCGCGGTCCGCCAAGCCGTTGTCGAACTCCGCCGCAACTGGGACCGCCTCGGCTCAACCCGCGAGGCCGTCACCGCGCGCACCAGCGAACTCGAAACTGCCCAGAGCCGCTACGCCAGCGGACGCTCCACCAACCTCGACGTCCTACTCGTCCAGCGCGACCTGATCAGTGCCCAGATCGACGAAGTCGCCGCGCGCGTAGGCTGCGCCCAGGCCCTCACGGGACTCTACGCCGCCGAAGGCACCCTCCTGGAGCGTCGGGGAATTGTCGTGGAGACGGAGGAGAAGTAGGCTGTAGGCTGGAGGCTTCAGGCTTCAGGCTTCAGGCTTCACAAGTCCAATCGCGCCATAAGACCCATAAGACCCATAAGACCCATAAGACCCATGGCTCCTCACAAGAATCTGTGCATAGTTTCAGGCTCTGGGAGCTTCCCGAGGCAATGGTATAGCGCAGTGATGTAGGTTTTCACGGTTCTGAATCCGTAGCATCGATGGCTGACGACTTTTGCTTTGTTGTTCATGCCTTCTACAGCCCCGTTGCTGATTCGTTCGTCGAAGTAGTTTAGGATTCCGTCTTCGTGTCTGCGCAGCATCCAGGCGAAATCGCGCAGGGGTTGGAGCCTCGAATGGGTCGCCCACCAGAACCACTTTTTCAGGTACTTCCTGGCCCAGCCTTTGCGCTCGTAGTTCCAGAACTCGCGAAAGCTTTCTTTGAGCAAATAGGCTCGGTTGCATCGCAGATTGAGCTTTTCCAGATGCCCCAGGCGCGCCCGTTGCTTGTCCGTGAGGTTCTCCGGGTTTCTCAACCAAATGAACCGGGTCCGCTTGAGCAGTTCCGGGTTGCTTTTCTTCAGTTCGCGCGCTTCGTCGCGCCGAACCTCGTCGACGGCTTTGAGCAGGTGCTGGACAATGTGGAATTTGTCGAAGACCAGAGTGGCCTCGGGAAGATGGGCCTTGACCGTGTCTATGTAGGGGGTCCACATGTCGCAACAAACCGCTTTTACGCTTTGTTTAAGGGCTTCTCCGTGCTCCTTGAAGAAGGCTTCAAGGGTTTCCTTGCTGCGGCCCTCGCCCGACCAGAGCAGCCGTTTCTCTTCGAGGTCATAGACGTTGGTCACGTAGACATGGCCCTTCCGGCGCGATATTTCGTCGATGCCGATGTAGAGCACCGAACCCAGTTTGCGATGGGCGAGTCCATAACTTACCGCCTCGCGGACCGCGGTCGCCACCGTGTTCCAATGAACGCCATAGAGCCGTGCCACCTGATCCCA
This sequence comes from Candidatus Hydrogenedentales bacterium, assembly GCA_942492815.1. Taxonomy (GTDB): domain Bacteria; phylum Hydrogenedentota; class Hydrogenedentia; order Hydrogenedentales; family JAEUWI01; genus JAEUWI01. The sequence continues at coordinate 7,073,594 of OW818658.1, read as the reverse complement.
CGGAAGCAGCTTGCACCATGTGGCCAGCAGCCAGATCAGGCCCGTCGAAAGCCGGCACTTGCCTCGGCTCCACGGAATAGCCTCCACGCGAATCTTGCCGCAACACGCGCAATCGACACGAGCGGGCGCATACGAAAGTGTCACGTCAATCCCCCAAAGCGGAACGTGCCGCCAATGGCGTACAGCCAGCCGATCTCGCACTCGGCCAAGCGTCCCGCAAGTGCCGCATGGAACTCGGCGCTTCGAGCGAAGCTCCATGAAAACATCGATGCCTCCCGTGTCACCCCGCACGTCCTTGACCATGTGATGTTTGACTCCAAGAGTCGAACGAATGATACTCTTCAACTGCATGTCCTGTCCTCCGTCTATTCCAAGGCTTTGACACCATTGGAAATACAGGGGGAAGGACATGCATCTCAACTTTTTTACTGCACAAATTCTTGTGAGGAACCAGACCCATAAGACCCATAAGACCCATAAGACCCATAAGACCCATAAGACCCATACGACCCATAAGACCCATAAGACCCATAAGACCCATACGACCCATACGACCCATACTACCCATAAGACCCATACGACCCATAAGACCCACCGCCCCCTACTTCCGGCGCTCGCTGTCCCGCTTCACTTGCCCGAGCGAACCCCGACCCCGCTGCACCGCCGTGCGATAAAGCCACGGCCCAAGAATCGCCGCAAGCACGGCCGCCACGAGCGCGGCATACAGGTACTCGTGAAGAAACTCTCCATCCCAGTTTCGATAGTATCGGCGCGGCATGTTCACCACGACCAGCACGAAGGTGGCGACAAACAACCCGATCCGCACCACAATATCCGCAGCAAGGTGCGCCCAGAAATCCTCCCGTCGCGAAAACTGGCCTCTCAATGTACTATCTCCCGCTATGCGATCGCCATGGACCCGCCCGGCGACTCTTACCATCGTCTCGTGAACTTTATTCACAAGTCGAGCCCAAAGCACCGCCAAGCGTTACCTGTTCTCAATTCTCAATTCATAATTCGTAATTCAATAAAAGCGCCCCCGCAACGCCAGAAGCATTGCGGGGGCGAACAACAGACCCATGACGGTGTGCCGTCAAGTGCGATATCAGGCACTCTTCTTACGGAGCTTGCGGGCGAGGCCGATCAGGCCCATGCCCAAAAGACCAAGCGGCGCAGCGGCGGGAATCGGAACGACGGCGCCGGCCGCATAGTCAACGCTGTTCCACTTAACGGTAACATTGTCGACTTCATATGGGTTGCCATTGGTAAAGTTTGCCGCGGTATCACCCCAGATAATGTTGAAGCCGAAGCCGCCCTGGGGCGCGCCGCTGCCAACGCCTGGCGATCCAAAGGGCATCCCGGCAAAAACTTCGATATTGTCCGAGAGCTCGGAAAGCGAAACGCGCAGTATTCCGGGGCTTCCTGAATTCGTAAGATACTGGCTGGCATCGCGACCACCGGTACCGCTGTCGAAAAGCCAGTTAAAATTGTTGTTCGGGTCTACGTCGCTGAATGCGGTACCACCGTATTCAAATATCTTCCACTCTTCGCGGGTGCCGAACGGCGTGTTGCGATAGTCGTTCTCGGATGAAATAATGGCGTAATTGCCATTGTTGTCCGTGACCCAGATATTCAGGTAGGCCGTAAGGTTTGCCGGTCCGCTCAGCTTCGCCCAGTTCACGGTATTAAGATCGTTCAATTGAAAACCGTCAAAGGCGCTTGTACCATAGCCCACCTTCTGACCGCCCTGCGGGGTCGATGCGACGAATCCGTCCTCTCCCGCGTTCTCCTGAACGTAAAGATCCGCATCCCACGGCGAGTTGATGCGATCTGGCATCGGAACGCTGTTGTTGTTGCGGATATAGAACGCCTCGAAGTCCACAATTTGTGCCGCTTGCGCGCTACCGCCGACCACCAGGGCCAACCCAAAAACTAAGCTTTTCTTCATTCCTCATTCCCTTTCGTTGATGCTTGCACTTCCTCTTCACACACAGCATTTCCAGGAGGCGAAACCAATCGAAGGGCTCCGAGGAGCCCCAACCAGGCACACTGGCCGCACGATAATGGTCTAAGGGTATTATTGAGGGTGATAAATGCGAAGGGTAGTCTCCACGTGGGAAGGGTACTTGTGTCGAGAACCCTTAGCTGACATGGATGCACAAAACCCTCCTGGAAATGAGGTAATGCACACCCAATACAGTACTGCCTTGACTATTTCCCATCGCCGTCTCTCCCAGTACACGCCAGAGTGCTGCAAGATTTGTTCCAGAAAGCTGGCTTTTGGCGAATTTGTGGCGGCCACCGTTCAGGCAGATTGAAAAGCGCTTAGCACCCAACGACTTAGTGCGATGGGTAGCTATGTCATTAGCTTGGGTGGTCAAAAGCTCTGGGGCAAACGAAAACCTGTGCTACTTCAATACGAACCGCAGAACAGTTGATCGCTTCCATATATTGGTCATTACTGAACAATAGTTTCAGGCGACACTATTGGCCCCGGCCCCATCGACAGTGTGTAATATGCGGGAAAGTCAAGGATTTACGGTCGATCTTGACGGGCGAGATCGGGGCTTCGCACACGGCAATCGGGTGGGGGGCGAGAGAACAGAGGGGGAGGGTGGGATAGACCGAAAGTCTAATGGCGGAGAGGCAGGGATTCGAACCCTGGTTACGGTTGCCCGTAAAACGGCTTTCGAGGCCGCCGCCTTCAACCACTCGGCCACCTCTCCGCGCTGGGAGCGGGAAGTGTAGCAAATGCCGCCCGCGCGATGCGAGTTTAGGTTGCGGACCGGTTGATCAAAGGCGCCCGATCGGACGGATCAGGTCGACCTGCTTTCTGAACATATCGGTCTGATCGGTCCGATTCGTCCGATGCCGCCCCCACTACTCCTTTGGCGCCCCAAGATAGTAGAAAAAGCCATCCTCCGCGCCGATCAACAAGTCCTTTACGCCGTTCTGGTCCCAGTCCACCATCGTGGGGCAGGTGGTGTGCCCCGCAAGAAGGTGCGGATCGACCTGGCCCTCGTTCTTGAAGTGAAATTCCCCCGGCTTAGCGGCAACGTTCCGCATGAAGTCGATGTTCTTGCCGTTGATCAGGAGATCCAGTTTGCCGTCGGCGTCCCAATCGTGGAACACAAAGTTGCGTCGGCCGCTGCGACCCGCAAGCTCCGCGTTCAATTGCAACGGCTGCCCCGCATCGTCTTTAAATGTGCGCTTCGGCGGCAGTACCACGAGCGCATCCTCTTTTTTCGCACGCTCGAAAAACGCCAGGTAGCCCTCCGTATCCACCATCACCAGGTCGTTGAGCCCGTCGGCGTTGAGATCGAGCACCACGGGGGTCGTTCTCCATTGCGTGACAAGATTCTTTCCTTCGGGATTCCACCAGAACCATGCGGGCTTGGGCGTGGGGCCTTCCCACTCCACGGTGACCGGTTGCGCGGCGGCCAGCGCGGGCTTGCCCGCCTGGCCAATGTTCTTCAACCACTCCACCTTTCCCCAGATCGAGTTATAGACAATATCAAGCAATCCGTCATGGTCCCAGTCGGACACGCTGACGGCGGTGTAGCCCCATTTAGCTTCGGCCGGCCCCTGAATCGAGCCATTGGGCCCGGCCTGAATACGAAACACCGCGCCGCCCGCCTCCAGGTACACCGGTTTGGCCCACTTCGGCGCCGCACCGCCGCCCAGATTCTCCACGAAGTTGATATAGCCCGCCGTGTCGCCCGCGATGATGTCTTCGTCGCCATCGCCGTCCCAGTCCACGCTGAAGGGCGTCGCCAGCGCACCGACCTTCAAACAGTCCGCCTCCTGCTGAAAATAGCGGGGCGGCGTGAAGGCTGGCAGCCCGTTTTTCTTCTCGCCGATGCCCAGCAGCATCACTACGCGGCCGTCTTCCTTGCCCACGATGATGTCCGGGTTGCTGTCGCGGTTCCAGTCGAAGACCACCACCTGGAGCATCTCCAGATCGAGGTGGAGCGTCTCCCCCTTAAGCTCGATAAAGCGCCCCTCGGCATACACCGGTTCCGTCCGCGTGCCGGTGTTTTCGAAGTAGGTGAGCCGGTCCAGGAATTCGCCGCAGAGGAGATCCAGGTCGCCGTCCTTGTCGAAATCGGCGAAATTGGGCGATGGCGTTCCGTACACGTCCAGCACCTTGCCGCCCGCCTGAACCTGCATTGCTGCGGCATACACGGGCACCTCGTTCGTGCCGGTATTTTTCATCACATACACGTGACCGTGCAGCGGGCCCTTGGTCCATTCGCCCTTCTCGTTGAAGGCGTTGTCCCAGCCATACTCGGTCCAGTCCCCCGCGCCCACGTAGAGATCGCGCACGCCGTCGCCATCGTAGTCGCAGAACTTCCATTGCTTGCCGCGCGTCGCGCGAAAGGTCGGCTCGTAGGGAATCGGAACGGGCTCCTGAAAAAGGGTCTTCAGGAAATTGGGATAGTACACGCCCGGCTCGGCCATGAAGAACAGCCCGCCGTCGTAAGACGGCGTCAAGTCGCGCGTCACGGCATCCAGCCGAACCGCCGCCTTAAAGACGGGCCAATCGACGTTACCCTGCACATTCTCAAAGAAGTAAATGCCGTTGTAGGGCTTGTCCGCCGAGGCGCACAGCAGGTCATGGTCTCCGTCGCCATCAAAATCCACGGGAAATGGCGAACCCCAGAGGCCCACGCCCAGATCCACCGCCAGGCCGGGATGGTTGTAGGGAAGGCGAACGAGCTTCGAGCCCTCGCTGATCGGAAGTGAATAGGCCAGGCCCGCAAAGGCGGCGGCGAAGAGGAACGTGGCAATGCGCATGGGGGATCCTTTCGTGAAACAGCGACCCACCTATCTTACGGGATGGGGGGGCGCGTTGCCAACGGGCCAACGGGGGCAGGGTTGGCCCGCCGGGCCATACTGCGAATAATGGCGAGCCGTCAACAAACTTGTATTCCCGCGAATACCATGCTAGGCTGATCATGGAATCCTACCAACCAAAGTGAACCACAATACAGGCAACCCGTTCCGGGCGTTTGAGGAGGAAGCTCTATGGCCGAAATTGACAAGTATTTCCGCTTGATGGTCGAGCATGGCACGTCGGATTTGCACCTGTGCACCGGCTGCAAGCCCATGTTCCGTAAAGATGGCTCCATCGTGCCGCTCAAAGCCGACGAGGAAGTGACGGCGGAGCGGGCGGAGCAGCTTCTGTTCGAAATCACGCCCGAGAAGAACCGCAAAGAGTTCAACGACACGAACGATACCGACTTCGCCTACGCGCTGGAGGGCTACGGCCGCTTTCGCGCCAACATCTTCCGCGATCACAAGGGCGTGGGCGGCGTGTTTCGCCTCATCCCCTCGGAAATCCTCACCTTCGAACAGCTCAAACTGCCCGTGGCCCTGAAGAAGTTCTGCCAGCTCCACAAGGGGCTTGTACTCGTCACGGGGCCCACCGGCAGCGGCAAGTCGACCACCCTCGCGGCCATGATCGACTACATCAACAAGAACCGCTCCGATCACATTATCACGATTGAGGACCCGATTGAATTCGTTCACACGAACCAACGCTGTCTCCTCAACCAGCGCGAGGTGCACAACCACACCCTCGGCTTCAAAAACGCCCTCCGCGCCGCGCTCCGCGAAGATCCCGATATCGTGCTCGTCGGCGAAATGCGCGATCTGGAGACGACCCACATCGCCATCGAAACGGCGGAAACCGGCCACCTGGTTTTCGGAACCCTGCATACCACCACCGCCATCTCTACGGTGGATCGCCTGATCGATATCTTCCCCTCGGGACAGCAAGCCCAGATCCGCACCATGCTCTCCGCGGCGCTCAAGGGCGTCGTGGCGCAGAATCTACTGAAGAAGAAAGGCGGCGGTCGCGTGGCCGCGCTGGAGGTCTTGGTGGTGAACGCGGCGGTCAGCATGCTCATCCGCGAAGGGAAGACGGCGCAAGTCATGAGCATCATGCAGACAGCCAAGAAAGAGGGCATGACGCTCCTGAACGACGAACTCGCCCGCTTCGTGAAAGAGGACGTGATCGAGCCTTCGGAAGGCTATTCCAAGGCGGTCGACAAGGAAGGTTTCATGAAGGCACTGGAAGGTGTCGGCGTGCAGTACAAGCCGCCTGCAGCGGACTGATAACCAGGTTTAAATTGCCAAGTCCAACAGGCGGAAGATTCCCCAGAATCTTCCGCCTCTTTCATGGGCAAGCCCTCCCCCAGCTCCCCCATAAGACCCATAAGACCCATAAGACCCATAAGACCCATAAACAAAGCGGCGGCGCGCAATGCCTTGCGCGCCGCCGTCTCTAAGCGTTACTGATTCAATCAGCCCTTCTGGGCCAGCCGCCGCTTGCGCCGGGCGATAAACATCGCCGCGACGGACAGCACCAGCAGCCCGAAGAACGCCGGGGACGTCAGTGCCAGCTTGCCGAGGAAGACCACCGGCACGAGGGCCAAGCGGACCATGGCCGCGAGCACGGGGCTCTGGGCGACCACGTCGGCGATTGCCGGGCTGACGTGGTAGTAGACATCCACGAAGGCCGTGCCTGCGGCATTGTCCAGCAGGTACGTATCGCGCACATCCCGGAGCACGTCAATCTGAGCGTTCATGGGCGTGTCATAGGCCGCCGTGGCAATGAAGCACGGGCCACCACCGCCACCACCCGCACCGCCGGCAATCAGGCCGAGGAGCGCAAGCAGGAAGCCCAGCAGCGACACGATCGGCAGATCCTGACCCTGGCGCGGCGTGTACTCGAAGAAGGCAGGCAACGTGACCGCCGCCGTATCTGGATCGGAAGCCAGGAAAATGGTCACATCCGTGATACCGGTGCGGCTGGCCGCCGGCGTGCGGAACGTAAACGTCGTCTCGCTCGCACCCGGAACGGACACGAAGTCCTCCGATTCCACCGTTTCGCTGATCTGCTTCGAAAGCTGTGAGGAGGTGAGGGTCACGTGATCGATCCAGGCCAGACCGCCTTCCGGCGAGACGATCGTCACTTCCGTGCCGCCCGCCGTGGTGCCGTTGAAGGAGATATCGGCATTCTCATCGAGAATGGCATCCACCACACTGTCGGGAATGCCCGCGCCGCGACGGAGCGAGAAGCCGTTCAGGCTGTAGAGGCGCGCCTCGTTCACCGCGTCAATCGGCGTGTTGTTCGTGACCGCCGCCGTCAGGGTCGGATCAACTTCCGTATTCAGCAGACCCGACTGATAGGCCGCCATCGCCGTTTCCGGCACGTTCAGCTCGCCGGTCGTGTAGTCGAAGGAGCTTTCCACGCCGAACCAGGTCAGGCCCGTGCGAACGACACCCGCGTTGAAGTCATCGTCGTTGGTGACGAAGGAGAGTTCGATGGGCGCAAGCTCCACCGCCTCGCCCGTAATCGGGTCGATCACCGGATCGCCGTTTTCGTCGAGAAGGAAGCGCGACCGCGCGCCCGCAGCAAACGCACCGCCCGTGGCCGGTCCCGTGGAGGGCAGGCCGATGGAGGGCGTGTTGGTTTTGGCTTCGTTGAAGTCAATCGGCTCGTAGAAGTACAGGGCGAAGTCGTTAATGCCACCGCCCAGCGTCGAGCCGGCGTCCACACCCTGACCATTTAGCACCGTGTCGATGGCACCGGTGCCCAGCGGACCATTGGCCTGCTTGGCGCCCGTGGAGGCCGTGCGGACGATACCGTAGGTGCGACCGCCATCCGCCACCGGCGGGATGGTGATAGAACCGAAGTCGTTCTCGCCCAGCGCCACATCCAGCGAGGCCACGCCCTCGTCACCGTCGTAGTAGTAGGCCGTCGTGTTGACGGTCTCGCCACGGGTGTAGCGGTTGTAGCGGAAGCTGTTGAAGATGGAGGCGGTTTCCTGCCCGTTGTTGGCCACAGTGACCGAAACATCCACAAAGTCATTGTTGGACGTATCGGGGTTTTCCGGAATAATCACCTCAATCGTGTTACCGCCGTCACCGACGCGGAACCCATCCACTTCGACGCCGCCGATTTCGATCACGGTGCCTTCGCTCAGGTTCTGGCCGCTGATCTCGGCAACCACCCCACCGAAGATCCACGCTTCATTCGGCGTGATCCCGGTGATGACCGCTTCACCGACCGTCTGGAAAGCCTGGAGCTCTCCAAACGCGAGCCGCTGGTCATTGTTCGTATCCAGGCGACCGAACTGGTCGACCGTCAAGGACGGATTGAAGAGTTGCGCTTCCGCGAGGGTCAGCAGTCCATCGTCGTCCGCGTCTGCATCACCGAAGTTCTCAATGAGGTCGTCGGCAACTTCTTCATCCGTCTGCTCTCCTTCGCCTTCACCCTCTCCTTCGCCTTCGCCTTCGCCTTCGCCCTCTCCTTCTCCTTCACCTTCACCCTCTCCTTCACCCTCGCCCTCGCCCTCGCCCTCGCCTTCGCCTTCGCCTTCACCCTCGCCTTCGCCCTCACCTTCACCCTCGCCACCAGGCGTGCCGAAGGTCACAGCCAGTACTTGGTCCTGATCAATGTTGAAACTCAGCGTATTCTGATCGCTGACGTTCTCGGTGGCGTCTGAACCGTTCAAAGTGACTTCCAGAATTTCCAGGCCGTCGCCCGGGGCAAAGGTCGCCACCAGAGCCTCGTCCTTCACGTAGAGGCCGCCGGAAGTCTCACCGGCCAAGGCCGCGGGATCGACCGTAACCGTACCATCGCCTTCCACCTGGATCGAGAGTTCCACGGTCTCGGTGAGGGTGGCCGCGTTGGTCAGCGTGACGTCGTTGCCTTCATTCCGGTTGTCCACCACCGTGACGGACACAGGCGTGTCCACGGGCTCGCCGCTGATTTCATCCAGCGGAAGCGCAGGCGTGGTGACATAGAGCGCCGTGGAGGTCGCGGCAATGCCCGTCACTTCGCGGAACGTCGCTTCCACGCCGTTAAGCGTCACCGTGAACGCGTCGGCGGCATCCGCCGCACTGAGCGGGCTGTCCCCACCTACCGGGAACGCGCCGTTGACTACGATATCGAAGTTGCGATTCGCGGGAAGCAGGTCGGGCGTGACGCCACTCACCTCGATCGCCGCGGCAAAGGGCGCCACCAGCGAAAGGGTGGAAAGGTTCACATTGATATTGCCGTCGATGGAAATGGGCTCGACGGGAAGAAGAGACCAGTCACCGTCCGCGGCCGACTCGAGCACCACGGCGGAGGCATCACTCGTGCCGGAGGCCACGCCGTACGCATAAAGCTGAACACGTTCCAAGTCTTCCTCGGGGAAACCATCCCCCGCGATGAAGAGATTGACATCGAGATCGCCGAGGTCCGTGATGGACGTCATATCGGCGGTGGAGGTACCGGCGATGATGCTGATCGCCACATAGGGCGCACCCACCAGGATATCCAAGGGCTGGGCGTCGCCGACAGCCGCAGCCCACTCGCTCTGCGTTCCACCCGTCGTGTTTTCGTCGATCGCGCCGTTCAGGTCGTCGATCACGTCCACGAGAATGAACGCGGAGTCGCCTTCCTGAATCAAGCCCGCGGTCAGAAGCTCGCCTGTCGTGGGTGCCGTAACCATCACCTTGCCGGCGGCCAGCACGATGTCCGGTGCCGCGCCCTTCCCGAGCTCACCCAGGTTGGCCATCAGCGACGTGCGGGTACCGCCGTTCACCGTCACCGTGGCGATGGAGCTTTCGCCCTCGGCCACAAAAGTGAAGGGATCATCGGGAAAGCCGTTGGCGTCCGCATCGATATCCACCGACTTCAGCGTCAGGGCTATCGCATTTTCAGCGGCGTTGACCGTCTCGTAGGTATAGGTGGAGGCCTGTTTCGCATCCGCAACCGCGTTGATCAGCGCATAGATCAACACCGCCGTGGCCTGGCCGTCCGTACCGGAAACGAAGCTGCTGAGGGGCAGGGTGCTGGAGAAGTCGGAGAACACGCCGTCCTCCGAAACCACACCGTCCGCGCCCGTGGTGTACACACCATCGTTCGTCTGCCAGGGCGCGAGCTGCTCGGCTTCGTCGTCCGCCTCATTGGCCACATAGGTCACGGTCGTGTCGTTGCCCGAGCCGGGAACCGAGGCGCTGAGCATGAGGTCGATTTCACCCTCGTTCGATGTCGGAACCAGGATTGTGTCGCCGGTGCTGAAAGGCGTGGAGTCCAGCGTTATGACGCTGACGCCTTTACCGGCCAGCGCGCCACCTTCGTTCAGCAGGATCATGTCCAGGAACTGGCCGAAGTCGATTCGCCCGTTACTTCCGGCGGCACTGGTACGATCCGCGTCGTGGGAAGGCACAAGGCCAATCCCGAACGCGAGTACCACCATCATGCTCACAAGTGACGCGAGCATTAATTTCTTGCTGGTCCCCATTCTGGCTTCTCCTCTACACCGTTGGTATTGCTCAGGATACGCAGACGCCCCACGTCGCGGAGACAAAGGGACCACCTGTCGTAACGCTTTCAAGTCAGGGTTAGAAATTGCACTTGGGAAAGTCCGCCCCGGCCCCGAAACGGGTCTCGCAGGCCAATACTGAGGCGGACATAACACACCAATTCTGGTTTTGCTTAGTATAGATAAGCGCTAAAACCTTGTCAACACTTTATCTGGCGCGGGAAACATATAACAATATATTCCGCCACGCTTCCCCTTGGATGGGTGCCCGCAAAGTGCGACAGGTGCGTATTTTGTCTTAGGACCACCCTCGCGAGGCTCTCGGCGTACTATTTCTCGCTGGAGGTGGGGACCAAACGGGCAGGGGCACGCCAGATCGTCTGAAACAGGATCACATAGGCGCAGGCCGCGCTCAGGAAGAGGCTCAAGGCCACGGCCTGACTCACAGTCATGAAACCAAAGACCGATCGCACGCTTTCGCCCCGGAAGGACTCGTCGGTGAAGCGCAGAATGCCGTAGAGCAGCGGATACAGCAACATTACGGAGCCATCGTATTTCTTGTGCTTGTAGGCATAGCGCATAACGAGAAAGATGCAGAAGAGACCCACGGACTCGTAGAGCTGGGTGGGGTGTACGGGCAGGGAATGTTCCGCCGAGCGGGTGATCAGGCCATCTTCGAGTTGCCGCCGCCAGGCCAGGCTGAACTTGGGAAAGGTCACGCCGGTGAAGGCGTCGGTGGGATGTCCCCAGCAGCAACCGTTGAAAAAACAGCCCAGGCGGGCAATGGAGTGGCCCAAGGGGAGAAAGGGCAGGCCCACATCGCCCATCTTCAGGAAGGGCACGCGCTTGTATTTAATATAGGAGATTCCGCCAATCACGCCGCCGATGAGACCACCGAAGAAGACCTGGCCCCCCTCCCACAGGAAGAAGACGCGGTACCACTGGTAGGGATTGCCCTCGTCGTCCACCCAGGTGAGCCCATACTGGAGATACCAGTAGATCTTAGCCCCCAGCAGCGCGCCAAAGAAAATCCATACGCCGCCCGCGGGCGTCACGTTGAAGGGCTTCTCCAGTTTGTAATTCTCGCGCACGGCGCAAAGCACGCCCACGAGAAACGCGATGGCCGTGGCTACGGTGTAGGCGTGAAAATCGAAAGGGCCGATGGAAAGCAGGGTTGGGTTCATACTGGAATGAGCCTTTATGCGAAACACCGCCGCAGTGGGTCAGGTTGGGTTAAGAACAGCCGGAACCCGGTGCCCCATTGTGGCACAGGTTCCGGCGGCGTATCGAACGGAAAATCAGGCGCCCTCGAAAACCTTCGGGCGCATGGATACGGTGGAGAGCGCGAACAGCAGCGCCGCCGCCGCGAACAGTGTCCCCATGGCCGCGAAGCGCGCGGAAGTCGCCGTGCGGAAGCCCTCGGCGGGCGCCGCGCTGAGGGGGCTCTCGCAGCCCTCCTCCGAACGGGCCTTCACCCAATAGAAGTAGTGAACTTCCTGAAGTGTATCGGGCGCATTGCACCCTTCTCCTGGAATTACTTCGGGCACGAGGGCCGTGATATCGCTGAAGGTCGCCTCGGTCTGCCAGCCCTCGCCGATGGGGGCGGCTGTCGCCGAATTGTTGGTCGTGTTGCGGTATACGCGGTATTCGATCCCGGTTCCCGCCACCGCGCTCCACGAAACAAACACACTGTCGCTGCGATTCTGGGTCGCCGTCACGCCGCCCGGGGCCACCGGAGGAACACAGCCAATCGGCACGGTCACATCTTCAAATAGGTAGGTCACGTCGACTACCTCAAAGGTACCGGGCGAGGTTTCCACGCTGCGCGCTGCCGAAGTAGCCACGGCCGTAACACCACCATTGCCGTCGGGAATCAGAACTTCAAAGCCTTCGCTGACCCCGACAATGTCCGTCGTCGTGCCGTCGGTAGCGTCCTCCGCAACCTGGAAGGCCACGGTAAACAGCTCGCCAGCGGCGATCTCGAGCATGTTCAGCCCCTGAATGCTCACCCCGAGCACGCCTTCGTCGCCATAGGTCTCGGAATCTATGCTCTTACCGGAGCCCCGCAGGTTCTCGGAGGGGCGGACGGCGGTGAAGTCGGCGATGGTGTTGCCCTCGCTATCCAGGATGGGTTCGCCGGAGAGCGCGTCGCGCAAGACCAGCTCGTAGGCGTCTTCCACGGGGGCCAGCACGGTCGGATCATAGGCAAAAAAGAGCACCAGGGACTCGGGCAACACGTCATCGGCTTCGAGGGTCACCGAAACCTCTATGGAATCTCCCGGATTTCCGGTTGTTGAGCCCAGCCGAAGTGTTATATCATTTCCTTCCTGGGCGGCGGCAGACCCCATGCCCGCAGCCCACAAAAGCAGGCTGGCCAATACAATAACGGGCGCGGTGGCCGAACCGAACAGTTTCCGGTACATAGAACATACTCCTTCAGAATAGAATCGAGATCGCCTAGCCTAATGATTGCACCATTGCACAGTCAAGTGCCGCACGCCGACCGCCGGAATACGCCGCCTTGTGTATTCCCGCCCCTAACATGTACGATTTCAATATGATACAGGTTACTTGCGCACACTGCGGCCTCCGAATCATGGTGCCACCTACAGTACAAGGGAAACAGGGGCTTTGTTTCAATTGTGCCCAGCCCCTCCAGATTCCATCCGCGGGCGATATCAATCGCCACCTCAATCTGCAATACGAGCAGGGCGACAAAATCGCGGATCGCTATGTCATCGAGCAGCAAGTGGGCAAAGGCGGCATGGGCGTGGTCTACCGTGCGCACGATACGCTGGTGGATGAAACCGTCGCCCTCAAGTTCATGAATCCCAAACTGTTGAGAACTTCCAAGGGAAAACGCCTCTTCATCCAGGAGGCCCAGATCGCGCGGCGTCTGCGCCACGAAAATATTGTGGCCGTCCACGATGTGAGCTGGACCAACGAGGGCATTCTGTATCTTTCCATGGAGTTTGCCGAGGGCCAGTCCCTCCGGACCTACCTCCGGAAGCACCGCACCGAGCGCCGCTATATCGACGTGCGCCTCTGCGTGACCTATATTACCCAGGTGCTCCGGGCCCTTGAAAACGCCCACCGCACCGTGATCCATCGCGATATCAAGCCGGAAAACCTCATTCTCATGCCGGGCGAGCGCATCAAAGTGCTCGATTTCGGTCTCGCCAAAGCCGTGCAGGAGGAGTTCCTCAAGCACGATGCCGACGAGAAGCAGCCCAACCAGGTCATCGGTACCCTGGCCTATGCGGCCCCCGAGCAACGCCGCGGCATGACGGTCGACCCCCGCACCGATATCTATTCCGTGGGCCTGGTCTTCCATGAACTGCTGACCCTGCGAACCCCGATGGACGAACCCGTCACCGTGGAGCGCGTCCGGGAAGACGTGGCCCCCTCCCTCCTCATGGTGCTGAAAAAGTCGCTCCATGAAGAGAAAGAACATCGCTGGCAAAACGCCCGTGAATTCCGCCGCGCGCTGGAAGGGGCCTTCAACGAATCCTACCGGCGGCTGACCGAGCAGATTGAAGTCAATACCGAACGGGGCGCCATCTCCACCGAAAATATGGTGTTCATGGAGGGCGGCAATTTCATCATGGGCAACGACGCCTACCGGGAATCGGCCCCCGAGGCGGAAGTGTATGTCGCCCCCTTCTGGATCGATGCCTATCCCGTTACCGTGAAACAGTTTCAGGCCTATCGCGAGGCCACCGGTGCCCCCGAGCCGAAATACTGGCGGGACCCGAACTACAACGGCCCCGACCAGCCCGTCATCGGCGTGACCTGGCAGGAAGCCCATAAATATGCCGATTGGGCCGGAAAAAGGCTGCCCACCGAGGCCCAGTGGGAATTTGCCGCCCGCGGTAAGGAAAACCGCAAGTACCCCTGGGGCAATCTGTCGCCCGACACGACCCGCTGCAATTATGCGGATTATCTCGGCATGCCGTCGATCGTGACCATGCATGAAGACGGGCGCACGCCGGAAAACGTCTATGACCTGGCTGGCAACGTCATGGAATGGACGCTGGACCCCTTTATCCCCTACAAGAAAATCCGCCAGGAACCCGACATCATCCTCGATGCGCCCCGGCGGGCCGTGCGGGGCGGCTGCTTCAACTCCGCCGCCGATGAGCTCCTCACCAGCGTGCGCCGGGGGATCTTCCCGGAGTCCCAACTGGCCACCGTGGGTTTTCGCTGCGTGTTACCGGCGGGATGAGAGAATAGACTGGAGTCTGGAGAGGAGAGTCTGGAGGAAGAATATCAGATCGGGCAGCAGCGCCACTTCAGCGTTCAGCGTTCAGCGTTCAGCGTTCAGCGTTCAGCCTCCAGTCTCCAGTCTCCAGTCTCCAGTCTCCAGTCTCCAGTCTCCAGTCTCCAGTCTCCAGTCTCCAGTCTCCAGTCTCCAGTCTCCAGTCTCCAGTCTCCAGTCTCCAGTCTCCAGTCTCCAGTCTCCAGTCTCCAGTCTCCAGTCTCCAGTCTCCAGTCTCCAGTCTCCAGTCTCCAGTCTCCAGTCTCCAGTCTCCAGTCTCCAGTCTCCAGTCTCCAGTCTCCAGACTATATTTTGCTTTTCCTCCCGCGTAAACGATAAGCTGTTCCGATTGTCCGGGCTGCAGAGCGCGACATGGTATTGAAAAATCTCCCCTATTCCATCAACCCTAAGGAACACATGAATGAAAAACGCAATGCGCCTGGCCTCCCTTACTGCGGGAGCCGTCGTCATGACCCTGACGATGTCCGCAAACGCCGCTGAAGAAGCGGCCGCCGCCGCCACGCCGGCCCCCAGCCTCGAATCCGAAATCTCCAAGGAAAGCTACGCCGTGGGCGCGAATATCGGCCGCAGCATTGCCGAGCCCGGCATCGAGCTCGACATGGATGCCTTCCTTGCCGGCTTCAAGGCCGCCTACGCAAAGCAGGAACTGTCCATGAGCGTGGAAGAGATCCAGGCCGCGATGATGTCGCTCCAGACCAAGGCCCAGGCCGCGGGTCAGAAGAAGATGGAAGAAGCCGGCTCCACGGCCAAGGCCGAGGGTGAAGCCTACCTCGCCGAGAACGCGAAGAAGGAAGGCGTGAAGGTTACCGAGAGCGGCCTCCAGTACAAGGTCGTCACCGATGGTACCGGCGCGGTTCCCACCGCCGCCGACACGGTCAAGGTCCACTACACCGGCACCTTCACCAACGGCGAGACGTTTGACAGCTCCGTTGAGCGCGGCGAACCCGCCATGTTCGGCGTGACTCAGGTCATCAAGGGCTGGACCGAAGCCCTCCAGATGATGAAGGTCGGCTCGAAGTGGCAGCTTGCCATTCCCGCCGATCTGGCCTACGGCCCCGGTCGTGGCTCGATCCCCCCGAACGCCGTGCTGCTGTTCGACGTCGAGCTGATCGAGATCGTGGCGGCCGAGGCGGCCCCGAAGCAGTAATCGAATTGCATGCCCCGAACGGCAGCCGCGGAATGCGCGGCTGCCGTTTTTTGTTCATGGTGTGTACCCGAAGCGGAGCCGAATCATGTTTGGAAAAGCCACGATCACCGTCGCCCTTACCGCTGTCGCATGCATGATTGCCGGCCCCGGCCTCGCCCACGTCGGCCTCTTGCCGCCCCTCGCGGGTCTGGCGCTCTTCACCTTGAGCGGGCTGATGGGCCTGGCGGCTATCATTGCATCGGCCATCTCCGCGCTGCGCTTTCGCGCCTGGTTTCCCTCCCTGGTGGGCATGCTTGGCTGCCTGCCCCTGATCGCCGTGGCCGCGGGCACCATCGACGGACTCCGCTACCCGCCCATCAACGATGTCGCCACCGATCTGGCCGATCCCCCCGCGCTGGCGCACGCCGCTACCCTTCCTGAACTGGCCGGGCGCGACCTGGCTTTTCCCGCCGGGAACGCCCAAGTGATCACCGAACATTACCCCGAATTGAAGTCCCTCCACCTGAAGGAAGCTCCGCTCCAGGTCCACCAGCGCGCGCGCGCCATCGCCGCGTCGAAACAATTCGGCTGGACCATTACAAAAGAGGGCGAGAACTACAGCGGCTTTGAGGCTATCGCAAAGACGCGGCTCTTCAAGTGGAAAGACGACGTGGTCGTCCGTATCCGCCCCGACGGTGAAGGGGCCTGTGTGGTGGACCTCCGCTCCCGTTCCCGCGAAGGCAAAGGCGACCTGGGCGCGAACGCCCGACGCATCCGCCACTTCCTGGAAGCCCTTCAGGAATAGCGCCGCCGGTTCCGCGCCCAGATAACCGTCGAGGCCGTGCCGTCAAAGTGGGTGAAGGGCCGGCTGCGCGAGGTTTCCTGATAGCTGCGGGACTTCCCGACCTGCACGTCAAAATCCGCCGTTTCCAACAGGGCAAGAATCCGGGCAAGCCGCTCCGAACCCAACCCGCCCCCCTGGTGAAACTCGCAGAACATCTGCCCCACGTTTGGGAGCCAGGGCGCGGCCTCCTCCAGCACCTCCCACTCCGCTCCCTCAATGTCGAGCTTCAGAAAATCGACCGGCCCGCGCAGGTAGTCGCTCAGGGGCACGCACGGCACCGTGATGGCCGTCACCTCATCACCCAGGCCCGCGCGGCGCTCCAACAGAGACCCCGCCATACTCCAGTTCTCGGACACATGGAAAGTGGCCTCTCCGCGCGCTGCCGCGAGGGCATGGGGCAGGATCTCCACATCGTCCCAGCCGTTGCGCGACTTGTTCTCCTCCGCGATCGCACGAAGGGCCGGATGGGGCTCGAAGGCGGTAATCCGCGATTGGGGATAGAGTGACTTGAAGTAGTAGATCGCCATACCCATGTGGGTACCGCCGTCAACAATGGTGGGGCACTCGGAATCGCAGGCGAAGTAGTAGTCCTCGTTGAGCAGTATCTCGTGCAGCAGCGTCCACAAGGAATGGCGGCAGGGGAAGCGCAAGGTGCCGTGGGCAAGCCGGACCACATCGCCTTCCGTGATCGCGTCGAGGATACGCCCGCGCACGTGCTCGGGCTGGGCGATAAGCGCGATGGAGGCGCGAATGCGCCCATCCAATCCATCATCATCCGCAGGCAGGAGCGGGCGCAGGTGCTCCCAGGACTTCCAGAGTTCCAGCATGGCATGGAGCCGGGGATCGGCCAGCACTTCCTCGCGAAAGCCATCCATGCGCGACAGCATTTCCAGGGGCCCCGGGCGGCCCGCGAAGAGCAGGGCACGGGCCAGGGTGACCCGATCAGAAGCGCCGAGGGACGCCAGCACCGGCGCCAGTGCTTCGTTGCCACGCGTCCGGCAGACGTGGCGCAACAATGCGGCGTTGTCTTCAAAGAGCAGTTCCGTCAGCGGGCCCCCGTGTCGCGACCTGGCAATCATGGAAAACCACGCGGGATCGCCTTCGAGCATAATCGCCTTCAACACCGCATGGCCGTCCCGTGCCAGGAGATCCTTGAGCAGGCGGCAGTCCTCCTCGAAGAGCAGGGCCTTCAACGGTGCATGGCCGCGCAGGGGCAGAAGGCTCTTGAGCAGACGGTAGTCCTCGTCGAAGAGCAGGGCCTTCAACGGTGCGCACTCCGACGCCACGGCCAGCGAACGGAAGAGCTCCGCATCGTTGCGCAGGAAGAGGCGACGGAGCGCCACGTCGGCACCGGGAAGCCCCATCGCCAGCTTCATGATCCACCCGGCAATACGGCCTCTCTTTTCGGTAGTGTCCATGTCGGTTCCCAGTTTGCCCAATGCGTCGTAGAGGATGGTATCACATGGGAATTCAGCGAATGGACCGGAACCGGCGGGTAACGATATAGGCACGGGAACCCGCACCGCCGGGGGCCTCTCATAAACTTGTCGGTACCGGACCGAAACTGCTTCAATGGAGAACAACAACCGCTGGAGTTTACCCGTGATTCATCAATCCCTTCCCATCAATTCAATGATTCTGATTGGCTTGGTCACCATCTTGCTCGGTGCCTGCGCATCCGTACCGCGTAAGCCCGATCCATCGGAACCCTTCACCCTGGTGGCCTTTGGCGATTCCACCACGGCCCCGCGCGAGGTGGACGGCAAGGTGCTCCGGGTCTATGCCAATATCCTTCAGGAGGACCTCGTGCGGCGCGGTGTCCGAGGAACGGTCATCAATGCCGGGGTAGGCGGAAACAACACAGACCAGGCGCGGGCCCGCTTCGAAACGGATGTGCTCGCGCACAATCCCGACCTGGTGATCATCCAGTTCGGGCTGAACGATTCCTGCATCGATCTCTGGGATGGCAGGGACCGCCCCCGGATCTCACGCGAGACCTATGCCGCCAACCTGCGTTACTTCGTGGAGACCTTGCGGGAAAGGGACTGCGACGTGATTCTCATGACGGCCAATCCCATGCGCTGGACGGAGCCCCTCCTCAAGCTCTACGGCGGCGCGCCCTATGATGTGAACGATCCCTGGGGCTTCAACCTGACCAACCGGGAGTATGGCGATGCAGTTCGGGCCCTCGCGTCGGATCTGGACGTGCCGCTGATCGATGTCTATCAGCGGTTCTACGATTACGACAGCGTGGCGGGTCAGGCGGAGGAGGACCTGCTGCTGGATGGGATGCACCCGAATGACCGGGGCCACGCCATGATTGCGGAATGGCTGTTGAAGGCGATGGCAAAGCTGAGACGGGTTCCCTGAGGGCCGCTCACTTCCAGCCATCCATCACCAGGGCCCGCTCCGGCACGCAAAAAACCACGAACCGAACCGCAGCCAGTTCGGGAGCCTTGCCCGCCGCGAGCCAGGCGGGGATTTCCGTGTCCGGCAGGTGCTTCTCCGGCAGGGCCACGGGAAAGCCCAGGGCCATGGAAAGATGCGCCGCAAACGAAGCGCCGCGCAAATGATGCTGGATTGCGAGGCTGCCCGCTGCAAGCACTGGACTGGCGGCCGCCGGCTGAAAAAGTCCCCCCTGGGCGTCGCGCACGCTCTGCACGGCATGCACCGCTTCCGGTATCGACGTTCGAAATTCCGCGGGCAAGCCGACAACAAAGCGCTGCTCCAGCGGAATCTCGTCCACCTTCACCGTGTAGGTTTGCCGCAGATCTTCAGGCACCACCAGGCCCATCTCCAGCAGTCGGGGTGCGCACCATTCCGCCAGGGTCTGGAGCGTTGCGCTGGGCAAATCGCCGTCGCCATTCCAGAAAATCGGGGTCCCCGTGGACTTCATCGCCCAGAGCATGGGGACCGGGTCGAGCACCAGCACGTCCTCCGCGAGCATCTGCTCCACAAACGCCGCATGGGCCGCGAGGTTCATCGGCAGTTCGGCGGAAGGGCGGTTGACGGCATCAAACGAAAGCTGAATACGCTCGGGGACCGGAATAACCAAGAGCTGGATACCGTTTGCGTTCAGTGCCCGCTCCGCGCGGCGTATGGCGGCGCGGGCTGGCCCGAAGGAGTCAGGAAGGCATGGGGCGCTGTGCCGCTCAAACCAGTCCAGCTCCTCCCGTGTGGATACAAAGTGCTCATAGCCGAGAATGCTCTCGCCTTTGGCCCCTTCCTCGCGCAGAATGCGGGCGGCGTTTTTCCTGTTCGGCGCAGTCGCCTCGGTCCACGCTCCCACGCCCCCATAGAGCGCCGTCTGCGCTCGAATCTGATCAAGGGCCTGATCCACCAGCACGCGGCGCGGCGATGCATCCGCAACATTCGCGGATTCGATCGGTTCTGTGCTTTCCTCCAAGCGCCATGCCGACCAGATCACCGTGCCGGGAAAGCTGCTTCCGGCGAGGACATAGCTGGACAGGATTACGGGCCCACCAGACCGGGTGGTGAAGGTGCCCTCGAAGCGCGCGGGTGATTCGCCGCGCACCTCGACCACGCTCCGCGCCAAGGTGCGGAGTTGCCCACCTCCCCCATCTTCAACGGCCTGGATTGCCGCCGCCAGGCCGGTCGTGGCCGAAGCGATGACCTCCAGCCGATACCGGGTGTCGGGTGCGAGGCTTACCGTTACGCTGAAACCTTCCCCGGGTCCGGCGGCGACGCCGGGGCCCGTCCAGGTCTGGCGCGCGGTGTAGCCCCTGGCACCGAGGTGGTCGGCCTTCACATCGCGAACCAGGGTGGATTCCGAAACTTCCGCCGGTGCGTGAAAGCCGGTCGGCGCGGGCAGGCCCGCAAACCAATCCTCGAAGTCCCCATTGGGCAACAAGGCGTCCCCGCCATCAGCCCGCTCCACGGAAATCATGCGCCACGTGCCCGGCGCAAGGGATGGCTGGGCGATGGGATCAGCGGGCCCGCAGCCCGCGAGAAAGGATAGGCAGAACGCTATGGAGACAAGGGTGATTCGCATGAGGGTCTTTACACTTCGGACACGGGAAATCGCCCTTTCCCCGAGGGATTGGGCTGCCGCTTGAGTGTAAGCTCGGATCGCGATTGATTACAAACCCCGGAGGCTCAATGACCTGCCGTGGCCTCCTGGAGCCAGACCTCGTGTAACCCCTTGAGCCGTGCTGTTTGATCGGGGTCCGACGTCACGCGGTTTTCCCCTTCGTCCGGGTCTTCCGCCAGGTTGACGAGATAGTAGGGCGGAAGGATTTCTCCCTTGGGCAAGGTCGGGTCCTGGGGATTCCCGATCAACTTCCAGTCGCCTTCGCGCACCGCCCACTGCGCCTGCTCGCCCGACCCGGTAAGCCAGTGAAGCGCCTGGTGCGGCGTGGGCGCATCCGCCGAAGCGATGACCCCGGCGAGGCTCTTACCGTCCACAGGCGACTCGGGCAATGGCACCCCGCAGAGTTCGGCGATGGTGGGCAGCCAGTCGCATCCATGGGCCAGTTGACCCCGCACCGAGCCGCCTTCGATCTTTCCGGGCCAGCGGATGATGGCGGGCACGCGGATGCCGCCTTCGAACATACTGAACTTGGCACCGCGAAGTGACCCCGCACTCCCCCCGCCGAAGTGGGCCCGTTCCTCTACCGAGTGGCCATGATCGGACTGAAAGATAATGATGGTATCCTCCGCGAGCCCCAGCGCCTCCACCCTATCCACCAGCGCGCCGATGCGCGCGTCCGCGCTGCTGAGAAACGCACCGTAGAGATTGCGCGGATACGCCATTGCTGCCGCGCTATATCGCTCCAGCCACTCCGGTTCGCCCTGGTAAGGATAGTGGGGCGCGTTCATGGCGAAATAGATGAAGAAGGGCGCGTCGCGATGGGCCGCCATGAAGTCCCCCGCTTCCTTCACCATCAGATCGGGAAAGTACTCGCCGTCGTGGTGTACTTCCACGCCGTTGCGGTACAGGTCATGCACATTCGGGCCCGACCAGTAGAAGAAATGGGAGTAGTTGTCGATGCAGCCACCCATGTGGCCGAAAGAATAGTCGAAACCCTGGCCGTTGGGCATGGTCTCCGGCGTGTACCCCAGGTGCCACTTGCCAATGTGGGCCGTGGCGTAGCCTGCGCCCTTCAGCATCTCCGCGATGGTCACGCGGTCCGGCGGCATGCCGGCTTCGCCCTTCGTGGAGGACACGTTACCGGGGACGCCCGCGCTGAGGGGATAGCGGCCCGTAAGCAGTCCCGCGCGCGACGGAGAACAAACCGGGGCCGGCGCATAGAACTGGGTGAAGCGCAGGCCCGTGGCGGCGAGACGATCAATGCCGGGTGTCTTGATGTCCGTACTGCCGTAACAGCCGGCATCGGCCACACCCTGATCATCGGTGTAGATGATGATGACATTCGGATGGGTATCGCGCGCGTGGGCGGTTGGGGCGGCGAGACTGAAAAAAAGCCCGAGGGCGACTGCAATTCGGAGGGGAACGTGTATCGTCATGGAAATTGTACCTTAGGTTTCAAACTGCAATTCTGGGTTCAGACCCTCCGTGGTTCAGGTCGGATCGAGGTAAGCGGTGTCCGCCATCATGCCTGTCATCTGTTTCCGATGCAAGCGGGCGGTGTACCCATTCACTCACCGGCACTCCCATAAGACTTTGAAAATGGAGTATTAAAACGTGGAGCAGATCGAGAGTTTTCCGAGTATTTCTATGCCTTCACGGCCTGAAGATTATTCACCACGAAGGTACGAAGGGCACGAAGAAGAGAGAGGGAAGGAAGCGTTCTGCAACCATGATTCCCCCTGCAATCAAGGCAGGGCCAATTTGAGCTTGCGCCCCAACTTTCTTTGCGGCTTCGCGCCTTTTGCGTGCAACACATCAGGAAGAGTGCATGCCCGGGGTGACTGAACACACCCCGAAGGCCTGCGACGCCAAATTTCTTTTCTCTTCGTGTACTTCGTACCTTCGTGGTGAATAAATTCTTCCCACTATTTCCTGGTCGTAAGTGGCCGAGTCTGAGCAAGTTGGGGATAGATTGCTCGAATTATCTTTCTAAGAAATAAAGATAATTACGGATAGTAGTCCAGAGGCACGGAGAGTTAAATAGAAGAGAGACGATCGGACCCAAAGACGCCGTCTTCAAGAAAAGTGTCTCGCTATCTCCCTCTTCTCCGTGTCTTCGTGAGCTCCGCAGTTCGAAACTTTGGTTGCTGCCAACGGTGACCCCAGGTCCATTCGTGGTTAACGAAAGAAAAAACCCGGCGCGGAGACGCCGGGCTTATCCAGTCATGCAGGAGTTTTATAGTGCTTAACTTATCCGCCGAGCAACTGGAGGGCGGTCTGGGGAACGATGTTGGCCTGGGCCAGTACCGTGGTGCCCGCGCTGACCAGGATCTGGTTGCGCGTGAACATCTGCGTTTCGAGCGCGATGTCAGCGTCGCGGATCGCGCTTTCCGATGCCGCCGCGTTTTCTTCCTGAATGCCCAGCGTCGCTATCGTAAACTCGAGGCGGTTCTGGAGCGCACCGAGCGCGGCGCGAAGGTTGTTGATACTCTGAAGCGCAACATCCACCGTGCTCAACGCGTTCACGGCGGTGGTGACCGAAGAAATGTTTACGGCCGAAACGCCCAAGTCACTGGTGCGCGCGCCGCTCACGTTCACCAGCAAGGTCTGGCCCGATTGCGGCCCCGTCTGCAGGGTTACCGTCTGCGCTGAACTCA
This sequence comes from Candidatus Hydrogenedentales bacterium, assembly GCA_942492815.1. Lineage (GTDB taxonomy): Bacteria > Hydrogenedentota > Hydrogenedentia > Hydrogenedentales > JAEUWI01 > JAEUWI01. Next base: position 7,050,312 of record OW818658.1, on the reverse strand, counting down.
GTACGCCCACCCCGTTAAAGGTCGTGTCGAGCGCAATGTCGTCCAACTGGCCGAGCAACTGCTGTACTTCCAAGTCGAGGGAGCGCCGGTTCGTGGCGCTGTTCGTGCCGTTGGCCGCCTGTATCGCCAGTTCTCGAATACGCTGGAGAATGTTGGACGATTCTGTCAGCGCACCTTCCGCCGTCTGCACGAGGTTGATACCGTCCTGAGCGTTTCGCGCCGCGACGCGCGTACCGCGCACCTGAGAGCGAAAATTCTCGGCGATGGCGAGACCCGCGGCGTCGTCCGCGGCGCGGTTAATACGCAGACCGCTGGACAGGCGTTCGAGGGATTTGTTGAGCTGCAAGGTGTTGTGCCGCAGGATGCGGCTCGTATTGAGGGCAGCGACGTTGGTATTAATGCGAAGACCCATGATAACAATCCTCCGTGACTGGGTTAGCCGCTGCATCCGTGCATTGGCTGAGGCGACCGCGCTGTAGTGAGTTCGCTTCGATAAAGACTATCGGCAGCGAGGGGGGAGGACTTTAGTGGAAGGATGAAGGATGAAGGATGAAGGGTGTGTCTCGTCCTGCTGTATATTGTCACTTGGCATAGAGGAGAGACAAGGTTATGGCAGGAGTAAGCGTTCTTAGATACAGTGAAGGGTTTAAAATTCAGGTAGTTCGAGAGCTTGAGTCTGGGAAGCTTTCAAGCATAGGTGAAGCGAACCGTCGCTACGGTATTACTGGCGCCACTACGGTGAATAGTTGGCTTAAGAAGTATGGTCGAGAATGTGACCTACCAAGGGTGATTCGTGTGGAAAAGCCGGACGAGCGTGACCAACTCAAGGAACTGCGGGCAGAGAACGACCGGTTGAAGCGTGCGTTGGCGGATGAGCATCTTCGCGCGTCGTTAAACGCTTCCTGGTTGGAGGAGGCCTGTGCTGAATTTGGGGTGAGCGATGTGGAGGCATTCAAAAAAAAACTCGACGGCAAGCGATAGGTCGGAGTATGGCGCGACCGGGTGATAAGGTTTCGTTGAGCGGCCTTTGCGACCTGGCAGGTTATAGTAGGCAGGCTTATTACCAGGAATGCCGTGCGCGCCAGAAGCGGTCTGTTGATGAGGATGCTATTGTATCCCTGGTGAAGGAGCTTCGGAAGCTCCATCGGCGTATGGGCACACGTAAGTTGCTCTTTTTACTTGAACCGACGCTGAAAGAGTTTGGGATATCGATAGGCCGGGATCGCCTTTTCACGGTGCTGCGAAGGCGCGGATTGCTGGTAAAACGTCGCAGGCGCGGCACCCGGACCACGGATAGTCGGCACGATTGGTACACCTGGCCCAATCTTGTGCGCAACGTGGAGCCAACGATGATTAATCAGGTGTGGTTGAGCGATATCACCTACCTGCGTACGGATGCGGGATTTTTGTACTTGTCGCTCATAATGGATGCTTATTCTCGGAAAATAGTTGGACACCATCTCAATGCGGGCCTTGAGGCCACCGGCTGCATTAAGGCGCTCCAGGTTGCACTGAAGGGGCTGGCCTCAGGTGCCCGCCCTATCCATCACTCTGACCGAGGCCTCCAATACAGCTGCAAGGAGTACGTCGGAATACTGCAGGAGAGAGGGTGTCTTATCAGTATGACGGAGCTAAACCATTGTTACGAAAATGCGACCGCCGAGCGGCTCAACGGGATTCTGAAGCAAGAGTATGGTCTTGACGAGACGTTTCGTAATAAGGTGCAGGCGGAACAGGCTGTAGTCCAAGCGGTACTCTTGTACAACGGCAATCGGCCTCATCTATCACTCGGGTACCGGACTCCAAATGCTGTTCATTTGGCGGCATGAAATTATCCGTACTCGCTCAGCTCTCCCTCCCCTAGGGGAGGGAGAGCTGAGCGAGAGAAACAACCGAAACAAGAAACAGAAGTCGGAACAGCCAATTGACAACTTATGGCCAGGACTTGACATGTGGGCTGAAGCGGGACTCGGGCGCGACACCAACTATCAACTGCACTAACGCACTAGGCTTCCGACAGAAGTCGCTCGTAGAGTACGCGGGCTTCCGCATGAGCGGGGTGACGTTCGAGCAGCCCGGCCAACAGCGCCAGGGCCCGCGGATGATCGCCGCAGGCTTGCGCCGCGATGGCGAGGTAGCGCTGATTCTCCGGGTGCTCCGGATTCAGGGCCAAGGCGCGGGCGAAGGCCTCGCGTGCCCCCGGCCAGTCGTCCTGGCGGACGCGGGCTACGCCCAGGTTGCGCCAGGCCTCTTCACTGCCAGCGTCGAGGCGCAAGGACAGGTCCAGCGCCTGGATCGCCGGGGACAACTGGCCGAGCAGGAGCAGCACGCCACCGAGATCGCGCAACCACAGGGGGTTGCCGGGTTCGAGGCGGACGGCCTCCCGGTAGCACCCGAGGGCCTTGAGCAGTTCCCCCATATCAACATACTGATCGCCAAGCTCGTGGCGGGCCCGGGCGTCGAGCGGATGATCCGCCACTTTCCTGAGGCCCAGTTCCAGGTAGAGTTCCTGTTTCCGCGCGCGGGCATCGGGCGACTGGTTCAGGTGGGGATAGTGGTGAACGGGCACGGCGGCGTCAGCCACCAGGACCCCGAGGCGATCGAGCGACTGATGAACGAGTTCGTGGACCGCGCCTTCAAAGGCAACACCGGGCAGATTGGGGAACAGGCGCACCTTGGCGCTGGGAAACCACCCCCGGAAGCCCGCCGCGTGCGCGTCGCCTGCACGGGCCCACACAAAGCCGCTCGCGGTCGATTCGTCGGTGTAGTTGCGCGTTACAAAACGGTAGCACCGATCGTGAGGGCCGCGGACAAGGGCGCGAAGGGCGTCCCGGTCTTCTGGCGCTATCCGCTCGTCGGCATCAAGACTCAGGATCCATCGCCCGGTGCAGGGCCGGAGGGCCGCATTACGCGCGGCGGAAAAATCGTCGCACCAGAGAAACGTTTCGACGACGCAGCCCCGGGAACGGAGAATCGCAACGGTATCATCGTCGGAACCCGTATCGGTGATGCAGATTTCACCCGCCAGATCGCCCAGTGTATCGAGGAACTCGGGTATCCGATGGGCCTCGTTGCGCACGATCATGGAGAGGGACAGGTCAGGCCGTCCGGCGCTGGTGGGGCTGCTCCCCGCCACGACTTAATCCTCGGGTACGCGAGGGGTCCGGGCGCTGGGCGCTTCGCCGGGCCGGGGACTTCCCGGGGGCGGGAGGACGCCTGCGCCGATCAGGGCCTCAAAGGTGCGCCGGTCAACCCGATCACCACTGGTGACGAGACGAGCCGTCCCTTCGACCACGATGGCCACCTGGCGGATGGGCTTGCCCTTGCGGAGCACTTTATTGCCCTTCAGCATGCTCTCGTACGCAACGACATACAGCTCGGGCTCGACGGTCGGGCGGGCACCGCCTTCCTTCCCGGAGGGGGGCAGATCACGTCGTTTTCCAAATAACACCTGGGCGCTCCTTCCCGGATTCAAGCCGGGGGGCCGGACGGGGTGGCGGTTGGCGGAAGGGCTTCGGCCTCGCCCTGCCCTGCGGGCACGGGATCCAGGCCGGAGGCGGCTTCCAGCAGGGCAAGCGCACCGCGCGCCCGCTCCTTCACCACTTCGTCCGGGTCATTATCTACACATTTTCTCAGTATCTCTACATGCTCCCGGGCACCAAGCTGCCCGAGCACACTTACCGACTTCAACCGCGCGGTGGCCGACAGCCGGGTATCGAGCACCGCTTCACCATAGATTCCAATAAAGGGCGCTACCAGATGGGGCGGCATGCCCAGCACAACCTGTTCGCGAATCGACACGCTCGTTTCGGGATCATCCCAGAATGGCTGAAGCCGCTCCTGGACAAGCTCGGGATGGAAACTTAACAACACCCCCACCGCCGTCTCGCGGACCGGGCGCTGGCCATCTTCCAGCAACGCTTTCATACGTTCCATCGCGCCGGGCGTGCTCAGCATTCCCAGCACGTGGGTCGCCATCTTGCGCGTTTCCTCGGCCTGGTCCGGGCCGGTCCAGCCGCGCAGGCGCTCTTCAAACGGGGCCAGCCGGTCACGCTGGGTCGTCAGGCAAATAATCGCGACGATCTTCTTATCGGCCGGAACCGCAGGATCGCCCACATACTCCACCATCGGCGTCAGGCCCACCTCGGAAGTTGCCAGGGCGCTGCTGAGGGCCACAGCCCTTTCCATGTCCCGTTCCATCGGAGTGGCATCCGCAATGGACCGCCATTCGGCCCAAGGATCGCCCGGAGAACTTGCCGCCTCGGGCGGCGGGGCCGACGGCAGTGGTGCTTCGCAACCAAGAAGGGCGAAAACCAGTCCGCACAGCGGAAATACCCGCAGCATTGGTATGAACACGGTCGCTCCCAATTCTAGACCAGGACGCTTCAGCCATCGCGGCATGGCCGCCAGAATATTGGTGAGGCACAGGGCCACAACAACAATATACGACCACGCGAGACGTATACACCTCAATATACGGTAGATTACCACAACGCAGAGGGAATTACCATCTTTGGGAGCGCCGGATCCGACGTTGACAGGAACGCCAACCACCGTGTCGACGAAAAGCTGTCACAGTGTCAGGCTACAGGCGCTTTGGCCGCATTCGGGTCACGGGGCATGTATTCCACATTCGAACACCTTGGAACGTTACCGCGACTAAGTGCCACTCTATCATCAGGTTAGGCTGTCGCAACTCCAGGGTCGCCGGAGCTGATTAAATTGGCATCGCAATTGCTTAATGGAATCAGGCGACAAAACTAACCACGGAGGTACGGCCTGTGAAAGCAGTCTGGCTACATACACTCGACGACGATGGAAAGACTCCTCTTGACCGCGCCTTTGGCAGCGGGCACATGGCCCTGGCCGAAATGATGCTCCGGCAGGTGCGGGATGACGAGCGGGAAATGGACAAGAAGGCCCCCCCCATGCACCGGGCGGCCTACCTGGGCCTGACGGACGCCGTGCATTCCCTCCTGCGCATTGGAACGGACCCGAGCCAGCGCGACAGCCTGCTGGAGACTCCCCTGCACAAGGCCGTGCGCGAGGGCCACATTGCCACCGTGGCGGCCCTGCTGGAATCGTGTGATGTGAATGCCGAAAGCAACATGGGCATGACCCCACTGCACTGGGCCTGTGTTACGGGCAATCAGGAGATCGTGGAACTGCTTCTGGAACGGGGTGCCGACCCGAACAAACGCGACGAGTGCATTGACGGCATGACGGCGGCGGATATGGCGGATTCTCTGGGCTATCCGGAAATTTCCGCGATGATGCGCGGCAGCGCTTCGTACTTCTAAGCGGAGGCTGCGCCCCGAAGGCCGACACACGCTTCGGAGGGGGCGAGCTTGAAGCCCTGCACGATGGCCGCGCCGAGCACGAAGCCTTCGAGGTCATAGAACACGGCCCACTGCCCCGGGGTGACGGCCTGCTCCGGGGTCTCAAATTCCACCTCGGCACCGCGCAGGTCGGGCCGCACCAGCGCGGGAACGGCCTGGTGGCGGGATCGCAACTGCACGAGACACTCGAAGGGGGCTTCCTGCCGGGGAAGCCCGCCCCAGCACACGGGGCCGGTGCGGAACGCGGTAGAAAAGGTCTCTTCCGCGTGCCCCACGATCACGGCATTGTCGGCCGTGTCGAGACGCACCACGTAGTAGGGCCGATCACTGCTCACGCCCAGACCGCGGCGCTGGCCGATCGTGTAGTGCATGAGCCCGTTGTGGGTGCCGACAATCTTTCCGTCCGTGGTCTTGATGGGGCCCGACGGCATGACCTCGGCACGGCCTTCAATCCAACCGGCATAGTCCCGATGGGGGATAAAGCAGATTTCCTGGCTTTCCTTCTTGGTGGCCATGGCGAAATCGAGGCCCCACGCATGCTCGCGGACTTCCTCCTTGGTCATTTCACCGAGGGGAAACCACGCGCGGCGCAGTTGCGCCTGGGTGAGGGGCGACAGGACGTAGCTCTGATCTTTGGGAAGATGGACCGCGCGCCGGAGGGAATAGCGACTGCCCCGGTGCTCCAAGCGAGCGTAGTGGCCCATGGCAATATAGTCCGCACCGATCTTGTCGGCCCACTGATAGAGCGCGCCAAACTTGATCATGCGGTTGCAGCGGGCGCAGGGATTGGGGGTGCGGCCCTGCTGGTATTCCTCCACGAAGTGGGAGATGATATCGCGGTCAAAGCGATCCACGGCATGCATGACCTGATGGGGGATGCCCACCTTTTCGCAGATGCGCCGGGCATCCTCTGCGGCTTCGAGGCCACAACAGGGCTCGAATACGGACTTGCCCTCGTGCTCCGGGACCAGGCGCATGGTGACGCCCACGCAATCATAGCCCGCCTTGGAAAGGAGCGACGCGGTGACAGCACTGTCCACCCCGCCGCTCATGGCGACGAGGATCCTGGCAGATTTTGGCGGGGTTACAGGCGGCATGGCGAAAGATGAAGGTTAAAGGATGAAGGTCAAAGGATGAGGGATGAAGGTTAAAGGATGAAGGGTGAGGCGTGAAGTGTGAAGGATAAGAGCGGACTCGAAGGCACGAAACCAAGTTTCGAATTTGGAATCTGCCTCCCAATTTCATCCTTCATCCTTCATCCTTCATATTTCATCCTTCAATCTTCATCCTTCAACTTTCTTTCGCTTTCGCGGGCTGCTGGCCGCCCTGGGCTTTAGCCGGAGGCTGGGCTTCGCCGGGGGCTTTCATGGTGCATTTGCCTTCGAAAAGCACGCCTTCGGCGATGCTGACGCGGGGCGAGGTGATATCACCCACGACCTTCCCACCGGCGCAAATTTCGAGGCGCTCATGGGCCAGGACGTTGCCGTGCACTTCGCCGCTGATTATGATCTGGCCCGCGACGAGGTCGGCCTTCAGCTTGCCGCTCTCCTGAACAACGATGGTATCGCCGCTCTGGATGTTGCCCGAGACCGTTCCTTCGATGCGGATCGTGCCCTGGGAGCTGATATCGCCTTTTATCGTGGTGCCCTGGCCGATGATGCTTACAACTTTGTTCTCGTTGTAGGTCTTCGATTTCCGTGATTCGAGCATGTCAGGTTTCCGTTGTTGCGGCCGTGGGGCGCGTTGGGCCGGATGGGACGCGTGCGTCAACCCGCGACACACGCCAGACGGGGCCGCGAGCACCAGCCTTTACAGGATAGTAGTGCCCTGAATTGTACATGAACGGTCAAAAAATTGCGAGAAGGCAACCGGACCCCGGTTTCGCCCCCTACTCGGTCAGGTACTTCTCGCTGTCGACCGGCGCGCCGTCCACGTGAACTTCGTAGTGGAGGTGGGCACCCGTACTGCGGCCCGTGCTGCCCACATTGCCGATCACGGTGGACCGCTCCACCACATCCCCCACTTGGGAGGTAATCTTGGAAAGGTGGGCATACCAGGTTTCGAGACCGCCACCATGGTCGATCTTGATGAGATTCCCGTAGAACTGGTCGTACTCCGCAAAGGTCACGGTACCCCGGGCGGTCGCCCGCACCTTGGTGCCCGTGGGCGCGGCTACGTCCGTGCCATCGTGATGGCGGACGCGGCGGTGAATGGGATCGCGGCGATAGCCGAAACGAGAGGTAATGTGGCCCGCGCCGTTGACCAGCGGCCAGATCGCGGGAATACGGGTCAGTTTATCCTTCATGGCTTTGCCATCCACCACCAATTCGGACAGACTTTTCTGTCGAACGCGAATTTCCTGGAGAATCAAGTCGGCCGAGGGGCGGGACATGCCGTAGATGATATGGGGCGGGCGAAACTGGTGGCCGATACCCGCATGGGCCACGGGCTTGTAGCCGGAAGGCGCGCCGCCCTGTCCGCCGCCCGTGGCGGTGGATTCGGTGTCGTCGCCTTTTTCACGGGGCGCTATACCGGTGATGGATCGCGCCTGAGCCTCCATATCGAGCAGCTCAGTCAGCTCTGCGGTGATGGTGGCCAGATTCGCTTCATACTCGCGCCGCAGGGATTCTTCGAGGGTGCGGAGGTCTTTCTCCGTATCAACCGGGGCCTCAGCCACGGGCTGGGGAGCTTCCAGTTCCCACTGGAGCGTCTTGTTTTGCTGCTGGAGGGCATCCGCCTGCGCTCTAACAATCAGGTTTTGCTGGAAGTAGAAGGCGGAGGCGAAGGCCATGATGGAGAGTATTGCGATGGCCACCCAGAAGTGATAGGCGGCAAGGGAGAAGGTCTGCGTACCGCCCCGATCCTGGGGAATAAGCATGACCGTCCAACGTTTCGTAAACTGCATAATATAAAAGGCTCCTGAGTGAATCGAAGCGCGCTCAGATTGGATTGGGGGAACACGGGAAATTCTTCTTGAAGAATCCGTGTAACGATCGCCTCGTTTCGTTGTAGTATGCCTCTGTGGGGCGATTAGGTTCCCGTTAAGGAAGGCCCACTATACCACTTTGCCGGGGAACCCGTCAATACAAAGGTGATAATTGGATATCAATAAGCGGCATTTCTTTACCAAAAATCATGCGTTTTATTGATTTTCATCTTATTTACGGCAAAGATTCGGTTTGGTTCCGGTAACGCAGGGGCACTTCTACCGTGCTTTCGCGACGTACTGCACGAACATCTCGATGAAGTCTTCCGGGGCCTTCCCTTCGTAGTCACGACCGTTAAAGACGTCCACCAAGTCGTTGTAATCGCGCTGGTGAATGCTGTCGTCCAGATAGAGTTCATAGAGCGGAATCGTGTCGACTTTGCCATCCTGATGCTTCGGGCATCCCACATCCTTATGGAGTGAAAAGCCTTTGAAGGAGCCATCCCTGAACTCGTCGAGCTTGAAGGGATAGAGCCGGCAGAGGATGGGGCGGGATTCGTAGATGGAGCAGTAGCGGGTCTTCTTATCCAGGAAATGGCAGCCCTTCTTTCCTCGCTTGAGGGCCATGATATAGCGCTCCTTGCCCACCTTGAGCCACGTCGGATCGCCCTTCGTCACGCCCTGAATCTCGCCCGGTTTGAGGAATTCCAGGAACTCGTGGGGGTTGGCCCCTTCCTGACGGACGATCCGGATTACATCCCAGGGTGTTGGAAGACAGACAACGTCCGTGCAGCAGTGCCCGGTATGGTGACAGGAAAAGTTTACTGTGTCTCGTCCCATGTTCGATTCCTGGAATATGAGTGCCGTGGGGTGGGCGGGGGCCATCGCGTCCCGCGTTCCCGGCTACCATAGCAGAGCCCGGAATGCCATGCAAAACTGTCGGATACCCCCGGATTGAAGCGCAGCCAGATCGCAGGTGTATTTGTGGCAGAACCTTGGTATACTGTGAACACTAAGAAACGGGGAAGCTGGCGGGAAGGTGCGCCGGTGTGGGACGGTGTACTACAGTATCGCCGGTTTCATACGGCAAACCACGTCAATTGTTTTGTACTCAAAATCCTAAGGAGACAAGAGCATGGCACCGAAGATGGCATTTAACATTGAAGTTCTTCTGGACGTAATCCTTCAGATTGTGGCCGTGATCGAAGCAATACTCGGTCTCTTCGGCATCCAGAGCCTGTAAGCTCCAAACTTCGGCGCTGCGCCCGGCATCGCGGCGTAGCGCGAGATAAAAAAAATAACCCGCCCGGAATCCCCTGGGGTTCTCCGGGCGGGCTTTGGTTGTTTCAAATATAGATCAACCTTCTTGGGATTCCAGCCAGCGGGTCGCGTCGATGGCGGCCATGCAGCCGCTGCCTGCGGCCGTGATCGCCTGGCGGTAGACGTGATCCTGTACGTCTCCGCAGGCAAAGACCCCTTCCACGTTCGTGTAGCTCGTGCCGGGTTTCGTGGCGATGTAATCGTTGTCGTGCAGATCGATGACGCCTTTGAAGATGTCCGTGTTGGGCTTGTGGCCGATGGCCGCGAAATAACCCGTGCACTCCACCTCCCGCGTTTCGCCCGTGTTCACATCCTTCAAGCGAACACCGGTCACGCCGTCCTTGTCATTCCCCAGCACCTCATCCACCGTCGTGTTCCACTCCACCTGCACCTTCTCGTGGTTGATAACGCGGTCCCCCATGATCTTGCTCGCGCGGAACTTGTCGCGACGATGCACCACATGGACCTTGCTCGCGAACTTCGTGAGAAACAGCGCCTCTTCCATGGCTGTGTCGCCGCCGCCCACCACCACCATCGGCTTGTTGCGGAAGCGGGGCAAAGCGCCGTCGCACGTGGCGCAGGCGGACACGCCGCGGTTCTCAAACTTCGCTTCGGACTCCAGGCCCAGATACTTTGCCGTGGCACCGGTCGCGATGATGACCGTCTTCGCCTCCCACATCTCCTCGCCCGAATAGACCTTGAAAGGGCGGGACGAGACATCGATCTTCGTGACGGTCTTGTATAGAAAGCGCGTGCCAAATTTACCGGCCTGCTTTTTGAACTGCTCCATCATTTCCGGGCCGGTGACCCCGTCGGGATAGCCGGGATAATTCTCCACTTCCGTCGTGGTCATGAGCTGGCCGCCGGGGAGGATATCCTTGCTCAGCTCGCCTTCCAGCATGAGGGGATTCAGATCGGCCCGCGCCGTGTAAAGCGCCGCCGTATAACCCGCCGGGCCCGAACCAATGATGACAACATTTTCCATTTCGCGAAACTCCAGGGTAATGCCAAAAAACTTTCCGCCCGATAATACGTGAAGGCGGCCCGCCGGCGGTAGTGTGGACACCGGGTTCAACAGCCGTTCCGCCCCACGCATCCTTATTTATACCATATCCAAATAGCACAACTCAACGATCCCGACGTGACCACGGCAGCGGCGAGAAAACCAGCGAGAAAAGCTTGCAATTTACCGCCGTTACTTCGTATACTTCCGGCTCTATTCACGCCGCTGGGGATGCCATGTGCATACGGGTGGTGAGGGATAGACTATAGGCCTGGGTAGCTCAGTTGGTTAGAGCGCTGGATTGTGGATCCAGAGGTCGCGGGTTCGATCCCCACTCCAGGTACCATTGAAAACAATGCGGGAATGTCCCCTCTCAGGAGACATTCCCGCTTTCTTGTTTCTCGACCTCACTTCACTCCGCCCACAACGCGTTCACCGCCTTCACGGTTTCGTCGGTGAGCATCTGGCCGCCTTCGGGGCCGACTTCATTGCTCTGCACGATGGCGCTGTAACCGCCGCCTTTGGCCGCGTTGGGCGTGGGGACGTAAGTGCCGGGGCCCGCGAGCTGGATCAGGAAGGTCTGGAGCGCTTTGCTCCGGGCTTTCATCTGGATGCCGTACTGCATGAACAGTTCGAATGGGTTCGTGGCGATGGCGATGTCGCCCAGGCGAATGGCGTGCATCTCCACGGGGTAGGGCTTCGCACCTTCGGCCTGCTGGCGCTCGTAGCGATCGAGGACGCGCTGCTGCCACACGGTGCGGCGGCTGAGTTTGGGATCTTTCGCGGACGCGTCGCGCTCCAGCTTCGCCGCTTCGTATTCTTCCTTGGTCACCATGCGCTCGGGCAGGCCCAGGGCATGCACGGTGTGGGTCAGCGGCGGGTCGATCTTGATGTCTTTCTTCGCGCCCTCAAGCGACTCCTCCCACGCAAGAATGACGCGCCGCGCGATCTCGTCGAGGCGGCTCAGGCCGCGCAGTTCGCGCATGCGATCCTCGGCGGCCTGCCGGTAGCGGATGTGGGGCGAGATATCACCGCAGGCGGCCGCCCAGCCGAGTACCACGAGATTCTCGCCATGCTTCGCGCGCAGTCCGTCGCGCACAGGCGCCCAGAAATCCGCATTGACGTACATGGCGCTTTCCACTTCCTGAGAGGGACACGCGAGATTCACCGTCGTGGCGATGAGCTTGTCGTTGGCGTCCCAGAAGAAGAGGGTCTCCACCGCGTGATCTTCCGGACCTTCCACGCCGCGAAAGTCATCGCGCTGCACGGGGCCATACATGACGGAGGTGCCGTCGGCGTTGAGCATGCGCCGGTTGTAGCCCACCACGGCGTGGCCCAGGCCCCAGCCCGCGCGCGCCGGTTGCAGCGACTTCCACGCGGTCTCCGCTACCTGAACGACGCGATCCACCAGAAATGCGCGGTACTCGGTCGGCGTCATGACGCCCTCCACCTCAATGAGGTAGTGGCCCTCCGTGAGCGAAGGCGCCGTGTGGGTGTGGGTGGCGCTGAGAATCAGCTTCTGCACATCGAATCCGGGCAAGCGCGGCGCAAGCGCGGCGCGGACCTCTTCGAGCACACCCTCGCGAATGCCGACGAGATCGCAGGCCACCAGAAGCGCCTGCCCCGCGACCGTCTCGCCATCGCGCGATTCCAGCGCGAGTGCCGAAGCGGTCAATTCGCTTTCGACCCCCTGGGAGATGCGGGTGGACAACTGGCCGTCGAGGGCCACGGGCCGGTCGGGCGTGATGCTGGTGGTGGATGCGCCCGCATAGAGGGATGCGGCTTGGACGTGTGTCGCGGCAACGGCCAGTGCCACGAGCAACAGTGATCGAATGAACATGCTTTTTATCTCCCGCTTGGTGGTAAGTACGTTTTATAACCATAGCATCCGCACCAGGTGCATCGCGACCTGATTAACGGGTGCACCACGCAGGGACAGCGGCGCCTCATGACTGGAAGTCTCGTTCCTGCTATCTGCCATACAGAAGCTAATCTTGTGGCGAACAAAACCTGACTGGCGAGGCTGTCCTGTTCTTTGGCATCGCGACCCAAAACAACCAAGGCATCTCTTGTCGCGGTTACGTTTTCTGAAATACTGCATCCACGAAACCCGGCGAACGTGGAGTGGACACGTTGTCGTCGCCAGCAACAGGACAGCCCCGCCAGTTGGGACGCACCGCGATCAGTTCAGACAAGATAATTGACGCCCAGCCTTTCTCGCCTACTCCGTCACGGGGCGACGCTGTCCCTACGACCAAGTAGTTAATAGTGCGATAGTCTCTGCCCCTTCGCATTTTCGACGCGGTGACGTGCGTGGAGTGACAGCAAATCCCGCCTATGGCGAATGCACCTTGACAGCCAGTAATTTCTCGAAACCATCGTGGCTCTGCTATTGTCTTAGAACCCAGACTGACCGGTCAGTTCTGGTGGAAGGAACCACGATGGAAAAGACGGACAAGCGCGAGCGCATTCTAGACGCGGCGGAGAAACTGTTCAAACACCGGCGCTTTCACGAGATCACGCTGCAGGAAATCGCCCAGGCGGCGAAGGTGGGCAAGGGCACGATCTATCTCTACTTCGAGGACAAGGACGACTTGTTTTTCCAGGTGGCGACGTCGGGCTTCGACGAACTCTGCGAAGTGGTGGAGCGCCATGGTGCGCCGGATGCCCCCTTCATGGAGCGGCTGCTGGCCATGTGCGAGGAAGTTTCGTCCTTCTTCGAGCGGCGCATCGAGATGTTCAACATTATTCAGGCGGAGGCGGCGTGGATGCCGGGCGGCGCAAAGGGCAAGTTGATGCAACGCTGGGGCCGCCGGCGCAGGAAGCTGGTCGAGGCCACCGTAACCATCTTGAAGCAGGGCGTGGACGAGGGCGTGGTGCGGCCCGATCTGCCTGTGGAGGTCATGGCCATGTACCTGCTGGGCATGCTGCGCACGCGCACGCGGGATCTGCTGGATTTTCCCAAGGAACACCGGAGCCATCATGTGTTGGTTGAGTTATTCTGCAATGGAACCTTCAAATGTGGTGTAGAGCAACGCAAAGCGCGCGGGCGAAAGCGGGACCTCGCATGCGCGCTGTGAATTTGAACATCTGGGGCACCGCCTTCGCCCTGGCCGCCACGATGGCCGGCTGCGCGCGCACCGAAACGAGCTGGACGCCGGAGACCGTTGCGCCTCCCCCACTGGCCGAAGCCGCCATCGAGGCACCGGCCTCGCTTGAATCGCGGGCGGAATCTCTGGCGCTTCCGGCGGAGCTCTCCGGTCCGGTCGCGCTTACGCGGGACGGCGCCATCCTCACGACCCTGCTGAACAACCGGCGCATCGAAGTGGCGCGATTGGGTCCGGAGATCGACGAGACCTACATCGACGAGAACCGCGCGGTCTTTGATCCGCGCCTGCTGGCCCAGGTATCCCGCGGTCGCGGTACGCGACAGAGCCTGGGCTTCAGCAGCACGGGCAGCGCCGCCGCCAGCGAGACCACGTCCAGCAAACAAGTAACCTTGGATAATGTAGCCGGGCTGTTGGCCAGCGTGCAGCAGTTGAACCAGTCGATCGATGCCCTCAACGGGGACAATGACAGTACGGTCGTGGGTAACTCAGGCTCGGTAGAAGTGCAGCAGTACCTCCCCACGGGCACGCTGCTTTTTCTCACCGGCGCGGGCGCGACCCTGGATAATAATCCCAGCGGCGACGCGTCTCAGCACTCGTGGACCGCGGGCATTTCTCAGCCCCTCCTTCGCGGTGCGGGCATGGACACCAATCTCGCCGCGCTGCGCCAAGCCCGCAACGTCGCCGCCCAGTCGGAGCACGAGTTTCGCCTGGCGGTGCTCGATGTGGTGCGCGAAACGGAGCGGGCCTACTGGGAACTGACCCTGGCGAAGGAGGTCCTGGCGATTCGCGAGTTCGGTGTGACCCTGGCCAATGATCAGATGACGCGGGAAGAAGAGCTGGAGTCCGTGGGCAAGGCCCTCGGGGGCGACGTGATGACGGCCCGTGCGGAGCGCCTGGCGCGCCAGGCCGATCTGGTGGATGCGCAGGCCGCGCTGAAGTCCCAGAGCATCGAGTTGATCCGCCTGATGCACCCTGAATCCACACCGCGCTGGGAAGTGGGCTTTGACCCCCAGGATGAAGCCGCCGTGGTGGAGGCGGCGCTGAATGCCGACGAGAGTGAGGACCTCGCCCTCCTTTACCGGCCCGAGCTTGCCCAGGCGCGCCTGACGCTGGCGAACCTGGAGCTGGATGTGGTTCGCACGCGCAACGGCCGCCTTCCCCAGCTCAATCTGGTCGGGGAATACGAAGCGGCGAGCGGCGGCGAGAGCGCCGCCACGTCGAGCACTTCCAGCACCGATGAAGACACCTACAGCGTGGGCCTCCAGTTTGAGATAGCCCTGTTCAACCGGGCGGAGCGTGCCCGGCATCTCCGAGCGCAACTGTCTCAAGAACGGGGCGCGGGCTATATCACCCAGTTGGAAGAAGAGATTGCGGCGGATGTGCGCCAGGCGATGGTGGAAGTGGATCGCCAATGGGAACGTCTCGCCGCGACCACGGAGGCCGTGTTGAGCCGCCGTGAAGCGGTTCGCGTCATCGAAGGGCGGCACGAAGTGGGCAAAGCAACCAATCTGGACGTGCTGCAGGTGCAGCGCGACCTTATCCAGTCCCAGGTGGACGATGCGACGGCGCGTGTCCGCTATATTGAAGCGCTGACGGATCTTTACGCCGCCGAGGGCACCCTCCTTGAGCGTCGGGGCATCGCTCTGGATGAATTCGCGGATCGGGACGAGCAACAGGAAAGTGTGACCAATGAAGTGGAATAAGATTGCCATCACGGGAACCCTGGGCGCCATCGCGCTGCTCCCCCTCGCGGGTTGTCCCGGCCAGAAGAAGGCGGGCGGACCGCCGCCCGGGGCAAACCAGCCAGCCCCCGTACATGCGGCCGTGGCGGAGACCAATCGCGTGCCGGTCGAGCTCAGCGCCTTTGGCACGGCGGAGCCCCTCTCCACTATCGAATTGAAAGCGCAGGTCTCGGGCGAGATCATCGAAGTGCTCTTCGCCGAAGGCGAGCGCGTGACCCAGGGCCAGCCCCTCTTCCGCATCGATCCCCGGCCCTTTGAAGCGGCCCTGGCGGAGGCGGAGGCCAACGTGGCCCGTGCCGTGGCGCTGCGGGGCCAGGCCGAGGCCAACCTGCGCGAGAATGAGGTCATGGCGAAGAACGCCGATGTAGATCTGGAGCGAAACAAGACGCTACTCGCCCGCGAGATTGTCACGCAGGAAGAGTTTGATCAATCCAAAACCGCCGCCGACGCGCTGAAGGCTTCCGCCGGCGCCGACGCCGCCGCGGTCCGCTCCAGCAGTGAAAATATTCGCGCGGCAGAGGCGGCCGTCGCGGTGGCCAAGCTCAACCTTTCCTATTGCACGATAGTCTCTCCGCTGGAAGGTCGCACGGGTAGCCTCATGGCCCATCGAGGCAACCTGGTCAGTGCCAACGCGAGCGAGCCGCTGGTTGTCATCACCCAGACCGCGCCCATGTATGTGACGTTCACCGTTCCCGAGCATCACTTGCCCGCGCTGCGGCAGGCCATGGCGGCGGGCGAGGTTCCGGTATATGCGGCGGCCCCCGACTCCGCCATGGAGCCGATCACGGGGCGACTGGTGTTCATCGACAACCAGGTCGATACGGTCACCAGCACCATACGCCTCAAAGCCGAATTCGAAAACCAGAATGAAGTCCTTTGGCCGGGTCAATACCTGAGCATCCGCGTGGGCCTCGGCTTCCAGGACAATTGCACCACGGTACCGGCGGAAGCGGTCCAGACCGGCCAGGAGGGTGCCTATGTCTATCTGGTCACGGCGGAAGAGAAGGCCGAAATGCGTCCCATCAAGGCGGGCATCACCCACGGCGGACTCGCCGTCGTCGACGAAGGCCTGCAGCCGGGCGACCGCGTGATCACCGAGGGACACCTCCGCGTGGCGCCGGGCAGCCCAGTGCGCGTGCTGGATGGGGATCAGCCGGCGGAGACTCCCGCGGGATGAACACGTCAGCCCTCTTCATCCATCGCCCGGTTATGACCACGCTGGTCATGGTGGGAATCCTGCTCGTCGGTATCGCGGGGTACCGGGCCATGCCGGTAAGCGATCTGCCCAACGTGGACTTTCCCACGCTGTCGGTGAACGCGAGCCTGCCCGGGGCGAGTCCGGAGACCATGGCCTCGTCGGTGGCCACCCCGCTGGAGCGCCAGTTCTCCACCATCGCCGGGGTGACCTCCATGACTTCGGTAAAC
This sequence comes from Candidatus Hydrogenedentales bacterium, assembly GCA_942492815.1. Classification (GTDB taxonomy): domain Bacteria; phylum Hydrogenedentota; class Hydrogenedentia; order Hydrogenedentales; family JAEUWI01; genus JAEUWI01. The sequence continues at coordinate 7,033,447 of OW818658.1, read as the reverse complement.
GCCCTCGGCTCGACAAGCATCACCCTTCAGTTTGATCTGAACCGCGATATCGACGCCGCCGCGCAAGACATCCAGTCGGCCATCACCCAATCGCTGCGCCAGCTCCCGCGCGACATGCCGAACCCGCCCTCCCTTCGCAAGCTGAACCCGGCGGACCAGCCGATTATTTTCCTTACGCTGAACTCGCCCCTGCTGCCCCTTTCCCAGGTGGACGAGTACGCCCAGACGATGGTGTCCCAGCGCATTTCCATGTTGCCCGGCGTGGCCCAGGTGCAGATCTACGGGTCGCAGAAGTATGCCGTGCGGGTCCAGGTGGACCCCCACAAGCTGGCGACGCGCGGCATCGGGGTGGACGAGGTAAGCCAGGCGATCCAGGGGGCAAACACGAACCTGCCAACGGGCACCCTCCACGGCGCGCACCAGTCCTATACCATCGAGACCAGCGGTGAACTGATGGAGGCGAAGGCCTATGAACCCATCATCGTGACCTGGCGCGATGGCGCACCGGTCTACCTTCGGGATGTCGGTCGCGTGATCGACGCCGTCGAGAACGACAAGATCGCGAGCTGGTTCAACGACACGCGCGGCGTGATCCTGGCAGTGCAGCGCCAGCCCGGCACCAACACCATCGAAATTGTAGACGCGATCAAGGGGCTCATGCCCGAGTTCGAGAATGTGCTGCCGCCCTCGGTCAAGTTGAACGTGCTGTATGACCGCTCCCAGGCCATTCGCGCTTCGGTGGCGGATGTGCAATTTACCTTTGTGCTCACCGTGGCCCTCGTGGTCATGGTGATCTTCCTTTTCCTGCGCAACCTCACGGCCACCATCATCCCCACGCTGGCGCTCGTCCTCTCCATCGTCGGTTCCTTCGCCGCGATGTACCTGATGAAATTCAGCATCGACAACCTCTCCCTCATGGCCTTGACCCTTTCGGTGGGCTTCGTGGTGGACGATGCCATCGTCATGATCGAGAATATCGTGCGCCACATGGAGAAGGGCGAGTCCCCCATGGAAGCCGCGCTGAAGGGCTCCAAGGAAATCGGCTTCACCATCATCTCCATGACCATCTCCCTGGTGGCGGTGTTCATTCCGGTGTTGTTCATGGGCGGCATCGTTGGCCGCCTGCTCCACGAGTTCGCCATCACCATCAGCATGGCGATTCTCATTTCCGGCTTCGTCTCCCTCACGCTGACCCCCATGATGTGCAGCCGCTTCCTTCGCGACTATGAGCACGCGCCCCACGGGGTGCTCTACAACACGCTGGAGCGCTTCTTCGACGGCATGCTCGCGGTCTACGCCAGGACGCTGCGCCTGTCCCTGCGCTTCAAACTGCTCACCGTGCTCAGCCTGCTCCCCCTGATCGGTCTTACGGTTTGGATGTTCTCCAATATGCCCAAGGGCTTCATGCCCGCCGAAGACCTCAACCAGCTTGTGGCCATCACAGAGGGTGCCCAGGGAATTTCCTTTGAGGATATGAAGGCCCACCAGCAGAAACTCGCCGCTATATTGACCGCCGATTCCGCAGTGGCCGGGTTCTCCTCGTCGGTGGGCGCGGGCGGCCCGAACGCTTCGAGCAATGCGGGCCGCATGTTCATCACCCTCAAGTCCCGCGCCGAACGGGATACTATCGATGACGTGATGAAACGGCTGCGGAAAGACCTTGCCGCCGTACCGGGTATTCGTGTGTTCATCCAGAACCGGCCCGCGATCAATGTGGGTGGCCAGACGACCAAGAGCCTCTATCAGTTCACGCTCCAGGGCCTCGACACCGACCAGTTGTATGAGTACGCCCCGAAGCTGGAGGAACGTCTGAAGACCTTGCCGGGCTTCCGCGACGTATCCAGCGACCTCCAGATCTCCAATCCCCAGGTGCACATGGGGGTCGACCGGGAGAAGGCCGCTTCGCTGGGCATTTCCATGCAGCAGGTTCAGAACGCCCTCTACACCGCCTATGGCGCGCGACAGATCTCCACAATCTACGCGCCGAACAACCAGTACAACGTGATCATGGAAGTGCTCCCCGAGCTCCAGAAAGATCCCGCATCATTGGAAATGCTTTACGTCCGTGCGTCGGACGGCGCCCTGGTGCCGCTGAGCACCATCTCCACCATCGAGAAGACCGTGGGTCCCTTGACCGTGAACCACCTCGGCCAGTTTCCCGCGGTCACCGTTTCCTTCAATCTGGAGCCGGGCTACTCCCTGGGCGACGCGGTCACCCTCGTCAACGAGGCCGCGGCGGAGATCCTGCCCGAGGGCATCTCCACCAGTTTCCAGGGCACGGCCCAGGCCTTTGAGTCGTCCATGGTGGGCCTGAATATCCTCATCCTGGCGGCGATTGTCATCATTTATATTGTGCTCGGCATCCTGTATGAGAGCTTCATCCACCCCATCACGATCCTATCCGGCCTACCCTCGGCCGGCGTGGGCGCGCTGTTGACGCTGCACTTTTTCAAGATGGATCTGAACCTCTTTTCCCTCGTCGGCCTCATCCTGCTCATCGGCATCGTGAAGAAGAACGCCATCATGATGGTGGACTTTGCCCTGGAGGCCCAGCGCGAGCGCAACATGCCGCCTGCAGAGGCGATCTATGAGGCGTGTATCGTGCGATTCCGCCCCATTATGATGACGACCATGGCGGCCCTCATGGGTACACTGCCCATCGCCATGGGTCACGGCGCGGGCGCCGAATCGCGCCAGCCCCTGGGTCTTGCGGTCGTGGGCGGGTTGCTCTTCTCGCAAGTGATCACGCTCTATGTGACCCCCTGCTTCTACATCTACATGGAGAAGCTGCAACAGTTGCTGAAGCGCTCGAAGCAACCCGTGGCCGAAGCGGGCGAAAGCGCGGTCGAGGTGGCGGCGGGGTAAGGGTCAGAAATCGGACCGATCAGACGGATCGGACTGATCAGATTGGTCAGATCGGTCTGATCCGTCCGATTGGCGCACGACAGGCCTCTCCCCTAGACTTCACCCGCCGTGGTCATTATAATCGCGGCCATGAACCCTACCCAACGATCCTACAAGAATAGCCTGGCGCTGCTGGTCACCCTGCTCCCAATCCTCGTCGGCGCGACTGGCTGCGAACACACGGGGCTGATGAAGACCCCCAATCTCTACCTCGCCTCGGCGGAGGATCCCTTCGCCGCGTTACCCCCGACCCGGCAGACGGTCGATGTAAACCTGATATACGGCACCGACCGCTCCCCGGAGATGGAGGTGGAGCTGAAGAAGCGCCAGGGCACCGGAAACCAGTACGGCCACGAGAACGACGACCACTTATTCTATGGACGGGCGACCGTAAAGCTCGGCGAGGGCGTGTCTTGGGAAGAGCTCCACGAGGCCAGCCTCACGCGGCAGCGCAACCGTCGCTTCGTTCCCCAGCTTACCCACACCACCCAGGTGGGCCGTTTTCCCGCGTCCACCAGCGCGTGGCGCTTGGAAAACGGCACCCTCACCGCGGGCCCATCGCCGAAAGAAGCCGCCGGGGAACTCGCCGGATTGGTGGCGGAGAGTCTCGCCGATACGGACTGCAAGGAAGCCTTTGTCTTTGTCCACGGCTACAACAACCAGTTCCACCACGCGGCCCTGACCATGGCCCAGCTCTGGCACTTCATGGGGAGGCCAGGCGTACCCTTGATCTACACCTGGCCCGCGGGCCGGGGTGGCCTTCGGGGTTACACCGCCGATGTGGAGTCCGCCCAGTTCACGACTTACCATCTGAAGCAGTTTCTCCGCGCGCTTGCCACCACCCCCGGCCTGGAAAAGGTCCACATTCTGGCCCACAGCCGGGGTACCGAGGTCGTCACCACCGCCATCAAGGAACTCATGCTGGAAGCGCGCGGTTCCGGCCTCGACGTGCGCAAGGAACTCAAGCTCGGGAACGTCGTGCTCGCGGCGCCCGACCTCAACCTGCAGACCGCCCGCCAGACCCTGGTGGCCGAGGGCACCATTTTCGTGCCGGAGCGCTTTACCGTCTACCTCTCCGAGGGTGACCGGGCCCTCAAACTCTCTTCCTGGTTCACCGACAGCGTCAAGCGACTCGGCAGCCTCATTTTCGACGATCTAAACTCCCGCGAGCGTGCCGCCATCGCCGGCCTGCCCAACATGACCTTCATCAACGCCGACGTCGAAAGCGACATCACCGGCCACGCCTATCTCTGGATCAATCCCGCCGCCAGCTCCGACGTGATCCTGCTCCTGCGCGACAACCTGGAGCCCGGCGCGAAAAACGGACGCCCCCTGACCCCGCTCATGGAAAACTTCTGGCAGTTGAATGACAACTATCTGAAGGGCGGCGCTCCCGCCCGGTAGTCGAGGGCTTTCAAGAGGGTCGCTTGAGCCCGAAGAGGTTCGGCTCCGCGAGGGAACCCGCCACGGGCGCGATACGGGCCGCACCGGTGTGCGCGGGATCGACCAGCAGCACCGTTTCGCCTTTTTTCAGGGCAAGGCCGTAGCGATTCTCTCCCAGCGTGGTGAGCGCCGCGCCCTCCAGCCCCAGAACGCGTGGCGGGCTGCTGAATTCGGCCCGCAGGCGGCAGGGCTCGCCCGCAAGACTGGTCACCTGGACCCAGGCCGTCTTTCCCTTCTCGCGCGCGGCACTGACGAGGAACGCGCCCTCGGCACGCCACTGGTGAAAGGTGATATCGGACCACGCGCCCGGTACGGCGGGAAAAATGCGGATGAGGGGACCGTCCGGCCCTTCCCAGCTTTGCAGCAGCATGTCGTGGACGGACTGGGCGGCGGAGAGGGGCGTCTCGATGACCGGCCCGGCCTCGCGATACATGGTGTTTGGCTCGATGAAGCGCTTGAGGCCGTTGAGGTAGCCGAGGGCGCGGTCGCCATCGCCGATGGCGGCGGCAATGGAAGCGCCCCCCGTGAAGGAATAGCCGAAGAGGGCCTCGGGGAAGCGGTGCCAGTGTTCGAGCGAGCGGAGGATGCGCGCCCGGCCATCGGGCTGCTCCATGTTGACCTGATACAGCGGATAGACCATGAGCAGGTGGGAGTAATGGCGGTGGCTGGAGTCCAGCGGCACATTCCGGGCGATGAGAAAGCCCTCCTCCCCCTCGGGGAAAGGTGTCAGGCGCGCCGCGATATCCCGCCAGGTGGGCGCCAGCGGATCGCCCATCCCCAGCCGCGCGTCGATCTTCAGCAGCGTCTCCACGCCCCACCGCAGCAGCGCGAGATCATAGTTGCAGTCGGGCCCCGTCTTGTATTCCGGCGAGCGCGTGCGCGGCAGGTGCAGCTTGCCGTCCGCCCCTTCCTCCAGGAAATGGCGGTGATAGTTCACCGCGCGGCGCAGCACGGGATAGAGCGTGTCGCGCAGGAGCGCATCGTCAAGATTCATGCGGTAGTGCAGCCAGACGTTGTGACAGGCCCAGAGCAGGTTGCCCACCTCGGGATCCCCCGCATCGCCGGGGCGCTCCACCAGGCTCGGATAGAAGGTGCCGCCGCGGAGGCGCGCCGTGGTGGATCGGTAGAGGCCCGCCGAGTCCTCCCGGTATTCGGGCGGAACATTGGCGATGAGATTCGGGAGGTAGTCGCGCAGGCTGTTGGGCAGGGGCTCGGCCAGTTCAAGGTGGTTCGATGTGTAGAGGGGCCAGTAGGTCAACTGGACATTCAAATTCCACCAGATGCCCGGCCACGGCGTCGGCTGGTCCCAGGGGCCCAGAATACCAAGGATCACCCCGTCCCGGCGGGTCGCCGCACGGAGCTTGTAGATCTGGTTCCAGTAGAAGCTCTGCCACCAGGGATCGGGCAGGGAGAGAAAGCTCTGCGCGTAGTGCGCCCGCCACGCCGCCCGGTGGCCCGCCACGAAGTCTTCCAAGGGCTGATCCGAAGCGGCGCGCACCGCCTCGGCCGCGCTCCGGGCAATCGCGGCGGGCTCCCCCGGCCAGGCATACTGGGTGCTCAAGAATAGCGTTCGCCATCCGTCCTCCTCGCCCTCGCGCCACGCCGTGGCGTAGCCCCCTTCGCTCAGGGGCTGCACCCAGACCGGCAGGCCCTCCACCTCGGTCGGGTAACCCGCAGGATTCGGCGTCCAGGTTTTCGCGTAGGAAGGGTCGGGCTTTATCGCCAGGCGCGGATGAATGGCCTCGCTCGCCTTCCATGCCCACGACGCGCCCGCCTCCGCCCCCGTGCCCTTCCAGCGCACCACCATGGCCATGGCTGAACCGTGGACCAGGGAGCGCACCTCGACCTGCCCCGCGCTGGTGTGAATGGTGCCCACGAGTTCACCCCGCAACAGATCCAGGCGCAAGTCGCACCCGGTTAGCGCGCCCTTCGTCTCCAATACGAACTGACCGATGGGCAAGCGCCCCATGCCGTAGTTCATGACGCGGTGATCTTCCACATCGCTCCGGCCCATCTGCCACGCCACATGGTGATCATCCAGCGCGCGGACCGTGGCCCCCAGCATGCCATTGCCCAGGTAAGGCGCCTCCCACCAGTCCCCCGGCAGTCGCTCCCATACGGGATCCGCCGCCGCCAGCACCGCCGCCAGATCCTCATCCGTTGGCGCAAGGAGATCAGGCTCCGCAGGCGCGCGAAGAGCGATTGCGATGAAGGCCAGCACCAGAACGACACCAGCGGCAAGCACGCGAAACGAGTGAAAGGTTCCCACGATGAATCTCCCATGAACCCGGCCCGGGCTGAATCCGGAGCCCAAGGCCGCAATGGTCCTGAATTCACTTTGCACTATTTTGGGGTCCCGTTGCCAGAACAGGACGCTCAGCACCGCCACACTTTTTTGGGTTCCTCACAAGAATTTGTGCAGTAAAAAAGTTGAGATGCATGTCCTTCCCCCTGTATTTCCAATGGTGTCAAAGCCTTGGAATAGACGGAGGACAGGACATGCAGTTGAAGAGTATCATTCGTTCGACTCTTGGAGTCAAACATCACATGGTCAAGGACGTGCGGGGTGACACGGGAGGCATCGATGTTTTCATGGAGCTTCGCTCGAAGCGCCGAGTTCCATGCGGCACTTGCGGGACGCTTGGCCGAGTGCGAGATCGGCTGGCTGTACGCCATTGGCGGCACGTTCCGCTTTGGGGCATTGACGTGACACTTTCGTATGCGCCCGCTCGTGTCGATTGCGCGTGTTGCGGCAAGATTCGCGTGGAGGCTATTCCGTGGAGCCGAGGCAAGTGCCGGCTTTCGACGGGCCTGATCTGGCTGCTGGCCACATGGTGCAAGCTGCTTCCGTGGGATCAGGTGGCACGGCTCTATGGCGTTCATTGGAACACGGTGGCGACCGCGGTCCGCGAGGCGGTAAGTTATGGACTCGCCCATCGCAAACTGGGTTCGGTGCTCTACATCGGCATCGACGAAATATCGCGCCGGAAGGGCCATGTCTACGTGACCAACGTCTATGACCTCGAAGAGAAACGGCTGCTCTGGTCGGGCGAGGGCCGCAGCAAGGAAACCCTTGAAGCCTTCTTCAAGGAGCACGGAGAAGCCCTTAAACAAAGCGTAAAAGCGGTTTGTTGCGACATGTGGACCCCCTACATAGACACGGTCAAGGCCCATCTTCCCGAGGCCACTCTGGTCTTCGACAAATTCCACATTGTCCAGCACCTGCTCAAAGCCGTCGACGAGGTTCGGCGCGACGAAGCGCGCGAACTGAAGAAAAGCAACCCGGAACTGCTCAAGCGGACCCGGTTCATTTGGTTGAGAAACCCGGAGAACCTCACGGACAAGCAACGGGCGCGCCTGGGGCATCTGGAAAAGCTCAATCTGCGATGCAACCGAGCCTATTTGCTCAAAGAAAGCTTTCGCGAGTTCTGGAACTACGAGCGCAAAGGCTGGGCCAGGAAGTACCTGAAAAAGTGGTTCTGGTGGGCGACCCATTCGAGGCTCCAACCCCTGCGCGATTTCGCCTGGATGCTGCGCAGACACGAAGACGGAATCCTAAACTACTTCGACGAACGAATCAGCAACGGGGCTGTAGAAGGCATGAACAACAAAGCAAAAGTCGTCAGCCATCGATGCTACGGATTCAGAACCGTGAAAACCTACATCACTGCGCTATACCATTGCCTCGGGAAGCTCCCAGAGCCTGAAACTATGCACAGATTCTTGTGAGGAGCCCTTTTTTGATTGACGGAACAACGGCCCCTTGCTATCCTGATCCAGTGATCGAAAGAACACCAACCAAAGGGGCCGGGGAAGGGGTATCGCGATGATAGAAGCAAATCACGCACCAGTGTCAATCCGTTCGGCGCGCATTGGCGAAGGTGGTGTTGTGGACGCCAGGCAAGAACGAGACGAAGGCGCATTCTCGCGTACCAGGGAAATCGTGGCTTCTCCGAAATTGACCCCGGTGCCCTTCCCACGTTCCGCCGTGGGAATGCATACCGTTCCGCTTCGCGGAACAGACCACGCGCGAGAAACTGGGGACGGCTACATTGCTACGGGGGCGGTGATATTGCCAACAAGGATGGCTGTCACTACTACTCGATACGTATTGGCATCGTTATGAGACGACTATTCAAGAACCTCGACGTCTATAAGGAATGGATATGAAATCCGATGCCGCACGTACACTTTGCTTGCTCTTCATGCTGGTCATGAACTCAGCGCCTGATGCCGCCTATTGTGCTCCTCAGAATACGCAGGATCTGATTGACAAGATAGTAACGCACCACCAGGCGAGAGAGAGGCTATTGCTTCGCTCGACGGGGCGCTGTTCGGTCAAGATGGCTGCAAGGCAAATAGGTATCCAGAGTCGCCTTGATGGGACGGAAGGCGCCCTCTGGGAGGAGGACGTGGGAGAGCAACTTGGTAACACTCGCACAGCAGAATTTGAGTGGAAGTGCCGGGACAGCACCATACGCTACGATGTGTATGTCGCGGCCCAGGACAAAGATTCGGATAAGTTTCCCAAACAGAGCACGCGCATTGTCTACGACGAGGAGCAGTGCATCTACTACGACGTACTCGACGAGCGGGGCTATATCAACCGGCCACCAGACGACGCCTTTGGTCTGACGTACATCAGCAAGCGATTTGATGTGAGGAAACTCTATGCTTTTGTGGCTCGAGAGATTCCGACACTCTTTGAAAACTACAAAGCGAAAGGCAAGGTACCCGATGAGTTGAGCGAGGTGGAGATAGATGGTGTTAAGTGTTGGCGTTTCCTGTATAGGTACACGAAAACTGAGGAGGGGGCGGTTGTGCATGAAGGTGCTGTAACGCTCTATTTTGCGCCGAGCCTCGCCTATTCATTGGTAAAGGGCGACTACGAAACGCGACGTCTGATGAACGGGAAGATGATTCGTTCTGATAAGGATACTTTCGAGGCGACGTATAAGGAAGATCCAGACCATCCCGGCATATGGACAATGCGCAGTTCGAGAACAACGTTTGAGGGAATGATGCAGGGGAAAATACGCCAGGAAAGGCTAGGGGTGGAATTTCATGAGATTCGACTTGGCACGGACATTGATGACGTCGAGTTTACCTTCGACGGTATGGACGTGCCCTTAGGCACCCTGGTATACGATAAGCGTATGGAGGGCCAGCCTGTACAACTGCTGTTTACCGAAGATGGACTACGGCCCATTTCGGATGACGACCCATCGTTTCCGGAGCGACCCTCCGCGATGGAATTGCGGGCGCGCCACAGTACTCCTCCCGGTTTTGCGCTGAAGAACATGAGCCAGTCGAGTGAAGATGAGAGTGCGGGTTCGGTGAAGAAATGGGAGAAATAGGGAAATAGGGACAGTCACGAATGGCGCTGACTTAAGGGCTGCCGTGCCCCAACGGGGTCCACGGGTGCCACCCTCAAACGGAGGAGCGAAGCGGGGGAAGTTTGTGGGTGTTGCGACTACAGGCGAACGGATTTCATCGCAAGACCAAGTAAAGGCCAACTTGCGGCGGATGCCAAACCGTTGTTCAGTAACCCCGCCAAAGCCGACGTCCCTTCACCCACAAGCTCCGTCGCAAGCTCCTCCGCTTGAGGGTGGCACCCGGCGTGGACTTTAATTTTCTGGGAGTAGTCCCGTTAAGTAAGTGCCATTCGGGACAGTCACCTATTTCTGCTGATCTTGTGCTGGCCGGGTTGCCCGCGCCGCTGGATTCTGAGGTGGGCGACACTCCCATGCTCGGGGCCTCCACCAACGTCATCGCCACCTACCTGGACCGCCCGGGTCTGAAGGCGCTGATCTTCTGACGGACCTGGGGGATTTCCTGGTGGAGGCGGGCGTGTACACGAGTGCGGAGGAGGTCTGTAACCTGGACGTGGGCTATGGCGGTGTCTCGGTGCCGGATAGGGCCGTGTACTACGACGACGACGGCGTGCCGGATGTTGCGGATTTCGTCCGGGCGAGCCCGGCGGGCCATTTTGTTTTCCACGCTTCGCCGAGGAAGAGGGTGCTCAGGAGGTGGCTGCGGCGGATACCCATTTCCAGGGCGATGGGCAGGAACATGCCGAGGAGGACCTTCAACACAATGAGACCGGCGATGCCTTCGTCCCACGGGGTGAGGCTGGCGAGGCGGTTGGCCACGGCCATGCCGATGGTGTGGAAGATGTAGATGGAGAAGGTGGCGTTGCCGATGGGGCCGAGGCCGGGCACTTCACGGCGATAGCGAAAGGCGAGAACGCAGAAGGCGAAGCCAACAATGAGATTGAGAATCCCCCACTTCAGCACGATGAACTCGGGCAGGGGCAGCACGCCTCGGGCGTCGAGCTGCTCCAGGAGCATGCCGCCGGCAAAGCCGATCCACGCGAGGGGCGCGGCGGCGCGGCCGTAGAGCAGTTCGGGCCAGCGACGGAGGGCGTAGCCCGCGAGGAAGTAGGGCATGAGCTGGACGAGCCCGGCGTAGCCGAAGAAGCCGTTGAGGGGGAGCGCGAGGGAAATGACGTACCACCCGATGAGCAGCACTACGAAGGCGCGGGCACTGCGGATCAAGGCGAAGCCGTCGATGATGGAGATAACCACAAAGATCAAAAACAGGGACTGGAGGTACCAGAGGTGCTCGAATCGGAAGGCGTAGGCCCGGAGCACGTCGCCCCAGCCGGGGACCTTGTTTACGCCGGGCATGACGACGCGCATGAGCAGGAGCACGGTGGTCATGGTGACGAGGGGCAGGAGGAGGCGGCGCGCCTTGACCCGGAGCGATCGGGCGATGTCGCCCCGGCCGACGGGGCGGCTCGCGTAGAGGTAGCCGGAGACGGCGGTGAAAATTTCGAGGGGGATATAGCGGGTGAGTACTTCAAACTCGAAATAGAAGCGGCCGGCCCCTTCGACATCCGCGAGGATTGCGTGGTAAAGCACGACGATGAAGATGGCGAAGGCGCGAAGCGTATTGATGCTATGGTCGCGGGTCGCGGTTGGTCTCGACATGGATACTCCTGGGGGCCGGGGTGGCGGTGTTGCGGGCCTGTATGGTGTTTTTCCCAACCTGCGGCTCCGGCCTCGGCCACCGCATCCCAAAAACAAATAGCCGCCCGGAAATAGTCGCACGAAATCGCCAGGCTGCCGGGGGTGGGGCATCGATTCTCCCGGATCGGGGACGTGACCGTTTCGGTCCGTGTCCTGCGCCACCACACCTCTTCTTGACAAAAGACTATCATACGGAGGCTTTTTCTGGCAAATTCGGGCGCTTGGAGCGGTGCCGGAATCTCGAAATTTTCTCCTTTCCACTTGCCTGACCAGCGCGCGCGATCTACAATCAACCCCGAACGCTTAACCCATCGGGGAGAACTGAACCATGAAACGTATCGCAATTGCCCTCGCCACCCTCGCCTTCGGAGTAACACTCGTGCACGCCCAGGCCACCGGACTCGACCATCTCTACCAGCTTAAGGACGCGAAGACCCGCTCCATCAGTCCGGAAAATTTCACCGGCGAAAAGGGGAAAGGCGGCATGGCCACGCTCGAAGAGGGCACGGCCCAGCGCGCCGCCCGGGAGCTGGGCCAGGGCTGGAAAGTGAACCCCTATGTTCACATCGAACCCGGCACCACCTTCACCCTGGGCGAGATCAACGAGTCCGGCATTATCAACCACATCTGGATGACGCCCGTGGGGGATTACCGCCTCATGATCCTCCGCTTCTACTGGGACGGCGAAGAGACCCCCTCGGTGGAAGTGCCCGTGGGCGATTTCTTCGCGGCGGGCTGGGGCATCGGCAAGGAACCGCGCATCACCTCGCTGGCGATGTGCGTGAACCCCCGCAGCGGCTTCAACAGCTACTGGCAGATGCCCTTCCATAAGAGCGCCAAAGTAACCATGGAAAATCTGGGCGAGAAGAAGGCGACGGTGTACTACCAGATCGACTATTCACTGGAAAAGGTCAAGAAGGACACGCCCTACTTCCACGCCCAGTTTCGCCGGACCAATCCGCTGCCCGCGAAGGAGGTCTACACCATCGTGGACGGAATCAAGGGCCAGGGCAACTACGTGGGCACCTACCTGGCCCACGGCGCGAACAGCCCCGGCTGGTGGGGCGAAGGGGAAATCAAGTTCTATCTGGACGGCGACACGGACTTCCCCACGATCTGTGGTACGGGCGAGGAGGACTACTTCAACGGCTCCTACGGCTATAACGATCACCAGGTGGACGGCAAGGACGTCTACGAGAACTTCAGCAGCCCCTACACCGGCTTTTACCATGTGCAGCACGACGGTGCCCAGCGCCGCTTCGGCCAGTATCGCTGGCACATCACGGACCCAGTGCGCTTCGATCAGGATCTGAAGATCACCATCCAGAGCCTGGGCTGGCAGAGCGAAGGCCGCTACCTGCCCCTGGAAGACGATCTCGCGTCCGTAGCCTACTGGTATCAGGTGGAACCCCACGCCCCCTTCCCCGCCCTGCCGCCGAAGGATAAATTGGTGATCGCGGAGTGAGGATGAAGGTTGAAGGTTGAAGGTTGAAGGCTGAAGGCTGAAGGCTGAAAATGGGTCGTATGGGTTTTCATGAGAACCCATTCGACCCATTCGACCCATAAGACCCATAAGACCCATAAGACCCATTCCCCAGCCACAATCGTCCACTTTCATGGTACAATAGTTTCAAAAGAATGTGACTGGACGCACGCATCGCCCAGCCCGCCATTCGAGGTGTGTATTACGACACGACCACCGAAGGAGGGCCACGCCATGACCACCCCCACGACCACCGACCCGCACCCCCTGGCCACCGACCTTGCCCTGCACAAGATTGTGGGCTACGCGCTGAAAAATCGCGCATCCGACATCCACCTGAAGGTAGGACGCCCGCCCGCCGTTCGCATCGACAGCGTGCTCCGCTTCGTGCCCACGGACGACCTCACCGAGGAGCAATTCTTGGGTTTTCTCCATGAGATCATGGACGAAGACCGGGTCAAAGAGTTCCTCAACACGGGGGACACCGACTTGGCGATCAGTTTTCCGGGCCAGGGCCGCTTCCGGGTCAACGTCTACCGGCAACGCGGCACCATGGCCATGATCCTGCGCCACGTGCGCACGGAGATTCCCGACTTCAAGCAGCTCAACCTGCCCGAGAAGGCCATGGAGAAGATCGCGAATCTGCCCCGCGGCCTGGTCCTCGTGACGGGTACGACGAGCAGCGGCAAGTCCACCACCCTCGCGGCCATCATTGGCCGGATCAACCAGATCCGCCACGGACACATCGTGACCTTGGAAGACCCCATCGAATATGTGCATCATGACAACCAGTGCAGCGTGAGCCAGCGCGAAGTGGGTATCGACACGAAGGATTTCACCACAGGACTCCGTGCCATCATGCGCGAGGACCCCAACGTGATCCTCATCGGTGAAATGCGCGATGTGGACACCTTTTACACCTGCCTGGGCGCCGCGGAAACGGGCCACCTCGTCTTCAGCACCCTCCACACCACGAACGTGATGATGACCATCGACCGCATCCTCGATCTTTTCCCGGCCGTGCAGCACTCCCAGATCCGCTCCCAGCTCGCACTCCAGCTCAAGGCCGTGGTCTCCCAGCGGCTCCTGCCCAACGCCAGCGGCACCGGGCGCGTGCCCGCCGTGGAGATCATGTTTGCCACGCCTGGCATCATCTCGCTTATCCGCGAAGACGAGGTCGGTCGTATTCCTCAGGTGATCGCCGATGGCTCGGAAGAGGGCATGCAGACCTTTAACATGCACCTGATCCAGATGGTCAAGGCGGGCACCATCTCCATGGAGGACGCGGAATTCGCTTCCGACAACGCCGACGCGCTCAGGGCGAACCTCTCCGGCATCTTCGGCTCGCGGGATCGCGGCGGCATTACCAAGCACCGTCCGGCGCGCTTCGAGCAAGCGCATCCGTATGGATGATGCGCCCTGGTGGTCGGGCGCAAGTAAAGAACCCGCAGTGATGCGTCACTGCGGGTTCATTATTTTTTCTATACGTCCAGCCCGGAAGCTTCGGTGAACGATCAACTATTGACGACTACTGCGCGGCCACCTGGGTCTTTTCCGTGGCTGCGGGGCCGTGGGCCATCTCCGTGAGATACGCCGCAAGCGCGGCGATCTCCTCCGGCGTACCCACCAGCGGCGGCATGTAGGCATGGTACGGCGAGTCGGCCTCGGGACCGTGGAGCATGGCCAGGATATTATCGATGGCCTGCCGGTCGCGCGTGGCCAGAAACTTCTTCATGCTGCGGTAGCCCGACTCCGTGTGACAGGCGAGGCATTGCCCCTGGAACATGAGCCTGCCCCGCTCCAGTCGATCGCCTGCCGGTGCGGCGTCCGCGACGGGCTGCGCACCGGGCGCGGTGCTCCAGCGGGCGCGCTCTTCCGGAGTGACCCAGATCGACTTCGCCAGATACCCTTCGGCGTTCATTCGCGCCACGTCGGAGCGGCGGATACCATTGGAGTACATGTGGTCCACAACGACATAAGGCTTGCGGATCATTTCGCGGGCATGCTCGGTGGAGGCCGTAGCCGCGAGCGCGAGGAACAGCACCGCGAGGGCGTGGCCGAAGGTGAAGTCCCTGGGATTACGCCAGGCGAGGAAATACACAACCACGGCAATCGTCGCGGAGGTCATAACGGTGACCAGGGCCGCGCGAGTGACCTGGGTGAAGGCGCCGGAACCGATGGTGTCGATGCCGAGGCGGAGGAGGTCCATACGGCCTTCGGGCAGCATGAAGAGGAGCCAGATAAAGCACAGGGGCAGGAGCAGGAAGGACGGGATGAGCCACTTCACGGACCAGCGGACGATCTCGGTCTTGAGTTTGGGCTCCTTGTCGCCATCGATGCGGCTCGCCGTGATCAGGGCCCACACGCCCGCCAGCGAAATACAGATCAGCGTGCGGAGACACAGACTTGGCCAGTAGGTCGGGTTGAAGAAGGCGTTCCAGAAACGCGACGCCTCGTTGCCCGTGCCCGCGACTTCGAGCCACGCCGCGCCGGGCGTGAGCATGAAGGTGAGGATACCGTTGATGATGACCAGGCTCATCCACGCGGAGATGGCGTAGACCCAGCCGACCTTGAGGTGCGTCTCGTTGTCGATGCGCCCCCAGGTGTAGTAGTAGACCATGGCCGCCGTGATCTCGACGATGAAGAAGGTCCACTCGATGGCCCAGCCGAATACGAAGTTGTGGATCAGGGTGCTCGTGCCTTCCGGATTGGCCAGGCCGATGGCAAACCAGATCCCCACGCCGCTCACAGCACCGAAGACGAGCGTGAGGACCAGAAAGAACTTCGCGTGACTTCGGACCGCGAGGAGCCAATCCTCGCGCCCTTCGCGCAGGGCCTTGCGCTCGGCCATGGGCAGGTAAAATCCGCCGCCCACGGCGAAGTGCGAAATCAGGATGTGGAAGATGGCAATGCCGCCGATCACCCAGCCGCTCCCGATGACGGGTACGTCCCATACAGGGTAATTCATAATGGATTCTCCTTTTCGGGGCGCGGCTCAGCCGTGCGTTCCCGCGCTCCAGACATCGGCATAGCCGAGGATGGTCAGAATAATCATGGCCAGCAACATCGCCAGACCGAACCAGGTGGCGTTGCGCGCGCGCTTGCCGCGGGCCGTCTTCATGTCGTACAGCGGTATCAACATCCACGCCACACCGGCCAGGCCGAAGAGGCCGATGCCCAGGTATTCGCCGAGCGCACCGGGGAACCACTGCCCCAGCACCTTGAGCAACTGGAACTGGCTCATGAAATACCATTCGGGGTGAATGCCCAGGGGTGCCGGGGTCAGGGGATCGGCCGGCGGCCCAAGGGACCAGGGAAACATGCTCGCCAGAATGGCCACGATATTAAGGGCGATGAGCCAGAGCGCAAAATCCTTCATGAGGAAGTTCGGGAAGAAGGGCACGCTCTTCCGCGATTCCGCGGGCAGCGCCTCGATGGAGGGCGGCGATGCGTTGCCGTGCTTCTGGACCAGCCACAGGTGGAAGGCGAGCATCACGATAAAGGCCAGCGGCAGAACCACCGCGTGCATGGCGAAGAAGCGTTGGATCGTGATGCTCGTGACTTCCGGGCCGCCCTGCACGATGTTCACGATGATGGGTCCGAAGCCCGGAATCGCCTGGGGGATTTCGAGGCCCACTTTCGTCGCGAAGTAGGCCAGGTCATCCATGGGCAGCAGGTAGCCGCTGAACCCGAAGACCAGCGTAAGCCCGAACAGGGCCATGCCGCTCCACCACCCGAATTCCCGTGGCTTGCGGTAGGCCTTCATGAAGAAGACCGAGAACATGTGCACGACCACGGCCACCACCATGAGGTTGCCGGACCAGGAGTGGGCCGAGCGCACCAGCCAGCCGAAATCGATTTCGTAGGTGAGCTGGCGTACGGAGTCGTAGGCCTCCGGGCCGGGCTTGTAGTACACCAGCAGCAGGATACCGGTGAGCAACTGGACCAGAAAGAAGAAGAGCGACAGGCCGCCCCAATAGTACCAGAAGGAATGGGCGTGTTCGGGCACCTGCTTCTTCTTGGCAAAAGCGATGAGCTCATCGAGATCGAGGCGTTCGTTGACCCAGCCGTACAGGCCGGTGCTGCTCGCGGGCTTAGGCCCGGCGGATGATGACGGTTTCATCGTTCACCTCCACGGTGTAGGGCTTCAGGGGCTTCGGCGGCGGCCCGGCCACGTTGGCGCCAGTGCGCATGTCGTACTGCCCGCCGTGACACGCGCAGAAGATGCGCCCTTCTTCCGGCTGAAATTGGACCGTGCAGGCCAGGTGCGTGCAGATTGCGTCGAAGCACACCATGGTGCCGTCCGTGTGGTGGATCAGAAGCGCGGGCTTGGTTCCGAAGCGAAACATGAGTGCGGAACCCGGCTCCGGCAGATCACCCTTGGCCAGGGCTACTTCCGACACCGCCGCGAGCGAAGCCGCCTCCCGAGCGGGCGTGGCGAGATAACGATAGACGGGGTAGCCGATTGCCGTCAGGTAGCAGGCGCCCACGCCCGCCACCGCGGTGCGGGTGAATTCCCGCCGCCCCAGGATTTCGTCGAACTCGTGTTCGGACGGAGTCCCCTCCGGTTTCTTGTGTTTCTTAGCCATAAGACGCCGATTCTCCTTTCGCCAGAAAGACCACGCGGGTCAGCCAGCCGATGGCCACGCCCGCCGCCACGAAGAGGAGCAGGAACAGTCCAACGGTCAGCCAGTTTGTATTCACTTCGCGGCTCCACACGTCATAGCCCTTGAGGGACAGTGTGATGTCGCGGATTCCATCGCGGAAGCCCGCCATTGCCAGTATATTGACCAGACTGAGGGTGCCCGCTCCCGCTGCCAGGGGCCAGCGGGGTGTCGCGCTCGCCCGTGCGGCCAGCAGGCCGACGACGATGAGCAGGATGGCGGTCAAGGCCCAGATGGCCGTGAGCGTGAGGTAGTAGGGGGAGCCGCTCAACCCGGCCCGGACGGCTTCCGTCTGCGCGCTGTACACCACAAAGCCCATGATGGCCTGCACGACGGTGAATGCGGCGAGAAAACGTCCGCCCTGACGCGTGAGGAAGCTTCCCGTTTCCGGGCTCACTCTTGAGTGGATACCCAGCAGGAGAAAACCGATCCCGCTGACGCCGAGCGAGCCTATCATCATATAGGCCCATCGCGGCAACGCCGCAGGTCCGGTCGCCAGGACGCTGCCGAGGGGATTGTCGCGATACATGGCGGTCCACGATTCGGGCGCAAGCATCAGCGTCATATTTGCGCTGTAGATGTAGCCCACTTTCAGCACCGCGATAATGGCAAAGAGTCCCACCCACGCGAAGGCGCGGCTGGACTCGGCCCGCTTCGCGATCATGTAAAGCAGGTAGTAGGCGAACATCACCAGAAACACGACGGAAAGCCAATACACGCCGATCAGCACGCTGGAGGTATAGAGCGCGCGACCGTAGAGCACCTGGGCGAAGAGCAAGGGCGGTATCCCCAGATTCACCACGAAGGCCATGACCACCGGAAGCCGATAGCCCGTCACCCGGGACGCATCCACCATGGCGGCGTTGTTGCGCCGCTGCCCGAGGAAAGACCACAAGGTGGCAAAGAAAAGGCCCCCCACGAGCAGGTGCACCGCACCAAAGTGGAGGGCCAGCGTGACCGTGTGCAGCAACTTGAACAGCCACACCGGCGCCGGCAGGGGAATGGGGTCTAAGGCGGGTAACAGATCCATGGGTTATTCCTTCAACGTTGCGGGGCGCACGACCAGAGGGTCGCCGCCCCAGAACTTAATATCGAAAGATAGGGATATAACGATCTTATTGGCAAAAAAAGGGGGACCCACTGAAAGGGGGTCGAGTCGGAGAAGGAAAAAGCATGGGATGCGGCGCGCCCAGCGGGGTCGGCGTCGCGGTGGGAGAGATCTGTGGAGACCGCGTGCAACATGCTTCAAGTGTTTCCAGGCCGAAAAGTGGCCCGATTGCTCCCCACCCCGGCCGACCATAATGCAGGGACTATGACGGCGCTTGTTTGGAATCGCAGGCCTGGGGAGCTTAGGGACCTGTCGCGACCGCCGGATTTGAAGCACCGGCGCACTTTGGAAGGGATTTTATAGGGTGCTATTCCGATATGTCAACTGAAAGCCCTCGGTCGTCCATTATTTGTTCAGGCAGGCGCAATTGTCCGCAGGCAGATTGCAGCGCTGACAAATGGACACGAAACGCTCCACCGGCTTGAAGCCCTTGCGCTCGCGCAGAACAAAGCGGAGAAGTTGCTCCTCCGCGCCCTCGATGCCCTGCTCCGCCCGATTCGCCCATAGCTGATCGAGTTCGACCTCGCTCAGCGTATCGTAGTAGGCCCGGCCACGCTTGGGCTCTTCGGATTTGGTTGCCTTCTTGGTCATGACGCTCTCCTCAACAATTCAGCCCCTCTTTCGCGGGGATCGAAACTGGCCTGGTGAATGGGTGAATAAAAAATGCGGCGGAGCCTGCCTTCGCGTCCACCGCGTTCATCATTGTAATGCATACTTCAAGGAACCTGCACGCGAGCGAACGAGGTAGCGTGACAACCGCCGCTAAATACGCGGGGGAGAACGGGGGTAGCTCTTCTTCAGCGCTTCCGTATGCTCCCTTTGAGGTTCACCCTCTTGAGCTACTTCCAAGTCCGCGTCCCGTCTTTGTCCACATGCAGCCGCACCACGTCACTGTATTCCCGACGCTCGAAGCCGGTTACCTTACCCGCTTCGTCATTCACGGGAAAGTTGTGTACCGCGGTCAGCGTGATGTCCCATCCCGCGTCTTCCCGCACGAGGTCAATCTCCACGTGGCCATAGTGGCGACCGCCCTGGACGAGTTGGTGGTCCTTCCAGAGCTCCGGATCGTCCTTGTGGGAAATCCACTGCTGCCACGGATTCGCACAACGCGGATCGCGCACATCTTCGGGCCCGCCGATCCCGTCGCCGGCCACGCCCGCGTCGTAGAACAACACATCGCCCACGAGGGAACGTTCGAAGGTTTCATTGTGCCCGCAAAGCACCGCGGCCACGCCATATTCCTGGAAGGACGGCGTGTAGGCCCGCATGGGCACGCCCGCCTGGCCGCTGCTGTTCTCCATCGACACGGGCAGGATATGCCCGCCGCTCGAATAGGGCACATGATGAAACTGCACGAAGATCACCTGACCCTTTGCCCGTGCGTCCTTCAGTTGCTCCATGGTCCAGTTCCACTGATCGGAGCCAGGGTTCAGATCCGGCTGGTCATCACCGGGATAGGTCGCCATATCGATGTTCGTATTGGTATCGAAATCCGTGTCGTCCGGCAGCCCGTTCGTCGAGTCCAGCGTCAGGATCGTGACGGGACCGTAGTCGGTCCGGTAATAGGCGTTGTCATACTTCGGGTTGTTGTTTGACGCGCCGTCGATATGGGCCAGCGATTTTCTGCGGCTCGCGTGGATCGCCTCCGGCGCGTACTCACCGTTGCGCGCGCCGAAAGTTTCCCAGTTGCCCATCGCCAGCAGCAGGGGCGTGTGGGCCATGAGCGTGCCGAACTTCCCCGCCGTGTGAAAGAAGAATTCGTCCCAGGCGCGTTGATAGCCGCCGCCCTGCACAATGTCACCCGCCAGCATCACCAGATCGGGCTGGCGCGATTCGATCACCTTCAGGTTTTCGATGAAGCCTTCCGTCTCCGTTACCAGGTATTTCGTCACCTCTGCGGGGCGTCCCGTGCTATCGGGATGTTGAAAGGCCGGTTCCCACGAGCGGTAGGTCACCCGCCCTTCGGGGTCCGTCTCGGAATCGGCAAACGCGATGATACGCAGGCGATCCACGCCGTCGGGTGAGGGCGCCGTGCGGAAGGTCGATTCGAACGTGCTCGATCCCTGCCGCACCGTGTAGGAATATTTCGTGCCGGGCTGGAGCCCTTCCAGCAGGACCGAATGTTTGAAGTTGGCGTTGGCAAACATGTCGGAGAACTGGGAGCGCTCCGACTCCTCCAGGGCCGAATAGAGGGCCTCGGGCATGGCGATGGGCGTGCTCGTGAGATCCTGCACGTTCCCGGCGCCGCCTTCCGGGGCCACGCTCAAGGTCCCGGCTTCGTCAACGGTCGTGAACCAGTTGATGCGCATTCCCGTGGTCGAGGGTTCCTGCAAATAGGGCAGGATGCGGAAGGCCGCAAGAGCCGGATCGGCTGCGGGCGGGGTAAAAGCGCGCACATCCTGCGCAAGTGTAACCGCGAACAGCAGGATGGGCAAACACGAGGGAAACGCAAGGGGGCGGTAGTTCAAGATGCTCATGGGAATTCCAAGGGGTTTCAAGCACATGGGGGCGAAATACAAGGCCCTATTCTCCCCCTTTCCGGCTGGGCGGGGCAAGTCGAGCGCGTGATCGATCTGCTACAATACGCGCGTCCACTCGTTCCCAATGCGCATAGCGCCCCTGATGGGCAGACGGCAGCCCCTCAAACCAACCACGGAAGTACCCATGAGCGATATCGCCGAAGACGCGGTCTACGAAGAAATTGAGCATGCCCAGGAGGCCGCCATCGCCGCGGCTTCCGCCACCGCCATGAGCGTCCTCGTGGCGTTGAGCCTCTCCCACATGCTCAACGACACGATTCAGGCGCTGATCCCCGCGATGTACCCGGTGTTCAAGGAAAGCTATCGACTCACCTTCACCGAAATCGGGCTCATCACGCTCACCTTCCAGTTGTCCTCCTCCCTGCTTCAGCCGCTGGTGGGGCTCTATACCGACCGCAACCCCAGGCCCTACTCCCTCGCGACCGGCATGGGCATTACGCTGGTGGGGCTTCTCTTCATGTCCCGCGCGGCATCCTTCCATGCGATTCTCGTGGCGGCGGCCCTGATCGGAACCGGCTCCTCCATCTTCCACCCCGAAGCCTCGCGCCTGGCCCACATGGCCGCCGGAAAGCGACACGGCTTCGCCCAGAGCCTCTTCCAGGTCGGCGGCAACTTCGGCAGTTCACTGGGGCCCCTGCTGGCCGCGTGGATCATCGTGCCCCGGGGACAGCACGCCGTGGCGTGGTTTTCCATCGTCGCCTGTATCGGCATCGTGCTCCTCTCCGCCGTGGGCCGCTGGTATGCCGCGCGCCTCCACGCGGGCCGGGCCAAGTCGGGCGCAAAATCGGCCCCGCGCAAGTATCAGCTCAGCCGCAACCGCACCATACTGGCCCTGGGCGTGCTGGTGATCCTGATCATTTCAAAATACTTCTACCTCATCAGCCTGACCAACTACTACACCTTCTACCTCATCCAGAAGTTCGGCGTGTCGGTCCAGGCCTCCCAGGTGTACCTGTTCATCTTCCTGTTTGCCATCGCGGCGGGCACCATCGCCGGCGGGCCGCTGGGTGACCACTTCGGACGCAAGGCCGTCATCTGGGTCTCGATTCTCGGTGTCGCGCCCTTCTCCCTTGCCCTCCCCCACGCGGGACTTACGGGCACGGTGGTCCTGAGCATATTCGCCGGGCTGATCCTCGCCTCGGCCTTCTCGGCGATTCTCGTCTTTGCTCAGGAGCTCGTGCCCGGACGGGTGGGTCTCATCGCCGGCCTTTTCTTCGGATTCGCCTTCGGCGTCAGCGGGATCGCCTCCGCAGCCCTGGGTAAGCTCGCCGACCTGACCAGCATCGACTACGTCTTCCACCTCTGTGCCTGGCTACCGCTGCTGGGTCTACTGGCGGCCTTCCTGCCGGGAACGAAGAAGGCAGTTGACAGTTGATAGTTGACAATTGACAGCGAAGCGGGGGTTGGAGGCAGAACAGGCGCGTCCATTGTCCATTGTCCATTGTCCATTGTCCACTAATTTTCATCGTGGTTCGTCCTGTCGCGGTGTGATACACTGAGTACGTTGCCCCGTTTAGGGTAAAACGCTCCTCCCGGGCCTGCCGGTCGTTTTTCTACACGGACCGGGCTTTCCCCAAGGCCTGAAATCAATTCGCTCTCGGTGCTTGTGCATCGCCCGCGTTCATGCGATATCCACGATCAGGGCACCACGCCCGTCGGCCATTTTCTTAATAGCCGCCAACCGCCGAGGTACAAATCATTGGCCAAACAAAACTTTAATTATGAAAAACGCCAGAAAGAAATGGCGAAGAAGAAAAAGAAGGAAGAAAAGAAGCAGAAAAAGCTCGACAAGGCCACCGCCGGACCTGAATCCACGGACGTGGACGACGCGGGCGTCGACACCGAAGTGGAATCCGATGACGATTCCAGCGACGAGGAAGACGACGAGGAAGAATAGCGCCCTGCGCTGCCGCAGATTAGAAAGCGCCCCATGCACGCCTGAGCAGGCCTGCATGGGGCGCTTCCGTTTTGGTCGCGGTCAACACCAGACCGCGATGTGAGGTGTTCAGCCGCCAAAAAGGATCGGACAGCGCGAGGGGTCGTCGATGAATTCGACGAGCCCCTTGCGCTGGCCGTCTTTCGGCGTGGATTTCTCCGTGCGCAGGTGGATCGCCAAGCTGCAACGGGGTGCCCCGCTCCGGTTCGGTCCGCTCGCGTGCAAGGTCAGTCGATGGTGAAAACTCACCCCGCCCGGCGGCAGCGCACCCGACGCCTCCGTCCACACCTTGCCATCGGGAATACGAATCCCATGGGATTGCGCTTCGAGATCCTGGCCGTAGAAATCCCCCTGGCCCAGCAGGCCCCACGTGTGCGAACCCGGCACGAAGTGCATGCAACCGGCCTCCTCCGTCACATCGCTCAGGGCGAGCCAGGCGGTAAATACCTCGCTCCCATCCTCCCAGCAATCCCAGTACTGAAAGTCCTGGTGCCAGCCCACGTTCGTCTTGAAATCACCCTCGGGCGCAACGGGCGGCTTGATCAGGAGTTGCACCCACCACGCCTGAATCATCGAAGCGCCCGTAATCCCCGCGGCCACCTCGCCCAGACGGGAATTCGCCACCGCCGTCATAATCGCGCGATCACACTGCTGCGCCATCTCGATCTTGCAGAGCGTGCGCGGGTCGTTGCCCGGCTTCCAGGGCGAATCCTCCGGGGGAATGCCCGTCTCGTAGTGACCGTCGCGCACCTGTTCCATGCCGAGGAGGGTGGCGGCAATCTCCCCCGGTGAAAGCACGGGCGCGGTATGGCAATAGTAGCCGTGCTCCCGGTAGAAGTCGGCGGCATCAAGGGTGGTGTTCATCGCGGGCTCTCCATCGCGGTTTAGAAGTACACTGATTCTAACGACTGACGCTCCGAAAGAAAAATGTCGCGACGTCCGGGTCCCGTCTCCCACTACCCTGAGTGTTGTCCAGCGCGGCCTGCCGCTCTACGTCTTTCACGTCCTTTCGGTCCCTTAAGTCGTTCAGCGCACGATCATCAAGTACTCCAGCGTGATCACCCGCTCTTCGCCTGGGGCCAGTGTGAGATTCCATGTCAGCCGCGTGCTCTGGTTTCGGCGTCCGGGTCCCGAGGCACCCACGACCGATTCCGGTTCGCCGTCGGCGCGGCGCAAGGAACCGTCAAACTCCTCGTGGATTATCATGGACACCGCTTCCGCGCGCTGATTACGCACCGTCAGTTTTCCCTGGACGGTGCTCTGGATCGCCGGGTGACCAAGCTCCACGATTTCCCGGCGGGACAACTCCAGCTCTTCATAGTCGCCGCGCACGCTGAGGGCTTTGCTCACGTAGGCCAGCGCCGTGCCGCCGGGGCTTGTCCAGCGGATGGTTTTCGAGCCGAGGAATCGCCCATCGGCCTCCACCATCGCCGGGCCGGTCGACAGCGGAAAGGTGAAAGGATTCTGGAAGCGCACCGCGTCCCACATCGCCTCCTGTTCGGCCTCGGTGTCCTGGCTCATCTGCCGCCGCCGGTCCACGGTCCACTCCACCACCCGCTCATAGGGCGATGTCGCCTCCCCGGTCGTCAGCACCAGCGCGCCGCCCCTGCGCAGCGACTGGGGCCCAATGGCCTCATAGTGAATGTCCGCGCCGTCATCCGGCGTAAAGGTCGGCAGTGCGGGCGGGCCAGGCGCATACATCGGCGATAAGTTGTTCGAGAGGATCTGTTGCGTGACCACCCCGCTGAACTCCGCCGGCCCCTGGGCGAGCTGCGCGAGAAAGGTGCGCCACGTGGCATCAGTCGCAAAGGGCGACGCCACCTGTAGAAACTCCACATTGGGAAAGCCCGAGATCAGATCCAGCGCGACGCCCTCCAGATCCTCCAGCTCGTTGCGGACCGCCGCTGACTGGCCGATGCGCAGGGTGTGCTCGTCGGTCAGGTCCAGGCGATAGGTCGGCGCCCACGAGAGTCCGTGGGCGAGATAGCGCACCCGAATCACCGTGGGATTCGGCGCACCCTCCCCCACCTCCAGCACGAGCACGGGCCGCTCTTCCTTCACGGGCCCCGTAGGCTCCAGCGCCCGCACATAGGCCACCATATCGGGGGCCAGAAAACTGCGGAGACCCTCCCGCTCGATTACATACATGGTCGGCGAAGCGTCTACGGGATTGCCCGACCGGTAATCGAGAGCCTCCCGGAGCGCGGGACCCGGAGCGGCGACCAGTACGCCGGTGAAGGGAGTCGCCCCCTCCATGCGCAACCCGATTTCCACTTCCTTGCCCACGAGCACCTGCCCCGGCCCGGCGGTGATGGCCTCTCCGGGATCCACCTCCACCGTCTCCGTCCCGGATCGGGCCACGACTGGCACGTCACTCTCGACCCAGAGCGTGCCATGGACCGGACTGTCGAGGGCCTTGAAGACATGGCTGCCCGGTCCCGGTACGGTATACTCCCGCGTGATAACCGCCAGGCCGTTCTTGAAAAGCCCCGCGGCAACGGTCTTCTCCTGCGGCGCAGCGAGGACCGTGCTCGAAGTAAGCGCGGCGGAGATGACGAATAACACAAGTCGGATACGCATGGTGGTTTCTCCAATCGTTTGTTTCAACTGGTCATAGTAACGAAACCAGTATAGCGAGCGGCGACACGGATGGGCGTAACAAAGCGGTAACAATCCGGGGCACCAGCCCCCACTACGCGCCGTTTTCGCACCCCTCGACGCTTTTGTGGTACTATTCGGGATTAACGTTCGGGCCAATAGTGCTCCAAAATGGAATGCCACCGCCCTCCCAGTCAGCCAGGTGAATCCACCCATGAACCATGCCCTGCAGCAGACCGTTGCCGCCGCGCTGGCCGAGGATATCGGCCAGGGCGACCTGACGTCCCGTGCCCTGGTACCCGTTGCCGATCGCTGCACCGCGACGTTGCTGGCGAAGCAGGCGGGTGTTCTCAGCGGCATGGCTGCCTACCGCTACGCCTTCGACTATTGCGGCGCGGATGTGGGCGATTGGTCCGCGCTGGGCGACGGAAGCCCGTTTGCCTCGGGAGACGTAGTCGCGCGATTCACGGGAGCAACCCGTGCCGTGCTGACCGCGGAGCGGACCGCCCTGAACTTCGTGCAGCGCCTGTCGGGCGTGGCCACGGTCACGGCGCGCTTTGTTGAGGCCGTGAATGGGCTGGATTGCCGCATCTGTGATACGCGCAAGACCACGCCTCTGCTCCGGCACCTGGAGAAGGAAGCGGTACGCCATGGCGGCGGTGCGAACCACCGCTACAATCTTGCCGACGGAATCCTGATCAAGGAAAATCACATTGCGGCCGCGGGCGACATCGCCACGGCGATTGACCGCGCGCGCGCTGGTGCCCACCACCTGATGCGGGTGGAGATTGAGGTCACCAATCTGGCGGAGCTGGGCCAGGCCCTGGAGGCGGGTGCCGATGTGGTGATGCTGGATAACATGGACAACGCAACCATGGCGGAAGCGGTGCGGATCAACCAGGCGCACAACGGGGGTCGGATCCTGCTGGAGGCCAGCGGCAATGTGAATCTGGAGCGGGTGCGCGCCATGGCGGGGACGGGGGTAAATCTCATCTCGGTCGGGGCGCTGACCCACTCCGCGCCGGCGATTGATCTTTCCCTGCTCATCAAGCCCCTGTGAATCGAAGCATCGGAACAAACCTTGAACACATTTTAACTTCAAATGGACACGAATTTACTTTGTGCAGCCTATGGCTGCAACCGAAAGAGTTGAACCGCAAATTTGCGCAAATTAGCGCAAATTTATCCCGGTTGAGTGACCGCCGGTCCTGCATTTCCTTTTGACCTGAAATGTAAACTATGTCAGACCAGACCGGGGCGGCATCCAGGGCAAAGGGTTCGTCACATTCATAAATTTGCGCGAATTTGCGTAAATTTGCGGTTCAGATCATATGGCTACGGCCCACAAAGTTCGTTGCTTTAAATATTCGCTCATACTTTTCGTCTAAACGGATTAAAAGGCCATGCTGTTAGTCATAGATGTTGGAAACTCCAATACCGTTCTGGGCTTGTACCAGGGCGACACCTTGCAGGGTCACTGGCGCGTAAGCACGGGCAATTACCGCACGGGCGACGAGCTGCGTATCCTCTTTACCATGCTGCTCCACAACGAGGGCGTCGATCCGAAGTCCATCGAAGGCTGCTGCATTTCCAGCGTCGTGCCCCAATTGAACATGGCCCTGACCGAGGTGAGCCAGACCGCCTTCGGCGTGGAACCCCTCATGGTCGGGCCGGGCGTCAAAACCGGACTCCAGTTGCAGTGCGATAACCCGAAGGAAGTGGGCGCGGACCGCATCGTGAACGCCGTGGGCGCCATTGAAGAGCATGAGGGCGCGCTGATCATCATCGATTTCGGCACGGCAACCACCTTCGACGCTGTCACCGCAAGAGCGGAATGGCGCGGCGGTGCCATCGTGCCCGGTATACAGTTGTCCGCCGAAGCCCTGTTCGAACATTGTGCGAAACTGCCCCGGGTGGAGATTTCCAAGCCGGAGCATGCCATCGGGCGCGACACGGTGACCAATATCCGCTCCGGCCTGACCTATGGCTATGCCGATCTGGTGGACGGCATGGTGCGCCGTTTTGGTGAGGAAATGGGTGGTAAGCCCAAGGTCATCGCCACGGGCGGCCTGGCCCATGTGATGGCGGAGGTGGGTAAATCAATCGACGTGGTGGATCCCTACCTGACGCTCAAGGGCCTCAAGGCGGTGTACCACCGGAATCCGAGGCCGAGCCTGTGAAGTACTGGATTATTGTTGTTTTCCCCGCGTTGACGCTGGCCGCCTGTGGCGGCGGTGCTCCCCCTACGGCACCCGCGCCCGAGACCGGCGCGGAAACCGCGCCCACCGAAGCGGCCCCGGACAATGCCATGGACATGACGAATATCGAAATGCACCTCTGGCCCTCAAGCGAGGCCCCCGGCCAGGACGAGAAGCCCCTGCTGTCGATCCGCGCCCAACGTGTGACGGGCAACATGGACGGGAGCGGCGCGGAGCTGACTTTCGAAGGCGCCCAGGCCGTCGTGCCCCAGCAGAAACCGGAAGACTCGCAGATTCACTTTGAGGCGACAAGCGGGACCTTTCAGGAGAACCAGCGCGCGGTCTTAAAGGGTGGCGTGAAAGCCCAGATCGACGATATGGCCATTGCGCTCGAAGAGATTACCTGGGAAATTGCGCCCCAGAACGGGGAGGAGGGCGGCACCGGCATGGCCTTCAGCGACAAGCCCCTGACCATTACCAGCCCAACACAAAAACTCGAGGCGGCACGCCTGCGCCTTTACCCTGACACGAATTCCATGGAATTGTATGAAGTATCGGGTGTTATCACCTTTACGGGAGAAAAACCATGAGGCGGATTTCCGCATTCTTACTCGGGGCGACGCTGATCGCCGCACCGGCCCTCGCCCAGGGCGGTGCCGATGGCTACAATTCCATGTCCGTGAAGGCGGGTATGATGAAGGGCAATATCCAGACCGGGAAGCTCGACTCGCTCACGGGGGGCGTGTTCATCGAATTGCTCTCCGATGATGCGGCCCAGCCCAGCCTGCCTATCCGCGCCAACACCATCACCTTCGAATGGAAGGAAGGTTCCTCCATGCCGTCGAAGATCAAGATGGACGGCAACGTGGACATCAAGCACCCTCAGGGGCAGATCAAGGCCCAGCACGCCGACTGGAACCTGGAATCGGGCGATCTGGTCTTCACCGGCAATCCCGTGATGGACTCCGACACCTTCAAGAATCTGGCTGCGGAGCAGATCATGATCAACATGGAGACGGGCGCCTTCTCCCTGGGACAAGCCTCGGTGGATAAGATGCCACTGAAGGGCACCGATGGCGGCGGCGGTGGCGCGCCCCTGCCCGGCGAGATGACCGAGGCCGACGTGACCGATTTCGAGGGCCTCATCAATGCGCTCAAGGCCCAGGCCAAAGCGAGCGGCGATAACCCCGGCAAACAGGTCATGGCCCAGCTCAACCCCACAGTCCGGGGCATGCTGGAAAGCCAGGAGACCTCGGTGCTCGTGGGCGCGAAGGCCGACGTAATCAAGCAGCTCAACGCGGTCATCCGGAAGCCCGGCATGTACAAGCGCGCCGCCTGGGAAGGCATAACCCTGAGTGAAGAAGTTACGGCCCTGATCGCGAAAAAGGACCAGACCCCGGAAGAACAGGCCCGACAGAACCGCCTCTTGCTCAACGCGGCCTACCCCGCTATGATTAAGGGCCTCTAAGGCCGCGCCCCGCGCGAGGAAATTAGTCACGTGCCCAAAACCGATTCAGCCCTGCTCCAAACGGACAACCTGGAAAAATCCTTCAAGAAGCGGAAGGTCGTCCGGGGCGTGTCCATTGCCGTGAATCCGGGCGAAATCGTCGGGCTCCTCGGCCCCAACGGCGCGGGAAAAACCACCACCTTCACCATGACCGTGGGGCTGTTGCGTCCCGACTCGGGCAAGATCTTTTACAACGGCAAAGACATCACAAAGATGCCTATGTACCTCCGGGCCCGGGCCGGCATGGCCTATCTGCCCCAGGAGCCCTCGGTGTTTCGCCAGCTCACCGTGCGCGAGAATATCCTCGCCATCCTCGAGTATCAGTCCCTCGGCAAGGCGGAACGGCTCAGGCGGGCCGACGAACTGCTGGGCGAACTGAATATCGCCCATCTCGCCAACAGCCCCGCCTACACCCTCTCCGGCGGCGAGCGACGCCGCACGGAAATCGCCCGGGCGCTCGTGACCAATCCAAAGGTCTTTCTCCTCGACGAACCTTTCGCGGGTATCGACCCCATCGCCGTGGCCGATCTGCAGGACATGATGGGGCAGTTGAAGCAAAAAGGCATTGGCGTGCTCATCACCGATCACAACGTGCGCGAAACCCTCGGCATCTCGGATCGGGCCTACATCATCATCGAGGGCGAAGTGCGGGTCTCGGGCACGCCCGACGAAATCGCAAACGATCCGACGGCGCGCAAGTACTACCTCGGCGAGCGCTTCAGCCTGAGCGGCGCGGCTGCCGACTGATCAGACGCCGTATTGCCGCAGGTGGTGGGCCAGGTGGACCCCATGCACCCGAGACCATCGGCGCAAGGAAATATTGCCCAGGAGCGGACTGAAGCCCTTCTGATCCGGCGTGGCCTCCAGAGCATCCACAAATCGTCCCAAGGCGGCAACGCACCGGGCCCGCTCTTCCTCCAGCGCGCCGTCGCCATCGGGGCAGAAACTCTCGGGCGCCTTGATCTTTCCCTCGGGCCAATTGGTGAACCACACGAAGAAGAGATACCACAAGACGAAGCGCGGCAGGGGAACAAATACCGTTTCCGGTTGCTGCTCGTTCAGCGAGGCCTCGAAGACGTAGGTGAGGTGGCGCATGAGGCACGCCGGATCCAGCGTACCCCACCGTCGCTGCTCGGACGTGCTGATTGCCTCCAGGCGGCGAATGAAGTCCTCTGCGGATTCCCGATTCAAATCGATAGTGGCCATGGTCTGCTCCTGTGTTGGATGAGACTGTATCAGGGACTCCGGTAGCGCTTTCAAGTGCGAATTTTTCCCGCCCCGCCTCATCTTTCGCGCCACGGAAAGCGCCAAAA
Source organism: Candidatus Hydrogenedentales bacterium (assembly GCA_942492815.1). Taxonomy (GTDB): domain Bacteria; phylum Hydrogenedentota; class Hydrogenedentia; order Hydrogenedentales; family JAEUWI01; genus JAEUWI01. The sequence goes on along the minus strand of OW818658.1, from coordinate 7,002,722 downwards.
ATCTGTCATTCCAAGGACTTACAGCAAACATCCTGTGGGGGATTTTTCCTGTTCTTTCTTGCAAGCCGTGTACCGCGAGCGTCTCCAGGTAACAATTTTTGTCGCACCCCGCAATCCCCGCAAAACCCAAAAAACACCTCAAGCCATTTGTTATAAACAACTTAACACTGTCGTGTCACATTGGCACATGCCTTGCATAGCTCTTCACGTGTGCGAAGAAAAATGTCCAGTAAAGGAGAGCCCGCCATGAAAAATAACCAGGGATTCACGCTGATCGAGTTGATGATAGTTGTCGAGATCATCGCCATCATTGCCGCCATTGCCGTACCCAACTACATTCGGACCCGCATTCAGGCCAACGAAGCCTCGGCCATTGCCAGCCTGCGCGTCATCCTCGACGCGGAAACCAGTTATAACACCCAGCACTATGAATATGCCGACGACATTACCGATCTGACCAGCGCATCGCCCCCCTTCCTCGAAGGCGGCGACTGGCTCGGGCCGCGCAGCGGCTACCAGTATCGTGTGGAAGGCGACGGCACCAGCTTCGTGGCGTATGCCACGCCGGTAGAGTGGAACGTTACCGGTTGGAACGGGTTCCGGATTGATGTATCCGCCGCCATACGCTACGAGCAGGGTGCGGAGCCGGACGAGACCAGCGACACCATCTCCGGAAACTGATGCGCAGGTCTGCGCGATTAGATCGCGCATCATCGCAGCGTCAGTCATCAGGGACAGCAGGAATCTTCCCGCCTGCTGTCCCTTTATCTGTCATTCCCGCGCATGGGCCTGTCGATTTAATGCCGGGGCGACGATGCAGGTGATCAAATTCAAAAATTACAAAGAGACTGTCATTCCCGCGCATGCGGGAATCCAGTGCTTTCGCGCAGTTTACGTTGCACGGTCTCTGGATTCCCACTTTCGTGGGAATGACAGAACGTCGAAAATCCATTTCACCGTTCAAGTCGGAGTTCTATCGACCAGCCACTTACGGCCCCCGCTGAAGTCTAGACCACTCCGGGATTCGATGGCGTCTTGGGGACACCGTGGTCATCGAGATAAAGTTCGGTGAGCCGTCCGGTGAGATAGTCATAGGCCTCGTCCACCGTTTCACAGAAGGTGAAAAGCTTCAGGTCGTCCGGGCAGACGTAGCCGAGCTCCACGAGCGCCTCGAAATTGAATACCCGTTCCCAGAACTTGCGGCCAAAGAGTACGATGGGCATGTCTTTCACTGTCTTGTGGGTCTGCACCAGCGTCAACACTTCGAAGAGTTCATCCATGGTGCCGAAGCCGCCGGGGAACACGATCAGCGCCTTGGCCAAGTAGACGAACCAGAATTTGCGCACGAAAAAGTAATGAAATTCGAAGGCCAATTCGGGTGTCTGGTAGGGGTTCCCCGCCTGTTCCATCGGCAGACTGATGTTGAGCGACACCGAGCGCCCGCCCGCCTGGCGCGCGCCTCGATTTGCGGCTTCCATGATGCCGGGACCGCCGCCGGAACACACCACGAAGTGGTAACCCTGATTTTTTAACTGCATGGACCACTGGGTGAGGCGCTCGGAAAGGGCTACGGCTTCGCCGTAGTATTTCGCGTTGGCCACGTCGCGTCGCGCCATGGCGAGACGCCGGGTCTGCTCGTCGTCGAGTGTCGCCAGCCCCGCCACCTCGGCCTCGGCTTTTTCCAGCCGTTCCGCCGCCACTTCCGGGGCCAGGGTTCGGGCGGAGCCGAAAAACACGATGGTATCGCGAACGCGGTATTTTCTGAATCGACTTTTCGGTTCGGTGAACTCGCACAGGACGCGGATCTGACGGGCGTCGGGGGAACTGAGGAAGTCCAGATTCTTATAGGCTTTTTCTGGTTTTGACAAGGAAGGGTACCTCTCTGGCCCCGGAGGGCGGCTCAATTGTGGCGCGCGGGCGCGGCTGTGAAAACTTGCATCGCGCGGCGCGCATAGACCCTAATGTAGCGGGATTGCCCCCTTCGACACAATCCCGGACGGGAGAACTGTTTGCTGCTTGGTGTACAGGGCCAGAATTGTCCATGAAGTACGAGAACCTCGAGGGCCAGCGTATCTCCAACCGGTACGCGGTGGGCCGGTTGCTCGGCTATGGCGGCATGGGCTCGGTGTATCTGGTCCACGATGAGGCCAAGCATCGCCAGGTGGCCCTCAAGGTACTGCACGACAAGCACCGGGACCACGACTGGATCGTGGCCCGCTTTGCCCGTGAAGTGGAGGTGCTCCGGACCCTGCACCATCCGAACGTTGTGGATCTCTACGACGCCGGGAAGGATGGACGGCGGCTCTACTACACCATGGAATATATCAAGGGCTGCAACCTCCGGGAGTGGATGTTTCGCCACACGCCCATGGATTTCGGTTCGGCAGTTCATGTGATCTGCCTTGCTTCCCGCGGGCTTTACTACGTACACCAGCGATACATCCACCGGGACATCGCCCCGGAGAACCTCATGCTGCGCAAAGACGGTGTGGTGAAAGTCATCGATTTCGGGCTGGCGCGCAAGAACCAGTGCAACGAGGGGCTCACGCTGATCGGCACCAACCTGGGGCGCAACGAGTACAACTCCCCCGAGCAGAAACGCAACGCGGCGGTGGCGGACTTCCGCGCGGATATCTATCCCCTGGGCGTCATGTTCTACGAAATGCTCACCGGCGAGCTACCTCCCGAGGGCGTCCCCCCGGAAGTGCTGGGAAAGAATCTGCCCCGGGGCTGTGATGAATTTCTCGCGCGCACCCTCGCGCCCGATCCGCTCGATCGCTATTCGAACGCCAAAATGGCCGGCGCGGCCCTGCTGGAGATCTACCAGCGCGCCCACCGCCGCGACAAGGCCCAACGCTTCGCGATGGACGAGGGCGAAGTGAAGCCATCGCGCTGGGAATCAATTCGGGCGTATTTGCGAAGCCTTATCCCATGGCGGAGAAGGTAGGGCCTGTATTCGTGCCACGTTTCGACTGGCTAACGTTGCAGCGCATGAAAATGGTAGGCGGCGCTTTCCCCCAGAGCCTGAAGATTGTAGCCGCCTTCCAGCAGGGAAATGACCCGGCCCCCCGCCACATTTTTCACCAGCCGCGTCATCTCGCCATAGGTCTCGGACTCCAGCCGCTGGCTCGCCAGAGGATCGAGGCGATGGGCGTCGAAGCCACAGGAGATGATGAGGAACTGGGGTTCGAAGCGCTCGAACTCCGGCAGAATCGTGCCTTTGATCGCGCCGATCCAGTCTTCCGGGCCCTTGCCATACGACATGGTGATGTTCAGATTCGTGTTGTTCTTGCCACGCTCGGAAGGGTGGCCCGTGCCGGGATAGAGCGGGGCCTCGTGGATGCTCACGTAATAGATGGAATCATCGTTGTAGGTGATGTCCTGCGTCCCGTTGCCATGGTGTACGTCCCAGTCGAGAATGGCCACGCGGTCGAGGCCGCCTTCCGTGCGGAGCCAGCGGGCGGCAATAGCCGCATTGTTAAAAAGACAGAAGCCCATGACCCGGTTCCGCTCCGCGTGGTGTCCAGGCGGGCGCATCGCGCTGAAGGCGTTGTCGCAGCGCCCCTCCAGCACGGCACGGGCCGCTTCGATGGCACCGCCCGCGGCGAGCATGGCCGCCTCCCAGGAGCCGGGCCCCATGGCCGTGTCGGGGTCGTTGAACTCTTCCCCCGTGGTGCAATAGCGCTGCACGATACCGATGTGGGCCTCCGCATGGCAGCGGGCGAGATCATCCAGACGGGCTGTCTTTTTTTCGAGCAGCAGATCGGGGGTGAGGCCGGCGGCCTTCATCGCATTGCGGATCGCCCCCATCCGCCCCGGTGATTCCACGTGGCCGGCGCCAGTATCATGCTTCTCCGCTTCCTCGCACTGAAAAAAAGCCGTCTTCGACATGGCTGTAATGGTCTCTCTCGTTTTAAGGCGGGCGCGCCTGCTCCACTCGGGGCCGCGCCGGCATCTCCCATGATATTTGTCCCGGAGGACGAAATTACGCCACGCGAAAGCGCCAAGTCAGGTGCGCACGGTGGCACCCGCTCAACGGTGCTTGAGCAATCGCAGGGGCCAGCGTGGCGTGGGCTAAGATGGTCTCATATTCGACGCCAGTCGGTCCACCAGAACGCGCTCGCGGCGCTGGAGCACACCTCACTCACCTGGGAGCGGGGCAGCGGCGACGGGTTCCTGCACGGATGTTGCCGGAGCCGCTGCGGGGCCCAAATCGCGCTTTCCCAATACCACGGCGTCACGAAATGCGTCCACGGGTAGACGGGTATCGTCGAGAAGGGTGAGCCCCGGATCGCGGGCGCGGAGCATCTTCTCCGGGGGATCGCGGTGACCCAGAATGGCCCAGTGGAGTGCGGACATGCCGTACTCGTTGTGGGTCTCCAGACGTGCGCCCCGCGCCATAAGTATCTCCATGGCCCCGATATTGCCGAGGAAGGCGGCCCAATCCAGGGGGTGCATTGTCGCCTCGTCGTGAATCAAGTTGGGAAAGGTATCGCGTTTGCCGTGGCGCCCCACGGTCTTGCCGAAAATATCGGTGAAGCGCGGGGAGGTTGATTCGCGACTGTAGGCCGTCCAGCGGCCGGGGTGCATGGGGTCCGCACCCCCATCCAGCAAGGCCTGGAGCAGTGCGGTGTTTCCCCGCCAGATGGCGTAGTACACGGGGCTCAGATTGTTGATATCGCCGGCATTCGGATCCGCCCCCTGCTCCAGCAGCCAGTAGGCCGTATCGTTGTCGCCTTGATAAACCGCCTTGATCAGGGACGTACCTTCACGAACGAAGGAACGCCAGTTTTCCCGCGCGTTGATGTTCGCGCCACGCGCCAGCAGGAATTTTGCGAGTTCGCGGTTGTGGGCCCAGTGGAAGGGCGTCGCACCAGTGTCGTCGGCGACGTTCACATCGCCACCCCGATCGAGCAGCACGGTGGCCGCCGCAACGGACCCCGCGAGGTGCAATGGCGCCACACCCGCGCTGCTCCGAACATTGGGATCGGCCCCCCCGTCCATCAGGGCCGTCAGGGCACCGGCATTCCCGAAGAGCGCGGCGATGTGGGTGGGACTGAGTCCCAGGGGCCCCGCATTACCGGCCGGTGCGCCGGCCGCAAGCAGCAGGGGCACAACGGCACCATCCCCCTTCCCCAGCATGGCCCAATGGAGGGCATGTGCGCCGTCTCGAGTGGTGGCGGCGGGATCGGCCCCCTCAGCCAGCAGGTGCTGGAGCAATTCGGCATCGCCGTTGAGGGCCGCATAGTGCAGGAGGGTCGCGCCATCGTCCGCACGCCACTGAATGGGAGGCCCGGTATCCATCAGGCGGGCGCGCACGCTCTCCGGTTCGGTTGCGAGGGCGTGAAAGAGGCGATTGTCCCGGGTGGTCCAGAGCAGGGCGACGGCGACAAAAGCGATTGCGGCAAGGGCGATCAGTGTGGCGCGGCGCGATACCCTCGCCCGCGTCGCCCACGCACGCCAGGGCAGCGCGTGGGGCGTATCGGGAATCGGAGGATAGGCGACGTAGCTCTGATTGTACCAGTGGGGTCGTCCGCAGAGAGCGGCGGCCAGGATCACGGCGCGATCCCAGTAAAGGGCGGCCACCACGCAGGGCAGCATGAAGGCGGCCGCCTCCACGTAGCGCGCGATCGGCGGCTCCACGAGGATCACCAGCAGCATCTTGGTGAGGAAGAAGGTGCCCGAAACAAACATGAGCACGGTGACGGCACCACTGAAATAGGGACGGGACCCCTCGCCGAAGGCGCGTCGTTCCACGGGCCAGCTCAACAGCGTCAGGATGATGAGGGCCAGGACCGCGAGAAGGGAATAATCCGGACCGAGACCGAAGCCTTCGTCGCCACCGCCCCCCAGAAGGAGAAAGAGGGCCATACGGAAACTTTCCACCGCGGCACCCGCCAGCCAGGTGCCGTACATGGGCCACTCGGCGAGAAAGGTGTGGGTGCTCAGACGGCTCAGGGTCTTGTCCCGCGCCACATTGCCCGCCTCGCCGTCGGTCGGGGGAAACTTGGCCTCGATCGCGCGGCCAATACGATTGACATTGGCGGCGTAGAGGCGAGCGATCGACCCCCAATCGTCCTGCAAATCTTTCCGCGTAAGGAAGCGGGGCTCCGGCCAGGCATCGCGGCCACGGGCGAGGAGTTGGCCGAGGGGCCGGTCCTCAGCGGGGAGATGCGACACCGTCTGGCTGTCGAGCATCTCGATGGAAATGCCGATGGTATTCTGGCCGCCAAAGGAGACGAGGCCAAAGTGGCCCACGACGACGAGGCGCAGCAGACAAAAAAGTATCAGGGGCAGGACGCAGGCGGCGAGGCAGCGCGCGAACTGGCGGAGCCACTGAGCCTGATGGAGCAGGCCCCAACGGCGCGTGTAGAGAAAGAGCCACGCCGCCGGAACCCAGGCGACCAGAAAAAGGAAGGCCGGCCGCATCTGGTAGGCCAGAAAAATGGAGAGGGCGAGGCCGAGCCATGGGAGCACGTTGCGCGTGCCCGCCGCCCAGAGCAGGCAACCCGCCGCGGCGATGGCGAAGCATTTGGCCAGAGTCTCGGGTATGATGTACTCCACGGGCACGAGCCAGATCAGGGGCGAGGCGGCGGCAAGCGCGGCAGGCCCGCTCAACCCATAGGCGCGCAGACCCAGTCCAAAAAGAAATACGCAGGGCAGGAGGACAAAGAGCTGCGCCTCGGGGTACGCCGGCAGTCCGTGGCCCTGGCTCGCCACAAACGCATGAAACAGGGGATAACCCAGGGTGCGCACGCCGCTCAGGGCCTCCGCCAGGGGCGACAACGGCACCTGAAAATAGGAATCGCCAAGCGGCGGCACGAAAGGCTCCATGCCGCGCGTATACCAAAACGCAAGCCCCGCCTGAAGCACAAATAACAAGAGGGCGGTGTAGTCTCCGCGTTTCATGGGCACTCCGGGGGTTGTGGTCCTATGGGTCGTATGGGTCATGGGTCGGGCCTTATGGGCCCGAATGACGTCATTCGACCCATAAGACCCATTTTCAGACTCCAGACTCCAGACTCCAGACTCCAGACTCCAGACTCCAGACTCCAGACTCCAGACTCCAGACTCCAGACTCCAGACTTCATCCTTCATCCTTCATCCTTCATCCTTCATCCTCCAGCCTACAGCCTACAGCTTAAACCCGGCAGCCTACAAGCGCCCGCGCCACGAGGGCATCGAGATCACTGCCGTCCACCGCGCCGTGAACGGTATCCGCAAAGCGGACAAACTCGGAGTAGAGTCGGTCCCGATCGGATTCGGCCACGACATGGCCCCGGCTCTTCGCCACGTGGATCACCGCATTGCGCCCGGACCGCGCGGTGAGGACAAAATCGTGTCCCTGCTTTCCCACGAGTTCCGGCGCGACAAACTGATAGTTCTCCGCAGCCTTCAGGATGCCATCCTGATGGATGCCCGAACTGTGGGTAAAGGCGTTGCGCCCCACAATGGCCCGGTTCGGCTGCACCGGCACACCCGTGGCCTCGGCCACCATGGCGCTGATTGCCATAAGTCCGTCAAGCTGGATACCGGTGTGGCCCACGCCCTTGAGCGCGGCAATTACGGCAATCTCCTCCAGCGCGGTGTTGCCCGCGCGCTCGCCGATGCCGTTAACCGTGGCCTCAACCTGGCGCGCGCCGCCCCGGATCGCCGCAAGGGCATTGGCCGTCGCCAGGCCCATATCGTTGTGGCAGTGGGCGGAAATAATCGTAGACGCGCCAAGAAACTGGACCATATCCCGTATCAGGGGACCGAACTCGTCGGGCGTCATGCAGCCGACGGTGTCCGCGATGTTGATGCGCGAGGCTCCCGCCGCCACGGCGGCCTCGGCGCACTGGCGGAGGAAGATGGGATCACTCCGGGTGGCGTCTTCCAGACTGAACTGGACCGCATCGGACCACCGGCGCGCATGGCGAACGCTCCGGTCAATGGCCGCAACCACCTGGGCCCGGGTCATGTGCAATTTGTGGGCAAGGTGGATGTCCGACGTGCCGATGACAAGGTGCATCACCGGCGCGGCGGCGGGCTGGAGGGCCTCCCCGGCGGCGGCGATGTCCCCGGGCACACAGCGGGCCAAGGCCGCGATTTCACAGCCCCGGATGCTCTCGGCGATAGCGCGCACGGCCCCGGCATCGCCCGGAGACGACGCGGGAAAGCCCGCTTCGATGGTGGCCACGCCCAGGGCTTCAAGGGCCCCGGCAATGGCGGTTTTCTCGTGGATATCAATATGAACCCCGGGCGTCTGTTCGCCGTCCCGGAGGGTGGTGTCTAAAACCCGAATCTGTTTCTGCATGCGATCGTTCTCTCAACGTAGTGCTTCAAGTCAATGGGGAAACGTCAACGCGAGCGGCGCAGCATGTGGATTCGGGCTATCGCAGTCCCAATTCCATTCCACTTCCCTCCTTTCCGTGTTGTATTCGGCGAAACAAAAAAAGGCCGCGGGCTTCAGCCCGCGGCCTCAATCACCCTTTCGGGAAATTATCGAATAAGAATTCGAGGCACAACGGACCTGCGTTCCTCCAGCAGCTGGAGGAGTGGGAGTCGCAGTTCCAGATTATGCTTCGAATTAAAAAACATGGTATTCCTCTGGCCCAACTTTACCAGAGAATGGGATACTTTTCAAATGCCCCGGCAATTCCCGATTGAAAAGTGCGCCCGAATCCACTACACTCACCGTTGCGGATCACGTGAGTTCGGGCAGCGGCTATTTTGACCGCGTGGCACGGTTCCACAGTTCCAGCACCTGTTGAACGGAGAGCAAGAACTTATGAATACCCCAGCAGCGGACGGACGGGTGGCCGTAGATTTCAGCCGGATCAAGGAAACCTCGGATGGCGATACGGAGTTCGAAAAAGAGCTGTTCGAGGTCTTCCTGGAAGACTGTGAGGAACGTCTCCAGCGCTTGAACGAGGCCCTGGCCGCGGGGCGGCTCAGTGAAGTCCAGCGCGAAGCCCACACCATCAAGGGCGCGGCGGCCAACGTGGGCACCACCCACCTGCAGGAGATCGCCATGCACCTCGAAGGGATGGCCGATGGCGCTTCGCCCGAGGGCAAGGTCCTGGCCGGTCAGTTGGAAAGTGAATTCGCTCGCGTTAAGGTGGCCGTGCTCGCCTACCTCGCCACGATTTGAGGCCGGTTCACGGGGCGACGACCGAGAGCGCGAGTTGCTCGTTCAGACAGGGCGGGCAATAGCCGTGAGAAAGCCTTGGGATGGCGCGCTGCGCCAACAGGTTGCGACGGGCGCTTTCCTCCTCAATCGGAACCCATTCATCACGATCACTTTTGACGTTGCTGCAGATGCAGCAGATATCCAGTTGTTCCTTGGAGCGCTCCACGTCGCGTTCCAGCAGGGCAACCAGATCCCGGCCCGATTCCTGAACCAGTTCCGTGGTGACGACTACCCCCCGCCCGGGAAGGGGAGAAATATAGAGCATCATGCGCCTCAGGCGGGCGGGCGCATCGCAGCGAAAAGCAAAGGACAGCGGGCGCTGCTGCTTTCGCACGTTTGAGAAAAGCGCCCGGTACACGGTAACCACTTCCGGGCCGCTGATGAAAGTAAAAATCGACTTTCCCAGCACGTGTTCGCCGGTGCAGGCCTCCCCGTCGTTCGCCAGGGCAAAATCATCCCACGCGCCGCCCACATCCACCACCACATCGTCCGAACTCAGCGAATAGAACATCATACAGCGATTACGGTGAAGATCACCGTTCCTTCCATCCCTGGCCATCATTGACGCGAGAAAAATGCCGCCCTCGGGCTTGATGCCGGACACCGAAAGATATGCAACATCCGTTTATAGTATAGCACCGGGTGGCGAAAACTTCACTCATAATGGGCGATCCAGAAAAGGCCCGCGCAGAACGGCAGCCCGCCGACAAACTTGAGCATCAAGTCGCCAAAAGAAAATCGCCCGCGTTTCGACAACCGAAACGCGGGCGATACACGTGTGGGAACGACTACGATTCCGTGCGCGACACCCTCAGGAATCCGACCAGAGTCAGCAGCGCGGCACCCAGCAGGAACACATCGCCAAGAGAGCCCCGCAGCTTGGTGGCCACGTTGCAACCCGAGGGCTCCTCAATCTGGGCCTCCAGTTCCGCCAGGCTCAGGAAGCCGTCACTGTTGCCATCGAGATCCTCGAATTCATCCGTGCTGAGCGCCGGATACGTTACCCGCGCCTCGGCCAGGGACAGCCGGTTATCGTCATTGGTGTCGGTACCCGCAAAGGCATCGGCCAGTTGCTCGGCGATTTCGTCGAGGGTGAGTTCACCTTCACCTTCGCCTTCGCCTTCGCCTTCACCTTCACCTTCACCTTCACCTTCACCTTCACCTTCACCTTCACCTTCACCTTCACCTTCTCCTTCGCCTTCGCCTTCGCCTTCGCCTTCACCTTCACCTTCACCTTCACCTTCACCTTCGCCTTCGCCTTCACCCTCGCCTTCGCCTTCGCCTTCGCCTTCGCCTTCGCCTTCGCCTTCGCCACCACCACCGGTGACGACGATATAATCAGCCTTTATCTCCACCTCGCCCTGGCTGCTGGCCGTCAGGATGCTCAGGGTAACGGTATAGCTACCGGCTTCGTCGTAGGTATGCTCCGGATTGCGGAGACTGCTGAAGGTTCCATCGCCAAAGCTCCAGAACCAACTGCTTACGCTCGTCCCTTCGGCAACGGAGCCATCCGAAAACTCTACGGTCAGCGGTGCCTCACCCGACACAACGTCGGCCTCAAACGCCGCCAGGATCAGATCTTCACCCTCGCCTTCACCTTCACCTTCACCTTCACCTTCACCTTCTCCTTCTCCTTCTCCCTCGCCTTCACCTTCACCTTCACCTTCTCCTTCGCCTTCGCCTTCGCCTTCGCCTTCGCCTTCGCCTTCTCCTTCGCCTTCTCCTTCGCCTTCGCCTTCGCCTTCGCCTTCGCCTTCGCCTTCGCCTTCGCCTTCGCCTTCGCCTTCGCCCTCACCTTCACCTTCGCCTTCGCCTTCGCCTTCGCCTTCTCCTTCGCCTTCGCCTTCGCCTTCGCCTTCACCTTCGCCTTCGCCTTCGCCTTCGCCTTCACCTTCGCCTTCGCCTTCGCCTTCGCCTTCGCCTTCACCTTCACCTTCGCCTTCGCCTTCACCTTCACCTTCACCTTCACCTTCTCCTTCTCCTTCGCCTTCGCCTTCTCCTTCTCCTTCTCCTTCTCCTTCGCCTTCTCCTTCGCCTTCGCCTTCGGCACCGCCATTCGGGCTGAGCTTTATCAGGTAAGCCTTCTCGGAACTGAGGAACACGTTCGAATGGGTGTCCACACCTTCCCCGGGATCGAGATCGACCGAAGCATAGAAATGCCCTCCGATATACACATCGCCATCACTGCCCGTCGTTACATGGTTTGCCAGCACGCCACTCTCACCTTGCGTGACCCCGGCCCACGTAAGGTTTCCGGACGGGTCGAGCTTTACATAGTAAGCGTCGGTGCCGTCGCTGGTGAAACTCTGAACTCCGACACCGGGATCCAGGTCAATCGTGCCGCTGTATTTACCAACGGCATAAAAATTACCGTCCGCATCCACGTCGGCACTGTAGGGGTCCAGATTGCCGCCAGCACCCAATGCGCGCGCCCAGGCAAAGACACCTGCCGAATCCAGCTTCACCATATACACGTTCGCCCCACCATCGCCAATCAATTCAGTCTCGCCGGGGCCGGGCTCGAAGTCTCCTCTGTTCATTAATCTGCCCATGAGATACACGTTGTCCGCACTGTCCACCACAATAGAGCGTGAAAACGCGGCCCCCTCTCCGAGGGAAGTGGACCAGAGGAAATTCCCTTCGGCGTCCAGCTTGCTCACGAAGTTCCCCCAACTGCTTTGCAGCGAGACGGCGTCGCTCGGATCCAGATCGACTGTACCGGTATAGGTGCCCGACACCAATACGTTGCCGGTGCCGTCGACATCGACCGACAGGGGCGTGATGAACGATGTATTAATGACGCCCTCCTCCGCCCCGGTGAATCCGTCCGCGCCGCCCATGGTCCCTGCCCAAAGAAGATCACCGTCGGTATCCAGCTTCAGGAGGAAAAGCTCACTGCGTCCCGTCGCCGTGGTGTACTCGGCCGTACCCTCACCCGGATCGAGGTCCACGGTGCCCTTAAAGTGGCCCACGACATGCACATTGCCTGAGGGGTCCACGGCAATCCCATGGCCCTCATCGTTTTCCGTGTTCCCCACCTTGCGAACCCAAAGGAAATTCCCATCGGTGTCCAGCTTGAGTATGAAGGCATCCGATTTCGCCGCCACAGAGGTGAGCGTTGAGGTCCCCTCACCGGGATCGAAATCAATGGTGTTCACAAAGGCATCGGTGATGTAGACATTGCCGACGGCGTCCACGGCGATCTTGCGCTTCCGGTTCAGCGTCGGCCAATTGAAGTAGCCCTGGTTACCGCCAAGCACCTTCACCCAGACGAGCTCCCCCTGGGCGTTCAGTTTCTGAATATACAGCCACGTTCCAGTCATGTTGTTGTTGATGGTAACGCTACCTGGCCCCGGATCAAAGTCCACCTTGGGACCGAACTGGCCGAAGGAATAGATATTACCCACTGAGTCGACCGCGACACTCTGAACACTGGCATCGGCGTCTACGTCAACCGCGCCGTAGCTCACGGCAAATTCCAGTTGAGGATCCTGCGCCCAACTCGTAGCCGCAAGCGCGGCGAGCACGGACAGGCCGAGTGCAACGCGCACGCAGCGGTGGATGGCTCGAATCAGCGGGAAGTGAATACGTTGATTTGCGTGCATGATGCGCACCCCATAGGTTGAGACTGCCGTTCGTTAGTCAACTACTTCTGAAAAGGCTCCTGACGGAGGGCGTTGCCCCGACCCAAGTCGCAAGCTTGACCCGCCACCACGTAGACCCACGTTCAAGAACTACTATATTCCAAGAGCGGATTCCTGTCAATACGTATTTTCATATTGCCATCTTGGCTGCTTTACGTAAATCCGTGGTCGCTACGGAAGCGCCGGGCTGTCACCGGGACAGCCCGGGCGCTCAAAGCAGGTACCGAATTAACCGCTACGGCTGTCGCCCAAGGTTTCCGAAGGCCAGGCAGCCCATCAACGCGGTGCCCAGGAGAAACATATCGCCCAGGTTCCATCCCAATTTTTTGGTGAGGTTGCAGCCAAAGGGTGCTTCACCTTCACCTTCACCTTCACCTTCGCCTTCGCCTTCGCCTTCACCCTCGCCTTCGCCCTCACCTTCTCCTTCTCCCTCGCCTTCACCTTCACCTTCACCTTCACCCTCGCCTTCTGCACCACCGACATGAGCGTTCAATTCCGATGCGCTCAGGAATCCGTCGCCGCTGGCGTCCAGTTCGATAAACTGGGCCGCCGAGAGACCCGCAACAAGCGATTTCGCTTCCGTGTAGGACAAAGCGCCGTCGCCGCTGGTATCGGCCGTGGCAATGCCCGCCAGGAGGGCCTCGGCCATGGCGGAAAGATCATCCGGCTCGCCTTCGCCTTCCCCTTCGCCCTCACCTTCACCACCCACAGCACCGGAGACCGAGATGTAGGCCGTCTTCGTTTCCACATCACCGCTTTCGGCCGCGGTGACGATACTCAGAGAGACCGTGTACTCACCCGCCTCGGTATAGGTATGGGCGGGATGACGAACATTGCTGAAGGCGCCATCGCCAAAAGCCCAGTTCCAGGAGCTTATCGTCGTGTCCTGCGCGATAGACTGATCGGTGAACTGTACCGTGAGCGGTGCATCGCCGGATTGCACGTCGGATGTGAACGCAGCTTCGACTACTGCCTCTTCGCCTTCGCCTTCACCTTCACCTTCACCTTCGCCTTCGCCTTCGCCTTCGCCTTCGCCCTCGCCTTCGCCTTCGCCTTCACCTTCACCTTCACCTTCACCTTCACCTTCACCTTCGCCTTCACCTTCACCTTCACCTTCACCCTCGCCCACGGTACCCTCGGCATTAAATTTCAGTAGATAATTCCCCGAAAACTCGGGTTCCAACAGATTCTCGGAGACGGGGGACCCTTCGAAATTCATCGGCCCCATGATCTGTCCCGCGATGTATACGCTGTCTCCGACGCTGGTGGCGGCTCGGGCGTATTCCGAAGGCCAGTCCGAGTCGCTGTCGACGGTCAGATTCCACACCACGTTGCCCACGCTGTCAATCTTGTGGAGAAAGTAAACCGGCCAGGCACGTTCGCCGCCCTCCACTTCCTCGCCCCGGTAGTCGATATAGCCGTACCCGCCCGCAGTGTAAATGTTGCCCGCCGAGTCCACCGTTGTAGCGCCCAGAAAAGCATGTTCCATCCCGCTCACGGAAGTGGCCATCAGGATATGTCCGGTGGTGTCCATCTTGAGGACGTAATATGATCGCCAATGTGTGCTGCTCAGCGCTGCGGGCTCGTCGGGATTGAACGACATCGTGCCCACATAGTCGCCACTGGCATAGACATTCCCGCTCGCATCCAGGTTAATTCTTGGACGTTCGGGGGAGGAGGCCGATTCGAGGGAGCGACCCCAAATGAATTCTCCTTGTGTGTCCCATTTGCAGATAAATACAGTCATGCCCGAACCGCGAATAGCCTCCCCCTCGCCGGGATCGAGGTCGATATAACCGCCACACTCTCCCGTGATAAAGACGTTGCCATTTGCGTCCCCAGCAAGTGCAAGCGGATAATTGGACACAAAGCCCTCGCCGTACGCCTCATTGTCCTGGATCGTCTTCACCCAGACAAAGTTTCCATCAGCATCCAGTTTCAAAACGAATGCTTCGCTGGTGCTCTCGTGTTCGGACGACGTGAGTTCCGACACGCCTGCACCGGGATCGAAGTCCACGGTAAAGTCAAATTGGCCACCGACGATGACGCTGCCCAATCCATCGACGGCGATGGAAAGGCCATTATCCGTGCCATCGCCCCCCATAAAGCGCGCCCACACCAGGTTTCCGTCGGTGTCCAATTTGAGCACGCAAATGTCGGAACCACCCTTCACCGCCGAGAAGACCTCGCCCTCGCCCGGATCAAAATCAATAGCTTGCGGCCCGCCGGTACCGCTTGTAAGGTAAACGTTCCCAGCGGCATCAACCGCGAACATTGGCCTAAGCTGACCTGCATCGCCGCGCATCCCATTCAGCGTCTTCGCCCAGACGAGCTCACCCGCCGCGTTCAGCTTCTGGATAAATACAAACTCGCCTTCCACGTCATTCGAAAGCGTGAAAGTGCCGGGCCCCGGATCAAAGTCGGTTGTTTCGGTGGCTCCGCCGAAGAGATAGACATTGCCCTGCGCGTCCGCTCCCATGTGCTCGATGTCCATCGTAACATCAGTCATTTGCGATTCGTCGATGTTGGGGACTGCTGCCTGAACGGCTGGCGGCGCAGCCAGCAGACTGACCACGCCCAGGCAGGCGAGGATGGAAGACACGGAGATTCGACCGAGGGTCGATGGAAGGAAATCGTTGGTCGCGCGCATGGCCGCACCCCTTTGGTTGATTGAACTGCCCTGAATACCGCTATTTTATCGGACGACGCAGTCGCTTCCCGGAGGCCCTGGGGCCAGAGGGGAATTGAACGGGAGAAGCTGTTGCCGTCGCGCTCTCCCGCCGCCGTCTGAAATCAGTATAGCCCCAAAGCGGAAATCTGTCAATACGTTATTACAAATTTTCTTATAGTCGCTTTTACGTAAAAACACACGCTACCGCAGAAACTTCTCCAGCCACATGCCCAGGTGGATAATCGGGTCGGAGTAGGCGATGCCCATGGGAATATGCTCCACCTTGAACTCGTTGGGGTTGCTCCCGGGCCCGAGGACGCGCTTTTCCTTGCCGGACACGATCATGCCGAGGATCTCGCCGGTGTCGGGGTCGAAAACGGGACTTCCGCTGCTGCCGGGCCCGGCGCTGATGTCGAGGATGAGGCGGCTGCCCATCTCGATGGTGCCGATGCGAATGTTGGTGGCGGCGCTGACCACGCCGGTGGTGAGGAGGCCGTTGAGCCCGGTAAAGGAGCCCACTTTGTATTTCACGCCCTGATCGTAATAGCCATACTGGGCGATGGGCTCGCCCCGCCTGAAGTGGAGCTTGCGCGAAAGCTCCACAGGCTGAAAGGTCTTCCGGGGCGCCTGCACCTGGAGCACGCCGATGTCCCATTCGTGTTTCATGCGGGGGTCGTCTTTTTCTTTGTTGATGGTGAGCTGCTCCACGACCACGTCGCATTCGAGGAGCATGGCGTCGTAGAGCACCCACTTGCGCTCCAGCCGGGCCACGTGGGAGGCGGTGGCCAGCCAGCCGCGCTCGTGGATAAAAAAGCCCGTGCCGCAGATCATGAGCTTCTGGGGGGCCTCCGGAAAAAGCGCCAGGATGGGCACCACGGAGTGGGCGATCTTTTCGGTATTGTCGATGAGAAATTCGTAGTTCATACTGCGGCTCGAAGTGGTTGGAAGAGATTGGGCCTTCGACCCAGTATAGGCGCGCGGTTGTGATCTTTTCCAAGGGGCCTATATACTCCAGACCAACCCCAAACACCACCGACCCGCAAGGAATAGCGCCCCTCATGGAAGCCCACGCCGTCCCACATCTGGAAGCGCCCGAGGTATCGGTGATCTGCCCGATGTACAACGAGGCGGCGGGCATTGAGGCGAACCTGACGCGTCTGTTGGACGCCTTGAATCGCCTCGGCCGCGCGTGGGAGCTGATCCTCGTGAACGACGGCAGCACGGACGACAGCGCCGCACGCGTGAGCGCCCTGGCGGCGTCGGATCCGCGCCTGCGCCTGGCGGGCTATCCCCGCAACCGGGGCCGGGGCTATGCCCTCCGCACGGGGTTCAAACTGGTCCGGGGCAAGTTCATCGTCACCACCGAGTCCGATCTGAGCTGGGGCCCGGACATCGTGGAGAAGCTCCTCGCCGGACTGGAGGCTCAGGGCTGCGATCTCGTGGTGGCCTCGCCCCACGGCGAAGGCGGGCGGCTGGAAAACGTGCCGGCGCACCGGGTCTTCCTGAGTCGCTTCGGCAATAAGATCCTCCGCCTCGCCTCGGAATCGCGCATCACCATGCTGAGCGGCATGACCCGGGCCTATCGTCGCGACGTGATCGACGCCCTCTTCCTCGAATCCGACGGCAAAGAGATTCACCTGGAGATCATCTCCCAGGCGGAGGCGCTGGGCTTCCGCATCGGTGAAATCCCGGCCGTCCTCGCGTGGGAAGCGCCCAAACCGGGCGCGCCGGTGCGCAAATCCAACTTCAACGCGCCGAAATACATCTACTCTCACATGATGTTCACCTTCGGCCAAGCACCCTTTCTCTTGATGGGCACGGCGGGCCTCGCGAGCATCTTCCTGGGCTCCGCCCTCATGGTGTACCTCGCGTACCAGTCCATCTTCCTCGAAATCCGCGCGGGGGGCCGTCCCCTGTTGATCATCGCGCTGTTGCTCATCGTAAGCGGCATCCAGTTCCTCCTTTTTTCCTTCAGCGCGGGCCAGGTGGTCCAATTGCGCAAACTGGTGGTACAACTGCGTAACAGGGTGATGAACCAGGAGCGCAACGGCGCACCGAAGGGGGGCCTATGAAAGTGCTGACGCAGAATTTCAAGAATGGCGCGCTGCGCGTGGAGGACTACCCCATGCCGGCCTGTCCGGCCAACGGCGCGTTGGTGGCCACCACCTTTTCCGCCGTGAGCCTGGGCACGGAGCGGGCCGTCTACCACCTGGCAAAGGCCTCGCCCCTGGAAAAGGCCTGGAAGCGCCCGGACCTCGTGCGCCAGGTGTGGAACCGTGCAAAGAATGACGGCCTCCTGAACACCCTCGGCGTCGTGCGCAACCTGATCAGCAGTCCCGTGCCCCTGGGCTACAGTTGCTGCGGCATCGTGCTGGAGAAGGGCTACCGCTGCGAGGGCATCGAGCCCGGCGACCGCGTGGCCTGCGCAGGCTTTGAATTCGCCAATCACGCGGAGGTGAACGCCGTCCCCGGGACAATGCTGGTCAAGATCCCCGACGGGGTGGCGGATGAAGAGGCCTGCTATGCCACCGTGGCCAGTGTGGCCCTTCAGGCCCTGCGCCTCTGCGACATCAAAGTGGGCGACACCGTGCTCATCCTCGGCCTGGGATTGCTGGGCCACCTTTGCGCGGCCCTGGCCGACCTCCACGGCGCCGTGGTGCTCGGGCAGGACCCCGATGGCGAGCAGGTGCTTTCCGCGCGAAAATACTGTCCACGCGGCCACTTTCTCGTGAGCCCCATGGCGCTCCGCCACTATGCCGAAAACCACCAGGGCCGGGGCGCGGATCACACGCTCGTCTGCGCGTCGGGTGGCGGGGAAGAGCTTTTCCGACTCGCGGGAGAGCTGACTCGAGACCGGGGCGAAATAGTCGTGGTGGGCGATGTGCGCTGCACCCTGCCCCGTCGGCTCTACTACCAGAAAGAGCTTCAGGTGAAATTCTCCCGCGCCTATGGGCCGGGCCGCTACGACACGACCTACGAGCAGGAGGGCCGGGACTATCCCTACGGGTATGTGCGCTGGACCATGCAGCGAAACATGGGCGAAATCCTGCGGCTCGCCGCCGCAAAGCAATTGAACCTCGCCGCGTTGACCACCCACCGCTTTCCCATTGCGGAAGCGGACACGGCGCTCAGGCCGCTGTTCGAAGCCCAAGGCGCGCGGGCGATGGGCATCGTGCTGGAATACCCCGGCTGCACGCGGGAGCAGGACCGACCCATCCCCCTCGCCGCGCCACGGGAGAAGTCGGAATCCGCCGATCTGCGCGTGGGCCTCATCGGTGCGGGCCGCTTCGCCCAGGGCATCCTCCTCCCCGCTTTCAAGCGCGCGGGTATCAACGTGTTCACGCGCATCGCTACGGAGCGCGGCCTCTCCGCCGTCAACGCGGGGCGAAAGATCGGCGCGTCGGAAGCGGTGTCGCGGGCCGACGACGTCATCGGCGACGGGTCAACGAATGCCGTAATCATTACCACGCGCCACGGTGTCCATGCGGAACTAATCTGCACCGCCCTCGCGGCGGGCAAGCATGTCTTCTGCGAGAAGCCCCTCTGCCTGAACGAAGCCGAGCTCCAGCGCATTGAGGCGGCGGAGCGCGAGGCCGCAGGTATCCTCATGGTGGGCTTCAACCGGCGCTTTTCCCCCCTTATCACAGACCTGCGGGACTACATGAATTTCGCGACGGAACCCGCCATGGTGCTTTATCGCGTCAACGCCGGAGCCCAGCCCCCCGATCACTGGGTGCACGACGAACACGACGGCGGCGGCCGCATCATCGGCGAGTGCTGCCACTACTTCGATGTGGCCCAGGTTCTCATCGGCGCGGCCCCGCTCAGCGTCCACGCCGTCTCGCTGACGGGCGCAAATGCCGCGCGCACCAGCTATGACTCGGCCAGCATGACGGTGAAGTATGCCGATGGCAGCACGGCGGTCATTCTCTTCGCGGCCAATGGCGATACAAGTTTCCCCAAGGAGTACCTGGAAATGCACCGCGCGGATAGCAGCGCGTTTCTTCAAAACTATCGGACGCTCGCGGGCCGGGGTCCCCAGGGGCGGATCACGCGGCGCTCCTTCTCCCAGCAGAAGGGCTTTGTGGAAGAGGCCATCGCGTTTCGCCAGGGCTGCGCCAGCGGAAAGAGCCCCACGCCCATGGCGGAACTGAGCACCGTGACCCGCCTGACCTTTGCCGCCATGGAATCCCTGCGCACGGGCGAGCCCATATCCCTCGCAGCCCCGGAAGGCGCCTGATGGTAACACGCGCAAAACGCAAGAGCCTGCCGAACGAGCTGTCCGCCCTGCTGGCCTGGCCCATGCTCGAGCAGATGCCGCGCATGCTCAGCCAGGTAGATCGCAACATGCACTCGCCGACCTATGGCTGCGCCTGCCGCAATCACTGGCACTACCGGATCGAGGACATCGCCAACGGCCAGATGCAGGAAATGGTCCTGAGCCTGGCGCTGGCCTGGAAGTTGGACATCCCCGACAATCCCTATTATCGTTCGCCCCTGGTGCTCGACTGGATCGAGGCCATGCTCGATTTCACCATGCGAATACAGCGTCCGAGCGGCTGCTTCGACGAAGTCTATCGCGGCCAGGACTCCTATGCCGCCACGGCCTTCGTCACCTTCTACATTTCCGAAACCGTCCTCCAACTGGAGCGCCACCTCAGTTCCAGTATCCGTAACGACGCGAAGGACATGCTGAACCGCGCCGCCCAGTGGCTCTCCCGCACCAGCGAAGCGCTCGCGGGCAATCAGGTCGCGGGTGCGGCGGCGGCGTTCATGAACCTGGCCGCGCTGGACCCGGGCCTCGGCTGCGAAGAGGAACTGGATCGCCTACTGAGCCGCCTCGAAGCGATGCAATCGCCCGAGGGCTGGTTTCCCGAATACGGCGGCGCGGACATCGGCTATGCGTCCCTGACCCACAGCTATCTCGCGCTCATAGCCAAGCGGACGAACGACAAGCGGGCCACGGCCATGGCGCTCAAATGCGCCGAGTTCCTCCAGCACTTTCTCCACCGCGACGGCACGTCGGGCGGGGTCTATGGCAGCCGGAACACTGAATACTTCATCCCCCTGGGCGCGGTGCTTCAGGCGCGTAAGAGCGAAGCGGCCGCCCGCATGGTGAAGCAACTGGAGCATCACCTCGACGTGGGGCGTCATGTGCTCATCACTCGGTGTCTCGATGATCGCTACCTGGCGTACCTGAGCCCCTTCTACCTACTTTCGGCCCAGACCGCGATGGAGGCCGGCAGCGAAGCGCCGCAGAAGCCAGGCCCTCTGCCCGCCACGACGTACTTCGAAGAGGCTGGCCTCTGGTCGGTGGACACGCCCGGCCTCAAGCTCGTGGCGAACCTCCGCAAGGGCGGCGTGTTCCACCTCGACCTGGGTGGCCATGCCTTTGTGGATTGCGGGTATTTTGCGGAGATCCCGGACGGCCCCGTGGTCACCTCCCAGTTCCTTCAGCAACAGCCCGACATTACCGTGGACGGACTGAATGCCCGGATGTCCGCGCGGCTCGTGGTGCTCAAGCCGGTGACCAACACCCCCTGGAAAAACATCCTCGTGCGCGCCTTCAATCTTTCGGTACCCGCTTTCCTGCGCCGCCGCTTCCTGGACTACCTGCGCCAGCGGGCGGTCTCCGCAGGCGACAGTGTGGGCAGCGTCCATCGCAATATCGTGGTCAGCGACGATGCGGTCGACGTGACGGACTTCATCGAAGTGAATGAGCCCGTGGTCCGTATGATTCTCCAGCTCGACACGGAGCGGGCCTTCTCCTTCGCGTCCACGGGCTTCTACCAACCCCAGGAGTTGAACCGGGACGGCGGCATACTGCCCGTCGATCTCGAAGCGGGCAAGGTCGTGGTTCAGCGGCGTTACGACGGCGACGGACTTACGGTCTTTTCATGAGCGCCACCGCGCAGGACAGTCTGGCCTACCTCAAGACGCACATCATCGAGGGCGGACTGTGTACGCGCTGCGGCACCTGCGTGGGAATCTGCCCGGCGGAAAAGCTCCAGTTTACGGACCTGCTTGATGCGTGCCTGCCCGCCGTGGACGATTCCATTTCCTGCGCCAATTGCACGGGCCTCTGCCTGGCGGCCTGCCCCGGCGAATCCGTCGATTTCCGCGCACTGAACGAACAGGTCATGGGTGCGATCCCGGACGACATGCTCCTCGGCACAGCCCGCGCGTGGCACGTGGCGTGGGCGCGCGATCCCGAGATCCGCGCGGCGGGCGCGAGCGGCGGCGCGATCACGGCCATCGCCGGACACCTGCTCGACGCCGGCATTGTGCAGGGAATTGCCTGTCTCATCGATGACCCCGATCGTCCCCTGCTGCCGCGCCCCGTCATCGTGCGGGATCGTGAAACGTTGCGTTTGTCTCAGCAGAGCAAGTATTCCATTGCACCGCTGAACACAATCCTCCGCGAGATTGCGGCCTTTGACGGGCGGGTCGCCATCGTGGCCCTGCCCGATCAGGTCCATTCCCTGCGCAAGCTGGAGGCCCTCGGTCATCCCGTGACGGCGAAGATTGCGCTCATCCTCGGCTCCTATTGCGGCGCGGTGCAGCACTTCACCGCTGTCTCGTCCTTCCTGCGCAAGCATGGTATTCGTGATCTCGATCGGGTTGCGAAGGTGGAGTATCGCGCGGGTACCTGGCCCGGCAAGCTCCGCGTGACCCTGCGCGATGGACACGCGCTGGAGCTGGACAAGTTTTATGCGAACTACATGACCCTCTTCTATTCCATGGAGCGCTCCCTCCTGTGTGTGGACCTGTCCAACGAGCTGGCGGACATCTCCTTCGGCGATGCCTGGGCCACGCGCTATGAAGAGCGTAAGGAGGGCTTCAGCTTGGTCGCGGTGCGTACCGACCGAGGCGAGGCCGCGTTTCGCGCATGTATTGATGCGGGTGCCATCGGTGTCGAAGCCTCAAGCTGGGATGACGCCGTCGCCATGCACGCGCACGGCCTGTACAACAAGAAGTATGCGGTCTGGAGCCGGATCCGCCTTCGCCGCTGGATGGGCGGAACCGTGCCGAACTATGCGTACGAAGCCGTGAGCACGATGCGCCAGCAGGGCGTGGGACTCTTCATCGCTCTGGTGTTCTGGTTGGGACGCACCCGGCTCGCCCGTGGCGTTGTGCAGTTGCTGCCCCTCGAAGTGACCGGCCGGATTTTCCTGATGGTGCGCAAGCGCTGGCGCAGCGCCACCCGACCCCGGCGAAAATCCCAGATGCGGGACTATGAAGTACGATGGAAGGAATAGCGGAATGCAACTCAATGAAGGTGTACTTCCCAAGTCCTCAGGCACACACGATGTATCATGTCAGTCGCGGAGAGTTCCCATGCCAACCATAAAATCCATGAGAGCCGCCGCCAACTGGGTGCAGGACCACATCCTCCCCTATGACGCGCTGCCCCATGCAAGCACCGCCCATCGCAACGCATCCCGCTGCGCCGCGTTCCTTGTCGCGGTCTTTCTCCTGTTCGGCGCCGCGCTCATCGGCTTCGGGCTCCTGGACAACAAGCCCACCACGGCCAGCACCGGCCTGGCCACGGCCCACCGCATGGTAACCCTGAACCTCCCCGGCTGGTTCCGCGAAGGCATCTGGTGGCGCGGCCAGCAGACCCCCACGCCCCTGCCCTACACGATCCATGGCGTCTACTTCGCGGTCTTTGGCTACAGCATTCGGGCCATCCTCCTGCTTCATGCCCTCGTGGGCGCGCTGGCCGCATGGCTCCTCTTCCGCGTCACCGCGCGGCGCTTTGGCCCGTGGACGGGCGTGCTCGCCATGGCGCTCTTCTTCGGGGCGCCGCTCGTGCTCTATGTCACCTTCAGCGGCTGGACCTTCGTCTGGGCCACCTTTTTTCTACTGCTCTCCATCGACTTTCTCGACCGAGCCGTGCTCGTACGGCGCATTCCCCTCTACCTCCTCGCGGGCGTGGCCCTCGGCTGCGCGGGCATGAGCCGTCCTGAGAATTACGCCGTCGCACTGCTGGTCGCACTCTTCGTCGAGATTCCCCTCCGCTACCGTGTGGCGTTTGTCCTCCTGACCTTCACCTACCCCATCGCCCAGTATGTCCATAACAACCTCTATCTCGGCGATGCCACGGGGTTGCGCATCCTGGAGGACACCCGCAAGCAGATGAGCTATGGCGACCTCTTCCATGAATGGTTTCGAAGCGTGCGCGCACAAATTCTGAACCGCAATTTCACCCCCGCCATCCAGTATTTCCTCATACCCGCCGTGCTCCTCGCGGGATTGCCCCGCCGGCGATTCCTGACCAGCGTTCTGCTTTATTTCTGCGTGGCTTTCTTCGCGGCCTATGCCATGCGGCGGATCTCCTTCAACCATGAGGGCTATTACTTCGCCCACGTCATCCTGCTGATGCCCTTTGTGGCCGCCGCGCTGGCGTGGCTGGCCCAGGCCCTGATCGCGGTGTTGCGCCGGATCCATCTGCCCGCCGGACCCGCCAAAGCGACCGGGGCACTGCTTGTCATAGCTGTGCTGCTGGTCCAAGGCGTCCTGCTGCGCGAAGCCTATGCCACGCGGCTTTTCTTTCGCGTGCCCGAGCCCGTGCGCGAATTGCGGGATTTCCTCAATGCCCACCTGGGCGACCGCGATCGAATCGTGCTGGACTATTTCCCCGAGGTGAGCTGGATGCTGGCGGAGATTGAGTGCGCGGGGGGCCGCGATGCATGGAACTACAGCACCAACATGTCCTCCGAACCCCGGCCACGGGTGAATGCCGTTCGGAAGGACTTGACCGACGAGGAGTTTGCGCTGGTAAACGAATGGGTGAGCGCAAACTTTCACGCGTGGGTTGCCCAACGCCCGCCGCGTTACCTGGTGACACAATCGGACGATGCCTGGATGGCCGAATGGGCGCGCAAAGGCGCCACAGGTCATTATCGCCTCTTCAGCCTGCGCCCGGCACTGGGCTTGATTTCCCTCGACCGCATCGAACTGGGCGGATCACCGGAAATTACGCTGACGGGCAAGATCGTGTTTGAGAACGATATTTTCTCCGTCTACGAATTGGAGACCTCAGGCACATCCGGGGAATAGTGGCGTGGCGGACCCTGAATCCATTTCCCGCCATCCCTGGCGAGCGGTTATACTATCGCGGCACAAGGTTGGCCCATAGAAAACCTGGCGGGCCGGGATTTTCAGCTATCCAAAGGATTTTCACTGCATGCGCGTTCTCACGCTTACTATGCCGCGCACCCGCGCCGCATCTCTTTGTATCCTGGCTGCGGCGCTGGTCCCGTGGATTGCGCCGCCGCTCGCCCTGGCGCAGCCCGTGGCGCCCCCGGTCGCGGCACCCACCACGCCAGCGCCAGCGGCGCCCACCACGACCGCACCCGCAACGCCTGCCGCTGCGGAGCCCGCGCCTTCGGCCACACCACCCCTAGGCGTTCCCGTGCCCGCCTCACCCGCCGTGCCCAACGCACCCATGGAGAAACTCCGGGCTATGGCGCTGGATACGACCGCTACGCCCGACCTGGCGGAGGCCGCGCTGTACGCCGCGCAACTGGTGCAGCCGGCCAGCGCCCCGGAAGTCTATCTCGAAAAACTGAATGACCTGACCGGGCGCGTCCGGAATCGCGTGGCCTCCGCGACCACCCCCATGGAATTGGCCGCCGCCTTGGCCACATTCTTTTACGCCGAGGAGGGTTACGCGAACAGCACGGTACAGACGGCGGACGTCTTCGTGGGGATGGATCAGGTGCTGGACAAGAAACAGTGGAATTGCGTGGGGATGACGCTCCTCTATTGCGCAGTGGGTAAGCGCCTGGGCTACCCCATCCAGGTGGTGGCGGGCCATGGCCATGTCTTCGCAACCTGGAACGGCGACCCCGCCTTCTTCATCGAAACCACCGCTCAGGGCGGCCTGCAGCCAAGCAAAGATTATCTGCTCCAGTACCTCCCTTTCCCCTGCGTCACGCCCAACAGTTATTCCGTGTTGGATGAGCGAGGAGCTATCGCCATGACCCTGTCGCAGATGGGCCTCGCCATGCAGAAGCAGCAACGTGCCCAACTCGCGGGCTCGCTTTTCGATCTGGCGATTCAATTCTCGGACTACTACGCGGAGGCCTATGCCGGTCGCGGCTTCCTCCGAGCCGAGGGCGGCGATACGGACGGCGCGATCGCGGATTTCCGCAGGGCCCTGGAACTGGATCCCTCCTTCCGCGATGCCTACGGCGGGCTCGGTGCGGCCTATCGCGCTCAGGGTAGCCTGGCCCAGGCGGTGGAGGCCTATCGCGCCCTCGTTTCCCAGTGTCCCGATGACAGCGCGGCGGTGTTCAACGCCGGGCAATTGCTCTATGAATCCGGCGACCTGGAAGGTTCGGTCTACGCCTATCGACGTTACATCGAGCTTGCGCCACAGGACCCCGAGGGCTACATGCGGATCGCCTTCCCGTTGGAAGACGGCGGGGATCTACAGGGGGCCGCGATGGCCTACCAGGAGGTCTTGCGCCTCGCGCCCAATACCCCCGACGCACTGGTGAATCTCGGGTATGTCTTCGAAAAGATGAACAATCTGGATGGCTCGATCCGGGCCTATCGCCAGGCCCTGGCCGTGCAACCCAACAACGTGCTCGCCATGGGCGGTACGGCGCGAATCCTGGGCAAGGCCAACCGCTACGATGAAGCCCTGCGCACCTTCCGCCAGGCCCTCCAGCTCTACCCCCGGGAGGTCTTCCTCTGGATCGATCTGGGCCAACTCTTCGAGGACTATGGCGACCTGAAGCAGGCCCTGAGCGCCTACCAGGAGGCCACCGGCGCCGATCCCAATAGCGCCGACGCGTTCTACGCCCTGGCCCGTGTTCTGCGGCAGGCGGGACTCGCACAGGATGCTCAGCGTGCCCTCGCCCAAGCCCAGGCCATCGAACAGGCCCAGGCCGGGCAAACCACAACATACACTGCCACGCCCCCGGGCGGCGAAACCACGGAAAGCCTCTTCAACACGACGCCGAACGTCACCGCCGCGCCCCTCGAAGATCCCGCGCCCCCGGCGGAGACGGAAATGAAGGAGGAGGCGCCCGCCACGGAACCGCCGGCACCCGAATCGGGATTCGCTAAACCTGAGGATGAGGCCCTGCCGGCAACACCGGCGCCCACGCCGCCCGTCGGTGAAGTCAAACCAGAGTAACCTATCCTCCCGAACCCGCAGATGAGCCCGCACCGTGAGTAAACCTGTCGCCATCTATACCGCCGAATCCCGCGCGCGCGAAAGCGGCACCGTGGCGCGCGCTATGCTTCGGGGCATGATGGACGGACGCTACGCGGCCTTTCGCCTGGCGCTGCGCGACGTGAAGGGCGGCTACGCGAAAACCATGTTCGGACTCTTTTGGGACCTCGCCGATCCCCTCGTGTTCGGGGCGATCTTCTACGGGCTCATGATCGCGGGCATCGTGAGTCCCGGCAAACTCGCCATCCCCTATCCCCTCTTTGTCACCTACGGCATGTTGCTCTACCTGACCTTGACCGAAAGCTGGCTCGCGTCGCTGCGGCTCTTTCAGACTTCCCGTGCGGTGCTGGCCCAGGTGAAGGTGCCGCCCGAGACCCTCATGCTGTCCGTCGCCTTCCGCGTCGCCTTCAACAGCCTCTTTCGCATCGCCGTGCTGCTCCTGTTCTCCATCGCCATGGGGGGCTTCTCTCCGATTGGCTTTCTGAAGTTCCTCGCGTGCTTTCCCCTGCTCATCCTCGCGGGCATGGCCCTCGGCCTCATCCTGGCCCCCTTCAACGCCATCTACAACGACGTGGATCGCGCCGTGCGCCTGGTCATCCTGCCGTTGCGATTCGCGAGCCCCGTGTTCTTCGTCATCGCCTCGGAGAAGTTCACGCGCGCCAATCCCGTCGCCGTGTTGATCAACAACCTGCGCGACCTGGCCACGGCCAACCACTTCTCCGACCCCGGCGCGATGGCGCTGTGGAGCGCGGCCTTTGCCCTCCTGTTCTTCTGCGGCTGGTATCTCTTTCACCTCGCCGTGCCCGTGCTCGCGGAGCGCGCCTGACCATGAATCCCGCGATCCAGGTGGAGGGCGTGTCCAAGCGTTATTCGCGCAACGCCCAGACCCACCTTTCCTATGGCGTGACGGATCTGATGCGCGAAATCCTCGGGGGCGCATTGCCGACCGATTTGCGCAAGGATGAATTCTGGGCGCTGCGCGACGTTTCCTTCGAAATGGCGCCGGGCGAGTCCATGGCGTTCATAGGACGCAACGGCGCGGGCAAGAGCACGCTGCTGAAACTGATGTGTGGCCTGACCAAGCCCGACATGGGACGCATCCGCATCGAGGGCAATGTCCGCGCCCTGATCAACCTCGGCGCAGGCTTCAACCCCGCCCTGTCGGGCTTGGAAAACATCTACAACGCCGCCTCCCTCGCCGGATTCCACAGCCGTGAGATCCGGGCCACCGTGGACGAAATCGTCGCCTTCGCGGAGCTGGAAGAAGCCATCGACAGCCCCGTGCAGACCTACAGCTCGGGCATGAAAGCGCGGCTCGGTTTTGCGGTCGCCGTCCATGCCCGGCCGGACATTCTCTTCATCGACGAGGTCCTCGCCGTCGGCGACTTCGCCTTTCAAAACAAGTGCTTTCTTCGCATGGAACAGCTCAAGCGATCCGGCGTGACGATAGTCTACGTGTCCCACAGCCACAACATGGCCATCAAGCTCTGCGAGCGCGCCCTCTGGCTTCATCGCGGCAAGGTCATGGCGACGGGCCCGTCGGTGGAGACGGTGCAGGCTTACCTGGCCTTTCTCGAAGTGGAAGAGCGCGCGAAGAATTCATCGGAGATGGCCAAGCCTGTGATGGAGGGATTCGCTCCCACCGCGACGGAGGGTCTCTTTGGTCCCATTACCGCGACTCTCGAACATGTACACGAGATTGCATGCGCGATTCACGTTGGGGGAGAGTCCGCCACGGCGGTTCCGGTGCATAGCGAGGTCGTTATCCGCTTCGGATTCACCTTGAAGCGCCACGTGGAGGGACTCAGTGTCACGCTGAACTTCTTCCGCGAAGACGGTCTGCTGATGGGGATCGTGACGTCGCTCTACGAGAACCGCCTGGGAGATAAACACGAGGGTCGGGTGGAATGCGAAGTCCGCATCGCCGATCTCGATTTCGCTCCGGGGACCTACATGATTGTAATGCCCATCTCGGAAGGCCAGGGCTACCTCTGGCGTGATGTGATCGCGCGCTTCCACGTCACGGGCGGAGGAAAGATCGCCGCCGGAGTAAAGCACATCGCCCATGAGTTCCGGGTGCTGGGACCCTGAAAATACCACATGCCTCGGAAATCGATGCGCAGCCGTTGGCCGCGACAAATATAGCTGAGCCTCCGATGGGCGCGAATCTCATTCAGTCCGTGATAAGTCAGCTTCACTTGCGATATGCAAGGCCCCTGCCATATCGATGCTTGTAGGTTATTCCGTGAAGTTCCGTGCACTTCCGTGGTCAATCCTTCTCTTCCTCGCGTGGCCGAAGGGAGCCGACTCACCCCCGCAGCACCACCCGCTGCTCCCGCAGGGCCCGATTCGCCATCTGCGCCGCCGCCGCCGCACGGACACCCGCCTCGACCGGGGCGTTGGGGGTTTCGCGGGTACGAATGCACTCCAGCCAGTTGCTCAAGTGGAGAAATTCCCCCCGGGGCTCGTTGAAGAAATCTGCGCCGCGCGGCCCCTCGCCCAATATGAGCTCTTTATAGGGCGCGGTATTGTTGCGCTCGGGGTGAAACTCGTAGCGCCCGCGATCCGCGTAGAGCGTCGCCTTCGTGCCCATGTACTCCATCATCGCCGCGTTGCGCGCATTGGAGAAGGTGCCCTCGAAATAGATCTGGGCCTTGGGCGTGTCGTAGGTCAACAGCGTCTGCACCGTGTCGGGCGTTTCCCACTCGCCTTCCTTCGCAAAGAAACTGCCGATGCTAGTGGCCATCGCCGGGTCGCCCGCCTCCAGGAACCAGTGGGCCACATCGATGTAATGCACCATCAGGTCTGTGAAAATGCCGCCGCCAAAATCCCAGAACCAGCGCCAGTTGCGGAAACGGTACTCATCAAAAGGCTGGTCGGGCGCGTTGCCCAGAAAGGCCTTCCAGTCTACGGTGGCGGGGTCGATGCCATACTTGCCCTTGGGGCTCCGCTCCGCGTTCCGGTTCCACGTGAGGTGTACCTTGATCACCTCGCCCAGCTCGCCCGCCTCGAAGATCTTTTTCGCCTCGATAAGGTGCGTCATGCTGCGCTGCTGCATGCCCACCTGCACAACACGCCCCGTCTCTTTTTGCGCCGCGATGACCGCCTCGCCCTCCTCCGGCTTGTGGGTCAGGGGCTTCTCCACATACACATCCTTGCCCGCGCGGCACGCGTCGATCGTCATGGGCACGTGCCAGTGATCCGGCGAACCAATGATCACCGCGTCGATGTCTTCCCGGGCGAGGAGTTCGCGGTAATCTTTGGTGACAAAGGCGTCCGGCTCGGCCAGGGCCTTGCCCGCTTCCAGGTGGGCGTCCCACACATCGCACACCGCCGCCAGCCTTACGCCGGGAATCTGCTTCACCACCTCCAGCAACTGGCGACAGCGCCCGCCCGTGCCAATGGCACCGAGGGTGATGGTTTCGTTCTGGGCATAGCCCTGCGCGGTGGCAAGGTAGCCCCCAGCAGCGGCGGCGACGGCGGTGTGGCGAAGGAAATCACGGCGGGTGCTGTTCTGGGGCATGGGGGCTCTCCTCTGGTTGCCTGGGGGCTAGTATAGCGGCTTGATCCCGGCGGGGCCAACGGCTAAGTGGACGGAGTGGACCACGTGGACAAGGTGGACGGCGCATTCAATGCCGACTGATATGCAGGAAAAGTCAACTATGTCCACATGGTCCACTTGGTCCACCCTGTCCATCGCCCCCCAGTTTTCCGCCCCGCGCGCGCCATGTTATGATTGGCCCACTGTCGTCAACCCAGGAGAATCTCCCATGGCTACCATGCGCGTTGCTCAAATCCCCGCCCCCGGTGCCGCCTTCGAAATCGTGGAGCGCCCCATTCCCGAACCCACGCCCGGGACGGTGCGCATCAAGGTGGAGGCCTGCGGCATCTGCCATAGCGACATGTTCACGAAACTCGGCCTTTTTCCAGGCACGGTATATCCCCGCGTGCCGGGCCATGAAGCGGTCGGTGTCATCGACGCCGTGGGCGAAGGCGTCACCCACCTTTCCCCAGGGCAGCGCGCGGGCGTGGGCTGGAACGGCGGTTATTGCAGCGCCTGCGACCCCTGCCGCGGTGGCGATTTCTTTGCCTGTGAGCGCGATTCCCACACGATCACGGGCATCGCCTATGACGGCGGCTATGGCGAATACATGATCGCCCCGGCCAAGGCGGTCGCGCGCGTACCCGACGCACTCTCGTCCGTCGAAGCCGCGCCCCTGCTCTGCGCCGGCCTTACGCCCTTCAATGCCCTGCGCAATTGTGGCGCACAGCCGGGCGACACCGTGGCCATTCTCGGCATCGGCGGCCTGGGCCATCTGGGCATCCAATTTGCCAAAAAGATGGGCTTCCGCACCGTCGCAGTGGCGCGCGGGGAAGACAAAGCGCCGCTGGCAAAGGAACTCGGCGCGGACCATTACATCGACAGCCAGGCGGGCGACCCCGCCGCCGCGTTGATTGCCCTGGGCAAAGCGAAGGCTATCATCGCCACCGCCATCCACGGACCCGCCATGACGGCCCTGATGCCCGGCCTCGCACCTCGGGGCGTGCTCATGGTCCTCGGCGCGGCGGAAAAGCTGGAAGTGAGCCCGGCACTGATGATCGGCGGGAGCTACTCCGTGCGCGGATGGTATTCCGGCACCTCCATCGACGCCGAAGCCACCCTGAGATTCGCCGCCCAGCACGGCGTCCGCTCGATGAATGAAGTCTACCCCCTCGAACACGCCGAGCAAGCCTACAACCGCATGATGAACGGCGAAGCACGCTTTCGGGTGGTCCTGAAGATCGTCTGAGTGCGGGAGCAAGCAACACCAGAGGCCATCGATTCGTGCGGCGTTCCGTGCGGTGAGGAATATCTATGATCCCATTGTTCTGCCGCGTGTTTACATTATCCACGGTGGCGTTCGTATCCTGCACGGCCCTGGCGGATCCTGTGCTCACGCTGGAAACGCCTTTCGGACGCAAAGGTTTCTACCGGGACGAACGTCCGAGGCTCGATGTCACCATTGAGAACAACGGGGATAACGCACTGCCCGAAGGCCACATCACATTGAATGTGGGCGGCGTGGTTAAGAAAGTACTGCCCGTGGTCGCGCTACCGCCGCGCGCCCGGACGCAGGTGTCCATCGTGCTGCCGCTGCTTCAATTGAGTGCCGGAACGTGGGCCGTGGAAGCGAACTACGCCTCCACGGGCGGCGATGCCTTGGCCGAATTGTCCGTGAGCACCGTACACCGTCCCAATTCCGATCGCCTCATGATCTGGCTGTGGGGCGGCGGCGGATCGCAGTGGTATCTCGATCACGGCTTCACCACCTGGACCGGCCCCAGTTGGGGATCGCCCTACACGGGGGATGACTGGATCCGCGCGCTCGACCAGGGTCTCCTGGCCGGGGCGGATGTAGGCATCTCGCCCAACGGCGGGCTGCGCGACGTCAATCCGAAAGAGATCGCCGATCCCGATGCGACGAACCTGGGCGTCCGTGCGCACGAAACGGGCAGCGTCGCCAATCCCTTTCACCCGGAGGTGGCGCGCGTACAAAATGAGTCCAACCGGAAGCTGATGGAGTTTGTGCAGCACTTCCCCCAAGTAAAAGCAGCCTTCTTCAATACCGAGATTGTGGATGGACTCGAACCCAACCGAAATATCGCCGGGTTGCGTCTGGCGGAGGAGACTTTTGGAACGGCCCAGCCCGCCACGGAACCGGTCTGGGTTGCGCAGGGCGTCCTGTCCGATGCGGACCCGGCGTATTTGCGCTCAAAGTTCCACTACAAGCAGGGCAATGGGCTGAGCCTGGCTAACACGCGCACCGCCGAGATGATTCGGCGCTTCCGGCCCGACATTCTCAGCATTACTGATCCCTACCGTGAGGCGGGATATCTGGATCTCTTTGAGGACCTCGGCGCGGCCAGCACCTGGACCTACACCAACCCCGATCCCAAGCTCATGCTCTATATCGAGACTCTCCGAGCCGCCTGCAAGGGAAGCGGAGCCATCCCGCTGCACACCATTACCCTGCTGAATTACCCCGGCCAACTGGCCCCCACCAAAGAGTGGATGCTCATGGGCCCCGATCACATGACCGTTACGACATGGATCAATCTCTCCCGCGCGCCGAAAGCCATCGGCTACTACTACTCCAGCGAGTGCGACCCCCAGTCGGCCGACAGCTTCAAAGTACCCTATGCGACGAGCGCAAAGATCCGCGAACTCAGCGATCGCGTCTTCAAGCCCTACGGCCAATTTTTCTCCCAGGCCGAGGTGGCCCCGCGCCGCATTGCCGTACTCAGCTCCATGGCGTCGGCTATCCATGGCACGTCCCCGAACCTGTTGGGCAGCTACAACAACTACCAGATCTACCACTTCTACACCTTGCTCGCGATGAACCATCTCAACGCAGACGTGGTACTCGACGAAACGATCGAACGCTATGGACTCGAAGACTACAACGTGCTGGTACTGCCCAAATGCGACGTGTTGACGGAATCGGTGTATAAGGCGGTGCAGGCCTTCCAACAGCGTGGCGGCCTGGTGATTGCCGATCAATATCTCGGCCCCGACCTGCCCGGAGCGCTTCGCTTCGATTTCGATTTCACCTACCGGAATAAGGTGAGCGCAAACGCCATCGCCAACAACGCCGACTTCGCGAATTGGAATGACCAGCTCAAACCCGGTACGGCGGAAGTGCAACAGGTCACCGGCGTCACCGCCCTCGACGACCAGCGCATCATGGAAGACTACGCCGCACAATTGAAACAGGGGCTTGCGAGGAAAGTGTCCACCTTTGCGGAGTGCGACACACCCCGCGTGCTCACGAACATGCTGGAGATGGACGGCGCGAACTATCTCGTCCTCGTCAACGACAACCGCACCTATGGGGAGCGGGCGGGCATGAAATACAAGGCGTGCTCGACAAGCTCCTGCCCATCAGCACGGTGGTAACGCTTAATGCGTGGCCCCACGAAACCCTGACGGCCTACGACATGCTCAACAAACGCGAATTGCCGGTGGAGAAGGCCGACGGGCGATGGAAATTCAAGGCGGATCTCGACGAACTCGGCGGCACCGTCATTGCCCTCTATCCAGTTCCGCTCGCCCAGATGCGCATCGCGGCACCTCCGTCACTTGAACTGGGAACAGAAAACAGCGTATTAATCTTCGTCGAAGAAGGTAACGGGTTGCCCATCGACGGCCTTCAACCCTTGTGGATCGACATCAAGGACGCCGACGGCGCGGCCAGCGCGTACTCCGGCTACTACTGCGCGCGGAACGGGATCCTGCGACTGCCCATAATTCCGGGCTTGAACGAGACTCCCGGAACCTGGCATATCAAGGCCGAAGATCTGACGGCTGGCCTGACCGCGGAAACAACAATCTCCTATTCGCGTTGATAGCCTTTAGAGACTGGGTTTGCTGTAAAATCACGCGTCTCATTCAATCCCTTTGAATCCTGTAACATACAAGGCCCGATTTCATGCTCGCAAAGACCGCAAAGCCCAAGCCCAAGCCCCAAAAGCGTACTGCAAAGAAGACGCCCGCGAAGACCTCGCGCACTCGGAAGCCCGAGGCGATGACCCTCGACCAGTGGCAAGTTGCGCTGCGTCGCGAATATGGCCGCGAGCAGAACTTCCAGCTCAAGAACCTGGGCGATCAACCCTTTTTCTCCACCTTCTCGGTACACAATCCCGCGAGCAAGCGCACCTACCGCGTCTCGGTGCGCAGCGAAAAGCTCGGCGAGAACTTCTGCACCTGCCCGGACTTCTCCGTGAACACGCTGGGTACCTGCAAGCACATCGAATGGCTGTTGGCGACCTTGCAGAAGAAGCGCGGCGCGAAGGCCGCCTTCCGCGATGGATACCACCCACCCTTCACCGAGGTCTACCTGCGCTACGGCGCGGAGCGCTCCGTCCACATGACGCGCGGCACGGAATGCACCCCGGCGGCGGACAAGCTCCTGGCGCGCTTTTTCGATCCCCACGGACGCCTCCCGGAGAAGGGCTTCGCGATCTTTGACCGCTTCGTGCGCGACATCGCAAAGACCGTGCACGACATCCGCGTCTACGAAGACGTGTTGGCCTTCGTGGCGCAGCACCGGGACAACGCACGTCGCCAGGAAACGATTGGGAAACTCTTCCAAGGGAAAGGCGGCGCGGCGGCGCTGGGCAAGCTGGTAAAGACAAAACTCTACCCCTACCAGCGTCAGGGCGCTATCTTCGCCGCGAAGGCGGGGCGCTGCCTTCTCGCGGACGACATGGGCCTGGGCAAGACCATCCAGGCGATCACGGCGGTGGAGATCCTCGCGAAGACCGCCGGGGTGGAGCGGGTGCTCGTGGTGACGCCCGCCGCGCTGAAGCACCAATGGAAATCGGAAGTGGAGCGTTTCACCGGGCGCAGCGCCGAAGTGGTAGACGGACTCCAGCACGAGCGCGCGAGGATCTACCAAAGCGATAGCTTCTACAAACTGGCGAACTACGAGATCATCCGCCGCGACCTCGATCTTATTCGCGCGTGGCGGCCCGATGTGATCATTCTGGACGAAGCCCAGCGCATTAAGAACTGGGACACGACTCGGGCGAAGTCGATCAAGCAACTGGAGTCCGACTACGCCATCGTGCTCTCCGGCACGCCGCTGGAGAATCGTCTTTCGGAGCTCCATTCCATCATGGAGTTCGTGGACCGCTTCCACCTCGGCCCCCTCTTTAAATTCCTCCACGCCCACGAACACGTGGACGAGGTCGGCCGCGTCATAGGCTACAAGGACCTCGGCGCGATCAAGGAGAGCCTCGCGGGCGTACTGCTGCGCCGGCGCAAGTCCGAAGTACTCCAGGAGCTGCCCGAGCGCACGGATAAGTATTTCTTCGTCGACATGACCAAAGAACAACGGGACATCCATACCGAAAACGGCGATACGGTCAGCCGCCTCGTCAACAAGTGGCGCAGGTTCGGCTTCTTGAGCGAGGAAGATCAGCGCCGCCTCATGACCGCGCTCCAATACATGCGCATGTCGTGCAACAGCACCTTCCTTATCGACAAGGAGACGGACTTCAGCACAAAGATGGACGAGTGCGCGTTGCTGCTCGAAGACGTGCTCGCCGATCCGGACAACAAGGTGGTCATCTTCAGCCAGTGGCTCGGCACCCACGCCCAACTCATCCGCCGACTCGACGAGCGCGGCATGGGCTACGCCTACTACCACGGCTCTCTCGATAGCAAGGGGCGCAAGGCCGCGCTGGATCGCTTCAAGAACGACCCCGTGTGTCCCGTGCTGTTGTGTACCGATTCCGGCGGCGTTGGGCTCAACCTCCAGTTCGCCTCCGCCGTCGTCCTCATGGATCAGCCGTGGAATCCCGCCGTACTGGAGCAGCGCATCGGGCGGGTACACCGCATGGGCCAGCAGCGCCCCGTGCAGGTCTACCACTTCGTGTCGAAGGGCACCATCGAGCACGGCATGCTCGACACGCTGAAGTTCAAGAGCTCCATGTTCGCCGGCGTGCTCGACGGCGGCGAGAACGAGGTCTTCCTCGGCGGCTCGCGCATGCAGAAGTTCATGGAGACCGTGGAGCAAGTCACCGAAGCCACGCCTGTGGCCGCGCCCGCCTCTGAAGCGCCCGTGCGCTATGAGGAAGACGACGCGCCCTGGGAAATGCCCGAAACGTCGGCGACCGTCTCGGCACCGCGCGAAGCCATGGCCGCGAAGCAGCAGAATGCCGCGCCCGAGCCCTGGGGCGATCTCGTCAACGCGGGCCTCGCTTTTCTCGGTCAGTTGGGTGCCGCAGCCGCACAGGGCGGCAACGCAAAGTCGCCAGGCCTTGCCAGCTTCATCAAGCAGAACGAGCGGACTGGCCAGCCGGAATTGCAGATCCCCCTGCCCGACCCGGAAACCGTCGCCAAGCTCGGCGCGCTGCTCAGTGGCCTGGGTGATGTGCTGAAGGCCCTGGGCGCGCGGAAGTAGCAAGAATAGGACAGATAAGACCGATAGGACAGATTGAATATATCCGTCCTATCGGTCAAATCCGTCCTATCGGCCCGATAGTGATTTACAAAGCATGAGCAAGAAAAAGCGCACGAAACGCCCCCCGCAACCCCGCCGCAAAGGCAAACAACACACCGCCGCTGAACCCGAACACTGGGAAGCCTATCTCAACGACCCCGTCGCGCTGATGCAGGATGGCGAGTACCATCTATTACATGCGTGGGAGGTCCGCAACGAGGAACCCACCTACGGCGAAGATCCGCTGGTGCTCCAGCGCAGGCAGGCCGCGTTCTGGGATTTTGATCGCAACGACCTGGGTGAAGTGCGCTATCCGGACGACTACATAGTCGACGATGAAGAGCCGGATGATCTCGATGGTGACGACCAGTGGGGCCTCGGTTATCGCGCGGGCTACGTGCTCAAGTCCTGGGGCCCTGAAAATGAGTACGATGACTATGCCGATTGGAACGACGAGGACCTTTTTTGATAGCCGTTCACGGCCCTCGGGGACGGCCTCCCGCGCGTTGAAAGTCTTGGCCGCGTATGCGTGTCAGGGGCCG
Source organism: Candidatus Hydrogenedentales bacterium (assembly GCA_942492815.1). Lineage (GTDB taxonomy): Bacteria > Hydrogenedentota > Hydrogenedentia > Hydrogenedentales > JAEUWI01 > JAEUWI01. The sequence goes on along the minus strand of OW818658.1, from coordinate 6,965,516 downwards.
GATGAAACGGGTGGCTGTACCGAATGGCACTTACTTGGGAAGAATGGGCCAGGACGATCAGTGCCGATGTCGGGTGCCACCTCAATCGAGCAACGCTCGTTTGGGTGCCTTGTGCGGCGGCATTCCTTGTGCTGTGAATGCAACTGCCGCAGGGCTGGTTTGCGTGGGGAAAATCCTATTGACAACCGCTCTGAGAGCACAAGCCGGATCTGAACTTTCGTGTTGACAAACAGTTTTCCTCCCACAGGGCACCCAAACGTGCGTTGCACGATTGAGGTGGCACCCGGGGTGTATTTGAGCCTTCGGATAACTCGCGATTCTTCGATTCCTGGCCGAACGCGTTGCCATCGCTGGCCCATGCCCCTCCAGGCTCCAGACTCACAGCGCAAACGCCACCCACGCATCGCCCATCGCCGTGCCCAGCTTCCCGCCGCCCGTGGCCGCGATGACCACGTACTGTTTGCCATCTACCTCATACGTCGCAGGCGGCGCATAGCCGCCGAAGGGCAACTCGTGTTGCCACAACTCTGCGCCCGTGTCGGCGTCGAAGGCGCGGATGAGGTTGTCGGGCGTGCCCGCGCAAAAGACCAAGCCGCCTGCCGTCACCATGGCGCCGCCGAAGTTTTCCGCACCGGTCTTGTCCTCGCCCCAGGCCGCGAGGTCGGGGTAGTAGCCGAGCGGCACTTTCCACGCGATCTTGCCCGTGTTCAGATCGATACAGTTCAGCGTGCCCCAGGGCGGCACCACGCCGGGGTAGCCCTCCTGATCGACGAGCTTGTGATAGCCGCTGAAGGTGTAGCGCAGCTCGCCGGAATCCTCGGGGCGAATGACGGTCACACCAGGCTCGCGCAGCAGGAAGTAATCCAGCAGGGCATTCTCGTCTTCCGCGCTCAGGCCCTCGGCGGCGGGCATCAGATTGCGGCCCGTCTTGAGGAGGGCGCGGATCTCTTCCTCTTTTAAGCGCCCTTCCACGCCGAGGAGGGGCGGGGCCATGCCGTTGCCCTGAAGGTTCGCGCCGTGGCACTTTAGGCAGCGCTCTTCATAGAGTTGTTGCCCCCGGCTCGGCGGCAGGGAGGGATCACGACGGACCTCCACCGCTTTCACCACGGTGATGCTCCAGGGCACCTCGTTCGCGCTCACGTAGAGCAGGCCCCGAGCGGGATCCACCGCAGCACCGGGCCACTCGGCTCCGCCGTGGAGGCCGTAGAAGATCGTCGCCTTGCCCTCTTCAAAGGGCTCGAACCAGCCGTGGTTCGCCTTGCTCACGATCTGCGTGATGTAGTCGCGGGCCTCGTCGGTGCGTTGCGTAATATCTTCCGGGGTGAAGATTTGTCGCGCGAACGGCTCGGGCAACTCTACATCCGGCTGGTAGGCCCAAGTCTGTTCGCCGGGTAGTTTGGACACGGGAGCACGACGCAGCCGAATAGGATAGAGGGGCTTGCCGGTCACGCGATCCAGCAACAGCGTGTTGCCGATCTTCGTCACTTGGGCGACCGCATCGACTTTCTTGCCATCGCGCATGACCGTCACGAGATTCGGCGGCGCGGGAATATCAAGATCCCAGATCTCGTGGCGGATCTCCTGAAAGTGCCACTTACGCTCGCCCGTGAGGGCGTCCAGCGCGATGACACAATTCGCAAAAAGATTCTGGCCCTTGTGATGTACGCCCACGAAGTTGGGCTTGGGCGATCCCGTGGAGATGTAGGCTATCCCCCGCTCTTCATCCAGCGCCATGCCGCCCCAGCAGTTCGCGCCCTCCTCCACGGTACTCCAGGAATCGGCGCCATACTCGGCCCCGGACGGCCGGGTGTGAAAGGTCCATAGGCGCGCGCCCGAAATAATGTCGAAGCCCCATACGTCGCCCGCATAACCCGGAATGACGAAGACGTTCTTGTAGATTGCACCCGCAACGACGGCCTGGCCGGAGACCACCTTGCCGCCCTCGCCGAAGCTTTCGATCGCCTTTCCGGTGTCGGGATTGATCGCCCAGATATCCTTGCCGACGGCCACGAGCAGGCGTGCCGCGTTCGTGCCGTCGCCGGGCCAATACACCAACCCACGATGCGCGGGACGTCCCTCGCCCTTGAAGTGCCACTTCTCCACGCCCGTGCGCGCGTCCAGCGCCACGAGAGAATCGCCCGGTGTGGGGGCGTAGAGCGTATCACCCACAATCACGGGATTGCATTGGATGTTACCCTCTCCGTCCCCACTCCGATATTCCCACGCGACCTTAAGGTCCTTGACCGTCTCGCGATTAATCTGCGCCGCGCTGCTGAAGCGGTGGTTGCTCGCCCCGCCATGAGACCGCTGCCAGGTGCTGAAGTCCTTCGGGAATCCGTTGGCCGAAGTGAGCTCGTCGGTCGTTGCGGCGGGAATCACCTGGTACGCCGGCAGGGAGGCCCGCAGCACGGGGTCCTCCACCCGCGCGGAAACGGCGGCGGCCGTCTCCGTGAGGTCGTCGAAATTCCACAGCCCCACCGTGTCACCATCGGCCTGCACGGGAGATTCTACCGGCGGTGCGGCAGGCACGATGCCGCGCACGATCTTCACGTCGTCCACGAAGCCGTCGCAGTTGAAGCCGCCCTCCACCAGTCGTCCAAAAGCCAGGCCGCCGGGCGCGGGTGCCATGCCATTCGACTCGATAAGCTGGCCCGCAACGATCACGCCATCCAATGCAAGCGTGACTTCGGTCGGTCCGTAGGCAAAGCTGATCTCGCGCCATTGACCGTCAGTGATGCTGCGCCCCGTGCGCAAATGGTCGGGCTTCATGCCGGGCATATACACCGAAAGGTTGCCGCTGCCCGCCTCGGTGAAAATCTCCCAGTGCGCGCCGGAGGCCTTGGTGTGGTTGGCCGCGAGGATGTTGAATCCCGTCGCGCTGTTCAACTTTGTGCGAAGGGAAACCGTGATCGGCGGCGTGGCGTAGTCGGGCTTACCCTCCACAACCATGCCCCCGGCCAACGCCATGCCGAACGCTTCCGAGAGTGACGGCGCGCCCTTGGAAACCGCGGGGCGCAGACTGGCGCGCTGGGGAACCGGCTTCGGCCCCGGTGCCGCGCCACCATCAAGCTGGGGCACAATCCAGTCGAGCCCTTCCAGGTTATCGCGCAGGGTGTCCTCCGCATCATCCTCCGTATGCCCAAGGATGCCGATGGGACCCACATAGCCGCTGTCACGAACGATCTTGATCAGGTCCTTGTCCAGTTCGCCCTGACCGATGGGAAGAATCTTCTGGCCCTTTTTGTCGCCCTCGCGATTCATACCGTTCAGGTTGAAGCAATAGAGGTACGGCATCATCCGCTGGATAAGGGCGGGCAACTGGTCCACGTGGTCGTGGCCGTGGTGCATGTTGTACACCATGCCCACGTTGGGCAAGTTCAGCGCCTTGATGATGGCGATCTGATTGTCGGGCTCGCCGAACCAGGCGCCGTGATTGTACAACCCCACGGTGCAGCCGATCTCCGCCGCCGCTTCGGCGATGGGGCGGATCGCGTCGGCGTGCTGCTGCACCCGCGCGGCCTGCTCTTCCGGCGTACACTGGATATCGCCGCCGCCCATGGTGATCCAGAGCTGGGTCTTCACCTCGTTGCGCTTGAGGGCGTCGAGGATGGCCTTTGCCTCGTCGTTGAGGCCGCCGGGAAACCAGAAGGCGGTCAGCTCGATGCCATAGCGCTTGAGGGTCTGGAGTTCCTCGTCGAACTGGGGGATATGCTCCGCGCGCCAGTCGTAGGCGAACTTCTTGAACCCGAGCCGCGCCAGCATCTCCGCGCGCTCCTCCGGGCCGCGCTTAGCGCTGTCGAAGGGAACGATGCACCACGCCACCAGATTCTCTCGCGCAAAAATTGCCGGAACCGCGGCGAGGGCCTGCGCGGCGATGCCGAACAGCATCAGCACAATCGCGACGATGCTGACGGGATGTTTTAATATGCGTTGTCTCATTGAATCTCTCCACGTGGTTTGATAAGCGCGGGATCTTGCCGCGCGTGACGATTGGACTTTGAGCGCAGATAAGGGTTCTAAATCTAACCACAAAGAACGCAAAGAACACAGAGAAACATGGCTGGCCTTTGTGTTCTTTGCGTTCTCTGTGGTTTCTATCTTCTTTTCGTTCTCTTATTCGTGTTGATTCGTGTCCATTCGCGGTTGATCTTTCTTTCTCTAGCGAACGGCCAAGATAAACGGGCCATGGTCTTTTGCGAACCATGGCCCGTAGCGGTCAATCAGTCTATCGCTTCAGCGCGCGCCGCTCAAGAAATCCCGCGACGTCGCGAGCGCATACCCGCCCAGCCGAGGCCGACCGCGGTGATCAGCATCAGCATCACATCGCTCGTCAGGCCACCCCAGCCCTTGAGCTGGGGCGCCGAACAACCGACCGTCGGCTTCGCGGCGCGATCAAGCTCCGCCTGCGTGAGGAAGCCGTCGTCATCGGAGTCAATCTCGTTAAACTGGGCCTGAGTCATCCCCGCAGAGCCAGCCGACGCCTCGGCGAAGTTCAACTGGTCGTCCCCATTGCCGTCGATCGTATCGAAGTTGTCCAGTAGCCGGTTGGCGATGGTCGCAATGGGCTCGGGCTCACCCTCACCCTCACCCTCACCTTCACCTTCACCTTCACCTTCACCTTCACCCTCGCCTTCGCCTTCGCCACCTTCCGGTGTGAGCGTAATGAAGGCTTCTTCAATGATATTGTTCACCCGCACGGTCGTGGAGTTCGCAACAAAGCCTTCCTTGTTCGACGAAATGTTGTACTGGCCGTAGATATCCACCGGCATGTGTACTACGCCGTCGCCGGAAGTTCGGCCCGCGTTGCGTCCGTCAAACATGACGTTGGCGTTTACAATCGGCGTGTTGCCGTCCGCGCTTCGTACCGCCACGACCAAGGTCGTCGGTATAAGATCGGAGCCGCCCGTGCCGATGGCGACCAGCAGCAGATAGGAGGTACCCTCTCCGCTCACGGTGCTGTCCGAATTGGTCACGCGCAGAAGGTATTGGTCCGGATCGCTGAAGTTTCGCTCGAATACCAGGTCCGCGCCTGGGGCATCGCTGGAAATGGTAAATACCGGCGTCGCGCCGTTCACGCCGTTCTCGAACACGTCATCCGCCAGGTAGAGCTCCACCACGGCCTGATTGTTCGGGCCGGGATTGATCACGCCGATGGTCGCCTTCTGATCCGGCAGCGGCGCGAAAAGGACCCAGTCCTGGTCGCCGTCGTCGTGGAAGTTGTGGCCCTGGACCGAGTTGATAGGGATCCAGTTGGCGTCAGCCGGCGCGTCGTCGTTCTCCCAGGCGTCCGCCAGATTGATGCGATCCACAAAACCGATGCGGGGCGAGGCGTGGAATTGGCCACCCGCGCGCACGAAGTACTGCACCTGGAAAAGACCGCCCTGATCGAAGCCGCCATAGTCGCCCTCCCAGCGCTCCGTCGCGCTGTTGAAGCTGAACTCGATGAAGTCGAGGCCCGAAATGGGCTGCTCGTCGTCGTTCGTCAGCGAGGGCCGCTGGAAGTTCGGCGGCACGATCAGTGCGCCCGCGCCCTCCACCGGGAAGGGCGACACGATGTTGCCCAGACCCAGCGTGGCCGAGTTGCTGTTGATGGCCTGGTCCGGCGTGATCTCGCCGATAAACACGCCCGGCACCTGGATGTCGAAGATCGCACCGGGGCGCTGGCCGAACGCCAGGGCGCTGTCGCCCCCCTGATTGGCGATGCCATTGCCGTCGCTATCGATCTGGGGCACCTGCAGCGGGTTGACCGCCTCGATGGAAATCTTCGCCGCGTCGAAGGCCTGCCCGTAGTCTTTTCCATTGAAAATGTTGAACCAGAAGTTCAGCGAGAAGCTGATGTACTGCGCCTGGTCAAAGAGCGCCACACCTTCGACAGGGCCCACACCGGAACTGCTCATGCTGATGCGCTGGAGGTTGCTCACGCCCTTTTCCTGCGCGATCTGCGACTTGGCCAGTTGGAGGTTGTCGATGAAGGATCCCGCTTCGCAGGTATCGATGAGCGTCGTGATCACCGTGCGCTCGGCAAGGGGCACATTCTGCAACTCGTCGTACCACGCATCCAGATCGTCCGCTTCGAGGTACTCGGTCGCGCTCATGCGGAAGCGGTCCCGCTGACCGTGATCCACGAGATACACCAACAACTTTTCGGAGCCCTGAGCCCAGTTTGTGATCGAGTCTTCCAGGCTCGCCAGACTCGGCTTTCCGATAACGTCGTTCACGCCGTCCCCGTCGCCGTCGATGTCCGTGTCGGCGTAAAAGCGGATGTTCTCCGCCGGGAGCCCTTCGGAGCCCAGCACGAAGTAGGCAAAGCCCGCCAGCGTGGAGAAGGTGTCATACAGCACATCGTCCGCCGTATCGCCCACAACAATGATGGCCTTGGACTCATTCGGGCCGACGGGCGGTAGCACGTCGAGGAAGACCCGGGCGTTCCGCTCGAGATTGAAGCTTTGAACGATGTCGATCGTCGGCGCATTGTTGCCGGTCCGGTAGATCGTGTCCGATTCCATGGCGCCGCCGCTGCCGTTGAAGATGACTTCATAGCCGGGATCCACGTCGCTCTCGATCAGGTTGATGGCCTGATTCGCCACCAACCGCGTGCGGTAGATGTCGAGACCCGAGTCCACCACGTTGCGGTGGAAGCGGAGGTACGAGCGGAAGTTGCTCCCGTGATCATCCGGATAGCGGTGACCGACGAAAAGATCGTCGTCGCCGTCCGCGTCGATATCCGCCATCTTCGGCATACGCCCGAAGCGATGGTCCACTTCGTAAGCCTCGTCGAGCCGGCCGCCGTAGTCAAAGCGGAACGCCGGAATCTCAAAATTGTTGTGATCCGGAACGGCCCGGTTGATGTAGAAGTGGAGTTCCGTGTCCTCAAAATTATTGTCGGCACTCCAGGCGATAACCAGATCAGGGCGCCCGTCGAGGTTTAAGTCACCCGCGGCCATGGCTTCCAGAAAGAGGGGATCGAGGGGCTGATCCTGATTATAGGGGTCCGGCAGAAAGTTGGCCGGCAGCGTGCCGTCCAGCAGGTCGTAGTAGGCCGCCGAGGGATCGAGATCGTTGGCCAGCAGGTATTCGTACTGGTAGATATCCACCACCCGAATGGTGCTGTCGCCTTCAAAAGAGTAGGCGGTGATGAGTTCCGACAGGCCGTCCTGGTACTGGTCGTAGTCGTGAATCGCAAAGCCGCGCGGAAAGGTGACCACGTCGCCGAATGCGACGGATTCCACGAAGTCGTTTGTAACCAGATCAAAACTCGGCGGCACACCCAGACCACCCGGCGACGTTTCGTAGTAGTCAATAGTCCCGTCGAGTTTCTGCACGAAGAGGGACTGGTCCCGGTCCGCGTCGTGATCCTGAAAGAGAAACAGGTCGTTGCGGTAACCATTTTCGGGCGTTCCCGAATTCAGCGGCACGGACACGATGCTGTTGGCGAAGTCGAACTCGGCCCAGGCCGGCGCATAGGGTGCACCCTTGTTTTCGAACATGATCAGGTTGGTCTCGGCGGCTCCGCTGATGCCCGTGCGGAACATGTCCATATCGCCGTCGGTGTCGTAGTCCCAGAAGTCCACGTCGCCCTGGCCCGCCGAAAAGGCCACCGCATTTTCTTGATTAATCCGGTAGGCCCCACCCTCTCCTTCGTCGAGAAAGAAGCGATAGTTCTTCAGACGGCTGTTGACGGACACATAAATGTCGCGCACCCACTCCACACCCGGTAGCACCGAATCTGGGTTCTCCCGCACCGCAAAAGTGACCTCGGCGAAGTCCACGCCGTCAATGAGATTGTGGTCGTAGATGTAGGTCACCGCATCGGTGCCGATGGTGTTGTTCCAAGCGGGCTCGGTCGCCGTACCGATATTCCGCACCAGCGTCAGACCGTTCGTCCGATCATAAAACATGAAATCGATCAGGCCGTCGTAGTCCCAGTCGTAGAGGGCAATATCGCCCACATTGTAGGAGAAATTACCGCCCTTCGCGGACTTGCTCATTCCCGGTTCCGCCGGAAGCTCCGCCGGGCTCGCCCCGGCCGCCTTCAGGGCCTTGGACTCGATACGGCCCGGCAGGAGGTTGCTCAGTTCCGTGACTTCCACGTAGGCGGGAAAGAGCGGCGCGGCGGCATCGCCTTCATTAATGCCGAGGTAGACCCGGTGCTGGCGCTCCGCCTCAAAAATCCACGCTTCCGTAATTACCAGGTCCAGCAGGCCGTCGCCGTTGATATCGCCCAGCGCGACCCACATCGCCCGCTGGTCGTCGGAGGCCTGGTTGCTGCTCGCGATAATGCGATTGAATGAAAACGTGGGGTTCGAGCGAGGGCCATCGTTGGTGTACAGGGCCACCTGCTTGTCGAAGCTGCCGACGCCATCTTCGAAATTCACCACCGCCACCAGGTCGGGCAGACCGTCCCCGGTGAGATCGCCGAAATCCATATTCAGATCCCAGCGCGTGAACTCGGGCAGGTCATCCATGGGGATAACCGACGAGCCGCCGGGATAAAAGGCGTTGCTCGAACCCAGATTGCGCATCAGTTCCGGGCTGGAGATGCTGCTGGGGAAGACAAAATCGTTGTCCCCATCCAGATCGAGATCCACCACCGTCATGCCGGAGCGCCGGTTGGTCGGACCGTAGACATAGCCCTCGCCATAGGTGGTCTGACCCCAGATCTCATGGCGCAGGCGCTCGGAATCGCCCTGTTTGTTTGCTCGAAGCGGCACCTTCTTTGGCGCGCCCTTCAGGGCGCCGATATCGACCGCCGGTGTAACCTGCGCCACCGCCTCCGGCTGGGCCGCGAACATACCGGCCACCGCAAGGCACACTCCTGCAACAACATAAAACTTTGACACGAGACTTCCTCTCCCATCGGGTTGGGCGTCCGGCCTCTGCACCGGATGCGCACCTTTATTATACGACAAAATTGCCAATTTGTGGGGGCACCCGTCACCCGATGACCAACCGACGGCCCGCGCTTCGCCCGCCGACCCGAATCAGACCGGCACGGGCACCTCGTCCAGCAGGCTGTTAATGATACCGGACTTGGTGCTCCCGTCGTACTTGGACTTGGCCGTGAGCATCACCCGATGCGGAAACACATGGCGCGCCATGGTTTGCACATCATCCGGCAGCACAAAGTTGCGACCGGCGGCAAACGCGGCCGCCTTGGCCGCGCCGAAGAGCATGAGGGAGGCCCGGGGGCTCGCGCCGATCTTCAGCCGGACATCTTCCCGGGTCCGCTGGACAATGGAGACGAGGTACTGGGCAATATCGCGGTGGACCTCCACCTGGCGGACCAGTCGCTGGATGGCAATCAGGTCCACGGCGCTCATGGCGGGCTCCAGCGACTCCAGCGGGTGCTCGTTGGCGTGGGCATAGAGGATGTCCACCTCCGACGCGGCATCTGGATAGCCCAGATTGAGCTGGACCAGGAAGCGATCGAGCTGGGCCTCGGGCAGGGGGTAGGTGCCGTGGTACTCCACCGGATTCTCCGTGGCAATGACGATAAAGGGCGGATCCAGGGTGCGGCCCATGCCCTCGATGGTCACCTGGCGCTCGCTCATGGCCTCCAGCAGGGCCGACTGCGTCCGGGGCGAGGCCCGGTTGATCTCGTCGGCGAGGAGCACATTGCAGAAGATGGGGCCGGCCCGGAAATTGAAGTTGCCGTCCACGGGATTGTAGATGGAGGAACCCAGGATATCGGCGGGCAGCAGGTCCGGCGTGAATTGGATGCGGTTATAGACCGCGTTCAACGAACGGGCCAAGGCCTTGGCCAGGGTCGTTTTCCCCACCCCGGGCACGTCTTCCATCAAGACCGAGCCCCCCGCCGTCACCGCGGCCACGAGGATGTCGATGACCTCCCGTTTGCCCTGGATTACCGAGTTCAGGTTCTGCTTGAGCGCCGCCAGCTTCGCCACGGCCTCGCTCGGGGTAAGTTCCTTCAGGGCAGCCTGTTCCATTGTCGCCTCCAGAGTTGGTATAGCTTTCCAAGCCGATTGTAGCAGTTGACAATGGACAATGGACAATGGACGACGAACAAATGGCAATTAACCGCAGGCCTAAGGTTGGGTCGGGGTCGCGTGTGGGTTAACGTTGTCCATTGTTCATTGTCAATTGTTCATTGCCAGAAGTCCATTCGTAATCGGCGTTAGTCTCATGTTAGACTGGCCCCGGTTGAGGCTTCTGAAAAACACTCATTATTCCTTGGACCGCCTCCGGGAAGGTGTGTCCCATGGGGAACTGGGTCCCTTCATACGTGCCGGGCGGCCTTGCGACCCGGCAATTCAGATGGCGGTCGCCCGCAGCAGTATCAGCGCGATGGCCCCACATGCCCAGAATGATTGCAGCATCCTGCCGCTCCAGAAGCCGGTGGACATGAAAGGAAAAGCCATGAATTCTCGTCGCAATTTCTTGAAAGCATCGGCCGCGGCCGCCTTCGCCGTGGCAGCGGCCCCCGTCCGGGCGCAGGACGGCCAACCCATCAAGATCGTCTCCAGCCTGCCCCACACCGGCAGCGCGAACGCCCAGACCAAGACCATGGTCAACGGCATCCAACTGGCCATTGAGGAAGCGGGCTCCAAAGCGGGCGGCTTCCCCCTCGTCTATGAAGCGTGGGACGACGCCTCCCCCGAGCGCGGCCAGTGGGACCCTGCCGTGGAAGCGGCGAACGCCGACAAGGCGGTCTCCGATCCCAACGTCATGGCCTATATCGGCACCTACAACTCCGGCGCGGCCAAGATCGCCATGCCCAAGTTGAACCAGGCGGGCCTCCTCATGATCAGCCCCGGCAACACCTGGCCCGGTCTTACCAAGCCGAAGGTGGGCGAGCCCAATGAGCCCATGGTGTACCGCCCGTCGAAGAAGATCACCTATTTCCGCGTGGTCCCCGCCGACGACATTCAGGGCCTCGTGGCCGCGCGCTGGACCAATGAAATGGGCTGCAAGAAGGTCTACATCCTCCATGATCGCGAGCTTTACGGTCAGGGCATCGCCACCATGTTTCGGAAAGAAGCGAAAGCGCTCGGACTCGAAGAGCTTGGGTTTGAGGGTATCGACCCGAAAGCCTCCAATTACCGCTCGCTGGTCACCAAGATCAAGCAGAAGCGCCCCGATCTGGTCTACTTCGGCGGCACCACCCAGACCAATGCGGGCCAGATTGCGAAAGACCTGCGCTCGGCCAACCTGAACGTGAAGTTCATGGTGCCCGATGGCTGCTTCGAAAATGCCTTCATTGAATCCGCCGGCCCCGAAAACGTGGAAGGCAGCGCCTTCATCACCTTCGGCGGCGTGCCCGCGGACAAGCTCACGGGCAAGGGCGCGGAGTTCTACGAGAACTACAAGAAGCGCTTCGGCGCGGAGCCCGAGGCCTATGCGGCCTATGGCTATGAATGCGGTCGCGTGGTCGTGGACGCGATCAACCGCGCCGGCAAAAAAGACCGCGCCGCCATCATCGCGGCCACGGCGGCCACCAAGGACTTCGACGGCGTGCTTGGCAAATGGTCCTTCGACGAAAATGGTGACACGACCAATACCACGATGAGCTGCAATACCGTTAAGAACGGCAAATTTGAATTTGTAAAGGTGTTTGGACAGTAGCCCGTGCAGTAATCCCGGAGCAGACCCTCCCCCCATGACCAACACCGAAGTACTCGTTCAGCAGCTCATCATCGGCCTGTCCAACGGCATGATCATCGCCCTCATCGCCCTGGGTTACACCATGGTGTACGGCATCGTCGAGCTGATCAACTTTTCTCACGGCGACCTATTCATGCTGGGCTCTTTCCTGGCCCTTACCGTGGTGGGCGCACTGGGCCTCGACCAGATGCCCGATCCATCAACGGCCTGGTGGGCGCTCATTCCCCTGCTCATTGCTGTGCCCGCCTTTTGCGCCGTGATGAACTGGACCGCCGATCGCGTGGCCTACCGAAAGCTGCGGGAAGCGCCCCGCCTTGCGCCGCTCGTATCGGCCATCGGCGTCTCCTTCATCTACCTGAACCTTGGTCTCTTCTGGGGCGGCCTGCCCATGGGTGTCTTCAATGAAGGCGCGACCGCGGCGGCCCCGAAAGACTTCCCGGCCCTCATGTCCTACAACAACCTCCTGGGCGAGACGAGCAACATCTCCATCACGCCCCGGGAGCTGCTGGTCTTCTTCGTCACCATCCCACTGCTCATCGCGTTGACCCTGATCATCAAGTTTACGCGTCTGGGCAAAGCCATGCGCGCCGTGGCGCAGAATCCGCTGGCCGCGCGCCTCATGGGCATCGACGTGGATCGCACCATCGGCACCGCGTTCTTTATCGGCGGCGGGCTCGCGGGCGTGGCCAGCGTGGTCTATGCCCTCTACAACAACACGATCTACTACCAGATGGGCTTCCGCGTCGGTATCGATGCCTTCACCGCGGCCGTACTCGGCGGCATAGGCAATCTGCCCGGCGCAGTTCTCGGCGGTATTGTGATTGGCCTTATCCGCGCCATGAGCGATCAATACATCGCCACGGAGTGGACCAACGTCTGCGTGTTTGCCGTGTTGATCCTCGTGCTCATCCTCCGTCCCTCGGGCTTGCTCGGGGCTTCCCAAAGGGAGAAGGTGTAATGGGCGGCGCGGCGGAACGACTCTCGGGCTGGCGTGCCCAGACGCACTGGCTCTTGCTGGGCCTCGCGGCGGCCCTGCCGCTGCTGGACCTGGTGCTTCCCCGTGAATTCCAGATCGCCGATCTGGTGCGCCCCATCTTCATCTTCGCGATCCTCGGCATGGGCCTCAATATCGTCACGGGTTTCACGGGCCTGCTGAACCTCGGCGTGGCCGCCTTCATGGCCATCGGTGCCTACAGCTACGCCATCATGACCTGCGATATTTATCCCTTTCAGTTGGGCTTCTGGACGGCACTCATTCTCGCCGCCGCCGCCGGTGCCGCCGCCGGCGTCGTGCTGGGTCTGCCGACGCTGCGCCTGCGCGGAGACTATCTCGCGATTGTGACGCTGGGCTTCGGCGAGATGATGCAGGACAGCCTCAAGAACCTCGATGTGATCACCAAGGGCACCCAGGGCATCAACCCGCTTCCCGCACCCACAATTTTCGGATACGCCTTTGTGCCCGAGCAGCCCCTGCCGTGGTACTACCTGCTCCTGGCCATCCTGACGGTTGTCGTGGTGTTGACGCGCAATCTGGAAACTTCACGCGTCGGCCGGACCCTGATCTCCATTCGCGAAGACGAGCTCGCGGCGTCGTGCATGGGCATCGACCCCATGAAGGCCAAGCTCTTCGCTTTCGCGCTGGGCGCGGCCATGTGCAGCACCTCGGGGGCGCTCTGGGGGGCCTACCTCGGCTCCAGCGGCGAACCGGGCAACTACGACTTTCAGGTATCCATTCTCGCCCTCTGCATTGTCATCGTGGGCGGTATGGGGAGCATCAGCGGCGTGCTACTGGGTGCTTTTGTGATGATGGGCTTCAACTCCATCTTCCTCAGCAAGCTCTCCGACTTCCTCACGCAGAAGGGCATGATCGGCGAGAGTGTCTACAGCGCCCCCGTGAACTGGAAATATATGATCTTCGGCCTCGCGCTGATCCTGATGATGCGCTACCGGCCCGAGGGACTCCTGCCATCGCGCCAGGTGAAGGCCGAGTTGCACCACGGTGACGCCGCGTCCGCCAAGGGAGACTGCTAATCCATGAGCCTCCTCCAGGTCGATAATCTCACCCTGCGCTTCGGCGGACTCACCGCCGTGAACAAAGTCAGCTTCACCATGAAGACGGGCCAGATTATGGCGGTCATCGGCCCGAACGGCGCGGGCAAGACTTCGCTCTTCAATGCGATCAGCGGTGTCTACAGCCCCGATACCGGCACGATTCTCCTGAACGGGAAGACCGCCTCGCGCCCCTTTACGAGACTGACCATCACAGGCCTTGTGGCTGCCGCCCTGTTTACCATGGTCTTCTTCGTGGCACTCGTGAACATGGAAGCCCTCTGGGAAGCGGCCATCGCGATGAACTATGTGTATCAGGAAGCCTTTCCCTGGGGAACCGCTTTCCAGAGCGCCATCACCTATCTCCGTGAAACTGAAGCGCGCTATGTCCTCGGCACAGGTATCCTCGGCGCCATCATGGGCGCCGCCAGCTTCTACGTCGTCTGGTGGCGCGGACGCTTCGCCCCCCATGTGGCCGCCGCCGCCGGTCTGGCGCGCACCTTTCAGAATCCCCGACTTTTCTATGAAATGAGCGTATTGGAAAACGTCCTCGTCGGCATGGATCGCCGCCTGAGCACGCGCTTCTGGCACGCCGCTTTCCGCCTGCCGCTGCACCACCGGGACAACAAGGAATCCGTCGCGAAGGCGATGGAAATCTTACGCTTTGTGAAGCTCGATCACCTCGCGAGCGATGAAGCCGCTTCCCTCTGCTACGGCCACCAGCGCAAGCTGGAAATCGCCCGCGCGTTGGCCTCCGAGCCCTGTCTGCTTCTGCTCGACGAGCCCGGCGCCGGTATGAACCCCAGCGAGATCGTGGAGATCATGCAACTCATCCGCGATATCCGCGACAAGGGCGTTTCCGTACTCCTCATCGAGCACCACATGCGCCTCGTCATGGGCATCTCCGATTATGTGGTGGTGCTGGAGTTCGGCAACAAAATCGCCGAGGGCATCCCCGAAGAAATTCGCGCCAACCCCAAAGTGCGCGCCGCCTACCTGGGAAATCCCGACTGATGGCCGAGCCACTCCTCAAGATCGAATCCATCTCCGCGAACTATGGCCCCATCGAGGCGATCCGCGACGTATCGCTGGAAGTGTTCCCCGGCGAAATCGTGACCCTGATTGGATCCAACGGCGCGGGCAAGACCTCCACGCTCCATTCCATCTCCGGCACGCTGCGAATCCGCTGCGGCACCATCACCTTCAACGGCGCACGCGTAGACCAGATGCCCGCACACAAGATCGTAACCACGGGGCTGATCCAGGTGCCCGAGGGACGCCGCATCTTCGCGAAGCTCTCCGTGCTGGAAAATCTCCAGCTCGGCGCGTATATCCGCAACGACAAAGACATCCAGCGCGATCTTGATCGGGTGATGGAAATGTTCCCCATCCTCAAAGAGCGCAAGTCTCAGCTCGGCGGCACGCTCTCGGGCGGCGAACAGCAGATGCTCGCCATCGGCCGCGCCCTGATGACGAAGCCGAAGTTGCTCCTCATGGACGAACCTTCCATGGGCATCGCGCCCCTGCTCACGGCGAAGATCTTCGACACGATCCGCCAGCTCAACGAAGACGGCATGACCATTCTCCTCGTGGAACAGAACGCCCACCTCGCCCTCGGCATCGCCAAGCGCGCCTACGTCATGGAGACCGGCGCCATCGTACTCCAGGGCGACGCCCGCGCGCTCATGGTGGACCCGAAGGTTACGAAGGCGTATCTGGGCGAGGATTGAGCAGTCTGGAGTCCGGAGCTTGGAGTCTGGAGGCGATGCCGATGTCATACAACGTCTTCCATAAGCTCAAGAAGTTCGACTTCAACTTTTGACTGAAATCCCCTACTCTTTCTTCCGTGTAATTCCGTGCCTTTCCGTGGTCAAAAAAGAGATTGACCACGGAATACATGGAACTTCACGGAAATGTGGACTTGCGGTCGCGTCGCTGCTGATGGTGTTCCCACCGTTGCCAATTCAAGATCGCCGTGCTAGACTATTCTTACCATGGACAGAGACCTCACCTACACCATCCATCTCGAACCCGCCGAGGAAGGCGGGTATGTGGTAACCGTGCCAGCCCTTCCCGCGGTGATCACGCAGGGCGACAACTATGCCGAGGCGATTGCGATGGCGGAAGATGCGATCCAGACGTATATCGACTACCGCATCAGCCAAGGCAAGGACGTGCCCCGCGATGTCCCGCCGGACGTGCCGCTGGATGCACAGGTTCGAGTAAAAGCCCCCGCGATACTATGACCCGACTGCCATCGCTGACGCCGTCCGAACTTGTCGCAGCGCTCAAACGCGCAGGATTCGCTGTAGTTCCGGACAGGGGCCGCGGCTCTCATTCTGTTCTTACCCACCCAGATGGTCGCGAGGTAGTCGTGGCGATGCACGCCCGCGAATTGAAGCGTGGTACGCTGGTCGCCATCGTGAAGCAAGCGGGTTTCACGCAAGAAGAGTTCCAGCGTTTTCTTTAGAAAGTGTCGCGCCGCTGGAACAGCTTCGGGGACTGCCTCCCGTGCCAAAGCCTGCTTCGCCGCGTAAGCGTGAAATCGGGACGCGCAGAGAGGGAGTCCCCTTCCCCTCACTCAAACTTAATCTTCGCCAGGTCCTCGTCAATCGTGCCGCCAGACGATATCACCTCGCACTGAATCGTGACGGCCGCCGTCGTCTGTTTGGTTCGGACCGGCGCTGTAAAGGAGGATGCTACTATTGTTCGACCTATACGCGAATCGCCCGCCGGTGAAAGGGTCGATCAGCGTTTCCTCCGGAATCGCAGGCGGAAGGGCATCCAGCGAGGCAGGTACGTCACCGGTTTCCGCCTGACTTCGCTCCAGGGTCAGGCCGATTTGGAGCAGTTGGAGTTGTACCTCCATATGGGCCTGGGTTCGCATGCTGGAGAGGGGCAAGGTATCCATGATGCGAGCGTAGGGGCTGAAGCCTTCGACATCCATATCGAGTTGCTCCACCGCCTCGTAGTAAGGCAGATGGGCCACCTCGAGGGCGTGCTGGTATATATTCATGGTCTTTGCAATGTCGCGATCCAGCCAAGGCCGGCCCAGGGGACTGGCGTAACCTGCGAGGATCCCGCGCGTCGCAATGCCGCTGTCCGAGATACTAAACAACTTCCACATCTTTGCGTTGCGTCCGGCCCATCCTTCATCCAGCAGTTGGTCGAACCCCAGTTTGGACTCGTGTAGCGAACTTTGGAGTTGGAGCGTCAGTGAATTACGATCCGCCATTTCCCGGGCCTGGTGAATTAATTGCGCCGTCTCACCGGGACTAAGGGTGCCCGGCTGGAATGCCTCGAGAAGCGTTTGATAGGCAATGTTCACACAGGCCGTTCGGGTTCCCTGTGCCAGCCAATACGGTTCGGTCGCCAGGGCGTCCGCAAGCTGGAAGCCCGCCACGCTCAATTGTACGGCCCTTTCCATATCACCCGTTCTCGCGTGATAGATGGCATCCAGCCGTAGTAGCCGAGCGCAATCTCGGATGGCTCTCAAGTGCTCCCTGTCCTGCTGAAGAGAATCAGGATTGATGCCCTCGACCGGCCCGCCGATGGCCGCCACGCGCCGGAGCGTATCAATGAATTCCCGGTGATCGTCCAGGAAGGCGCCAAGACGCTCAACTTCGGCGGACGTGAGATTATCCCATCCAGCGGCGTCATACCAGAGGTCGAGCACGGCGTCCCATTCGTCGCCGTCGACCGTTTCCTTCTTGCGCTGGAAGAGGCTGCGCCACTCATGGATGGTATCCAGCGCAAATACAAGATCGGGAGGCGGTTCCGGGGCCGCAATCTCCAATGCTTCGACCAGACGCTTGTGATGTTCGGCTTCCGCGGATAGCACAACGGCGGTCATCGACTCAATCCGGCGGCGCTCCATAAGGACGGCAAAGCAGATCAGCGCAATTATGCTTGTCATAAAGCAAAGCAGCATCGCGAGCTTGAACCACAGACCGAATCGTCCCCTTTTCTTGCGCATCGCCACGGTCCTTTCGAACTATTTTAAAGAATCGTTGCGGGCCGCACCCAATACCATTCGAGGCGTTTCTTCAGGGGTACAACCTCCGCCTGGCTTGATGGCACGTCCGCTCATCAATCGTCGCGTGCCAGGCGGATGCTGTCCCCCTCACTCAAACTTAATTTTCGCCAGATAGATACTCGTCTTGCCTTCGTGAGAGGCGTAGTAGCTCATCCACAGCAGATCGTCGTGCCAGAGCAATCCGGGGTAGCTCGTGTCGCCGCCGCTGGGGAACTCCAGCACGGGCTTCAGGTTCTTCTTCGTCATCTGCGCGAGCACGGTCTTGGAGCCATCGCCATATTGACGTGTACCGGCCCACAGGGAACCGTCGGGCAGGCGGATGAAGTTCGGGCCGCCCAGGCGCATGTCCGTCGCGTTCCAGGTCCAGTCGGTGTAGGGCGCGGGGCTGGTGCCGATCCACCCCATCTTATCCTCTTCTTCACGGCGCACGAGGGCCATCATGGTGCCGTCGGGCATGAATTGCAGCGTGGTCTCGTTCGGCCGGCCGGTGATGCTCAGCGGTGTACGTATCTTGTAGTTGATACCGTCCTGGCTTACGAAGAGGCGAAACCGGTTTTCAGTTGCGATGGCCGGATCGTTGTTGTAGGAAACGCCGTAGGCCGTGCCTTTGTACCACGTGACGCGCCAGAGCCAATCGCCCTCGGCGCAGATTTTCTCCGGTGCGCTCCACGTCGTGCCGTCGCTGGAGAAGGAAACGCGCGGGCGACGCCCCTTCAACATCTCTCCGCCTTCATAGACCGAACCGCCCATGTTGACCATGAGGCGCTTGTCGGGCGTGATGCAGAGCTTGGGATCGCGCAGATCCACACCCGCGTCCGCGATCAGTCCGCAGGACTCCCAGGTGACGCCATCCGTCGAGCGGATGATGCGGATCTGGCCGTCGCCGCCAACGTGTCCCGTGGCTTCGCGGTGGGTCACGTAGAAGTAGTCGCCGTGGCGGAGGATATCCGTGAAGGCATTGTGCTCGCCGGCATCCCAGATTTTCGTCACCGATTCGATCTTCGGCTGCTTCGACAGGGGCGGCATGAAGGCTGGGCGCTGGATCTGTTTCGGCTTCTCCACCCAGGCCGGATCGCCGTAGAGCCCCACCGTGCTCAGATCGATGGGCTTGAAGCCCAGGGCACGCGCGGGGGACTCGGGACGCAGCGTGAAGTCGCCCGACTCCGCATCCACAAATAGGGGATCGGCGATGATGCTGTGACGGTCATGGCCCGCCGCCTGCCACTCGGGGAAGCTCTTCTCCTTAAAGGTCACCGGGCGTCCGCTCGTGTCCCAGTAGGTGTTGTAGTCCATGGTGAAGTGATCGTTCTTCCAACTGCTGCCGAGCAACTGGCCGTTGTTGAAGAGCACGATGTTACGTTCGAAGAAGAAGGAATTGTGCTCTTCGTCCCGTGTCCGAATGATGTTGGGCGTGTGGGAGTACGCGAAGATGTTGTTGATGATGCGATTGTCTTTCCCATAGTGCTGGTGAAAGCCGCCCGTGCGGGTGTTGTACACCACATTGTTTTCCAGCACGACCTCCGAGCTGCCCTCGTCGGTGTAGAGGCCCCAGCCGCCATAGAGCGCCGGGTGGGAGATCACATCATGGATGAGGTTGTTCTTCACTTCGGTACCTGGCGCGATCCCGAGCAAATAAACGCCGCCCATATCGTTGAGCTGGCTCCGGCCAATGTTGTGGATGTGGTTGAAATTGATCTTGTTGTGGTGGGCCGAGCTGGGATCATAGCCCCAGGACCAGCCAACCGAAACGCCGGTGTAGCGGAAGTCGGCGATCTCGTTGTGCGTCACTTCGTTGTACGATGCGCGGCCGATCCACACGCCTACGGCCTCGCGCCACACGCGGCCGCCGTCGTGGAGGAAATTGTTGTCCACCACATTGCGGTCCGCCGCGAAAGCCGGGCTCGCGGGGGAGCCGCCCTCGCCGATGCGCACGCCCCCGGCCCCAAGATCGGTGAGTTCGTTGCCACGCACGGTCCAGTGCTGTGAGCCGGCATGAAGCCAGATTCCGTAGTTGCCCACGTTGGCGATGCGGCAGTTTTCAATCAGGCCATGGCGCGCGCCGGTGCTTTCAAAGGCCCCACTCACACGGAAGGCCGCCTGGGAATCGCTGTGACCTTCCGGCGCAATGGGGTATTCGCAGTGGCGCAGATCGAGTCCGATGAACTGAAGATGATCCACAAACTGGTTCGTTGCCGGATCGCCCTGGAGCACGATTAACTGACGGGCCTGGGGGATCGTGGCCGAAAAGCCTTCCAGCACTTCGCCCTCCAAGGGCATGTAATAGAGCTTGTTCGTCTTTCGATTCAGATACCACTCGCCGGGCGCATCCAGCGCTTCGAAGAGGTGCTCCACGTAGTAGCGCTGTTCCTTCTGCCACTGGGTGAAGGGCCAGCGGCCCGGCCCGGTGAACTCGATCTCGTTTTTCTCCCAGTCGATGTTCTTCACGCGCAGGAGCGAGGTGGCCCAGGAGTGAAACACCACGAAAATAGAGTCATTCACCGATTCCCAGCGCTGGAGTTGCTCGGGATTGAACTTGAACTTTGTCGAGCTGGCCACTTCCTTGCCGTCCGCGCCTGTTTCCATCACCGGGCCGGTGGTGTAGAAGAATTCGCTGTCCAGCGGTTCATCGCCCGCCTCATGGGTCTGGTTCGGCGTGCGCGCGGGCGTGCGCCGCGCATCGCCCACCCAGAGCTCATGAAAGTCCTTCACCGCCGCCTCAGCGGGCACATCCGCCACCCAGAGGTTGCCCTCCTGCGTCCAGCCCGTGACCGCAACGCCACCCGAGATGATCGGCGTCTCGCCCGCAGAGGCGCGATAGGTGATGGGAGCCTTCACCGTGCCCGAATCGTCCGGCGTAAAGGTGATCGCCTCGGCGATGGGATAGACCCCGCCGCGCAGATGCACATTCACCGGGTTGGTGAGGCCCGACGTGGCCTTGCGCTCGCGGATCACGTCGCGCGCGCGCTGGATGCTCTTCAAGGGACCATCGGTGCCCTCGGGATTGGGATCGGCCACCGTGCCGGACCAGGCGTCGTTGCCGGAGGGCGAGACGTAGAGGTTGAGCTCCGCGCGGGCGGTGGGGGAGAGGAGCAACGCGGCGCAGCATGTGATAGCGAGCGCAATGCGAGACAGAGAGAAGTACATGGCAGAGGGGCCTCCTATGGTCAAAGCGATAGACCATTATGGCGGGTGGAGGCGGGTGGGCTCAAGGGACTCACTCGCATCATGATTCCGACCGCGAAACTTCTTCCGGTCAATTCAGAGGCATGCGGCGAGGGCGGCGCACGTCACAATCAAGTGACCTTCCGCCTCGAGTCCCGGGGCGAGTCAGTCCCTTCGCGCTTGCGGACCGCGCGGGCGATCAACGGGGCCCAACGCTCTAATAGACGGATACTCATTTCACCGGATTCGTACGCTTCGAGCCAACTTTGACGCTGCCTGATAAGTCGTTCATCATCACGCAGCCGGAGCCTTTGCAACGTGAACTCCGCTCGCTCGCGCCTGTTTTCAGGTATGCGATCAGTAAGAACAAGCTGGAGCGACGGCAGCAGTAACTCGAACCAGTCATCCTCCACCTCGAAAGGGTCCAACACTCGGAGTTCAGCGGCTTTCTTGTGCCCCTTAAACTTGTTCATCAAAGCCTGGCTGGAACGATAGTTGTCCCATTCATAGGCCAGCGAGCTATCTTCACGGACTCCCACATAGTGATCCACTTCTTCGAGCCCTGCGGGGACATGCATGGCGCAATAGCCACACAACCCACCGAATCCCGCGCTCAGGTCTCTTCGAAAATCCGACCAGTAGTCGGGCGGGCGTTTGCCCGTATTCTTCGCAAGCCACTTGGCCCCACGCTTCCGGCATCGCGCATCGAAGGCCTCGGGCTCTGCTGGCCGGTTAAACTTAATCACGGGAATTACCATTCGCGTGAATCAGCCAACGCGGCCAAAAGTGGTCATGCGCGGGCAACGTCCGAGTCAGCTCCTGATGAATGGATTCGCGATTTGTAGGGAGGGCCTTGGTTTCATGCGACTCGCCCCGCATATACGCCTCCGCGGCTTCAATCGCCACTTCGGCTTCCTTTGATCGCGCCTGCTCCAGGCCGAACGCGTCCGAGACAAGCCAGCCCACGGCATCGCCTTGTGGTGACCAGGGCATTTCATCAACGTGTATAACTCCTTCGCGCACGTCGAAATGAAAGACCTTGTCTGTGTGCTCACTATAGTCTGGCTCGACCGACGCCATGACCAGTGGTGCGTGTGTTGTGGCAATGATCTGCACCGCTGCGGTTCGATTGGGCAAGTCCCGAAGAATACTCAGAACGGCAGGCAATAGCGCTCTTTGCCACTGTGGATGAAGATGCAACTCAACTTCATCGATAAGCACGACAAACTTGGTTGTGGGCTCGTCGCCCACAAGTAAACTGGCCATAGCGTGTTCGGTGTATGCCCATACTATGATGTAGGCGAGAGCTAGAATTCGCCTCATTCCCGCGGAAGCGAGGGTTACGGGAACCGGCCCATAAGGCGTCACAATTGTGGGAATCTCGCGTACGTCGCTGAGGGAAATGCGCGTCATTTCACCAAGAGTCATCCAATCCAGATGGTGCGGGGTCAGCTTTGACAGCACATTCTGCAACAAGGCGTCTTCCATCCTTCCGCGATCTCTCCAAGTTTTCCAGTCGCTCAGTAGCCCTTCACAGTAGACGTTCCCATCTCCGCGCAAACCGTTCAATATGTCATTCATATCGAAATCGAAGGACTTGGGACGGTCGGGGTCCTCGAAATTCCGAGCCGACCGCTTTTTCCAGTAGTTCCGCGCGGGATCCCACAATGAAAAACCGCCGTCGCTCCGGAGGTAGAGCACCAAGCCTGGATTCGCGGGACGCGCCTGTTTCAATGGCCATACTTCACGTTCCGAATCAAATTTGCTGGTATGTGACATGTCCCGACCGCTCTTGGAGTCGAAGGAGTATGCAATCGAAGCCTCCCGCCGCTTGCCGTTTAAGGGCCAAGCCATCGACTGCCGCTCGTCTTTGCCGGGCCAGGTCTGGGTCAGCGCCCACCAGGCAACGTCCAGGATGAAGGTCTTGCCCAAGCTGTTGTTGCCCGTGAGGAGATTGAGGCGTGGCCCGAAATCCAGCCGCATCGACGCCGCCGGGCCAACATTTGTCAATTCCAAGTGATTCAGCATGGGGCTTCTCCGCAACTCGTCGACCGTGATCATACCGGATTGAAAGGGCCACCTGAAAGCTGCTTACTAAACGGCCCGCGGCCTGCACCCGAGGGCGGTGTGATGTCGCGGAACCATCGGTGTTGTGTTCCTGCCCCTTTCCGCCCCCCAACCACATCCCGTGGCGATCCCTGGACAGGCATACCCCAATTTGTAGTCTATCCCCCCAATGCCGTAAAATGGAGCCAACGAGGGCTCATGAAACGCCTGTGGTTGCACCTATCGCGTTTTGACCGAGCCCGCCCCGTCTCGATCCCCGCCGCCGTGAAACCTGCGGCCTATGCCGCGGGATGAACTGGGGTATGGCCAGAATTTCCCGCTCCCAGGTACGCTAAAGGATTCGACTCCATGGATTTATATAAGTTCGCCATTATCCACGACTGGCCCGTGCTTGCGCCTATCCTGCTCTGCTCCATCATCGCCTTGGCGGTCAGTCTCGAACGGATGCGCTTCTACAAGCGGAACCGCGCCGGTGTGGGCGAGTTTATTGATGCCTTCCAGGCCGCCATTCTCCGCAGCCTGCCCGATGCGCGGAAGTTGGCCGAGCGGAAGCAGGGCCTCATCCCCCACCTGGCCGCCGAAGGCGCGGGCATCATGTCCGAGCACCCCGACAGCTTTGAGCCGCTCTATGAAGTGCGCGCCTCCCTGGCCTCCCGCGATCTGCACCGGGGCCTGACCTGGCTGGGCACCATCGCCACCATCTGCCCCTACCTCGGCCTCTTCGGCACCGTGGCCCGTATCCTGCTCACCTTCGGCACCATGGCCCAGTCCACGGGCGGCAGCAATTCCGCCGAGATCATGTTCGGCATCGGTTCCGCCCTTATCGCCACGGCCTTCGGCCTCCTCGTCGCCATCCTTGCAGTGGCCATGAACAACTACCTTCACGCCGTGGCCGACAATATCGTCGCCGATTTCGAGGTCATCAAGCTGATCTGCATGAGCGTGAAGCCCGGCGGCCACCCCCACGGCCCAGCCGCGCACGGCACCAAGCACCGCCTGGACCAGGCCTGGGAAATCTGACATGGCGGCCTCGGGCAAGAACGCCACCTTCTCCGACATCAATATCACGCCCCTGACGGACGTGTTCCTGGTGCTCCTGGTGGTCATCATCATCGCGGCCCCGGTGACCAACCAGCAACGCGAGATCAAGGCCCCCACCATGTCCCAGTCGATGATGATCGACGAGAAGTGGCCGCTCATCGAGATCAAGAGCAGCGGCGAATTCTTCTCGAATGGCCAGCCTATCCTGGAGAACGGCATGGAAGCCCACCTGACCACTTTGCTGCCCGTGGGCGAGCCGAAGAACCTCGTGATCCGGGGCGACAAAGACTCCCAAAGCGGGAAGGTCATGTTCGTCATGGAAGCGGCGCAGAACGTAGGCTATCAGAGCGTATTCATCTCGGGCGAGCTCACCCGCGATCCGGCGAGCGCGCCCGGCGCAGCGGCTACACCCGGCGCGGCACCCGCCCCGTAACCCAGGCATCCATCGAGGCAGTCATCCCATGAAAACCGGCAAGCAGAAAGTCATTGGCGAAATTAATATCACGCCCCTGACGGACGTGTTCCTCGTGCTGCTCATTATCATGATCGTGGTCAATCCCCTGCTCCAGACCACCGGCGTTTCCACGTCGGTGTCGGGTGGTGAAGATGCGCCGAGCCTATCCCAGGAAGAGCCCAAGGCGATTACGGTGAATATCGACGCCACCGGGGCCTACCGCATTGGCGACGAGGTGCTGGACAACGACCTGATGAAGCAGCGCATCCTCGCGGAAGCCGCTTCCCACCCCGACGGGATCCTGCTGAACGTCGACCCGGGGGCGCCCCTGTATCGCACGACCGACGTAATGGACTTCGCCCGTTCGGCCAAGATCGAAAAGATCGCCCTGTCCAATTCCGCCGAGAATGCGGACGCGGAAGCCAAGCCCTGACCCCGGGGACGGACTCGCGCACGGTCAGCACCAGGCTGATCGACGGATACTGCAACGCTTCTCGACTCCACGACGATACAAAGCAATCCCAACGCGCGTGCCTGTCCCAGAGGATGGGCGAGATAACTCGAAGCTGCTATGCGATAAGGCTTAAGCGCCCTCAAGAGCGCCTCGATAGCTCGCCTGAACGTTCGCGTCTCGATTCCAGCATCCACGGGGACATGCCGCCGCGTTAAGGTGAGCGATGCTTCGTCAGAAGCCCCTTGAAATCTACGTCCTCATCGATCCGGCGCGACAACCGGCGGCGGTACGTCCCTCCCTAAAAAGGATAAACCGGCCGAACGGTCGTTGCAACCACTCGGCCGGTTTGACTTCTTCCGGTGTGTCTATGCTGAGGTCTGGCTGGACGTCAGCGCGGAAGAAGGTGGGGTCTGTCTATCTGGTAGGTTGGGCAGCAGTGAACGGACAGACCCCCAGGCAGTGAGTCTAATCGCACGTGAACCGTGCGATTGCGGGGAGCAATGGAATCCGGCTGTAACACGGGTACACGGGAGTGTTAACCAGGTTGCCTCGTTGTCGGGAAGCAGGGGCTGGGCCATCGTGCAAACAGCCGGTGGATTGGCGCTGGACCACGCTACATCAGGACAGTGGGTCGGTCTGAAAGGCCCGGCGTCTTGGTGGTGTTTGTGGTTGGCGAACATGATCCAGTCTTTCGTTGGGCCTTTTGGGCCCTTCCATCGGCGAGCTTTGTGCTCGCCTGACCTATATAGGCATAAGTTATGCCAACGATGGCGTAGCGGAACGTAAATTCATCAAACCACTGATAAAAAACAACTTACAGCAGATCACGAATCCTGCGAGTGTCAGCCCGGCCCTCCAGAGGCGCTTTGAATTGCGCACTTTCGCTCATGGCGGAAGTGTTCGTTGCACACGAATTTGCACGCTCCATCGGCGAGCGGCCAGCCTGAAAGACGAAACTACCCGCCACACAAGAATCGCTGGAATCGCCCCCCCACAATCACTCCTTTGTTACTATTTGCGCCATGGATGGTATTGTTGGAAACGTTGATACGCCGTGATCGGCGGCCCCGCAAATTCTTGATTCAGCTTGCTATCCAGCCGCCTCTCACGTACCATATCTATAGCCGCTACATGGCCTGAAAAAAGTGAGAATTCCATGTCCTCTGAATCTGAATATTCCCTCGGCGAAGAAATCGCCAATAGTGTTACCCACGGCATTGGCGCGCTCCTGAGCGTGGCCGCGCTAACCATGCTGGTGGTCTATGCCACCATGGCGGCCGACCCGTGGTGTACCGTCAGCGTGAGTGTCTTCGGCACCACCCTGGTCTTCATGTACCTGGCCTCGACCCTTTACCACGCCTTCCCGCAGCCCAAGCTGAAGCGCCTCTTCAGGAAGATCGATCACTGCTCCATTTATCTATTGATCGCCGGCACCTACACCCCCTTCCTCCTCGTCAACATGCGGGGGCCCTGGGGCTGGAGCCTCTTCGCCGTCCAGTGGACCATCGCGATCGCGGGGTGCCTCTTCAAAGTCTACTTCATCGATCGCGGTGCCCACCTGGGCTGGTGGGATAAGGTCTCCACGGCGCTCTATGTCGCCATGGGCTGGACCATCGTAGTCGCCTTCAAGCCGACCGTGGAGCTCGTGCCCCAGGCTGCGCTGATCCTCATGGCCCTGGGCGGCCTGGCCTACACCGGCGGCGTCATCTTCTACCTCTGGCACCGCCTGCCCTACAACCACGCCATCTGGCACCTCTTCGTCATCGCCGGCAGCGCCTGCCACTTTTTCGCCGTGTTCTTCTTCATCATCCCCCGTGCCGAGGTGATGTAGCCGCGAAAATCGCCGACCAGCCGGGCCAGGGATCGAGGGCGCGGGGCTTTATGTCACCGATTTTCTGCCCCCGCTCCGCAGCGGCCCGCTCCAGGTATTCCCAGCCGGTCGGCCCTTCAGAATCGAGCAGGCAAAGCTCCAGTGGCGCGAGCTGCTTCATCTGAACCGCGTGCCGGTAGTAGGGGTTTTCCTCCAGCCCGCGCTGCACAAGCGCGCACAAGCGCACCAAAGGCAATTCACACTGCGACTGAACGTAGAGTCGATAGTGGGGTGTGGGCGCGGCCACCGGCACCACCAGTGAAAAGGGCACTTCGACGCCACATTCGGCGAAGGCGCGATCCAGCACGGTTCGTACATGCACCTCGTCCAGCTTTTCGCCCACGAGATCGGATGTGCCGTTGGCGCGCCCAACAAAGCGCACGAGGGGGCACGCCGCCTTGAAGCCAACCACCTCGATAATATCGAAGAGCTGATAGCGGTAAAGTCCACCCGCCGTCGTCACGACCACCTGATACTGTCGCCCCAGTTCTAGATCCTGGGCGAGGCAACATCCACTACGTTCCACTTCTTCTCCATGGGGTACGAACTCCAGGAAATGAGATCGCAGCGCCAGAGCGGCACCGGGCTCGTCCAGCAGGGGAAAGGAAACGCACGCTTCGGTTGCGATTAACCCTTTGGGCTGGATCTCGACCTCGGGAAACATACGCCGGAGCTCGGGCAGGCAGGCCGCCGCGCCCGCGTCGGTCCAACAACTGATCAGGGCCAGCTTCGGCCAAATCCGCTGGATCTTCTCGGCCAAGGGCGATGCCTCGCGCAGGATCTCGCGCATGGAAGCGTCATCCTGCAGGTCGCGGGAGAGCCGATCACTCCAAGCTTCCAGCGGCTCCAGCAGCCGGGTGAGAAAACTCGGGCTCCACACGGAGATCAGCGAGAGATCACGAGCCCGCAGCAAATGGAGCAACGTGGTGTAGCGAAAATCCTCCATATCCGGTATTCTCGCCACGAAGGGTGGAACGGCCAGCAGCTTGTTGACCAGAAGCCGCTCGGCAAGGCCGAGGTAGGCGGTGTCGTCTTCAAAGCCGATGGGTATGCCGCTTTCGGAAAGTTCACGCGGGCCCAGGGCCGGGGATACGGACCAATAGGCACGGCCCGCCCGCACCGCCGGACGTCGACTCAGCAGATCCGCGATCCATGGATTGATAGCCCGTTGAAACTGCCGCTGAAGACCCGCCGTATAGGGGATTAACTTTCGCCCAATCGATGTGCCGCTGGTAGGCTCGAGAATGGTGACCGGGTCTTCGGTGAGCACACGCGACGCCCCGCGCGCGATCTGGTCGACATGGGTCGAGAAAGATTCATAGGTTGTAAGAGGAACACGCCGCTGAAATTCGGCCACGGTGCGAATGGACTCAAAGCCGTGCTCGCGTCCGAAAACCGTATCCCGGTTCCGATGGAGCATTTCCCGGAGCAGCGCCTCCTGGCATCGGGCGACGTCCTGTGTCGCGCGATGAAAGGCGCGGGCATCGGGCATGCAGCGCAGCATCCAGGCCGTGTTGAGCAGGCGGGGTAGCATCAGTGAGGCACGGTGAAACCGCCCTCTTCCGACCCGATGGCACGGTAGGCCGCGGCCTTGAAATTCTCGCGCGTAAGGGGCGCGAGGCAACACAGCTCGTCCCCCCTGGCGTGCCCCGGATTCGCCTCGGAAAAATAGCGCACGTGGGGATCCTGCATCCGTTGCTCGGAGATCTCCGCCACCCCCTCGCGCAAGCGACAGCCGTCTTCCTGCGCACGGATGATGCCCCGCGCGGGCTCAAAGCTTCCGGGAAACTTGTGGGTCGCAAGCGCATCCAAAATGCGCGCGGCCTGGGGCGGCGTGGGACAATCGAAGCGGGGAAAGAACTCGGTGAAGAACACCGGTAGAAAGCGATAGGTTTTGTAACCCTTGGAGATGAGGAACCAGTAGAGGTCTTCGCCGCCATGTGCGTCAATGAGCGATAGCGCCAATCGCCCCCACCACCGGGTCAAGGCGGTGCTGGCGCGGTGCTGCTGGTCCATGATCGTATCGCCCGAATAGAGCGCCCGCACCGGCCGGGAGTCCACGGTCACCTCCAGCAGGGTCTGGGTGGAAAAGCCGCACAACCGACCCGTCTCGGGCGACGACAAGTAAATCACCCAGCGTTTCTCGTCCAGATCGCGGTCGAAAGCCGCGCGATCCATGTTCGCGTAGTACTGGTTCATCAGGGCGAACATTTCGTCGCGCTGGCCCGCCGACAGATTCGCAGGCTCGATCAGGTGCGGGTCAAGCGCGGTCATCACAGGCACCCCAACTCAAGATAGGGCGTGCGGCCATCCAGCACCGGGGGTGCCTCCCAGGATACGCAATAGAGCCGGGTGACATAGCGGGCCGTGGCGCACCGTGCAAGGGCGGGCAACAGCGGATGAGACTCGTGCAGCGCGACGAGCAGGTACGCGCTGTCGCGCCCACTCAGGTCCGCAAGCAAGCGCTTCAACAACGCGTCGAACACCTCGGAGTCATGCCCCGCCACCAGCGGCAGCGCGCCCATAATGTAGTGAAAAGCGCCGCCGGGTCGCGGCAGGCTGGGAAGATTGCGCAGGCGCGCGTAGCCGTTGTAGATCGGGCGTAGCCAGCGCAGCGCACCCGAGTAGCGCTCCACGACGGTCTGCTTGAAGGCCTGTTGGTCCCACCCCGCCAAGGTGCCCACGAGTGTGTCGCCCCTGAAAGCCAGCAACATCTGCTCGCGCTTCAAATCGCGAAAGGTGGCCGAAGGGCCGAAAAACTCCTCCTCCGTATAGTCGGGAAAGAATTGAAGCGCAGATCCCACACGCCGCAGGAAAGCCACGATTGCGCCCGCGTCGTTCGCTTCCGCGGGCCGGATTTCCAAGCCCGATGGCGCGTTCGCACAAGCTGTTTTCCGCCGCGCCACCGGAATCGCGACCGTGTGCACGTCACCGCAAGGGTGGTAGGTCGGCAAGCCCGCGCGGCCCGATGTTAACATGCGCAGCGCCGTGTCGTTGCCCTCCGCAATGGTGCTCAGATAAAAACTCGCCCGACCATCGCCGTGGAGCTCCCGCAGAAAACGATAAGCCGACGCCAACAGCGCTTTGCCCCGCACTTCCGGCAGCGAGCGGAGACTGCTCAAATAGCCCACCGGCATGGATGCGCCGTTCACATACCTATTGCGCGTGGATCGCGTTCCCAGTCCGACAATCCGCTGGATTGCCGCGTCGTGGCAGACCGCGATCTGGCGAAAGGTACCTTCGACGCTGGCGGCCTCGAAAAAACTCGGCTTCCGCAGAAAGCGCAGCGCTATGCGTCCATCCATGGGCGTAGCGGCCATCAGGGCGCGCAATCCCGCATCGTCGTCGGCCGTGGCGAGCCTAAACTGATACCGGCCCATGCCGCTCTTCTCCGACAATCACCAGCGGCGCGTGGGCGGCCTTGATCAACTCGCCCCGGTAGTCCGCATCGCCCAGCGGCAATCCGTTGCGCCCCGCCACGTCGAACTGGTGCATGGCGTTGATGGCAATGAAATTCGCCAGCATAAAGGGGTCGCGATAGTTCACGCGCTTCGCGGCGCGCTGAAAAATACTCGACCACGCGTAGAAATCCTTTCGCGCCTTCACGCAGCCCGCTGCCAGCTCTTCCGGACTCATACCCGCTGGCTGGAAGGGGATCATGTTGTAGCGGTAGCGCTCGTCGAGCCACCACGCGTCGTAAATCAGGCGCCCCTCGCTTTTCATGCGCCCATACAGAGGCGTGCCGGGGAAGGGCGTAATGTGGTTGAAGGCGGCAATAAACATGCCCTCCTCTTTTGCAAAGTTCAGGCTCGTCGCAAAGGTATCCACCGTGTCGTGGTCGTAACCGAAGATGAAAGTGCCGTAGATCCGGAGACCGAATTTTCGAAAGTTCGCGAGCGCTTCTCGGGGCCCGCCTTTCATCAGATTGAAGCCCTTGTTCATCTGCTTCAGCGTACCCTCATGGAGCGACTCAAAGCCCACCAGTACGCCCTGGCAGCCGCTCCGCTTCATCAGGTCGAGGGCCTCCGCGTCGTAGGCCACGTTAATGGCGGACTGACTGACCCAGCGTATCTTCAACGGGATCAGCGCGCGCATCAGTTCTTTTGCCGCTTCGATGTTGGACGTAATGTTGTCGTCGATGAAGAAAATCATCTGGCCTAAACGGCGGACCCGCTTCACCTCTTCGATCACGGCTTCGATGTGCCGGTGGTTGTGGGTGGCGTCGAAGTAGGATTGGATCGCACAGAAGTCGCATTTGAAGCGGCAGCCCCGCGCGAACTCCACCAGGCGGATAGGGAGGTAGCCGCGCTTGCCCTGGAAAATAGCGCGGTTGGGCGTCGTGGTCATCGGCGGGCGACTCTCCGCCTTGTAGACCCGCTCGGGACGGCCGTTCCGATAGTCTTCGATGACTTTGGGCAGCGTGGCCTCCGCCTCGCCCACGACGAGGGACTCGCAGTATTGGCCCACCTCCTCCGGGCAGAGGGTGGCATGGAAGCCGCCCATCACCACGGGCACGCCCCGTTTCCGAAACTCGCTTGCGATCTGATAGGCACGCCGGGCCGTGTAGGTCTCCACACTGATGGTGACGAGATCCGTCGGGTCATCGTAAGGGATGGCCTCAAATCGATCATCGTAAAACGCCACTGCTACATCATCCGGCAGAAGCGCCGCCACCATGGCCGCGGGAATCGGCTCCATCTTCCAGGTGCGGATGTACTTCTTCATCCCCGGATAGCGCCCGACGCAGGGATGGATGATGGTGACTTTGAAGTCGTTGCCGCGCGCCATCAGCTTTCGCCTCCGGGCGCGGTCAACGCCGCGTACTGGCCCGAGTCCCGTTGCTTCGCGGGATTGAGCATCCAGTCGCAGGTGTAGAACTGCGCGAGGTTGTGGGCGTAAAAGCGATAGCCCATATTGGTGACCAGGGCGACGGGCCAGGGCGCGGCCGTATGCCGCAATCGCCGCAGGATGTTCTTCGCGCTGTAGGCATATTTCCACGCCGCCTCGTTGCCCATCTGGAGTTCGTGGGTGCTCAGTTGCTTCGGCTGAAAAACCACGTGCTGCCCGTCGTAGAGGCTCCAGTCCTTCGTGATGATCCGGCCTTCCCGTTCAAGGTCCGCGTACAACTTCGTGCCGGGGAAAGGCGTCACGATGGCGAAGCGCGGCAGATCGATCCGCGCCTCCACGGCGAATTTCGCTGTCTTCATGAAAATATCCGGCGTGTCGCCATCCAGGCCGAAGACAAAACAGGCCTGCAGAGATATGCTTCGCTCGTGCAGGCGCTCGACCACGCGGGCGTAGTTGTCCGGCGTATTGAATCCCTTCCGGCTGCTCTTCAAGTTCGCGGTGGAGAGGGATTCAAAACCCATGAGCAGGCCGCGGCAACCGCTGCGCGCCACGAGATCGAGGAGCGGAAGATCGTCGCACAAAAGGGTCGTGGCGAGGCCGTACCACTCGATATTCAACGGGATCAGCGCCTCGAAAAGCTCGCGGGCGTATTCCTTGTCCGCGATGAGGTTCAGGTCCACGAAAATGGCCCGCCGCGCGCCCTTCTGGCGGATTTCCTCCACCACATACTCCACGGGCTTCTGCCAGGGCTTGATGCCCCAGGCAAAGGGCACCACGCAGAAGGAACAACTGTGCACGCAGCCCCGTGTGGCCTCGAACACATCGTCCGTAAGATATTTCGACCTCGGCAGGACTTCACGGCGCGGGTGCGGATGCCCCGCCAGAGAAAAATTCGGCCCTTGCGAGTAACGCGGCTTCAGCTCGCCCGCGATAAAATCGCGAAGCAGACGCGGCCATTCCTCTTCCGCATAGCCCACCACGATGCTGTCGGCATAGGGCTGGGCGTCATCGGGCACGAGGGTGACGTGGGGCCCGCCCAGAACAACGGGGATATTCCTGCTGCGAAAGTGCGCCGCGAGTTCGTAGGCGCGCGGGGCCGTGCCGGTGATCACCGTCATGCCGATCAGATCGGCCTCCAGATCCAGATCCACATCGGCGATGCCCTCGTCGATGCACACGATCTGCGCGTTGACGTCGTCGGGAACCAGCGCCGTCAGCGTGGGCAGGGTCAGGGGCATATAGCGCAACGACTTCTTGAAGATGCCGCCGCGACGCCGATACAACGGGCCCTTAGGCGAGATGAGCACGATGCGGATCTTCCCATGGCCGCGCGTGATTTCCCCGCCAGGTGCCCCTTGCGATATTGTGTTGGTGGGGCCTGTCATGCCCGTGCCCCCAAGTATTCAACCGCGTTCATCGCAGACGACCCTTCGCTGGTGAATGGATACAGAACTCGCTCGGCCCGAACAGGGCGGACAACTCTCGGCGGGCGGTACACATCACCCAATAGTATACCACCGGCGTCCCGCGCCCGTTACCTCAATCGTGGCCAGGAGAACGCTCTGCGCGGCATCCCGCTGCCGCTTCGCATTGTGGCTGGAGGGTGCTGTGCGGCAGTTCGGCCAGCCAGCCAAAAAACTCGGCCAGTTCCCGTTCGCTTTCGAGCAGGCTCTCGGGACGGTAGACGATGCCGGGCAGGCTGTCCACATCGTGTTTCATGAAGGCTTCCGTAAACAGTCGGCGGACCTCCAGGCTCATTAGCTCGACGAGTCGCCCGGCCAGTCGGGAACGTCGGCGCGGGGCATACACGATCACTTCGGCCAAGCTCTTAAAATCGTCAAGAGGCTGCACCGCGATCAGAATGCGGCTCTGCGCCCCTTGAAAATCGCCCGTCACCAGAACATACGCGCCGCCCCAATTGGTTATGGTGATATCCACGGTGCGGCCGACGGTCTTGCGGAGAATGGCGTCGAACACGGAATCCCCGGTAACTTCCGCGTGGTAACTCATCCGCCGCGAATAGGGCGCGGGCGTATCGACCACGGGCGCGGAAAGCAGCGTCCGATCATGTACGACGCGAAAATGCGACGCGTCGAAGCCGTTTGCGGCGATCATGGACCACGAGCAATCCGCCAGGATCTGGAACGGTCTGCCGGCCACAAAGGCATCGGGATCGGCACCC
The DNA here is from genome assembly GCA_942492815.1 of Candidatus Hydrogenedentales bacterium. Classification (GTDB taxonomy): domain Bacteria; phylum Hydrogenedentota; class Hydrogenedentia; order Hydrogenedentales; family JAEUWI01; genus JAEUWI01. Next base: position 6,931,731 of record OW818658.1, on the reverse strand, counting down.
AAAAAGAAGGGTAAGGGAAAAAGCGCTTCAACGCCGTTGAAAAAGAAAATGGTGCCGTGCCGCTCGACGACCGGATATGCCGTCTGTCGCGCGAAGGGGGGAAGCGTCTCCTCCCCGGGAATGCGGGCGCAGGTGCCTGAAGGGTCGTATTCCCACCCATGAAAGGGGCATTGAATATTTTCGCCCCGCACCGTGCCCCGCCCGAGATCCGCAGCCAGGTGCGAGCAACGGGCGTCCATGACGACGGCCCTTCCGCTGGCGGTCCGGTAGGCCACCAGCCTCCTCCCGAGAATGTCTTTCGAGAGCGGCGCGGTGCGCAGGGAACGGGAAGAACAAAAGCGATACCATGAAGCGGGAAAGCGGGGAATGTGATCCGCGGCGGGCGCGAATGTCTGTGGAGAACTTGGCATGCGAAATAGCCCCTTTGGCATGAGCGCGATGCCCGAGAGTGTTCCCCGGTTGCCGCGCTATTCAATCAACCGTCAGTATATCAGCCGCGACCTTCTCCGGCACAACTGTCGAAGCTCGGGCAGCGCTATTGCGTCTCATTCTCAAGTCGCCCTTCAGGGCGTCCATGTTGGTTCCAAACCGCCTTCGGCCAGGAAGCCGAAAATCTTCGCGGCAATTGTTCCCGCGTCACCGCCGGGCGGCCGCAGGTAGTGGTCCGCGCCCCAGATGGGATATACGAGGCCTGGAGCCCGACAGGCATCCGCCAGCAGCAGGGCCCCGTCATTCGGCCCGAGGGAACACAGCCGACGATGGCACCGCCGACCGAGTGTGTTGGTCATGTGGTGCGCGAGGGGGAATCCCGTCACGTGGATGGTCCGCAGGTGGGCCGGGAGCTGGAGCTCAAAGTCCAGAAGCCCGTCCGGCCCCGGCGCCAGCTCTCGAACGTGATCGAATTTAAGTCCCTGCATACCCAGAATGAGCCGGTAGCGCCACTGTCGGAATCGACGCGCAAAGACCCAGGACACCATGGGCGTGCCCCGTAGCAGGCCGGACAGATTGACCCACGCCGTCACCTTCTGGAAGGACTGGGCCGCGCCGCGCGCGTTGAGCGCAAGCTTGATCTCGCTGGCGCCCTTACTGAGTGAAACCAGGATGATCTTCCTGCAGGTCTGCCGGGTCAGCCATTCTACGATGGTATCCGCGTTGGCCTCCATCGGGCCAAACTCTTCCAGCGGGATGATGTCCGATTCGGATCCCAATTTCGCGGCCACTTCGCGAATGAGCCGCCCGTCGGCACCGGATTGGGGAAACTTTCGGTAAAAGGCGCCGGGCACGATTACGACGCGCGTGTCGGAGCCCAGGGCACGCCCGGAGTCGGGAGATATGGCATTGATTCGGGCGATGTCCCGCCCGTGCTCCGGCGACTGGAGGAGACGCTGGAACAGCAAGGCCGTGGCAAAGTCGACGCCGTGATCGCGGGTTATCAGCGCGAGCCGCCCGACCGTCAGCTCCGCCAGCGTCGCATCGTGCTCCCATTCCGCCGCGCGCGTCAGAAGCAAACGCTCTCGACCTTCAAAGCCCGCCATGGAACCTGCCCGTCACGTACTTCGGTTCAAACCGCATTGCGTTTGGGACGTTTCAGATAGACAAGAAACCCACCCAGAACGATCCCGACGATCAGGCCGACGCCCCCACTCCAGTAGGCGCCCGTGCGAGCCGCGTTCAGCAGCGGATTGTCGAACATGTTCGTGGATGCATGAAAGTTCACGATCTTCCACGCACCGTTCTCTTTAAAGAGCGTTGCGCTCCACCGGCTGTGAACGGCGAATTCCATCCCCGCGCTCAGCGTGTAGTGGTCGTCCGATGTGCCATAGGCAATTGCTGTGTCGCCGTAGAAATCCGCCAGCCGCTCCACGGCCGGGTTGATGGCAATCGTTTTCACAATCGCATCTTCCCCGGTCATCATTCGATCGTAGTAGGCCTTCACCTCCGCGGGGCCCCGGCTCACTTCGCCGTTCAGCCACGTGACGATGACATTCTCGTGCAAGTGGGACAGGAGCGCGGCCGCGTCATTCTTGTTCACCGCGTCAATCATCGCGTCGCGCACCGCCCGCAATTCGTTGTGGACCGGATCCTCCTCTTGCGCCCGCGCGAAGTTTGAAGCCAGCAGTGCAATCAGTGCGAGAACTACCTTGGCATATTTCACGTGTTCCATCCTCGTTCGGTGTTAGGGCTTCGATTTTCCATTCGACGCGGTGCACATTTCAACGTGTGTTGTTTCGAAAATCTCGCATTGGGGCTGGAGCGTACTGCGCGGCAGCTCCGACAGCCAGTTGAAGAAATCGATCAGCTCCTGCTCGCTCGCAAGCAGGCATTGGGGGCGGTACGTGATGCCCGGTAGCCGATCCGCATCGTCCTTCATGAACCCCTGCGTGAAGAGCCTTCGGATTTCGAGGCTCAGGAATTCGGCGAGCCACGCCGCCGCGCGAAGGCGGTAGCGCGGCGCGAACACGATGATCTCGGCCTTGGTCATGTGGTCACCCAGCGGTTGCGCGGCAATCAGAATGCGGCTTTGTGCGCCTCGAAAGTCGCCCGTCACCAGGACCAATGGGCCGCCCCAGCTTGTAATGGTAACGTCTACAAAGCACCCGACGGTCCTGCGGAGGATTACGTCGAATACGGATTTCCCCGTGATTTCGGCAGAGTAACTCAGCCGGCGCGCAAACCGGTCGGGGCAATCGACCCGCGGCGGCGCGAGCAAGGTCCTGTCGTGTACCGTGCGGAAGTGAGCGACGTCGAAGCCGTTGGCCGTGAGCATGTACCACGAGCACTCGGCCATAATCGTGAAGGGCCTCCCGGCCACATGCGTATCGGGGTCCGCATCCGCGAAGAATGGCAAGGGAAACAAAGGTTCTTCACCGTTGAAAAAGAAAAGGGAGCCGTGGCGCTCCACGGCGGGATAGGTGGCCTGGCGCGCGAAGGGCGGCAAATCCGTTTCACCTGGAACATGAACGCACGCCCCCTCGGGGCCATACTCCCATCCATGAAAGGGGCACTGAATATTCTCGCCCCGCACGGTGCCGAGCCCCAGATCGGCGGCGAGGTGGGCGCAGCGGGCGTCCATGACAATCACGTTGCCCGTGGCCGTTCGGTAGGCAACCAGTCTCCTGCCGAGGAAGGGCTTCGAGAGGGGTTTTGCCCCGAGTTCGCGTGAATCGCAGAAGCGGTACCACGTGGCTGGATATGCGGGGATACGGTCGGCGGCGGGAGCCCCGTCGCGGGCTTTCGCTTGGAAGGGCGCAATGCTCTGTGGGGTATTGGTCATGGGAAAACACGCCATCGCTGTCTACGCACTGCCCGGACACATTCCCCGGCCGCCACACGGCTTCTCCATATGCAGTATATCAATCGTACACCGCACGCTCAACCAGAAGCGTTCCCGCAAGCCAGTTGACTTTCCCGAACACCCGGCCACAGAATAACTCACTTGTTTTGGTCAGCGCTTGTTCAATACGTTTCGGGAGCCATGGTGCGCACGCGGTCAGCATACCCCATACCCACACGCCTCAACCTGTCCATTATCGTGGTGCAGCTCGCCGCCCTCTTCTCTATTTTTTATGGGACCGCGGTGGCGACTGAATGGTGGCAACTCGCCCTGCTGGCCGTGGCCTTCGGGATTTTGGGCAACTCGATTTATGCCGTAATTCATGAAGCGGAGCACAATATGCTCCATCCGGATCCCACAACCAATGCCGTGCTCGGCTCGGCCATGGCGCTTTTCTTTCCGGCTTCCTTTCACCTGATCCGGCAGGGCCACCTCGGGCACCACCAGCGGAACCGCTCCGACGATGAAGCCTTTGACCTGTATTTCAACGGGGAGAGCGCGTTCCTGCGCTGGCTGCAACTGTACGGCATCATCACGGGCTTTTACTGGTGCGTCGTCGCCCTGTCCAACATCGTCCTCGTGGTGTATCCGAACATGCTCAGCCGGGAGCGCTTCGAGTTTAACAAGCCCTCGGCGGCGCTCATGGAATCGCTCAATCCGAAGTACTGGCGGCTCATCCGCCTGGAGGCTTTCCTCGCCATCGCCCTCCACGGGTTGATCATCTGGGGCATGGAAATTCCGCCGCTCCATTACCTCCTGGTCTATTTTGGCTTTGGCTTTTCCTGGTCCGCCATGCAGTATGTGCATCACTTCGAAACCGAGCGCCATGTGCTCCGGGGCGCGCGTAACCTCTGGTTTCTCGCCCCGATCGATCTTATCTGGCTCAACCACAACTGGCACCTCACCCACCACAAGCAGCCCGCCATCCCCTGGATTTACCTGCCGGACCTGGGAAAAGAGCAGGACCCCAAGCGGGAGTTCATGATCTGGCACTACCTGCGCATGTGGCGCGGCCCGCGCAAGACCGACGAGCACGTGGAAAACCGCTATGCCGGCCGTATCATCAAATAGCCGCCCCGTTGGAGACGTTGGCTGATGTCAGTGCGGGAGCCGTTCTTCGCATGGCCGGACCGGGACATCCTCGTGCGCGTCGCGCTCGTCGGGTGTGCTCTGGTGGCCTGGTTTGGCATCGTTTATGCCGGCTGTGACTGGATAACCGGACACCGGTCCATGCGCGTCGAGGTGCACTTCGCCTGGGAGAGCCGCATCCCCTTTCTCCCGTGGATGGCCGTGTTTTACATGGCACTCTATCCCCTGTTTCTCGCGATTCCTTTTGTCCTCCGCACCCGCGGTGAACTCGAAGCCATTGCGAAAGCGCTGTTCCTCGTCATTGGCATCGCGGGTATTGGCTTCCTTCTCCTGCCGGTCCGGCCTGGCTTTCCGCCCCATTCCACCGAGGCCGAGGGAGGACTCTTCTCTTTTGCCGACTGGCTGAACCTCGAGCACAACTATGCGCCCTCCCTCCACGTGGCCTTCGCGGTATTGTGCGTGGCCGTGCTCGCGCGAAAGGCGGGGCCTGTGGGAAAAGCCATGCTGTGGATCTGGGCGGCCGCGGTGAGCGTTTCCACGCTGGTCACCCACCAGCACCACGTGCTGGATGTCGCGACGGGAGTGCTCCTCGGGCTGGTCGGCGCGTACGGATTCTACCCCCGCTTCATTCGCCCGGCACGCTAATAAAACACGCTTGCCGCGCTACCCGTCGTGCAGTCGGTGACTCCGCGCCGACGGTTCTCGTGCGGCGTGAAACGACAACCCTGGCGCGCGGGCTCGTCGGGCGAAGTCACTTGCGGACGACGGGACCGTCCCGCGAAGTTAACTGCGGGGGACAGTCCTATGGTCGCGTCGCCCATCTGGGTTGGCGTTACCGGCTCAGCTACTCCCTCTTTGTCGGGCGTATTTCGGAAACTGGACAGTCCCCTCGCGAGCGTTCGGGACCGTCCCGCGATTTCAAAATCGGGGAACAGTGAGCCCCCCGTATCCATTGCCCTCTCGGAATTCTGCGTGTTCACCTATCTTCAAGCGGCCCGACCCAGCCGTTAACAACCTTCCCCGTTTCCTGATCTACAAATATATATTCGGGCCTCAAGTAAGGTCTTTTGCCCACTTCCCGGATTTCTTTTTCCATGTAGCAATTAAAGGGAACTCTCCAGCAATAGCGTGGCTCCCGTGGTAAATTGGCTATATATGCCTTTTTGTCTCTGGGTATGGACGAGTATTGAGCAGGGCGAATAATCACAGGGATAATATCGTCCATTCTATCGCTAAACTCGTAGTCGATAGTTTGAGAACGGGAAGAATAGTCAAAGTATGCCTCGTTATCGCGCATTACCACAGCCGCAGTTTTAACTGCGTCTACTTTGCTGACGGGTGAGACGACCTGTTCTATTGGGATCTCGCCAATTGGTTTGAATTCGATATAATGAATATGTCCAGAATAAAGATCCAGGCGCATCACTAGAGCCGCATGTTGATAGACTATCCCCTCATGTTCCAGCTCGTAGTGTATATTCACGCTTGGTACGTTCAGATTGTATTGATACAAGCACCGCTCTTTATTCAGTGTCAGGTTGTAATAGTTCAGCACCGGCTTGATGCGTTCGAGAATTTCTACTTCAGTAACTCTCGCATATTCTGGTTTCCAGGCAATGTACTCCTCCCATTCCTTTCGTTCCGTGTCATTACGTTCCGCTTCGTACTTTTTTCGTCGTTCCTCTCGCCAATTTTCCACCCTTTCTATTTCTTTGGTTAAGTTTTCTGGATTCTCCATCCTCTCACGTTTCGCTTTTGCGCTGGCGCGAAATTCTGGGTTCTTGAGCTTTTCTCTATACTCAGCCTCAGATTTGACGTGCCGCGCATCCGCTTCGACACGCCTTTTCTTTCTCTCGTCCTGATAGGCAAGATACGCCGCGTACTTTTCAGGGTTCTGTGCACTAATAAGCTGAGAATAATCGTTGTCGCCGCCATTTGCCATACATTCTAAGACGTGTCCCGTCATTACATCGACTCTAATCACGTCCCCACTCAAATTATCGTCATACAGTACCTTAAATGCTTTCTGATTCTGCTCTGTCTTAATACGCTCACTAGCGACTTTAATTTCAATCTGTTTGACGCCATAAACAGTGTCATAAAAAGCCCGAATGCCCGCATGCAATACCGGTTCTGAAAGGCTTTCCCCATCTATGCTCGGAGCGGGCAGTTCAACCATCGGGGATTCTTTACAACTTAGTTGGAAAAAAGGCAATGCGAGTGCCATCAAGGCAAGCAATACGCTGTCCTTCGTGTTGAGGGTAAATCTACTCATGATGGCCATTCTCCAGTAATAGGGATGCTGGGAAAATGGGATCTGTAGCCGTCTGCCTTACTCTGCCTTGTGCCCCGCGTTGGTTTTGTCGCTCTCTCAACATGCCGCCGCCCTCGTTTTGATATATTGTTCTGGTCCACTTCGGCATTTCGCCGACAACGACACTCTAGCAGAGGTGCCCCGGGGCGTCAAGGATGCGGGGCAATTGGCGCGCCCTGCGCTGGAAGCTCAAGAACGCATATCGGTGGCTGCCCCATTGTTCGGTAGGGTTGCTTTGATGGTTCGCGTTCCTCTCGCTGTTCCACGGCTTCCCATTTCCCGTCATCTGCCTATTCTTCCCTTTCACTTTTCCCTTCATCTGTCTTTATCTTAGGTTCCTCACAAGAATCTTCCTCCGTGCAATTTATTCCAAAGAGTAAGATTCCCAAACCCGCAGTCAACGATCCTATCAACTCTTTAGCCCCACTTGAGAAGCCGAATCTACTGAACCCATCGCTCAAAATGATACCCATACCGAAGCATGCGATACCAAAGGAAAGCGGTGCTCGCGAAAGACGTCCGAGTATTTTCTTTGGATCAGCATCCATTTGCAACGCTCCGACATATTGCATAAATTGCCATATGATCGTTATCGATGACTGAGTTGAGACCTCATAGTGCATTGTCCATGCCCCAACTAATTGCCACAATATCTTATACAATGATGTGAGTTACACACAATTGCGGTAAATTTTCTGCTATTGGAGACAATTCGAACGAGTATGAAAACAGAAGACCCCACAGCCGTCGCAGCCCCGCAACCCGTGGCGATAAACCTGCCAATCGAGAAAATATTCTGACGTGATACATGGATGCCCTCTGCGGCGTTGTTGGCACTCGCGCAGGGTTTTCGGAGGGGTTGCGTTCATGGGTCGCGTTCTTCGCGCTGTTCCACTGGGACAGGCCCGCGCGTTGCAGTGGCTTGCCCTCGGGTTCGATGGTCTGAAGGTCATGCATCACCAGCGCGGATTGGGGGGGCCTGCGCGGGTCCGTCCCCGGGGTGCATAAAAAGACCACGCCCGGCGCGTGGTGTTCGCGCCGGGCGTGGGGTGATGGATTGTTTCTTACAGGACGCTCTTGATCGCCTCGCAGAGGGGGCCCATGTTGGTGGGGGTCATGCCGGCGACGCTGATGCGGCCGGAGCCGACGATGTAGAGGGCGTGTTGTTCGCGGAGGGCGTCCACCTGGGCCTTGGTAAGGCCGGAGAAGGAGAACATGCCGATCTGTCGGGAGATGAAGGAGAAGTCGCGGTCGACGCCTTTGGCCTTGAGGGTCTCGACGAAGCTGTCGCGCATGGACTGGATGCGGTCGCGCATGGCGGCGAGTTCCTGGACCCAGAGGGCGCGGAGTTCGGCGTCCTGGAGGATGGTGGTGACGATGGCGCCGCCGTGGAAGGGCGGGTTGGAATAGTTCGCGCGGATGGATTTCTCCACGTGGCTGAAGGCCGACGCGGCGGTGTCGGCATCGGCGGCCACGAGGGTGAGTGCGCCGACGCGCTCGTTGTAGAGTCCGAAGTTCTTGGAGAAGGAACTGCAGATGAGCAGTTCGCGGCCGGGGGTGCAGAAGGCTCGGAGTCCTTCGGCGTCTGCTTCGAGGCCGCGGCCGAAGCCCTGGTAGGCGAAGTCGAAGAAGGGCAGCAGGCCCTTTTCCGCCGTGAGGGCGGCGAGTTCGCGCCACTGGGCGCTGTCTGGGTCGATGCCGCTGGGGTTGTGGCAGCAGGCGTGGAGCAGCACGGCGTCGCCCGCGGGTGCGGCGGCCAGGGCGGCTTTCATGGCTTCAAAGTTGAGCCCTTTGCTCTCGGCGTCGTAGTAGGGGTAGGTCTTGACGGCGATGCCGGCGGCGGCGAAGATGGCGTTGTGGTTGGCCCAGGTGGGATCGCTGATCCAGATGGACGCGCCGGGGAACTGCTGCTTGAGGAAGTCGGCGGCGACGCGCAGGGCACCGGTGCCGCCGGGGGTCTGGGCGGTCTGGGCGCGGCCGGAAGCGACGATTTCGTGATCCGCGCCGAAGAGGAGTTCTCGGACGCAGGCGCCGTAGGCCGGGCTGCCGGGGATGCTGAGGTAGTTCTTGGTGGATTCTTCCTTCAGCAGTTTCTCTTCGGCCTTTTTCACGGACTGGAGCACGGGCGTCTGGTTGTTTTCATCTTTGTAGACGCCGACGCCGAGGTTGATCTTGTGGGGGGCGGGATCCTTCTTGAAGGCCTCGGTAAGTCCCAGGATTGCGTCGGGCGGAGCCATCTCCAAGCGTTCAAACACGGTGGTATTCCTTTCGTGGGGCCGATGTGGCGGTAAAGATCGGGATTCCGGGCGGGTAGCCTGACCGGGGGCTTCCGGGTTAGACTGTGCCCCGAGGGCTGGCGCGCTTCCCGTTGGCCCATTCGGGCACCCGATGGGGTCCAGGGGCGCGTGCGGCAGATCCCGCACATAATAGCGAAAATGGATAAATTAGCACAACTTATTCAGCCTTTCACGGCACGATCCGGCCCGGGACACCGCGCCCGGGCGGCGGTGACCCTTGCCCTCTTCGCTTCCGCTTGCGGGCCTGGAGGGGTGGAGACAATCACACCATCGCCTGTTGTGGTCGAGTCCGCACCGGCCACGTCTTCTCCGGCGGCACCGGAGATTGCGCCCGAGTTTGACGGCATGAAGGCCCATCCGCTGGCCGAGTGGACTTATGCGGAGAGCCTGGAGGAACTCCACACCGTGTGGCTCGAGCGCTTCGCGCTGGGTTCCGCGCCGGGCGGCGACCCGAACGCGATCTGGCCCTATGCCGACGCGGTCCTGATCGACGGGGACTCCTGGGGCATGGCCTCGGAGAGGACCCGGCTGATCTCTATTAATCCCGATGGCTATGCGTACCAGCGGGCAGGCGCGGCCCACCCGGTGGCGAACGAAGGCACCGCAACGCCCATTACGGCGGAGGCGCTGGCGGGGCTGGGCTGGGGGAAGGCCCAGACCAGCCCGGCGTTGCAGCGCTTCGACGAGGGGCCGGGTTTTCGCGTTGCGGGGCCGGTGCGGGCCGGCCAATCCTGCCTCGCGTGTCACGATTACGCGCCGGATCAGGTCGTGGCCCTGCTGGTCTATGATTTTCAGGAAATCCCGGATGATTGAACCGGCGGAGCGCGGGTATTCTTACCCGCGTATCGTGCAACGAAGTTGCACGAAAGAATGCGCCATCGGCGCATACACGGGCAGGAAAGCCCGTGCTCCCGATTTTCCGCCTTCGTCCAGCCGATCCAAAACGTTGTCATGCAATAAGTTGTAGCCATTTTTGGTTTGACCGTTTCGCGGACCGATGATACAATCCAGTGTGCAGCCCTTTTGGCGCCCGAGGCCCTTTTTTGATCGGGTTCCGGCCCCGGATGGACTGCGCGCGCAGGCATTGGCCTGTCACGCAACTGAGTTCTCCTGACGCCACACTGGAGTAATGCCCGTCCGATGCTTGCCCCGACCCACAGCGTAACCGATGCAACCGGCACCTCGGTGGTCATGCCGCAGCGCTTGGTCGATCTGCTGTTGGGAGCCCAGTTGGTCACGCGCGCGCAGTTGGACGACGCCGAAGAAGAGCGGGGCAAGACCGGGGAATTCCTCTGCAAGATTCTGGTCCAGCGCAAGTACACGACGCAGGACGATATCAATACCTGCTTCGTGAAGATGTGCAAGATCCCCCACATCAGCCTGTTGGACTATGACGTGGGTTCGGAAGTGCTGAAGTTAATCTCCAAAGAGGTATGTCTTCAGTACGGTCTGCTCCCGATCGACAAACTGGGCCGCATCCTCACCGTGGCCATGGTGGACCCGCTGGACAACGAAGCGCTGGACGCCATCCGCGCGCTGTGCCCGGATCTCCGTATCAAGCCGATCCTGTGCAACTGGGCCCATTTCGAGCAGGCCGCCCGGAAGTACTTCGTCGACAATGAGAAAAAGGGAGGCGAGGAGAGCATGGCCAGCTTCGGCCTGACGGCCCTCGCCCCGAAGCCCGCAGCCCCTAAACCCGTTGCGGCGGCGACGCCTGCGCCCCCCGCCCCGGCGATTGCCATGCCAGCGGGCGCGCCGAGCGCCAGTATCGACACAGGGGCGCTGGTGGGAGCGATCCAGGCCGGCCTGCGCGATGTGGTACACGAAATTTCCGCGCGCATGACGCCGCCCCCGTCCGAACCGGTCGCGGCAGCCCCCACAATATCCCCCGAGGTCCTCGGCGGGGTCATGCGCGATTCCATCCGCGATGCCATGGCGGAGGCCCTGAAGAATTTCGAACGGCCCGCCCCGGAGCGCAGCGCGCCGCCCGCAGCCGCCCCGTCCGCCTTCTCTCCCGAAGTGCTGGGCAATGTCATGCGGGATTCGGTGCGGGAAGCCATGACGGAGGCGCTCCGAACCATGGAGCGGCCTTCGACGAATACGGTTCAGGCCCCTCTGGTCGCTACCACAATGGCGCCGGACTGGTCCGGGTTTGAGCAGGCCTTCCGGGCGACACTTGACGAATTGAAGGAAATAGTCCGACCCCGTGAAGCCGCCGTGACCGTGGCAACACCGCCGGTGTCGGCGGCGGGTCCCGGCATTGAGGTTGCCCTCCAGGAACTCATCGGGGCGATCAAGGGCCAGACGCCCGCGGCCGACGCCATGAGCGAGACCATTCGGGAGAGCATCGGCGGCGCGATGCAGGAGGCGCTGGCGTCCGTGGTGGTGCAACTGCGCGCCTCGGCGAAGCCGGATCAGGCACCGCCGCCTTTCGAGCAGTTCGCCGAAATGATCCGGGATACCATCGGCGGCGTGATGCAGGAAGCCCTGTCCACGCTGATCGTGCAGATGCGCACGAATACCGCCCAGAACGACCACAGCGCGACCGCCCAAGAGGCCATCGTGCTCGCGCTCCGGGATTCGCAGCAGGGCATGGTGGAAACCATGCGAGAAGTGATAGAAGCGGGCCGGGACGCCCAGGCGGTGCAGAGCGCCCGCCTGGCGGAACTGGCCGAGGCGGCGGTACACTCCTCCCAGCAGACCTCCCAACTGGTGGAGGCTTCGCTGGTGCAGAACGAGCGGATGCACAGCCTCCGCCAGGGCCAGCGCAGCCGCCACGCTTCGGTTTCTTCCTTCGGCGTATTGGTGGACGGCGACACCGCCGATACCGTTGGTGATGATCGTGTGCGGGATGCGCTGGAGGCGGAGGTGCCGCTGGAGACGCTCACTTTTGACAGCTTTTTCGCGGGCAAGTCCAATGCCTTCACCCTTTCCATCGCCCAATCGGTGGCGGCGAAGCCCGGTGGCGAATACAACCCCCTGTTCCTGTATGGCAATGTGGGCCTGGGCAAGACGCACCTGATCAGCGCGGCGGGCAACGCGATCCGCCAGAATCACCCGAAGCACCGGGTGGGCTATGTTTCGGCCAGCCACTTCTCCCGGCGCCTGAAAGAGGCGCTGGCGGCGGACGCCCAGGAGGCCTTCCGCGAGAATTACTGCCACTGGGACGTTTTGATTCTCGACGACATCCAGTTTATGGGCGGTCGGGTGGAGGCGCAGGAGGAATTTTTCCATATCTTCAACGTGTTGCATCAGCAGGGGCGGCAGATTATTATTGCCAGTGATAAGGCCCCGGACCGCCTGGGCCTGTTGGAGCAGCGCCTCATATCCCGGTTTTCCAGCGGGATCGTCGCCGATTTGAAAGCGCCCGAGTGGGACACGCGGATGCAGATCCTGCGCCGCCACGCGGGCACGGCCAATGTCCAGATCCCCGACGAGATCCTGTCGCTCATCGCCATGCGGGTATCCAACGACATCCGCAAGATGGTGGGCTCGTTGCGCAAGATCGCGGCCTTCGCCGCCATGTCGCGCGAGCCATTGACGGTCGAGCTGGCCACCGAGATACTCAGCCACCTGGGTGGCGAGGAGGCGGCGTGACGATGGTGTGTAAACTGAACCCCGAATGTACTATTCTTATGGACAGCCCACAGAATGCGCGTAACGCGCGGATAGCGTAAAAGGAGGGCACGGATGGCCACACGCGCAACAAAGAAGCGACTGCCCGATATGCTCCTTGAGCAGAATCTGGTCACGCAGGAGCAGCTTCAGCATTGCATTAACCAGCACCGCCAGACGGGGCAGAGTCTGCCCAGCCTGCTGGTGCAGAACGAATACCTCTCCGAAGAGGACCTGGTCATCACGCTGAGCGAGCAGCTCGGGATCCCCCACATCCGTGTGGCTCACTATTCGATCCCGAAGGAAGTGCTCTCCGAAGTTCCCGAGACCCTCGCGCGCCAGTACCAGATGCTGCCGGTGAGCGTCACGGGCGACGTACTGACTCTGGCCATGGCCGACCCGCTCAATATCATGGCTCTGGACGATCTGCGTATGCTCACGAGCTACGAGATCGAACCGGTGGTGGCCGTGGCGTCGGAGCTGTCGGCGGCGATTGACAAGCATTACGGCGGCGGCAAGGCCGAAGACCTCTACGACGCCCTCATGGTCAAGGAAGACCGTGAAGGCTCGGTGGAAGAGCTTAAGGCGACCGATGACATTGAGGACGTGTCCAAACTCGAAGTGGGCGCGGAAGACGAGCCGGTCAAGAAGCTGGCGCGCCTGATCCTGTTCAACGCCCTGGAGCGGGGTGCGAGTGATATTCACATCGAGCCCTTCGAGAAGCTTATTCGTATCCGGTACCGCGTGGACGGCACGCTGGAAGAGGCCAAAGCCCCGCCGAAGCACCTCCAGGCGAACATCATCGCCCGTTTCAAGATACTCTGCGGCTGCCGTATCGACGAACACCGGCTGCCCCAGGACGGGCGCTTCCGCATCCGCTACAATTCGCGCGAGATCGACTTCCGCGTGGGCTTCCTGCCTTGTAAATTCGGTGAGAAGATCGTGCTCCGCGTGCTGGATCAGTCGAACCTGACCCTGGACTTGGAGGGCATGGGCTTCGAGCCGCAGCCCATCGCGGCCTTCAAGGAGGCGCTGGCTCTACCCCACGGCATGATTCTGCTGACGGGGCCCACGGGTAGCGGTAAAACGACGACCCTGTACAGCGCGCTCCACAAACTGAACTCGCCCGACACCAACATTGTTACGGTCGAGGACCCCATCGAATATGACCTTTTCGGCGTAAACCAGGTGCAGGTGCAGGCCGTCATCGGCTTCACCTTCGCCGCCGCGCTGCGCCAGATCCTGCGCCAGGACCCTGATATCGTGATGGTCGGCGAAATTCGAGACGGCGAAACGGCCGACGTGGCCGTTAAGGCGGCCTTGACGGGCCACCTGGTGCTGAGCACCCTCCACACGAACGATGCCCCCGGCGTATTCCCCCGATTGACCGACATGGGCATCGAGCCCTTCCTCGTGCAATCCTCCGTGGCCCTGGCTGCGGCGCAGCGCCTCCTCAAGCGGGTGTGCACGGATTGCAAAGAGCCCATCAACGTGCCGGAAGAGGTGCTGGATCGCATCCAATGGCGCGGTTTTGACTACCTGGACAAGATACAGTTTGTCCGGGGCCGGGGTTGCAGCCGCTGCAAGGAATCCGGCTATCGAGGCCGCGTGGCCGTCATCGAAGTGCTGCTGAACTGGCCCGAATTGCAGCCGCTGGTCCTGGAACGCGCCACAGGCTACTCCATCAAAGCCCAGGCCATCGCCTGCGGCATGCAGACCTTGCGGCAGAACGGCCTCGCCAAGGCGGCGAAGGGGCTGTCGACTATCGAGCAGGTATTGGAGCACACGTCGTCGGACTGAGTACCCAGTCTGGAGTCCGGAGTCTGGAGGATTCCGGTCGGTTGACGCAGGGAATATTTATGCAAGGAATCTAGGTGAGAGTCTGAAATCGCTTGACCTATGGATCGAGGTCAACGGAGTCGGAGCCGTCTGGCATTGGGAGAATTCTCATTCAGGTGGCTGATGCGTTATTCGGAGTTCGTCGGTAGCCCGAAAGCTCCAGACTCCGGACTACAGACTAAAATGAGGAGGATGAATGTCCACACCGAGTATCAAGGAACTGCTTACCAAGGCCATTAAAGCGGGGGCCAGCGACATGCACATTGTCGTGGGGGCTCCGCCCATGATCCGCCTCCATGGCGGTTTGGAGCCCCTGCCGGGTTACCCGCGCCTGACGGCCGATCAGACCCAGGAAGTCATCTACACGGTCATGAACGAAGACCAGATCGCGGAGTTTGAATCGACCCGCGAGTGCGATCTCTCCTTCGGCATCGAAGGCCTGAGCCGCTTCCGTTTGAACGTGTACCGTGATCGCGGTTCCGTCGTGGCGGCTTTCCGCGCCATTCCCTTCGAGATCCTCTCCTTCGAGCAACTGGGCCTGCCGCGGGTTATCGCGGACTTCGCGTACAAGCCCTTCGGGCTGGTGCTGGTCTGCGGGCCCACGGGTAGCGGCAAATCCACCACCCTGGCCTCAATCGTGGACAAGATCAACCGCGAGCGCAACACCCACATCATCACGATTGAAGACCCCATCGAATATCTGCACCGCCACAACCGGAGCGTGGTCAACCAGCGCGAGATCAACGCGGACACGAACTCCTTCGGTGCCGCGTTGAAACGGGTACTGCGCCAGGACCCGGACGTGATTCTGATCGGCGAAATGCGCGATACGGAGACGATCCAGGCGGCGCTGACCGTGGCGGAAACGGGCCACCTGGCCTTCGCCACGCTGCACACGAACGACGCGCTCCAGACCATGAACCGTATTATTGACGTGTTCCCCGCCGCGCAGCAGGCGCAGGTGCGCACCCAGCTCTCCTTCGTGCTGGAAGCGGTGGTGGTGCAGCAGTTGGTGCCCCGCGCCGATGGCCTGGGCCGGGTAATCGCGATGGAAATCATGCTGGCCAATCCGGCCATCCGCTCGCTCATCCGCGCGGAAAAGCTGGAACAGATCCCCTCCATGATCGAAATCGGGAAGGGCGAGGGCATGTTGACCATGAACCAGTCGCTCTACCGCCTGTCGAAACGGGGTATCATCACGACGGAAATGGCCTTCAAGCGCAGCGCCGACCCGGAAGGGCTCCAGCACCTGATGGAAAAGGGAATGTGATCCGCCACAGGTCATTCTCATGAGAAAATTCCTGGAGTATCTAAGCCCCACCTACGACGGCCCGGCGAGCTGGCTCTGGTTCGTGGGGGCGGCGCGTATCGGCATGCTGGTGGTCGTGGCCTCGGGGGCGCACTTGATCGCCCGGGGCGAAGGCTCGTTTCTCACCTTCGTAACGGGTATCTACGCCGCCGCGCTGGCGAGCAGCCTCTGGTACCTGGTGGTACTGCGCCGGGAGCATTCCATCCCCGCGATCCTCACTTGGACCCAGATGCTGGTGGACTTCGGCGTGGTCGCGGCCACCATCAGCTTTACCGGCGGCCACGAGAGCTTCTTCACCTTCCTCCTGGTAATCGTGATTCTAGAAGCGGGCGTGCTGATGGGCCTGCTCCAGGGCTTCGTCTTCGCCACGATGGCGTCGCTCTTCATGCTCTTCCAGACCTTCATCAAGGCCCCGGACGCGCCCGACCAACTGGCCCTTTGGTACCACTACCTGATCCAGGGGCTGGCCTTTTTCTTTACCGCCTTCATCAGCGGTTACTGGAACCAGCGCGTCAGCCGGATGAAGCAGTTTCAGCGGGAGATCCTGGACAACCTGAGCAGCGGATTCCTCATCACCGACGCCCGGGGTGTGGTCATCGCCATGAACAAGGCGGCCTGTGGCATCCTCAATCTTGTTGAGGAGAATGTGGCCGGTCTCCACGTGGATGGCATCATGATCCAGGAGTCGGGCGCGGAGTGCCCGGTGACCACGGCGCTGCGCCTGAAGAAGGATTTCACGAGCTACGAGTTCTACGCCCAGGTGGGAGAAAATGAATCGAAGCTACTGGGCCTCACCACCAACCGCATCCGGGATGCCCACGACCACGTCACCGGGCTGATCGCGTCTTTCACCGATCTCACCGAGATGGCGCGCATGCGCAAAGAACTGCAGAAGCAGGACCGCATGGCCGTGATCGGCGAGCTGTCGGCGGGGCTGGCCCACGAGATCCGCAATCCCGTGGCCTCGATCCGGGGCAGCATGGACGAGCTCAAGCGCAACATCAACACGCCCTCGCTGGTGGAGCGCCTGGCGGCCATTGCCGTGCGGGAATCCGACCACCTGAACGAGATCGTGACCGGCTTTCTGGACTTCGCCCGGGATCCGGGGCGGCGCTATGCCCCCCTGGACGTGCAGGAGGTGGCGCGGGAGGTGGAAGAGCTGCTGGGCAGCAAGTACGGCGGTGAAGCCGGCTGCACCGTGGAACTCTACGAGACGCCCGAGCCGTGTATGATCATGGGTGACAAGACCCAGATCTGGCAGGTTTTCATGAACCTTGGCCAGAATGCCGTGGAAGCCATGGACGGCAAGGGCTGCCTGCGCATCATCGTCTCCCAGAACGAAAACCGGGGTCCGGTCGAAATTCGCTTCGATGACGAAGGTCCCGGCATCGCCCCCGACAAGGTGGCGCGCATCTTTGAACCCTTCTATACGGAGAAGGCCCGAGGCGTGGGCATGGGTCTGGCCGTCTGTATGCGCATTATCACCGCCCATGATGGTACGATTCAGGCCGCGTCACGCTCCGGTGGCGGTACTTCAATCATCGTCCGACTGCCGCGCGCCCGTGAAGTGGCGCATGAGGCCGCGCGTGAACTCAGGAGTGAAAACTCGTGTCTTTAAAGCATCGGGTACTGGTCGTGGACGATGAGCTCAGCATGCGCGAGCTCATGGTCATCGTGCTGCAGAACGACGGCTACGACGTGGATACCGCCAGCAATGTGGCAAGCGCCATCGAACTGCTGGGTCAGGCCCACTACGATGTGGTGCTGACGGATCTCTTCATGGGCCAGGATCGCAATGCGGGCATGAAGCTGCTCACCTGGCTCCAGGAGCATTCGCCGGGCACGCCCGCGATCATGATGACCGCCCACGGCTCCGTGGAAACGGCCATCGAGGCCATGAAGCGCGGCGCCGCCGACTACATGATGAAGCCCTTCAAGAACGACGAGATCCGCATCCTCATCGAGCGGGCCATCGCCCAGCGCAACCTCCTGCGGGAAAACGTCGCCCTGCGCAAGCAACAGGCCCGGCAGGGCGATATCGAGAACATGATCGGCAAGAGCGCCGCTATCGAAAAGGTGCTGCAGATGGTCCGGCGCGTCGCCGCGCTGCCGAGCACCGTGGCCGTCCATGGCGAGAGCGGCTCGGGCAAGGAACTCGTGGCGCGCGCGCTCCACAACCTGAGCAACCGCGCCAGCAAGCCCTTCGTAGCCATCAACTGCGGCGGCATCCCCGAGAACCTGCTGGAGAGCGAACTCTTCGGCCACAAGAAAGGTGCCTTCACCGGCGCGGTGGAGGACAAGGAAGGGCTCTTCGTGGTCGCCAATGGCGGAACGATTTTCTTGGACGAAATCGGCGAAATGCCGCTCATGCTTCAGGTGAAACTCCTGCGCGTGCTCGACAACAATACGGTGACGCCGGTGGGCAGTACGACCGATATCAAGGTGGATGTGCGCCTGATTTCCGCGACGAACCGCGACTTGGAGAAAATGGCGGAAGAGGGAAGCTTCCGGAGCGATCTCTACTACCGGCTGAACGTGATCCCCCTCCACGTCCCGCCACTGAGGGAACGCCGTGACGACATCCCCCTGTTGTGCCGGCACTTCGTGAAACAGCACGCGAAAAACATGGGCCGCGAGAGCCTGGAGATCAGCACGGAAGCCCAGAGCGCCCTCAACGGCTACCACTGGCCCGGCAACGTGCGCGAGCTGGGCAACGTGATGGAACGGGCCGTGGCCCTGTGCGGCACAGACATGATCGGACTGGACGACCTCCCCGAGAACCTGCGCAACTATACGCCGGAAACCGGGGTCTCCCCTGCGGCGGCCCACGTGCCCGACGAAGGTATGGACATGGAGCGCCTCATCGCCGATCTTGAGATTGACCTGCTCAAGCAGGCGCTGGAGAAGAGTCGCTACTCGCAGAAGAAAGCGGCGCGGCTGCTTGGGCTCACGCCCCGCTCCCTGCGCTATCGACTTCAGAAGCACGGATTGGAAGCACAGTAACCCACCCCGCAGCCGCGGCACGCGGGAGGTGTATAGATTCGAAGTACAGGACACCGTTGTATCTGGCGGGGTGGCTGACCTCCAAGAAGACGGTGCGTCCGGGCAGCAAAATCGCCTCGCGATCATCCGTGATCGCCCGGCTCGATCAAGCCACTGGCAGCAGATTCATACGCTACGGAGCATTGAGCTTTTATGCCAAACACGGGGATAAACGAGCGTATTCGGGTTGGTGAGTCGGAAGAACGGGTCCTGCTTCCCCTACTCTGGATCGCCATGCTGGCGCCGGTGGCGGCGTTCACCGACACGATTATCAGCATGATCCGCTTTCCCCGACCCGACGAGTACGACGCCGCGCTTGCGGTGTTCCCGCCGCTCGCGGCAACAACCCTGGCCGCAATCCTGGTCCTCCTCGCGATCTGGGGGCTGCTGGCCGCCGCGACCCGAATCGGACTCAACGCGCCCGTGGTTTCCCTTCTGATCTCCATCTCGATTGCACTGCTTTCTTTCATGGCCCTCGCGCTGTTGTCGGGCGTGATCCTCCCCACTGAAATGGTGCAGGATTCTGCGACGAACCTATTCAAACTGGCCGTGGTCGGGGCCGTCTCGCTTGTCATGTTGCGTGGCGGCTATCACATTGGGTTGGACCTGGATCGCCGCCTCCTCCAGCGACGCTCCCCACTCCTGTTGGTCCAGGCACTGCCCTACGTCGCCGCGTCCCTCCTGCTGTTGATCTGGGTCAGTCGATTCCGTCTTGATGCGGCCCTCGTTTCGAAGGAGGGGCTGGTGTTCGCCGCCAGTGCGGGAGGCTTCGTGCTCGCCTCCCTGACCTTCTTCTACCTCGCCGGGCACCATCGGGTTGGGCGGGCCGCCGCCCTGTTTCCGGTATTTGCGGTGCTGCTGGCGCCCCTGTTCGCGCCGCTTGTCGCAGCTCAGTTTGAACCCCGAGATCCCGGCGAAAGTACGCCGGGACAAACGCAGAAGGCCGTCTTCCTGATCACAATCGATTCACTGCGCGCCGACGTGCTCTCCTGTTACGGCGCGGAGCGTGTGCAGACGGAGCACATCGACCGCCTCGCCCAGGACGGCATCCTCTTCGAAAACGCCATCTCCGCATCCTCCTGGACCCTACCCTCGGTCGCCTCCTTCATGACTGGTGTATCACCCCTGATCCACGGCGCCACGGCATGGCAGGCGCGCCTTCCCGACCGCTTCAAGACCCTTGCAGAGTATTTCAAAGAGGCGGGCTACCGCACCGTCGCCATCGGGCAGAACCCCGTACTGGACCAAGCGCGGAACGTCAATCAGGGCTTCGACGAGTACCAATGGATCTCCGCCGAAACGCGACATCCCGCCGTCTCAATCGGCAGATCGATTCTTGACGCCGTCCTGACCCGGGAAGTGGTCTCCTTCACGGAGGAGATTACGGATGCGGCCATCGCACGGCTCGGGCTCGCGAGCCAGGGTCCCATCTTCTACTGGATTCACTATTTCGATCCCCATCTACCCTATGCGCCGCCCGCCGCTTACCTGAGCGAGGCGGAGCGCGCCAATCCGATGGGGATGGAATTCAACGATTTTGAGCGCGTTCGCATGGGACGCTTCGGCGGACGGCAGGAGGAGCGCGACTGGATTCGCAGCCTCTATGAGGGCGAGGTGCGCTTCGTCGACGACGAGTTTGGACGGCTGATGGAGGCCATCAAGGCGCAAGGGCTTTACGACGGCACGACTTTCATTGTCTCCAGTGACCATGGCGAGGAGTTCTGGGACCATGGCGGCTTCGAACACGGCCACACGATGCACCGCGAGCTGTTGCGGGTGCCCCTCATCATCAAGGGGCCCGCCGTAGCGTCGCCGGGGCGCGTTGAAGCGCCCGTGGGCACGGAAGCCCTGGCGCCCACAATTCTCGAAATCAGTGGCCTGCCCTACGACGCGGCGTCCATGACGTCGGCGTCGTTCATGGCCTATTTGAGTCCGGATTCGCCGCAACCGGCACCCGGCTCGGTGAAGAGTTTCGGGACGTTGTACTTTGACGAACTTGAAGCCGTGACGACACCGGAGTTCAAATACATTCAGGCGGTGGATTTCGGCGACGAGAAGCTATATAACCATACGGTGGATCCGCTGGAGCAGCGCCCGTTGAACATCACGGAGAACGCCGCCGCTGCGGAAAGCGCGCGGCAGCTTCTTATTCAAGCCCACGGCGCGGGCAGCGCCACTGGCACGGTGGAAAAAGAAAATGTCGTTATGGATGCGGCCACCGAAGAAAGTCTCCGGTCGCTTGGATATATTGACTGAAGCCTCACGCCGCTGTGCGGTGAAATCTCACTGGCGTGGTTTGAACACAACACAACAAGAAATGGCCTCATGAAGAATCTCATCTCGTTCTTTCGCAAAAACTGGAAGAAGATCCTGGCGGTCGGCGTCAAGCTTGGTTTTCTATCTTTCCTTTTCCTTCTGCTCTTTTACCCGTCAGCCCTGGGCATTCCGGAAGACTCCCGTTTTCAAGCCATCTCCCTCGCCGAACTCTGGGAATCGCTGAAAAGCATCGATCCCGCCACGGCCGTCTTCTGGTTTACCTTTGCCACGCTCATCAAAATCGCCGGAATCTTCGCCGGGATAGCGCGCTGGCGCGTGCTGCTCCGCGCCCAGGGCGTTCATATTCCATTCTGGTATCTCACCAAATGCTGGTTCTGGGGGCGGGCGATCGGCTGGTTGCTGCCGGGAACCCTGGGCCTCGATGGTTACCGCCTGGTGGAATCTTCCCGCCATACGGGCGAGGTCATCAAATGCGCCACCGTGATCGCTGTGGAAAAGCTCACCGGGATCATCGCGCTTTTCTCGCTGGTATTCCTCACACTCCCCCTGGGCCTGCGCCTTTTTCCCATCAACTTCGCGCTACTCGCCGTGGTGCTCCTTGTACTCGCAGGTTTTATCGGCGTCAGCGTTCTCCTCCTGCTGCAGCCGCGCA
Organism: Candidatus Hydrogenedentales bacterium; assembly: GCA_942492815.1. Taxonomy (GTDB): domain Bacteria; phylum Hydrogenedentota; class Hydrogenedentia; order Hydrogenedentales; family JAEUWI01; genus JAEUWI01. The sequence continues at coordinate 6,909,963 of OW818658.1, read as the reverse complement.
TCATCCAGGTCTTCCTGGCGTCCATCCCCATGCCCGGCAAGATCCGGAGCAAGGTCAATAAACTCGCCTTGGCCGCAACGGCCTACAGCGCACACCGGGGCGAACTGTTCAAGGCCCTTGGCCTCGGCCTATGCGTACACCTCGCCATCTGCCTGATGTATTTCGGCACCGCCTCCGCCATCCGCGCCCAGGATACCGGTATTCTGGATATCCTGTTCGCAAGCCCGCTGCTCATCGTGGGCACGGTCTTCGCCCCGACTGTGAGTGGCGTCGGGGTTCGCGAAGTCGTGATGACCACGCTGCTCGGCGGTACCGCGGGCCAGGCCCAGGCCCTGCTTTTTGGCCATCTGGGCATGTGGTTCGGGGATATTGTTCCCCTCTTTCTCAGCATCCCGCTGCTTCTTCTGGCCGGACGGCCCAACCGGGAAACGCTGCTGGAGGAAATTGATGACGTGCGCGCCCGGGTAAATACGGGCGAGGAAGTGGACCTCCACCTGAGCCCCGAGGAGCTTGGACGCTACCGCCAGGGCGTTCTGGGCACGCTCGCCGCCGGATTACTTGCCGGACTCCTGGCCGGTGGCTCAATCGGCCTCTTCGAATCGGCCTGGCTCTGGCACACCTTGGGCAGTCTGGGCGATTCGGGGCTCTTTGTCTGGTCGATCCTGGTCTATGGTCTTCTCTTCGCGGCGGCGGGCATAGGTGTGGCCCTGGGGCTCGTCTTTATCTATCTCCTGATCGACCGCTTCCCTCCGCTTCGCTGGAGCTATGCGCTCTCCTTCGCGGGAACCTTTCTCTCGGGCGGTCTGGTCATCGGTCTCTTCCGCATGCGGCGCGATGTTTTCGACGGCCACATGCCCGACGGCAAGGCCCTGGCCCTCTTCGGCCTCCTGTTGAGCGGGCTGGCACTCGTGGGCGGCCTCAAGCTGCTGTTCGCTTCCGGGTTTGTGCTCCGGCGCTTTTCCGCGCAGGTGAAACCCGTCATCGGCGCGAGTCTGGCCGCTTACGGCATTTTTATAATCGCGGGACTCGTGCTCTTCAGCGTCATGCGCCCCAGCGGGGGGCAAGCCGCGTTCACGCCGGCCCAGAAAGCCCAGGGACCCAATATCATCCTGATCGCGGTGGACACCCTGCGGGCGGACTACTTGAAGGCCTGGAACCCAAGCATCGAGACGAACACGCCGAATCTGGATGCCTTCATCGCGGACTCGGTCCAGTTCCAGCATGCCTTCTCCCAGGCGTCGTGGACCAAGGCCTCCTTTGGATCCATCTTTTCGGGGATGTACCCCGAGTGCCACACGGCGGTGACCAAGACGGCGAGTCTGCCGCCCGATGTGGAGACGGTGGCGGAGTTGCTTCAGGCGGGTGGCTATTACACCCAGGGCTTCGCGAACAACCCCAACATCGCCGCGCTCTTCGGCTATGATCAGGGCTTCGTGAATTATGTTGACTTGAAGAAATCACTCCACTTCGGCGCGAGCCCCTCCGCATCGAACCTTGCGCTGTATGACGTGCTTATCAAGGTGCGCGAGACGGTGAATGACCGGTTGAAGCGCCCCATCGTCGTCACCGATTATTACCAACCCGCGCCCGTGGTGAAGGATGCGGCCCTGGGCTTTCTGGACAGTGCGGCGCGGCCCGCGGACGCGCCCTTCTTCCTTTTCGCCCATTTCATGGATCCCCACGATCCCTTCATGGATCCGGACACGCGGGTGGGCGGTTACGGCCGGAAACGGCTGGGCAACGAAATCGACCCGGAGCTCTACCTGGACAAGATGCGGCGCGCCTATATCGGCGAGATCGAGTTCCTGGACAAATCGCTGGGCGAGTTGTTTGCGGGCCTGAAGGAGCGCGGGCTCTACGACAATGCGCTAATCGTGATTACCGCCGATCATGGTGAGGAATTCCATGAACATGGTGGCTGGTGGCACGGCCAGACACTCTACGACGAACAGACGCACATCCCCTACATCGTCAAACTCCCGGGCAACGCGCGGGCGGGCGAGGTCAACACGCATTTAGCCCGCAATCTGGACCTGGCACCCACCTTCCTCCACTTCGCGGGCCTGGAGAAAGGCGCGATGATGCAGGGGCAGTCGCTCTTTGATGCCGCCGGCGAATACACCAACGCGTCTATCGGCTACAGCTATGCGGAGAACAATTTCGAGGGCATCCTGTTGCAGGCGGTGCGCACCACGGGGCACAAGCTCATTCGGGCGAATGAGGGCAACAAGCGGGGACTGCCACCGGTCGCGCTTTATGACATGGCCGCCGATGGCTCGGAGCAAAGCAACCTGGCGGGCAATGGCGCTCTTGCGGAAGTGGAGACGCTGTTGAACGGAACGATCGACGCCTACCTGAAGATCTGCGAAGAGAACGCGGTGGATCCGTCGCAGGTGAAAATCGATGCGAGTACCCTGGAAAGCCTGGAGGCCATCGGGTATATCGGGAACTAAAAAAAGGACGGATAGGACTGATTCGACCGATGATAAAATCGGTCTTATACGTCCTATCCGTCCTTAGAATTTCCGATTACTTAAGCAACTTGCCGCTCGACGACTGGATACCCGACATGACGCGCTCGAAGGCTTCCACGTCGGCGCAGGCCGAGATGGCTTCCGATCGCTCCACCACGCCATTCTTGAAGAGGTCCACGGCGTACTGGTCGAAGCTGCGCATTTCGCTGTCCTGCTCCATGATGCCATGGAGCTTGGCCAGGTCACCTTCCACAATGGCGTCGCGCACGATGGGCTTGCCGCCGATGAGGATTTCCACGCAGGGGATACGCCCGCCCGTCTTACGCTTGAGGAGGCGCTGGCAGACCACAGCGGCGAGGGTGTAGGCCAATTCCTGGCGCACCAGATCGCGCTCGCTCTGGGGGAAATAACTGATCATGCGGTTGATGGTGTCGATGGCGGTGGTGGTGTGGAGCGTGCTGAACACCATGTGGCCCGTTTCCGCGGCACTCAGGCCCGCGCGGATGGTGTCCACGTCGCGCATTTCGCCCACGAGAATCACGTCCGGGTCTTCGCGGAGCGCGCCGCGCAGGGCATTGGCGAAGGAGAAGGTATCCCGGCCCACCATGCGCTGAGAGATGATGCTCTTCTTATCGCGGTACACGAATTCGACCGGGTCTTCGGTGGTGATGATGTGGGCCTGACGGTTCTCGTTGATGTAGTCCACCATGGCCGCGAGGGTGGTGGACTTGCCGCTGCCGGTAATGCCGCAGACCAGGAAGAGGCCGCGGTGTTTCCAGCAGATCTTTTCCACCACGGGCGGAAGGTCGAGCTTGGCCAGCGGGATGGGCGCTTCGGGAATAAGCCGGATGGCCAGGGCCATGGCGCCGCTCTTGATGTAGCCCGAACAGCGCAGGTAGCCGACGCCGGCGGCGTGATACTGGAAGCTGGATTCCTTTTCCGTCTCCAGCAGGTGCACCTCGGCTTCGCCGCCGAGCTCCAGCACGATGCGGCGCATGTCGTCGGCCGACACAATCTGGAAATCCATGGGGATAAGGTCGCCGTCGATGCGCATGTAGGGCTTGTTGCCCGCGCGCAGGTGAAGGTCGGAAGCCTTCAGTTTTTCCATGGTCTCAATGAGGAGATTGATATTGAAGTCGGACTTCACGAAGGAGTCCGCTTTCAACGTCCAAGTCATGGAGCGGAGCGATTCCACAATGAACTGCTCGACGACCCCGTCGATCGGCGCGAGGTGTTTCGCCTGCCGCAGTTCGAAGGGCGGCACGGTGATCGTGCATTTTCCCTCTTTGGCTTCGACCCGGCAGACAATATTGGTGGCGGCCAATGCCGCGTTGATAGCCTCGACGGTGGCATCCTCGCGCATGTTGAAAGTAACTTTCAACAGGTCCACGCGTTTGGTGAGGTCCGGGGCCTTGGCGATCATCCCGGCATTTTCCGTTTTGAAGGTAACCGCGGTGGGCATGCCCATCTGAAGGATCAAGTTCTCGAGACCGATCTTAAATACATCGAAGACGGTACTATCGCTTTTACTGCCGATGAACATCATGGACCTTTCTGTGGTGGGCCAGGCCAGCCGTTACTTCAGAGGGACAGGGGCCAAAGTCTAGCACGGGATCTGTAAAACTGTCAAAAGGTTGAACCGTACCATTGAGCCCGATCAACACAGGCTGGTATACTCTTTTAGCGAATTCTTAGCTTCGGCCATTCATGGCAACTAATATGTAGTCGCGGCAGTTGCGACCTTACATGAGGACAACTCGATATGCCGGTCCAGATGCTATTTCTTGTCGGTGCCCCGCGATCGGGAACCACCATGCTGGCACGCATGCTGGGCGCCCACCCGGAGATTCTCGGCGGGCCGGAGCCCCATCTGCTTACGCCATTGGCGCACCTGGGGATTTGGGGCAATGTGGACAAGGCACCGTATGATCACGTGCTGGCTGCGGAATCGCAACAATTGTTTGTTTCGAAGCTGCCCCGCGGCGAGCAGGATTATTGGGCGGCGTGCCGGGCCTACTGCGACGTGCTCTATAGCCAGAGTCTGGCGGGTAGCGGCAAGTCCGTTTGTCTGGACAAAACGCCCGCCTATGGACTCATTCTACCCTTTATGATGAAGGTCTTTCCAGACGCCCGTTACGTTGTGCTGACCCGCCATCCCGCCGCAATCTTCTCGTCCTTCGCCCATTCCTTTTTCAACGGCGACTTCGCGGCGGCCCAGTCGTACAACCCGATCTTGAACCGTTATGTGCCCGCGCTGGCGGCATTTCTCCGTCAGGATCGCGTGCCCTTCATTCATGTTCGCTATGAAGACCTGGTGACTGATCCGGAAATCGCGTTTGAGGCGATCTGCAGCCACGTGGGTGTGGCCTATAACCCCGCAGCAATCAACTATGGTGAAGCGGCACCGGTCACCAAGGAGGGCCTCGGTGATCCGCTGGGTGTGCAAAAGCATTCCCGCCCGAGCGTGGATTCCGTCCATTCCTGGGCGACGGAACTGGCGGCGGATCAAGTGAAGCGGGCCTTTGTTGAAGGGATCATCGCATCCCTCGATCCCGCCGAACTGGTCACGCTGGGCTATCCGGTGGACTCGCTCTGGGCACCGCTCGAAGGGGCGGGTGCCGCCGCCGCGAAAAAGTCCGGCGGCTTCAGTCGCTATCACCTCCAGCGCAAACTGATCGTGACGCTGCGCGGCCAGGCCCAGCGGCGCCCGCTTCTGCGCAAGGCGCTGCGCACCGCGCGCCTCGCCTGCGACGTACTGCTGCGGGAATAGCCCGATGCCGGGTGCCACCTCAATCGAGCAACGCTCGTTTGGGTGCCCCGAGGGACAAATCCTACGGCCAAACATGACCGTTCAAGTCCGGCTGGTGAACTCAGACCAGTGGTTCGAGATTGTTTCCACGTATAAGCCAAGCCTGATCGGGTGCTCTCGCATCATGCGAGTTGCCGCCGATCAAGGCACCCAAACCCGCCGGAGGCGGGATTGAGGTGGCACCCGGAGTCGACCGTTACCTATTGCGTACTTTTGCAGCCACTAAAAATCCCCCCTACTTCGGACCGTCCAACTTAATCTCCGTCGCATCGACACTCGTGTTCAACATCGCAAACTCGCCCGTCTTCATCGGCAACTCGATCACGGAGCCGTTCACCCAGGACTTCACCTTTGCGACGCCATCCTTCGTGGCTTCAATGCGCACCGTCTGCGTGCCCGCGTCATCGCGCTGCGCCGAGACCAGCCAGCCGCCTTGTGCGCGGAGCGTGGAGAAGGAAAGGGCCTTCCACGACCCCGGTACGGCCGGAAACACTTCGATCACGCCCGTGTGGCTTTGCAGCAACATTTCCTGCAGGCCAGCGGCGTAGGCGAAGTTGCCTTCCAGCGTGAAGGGGCGGTAGGTGAAGTTGCTGATGCCGGACTTCGTCTGGTCGCCGTTGGCGTGAAAGCTATTCCGCAGTACGAAACGCGTCGCAAAGATTTCCAGCGCCTTGGCGGCCTTCTCGCCATCGTGACCCCGCGCGGCCATGCTCGCGAGCCAAGAAAAGCTGTAGCCGGTCCACCAGCTTGAGCCCAGGGTGTCCAGTTCCGCAAGGGACGCCTGAATAATCCGCTCGTCTTCGGGGCCATTTGCGCCATCGATCAAGCCAAGCGGGTGGATGGCCATGAGGTGGGAGAAGTGTCGGTGTGAGCCGGGCAGGGGGTAGTCCGGCGCGACCAGCAAGGTGCCCACAGGGCCCACACTCCACGTTGGCAACTCTTCCCGAATGGAAAGCCAATGGGCCGCGTCGTCGGCGTGGCCAGTTTTCTCGGCGAACTCAGCGGTCGCTCCGAGGAGCCAGCGCATCAGCGCCAGGTCATAATTCGTGATTCCCTTGAACCAGGCCTCGGGCTTGTTGTCGTTTATCTCCGGCGACGAGCTCAGGGGCAGGGTGCGCTTTCCATCGGGCCCCCGCTCGCTCGTGACCGCCTCAATAAAGACCGCACACTGCCGCAGATAGGGATAGGCCCGCTCGCGCAGGAAGGTTTCGTCCTGACTGTACTGATAGTGAAGGTAGAAATGGTGGGCCAGCCAGCAGGCCGTGGTGGACGAATGCGTGTACTGGCGCCAGCCGCCGATCTGGTTGTTGTTCAGATCCGCCGTCATGGGTACGTTCATGCCGGGCATCTTGAAGAAACGCTGGGTCCACTCTTCGCAATTTCCCCGCGTATCCCAGAGCCAGTCTACAAAATTCTGGGCCTCTTCCAGCCGGTTTCCGCTGTAGGCCGGCCAGTAGCTAAGCTCCGTATTCAGGTCGTGATGGTAGTCGCCTTTCCACGGCGGGAGGGTGCCATCGTCCGCCGTCCAAGGTCCCTGAAGCGTGATCGGCGGCGCACCGAGCCGACTTGCAGCGCCGAACTTGTAGGTGTCAAGGTACCATTGCCGCTCGATCGTCGCGTCCGGAATGGATACAAGTGATTTCTCCCAGTAGGCCTTCCACCACGCTGCGTGGCTCTTGGCCAATGCACCGCGCTCATCGGAGAGAGCACGCTCGGCCTGGCGCTTTGCTTCGGCCAGCGGGTCGCCACCGCTGCGATTCGTGGCAGTGCTCCAGGCACCGTGCCACACGCCGTCGCGCTTCTCCCACGCGAGGAAGGAGGCAAAGGTGAAGCCGCCCCACCCTTCCTGCACCCAGGCCTGCCAGTTTTCGCCGGACGACGTTACGGGCGGCACATAGCCGAGTTCGGTCAACTCCCCGGCCACGATGGCGGGCTTGAGGACACCGGGTTCCTTCCCGCCAAAAGCGGGGGCCTGAAGCTGAACCGACGCTGGCGCGAGTCCGGTCAACTCGATCTGTCCCACGGACTCCGTGGCGTGGATCCACACGCGCGCGCTGCCGCCCTTGAAGGTCACCGTGGCCGCCGGATCCGCCGCGCTCAGCGTTGCGCGGGAAAAGACGGCCTCTTCCGGAAGGGTGATTTCGATACGGCCCGCCGGAATCTTGCTGGGCGCGGGGTTGTGATAGGGGTTGTCGTAGAGGGCTTCCAGCTCCTTCACCTTCCCCTCTTTCTCCCACTGGCGCATGGTCGTATAGTCATATTCCTTCGTGTAGTATTCCGGCACGGGCCGGAGGTCCCACAGGTCGGTCCGATCGAGCGAGATACGCAGCGGCTTTCCATCGCCCCAGACCAGGGCGCCGAGGGTGCCGTTGCCCAGGGGCAGGGCTTCGTCCCACAGCGTGGCGGGCGAGTCATAGTTCAGGAGCGGCTCGTGCTTCTTCAGCACATCGATATCCGGAAACGAGGATTGCGCGGCGGCGGGCCAGAGCGAAAGCATCAACAGGGCGGAGAGGGCGAGGTACTTCATGGGGGAACTCCGATGGCCGGGAAGAATCCAGCCGGTTGGCATGCGATGGACTTCCTATTGTAGACCCGCGGGTCGCACGGTGCAAAAGAACGCTTCGATGACAAGAATGCTGACCACGGAGTGCACGGAGACACAGAGAAAACGATAAGAGGGAGAGAAAGAAGAGATGCCTTTTTGAACTCAAGCGCGCCGCGACTCGGAACCGGTGCGTCTGAAACTCCTCCTCTTCTCCGCGCCTCCGTGTCTCCGTGGTCCACGTCATTGGTTGCGACCAACGGCTGCTCCTGGGCACTCCATGACCGCTTTGAACGCATCTCGCGCTACGCTCCCCAGCGTCCCATGGTATAAGATGGACGCCTTGTCACTATCACATCCAGCGGGGTGCCTCGCACCCGGCAAATCAGGGAGAGAAAATTACCATGGATCTGGACAGGCAGGCGCTCAAGGCCGTGCTGAAGGAAGTGCTTCAGGAGGAGATGGCGTCGGGCCGCTTTGTCATGGCGCCCAAATTCGACGGGGGCACCCTCGTGCTGCAGCCCTCGGACACCTCGCTTCAGGCGAAGGAAGTACCCATCGACGCCTTCTTCAAGAAGATCACGTCGGTGCGGGAGAAGCTTCGCGTGCTGGAGCAGAAGATCAACAATCACAAGACGCTCGAAGAAACGGAAAAGGCCGAACTCCAGTTGTACATCACGCGATGCTACGGCAGCCTGACGACCTTCAATGTGCTGTTCAAGGATGAAGAAGACCGCTTTGTCGGTGTGAAGGAATGAACCCATGAAATCTATCAAGCCTTTCCTGTTGGCCGCGTCGGCCATCGTGGCCGCTGCCCCCGCCTTTGCTGCGGAGGTCACCATTAACGCGGACCGGGTCGCCGTCATCGACGGGCAGCCCACCTTTATTCTGGGGCTCTACGAGAACCTGCCAGACGACACGGTGCTCAAGGCTGCCGCGGAGGCCGGGATCAATCTGGTCCATTCCGATGCCACGAAGGAATCTCTCGACCGGATCCAGAATGCGGGCGCGGGCGCCTGGCTGAACACCGGCTATGACATCGATTTCAGCGCCGATGCCGAAGCCAAGAAGGCGCGACTGGCCGAAGCTGTGAACACGCTGGGGACGCACCCCGCCCTCATCGTCTGGGAAGTGCCGGACGAGGCGCTGTGGAACGCGTGGTACCTGGCGGAGGTCTGGCGCGTGGTGGACGAGCCCCGACAGTTGAAGGCCGCGGCGGAGGCCCTGGAAGACAAGACCCTGGCGGCCAAACTCGCCAACGATCTTGAAGAGCTCAAACGCCTGCACAAGCACGGCATGTGGTCGGCGGGCGAGGCCCTGGCCGACGCCATGTGGACCGCCATGGGCAAAGACATCCCCCAGCCGGGTTACGGTATCTCCAATGCGCCCGAACGCGCCGCGAAACTGGGCGAGGGCATGCTGCTGGGCTACCAGGCCCTCCGGGAGATCGATCCGAAGCATCCCGTGTGGATGAACCACGCGCCCCGCAACACCATCGAAGATCTGGCTTTCTTCGACCGGGCGGCGGATATCGTCGGCTGCGATATCTATCCCGTGCCGGAGACCCACCAGATCAAGCATTCGGATCTGGCCAATCGCACCTTGGCCTCGGTGGGTGCCTACACCCGGCGCATGCAGGACGCCGCCCCCGGCAAGCCCACGTGGATGGTACTTCAGGGCACGGGCTGGGGCGACTTTCATGAGGATTTTACCGGTGAAGAAAAGAAGCTGATGCGACGCCCGCGCATGGATGAGACGCGCTTCATGGCCTACGACGCCATCGTCCATGGTGCGCGCGGCATACTCTACTGGGGCACCCAGTTTGTCGAGAAGGACTCGGCCTTCTGGCTGGAACTCCTTGCCGTGGTCAAGGAGCTGGACGGCCTGCAATACGTGCTGACGGCGCCCGACAGCCCGACGAAGCCCATGATCGGTATTGCCCCCACGAACCGCTCACTGGACCGCACGGTGGCCGCCCTCTCCAAGGCGGTGCCCGGCGGCGACTGGCACATCATCGTCAACGAATTTGAAAGCCCCCTGGCGGTCACCGTGGGCGGGCTTACCGGCAACTACCGCGTCCACGGCGAAGAGATGCCCGTGGAAGTCGGCAATGGCTCCATGATCCTCTACATGCCCGCCTATTCAGCGGCGGTGCTTGCCCCCGTCCAGTAAAGAACTTCCCGACCCAGGGCCGCCGGAACAACCCTCGTTGTCCGGCGGCCTTTTTTTCATGATGGTTGACAGCGGGACGGAAAAGCGTGATGATGGTGGTGGCAGCCACTGAGGGCAGCCATTGCCGTTTACCGGGATTTGCGGAATCGGGCGCAAATTCGGGCGAAGGGGGCGCGAGGATTGTCGTCTTTCGTGCGAATGAACCATCTATATAACGCGGCTGTCCGCTGTCTCGCTCTCTTGCTCGGCGTTCTTGCAACAATCGCCGCGACCGGGCACGCCTGGGGCCAGCCGAAGGTCGAGCCCGGCCTGGAGCCCGTCCGCCTGCAACTGAAGTGGAGTCACCAGTTTCAGTTCGCCGGTTACTATGCCGCCGTCGCCCAGGGCTTTTATGCCGAGGCCGGATTTGATGTAACGCTGCTTGAAGGCCGCAGCAACCGTTCACCCCGCGAGGTGGTGCTCGCCGGTGAAGCCGAGTTCGGTGTGGCCGGCAGTGAACTGATGCTGGGCTATCTGGAGGGCGAGCCCGTGGTGGTCCTCGCCTCCATTTTTCAGCACTCCTCGTACGCACTCCTCACGATGCAATCCTCCGGGATCCGGGAACCCGCGGACCTCGCCGGCCGCCGCATCATGCTCCGGGATGGCGTCCCCAGCACCGAAATTTTCGCCATGCTCCAGCGGGCCGGCGTGGGGATCGACGGCTTCGAACTGGTGCAGCACACCTTCCGGCACGAGGACCTGCTGGAAGGAAAGATCGATGCGATGTCGGTCTATCTCACCGATCAGCCCTTCTTCGAAGGGATTGCCGGCGGGGAAACCACCCTGCTGCGTCCGGTTGCGTTTGGCGTGGATTTCTATGGGGACTCCCTCTTCACCACCCGGGACTTGATCGAGAATCAGCCGGGCCGCGTGGAGGCTTTTCGGGAAGCGAGCCTGAAGGGTTGGCGCTACGCTATGGACAATCCAGGCGAGATCATCGCCTGGATTCAGCAGAATTATCCGGGCTTCCGCACCGACGCGCAACTGCGCAACGAAGCGGACCAGATGCAGGCGCTGATCCTGCCTCAACTCATCCCCATGGGCCAGATGAATCCCGAACGCTGGGAGCGCATTGCGGCGACCTATCGCAATCAGGGGCTAACGGAGGCGAAGCCCGACCTGGCCGGTTTCCAGTTTCGTGAGGAACGCGGCTTCGATCCTGACACGCTCCGCCGGCTGCTCTGGTTTCTCGTACCGCTGTCCGTCATCGTGGCGAGCTGGATCGCCTTCCTGATCCATTTCAACCGGCGGCTGGCTACGGCCGTGTACGAGCGAACGGACGCATTGGAGTCGCTCAACCGGGTTCTCGAAGCAGAGGCCCGGCGGCGGGGCGAGGCTGAAGCCGCCTTCCGCGAAGGGGAGGATTACTACCGCACGCTGCTGGAACGGCTGCCCGTGGGACTCGCCCTGTCGCGCATGGACGGCGAGCTGGTGTTCGTCAACGAGGCCTACGCGGACATGATTGGCCGGACCGTTGAGCAGACTCTGGGGCTTTCCTACTGGGAGATCACCCCCGAAGAATTTCGCGAACAGGAGCGGGGTGTGCTGGAGTCCCTGATTGCGACGGGCCACGCCGGGCCCTTTGAGAAGGAATACTTTCACGCGGATGGACACCGCCTCCCGGTGCGACTCAGCGCCATCCTCGTGGAACGTTCCGAAGAAACTTTCATCTGGGCCTACGCGGAAGACATCACCACGATCCGGGATACCCAGCAGGCCCTGACGCGGCGGGAAGAGCAGTATCGCACGATTTTCGAGTCTATTCCCCTCGGATTGATCATCAGCAATGCCGATGGTTCGACCGCCGACATCAACCCGGCCGCGCACCGGATGCACGGCTTCACCCGCGAGGAATTTCTCGCTCTCCGGCCCGAAGAGTTCATCCACGCTTCCAGTCTGCCCGATTTCGAGGCGAGCCGCCGGAAGGCCCTGGCCGGTGGAGATTTCTTCGTCAAGGCCCGCGATCTCCGGAAGGATGGTAGCATCCTGGAGATCGAAGTGACCGGCGTGGCCTTCCGCCACCACGGGATCGCGCAACATCTGGGCATTATCCAGGACGTGACGGATCGCGTGCGGGCGGAGGAAGCCCTGCTCCAGAGTGAAGAGAAATTTCGAACCATCGTGGAAACGACGAAGGAATGGATCTGGGAAATTGATTTGCAGGGGAGGCACGTGTACTGCAATCCCGCCATCGAAGCCATACTCGGTTACCCGGTGGAGGAGTTCCTGCACATGGACGTCTTTAGTCTGGTGCATCCGGATGATGCGGTACGGGTTGCCGAGGCCCTGCCTGTACACATGGAGCGTGCCGTAGGCTGGGAGAGCTGGGTGCTGCGGTGGCGCCACCGAAACGGGAGCTGGCGCCACCTGGAGAGCAATGCGGCGCCGGTGCGCGACGGCGAAGGTAAGCTCCGCGGCTTCCGCGGCGTCGACCGGGACATCACCGATCGAATTGAGTCCGAGCGCCTGATCCGGGATTCCATGGACGCGCTGGCGCGGCACCAGGAGCATCTCGAAGATCTTGTGCGCGAGCGCACTGCGGCGCTTGAAAAAGCCCAGGCCGACCTCCTGCGGAAGGAACGGCTGGCCACGCTGGGCCAACTGATCGGCACCGTGAGCCATGAGATCCGCAATCCACTCGGCACCATCCGGGGCTCCGTATTCAGTATCGACCAAATGATCAAGAAGCAAGACTTCGCCCGGATCGGTCCGGTGCTCGATCGGGCCGAGCGCAACATCATCCGTTGCGACCGCATCATCGAGGAGCTACTCGACTTTACCCGGACGCGCAAACTAGAGCAGCAACCCACTCCCCTGGATGCCTGGCTCAGGGACGTGTTGGAGGACATCCCGCTGGAGGATGGGATCACGTGCGAATGGCACCTCGCTGCGGACGCCATGGTCAGCATCGACCGGGAGCAGTTTCGCCGGGTCATCGTCAATCTGGTGACCAATGCCGCCCAGGCCATGGAGAATGGCGGGGGCTCCGGCAAGACCTTGCGAATCGAGACCGCCCGGGCCGACACCGAGATCGAAATCGCGATCACCGATCAGGGTGCGGGAATCGCGCCGGAACACATGGAAAAAATCTTCGAGCCCCTCTTCAGCACCAAGGGCTTCGGCGTGGGGCTGGGCGTTCCGATTATCAAAGACATCATCGATGTCCACGGGGGCCGCGTGAACTATGAAAGCGTGGTAGGCCAGGGAACCACCGTACACATCTGGTTGCCCTCCGCGTGACGCGAGGGTCCGGAGGCGGGCGGGTCGACCTGGATCGGACCGTTCGATTCGCGGCCTTCACGTTTCCGGCTCCAGACTTCGCACGCCAATCCGGTACACTACCGTCATTGAAATCCACATCAACCTCTGGCTGGAACTCCCTTCATGAAGTACCCCGCTCCGCTTGCGCTCTTTTCGGCCCTCTTGCTCTTCTGCTCCCCCGCCATCGCCCAGGGCGACTGGCCCGAACCGCGTCAGAATGCCCACCTGACCGCCATGCAGCCGACACCCGGTGCAATGACACAAGCACCCGTACTATTGGCGGAGCACGACCTGGGGCGTGGACAAGGGGCCATCACGCCTGTCCCCATCGAAGGAGGACACCTCGGGCTCTCCATCGTCGCCGGGACCCTCTACTGCCACGCTACCGACGGAAGCCTCCGGTGGTCTTCCCATCCCGCCGGACTCAACTATGAAACGCTGGTGCGCGTGGCCGATCTCGATGGCGACGGAAGCCAGGAAATACTCCTCCAGGCGGGGCGTCCGGCCAGTCCCTATGCCGCCGCCGTACTGGTGGACTTCGAGACCGGGGCCTTGGAATGGCGCTATGACGTGGAGCCCATGTCCTATCAGTGGTACCTCTACGCCGGCAATTACCTGCCGGGCCGGAGCGACACGCAGATCTTCGTGGTCATGATGGGGTATCCGCCCGATCCGCTGAACGGCTATTGTGCCCTCTTCGCCTTCGATGCGCCCGGCGCGTCGCCCGCGCAACAGTGGCGCTATGACTTTTCCGAGTACACCTGCTTCCCGGTCTTCCTCCAGTCCGATATCGACGGAGACGGCGTCTTGGAGCTCGTGCTGGAAACCCACAGCCGCATGTGGTATCTCGATGCGACGACCGGGGCGCTGAAGCATTTCGCGAAGTGGGACGTGACCCCCGCCAACATGCGCAGCTACGGCCTCACACGCTTCCTCGATCTCAACGGCGATGGTCGCCATGACTTTCTCTGCATCGCCAACTTCGCCCAGCACCACGAAGTGCTGTTGAATCAGGACGGTGCGATGGTAAAGGCCTGGCACCACGGCTGGCAGGAAAGCGTCACCACTGGAAAGGTCGCCAGCACCTGGGCGGAGCCGCCCCAGGCCGATCTTGACGGCGATGGGCGCTTGGAGATTGTGGTGTCCATGTACAACAGCGAGGGCGAGAACGCCTGGCTCACGCGCGTCTACGATGCGCTGGACGGAACGCTAAAATACCGTTTTCCCGGCGTGGTCGCCGTGCGCACCCACGACCTGGACGGCGACGGCCGCGCGGAGATTCTGGGCAATGCGTCCTCCGACCCCACCCGCAATCAACTCGACGGGGCCAGGGTCCTGTCGGTGGCTGAGGGTGCGCTGACGGTACGCTGGGAAGATCCGGCGGCACAGGTACTCGCCGACAACGGTGTGCCCGTCGTCGCGCGGGAAGGACAGCGATTCAATCCCGCGATGGATACTTCGGGAGCGTTGACCCTGGCTGCCGTCCCCCCCGCCGCGCCCCCGACGCCCGGCCCCGATCTTTCGAAGGCGCCCCCCATGCAGGGGCCATCGATGCCCTTGTTGCTGGCGGCGAATCTCGCCGGGGGCCCGGAGAATGAACTGCTGTTGTACAGCGAGCCCGCAGTCACTGTGCTGCGTCTGGAAAAAGGTGCGCTGGTCAACCTCGGCAACTACGAATCCTCCTCCGCGCCCGTCGTGGCTGATTTCAACGGGGACGGCCACCTCGATCTGGCCTTAACCACCGTTTCGCCCACGGCCCTGCCTTCGGTGCGTGTCGTCACACCAGCACTGGAGAACAAACTCCTCTGGGAAGTCACCCTGCCCGAGCCCGGTCGCACGGGCCTGCCCCAGCCGCGAAAAGCGTATGCGCGCGCCATTCACCTGACGGGAAAGGCCACGCCGGATCTCTACTTCTGGGCGGGCACGCCCGTGGTGCGGAGCGCGGGCCTTGATGGGCTCACCGGCGCATTGCTGTGGGACAAGGGCGAAGGCCCGAAGGAGCGTTACTGGGGCCCCAGCGTCAATTTTGCGGCGGCGCAGGACTTCAACAACGACGGCAAAGAGGATCTCGTCTTCACGAATCCCGACTTCTATTGTGTGGCCGATGGCCCCACGGGCGAGTCGCTCCACGGACCCAATTTTCCGCCGGACATCTTCAAACAGGCGAGCCAGGGACTCTACACCTTTCCGGCGATCCTGACGCGCAACGGCGAAGTGCCCGAGGTGTGCCTCGTGGGCGGCCACTATTTCCAGGGCGGCATGTCCATCAATGCGGAGCCCTACTGGCACCAGATCATGACGCCCGGTCCCAACCGCACGGGCAACGAGGCCTTCCTCACGCTGGAAGACGGCTCCTGGATCATGGGCTTCGGGCGTCAAAATGGGAACTTCGCTTGTGTGGACGCCCGAAGCGGCACCGTGCGCTGGGAGCTGCCCATCGAGGCCACCGTCTCCGATGTCATCAGCGGCGACGTGGATGACGACGGTCGCTACGAGTTTGTATTCGGCACGAGCCACGGTCAGATCATGGCCGTGGGCGATGGCGGAACGGCGGCGCGCGTGGTGTGGCGCGCGGAGACCGGCGCCGCCATGGGCGCGCCTATATTGGCCGATCTCGATGGCGATGGCAAGGTGGAGTTGGCGTGCGCAGCCGCGGACGGGCGGGTGCGTGTATTTGGTGCGGCATCCGCGACGGCGGTCGCATCCCACCCGAAGCTCTATTTCACGCCGCAGGAACTGGCCGAGTTCGAGGCGCGACGGGGCGAGGGCACCTCGAAACTGATATGGGACAACCTCATCGCCTCCGCGGAGTGCTGCCTGACGAAAACGCCGCGCCAGGACTACATCGCGCCCGTGGCGGACGACCCCATCTATGAGAATCTGTATGATCGCTTCTACGCCATGATGATGGACATGGCGATCATGGAGCATCTGGCTTTCACGTATGGGCTGGGCGGCGATGGGAAGTATGGCGAGGCCGCGCGGGCTTGGACCCTGGCGAGCTGCCGCGCGTGGAAGCCCGATGCCGACGCAACGCCCGACGGCGGCAAGGCCTATGCCGTGCTGCGTCTCCTCAAAGGCGTGGCCGTGTCCTACGACTTGGCCTGGGATCGATTCACACCGGAGGAGCGGATCGAGATCGTAACGATGCTTCGCACCACGACGGACAACTACTACCTCAACTACTTCAAGACGCCGGAAAAGGAAAGCGCCGACTTTCACACGCACCACGCCACGGTGGAGTTCAGCTCCCTCGGCGTGGTGGCGCTGGCCCTGCTGGATGAAGTGCCCGAAGCGCGGGATTGGATGGACTTCACCACGAAGAAGTTCGAAGAGCACCTCCTGCCTATGGGCCTCGCGGAGGATGGTGCGCAGATTGAGGGAGCGACCTTCTGGGCTTCTACGATGCAGTATCGCCTCTTCTACATGGACGCGCTCCGCCGTGTAACCGGCAAGGACCTCTACCCCGCCTTCAAGCAATTTATGAAGGCCGATCTCGCGTATGCCCAGATCGCCGCGCCGAAGGAACCGGGCTGGAGCGAGAACGACCAGACGGTCATCCTCTCCCCGTCCTACGGACAGCTCGACTACTACGCCCCCGTGCTCCTGGCGCTGGCGAAGGAATACCGCGATCCCGACGCCCAGCGGCTCGCACTGTGGGATCAGACCCTCGGCACCCTTCAGCAGACCCGCTACATCACACGAAAGGGCGAGCAGCTTCTCTTCGAGATGGGTGGCTACGCGGCCCTGTGGCATGACCCCTCGGTGGAGGCGGAATTGGGCAGCGCGGCGTTGTCCTACGTCTTCCCCTCGGTGGGCGAGGTCTACGCCCGAAGTGGATGGGAGGCCGACGGCATCGTGGCGGGCCTCAAACAATCCGGCGAGACCATCATCCACGCAGGTGGCGCGGTAGTGCTGGCCACGAAGGCCGCGGGCGCGCCGGATGAGACGAAGGACGGCACGGTGGACTTGAAAGAGGAGAGCAATACCGCGACGCTCACCCGCAATCTGAACGGCGTCACCACGACGCTGACGCTGGATCGGCCCGACCAGACAACCGTCACGTGGAGCGGTCTTCAGGCCCCCGTCGAGTTTCACGCCCACCAGCTTCCGAAGGTGGAGGAAAACTCTCTGGCATGGGAAAGCGGCGTGGTGCTGGAAATCACCACCGGCGCGCTGGAAAACCTGGACCCGGAAGGCCACGTGCCCGCAATTGTGGTGGGCATGGGCAAGCTACCGCTGGAAGATCCCCTCGCACGAGCCTACCCCCTTGTGCGCATCACGCCGAACGAAGGCGCCATGACGCTACGTATCACACGCCGACGGTGACGTTTACCTTGTTTTCCCGGCGCGAGGATCGAGAATCCCCTCAGCGGGATGCCAGATCTTCGATCTCGAGGATTCGGCCATCCCGCATCTGGAGGAATAGATTCTCCGGTGAATCCACGGGGATTTTGAGCGTGTAGCGCAGGGAAGTCGCACCCACCTGCTCACGTGCGGGCATTTGGAGGAAATCCCGAATCGCCTTGGCTACTTCGGACTCCTGTCGCAGGGCATCGCTCGGCGCGACTTCGGCAATCTCCACCGAATAGGCCTCGTGCTCACCTTTCAAGCCGGGCACGATAGGAATAATGTCTTCCGCAAAAGCCGCCTGCTCAATGCCCGTGGTGAAAAAGGTTCCCCCTTGCGCGCGGCACTCCAGGGTCTTGTCGTCGACTCGCCGCACCTCGGAGGGCGTTCCGCCCTGCGCGTCGATACTGGGGTTCATCAGCATAATCTTGCGGCTGGAGAAGGACTCGTCCAGCAGCCGGGCTCCCGGCACGATGTTGGTGTTCTGAGACCAGGGCACATCAAAGATGTAGACGTTGGTGGCCGCCGGTTTCTCCCTGAGAATTCGGGCGAGATCCATGGCCGCCGTCCGCGCTTCGAGGGAACCGAGTCCGAAGAGAAGCGAGGAAACGAAGCAATAGAGCACGCCGTAGCCCACAAGCACCTTGACGCCATGCTTCGACACCTTGCGAGCCCAGGGACGCGGCGACGCATCACAGGAATCCCGCAGGTACAGGTAGGCGATGGGTACGACGAGCGAACACATGTAAAAATAGACGGGATTGAAGCCGATATTGAGCGTGGGCGCCAGCGCAAAGGCGATCCAGCACGCGAAGAAATAGCGAAAGGGCGAAGGAAGCCAGCGCAGCACGAGACCGGCGAACACAACAGCGACCGCGGGCATGACGAACAGGATGGGCGTACAGCGTTCGAAGAGGCTCGGAACGATAAAAGTTGGCACCTGTAGAAACAGGGCCAGGGGCGCGTGGTAGATCCGCGAAATCAGGAAGGGCAGGAAATCCGGATCGGAAAGCTGGTGATAGTAAAAGAGGCCCGCCGGTGGGACGGGAAATCCGCCGAGCGCCACGTGGCGGATCATGAAATAGGGTACAAGCATGAGAAAAAGCGGTGAGATGATCGCAAAGCGCCGCGCGAAACCCAGGAAAGTCTTCTGCGCAGGCGGATACACAAACAGGACCGCGAGTGCATGCCAGAAAGGCAGGATGACGGCCGACTCCTTCGAACAGAGTGCCAGGAGGTAGGCACCCAGGGAAATCCCGTACTGCCAGGGCTTTCCCTGCGCGTAGAACTTGCCCATGAACATGATCGAAAGGATGACCAGTGTCGCCGCCAGCAGCTCGGTGCGGCCGGAGACCCAGGCCACGGTAAAGGAGTTCGGCACGAAGACGGCAAAGAGCAGCGCGGCCAGAAAGCGCTTCCGGCGATTGAAACCGAAGTCCGCCGTCCAGAAATAGAGCAGGGCCGTCACGGCAAAGTGCAGGATGAGATTGGTGACGTGGTACCCACCGCCCCAGACCCCGAACAGGACATATTCGAGCTTCATGATGGCCATGTAAAAAGGGCGGAAGAAGTGGAGCTCGAACTGGGGGAAGTTGTAGGGCGTATAGCCGTCGGTCATGTCGGCCGCGCCAAAACGGAAGGAACTCGCCAGCTCGGCGATGGACCAGGGGGTCTCCCGCGCGCGGCGGAGCAGCATCAGATCATCGCTGACCAGTCCGGCGAAAAGAATGGGCGAATAAGAGACCAGGATAACCGACGCCAGCAGCAGCAGGTCTCCCTTGACCGTGCGTTCGCCGGAAAGATGGGTGCGGATCCAACTCATGATGGGTTACTCACTAGAATCGGGCTTACGCCCTGCTTCGCAAAATCGGCCTCGCTCAGAAACGGTATTTCCTTCACCCCGTCTCGGGTGAGCTGGAGGAACAAGCGGTCGCTCGTGGCCAGCGGTTTCTTGAATCGAAAGCGCAGCACGGCGATGCCGTTCTGGCTGGCCGGGGGAATTCGATAGTGGTGTTTCAGGCGCGTGAGGAGTCCCGCTTCGCCCTCGCCGCCTTCCGCCTCGGCCTCGATCACCTCCATGTCGTAATCGGGGTGGCTGGCCTTCATGCCGGGCGCGAAGCGATCGAGGGGATAACCGATGAAGCCTTCTTCCACGCCGATTTTGAGCAGCGCGCCGCCCTTGGGCCGGAGATCGAAGGCATACGCGTCCACCTGGGTAATGTCGCAGGCCGTCGGATCGAAAAGATTTTCCCGGATCGAGAGGAGGTAGAACTGCCTTGCGGCGTGCTCCTCGTACTTGAAGCGTATCGCCGGAACCAGATCGAAGCCGGTCGGGGGGAGGTCCACAAGAAAGACCGATTGCACCTCGGGCTTCGACGCGAGAATCTCGGCCGTCTGCTGCGCGACAATCCGGGTAGGCTCCCCGATCATGCGGGAATTGATCGCGCCGCCGATGCTGTTGAGGAGCCCGAAGATCAGGGCCGAAAGGAGCAGTACCCTGGCCAGCCTGGGCTGCCAGGCAACGGAGGCCGCCCGGTACGTGCGGTACATGTAGACGTAGAAGACCGCCATAACCGGCGAACAGAGGAAGTAATAGATCGGGTTCAGGCCCATGGGCAGGGTGGGGGCAATACACACGCCAATCCAGAAAAGCATGAAGAATCGGAAGGGCGGACGCGTCACGCGGTAGATGGCGACCAGGGTGACGATTGCGATAAGCCCGGTCAATACCGCCGTGGGCACCGAATACTGGATCAGGACCGGTGGAAGGAGAATCGGAAACTGATACACGAGGGTAAGGGCCGCGTGAATCAGCTTGCTGATTAAAAACTGGGTGAATCCGGGATCCAGGGGGTGATGAAAGTAGAAGCCCTTGAGCGGCGGCGGAAAGCCCCCGAGCATGGCCGAGCGCAGTGCGAAATAGGCCGGGACCATGAGAACGAAGGGCGCCAGGGCAAGCAGGCGGACCTTGATGCCGCCGCCCTGTTCATCCCCTGCGGGACGGTACAGAAACAGAGCCGCAACCCCGTGGAGCAAGGGCAGCATCACCGCATTCTCTTTAGAGCCAAGCGCCAGCAGGCCAGCAATGAAGGCCCCCGTGAAGTACAGCGGATTTCGGTTGGCATAGAAGCGTCCCAGCCAAATCACCGAGGCGAGGAGAAAGACATCCGCGATCAGCTCCGTGCGGCTCGCGATCACATTCACCGCCATCTGGTTTGGCGTATAAAGAATAAAAAGCGCGCCGAGCAGCAGGCGGTCCCGGCGCTTTAAGCCAAAGTCCCGCCCCCAGCGCACTACAAGCAACACCATGACCGTAAAAAGAAGAATGTTCGTGACATGGAATCCGGGCGGCCAGTCGTTCCACAGCGCGCTGTCGAGCTTGAGCGACGCAATGATCACCGGGCGGAAATACTGGAGGCTGAAATGATTGAAGGGTCCCGGAAGCCAGCCCGCGGTGTAATCTGGGTGTTCCAGACGGAAGGACGTCGCCAGGTCCTGAAACGACCAGGAGATATTTCGCGCGTTTCGGATGAGGATCAGATCATCCGTGAGCACATTGGAGGCCAGCGATGGACCGAAGGCCAGAATCACCAGTCCCACCAGCAGGGCGATGTCTCGGATTTTCATCCGCGATTCTTCACGTGTCTCTTCTAGCATGTATGCAATTCCAGAAAGTGTGTTGGGTCCGCGGGGTTGACGACAGGCGCGGGCTGCTCACGCGTTCCCCCTACTCAGAGGTTGACGCCGTAGTCCTTGCAGAATATCTCGACGTCGTCTTTTTCAAATGAATCCGGCCAGATCCGGAAAAAGCACTCCCACTGCTCGGGATAGCGCCGCACGACGTCCTCAAAATACCGAATATACTGCTGGGTGAATACCCGCAACCGCTCGTCCTCCGCCATCGCGCCGGATTCGGGAACGGGAAAAGGCGCGCCAAACTCCACCCGGAACTGTCTGGGTCCGGTCCACACGCAAATGCCCGGCAGGGCAACGGGGTTGTAGCGGCAGGCCAGCGTCGCCGGCCCACCAGGAACTAACGTTTCCCGGCCGAAATATTTCACGGCAATTCCTTTCGGCGAGGTGAGGTGATCGCCCGCGACCACCACCGTGCCGCCCGACTTCAAGAGGGCCAGAAAGCGACGCAGGGAGTCGCCGGGATTGGCCGCCTCGCCACCCTGGGAACGATACACCTTCAGCAGTGACGCTTCGGTCTTTTCGTCGAAGATTCTCCGGGCGCCGCCTATTGAGGGATTGCCCAGACGGGGAAGGGCGAGCCCCGCCAGGATCCCGTAGGAGCCGACATGGTGGGTGATGAGCAGGACACCCCGGCCCTCGGCGATGGCGCGCTGGTAGTGCTCCAGTCCAACGACTTCCACGTTGCGCTCAAAGAAAGCGCGCGACAGCCGGGGCAGCGTAAATATGTCCACCCACTTTCGGGAGAAAGTATTCCGGATGTTCTCATTCACGAGCCGCTTCAAGTCACGGGGCGCGATGTCGTCGCCCAGCAGCATCTTCATATTTCGGGTAACGTGGCGCCGGATTTGGGGCACAAAGGGCATGGCGGCCATGATAACGACGGAGCCAAACCCGTAGATCATTCCGATGGGCATCCAGCGCGCAAAAGCGAGCAGCACAATGACGAGACGCCCGGCGAGAAAGCCGGCCACACCGCCGTCCATCATTCCGCCATAGTCCCGCACCCGGGTGGCCTTGTCGGCCTTCCCTGAGAATCCCATCCCTTGTGCGCTCCAATAAAAAGCCGCGGCCAGTTCCAGAAAGTGGTAGACAATTGCACGGGTACCGCGTATATCCACGGCAGCGTCGCCATCGCGGAACGGGAAGCAATTCATCGGCTCCCTCCGCCAACCGTGGGCGAGAAAGGAATTCAACCGGCGTTACCGGGAGGTCATGAGCGCCACCCCAGGCAGAATCCTATTCTTGTAATTTGGGTCGGCAGGGGCGAAGCAAGGGCGGAATTATGCCACGGGCGGCGGGATCGCTTCAAACCGGAGCGGAGCTTTTCTGCCTATTTCCGGCCCAGCACGAGGTTGAGCAGGCGGGCAATTCGACCGCCGGACACCTCGACCGACGCGCCCGGAGCAGGCGGGGCAAAGGGTACATAGGTGCCATCCTGCCAGGACACCAAGCGAAGGGAGGGATCTTCCAGCGGCACATCGAAGCGGAATCTCACTTCGGTGGGCGCGCCCTCCGGTGTGGCGTTGAGCACCTCGATATCCAGGCCATCCAGGGAAAACCGATCGCCCGCCTCGATGGGATCGGACGCGGGCAGGCGGAAGATGTCGGCCCAGGGTGTCGTGAAATAACCCGCTTCCGGGCGCAGGGTGATGGTGTTGGCGTCCTCCCGTTCAACGGAAAGATCACCCGTACCCGAATAGAGCCACCACCAGTGCTGCACCAGGGGCTCGGCCCGGGAAGACCGGTGGATGGGCAGGCTGCCTCCCAGAAGATCATTGGGCGTGTTAATGGCCACGACCCGCGTCGACTCCGGAAGGTCAACCGGGATGGACGGATTTGATCCGTTAAGGACTTTGTTCATGATGCGGATATGCTGGGTGCCCGCGATCAGGCCCAGGGGCGCCACCACGAAATGGGACACGATAAGAAAAACGGCCAGGAGCGATCGAATCCGCCCGCGAATCCCGCCCGCACGGCATTCGGCCATATCGGCCAGCAGCATGGCCGCCAGCCCCAGCGCCCCGAAGGAAGAAAACATCATCAGGCGATCCATCGGCAGGGTCGCGCAGCCGGGTACGGCCGCCAGCACCGAGCCTACGAGCATGAAACGGGCTTCGGGACTCCGCCGCAGCAGGGGCAGCACGGCCCAGCCGAAGACGGCCAGAAAAAGTATGGCGAGCGCGAGCTGGACATGACTCCACGGCGCGGGGGTCAGGCTCCAGAGCATGGCATCGGGCATGGCGAGGAGCCCCAGCAGGAGCACCGCCAGCCGGACGGGGAGCCGCCAGAGAAACTCGGCCGGATCCGCCACGGGGTCGATGTAGAGTCCGGACCCTTCCGTGCCATAGCCCAGACTGGAATAGGACATTCGCCAGAGAATGACCACGGCCAGATAGGGCAGCAGGGCGGCGACGCTCCGCGTGCAACGGGACAGCCAGCCCTGTTCTCCGCCGCTCACGCGGACGGCCGGATCGAGAAAAAGGGCATAGGCCAGCAGGTAGCCCCCGGCGGACACGCCCGACTCTCCACTGAGCAGGGCCAGCGCGAGCCACAGCAGGGCCAGCCCGCCGAAGAGCCAGCCGGGGCGGCCCTCGGCCCGCGCTTTCCGCCACCGATCATGCGCGGCCAGCAGAAGCAGGCCGAAGAGGAGCGTCAAGATGGCATTGCGCATGGCGAGCCAGGTGACGGGAATGGCGTGGCCCGAGTCGATGGCGAAGGCAATGGCGGCGAGGCCCGCGGCCCAGTGGGGTTCGATGAGCCGCCGGTAGAGCACGGTGGCGATGAGAATCAGTATCCCGTAGAGCGCGAGACTGTGAAGGTGCATGGCCCACGCGTTCGCACCGAAGAGCTGATAGTCCACCCAACTGCTCAACGACGAAATGGGACGCCAGAAATTGAGCTTCCACCCCTCAACCGTCCACCAGGGCAGAAGTCCGCGCTCCATGAGCTCATGACGATCGGCCGGATCGCCCTTGGAGAAGGAAAAGGTCTCCAAGGGGCCAAGCTCCTGGGCATTGAAACCCGGACTGCCCTTGAACACCATGAGAAAAAAGTGATCGTCCTGGGCAAAGCCGGTCCAGACGGCGGGCAGAGTGAGCAGGAGCCCCAGCGCGACCGCAACGACGCCGAGTTTCCTCGTGGACATGCCTTGGAGCAGACGCACTGCCCGGGATGCTGCACGGGGAATTCGACCGGCGCCTGAGAGAGCAGTTCCGGCCAGTTCCGGCGCCGAGGGTCTTGGCATGGATGGTTACCTGATGTTGGGTCGTTTGGAAATGATGCTGCCCGGTGTATGGCGACGGAAACATATGGCCGCCAGCCGTCTCCGTCGGGGCCTGAGCGTATGCATTTTGCCCCTGATCGCAACGGCTTGGGCGCATAGTATGGAGTTCCCTACCTTTCAAGTCAAGTGTTTGCCGTGACATAACCCCGATCGCCCGCCGGGGAAGCATGTCGAACTTGTAACGGACCCGCCTTCCCCCCTATCCTCTTACGCGACGTCTGTACCACCATTTTGAATGGGAAAGGATTGCCCCGCCATGCCTCCAATCGCTCGCCTGACTCGCCGCGACTTCATCCGTACCGGAGCCGCCGCTGGTGCGCTCGCCCTGTCGGCAAAGAGCTATGCGAAAACGCCGGGGGCCAACAATCGCCTGCGTATGGCTTTCATCGGATGCGGCACCATCGCGACCCACCATCTGGAGAAGCTGATCGCCATCCGGGGCGAGGAAAACCTGGAGCTGGCCGCGGTGTGCGATGTGTATAACAAGCGCGCACTGGACTTTCAGGGCAAGATCCAGGAAGCCGGGGGCAAGGCGAAGGTCTACAACGACTACCGGGAAATCCTGGAGCGCAAGGACATCGACTACGTCCTCATCGCCACGCCGGAGCATTCCCATTCCTACATCACCCTCGACGCGCTGGACGCGGGCAAGCACATCTACGTGGAAAAGCCCATGACCCACGACATCAAGGAATCCCAGGACGTCGTGCGGAAGGTGAAGGAGACCGGTCTGAAGTTGCAGGTGGGAGTACAGGGCACGGCGGACGACAGCTACTCAAGCGCCTTCGAGGCCATCAAGGCGGGCAAACTTGGCAAGCTGGTCCAGGCGCAGATCGATTACGTGCGCAACTACGAGGGCCCCGGCCCCTGGCGGCGCGAGGGCGGAAGCAGCGATGCCGCCAAGCCCGCCGACCTCGATTGGGAGACCTGGCAGAAGCCCGCGCCCGATCACGCCTGGGATCCCCATCGCTACTACGAGTGGCGCTGCTATTCCGACTACTCCGGCGGCGTGGCCACCGATCTCTTCGTCCACCGTCTCACGCGCCTCATCAAGGCCTGCGGCCTCCAGTTCCCAGAGCGCGTCGTGGGCATGGGCGGCATCTACACGTGGAACGACGGTCGCGATCTGCCCGACAGTCTGGAGCTGCTGGCCGAGTACCCCGCGATGGAAGGCATCACCGACGGCATGACGGTCCACGTCCTCGGCACCATGGCCAACGACGACGGCAACGCCCACTGCATCCGGGGCACGGACGCCACCCTGACCTTCACCGAAACAGGCTGGGAGATCAAGAGCGACGTCAAGGCGGACAAAGACGCCATCATCGCGACCCACAAGAAAACCGGCGGCGAAGATGTCGATCCCCACCACCGCAATCACCACGCCGCCATCCGCGATGGCGCGGCATTGAACTGCCCGGCCGAACTCGGCCTCTACGGCGTGGTCGCGGTCCGCATGGGCAACCTGTCGTGGTTCAACAAGAAAATGATGGCCTGGGACAAGGAGAAGGAAGTGGTAACGCCGGCGTGAGCCCAGGGGGACGGACTCGCGCCTCTCCACCCGGTTGAGCAAAGGTTATGTAGCGCCTTGCCGACAACCAAGTGTTGCGGAGTGAACGGCAACGCGCGTGCCCGTCCCAGTGGATGTGTGAACAGCTTTCGGCCTCGCTCCATCTTGAGATTGCGCCGGTCACGGACCCTCGGAGGCGGGCGCGACCAGATCAGGGGTTTATCATGAGTCATTGTTACTTAGACAGGGTTTCCCAGCGCGTTGACATCAAGAAGCTATCGCAGATCGTCGTCGTGCTACTCATGGAGATCATCGTTGTCCCGCACGCATACGGCTACTCGCAGTCGCACGCTCCCTTTGCTCCAGGGAAAGCTCCAAGTTGGGGAAAATTACAACCTTGCATCGAACTCACATCCAGCCCAACGGGCATAGAAGAGGGTCTGCGCGGTGACGTGCATGTCCACGCCGTATCTGACAATCCAACTGCCCCAATACTCTACATGCTTGATGACGAGTTGACCAGAGAGTGGGATATCACCGTCACGAATCGGAACGGCGAATTGTTGTCCACACCGATAAATCTGTTTAGCTCCGTGCCTCCTCCGACCGCATTTCATGGAGATTTTAATCAAGATGGCACTGTAGATTTTCTCGTTGCCGGGACTAACAGTGGAAATGGGCTGGCTTCATCGATCTCGTACACAGTGTTTTTCTTGTCGAAAGACGAACATTACTCGAGTGTTTATTTCCAAGGATACGACTTCTCCCCGGATGATGTTATTCGCATGAAGAAAGATGGCCCTTGGTATTACATCTACTGCGATCTCATTTCGAGCTCTGGTGAGAAGACTCGAGACGGAAGTGGCCACAATTTCTGGGTCTATCAATTGTTTCGATTTGAGGGGGCCCGCATGGTGGAGACCACCAAAGTAGCCCCCTTCCCCAAATGGGTGTGGTACACGGAGAAAGAGAATCACCAGGAAACTCGAAAGCTTAGCGTAGAGCAGAAAAAACGAATCCTGGACAGGGAGAGGGCCGAAAGAAGGAATATTTGTGTTGTCACGGATTGGCAACCGGAGTCCTCACGGAACTCTCAGATCTACATCGATACACCACGCCACGCAGACACCCCGTCAGCGTATTTTTCTGCGCCTTCCATCGGCAGTCTACTTACCTATGAGGAATAGAGCTTTCACATGACCAATCCCCCCCTCCCCACCCGCCACACCGGCCCCGGTCTCGTCGATCTCCAGGTCAACGGCTACGCGGGCATCGACTTCAACGGCGCGGACGATGTCTTCACGCCGGAGACCTTCCACATGATTCGCGAAAAGATGAATTCGCGCGGCGTGATGGTTTCCCTGCCGACCTTCATCACGGCATCACCCGCGCGCCTGGAATCGAACTGCCGCGCCTACGCGAAGCTCGTGGATACCGATGCGGAACTTGCCTCAGCCTTCCCGAAGCTGCACATCGAAGGGCCCTTCATTTCCTCTGTTGAAGGTCCGCGCGGCGCCCATCCGCTGGAACACGCCATCAATCCCGCCGACGCACCCGATCTCATGGCGCGACTGCAGGAGGCCTCGGACGGACGCCTGGGTATCATCACCCTGGCGCCCGAACTCCCCGGTGCCCTGGACCTGATCGTGTGGTGCCGCGACAACGGCATCGTCTCCGCCGCGGGCCACACGAACGCCACGTCTGCCGAGATCCGGGCAGGCGCGGAAGCGGGCCTTGTCATGTCCACCCACCTGGGCAACGGCTCCCACCAGATGCTGCCGCGCATGGACAACTACATCCAGGCCCAGCTCGCGGAAGACGGCCTATTCGCCAGCTTTATTGCCGACGGCCACCACGTGCCCTTTTTCACGCTGAAGAATTTCATCCGCGCGAAGCGATTCGAAAAAACCGTGCTCGTGTCCGACGCGATCATGGCGGCGGATTGCGGGCCGGGCCGCTATCAACTCGGCGATTTCGAGGTGGAAGTGTCCGAGACCCTGCGCTGCACCAAAGTGGGCCACGCGGGCCTCGCGGGCTCGGCTCTCACGATGGACCTGGGTGTGATCAACACGGCGCTCCACACCGACGCCAGTTTCGAAGAAGCCTGGACCATGGCCTCAACCCGACCCGCGCGACTGGTGGGGATCCCCGTGCCGAGCGATATCACTGTCGACGTGAGCGAGGCGGGGTTCAAGCGCGTGGGGACGGCGTCGCCCCGCGATTAGAATGGGCAGGGCTTATTTCATGTGATACAGACCGTCCAGGACGAGAGGCGTCAACGGTAACCGGCGAGGCTGTCCTGTCCTCTAGCGTCGTGTCTTGATACGTTCAACGTACACTTCCGTGTCGCGCTACGAGTCTGACGTTGATGGCGCGGGCAGCCCTCGCCGACCACAGGACAGCCCCGCCGGTTGTGGTGGCCTTCGCTCGGATACGTGAACCGACAGGCACACAGTTTTTTCCGCACGCACCGGTCATGGGGCGACGCTGTCCCTACGGGTCCCGGCAGACCGTGATCAATCCGCCAAACTTGCACAATAGCCCCGGACTGGAGTAGGTTGATGGCGTGGTGGACGGGCGGCTTGTTGTGAGTTTATTGTTATTTGCCGGGCTTGACGGCCCTCCCCATCTGCATTTTGCACGTTGGAATGGCTCCACCAACACGTTCTCGAAGGGTTGTGCCTTATGCTTGGCTGGATGAAATCGAAGAAGCCCGATGTCCCTGCGGCTGCCGCACCGGTACCGGTTGCCACCGCGCCTGCACCACGCCCGACCCAGACCCCCGCGCCGCGCCTTACGGAAACTTCGAGCCATGCCCAGGCGCAAGTCAGCGCAAAGTCCCTGCCGGCCATCCTGCTGGAGCAGGGCAAGGCTTCCCGCGAACAGCTCGAACGCGCCCTCGCCATCCAAAAGGAAACGGGTGCCTTCCTGGGCGAAATCCTGGTGGAAGAGGGCATCCTGGACGAGAAATCCCTCCTTTCCTTTCTGGCGAAGTTCTGCAAGATTCCCCACCTGAGCCTTCTGGACTACCTCATCGATGCCGAGGTGGCCGCGCTGGTGCCGAAGGAGATCTGCCTGGAGTATCGGCTGATCCCCATCGACAAACTCGGCAGGAACCTCACCATCGCCATGGTGAACCCCCTGAACACGAAGGCCCTGGAAGTAGTGCAGGCCCACTGCCCCGAGTTGCGGATCAAACCGATTCTCTGCGCCCACAAACATTTTGAAGCGGTGGTCGCCAAGGTCTTCGCGGAAGACCGAAACTCAAAGAGCGGCATGGACCTCTCCATGTCGAGCTTCGGCATCAGCCTTTCCCCGGCGGAAAAAGCCGCCTATGCCACGCGCCGGGCCGAGAGCGCCGCGCTGGCCGCCGCGGAGGAAATCCCCGCCGCAGCCCCCGTCGATACCCCCATGGACTTCGCGGAAAAAAAGATGAGCGACAGCACCCACCACCGGGTGCGCTTCGCGGAGGAAGCGGGTCAGGAAGATCTGCCCGACACCCAGTCGGTTTTCGAGGGCGTGTTTCACGCCGCCCCCGCTACGGACGACAGCGCCGACGACGGCGACGCGGAATCGCCGGACAAGATTCTCAAAGAAGTGACGAACGCCATGATGGATAGCATGCGGGATACCTATGAAATCCTCGCGCGCCGCATGGACCTCTTCCGGGGCCTGGAAGCGGAAATGACCGCCAAGATCTTTGCCCGTGGCCTGACGGTGGAATACGAGGCGGGCGAGGTGATCTTCAAGAAAGGCCAGGAGGGCGAATCCCTCTATCTGATCCTGAACGGCAACGTCACCATCGCGGACGACGGCCGCGAGATTGCCACGCTGAAACAGGGCGACATGTTCGGCGAGATGGCCCTCATCAGCCAGGGCAAGCGCAGCGCGGACGCCGTGGCGCTCAACGACGTGAGCCTGCTGGCCCTGAAGATGGACATCATCAACAACATCATGCCCCGCGACGTGTCGGTGCAATTGCTGGTGAACATCATCCTGACCCTGAGCCGAAGGTTGCAGGAAGCGAATGCGCAGTAGGTGCGAAAGTTCAAATGACACCTAAAGATAAAATGATCGCCGCGATCCAGTCGCTTCCAGACAACGCGACCATTGAGGACGCCATGGAGCGACTGCTGTTCATGGCCAAAGTCGAGAGGGGCTTACGCGAAGCGGACGAAGACAAGACGATCTCTCATGAGGAACTTCGAGAGAAAATGGCCAAGTGGCTGTCTTGAGGTGATCGTTGTAGGTCGATACTATCGCGACGTCAGTGCAGAAGGTGCGGCGTTTTATCGGGTGCCACCCTCAAACGCAATCGCGAAGCGATGGAGTTTGTGGGTGTTGTGACTTGACCGCGCTACGAGGATCTCCCTTGAAGAACCGAAGTCCCATCACCCACAAGCTCCCACGGCGAAGCCGCCCCGCTTGAGGGTGGCACCCGTGGCCCATTCTTCAATCCAGAGCCGTTCTCAATTACGCGAGATTCGACGCTGTCCCTACGCCCCCTTTTGCTGTTCCTTCGCCCAGGCGTCTTTCAGGGTCACGGTGCGGTTAAACACCGGCGCACTGTGCTTGTGCTCCTTGACGTCGGCGCAATAGTAGCCCAAGCGTTCAAACTGCACGCTTTCGCCCGCCTTCACCTGCGCCAGTGCCGGCTCCACCAGGCAACCCTTCACCACTTCCAGACTGTCCGGATTGATGTTGGTCGTCCAGTGTGCACCCTTCTTCCCGCGATTCGGATTTTCCTTGGTGAAAAGCAGGTTGTAATTGCGCACTTCGGCCGGCTTCGCGTGGACGGCGGAAACCCAGTGAAGCGTGGACTTCACCTTGCGGCCATCGGGCGCGTCACCGCCTCGTGTCGCTGGGTCATAGGTACAACGCAGGGCCGTGATCTCGCCCGTCGCCGGATTTTTGTCCACCCCCGTACAGGTGATGAAAAAGGCATAGCGCAGGCGCACTTCGCGGCCCGGCGCCAGGCGGAAGAACTGCTTCGGCGGGTTCTCCATGAAGTCGTCCCGCTCGATATACAACACCTTGGAAAAAGGCACGATACGCGATCCGGCCTCGGGATTTTCGGGATTATTCACCGCTTCCAAGTCTTCGGACTGGCCATCGGGATAATTTTCAATGATAACCTTGAGCGGATTCACCACCGCCATGAAGCGCGGCGCGGTCTTGTTCAGCTCATCGCGCACAAAATGCTCCAGCCAGGCAAAGTCTACCGTGCTGTCGGCCTTGGCCACGCCCACGGCCTCGCAGAAAGCGCGGATGGCCTGGGACGGATAGCCCCGGCGGCGCATGCCGGAAAGCGTGGGCATGCGGGGATCGTCCCAGCCGCTCACGTGCTTGTCCTGCACCAGGGTGAGCAAATTGCGCTTGCTCATCATGGTAAAGCTCAGGTTCAGGCGCGCAAACTCGATCTGCTGGGGATGGTGAATACCCAGCGCGCGGATGTACCAGTCGTAGAGCGGACGGTGATCTTCGAATTCCAGCGTGCAGATCGAGTGGGTGATCCCTTCCAGCGAGTCCGACTCCCCGTGGGTATAGTCGTACATGGGGTAGATCTTCCACTTGCTGCCCGTGCGGTGGTGGTCTGCCTTGAGAATGCGGTACATGACGGGATCGCGCAGATTTAGGTTCGCCGCCGCCATGTCGATCTTCGCACGGAGCACGCGCGTGCCCTCGTCAAATTCACCGGCGGCCATGCGCGCGAAGAGGTCGAGATTCTCCTCCGCACTGCGATCACGATAGGGGCTGTTCTTCCCCGGCTCCGTCAGCGTGCCGCGATACTCCTTCATCTCTTCAAAGGTCAGGTCGCAGACGTAGGCCTTGCCCTCTTCAATGAGCTGGATGGCCCAGGCGTGGAGTTTGTCGAAGTAATCCGACGCATAGTACTCGTGTTCGCCCCACTCGAAGCCCAGCCAGCGTACGTCTTCCTTGATGGACTGTACGTACTCGTCCTCTTCTTTCGAGGGGTTCGTGTCGTCGAAGCGAAGGTGACAGCGGCCCTGGTAGCGCTCGGCAAGCCCGAAATTGAGGCAGATCGACTTGGCATGGCCGATGTGGAGGTAGCCATTGGGCTCCGGAGGGAAGCGGGTGACCACCTGGCCTCCATTTTTCCCGGCCGCGATATCCTCTTCTATGATATTGCGAATGAAATTGGAGACTTTGCGCTCTTCACTGGGTTCCGGGGTCTGGGGCGACGTCATCGGTGTACTTTCATGGAAATTGGGACTGCGGCATCTATCGGGGGTGCGGGCAGGCAGCCCGAAGGGACTGGCTGGGCAGGAATCGCCGTAAAAACACCCGCTGCGTAAGGACTGTATTATCCGGGAGCAGCAAATACACAATCAAGTTGCGGGGACGGGACTGTCGATTGTCCGTTGCAGGGACAGCAGGGACAGCAGGGACAACAGTGCTTATTCATTCCTGCTGTCGCTGCTGTCCCTGCCGTCCCTGCAACAAGCGCGAGCGAATGCCAGTTATCGTGAATCTCCCTCGATAAGCAGCAGCCCGATCTTCTGGGCGGTCCCCGTCCCAAAAAAGGCGACCGGAGCAGCCAGGGGGGAGCTGCTCCGGTCTTGGCCGGCTGGTGTCACTCAGTCGACGCTGGATGGGCAAAACTTACTGAACCGGGGCCGGGGGAGCCGGGGGCGCAACCGGGGGAGCCTCGGGAGCCAGAACTGGCGGAGCCGGGGGCGCATCTGCCGGGGCATTCTCAGGCAGCGGCGGCGCGACGGGCGCTCCAGGCATCCGGGGCGGACGATTCGCAAAGTGCTTCTCATGGAAGGCATTGAACTCGGCTTCCGTTATGCTGCCGTCACCATCCGCGTCGAAATCCTTGAAGGCCGGGGGGCCACCAGCGCCACGGGGACCGCGCGGTCCTCCCATGCCTTCCGGTCCGGGGCCAAAGTCACCACGGGGAGGAGGCCCCTGGCGGAAGCCACCCTCGCCACCACGGGGCGGGCCATAACCTTCACGGTCGCCATTGAATTCACCGCGAGGCGGGGGGCCCTGGCGGAAGTCGTCGCCACTCTGCGGGCCGCGCTTCATGCCATGACCTTCGGGGCCGCCGTCAAAATCGCCACGGGGCGGAGGACCCTGGCGGAAGCCACCGTCGCGACCTTCGCCGCCTCGGGGCGGACCATAACCTTCGGGGCCGCCGTCAAAATCGCCACGGGGCGGGGGGCCTTGGCGGAAGCCGCCTTCGCCACCTTCGGGCCCGCGCTTCATGCCGTGGCCTTCCGGGCCGCGGTCAAACTCGCCACGGGGCGGAGGGCCCTGGCGGAAACCAC
Organism: Candidatus Hydrogenedentales bacterium; assembly: GCA_942492815.1. Classification (GTDB taxonomy): domain Bacteria; phylum Hydrogenedentota; class Hydrogenedentia; order Hydrogenedentales; family JAEUWI01; genus JAEUWI01. The sequence goes on along the minus strand of OW818658.1, from coordinate 6,876,532 downwards.
CGTCGCGACCTTCGCCGCCTCGGGGCGGACCATAACCTTCGGGGTCGCCGTCAAAATCGCCACGGGGCGGGGGGCCCTGGCGGAAACCACCGTCGCCACCTTCACCGCCACGGGGGGGGCCGTAACCTTCACGGTCGCCGTTGAACTCGCCGCGGGGCGGGGGGCCCTGGCGGAAGCCGTCGCCACCCTGCGGACCGCGGTCGAACTCGCCGCGGGGCGGGGGCCCCTGGCGATCACCGCGATCACGACCTTCGGGGCCGCGATCTTCTGGACGGGCAAATTCCGCGTGGCCATAGCCGCCGCCGGGACGTTCAGCGTCCCGCCGCACTTCCGGGCGCGGGCCCGGCGCCCCTTCCGGTCCGGGGCCTTCCTGCGCACCGACCACGCCGCCCAGACCAATCAGGCCCAGCGCGCCGAGACCGCAAGCAAGGAACACCGCCGTCCGGACACCGCTCTTATCAAAAACTCGTTTGCTGCTCATCTCGATATCCTCCTGACTGTCAGACGCGCCGTGTCGGGCGTCCTGGGTTTCGATTCCGGGGGGCCAGCCTCAATCGGGCGAGTCATCCGTCCTTCGTCTTGCCCAACTGTAGCGCCCGAACATAACGGTTCCCGACACGTCCAGATTACAAGTTCGTAATCTTGGCCGGGTTTGAGTCGGGGACGCCAATTCAGTAGACTGGGAACAAGAGCAGGTAGTGTTCGGGTTGCCGGTCCGCCATTTTGGGCGCGGTCTGGCGGGAGACAGCATGATTGCGGGAATAGTTCTCCCGCGCGAATGGAGAGGGAATTTTCCATGAAAATCGCATCTATGTTCAGCGTGCTTGCACGCTTCGGTTTCGGGATGGGCAAGTGCTCGATAACTATGCTCCTCGCCCTGGCTTCCATGGCCGGGTGCGGCGGCGAAAGTGGCAGTGAACCGACACCCGCCGCGCCGGATGCCGCTTCGCCGGATATGCCCGCCGCGGAAAATCCCGCACCCGAAGCCGCCGCCGAAGAAATCAAAGTCGCCTACGTCACCAACGGCATCGATCCCTTCTGGACCATCGCGGCGGCTGGGGTCAAGGCAGCCGCCAAAGACTTTAACGTCAGCGCGGAAGTACTTATGCCCCCCAAGGGCATCGTCGACCAGAAACGCATGATCGAGACCGCCGTCTCCAATGGCATTGACGGCGTGGCCATCAGCCCCATCGACGCGGCCAATCAAGTCGGCTTCATCGACCAAATCTGCGGGGCCACCAATGTCATCACCCAGGATTCCGACGCCCCCGATTCCAAGCGTCTCTGTTTCGTGGGTATGGACAACTACAAGGCGGGACGCGAAGCGGGCAAGCTGATCAAGGAAGTGATTCCCGACGGCGGCAAGCTCATGATCTTTGTGGGCCGCCTGGAGCAGTTGAACTCCCAGCAGCGCCGCCAAGGCATCATCGATGAACTGCTGGACGCCCCCATGCAGGACGGTGCGAATCTGACTGTCAGCCCGGCGGCGGACGTCATCACCGGCGGCAAGTACACCATCATCGGCACGCTGACCGACAACTTCGACTACGCCAAAGCCAAATCCAACGCGGAAGACACCATAGCCAGCAACGCCGATCTGGCGTGCATGGTGGGCCTCTTCGCCTACAACATTCCCAACTGCCTGAAGGCGGTCGAAGGCGCGGGAAAGCTCGGCCAGATCAAGCTGGTGAGCTTTGACGAGGCCGACGACACGCTGGCGGGCATCGCGGCGGGCACCGTGCATGGCACCGTGAGCCAGCAGCCCTTCAAGTACGGCTACGAATCCGTTCGGATTCTCGCGGCCCTGGCACGGGGCGACCGCACCGTGCTCCCGGAGAATGGCGTTCTCGAAGTGCCCACCGTGATCGTGCGCAAGGACAACGTGGAAGATTTCAAGACCAAGCTGGAAGAGATGAAGGCCCAGGGCGCCTGAGCCGGACGGACTTCGCGCCACCACGTTGGAGTGTGAATCAGAAATGCTGGAGTTCCTCGTGACATGCACCGACGCCGAGGGCAAACGGGAAACCATCCGGATTCAGGCGGGTTCTTCCCGCGAGGCCATCGAGAAGTGCGCCTTGCGGGGCTACACGGAGGTCACCCTGCACACGGATGACGCCGCAGCCGTGGCGGTGGCCACCATGCCCTCCGTGGATGACGAGGTGATGAAACCTGCGGATCTGGTCGAATTGCGTTCCCTTTCCAGCCTGGGATTCTTCTGGATGCTCTACGGAAAGTCGTGGAATTTCCTGTGGTGGGCCCAGGCACCAGCGCTGGCGTGGCTGGCTTACGGCGCGTGGCGCGGCTCTCCCATGAGCTGGGTGGGCTGGCTCGCGAGCGCCATGCTCCTTCTCCCGCCCGCCGTCGCGGCCTGGCTTGCTTTCTTTGGACCCGCGCGTAAGTACGACGCCATGCTGGAGGCCATGTGCTGGGGACGCTGGCAGGAAGTGCTCGATCGCGTCCCGGCGCTGCGTGGTTCCGTGCCCGATTTCGAACTGGACATGCGCAGCGCCTGCGCCCTCGTGGGGCTGGGCCGCTTCGACGAAGGCATGGGGCTGGTCCGCGCCCACGGAAACGATCCCGCCATGCCCCTGTGGATGTATCTGGGGCGCATGTCTGAGCTGTATGACCTGGCACAACGATTCGACGAGGCCCTGCAGTGCCATCGCGATGCCTTGGAAAACGCGCCGGACAATCCGACCGTGGTGCTGGACTACGCGCTGGCCCTGCTCAAGCAGGAACGGGACCCCGAACTGGCCATGCGGCTCATTGGCGAGATTGAAAACCAGCCCAAGGCCGACTTGCTGGTCATGGTGCTACCCCTGCTCCACGGCATGGCCGCACTGAACACGGGGCGCGATAACGATGCCGCCAACCGCCTGAAGGAAGCCGAAAAAAACCTGCGGCCCATGGCGAAAGGATCGGCGCTTGTCCGCTTTCTCGTTGACATGGCCCGCACCTACCGCGCCATCGCCCTGGCCAAGCTGGGGCGAAGCACTGAGGCCAACCGGCTCTTTGCGGTCGTACTGCCCCGGCTGGAGGCCATGAATTACACGCGCCTTATCGAACGCTTTCAAAGCGCGCGGGGCCCGGAAGGCAGACACACATGACAGAGACCAAGCCCCTGTTGCGCGTTGCGAATCTCAGCAAGCAATTCCCCGGCGTCAGAGCCCTCGACGGCGTCTCTCTCGACCTCTACCCCGGCGAAGTGCTTGCTGTCATTGGCGAGAACGGCGCGGGCAAGAGCACGCTGATGAAGATCCTCGCGGGCATTCAGCGGCCGGACTCGGGCGAGATCCTGCTGGAGGGCAAGGCGGTGGAAATCGACTCGATTCGGGACGCCTCCGCGCTCGGCATTTCCCTGATTCACCAGGAATTGAACTTGGCGGATAACTTGGATGTGGGCTCCAATATTTTCCTCGGACGAGAGCCCCATCGCTGGGGCGTGGTGCAGCGCGCCGCGATTGACCGGGGTGCGGCGGACTATCTCCGGCGCGTGGGGCTGAACTGCTCGCCGCGCACGCTGGTAAGCCGCCTCTCCGTGGGCCAGCAGCAGATGGTGGAGATTGCCAAGGCCCTCTCGGTCCAAAGCCGCATCCTCATCATGGACGAGCCCACCTCGAGCCTATCGCAACACGAGACGGATCACCTCTACAAGGTCATCCGCGATCTCCGCGCGCAGGGCGCGAGCATTATCTACATCTCCCACCGCCTGGGCGAAGTCACGGAACTCGCCGACCGCGTGGAAGTGCTCCGCGATGGCAAGAATGCGGGTGCCCTCGCTCGGAAAGAGATATGCCACGACCGCATGGTCAAGCTCATGGTGGGCCGGGAATTCTCCACCGACCGGGAATACAAGACGCGGACGCTGGGCGAGGAAGTGCTGCGGGTTTCCGATCTGGCGACGTCGGCCTATCCCGCGCGCCGCGTGTCCTTCTCGGTTCGCGCAGGCGAGATCGTGGGGATCGGCGGGCTCGTGGGCGCGGGCCGCACCGAGCTGCTCCAGACCCTCTTCGGTGTCACGCCGCCCCTGACGGGTCAGGTGAGCGTTGCCGGAAAGCCGGTGCAACTGAACTGTCCGATTGACGCCATCCGCGAGGGCATTGCCCTGGTGCCGGAGGATCGGAAGCAGCAGGGGCTCATCCTGGAGATGGCGGTGCGGACCAATTGCAGTCTGGCCAGTCTCAAGCGCGATCAGCGCAAGGGTCTGCTGAATCGTGCAAAGGAGTGCGCGATCAGTCGCGAAATGGTGGAGGCCCTGCGCATCAAGACGCCAAATGACCGGCAGATCGTGCAGTTGCTGTCGGGAGGAAACCAGCAGAAGGTCGTGCTGGGCAAGTGGCTCGCCATGAAGCCCCGTATCTTGCTGCTGGACGAGCCGACGCGGGGCATTGATGTGGGCGCAAAGCGCGAGATATATCAGCTCATCGAGCGCCTCGCCGAAGAGGGTGTGGCGATTATTTTTGTATCGAGCGAGATGGAAGAAATCCTACACCTGCCGGATCGCGCACTCATCATGCACGAAGGGCAATTGACGGGCGAACTCGCCCACGGAGAGTTGAACGAAGAAGCCGTGATGCACCTGGCGACGGGAAGCCCGAAAGTCGCGTGATACGGTCCCGTGAGATTCCGCACATTTCGGGGGTCAGAAGAAGAAATTCTGACCACGGAGAACACGGAGGCACGGAGAGTTTACAATGAGAGAGACGCACGAAGACAAAGACATCTTTCTTCCGATTACTGGTGCCTCGGAAGCTCTTTCTTCTCCGTGCCTCCGTGGGCTCCGTGGTTCATAATCCTGGTTGCGGCTCATGGCGCGCATAAATAACGAGCATATTACGATTCCGGAGTACACATGAAAAAAACACTGGGCATCCTGGTCCTGTTGATTGTCATCTGCCTCTTCACGGCGGCCAACAGCCCCAACTTTCTGTCCGCCTACAACATGCAGAACACCTTCCGCTGGATCGGCCTCTTCGGCATCATCGGCGTGGGCGTGTCCCTTGTTATCGTAACGGGCGGCATCGATCTATCCATCGGCTCCGTCGTCGGCCTCTCCGGTTCGCTCCTGGCCTTTCTGCTGACGACCAAAGGGCTCTCCCCCTGGATCGTGATCCCCCTGATCCTCATCGGTTCCGCCGGCATCGGCCTGATCCACGGACTCCTGATCACCAAGGTGAAGCTTCAGCCATTTGTCGTGACCCTGTGCAGTCTTCTCTTCTGCCGGGGTATCGCGCGCTACATGACCGGCGATCAGAGCGTGGGCTTTGGCTCCGACTTCAAGGGTCTGCGTTTCCTCTCCGGCGGCGCACTCCCCCTCACCGACAGTTTCTCCCTCCCCGTGCCTTTTATCAACATGATTCTCGTCGCGCTGATCGCGGGCTTCCTGCTTCAATACACGATCTATGGACGCTACCTCTTTGCCCTCGGCCGCAACGAGGAAGCCGCGCGCTACAGCGGCATCAACACGGCCCGCGTGACGATTTGCGCCTACATCGCCTGCTCCCTCTGCGCGGGCTTCAGCGGCATTGTCTTCGCCCTCGATCTGAACACCGTGCAGCCCGCCGGCATGGGCGAGTTCTACGAGCTGTACGCCATCGCCGCCGCCGTACTCGGTGGCTTCAGCCTCCGCGGCGGCGAAGGGGCGATCCTCGGTGTGATCATCGGCACCGCCGTGCTCCGCGTGCTTCAGAACGCCATCACGATTCTTGGATTTCCCTCCGAACTCGAATTCGCCATCATCGGCGCGGTGCTCCTGATGGGCGTGATAGCGGACGAAATTTTTAAGCGATTTATGGCCAAGAAGCGGGCGAGAGTCGCGATTTAGGAAAACAATGGGTCTTATGGGTCCTATAGGTCGTATGGGTCCTATGAAAAAAATCGCCCTAGACCCACAAGACCCATAAGACCCATAAGACCCATAAGACCCATAAGACCCATATGACCCATATGACCCATATGACCCATATGACCCATAGTCCTGCTGGCCACAGCCCGTTCAGAACCCAGGGAGACCCGTCACCATGGATCGAACCCACAACCGCCGCGCCTTCCTCCGCCAGACCGCCCTGGGCACGCTTGCCCTTGCGGGGCTTTCTCAGGCCCGCGCCCAGGACACCGCAACGCAACGCCCCAACATCGTCTGGATCTACAGCGACGACCACGCTCAGGCGGCGGTGAGTGCTTATGGCGGGCGGCTGGCGGAAATCGCACCCACGCCGAATATCGACCGCATCGTCCAAGGCGGCATGCGCTTCAACAACAGTTTCGTGACGAACTCGATCTGCGGTCCGTGCCGCGCGGTGATTTTGACGGGGAAGCACAGCCACCTCAATGGCTTCCGTGACAACAGCAGCACCTTCGATGGGAGCCAGCAGACCTTTCCGAAATTGCTCCAGCAGAACGGATACCAGACCGCACTCTTCGGCAAGTGGCACCTGGTTTCCGAACCCACCGGCTTCGACGACTGGGAAGTCCTCCCCGGCCAGGGCCATTATTACAATCCCGACTTCATCACGCCATCGGGAAAGATCCAGGAGCCGGGCTACGTCACGGATATCACCACGGACATGTCCCTCCGCTGGCTGGAGGAGGGTCGCGATCCGGCGAAGCCCTTCATGCTGATGATCCAGCACAAAGCCCCCCACCGCGAGTGGGAACCCGGCCCGAAGTATCTCACCCTTTTTGAAGACGTGGAGTTCCCCGAGCCGGACAACCTCTTCGACGACTATGAAGACCGGGGCTCCGCCGCGAAGCTTCAGGATATGTCCATCGAGAAGACCATGACCCTCGATTCGGACTTGAAGGTCTGGCCTGAGAACGCGGAAACCGATCCCAAACTGAAGGGCCGCTGGAACAACGCCATCGGGCGGATGAATCCAGAACAGCGCGCGGCCTGGGATGCGGCCTATGGCCCGAAAAACAAGGCCTTCCTCGAAGCCAATCTCACGGGCAAGGATCTCGTGCGCTGGAAATATCAGCGCTACATGAAAGACTATCTGCGCTGCGTGCGCGCGGTGGATGACAACGTGGGCCGCGTGCTGGACTATCTCAAGGAGAAGGGCCTGGACAAGAACACGATCGTATTCTACTCATCGGACCAGAGCTTCTACCTTGGGGAGCATGGCTGGTTCGACAAGCGCTTCATGTATGAAGAGTCTCTCCGAACGCCTCTCGTCGCCATGGGGCCGGGCATAGCGCCGGGCTCGACCTGCGAGGCCATGGTACAGAACCTGGATATGGCCCAGACTTTTCTGGAGCTCACCGGAACGCCGGAGCCCGGCGACATGCAAGGGGCCAGCCTGGCCACCTTCATGGGTGGCGGCCAGCCCGCGCATTGGCGCAATGGGATTTACTACCACTACTACGAAGGTGAGGGCAAGGTCCACAACGTCTACCGCCACTATGGCGTGCGCACGGATCGCTTCAAGCTCATCCGGTTTCACACGCTGGACGAATGGGAATTCTACGACCTGCAGCATGACCCCGCTGAGATGAAAAACCAGTACGGCAATCCAGAGTATGCCCCGGTCATCGAAGTACTCCGGGACAATCTGGCGGGGCTGCGCGAACAGTATGCGGTTCCGGACAGCGAGGGCGTTTAGCGGCCGATACCTCTCGCCGCATCGAACGTCACCGCCCTCGGAATTTGCGTCCATTTTGGTTAGTGTTCCATAAAAGCAGTGCCCCAATTTGCCATTGCAATTATCGGCTGAAAAAGGTACCCTACTGCGCGCTGGATGATCTGGCGAGAGACATCCAAAAAAGGTCGGCACGTGTGCGACGCGGGCCCGCTGGCAACCATACGAAACAAATCAGGAGTCGAGAGCGATCGGCCAGGGGTTGGAGAGATGGAAGAGTCACAGCCTTTTGTAGTCATCGGTGCGGGAGAAGTTCAGTGGAATGTGCTGTCGGGAGAACGACAACTGGGCGGCGCACCCGCCAACGTGGTCTATCATGCGCAGGCCCTGGGCGCAAAGGGGGTAATCGCTTCCAGCGTGGGGCAGGATATAGCCGGACAGGAACTCCTTGAGGCCATGTCCGATGCCGGGCTTCCCATCGGCGTCATCCACCTCGATCCCGCGCGGCCGACCGCCGAAGTTCAAGTCACCCTGGACAGCCACGGCAGCCCGAGCTACGTAGTTCCCGATTTGGCGGCATGGGACTATCTCCCGTTCCGGCCCGAATGCGCCAAACTCGCGGGCAAGGCCGATGCGATCTGCTTCGGCACGCTGGCCTCGCGAAGCTCCCACAGCCGGGACTGCATCCAGCAGTTTCTCGAAAGCGCCATGCCCGGTTGCCTCCGGGTCTTCGACGTGAACCTCCGGCACCAGTTCTACTCCCGCGATTTGATCCAGGACCTCCTTGAGCACACGGAAGTGTTGAAGTTGAACGAGGATGAACTGCCTGTCATTTCCGGCCTGCTGAACATCGGCGGCTCCACCAAAGAGCGCATGGAAGTCTTGATGGACAAGTTCGCCCTCAGTGCCGTCGCATTGACCCGCGGGGCGCGGGGCAGTGTCCTCATGACCCCCGGCCAGCTCGACGTGCATCATGGCCACCGGGTGGAGTTGATGGAAAACACCCTGGGTGCCAGCGATGCCTTTACGGCGGCACTGGTCATGGGGCTACTCCATGAGTGGCCCCTTTCAGATATCAGCGAACAGGCTAATCGACTGGCGAGCCATGTGTGCACCGTGCCCGGCGCCATGACACCCCACCCGCCCCACGCCCTGATCGCATTCTAACGGGCCGCCCGGCTACGCCCCCCTTCGGGCAGCTCAAGCACAAAGAGAACCCATCCCTCGGGGGCCTCCGCAAGCCACAGCTTACCGTGGTGCGACCGGACAATTTCCCGGGCCAGACTCAGGCCCAGGCCCAGACCGTCCACCTCGCGCGAGTGGGCGGGGTCGCCGCGATAAAAGCGGTGGAATACCCGCTTCCTATCTTCTTCGGCAATGCCCCGGCTCGTATTGGCGACGGTAAGGCGAACGCTGCCGTCCTGACGAAACAGACCGAACTGAATCTTGCCATCGGGCACGTTGTACTTGATCGCGTTGTTCACCAGATTTTGAACCGCCTGCTGCAACAGGGCCGCGTCGGCTTCCACCACGATTCCCGGACTCAGTTCACTCTTCACCTCCAGCTCGGGCGCAAGGATCTCCACGTCTTCAATAATTGACTCCAGAAAAGTGTCCAGCGCGAGGGGGGCCAGGGTGATCTTGAGCCTGCCCGCATCGGCCAGAGAAAGGAGCAGGAGCCGCCGGATGATCACGGTGAGGCGCTGCACTTCCTCCAGCAACTGGCCCAGCTTCTGCTGCAGCGGCGACCCGGGCGGGGCCTCCTGCAGGGCCTGGTTGAGCTGGCCCTGGAGAATGGTCAGCGGCGTCTTCAGTTCGTGGGCCGCATCGGCACTGAAGCGTGTGGCCTGCTTGAAGCTGCGGTCCAGCCGCTCCAGCATGCGGTTGAACACCCGATTCAGCCGGTCAAATTCCTCCGAAGAACCCTGCTCCGGCAGACGGCGCTCCAGCTCCTGCGCGGTGATGGATTCCGCCGCCGCAATGAGCGCATTGACCGGCTTCAGGGCGCGCTGGGCAAGAAACCAGCCCCCCGCGCCAATCGCCACCATCGCCAGCGCAAAGATGGCCAGGAAGGTATCACGGAGGGCACCTGTCTCGGCGAAGAAGGGCTCGAGATCGGCCGCGATGACCAGAACATCCCGGGGGGAAGCAAGCACGGCGACGCGCCAGGATTGCCCGCCGATGGTGTGGGTAGCGAAAAGCAGCTCGACGACGGGAAATCGCTCGTCAGGCCCTGATCGGGGACCTTGGCCCTGTCGGGGTCCTGAACCCCGCTGAAAGTTGTCTCCCCGGCCAAATCCCGGTCCAAGGCTCCCCGGATCCCCGCCCGGAATGCCCGGGTTCGGGCGATCTTGTCGCATGTACTCCGGCGGGCCATTCGGCGGTCCGAAGGGATTGACGCCGGGCGGGCCGTCAAAGGGGCCTGGAGGCCCCCTGAAATCAGGGGAGCGGAAGAATTCGGGATCCATCGGCGGAATCGCGTCGAGCGGCACGGCGCCGAGTATATCGCCGGAGGCCAAGGCTGCGGGCCAAGTCGCACTGCGGCGCCGTTCGGTTCCATCGCGCCCGGCAACCACAAATGCAAAGGCGCGGGAGGGGTCCAGCTCGGACAGGTACTGGAGTGAATCTTCAAAGGCATCCCAGCCGCCATCACGACGGGGCGAGGCAAGCTGATTGCGGGCCAGGGCTTTCATCTCGCCATCGAGCCGCTCCAGGCCCGTGAGGCTGTGCAACAGGTGCCAGGTCCGCCAACCGAATCCGAGAAAGATGGTGGCGGAAATGGAAACGGAAAGGAGCATGATGCGCATCCGGAAGGACCGGGGCGCGAAGGCCAGCTTCATTCCCCTTCCTTCCGCACCCGATAGCCCACGCCGCGAATGGTCTCAATGAAGGCGCCATCCCCGCCGAGCTTCTTCCGGAGACGCTGGATATGCACGTCCACGAGATTCGTGTTGGGATCAAAATCGTAGCCCCAGACGTGCTCTATCATCTGGGTGCGCGTGTACACCCGCCCGGGGCTGCGCATGAGGTATTCCAGCAGGCTGAATTCGCGGGCGGTGAGCTTGACCACCACGCCGGCGGACTTTACTTCGCGCGTGATCAGGTTGATCGACACTTCACCCGACCGGAGCAGGCTCACGCCTTCGTCCGACGTGCGCCGGCGCACCGCGTGCAGCCGCGCCGCCAGCTCCTCCACGTAAAAGGGCTTGGTCAGATAATCGTCGGCACCCGTATTCAGGCCCTCGATGCGCTCGTCCAGCTCGGAACGGGCCGTCAACAGGATTACAGGGGTGCTATGGCCCTTTTTCCGGAATTGCTTCAAAATACTCAGGCCATCGCGGCCCGGCAGCATGATATCCAGCACCACGGCGTCGTAGGGCTGGGAAAGCATGAGCCCCAGGGCTTCGTCGCCGTGGCCGCAATGCTCCACAAGAAAGCCCTGCTCGGTCAGGCCCTTCTTCGCGAAATCGGCAATCTGCTTTTCGTCTTCCACCAGGAGAATCTTCATGGCGAGAGTATAGCACCCCCTCCCCGCCGAATTGCCATGACCAAACCGGTGAATGTATGTTAGTATCGAATGAGCTTCGACCTGAAACGCCTTGGGCGCGTTGCCGGGGGCAGTGGGTCAATTGTGCAGTAACAGGAGGATGGGCAAATGGCAATTATTCGGGTTACGGGAATTCAGATGGCGGTGGGCGCGACCAAAGGAGACAATCTGCCCAAAATACTGGAGCACATCAAGAGCAGTGACTGCGATATCCTTCTCTTTCCAGAAATGAGCCTCACCGGCTACAACAATGACTTCAGCGACTCAAAGACCTTGGAAGCCTGGCAGCAGATCGCCACGGCATGCCGCCAGTCTTACGTGACCGCCATCATCGGCACGGGCGCGCGCGCCGACGGTCACACCTACATCCAGTCGCGCATTTACACGGATCAGGGCAATCTCCTCGGCACGCAGGAAAAACTGATCCCCACGGAGAAGGATCGGACCTGGTGCCGCCCCGGCGAGGAACTCCGGGTCTTCAATTATCGCGACCTGGACTTCGGCTGCCTCATCTGCAATGACCTCTGGGTCACGCCCGGCATGGGGACCTACCCTGATCATCGCCTCTCTCACCAGTTGCGACAGAAGGGCGCCCAGATCATTTTCCACAGCGTCAATTCCGGATGCGACCCCTTCTACACCGAGTTTCACACGGCCAACCTGAAATTGCGCGCACGGGAAAGCGCACGGCACATCATCACGGTGAACGCGGCCAGCCTGAACGGCCCCATCAATTCGCTGAGCGGTGTCGTCTCCCCCAAGGGCGAGTGGCTCGTGCGCTGCAATCCCCAGGGCGAGCAAAGCTTCACCTTTGAGATCGACCCCGACACGTTGTAAATTGGTCCGGAGTCTGGAGTCCGGAGGAAAATGGAATCGCACCCTAACGATCCAATTCATCCGTTCAGATCGGGCCGATCCGTCTGATCGGTCCGATCTGAACTCCAGACTCCAGACTCTCCCCTCCAGACGGGACCTCCCATGCCCCACATCAGTGCCGTGCTTATTGTAAAAAATGAAGCGCCCCGCCTCGCCCCGTGCCTGGAGGCGCTTCGCGATTTGGTCGATGAGATCATCGTGGTGGACACGGGCTCTTCCGACAACACGCTGGAGATCGCCCGGAAATTCTCCCCCCACTGTCATGAAATCCCCTGGGAAAACGACTTCGCAGCCGCGCGCAATCGCGCCGTGGCCTTCGCGAAAGGACCGTGGATTCTATCCATCGACGCGGATGAGGTCGTTGTGGAACCTGAACGCGCGCGCGCCCTCCTGGAAAAATATGTACAGGGCCAGCCCGCAGGTACGACGGGCACTATCCAGCACCGCAGCCCCACGGGCACCGGCGCGGAGCAAACGCTCGTCACGGGCACCGTCGAGCGCTTTTTCGAAAAGTCCAAATATCGATTCAGCGGCATCATCCACGAGCAGCTCACGCCTCTGAACGGCATTCGCGGTCCCATCGCCTCCACCGGCGTCGTGGTGACCCATTCCGGTTATGAGCATCGCGAAGAAGACCCCGACCACAAAGGGCTCCGCAATCTGCCCCTGCTCCAGCGGGCTGCGGCCGACCACCCGGATGACGCCTACTACGCCTACCAGCTTGGGCGAACCCTCTTCACACTCAAGCGCTACCCCGAATCCATTGCGGCCTTTGAGGAAGCCCTGCGCGGCATCGATTTTGCACAGGCTGCGCCTGCATACCGCAATGGCGCGCCCGTCAGCCGGGAGACGCTCACGACACTGCTCACGAGCCTCACGTATGCCCTCGCCAATTCCGGGCGCCTGGCCGACGCCGAGAGCCTCCTCACGGATCACCTCGCCCTCGATCACCACGGCACCCACTGGGCCGATTTCTATCACGCCTGCGGCTACGTGGCCCTCATGCTCGGCGATATCGAGCGCGCTAAAGCCGCCTACACGGAATCCATGCGCTGCGGCCCCATCCGCGAAGACGTGGCCGGCACGGGGAGCTACGCGAGCGCCTACCACCTCGGCCTGCTGGCTGAGGCGGAAAGCGACCTCCCAGGCGCCATCGGGCACTACGCCACCGCACTCCAGTTCAAGCCCGACCACCGCGTCACCCTTGATCGCTACGTCGACTTCATGGTCGAGCACCAATTCGGCGTCGCGCCCAACATCCAGGCCCACGCCAGCCCTGAGGCCTTCCAGGCGACTGTGCTGCGACGCCTGAAAGCGCGCCTCGACGCCAACGACAAGGTCGGCGCGGATTTCCTCCTCACCACCATCGGCCTGCTGGCCTTCACCAACAAACGCTTCGCCGGCGACCTCCTGGAGCAGTGCCAGAAGATCCGGATGCAGTACGGAATCGTGTAACAAAAAACAGAAGAAATGGGTCGTATGGGTCAAATGGGTCCTATGAAAAGAGCCACGCCAGACCCATAAGACCCATAACCACTAAGGACAACCCATGACCTCCTTCCAACTCACCAACAAAGTCATCCTCGTCAACGGCGGCAGCCGCGGAATCGGCGAGGCCTTCGCCCATGAATTCGCCCGGCGCGGCGCAACCGTCATTGTCACTTCGCGCAAACAGGACGGCGTCGACGCCGTGGTGGAGGCCATCAAGGCAGCGGGTGGAAAAGCCGCCGGCAAAGCCTGCCACACCGGCGACCCCGCCCAGATCGACGCCCTCTTCACCTGGGTCGAAGCCGAGTTTGGCCGCCTCGACGGCCTCGTGAACAACGCCGCCACCAACCCCTATTTCGGGCCCTTCATCGAAGCGCCCGAGTCCGCCTTCGACAAGACCTTCGAGGTCAACGTGAAGGGTTACTTCATGATGGCCCAGCGCGCCTGTCGCCTCATGGTCAAGGGCGGCGGTGGCTCCATTGTGAACATCGCCTCCATCGAGGGCATCAGCCCCTCCCCCATGATGGCCATCTACTCCATGAGCAAGGCCGCCGTCATCATGATGACCAAGACCATCGCCAAAGAAATGGGCGGCGCGGGCATCCGCTGCAACTGCATCTGCCCCGGACTCACCGAAACCAAGTTCGCGAAGGTACTCATCGACACGCCCGAAATCCGTGATGTCCAGGTGGGCAAGACGCCCCTCGCGCGCCACGCCCAACCCGACGAAATGGCGGGCGCGGCGGTTTACCTGCTTTCCGACGCCGCCAGCTTCACCACCGGTGCAATCCTGACGGTGGATGGTGGGGCGGTGGTTTAGTGGACAATTGACAATGGACAGTGGACAACGGCTTCGCGCTATGAGCCTCGTCCACGTTGTCCACTCGGTCCACCTCGTCCACGCAGTCCACTCCGTCCACGCACTCTGGAGCCCTCCACATGACCCCAATCACCATCGCAGTAATCGGCGGGGGCTTCATGGGCTCCGGCATCGCCCAGCTCGCCGCCACCCACGGCCACCAGGTCATCCTCATCGATCAGGACGAAGCCGCCACCACCCGCGCCCTCGACACCATCGCGTGGTCCCTCGGCAAGCTCTACCAGAAGGAGACTCTGGCGGCAAACCCCGAGAGCATCCTGAAGCGCATCGAAACCCACACCTCGCTCCAGGCCGCCGCAACCGCCGATTTAGTCTTCGAGGCCGTACCCGAAATCCCCGATCTGAAGCGTGAAATTTTCGCCGCCCTCGACCGCTGCTGCAAGCCCGAGACCTGCTTCGCCTCTAACACCTCCACCATCCCCATCGGACACCTCGCCCAAGCCACGAACCGACCCGACCGCGTCGTCGGCACCCACTTCTTCTTCCCCGTGCCCCTGAATCCCCTCCTCGAACTCATCCCCGGCCCACAGACCAGCGCCGCCACCCTCATGAAATTCCGCGACCTCTGCGAGCAGTTCGGGAAATACATCATCCACGTGAAGAAGGACATCCCCGGCTTCATCATGAACCGCATCTTCGCCGCCATGGTCTGCGAAGCCGTCCGCCTCGTCGAGCAAGGCGTCTGCGGCGTGGAGGACATCGACAAAGGCCTCACCACGGGCTACGGCATGATGCAGGGCCCCCTCGCCAAAGCCGACATGGCCGGACTCGACGTCTGCCTCCTCGCCTTCACGCACATCCACACCATGGACCAAAGCAGCGCCATCGAGCCCCCGGAACTGCTGAAGAAACTCGTCGCAGAGGGCCACTACGGGATCAAAAGCGGAAGAGGCTTTTACCACTACAATGACTGCGGCAAACCGACAGGTGCGGCGGTGTAGACAACGCAAAGCCCCCGGCGCTCCAGATCAAACAAATCCGTCCTATCCGTCACATCCGTCCTATGGGGCCACCGGGGCAAGCGCGCGCCGCAAGGAGTGGTTTCCAGAAAATGCGCATAGTAGAGTATTGCATGTAACTGAAACAGTATTGCCCCCCGGACGCCCGAATCATGAACCTCCTCACCAATCCACTATTCGACGCCCTGAAGGACTCCCAATCCATCCTCCTCGCGGGGGCGGGTGGCGGCTTCGACATCTATTCCGGGCTTCCCCTCTACTTCGCCCTTCGTGACGCAGGCAAGACCGTGCATCTGGCAAACTTTTCTTTCGCCGTGCTCCCCGACGAGCCCGAGACCGAGATCTGTCCCGCGTGCGTGCGGGTTCATGCCGACTCGCCGGGCTCCGACCTCTATTTCCCCGAGCGCACCCTTTCGCGCTGGTTTCGCGAAGCCCGTGGCGAGGAAGTCGATGTCTACGGATTTGTCCGATGTGGCGTAGTGCGCCTGCGCGAGGGCTATGAACGCCTTCGGCAACGGCTCGCCCTGGATGCCATCGTCCTGGTCGACGGCGGAACGGACAGCCTCATGTGCGGCGACGAAGTGGGCCTGGGCACGCCGGCGGAGGACATCGTCAGCATCGCGGCGGTCAACGGCATCGATGTGCCCGTGAAGCTCCTCGCCTCCATCGGCTTTGGCGTGGACCACTACCACGGCGTGTGTCATGCCCAGTGGTTCGAGGCCGTCGCGGCCTTGACGCGGGCTGGTGGTTACCTCGGAACGCTCACCGTACTCCCCCAGATGGCCGAGGCGCAGCTCTTCCTTGATGCTGTGGCCCATGCCAATCGACATACCCCCGACCGACCAAGCATCGTGTCCAACTCAATCGCCGCCGCGGTCGTGGGCCAGTTCGGCGACCACCACACCACCAACCGCACCTACGGAAGCGAGCTCTGGATCAATCCCCTCATGCCCATCTATTGGAGTTTCACCGTGGAATCGGTGTACAAACGGAATCTCTACGTTCGCGCGATTGAACACACTGAAATCATGTCCGAAGTCGCCAAGGCCATCGCGTGGTTTCGCGATCATCGCCCCGCCCGCGCATGGGAACCGATTCCTTACAGCAGACCGCCGTTTGGACACTGACAACGAAGGCGAGACGTACGGATTGCTACGAGGTGATTGTAGCGGCGCTATGTGCGGTGCGAAAGCAGTCTCATCTGGTACACTTGAGAATCCAAACGGAAGGAGAAATTCGCTCTATGTATTCCGATTCTACTATGCCCGCCGGCAGCGGCGTATATGTTTTTGGTTCGGCTCTCATTCACGTCGCGCCCGACAGCGCCACAATTCGAGTGGCCGTATCGCGCCTGGAAAAATTACCCAAAGGCGCTTTTTCCAAGGCGCATATCGGCGCCCGGGCTGTTCACGACTATCTGAAATCTGAAGGCATCAACGAGGTGCGCTCTTCCCGAATCACATTGGCCCAGGACTTTCAGTACTCGGGCGGTGTGAGAAAATTCTCGGGATACGAGGCCAAGATTGGCTACAGTCTGGTCGTACGCGATCTGGATCTCGTAGAGGATATTCTGACAGGTCTGATCGATGCCGGCGCGAATGAACTGGCTTCGGTCACCTTTGAAACGTCTCAATTGAGAGAGGTACGGGAGGAGGCGCGGAAACGGGCCATTGCTGCCGCCCGCGCCAAAGCGGAAGTTTATGCCACCGCTTCTGGAATAGCCCTTGGCAATGTCGTGCTGATCGAGGATGTGAACCCCGAGGTCCTGACCGGCAGAAGCGAGAGCCACGTCCACCGCGAGCCCGCGCTCGACGACTCCGTCGAAATCGGGGCCGTCGATCCCGGTGCCATCACGGTGGGAGCGGCTGTAAAAGTCGTGTATGCGATTAACCGGTGACCGCCGCGTTGCCCGAATGCGGGGTTGTGGTGGCCTACTCCCGCTCGAAGCCCCAACACCCAGAGTCCGCATTTGATCGCTCGACGACTTCGTGCGTCTTAACCTGGATGGCCCTTAAGTTATGCCATTCAGGACAGTCCCTTCATAATGCTTCGCCTTATAAAGTAGGCGAAAATACTCTCGGCCATTTTCGCGCGATCTGTCCCGCAGAGCGGAACGATCTGCATTCTCCACCGCGGCGCAACTTCGACCACGGAGACCGTGGGAACGAGTGTTGGATCATAGCCCGCCCCTCACATTCTACCCGTCTCAATACACGCCTCCGCCCGCATCCCCAGCGCGCCCACGACGTAAATCAACGGCGCAAAGCGCTCGTCCTTCGTCAGCCCCTGTTTATACCTGTAGTAAATCTGCTGAACGATTACCGCAAGTTTGAAGAGCGCGAACACGTAGTAAAACTGAATATTTTCCAAGCTGCGCCCGGTCAACTCCGCGTACAGCGCCGACACTTCTTTCCGCGTCATCATGCCCGGCTCTTTGCTCAGGAAGCACTGAATCACGCCCAGATCCGGGTCGTCCTTCTCAATCCAATAGCCGAGCACCGTGCCCAGGTCCATCAACGGATCGCCGATGGTACACATCTCCCAATCGAGCACGCCGATGATCTTCGTGGGGTCGTGGGGGTCCAGCACCACGTTGTCGAACTTGTAGTCGTTGTGTACGAGCGTCGCGCCGGAATCTTCGGGGTGATTCGCTTCCAGCCACGCCATCACGGCGTCGATCGCGGGGATGTCGTCGGTCTTCGATCCGCCGTAGCGCTTGATCCAGCCGGCCACCTGCCGCTCCACGTAGGAGCCTTCCTTGCGCAGTGCGCCGAGGCCCGCCGCTTCATAATCCAGCGCGTGCAGCGCCGCCAGATTCTTCACGAAAGCCTCGCAACAGCCCCGCACGGCCACCGCGTCCGCATCGAAGCCCTCGGGCTTCACCCCGCGAAAGATCGATCCGCGAATGCGCTCCATGACGTAGAATTGCGCCCCCATGACCTCCAGGTCGTCGCACAGGGCCAGGGGCTTAGGCGCAGCCGGATAGATGGGGTGCAGCGCCGAGAGCACGGTGTATTCCCGGCCCATGTCGTGGGCGGATTTTACCTTGCTGCCGAAGGGCGGGCGGCGCAACACCAGTTCGCGCTCACCCACCTTCAGCAGATAGGTCAGATTGGAAAAGCCACTGGGAAACTGCGCCACTTCGAGCGTCCCCTCGAGATCGGGGATCGCCGATTTCAGGTAGGCGTCGAGGCGCGCGAGGTCGAGCTCTTCGCCCGCGCGGATGGGCTTGGGGGTGTCGATGTTCAGGTCCATAGTCATTTTCACTCTCGATACTGCGTTGCTTCTTGCGAAACACTGCCACTTGCCGGGACTTCCGCACCGCCCGGCGACTTAGTCTTCAAACGAAGTCGCGCAAGCATGGAGCGCCGCCGGCCCGGCGGCATTGCGCCCCAGGCGCAACGCTGATTCGCTCCAATCCCGGTGCACATCTCAAGCTTACTCGCAAGCCTACTCGCACTGGCCATGCACCTTCGGTGCATGTTGCCGGCGGGCCGCCGGCGCTCCATACTTCTACATTCCCTTTGGTGGTGGCAATTCACGTGGTAAATTCGCGAACATTCACCTTCATTCGCGGCTCTCCCTCTCCATCAAACACCCGCTTCCGCCTGCGCCCGATACAGCTCCAGAATCCGCTTGGCCGCCGACATCTTGTGTACTTCATCGGGCCCGTCGTAGATCCGGCTGGCGCGCTCGTTGCGCCAGAAGGACGCCAAGGGTGTGCGGTCGGTGATGCCCAGTCCGCCGTGGGCCTGGATCGCGCGGTCAAGCACTTTCATCATCACGTTGGGCACGAAAAACTTGATGAGCGAGATCTCTACCCGCGCCTCTTTCGCGCCCTTGCGGTCGATGGTGTCCGCCGCCTGCAACACCATCAGGCGGGCGGCGTTGATCTCCGCGCGGCTTTCGGAAATCCAGCCCTGGACGAACTGCTGCATGCCCAGGGTACGCTCCGGCGCCACCTCGCGACTCAGCGCCTGCGCGCAGAGCAACTCGAAGGCACGCTCGCTGATGCCCACCCAGCGCATGCAGTGGTGGATGCGTCCGGGCCCCAGGCGCTCTTGCGCGATGAGGAAGCCGGCGCCCTCTTCGCCCAGCCGGTTGGACTGGGGCACGCGCACATTCTCATAATTCACCTCGGCGTGGCTGTCCCAGTCCTCACCGCGATGGCCCATGCAGGAGATATTCTCCACGAGGGTGAAGCCGGGCGTGTCCAGCGGGACGATAATCTGACTCGCCCGCAGGTGCTTCGGCGCTTCGGGATTCGTCACGGCCATCACGATGGCAAAGTTCGCGCCGTCGGCGGAGGAGGTGAACCACTTGCGGCCGTTGATCACGTAGTCATCGCCATCCTTCTCCGCCGTCGTGCCCATCCACGTGGGGTTCGAGCCCGGAAAGTCCGGCTCGGTCATGGAGAAGCAACTTCGGATTTCCCCTGCTAACAGGGGCTTCAGGTATTTCGCTTTCTGCTCGGGCGTGCCGAATTTGATCAGGATTTCCATGTTTCCGGCGTCGGGCGCCTGGCAGTTGAAGCAATAGACGCCGACGGGCGACTTGGCAAGCTCCGCCTGCACCAGGCCATGCTCCAGCACGCTGAGGCCCAGGCCACCGTGCTCCTTCTCAATTTGCGGCAGCGCCAATCCCAACGCGCGCACTTTCTTCCGCTTCTCCTGGAGCACGGGGAGCAAGGCCCCGAAGCCCTCGCTGAGCAGTTGCGGCTCCAGCGGATAAAGCTCCTCACGCACAAAAGCGCGCACGCGCCCCAGTAGACCTTCCATCTTCGCCGATATGGTGAAATCCATCACACACTCCTACCCCGTCGCGGGGATGCTTGCCACTAACACAGTCCGTTACAGACTACACGCTTTGCCTCCTGGATCCAAGAACACGCACGACCCCGGACCGACCCGCCCTTGTCATCCGGGGTGATATTCTGCCTGATCCCGGGTTCAACGCAAAGGTAGCGCTTCCATTCCCGCGCCTGATACTCTGATGCTGGCCCGGGCACCGGGTGGGAGACCCGCGCACCAACGGATCGTTGCAACCAAAGAGGAAGCTCCACATGGCAATGAAATCACGGTTACACTTGCGCACGATGCTCGCGACAACCCTGGCCGCGGCCCTCGGCCTTCCCGCTGCTGCGGACATCGAGGTAACGGGCTACGACACCTTTGTCGACGGAGTCACCTCCGCCCTCGACGGGGTGGAGAACAGGGACGAAGACGAATTCCAAGACATATCCGTGGACATCGGCGACGTCTTCAATCCGTCTTTCAGTGTCGAGAGCACCTCCGCGGGCGGCGGTACGGGAACGGTCGTCGCCACGGGCGGCTTCTTCTCTGTGGTAAACACAGGTATTCAATTGAACGGTTCTATGCTATTCGATACGACCGCCACGTCGTGCGGTAACTGTGAAGGCACGACAAGCGTCGCAACGGCGTTGGGGGCCAGCTCAACGCGCATTCTATTTACCGTCTCAAATGGCACCGAGCATCTGGAGTGGAACGGAACCCTCGAATCCACCCTGAGTGCACCCGGCGAGTTCACCGATATTGCCTCCTCGGATACCTCCGTCATATTGCGCAATGAAATCACGGGGGATTTTCTGGGATCTGTCAATCTAAACTGCGCGTCGGAGGAAGGGACCTGCGATAAGCCCGGCAACCTCGATATCGAACTGCCCGAGGGCGAGTATTCCATTGAAGTCAACTCGAGCGCCAATGCGCGTAACACCGGCGTGGCTTCCAGTCCGACGGCTTCCCTACTTATAAGTTGGACGTTGACCTTGGGCTCACCGGTCGTTGCCGAAGGCGAAGGCGAAGGCGAGGGCGAAGGTGAGGGTGAGGGTGAGGGTGAGGGTGAAGGTGAAGGTGAAGGTGAAGGTGAAGGTGAGGGTGAGGGTGAGGGTGAGGGTGAAGGTGAAGGTGAAGGTGAAGGTGAGGGTGAGGGTGAGGGTGAAGGTGAAGGTGAAGGTGAAGGCGAGACTCCACCGGCATGTAATTTAGGGCTCGCTAAGTCGGAAGTCTTCGCCGACCGCATCGGCGATTTGTCCCTTCTCGGCATGGCCCTGACGGCACTGCTCGGTTGGTCGTCGATACGTCGGAATCCGTAGCCCCGCTATCGACCGAACATAGTATCTGATACACAATCGGGCGCGCCCACTATACGGTGGGCGCGCCCGCGTTCTTCACTTCCTGTTCAGGGCAAGACGCGCGAGAACATCATGCCTCATTCAGATCGAGCGCACAGATTCTGGGGCAAGCTTACGTATGGGATAAATTTCAACAAATCGCTTTTCGAGAGTGTAGCATTGATACTACCGATGGTCGCCGTCGTTCCGCTCTATTAATGGATGGGATTCAAACCCGTTCCATCTGTGTCCATCTGTGGGAAACCCTTCTGGTTCTGGCCAAAAGTTGCCTCTTGGTTCAGACTTTCGGTTTTGACGGCGGAGGTTGCGCCGCTTTCCACAGTTCGGCCCCTACCGTCGCGATTGAAGTTTCGAGAGCAGCCGCAGGATCTCCAGATACAGCCAGATCAGCGTCACCATCAATCCGAAGGCCGCGTACCACTCCATATACTTCGGCGCGCCGCGCTCTGCGCCGTTCTCGATGAAATCAAAGTCCAGCACGAGGTTAAGCGATGCGATCACGACCACGAAGAGGCTGAAGCCGATACCGACCATGCCTGATTCGTGGATGAAGGGCACGGGCACGCCGAAGAAACCGAGCACAAACGTGGCGAGATAGGCCAGAAAAATTCCGCCCGTCGCCGCGGCCACGCCGAGCTTAAAGTTCTCCGTGGCCTTGATGAGTCCGAGCCGATAAACAAACAGCAGCGCCAGCAGGATACCGAAGGTCAGGGCCACCGCCTGAATTACGATGGCCTGTCCCGACATCACCTGGGCCTGGGCCGAGACACCGCCGAGGAAGAGGCCCTCACAGAGAGCGTAGATTGGCGCGGTGTACATGGCAATCGCCGGTTTGAAACTGGTCACCAGTCCGAAGACCAGACCGCCGATGAGGCCGCCGATCATCCAGATCATGACCTGCTCGGAATCGTTCAGGTAACCGCGCCAGGTGAAGGCCGCCGTCGCCATCACCAGCATGAGCAGGATACCCGACTTGCTCACCGTGCCCTCGATGGTCATCGTCTGACCGCCGTAGGCCTGATCGTGAACATTCAAAAAGGTATTCTCATTCAGCGCGGGATTCGCGGTTCTCATCCTTTGTATCTCCTCGGTTCGTTCGGTTCTATTCTCGACTCAGATCTCCGGGGACTACTACACCCTCCGGTCACCCAGTATTCATGGCATACAGCAAATATAACTCGACCTCACGCCCTCTCCGCCGCGCCGCGCCAGGCCAGCAGGCCCGCCAGTGCTATACCCAGCAGGAAACAATCACCCAGATGGCGCTGGATCGCTTCCGCCAGCGAGACGCCCCCCACTTTTGCGCAGCCGCCGGGATCCACCGGATTCACCCGGGCGTCGAGCTCCGCTTCGGTAAGGACGCCGTCGCCTCCCGCGAGTTCGTCAAACTGCGTCTGGGTGATGGCCGGCACCGTCGCGCGGGCCTCGGCGAAACTCAGGCTGCCGTTGGCATCGTCGTCCGCAGTATCGAATTCATCCAGTAGCAGCACAGCCACGGCATCGGTGCTGAGCCCGGTTCGGGTCAGGCTGATCGCGATCGACGCGATGAAGTCCGGGTCCGTCACGGTGCCCGAATTTGTGGCGAAGCCCGCCGCCGCGCCGTTCACCGTGTAGTCGCCCTGGGGTAGGGCCGGGAAAGTGTAGACACCATCGACATTGGTGGACGTCGATACTCCCGTCAGCTCCGCGATGCTCACCGTCCCGTTGCCGATGGGCGTCTCGGTTTCAAAATCCTGCAGCAGCACCGAAAGGGTGAAGGTCAGAAGCTGCGCATTCGAGGTAAGCCGATAAGGCAGGAAATCCACCTCGCCAGGCCCCTCCATCCGGAGATCGATCACGCCGAACTCGTCGGATCCCCACTCGTTGCCCTCGGCCACGATGGTTGCGGTTTCGTTGAGGTTGTTGATAAAGGCACCGCCGATGCTGTCGGCGTCGAAGCTGTTCTGGCCGGTCTCCTTCAGGTCGCGGACATCGCCCATGTTCGGCACCACTTCCGCCTCGGCCCCTTTCGTGCTCGAAGGGCGCTGCACGAAGAGGGCGTCTTCCTGAATCGTCTCGAAGCGCGTGCGCGTTATGCGCGCGGCGGTCTCCAGGGCGCGCACGCCAAACTCGCACTGGCGGATCAGGCAATCCTGCACCACCGTGCCCGAAGAGCCCAGATTCAGAATGGAGATGCCCACTGAACCCAGCAGATTGCTTCCGTCCAGCGCCACATTGAACACGGTCATCTTTACGCCGTCGATCGAGAGCAGTCGGAAGTCCGACGAGTCCGTCAATTGCAGCACGACCGTCAGATTCGCCAGAACGGTGTTGTCCGCCGCCTGGATCGCCCGGTCACCGTTGGCCTGCACCTGGGCCAGCGCCGGCGCGATCACCGTGGCGCCGCGATTAGCCGGATCGGCCCCGCGCAGGGCCACATTCGGCGCGAAGCTGACCGCTTCCGCAAAGGTTTCTGCGGCGAGTTGGATCGTGACCACGTAATCTTCCGTGGCGTAGCTTGACGCTTCTTCCATCGCCAAGGCGATGGTGGTGAATGGATCTTCCTCGGTACCCGTGCCGGTACCAGCGCCGTTCTTCACGAAAAGCACAGGCGGCCCGTCGCCGGGCTCACGGGGCGGGGCATCGCCCACGATGATGAACTCTTCCTTCCGCTCCACGGCCACGCCCGCGTTGGAAATCACGGTCAAGGTCACGGTGTATCTGCCATCAGCGGCGTAGGTGTGCTGCGGATTCTCCTGGTTGCTGAACAGGTTATCGCCAAAGTCCCAGAAGAGAGCACCCGCCGTTGCGCCGTTCAGCTCGGTGTCGTTGGTGAACTGGACCGTAAGCGGCGGCTCGCCGCTCGTCTTGTCCGCACTAAAGTCCGCTATCGGACCCTCACCTTCACCTTCACCTTCGCCCTCACCCTCACCCTCACCCTCGCCTTCGCCTTCTCCCTCGCCCTCGCCCTCGCCCTCGCCCTCGCCCTCGCCCTCGCCCTCGCCTTCTCCTTCTCCTTCTCCTTCTCCTTCTCCTTCGCCCTCACCTTCGCCCTCGCCCTCGCCCTCGCCTTCACCGCCTTCCACACCCGTACCCGACAGCGCTACGATGATCTCCGACGAATCTGGATCATCGGAATTCACGGACAGAGCGCCCGAAAATTCACCCGCTGCGTCTGGATCGAAGGTCACAATCACCGTCCGGGCCTGTCCGGTTTCGAGAAGCGCCTCACCTGAGTCGCCATTCAGCCCGAAGCCATCGGACCCTTCCACAATCCCCACGCCCGTAACGTTCAGGTCGGCCTCGCCCGTATTCTCAATAGTTACCGCGCGCTCCACGGGGCCCGCGGCGATATCCCGCGCTTCGAAATCAATACTGAGCGGAGAAATCTCGATGTTGCTCGTGCAGGGCTCGCTTCCCTGGAACTCATCCGCGCCAAGATCCACGCTGCAACCCGCTGGACGATTCTCGCCATCGAAGTCGCCCAGCGGCGTAACGTTTTGTGACTCCACGAAAACCGACTCGCCCCTATCCACCATGGCGGAACTTGCCAGCAGGTGATAGTCGTCTATCGAATAGCTCTCCAGCAACGCGCCGCGTCCCGCCGCCACCAGATTCCCCCGTACCAGCAGCGTTGTCGCCGTGTTGTCTTCGATGCGATAGTGCTCACGATGATTGATGTCGATCGAAAGATCCACCAGCGCGCCCCGCCACTCGCCGGGCGTCCAATTGCGGTCCGTGTCTGTGAGCGTGGAGAAGGTCGTGTTCGCGTCGTAGGTCGTGGCGCTCTTCCAGCTCCCCGACGCCTCGTCATTGCCGTTCATGTTGCCGTTCCCGACCAGGCCGTTGGAAAAAGTCGTCGTCCCCATGAGGCGTTCGCCAAAGACCGTGCCGAACTCGGACAGGTCGGTGAAGGCGACGCCGTTTCTGTGCGCGAAGGCGGTCGTTGCAAGAAGATTGTTCGTGACCACGTCGATCAGGATCTCATCTTGCAGATTGAAGGCCGACGCCACGTTCTCAAAGAGATTGTTGTGCAGCGCCGACAAATTCTCCACGCTGACCGCAGGGAAGAAGATGCTCGTCTCCGCCAGCGGATCCCCCACGAAGGTGTTATTGATCAGCGTCACCCGCTGTTCGCTCGCGATGTCCGCGCCCTGCAGTCCCGTGCACCTATTCGCCGTGAACATGTTGTTTCGGATCAGTATATTGCGCCCACCTTCAAACATGAAGTACATGCCGCCGCCCGCGTCCGCATGGTTGCCCGAGAAGAGATTCTGTTCGAAGAAATTCCGGTCGACCTCGCCCTGGACGAAAAGACCGCCGCCGGACGACCCGCCATCCACGCTGGTGGCGCGGTTGGCGACAAATTCGTTCGCCCCGAAGCCACCATCGAAGGTACCGCCGATGAACATCCCCGCGCCATTCGAGGTAAACAGACCATTGCCGAAATCGACCATCTGCGCGCTATTGCCGAAGAAGCGATTGTTGATCACATCGCCCAGCAGGCCATCCGCAACGCAAAGGCCCGCGCCCGCGAAGTTCCGCGCCTCCGTGTTGGCGATGATATTGTTGATAAAGTCGCAGCTCTCTATCGTGCCAATGACCACCCCGCCCAGGTACGCGCCCGCGCCGCGCAGCTCCGCCGTGTTGGCCTCGAAGCGATTTCCGATGAAGGGTATCGTCAGCGCGCCCGCGATATAGAGGCCGCCGCCCACACTGTTGCGCGTGCTCCCGGTCACGGAGCATTCCTTGAACAGATTCCCGCTCAGATCCGCGCCCGTGAAATCGCCGCCCGCGTAGAGGCCCGCGCCGAAGGCGTCCCCGTCCGTACTGCTCGCGCGGCAGTTGTCGAAGGTGTTCCGGCGCAAGGGCCCGTTCCAGTTCCCGCCCACGTGTAACGCCCCGCCCCGCGCTTCCGCCACGCCATTGCCCTGGGCGTCCATCGAAGCGCTGTTGTTCGTGAAGGTGCAATTGGTCAATCCGGCGTCGCTCGCGGTAAATTGCCCCAGAATTGCAATCGCGCCGCCCCGCTGCACTTGAAACGACGACTCCCCCGCGCCCGCCTGATTGCCCGTGAAGGTACAGCCCGTGATATCGCCCGTATAGTCCCCGACCACAAACAAGCCGCCGCCCGAACCGCGCACGGTATTGTTCTCAAAAGTACAACTGCTTATATTCCCAGAGACCGAACCCGCCACCGCAAATGTGCCATCGATGGAAAAAGTGGGTGCGCTGTTGTCTATGAATGAACAGCCCGTCATTCCGCCCGTGAAAGCGCCATCCACCATGACAGCCGATCCCATCCCGTCCACGCCATCCTCCGTCGAGACCGAATTGTCGCTGAACGTATTCGACGCGAAGCTCGTCGCGCCGTTGGCCCCGGTGAAGTCGCCGCCAATATAAATCGCGCCACCGAAGGAGTCCGCCAGCCCGTTGCCCAAGATATTCAAGGCCGCCGAGTTCCCGGTGAACGTATTGCCAGTGAACTCGCCCGTCATGGGGCCGCCGACGCATACCGCGCCACCGAAGCGATCCTGGAAAGTTCCTGTGAGTCCCGTCGTGTTGCCCGTAAAGGCATTGCCCACCAGACGCAGTTGTTCGCCGGTGGCTACGGATATCCAAAGCGCGCCGCCCGCCCGCTCGCAGGCGTTGTTCGCAAAGGAACAATCCTGAATCGACCCGGAGCTGTTCAAAAGCTCGATCGCGCCGCCGTTGTCCGTGCCGCCCGTGCGCGCCGTGTTCTGGAAGGTCAGGCCCGAAATCAAAAGGTTATTGACGTCGCTGCCGGTCAACAGGGGGCCTGCCGCCGAAGCCGTACCGCCACCGTCGATGAAGGTGGTGTCCTTGCTCTCTCCGACAAGCTGAACCCCGTCCGTCGTCAAGGTAATGGGAAAAGTCTCCACCGTCTCGTCGTAGGTGCCGGGGCCTATGGTGAGGGTCCAAGGCTCGGCCGCGCCCTCCTGCGTCATGGCTTCCAGCGCGCCGCCGATCGTACGGTAGGGGCTCACCTGCGTGCCGGGATTTCCGTCGTCACCCGTCTGCACGCTCACAAAGCGGCTTGTGCCCGGAGCTTCGCCCGCCAGGGCCGGAGCGGACAGCAACGCCACAACCAACCCCATGCAAACTCCTGAAAACGTGATCTTCATGCCCTGCGATCTCCCTGCGTGGTGCCTGAAGGTAACCTGCGGCTTCGCACACCGCTGCCAAGCTAGAATACCACCGCCCCATTCCGTTTACAACGGCATAAAACAACACCGCCGCCCGAACCCGATGTTCGAGCGGCGGTGACGTGTTGTAAATCGAGAGACTCAGGACCGGGACGGGTTATCCCCGGTACCGGACCGGCCAAAACCGGCTGACAGCAGGGCCACCAGCAGCACGACCAGCGCGAGGTCTCCCCACAGTCCACCGTCGGAAGCGCCCGGCCCGCAGGACGCGGGCCGACCCGGATCTTTCTCGCCCTCACCTTCACCCTCGCCCTCACCGCCATTCAATGCGGACAAGGGAAGAACGACGCTCTTAATCTCCGCGGCGCCCACGTTGAAGGCCACGGAATTCTCGTCGAAGCCCGTGGCGGCGCCGATGATCTGATATCCGCCCTCCAGCACGGCCGGGAAGGCATAGACGCCATTTTCATTGTTGGTGACGGGCCGGAAGCCGCTGACTTCGAGTGCGGCGCTGCCGTTGGTCACCCGAGCCTGGGTCGTGTCATCAAAGATGGTGCATATCACCGTCGAAGCCAGGATGGCCGAGCCCGCGGCGAGCTTGGGCGAGAAATCCGCCGGCCCGTCGATCAGTGCCGTGACGGCTCCATCGTCGTTCGTGCCCCAGTCGTTGTTCTCCATGCGAAGCTCAATATCGGACTCATTGATCACGGCCGCAGGTTCCGCCACGGGAATCGGGGCCGCCGGGTTGAATACGAAGGTATTGAAGCCGCTGCCCGCATCGAGCGACGTGCTCAAACCCTCGTCACCGCTTACATCGGCGGTCGCACGAACGACGATACCCGCGACACCGGGATCCTGAAAGAGGGACTTGCGCACCACGGGAATACCGCCCGTAATCTCCACGCCGATGCCCAGGTCCACGAAGTCGCAATCATCCACCATCCCGCTGGCCGAAGCCGAGCCCTGGGCCAGCACACCGGTACCCGCGCGGTTGGTATCGAGGCCGATGAACTGCACCCGGCGCACGATCATATCGCTGCTGTCCATGTTGACCAGCGTTTCGGTGCCGTCCTGCGAAAGGATGGTCACGTCTTCCACCACCGCGCCGGCCGCGCCCGTAATGACGCCAATTATGACCGCTGTGTCGTCTTCCACCTCCGGATCGTCCACCGGGCCGCTCAGGGTCACGCCCGCCGCCAGGGCGACGTCTTCGGCGTATTCGCCGGCGGCCAGGCGAACAAACTTCACCGTTCCCGGCGCACCGGCGGGCCCGGGTCATGGCGGCGCCAATCGTGCGCAGCGGATTGTCCACCGCGCCGTTATCCGGACCATCCACGCCGATCTCGCTGTCTACGTGCAGCGTAATGTCCACGTTGTCCGCCACATTCGGATCCGTGCCACCCAGGTATTCTTCCAGGTTGCTCAGGAAGTCATGATCGTTGTCCAGCGCGGCATCGTCGACCGAAAGCGGGTTCAGCGTGAACTCGATCTCGAAGCCGTCGGGCATGCCGTCGCCGTCCGTATCGGGCAGTTCGGGGTCAGTTCCCTCAATCGCCTCGTCGCAATCGGTAACACCATCGCCGTCGCTGTCCGCATCGGGATCCGTGCACTCCGGCGTGTCGCTTATCTCCACTGGCTCGCTGAGCGCGGAGGTGTTGCCCAGCGAATCCGTGTTGGCCGCGGTATAGAACCGAAGCCCTTTGGTCGACTTGTCCACCTCGATGCTCCAGTTTCCCTCCGAGTCGCACTGGGCCAGGTCGACGGTGAACTGGGACTCGTCCGCTTCGTCGGAGAACACCTGCACCAGGCCGCTTGGCACTCCCTTGCCCGTGACAAGTCTCGTGCGCGCCGTCGTGATCTCGGGTGGGGCAATACCACCGTTCGCGCCGTCGGAGAGCTTGATGGCTTCACCGCCGTTGTTGAAAATGGAATTGTAGAACATGGTGTTCTTGATGGTGGTTTCGCCACCAATCGACACGCCGTCGCTGACGTTGTCGGCAATCAAGTTCGGCGACAGGAAGTCCTCGGGCACCAGCCCCTTCCGAGGCCCGTCCGTCTTCGCGTCGGCAAGCAACGACAGGGACTTTTCTAAGGCTGACGAGTCCTCATCCAGTCCAATAAAGTTGGTGTTCGATCCGCCGGAGATCGCAATGCCATGAGGGTTGTTCCCAAGCGCGGGCGTACCCCCATCACCTGAGCCGATTACGTTGCCCAGGATGAAATTTCGGTTGGATCCGTCGGTAATGGAAATACCGCCGCCGGCGGATCCGTCGCCATTGCCGGATATAACGTTGGGGACGGCATAGGCTCCGAAGGCGATGACGAAGTTGAAGCTGGACCCGTTGGCCAGCTCGATGCCATTCTTCACGTTCGGGATCGCGCTGGTGCCCGCCACATTCACGCCGATCAGATTGCCTGAGATCGTATTGAAACTGGTCTCCACACCTTCAACACGGATCCCGACCGTGTTACCGGAGATGAGATTTCCCAGCGCGCTTAGTCCGCCGCCGATGGCGTTATTCTCCGACGCTTCGGTGATAAGGATACCAATTCCGTTGCCCTGGGCTCCGTTTCCATCCGTGCCAATCCGGCAGTCGAATACGTGGTTGGAGAAAGAGCCGCCGCCAGCCAGCTTGATTCCCGCACCCGGAAAGTTAACGATCTGAAGCCCGAGAACCTGGCTCCCGATTCCCGTAAAGATCAGGCCGCTCTCATCGCTCGAAAGCAGGCTACCATCGAGTACGACCCCGCCCTTGCCGTCGATATAGATCCGCGATGATATATCGCTGATCGCGGGAAGCTCCGAACCTGGCTGTATCGTTCCCGCTTCGGAGAATGTGATGTATACGGAGGAGTCAAACTGCGTGGCGAGCAGTGCCTCCCGGAGCGAAATCTTGCCATCCGCTCCCGGATCCAGCAGCAGCGACGCCACCGACGATGTATTGGGCGCGTCGGAAACGTCGCCCAGCGTGTTCACCTGTAGCGAGGTGAATGCCGCCTCCGCGAGCGAGGCCGCAAACAGCTCTTCGTACGTCAGCAGCCCGTCGCCATCGACGTCGGCCGCATCAAAGGTCGTGCTGCCGCGCCCGGTCGCAGCCTGAAATTCGGCGAGGCTGAGACGTTCGTCGCGGTTCAAATCAGACTGCAGAAACAGATCGACCAACTGGATCGGGTTGGCGTTCAAGGTTACGGGGATCACCTGAGGCAGGCTGAACTCGGATGTATTCTGGTTTGAATCCGTTACCGTCGCCACGAGCGTGCTGCGCTCAATGCGCGTAATCGGGGACGCCGATTGAAATCCACCCTTGGCGTCGGCGACGACCCTCTCAAGAAAAAAGAGCGCGCCATCGGCCAACTCGAATAGCTCTACCGTTCCAAAGGACACCGTGGATCCGAATACTATCCCTCCGGGATCCAGCGGAAGTATAGTCGGCGGCGATATCCCCTCCTGGGCGCCGTTGATTATCCTGATGGGCATCCCGCCGTTGCCAAATATCTCGTTCTGGCTCACCAGATTCTTGCGCGTGGCCGATCCATCCAGGCGCACGCCGTCACCGCCGTTATAGTTGATCTCGTTCGCCGTGGCAAAGGTTTCGTCGCCGATGAAGTTGCCCTCCGAAATCCCCGACACCGATATTCCATTTCCGCCATTGCCCACATTGTACGCGTCGTCAAAGAAGCCGCCGATGACATTGCTGAAGATCTGGTTGAAACCGGCATTCTGAATCGAGATGCCGTCGCCGGTATTGCCACCGATGTTGTTGCCATTCCCAGACACCGTGTCGCCAATCGTATTGTTGATCGAACTGGATCCGATGAGGATCCCCGTGGTATTGGGCAGAGCCGCGTCGCTGTTCGCGTTAAGGCCGATGATGTTGTTGCGAATAAGGTTGAGGGAGGATGTGTTGAGGATCATCACGCCGTTCTCGGCATTGCCCGAGATAACATTGCCTTCATCGTCTATGGCGCTGCCGATGACGTTTCCGTGGGCATTGTTAATCACCAGGCCACTCAATTCGTTTGGCGCCGCCGACAGTCCGTCCGCCGTAGTCCCGATCCGGTTGCGGAGGATCATGTTCGCCGCCGCGCCGCTATCGATCATAAGCCCATGCAGGGCGTTGTTTGAAAGGGTGTTGCCGCTGTCTGCCGCCGCAGCGCCGATTATGTTCTCCCGGGCACCCTCGCCGATAACCACGCCAATGCTGTTCGGATTGATCAGGACCCCCTCGCCCGTGCGCTGGCCACCCACGTGGCAACCGATAACAAAGTTAGTTTTGGCGGACGATCCGGTGAGGTAAATGCCCTTGGCAAAGCCCTGGATCGTGAGCCCCTGGATCTCATTGCCCTGGGTCGTCACCGTCAGTCCGTCGACGGTCTGCAAGCCGCTGCCGTTGTCCAGCACAATCTGCGCGGCACCCGTGATGGTCGTGCCGCCGGTCGTGTCGCTGAGGGTGGGCAGTGCCGACAGCACGCTGATCGTGCCCGGGACCGAGAACGTGATAGTGTCCTCGCCAAATGAGTTATTCGATGCCTGAATAGCCTCACGCAACGAAATCTCACCGTCCGCGCCCGGCGTCGCAGCCAGCGAGGTGAGCGAAGTCACATCACCATCCAGCACGTCGTTCAGGGTATCAACCACCGCGGTGCCCGCCCAGGTTGGACTGGACAGCACCGACAGGACACCCACAAGAAACACTACGCCACACGTGGCCCTGATCTGTATCATCATTACACCCGCCTGTATCGCCACGGCTCGCGGCGACCCTTCTTCATAACTCGTTTGCCTGGATCGCGCACGCACACCACGGCGCAGTAAGATCCGTTCACACTCGTCTTATTATACCCGACGATCTCTATTGTCAAGTGGTTCTTCTGCTCACCAAGTATCGTTGACAGCCACATACAGTATGACCCAGCCTGCAATTCGTCACGCCTGCCGGGCGCCGAGGCGAGCCCGGACAACTATATCCCCTTGATATGGAACATGATAGAAACAAAAAATCCGGGCGGTGCGCAGTCGCTGCGCGCCGCCCGGACCGTATTTTTCAGGATCAGTTCTTCGCGCCAACCCGCCAGAACCGGGAGCCCGCCAGCAATCCGCCGAGCAACAGCGCCGCCACCAGAAGGTCGCTCAGCCCGAAGCCCAGGGATGAACCCGGCTCGCCGTAGCAGCTCGGGCCGCCGACTTTGTCTTCGGGCAACTGCAGGGCCACGATCTGAGAACCGAGCTGGCCCGCCTCCAGCGTCACCGACAGCGTCTGGCCTTCGTAGCCGTCCGCATCAACGTCGATGGTGTACGTTCCCGCCCGAAGGATGGGCAGGGAGTAGACCCCGTTGCTGTTGGCTTCCACCGTTACCGAAGCACCACCACTCGCGGAGGCCGTTACGGCCGCCGTGCGAATCCGGTTCTGGGTCTCGGCCGTCCAGACGGTTACGTACAGGCTGGCCGTGTCGGCCGCGCTGCCCGGTGTGAGCAGCGGAGCAACCGTTACCCGACCGCTCACGAGATCGCGCTGAACCAGATTCACATCCAGCGTGCCCCAGTCGTTTTGCTGGGCCAGGAGCGTCGTGTCGAGTTCATTGATGATCGCACGGCCCTGTGTGATCCCGCTGAACAGGTTGGAGCCGGTGGAAGGATCGTCCACATCGCCCATCGACGCACCCGCGCCGATGGTGGCCGTGCCGCGCACGAAGACACCCGCAATGGTCGTGTCCTCGAAGGTGCAGCGGCGGATAATGGGCAGCGCGCCGCCCACGTCGATGCCGATGGAAACGCTCGTGAAGAAGCAGCCGTCAATCGTGCTGTCTGCCGTAAGCGCGCCGTCCGCCAGGATGCCGGCCGCCGGTCGGGCTGCCGATCCACGGAACACCACATTCTCCAGGCTCATTGCCACGTTGTCCATCACCAGCATCACTTCGTCGCTGGTGAAGGCGGCAATTTCGATGTTCACCATGCCGCTGTTGTGCGCACCGAACACCGTGCCTTCAATACGCGGCAGCGCGCCCACGGCGCCCACGAGGGTCACCCAGGGCAGCAGCTCCACGTCTTCGGGATAGTTGCCATCCGCAATGATGATGCGAACGGGGTTAACCGCCGAGGCGCCCGACTGGGCAATCGCATAGGAGATAGTGGCCCACGGCGAAGTAGAACTGCCGCCGCCGACCGTGTCGGCACCGCCCGCCGAGACGAAGAAGGAAATCGCCGGGCTGTTCGGGTCGAGCGCATCCGAATCGAAGATGAACTCTTCCAACTGGGTCAGGCCGTCGCCGTCGATATCCAGCTCGGAATCGGGCAGCACGGGATCCGTGCCGTTGTCGACTTCCGTGCCGTCCGGCACGCCATCGCCGTCACTGTCGATAACGGAGTCGCTCGTGCCCAGGCAGGTTTCGATACACGCCGTGAGACCGTCGCCGTCTTCGTCGATGGCATTGTCGGGATCGCCCGCGCACTGCTCTTCACAGGGCGCCGGACAGACCGCCACGATCACGGTGCGGGATACACGCGCGGCACGGTTGCCGATGCTGTCGGCCACGTCGTAGTTGATGGTATAGGTCCCCGCCACGTTCGTGTTCACGGAACCAGAAATCACGATGGCGTCACTCAGGTCGCCTTCACAGTTGTCGTTGGCCGTGGCCCCCGCTTCCGTGTAGGTCCCGCCGCACTCCACGTTCACCGTGGAAGCGCCGTTCAGCGTGATCACCGGCAGGGCATTGTCCGCGACGCGAACGATACGCGTCACCGTCTCCGCCACGTTGCCGGCCGAGTCGCTGGCTGAGTAGACCAGGGTGTAGTTGCCCGGGGCGCTGGTGTTGACCGTGCCCGTTACGATAAAGTCGAGGTCGTTCTCGCAGGTATCGCTCACGACCGCACCCGGCTCGTTGTAGGGGAGACCACATTCAACCGTAAGGTCGCTGCCGCCCAGGAGTGTGATCTCCGGGGACGTCGTGTCCACCACGGTGACCGTGCGGAAGGCCTGACCGGCCTCGTTGCCCGAAGCATCGGTGGCATCGTACAGCACGGTGTAAACGCCCGGAACGCCCGGCGACACGGGATTGTCCGTTTCCACTTCAACCGCGGAATCGCAGGTATCGGAGACCGTCGCCCCGGCGTCCAGGTAGGGATCGCCGCACTCCAGGGTCACAGCAAGCGAACCCAGCACGGAAATGACCGGGCGCGTCGTGTCCGCCACCGTGACGGTGCGGGTCACATCCACGGCGGCATTGCCCTGGGCATCGCTTACGCGGTACAGGATCGGGTAGACGCCCGGCGTGGTCGGATCGACCGTGCCGAGGATAGTCACTTCAAGGTCCCCGTCGCAGCCGTCGGTCGCGGAGGCACCCGCTTCCGTGTAGGCCGCGCCGCATTCCAGCAGCAGGGCCGAAGCGCCATTCAGCGTGATCACCGGCACCGTCGTATCGACCACGTCCACCGTGCGCGTCACCGGCGTGGCCACCTGGCCCGCATTGTCGCTCACCTCGTAGAGGATCGTGTAGGTACCCAGCACGCTGGTGTTGACCGACGCAACCACATTGCCGCCGAAGGTGATGGTCTCTACAATTCGGTGGGTTATATTGCCGTCCACATCGTCGCTCGCCGTCGCACCGGCATCGTCATAGAGGCCGCCGCACTGAACGGTCACCGGCGTCGCACCCAGCAGGGTAAGCACCGGGGGCTCAAGGTCCACGAAGAACCCTTCGCTGAACTCGGACGTGTTGCCCGAAGCATCCGTGGCCGTTGCGGTAATGAACAGACCCACAACCGCCTCCACGTCAACCGGGCTGGTGAAGTCGCCGTTGCCGTCGGCCACGGCCGTCGCGAGGTAGGTTTCACCCTGCCCGTCGGAGCTCGCGTAGAGGTCCACTGTGGCCCCTGGAACCGCCGTGCCGTCCACCGAGCCCAGACCGGTGATTACCGGAGCCGCCAAGTGAAGGTTACCGTCGTTGCTCAATTCGATACCGGCGCTGAAATTGCCGGTAATCTGGTTGAAACGAATGGTGTTCTGAATCGTTGCCGCGCCATCCACCAGCACCGCCGCGCCGGCGTTGCCGCCGATGACGTTTCCGGCTTCAACCGCCGTGCCGCCGATGATATTTCCGGAAGCGCCGTCGAAGAGGGCGATGCCCTGCTCCACGTTGCCGAGTTGGCCGACCGCGTTGGCGGCCAGACCGATAATATTGCCCGCGACCGTGTTGCCCGTGGTCGTCGCGCCACTGATCACGACACCGGAATCGTTGTTCGCGGAGATTACGTTGCCTTCGCCTTCGACATCACTGCCGATTGCGGTACCCGTGGTGCCGTTGATCAGCGTGACACCGGCTTCGTTGTTGGCGATCGCCGCCAGGCCGCTGGCCGAAAGGCCGATGTAGTTGCCGGCAATCACGGTATTCGGTGCGCCCGTGACGTAGACGCCGCTGCGCTCATTACCGGAGATGATGTTGCGGCTGGCCGCGTCCACACCGCCGATGATGTTATCCGCAGCGAGGTCCGCGATCTCGATACCGTGGCCGCCGTTGCCCCGGATGGCCGTGCCGTTGGTACCGATGAGGCAGCCAACCACACTGTTGGCCGTCGCCGTGGCGCCCGAGATGCCCACGCCATGGCCGGGGAAGTTGATGATAGTGAGGCCCGAAAGCACGTTTTCGGCGCTGGAGAGCTGCAGGCCGACAATGCTGCCGCCGAGATTGGCGCCGTCCAGAACGATGTCGCCCGCGCCGTCGATGGTGGTGCCACCATCCGCATCGTTCAGGCTTGGCAGACCGCCCTGAAGGGTAATCGTGCCCGCCACGTTGAAGGTGATGGTGTCCGCGCCCGCGCGGTTGTTTGCCGCGATGATCGCTTCACGCAGGGAGATCACGCCGTCTGCACCGGGATCCACAATCAGGTGGGCCGGGGAATTCGTGTTGGCATCGGAGACGTCAGTCAACCCGGAAACCAGCGCGGTATCGGTGTTCGCCGGGACGACGTCCACGGAGACTACGATTGTCGTGACCGTATCCACCGCATTGCTCACCACGCACTGATAGCTGCCTTCGTCGGTCAGGCGCGTATTGGAATTGCTCAGCGTGTTGGTGAGGGCGCCGGTGAACGAAGCGTCGTCCGCCACATCCTCAAACTCGCCGCCATCCACGGGCAGGAACTGCCACTGGTAGGCCAGCGGGGCCGAACCGGATGCCGTCGTGGCAAGGACAAAGGCGTCGCCTTCCACCACCACTACACTGACGGGGTGCTCGTCGATGGACGGCGGCACGATCTCGAAGGGCTCGGAGAATTCCGAGGTGCTTCCGGCCGCGTTGGTCGCGGTTGCCGTCAGTTGGTTGACCGTAAGTCCGCTCAAATCCGCCGCCACACTGAAATTGCCCGCGCCGTCCGTCACGCCCTCACCGAGGTAGAAACGGCCCTGATTACCGGCATCGGCGTAGAGGTCAATGGTCGAGTTTGGAACCGCCGTACCGCGGACCGGCCCGAGGAGGGTAATGGTCGGCGGGGTCATGTCGTCATTTGCGCCATCGGACAGTTCAATCGCCGCGATCACATTGCTGTAAATGGAGTTGCCGCGGACGGTAACCTCGTGGGTTGTTTCCAGACTGCCGCCCTTGACACTGACCGCATACTCGCCATTGCCCGCAATGACGTTGGCTTCGCCGTCGCCCGTACCGCCGACTAAGACCTGATTGCCGCCTTCGTAGACACTCACACCGCTGCCCGTATTGGGGATGAAACCGCTCCCCGCGCCGGCCAGGCCGATGGAATTGCCGTAAATACGGACGTAGTTCGGCTCGCCGGCAAAATCGGCGCTGCGGGCAACGCGAACACCGTCCGCGCCGTTGCCGGAGATAAGATTCCCCTCGCCCTCACCCGTGCCGCCAATGAGGACGTTGCGCGCGCCGGCATCAAGCAGAATACCCATGACGCCATTCGGTATGGCGACGCCACCGGTTATATCGGTACCGAATTTGTTTCCTTGCACGAATACGACCGGCTCACCGAGTGCAGAAATTGGCGTTATACCACTTATGATCAGACCGTTGTTCGCATTCCCCGAGAACACGTTTCCTTCGCCTTCGCCTGTGCCGCCGATGAGCAGATTTTGCTGCACGCCCGAGACGTACAGACCAGACCAGTTATTCCCACGCCCGACCGTGCCCGTTTCGTCCAGACCGATGAAATTCCCCTGAAATACGTTGTCCAGGCCACTGCCCAAGACCGCGCCTCTTGTGTTGCTGAAAAACACGTTGCCGGCACCCGGACTGCCTATGGTGGCGTTAATGCTCGAACTCAGCGAAAGCCCGTCGTAATTGCCGTCTAGAAAGTTGCCCTCGACCCGTACGTCCGTCGTGCTGATAAGGGCAATGCCGTCGCTGATGAAATTGGTCGCGCTGTGATTAGAAACGCGATTACCTGCGCCCGCGACCGCGCCGCCAATGAGGTTGCCCGTCGTTCCATCCAGCCGGATGCCTGCGGTGGAATTACGTAGCGGAGCCAGGTCGGCGGCTCGCCCTACTATATTGCCCTGGATTACGTTGTCCGTGCTGGAAATGCCATCCATGGGTGTACCATCGATGTAGATGCCGTTGCCATACTGGTTCTGGGCGCCGTTGCCGCAGTTGTCGGGACAACCGGTGCTGCCATCGCCGTTGCCGGAGATCACGTTGCCCTCTCCGCCATTGGAGCCGCCGATGATATTCCCGCTGGCCCCTTCCTTGATCACCACGCCGCTGAAGGCGTTTGAAATGGAGGCCGAACCGGTATCATTGGTGCCGATATAGTTACCGATAATCCGGTTGCCCGTCGTCGTGGGCCCGATGATCAACACGCCGTGGCCCAAGTGGAGCGGGCCAAGTACAACCTCACCCTCCATGAGCAGTTCGTTGGTGCCGTTACCCGAAATGACGCAGCGCTCCGCCTCCGTCGTTCCGCCGATAAGGTTGTTTTCAGCGCCGTTGGAAAGAATGATGCCGTGCTCTTTGTTGCCCGCGTCGCCCGTGCCCGTATTGCCGATGTTGCAGCCCTGGATGATGTTGTCGTCGGACTCGTCGGTGTCGAGCAGGATACCGTGTCGGGGAAAATTCACCACTGAGATGTTCATCAGGACGTTGTTGGGCGAATGAATTTGGAGGCCGGACTCGAAGGGCTTGAATTCGTCCAGCTCCTCCATCGACAGGGCGTTGTCTTCGTTCGCGTCCAGGGCGTTAAAGTCCACCCGACGAAGCCCGCTCAGATTGTGAAGAATGGCCCTGTAGTCGTCGAAAGGGATGCCGCCGCATTCGTTGAAACTAAGCAGATCGTTGTTGTTGCCATCCAGCGTATCAAACTGCGCTTTCAACAGCCCGATATAAGCCGCAAGCCGGTTCGTGACTTCGCCGCCATCGAGCACGAAATTGGCTTCGCCCTCGGCCATGATCGTCACGCCAGCGGGATCCGTGATCCTGGGAAGGGCAGTGCGCAACTTCAATGTAGATGTGGAGATCTGCAGGATAATTATATCGTGCCCCGGCAAGCGATTCGACTCCTCTAGCGCGGACCTCAGCGAGGCGCGACCACTGCCGAAGTAGATCTCTGCAATACCATCACCCGGCACTTCGTCACTGTAGTCACCCGGATCATTGTTGGCCGCGTCGACACCGTTGGGCTCCGTGACGCGATAGGTGTCCGCGGAGACCTCCGGCGCGGCACCAAGCAGCAGAAGCAGCAGGGCCAGTCCGAGCCCGGTGGCCCGGCCTCCCCAAAAAGCGAGTTTCTTCACACAAAGCTTGTTGCGCATTGTCATACCTTACTTCGTTGCCAGGTTGATGTGTTCCCAAACACAAGCCACCCCGTAGCCCACCCGAACGCACGACTAAACCGGTCAACCGTGCGACGAACGCGCCCCGGCACTCGTCCAGGACGAAATGATTTCTTCATAAGTGTATCTAGCATATACCGTAAGACGCTGAACCGCAAGCCTTTTCTTAACAAGGACGATGCAAAAATGCGAAAAATGTTACGGTTACTGTTCCTGGGAATATTCTACCGTGCCGGGTGCCTCGGGCCACCGCCGTATACGCTTCCACGGACATGCCGGATTCCCGCAGGCAGGTCACGTTGTATTGTCTGCTTCTACGGTTGGACAGTTCAACTTTGCGTCGGACCCGCGATCACAACGGGAACCCCAACACTGAACGCACGGCCGACACCATTTCGCTCCGGGCCACGGTGACCTGGCCGGTCTTGCCGGCCTCGCGATAGGCCTCCCGGTCGGCAATCTCTTCTCGACCCGTCTTGCCCGCGTTCAGGTCCTTCACGGACACCACCCCCTGGGCAATCTCGTCTTCCCCGATAATTACGGCGGCGGGAATCCCGTAGTGGTCGGCGTGGCTCAGTTGGTTGCCCATCTGCATCTTCTTCTTGCTGGCGAAGTAGGTTTCGGTGCGGATTCCCGCCTCCCGAAGCTCCCGGGCCACCTTCAGGGTTTCGGCTTTGGGCACGTTGCCCATGGTCACTACCAGGGCCTGCACCGGCGTGGAGACGGGGCGCAGGCTTCCCAGATGCAGCAGCGCCGCCAGCAGCCGATCCAGCCCGACCGACATGCCCGTACAGGGAATCGCCTGGTGGGCAAAGCGCTCCACGAGCTGGTTATAGCGTCCTCCACCCATTACGGTGCCAAAGGCGGGCGCCTGGGGTAGAATCATCTCAAAGACGGGGCCGGTGTAGTAATCAAGGCCGCGGGCCAGACTCGGATCGAAGCGGGTGCGGGCCTCATCCACACCGAGCGCTTCCAGGGCCTCCGCCAGCTCCCGCATCTCCGCCAGGGCTTCCACCGCCAGCGGACTGCCCGACAGGGCCCCTTCCATCGCCGTCAGGATGTCCCCACGGCTTTCCCCGGCGATGGCCACGAAGCCCATGATGCGGTCAATCGTGGCTTCCTCCAGCCCTACGCCGGGGATGGGGTCCCCAGAGTCATCTACCCGGCCGCCACCCAGCTCCAGACGCACATTGGCGGCACCGGCTTTTCCCAGCTTGTCGATCACGCGAAGGACATGCTTCTGCCGGCCGGGCTCCACGATGCCGCAATCTTCGAGGAGAGCATCGATCAGCTTGCGGTTGTTTATCAGCACCAGGTACTCGGGGACCTCCAGGGCCGCCATCACGGCGCACATGACCGCGATGATTTCGCCATCCACCGCCATGGCCGTCGCGCCGGCGGCATCAATGTCCACCTGGGTAAACTGGCGAAAGCGGCCGGGACCGGGCTTGTCCGCGCGCCAGACCGGACCCATGGCATAGCGCCGGAAGGGGGCCTTGATGTGTTCGGGATATTGGGACAGGAGCCGTGCAAAGGGTACCGTGAGGTCGAAGCGGAGGGCAATGGCCTCACCTTCGGGGCTCTCCAGGCGGAAAAGCTCCTTATTGGTCTCCTCCCCGCCCGCACCAAGGAGCACATCAAGATACTCCAGGGCGGGTGTCTCCACGGGGGCAAACCCATAGGTCTGAAAGATGGCTTCGATACGGCGCATGACTTCGTTGCGCAGCATCACCTCTCCCGAGAGGAAGTCCTGGAATCCCTTCAGCGTCTGCGCCTTTACAAGGGCCTTGGAGCCGGCCATAACACCTTCTTTCTATAATTGTGGAGCGCCCCGCTCAGCCCGATAGTTTAACAAAGGTGCGGGAAAGTGTTCAAAAGGGGAAGGGAGTTGATAGTTGATAGTTGATAGTTGACAGCGAAGACGGGACATGAGCGATCATTCTGGATTGGACCAATTAGACCAATTAGTCCGATCTGACTGATCTGATTCGTCAGATCGGTCGGATCAGTCTGACAGTGCAGCGTAGTCCACTGTCCACTGTCAACTGTCAACTGTCAACTGTCAACTGTCAACTGTCAACTAAAAAACGAGGCAGCCTGACCCGAGGGTCAGGCTGCCTTCTATTAAATCGGAAGAGATTGGTTCTTTTCAGCCAGAAATCAGGCGCTGAACTTGCGGCGAAGCGCCACGCCCAGCATACCCATGCCCAGCAGGGCGAAGGTGGAGGGTTCCGGAACCGGGACGAAGGGGGTGTCGTCGCGGACGTCAATTACGTCGTTGCCGCACTGCATCGTCCAGTGGATGCCGATACCGCCGTTGTTCGGGTCGACCAGGATGTCTTCATCGGTACCGCTCACGTCGAAGGCGATCTCGTAGAAGTAGTGCTTGCCGGTCAGGGCGATAGCAATGGAGGGGTTGTAGGCACCGGTCACATCAACCGCACCCGCCTGGGTCTCGTCCACGCGCCACGGGGTGGAAGCGATGAAGGGAGTCGGGTTGAGGACGGACCAGTTCGGCGCGCCGGTGTTACCGAACATCAGGCCGTAACGGGCCGCGTCCTGCGCAGCGGTGCTGACGGCGATGGCGTGGGTGAATCCACCGGTGTTGCCAAGGTCGAGGAAGAAGTCACCGGCGTAGAGGCCGTCAGCGGGCATGCCCTGGGGCGGGAAGCCCGTTACCATGCCGATGTAGAAAACGCCACCCGTGGACGCGTTCGGATCGGTGTCATCGTAGTAGTAGAAAATCTGCTCGATGTCATAGTTCTGACCGCCGCCACCGGGGGTGGGGCCTTCTTCGTCGTTCAGCGTGCGAATGTTCATGTTCAGCGTGGTGACCGCATTTTCATTCCACGTGTTGAAGGCGGTGTTGCCGCCGTAGTTGAACCAGTCGGCCCAACTACCGTCAATCGTGATGGCACCGGCACTCGAAACCATTCCGAGGGCTGCGCCAAGCGCAAATAATGCTGTTATCTTTCTCATTTTAACCCTGTCTCCTGTGATGTGTTTGGTGGTTAGAATCGTTCAGTTCAGTTGAACCAATGTACTTCCGTTACCGTAATTCTGGCTGAACATAGAGAGCAGGATGCATGCCAAGACCAATTCCTCATGCATACCAACCAAAACCACCGACTTTGCCTTGAAAGTTGTTCAGTTTTGACCTATTACGGAGCGACCATGACCACTTTAAAAAGTTAGCGCCTTATTAAGGTTGTCACAATTGCATACTACTTTACTTCGAGTTCATCGATTTGCGGGGCGAAAGCGATGCCTGGTGGAACCCTGGAAACAGGCCCGGCAGTTTCTTCCCTTGGATTCCGTGCGGACCTGAATCAGATCGTTGACGAAGACCCATTTTCTTCTTAGCGAATAGCTCCGAATTAGACCGTAGCGACCATGGTTATGTCAACCCCTAATTTCCCCTGGGCTTAACCGACCGCGATACGCAGGGCAGCGGGATCTCGAGCATCTCCCCGGTCGTCACCGGTGGGCAGTCCAGTTCTCATTGCTCTGCCGGTTCGGGCTCAACGCTGGACCGCAGTCTGGCTCGCCCCGCATCTCGCAGCCCCCATTTTCGACCGTCAGAAGTGTGGTGGCCTGCTCATGCCTGGCGATCTTGTCCCTGGCTACGACGCATCCAGGACGCCGTGGCCGTTTGGGCGCGGGCAGCTTCATCGATTCGCCCTGACTCGCGGTACTATCCCCGCCCCCTGTCAACTGAAAAAAATGAAGCAGCCTGACCCGAGGGTCAGGCTGCCTGCTATTGAGTCGGAAGTTATCGGCTCACTGCTCGGCCAAGTATCAGGCAGTGAACTTGCGGCGGAGGGCGGCGCCCACCATACCCATGCCCAGCAGGGCGAAGGTGGAGGGTTCCGGAACCGGGACGAAGGGGGTGTCGTCGCGGACGTCAATCACGTCGTTGCCGCACTGCATCGTCCAGTGGATGCCGATACCGCCGTTGTTCGGGTCGACCAGGATGTCTTCATCGGTACCGCTCACGTCGAAGGCGATCTCGTAGAAGTAGTGCTTGCCGGTCAGGGCGGTAGCGATGGAGGGGTTGTAGCTACCGGTCACATCAACCGCACCCGCCTGGGTCTCGTCAACGCGCCACGGGGTGGAAGCGATGAAGGGAGTCGGGTTGAGGACGGACCAGTTCGGCGCGCCGGTGTTACCGAACATCAGGCCGTAACGGGCCGCGTCCTGCGCAGCGGTGCTGACGGCGATGGCGTGGGTGAATCCACCGGTGTTGCCAAGGTCGAGGAAGAAGTCACCAGCGTAGAGGCCGTCAGCGGGCATGCCCTGGGGCGGGAAACCCGTTACCATGCCGATGTAGAAAACGCCACCCGTGGACGCGTTCGGATCGGTGTCATCGTAGTAGTAGAAAATCTGCTCGATGTCATAGTTCTGACCGCCGCCACCGGGGGTGGGGCCTTCTTCGTCGTTCAGCGTGCGGATGTTCGCATTGAGCGTCGTGACCGCATTCTCATTCCACGTGTTGAAGGCGGTGTTGCCGCCGTAGCTGAACCAGTCGGCCCAGCTACCGTCAACTGTGATGGCACCCGCCGTGGAGGCCATGCTGAAGGCCGCACCGATTGCGAGCATTGAAAGTGTCTTTTTCATTACCAAACTTCTCCTGTTTTTGTGGGTTGTGGGTGGGCTTTGTTCTTCACTCAACATTTCAATTTCTTCTGGAGCCAGTTAACTTCCGTTACCTTTAACTTGGTTGACTCATATAAGCATGATGTGTGCCAACTCTTTTTTCTACTACAAACAGATACAAACAGATAGGCGTTCCGGGTATAGTGAGCAGACTTGAACTATCTATAGTCTAGAGTGGTCTACTGCCGATCATAACACAAATTTAACATATTCAAAG
Organism: Candidatus Hydrogenedentales bacterium; assembly: GCA_942492815.1. Lineage (GTDB taxonomy): Bacteria > Hydrogenedentota > Hydrogenedentia > Hydrogenedentales > JAEUWI01 > JAEUWI01. The sequence continues at coordinate 6,832,252 of OW818658.1, read as the reverse complement.
TTGAATACTTATTTATAGACCGACCAAACAGAATTGGTGGGATTTTCCCCAAAAAGATACAAGTCTGTATCATTTCAGGACAAAACCCGATCGAAAAAAGGCAGGGAGAGGGGCGACACACCATGATCGAGCGATCAGAGGCAATTTTGGTAGTCAATTTAGAATTTTAAGTGGTCAACTGTGACAACTTTTGATTTTGACACACTCAGGCATGGCGGCGCTGCGCGTCCAGACTCGATACAATCCATGTATTACCCGCCTCCAGCCGCTGGCTCAGGACATCGATCACATTCAGGAGGAAGGGAACGGCCAGGGGTCCGTTGAGTAGGCTGCTTACCGCAACCTCGTCGAGCACGAGCAGTCGTACGTCCGTAACGGCACGGGCGGTTGCCGATCGATGTCGGGGGCGGAACGCGGCCATTTCACCAAAGGCCTCCAGGGCACGGCACTTCGCAATGCATTTATCTCCGCAGTAGATGGAGACGCTGCCCTCCAGCACGATATAGAGATAGCTCCCCTCGTCCCCCTGCCGGAAGATGACGTTGCCTCCCTGCAGCGATTCCGTGCGCCCGAGGGAAGCGACGAAGTCGACAGACCCGGCATCGAAGCCCTTGAAAATAGCCGCTTTTTGGAGACGAGTTTGATCTTCCATGGCCGTATCCAGGCCGCTGTGGCCGTTGTGGGCGCGGACCTTCGCACCCGGTTCCACCCGGCCGCAACGCATCGCGCGCCGGGGCCTATACAGGTCCGGCGCCGCAATCCCGAGTGGACTGCGGCGCCGCTAATTTTATGGGGGATTCACGTATTCATTCCACTAGTTCAACTCCGTCAAGAGACTCTCCGCTTCCGCCTGTTCCGGGAAGTCGAGCCCCGCGCGCGCGCTGATGCCGAGGGCGTAGCGGATACGCTCTTTCGCCTTTTCCTTGTCGCCCAGTTTCATGAGGACGCGGCCGAAATCAAAGGAAATCGTCGGATTGGCCGGGTCGATCTCGGCAGCCCGCGCAAGCGTCGTCTTGCTGGCTTCCAAGTCGCCCGTGCGCATTTGCGCCAGGCCCAGGGTATGCAGAACACCGGGACTATTGGGCACTTTTTGCTGGGCGGCCATGGCGAACTTGAGGGCCTCCTCATCGTTACCACCGGCCATCAGGAGCATGTACGCCAGGTTGTTCGCCGCCGGGGCGTTGTCGGGCTGGAGCGCGACGAGCTTGCGGTAACTTTCCGCCGCCCCCGCGTAGTCCTGTTTCTTTTCCAGCATGGCGCCGTTCCGGGACCACACCTCGGGGCTTTCCGGGCCTGCGGCGATGGCCTTTTCCATGGAAAGGGCCTCGCCCTCGGCATCGCCCAGGCTCTTGAGCAACTCGGCATAGGCAATCCAGGCGCGGGGGTCGGCGGCAACGGTGTCGACAATCGCCTGGCCCTTTTCCTTCGCCCCTTCCACCTTGTCGCCCAACTGGAGCGACGCGATGGCGAGCTGGGCGATGGCCAGATGGGGCGACCGGCTGGCGAGGTGTTTTTCGTAGCTCGTCCAGGATGCGTTGTAGAGCCGGGCCATCTGGAGCGACAGGGTGGCACCGTAACCGAGCATCAGCTCCCGGTCGGCGCCCAGCGTGGCCGCCCAGGCCTGCTCCTCGTCGTTGAGACCTTCCACGGCCACACCGAGTGCGGAGGTGAATATCAACCCGAGCTTGCCGGCGGCGGGTTGATCAGCGCCGGGCACCGTCAGGGCCGCCACGGCTCCGTCCACATTGCCCGCCTGAAGTGCGGAGAGGGTCTTCATGATGCGAAGGCTTTCAGGCCAGAATGCGGGATCGGCGGAATCCGCCAAGGTGCCCACGGCGGCCCAGTCTTCCTCCTGCATGGCGCAGAGGGCGAGCAGGTTGGCCCGGCTGGCGATAATGCCCGGTGCCGTGGAAGTAATGCCTTCAAGCACGGCGCGGGTCTTGGCGCAATCGCCCAGGCGCGCGTGGATGCCCCCCTTGGCAAGTTCAATTTCGGGGTCCCCGCCGAACATGCCCGACGCGCGCTCCAGCACCTGCAGGGCGAGCTCCGGCTCGCCCGTGTCGAGGTAGGCCTGCCCGAGATAGAGAAAGCTCCAGCGCTCTTCCGGGAAGAGGGTGTAGCTCGCTTCCGCCGCCTTGCGCGCGGGGTCAAAGGCACCGCCTTCCCGCAGCGCGGTGTAGAGCATCTGATGGGCGTCGATGTTTTCGGGATATTGGACGATCAGGCGCTGCAACTGCTGCGCGGCGATAATCGGCTGGCGCACGGAGCGGAACACCTGCGCGATGTTGTAGAGCGCGACCACATTGTCGGGAAAGCGCTCGAGGGTGAAGAGGAAGAGGGACAGGGCCTGTCCACGGGCGGCCCCGCTCGCCATGGCGAAGCCCAAGGCGTTGTCGCGAAGGATGAGTTCCTCGGGTGCTTCCGGCTTCCACTCCTCAAACAGTGCCGTGACCACCTTGGGATCTCGGGAATCCATGGCCTTGAAGAACTGGCCGACCCGCGACTCTTCGGGCAGGGCTGCGGACAGCTCCCGGGCAAGGCCCACATCCTGCGTGAAGAGGGCGGAAAGCACCAGTACTTCCCGGACTTCGTTGCCGCCTTCGGCCAGGTAAGTGTCGCGGTTGCTCACAAGCCGCTTGAGGGCTGCCTGCTTCCAGAGATCGCGCCAGGTGAGGGACTCGGGCGTACGGGCGGACGCCACGGGGGCCGGGCTCGTCTCAGCCGCCGTCGGCAACTTGCCGGTTTTGGCCTGGGCAAGCAGGGCCGCCACGGCCTTCTCGTCGGGCAGGGCCGTTGCCGCATTCTGCAGGAACGCGACCGCCTCTTCGAAGGTGCCCTGGCTGAGCTTTACCGCACCCATGACATAATTCGCCCAGCCCGCCGCGGGATCTTTTTCAAGAATCGTCTGGGCCTTCTTTTCCGCCTCTTCGGGCTTGCCCGCCAGGAGCAGCGCCCGGGCATAGCCCAGTTGGATGCCCGCATCCTCGGGTCGGGCCGCCGCCAGGGCCTCGAACTCCGTCAGCAACTCCGCTACTTTGCCCTGAGACTGATAGACCTCGATCAGCGCCATGTGGGCTGCGGACGAGACGGGGGAGGAACCCCCGGAGAGGTCCTTAAGCAGCACAACCGCCTCGTCGGGTTTTCCACCCTGGGCGTAAGCCACGCCCAAGTTGAGTTTCACTTCGGGAGACTCGGGGAATTGTTGTCCCAACGTCTCGAGCTCGGTGATGGCATCCGCCGTACGGTTGGCCTTCAGGAGTACGGCGCTGTGAAGGAGGCCGCCCTTTTCGGGCGCAACCTTTACGAAGGACTCCGCAATGGCCAGGGCATCATCCGTGCGCTGGAGATCCACCAGATGCTTGACCGGCTCTAAATAGCTCTCGGCCAGAGCCGGGTCAAGGCCGCGCGCCTTTTCATAGAGCGTCAGCGCCTGATCTATCTCCCCGCCCTTCACCGCGCAGCGGGCAAGGCCGATCTGGGCCATTGGGTTTTCGGGGTTCGTCTCCGCCGACTTCTGGTAGGCGGCGTGCGCCTCGTCCAGGCGCCCGAGATTGAAAAGCGTGTCGCCCTCGCCGCGATACTGTTCGCTGCGGCGGCCGCTGCAGCCTGCGGCCAGCAGCACGACGCAACACAGCGCGCAGAGGGACATATGCCGCGTCCGGGCAAAGTAACTAAGGTGGTTCATGGTGATCCTTCCCATATTAATCAAGGTAGTCGTTCTCCAAAAGAATGGGGCCAAGCCTGCTGGCAAAATCATCCAGCACGGCAAAGGCCTCTTCGTCGTCCTGCCCCATCTTCTTCAGGACGGGCATGCTTAATTTGATCATGGATGAGGTGGGCGTGCCGAAAAACAACTGCTCCCGGGCCCAGTAAATGGCGTTCATGAAGGTGCTGCTCGTGAATCGCTTTCCGGTCTTCAGCCAGTACAGGACCGCCTGCTCGTCGTCGCCGCGAAAGATCACCAGCCGCCGCGCCTCAAACTCGATGCCGACGGGGGCCGAGTAGGACTGTTCCACCTCCCAGCCCTGGCCCACGAGGCAGACTTCCGGAAAGTGGAGGCTGCGCCGTTTCTGACCGGCATACACGATTGTGACCAGGATCGGCGCGCCATTCGGGGCGGTGTAGTAGCGCATCAGAATGTCGGACTTCCCGACTTCGAGGGCCTTCCGGACGACATCCCCCGGATCGATATCCTCCCCGTTCTGGCGATAGGGCCCCACCTGGGCCGGCAGATCCAGGCTTACCGTGGCGGTGCCCGCCGCGGCGGCCCAATCCCGCTTCAGGTTGATGCCCCAGTGAATCGTCGCGCTGACGAGGAGTATGGCGATACCCGCAATGTAGTGGATCATGACTGGCCCTCCTTCGGTTCGCGGGCCGGAGCCAGCCGCCTGAGCAGACCCTCGGCGCTAAAGAGCAGGACAAAAGCGAAGGCAAAAATGCCGATGCCGGAGGCGTCGTGGACTAAGCCGGTGGCCGCGTCGCTGCCCCAGATATAGCCCACCACACAGAGGAAGAAGATGCGGGCCACGTTGGCCGCGATTGCCACTGCGGGCGAAATGAGTAAGATGACGATCCGCGCCCAGCCCCGGGTCTTGCTGATGTAGGCCATGAGCGCGCCGAAGGCCAGCAGGGCAATCAGCGAACGCATGCCGCCGCACACATCGCCGACCATGAGGCGGTCCTCGGAACCGAGGAACACATAGGAGCCATCCTGCACAAAATTCAAGGTGAGCAACTGGCCGAGATGCACCGCGGACTCGGTCGCGAGCATCTTACTTTTGAACGAGATGACCGAGATGATCGAATAGGGCGGGGGGAGCATGAAGAAGAGAAAGGCCAACGGAAACCAGAGCACCACCGTGGCGGGCCTGCCCAGCATGAGGAAGCACAGACCACAGACGACCGGCAGCAGGGAGAAATGAACCAGGGTCATGAACCCAAGGAAATCTCCGACCAGAAGCATCAGGCAGCCCATCAGCAGCAGGGGGTAACCGAGCAACGGCGAAGGGGCCAGGGGGGCCCGGCCCAGCAGCGCGCGCTGGCGCCAAACGAAGAACAGGCTAATCAGGGGGATGAACATCGCGTGGGAATACAGGGACTCCGGCGCCGTCGCCCCGAAATAAATATCCACAAAGGAATGCCAGTACGCCGCCACTACCAGCACGAAAACCGCGGCCACCGATGCACCCCACACAGCCCGATTTCGGCCAAACGAATCGCCCAGGGAAGGATGGGCATGAGAACTAACTGAAAGACTCCCGTTCATCAATTTGCTCCTCCCGCAGTGATCAAAGTTTCGAGCTTCTTGAAACGCTCCGCAAGAGGTGTGCTCCCCTCGGGTATTAATTTTGCTGCGGCCTGAAGGTGTTCCCGTGCGCCCGACATGTCGTCTTTGGCGAGGTAGGCCTCGGTCAGCGTCAACTCATCTTCGACCGTCGCCGGTCCCGCAACTTTGATAAGCTCCGTGAGCTCATCGATAGCCTCGTCGGCGCGCCCCATCTGGGTCAGCAGGTAGGCACGAAACCGATTGAAGGTGGGTTGCTTCCCCGTCGCGATGGCCTTGTCCACCCACGCGAGCGCCTCCTCGCGGCGACCGGGGCCCGCCGCGAGCAGGGTGGCGAGGCGGAACATGACATCCTCGTCGTCATCGTAAGTGCGCAGGTAGATCTCGCACGCGGAGACGGCCATGCCTGGATTGGTCCGGGCCAGAACTTCAATCTGGCCTATCTGCGCGGGTATATAATCGGCAATTAAGATCCGAGCGCGGGTGAAGGCCGTCGACGCCGCGCCGAGATCTGCACCCGGTCCCTGCTCGAGAATAACCTGCCCCAGGAGGACCCAGGGCTCCGCCCTATCCGGACTTTCTTTGAGATACGCCTGCAACTTGGCAATGGCTGTTTCGTAATCCTTCTCATTGACGAGCGAAGTAACCTCGGAGGTCAACTCGGCGTAGGTGGCGCTGGCGCTGGACGTGCCTTCACTCGCGGCGGACGGTGCCGCGGCTTCACTGCCGGGCCGATTCAAGAACTTGCGGAGCTCTTCCACCTGCGCCTCGTGGCCCGGGCGGTTGCGGCCGCTCTCCTTGAAGCGGGCAAACATCTCGTCGGCGCGCGGGTGAAATCCCATCAGCTCGTAGATGCGGACGAGAATCCGCATCGCGCGCGCGTCGCTCCGGTCATAGGAGAGAATCTGCTCGAAGGTCGTTCGAGCCTCTTCGCGCAAGTTCGCTTCCAATTGGGCCCCCCCCAGAAGATGCATGACCTGGGTATTGCCGGGGGTGCGCTCCAGAATGGAATTGCTCAGACTTATTACCTTGGCCTGGTCGCCCTGCATCGACGCGATTTCCGCCTGAATCTGCTGCCCTTGGAGGTAAACGGGCGACTCCTGGGGAATGGTGGTCACGAGATCGCCGGCCCCTTGAACGTTTGGAAGCGACCCCTTGAGCATCAGTCGGGCCTCTACGATTTTCAGGCCGTCGTTCTGGGGTTCGGACTGGCGAACCTTGGCGAGCAGGCCATCCACTTCTTCCCGGGGGATCTCAATGGAGTTCACCACGAGTCCTTCGGCAAGCGCCAGACGCATGCGGTTGAGGGAGGGCGCAAGCGCCGGATCCTGGCCCCGTACCCCCTCCGCTTCCGCCACCCGCTCGCGGGCCGCATCAAGCTGTCCATACTGAAGGGCCAGCGAAAGGCGGAACAGGAGTGAATCCTCGACTTCGGAGGCGGGATTCCCCTCGCCTCCAAATTGCTTCACCAGGTCGTCGCCTTCGACGAAGTAACCCTGCCGGGAAAAAAATGCGCCCCAGGTTCTTGCCTCCGCACTGGGACTCTTCTCCAGGTAGCTTTTCGCCGAGGCCATGGCCCCCGCCGTGTCGCCCTTGACCAGAAGGATGCTCGTGCGAATAAGCGAGAAGCTCGACTGGTCGACACCGGCATCGGCGGCATCCTGCAATACCTTCTCCGCCTCGGAAATCTCGCCGCGCTCCAGCCGGAAACCGGCGAGGGCGCTGTAGCCGCGGGGATCGCGCGGGGCGATGGCGATAACTTTTTCGATGAGGCGCAGCGCCGTGGACTGCTCCGCCTCCTGGCGATGCTGCAGGAGATCCTCGATGGTGAACATCAATTCGTTCACGTCCGACTCGGTCTCGGCCAGCAGGCGGTTGCTCCTCGCCTGCAATTCGGAGATCGAGGGTGCCGATCCAAAATTGCGGGCCCACAGACGCCGGGCCTGCTGGTCCGTCGGATTGCTGCTGAGGAACTGCTCGAGCGGTGCACGCGCCTTGGACTTTTCGCCCAATTCCAATTCGCAGATCGCGAGGAAATAGTTTGCGCGGTGCAGGTTGGGATTCATCTCGGCGGCGATGGCGAACTTGTCGCGCGCCTCCAGCAGGTTCCTTCGCTCCAGAAGGATTCGTCCGCTAAGGTACTGATCGACCGATTGCTGGTCTGGATAGGCCTGAACGTACATCTTGCGCGCCTCGTCCGCGCCGTCGGCATCCCCGGCCTCGAGGCGCATCTCCGTCAGAAACATGATGAACCCCGGCGTGTCGATGCGGCGGACTGGATCCATGCGCTGGACATACTCCATCGCGACATCGCGCTTGCCCGAACGCTCCAGCGCCAGAACATAATTGAGCTGCAGATCGAGATTGTCCGGCGTTGCCGCAAGGGCCTTCTCCGCCAGGACCAGGGCCTCGGCAAATAGCTCGCGGGCCAGGTTGATGCGGATGGTGGCGATCACAAATTCGGTCTGCTCATGCAGTTCCGCGGGCACCGAGGCGAGCTGGGTCTGGGCCTCTTCAATTTTGTCCTGGTCGAGAAGATAGGCCGCATAGTGGACACGGAGCATGCTGTCGTCGGGATACTTTTCAAGCAGGGGTGGAAAAACACCATCGGCCGCGTTGAGGTCGCGCAGCGCCACATGGGTCCGGGCCTTCCGGAGGGGCGTGTCGCGCAGGTCGCGGCCGCTGTCGATATAGGCTTGCAGCTCCGTAACGGCCTGGTCGAGCCGGCCCTGTTCTTGAACGGCGACCACGCGATCATATTCCAGGGCCGCAAGATCGTCGCCGCCGTAGAGATTGATTGCGGCTTCGAGCTCGGTCCAGAATCGATATTTGCGGTAGAAATCGAAGAGCTGTGTCTTTCGCGCGGGATTCTCCGGTTCCAACTGAATCAGGCGGGTCATGATTCGGCCCGCGTCGGCCAGAACGCGCCGACGATCGGAGATCACCCCTTCGCAAACTCCGATGTATTCGTCGAGGACCGCGATATCGTTGCCATTCTTGTACAGGTATTCTTTGTAGGGACGGCGGGCAAGCTCAGGGGTACCCGCGCTCACCAACTGGCGCGCTTTGACCAAGCTCTGTGAGGCGCGATACCTGGGCACGAGAATCAGCGCCGCCACCCCCGCGGCGCAGATTAGGCCCAGCGCCAGGGTGGATGCTATCAGAATTATCCAGACTTTGCGTGACATGATATCCCCTGATTCCGGTTACACAATTTCGATCTGCCTTGCCAATCGCCAGACCCGCTGCCCCTTGCGAGTCCCGGAAGGATAGCTATCCCGCGCCATTCGGCCCCTGACACGGGGCCGACAACGTCGAGGAAATGTAGTCCCGCGCCGTGCCCCCGGCATGTTTCATCTCGGGATCTGGGGGGCACGCACGCTCTCTCTAGTCCTTTCGCTTTTCGAGCGGAAGGAGAACAACTTCCGCGTCAAGCGGTTCGGGAATATCCTCGTCGAGAATATTAATCTCCGGCATGGCCATGGGTCGCACCTTCGGTGGCGCGGCCTGGTTGGCGTAGGCGTAGAAAAGTTTCTGGTTCTTCTTCAGATAGCCGCCGCGCAGGCTTCGGATACCGTTGAGCACGACACCGATGGTGTTTGCACGGAGCAATTCCAGCTCACGCAAGCCCCGGCTTACCATGCCCAGGGAAGACTGGCCGACGCCGACCACAAAGAGCACGCCGTCGATGGCGGGCGCGATTAGCTTGGCGTCCGACATGAGCAGCAGTGGCGGCGTGTCGATGATGATATGGTCAAAATGCTCATCAGCCCATTCCATGAAGTCCATCATTTCGCGCGACGCCAGGCGGCCCGCCAGGGCCTTGGGATTGAGGCCGGGCCCGATGATGCCGAGGTTCTCGAACTCGGTCCGGCGGATCAATTCCTCCCGGGCATCCATGTTTTCCAGCAGCTCCGCGAGGCCGAGGCCCGGCACGAGGCCGAATGTGCTTTCTATTCCCGGCCGCTGGGAACTCAGGTCGATGAGGAGCACCCGCCGGTTGGCGCTTTCCAGCGCCACGGCCAGATTGCTGGCCACGGAAGTCTTGCCTTCGCCCCAGCTTGCGCTCACGATCATCAGGGAGCTGATCTCGGCCGCATTGTCCTCGGGAAACAGGATACGGGCCAGGATTCGGCGGTATTCGTCCGCAACAATGGAATTCGGGTGTTGCGCCATCAGGAGGGCCGTGTCCGCGTCTTCCAGCGTGAGATCTTCACTGAAATGGGGAATGGACGCGATAATCGGCAGACTCGAAATACGGCTGATATCGTGGGGCGTGCGCACCTGACCATCCGTCAATTCGCGCAGCACGCCGTAGGTCAGCCCAATGCCAAAGGCCAGGACGATACCCATGAGCGCCATCAGCAGCTTTTTCGCCACGCCCGCCACCAGGGGCGCGTAGGGCTCGGTATTTACCTCGACCCGTGGCCCCGCTGCCTTCTCGTCGAGCTGCAGGTTACGCTTAGTGTTGCTCCAGTTTTCAATCGACACGCGGGCGGCGTCGGCCTCCTCTTTCAGCTTTTCCAAGCGCGCCCGGTCTGCGGAGGTTTTCGTGGCTTTTTCGACCTCGGTAGTGACAAAGGTGTTGTAGCGCTCCGTATTGCTGGTCAAATTCAACTGTGCGTCGGATACGCCACGCTTTGCGGCGTCCAACTGCTGCAACAGGTCTCCATGAAGGGATTGAAGCGCGCTTGAACGGGCAATTTCTTCCTGCTTCGCAATGCTCTTGCGCAGTGATTCCAGGGTGCGCACCTGCGACTTGAGCTCCGGATGATTGTCCTTGTGGGTTTCGCGCAACCCGTCAACGACGCCTTCCTGGCGAACGAGATCGCCCTGGATGGTGCTCACGCGCGGGTCGGAGCCGACGAGGTTCTCCACGCCGTAGTCGAAAATGGGAGCGGAGGGGTTGCTCTTGTTGGAGGCCTGCAGCGACTCGAGGCGGGCGATCTGATCGTCCGTGTCCGCGACAACTTTTTCCGCCTGCTTAAGCTGGGTCTCCGCGTCAAGCATGCTCGCGCGATACTGCTCGGCTTCAACGGAGTCCTGGGGATGAACCGTGCCCGTAGTCGCACCCAGCGCCCCTTCCATATCCTCTATGGTCTGACGCTTACCCTCCAGTTCGGTTTCAAGGTTCTCCATCTGCTCGTTCAGGGTATCGATGCGCTGACTACCCTCCTTGCTGGCTTGCTTCATCGCCACGTCTTGATAAACGTCCGTGAGTACTTTCAAGACTTCCAAGGCTTCCTCGCGCGTCCGCATGGCGCAGACCACGTTCACGAGTTCGCTTCGCGTCACGGGCCGGGCCGTTATGCGGCCCTTGAGAAAGGTCAGTTTGTCCTGCGCCTGCAGGACACTGGGCAGGTTCTGGATGCTGGAACGTTCCAGAACCTGCATGATGACGGTGTCACCCATCAGTGTGGCGATCTGGGTGTTCACGAACTTTTCATATTCGGACGAACTGCCGGCCGCATTGTTGAGGTCGGCAAAGGTCGTGTTCAGGGAGCGGAACTGAATCTGGGCCACGGCCGTGAATTCAACCGGGGTCAGAATCCAACCCGCCAGCGCGAAAGGCACGGCAAGGACACTGGAGATCAGCAGGATGACCGGCATTCGAAGGCTGAAGAACCGCTTGACATCAAAGTGAAGTCCGGGCGTTCGGGTGCCCGGTTTTTCACTCGGGGTGTCATCAACAACGGTCGAAAAATCTCTGGACATGCATGTACCTCTTATTCAGATCAGGCTATTTCGTGCCGCCGACGCCATCCGCCACGGTCCCGATGGTTCGAATTGCTTCGAGCAACTGGAGATTGGTCTGGAGTTGGCTGGAATTGCTGGAATTATAGAGCAGGTCGATGCGCTCGTCGGTGTAGAACACATCGTAGGCTTGGGTATAGAGGCCCATTGCCTGGCCGGCAATACTCATGATGGGCGACGCGAGGGCCGTGGAGCGGCTGATGAATTCGCCCAGGGTAACGAGGCGCTTCCTGGGAACATAGACGATGTCGCCCGGCATCATGAGAAAATCGCCGCCCTGTTTCAATATGGTCTTGACATCGATCAACTGAACTTCCGTCTGACCGCCTTCTATTTCACGCATGAGTACGACATTGCTGAGCCGACCCTGCGATTCATTGAATCCATTGGCGGCGGCCATCACCTGAAGGAAGGTCATGCCTTCGGTAAGGGGCTGAATGCCGGGACGCCCAACGGTGCCGAGAATGTAGACGAGATTCAGGCCTTCAGGGATAAAGATAGTGTCTCCCGGCAACACGGGGGTCTGAGTAGCATGGGCGCCGGCGCTATCCATGTTGCGCAGATCATATGCGGTCGCCGTACGTTCTTCACCCGTGCCCCGGAGAATGACGGCCTTTACCAATTGGCCCTGACCGCCCACAAAACTGTCGCCGCCGCGCTGGTTCACGCGCAGACCGCCCGCCGCCACGATGGCGTCGAGGAGCGTGATCGGTTTGAGGTAGGGAAATTCGGCAGGACGGGACACGTCGCCTGTGACCGTGTAGGCTTTGCTCGTGGCTTCAGTGATCTGAAGGCTCACTTCCGCCTCGAAATACAGCGACTGATAGGCTTCGCGCACTTTCGCGGTCGCCTCCTCGCGCGTCAGGCCGCCGAGCTTCAGATCCGATATCCACGGGAGGGACACATAGCCGTCGTGACGTACGATGACGCTGGTGTTGAGCGTCTCGTCGTCAAAGGAACGGAACTCCAGCACGTCGGTGGGGCCGATGCGGTACTGGGCCATGATCTCCTCTTCGGTGGGCAGCGCGGGTGGAGCTTCGCCCGTGGCCGATCCGTCCACAATCACGCCTTCCGGCAGATTATCCGGCATGATGGCGTCGGTCTGTACCCGGACCGCCTCTTCGACCGCACCGCCTTCGGGAACGTCAACCGACTCGACGACGATCTCTTCCGCGGGCGCTGCCGCACCGGCGGGTTGCGCGTCGGATGGTGCCGTCTCGGGAGGCAGCGATGTTTCCGTCACCTCACCCGCCGGGGCCGGCGATTCACTGGCCAGGCCGGCTTCCGGGGTCGCGTCGGGGTCATGAGCGCATCCGCCGAGGACAAAAAGACCAAGGACGGGTACCAAGAGCATACTGCAGAGGTGATTTCTCATTCCGATTCTTTCCCAGCTCGTTCTAGTCAGCTTTTCCGATACCGTACGCTTCAATACGGCGAAGGAGCGAGCTGTAGCTCGTTCTCAATAGCTTGGCCGCTTTGCGACGGTTCCACAAAGTATAGTTCAATGTTTCCTCGATGAGGGCGCGCTCCGCCGCTTCGGCGGCTTTTCGCGCGGCCTCTTTCAAGGGCATGAAAATCCGTTCTTCACGCGACTCCAGGATAATCGGCTTCGCGGCCTGCAGCGGCGCGAACATGGGCCGTTGTCCCGTTGCATTCTCCTCCGCCAATAATAGATCCACAGAGCCCGTGGTTACATATTTTTTTATTCGCCCGGAAAGTTCCCGGACGTTGCCGGGGTAATCCAACTGGGTCAGGGCATGAATCAGATCGGGAGTAAGGGGCACATACTCCTTCTTCATCATCTTGCACATATTATAATTAAAATGCTCTGCCAGTAAAGAGATATCTTCCCGGCGTTCCCGGAGGGGTGGAACCTCGATCACGACCTCCCGCAAACGGAAGGAAATATCCTCGCGAAGTCGGCCCAGCGCGACCGCCTCGTCTAAGTCCAAGTTGGTGGCGGCTACAACCCGCGTGTCGCTGTGGACCGGCACGGTGCCACCGATCCGAACGATGGGTTCGCCATCGAGCACCTGGAGCAGTTTAACTTGCACTTGCGGCGCAGTTTCGCAGATTTCGTCAAGAAATAACGTGCCCTCGTGCGCCATCTCAAATCGGCCCGGCTTGGAGGTGTCCGCCCCGGTGAACGCCCCCCGTTCGTAGCCGAACAACTCGCTTTCGAGAATATCCTCGGGAATGCTGGGACAGTTGACCTTGATGAAGGCTTTGCCGTAACGCGGGGAAAGGCGGTGCAACTGGTTGGCGACGATGTCCTTGCCCGTTCCGGTTTCGCCCCGAATCAAGACGGAGAGATCCACCTGGGCGAGACGCCGTACCAGATCATTTACTTCGAGGATCCGCGGATCCCGCCCGAGTAATTGTTCGTGAAGCGGGGATGCCACGGCTTCATGTTGCCAGACTTCTGCTTTGAATTGCGTTGTCACGACCGCGTCCTTTCCTACCCTGCGCCGCGCCCCGGGCGCGCACTCGATACCTGAAGCTCGGCACGTTTAGGAGCATCAATTATGCCAATCCGCCCTCGCGAGACCTGCGTGGCGGATTTCTGCCATTTATGTACCAGATATGATAGACCACGATGGTACCGGCGGAAGTTTGAGGCCCTACCCTCGCCCTCGATTGCGTACATTATACCATAAGACGCGATAAATGTGTTCAAGTTTGACCATGATTGGATAGGTTTCGTAATACTTTCCCGCTTCACTGATAGATAGCCGCTAAGATGTGATAAAGGATAGAGCCGAAACTTGGAGGCGGGGGTGGAGCGTGACCCAGATTGGGTCATGAGAGAACATTTGATCCGGAACCGTGGCAATAATGCCGCTTATTTATTGAATTGCTTAGAATACGCAATGACCGGTCGATATAAGGTTGTCAAATTTGACGTACTAATCGGCATTTTCTGATCGCGAATCCGGATAGGGCTGGAGTTCAGTCCCCTGCATCCAATCCCTAAGTTATTCTATTACTATCGCTTACACCGCGAACTGCTTTAAATTCGCGAAAAATGCGCAGCGGCATGAATATTGCTTAAGGAACGGAGAGCAACACTGTACCCGTTCAGCCTATATTGGGAGGCCAGCGTGAAGACGGACTTCACTATATTACGTCAACTGCTGCAGTACGAGTTGTACAGCGCGCAGCGGCACAGACGTTTCGTTTCCATGGTCATGGTCACGACGGAGCAGGGTATATCCGGGCTGAGAAGTTTCCTGGGTGCCCACATCCGTGACAGTGATGTGATTGCGGATTTCGACAGTTCCATTGCCGTGCTGATGGGGGAAACCGACATCAACAGCGCGATGATTGCAGTGAATCGATATAAGGGCTTCTTTGAGAGCCAACTGGACTTGCGCTTTTCCGTGGTCACCTACCCCAGTGATGGGGGCAAGGCGGAGAATCTGATCAAGATGGCGTATCGCCGCTTGAGCAAGGCCAAACAGGGTGAGACCGGAACCGTCGTTACCTCGGGTTGACGCCTTCGGGCCTCACGCACGATAATGGCGTTTTTCCACCAAGGTTATCACCGGGGAGAGGCGTGTATCCGCCCCAGAGAATGACCGCCAACCTGATCTTCCACGAGGAGACCACTCTTGGACCCGGCCCACACACCCACAGCACCCGCGCCCCCCTCTTCCCCACTTCCCGTTTGGGTACCCCCTCTTTTCTTTATTGGCTTTCTGCTGGCGCTCCTTGTCGCCCTCGAAGTCGGCGCCCGAATCGTTGTTTCTGCCGGGGATGATCCCGTCCTGAAACGCGTGGTCGAAGACTATGGGCGTCTCGCCTCGGACGGTGCCGACTGGATCCGATTTGTTCCCGATCCCGAGCTCAGCTACCGCCTGCGGCCCGATTTCTCGCTGACCGCCCAGCGCGGCGGCGTGACCCACCACAATCGCCAGGGGTTCCGGGACGCGGAAGATTTTCCGCCCAAATCGGACCAGGTGCTGCGCATCGCCTGCTTCGGCGCTTCAACCACCTATGGCGTCAGTGTGGAAGACAACCAGGATACCTATCCTGCGCAGTTGGAGGTGCAGCTCAACGGCCCGTTGAAGCCTGCGGGCTGGGAGCGGGTGGAAGTCTTTAACCTCGGTGTGGGGGGCTACACCTCCCGCGAGATTCTGGGTACGTTGAAACGCGTACTTGCGGAACTCGACCCGGATGTGGTGCTCATACAGAACGCCATCAATGATGTAATCCCCCGCTTCTATCCTGATTATCAGAAGGACTACAGTCACTTTCGCACGAACTTCGCCCCGCTGGAGGTGAAGCTCTGGCACCGGATTGCCTATCGCTCCCATGCCTGGCTGGCCTTCGCGTATGGGCTCGACTGGATCAAGCCCCTTTCTCTCCAGAGCCAGACCCAGAAACCCATGCCGCCGGCGGATGAAGCCCTGGCGAACCTGGCGCTTAATGCCCCGACCGGCTATGAGGCGAATCTGAGCGAGATGGTGGCCACGGCCCAGGCGGCGGGTTGCCAGGTGTGGCTTCTAACCCAGGCGTATCTGGACGTGCCGGCCTTCGCCGGGCCGAACGAGGAATCCCGCCGTCTGGAAGGGGGCTACCGCCGGGGCCTGGCCGAGCATACGCAGATCGTGATCGCCCTGGCGTATAAAACGGGTGCGGGCCTGATCGAACTGCACAAGACTACCCCACGGGATCAGTTCTACTTTGCCGATCCCATCCACATGAACGCGGCGGGCAACGAAGTGAAGGGCAAGCTGGTAGCGGAAGCCATCGCGCCGAAACTACCGCCGGGACCGTCCTGAACCCAGGGGCCTTCCAACGGCGGGACAAAACCGAAGCATTATCCCATCGACACAGTCCGTCGAAGCCCGCCAGAGGTTCGGGACGGTCCCGCGTTTTCAAAGCGGAGGACAGTCCCGCACGCACAGTTAACCTGCCTCGGTCGGGAATGTGGTGGCGGGTATCGTCGGCGTCGCGATTCGACTGACCCTACGTGCAGGACAGTCCCCTACAGCCCCCACTGCTTGCGAAGTTTGGTGAGGGAGATCTGGGTTTGCTCCGCCTGTTCCATGGATTTTACGAAGGGAGCGGCGGTGAGGGCGATGGCGGAGAGCAACTCCAGATCCATAGAATCGTAGAGGGTGCCGGGCATGCTCTGAAGCACGACAATGCCCACCCGCTTATCCGGCGTCACCAGGGGCGCGGCCGCCTGGGCTTGGACCACACCGTCTTTCTCCCGAGGCCAGAGTAGTCCACTCCGCCGGAAGAAGGCCGCCTCAACGATCTTCCGGGGCGCATCCTCCGGCGCGTCCACAATCTCGCCCTGGGCGTTAAAAAAGGTCAGGGTGCTGCGCTCTTCAATGTAGCGGGCGATCCAGCATATTTCCGGCTTGAAGGTTTCCGTGAGCGCCTCATGGAGGATCATGGCGAGTTCCTGGATGGTCTGGGTCTCGCTCAATAGCCGCGCGAGGCGAAAGAGCCTGCTTAAACCCTCGACCCCGCGAGGACCGAGCGCAATCACCTCCGGCAACCGGCTTTCATCCACGAAGATGTTGCGCTCCACGGCAAGGGAGCGGCGGGCGGATTCGGGCACCGGCGCGGCTTCCACCGGGGCCTGGTCGCTAGACTCCTCCACCACAAAGTGGGCGGTCCCAACGATAATGTGGTTCCCGGGATGGAGTTCCGCCGTCTTCACGGGCTGACCATCGACCAGGGTGAGGTTGCTGCTGCCCAGGTCGCGCAGAAAGATACCGCCATTCTGGGCATAGACCTCGCAGTGGCGGCGGGATACGGTGGGGTCGCCGACGGTCACGTCGCACTGGGCACTGCGCCCAATGAACAACGACGCGGCGCTGATGGGCCAGCACTCGCCGTCCGTCTCCCCCTTCGTCCGCCGCAGTATGAACATGGCCACTACCTTGTTTCCGTCCATCTGTTTGGATTACGGTCCGGCGTTGCGCTCCCAACGCTTCGTCCGTCCGTCATTGTACCATGTTATGCGGCACTGCCCGTCACGATCAACAGCTTGCCGCCACGGTACGGCTTGAAGCCCAGGAAAATCACTATCTCCCCGTCGGGCGCCACAATGTAGACCGGGCGAACATCGATCAGGCCATCTCGTTCGGTGATAGCCATGCGGCTCCAGTTGACCGAGGCCCGGGCCAGCTCGCCCGCCTCCTTGAAGGCCTGGAGTGCCACGCGGAGCTTGGTCTTCCCATTGCCCTCTTCGTCCTGGAAGTCATCGGCTATGACCGTCATGAACTGGTCCACGTCGTTGTTCTTAAAAGCCTCATTCATGGTCACGAGCACCGCCTCGATCTGCTCCGCATCGCTCATACCCTCCACAGCGAGGCCCGCACCGGCTTCGGGCGCCCAGAAACCGAGGAAGTTGCGCATGACATATAGGGTTCCGGCGACGAGCAGCACGGCGGCTATCGTGCCCAGGACCTTGAGCACTTTCCGGATGGGAAAGGGCACGTGGGTGGCGTGGACGAGCAACTCAGGCGGCAGCTCGGCGGGTTTGCCTTCGGCGATCTGGCGCTCGGCCCCCTGCAACACGTCCATTACCTTGCGCAACGCGGTCCAGGCGGCCTGCCAATGCTTCTGTACGGTACCGCACGATGCGGCCGACGATTCCGACAGGGAGGCCAGACTGCTGCCCAGGGCGAGGGTCCGGTTGATTTCCGCACTCAGACCGAAGCCGCCCTTACGCCAGTGGGACAAAACGGGATAGTCGCAGGACAGCTTGCTCCGGAGCGCCATATACTCCAGCTCCAGACTTTCCCGATCCGCACCGGACGCGTGGTAGGCGTCGAGAAGACCGTGAACCCGCTGCCAGTCTTGAGACAAGACGGTACACTGCGACTTGTAAGACGCGATCACGTCGGGTGAAATACCTTGCTGCTGCTTTGCCAAACCGCCTCTCCCGTGGGTGCTACCGCTGCATACGATAGAGGGAAATGGGAAATATTGCAAGGAGCTTGCACTCGAAAAGCGATCGCCACGAAGAGCCTGGAGCAGCCGTTGTCCGCAAGAAAAGCATTTCCCACAGATCTACACAGATCCGCACAGATAGATCGGCCATACTCCTTTTATTACCTGCCCGCCACATCTGGCTGCTTTAGGTTCTCTTTCTGCAATCTGTGTAGATCTGTGGGAAAATCTTTCTCCCCCGGCCATATTGGTATAAACTCTACACGAGCAAAAATTACTCCGATGGAGTCAGAATCATCATGAGAACCATCACGCTGAGCATTGACGAACACCTTATGGAGGCTGCCGAACGACGGGCGCGCCTGGAGCATACGACGCTTGAGATTCTTCTGAGCAATTGGCTCGCGGAATATGCGGGGCAAGAAGAACGAGTCAGACGCTTCGATGATGCGATTAACTCGATTCGCGGCAAAGTGAGCGTTGGCCGTAAGTTGACGCGGGATGAAATGAATGAGCGCTGAGCGTGTACCCGCCTCCGAAAAGCGTGAGGCGCTAAAGGTGCTATCGACTAGCGATCTGATAGCCGACGCCGAGCGCCACTTGGCAAGCGAGGATCTCTGGGACTACGTCGTCGCCCTGCACTTTCGTCCGGAGGAGGCCGTATTTCAGGCCGCGCGCGCGTGGTGTCTTTCAAGTGATGCCGCACTCCGTTCCCTGGGCGCGGCTGTCCTTGCCCAGCTCGGGGTCTGGGATCGTCCATTTCGCGAACAATCCCTCCCCATTCTCTGGCCTTTGCTGGATGACCCTTCGGTTGATGTGCTGTGTTCGACCCTCCATGCATTGCACTACCTGGATATCGTCGGTGCCGAACCAAGGCTCCTGCCCCTGCTCGGGCACGAGTCAGCGGATGTGCGATATGGCGTCACAGTTGCCCTCCTCACGATTGAGTCTGACCTCGCCGTCAACATGCTGATCCGCCTGAGTGAAGACTTCGACACGGATGTACGGAACTGGGCGACCTTCGGGCTTGGCTCCCAAATTGAGATGGACAGCGAAGCGATTCGTGAAGCCCTGCTCCGTCGCGTGGCCGATCCCGACAACGAAACGCGTGGGGAGGCTTTCGTTGGCCTGGCGCGACGACGGGATAAGCGTGTAGTAGCGCCACTCTTGGTCGAGCTGAGCTCAGATTGCGTCGGTACCCTGGCCGTGGAAGCTGCAAAGGAAATTGCCGATCCAAGACTGCTGGATGTATTGAACGAACTAACGGACTGGTGGGATGTCAACGAGCGTCTCTTGCGTGAGGCCATCGCCGCATGCGAGGGCCCAGGGACCGGCGCAAATGGCACTAATTTAAGGACATGATCCATGCAGTTCGAAGGTCACTCTGGGGTGCCACCTTCAAACGGAATCGCCTAGCGATGGAGTTTGTGGGTGTTGCGACTTGACCCTGCAGCACGATTCTCGTTGAAAATTCGGAGTACTCTCACCCACAAGCTACCCCGCTGCGCTCCTCTGCTTGAAGGTGGCACCCGGCATCGCCCTTGATAACCCCAATCCTTTGCCTCTGCGTCAATGGCACGCATGCCTACCCCTTGATCGCCCCCTGGCGATTCGCCACAATAGCAGGCTCAGGCGAAAACGCTGGCGGGGCCAGCTTACCGGGAGATCCCTTGTGTCCATGAAATCCGTTTTGCTTGCCGCCGCCGCGGGCCTGGCCCTGGGCGCCGCCGCGCAGGAAGCCGCCGATATCCAGTTCAAGACCGCCGAAGGCTTTCAACTGGAAACGGTGCTGCGCGAACCCGAGGTGCGCCAGCCCCTGTGCATGAATTTCGACGAGCGCGGCCGCCTCTGGATTACCCAGTATCTCCAGTTTCCCTTTCCCGAGGGGCTCAAGGTCATCGGCCATGACGAATACTGGCGCATCCAATACGAGAACTTCCCGCCTGTCGCGCCGCCGAATCATATGAAGGGGAAGGACAAGGTCACCATCCACGAAGATACGAACGGCGACGGCAGCTTCGACTCGGTGAAGGAATTTGTGTCGGGATTGAGCGTCACCACTTCGGCCTTGCCGGGGCGCGGGGGCGTGTGGGTGTTGAATCCACCCTATTTGCTTTTCTACGCCGATGCGAATCGCGACGACGTGCCCGATGGCGATCCCGTGGTACATCTGGCGGGCTTCGGCCTGGAAGATCTTCATGCGGTGGCCAATGGCCTCACCTGGGGCGCCGATGGCTGGCTCTACGGCTACCAGGGCTCCACGTCGACCGCCACCGTCACGCAGCCGGGCATGGACAAGCCCCCGGTTCATTTCAAAGGCCAGAATCTCTGGCGCTACAACCCGGCGGACAAGCGCTTTGAACTGTTCGCGGAAGGTGGCATGAATAACTTCGGTATTGCGCTGGATGCCCAGGGCCGCATGTTCACCGGCGGCAACGGCGGTGTTATCGGGTACCACCAGGTGCAGGGTGGCTATTACTGGAAGGGCTGGGCGAAGCACGGCGAACTGACTAACCCCTATGCCTATGGCTGGTTCGAGAACATGGAGGATCACAGCTCCAAAGCGAAGTTATCCCAGGGCATGGTCTCTTATCTCGCACCGAACTTTCCGCCGCAATATCAGAATGCCCTGTTCACCGCGCGGGCACTGGTTCACCACGTGAGCGCGGCGGAGCTGAAGCCCATGGGCTCGACGTATTCCGCCCATGAGACGACCAAGATTTTCGAGACCGAAGACGCCCACTTCCAGCCTGTCGCCATGGCCCAGGGACCCGATGGTGCCCTTTATGTGGCCGACTGGCACGATTCCAACATCACGTGGAGCGTGTCGGCGGAGACGGACCGCATCATGCGCGAGACAGGTCGCATTTATCGCGTGAGCTATGGCGCGAACACGCCCTATGCGCCTTTCGACCTTGGTGCGGCGTCGACCGCCGACCTCGTCCAGCATTTGGACCATCCGAACAAGTGGTATCGCGAGACGGCCCTGCGCGTGCTCTATGATCGCAAAGATGCCAGCGCCGTGCCCGCCATCGAAGCGGAATTCTGGGAACCGAATGTGGTGGAGGAGCGCTCGCTGCGCCTGCTCTGGGCGATTAACGCCTGCGGCGGATTCACACCGGAATTCGCCGTGCGCGCGCTGGACCATCCAAATCCGCTGGTGCGCGAGTGGACCGTGCGCCTGCTGGGGAACGATGGCACGGCCAATGAACTGATCGGGCGCAAGCTGGTGGCGATGGGTCAGGTGGAGACCGAGCCCCATCTGCGCAGCCAGCTCGCCAGCACGGCAAAGCGGCTCTCGCCCGAATACGGTCTGCCCTTGGTGCTGGCCATGCTGCGATCGGGCAAGGATCTGCAGGATCTCCACATCCCCATGCTTCTGTGGTGGGCTGTGGAAGGCCAGCTCCGTCAGGATCGCACGGCCGTGCTGGCGTGGGTGAAGAACGCGGGCAATACGGGCAGCACGATTTTTGACAACACGATCGTTCCCCGTCTGGGTCAACGCTTCACGCAGGATCGCAACGACGACGACTTCAACGCCTGCGCCGAGGTGCTGGCAAGTCTGGAGCGGCCCGCACAGCGCCAGCAGCTCCTGACCGGCATGGCCACCGGACTGGGCCAAGGCACCAATGCCGTGGTACCCGAAGCGCTGAATACGAAGCTGGCGGATATGCTCGACGAGGATCCGGGCAACACCCAATTGCTCATCATCGCGGCGCGCCTGGGCAACAAGCAGGTTTTCGATCTGGCCACGGCCACCATTGCGGACGCTTCCGCAGACGCAGGCCAGCGGAAGGCCTTGATCAAATTGCTCGGCGAAGAGGCCTACGCCCCGGCGAAGGAAACGATGCTCGCGCTCTTCAACGAGGGCGGCGCGTTTCGCGAAGACGCCTTGGCGGCCTTGCAGCAATTCGGCGATCCGGAGATTGGCGCCGCGCTGCTTGCGGCCCTCCCGGCCGCCGGTGACCTCAAAGCAAAAATCGCCAGCGCCCTCGTGGCGCGCAAGGCCTGGGCCACGATGCTGCTGGACGCTGTGGACACGGGCAAAATTCCCCCGGCGGATGTGGCGCGGGACCTCCTTGCGAACCTGGCCGCGCTGAACGATCCGGCTATCGACGAACTTGTACACAAGCACTGGGGCGCGATCCGCACGAGTCCGGCGGAGAAAATGGCACAGGTCAACGCCGCTTGGGCGACGTGGAAAAACGGCCCCGGTAATGCGCGCAACGGCATCAAGGTTTTCGAAAATATTTGCGGCAAGTGCCACGTTCATTTGGGCATCGGGCGCAAGGTCGGCCCCGATCTTACCGGCTTGAACCGCCAGGATCTCTGGACCTTCATCACCAACGTAATCGATCCGAGCATGTCCGTGCTCCCCGAGTTCACGGGCACCACCTTCACGATCCTCGGCGAAGACGACGGCCTCGGTGCGGAGGAGCGCGTGGTCAACGGCTTCCTCCTGCGCGAGACCGACGCGGAAATATCGCTGGTGGATTCGGCGGGCAATGAAATGACCGTGCCCCGGGACAAGGTGAAGTCGAAAGAGCCCATGAAGCTGTCGGTGATGCCCGAGGGATTGTTGAACGGGATGTCGGATCAGGATATCCGGGATCTGTTTAATTTTATACAGGCGGATACGCCGCCCGAAGGGTGAGGGGAAGAGTCTGGAGTCTGGAGTCTGGAGTCTGAACGGGAATTGGTCGTATGAGTCGTATAGGTCCAATGGGTCGTATGAGTTGGCGCGCTGGCGCTGTTTCATATTGACCCATAGGACCCATAAGACCCATAAGACCTATTCTTTATTCTTACCGAGGTTTACTCAGACAAATCAGGATCCCTCGCGCGTCATTAGCCCAGAAGACATCAGCGAAGAGCGAGGAACACACCATCGGCGGCACGGACGACAGCGCATGGCTCGGAGCCCTGTACGATGCCCATGGGGTGGGGCTCTACGGCTATGTTCACGCGATACTCGCGGACCGCGCGGAGGCGGAGGATGTGGTGCAGGAGGTGTTCCTGCGGGCGCTGGCGCGATCAAGGGGGTGGTTCGGGCTGCGCAATCCGGCGGCTTATCTGTACCGCGCGGCGCGTAACGAAGCCCTGAGCCGCCTGCGCAAACGCACGGTTCGGACGCGGGCGGCGGTGGAATTGACCTACTCGGTGGAGGTACTCGGGCCGCTTGAGAATTCGCTGGAGTCGGCGGAGGAGGCCGCGCGGGTCAATGCAGCGCTGCTGGCCCTGCCGGTGGAGCAGCGCGAAGTGGTAGTGCTGAAGGTGTATCAGAACATGACCTTCAAAGAGATCGCCCGCGTCACCGGCGCATCGCAAAATACCGCCGCAAGCCGCTATCGATATGCGCTGGGAAAGTTGAAGGAAATCCTTGAAGAAGAGGAGGCGGTGTCGCATGGACCGAATTGAAGAACGTCTGAAATCGCTTGCCCTGGCCGCACCGTCGGATGCGCTGCGCGCGCGGGTGCTAGATGCTGCGGGACGCGAGCGTCCTTCGGAGTGGAAGCGCTTGCAGCACACCATGGAGTGGTGTGCGGCGACGCTCATCGCGGTGTATGGCTGGTCGATCTGGTTTGAAGGCGGCTCCGAGGAAATCCGCCAGGGCCTGCGCACGACGACCTACGCGGAGCAACTGGCCCGCGTGGAACAGCAGGTGGCGGAGACTTTGGCTGACGCGGCGGATGAACCTTTGGTGGACTATGTCGTCGCACAACGCATGGCGGCGTATTCACGGCCTTTTGTGGTGGAGACGGATGGGATTTCCTCAACGCAGGTAGAGGTGAATTAACCAAGCGGCAACGACACTGCGGCGAAGGACATACACCATGATTTCGGAAGCGCACCGAAGGAGGCTTAACCTTCCAGGTTGAGACAAAGTAACCTCCTGCGTCAACAAGACACCAGACTTTGCAGACAATCTCACAATCCTCAACGCATCGACACGAAACAAGGATCCATTCACTTCGACAACGCACCATCATGCAATCTCAACCTGGAAGGTTAAGCCACCTTCGTGCGGCCATTTTGGGTCTAGATAACCTGCTAACAAAGGAACTGCCTATGAGCGAAATAGATAGCCCTCCGCCGCGCCCGAAGCGCCGCATCCTGTTTCGACTGTTTCGCGGATTCCTCGTCTTCGTGGTGTTGATCATTGTGACGTATATCATCGCGGACCAGGTAATGCTGCGCAAGGTCCAGCGCCAGCGCGAGGCGTTCAAAGAACGATTCGGTGCGGTGGATTTTCGTGACTTCATTCCTGAGCGTCCCGCACCAGAGGAAGACGCGGGTCGGGTGTACCACTATGCGGCTGGATTAATGTCCAAAGTCGATGCCGAGTATGGCGACTGGTCGGCGTTTGACGCGCTCACCAAGGGTCCGGAGGCCTTTCGACAGCGGGGCCAGCAGGACACCGAATTGCCGTCACCCGATGAGATCGAAGGACGTGTGCGTGTGAAACTGGCGGCGATGGAAGAGGCTTTCCAAAAAGTGGAGGAAGCGCAGACGCTGGCGCGGGGCTCGGCCGCGGAGGAAACAGACTTCGAGACGCCCCCCTTTGCCCTGAACGCTCCCCGCGAGCTCGCGCGCAACCTTGCCGCAAAAGCGATTTTTGACGCGCGATCGGGTGACGTGACTGGCGCATGCCGGTGGCTGGAGGCGGGGCTGCGCATGGCGTCTACGATGAACGAAGACCCCACGCTGCTGGCCCTGCTGGTCCGGATCGCGTGCGTCGAAACGTCGCTTGTTGCCGCGGAAAACGTTATGAACGCCACGGATGCGACGTTGCCGCTGGGTGAAACCTATTGGAAACTGCTGGAGATCGTCACGGACCCGGAGGTACACCGAAAAAACCTGGCCAGCGAAGCCGCCTTCGGACTGTCCAAAGAAACGCCGCTACCTCGATTTTTATTGTCTACGAACGAAATTGCGCTGATCGATTTCTGGTTTGATTTGGACTCTGCATTGCGTCTGGACTCGCCGATACAACGCAGAGCCAAGTTGGACGAATTGGCGAAAGGTGCCGACGGCCCGATGCTCCCCACCAACTGGATGGTTCCGATTTTGGCGCCTGCAATCGTCGGGGGAATCGACGGTTTTGACCGCATGGCGGCGCGCTGCGATTTCATGCATGTCGCGACCCAACTTCGCGCGTGGAAAGTCCGACATGGAAACTACCCGGACACCTTGGACGCGCTCACGTCGGCCACCCCGCTGCCGCTCGATCCCTTCTCCGGCGATCCCTACCACTACCGACGCGAGGGCGATGGCTTTGTGCTCTACAGCGTCGGACTAAACCGCAAGGACGATGGCGGTGTGAAGGGCGAGAAACGCGACGAGGGCGATGTCGTTTGGACCTGCGTGCGGTAGGGTCGTGGCGAATCTCGTCGGTGACGGGGGGACCGTCCCCCGCTTTTAAAAACGCGGGACGGTCCCGAACGCATAGTGGGCTGCGGCGGGTCGTCGTCGACTTGTTCGACAGACAGCCGCGATCGTTTGCCAAGGGCCCTTGCGTTCAGGACGGTCCCGTCGGGGCTACTGCTTCAACAGCCAGGCCTCCGCCAAGCGTGATTGCTTGCGCCAGTTGAGGTGGGCTTCGTCGGTGGGGCGGTCCCAGGTGAGCTCGATGCGGCGATCTTCCAGGCCTTTCGCGGGCACGTCGAATTCGACGAAATCGCCGTGCTCGATTTTCGCCTTGTCACCCTGGACGCGTTCGCCGTCGATCTTGAGGAGCATCTGGCCGTAGCCGGTGAGGCGGACTTTGTAGGTCGCGTTCGGATCAACACCGGCATAGACCACGGCCTCGGGATAGTCCATGGTGACCTGCCACGAAAGGCGGAGTCGGCTGAGTCCGTTGTCGAGCCACCACCAGGTGGGGTAGGGGGCTTTCGCGCCAATGGGATCGGTGGCAAGGGACTGCTCGCGCTGGACGTGGGGCATTTTGGCGATGTTGCCGATATCGTCGTAATAACTGCCGGGGCCGGGTGTCTCCCAGGTGGCGATGGTGTGGAGCCGTACGACTTTTTCTTCCTCGCTCTTCATTTCGGCGACTTTTTTGAATTCGTCTTCCAGCCACCAGCGGTTATTCAGCGGATAGTTTACGAAGTCCAGCGAGGCCCCGCGTTCGGCGCCGGCCGCGCCGTACTTCTCCACGCTCGTCTGAAGCTGGATAGACTTGAAGAGGTCGTCGCAGAGATCCTCCACGCGTTTGAGCAGTTCGGGGGCGACGTTGACTTCATCCACCACGCTGAGAGTTTTCAATGCTTCGGCCATGGCGGCGTCCGCGCCGATTTCCGGTGCTTTCAGCAGGGCCTGATTCGCTTCGATCTCCAATGCGCTCTCGCGGAGGAGGCGCTTGCGGGTGTAGGCGTCGTAGTAGGCGCGCATGAGGTTCATCTGCCAGCGCCAATTGCCTGCGAGTTGCGGGGCATCTTTTTCCAGCGCCTGCCAGAGCAGCAGCGTGCCATCGACCGCGCCATTCTCCGCCAGGCTGCCCTGCCAGTTCTTCTCCAGCGCAAAGATGCCGTCGGTCGCTTTCGCGGCAACTTTCGGATTGAAGAAGACCCGGCTGTAGTCCTCCAGTATCGTGCGCGGATCCGTCGCCGGATCCCAGGCGAGATAGCTGAAGATGGCCTTGTTCACATCGTCGTGCACGCCGTCGGAATAGCTGATGAAGCCGTCGCTGTAGGGCGCGTACCAGTTGTGGATCTGAGTGTATTGTGCTGGGCGCGGGTTGATCGCCTCGCGGCCGAGGGTGAGGGCGAAGGCATTGTCCCACCAGGGCACGACGAACTGACAGAGTTTGTTGTGGGTGATGTCGGGATAGAGGCGGAACTTGTATTGCGGGGGCAGGTTCATCCGCTGTTGGTCGGTAGGCGGACTGGAGGGTCCGTCCACAAAGCCTCCGAACCAATCGGGTTGATGTTCCTTAATATATGCGTAGGCCGTGTTCACCTTGTCGCCGTGAAAGCCCTGGAGCGAGAGCCATACGCGGGCGTGGGGATGGCGCGTAACAAGTTCCTTCGCCACGTCGGCCAGGAAGGGCATCACCAGCTCCGGCGGATTGTCGCCTGGATCGCCACCGGGGAAGAAGACGCCGTCGATGCGCGGGCTGTCTTCGTAGAGCTTTCGGTGCAGGGCCAGCAATTCGTCGCGCTGCTTCTGATCGCTCAGGTCAAACTCGGCGGGTGTCCACACCCAGTAGTCCACGTCGTACTTGTCGCAAATGCGGCTCAGCTCACGGTTCATCTCCTCGCGAGAGTACTTCATCATGGGATTGGTGGTGTCGTCTTGAAATGGGATGTTCTCGAAGCTGTTCATGCCGAAGAAGGTCAGCTCGCGAATGTGCTGATCGAATTGATCCAGCGTCCACGCATCCCAGGAATTTGCCCGTGCGCGATAGCCGAGCTGGTGGCCGCGGATGGGGTAGGCCGGGGCCGTGGCGAGCTCGAAACCGTCGGGCAGGCTCGCCGCCCCCTTCTCCCAGTCCATCTTGCGGAGAATGGCGCCTACGCCGAAGAGGACGCCACGTCCATCGTGGCCCAACACCCACAGCACCGGCTTCCCGTCGGCTTCGGTCGCGTGGATCCAGAAACCTTCCGCTTTGCGCACCGGGTGATCGGCAGTCGCCTCGGGAACGGGCAACCCGGCCAGGGAGCCTTCCGCGTAGGTGGCCAGGATGATGGCGGCACCAGTCTCGGGTCGCGCGGCGGCAGTAGCGAGCTGCAGGCCCGTGCGCGCCGCAAGCTCCTCGGAAAGGACGGTGGCGGCGGTTCCCACGACGGAGGGGGCATCCGCCTGGGGCACGACGATGGTGGCCCCGTTCAAGTCGAAGGCGCTGGCGTGGAGCGAAAGGACAACGAGGGCGAGAAAAGCTGCGGTTCGGATAGGCGGCATGGGAAAGGCTCCTTCACGGCGAACTGGACAAAGACGGTGTGGCCCGTGCCCGGCGGGGCTCCACGGGATAGACTGGCAGAAGGGGACATCCGTTGCAATTTTGTTGGCACCAGATGGGGGGAGCGCGGGTCCATTGCCTTGATGATTCCGATGAAGCCGATACGGCGCGCCCGCAGCGTGCTTGTATTCGCTTCGGGCAGGATTTATAATGATTAGGCTACAAAAAGCGATGCGCTGGCAGTGACATTCCCCCTCTATCCCCTTGGTTAGAACCCTGCCGAACAAGCGCCGCCGCAAACACACGCCTCCCGAACGGGGTTACACCCATTCGGGCCGCAAGTCTGTGAATCACAGATCAACAGGAGATGAGCCATGTTTGGACTTGGCATGACAGAACTGGTTATTGTGTTGGTTATCGTGCTGCTGGTCTTCGGCGGCTCCAAGATTTCCGGCGTGGGTCGCTCGCTTGGTGAAGCCATCAGCGAATTCAAGGAAGCGGTGAAGCCCGAAGACAAGGTCGAAAAGAAGGAGACCCCTTCGGACAGCGACAAAGCCGAGTAATCCTCCCCTGTAGTGCGAATGGGGAGCGGGATCGGCGCGTTCGCCGTGTTGCACCCCCCCGGCCGCTGTGCTACAATCGCTGAAACCTACTCGGGAGAATCCGCATGAATCGCTGTAAGTTCCTGTGCTTCAGCATCTTACTTATCGCCACGCTGTCCCCGCTGGGGTGTGTTCGCGCGCCCCGCGACACCACGGGCTTCGCGTTGAACCACAATGCCGTCGTGCCCGCCTCCTTCGATACGACCTGGCAGACGGTGAAGGATGTCCTGCGCGAACAGGAACTGGACATCTATACGCGGGACAAGCGGGGCCGCTTTGTGGCGTACACGCCCGAAAAGCGCCGTCTCCTCCAGCCCAACCGCTACCAGTACACCTTCCAGCTTGAGGAAGTCTCTGCGAATGAGACCCGTATCGCCCTCGACACCCGCAAGCAGGCCTATGGGGTGACGCTGCTGACCTACCCCGGCTGGCACGACCGCAAGACCGAGGACTCCCCCGAATCCCAGGCCCTGCTGGATGCGATCGTCGCACGCGCGAGCGGCACCACCCCGGAAGTTATTGAAGCGGCTCCTGCGCAGTAATCGCTGCGGGTGCCCTTCGGCAGACTTCTCTCTTTGCACTCTAATCTCATTTTGAGACGCGTGTGTGAACATTTCCATTAAAGCGAGAATATCCGTATTTTTGCCTAGATTTACGGACTCGTGATATACTTCTCTCAGATGAAAACGCTGGAGATTCTTGTCTATGCTTTCACTTATTGAGGTCACTTGCCCCCATTGCGCCGCCCAGGGCCAGATCATGCTCCCGCCGCTCGGCGCGATTATCATAGGTCCCTGCCCTGAATGCCATGGCATGGTGGCCGTGTTTTGCGGCAAAGTGCTGGCCCTCGACAAGGAAATCATGACGGAAGGCGCGACGCACGAGAAGCGCGAGCACCTGAACGCGGTGCTGGGCACCTTCCTGCAGGATCGGATTAACCGCCTTTTCTCCGACGACGAAGTGGACGAGATCGTCACGTTCGACGACGAGGACGATGAAGAGCCGTTGCATCGCCCGGATCGGCCCGCGCAGACGGGACTCGGCAAGATTGACCTGTACGGAAACCAGCAGCAGGCGCCCATTACCAGCGAAGAGCTTGAATCGTTCAAGAATGTGGATCTGCGATTGCTAGATAATCCAGATTACTTTAAGGCGATTTTTGACGAGTCGTAGCGTTCGCAGTTGCGAGTACCGCCTATAGATTCCTATTTATGGCCGGATTGGAACACATTTTTCCATTCCTGGCGAATAATAGCCGCAATTTACTTGAACGGAGCCTGCCGCGTTTGCTATAGTAGTTCTTGTCACCAATTGACGCGGGGTGGAGCAGCCTGGTAGCTCGTTGGGCTCATAACCCAAAGGTCGTCGGTTCAAATCCGGCCCCCGCTACCAATAATGAAATCAGGGACTTGCGAAGATTCGCAAGTCCCTTTTTCTATGCCCGAAATGGCCATTTGTACACAAAAATGTACCCAGCCGGGCGGGGTTTGAAAATGAACGGGAGCGCCGTGGTGGCGCTCCCGTTTATGGTTTTGGATATCTCGTGGCGTTGGGGCTCTATGGCAGGATCACGAAGGCAACGTGGGTCAGGCCGCTGTTGTCACCATTCTTGAATGCGACGGTGTTGCCATAGATATCGACGTTGGAACCGCGTGCACCGTAGTCATCGTCGATGCAGGTCGGACACTGAACGACAGAGAAGCCGCCGCCGTTGCTGACTTGCAGATATTCACCGGAGCCGCCGGTGTCGAAGCCGGATATGAAGATGAGACTGCCGTCGTCGGTAATCGCACCCATCTGCCCCCACCCGAACACACCGTTGTTGGTCGTGCTGCCGTCGATGAAATTGGCACCCGCAGCGTCGCCCGCCTCGATGAAGCTTGCGATGTCGGTGGTCGCGTCCATGCTGCCGATGGCTGAGCGCGAGTCGCCGCCGTTGTTGTCGTCGGCATCGCGGTTGAGGAAGAAGAGGAAGCTGCCACCGTTGAGGGCAACGTCCCCATTGGCCTCGCTGCTGGTGGTGAAGGTGCCATCGGTGTAGTTGAGCGCACAGATTTCCACCATACCGTCGAGGGCGGCATCGTGGAACAGCAGGAAATTGCCTTCGATTTGCATCAGGGCGTCGTCGATGCCTCTTTCAAACGCATACAGCACGGGTTCTGTGGCGGGGTTGTCCAAGTCCCAGACAACAAAGGTGTCCACGCCACCGAGCGAGGTGGTTCCCACGGCCACCCGCGCTTCGGCGTCGACCACGGCATGCCCGATCCCGCTTATCTCGTTTTCCCCGGTCGGACTGGCCAGGTCAATTACGACTGGAGTCGCTCCCGTGACGTCAATCACGGCGGCGTGATTGCCGGTGACGCTGTCCTCATTGCGAACGATGATGAGGTTGCCGTCCGCCTGGAGCGTTCCCTGGGCGCGCTGTCCCGAAGGTGAATTGACAAGGCGCACATCGGCCTCGGGAATTTCGGTCATGGTCTCGGTTTCGGTGTCATAGATTGAAACGAGGAAGTTGCTGGTCAGCGCGATCTTCTTTCCTGCGACCGCAAAGTTCCCCGCTTGAAATCCATCGCCACCCGGGATGCCGAGTCCCGTCCCGTCGGTTTCGAACTCCGACGGGATGATGTAATCTACGCCATTGAATCCGCCGAAGCCGTAGGCGATGAGGTCGTCGCCGGCCCTGATCATGCCCTGCTGATGCATTTCGATTTTCGTGCTCACCGCGGTCAGATCGATTTCTCCTTCACCCTCTCCTTCGCCTTCACCTTCACCTTCGCCCTCTCCTTCACCGCCTGTCTCGGCGGCCGCGTCCAGCTCAGCAAGCGAAAGGAAACCGTCGGTGTTTGTGTCGATCTCGTTGAAGTTGGCTTCGGTCAGATCGGAATTGGCCGCCTGGGCCTCCGCCAACGACAATTGCCCGTCGCTGTCGGCGTCCGAATCGTCAAAGCGGTCCCGCAAGTCCGCGGCGATTGTGGCCACGGTTGGCGGCTGGCAGCCGCTGAATGCGGCGGCCACAAGCACGAACATGACAATGGCCGACAGTTGTCTAAACAGATTCATAATAGCTCTTTCCTTTGTGTGAACGGGCCCAATACCCAGTCTCAAGTACTACTCACGCTGCCGACCTACCCTAACGCATTCCCAATACACAGTCAAGCGTCGAACCTTTTACCCCCTACTATTGTTGCGCTCTACTACTTGCTCGTTCCATGACAGAAAATCGAATCCGCTCAAAAAAGAACGAAACGGGCCGCGATGGGGTGCGGCCCATTTACGATTTCTCACTGCTGTGGACTATTCCTTGTGGTAGCCCGCGTCGTCACCCCAGCCGGTCTTGGTGGGTTCGATGTAGATCTCTTCGGGGATCTGCATCCGCGGATCGATGGGGGCTTCGAGGTGCAGGAGCAGGGGGTTGGTGAGGCGGGCCTGCCATTGGCCCATGGCGTCGAAGCGATTCTTCTCGGTCTTTCCCAGCTCAAAGGGGAGGTAGGCCCATTCTTCGAGGAAGACGCTGCCCTCGGGGATGTTCACAAGTTGCTGAGGGTTCCGGCCGCCGTAGGGGTAGGCCAGGGCGCGGGTCCAGTAAATCCAGGGGCCGGTGGTGATGTAAATGAAGGGGTTGAGGGTGCGCAGCTCTCCGTTGAGCCCGCCGTTCATGTAGTTCACCTGGATACCGCCGTAGCCGCAGCCTTTATCGCGGTCGAAGAAGGCGACCCAGGGCGTGGTGTCGGCCATGGTCCATTCGCTGAGGTCGGGCGCGGCGGTGATGTTGCGCGTCTCAATCTTGTTGTGCTCGGCGTCGAACCAGGCGGCCTCGCTGAAGGCTTCGCGGGCGAAGACGACTTCAGAGTTGCGCAGGGCCTGCACGGCGACTTCGTGGCGGATGTGCATGGAGGAGCGCATGCGGAAGTAGGGCACGCCGGCGTAGAACTCATACTCCATGGAGGTGGTCACTTCGGGCATGAGGGGCATCTGTCCCCAGAGGCGGGTGCGGTAGACGACGGGGCCGCGGAACTCTTCGAATTCGTAGTCGTATTTGCCGGGCTCCCAGTCGGAGATGTGGACCCAGGCCCGGGGCGGGGAGTAGACGTCGGGGTTCCACTGGATTGCGCCGTTGGTCTCTTTCTTGTGCTCAAATTTCAATTCGGGTTTGGCCTTGAGCACGACCTCGTCGAGCATGCCGTTGAGGGGGTGCATCTTGAAGGCATAGATGCTGTTGGCCACGGTCACGCCCGGGCCTTCACCGGAGACCTGAAGGTCCGAGGCGTACTGGGGCGCGGGGGCTTCCGGGTTCCCGTGGAAGACGAGATAGACGGCGCTTCCGCGCGCCGCGACGTCGGCGGAGAACATGACGGTCACGGCGTCGGTCGGCAGGAAGGTGGCCGGCTTTTCCTTGCCATGCTCGTCGTACATGGGCGCTTCTTCGGCGATGGAATGATCATAGTCGATGATCTGGCTGGGCACTTCGCGGTGGAGTCCCGATTTCGGGTCGAAGTGTACGACGCGAATCTCGCGGCTCGGGTCCTTCAAGGTATCGGGGTAGACCAGCATGGTCACCTGGACAGGCTCGGCGACGCGGGGGTGACCGGCGGTTTCACTAAGTACGACGCTCTGATAGTGTTTCCAGGCGGGGTTCCAGTACCCACCTTTTGACGGGGCGGTGGCGCTGACTTCGCCGGTATGGGCTTCGCCCTTCTTCCCGCCGAGGTGAACGGTGGCTCGCAGGGCTATGGACTCGCCTGCACGCCAATCCGCGCGGACGTAGAGCGTGGGCTTCGTGTAGAAGTGGTCGGGCCGGATGCTCTTCAGCGCCTCTGCAATCGTCAGGCGCCGCTCGTTGCGCGGCTGGTCGGGCGGCAGGGGATGATCTTTATCGGCCAGAAGGTAATTGCGCTCCACGGCGCCATTGACAAGAAGTTCTCCGACAAAGAGCTCCTCGTGGTTGGCGATGTCGAGGTCCACGGTCACGTGGTAGTAGGGCACGGCGACCGTGGGCATGTGGAACTGGAGCGGGCCAAGCGGCAGGGCCTTTGCCGCCGCTTCCTGGGCGCCGGCCATGGCGGCGCTCGACAGGAGCCCCACGAGTAAGACGGCGAGTCTGGCGAAACTTCGTTTTGTCATTGGGCGATCCCTTTCAGGCTGGGGTGATGGTTTTCCCGTCGGATTATGATCGCGATTGCCGGTGTCGATGTCAACGCCGCGTCGCGACTGGGAGGACATGGAATGTGTGGTGAACCGCGAATGAGCGCGAATAGACGCGAATTCCTGCTTGCATCTTGGCTGGGAGGAGTATTTTCACCACGAAGGCACGAAGAGCGCGAAGAAGAGAGGGGGAAGGAAGCGTTCTGCGACTAAGATTCCCCCTGCAATCAAGGCAGGGCCAAATTGAGCTTGCATCCCAACTTTCTTTGCGCCTTCGCGCCTTTGCGTGCTAGAGATTGGCTGAGCGACCGCCGATGTCCTACAGCGCCGCAATCTCATTGCTCTTCGTGCTCTTCGTGGCCTTCGTGGTGAAGCATTTTGTTTAGAACTGTTCTGTGTCGTGTAAGTTGCGATAGTATGGGGCGGAATCGGATTTTACTTGCAAACTCCAATCGGCCGTCACCTCACGTGGCAGGCGAGGTGCGATAATGACATCTAGATGCGCTTCCCGGTCTCTTCGCTTTTTCACTTCCCTGATGTTGTATTTTTGGGCCGCCACCATCCCGGCCGGAGCCCAGGCGCCGAACCTGCTGCCGAACGGCGATGTGGAAGACGAGTTTGTAAACCACATCCGCGTGGGGGAAAAACGCGCCACGACCATCGAGGCCTGGAACTCGGGCGAGCCCACGTTCTGGAAGCGCGGCCACGGGGCATCGCTCGACCGGGGTACGGTCCATGGCGGCGCGTATTCTGTCGCGCTTGTGGCCGATGAGCAGACAGCAGAGGCGACGGTCTTCTCCGATTACTGGCGCGTGAAGGATGCATCCATGCCCTTCGGATTGCCGCTGGCGCCGGGGCGTCCGGTGGAGATTTCTTTCCACGTTATGACGTCACCCACGCTCGCCGCAGATGCTTTCAGCGCGGAGATTCGGCTGGGCACGATTGATGGTTTGCCCTCCGAAACCCAGACGGTGTCTATGGGGCCGGAGGCTGAGTGGAAGCGGATCGCGATGACGATGACGCCCGAGGCGCTTCGGTGGGGCGTGTCGATCACGTTTCGCGCGGCCGGAAACCTCCGCGACGGGCAGGTGGCGTGGATCGATGATGTGTTGGTGACGCAGGACCTGGGCGAGCGGCTGAATCTGGTGCACAATCCCGGTTTCGAGCAGGCGGCGCTCGGCTCGCCGTGGCCCGTTTCGTGGGAAGCGCCCATGGACGACCAGTGGGTCAGTTGGGTGGGCAACGAATTCCGCGCGCCGCAACGTGTGGGCGCATCATACAGTGGTCAGCATGCGATGCGATGCACGGTAACGTACTCCGACGTCTCCGGCTTGTCGCAGGTGGTCCACCTCAACCAGGAGGCGGTCCGGCCCATCGCGATCAGCCTCTGGGCGAAGCTGGACAACTCCATCGGCAACAGCGCGGCAGGCGGCGGTTATTACGGATCGGACAACCTTCCGAACCTGACGCTCTTTGTTTACCATCAGGACGGCACCATGCAGGAGGTCTCCCCCACCTTCTGCCTGGGCGAGAGCGACCACGACTGGGATTACCTGCGCGGGGGCTTCATGCCGCAGAAGCCGGTGGCGCGGATCCGGCTCCAGGCGACGGTGCTGGGCACGGAGCCCACGACGAGCTTATGGCTCGACAATGTAGAAGCATTTGAACTGGATAGCGAGGGCTCATCACTCCCGAGCGCCGTCTTCGCGCCCAACCGGACGCTCTTCAGTGCGTGGGGCGACGTGGCCGATTTCGTTTCGGGTCAGGTGCAGGCGGCTATGAACGACGAGCGCCTTTCTCTGTTCATTCCGCGCGCGCAGGAAGGCGGCGAGAGCCGGGTCTACCTGAACCCGTCCGCCTGGGCCCCCACGGGTACGCACCGGCGCTACCTCTTCAAGGTAATCCGCATACAGGAGAACGGGCAAATCGGCATAGCCGATGCCGTGGAGAAGCAGGGCCTTGTTGCGGAGGGTCCGTTCGGCGATGGGGCGACATCCGGCATCGGCATGAACATGACGATTGGCGGGTGCGCCCTCTCCTTGCCCTGGCGCGCGCTGGGGCTCGACAGGGCGCCCGAGGGCCCAATCGGATTCAACGTGCAACAAAGCGGCCCCGACGGCGATCGCTTCTGGACGGGAAAGTCGGCGGCGGTCGCGGGGATGGGCATCCTCGTTCCCCCGGCGCCGCGCGGCCTGTCCATTCACTCCATCCGCTTTGGAAACCGCTACGAACACGAGACCGATCAAACGCGGGATCCGGTGTCCCAGCCGCCGCTCTATGCCGGGATGAACGACGGGACGGTTTGGATTACCAACAGCGGACCTGCGACCGAGTTTACGTTGACGGCGGGTGTGCGCGGACGCACCATGGTGGAGGTCCCGGTTTCGATTGGGTCTGACGAAACGAAGCGTGTTGCTTTTCCATATGATGCGGGCAGCAGCGTGTCGGGTTCCTTTGACATTGCGCTGCGCCGTGATGGTGAATTGCTTTTGGAAGACAGCTATCCCCTGGTGTCGCCGGAGGCCATGGAACTCGTGCCCGATCAGGCGTACTACTTTCCCGAGGAGACCGAGGCGACGGTAGAACTGCATGCGCGCTATCGCCCCCTGCCGGAGAAGGGCCGGGCCGAGGTAGTCGTGCGCGATCGGCAGGACAACCGTGTTGTCTCGTCGCTGCAGCACGAAATTCACGCGCCCATTTCGAGCTTCCGTCTTCCACTGGACGCGCTGCGCATCAATGCGATGCCGGTGCAGGACTATACCGTAGAGCTTTCGTGGTTCGACGATCATGATGCCCTTATCGGAACGCAGTCCGCGCGAATCGGTCGAATCAACCACACGGTCCGCCATCCCCAGCCTGCGGTGGAGTCCGTATCGGTCGATGAATCGGGCCGGCTCATGATCAATGGCGACTTCCCCTTTTTCCCCGTGGTGCCTTCCTTGAGCAACGAAGCGTGGGACGCCGGGATCGACCTTGGGGGAAATATGTATCGCCCCATTTACTCGCCGGGGAGTGATAATCCAGACCTTGTGACCAGCGTGGTCGCGGCGGCGGATCGGGCCTGGTCGAAGAACGTGTATCTCATGCCCATCGGACCTGGACCCGGGCAGGTGGAGGCCTTTGAGAAAGAAGTGGCGGCGATCTTTGCGCACCCCGGCTTCCTGGGCGCCTATCCAAGGCAGTTCTATTATTGGAATCTGGACGATGCCCAAGTGGCCTACCGGAATCAGATGGAAGGGCTCTTCGCCGCCCAGCCCTCGAAGCGTCTGCTGGTGTGGGGCCATCACGATTCGAGCTTTCTCTACGACCATGACATGACCTGGCCCGACGTTCACCCGGCGGTGGGCTATTGCTACACGCACATCATGGGGAGGCCGGGATCCGGCTGGCGCAATGCCCCCTTCCTCACGCGAACAGAGCAGGTACTGGACCCCGGCCGCTTCAAGCTGGCGGAGGTCAATCTCTACGTGACCTGGCACGACGACGAAATCGTGCCAGAGCATTTCTCCACCTACTACTCGATCCGCGCCGATTCCATCGCGGGATTCCGCAATGAATCCTATCTGTCCGTCATCTACGGCGCGGACGGACTCTATCATTACATCTGCACGCAGACGGGGGGCCTGCAGCGGCTTCGCGGGTGGTTCCAGGAGATGAATTTCATGTGGCCCGTTTTTGCTGCGGACGACTCAGGCATCGCGGTGACGGTTTCGCCCACGGATAGCGGCATCGAGACCCGGCTGAAATCCCACGAAGGGCGGTTGTACCTCTTGACGGCGAACGCCGCTGAACGCCCCACGGAGGCGACGATCAGGATCGAGGGACTCGATGGGATGACGGTGAAGAAGTGTTTTGACCTGCCTGGTTCCCTTGCCGTGGAGGGCGATACACTCCGCGACGCTTGGGGCGCGCAGGACGCCTTTGTATACGAGATCACAACCAGGTGACACGAAGTATGGTGGCTTCCCCATCTCGCGATATGTGACACTTCGGATCACGCGCCTTCGGCGCATGATGCCGGCGGACCGCCGGCGCTCCATGCGTACGCGATATTTTTTGGTTCAAGATCAGGTTGTTCAAGTGTAGCGACTTTGGGTGCAATCCGGGCAGAGGCTTTCATGTCAGACGATTCGAGCGATGCAATACGCTCCGCGCTGGACGCGATCTATCGCACGGAATCGCGGCGGGTTCTCGCCACACTGATCCGCCTGCTGGGCGATTTCGACTTGGCGGAGGACGCGCTCTATGACGCGTTTCGCGCGGCGTTGGAACAATGGCCTGAGAAAGGCATCCCCGCCCAGCCCCGGGCCTGGCTCGTTTCGGCGGGGCGCTTCAAGGGGATCGACGCCCTGCGGCGTCGCAAACGATTCGATGACGCCGCACCGGAACTCGCCGAGCGCTATGGTGGCGAAGCTGCCGCGGAGTGGAACGACGAGGAACTGGAGGATGATCAACTCCGACTGATCTTCACCTGCTGCCACCCGGCGCTGGCTCCGGAAGCGCGGGTGGCGCTGACGTTGCGCGAGCTCTGCGGATTGACGACGGAGGAGATCGCCAGGGCCTTTCTGACTGCGCCGCCCACGCTGGCCCAACGCATCGTTCGGGCGAAGTCAAAGATTCGCGATGCAGGCATACCGTACCAGGTGCCGCCGCCCGAAGAACTTCCCGAACGGCTGGAGGCCGTGCTCCAGGTCATTTATCTGCTCTTCAACGAGGGCTACTACGCTTCGTCCGGCGCAGCGCTTACCCGGGCCGACTTGTCGGGCGAGGCCATACGATTGGGACGCCTGCTGGTGGCGTTGCTGCCGGATCCCGAAGCGATGGGCCTGCTGGCCTTGATGCTGCTGCAGGAGTCGCGCAGGGCCGCGCGCAGCACAGACACGGGCGACTTGATCCTGCTGGAGGATCAGGACCGAAGCCTGTGGCGTCGCGATCTGATCGAGGAGGGCCTCGCGATGGCCGGTCGTGCGCTGGCCCTGCGACCGGAGCGTCAGGATCCCTACACAGTCCAGGCCGCGATAGCGGCGGTGCATGCCCAGGCCCCGGTTGCGTCCGCCACCGACTGGGCGCGCATCGTGGGCCTTTACGGAATACTGGGGCGAATCCAGCCCTCGCCCGTGGTAGAGTTGAACCGGGCCGTCGCCGTGGCCATGGCGGAGGGTCCAGCGGCGGGGCTGGCGCTGGTGGAGGCGCTTCTCGCGGAGGGCGCGCTGGAGGGCTATCATCTGGCGCATTCGGCGCGGGCAGATTTCCTGCGACGCCTGGGACGTTGCGAGGAGGCTCGGGATGCCTATGGGCAGGCGCTGAAACTGGTACGACAGGAACCGGAGCGGCGTTTCCTGGAGCGGCGACTGCGGGAACTGAGATGAGGACGCCGAAAGATTTTCCCTCAGATTTTCGCCGATCCGCACCGATGGAACGAGTCTGGACATTCGTAGCACTTTCGCCGTCGGAAGCCTCAAACGAACTTAACCACGAATGGACCTGGAGCAGCCTCCGGCCGCAACCAAATTTTCCACCACGAAGATACGAAGGGCACGAAGATGAAAGAGGGAAGCAAGCGTTCTGCA
The DNA here is from genome assembly GCA_942492815.1 of Candidatus Hydrogenedentales bacterium. Taxonomy (GTDB): domain Bacteria; phylum Hydrogenedentota; class Hydrogenedentia; order Hydrogenedentales; family JAEUWI01; genus JAEUWI01. Next base: position 6,793,087 of record OW818658.1, on the reverse strand, counting down.
ACTTTGATTTTCCCCTGCAATCCGGGCAAGACCTAATTGAACCCTCGCATCCAAACTTTCTTTGCGCCTTCGCGCCTTTGCGTGCAAAACATCAGGAAAAATGCATGCCAAGGGTGACTCAACGACCGCCGAGGCCCTGCAACGCAACAAACTCTTTTCTCTTCGTGCGCTTCGTATCTTCGTGGTGAATAGATTCGTGTGGATTCGTGTCCATTCGTGGTTAATTTTTGTCTGACTTCACACGGATAGAATGTTACAAAAAAATTGTCCCCACCTGTCGATTTCCGCGTTCCTCAATCGACTAAGGGGTAGAATCTCAACCGAAACGAATGGAAAGGACCACGCTATGTTGTTCGTATGCTTGGGGTATCACAATGAATTGCAGTCGGCAACGCAGCCTGTCGAGGTCGGCCAGGCCTTGATGGACGAGTGCTTTGAGTATGATGACGAGTTGCGCAAGAATGGCCACTTTGCCGGGGGCCATGCTCTTCATCCCTCCGGCAATGCCACGACGCTGCGCTGGAAAGACGGCAAGCCTTTGATCACCGACGGGCCCTATGCCGAGACAAAGGAGCAGATTGGCGGTATCCTGCTGCTGGAGGCCCGGGACCTGGACCATGCCATCGAGCTGATGTCGAAACATCCCGGTATCAAGATTGGACCCTTCGAGATACGCCCGGCGGCGGATCTGAGTGCTTTCATGCGGGAAAGCGAAGCCCGGCGCGCGGCGAAGCAGGGTTGAGGACAGGAAACTACCTGGGCTGCTGGCCCGCGACCTGAAGAGGAGTTGACACCATGACCATCATCCCGTCACAGAAGATTTATCCCTGCCTGTGGTTCGACCATCAGGCGGAGGACGCTGCGAAGTTCTACACATCGATTTTTCCCAATTCCAAGATGGGCTCCATCACCCGTTACGGAGAAGGCGCCCCGCTGCCCGCGGGCACGGTGCTGACGGTTCGATTTCAGATCGAGGGTGCGGACTTCCTCGGGCTGAACGGCGGGCCGCACTATACGCTCAGTCCGGCGATTTCATTCGTGATCAGTTGCGAGACCCAGGATGAGATAGATTTCTACTGGGAAAAACTCGGGGCGGGCGGACGCTACGATCAGTGCGGCTGGCTCGCGGATCAGTTCGGCGTGTCGTGGCAGGTGGTGCCGTCGATGCTCGGAAAACTGATGGAAGGCGGGAACGGCAAGAAGACCGGTGCCATGATGGGTGCGCTGATGCAGATGGTGAAGCTGGATATTGCGGCGCTGCAGAAGGCCTATGACGAAGGTTGAGGACGGATAGGACCGATAGGACCGATAGGACGGATTTGATTTATCGGTCGTATTCGTCTTATCGGTCCTACTGAGCACGACCACCAGAAAGGAAGCCTCCATGAAATACCTCTGCCTCATCTGCGCGGATAAAATGATGGAAGACATGCCGCAGGCGGACGCGGATCAGCACTACAAGGATTACGCCGAATTTACGGAGGCGATCCGGCGCAATGGTCACTTCGTCTCGTGCAACCGGCTGATGCCGCCGAATACGGCCACCACGGTGCGGGTGCGCGGTGGGCGGGTGACTGCGATCGATGGCCCTTTCGCCGAGACGAAAGAGCAGATCGGCGGCTACTTCGTGATCGAGGCGCGCGACCTTAACGAGGCTATCCTGGTGGCTGCGAAGATTCCGGGGGCTTGGCACGGCTGCGTGGAGGTGCGTCCGATTGCGGAGGATGAACAGACCGTCGAGGCCCTCGGATTGTAAACGGTCGCGACTTCCCCGGCGGCAGGATTGCGGCAAACTTGACGCGCACGCCGACAAGTGCTTAAATGAAGTGTTGATTTCGACCACGCCCGTCGCCGGTTGCCGAGGGTCACGCTGACGTCAACTGCCCACCTTTGTTTTCTTGCACCGATCGGGGAATTCGCATGAAGATCATCACCGCCTTAAGTCTGTTCGTCCTTGCCACGCTGCCAATCCAGGCCGCGGGAATGTCCCCCACCGAAATGAAGGACTGGAGGATTGTCGTTGCACAGGATGCGATTCCCAGCGAGCGATTTGCCGCCGAAGAGTTTCGGTCGCTCTTCGAGCAACTGACCGGTCTTGCGCTGCCGGTTGGGCCGGCGGCCCCAGCCAGCGGTCACGGAATTTATATCGGCCCGGGCGCAGCGGCACAGGCACCGGGGATTGGCTTTGACGCGAGCGGCATGGGCGACGAAGCCCTGCGCATCCGGCTGGATGGAACGAATCTGGCCATCGCGGGCGGGCGGCCCCGAGGCACGCTCTATGGCGTGTATGAATTCTTCGAGCGCTATTGCGGTGTGCGCTTTCTGACGAAGGACCACACGTGGTTTCCGGAAGCATCGGCCCAGGCGGCGCTCGGCGATGTGGATTTCACCTACGAACCGACTTTCTCCTTCCGCTGGAGCTACTACAAGGCGAACGCGGATCATCCCGATTTCGCGGCGCGCCTGCACGTAAATACAGTGACGCGGGAAGAGAAACTGGGTGGAATGACGGGCCAGTCGCTCATTGGCCACAGCTACGCCCGATGGATCTCTCCAGAGAAGTACGGTAAGACCCACCCCGAATACTTCGCCTTGATCGATGGCGAGCGCAAGAGCAACATTGCGGCGGCGAGCACGGAACCGTGCGTGACGAACCCCGAAGTGATCGACATCATCACGAAGAACGTGCTGGAGGAGATCGCGGCCAATCCCACCATGGAAAACGTGACGGTTAGCCAGAACGACAATGACGGCTATTGCCGCTGTCCCCAGTGCGCGGCGATCAACGAACGGGAAGGCTCCCCCATGGGGGCCAACCTGGCACTGGTCAATGCCGTGGCGGAGCGTGTGGAGAAGGTCTATCCCCACGTGAAGATCGGCACGCTGGCCTACTGGTATACGCGCAAGGCGCCGAAGACCATCAAGCCGCGCCACAACGTTCAGATCCAGTTGTGCAGCATCGAATGCTGCGAGCTGCACCCGATCAACGACCCGAATTGTCCCAAGAACGTGCCCTTCAATCAGGATATTCAGGACTGGAAGGCCATCTGCGACAACGTATGGATCTGGAATTACAACACCAATTTCTCCTACTACGATTTGCCTTTCCCCAACTTGAACGTTATCGGGCCGAACGTCCGGCTTTTCCGGGACAGCAACGCCAAGGGCGTTTTCATGCAGGCCAACGCCATGGGCGATGCGGGCGAGATGTGCGATCTGCGGAACTACCTCATGGCGCGCACCCTCTGGAATCCGGAACTTGAAAGCGGGCCCCTTGCGGAGGAATTCTGCACGCTCCACTACGGCGAAGCCGCGCCGCCGATTCTTGAGTACCTGAGGTTTGTCGAAGATCAGGCGGAGAAGCACGGCAACCACCCGAACTGCGGGGCCTTTCCCGTGGAACTGGGTCTGACGGCGGAAGGGGTGGCGAAGGGCTTCGATCTTTTCCAGCAGGCGCTTGCGCTCGCGCCGAACGAAACCATCCGCGCGCGGGTGGAGATGGCGTCGATTCCGGCGTATCGCGCGGTGATCGTGGCCAATGGCCGCCCCTGGAAGAACGAGGGCGGTGTGGTCCGGCGGGACCTGCCGGAGCGCTTTACCTCGGTGATACCGGACTACATTGCCCTGTGCAAGAAATATGGCATGACCTATGTGGCCGAGGGCAAGGAATCGAGCAAGTACTTCGAGCAACTGGAGAAGATGGCTGCGATGCCGGCGGTGAGCATCGAGAACGACGTGTGGCGCATGACGATCCTGCCCGAGCAAAATGGCAAAATGGTCGAACTATTTCACAAGCCGTCGGGCCGCTTCGTGCTTCAAGGCATGCAGCATGACAATATCCTTCAGGGCTGCCTCGACGAGGTGGGCCAGGCGGGGTTTGTGTCGGAGGCCTTTTCGCGATTCGAGGCACAGGTGGAGGACGATCGCGTCCGGCTGACGCGCACGCTGGAGGACGGGAGCACGGTGGAGCGCAGCGTGGGCTTCAAGCCCGGCGAACCCGAGGCGATTGTCTGCACCTCGCTCCTGACCCATCGCGGCGCGGAGCCTCGTCTTTGTCAGTACCGCACACGCCCGGAGTTCAACGCCTACACGAAGAGCGCGGACGACAAGATTCTGACCGCTTATGCCAAAGGTGACACGTGGGTGCCCTTTAACCGCGCCTGGAAAGAGGGTACAGGTCCGGACAACGATATCCTTGTCGGATCGCGCGGGGGCGGCTTCGCCTATTTCAATCACGAGGCAAAGAGCGGACTGGAGGTGACCTACGATCCGGCCCAGGTCAAGTATCCCCGCTTGCGCTGGTATCCCCAGTATGAACAGGTGAATCTGGAGTTGTTTTCCCAGGATGTGGAGTTGAAGACCGGCGAGACGCTGGGATTGGACTACACCCTCCGCTACCTCGCCACCGCCCCCGAAGCCCCATGAAGGATTGCGCCATGAAACCCGTTACCCGCAGAGCGATGCTCAAACTTGCCGCCGCCACGTCCATCGGTGTGGCCATGCCCACCTGGTCCGCAGCGCGCCCGAGCCACCTGCCTTTTAACCCTATCACGCCGGAAGAGGCGGGTGTGGACGATAAGAAGCTGGCCCGCGTTGTGGCCTTTATCAAGGCGGAGATTACCGCGGGCACCATTCCCGGTGCAGGCCTGGTGGCGACGCGGAAGGGCCGCAAGTTTGTGGAGCATTTCGAGGGGAATTACCGTGATGCTACTGGCGAGGACAAGCCTTTTCACCTTGGCGTGTCCAACCCGCTGTTTTCTTTTTCCAAGGGCCTCGGCGCGACGGTGGCGGTGCTGGTGAAGCAGGAGGGCCTGATCGATTTTGACGTGCCGGTGTCGACTTACATCCCGGAGTACAAGGGCGGCGGCAAGGATGAAACGACGCTGCGCCACTTGCTCACCCACGCGGCGGGCATACCCGGCGTGTCCCATGGCGCGGTGGACACGGAAGAAGGCTGGAACGCCTACCTCGCTAAACTCTGCGCGGCCGAGGTGGAATGGCCTGTGGGCAGCCGCACCGGCTATCACGGGCTCTCGGGACTCTTCGTGGTGGCGGAGGCTATACGGCGCGTGTCGGGGATGCAATCGTGGGAGGCGATCTGCCGCGAGCGGCTTTTCGCTCCTGTCGGCGCGGAGAGCTTTACCTTTGCGCCGCCACGGGGAGAAGGGCCCGTGTCGGTCCTGCCGGGTTATTTCGACTCTATCGCACCGGGTGCGAACGGTATCGGCGCACACCCGGCAGGCGGCTGCTTTGGCACGCCCGACGATATGCTCCGGGTGCTTAACATGATCAATCACGGTGGTACATGGAACGGTACGCGGCTGTTGAAGCCCGAAGCCCTTCAGGAAATGCTGTCCGTGCAGTATGCGGACGCAATCGCTAAAGACGTGGCCGAGGGTCGCGCACCGGCCCACGAGCCCTGGGGCCTGGGCTGGCTCGTGAGGGGAACGGCACCACGCTGTGATGGCGGGGCCTGGTTCGGCTTTGGCGATTCCAAGTCCCCCACGCTCTTCGGCCATGCGGGCGTGGACACGATCTACGGCGTCGGCGATCCGGCGCGGGACCTGGCCTTCGTGTTCACCATGACCGGCAAGCTTTCCACGGCGGACGAGTCCACACGGATCCGGCGCGAGGTGAGCAATCTGCTTCAGGAGGCGGTGTTGGCGTAGCGCGTTTCTCTATTGGCCGCAATGAAAGAGGTTTTCCCACCGATGAACTCAGATAGACACAGATAAGAAGGCAAGAATGCTCGACTCTTGAATGTGGAACGTGGATAGTGAATTGGATTCCGATTTCTAGAAATGCGCCAGGCTCTCGGAAATTGTACATATTCGTTTTATCTGTGTTCATCTGAGTTCATCTGTGGGAAAACTCTTTTGGCAACCTCCAAACGCCGCCCCAAGGTTCTTTTGCGGCCAAGACTGTGCCGGTGTGGCGCGCAACCGTCAGCCACCGCGTCTCCGCGAATCGCGAATGGCATCAAGGATATCCTTGGTGGTGGCTTTGGTTTTTATGCCCGGAATGTCGAAGGGAGAAGTTTTCGCTGGTTTGTAGACCAGGCTGAACGTATCCCCGCCTCGGCGCGTGATCAGGACTTCTTCCGTTCGGGCGGTGTCCAGCAACTCGGACAGTCTTTGTCGGGCTTGCGAGTAGGTGTATTGTTTCATCTCTAAGTTTCCAGCGTTTTCGATGGCGCTGCAATTGTAGCGAATCCAATGCGAACCATCGATCAAGTGATTTTAACCTCAAAGGACTCAAAGAACACAAAAGATAATCCTTTCTATGTTCCCTTTGCGTCCTTTGAGGTTGAATTCTTCCTCCACCATTGTCCTTTTCCCCCGCCCCGCTTCGTCGTATAATAGAAACCGCAGTGAACGAACTTCTCATAAGGAGACGCAGGCATGGACGTGGAAATCAAGAATGGATATATGCTGCTGTTCCGGGGCAACCACTGGGACAAGGACCTTTCGCCGGAGCAGATTCAGGATGTGATGACACGCTGGATGGCCTGGTTTGAGGGGCTGATGGAAGACGGGCGGGCGAAGAGCGGACAGCCGCTTCAGCGCGAGGGCAAGATCGTGTCGGGCAAGAACGGCCACACGGTGGCGGATGGCCCCTTCGCGGAATCGAAAGAGGCGATCGCGGGCTATTTTATGCTGACGGTGGAGTCGATGGACGAAGCGCTCGCTATCGCGAAATTATGCCCGGCGCTGGAGCACGGCATGACGGTGGAAGTTCGGCCGGTTTCGGAGTGCTGCGCGGTGCAGCAGCGCGCGCTGGACCTGATGGCCGCCGCCGCGGGCTGAACCTTGGCCGCGCCGGACGAGAGAGCTTCCGCGCGGCCGGCCGGGGATCCCTCCCGGCTGGCGGAGCATCTTTTCCGCCACGAGTCAACCAAGCTCGTGGCGGTGCTGACGCGCATGTTCGGATTTGAGCGGCTGCAACTGGCGGAGGACGTGGTGCAGGAGGCGCTCGTCCGCGCGATGCAGTCGTGGCCCTACTACGGCGTGCCGGAGAATCCGGCGGCGTGGCTCACGCAGACCGCGAAGAATCTGGCGCTGGACATCCTCCGGCGCGAGCAGAATTTCAAGTCGAAGGAATCGGGCATCGTCTCCGTGATGGATCCACTGGCCTCCGGCACCCACCCGGAAAATGGCGTGGTCTTCGACACGGAAGTGGCCGATGACCGGCTGCGTATGATGTTCACCTGCTGCCACCCGGTGATCCCGGAAGAGGCGCGGGTGGCCCTTGCGCTGAAGACCTTGTGCGGCTTTGGCACGCAGGAAATTGCGAGCGCATTTCTTTCGACCGAGGCCGCCATCGCCAAGCGCCTGACGCGGGCAAAGCAGAAGATTCGCGAGTCGGGCGTGCCCTATGAGATCCCCCACGGCGACGAACTCGGCGCGCGGCTGGACAGCGTGGAACAGACGCTCTACCTCCTCTTCAACGAGGGCTATAAGGCCAGCAGCGGCGACAGCCTCATCCGCGCGGAGTTGTGCCAGGAGGCCCTGCGGCTCGTGGAGCTGCTGGTGGAGCATCCGGCGGGCAATCGTCCGCGCACGCAGGCCCTTGCGGCGCTCATGTGGCTCAACGCGGCCCGTCTCGGCGAGCGTGTGGATGACGACGGCCAGATCTTATTGCTTGCGAATCAGGATCGCGCGAAGTGGGATCGGGCCATGATCGCGAAGGGCTTCTACCGCATTGGGCTGGCGAGCACGGGGCACGAGATCACGCCCTACCACGTGCAGGCGGGCATCGCGGCGTGCCATTGCGCGGCACCCGATTTCGAGAGCACAAATTGGACTCAGATCCTCGCGCTCTACGATCGCTGGGTCGCCATCGACGACTCCCCCGTCATTGCCCTCAACCGGGCCGTCGTGGTGGCCAATCTCTCCGGCCCGGCGGCGGGTCTCCAGGCCATCGCGGCGATTCCGCACCGCGCGATGCTGGACTCCTACTACCTGCTGCACTCCGTGCTCGGGGACTTTGAAGCGCGCCTGGGAAACCATGAAACGGCGGCGGGGCATTTCCAACGCGCGCTGGGACTCACGGCCATCGCGTCGGAGCAGGCATTTCTCGAACGGCGGCTGGCGGAGTGCGGGGTGGGAGCGTGACGGAGTACATCGGCGTGAAGCCCCTATTCAGTGCTTCGATATCGTTCCTGAATTGATTCGAGAAGTGGTAACAGTTCAGGAACATCGTCCTTGATTATGCTCCAGAGAATTTCATTGTCAACACCAAGATAGCCATGGATGAGGCGGTTTCGCGTCGCAATAATCTGACGCCATGGAACGCCCGGATGCGCTATCCGCACCTCCTCCGGAATGTGAGTCGCAGCTTCGCCCGCCAGCTCGAGGTTTCGCAACGTTGCATCGTAGTTCAGTCCACTCGTGACAAAACCACTCTGGTCAAATCCCTCCGTGTAGATCTGCACACGCTCCAGGAAGCCGATCATGTCATCAAGGTAGAATCTCCACGCTCGGGACGACGCATCAGACATTCACTCGTTCCTGTTCTATGAAAGGGCGCAGTTCGGGCCGCAGCGCCTTCTCGGTGACGAGATCCACGGGACATCCCATAAGGTCTTCGAGGAAAAACTGAACGCCAAAGTACTGTGCGGACGTGGCCGGACCGTCGAATGCGACCAATACATCCACATCGCTCCCGCTCAATGCGGAATCTCTTGCCGTTGATCCAAAAAGCGCAAGCCGGAGTACACCGAAACGCTCCGCAAGCTGGGGTTTGCTTGCGGTGAGAATCTCCAATGCGTGCTGGCGTGTCATAGTCTTGTTCCTGAGTATTCGGGACTCTCGTCATTCAATAACCTGCGTGGTGTATTCTGAATTATAACGCATCCGCCAAGAATAACGAATAGAGGAATTGCCATCCCATCGGCGTCGCCCATTCGCTTCGAATGCCCTGCTTTTGGGCGGGTATTGTCCCGCGGCATTCGCTGGTCAGGAGTCCGGCGCGTCCCCATTCTTGCTTGCGTGGGGCAGTTCGATGACCTTGATGGTGGGCGGTTCCGCATTCCAGTCGATTGTGGCCAGTGCCGGACCCGTTTCCGGACTCTTGAAGGCAAACATTCCTGAACCGGTGCCGACGAGCTGGAGGTTGTGGGGCTCGCCGCTTTCCGGTCCACGTACCAAGTCAGACACACGGGAGACTTCGCCGTCCCGGTCGAAATTTGCCATCCAGAGTTCTTCACCGGTCCCCGGCTCTTTCGCCGTGAAGAAGACACGATTTTCCGCAGCGGTGATATTATAGGGCTGGCCAGAATCGGGACCGGGCCACACATCGGCGACGATGCGTGTACCTGCGGGCGTTCCGTCGGAGTACCACAGCTCATTGCCGTGTTCGCGGGTGGTGGCGCGAAAATAGATGCGCTCGCCACCGTCCACAAAGGCATGGACATCGCTGCCTTCGGGACCGGGATTGAGGTCCGCGAGAAGAATCGTACCGTCGGGGGTGCCATCGCTAATCCACAGTTCACTCCCCGTATCCTCGGTGCGGGCGGTAAAGTAGATCCGGTTACCGGAGGTGGAGAAATGATTGGGATCCGATGAGATCGGGCCGGGGAAGATGTCCGCCAGCCGCTCGATGCCGGGACGGTCAGATCGGTATATCCAGGGTTCCATGCCGTGGTCAGGATCTTTGTTGCTGAAGAGCAGCGTGGGCCCCTGGACCGCCATGGCGTTGGTGTCTTCGGAGACGTCGGCGATGTGCCGCACTTTCAGGGCGTCGTGGCTGTAGTGGAAAAGCTGTTGCCCGAATGCGGCATCGCTCAACGCCAGAAAATAAAATCCGCGCTCGGCCGCCACGAACTTCGGCGTCATCATGGCCGAACCCGCCACGTCGGGATACAGGTCGGTCACCATGGCGGTCTGCTGCTCACGGGCGTTGGTCATCCAAAGCTCCCGCCCCTCATGCAGGGTGGTGGCGTAGAGGAAGTATATGTTGTCAATGCCGTGAAAGCCCCGTGGCTCGCTGCCCATGCGTCCCGGAATGGTATCTTTGACCAGCCGCACATCGAAACTGGGATATTCGTTCATCCGGCAATGCCAGAGCTCCCGCCCGAACTCGGGGCTATCCGCGCTGAAGATGATACCCTGATCTCCCGGACGCCGCTGGAGATATTGTGGACCGCTGGAGCCGGGCCCCGGGAGGATATCCTTCAGCAGGCTCAGCTCCCCCTCCGTATTCGCAAACCAGAGTTCGGCACCGTGGAGCCCGTCGTCATATACGAAGTAGACACCGCCGTTACCCGACACGAGCTCAAGCGCTTCGGGCAGAATGGGCGGACTGGCGATGGTGCCGGTCGAGTTTGACTGGGCAACCGGGGCGGAAGCGGGTGGAGTTGGAGCAGTGGTCGCTTCGGGGGACGCGGGCGGGAGAGAGCCGGTCGCATTCGGGGTCGGGTGGGCGGTGCGGTGGGCACCCTGCCACCCGATGACGCCGACGAACAGGCCGACTACCAGTGCAAGAACCAGGATCGCGTTGTAGGGATAGGGTAGGATGGGCGATGTGCGCGTGAGCGGGTACCAGGCCGGTTTGCCGCCATCCCCCGCACCGGGCAGGGGCTGGGTTTCCGCTTGGGCAAGCTGGAACTCCGGGGTTCGCTGAAGCCGAAGCAGCGCGGCGGTAGCGGATGGGGGTCTTTTCGCGGATTCCTGGGCCATCAGATCGTGGATCAGGTTGACGAAATCGTCGGAAAGCTCCGGCCGCAATCGCTGGAGGGGCTCCGGCGTGGCGGTGAGAATCTGGGCCATCAGGGCAGCGGGGGTATTGGCCTGAAAGGCGGGCCGCGCTGCGAGGGCCTCGTAGACCATCAGGCCAAGGGAATATAAGTCCCAGGCGACGGTGGGTTGCTCACCATTCCAGGCTTCCGGCGGGGTATAGCGCGGTGTTCCCCAGGCCGTGCCCGTGGTGGCGGTTGGCCCCTCCGTATCCCCGCCGCTGCGCTGTAGCGCCCGGGCAATGCCGAAGTCGCTAAGGTAGAGGTGGCTGTTGACGTCGAGCAGCAGGTTGCTCGGCTTGAGATCGCAATGGATAACCCCCTGGGCATGACAGGCCACAAGGGCGGTCAGAACCTGATAGACCAGATCGGCCGCTTGTCCCGCGGGCAGGGGAACGGGCCGAAGCAGGGCGGAAAGGGGCGTGCCTTCGATGTACTGCATCTCAATGGCAATATCGTCGCCGATCGTCGCCATTCCATAAACGCGGACGACATTGGGATGCTCAATGCGCGCGGCCGCACGCGCCTCTTGCAGAAAGCGCTTTGAAACCGCGGGGTTGGCGAGGAGGTGGGGATGGACCATCTTGAGCGCGACACGCCGCTCGAGTTGCGTATCCCACGCGGCATAAACCACACCCATGCCGCCGGAACCAACCGTGTGCATAATGCGGTACTTCCCGAGCATCCGCCCATGCTCAGGCTCTTTCCGATCAGAAGTCAAGCTCCTCGCGAACTCCATTCGGCTGGCGTGGTTCCAGCCGCAGTACTGCCTGGGACTGCACTCCCGAGTAGCGTGTCGGGAGTACCGTGATATAGTTCACAGCGCGCGCTATGGTAGCAGCTTTTGTCCTTCTACAGGAAAGATTTTATCCGCTCCCGGTCCCCAACTCCAATCGCGGGCGTCATGGAAACGGAAAGCGCCCCGGACCGTGGGGGCCGGGGCGCGATCAATCACAGCCGATACGGCTGTGCCACATTCTTTCGCAGTCTCGTCAGATCTCCCGCAATGCCGTCGCGATAGGCAGGCGTGCGGCACGAATGGCGGGGAAGAGCCCGCCGAGAACGCCGATCGCGGCGGCCCAGGCGATCGCGCTGGCAAGGAGCGCGGGCGTTACGGTGAAGGCGAAGGCTATCTGGCTGAAGGACTGCCAGTTGATGGTGGAGGCCTGGTAGCCGTCGAGGGCGAAGTACGCCGCCGCCGCGCCCGCGATGCCGCCCGCCAGGGAGAGCACGAGGGACTCGAACATTACGGAGAGGACAATCGGGCTCGCGCCGAAGCCCAGCGCGCGCAGGGTGGCGATCTCGCGGGTGCGCGCGGCCACGGCGCTGTACATGGTGTTGAGCGCGCCGAAGAGCGCCCCCAGGGCCATGAGCCCGGTGATGAAGTAGCCGATGCCCTGGACGAAGCTGGTGAGCATGGTGGATTGCTCGGAGAGCCACTCGGACTGGAGCATGGCCTTCACTTTCAATTGGGGGTTGCTCTCCAGCGCGCTCTTGAACTGATCGATGTCCTGGGGGGAAATCAACTTGGCGTAGACGGACTGAAAACCGTCTTGGCGGTTGTAGGCTGGCTGGAGCACGGCGGAATCGGTCCAGATCTCGGACTCGGCTGAGCCGCCGCCGCCGGAAAACATGCCGACCACATCCCACTCGATCATGCCGATTTTGACTTTCTTGCCCACGTCGAGCCCGGCGAAGGAACGGGCCGCGCCGACACCGGCGATGACTTCGTTCTTGCCCAGCTCGATGTTGCGGCCTTCGAGAATCTGGAAGTCGCTGCGCACGGCCATGGCTTCTTTGCCCACGCCGCGCATGGGGACGTTGGCGTCGGTTCCGGTGCTGCGCTTGGGCAGATTGACCATGACGAAGAGCTCGGCGGAGGTGAAGGGCGCGCCTTCATTGCGGGCGATGCCGGGCGCGTCGGCGATGAGGCGCGTTTCCTCGCGGGAGAGGCCGCTGGTCATCTCGCTGTCGGCGCCAGCACGGAGCACGATGGCGACATCCTGCGAGCCGGACACGGTCATGGCCGCGCGGAATCCCTCGGCGATGGACAACACGCCGACGAATACGGCCACGACGCCTGCGATACCAATCGCCGTGGTGAGAGCCGCCCCCTTGCGCGCGGGGATGGTCCGCAGGCTGAAGAGGGAAACGGAGACGATTTGGGAGAGCCAGTTAATCATGCGTTTCTCCGCAGGGCGACGGCGATCTGAAGCCGCATGGCCTGTAGCGCGGGCATGATGCCCGCCACGAAACCGAGGGCAAACACGAGGGCCACGCCGATGGCGACGTAGTGCGGGGCGAAGTAGAAGATGGGGAGCATGCCGGGGACGGGGCTGCCGTTCGCGGCGATGAGCCACGCCACGGCGAGGCCGGCGAAGCCGCCCACCATGGCGATGACGCTGGACTCCGCCAATACGAGGGCGAGCACGAGTTCGTTGGTAAAGCCCATGGCCTTGAGCACACCGATTTCCTCGGTGCGCTCGCGCACCGTCTGGGCCATGGTGTTGCCCGCGACGAGGAGAATGGTAAAGAAGACGGAACTGAGAATCGCGGTGAGGATCGTGCCCATGTCACCGATCTGCTGGGCGAAGCCCTGCATGAAAGCGCCTTCAGGCTCGGTCTTGGTCTCGTAGGGCGAGTTTTCAAACTCCTTGTCGATGGCGGCGGCCACATCCGTGGCGCGATCAGGATCCGCGATCTGCACACCGTACCAACCTACTTCGCCTTCGCCGCGCGCGCGGCCCTCATCGAGGTAGTCATAGCGAAAATACATGCCGGAGGTGTCCGCGCTCTTTTTGGTGCCATCGAAAATGCCGACGATGTCGAATTCCCAGGCGGTGTCGCCCTTGTGGGGCCAGATGGGCGACATGAGGGGGATGCGATCCCCCACCTTCCACTGGAAGCGGTCCGCGAGGGAGCGGCCTACAATAGCGCCACTTCGGGTCGTAAGCCAGGCCTGCTTTTCCGCTTCGGGCAGCGTGTATTCGGGGTACATGGCGAGGAAGGGCTCGGGGTCTGTCGGGATCGTGGCGAAGAAATTCTCCGGCTTGTCCTGGTAAATCCCATTGAACCAGGTGAAGTGCACCGCCGACGCCACGCCGGAAATCCGCTGGATCTTGGCGAGGTGTGCCTCGGGCAGGCTCATGATCAGCGAGACCTTGTGGCGCGTGATAAGGCGGTCCGCGCCGGCCATGGTCACGCCGCCGGTGAAGGACTCCTTGATCGTACACAAGAGGCCGAAGAGCAGGAAGGCGATGAAGATGGACAGCAGCGTAAGGGCCGTGCGCAGCTTCTTTCGCTTCAGGTTGCTCCAGACGAGGGCTAGGAATTTCATTCCGGCGCCTCCGCGGAAAGCTGGCCCTTGTCCAGGTGTACGGTCCGCGTGGCCCGCGCCGAGGCGTGGGGATCGTGGGTCACCATGATGATGGTCTTGCCATGCTCCTGATTAAGCGCCTGAAGCAGGCTCAGGATTTCATCGCCCGACTTGCGATCGAGGTCGCCGGTCGGTTCGTCGCACAGCAGAATGGTGGGGTCGGTCACGATGCCCCGGGCAATACCCACGCGCTGCTGTTCACCGCCGGACATGGTGCGGGGGTAGTGCTTTGCCCGGTGGCTCAAGCCCACGACGCCGAGGGCCGTCTCCACGTGCTTGCGCCGCTCTTTCTTCGAGAGGTGCGTAAGGAGCAAAGGCAGCTCAACGTTCCGTTCGGCGGTAAGCACGGGCATGAGGTTGTAGAACTGAAACACGAAGCCCACGTGGCGCGCGCGCCAGGCCGCGAGCTGCCGGTCCGACATGTTGTCGATGCGATCGCCGCCGATGGTCACCGTGCCCTTCGTAGCGCGGTCGAGCCCGCCGATCAGGTTCAGCAACGTGGTCTTGCCCGAGCCCGAGGGACCCATCAGCGCGAGAAACTCGCCGTCCTTCACCTCCAGGTGCATGTCCGACAGCACGTGGATGTGCTCCGAACCGCGCCGGAAGTTTTTGTCCACGTGGTCTACGGTAACCAGTATTTTCTTGTCTGAACTCATCCGGTAGCCTCCGTTACACTGGCGCCTTCGGCCAGGTAGTCAAATCCTTCGATTACAATCCGTTCCCCGCTGCTGACCCCCGCCTGAACCCGCGCCTGCCCGCCGACTTTGTCCCCTATGGTCACAGGGCGGGGCTTTACCTTGCCCTCGCTCACCACCCACACGATATCGCGGCCGTCGCGCTGACGTACGGCGGCCTCAGGGATGGCAGTAAACTTTTCCACGGGCTTGGCTTCTTCTGTGCTTTGAAAGGCCACCTTCACGCTCATTTCGGGAAGGATGCGGGAATCCAATTCGTCAAAGGCGACGCGCACCTTTACCGTGGCCTTCTGGCGGTCCGCCGTGGGGATGATGGCGATGACCTTCGCGGGAATGCGCCACTCGGGGTAGGAATCCAGCGTGGCCTCTACGGGCTGGCCCGCGCTCACGCGGTTAATATAGCTTTCGCTTACGTCCACCTCGATTTCGAGGGAGGTCATGTCCACAATCGTGCAGATACCGGTGCGGGTAAACTCGCCCGCCGACATGGAAGAGATCATTTCACCGGGCTGGGCGTTCTTCGTGGTTACTACGCCGGCAAAGGGGGCGGTGATGATCGTGTCCTCGATCTCCTGCTTCCAGATGGCGATCTGGCGCTCGGCCACGGCTATTTCCGCCGTCTGGCGTTCGAGCTGAGCTTTCAACGCTTCCGACTGCGACTGGGCGCGATCCGTGTCGGCCTGGTTGCCGATGCCTTCGGCGACGAGCCTGGCGAAGCGGCCGAGATCGAGCTCGGCCTGGGCGATGTTCACCTTGGTCTCGCTCAGGGCCTTGCGCGCGGAAACGGCCTGGGCCTCGGCCAGTCGGAGATTCTGCTCCGTGTTGGAGGCATCGATGCGCGCGAGGACCTGGCCCTCCTCCACGGACATCCCCTCCTCTACCAGCACCTCCATGACCTTGCCGGAAACTTTTGATGAAACGGTGGCCTCGCGGCGCGCGGTTACATAGCCCGAGGAGTTGAGGAGCGTGTTGCTGTTCTCCCCGCCCGTGGTGGTTTCCACCACTACGTGGGTCTTCACGGCGATCGCTTTGGGCTGATTGGCCCACCACCAAGCCCCGCCGCCCGCGGCACCCGCGACAAGAAGTAAAAAGAACATAAAAGGCGCGCTGCTTCGCCGTGGTGCGCTGCGGTCAATGCGCAATTGGTCAAGACTATGCTTTTTCTCACTCATTCGGCCTGAGAGACTCCAGAGAAACCGGCACCTTCCCGCATGGAGGTGCAATGGGGACATTCGAGCCCGTCTATTCAGGCCGCAGCGTAGTTTATACCAGAATCAGACGCCTCACGCACGAATGGAGGGCAATCGTTGGTACGCGGCGCACATCGCAGGTCCCACTGGATAACGACGAAGGAACCTACGAATTTTGGACACCTGACAATACCTGCCGTTCACAGTTCGCCGAAACGCACCACTTTATGCGCGCCTTGAGTGCTGTAGAGTATAGCATCCACTCCTGACATTCAGTGTCAGTATACTGTACTAAATTTCAGTCCTAGAAAAGCGCGGGACGGTCCCGAACGCGACGCTGGTGTCACGCGCCGCAGTGCGCTAGTCCAGTCTGCAGTCACTCGCCGTCTCGCGGGGCCCTGTCGTTCAGGACGGTCCCGTTGAGGGGACCGTCCTGCACGCAAGGGCACTTGGAGCGCAGGGATGTTCCTACCTCTAACAGTACACCAAAACCGAGCGGGGCCAAACCCGACGTGCGGGACCGTCCCCCGCTTTTTATTCTCGCCACAGCCACCGCAGCGAATCGGGCAGGATCGCGCCACCGTGCTTGCCATTGTGTCCCTCGGTACCCATTTCGAAGCGGTAGTCATAGCCCGCAAAGGCGAGGGCCTTTTCCATCTCCATGTTGGCGAGGGGCCAGTTGCCGTGCTGGTTGTCGAGGTCCTTTTCGCCGTCTTGCAGAAAAACACGGATGGGCCGTTTTTCTTCTTTACGGATCAGGGCCGGATAGACATGCCCACCCCGAATGTTGGTGAAACTGCCCACATGGCTAAGGACCTTGCGGAAGGCGTCGGGCCGCTCCCAGGCGACGGTAAAGGCGCAGATGCCACCGGAGCTGATGCCGCAGATGGCGCGCCGCTCGGGATCTTCGGTGAGCTTGTAGGTCTTCCCCACTTCGGGAAGCATCTCCTCCAGGAGGAAGCGGGCATAGGCGTCGCTCAGGGTGTCGTATTCCACGCTGCGATTTTTCGCGGGCTCACCCTGGCCGTCCGCCGCCGGGATCACGCCGGGGTTGATGAAGATCCCGATGGTGACGGGCATGGCGCCCTGGTGGATGAGGTTGTCGAAGACCACCGGCACGCGGAAGTCCTTTTCGGTGTCCACGTACCACTCGCCATCCTGAAAGACCATCACGGCGGCGGGCGTGGAGCCGTCGTATTGGGCGGGGACGTAGACCCAATAGTCACGCACGGTGCCGGGGAAGACCGCGCTGTTCGCGAACTGTTGCTTCGTGACGGTGCCCTTCGGGACGCCCTCTTTCGGGAGCGAGTCGCCCGCAAGGGTGTAGTCCTCCGCAGAAGCGGCACCTGCCAGCAGCGTAGACACGATTAGGGTTGCAGCAATACAGGATGAGAGGCGCATGGGTGACCCTTTATTGTTTGACACACGGTATTCCGCGCGCGCTTGCGCAAATGAGGAAGCGCCATTAGACCAGACAGCCCTAGGAGGTGCAAGGGCGTCGCTGAAAAAGCGTGCGGCATCTTCCCTCCTCAATACACAGCCGAGACGGCTGTGCCACATTCTTTTCGAGGCTGTGACTGAAAAACTTCTCTTCTTTGCGTTCTTTCGCGGCAAAATAGGGATCCCCGACGGGCGGAAATGGCGCGAGCTACTGGTGTACAATGTGCGTTCGTGAAATGTGAAAATTGGCTGAAAGGATAAAATCTATGTTGGACACCGCCCAACCGGACGTGGCAACCGCCCTCCAGATCGTGCGCCAGGGCGCGAGCATGGCCCAGCGCGTGCTGGCGAGCATGGCCATGCAGAACCTGACCAAGAGCGATTTTTCGCCGGTCACCGTGGCGGATTTCGCCGCCCAGGCGCTGGCGGCCCACACCCTGCGCGAGGCCGGGATCAGCCTGCCGCTGGTGGGCGAAGAAAACGCCGCGGCGCTGCGGGCGGACGATGGCGCGGAAGTGCGCAAGCTGGTGGCGGAGTTTGTGGGCAAGGTCGTTCCCGGTGCCACGGAGGAAGACGTGTGCAACTGGATCGACGATGGCACGGGCGAACCCTCGGGGCGCTACTGGACCCTCGACCCCATCGACGGCACCAAGGGCTATCTCCGGGGCGGCCAGTATGCCGTGGCGCTGGCGCTGATCGAGGATGGCGTCATCCAGGTGGGCGCGTTGAGCTGCCCGAACCTGGGCGACAACTGCCAGCCGGACATGGGCCTGGGCGCGACGATTATCGCGAAGCGGGGCGAGGGCGCGTGGCTTTCGGTGGCGGGCGAGCCCTTCACGCGCCTGCAGGTCTCCGACTGCGCGGACATCACCTCGGCGCGGGTCATGCGCTCGATGGAAGACGGCCATACCAACGCGGGCCAGATCGACGCCATCGACAAAGTCCTGGGCATCCAGGCGGAGCCGGTGCGGATGGACAGCCAGGCGAAGTACGCCGTGCTGGCGTCCGGTGGCGGTGAGTTCATCTTCCGTCTGCTGAACCCGGGCAAGGAAGATTACAAGGAATGCATCTGGGATCAGGCCGCCGGGGCGATTATCCTGGAAGAAGCGGGCGGCAAGATCACCGACCTGAAGGGCGCACCGCTGGACTTCACCCAGGGCCGCAAGTTGACCGCAAACACGGGCGTGTTCGCGTCCAACGGAAAAATGCACGAGGCGGGCCTGAAGGCCGTGGCCGAAGTCTGCGGGTTCTAATCGATAGAAATCTTGAGGCCGTCGGCGTTCGATACGCCGGCGGCCTTGTTCTTTCTGGCGATCCTATTGCTCGGCGGGCGTGGTGGCACTCTCTTCCGGGGACGCAACATCCTCCGAAATGGCGCCTTCCACGGGGGACGCCGCTTCACTCGGCGTGACGATTTCCTCGGTGGCGGGAGCTTCCCCGGGACCGGTAATCTCCACCTGGCTGGCGCCTTCGGCGGGCGCTGCGGCGGCACCCTCTTTGAGCTTCACGATGAGCTTGTCATCCTCGACGCGGATTTCGTCGATCTTTTCGATCCAGGCTCTGAATTCCGGGTCCTTCGAGACTTCCTGCGCCCAGTTCTGGGCCCCCATTCCGTCCATGAACTCCTGAGAGGCCTCCTCGCCTTTGACCTGGAAGCTTTCCATGTAGACATGGAGCATGCCGCCGGCGGTGTAGACCGTGAAGGTGGCCGAACCATTGGCGAAGCGGCCGTCGAGAATGGGAATCAGCTTGCCGATGTCAAAACTCACCTCGCCGCGAATCTCACCGTTGGCGATGGTCAGATAGACGGAGTCGCCGAAGACCTGGCCGGGCTCGCTGGAGCGCAGCATGACGTTGAGCTCTTCCGCGTTAAAAGCGAATTCACGCGGTC
The DNA here is from genome assembly GCA_942492815.1 of Candidatus Hydrogenedentales bacterium. GTDB lineage: Bacteria > Hydrogenedentota > Hydrogenedentia > Hydrogenedentales > JAEUWI01 > JAEUWI01. Next base: position 6,773,760 of record OW818658.1, on the reverse strand, counting down.
CGGTGCCGGTTTCCACCGCCGAGCGGAACTGGGCCAGCTTTTCGTTGGCCTCGGTCATTTCCTCGTCGCTGATCTCCAGCGCGGGCAACTCGCGGGGGGCTTCTTCGGTATAAGCCGTGATACTGGTCTGCACCATCTTATATACGGTGAAGCCGAAGATGCCGGCGCCGAGCACGCCGACTACGGCAACCACGAGACAGCCGATCAGGCAGCCGTTGACGTTGGAACTGGACTTGGGCAGCGGGGGAACGTAGTCCTGGGACATGGGGATTCTCCTCTCAAAGGCGCGGAGCGCCTGTAGTGATCAGTGGGTGGTTGTGGCGCCGAGGATGGACTGGACGTGAAGGACCTTGTCCTTCATCGACTGCTCCTTGTCCACCCGCGTGCCCAGTTTGATGGTGGTGCTGATGCGGGGCGCGCCCATGGCATGAACCTTCTCGTGGCACGCCTTGATCGCGGCCATGACGGTGTCCCACTCCCCTTCGATATTCGTTCCAAACGCGTGGAGATGAATCTCCAGCCCGGCGGACTGAAGAATCTCCTGGCACGCCGCGATGTAGGGCGAGAGGGATACTTCGGCATTCAGGGGGATGATGCAAAGATCGACGATGACTTTCATGGGGCCTGGCCTCGATGGGTTTCCGTGGGGCGGTCCATTTGCGCCCTCGAATAAGTGTCGATCATTTTATTCTCCAGATACAACACGGACAACGGGAATATTCGCAAAAGCCGGACATAGCTGGCGCAATGGCTCGACAACTCATCGTCATTTTAGACCATATCTTATTCAATATTGAGCACATACGAATTGTGAGTGTTTGATTATATGACAGGCAAAGCCCTGTAAATATGCCATTTACAACATTGGCACGAGTCTGGTGTGTAGGCATACACGATGGTCAAACTGGAATGCCTGGTTGTCAGGCACAATAAAGGCGCACACACGATGCAACCGTACGAGAAGAATTCAAACGTGATGCAACAGAACAGTGAAGTGCAGGGCTGGTTCACCAAACCGGGACCGACCGAGAGCTTTTTGCGTAGCGCTCCCAAGCATCTGGTCCAGGACAACTGGGATTCAGCACCGTCCATCCGGATTGACCCGGCCTGCTTCACGGCCGTGGGTCCGACACCGAGCTTCGCGCAGGCGCGGTAGTTTTCCAGACGCCACGCCGAAAGTCTGCCGCACTACTACAGCATATCCCAGACGCCCGAAAGGAGTTTCTTCCTTCGGGCGTTTTGCGTTTTCTGAGGGCGGTGACCGGTCCACTGGACTCGCGCATTTCCGTGACGTTCCGCAGTCAGCCAGAAGAATATTGACCACGGAGTACGCGGAGGCACGGAGAAAACTATATGAGGGAGGAAGGAGGGGAGAGAGGCCCTTCGAACCTAAGCATGCCGTGACTCGGCACCGGTACCTCTGAAACTCCTTTTCTTCTCCGCGCCTCCGTGTCTCCGTGGTTCGACTCTTGGGTTGCGGCCAACGGCTTCCCTAAGAATACCGTGGTCGATCTTCTGGAGCGTTTCACCGCGCGAGAATGGCCGCCACGGAGCGCTGGAGCTCGGGATTGTCCGGATCGAGCGCAAGCAGCTTCTCCGCGTAGGGTTTGGCCTCCGCCCAGCGCTCTTCTTGCACATAGAAGATCATCAGGGCGTCCAGTACCCCGCCGTCGGCTGGATCGATCGCGTGGGCCTGCTTCAGTGCCGCTTCCGCCGCCGGACGTTGCTCCTGATGTTGAAGCAGGAGGCCGTAGTTGTAGAAAACGCGCGCGCGTGTCGGCAATAGCTCCGTGGCACGCTGCATGTAGACCGTCGCCTCGTCCAAGCGGCTCGTTTCGGCCAGCAACAGCGCCATCGAGTAGTGAAGCTCCCCTTCGTTCGGTGCGAGCCCCAGGGCCTCGTTCAGCAGGTGCTCCGCTTCGCTGTTCTTGCCCTGGCTGTTGTAGAGGTTGGCGAGATTCACCCGCGCGGGGATGAACTGGGGATCCCGTTCGATGGCGGTCTTGTAGGCCGCTTCTGCGGCGACGACATCGCCTTTTGCGACATGGAGCAATGCGAGGTTCAGGTGGGCTTCGGGTTGATCGCCGATGGCTTCCTGCAGGGCGATATAGTCCTTCTCCAACTGCTCAGCGGCGGCGCGCGGCTCCGTGGGCAGGCCCGCCTTTACCGGGGAGAGCAGTCGGGCGACATCCATGCGGACGGAGGCCATGGGATCGAGTGCCAGGGGGGACAGCACTTCACCCCGGGCTTCGGGGGGCAGGCGATCCATGCCGCCCGCGGCCTGAGTCCGCACCAGGGGCGAGGAATCTTTCAATCCCGCAAGCAGGGCTTCGGAGGCCGTGGTGCCGGGATAGTTCTGCAACAACTCCAAGGCCGTCGCGCGAATGATGGCGGGCTTCTCAGCGTCTTTCGACAAGGCAGCAAGTTCCGCCTCCGCTTCGGGTTTGTTCTGACGACCCGCGGCGATGGTCGTGGCAAAGTGCTTCGTCTGCTCGGGCGTTTTCTCGCCATACCATCCTTTAACGGCATCAGCCGCCCACTGGGCGTCCTTGTCGGCATGGCACTGATTGCAGGCGTTGGGCGTGCCGAGGGCGACCGAGAGATCGGGCCGGGGCACGCGGAAGCTGTGGTCGCGGCGCTCGTCAATGCCCATGTAGGTGCGCTCGGCCATGTGGCAATTCACGCACTGGGCGCCGGGCGTTCCGGGCTCATGGAAATGGTGCGACTTTGCGTCGAACACCCCCGGCTTCAACGTGGGGAACTGGGGCTGGGGCACGTCCTGATGACAGCGCACGCAGAGGTCGTTGCCCGGCACGAGGAGCTTCGCGCTGTGGGGATTGTGGCAATCGGTGCAGCGAACGCCCGCGTGATACATCTTGCTCTGGGTAAAGGAGCCGTATTCATAGACTTCGTCCAGGATCTGGCCGTCGGGGTGATAGAGGCCGTCGCTGAGCACGCTGAGGAGGAAGTTGTCGTGGAAATTGCGGGCGGGCTCATCCTCCGCCCGAGCGGGGGCGCGGCGCGCATGGCAGCGGGCGCACTGGTCCACCTGGTACGTGCCCTTGTTGGACTTGTAGTCCACCACGAGGCCCATGGCGGCGTAGGCGTCCTTCGGCGTGGTGACGGGCAGTCTCGCCCACTCCACGTGGGTCGAGCCGGGACCGTGGCAGGCCTGGCAGCCGACATTGATATCGCTGAAAGTGGTCTTGAAGGTATTGGTCTTGTTGTCGAAGCCCTTCTGGAGATCCGTGCTGTGGCACTCGGCGCACATGTAGTTCCAGTTCTGCAGACGCCCGGTCCAGTGAAGCGGATCACCCTCGCGCAGGGGCGCGTCGGGGTAAAGGTGGTACCACCGCTTCTCGTCCGCGTCCCACGCGACGGGCACGCACTGATACCGCCCGCCGGGAAAGGGCACGAGATACTGCTGGAGCGGCTTGACGCCGAAGGTGTATTCCACCGTGTAGATGCGCTCTTCCCCCGCACCCGCGCTATACCCCACCTTGAAGGCCTCGCCCTCCTTGAAGAAGCGCCAGTGCTCGTCGAAGATCGTGAAGGTGGCGTTGTTGAAATCGCCCAGCACCGTGGCGGGCGTGGCGTGATCCATGGCGCGCTCATGATCCGAGCCGAGCCATTCCGCGAAGACCGGCTCGTGGCAGGAGCGGCAGTCGGTGTCTTTGACGAAGGCGGCGGGCGATGGTGCAGGGGCTTCAGGCAGCGGAGCCGCGACCGGGGGCGTGGCAGGCTTTGCGTCGGGGTCGGCGAGGGTTTCGAGCGGGGCCTCGCCGCAGCCGGGAATGACTAGCATAAAAAGGAGGAATACGGGTGCCACCCTCAAGCGGCGGAGCGCAGCGGGGGAGCTTGTGGGTGAAGGGACTTCGAATTGCGCACCGGGTCTGGAACGTTCCAAGCCGGCCAAGAAATTGCCGTGCCCTTTGGACTCCGTAGCAGGCTCTGCCTCGGACAGGAATGTCCAAGATCCTATGGGGCGGCATCCCTGGAAAAAGTTGATGATAAATTGACTGACGATCTGGGTCACACGATGCATGGCAAAGCCCGGGATGGGTTGATTGGGGTCTGGGCCGGTCAACGCCCGGAAACACGTGGGCATAGTGTAACCGCTTGGCGGGCTGGAGGGGAAATGGGAAAGCAATAGGACGGATGTGACCGATAGGACCGATGTATCAGGCCCGTCGAATCAGCCCTATCATTCCTTCTGGGTCCGCAGCGAAGCCTCGTCGCCGAGCTCAGCCGCCAGCATCGATTTGATTTCCTCCAGAGTATACCGCTGTTCCTGGAGCGAGCGGATGCGCTCCACCCGCTCAACCATGTCCGGCCCGTAGAGCTGGTAGCCCGACGGTGTGACTTCGGTCACCTCCAGCAATCCGGTCTTGGTCCAATGCCGGATCGTGGAATTAGCGACGGCGGCCCGACGCGCCAGCTCGCCGATCTTGAGAAGCGCGCTGTCGTCGGACGGCATCAACGTTTCGCCTTCCACCGCCTTGAGGTACATATCCAGCGAGCGGTTCACCGCGCGGTAGATCAGCGATTCGTAGTCGGTTTTCGGGCCGCCTGTCTGCGCCTTTTCCAAGGCGGCCAGGTAGGCCAGTCGCTCCCGCTTCTGGATGATTGCGGGCGGGTAGCCCGCCATCATCAGCAGCAGGTTCATCAGAAGCCGGGCTGTGCGGCCGTTGCCATCAACGAATGGATGAATGGTGCCGAGTCGGTAGTGGGCTTCCCCCGCCAGTGCTACCGGATGGAGGTCGCCTGATTTCCCAAGCCACGCTACGAAGTCAGCCATCAGATCCGGCACCTTCGCCGGATTCGGCAACACGACGGTGGAGCCCGAGATACGAACCGCGATACTGCGATAGCGACCCGCATTGAAATCGTCATTGCCCTTGAGGATCATTGCATGAATCTCAAGGATTTCGCGCTCACCCACCGTTTGCGGCTTTTGCCGTATGCGCTCCCGGATCCAGTCGATGGCGGCGCCGTGGTTCGACGCCTCGAGGTGCTCCCGCAGGGACTTCCCCCCCACGGTCAAGCCCTTTTCCAACACCAGCGCGGTCTCGCGGCGGGTCAGGGTATTCCCCTCGATGGCATTGCTCGTGTAGGTCAGCTCGACGCGAAACCAATCCTCCAGATTTTTCACGAGTTCCGGGGGCAAGGGGCGGTGCTGGTCGAGTAGGGCCTTTTTTCTCGATAGTTCTTGCAGTGTCATGCATAAAGCATAAACCATAACGTTATGGTTTGCAATGAAACCCTTGGAAGGGATACGACGGATTGGACCGATAGGACCAATGGATCAAATCCGTCATATCGATCTTATCCCTCCTGTCACGGCTCGACCTTCGCCCCCAGCGGCAGCGCCTGGTTGCACACACCGTCGCGGCCGGGGTGAAACAGATTCTCGCCCACGATCACATTCTTCGGAAAGTGCGGGCTGTCGGGGGTGTAGTCGATGCGGAGGGCGTAGCGGTAGCGGGGCTTTTCGTAAACCAGCGCATCATCCACCAGCACACCGTCGCGTCCGGAGTCGTAGACGATATTGCCCTGGATGATTACGTCGGAGATGCTCGGGTTTTCTTCCAGTTGCTTGCCCATTAGGATAATGGGATAGCTGCTGTCGCCGTTGTTTTTGCCGCCCCAGTTCCAGTACTCGTGACCATAGCCGAAATCGGTGATCTGGTTGTTGGCGATGAGGATGCCGCTGTCATGGTTACCCGGTTTCGCGGGTGCGCCGTCCTTCGCTTCGACGGCGTGCTCGGAGGCGGCGCCGGGATTCACCAGAATGCCCCAGAGATCGATGTGGGTCAGCAGGTTGCCCTCGACGATAACATTCCGGCTCCCGTGGGTCATCTTCACGCCCATGAAGCCGTGGTCCACGATGTTGTTGGCGCAGACCACATTGTCGGAGTGGATGTCGAAGCCCTGGGCGCAATTCTGCAGGTAGTTGCCCCGGAGGATGGTGTGGCTGGTCTCACGCGGACTGGTGACGACGACGGCGGAGCCCTGGTGCCAGTTGCTCACGTGGTTTGTGTCCCACGCGTCCTGGGGCATGAGCTTGCCCTTCTCCGCCGGGCGGATCGTGATCTCGCCAAGCTTGTACTTGTCCACCGCCTCGCGGGTGGGCAGGTAGGTCTCTTCGATGATGCGGTTGGACTCAATAACGGTTCCGGTGCTGGCGTTGACCAGGATGCCGGTACCATCGATGGCGCGGAAAGCGTAGCCATAGAGGGGCGAACTGGTGCGATCGTCAATGGCGATGCATTTGTAGTCGCGGACGAGGCAGTCCTTCACCGTAGTCTGCTGGCTGTTGCGGATCTCGATGGCGGCATCGCGTGCGCGGGCCTTCACGACGTGGACCCCGCGGATCTCCACGAGGCGGCTGGTGTTGATGAAGAGACCGGGACCACGCGCAGGCTCGGTCGATTCCGTGCGGGTCAGGGTGACGCCCTCGATACGGGTCATGACGCCATTCTCGATGGTCACAATGGTGGCGCCGGAATTGGTCTGCTCGATGGTCCCGGGACCGTAGAGTCCGCCGCCCTCGCCGGTGAATATCAGCGCGGCATCGATCTTGTGGAGTCCCGCAGGCACGAAAAGCTGGACACCGGGATGGGCGTTGATGGCCTCCTGCGGCGTGGGGTAGTCGGTGATGGCGGGAGATTGGGCGTGGGTGGTGATGGTGACCAGGGAGGCGACGACGAGGGTGAGGGTACTGCGAAGTGGCATGGGGGTATCCTGTTGAGGGAAACAAGCGAGGAGCTTTTCTTATGGGTCGTATGGGTCTTATGAGTCGGGAACATAATGACCCATAAGACCCATACGACCTATAAGACCCATTCTTTCCGATAACTATGCCGTAATCGGCTCAGCCTGAGTCGATTGCGGGGGCTCCGACGGCCCTACAAAGACCAGCACCGCCTCGATCAGCACCACGGCGGCCAGACCCACCAGCACCAGGGCCACCCAAGGCACGGGCTCTGCGGGGAGTCCTTTGAAGGTCCAGTCCGGCGTGAAGAATCCGACGCGGGCAAAGCGGAGCAGGGCCCAGGCGCTCATGGAATACATAAAAACCGTGGGCAGGCCGACGACCCACCAAACCCACTGCGCGCGGTAGGTGCGCCACAACCAGACGGTGACGCCGAGAAGGGTAAGCGCGGCGAGCAACTGGTTGCTCGCGCCGAAGAGCGCCCAGAACACACGCCATGCGGGGATGGCGTTGCCGCTGGCGTCGGTGGAAGACTGCAATACGAAGAAGAGAGGCGCACCGGCCGTGAGGCCCGTGCCGATCCAGCGTCCGGCCGCATTCTCCATCCCGGTCAACTCCTGGATGATGTAGCGCCCGAGGCGCGTGCAGACGTCCAGCGTGTCGTAGACAAAGGTGGTGAAGGCGAGGAGGCCGAAGGAGATGCCGAAGGCGGCGGGAATGCCAATCGTGCTGAGGAAAGATCCAATGCCCTGGGCATAGATGTAGTTGGGCTTGCTGCCCATGCCCTGGGCGACTTCTTTGGTCAACATCATGACGCAGCACAGCGATACCACGGCGACCATGGCCTCGAGGATCATGGAACCATAGCCGATGACCTTGGCGTCCGTCTCTTTGCGGAGCTGCTTCGACGTGGTGCCGGAGGCGATGATGGAGTGAAAGCCGGAGCAGGCGCCGCAAGCGATGGTGATGAAGAGGATGGGCGCGAGGGGATCACCGTTGGCCGCGTTCCAGCCGATGAAGGCGGGGTATTGGGCCGTCTCGCCGCCGAAGATCAGGCCGAGCATGCCGCCGCCGAGGGCCAGGTAGAGGAAGTAGCCACCCAGATGGCCCCGGGGCTGCAAGAGCAACCACACGGGCGCGATGCTGGCCGCGAAGCAGTAGCCGAGGAGAAGCACATCCCACAGCTTCCGCGCGCCCGCTTCACTCAGGCCGAATATCTGCGCGAGATCGAAGGGGATGTACTGACCGACCCAGATGGCCACGCCGACGAGGGGCAGAAAAATGATGGTGGCCCAGTTGAGCGACAACTTGGTGAATCGGAGCAGCAGGCCCATGGCGATGGGCAGGGCCAGGTAGAGCAGGGACGAAGTGGCCACGCCGCCGCCCGTGACCTCCATGCCGTTTTCGAGGACCTGCTTGCCCACGAATGAACCCGCGACGATATCGGTGAAGGCCACGATAATATAGACCAGTGCGATCCAGATGAAAATCAGGAAGAGCAAGTAGGAGCGGCGCGACATGTGTACGCGCACCACCTCGGCAATGCTCCGGGCCCGGTGGCGCACGGAGGCGACGAGGGCCGTAATGTCGTGGACACCACCGATGAAGATGCTGCCGACGAGGATCCAGATGAGCGCGGGCAACCAGCCAAACATGACGCCCGCCAGGATCGGCCCCACGATGGGACCCGCCGCCGCGATGGCGGAGAAGTGCTGACTCATGAGGAACTTTGGCTCGATGGGCGCATAGTCCACATCGTCGCGCATGGTCACCGCAGGCATCTCCGCCGTGTCGTCGAGGCGCAGGAGCCGGGCCAGCAGATTGCCGTAGACGCGGTAGGCCACGGCCAGGATGATGGCGGAAAGTATGACGATGATGAGAAGGTACATGGTTGCTCTACCCAATTTAGCCACAGATTGGCGATACTATACACCTTCAACTGTAGGGAAAGAAAAATAGATGAAAATGCTGTTGCACCTGGTCCGGGGTCAATTTACACCCGCAACACTCCGGATTTACCTTGCCGCGCAGGCCTTTTTTTTCTGGGGCGTGATCTTCATTTGCTGGCGGCTCTTCCCCGAGGAGAACGCCTTTTCCATCCTCACCCACACCTTCAGCTACCTGGGCAGCTTCGAGCCGGACCGGAACCCGCCGGGCTGGTGGCTCTTCACCATCGCCATGGTCTTCTGGGGCCTTTCCAGCCTGCCGGTGGTGCGCTTTATTACACGGCAGGTCGCGCTGGCGAGCGGCCAGCCCCTGCGGGGACCCGCCCGGCTGCTGACGACCGGCTGCGTGGGCGTCATACTCGTGGGCCTTTTCCCCGACGCACGGGGCCCCATCCTCGGGCCGATACGCTGGACCGATCTCCACTATCTGGGCGCGCTCTTTGTCGTGATCGGCTTCGTCTTCGGCGTGCCGTGGTTCGCCGCCCGGCTATTTCGCGCGGCCCGCTCCCCACAGACGCCGGAGCTTGCGCAGACGGCCTGTCGAAGGGCGCGACTCCCCCAGTTCCTCTTTATCGCGGAAATCACGGTGGCCTTTTCTTTTCTAATCCGCTGGGAGTTCATCTACCGGGAACGCCGAAGCGCCGCCGAGGCCGCAGGCAAGATAATCGGTACTTCCTGGACCGAAGCGATGAACACGCCCTATTCCTTTCCCCTGTGGGACAATCTTTTTGTGTACACGCTTTTTCTTTACCTGGCGTGGACGGCGTTGGCACTGTCGAGCACGTCGCGGGAATGATCGGACCGATCAGACGGATCGGACTGATCGGATGATGGTGACTGGCGCATTGCGCGCTGGCTGTCACCGAGTCCGGGCTTTTCGGTATAATGGCCCCTTCCCGCACCCCCATTTCCCAGAAAGCCCGCCATGTCTAATACGCTCCCCATTGCCACCCTGAAGCCCAAAGAAGACCGACGCATCCAGCGGGGCCATGCCTGGGCCTATCGGGGCGAGTTCCACAAGATTCCCGAACTGGCCGATGGCGCGCTGGTGGATGTGTACTCCAATGAGCGCCGCTTCGTGGGCCGGGGCTTCTTCCAGACCCAGGGCGGCATCGCCGTACGGGTGCTTTCCCGGCGTCAGGAAGAGATCGACACCGCTTTCTTCCGCGAGCGCATCCAGTCTGCGCTGGCGCTCCGGCAGCAGCTCTTTCCCGGCTCCCAGGCCTATCGCTGGATCTTCGGCGAGAGCGACGGTCTGCCCGGACTGGTGGCGGATCGCTTCGGGGCCGTGGTGTCGGTGCAGTCCTCCTGCGCGTTCTATGTGCCCCTGATGAAGTCCATCGCGGAGCTGCTGCTGGAGGCGGACGGCGTGGAGGGCGTTCGCTTTCAGGTCGCCTATCACCTCGAAGTCGTGGGCAACGTGCCCAACGATGTGGAGTTTGAGCTCGAAGGCCTGGCGGTCTCCCTCCAACTCGAAGGCGCGCAGAAAACCGGGATGTTCCTCGACCAGCGCTACAACCGCGTGGCCCCCGCGCCCTTCGCGAAGGACGCGCGGGTTTTCGACGGCCACTGTCACCTGGGCCTCTGGGCCTGCCACGCCGCGAAGGCCGGCGCGCGCACCGTGCTCGCCGTGGACACCTCCCAGGCGGCCCTGGACCTGGCGGCGGCCAATGCCGAGCGCAACGGCGTGGCGGAAGGCATCGAACTTCGCTGCGGCGACGTGGAGGAAATCCTGGCGGAGGAAGAACCCTTCGATGTGGTCATCGTCGATCCCCCCGCCTTCGCCAAAAGCCGTGCGCTGGCGAAAAAGGCCGAGGGCAAGTATCTCCAGCTCAACCGCGTCGCCCTCAAGGCTGTAAAGCCCGGCGGGATGCTCTTTACCAGCTCCTGCTCCCACTTCATCGACGACGCGCTCTTCCTCGACATCATCAAGCGGGCCTCCTTCGCGGAAAAGAGAACGGTGCAGTTGCTCGAAATGCGCGGCGCGGCCCAGGACCATCCGGTGCTGTTAGCGATGCCGGAAACGGCCTATTTGAAGTGCGCGGTGCTGCGGGTGGTGTAAGGAGGTCGGTCAAAAAGTGCGCATTCTGATAGCGTTTTAGAGTTTATCCTTGTAGATTAGAAGGTGGACTTCTAATTTACAAGGATGCTGCAGAATTCACAGTCGTGCCAGACCATCTCGCCGCCCCACCGAATAACCCCGCCCGCGCCGTTGTACTTAGCCCCGGACACTTTTGTAGACTGGGCGCATTGGCCTATCACGTATAAACCCTGGGGAGAACACTGCCATGGGTATCTGGGACAAAATCACCGGCGAGCTGGTGGACATCATCGAATGGCTGGACCCTACGAGCGACACCATGGTCCACCGCTTCGAGCGGCACGGCAATGAGATCAAGCACGGCGCAAAGCTCACGGTGCGCGAGGGCCAGGTGGCGGTCTTCATCAACGAGGGCAAGATCGCGGATGTGTTCAATCCCGGCATGTACACGCTGGACACCCAGAACCTCCCCATCATCTCCACGCTGCAAAGCTGGCGCCATGGCTTCGAGAGCCCCTTCAAGGCCGAGGTTTATTTCATCAGCACGCGCCGCTTCACGGATCTGAAGTGGGGCACGAAGAACCCCATAATGCTGCGCGATGCCGAGTTCGGCCCGCTGCGCCTGCGCATGTTCGGCACCTACTGCATGCGCGTGGAGAATCCCGTCGCCTTCGTCAAGGAAATCGTGGGCACCGACGGCACCTTCACGAAGGAAGAGATCACCGAGCAACTCCGCAACATCATCGTGGCGCGATTTTCAGATCTGGTGGCGGAGAGCAAGATCGCCGCGCTGGACCTGGCTTCGAATTACGATGAGCTCGGCAAGTTTGCCTCCGAGCGGCTCCACGACGACTTTGAGGCCTATGGCCTCGACGTGACCAACCTGCTGGTGGAGAACGTTTCCCTGCCGCCGGAAGTGGAGGCGGCGCTGGACAAGCGCACGAGCATGGGCGTCATCGGCAATTTGCAGCAGTACGCCCAGTTCCAGGCGGCCAACGCGATGGAAGCCGCCGCGAAGAATCCTGGTGGCGAGGCCGCGGGTGGTATGGGCCTGGGCATGGGCTTCGCCATGGCCAACCAGATGGCGAACAGCTTCGCCCAGCAGACACCGCAGGGCGCGCCCGCGGGACCGCCGCCGATTCCCGGACAGACGAGCTATTTTGTGGCCGTGAACGGTCAGCAGACGGGGCCCTTCGCCCCCGCGCTGCTCAAGCAACAGGCCCAGCAGGGCGCGCTCACGGCGGAGACGCTCGTGTGGGCCCAGGGCATGGCGAGCTGGGTCGCGGCCGGGCAGGTGTCGGAGCTGGCCGGGATCTTCCAGCAGGGACCACCGCCCTTGCCGTAGGGATAGGGACGTACCGCCGCAACGGCCCCGAAGACGCGCGAAGCAACACCCGCATCTGCAAGGCAACTCAACGTCACACAGCCCACGCCAACGCGGCGGCATGTCCCCGTGGATGTTGGAGCAGCCACGCGAACTCACTCCGAAGTCCCACAACACATCCCCTGGGACAGGCACGCGCGTTGGCGTCTACCTCGCAAGATGAAGTTGGCTGAAAGTTGTGCCGTTCTGTGCCCTCGCAGACATCATGGGCGCGTGTCCGTCCCTTTACTTCTCCAAGCGATACACGTGCACCGCAAAGCGCCGCCACTCGTCGGTGATCGCGCCGCCAGTCACAGGCACTTCGCGGTCCTCGTTGAGCACGGTGCACTTCTTCCACTCGCCCAGGCCCGACAGCGTGGCCTTGCACTTGTTTCCATCGGCATTGCAGGTAAACAGGTAGCGGTGGTCGCCGAAATCACGCACGATGAGCTGCACGCCGTCGTCAACGGAATGGCCCATTTCTTCGTAGACCGACTCTATTTCAAGATCGGGCGCGGGCGCCACGAGGGCTTCCTTCAAATCGGCCACCTCACGCGTTACGCGCTTGATGATGTCCCACGCTTCCGAAGGCTGGGGTGTGAAATCGCTGCCCCAGAAGACAATGCCGTTCGCGCCTTTAATCAGCGACTGAAAGGACATGAAGCGGGTCTCGTTGTAGGTGGGGTACTGAATCTTCTCGTCGCGCTGCTCCACCACCTCGGTCTCCTGCACGAGCTTCTCCCAGGCGAAAGCCTGGAGCACCATGAGCAGCGGACGGTCCGGTCCGGTCACCTTGCGCATCTTGTCCACATAATCCCCCACCTGGCTGATGCTGGTGTTGTTCAGATCGCCTTGATGGCCGTTGGGGAACAGGGCGAACATGGACAGGATGCCGCCAGGGTTCACGGGGTAGATGTCGCAGGCGACGATGTCCGTGCCGGCGTTGTAGGGCTTCATGGTGGACACGAGGTTCGTCGGCGCGTGGTTCATGTAGAGAAGCTTGTCCGGCGCGAGCTGCTTGATGACCGGGTAAGTCTCGGCAAAGACCTGGGCCGGGACGCGCTGTCCCGTCTTGAGCCAGTCCCACGCAGGCTCGTCCACGGTCTCGATGACGGCGAGGGCGGGGTGATCCTTCACCACCTTCACGCGCTCGATCAGGGCCGCTTCACTCTCCGCGCGCTTCTCCAGATCCAGCGCGCCAACGGCAGTCCACGCCATAACGCCCGCCGCCTGGGCCTGATCCAGTGTCTCCGGCGATCCGGCGCGCACGAGGTTGAAGCCCGCATCCGCCATCTCCTGGTAGGGGCGATCCGACTTCGCAGCGTAGTAGCTGCCGATGATGAGCGTGCGCTTGCCGTTGACGAGAATGGTGCCGTCGGTGTCGAAGGTGAGCGCGTAGGGCTGGGCGAAAGCCTGGAAACACGCGAGGAACAGAAAACCGGCAAGCCAATATAACTTCTTCATGACAGATCCTTTCAGACTGCAACAGCGCTTGTTCAATCAACACCCTGACAGCGCCGACACTTATTGGGTAAACGACCACGATTGGCTATACAAATGCAATTTCCCGCGCGATGGACTACGGGCGTGCACGCCGGGCAAGTTCCGCAATAAATTGTGGCGCCAGCGGCTCCCGGTGATGCGAGAGACAAAGATTCGTAGCCACCTTCACCGGCGTCCGCGTTACATCGGCATTATGCACGTAGAACTGCCCCTGAGCCAATCGTGCGACGTCATCTCCCGGCGCGCCTTTATTTTGCAACAGCTCTTTGATGGCATTAATCACCGCGGGGGCGTTGCCCTTGCCGTAGAAACTGGTAGAACAGTTGGTCACGATACTGTTGTGAATTTCTCTGGGCGCCTGCGTGGCAAAGATGAGCCCGAGGCCATATTTGCGCGCCTGTGCCGCCAGACGCATGAAACTATCCCGGCAGGGAGACTTGGATACGGCCGGTATGAAATCCTTCGCCTCGTCCAACACGAGCAGGCCGCGCAGGGTGCCGCTATCGGCGGGATGCTTCTTAATCCATGAGAATAGGGTCATCGCAAGCCGATTCAAAAATTGCTGCTGCTGTTCCAGTGCCGGAAGACCGACGAAATTGATCACGGAAATCCGCGTTCGGGGCACCGCCGGGTCCAGCCCGAACAAGGACGCCGGATCGAGCGCGTCGCCGCCGCTGGCCAGCAACGGATCGATCTGGAGCTGGCTGCGCAGGGAATCGGCCATCTTCGAAGCATACTTTCGCGCATCGCTGATATTGGCATCGGCACCGGCCGGTAGGTCATTCAGGAGTTCGACAAGATTCTCCAGGTTTCCGCCACCCTGCTCTGCAAAGTAGCGAAGCGCGGCGGTAAGCACGCCGAGCCTGTTGCGCGTTGACTCGCGATTTCCCGGCGCGACGATATCGGCCAGCGCTTCCCGCGCCATGGCCAGCGCATCATTCAGGGCGTCCACATCGCCCAATAGCGCGCCGAAATCCGGCAATGGTTCCAGGCGCAACGGATTGCCGCCTTCAAGACCCGGTGTCCAGACGACGGTCTCTGTCGTCTCGAAGAACCGGGCCGCTTTCTCCCGCTCTTCCGGCCGCAAGCTTTCCGGTGCATTGGGCCACGGATCGCCAAGCTGGGCGAGGTCGTTCGCGGTGTCGATTACGATGGCGGGCACGCCCAGGAGCGCCGCCTCTTCGACGAGGCGCTTGATCAGTACTGTTTTTCCTGAACCGGCGCCTGCAAAAATCGCCGTGTGCTTCCGCAACTCCAGCAGTGGCAGGCCAAGCTCGGCTCCCCGTGGCTCGCCTCCGACGACCCGGCGGCCCACCGGCAACGCTACGTTGGCGACTGTGGGCATCGGTTGCGGCGTGGGTGCCGGTTGCGGCGTGGTCGCATCGGCTGTGGAACTCACTACGGAGGATTTCTCGTTGCCGGATAGCGCCGATACCTGGGCAGCGACAGGGGTGCCCGACTCCGATGGCGAATCACCTCGAGTCTGGGCCTCTGGCCCGGCGTCCTTTTCAAGCTGGATACTTTTCAGCATGCGCAAGTTATGCGCTGGTTTCCGCTCGATCAGCCAACTGTCGAAGGCTTCGTGCGCCTCGGCGGACATTTGCTGGAGCGCCCAGAGTGTGGCGATTTCAACTGGATCTGGAGCCATGAGAACGCCGCCCTTCTCGTAAAAATTCGAGAGGCGTTTCGCTGTTACCTCGCCCCCAGGCAGGGGACTTGACCGAAATAAAACCAAGTGCCGAAAACCCAGCTTTCGGTCGATGCCCGAACTGGTCATGGCGGCGCGCAGCCGCGCCTGAAATGATATGGCGTGGGTCTTTTCCAAAGCGCGCAAGCAGTAATGTTGCTCGGCGCCGGTGGCGAGCTCGATCTTGCGAATGCGGGCATGCAGCGGCATGATACGGTTTCTTCCCGGAAATTCGCTGTCCACCACCATGTCGCAGGCGTCACTGAGCGGCGTCTCTTTCACGAGACACGCCGCCGCCGTTACCAGAAGGCGGGAGAGACGTTCGTCTTCGAAGCCCTCTTCGAGAAGAAACGGAATGTCCGCTTGCCTGCGCAATTCCTGAAAGCGCCCATCCAATTCGGGCCACTTCGTTACCTCTGGCATCCCCGCCGGTTCAACAGGCGACTCTGTAAAGGCCTGCAACTCCGTCACGCGGCCGCGGCCATTACAGGCCCTGCGATGCGCATCGCAACGCTTCAGCAATTCGCGCGGCGCATGCCCCACGGCGCCTTCGAAGAAAGACGGTGCGAAGGGCCATGTGGGATAGGGCGGGTTGAAATTCCGCGCGGCATAGGCGCGTTCCAATCTGAGCTGGATCATCGCCTTGGCGGTGTCGACATCGCCAAGCGGTGGTAGTGCTTGGGGCGGCTCGAAGCGATCGAGGTTGCTTTGGAGTCCGAATTCCCGCAAGGTGCCGAAGCTGCTTTCCAGGCAGGTTACCACGGGTACGGTGCGCAGCGTAGTGGAATACAGGCCTCCGAGACCATTACAGAGGTCATTGAGGATCTTTTTCGCGAGTTCGACCGATTCGTCTTCTTCTCTCACGCGTTTGGCGCGGGCCGCCTGGCGATTGTAGGCGATGATGGGGTCGAGTTGATCAATGGCGATTATCGTCGGGCCACAGAGCGACGCCAGCCAGGATAAACCCTGAACGATCTCCGATGGCTTCTGGCGCACCGCGGAAAAGCCGAAGCGGATCTTCGCGTCGTCCTCAATCTGGGACCCTTGAAGCCAAGTGGAGCCGACGCTGTTCACTTCAAAATTCCGCGCATGAAGGAGTACGGCCGCGCGAACTACATCCCGGTGCTTCGCGGTGTGAATCGCGTCTTTTACCTGAAGATTCCTGAGTATATCGACGATAGCCGCATGGAGACTTTCCGGCTTTTGAACGGCCAGGCGATTTACATAGTCTCCGGGATCCACGGTCGAACTCAGTCCGCCAATCAGGCGCACGAACAGCGAATGCAATTGGGTGTGCCCGGAAGCGTCTGGCTGATGGAGTGACACCACAAAACCGAGAAGCAGGGTTTCAAAAAAATCGCGCACATCGGTCAAGTCCGCCATGACGAAGGTCATGCCTTCGCGGGAAGCCCGCCTGCGGAGCATGGCCAGAAGATGTGTTTTTCCCGCGCCGGCGGGACCAAGCAACAGGCGTCCCAAGGCCGGCCGCGTGCCCTTTAGATTTCGCGCAGCCTCGATGATATCGTCGCAAATATTGCCGTGCAGGCCGGGCGCGTCGGGCAGCTCTTCGTCCCATACAAGATCGGGGTGTACCACCCAGTTAAAATCGACTTGGCGCAGCGCTTCGAGTTCCCCCATGGCCTCACTCCTTCATGTAGACGAGATGGCGCGGATCGCTTCCGATACAAAGCGCCGCCGCGCGATCCGCCTCAAAGGTATCCTGCGGATCATCCAGGCGATACAATACAAGCCGCCCGCCCGCCTGCATACGCAGGAATGCCTGATCCTGCGCGTCCTTTGGGAAGGCGGCCAGTTTTTCCCGCAGCGGCGCGAGGCGGACACGGGTGTCCCACTGGCCGCCCGACAGCGCCAGGTAGGCTTCTCGGATAGCGTCGTCAATAGAAGTCTGTCCGGGCGCAGGGGATTCCGGTCGCTCCTTCTCCGCCTCCTCCTCCACGGCGCCAAGCAATTCGGCCAGCGGCGTTCCGGTTTGTTTCAGGTAGTGTTTTAACCGGGGCAAGAGCCCGCGCAGCGCAATAGTAACACTGGGAGTGGTGCTGAATTGCGCGTCCAGGTTTTCCTCGGCCCACTGCCAGGCCCGGTCCGTCAGCACGATGTGATTGGCCCGGCCGCGTTTTTCCAGCACGACCAGTCCCGCATCGAGCAGCGGCGCAAGTTTTTTCTTGTCCACGCCGGGCTTCGCCTTGGAGACCATGGGCTCGTCGCCGGTGAACAACAGGTTCCACATCAACAGCACAAGCAGCGGGGAGATACCGTCGCTCATTGTCTATTTCTCCTTCCGAATAGCACGGACCACATCGCGAATCTTTTCGCATTGCAGCGCCGGATCGTCCATTACTTCGTCGTGGGGCAGGCGCAACGTACGGTAGCCGTCGCACAATAGGCAGTAGTCCCGGTGGCGGTCGGCGGCGAACGCGTGGGGACTACTATGCCACCCGTAGCCGTCCACCTCAACTGTCAATTTTCCCGCGCGCCAGAGCAGATCGACAATGAACGATGTGCCGCTGGTGGTGTCCACGCGCTGGTTGAACTCGAAGAGCGGCGCCAGCTCGGCATCACGCGCGAGCCAAAGCGCCAGAAGCTGTTCGCCGGGGCTGGCGGGGTGTGGCCGACCCAGAATCGGCGGAACAACCAGCCGCAGGGGCTCGTCACGTCCCAGACCCGGCGCGCGCCTCTGTACTGCATCTCCTGGAACGGCGGGTGGAATCTCGTCCCCGTTCTCGCTTGTCCCATGAACCCGCGCCGCGGCGGAAGATTTGAGAACACGCGGGGCGGCGCGTGCACATTCAAGTGGGGATGGGTTTTCGAGGTATACCGCGCCGTAGGAGATCGGGTCGAGTTCCGAAGCCGAGCGGTACACCTGGGGCACGAATGCGGCGACGCGCAGACCCGTTTCGCCGGCGAACCATGCGGCGACCCGTGCGAAGCAGTGCAACTCTTCAGACGTGGCGTCGGCGACTTCCAAGGCCAGCAGCAGGACAAGATCTGGCTGCGCCAAGGCCAGGGTGAGCTGTTGCAACTGTATGGCGGGCGTGAATTGGCGAAGCGTCGGCCTTTCACCTGTGCGGCATCGGCGCACCGCCTGCCGCACCCAAACACGGTTTAAGTTCGGCTTGGCAACTCCCAACCGGTCGATGGCCGGTGCGTCCTGGTTCGCCACAGTTCCCTCGCCCGCATCCGGGTGAGCGAAGGGGGCGCATTCGCCGTACCAGTCCGGCCAGCGGGCCAGAGCAAGTCCCGCCAGCGCCTGAACCAGGAATTCGATGGCCGCGCCAATGTCCGTCCCCATGGGCCAGGAAACCGCCATCAGCGGCGTTTGTTCCGCAGGGTCAGGCGCGCTGTCCATTCGCGCCAGGGTGTCCACGACGTTCGGCGAAAAAAGGGTTCGCACACGGCCCGGTGGAATCGCCGCGATATGCTCGGCGACCGGGTGCGAAACCGCGCACGCAGGTTGTTCGAACTTGTCGTTCACATTTTCCGTCTCGGCTCTTGCCTGCGTTTCCTGGTCTAGGTCGCCCAGAGGTAGCTCAGGGGCAATGCCACGAGCCGCTCGCCAAATCGCACCTGCTTTTCGCCCAGGTAGAAGACCACGCCGTGGTGGAAGCGCGGCCCGAGATTATCCTGCAGGAACTCCAGGTGCTTGAAGTCTTTTTCGGTCACGCCGCCAGACGCCTTCACTTCGATCCCGACAACCTGTCCCTGTGGCGTCTCCAGGATGAAGTCCACCTCGATGCCCGTCCGCTCGCGGAAGTGAAAGAGCTCCAGGCGCCCCGGGTGCCAGCTCATTTGTTTTCGCAGTTCCAGGGCCACATAGTTCTCCACGAGTGCGCCGAGGGCGATATCGGGGATCTTGCCCGTGGCGTCGATGCCGAGCAGGTAGGCCATGAGGCCGGTGTCGCAGAGCATCAGCTTGGGGGCTTTCACCAGGCGTTTGCCCAGGTTGGTGGACCACGGGGGCACGGGCTGGACGAGATAGGTCATTTCCAGGAGCGCCATGTATCGCTTCAACGTGGAGAGGGGCATTTGCAGCGCGCGAGAGATTTCGGAATAGTTCGCGAGGCCCATGGACCGGCTTGCCAGCAATTGAAGCAGGCGTGGCAGGCTGGAAAGCTGCTCGATGTTGGCCAGATCGCGCACATCGCGCTGGAGGATCGTGGTGATGTACGCCCCGTACCACGCGTCGCGTCGGCGTGCCGTCTTGCGGGAAAGGGCCTCGGGGTAGCCGCCCTCCACAATCTTTTGGAGGTAGGCCGCGCGATCCAGGCCATCCCCGGTCTGAAATCGGGGCTCAGGACTGAAGAGGGCCGAAAGAAAGCCCTCGGTTTGCCCCGCCAGTTCGCCCGCCGAAAAAGGCCACAGGGTCATCACCTCCATCCGCCCCGCCAGGGACTCGCTGATTTGGGGCAGGAGCAGCACGTTGGCCGAACCTGTGAGCAGGAAGCGACCCGGCCTCCGGTCGCGGTCGACCAGCAGTTTGATGGCCGGAAAGAGCGCCGGCGCGCGCTGGACCTCGTCGATTATCACCGTGCCCGTATACTGAGAAAGAAATCCCGCCGGATCGTGCTGGGCGGCCGCGAGAATCGTCGCGTCGTCCGTGGTCAGGTACGAGGCGTCCGGCAGCGCTTCTGTACAGGCCTGGATGAGTGTGCTCTTGCCGGTCTGCCTGGCACCGTTGAGGAGGATGACGGGGGTATCTTCCATGGCTTCTTGGAGCATGGGTATCAAATTTCGCTGTATCATGGTTAAATTTTAACCACTGCGTGGTTAATTTGTCAACGCCAGATCACAGATTTGAAAGCTATAAGCTGTGACAAATTAACCACTAAATGGTTAATTTGTCAGCATCTATCGATTAGATTACAACCAAATAAATACCATATATCGAGAGAGCCCCGTAGAAATGCCCGCATATTGTACTTAGCATGCTGATTCTGCGATTTGAAAAAACATAATTTCACGGTCCTTTTTTGCAACCCCCTGATGCAGTCTATAAAGCCGAGCAGTCCATACCAATCCTCCATCCTTTTCCACAAATCGACGCTCTTGATATCGCCGCTTGCAGTGTCCTGACCGCGCCGTTACAATCACCCGATGCCCTTCCGCTTCACATATTGTTTCACAGCCGCCGCGCTATCATTAGCGGCGCTCTTCAGTGGCTGCGATGCGATTGTGCGCGACACCACCGACCCGAGCGTCACACAGCCGGTGGAGATGGCGGTCTTTGAGGGGGGGTATGGCATTGACTGGCACCAGAAGATTGCTGGGCAGTTCAATGAGATCAATGCGGCACAGGGCATTCACGTAAATCTCTGGGGCGATCCCCGGGTCATCGAGAAGGTGAAGCCGCGTCTGCTGCGGGGCGATCCGCCCGACCTGATGCTGATGAATCACCTGCCCATATGGCGGCTGGTGGCGGCGGGCAAGCTTGCGCCGCTGAACGAGGCCCTGGACAAGCCCCTGCCGGGCGATGATCGGCCCTGGCGCGAACGCTTCATTCCCGGCACGCTGAACACTTACACCAGCGACGGGCAGGTTTACGCCATCCCCTCGGCCTTTGGCGCGTACACGTGCTGGTACGATGCGCGGCTTTTTCGCGAGCATGGCTGGACGCCTCCTAAGACGTGGGCGGAATTTGAGACGCTGTGTGAATCCATCAAGGCGGCGGGCATCGCGCCCCTGGCCTTTCAGGGGAAGTACCCCATCTATGCGTGGTGGACGCTTCAGACCTTGATCCACCGCTGCGGCGGACTGTCCGCGATCAACCGCATCAACGCGCTGGAACCGGGCGCACTGACCCACCCGGACGTGGTGCGGGCAGCGGGCATGCTGCAGAAGATGAGCGCCGAATATTTCCAGAAAGGCACGCTGGCGATGACCCACACGGAGAGCCAGCTCCAGTTTATCAACGGTCAGGCGGCCATGATCTTCTGCGGTCTGTGGCTTTCCAACGAGATGAAAGAGAGCACCCCGCCGAGTTTCGAGATGCGTTGCTTCAACGTGCCCCCGGTGGAGGGCGGCAAGGGCAATCCCATGCTCTTCAACGGCGCGGGCTGGGAATATGTCTACATGAGCAGCACGGTCCGCCACCCGGAGGCCACGCTCGAATTTCTCCGCTATATGGTGTCGCCGGCACTGGCGCCGGACATGGGCCGGAGCATCGGCGTGATCTCGGCGATGAAGGGCGCGACGCCTCGCGAGGCCGTGACACCCCCGCTCCAGTCCGCACTGGACATGATCGAACCGGCCCAGGGGATATTCCAGATTCGGCTGGAGAGCCTGTTGCTTCCCTGGCGCGTGCAGGTGATGCAGCCCGCGACCGCGAAGCTGCTGGCGGGCGAAGTCACACCGGAGGAATACTGCCAGATGCTGGAAGCGGGCGTGGCGGCGGCGAAAGCCGATCCCGACGCTATACTTCCGGCGCCCGTGCTCTATGACCCCGCCGCCTTCGGGGAGTCGTCATGAGTCTGCGCGAAAAAGAAGAGCGGCGCTTCATCGTCGTGTTTCTCGCGCCCGCGTTCCTGCTCTTCACGGCTTTCGTGTTTCTCCCCGCAGTGCGGGCGCTGCTGTACAGCCTCCAGAAGTGGGACGGTCTCGGCGAACCGCGCTGGGTGGGCCTGGCAAATTTCACGCGGCTGCTGCGCGACGACACCATCTTCCTCACCGCGCTGGGTCACAACCTGATGCTTTTTTCGATCGCGGGCGGCCTTACCATCGCGCTGGCGCTCTTCTTCGCTTCGGTGCTGAGTCAGCGCGTTCATGGCGCGGGGCTCTTCCGCATCGTGTTCTTTTTTCCGAATGTCATCGCCATGGTGGCCATCGCGCTGCTGTGGATCCTGCTGTACAGCACGACGGACTTTGGCGTCTTTAACGCCTTGCTCGGGCGGATCGAGACAGCGGCCGTCGCAAGTTTCGGCACAAATTGCGATGATGTCTACCAAGCCCTTCGGGAGGTCAACGCGGCCACGACCACTATGAATTGCGGGGCCGTCCACGAAGTGGTTGCCTCGCTCGATCTAACGGGCGCCGCTTTGGATTGCGATGCGGCCAAGACGCTTCTACGCGAAGTTCAGGAGGCTGCCAGAGAGTCTGGTTGCGATTCTGTCAGCGCCCTCGTCGGTGCTGTTGATTCTTCCACGCGCACCCCTATATTCCCCTATCCATTCCTCCAGTCGAAACACCTGATGCTTTCCATCATCCCCATGATCGTGTGGAGCGCGACGGGCTTCTACATGGTGCTCTTCCTGGCGGCCATGGGCGGCATCCCCCAAAGCTACTACGAGGCCGCCCGGCTGGAGGGGGCCAGCCACCGACAGCAGTTCTTCCATATTACCCTGCCGCTCATGCGGGAGATCCTCGTGGTCGCGGCGGTCTTCATGATCATCAGCATGATGAAGTATTTCGACCCCATCTGGGTGATGGAAAATGAGATCCCCACGCGGGAGTCCCATGTACTGGCCACGCTGCTGTACCAGAAGGTATTCACGGAGTTCGATATGGGCTATGCGTCGGCGGTGGCGGTGCTGCTGTTCTTGATCGTGCTCGGCGCGTCGGCCTTCAGCCTGGCGTGGTCGCGTAAGGAACGGATTGAGTATTGATGGCTACTTTTCACAATCTACCAACTTTCTCGCAATGTTGCAGGGACTACAGGGACAGCAGAGACGGCAGAAACTTTTCACCTGCTGTCCCTGTAGTCCCTGCCGTCCCTGTAACCAACTAGGGCAACCTCCCATGCAACGCATTCAAACCATCGCGGTCTACGCCATCCTGATCGGGTGGCTCTGCGCCGTGGCCGTGCCCATGGGTTGGGTGCTGGTGAATTCGCTGCGAAGCTCGAAGGAGTTTGTGCAGAACCCTTTCGGCGTGCCATGGCTGTTCTCCGGTGTTCCGGCCGACGGCCTGCTGGAGCGCGAGGAGATCGATGCAGCGATAGCCATGTCCGCACACATTGAAGGAATTGACGACACAGGGCTGAAGGTACTCTCGGAGAATTTTACCTCTCTTGACCCCGATGGCAACGGCGCGCTGGAGGCGGGCATTGCCTGGGGCACGCCACCAGACACGCTGGATTCGGGAATGATCGCCGCCATCGAAGCGTCCGTGAGCGGGCCTTTGGCGAAGGATGCGGCCTTCCGCAATTACCACAAGGCCTGGGTGGAGTCGAACTTCAGCCGCTTTTTCTTCAACAGCGTCTGGGTGACGGGCTGGTCACTTTTCAGCACGCTGGCGATTGCGGCCATGGCGGCTTATGTGCTGGCGCGCTTCAATTTCCCCGGCAACCGCGCGCTCTTCCTCTTTTTCATCAGCGGCATGATGATACCCGCGCAGTTGCTGCTAATCCCCGTGTTTTTTGAGTTCAGTTGGCTTTCGGAATTGGGCACCTACTTGCTGCAACCCTTCGGCCTGCGCTTCCAGCTTTATGATTCTCAGTTCGGGCTGATCCTGCTCTATATCTCCCTCAGCCTCCCCTTCACGATCCTGGTACTCAGCGGTTTCTTCAAATCGCTGCCGGGCGAATTGCGGGAGGCGGCGATCATGGACGGCTGCGGCGAGTATCGCACCTTCTGGCACGTGATGCTGCCCCTGGCAAAGCCGGGGCTTATCACGGCCGCGATCTTTAACTTTCTCGGTATCTGGAATGAGTACATCTTCGCGCTGGTTTTCGTGAACACGCCGGAGAACAAGACGCTTCCCCTGGGTCTGGCGAGTGTGAGCATGCAGGCCCAGTACCGCACGGATTTCGGACTGCTCTTTGCCGCGCTGGTGATCGTGGTGCTGCCGACGCTGCTGGTTTATGTGTTGTTGCAGCGGCAGCTCACCGAAGGGATCACGGCGGGGGCGCTGAAGGGGTAAAGGGAAATCCGTCCTATCGGTCGTATTCGTCTTATAGGACGGATTGGACCGATAGGACGGATGTATTGCGCGACTATTTCCCTGCGAGCACCGTACGCAAGAGGTCGGGCTTGTTCGTGATGATGGCGTCCACGCCCCAGGTGATGAGCTGCTTCATGCTCTCGGGATCATCGACAGTCCACACGGCAACGGTCTTGCCGAAATCGTGGAATTCCTTCAGGCGTGCTTCGGTGAGGGAGGGCTGGCTTACGTTGTAGCCCGCTACGTTGATACGCTTACCCCAGGTGATGTAGTCATTCCAGGCCTCGGGCTTTTCGTCGTTGTAACTGCCGAGATACTCGGTGCGAATGTCGGGGGCTTCCGTTACGGCCACGAGACAAATGATGGGCGAGAAGGACTGAATCACCACCTGCTTCTCCATGCCTGCCGCGCGGATATCGGCGATGGCCGCACGGGCGAGGGCCACGTTGCGGTTGCCGCTGGTGCGGGCCACTTCAACCATGCCTGCCTTTGCCTGCGCATTGAGCACATCGTGACCCTCCGCCGCCACGCGCAACTGCTCCATGACGGGGCCGTCGTCAGCCACGCTCTTGATCTCGACATAGACGCCGATGCGGTCCTTCGCCATGGCGAGGGATTCGCCCAGGGTGGGCAGGCGCTCGCCGGAAAACTTCGGGTCTTTCCAGCTTCCCGCGTCGAGGGCCTTCAACTCCGCGAGGGTCATCTCGGTGATGAGGCCGGTTCCGTCGGTGCAGCGATCCACGTCGTTGTCATGGGAGACGACGACCGCGCCATCCTTCGCCAGGAGGCAGTCCAGCTCGTACCAGTCCGCATCCATCTGGTCCGCAAGTTCAAAGGCCGCGAGGGTGTTCTCGGGCGCATAGGCGCTCGCACCACGGTGCGCAATGACCGCCACTTTGTCTGTTGGTTCAATCATGAGGGATCCCGTCGTGGCGCAGCCGGAAAGGGCTGCGGCACTCAACACGAAAACGGATGCTGCAATACGCATGACACACTCCCGAGGTGTAAGAGGCCTGGGGCGCAGTATGCCCGTGCGGCGGGGTAAATTCAATGCCTGATCGGTCGGATCAGACTGATCCGACCGATCTGACCGATCAACCTTTACAGCGCTTCGCGGAAGAGTGCTTCAAAGTCCGCCGCGCTTACTTCGCGCACGTTGCAGCCGTGGCACACGTCCTTCACGGCGATCTCCACGAGGCGGGCGATGTGCTCTTCCTTCACGCCCACATCACCGAGGCGTGCGGGCAGACCGACCTTCGCGTTGAAGGCTTCGAGCCAGGCATCGAAGCTGAGCTCCGTGCTGACGGCGGCTTCGAGGCGCTTCATCCGATCGGGCAGGGTCACGGCGTTGAAGCGCATGCAGGCGGGAAGCATGAGGGCGATGGCGAGGCCATGGTGCAGATCGCAGACGGCGGAGAGGGCGTGGGCGCAGGAGTGGGTCACGCCGAGGCCCTTCTGGAAGGCCGTCGCACCCATGGAGGAGGCCATGAGCATGTTGCCGCGCGCGACGATGTTGCCGGGCTCCTTCACGGCTGTTTCGAGGTTTTCCTTCACCAGGCGGATACCTTCGAGGGCGATGCCGTCGGCCATGGGGTGATAGCCCTTCGCGAGGAAGGCCTCGACACTGTGGGAGAGCGCATCCACGCCGGTGGCGGCGGTCACGCCCGCGGGCAGACCCACGGTGAGCTCGGGATCGGCCACGACGAGGGGTGGCATCATGCGCGGATCGAAGATGATGCGCTTGATGTGGTTCTCGTCGGAAATGACGCTGCTGCGGCCCACTTCACTGCCGGTACCGGCCGTGGTGGGGACGCAGATGTTGAAGGGGATGTCCTTATCCACGGGGGGCATGTCGGGATTGCCGTCTTCATAATCGAAGACATCGCCCGGGTGATTGATCATCAGCGCGATGACCTTGCCCACGTCCAGCGCGGCGCCACCACCGAGGATGATGAAGGAGTCTGCATTGTGGGCACGGTAGGCCTCCACGCCGTTGGTCACCTGGGGCTTGTCCGGGTTGCCGAAGATGCCGCTGTAGACAGCCGGGTCGAGTCCGCCCGCCTTAAGGGTTTCCACCATCTCGGCGAGGAAGGGAAGGCCGGCGATGCCCTTGTCGGTAACGATCAGCGGGCGGGAATTGCCACGGGCCTTGAGGAGGTCGCCGAGCTGGGCGCGGGTGCCGGGGCCGAAGATCATGCGGGTGGGGTAGTTGTAGGAGGCTGCTTGCATGGGGGATGATCCTTATTGGTTCCGGGCGAGATAGCAGAAACCCGGTGTTTGTTGCCTGGTCACAGGGACATCAGAGACGGCAGGGACAGCAGGGAAAAAGTGATGCCTGGATTATCGAGAACCTGCCGTCGCTGTAGTCGCTGCCGTCCCTGTAATTTCACGTGAGTGACTTAACCGAAGTAATGCTTAGCCCAGTTCGCGAATTCCAACTCGCGAATGCCGTCGTCCATAATGTCGTCGTCGATGCCGAGCTGCCAGCGGAAGTCCTTGCGGTCGGGTTCGGCCACGAGGGCGTCGAGGCGGCCGGTGTAGTCCTTCAGCGCGGCGTGGTCTTTGAAGAAGCCCAGCTTGATCAGCTTCTCGTCGCGCGCTTCGATGAGTCGGGCCACTTCGTTGAGATCGTACTCCGGGTGGTACTGCACGGCCCACATCTCGCCGTTCTTATACTTGAAGGAAGCGGACTGCACCTTGCTCCAGCCGTTGCTGGCGAGGACGGTGCCGCCTTCCGGCATGCGCTTCACTTCGTCGTCGTGGCTCATGAAATGGGAGAAGACCCGTGGCTTGCCAGCATACATCGGGTGGGCGGTGGCGTCGTCGTTGAGGAGCACCTTCTGCCCCACGCCCATCTCGCGACCCTTGTCACAGGGACCGCATTCGCCGCCGCAGGCCACGGCAGCCACCTGGATGGCCCAGCAGCTTCCGAACTGGGGGATGCCCGCCTCGAAGCCCTTCTGACAGGTTTCGATGTGGCGCGTCACTTCGGGCACATCGTGATACACCGTGAGATTGCAGCCGGGCCAGAGAATGCCGTCGTAAGCTTTCAGCTCATCGACGGTGTAACCGTTCGGCGTCTCTTCGTCGCTGCTGAGCCACACATCGTACTCCGCGTCGGGGATGTACTTGACCAGCAGATCGCGATAGAGCTGCCACGCGGGGCGCATGCGCACCTCGGCAAAGCGTGCACGGCTTTCCTTGTTGTAGCCGTCGGGGATGAGAAAGCGTTTTGTAGCCATTGGAGAGTTCCTGTTTGTCTTTAACTTGCGTAGCTCGCCGCACCGTGCGGCTGTCCCGACTTACCCGTCGATCCCGGCAAGGATCTCCGCCAACTTGCTGTAGTCATCACATACGGCATCGGGCACGTGGCCGTCCAGGGGCCGGTCCTTCACCACAGTGAGGAGCACGCCTCGTGCGCCCACGACATGGGGTCCGCCAATATCGTTGTGGGGGCGGTCGCCGATGTGGACGACGTCTTTGATATCGATGTCGAAGGCCGTCCCCACGGACTCAAAAACCCGGGGGTGGGGCTTGGAGTTGCCCAGTTCATCGGAAAAAACTAAGTGATCGAAGTAGGGCAGCATGCCCGCGCCTTCGAGGAGCTTGCGGAGGTTCTTGCCGGGGCTGAAGATGGTGTCGGAGATGATGGCGAGCTTGTACTTGCCGTGGAGGGCCTGCAGGGCTTCCAGCGCGCCCGGCGCGGGGTCGGGCCGGAACTCCAGCTCCATGTCCTCATGAATCCGCACCAGCTCCGCGAGATCGTCATCGGGCAAGGTGCGCTTCAAGCCGTCCAGGAGAATTTCGAGGCGTTCGGCCACGCTCATGGTCACGTGGAGATCGTGCCAGACCTTTCGATAGGCGGCGTCCGCGACGTTGTAGGCAAGATCCACTGCGGCGCGCTCGGTGGGCGCATGGCGGTTGAGGTACTCGTGGACCAGTTGGCGACGCTCCTCCGGCTTCGGGGGACGCCCCGCGGCGGCGCGCTTGGGCTCGTCGGAGTCATCCGCGAAGAGACAGTCCCAAAGGTCAAAGGTTACTGCGCCGATGGGACGTTTCGTCATGATCCGGTACCTCGTGGAATTGGACTGGTGTGTGGTGGTGCCCCCGAGGCGGAGATCGTAGCACAGGGGCGCGGAGGTAGGCAAAAACGGGGGCAATCGCCCTACAGCGCAGCTTTTCGCCGCCCGAGCCCGCTCGCCTCGCGCACGAGTACCGTCACCTGGGTGATGCCATGGGCCAGCAGGTATTCCCGTGCTTCGAGGATGCCCGCGCCTACCTCCAGGACGCGGTGTGCGTCGTCGCCGAAGCAACAGGCCACGCCGAGATCGCGGGCGACCTCCAGCAGCCAGGGCGCGGGGTAAGGCGTTCCCAGACCCTTGCGATAGCCCGCCGTGTTGATGTCGAGGATCGCGTCGTGCTCTTTCATCAGCGCCAGCACCGCCTTGGCGCGCTCACGGACCTTGGGGGTTTCAAGCGCGGGATCGTTGCCGCCGTGGCGACGCACCAGGTCGAGGTGGCCGACAACCTCGGGTCGGAGGGTGGAGACCATCTCGGCGGCGATGTCGTAGTAGCGCAGCGCCAGCCCTTCGAGGCCCCCCTGGGCCTGCACGGCCTGATCGAAACGATCGCAGGTGTAGTCGATGATGATCCCGTCGACCCAGTGCACGGAGCCCACGAAGTAGTCCAGGGCATGCTGTTCGCGCAGGCCGCGCATGACCTCGACGTAGCGCCTGTCGGGGATAACCTCGGCTTCGAAGCCCGCCAGGATCTCGATCTGATCGGCATAGGCGGCCTGCAGGCGCTTCGCCTCGGCGGCATAGCGCGCAAAGAGATCCGCGAGGTACGTCGTGTCCCAGCCCATGGCCTTTTCTTCGTCGTAGACATGCTGCGGCTCCACCCGAGGCGCGTGCTCCGTGAGGCCGTAAACCGGCATGCCCAGCGCAATGGCGCCTTGCACCAATTGCTCCAGGCGGTCGGCCGCGTGGTCGCAAAATTCGCCCGAGTGGCCGCCGTGAAGCGATACCAGCCAGGGATGCTGGGTAGAAATTTCGGGCATGGGTGGGGGAGACTCCTCTACAATGGTGCGTGGGCCGCCAAGGATAGCGCAGTCACGCGCGAAATGACAATTGACGAAGGCTGAAGGCTGAAGGCCCAAGAGGGTGTCCTATGGGTCAGTATGAAAACTGCTACCCCATACGACCCATACGACCCATACGACCCATACGACCCATACGACCCATCCAAAAGGAGTTCCATCATGTCCACCCACAACGCCGCCATCACCTGGACCCGCCGGGGCACGGGCTTCGACTATGAAACCTACAACCGCGAGCATGAATGGTCCTTCGACAGCGGCCAGCGCTTGAACGCCTCCGCCGCGCCGGCGTACAAGGGCAGCGAAGACTGCGTGGACCCGGAGGAGGCCTTTGCTGCCTCTATCGCAAGCTGCCACATGCTGACCTTTCTGGCCATCGCGTCGAAGAAGCGTTTCGTGGTGGACAGCTACAGCGACGAAGCCGTGGCGCACCTGGAGAAGAACGGGGAGGGTGCGCTCGCCGTGACGCGCGTGGAACTGCACCCGAAGATCCGTTTCAGCGGCGAGAAGATTCCAACCGCGGAGGAAATTGAACGCATGCACGAGTCGGCGCATCGCAATTGTTTCATTGCGAACTCGGTGAAGACGGAGGTCGTGGTGCTGTAGCCGCCCGCTCAAGGTCCGTAGGCGCGGGTCATGATCTGGATGGTTTTTTGAAGGGCTTCGCGCCACTCCGTCTCCAGTTTCTTGTTCCACTTCGGGTCGGTATCGGCCAGGGTTTGGAGCAGGGCGTTGAGCCAGAAGGGGTAGAGTTCCGGGAGAATATTCATGTGGCCGCGGTTGTGGGTCACGCTGAGATGCTCCACGAAACTGACGGAGCCCGAGTCGCCCGCCGCGAAGGACAGGGCCCGGCCCACGCCGTCTTTCAGCAGGTTCTTCTGCTTCTTGAAGTCGGTGGAGAGAAAGTAGGGGCCAATGCGGGGATCGCTGGTGACGAAGCGCTCGTAGAACTTGTCGTACAGGCGGTGTTCCTCGGCGCGCATGAGGCTCTCGCGCAGGATCGCCGGGACTTGACTCGACACGTTGGTGCGCACGAAACCGTCGGCGCCTTCGCCTGAGGCCTCCAGGCGGAAACGCCCGACGACAAGCTGGAGCTTGATGGACAGGCCGGAGAGCTTCTGGATCGCCTCGCGCGTGTCCACCACGCGAGCCGCCGTGTCCTGGGCGGCCGTGTTGGCCTGGGCCACATTCGCCGCCACCTCGCCCATGCCCTGGGCCGCGTCGCCCGCGTTTCGGGCCACTTCATTGGCGCCGTCCGCCAGTTCGCCGATGTTGCGCACGATCTCTTCCACGCCATGGACCGCGCTCATCACATTGCGGGATACTTCGTTGGCGCCGGTCGTCGCTTCCTGGATGTTGCGGGCGACTTCATTGGCGCCGGTGGCCGTGCTGGCCACGTTGCGTGCGATCTCGCCCGTGGTGGAGGTCTGCTCTTCCACCGCCGCGGCGATGGCCCCGGAAATGGAGTCCATTTCGTCAATCACGCCAACGATGGAGGCGATGGCCTCAATGGTGTGGCGCGTGGTGGCCTGCATGGACTCGATCTGGGCGCGGATGCTCTCGGTGGCGGAAGCGGTTTGCTTTGCGAGTTCTTTCACCTCGCTGGCCACGACGGCAAAGCCCTTTCCCGCATCGCCCGCCGACGCCGCTTCGATAGTGGCGTTCAGTGCGAGGAGATTGGTTTGGGCGGCTATCTTGCTGATGGTGGCCACGACCTTCCCGATCTCCTTGGCCATGGCACCGAGTTCGTCCACCTGGTGCTGGGAGTCGCGCGCGCGCTCCAGGGCCTGACCGGTGACCCGCGCCGCCTTGGAGGCGTTCTCCGCCACTTCGCCGAGGGAAGCGGACATCTCTTCGATGGCGGCCGCGACGCTGTTGACGGAGCCGCGCATTTCCTCGCTTCGGTGGGAGACCGCGTCCATGTTGACCGACATCTGCTCCACGGCCGCGCCGACCGATCCGAGATTGTCGGACACTTCACCGGACGCCGAAGAGACGGAGCTCGCGTTGGCGCTCATTTCCTCGATACCCGCGGCCATGTTCGCAATGGTGCTTGAGGCCTCTTCCGAGGCGGCGGCGGCCGACTCGGTCTGCGCGCCCATCTGGCCGGCACTCGCGGAGAGCGAGGTGGATATCTTGGAGAGTCCTCGGGCCGTCTCCGCCAGATCGCCCGAGCCGCTGGCGACACTTCCTATCATCTCGCGGAGATTGTCCGACATGGTGGCGAGGGCCTGGGTGAGCTGGCCCACTTCGTCACGGCTGTGGCTCTTGATCATAGCGGTCAGATCGCCCTCCTGAATCTTCCGGGCAAAGGCCACCGCCTCGACCAGGGGCCGCAACAGGGAGCGGGACGTGGCCCCTACCACGACGAGCACGATCGCCACCGCGACCACCGCCGTGACCAGCAGACCCAGCATGGCCCTGAAGGCGTTGTCGTGGAGTGTGGCAACCGCGGCGCGCAGATCTTCCACCAGCCGGGTCTCCACTTCTTTCAACAGCTCTATGCGCGCCGTGCTTGCCTTGAACCATTCCAGCGAATCGACCCCAAAGTTCCCCGCCGCGGCCTTTTCGCGGGCGATATCACGCATACGCTCGACATTCCGCGATTCCGGCCGCTGGAGACGCTCCTCAAGCAATGTGGCCTGCTCCGGCTCGGCCAGCGACTCGAAAACCTGCAGAAAGGTATGTTGCTCGGCCACGAGCGTCAAAAAGCGTTCGTAGAGCCCCGGCGGAAACTGGCCCGCCGCGAAGGCATTGCTCAGTACGGCGCGTTCGAGGCCGGCGCGCTCCTTCCCCTGTATAAAACTCGCGTAGGTGTTGGCGGACTGGGCCAGCGCCCCATTCTCGATTCGCCGACCCACCGACTCGACCGTTCCCAGGATCAATTGATGCGTCTGGGTGTACTGGGCGACGGCCTCCGGTGCCTTGATGGCCTGCCCATCGACTTGGCGCCGAAGCTCGGCCAAGCCATCGAGGCGACTACGAATTTCCAGTAGCTGCCCGGCGACGCCTTCGCCCAGGAAGGCAAGATCGGTCCCATCCAGAAAGTCGACGACCGCTTCGAATACCGGATCGGTTTTCAGGCGCTGGCTGGCGAGTTCCGCCGTGAATTTGGTGCCGCCACTTCCGAGAAAACCGGATGAGGCGCCCCGCTCCGTCTGAGACTCGTGCACGAAATTACCCAGGGTCACGACCAGTCCGGCGATAATCTCCACCCGGTCCGCTTCCCGCAGATCGCGGTAATTCCCCACGATCTGGACGCTGAAGAGAATTACAGCGAGCCCCAGGGGCAACCCTGCGCTCAGATACAGTTTCTGCCCGACCGAACTGAACATAGTCTTTTCTCCCGTAGGCGGCTCACCTGCCGATTGCGACCGACCTGTCCGCACGGCCGACCCCACTGCGCCTACGCCAATATATACAATAATACTTTTATTGTATATCACTTTTTTTGACAAGGCGCCCGAGGTTCGCTTGGGGTGCCGGAATCGTGCTAGCGTGGAGGTTCGAGCGTTTCGGCAACACCAATCTCCAATACAGTGAGGAGCAGACTATGCTTTTACATGCCCTGCTGGCCGCCGCGGCCACAACCCTGGCCGGCCTGCACGACCCCGCCAGTATCGTGCCCCTTTCCACCGGCCACCAGTTCACCGAAGGGCCCGTGTGGCAGGCGGACGGCGCGCTGCTTTTCAGCGACATCCCGGCAGATCGGATCTATACGGGGACACGCGAAATTTTCCGCGAACCGAGCGGCCAGTCCAACGGCCTCACGCTGGATCGCGAGAGCCGGCTCATCGCGGCGGAACACAAGACGCGCCGGGTGACGCGCACCGAGAAAGACGGGAGCATCACGGTGCTGGCGGAGGCTTTCGAGGGCAAGAAGTTCAACAGCCCGAATGATGTAATCGTGCGGAGCGACGGCGTGATCTTTTTCACGGACCCGCCCTACGGCCTGGAGGGTGGCATGGCGAATTCAGAGCTGGGCTACAGCGGGGTATACGCCATCGATCCGGCATCGAAGATGGTTTCGCTGGTGGGCAAGAATTTCAATAAGCCGAACGGGCTCTGCCTCTCGCCCGATGAAAAGATGTTGTATGTCGCCGACACCGAGGGCGATCACGCGCCATCGGAGGTGAAAGGTGACATCTGGGTCTTCGCCGTGGGTGAGACCGGGGACTATGAAGGCGGCAAGGTTTTCTGCCAGCTCCCCTACCCCGACGGGATCAAGGCGGATGTGCAGGGCAATATCTGGGCAACCTGCAAGGACGGCGTGCGGGTCTATGACCCTGCCGGAGCGCTGCTGGAAACCGTTGTGTTGCCGGAAGGCCCAGCGAACTGCGGCTTCGGAGGCGCCGATGGAAAGACCCTCTTTGTCACGGCGGTAACCAGTGTGTACACGGTGAAAACCAGTGTCGCGGGGATTTACCCGGCGGGCAAGAAATAGCGTTGCGGGATTTATCGGACGGATCAGGCGGATCGGATTGATTGGTCCGATTGGCCAGCTACGGGCGCCCAAAAATCCAGCGATTCCGCAGGCAGGCAAATTCGCATTCGTAAGCGCGTTTGTTTTTTGGGTTTAGGTCACCATCCCCCTCTCGGGCAAATTCGCATTCAGAAAGTGTTGGGCTTTTTGCGTCTTGTCTTGTATAATTATCTTATACAAGACAGGAGGCCCCATGCACCGCAGCAATATGTCGGCACAGGAACGGGAGTTGCGTTCGCGCCTTGCTCAGTTCGCTCACGCAAAGCCCTGGATCCACGCCACCCTCACCGTGCGCCTCGTAACCTGCGGCAAGAGTAGTTGCCGCTGTGCCAAGGGGGAACGGCATCGTGCGGTATACCTGGTTTCCAGTGTTAAGGGAAAGAAGCGCCAGGTCTTCGTGCCGCCGGAATTGGAGGAAGAAGTCCGCCAGTGGGTAGATAACTACCATGCCGCGACCGACCTGCTGGAACAGGTATCCGAAGGGACGTGGGAAGAGCTCAAGCGTAAAAAGGAGACAAAAGATTCTTAGGCGCTTCTTCAAATATGCGGAGAAGTTCTACTGCATTCGGGCGGAACTCGGGAAAGTTTCGGATCGCCGCAAGGAAGCGCGCATACCGTGCGCGCGTGTTGTGCTGGCGCTGTTTCTAATGGCCAGCGCGCGCCTTGGCAGTCTCAACGCCCTGGAGCAGGCTATGAAAGGCTCCTCGGGTAAGGCGTGGCGGGACTGGATGGGTGGGGACTTGCCCAGTGCCGACCGTTTGGGGGAAGTGGCCGCCTTGGTTGAACTCGATGATATGCGGCGCGTGCTCCTTGGCTTCCACCGCCGCCGCAAGCGCAAGAAGGCTCTCCCCTCCTTGCCGGGGCAATTGCGCGTCCTCATTATGGACGCGCATGAGATGTGGACAAGCTACCGCCGCCATTCCAAAGACGCGCTGTCGCGCACGGTTAAGGTCAAGACCCGGAACGGGGAGGAAGAGCGCACCCAGTACTACCAGCGCTATGTTGCCGCCTATCTGATGGGCAAGACGGGACGCCTCCTGTTGGACTTGGAAATGCAGCAGCCCGGCGAGGGCGAGATCGCGGCGGCGCAACGGCTCCTTCGTCGCCTGCTCACCGACTGCCCCCGCGCCTTCAATGTCGTTGCGGGCGATGCACTCTACCTCGATCCCGATCTCTGCCGCATGGTCCTGGACAGCAAAAAAGATTTCATCGCCGTACTCAAGAACGAGAACCGGATACTCATCCAGGACTTCAGGGGCACCATGGCACTCGAAGGCAAGGCGCCGGAGCAATTTTCCTTCAACCGAAAAGCTTGCGCCTGCCATGACATCGAAGGCTTTACCACCTGGACCCAGTTGGGGAGCCCCGTGCGCGTCGTACGCTCCGTGGAAACCGTCAAAGTCCGACGCCAGAGCACCCGGGAAGCCGAGGAACTGAGCAGCGAGTGGCTCTGGGCCACCAGCCTCTCCACGAAAATGGCTTAGGCACACAATCCATTGTGCGCATCGGCCACGGGCGCTGGAGCATTGAAAATCAGGGCTTCAACGAGCTGGTGCGCGACTGGTATGCCGACCACGTCTACCATCTCAACACCAAAGCCATTACGGCCATCCTGCTGCTCATCTTTCTGGCCTACAACCTATTTCACGTATGGCTGGACCGAGGGCTCAAGCCCGCCCTCCGAAACAAACACAATGCGGACTACTTCTCAAGCCAGCTCTTCGCGGATTTCTACGCCGTCCTCGCCCCGCCCGGCTAGTGCCAGGCCAACGCGCCTTCACCCAGCCGCATGACCACCCTCCCGGGGTGGGAGCCCCCCCCGTCGCCAATGCGCAAGAACCGCAATGGAATCACGCCGTCGCACCCCCACGACACACCCCACGACACCCCGAAAATTGCCTCAAAACAACAATGCGAAATTGCTCCAGACCAATCGGACAAGCGAAGTACTCAAAATACAGCCACTTACAACAGCGTCTGCGGAATCGCTGCCAAAAATCCCAAATTCTTGAATCGCCAGTGGTTGCGTACTACAATATGCGGGTTGTGTGCATATTTTCCGAAGCGTCATGGGCAATCGCGTGTTGCGTTGCCCTCGGCTTGAGCATGGCCCGACGCGAATCGTCCCCTCGCCTTTCCCAATGCAATCCGGGCCGGGCCTATTTTTTACTATCTGGAGATAGAACATGCAAATCGATTTTGGCGGAGTTGAAGAACACGTCGTCACGCGCAAAGAATTCCCCATGGCGAAGGCCAAAAAGGTCCTGAAGAACGAAGTGATCGCCGTGATTGGCTACGGCGTGCAGGGTCCGGCCCAGGCGCTGAACATGCGCGACAACGGCTTCAACGTCATCGTGGGGCTGCGCAAGGATTCTAAGGAAAGCTGGAAGCGCGCGCAGAAGGACGGCTGGGAAAAGGGCAAGAACCTTTTCACGACCGAGGAAGCCGTGGAGCGCGCCACCGTCGTGCAGTTCCTGGTGTCCGACGCCGCCCAGAAGGCCTACTGGCCCACGCTGAAAAAGATGCTGAAGCCGGGCATGGCCCTCTATTTCTCCCACGGCTTCTCCATCACCTATAAAGATCAAACCAAGGTCATCCCCCCGGCGGACGTGGACGTGATCATGGTCGCCCCCAAGGGTTCGGGCACCTCGGTGCGCCGCAACTACCTCGCCGGCGTCGGCATCAACTCCAGCTACGCCGTCTTCCAGGACGCGACGGGCCGCGCCGAAGACCGCTGCCTGGCCCTGGGCATCGCCCTCGGCTCCGGCTACATGTTCCACACGACCTTCGAGAAGGAAGTGTACAGCGACCTCACCGGCGAGCGCGGCATTCTCATGGGCGCCCTGGCTGGCGTCATGGAAGCCCAGTACGAAGTGCTCCGCAAGAACGGCCACAGCCCCGCCGAGGCCTTCAACGAGACCGTCGAAGAGCTTACCCAAAGCCTCATCCGCCTGGTCGACGAAAACGGCATGGACTGGATGTTCGCCAACTGCTCCGCCACGGCGCAGCGCGGTGCCCTGGACTGGTCCCCCAAGTTCAAGAAGGCCACCCTCCCGGTCTTCAAGGACCTGTATAAGCGCGTCAAGAATGGCGAAGAGTGCAAGCGCGTGTTGAAGTCCACCGGCGGCGCGGACTACAAGGAAAAGCTCGACAAGGAACTCTCCGAGCTGCGCAACAGCGAAATGTGGCGCGCCGGCGCGACCAGCCGCTCGCTTCGCCCCAATGTCCCCGAGGCCCAGCGGGTTAAGTCGGACAAGGGCGTTTCTGGACGCGGAAAGAATTAAGCAAAACGATGAAGCGGGACCGGGCAATTCAATAGTTGCCCGGTCCTGCTTTTTTTGCTTTAATACCAAGAACTATGCCATGCTCCTTGGCGAGGGTGGAACGCTTACTACGGAGGCTTACATGGGCACCGTTGCGAAACAGCTAGAGATGCGCCGGCCCGGGGTAGAAACGGCTTCAGTTCGTTTTTTCCGGGGAGAGATGCGCGCCGCGGGCACAATGCCGTTGTTGGACTGTGATCCCGCACGGGAACTTCCATCCCTGGCTCCGCTCTTCATCCGGGCTTCCGGGGAGGTAGCCCCCCGTTGAGCGATCTGATCCCAGGTGCCGTGGCCGGGCCGTTGGATGGCAAGAATTTTGAAGCCACCTGGTACGGCGATTATCTCCAGGCACATCTCCTCACCGATATCGGCCTGAAGCGGCAGAAAAACGAAGATTCGTGCCTCATGTGCGCCCCGAAAAATCCCGTGCTCGCCGACGAGCGCGGTGTTTTGTTTTCCGTGGCCGATGGCATGGGCGGGGCCAGCGCGGGTGAGTTCGCCAGCCGGATGTCCCTCCGGGCCATGCACCAGGCCTATTTCAACGGCCCCCATGCGGCCGTCCCCCCTTCCCTTCGGGATGCCCTGGTCCAGGCCAACCAGCAGGTTTTTGAAGAAGCCGAGACCAATCCGGAGTATTCCGGGATGGGCACCACGGTTTCGGCGGTACTCATCATCGGCGGCTGGGCCTATATTGCCCAGGTGGGCGACAGCCGGGTTTACCTGCTGCGCGAGCACTCCGGCATTCACCAGATCACCGAGGACCACTCTCTGGTGGCGGAGCAGGTGCGAAACGGAGTCATCAGCGAGGCCGAAGCCGAAAACAGCTCCTTTAAGAATCTCATCACCCGGGCCGTCGGCATCAAAGCCGATGTGGATGTCGATCTTTTTGCGGTGCGCCTGGAACAAGGCGACACGCTGCTCATCTGCTCGGACGGCCTCTCCAACATGGTGCCCAACGCCGATATCGCCGAATGCCTATCCGATGGTGACTTGAAGGCGGGCACGCGCAAGGTCGTGGAGCTCGCCTTGGAAAACGGCGGCACGGACAACGTGACGGCGGTGACCATCCGCGTGGTGGACGCTCCTCCGAGGACTCCGATACAGCCCGGCGCTCGGGAAATTGTCCTCCCCAGCACCAGCCTCTGGCAGCGCATTCTGAACTGGTTTCGCTGAGGGATTGCGACAGAGGGTCTCCCCCAATCTCCTCGGGTGCCACCCGTACGCGGAGGAGCACAGCGGGGGAGCTTACGGGTGAAGGCGCTGGGTTGTACAAGTCTCACCCGCCCCCTGCCGCGTTCCCTTCAAAACAACACGCCTGCCTTCTTCCGCCGCAATCACACACCCGTAAACTTGGTCGCCGCAGGCTCCCGCGTGTACGGGTGGCACCCCGTCATTGCCTTTGATCGCCAAAGAGTCACCCCTGCGGACGCGGTTACCGGCTGCGTTTGCGCGGTCCGCGTCGTTTGGCACCGGGCCGCTTGCCGCGCGACGGGTTCCTTCGGCTGATCTGGCCCTCCCCCGTCTCTTCCACCGCCTGCAAAGATTTCGATATGGGAATGTAACGGGCCTGCTTGTCTTCCTGCACGTTGATGCTGTGGCACTGGGGACAGGTGGAGTGGCGGACCGCGTCGGTATCCAGGTAGATGTAGGAGCAGAAGGTGCAGCGCCAGAGGTATTGCTTCTCCAGCACGAGGTGGGCCCTGCGCGTGACGACCTCCGTTTGCAGCCAGATGAAAAAAGCGCCCGCCACGATAATGGCCGAATAGAGGATCAAGGCGGACGGCAGGGAGATCTCAATCATTGCGTCGCGCCTCCCGCCTCGCGCTGCACCCGGAGGGTCGCGGTCTGATTCGCGCCATCGCCCACCCCGAGGGGTTCAAAGCGGTACTGGAGGGCGGAAAACTGCACGGCGTCCACAAGTTCGCGGGCGTCCAGGTTTGGGCTGAAAACATTCACCACGCGGCCCAACGGGTTGACCTGCAGGACAATCTCGATAGGCTGGGTGAACTCCGCCGGATCGATGTCCCACAGGGCCTCGATCGGCGGGGCGAAGAGGAGCTTCCGATCCTTCGGATCGCCCGCCCAGACCACGTAGGCCTCAAAACCTTCGGCGGGCCGGCTCGCCGGCCGGGGAGCCGTCGTTTTCTCCAGAGGCAAAGGGCTTTGGGCGTCGACTCCCGGTGCCCCGGACAGGCGTAGTTGCGCTATGCTCCGGGACATGTTGGAAAGGCCCCGGCTGAAGCGCGCCCAACTGTCATCGGAAGGTTCGCGAAAGAGCGATTCGGGTCGTTCCGGATCTGGAATGCTCTCCTCCCGAATACGAAGACGGTCCAGTTCCGCGAACTCGATCGTGGGCAACTGGACGCCGAAGCCCGCTCCGCCCAGGCCCCGCAAGGCCAGTTGCGGACCGGCACCGCCAGCAGGGGCGAGAACGTCCGTCGCGGGCCACGGCTCGGCTTCGGGGGTTACGGACACGATGGTGAATTCCGTGAAGCGGATGTCCTCGCGGGGGATGTAGGTCACGATCCGGAAGACCGTCACCATGGACAAGTGAAAGATGGCCGAGATGATCAGGGCTACCGCAAATCCGCGGCCCGCTTCGGGTTTGCGAAAATACTGATACCAGTTCTCCCGGGGCGCGTCGGCGGCCATGACGCTCACTCTTCGTCGGGCGTCTGGGCGGCGACACCGAAGTGCTCGATGCCCACGCTGTTGGCGATGCCGAGCACCTTCACCATGCGGCCGGACGTGACGCGTTCGTCCGCATATATCATGAGGAGCGCTTCGGGGGTGGCCTCGCCAATGGCCGAAAGGGCCTCGGTCAAGGCTGCCCAGTCGCCGACTTCCACGGGCTCCGCATTGGCTCCTCCGCTGACCTGAATGATCCCTTCATTGTCGGGGCCGCCTTCGCCGGACTGGAGGAC
The DNA here is from genome assembly GCA_942492815.1 of Candidatus Hydrogenedentales bacterium. GTDB lineage: Bacteria > Hydrogenedentota > Hydrogenedentia > Hydrogenedentales > JAEUWI01 > JAEUWI01. The sequence goes on along the minus strand of OW818658.1, from coordinate 6,733,785 downwards.
GAGCATGGCGTCCTTCGTTTCGAGACTGGGCGTTCCCGCCGCCTCGGGGATCTCGATCGGCACTGAGGTCTGGGCCACGAAGGTGGAAGACAGCATGAAGAAGAACAGGAGCAGCAGTACGACGTCGATCAGGGGCGTCATGTCGAGTGATGCCACGATGCGCCGTTTGAGTTGCCGCTTGAAGTGCATCGATCAGACCCCGTCTTCGTCCTGGTGGCGGGCCAACAGGTCAACCACCTCGGCCGAACTGATTTCCATCTCCACGACGAGATTGTCCACGCGGGTGACGAGGTAGTTGTAGACCACCAGGGCGGGGATGGCAACGACCAGCCCTGCGGCGGTGGTGATGAGCGCGTTGCCGATGCCTTCGGCCAGGTCGGAGGGGTTCACGAGGCCGCGCTTGTTCTGGATCTGGTCGAAGGCCTTGATCATGCCGGTCACGGTGCCGAGGAGCCCGAGGAGGGGCGCGACGTTGGCGCAGGTGGCCAGAGCGGAAAGGCGGCGCTCCAGGTGGGGCATCTCAAGATTGCCCGCGTCCTGAATCGCCTCGCGCATCTCGTCTTTGCTCCGGTTGTGCTTGAGCACGCCGGCCTTCATGAGGCGGGCGATGGGCGCGTCGGTTTCGTCGCAGATCTGGATGGCTTCCTGGATTCGGTTCTGCCGCAGGACCTGGCGCATGGTCTCCATGAACTCGCGGGTATTGATGGAGGCGCGGCGCAGAAAGAGCAGGCGGTCGATGACGATGGCCAGGGCCACGAAGGAACAGAAGAAGATGGGCCACATGACGATGCCGCCCTCGGAAATCAACTCATAGGGTATGAACGATGAATCGGCCAAACCACAAACTCCTGTTCTGTTGTCGAAAAATAAAATGATGGCGGTTCGCGGTCAATGGGTCGTATGGGTCCAAGGGATCACTATCAATTTGACCAATAAGACCCATTTTCTCAGTGACTGACCAGCGTACCCAGGCCTTCGCGGGTGAAAATTTCGAGCAAGAGGCTATGGGAGACTCGCCCGTCGATAATATGCGTCTTGCGCACGCCCGCCGTCAATGCGGTGATGCAGGCTTCGACCTTGGGGATCATCCCCCCGGCGATAATCCCTTCGGCCTGCAGGGAAGCCACTTCATCGACCCGCAACTGGTGGATCAGGGAATTGGGATCCTTCACGTCGCGCAGGAGCCCCGGCGTGTCGGTGAGGAACACGAGCTTCTCGGCCCGGAGCGCGCCAGCGACTTCGCCTGCGGCGGTGTCGGCGTTCACGTTCCACGTGCCGCCCTGGGCATCGGTGGCCACGGGGGCGATCACGGGAACGAGCCCGGCGGTCGTGAGGGTATCTATGATACGGGTGTTCACCTGGACGATCTCGCCCACATGGCCAATATCGGAACCGTCGGGCATGAGCTTCTTCTGGGCGAAGAGCATATTGCCATCTTTGCCCGAAAGGCCGACGGCGTTGCCGCCCGCGCGGTTGAGCAGGCTGACGATGTCCTTGTTGAGCTTGCCCGCCAGCACCATCTCCACCACCTCTATCGTGGCGTCGTCGGTGACGCGCAGCCCGTGGGCATTGAAGGAGGACTGGATATTGAGGCGCTTGAGGGTCTCGTTAATCGCGGGGCCGCCGCCGTGGACGATAACGGGGTTCATGCCCACGTATTTCATCAGTACGATGTCTTCCGCAGTGCTGCGGCGCAACTCGGGATCGGTCATGGCGGCGCCGCCGTATTTGATGACCACGGTCTTGCCTTCGAAATCGCGGATGTACGGCAGGGCCTCGATGAGAACGGCGGCTTTCTGGATGGACTCTTGCATGATACCTGCTTTGCGGGCGGCGCTGTTGCCGCCCGAATCGGGGGGTGATGGGTTCGGCCCGGATTCCGGGCGCGGGTCAGGTTCGGTAGTCGGCATTGATCGAGACGTAGGCGTGGCTGAGGTCGGAGGTCCAGAAGACGGCCGAACCGGGACCACCGCCCAGGTTGACCGAGACCACGATATCGCGCTGGCTCATGATGGCCTTGGCCGCCGTCTCGTCGAAAAGGGTCGGAAGGCCTTCATGCACCACGGGCAAATCGCCGAGGAAGATGCTCAGGTCTTCGGGGTAAAACTTCACGCCGGAGTAGCCCGCGGCGCAGGCGATACGCCCCCAGTTGGCATCCTCGCCGAAAAAGGCGGTCTTGCACAACTGGGAATGGGCGATACTCCGCGCGGCGGTCTTGGCGTCGTTGTCGTTTTCGGCACCGGCGACCCGAATTTCGATGAACTTCGTGGCCCCTTCGCCATCGCGCACGACGGCCTGGGCCATGGCGATGCAGATCTGGTTCAACGCTTCGCTGAAGGCCTCGAAGTCTCGCGTGCCCGGCGCGAGCGGCTCGGCCATGGCCATGCCGTTCGCGAGGCAGACCACGGCGTCGGAGGTGCTCATGTCGTTGTCCACGCACATGCAGTTGAAAGAGCGATCCACGCAGTCTTTGAGTGCCGCGCGCAGATTCTCCGGGGCGATCCGGGCGTCCGTCGTTATAACGGCGATCATGGTGGCCATGTTGGGCGCGATCATGCCGGAGCCCTTGGCCATGGCCCCCAGGCGAACGGGGCCGTTACTCAGGGGAATCTCGATGGCCATTTCCTTGGCGACCGTGTCGGTGGTCATGATGGCCTGGGCCGCGTCGAGATGACCGGCGGGCGACAGGGCCTTCACGCAGCCATCCACGCCGTGGAGGATGCGATCCATCGGCAGGGGCACGCCGATAACGCCGGTGCTCAACACGGCGGCCTCGGTCACCGAGATTTCCAGGGCGAGGGCAATGCGCTCGGCCGTCTTCTGCGCGTCCTCCACCCCGATGGATCCCGTGCAGGCATTGGCGTTGCCGCTATTGATGAAAATGGCGCGGCCTTCGCCCCGGATGCAGACGCCTTCGGTCCACTGGATGGGCGGGGCCTTGAGGATATTGGTGGTGAAGGTGCCGGCAATCGAGGCCTTTACCTGGCTCGTCACCAGGGCGCAGTCCTTGCGATCGAGGCCCTTGCCTTTGATGTTGCCGTTGAAACCGGAGGCCTGGAAGCCCTGGGGCGCGCATACGCCGCCGTCAATAATTCTCATGGCGCGAGGCCTCCATAGCGCAAGCCGGTCGTTTCTTCGAGATCAAACATGAGGTTCATGCACTGCACGGCCATGCCGGAGGTGCCGCCGACCAAGTTGTCGATGGTGCAGAGCAGCAACAGATTGCCCGTGCGGCGATCATGGAACCAGCCGAAGTCGATGAAATTGGTGCCGCGCACGTACTTCACTTCGGGGGCCACGCCCTCGCCGAGTATTCGGATAAAGGGCTCGCTGGCGTAGTCGCCGTAGTAGTCGGCGGGATCAAAAGCTTCCGTGGGCCGCAGCACGATGGTGGTGTGGATCCCCCGGTTCATGGGGGCCACGTGGGGCGTGTATTGCACCTTCCACGTGTTGTTCAGGGCCTGCTCTATCTCGGGGATGTGCTGGTGCACCGCCACCTTGTAGGCCTTGAAGTTCTCATTCATTTCCGGGAAGTGGAGGGCCTCGCTCGGGGTCCGGCCCGCGCCGGAAATACCGGAAACAGAATTAATTACGATGGAATCGGGGGCGATGGGCGCGCTCAGCAGGGGCCGCAGGGGCGTGATGATGCTGATGGGGTAGCACCCCGGCACCGCGACTAGATTTGCGCTCCGCAGGGGCTCGCGCCAGCCCGGCACATAGCCATAGACGGCTTCGTCGAGCAATTCGGGGGCGTGATGCTCGGTCTTGTAGTACTCGGCGAAGAGCTTCGTGTCCTTCAGGCGAAAATCGGGGCCAATATCGATCACACGGACGCCCGCGGCACGAAGGCCCTTCACGATGGTGGTGGATTCCGCGCCGGGCACGCCGACGAAGACCACATCGCATTCGGCGGCGAGTTTTTCGGGTTCAAACGCCACGAAAGACAAATCCGTCAGCGAACGGAACTGGGGCAGCACGGCATCGACCCGCTGCCCGACGGCACTGGAGGAAACCGCGGCCACGACCTTCACATGGGGATGGGGCAGCAGCAGGCGGAGCAATTCCCTGCCGCCGTATCCTGTTACGCCTACTATACCTGCACGAATCATAAAACCTGCCTTTTCTGGAGCCCGGTATTATAGTCGCGGGCCCGGAATGGGTGCAAACCCTTGAGGTCACGCCCCTGTTTCCGATGCCCCGCGGCATGCGCACCGGGCCGTATTTCGGGACCGGAACGACGCCCATCCTGTTGCATTCTTTTCCGCAGTTCCGTATGATTGGCGCGCTAGTGTCACCGTAAGCAACCTCCGAGATTTACTTGCGTTTGCCGCGTCATACCGTCTCGCCCTTTTCCCTCGCGCCTTCAGGCGCCTGGCGGGCTTTTGCTGTGTCCCGTGGATACCGTTTCTCCCACCGCCATGAAGGTGTACCGTTGTGATTCATGCAGGCGACTTTCTGCTGGGGATTGCCGGACTCCAGGCGGGTCTTATCCGCCCCGATGACTTTGCCGCAATCGTACGGGCGTGGGAATCCGGCGACACCGAATCCACCTTTGGCGAGCTCCTCGCACAATCCACTCGGGAAGACGCGGTGGAGTTACTCCGCAGCCATGCCTCACGGCTGGTCCAGGTCGCCGAGCAGGATCTTCCAGGCGCGGCGGCGGAATTGCGCGAATTGATGCGATCGCTGGGCCTTAACACCCATGAGGCCATCACCCTCCAGCCACCTGGGGGCTTTCTGGACACGCCGGGCACGGGCGACGAAGTATCGGAGGAGGTGTTGGGGCGCTACCAGTTCTCGGTGGAACATGCTCAGGGCGGCATGGGCAAGATCCTGATCGTCTATGACAGTTTTCTGGCCCGGCGGATAGCGCTGAAGGAATTGTTGCCGCCCGCCCCCGTCTCAAGCAACGCGTCCACCCTGGAAGTTCGCGGACCGGGACCGGGGCCGCTGGCGCAACAACGACAGGCCCGATTCCTTTATGAGGCGCGTATCACCGGCCAGCTCGAACACCCGAGTATCGTGCCTATCTACGAGCTCGGTCGACGCCCGGACGGTAGCCTGTATTACACCATGCGACTCGTCAAGGGGAAAAGCCTGCGCCAGGCGATCCGCGCCGCGGGCAATCTGGAAGGGCGCCTGCGGCTCCTCTCCCACTTCACCAGCCTCTGCCAGGCCATTGCCTTTGCCCACAGCCGGGGCGTGATCCATCGCGACATCAAGCCGGGCAACGTGATGGTGGGCGAGTTTGGCGAGACGGTGGTCATCGACTGGGGCCTGGCCAAGATGCGCCAGTCCACCGCCGATCTGGACGACAACGGCGTCGCGCGCGAAGACATTGATCTGATGAAAGAGGCGGAGGCGGACGTCGTGGCCGTGGGCACGCCCGCCTACATGCCACCGGAGCAGGCCCGGGGTGACATGAACGCGATTGACGAACGTTCGGATGTGTATTCCCTGGGGGCCGTGCTCTACGAACTGCTGACGGGCAGTGCGCCCTACCCGGATCCTACTTCGGCCTCCGCGCTGAACAAGTTGCTCGCGGCCCCGCCGGTACCCGTGTCGGAACTGGAACCGGAGGTGCCGGAGGAACTGGCGGCCATCTGCGGCCATGCCATGGCCCGGGCGCCGGAAGACCGCTACCAGACGGCTCGAGAGCTGGCCGCAGACATCGAACACTTTCTGGCGGGCCGACTGGTGGGCGTGTATCGCTATAAGCCCATGGAGTTGCTCTCCTATTTCGCCCGCCGCTTTAAGGCACCCTTGATGGTTGGCGCCGTGAGCCTGCTCGGGCTGCTGGTCACCGGCTCCGTGGCCTATCTACAGGTCCAGTCGGAGCGAAACAAAGCCGTTCAGGAATCCATCCGCGCTCAGGAAGCCGAGCAGCTTGCGGAAACCGCACGGCTGAATGGAGAGCAGGAATTCTATCTCGCGGCCATCTCCAGCGGACGCCGCTTTATTTCCGATGGCCAGTTCCAGCGCGCCATGGCCCAATTGGAAAAGTGCAGCGAGCGCTTCCGCCACTGGGAGTGGGGCCATCTCGTTTATCTCTGCAATCGCGACCAGCGGACCTTTCAAGCCCACAGCCCCGAGACGGCATGGTCCATCGATATCACGAAGGACGGGCGTTACGCCATCACTGGGGGATTTGACAAGACCGCGAAAGGGTGGGAGATGGCTTCGGGGGAGCCCTATTTCACCTACGAGAGCCCGAATGGAGCGATCATAGAAGTCTCCTGCCACCCAACCCTTCCCGTGGCGGTTTTCGCCGAGGAAGGGGGCTTCCTGACCCTCTACGACATGGACGGGAAGAAAGTCCTGTCGAGCTGGCGCGCCACCGACGAAGGTGATGTCAATTGCGTGCAGTTCAGCCCGGACGGGCGGACCTTTGCTTCGAGCGACGAACATGGCCGCATCCGCCTGTGGGACTTCGAAACCCGTCAGGAACGATGGGCCATTGCGCCGGTGGAGGGCGGGATCGAAACGCTGGACTTCAGCCCCGATGGTGCCCTGCTGGCCACTTCTGACAAGAGCAAGTCGATCTCACTTTGGAATGCCGCCGATGGATCGCTCCGGAAATCGCTGGCCGGTCACGCGAGCCGGGTTACTTCGATGGATTTCAGCCCCGACGGCAAGTACCTCGCGAGCGGCGGGCGAGACCGGAATATTTTTGTCTGGGATCTGGACACGGGGATCCCGGCCCGGCAAATCCAGTCCGTCAAATCGACGATCTGGTGTGTCGCCTACTCGCCCGACGGCCGCTACCTGGCGAGCGGCAACTCTGATCGCGATCTGGACCTTTGGAACACGGTGGACTGGAGCCTGAACCGTACCTACCAGGGCCACCTGCGCCAGATTTATTGCCTGAGCTTCAGCCCGGATGGAAATGCGCTCCTGTCCGGCGATGACGAGGGTATTGTGAAGCAGTGGAACATCCGCAATCCGAATACCGTGGACGAGCACTGGACGCTGAGGGGCCACACGGGAATGATCAACCAGGCGGCCTACAGCCCCGACGGCACCCTGCTTGCCACGGCCGCGGGCGATTGGCAGACCAACGATGACACCACCGCGCGCCTGTGGGACTCGGAAACCGGCAACCCGATCGGCGTGCTGGCGGGTCACACCGCCTCAGTGCGCCACACGGAGTTTCACCCCGACGGGAAAGTGATGGCCACGAGCAGCCATGACGGAACCGTGCGGATCTGGGATACGGACACGCGGGAGCTGCTGCGGGTCCTGGGCCCCTTTGACGTGCGGGTCAATGTATCCGAGTTCAATCCCAACGCGCCGTCGGAGCTCTTGATCGGCCTCTACAACGGCGAACTGGTGCTGCTGAACTGGACGAACGGCGAAACCATCGCGCGGTGGCAGGAACATGAGGGCGAAGTGCTCGGCCTGTCCTACCACCCGAAGGGCGAATGGTTCGTTTCCGCCAGTGCGGACGACACCGCGCACGTCATGCGGACGGACACCCGCGAGCTGGTGAAAGTCCTCATGCATGCCGAGGCGAATATCCCCTCTGCCGTATTCTCTCCCGACGGCCGATGGCTCGCCACGGGCGGTCACGACTGGCGGGTCAAATTGTGGGCTACGGGCACCTGGGAGCCGGTCCAGGAACTCCAGGGGCACACCCAGGGCGTGTACTCCGTAAGCTTCAGTGATGACGGACGGCGCCTCCTCTCCACGGGGACCGACAGCATCTCGCTCCTCTGGGATCTTGCCACCTTCCGGGAGGTGCTCCAAATCCAGGGCCGTATCGGCGCGATGCGCCCCGGAAGCGCCGACATCGTGACCGCGACCACCACGGGAGAAGCTTTTATCTGGCCAGCCTTCCCTTGGAATACAGAGGCGTATCCCGGCGCGCCGGACCTGTCGTTGAATGTGCGCGCCGAAGCGACCAAGCGCGAATTCTGGGAATCGAGACGCTCTGTAGCGGACGTAGCCGCGCCCTGACAACGCCCTTGAACCTGGCCGGAAATCTGCTACAATGGGGAAGAGCGCAGGAATATCCGCTTCAGGCTGTGGGCGGATCTTGGGGCCCGACTTCGGGCATTTATAAGGCGAGAGGATAACGTCATGGGCAACATCCAGATTGATACGTCGCGTTTTCGTAAGACCCACCCGGGCGAGCCGAACTCCCACCAACTGGCCCTCTGGACCTTTCACATTGCGGAGCAGGAAATAAATTTCTGGGGTCGCTACACCGTCGCCGAGGAGACCGCCCGCTACTTTGCCCGCACGCGCGGGCTGGACAGCGGCGTCATCACCTTGGTCGAAAGCAGCGGCCACACCCGCGGATTTGTCTCTCATTGAGCGGGAGCCGACGCCAATCGAGCCCTGGAGGTAACCCGCCATGAACGACGAGCCGGTGTCCACGCTCCAGCATTTTCCCAATGAGATGGTGGCTGAGATAGCGCGGATGACCCTTGACTCCCATGGCATCCCGTCCATCGTGTCGCGGGACGACTGCGGCGGCATGGAGCCGTACCTCCAGGCGGGCCTCGGCGTGCGGCTGCTGGTCCACGAATCGAATTTTGCCGAGGCGCGTCGGATTCTCGATGAGATCGACGAAACCGAAACGCTGTTTGATTAGCACGGGGACTATTGCCGGTCGTCCCCGTCACCCACCCAGCCAATTCCCTTCGACTGTATGCGTCACATCTGGCGCCGGGCGTGAATGGTCTTCCCCGCCAAAGGTGTCGTGGCTGATATCTCCCTCAAGTCGAACCTCGGGCCCCGCGGCGCACCACACCAGCGAAATGGTAGCGGGCGCGCTCAGTTGTAGCGTGGACGACCCTTCGGTACCGCTGATGGTCAACACCGTCCCATGCACCAGCGTGACGGCATCGCGATCGCGCACCAGCGTAAACGCGGCATCGCTTTCGAAGCGCTCTCCATCACCAAACTCCGCCACGCCCGGCCCGAAGGCAATGTGATACGTGTGGTCCGTCGTGGTCAAGCGCAGGGCATCGGACCGATTCAACGCGGCGTCTACCGATTGCAGATTGGGCTTTTCCTTCCAACTGTCCCACACCGCCAGGAAGGGCGCGTTCTCGGTACGGCGCACACAAAGGGTCTGGGTAGGCGGATAGGCTTCCGTGATCACCGCATTGTCCAGCGGGTAGGTCTCCAGCGCCAAGACCTGGGTGGATGGCGCGCCCAGCATGGTCAGGCGCGAGGTCACCCCCTTCACCGGCCACTGGGCAGTCCAGGCCTCGCCCGATGTCGCCACCAGCACCTTGCCGGAGCCGCCCGCTATCCAGGCTTCCGGCGTGAATACACCAGGCTCGACGGGCAGTGAAAGCGCGGGTGCCGGTCCCGCGTGGTTCACGATCCAATCGTGGGTCTCGCCGCCTTCCACGCGAAAGCAATCGACGATAATGTCCTCCACGACCGCGACTGAACGTCGGTAGACGGGAGCTTGTGGATACAGCTTGTCGCCATGCACCTCAGAAAATTGCAGCAAGGGCCCGGCGTGAAAGTACCGAATCACCGGAGTCTGCTCGGGCGTGAGGGTTTCGCCCTGGGGCCCCGACTGAAAGTCCACGGTGACCGTGTTGTGCGCCGGGGTCTGGGTTCCCAGTTCGCGCAGGTTCTGCTCGTTGTAGGGCACGCTCTTTTCCAGGGAGAGCAACTCGCCTTGAGCATAGTGGGTCAGGCTCAGGTGATCGGCGTGCTGGTGGCCCCCGCCCTTGATCAGCGCATTGAAGCCCGCCCAGACGCGGTTCCCCTTCCATTCATTGCGCAGCGATACCCAGCCGCTGGAAAGGTTCGCGCTGGTGAAGGGCAATTCGTGACGCACAATCACGGGCGCGCCATAGAGCAGGCCGTCCCACGAGCGGGCACCATCGCGGAATCGGGGATAATCCCCGACAGCCTTGATATCGAAATACCGATAGCCCACCTCGGCGGTGGACACATACGTCTCCATGCCCGAGCGGGACTTGGTGGAATCACCAATGATGGTCATGGTGCGATCGGGCATGGCCATGGAGAGAAACCAGGTGAGGGCCCCGTGGATAACCTTGCCTCCCGCGCTCTCGCGCCGGGTGAGATCATACTGGTCGGGCGGAAAACGCACCGGGTCCATCTGCGACACCTGGTGAGACAGGACGGCATATTCGCAGAGGTGATTGACGGGATAGAGGTGATAACCCGAGGCCAGCTCCCAGAAGGCGCCATCGGCGTTAAAGTGTGTCGCGAGAATGCGGTTCATGCTGCGGTGCTCGGGAAGCGCCTCGCGGCTGAAGGCGCCATATCCGAAGGACCAGTCGATGAGATCCTCCCGCTCCAGCGCCAGCGCCGCCTGCACGATGGTGCGGTGCCATTGATAGACGTTGTTGTGATCGTAGAGGTAGACCGGCTCGAACATGACGTCGTCCAGCAGCCGCTGGATAGCGTGGGCCTCCACCTCCGCGCGCTGTTCTGGTGTCATCCGGTCGCGAAGTAGTTCATAGGTCTGGGCGAGATCGAAGAGGATCTTGTTGTCCCCCTCGCGGTGATAGGTGAAGATACTGCCGTACTGGCGAAACATGGGCATTTCCGGCGAGAGGTCCTTGCCCGGACGCCAGGGCATGGACCGCATGCGCTCCGCATAGAGCAGCAGCAACTCCGTGGCCCTATTGAGCAGTCGAGCATCTCCCTCCATGCGACCGATGAGGGCCATCTCCACCATGCGCTGAGTCAGGGTGATGTGAAAGAGACAGACCCACCCGTCATAAAGATCGCCGTGGTAGCGATCTGAAGGCGCGTAGACCCCCGAATCCACCGCCGGCGCGAAAGACTGCTTACAGGTGCCGCAGCGAAAGGAATCGGGGTTGAAGGGATCGAAATCGAGGCTCACGCGATCCGTCGGGCACGAAAAATTGTGGTAGACGTTGCCGCCTTCGGTGGGGAAGATGCGGCGTAGCTCCTCGGTGGACAGATCTACCCAGGGCTGTACCGCGCGCTTGTGGGTATCGTACACCTCGCGCGCCCAGGCCTGGGATTCGGTCTTCTGGCGAACTTCCGCGATGGTGGCGTCGGTGATCATGCCGGCGGGGTGCTGCCACGCGGCCGCGGCGGTGACGGAGAGAAGGACGAGGGCGAACTGCATGGGGATGGGGCGCTCCGGGGATCGATAATGGATTAGAGTTGTGCAGTGTAATCCACCGCCAGGAGAGAGATCATCTGAAGCACGGCTGGAGTCTGGAATCGGGCGTGATCCAAGCCGAAGCCCCCCGGCGCATTGCCCCGGCGTCCGCCATGTGTCAGAATGGCGCGAACACCGAGAGGATTCTTGCCATGACCCCACTGCTGCTATCCATATTGGCGCTGGCCGCCGCCGTTGAGATGCCGCCCCAGGAAGCAATCAACGGAACCGTAGCCGTTTATCGCGGCCTGGACTTCGCCACCAACGGGACCGAGCGTCTTCAACTCGATCTCTACGTCCCCCGGGATGCGAAGGGTCCCCTGCCCGTTATCGTGGTGATCCCCGGCGGCGCTTTCCTCGCCCAGGAGGCAGATAAGTTTAAGGACGAAGCCCGGACGCTCGCGGAGGCCGGCTTCGCGGCGGCCAGTATCGGCTATCGGGGCTGGCCGGGCGATGCGTTCCCGGCAGCGGTGCAGGATGCGAAGGCGGCGGTGCGCTTTCTTCGGGCCAACGCAGCGCAGCTCAAGCTCGATCCGGCACGCATCGGTGCTTTCGGCCAATCCGCAGGTGCCTATCTGGTCGGCATGTTGGCAGTATCTGGCGGCGAGGCGGACCTCGAAGGCGCGGGCGGGAATCCCGGCGTGTCCAGCCAGGTCAAAGCGGCTGTGTGCTTCTCCGGCCTCTTCGATTTCATCCGCGGCGAAGGGAGCGAGAAAGAGGGCGGCAGCATCGCGAAGCGCGCCTTCAACCGGCTCTGGATCGGCGGGCCGCTGGATGAGAACCGCGATTTGTGGGCGAAGGCTTCCCCCATCAACTACATCACGCCCGATGACGCCCCGATGTTGTTGGTTCATTCCCGTAAGGACTCCATGGTGCCCTGGTCTCAGTCCGAGCAGATGTACGAAACACTCAAGAAGGTTCGCCCCGAGAGCAAACTCCTGCTGCTGGACGAAGGCGGGCACAACATTCGTGACAATCGCAAGGTCAAGGGCGAGGCCTGGGCCGCGGCAATTGCGTATTTTCGGGAGCATTTGTAGGGTTGATGTGATCGCGCCATCTTGGCCGTTGTCGATCAGGTTGCAAGCTGCCAGAGGACCCAACAAGGTATCCAGAAAATTGGAACGTTTCCCGGACACCCTAAGCCGACGCCGGGTGCCACCCGTACACGCGGGAGCGCAAGCGACAAAGTTTACGGGTGTGTGGTCGCGGAGGTTCATGTGCCACGGTGTTCATGACCACGACGCGAAGGTGGCGTCTAACTCCGAAGCGGACTTAGATGCGCGTAGTCCCTTCACCCGCAAGCTACCGGCCGCCTCAGGCGGCCCGCGTGCGGGTGGCACCCTCCAAACTCGTCGTCAGCATTGACATTAACATTGAGCCGCTCTGGTAGTCGCGCTAAACTAGTGCAGATCTCGACAAACCCCAGATTATGCACCTCAAAGGACATCTCGGCCATGAATCTGCTCCTCCTCCCCATGTTGGCACTTCTTGCGGCGGACGTATCGCCGCCAGAAGCCCTCACCGACACCGTCGCGCTCTATCGAAATCTGGAGTTTGCCGCCTATGGCGATGAAAAGCTCCAACTCGACCTCTACGTGCCACGGAACATTACAGATCCCGTGCCGTGCATCGTGGTGATCCCGGGCGGGGGATTCCGCCCGCAGGTGAAGGAGAAGTTCGGCGATGCCGCGCGCCAATTCGCGGAGGCGGGCTTTGCCGCGGCAAGCATCGGCTATCGCGGATGGCCGGATGATCCCTTTCCCGCAGCGGTCCACGACACGAAGGCGGCGGTACGCTTCCTGCGCGCCAAAGCCGGATTGTACAAGATCGACGCGGCCCGCATCGGCGCCTTCGGTCAATCGGCGGGCGGCCACCTCGCTGGGATGCTTGCTGTCTCCGATGATCCCGCGCTGGAAGGCGAGGGCGGCAACGCGGGCGTGTCCAGCCGCGTGCAAGCGGCGGTGAGCTATGCCGGGGTTTTCGATTTTATCGAACGCTTCCGCGAGACCAACGCCGTTGAGAACAATCCCGAGAAGCGCCAGTCGAATGGCCAGTGGCTCGGCGAGGCTTTTTCTCACGATAGTCCGCGCTGGAAACAGGCCTCGCCGTACTTCCACGTTTCGGATGGCGACGCCCCCCTCCTGCTGGTTCACTGCAAGGACGACAACACCGTGGCGTGGACCCAATCGCAGCGGATGTTTGACGCTATGAAAGTTGTGCGGCCGGAGAGTCGCCTGCGGCTTTTCGACGAAGGAGGCCACGGCATTCGCAGCTCGGAAAAGGTGAAGAACGAGGCCTGGTCCGCGACCATTGCCTTCTTCCGCGAGCAACTGCTGAAACCGCAACCGGAGTTGCCCTTTGTTCCCGTGGTTGCGCCGACGCACGCGAATGTGTCCTATGGCCCGTACAAGCGCAATGTGATGGATGTGTGGCTGGCGAAAAGCGATAAACCCGCGCCCATGCTCGTGTCGATCCACGGCGGCGGCTTTCGCGGTGGAAACAAGAAAGTCAGCAATCGCCTACTGAGCGCGTGCCTCGAATCGGGCATCTCCGTGGCCGCGATCACCTACCGCCTGACGGACGAGGCCATGGCCCCAGCGCCCTTTCAGGATGCGGCACGGGCGATCCAGTTCATTCGTCTGAATGCCACGGCGTGGAATATAGACCCGGCGCGCCTGGCGGCGAATGGCGATTCGGCCGGTGCGGGCATCTCCCTGTGGCTGGGACTGCACGAGGACCTGGCCGATCCGGATAACGACGACCCCGTGCTGCGCCAGTCCACGCGCCTCTCGTGCATGGCGGTGGAAAACGGACAGTGCTCCTACGACCCCCGTTTCATCCGCACGCTGATCCCCGAGATGGCCACCTGGGAGCACCCCGCGCTGGGTTATCTCTTCGGCGTAAAACCTTCCGAAATCGATCAGATCTCCGAAGAGAAATCGCGGCTGATGGAGGAGGTTGCGGCCATCACCCATGTGAGCAAAGACGACCCGCCCGTCCTCATGACCTACAACAGCGCCCCGGACGAGCCGGTGACGTCGCTGCGCATCGGTATACACCACCCCCGCTTTGGATTCGCGTTGAAAGAAAAGCTGGACGCGGCGGGTGTACCCTGCGAGGTCGCCTGCGGCTTCGAAGGCAAAGGCGAGGAGCGGGACGCGCTGATTATGGCGTTTCTGAAGGAGAAGCTGTCGCCCCCATAATTTTAGCCCAGGAGGCGGGTAAATGGACCTCCTGGGCCACGGAAACAGAGACGGCTATCTCTGCCTATGGGATCGTGCTTGGAATGACGCCGCAAGGCTATTCAGAGGATCCGGCATCGCCCTGCTGGACCTGGGCCGGGACATCCTTGCGAAAGAGGTCATCGTCGTCGTCATCGGGACATCCGGCAAGTCCGAGCGAACCGACCATCAGGGTCAGTGCGAAAAGCAGAATGGACCAGCGGACTTTTCGGGGATCGTGTTGTTGCATGAAAATCTCCTTGTAAACGTTTTGGTTCTGTCTAACTCGGCGAGGCCCTTACCCTTGAATCGGAAGGACTGTTCAATATCTTGTCTCGACTCATCATCAGCGCCTGTGATGTAGTAGAGCACTTTCCCGCAAACACGCGGCTGCAACCGGGTAAATTTTTGGCAAACAACGGATCAGGAGGGAGATCTCGCGTGTAATCCGGGGCGGTGCCATGGTCTAATGAGAACAGGAGTGGCGGCATGCCGGGCGTAGTCTTCTCGCCGGCCCTACCCCGCCGGAAAGAAGTTCGCCGTGATCCGTGCTATTGCATTCCTCAATGCTCCCCGGGACGCCGCGCCCCTTGCCGCCTTTCGCATCGTGTTCGGCGCATTGATGGCGTTTGAAGCCTTCGCCAGCTATTTGCACAAGATTCCCGATCGCTATTCGCCGGGTATGTTCCATTTCACTTACCCGGGCTTTCATTGGGTGACTCCGCCCCCCGGCATCGGCATCTATCTGGTCATCGGGGCGATGGGAGTGGCTGCATTCTGCGTAACGATTGGCTGGCGCTACCGCGCGTCGTCGCTGGTTTTCCTGCTCGCATACACGTACTTGTTTCTTATTGATCGCGTCGCTTACAACAACCATTACTACCTGATTATTCTGCTCGCGCTGTTGCTTACAATTACCCGCGCCCACGCCGACGCCTCGCTGGATTCGGCTCGCATCCCCGAGGCAAAACGGGGCTGGGTTCCCGCGTGGCAACTCTATATATTCCGCGCGCAGATCGTGCTCGTGTATTTCTTTGGTGGCGTGGCCAAGTTGAGTCCGGACTGGCTGCGCCGCGAGCCTATCACCCACTGGATTGAGGAGCGCGCCGAAGTGGTGGCGCTTGGACCCCTGCTGCAACCCGATTTCGTACCCTGGCTGCTGGCCTACGGCGGCCTTGCCTTCGATCTCTCGATCGGATTCCTGCTCTTGTGGCGTCGTACACGGTTGATCGCGGTCGCGCTGGTCCTCGGCTTTCACCTCACCAATGCCTACCTGTTCACTATCGGCGTTTTTCCGTGGCTCGGCATCGGCGCGACCGTGCTCTTTCTGGATGGCGGCACCGTGCGCCGCGCGCTGGGCCGACTGGGCTATGCAAACAGCACCATCGCGCTCCCTCTAGCGGCGGCGGCTTCCCGTGCGAAATGGCCGCTTGCTTTTTGCGCGGCGTATCTCGTTGTGCAATGCCTCGTGCCCCTGCGGCACTGGTGCTACGCGGGAGAGGTCAACTGGACCGAGGAGGGCCATGACTTTTCGTGGCACATGAAATTGCGCGACAAGGAAGGTACCGTTCGATTCACGGTGCGGGATCGCGCCACAGGCTCGCGCACCGTGCTGGAGGAGGCGGAACTCTCCAAGGAGCTTACGCTGAAGCAGATTCGCGAGATGAGCTGCAAGCCAGAGTTCCTGGCGCACTATGCGCGGCACCTTCGCGATGTGTACGCCGCAATGGGCTTTCGCGAGCCAGCCGTGTTCGCCGAAGCGCTGGTCTCGTTGAATGGCCGACCCTACCTACCCCTGGTGGATCCCGACGTTGATCTCGCCGCGGTCGAGCATAGTCCGTGGCGCGCCGCCACGTGGATCGTGCCCCTGGATCCCGCTGCGGAACCTGGCGCCTATCCGCCCATGCCCACGGAATTCCGCGGGCATGATGAACCCTTGAAAAAATAGGCGGCGTCAACGCTGCGGTGTGCCGTCACGTTCAATGCGAAGAACGAAGTCATTGATCGCGCTTGCAACCGCCTGCGGCTGCTCCACGAGCAGCGCATGGGACGCATTGGCGATCCAGACTATCTGGATGTTGTCGCGATCGGGAATCTGCATGGTGGCGTGATCGGGCACGGGGTTCATGGTGCGGTCACCCCAGATTTGCAGCATGGGCACCCTGGTTTTCTTCAGTGCGCCATTTCCATCCCAGTTGCGCCATACGGATCCGAAATTCTGCCGCTCGGCCTCGGTCAGGCGCGCCAAACCCCGATCCCGGTTGGCCAATCGCTCGGCTTCGTGCTCCGGGGTGAGGGGGAACTCGGGTAGGTGGCCGAAGGCATTTTTCTGCACCGTGTGGTGCGTCCAACCCTCGATGGGAATGGATCCGGCCAAGCCTTTCGGTTCGCGTCCCGCGATCTCGACGGCAAGCATGCCGCCGATGCTGTGACCGCTGATGTAATAGCGCTCCAGCTTCAGATGTGCGACGGCCTTGAGCACATCGTCGGCAAAAAGTTCCATGGAGCCCTTCAGCGTTGCGGGAGTACTGTCGCCGTGCCCCCGCAACTCGACGATGATAATGCGCAGGTTCGGATCGAGATGGGCCACGAGGCGGTTGTACACCAGGTAGTCCCCCCAACTACCGGGAATCAGCACCAGCGTGGGGCCGCTGGCCTCGCGGATGTGCCAGGCGAGTCTTGTGCCGTCGTCCAGTGTGAGGCGGTCGTGGGTAAAGCTCGCTGCCATGGCCGAGTTGACGGCGGCCAGATCCGCCAGAGCCCGCTCGCCGGGCGTCTGCGCCTGGAGTGCGGCGGGGATGGCGGCAAGGAGCAAGAGCAGGATGAGCGTGAACAGGCGCATATAAGTATCCGATGGTGTCTCAAGGTTGACGAGACTGTAAGTCCCAGGCAGAAGAGTTTAACCACAAAGTTCGCAAGGATCACAAAAGGAAAGGCCGACGAACGAGGACCTATCGACGGGGCCAATGCACTATGGCCTTCGTTCAATTCCTACCGTGAATTTCCGTGCTCTTCCGTGGTCAAGAATTTGATTGCAGCCAACGAACAGCTTTGCGCTCTTTTCGGTTAAGCCTGGTCATCCTCAAAACGGAACCGGGCTCACCACTCCCCGAGGCTGTATATCGATGATCTGATTGCCGATCCAGGTGGTGGTGTACTCCGTACCGTCTACGGTCTCTTTTTCCACCTTGCAGGCCACCGGGAACGTCACCTCGCCGCGCGCGCCCGCGGCAAGCCCCGCAATGACGAGATAGCCCTGGTCCACCTCCGCCGCCACTACGGCACCATCCACCTTCGCCTGCATGGCCAGGCCATCGCACCACTCGGGCACACGAATGCGCAGGACGCCCGCCTTCTTCATCGTAAAACCTATCTTCCCCTCCAGCGGCAGGCCACTCTTGATCGTCACAGCATCGCCATCGTAGTCCAGGTGAAGATTTACCTTGATGGTGCCCTCGTACTGCGTAACACGGTGGCGATAGCACTCCACCATGGCATGAATCGCGCCAGACGTTATGTCGAGGGTGGACAGCGGCCAGTCGCCCTCGCGCATGCGGTCGTTGGGCAGTTGCATGGCGTAGCCCCCGATCGTGCGCCGGATCACCTCGAACTCCGCGTCACCCTTCGGCGTTTCGTTGTCGCGCATGAATGCGCGCAACTCAGCCTCGCGGTGCTGCGTGGGCAGGAGCATACCGCGCAGGTAGCGTTCCGCGAGGGCATAGTATTCGGGATGGCCCGACTGGCCCAACATCAGCGCCGTGCGCACCACGTCGCCGGTCTGGTTGATTTCGCCGCGCCCGACCACGTTGGCCGGGTGCTCGGGGAACACCTCGTCACCCCAGCCCCAGGAGCTGTGATATTCCGGCACCCCCGCCTCCATGACACGGCGGCATTGGGCTTCGATGTCCAGGTGGTAGCCCGACACGGCATAGTCCGTGATGCCGCTGAGCGCCGAGGTGATGGAGTGGACGTGCCCCGAGGACCGCGTCCATTCCGTAAAGCGCCCGTCGTCCTTGTAAAGCTCCCCCATGCCCGCGCGGGCGTACTGTCCGGCAAGATCGCTCGCAACGCGATTGCCCGTCAAGCTGTACAGCAACAAGAGTGGCTCGACCGCCCGCGCCAGATTGGGAATGCTCGCGCCGCCATAGTGCCCGGCCATGGGCGTTTTATCAATCAGCGCATTGCTCCACACGCCGCGCTCATCGGTGATGCGCTTCAGCATGGCGATGACCTTGTCGGACATTGCACGCGCCCAGGGATCGTTGTCATGCACGATGAGGGCGCACAGGCTGTAGAGCCCCTCGCGCACATTGTGAAACTCCACAAACTTCTCGTTGTTCTTTTCGGGGTCCGTATAGGCGTTCATGTCGTAGGGATTGTCGAAGGATATTTTTGCATAGCGCCGCAGTACTTCGAGTCCCGCCGGATCGATGGGAAGGCCTGTCGCCTGATTGGCGAAGACGACACCGAGGAGACAGCGTCCGGTCACGTGGGGAATGCCGATATTCACCGAGTGGAGCAGTTCGCCCGTGCCATCGACCCGATGGTTGGCGAAGAAGTAGGGTTCCATGTCCTTGTCGGCGTCGAAGAGGCTCACCAGGTGGGTCATGGAGAGGGCGATGGCCTCTTTCAGATCGGTGCGGATGGGTAGCTTTTCCGGTGATGCATAGTCGCGCAGCGAGCCTTCGGGACGCTCCGTCCAGAAGGTCGCAAGGTCGGGCCACGATTTCACGAGTTTGGGCGCGGCCATGCGCGGGCCTTCGGGTGTTGCGGAAGTCTCCATCTCACGCGCGACGACTTCCCGCTCGGCGCTGGAGACAAAATACTGGCGCTCCAGCGCGCCCCGCTCTTCGAGAGACAAAATACGGTCGTACAGGAGGACCGTATGGATCTCGCCCTTGAAATAGGCGCGTTCCCGCGTATCGTAATGGCGTGCGCCGACGCGGAACTCGTCCATGATCGTCGTGGCGGGCGATATGGGGCGCTTGCCCTCGGGTTCGCCATCCACAGCGACGCGGATTTCCGCGGCTTCGCGCTCCACGAGAATCATGCGGGGCGTGTGCCAGGCGAAATCATCCGACAACTGATCCTGTTGTCCGCCGATGCGCCCCGCGCCCTCCACGCTGATCTGGTCTAAACGCTGTGGCGAGGATTGATAGGTGTCGATCGTAAAGCCGGGATCGTAGTCGTGCCCGTCGCGTGATCGCGCGGAGCAAAAAGCCCCACCTTCCGCCGTGGGCCCGTAGGGCGTAGCCACCACGAGCAGGGTCCAGGTTTCCGCGCGCTGGTTAAAGGCCGTGTTGGCGAGGGCGTCATTGATACCGTCGAATAGCACCCCCGGCCTGGCCCCCGGCCGCGCCACCCACTTCGGGCGGTTTTTGCCCTCCGCCCTGAGAGCGCCACCTGAGGATGCCTTGTTTGTCCACGCGGAGACGAAACCATCTTCCAGCGTGAGCGATTTTTCGTCCGTCGTGTCCAGCCACAGAAGCAGCCCATCCCCTGGCGGGGACTCGGCAGCGACCCCAAGGGCACCCAGAAGCAGGAGGCCTATCCATAGAGGGCGAAAGATGATCATGAGAACTCTCCGGTCGGTGAAACCGCTATTGTGGCGGCCGGCGCGACGGGCTATCAAGCGCGACCTCTCCTTCCGTGATCTTCCGTGCCCTTCCGTGGTCAAATCCTCGACTTTTATCAGCGCGGGCCCATGTGGCAGTATTACGGCTTGCCCATTGCGGCACTGGCTGGTGAGCGTCTTCCGGAAACATGGCTGTGGTCCGGCGTGTCTTGCCCTACTTATTGGAGTATTGGAATTTATGCGATTGGTTTTACTGGCATTTATGGCCCTGGCGACCCTCCCCGGCGCGGTCTGGGCGGACACAACGCCCCAATGGATCTGGCTGGACAGCGAAGCGAACGGGCAGCAGGCCTATTTCCGCACGGAGTTTAATCTGGAAGGAACCGTAAAGTCCGCCATGGTTTCCGGTGCGGGCGACAATGAAGTCCGTATTTTTGTCAACGGCGTTAAGGTCGTGCAAGGCAACGATTGGGGCACGGTTTCCATGGCCCCGGTCAAGGGCAGCCTCCAGCCCGGAAAGAATGTCTTTGCGGTACTGGGCGTCAACAAGGAAGGCGCGGCGGGGATCTTCGCCCGACTGACCTTCACCACGGAAGACGGCAAGGAAACGATCCTTACGACCGATGGCACCTGGAAGGCTTCGCCCCAGATGACGGATGGCTGGAACAAGCCCGGCTATGACGCTTCGGCCTGGGGCGCGCCCAAGCTTCTTGGCGCGGTCGGCGATCCGGCTGTGACCTGGACCAGCAAAGTGACCCTGGCTTCGGTGGATCAGGCGGAATCGCTCGCCGCTAACCCCTCGCCCACGGCCCAGCCGGCCACCGGCGTGAACCTGCTGCCCGGCTTCAAGGCGGAACTGCTCTACACCGTGCCCAAGGCCCAGCAGGGCTCCTGGGTCTCCCTCACCAACGGACCGGACGGCAGCTTCTTTGTCTCCGACCAAGATGACGCTGGCCTGTTTCAGGTGAAGCCCGCGCCCCTCGGCGATCCGAATGGTGAGACCGTGGTCACATCGCTGCCCGCGCCCATCTCCTCGGCTCAGGGCATGCTGTGGGCCTTCGACGCGCTCTACGTCCATGTAAACAGCGGCGGCAAGAGCGGCCTCTACCGCGTCACCGACAGCAACGGTGATGGCGCGCTGGATGCTTCTGAGCAGCTCGCGCCGGTACCCGGCGGCGGCGAACACGGCCCTCACGCCACGATCCTCACCGAAGACGGCCAGGCCTTCTACATGGCCGCGGGCAACCACACGGACCTGCCGGAGATAAGCGGCAGCCGCATCCCCACCAACTGGGGCGAAGATCATCTTCTGCCCCGCCAGTGGGACGCGAACGGCCACGCCGTGGGCCGCATGGCCCCGGGCGGCTGGATCGCCAAGGTCTCGCGAGACGGCAAGCGCTGGGAAATCTTCAGCATGGGCTACCGCAACCAGTACGACATCGACCTGAACACCGAGGGCGAACTCTTCACCTATGACTCGGACATGGAGTGGGACATGGGCATGCCCTGGTACCGCCCGACGCGCGTGAATCACGCTGTCAGCGGCAGCGAATTCGGCTGGCGCAGCGGCACGGGTGTTTGGCCCGCGTATTATGAAGACAGCCTGCCGGCCGTGGTGAATATCGGCCCCGGCTCGCCTACCGGCGTGACCTTCGGCACCGGCGCGAAGTTCCCCGCGAAGTACCAGCAGGCCTTCTTCATGCTCGACTGGACCTTTGGCACGATCTACGCCGTCCACATGACGCCCGAAGGTGCGAGCTACACGGGTGAAAAGGAAGAGTTCATCACCGGGTCGCCCCTGCCCGTGTCGGACGCCGCCATCGGCATCGACGGTGCCTTCTACTTCACCGTGGGCGGCCGCGGCACCCAGTCGGCCCTTTATCGCGTTTACTATGATGGCACTGAATCGACCGAGCCCGCCAAGCGCCAGGAATCGCAGGACACTATCCAGGCCCGCGCCGAGCGCCACGCCCTGGAAGTAATCCATGGCAAGCAGGACCCCGCAGCCGTCGAAACCGCCTGGCCCTACCTCGGCAACCCGGATCGCTTCCTGCGCTACGCCGCGCGCATCGCGATCGAATCCCAGCCCGTGGCCGAGTGGCAGGATCGCGCCCTCGCCGAAAAGGAACCCCTGGCCGCTATCGTGGCCTTGATCGGCCTCGCACGTCAGGGCGACCCAGCCGTTCAGCCCCAGTTGCTCGACGCGCTCAACCAATTCGACCTGGCGAAGTTGGAGGAGCCCGTGGGCCTCGCCCTGCTGCGGGCCTACAGCCTCTGCTTCACCCGCATGGGCCGCCCCGACCAGCCCGCCATCGACCGGGCCATTGCCCAGTTCGACCCGCTGTTGCCCGGCAAGAGCGACACGATGAATGCCGAACTGACCCAGATGCTCGTCTACCTCGATGCGCCCGGCATCGTGCAGAAGGGCATGGCCCTTCTGGCCGACAAAAGGCCTCAGCCCATCCCCGATTGGGCCGAACTGCTGAAGCGCAACCAGGACTATGGCGGCACCATCCAGAAGGTGATGGACAACCATCCCCCCGCGCGCGGCATCAACTACGCCCTTATCCTGCGCAACGCGCGCCACGGCTGGACGCTACCTGAGCGTGAGACGTACTTCACCTTCCTCAGCGATGCGGCAAAGCACCCCGGCGGCGCGAGCTACCCCGGCTTCCTGTCGAACATTCGCGACGACGCCCTTACCACCTGCTCCGATGAGGAGCGCTTGGCCCTGGCGGCGATCACGGGCAAAAGCCTTCAGGCCGTGCCCGAGTTTGAAGTGCACGACCCCAAGGGTGCCTCGACGCCGTGGAGCCTCGAAACTGCACTGGCGGCGGTGAAAACCCGCGGCCTGAGCAAGCGAAGCTTCGAGAACGGACGGAACAGCTTCTACGCCGCGCAGTGCATCACCTGCCACCGCTTCGACGGGGCGGGCGGCGCCGTCGGTCCGGATCTCTCTACGGTGGCGAACAAGTTCTCCACGGCGGACTTGGTTGAGACCATCATCGATCCCAACAAAGTCATCTCGGACCAATTCGGCTCGTCGATTGTCACGATGGAAGACGGCACGGAGTATCAGGGCATCGTGGTCGACCTCTCCGGCAGCAAGGAAGAAGGCGAGATCCAGATCTACACCTCCGACCCCAAGGCCGAGCCGATTCTCGTAAAGACGAAGGACGTGGCGAGCACCGAGCGTTCGCGTATCTCCCAGATGCCCGAGGGCCTGGCCGACATGCTGAACGAGGACGAACTCCTCGACCTGCTGGCCTACCTCCTGTCCCGCGGCAATCCGAACGCGGACATGTTCAAGTAGGAAACACGCAATAGCCAATGAACCAAGCCCCGCGCCGGGATCCCGGCGCGGGGCTTTTCGTTCATGGAGTACACTGGAACTTCCAGGATCGAAGTAGGATGAAACCACTGGGCGCGATATACTTTCCGTGAGATTCCGTGATTTTCCGTGGTCAATCAATTGGAGAACCGAAACGTCATGACACCCCTTCGCCGATTCGCCGCTGCGCTAACGCTCCTGTGCCTGCCCCACCTTACCACCTTCGCCGAAGAGCGCCTCGAAACCTTCGACGCCGATCCCGGCTGGGAGGGCATCAACAACCGCTCCACCCACTTCGAGCCCAGGGAGATCACCCAGGATTTCGGCTATTCGCACGACGTCGAGCTTGCGGGCGTGAAAGGGGCCATCGGCGGCCGCATCACCCCCGACGCCCGCGCCGCGTATTACGCCATGCCCATCCAGCCTCTCAGTTTCGACACCCCCTTTTCCGCGTCGGGCACGCTGACCATGAAGGAGGGCGGCGGCAATCTGCTCCTCGGTTTCTTCAACTCCACCACATTGAACGAGTGGCGCACGCCGAACACCGTGGTCTTCCGCATCAACGGACGTGGTGAAACGATGCATGTACACACGGAATATCTCACGGCGAAGTGGCGCGCGGGCGCGGGTATCATCGGCCGCTACGACAAGGAAACGGACCGGAATCATCCGGTGGAGATTCCCACGAACGGCACCTATCCCTGGACGATGAACTATGACCCGGCGGGCAACGGCGGCAGCGGCGAAATCCGGATCACCTTCAATGGGATCGAGGCCCTCTGCCCCATCACCCCGGAGCACCGCGCCGACGGCGCCACCTTCGACCGATTCGGCCTCTTGAATGTGATCAAGCATGTGGACGGCCCCGGCGAGGTCTACATGAACGACCTGACGGTGAATGGCGCGAAGGTGGACCTCGCGAAGGACCCGCAATGGGAAGGGCGCAACAACAAAATCACCTATACGTCGGTCGACATTCGCCCGCGTTTCGACTTCGGCCACAGCGCCACGCATTTCGCGGGCGGCGCGGCCCCCGGCGAATTCGGCGGCCTATTCTTTCGTGGCGATTGCCGCTACCTGGATCGCCTGGCGGCCTATGGTGCCAAAACGGAAGCCCTGACCCTGAGCAAGCCCCTCCGCACCTCTGGAACCATCACCCTGCGACGCGGCGTCACCGACAGTTCGACCCTCTTCGGCTTTTACCATGCCGAGAAGAGCCTGCGCGTCAACGAGGCCCAGAACCAAGGCCTGCCCCAGCACTTCCTCGGCTTCAGCATCGAAGGCCCCTCCAGCGAAGGCTTCTTTGCCTATCCCTGCTACCGCGCACTGGAGGACAGCCATTTCGCCGATCGCGCGCAGGGCCTGCCCCGCATCTACCCCGATAGCGAGGTACACCACTGGGCGCTCGAATACACGCCCCCGGCGGCTTCGGGCGGCGAAGGTACGCTGGTTCTCACCTTCGACGACATGACCGCGACGCTCCCTGTGTTGGCGGGCGACATCGACGTCGCGACCTTCAACCGCTTCGGCTTCGTCACGCCCTGGATCGACGGCAACGGCCAGGTGGTCTATCTCGATGACATTCGCTTTACCGCGAAGCAGTAGGGGCTACAAAACAATACCGAACTCCTTTGTCTGTGGCATAATCAGAAAACAGACAACCGCTTCATATTCATGCTGCGAAGAAACTTGGCGATTTTCGGTCAATTCATGACTACGAAAGCGCACCTATAACGTAACTCACCGGAACAGGGCCGTATAAGCGTCATGAATGGTCTGGAGCATGCAGTAGCGATGGGAGGATTGATCGTCGGCACCGCCGCAATCACCGCCGCGATCTACACCTGTTTCAAGGGCAACAGAAGACGCTCCTGGCAATTTTTGTCTGTGGGATTAACTTTAATTTTGACCTTGCCGCCTATTGCTGTCGACATGCAGTTGGACAGGGAGGCGCGACCTGTATTCAACGGTCCAGGGTCCGATGTTTCCCGCGAGTATTTGAACGCTTGGTGGATAGGCTTGGACTTGAAAGAGCCAAACCCGAAATATTCCCGTCCACCTTTGGGGCTGACGGATGTACATTGCCTCAGTGCATCATGGATGAGTGGAGGTGCTTACTATTTACGCTTTCGATTTAGCGACATCGACATTGACCCCTGCATCAGGGCTATGAAGATTTCCTCCACGAGACTAGATTCCCCTGAGAAGACCGATTGGTGGCATGAGGAGGTACTTCCTGCAAGCCACAAAACATACAGTGTTACTCGTCTTGGTGGAGGGTGGGTTTCCAGTTTGACAGTGGATTTCGAGTCAAGCGTCGCGTTCGTAATCGTGAACTGGATAGACCTGTAGTCAATCACATAACCGGAAGTAGCGCCCTGGATTGACGGCAAAGGCCAGGCGGAACGGCAGACAGCCCCTTCTCACACCACCCTCCTTCGCGCACCGCATGCGAAATACCTGCTTGAATTTTGTTTCCATGGAAACTATAATTATTTTGTTTCCATGGATCCAAAAGGAACAACACCATGAGCAGGCCGCAAAACACCACTATCCCCGAGCTTCAGGATCACCTGGGCTATTGGCTTCGCCTCGTATCCAACCAGGTTTCGGACGCCTTCGGAAAGCGACTCCATGCCTACGACACCTCGGTGGCTGAATGGGTCGCTTTGCGCCTCATCCACGGCGCCGACGGGGCCGCGCCCGGCCAAATCGCGGCCAGCATGGGCGTCACCCGCGGTGCCATGTCCAAAATCATCGAACGCCTCCGCCTCCGTGGCTTAGTGGATCGCCGCGCCGATGCCGGGGACGGCCGCGCCCAGAACCTCCGCCTCACCCCGCCGGGTCGCCGATTGCTTGCGAAACTCGGCGCATCGGCGGATGAAAATGAAGCCGAGTTCTTCGATTGTCTGAACGAGAAAGATCGCGGCCAGTTGCGCGCGATTCTGCTTAAACTCGCCACAACGCATCAATGGAACACCGCGCCGTTGGGCTGACCCGCCGCGCACCAGGAGAACACGCCATGAATAAATCCACCTTCGCCCTGACCGAAGAATGCCTCCGCAAGTCTTTCAACGCGGAAGCCACCTTTCCAACGTTGGTCGCCACGCTGGGGCAAGCCGGCATCGAGTCCTACCACGTGGATTTGCACCGCTGGGAGACGACCTACTATCACGCCGACGCGGACTCCCATGTCGTTCCCATGCCCGGCGAGCGAGTGTCCGTCGCTCTACCCTTTGCTCCGGCAACGGTGGAGCAGTCGGTTCGCGCCGCCCAGCGGGGCGAGTTGCGCTATCCGGCCTTTCTCGACGCTATCGCGGCGGCAGGCGTCTCCAGCTATTGGGCCTACATCCGGGGTGCCCAGGTGGTCTACGTCGGTCGCGACGGCGGACAGCACATCGAGCCGATGCCGTGAGATTTTTTCCCCCGCCTGCTATAGTAGGCCCTCGCCGAGGCGAACGGACCCGCGGCGGACGGAGCGAATAACCACAGGAATCGATTCCATGCAAACGAACAGCCTCTTTACGTGCGCATTGCTCGGCCTCGCCCTACTGGCCGCCGAGGCACCCGCCCAGACCGCAACGAACTCCGGTTACCGCATACACGACATGGAGCGCGCGGAGGCGCCGGTCGTAACGCCGGGACAGAACGGTTCACCGCCCGCCGACGCCATCGTCCTCTTCGACGGCACGAACCTGGACGCGTGGCGCACGAAGGAAGGCGGACCTACGGCGTGGAAGGTTTCCGATGGCTACATGGAGACTGTAGCGGGCGCGGACGATATTTTCACGAAGCGGGAATTCGGCGATTGCCAGCTCCACATCGAGTGGGCCTCCCCCGCGGATCCGGCAGGCAAGATTGATCAGGATCGGGGTAACAGCGGCATTTTCTTTATGGAGAAGTACGAGATCCAGGTCCTCGATTCCTACCAGAGCCGCACCTATTCCGACGGCTACGCCGGCTCGATCTATGCCCAGTATCCGCCCCAGGTCAACGCCACCCGCCCGCCCGGCGAATGGCAGACCTACGACATCGTGTTTCACGCGCCAAGATTCAAGAAAGACGGCACCGTGCGTCGCCCCGCGCGCGTCACCGCCTTTCTCAACGGCGTCCTCGTGCAGGACAATGTCACCCTCACCGGCCCCACGAGCTGGCTCCAGCAGAAGCCCTACGAGAAGCATGCCGACGCCATGTCGCTCAAGCTCCAGGACCACGACAGCCCGGTGCGCTTCCGCAATATCTGGGTCCGGCCCCTGCCCCAGCGCGAACACCTCAAGAAGATCAAGATGAAAACCCGCGAGGCCAAAGTACAGCTCAGCGCCGAGCAGCTCGATCGCTTCGTCGGTGCCTATGAGACCATCGACCCCGCGGACGAGAAGAAGGAAGTCCCCTTTATCGTCATCCGCCGCGAAGGCGATCACCTCCTCGCCGCCATCCGCGATAAACAGGAATGGCCCATCATCCCCCAATCCGAGACCGAGTTCGTTTTCGAGACCTTCGACGGCACATTGACCTTTGTGCAGGATGAGAAGGGTGTCGTCACCGGTGTGAATTTCCGCGTCGGGCTCGAACCCGATTTCGAGAAGAAGTTGTAACGCAGCGCGGCGTGAAAAACCGCCGCAGAAAGCCCCTATGCATACGCCAAATCCGGTCGCGCCGCCGCCCATCGCCGTGCGCTGCGCCAAGTGCCGCGAAGTCATCAGCCCGGCCGACGCCTTCTGCCGCTTCTGCGGCGCGCGCCAGCAAACCGCTGAGGCCTTCTATTATCACCCCGTGTGGATTCTCGTCCTCGCGCTCACCGTCCTGGGTCCCTTTGCCCTCGCCCTCGTCTGGCGCTCCCGGCGCATGGACACCGCCACGAAGGCCGTCCTCGCCGCCATCATCGTAGCCTACAGCGCGTTCACTTTCTACACCGCCTTCAAGCTCATCGCCATCCTCTATGAGCACTTCAGCCTGCTGAATCAGATTATGTGAACGAGATCGGCGGTGCTGGGCCACCCTTGCACCTTCGGTGCATGATGCAGGCGGGACGCCTGCGCTCCCAGCCGTGCGCATTTTCTCTCGCGGCGCAAAGTTTTTACGTAAACACTGAGACACGTTTTCTTCGCGGACAGGGCCAACAGCGCCGTGGCTGCTTCGCAAATACCCACCTCTCGTTGCCACGGTCCTCCGTGGCAATGCATACCGTTCCGCTCTGCGGAACAGATCTGACGAGAGAAGCCGGGACCATTTTCATCGTTGCGGGCGAGGCGAAACCTCAAGAACGATTGCTCCAGAAATTTGCATTCATTCGCGGCTCACGCCCGCCCCTTACTTCACCGCGCCCAGCCGGGCCACGCTAACCTTGCGCCCTTCCGCGCCGTCGGTTTTCGGCGCGAGGACAAAGCGCGTGCCGATGCCGCTATAGCCCGCCACTTTCGACAGGTCGATGGTGTAGGTTCGCATTGCGCCATCGGGGATGACCTCGAAATCGACCGCGCCGCCGCCCTGACCCTTGAGGCCCTCCCAGCGCAGCGTCGCCGTGGTGCTGCCGGTGTCGAAGGCGGCGTCAAGCTGCACAGTGGGCAAATCCGATGCGGCCCAGAAGGCGTTCGGCCCGACGAGTTGCGGCGCGGGTCCGGTGAAGGTGACGGCCCACGCGCCGCCCAGTTTCCAGCCGCCGTCGCGCGCGTCGGCCAGGGTCCAGCTCTGGCGATCCTTCGCAAAGGTGTATTCCGGCAGGGTGCCGCGTTGGGCGTGCTGATAGACGTAGTCGCGAATTTCGGTCAACTGCCCCACGATGAGGGTGTAGTCGTAGGCGTAGACGATATCGTGATCCAGGATCTCATTGCGCGTGGGCGAGATATAGCCCGTGGGGCCATCCTTCGGGCCGCCCTTACCCGGCACACCCGCGAAGCCGCCCGTATACGCGAAGGTGTTCGGCGTCCAGATGCCCACGCCGAAATCGGCCTCGTTCACCAGCGCCGCCCAGTTCTCCGTGGCGTACCAACTGTCCCACGGGCCGCCGGGCGCTTCCGCCGGGGGAATGCGCGTGTCCCACACCTTGTCTACCAGGCGCAACGGCCCGCCCGTAAAGGGCTGATCGCCGTCGTAGGTGAAGAGGCGGTAGTAGGTGCCGTTCGAGTACACCGCCGGAAGCTCCTGTCCGCGTGCGGGAAACTGGGTCTCGTCCTTCCGCGCGTTGTTGATCTGGGAGCGCACGCGCACCGTGTTGCCCTCCAGCGTGAGCCACGACTCAAAGGTGCATTCGCCCGGCTCGCTGTCCAGCGGCCAATGCATGGGAATGCACTTCACATACAGCGCCGTGCCGTCGTTCGTGTGTTCCAGCACCTTTGACGGGTTACCATACGCATCACCCGACTGGATCGGGTTCCAGCCGATGAAGGTCCAGGTTTTCGACGGCTGCTTCCCGTTCTCCGGCACATAAGGCACCGGCCCGGAGTAGAACGACATCTGGATCTGCCGACCCCAGTCGTGGCTGTTGATGATGTTCTCTTCCGTGCCCGACTTCGCGAGGTAGGTAATCGCCCCGCCGATGTCGAGGTTGATGCCGATCTTCACGATGCCATTGTCCAGATAACTCATCCCGGCAAACGCGGGCGCCTCGGCTGCATGGACGGTGGGAGAAAAAGCAAGCAGGAGTGCGGCGAGAGAAAGCAGATACTTCATGACGGGCCTTTCAGGTACTACCGGCGCAACATCACCCTGCGCACGGGAGGTACACCGGCACGCGCCGTAGAAAGATTAGCGCGCCGCGCGTGCGGATTTCCATCTGGGGCTGGGCGGGCTAGGATTTCTGGCGCGGCTTCCGGCCTGAATGGCGACCCAGCGCCAGACCATCTTCGGGCCGAAGATTGGGCAAAGGGCGGCGCGACGGTAGAAAGACCCGGTGAACGTTTCAAGGGAATTGGGACTTCAACCTGCTGTTAACTTTTGCCGTCCGCGGCTGCAACCGACGGGCCTTTCACATCGCAGTGGGAGCTTTACCTCGGACAGGAATGCCCGAGCCCCAATTGACCGCAGCCTCGATCCTATCGTCCAAGAAAACCTGCGCGCTTGAGGGCTGGTCCAATACTCTGCTCCGCCACCGCCCCAAAGCGGAGCTCCCCCGCCCCGAAATCCGGACTTGACAGCGGCGCGCGAAGGTAGCAGAATGGAGGGCAACCCAATCCATCAGGAGAAAACATCATGTCACGCTTAAGTCGTCGTCAATTCATCAAATCGTCCTCCGCCTTTGCGGGCGCCTCGTTGCTGCTGTGTGGCACGGCCGCGTCGGGCAAGGTGCTGGGCGCGAACGACCGCCTGCGCATTGCGGTGGCCGGGCTCAATGGCCGGGGCGGAAGCCACATCGAAGGCTGGCTGGGCCAGCCAAATGTGGAGCTTGCCTATATCGCCGATCCGGATAAGGACGTGGTGGCCAGGCGCCTTGCCGAGATTCAGGCGAAGGTCGGGCCGACGTGCACAACCAAGGGCATCACGGACATTCGCGAGGCGCTGGACGACAAGAACGTGGACGCGATCTCGATTGCCACGCCGAATCACTGGCACAGCCTGCTGACGATCTGGGGCGCCCAGCACGGTAAGCACGTGTATGTCGAGAAGCCCATGAGCCACGACATCGCCGAGGGGCGCATCGCGGTGGAGGCGCAGAAGAAGTACGGCGTCGTCGTTCAGCACGGCACGCAGCAGCGTAGCAATGCTGAAGTGGCGGCCCTCACCCGGGCCATCCACGAGGGCAAGTTTGGCCGACTGAAGATCTCTTATGGTTATTGCTGCAAGCCGCGCGACACCATCGGCTTCAAGCCGGTCGCGGAGGCCCCGGCGAACCTCGACTGGAACCTTTGGCGCGGCCCGGCGGAGTTCGACGAGTACCACGCAAATCTAGCTCACTACAACTGGCATTGGTTCTGGAAGTCGGGCAACGGCGACATGAACAACCAGGGCACGCACCAGCTCGACCGCGCCTTCTGGGCCATCGACCCCGACCAGACGCACCCAGTGCGGGCCATGGCTCTCGGCGGCCGCTTCAACTGGAATGACCAGGGCGAGACGCCGAACACGATGTTTGGTATGGCTGAATACCCCAACGGCCAGCAGGTCTTTTTCAACGTTCGCAACGTGAACTATGAAGGTTACCTGCACCAGGTCAAGAACGAGTATTACTTCGAGGACGGCGGCAAGATCCTCGACGACAAGACCTATATCCCCGCAGGCGCCACGGAAGGCGTGCCGCTCGATCTGGAGCCCGGCGGCGTCACCCCCGGCGGCAATTGGGCGGCCTTCGTGGCCGCGTGCCGCGCCAACGACCCGAAGATGGCCAATGGCAATGCCATGGACGCACACAAGGGCAGCGTGCTGGGCCACCTCATGAACAACTCCTACCGCATCGGTGAGAAGGTGCCCCTCAACTTGAAAGCGGGCCAGTTTGGCGACAACAAAGATGCCTATGAGCACTTCGCCAAGCTGCACGAAATCGTGAACAAGGGCATGGGCGTTCCCGAAGACGGCGCGGAATACACCGTCGGCCCCTGGCTCACCTTCGACCCCGAAACCGAGCGTTGCATCGGCGAGCATGCCGACGCGGCGAATGTCTTGACCAAAGACGCCAACCGCAAAGGCTTCGAGATTCCGACTGTCGATAAGGTGTAGCTCGGCATATTAGAAACAAGAAGCTGTCGCCCTCCTCGCGCAACGCGGGGAGGGCGATTTTGTTTTTGGTTCACTACGGGGCTCAGCCATTCCTTTCTGATCCCCAATTCACCGCGTTCAGTCTTCCTGCCCAGTGCATCGCAATCAGGGACTCATAGTCCCCAAACTGGGGATAGGGCTCCCAGTTGCGCGACACGTCCATCATCACCGTTTGCGGCGCGGCGAAGCCGGTCTGGAAGTGACGCTCCCTTATCGTGACCGTGCCATCCTCCTGAAAACGATGGGTCTCTACCAGTGCGAACGCGTCGCTCGTGCCGCGAAAGGTTTGATACGTCGCGTCCGTAAGGAAAAGCCGGTCCCGATCAATCACAGCGTAGTGACCGATCATCCACTCCCGGAGACAATAGTCAATGAAGGAAACACGGACCGTATCCCCCTGCAGATTGAGGACGGCGGCGGGACGAATATTGTCGGCGAACAGCACGGAATAGGCCCAACGCCGCTCATGTCGGCGGTACGCCGTCTCCACGTCCAGCCACTCGTCCGCACGTTTTTTCCAACGGAGCCAGCTTCGGTAATACACATGCCACATTCGTCTGAAAGCCCTCCTGCTGGTGTCAATCGCTCCTGAACCGCCATCGCCACACTGAAGTATATCAGGTATATCGCGCTGCGAGCGTGGACCGATAATAGGACCATGGCCCGAGATAGGGTGACGCGTATGACAGACCGTGCGCCCGGCAAACCACGCCGGGAGACCATGAATTCCCGCAAACCATCACTGATATTACACTTACGCATCGCTTGTAGGATTGGCACGAACTTCGCTTTATTCAGACATGCATAGCGTTTGACGGAAACCAACACTGGAGGTATTTATCACGAAATCGATTCAAATCAACGATCTGGACAAGAACGCGGAAGTAACGGAGCATGACCAAACACAGATCTTCGGTGGGCTGCTTCCCGCTGTGACTCCTGTTGAAACCACGGCTGCAAAGGACCACAAGAACTGGATCAACGTCGCGAGCTGCAATATGGGTGGTCACAAGTAGGGCCCTCCGGGAGGGTCCGTTCCGTTCCGCCAACCATCTGGCGAAACGGATCGAGCGTCCTTGGATCGCGGCGGACGGGTATGCAAGAATCGCCGAATGAAACCCACCGCGATTCTATGTTGCCTGGCGGGCGCGCTCCTCTCCGCGTGCGCGGCGGAGGTGCCCTATTCTTCCCCCGAAGTGATTAAGCTGGCCATCGGACCCGTGGCGTCACTGTCACCGGAATTGCGCCGCGCGTTTACGCCCAATGGGGACTTCCCGCCGCTGCCGCAACCGGGCCCGAATGACTGGCTGTCGATCAACCCCGAGCGGGGCCAGACGTTCACCCAGTTCACGCGATCGAATCCGAATAAACCGGCTCCGCCGCGCGACGTGATCTACCTCCAACCGCTGGATGCCTTCGCCGGCGGCGACCCCGAGATTCTGACAAAGCTTGAGCGCTTCGCGGGGGCATTCTTCCCCATGCCCATGAAGATGCAGACGCCCATCGAGGTATCGCAACAGGGCATCACCGATCGCGAGAACCCTTTCACGGGTCAGCGCCAGTTGCTGAGCACGGATCTATTGGATTTTCTGCGCAGAGATCTGCCGGAGGATGCCTACTGCCGCCTGGGTCTGACGACGATCGATCTGTATCCCGAGCCATCGTGGAATTTCGTCTTCGGCCAGGCGTCGTTGAAAGAGCGTACGGGCGTGTACAGTTTCGCACGGTATTCGCCCCGCTTTTATGGCGAAGCGCCGAAGACGGGCGATGATGCGCTGGCGCTGCTGCGGAGCTTCAAGGTGCTGGCCCACGAAACCGCCCACATGTTTGGCATGGAGCACTGCGTCTACCTGCGCTGCATCATGAACGGGAGCAATCACCTGGACGAAACCGACGCGAGCCCGGTGCATCTTTGCCCCGTATGCCTGCGCAAGCTGCAGGAGAGTATCGGGTTTGACGTGGTGGAACGCTACCGCGCGCTGGAGGTGGTCTACCGCGAAGCGGGACTTGTTGAGGAAAGCGACTGGGTTCATAAGCGTGCGGCCTATGTGAGCGGCGAATAGCCCGGAACAAGGAAATTGCCCGGCACCCCTGGGGGCACCGGGCAACGATTTGCGTTCCAGAAGATTTGCGCGAAAGCGCGTCGGCCTCAGACCGTTTCCGGCACCACGAAGCCTTCGCGGTACACGCGGGTCAGGTGGGCGTTCGCCTCGTCGTCGTTCTTCACCTGCTCCTTCTCCGTGTCGATCTCGAGCACGCGGTTCAGGCGCGCGCCGGTGAGGGCATAGTGGGACAGGGCGGAGGAGTAGTGACCTTCGATCGGCGGCGAGGTGAGCTTCTCGGCGTTCCGGCTGCGGACGCAGTCGATGAAGTTCTGGAAGTGATTGACGGTGTCGCCCTCGGAGTGTTCCTTCACGAGTTTGCCGCCCTGGTAGAGCTGGTAGCCTTCGTAGCTCGGGAAGGACATGTAGCCCTTTTCACCGTAGAAGATTACGCCGAAGGATTTGCCACCCACTTCTTCGTTGGACTCCCAGAAGCGGACTTCCAGCGTCATCATCTTGTCTTTGCCGTCTTTGCCCTTGAACATGTAGGACGAGGAGGAGACGTTGAAGACTTCCTTGGCGTCTTCCCAGAGGAAGAGGCCGCCCATGGACGCAACGCGATAGGGCACGTCGACCTGGAGACCCCAGCGGGCCGCGTCAAGCTGGTGCACGCCCTGGTTGCCGATGTCGCCGTTGCCATAGGCCCACTTCCAGTGCCAGAAATAGGGAACGTAGATGCCCTGGCCCTTGTCATTGACCATGAAAGGCTCTTCTTGCGCGGGGCCCTGCCACAGGTTCCAGTCCAGCTCCGCCGGGGGCGTGCCGGGCGTGGCCTTGCCGATGTCGGGGCGGTTCTTGAAGCACACGCAGCGGGCCATGTACACCTCGCCGATGGCTCCGTCGTGGAGCATCTGGATGCCTTCCTGGAAACCGGGGTTACTGCGGAGCTGTACGCCGTGCTGGACGATCTTCTTGTACTTCGCCGCCGCCTCGACGACCTTGCGGCCTTCGAAGATATTGTGGGTCATGGGCTTTTCGACGTAGACGTCCTTGCCCTGCTGGCAGGCCCAGATGGTGGCCAACGAGTGCCAGTGGTTCGGCGTCGCAATAGAAATGACGTCGATATCCTTATCTTCGAGCACGCGGCGGATGTCCTGCTCGAACTTCGGCTCTTTCAGCCCCTTATCCGTCAGGAACTCTTTGGCGCGGGGCGCGAAGAGGCGGGAATCCACTTCGCAGAGGGTGGAGATTTCGGCACCCTTGATCTGCGGATACATGCCGAGATGTTCCTTGCCGCGCCCGTTGATGCCCATGATGGCCACGCGAACGCGATCGTTCGCACCGGCCCAGGAGGTCTTGGAGGTGCCTATCAACAAAGACGCGGCCGCCGCGCCTTTTACGAAATTCCTGCGGGTCATTTCTTTCATTGGAAAAATCCTTCTGGTATGCAAGGTGAGTAAATCAATTTTTCGCACCCCTCCATGGTAGCGGAGTGGTGGGAACTTCGTCAATGGATGATTTATCCGGTGGGAACCATGAGTCTTATGGGTCGTATAGGTCCGCATGAATCCCTGCGGTTTTAGTGGCGCATCGATTCCGATCGGTCCGATCCGTCTGATCCGTCTGATCGGCCCGATCTATCTGACCAGCCTCAGGCGCCCTTCCGTTTCAAAATTTCTTCCGCCAGGCGCTCGCGCAGTGCGGGCAGGACCGCCGGGTCGCTCTTCCAACTGCCCCACGTGGGCACGGCCTCGCGCACAATGGCGTCCACGACCTCGGCACCGCCGAGCGATTCCAGCAGCGCGAAGTACTCGTAGTCCTCCATGCCGTCGCGGAGGCTCTTCAGGCGGATGGACGCAATGGGGCCGTCGATGCCGACGGCGTTTCCGGGGTAGAAGAGGGCACCTTCGCCATTCCAGCGAACACGGAAGCCGGGATCCTGCCAGGGGTCTCGGTCGGGCGATCCATAATAGACGAGGGACCAGTAGAGCAGGCCCGTGATCCCGTAGCGGCGGTTGAGCCAGGGTGCGATGCGGTAGGAGGTAACGGGGAAGTCGATCTCCCAGAAGGGCGGCAGGTCGGACTTCACCTGTTCGATTTCGGGATGATAGGGCGGCGCGGTCTGGGTCAGGGCGGTGTAGCTCCACACGTGCTCGCCCTGGGCCTGAAGGCGCTTCGTGCTGGCTTCGTCCACAAAGCCAAAGAGCGGGCACCAGATGTCCATGGACTCCTCCAGCGAGGGCCAGGCGGGATCCTGGGTGTAGGTCTGCTCCACCACGAGCCGCCGTATGTTCGGGTGAGCCTCGCGCACCAGCGCACCCAAGTCGCGCACGCGCTCATAGGCTTCTATTTCATTGGGCTCATCAAGCATGTAGAGGTAGGCGCGATCCGCCCAGCCTTTCTGTTCGAGATATTCGTACCACGAGCGGTAGAAGCGCAGGGCCTTCTCGCGGTCGGCATCACCAAAGGGCGCGGACGGAATGTGGAAATTGGTGACGTGGTGGCGCTCCACGAAAGCCGTGATGGCCGCATCCACCTCGGGCGTAAACGCGGCAGCCCCGTCCTCCCCCGCGGCGGGCAGGAGGTGATGGGGAATTTCCGGGCTGAGGCGGTGGGCCGCCAACTCGGCGCTGTAGCGCTCCTCCAGTTCGATGAATTCCGGGCTGGTGCTTTCCAGCTTATGGTAGGCCGCCAGAGAACCGAAGCCGCCAAAGTGATTCTCGTGGGTAGGGCCGTCGGGCAGGGTGAAGTCCCACACCGTCAGGGTCACGGGCAATTCCACCGCTTCCACATTTTCTGCCGTCATGCGGAGGGTGGCCGTATAGTCGCCCGGCACAGCATCCGCCGGCACATGGACATCGAGCCAGATTCCTTCGTTGTGCTCCTGCCATATATCAAAGGGCGTCCCGCCATAGGCCGCGCCTTCCAGCTTTTCGCCGTTCCAGTAGTGGGGCTTAATCTTGTCGCCCGTCTGGGGATGGAGCAGGGGTACCAGCGCGTCCGGAATCAGGCCTGGCGCCTCGGTGGCCCGGGGCGACGAATGACGAACATTGACGGGCACCTCGCGGTAGAGCACGGCCGCCGCCGCCGGAAGCTGGGTCCCGTCGGCCAGGGCAAAGGGCGAGAGGCTCAGATCCACCTTGGTCAGATTGCCGCCCACGGCCCGGATGGCGAACTGGAGCGACTCAGTTTCGTTCCGGGCCGCCCGGAAGGCAGGTGGGGGAAGGATGGCGAGATCGCCGGTGGGCCGAAGGCGCTCAGTGGGGCCAAAGGGCAGGACTTCCAGGCGGCTCTGGGCGAAGGCGCATGGTGCGACGACGCTCAGGGCGATGAGACAAGAGGCAAGGGGGCGGCAGCGCATGGAGCAGATTTCCTTGATTCGGTAGTCTGATGCGGGCTCGTGTCCGTCGGCAGGAGCCACAGGGTGGGTCCGCAAATCCTGGGGCAGTATACGAGGGGTCCGGAAAGGAGTCAACGGCGGCCTGAAACTTTATTGACAAAAATACGACTAAGTACTAAAATAAAAACTAAGGTAGAAGTTGCCAATTTCGCAGTTTGTCTAACTTCGGTATATCGAGTCTGCAAATTCAAGGCGAAAAAGTGGTACACTAATAATCCTTTTTGACCCGAAATTAGTCAAAAAAGAATACTCATTGATGCAACTTCCGACGGGGAGGGTGGAGCCAAGTTGCGTTAAGTCATCTATTTATAACGAATTATGTCGAAATCATGTCGTTGGCATGACGATTGCTTAGTGCAGGAGTTACCTGTCCCTTAGTCCGTCTATTGTGTCGTTTTCACGAAAGCCACGAGCAGGGCAGCAGCAGGAACCGGGAGAGAGAAGGAAGATCATGGTCGCGAGTGCCACAGGTGTGTCAACGGGCAAAGAAGAATCGGTGGGATTCTTCACCGCGCAGAATCTACTGCGCTTTGGGGCGGTTGTATTTCAAGTCGTCCTGGTCGCGATGATGTTCAAGGCGGTCCGGCTCGAGAGCGAGGCCTTCCGCCAGTTGCTGTTGATCGTGGCGGTGGCCTTCCCCATCAACCACCTGCTGCCGCTACGCTTTCGCCTCCCATTTTTCGTGGCACTCAGTCTCGGATGCCTGATCTACCTTATCGGCGGTCAGAGTCCGGCGAGCGCGGCCTGGCTCATCGGGATTGGTGTGGTGCTCATCGGCCTGTGCCACGTGCCAGCGTCCATGAATGTCCGGCTGGGCCTGGTCTTCGGCGCGGCGCTCATCCTCGCGGTGTTTCGCGCGGGGTGGGTAGCCTCACCGTGGCCCAGCACGATCTGGCCAATTCTCGGCGCCATGTTCATGTTCCGCCTGATCATCTATGTGTATGATCTGGTGCACAAGTCGGCTCCCTTCAGCCTGTGGCGCTCCCTGGCTTATTTCTTCATGATCCCGAACATCCTGTTTCCCCTCTTTCCGGTGGTGGACTACCAGACCTTCTGCCGGACCTATTACAACGAAGATCCCTACAAGATCTATCAGACGGGCGTGAAGTGGATGATCCGGGGCGGCATCCAGCTTATCCTCTACCGCTTCCTGTACAAGTTCATGATTGTGGGGCCGGCCGAGATCGAAGGGGCCTCCGGCTTTTTCCAGCACATGGTCTGCACCTATCTCCTCTATCTCCAGGTGTCGGGCATGTTCCACACCATCGTGGGGATGCTCCACCTCTTCGGCTTCAACCTGCCGGAAGGCAACCACCACTACGTGCTCGCGTCGAGCTTCACCGATTTCTGGCGCCGGATCAATATTTACTGGAAGGACTTCATGATGAAGGTCTTCTTCTACCCGCTGTTTTTCCGGCTGCGGAAACTGGGCACTACGAAGGGCATGGTCTACGCCACCCTGATTGCCTTTTTCGCCACCTGGGCGCTTCATGCCTACCAGTGGTTCTGGCTGCGCGGCGCGGCCCTCTTCACCCCCCAGGACATCCTCTTCTGGATCCTGCTGGGCATTCTGGTGACCGTAAGCGTGTGGAAGGAAGCCCGCCCGCAGAAGAAGCTCGTGGCCAAGACCACAGCCGACAGCGTGAAGCTCGCGGCCATCCTGGCGCGCAAGACCGTGGTTACGTTTCTTACCATTACGTTTCTGTGGACCCTGTGGACTTCGGACTCCATCGGCGAATGGCGCGCGACGCTGCTGCAGTTGCGCAACTGGGATCTGGACGCGGTGCTGAAAATTGGCGGCGTGCTGCTGCTGATCGCGGCCGCGGCCATCATCGTGGGGCGGGACCAATGGCAGGTCGGCGGTGCCGCAAAACAGCGCGCGGCCAACCTCAAGCCCTACAACTTCTGGCGCAACGCCGTGCTCAATGGCGTGACGGGTCTCTTCGTCATGACCATGGCCCTCTCCGAAGTGCAGAGCCACATGAATCCCACGCTGGTGGCTGTCCTCGACGCGATCGAAAATCCCTCGCTGAACGCGGCGGACGCGGCGGAGATGCAGCGGGGCTACTACGAAGATCTGATCCAGGTGGATCGCTTCAACCCCGAGCTTCAGGCCATGTTCAACAAGCAGCCCACGAACTACTTCGACGAGTGGCGCAAGACCATGAACACGAAGCGGGAGGACTATCTCGGTGTGGCCATGACGCCGTCAGCGAACATGACCTACGAGGGGAAGGTCTACACCACGAACGAGTGGAGCATGCGCGACAAGCCCTACACGAAGGAGAAGCCCGCCGGCGTGAAGCGTATCGGCTTGATCGGCTCCTCCCACACGATGGGCTGGGGCATCAGCGACAACGAAGTGTGCGACGTGCTGGCGGAGGACCGCCTCAACACCGAAGGCATGCCCTATGAACTGCTGAATTTCTCGGTAAACGGTTACGACCCGATCCAGAAGGCCATCGTCCTCGATTCGACCATGCTGGGCTTCAATCTCGACGCGGTGTATATCTTCTGCCACCGCATCGAAAAGACGTGGATCGTCGATCACCTTGTGCAGCGCGTGAAGGGCGGCAAGGCCCTGCCCGATCCCTTCGTGGAAGAGATCGTGAAGAAGGCCGGTGTGACTCCCGATATGGACAATGCCGTGCTGAAGATCCGGCTGAGCGCCTACGGCTCGGAACTCCTGGAGTGGTCGCTCATCAAGTTCGCCGAATCCTGCCGCGCCAAGGGCGTGAAGACCGCTTTCATCTACATGCCCGAAAAGGGGCGCGTGTCCTTCTCCGACAACGACATCAAGGAACTCTTCGATATCGCGAAGAAGGCCGGGTTCGATATCATCGAGGATTATTCAGGTGCCTACAAGGGCTACCCGGACAAGGAAATCCAGGTGTCGGACTTTGACGATCACCCGAATGCCCTGGCGCACCGCCTCCTGGCGGAGCACCTGTATGAGACCATCAAAACCCATGACGCGAGTCTTGCCGGCGGCGCAGTGGCGCAGGGCCAGCCCGCCGCGGCAACCGCAGCCCAGTAAGAACAATTCACAGGAAAGAGGAAAGCCCAAAATGAGTAGCTCGATAGAAACCATCCAGGCCGACGTGAAGGCCTACATTCTCGACACCTTTCTTCCCGGCGAGGATCCCGACTCCCTCGATCTGGAAACACCGCTGATTTCCGGCGGCATCCTGGACTCCATCTCCACCGTGAAGCTGGTGACCTTCCTGGAGGAAAAATACGGTATCGAGTTTCAGGCCCACGAAATCGGCTCGGACAACCTCGAAACCCTCACCCTTATCGCCAACACGGTCAACACGAAGAACGCGGCAAAGTAATGAACCAGCTCCACCAGCTTCTAGAGCGTTCCGCCGGGGCCCACCCCGGCCGATGCGCCGTCGTGGATCCCGAACGCGAGGTCTCCGTCAACTACGAGCAGTTCCAGAAGTTGGCCGAGGCCATGGAGGCGCGACTGCGCGCCGTGGGCGTCGCCTCGGGTGATCGCGTGGGCATTTGCATGCCCAAATCCATCGGCAGTCTCACCGGCGTCTTCGGCGCCCTCCGCGCGGGCGCGGCCTACGTGCCTGTGGACGCCACGGCGCCGCCCGAGCGCAACGCGTATATCTTTTCCGACTGCGCGGTGCGCGCCATTGTCGTTGCGGAGAAGCTGGCCGAGGGCCTCATCGCGGAATTCGGTCCCGACCGCATCACCCATACAGGTGCCCTCGACTTTCTCGAGCCTTTCGGTGTGCCCATGGTGCTCTTGGCCGCCGCGCCGGATCCCGCCCAGACCTTTCAGGATGTGGACACGACGAACCTGGCCTACATCCTCTATACCTCCGGCTCGACGGGCAAGCCGAAAGGTGTAATGCACACCCATGCGACCGGGCTGGCCTTTATCGACTGGTGCAGCGAAGCCTTCGAGCCCACCTGCGAAGATGTCTTTTCGTCCCATGCGCCGTTCCACTTCGACCTGTCGATCCTGGATATCTACGTGTGCCTCAAGCACGGCGGGAAGCTGGTGCTCCTCGGCGAGACGCTGGGCAAGCAGGCGAGTAAACTCGCGGCGGTCATCGCCTCCGAAAAGATCACGATCTGGTACTCCACGCCGTCGATCCTGCGTTTGCTCGTGGAATTCGGGCAGGACGTGGCCCACGACCACTCGTCCCTCCGCATCATTTTCTTTGCAGGCGAGGTCTTCCCCGTGAAGCATCTGCGAGCGGTCATGGCCATGTGGCCCCAGCCGCGCTACTTCAACCTCTACGGCCCGACCGAGACCAACGTTTGCACCTACTACGAAGTGCGGGGCGGTATTCCCGAGGAGCGCACGGAGCCCTTCCCCATCGGGGTGGACTGCTCGGGCGACGTGGGCATGGTCGTGGATGCGTTGGACCGGGAAGTGCCCCGGGGCGACGAGGGCGAACTCTATGTCAAGGGCGGCTCCGTCATGGTGGGTTACTGGAACCTCCCCAAACGCAACGCCGAGGCCTTTTACATCGACGCCGACGGTGGCAAGTGGTACAAGACCGGCGACGTGGTTAAGATCGATGAAAACGGCGACTACGAATACATCGGGCGACGGGATCGCATGGTCAAGC
Source organism: Candidatus Hydrogenedentales bacterium (assembly GCA_942492815.1). Classification (GTDB taxonomy): domain Bacteria; phylum Hydrogenedentota; class Hydrogenedentia; order Hydrogenedentales; family JAEUWI01; genus JAEUWI01. Next base: position 6,691,799 of record OW818658.1, on the reverse strand, counting down.
GCCGCGGCTATCGCGTGGAGCTGGGCGAGATCGAGGCGGCGCTCTACAGTCATGAATGGGTGACGGAAGCGGCGGTGGTGGCCACGCCCGATCCGGAGAACGGCGTGACGATACGCGCCTACCTCAACTGGACCGGCGACAAGCCGCCATCCCTCATCGCCATGAAGCAGTTCTGCTCGAAGAAGGTTCCGCTGTACATGATCCCCGACAAGTTCATCGCCGTGGAGAGTCTTCCGAAGACCTCGACGGCCAAGGTGGACTACCAGAAGCTGCTGATGATGGAATAACCGATGGCGAGTTACAGGGACAGCAGGGACGACAGAGACATCAGGGACTGCCCTTCTCACTACGCCTGCCGTCCCTGAAGTCGCTGCCGTCCCTGCGACCGCGCGGTCCATGTCGCACCTAAGCTAAGGTTCACCGGGTCGGCGACCTCGCCGCCCGAAACACTAAAAGGAAACCCCCATGGATTTTTCACTGAACGAAGACCAGAAACTGCTCCGCGAGCAGATCATCCGCTTCGCCCAGAATGAATTGAACGAGAACATCATCGAGCGCGATCGGGAGCAGATCTTCCCCCATGATCTCTGGCTCAAGTGCGGCGAGATGGGCCTTCAGGGCCTGCCCGTCGCGGGCGACTACGGCGGCAGCGAGCTGGATCCCCTGAGCGTGGCCGTGGCGCTGGAAGCCTTCGGCTATGGCTGCCGCGACGGCGGCCTGGTCTTCTCCGTCTGCGCCCACCTTCTCGCCTGCGTCATCCCCATCTCGCGCCACGCCACCCCCGAGATGAAGGAAAAAATTCTGCCCGGCCTGTGCGACGGCAGCCTCATCGCCGTGAACGGCATGACTGAAGTGACCTCGGGCTCCGACGCCTTCAACATGGCCACGCGCGCCGTGAAGGATGGCGATGGCTACCGGATCACCGGCGTGAAGATCTTCAGCTCCAACGGACCCGTGGCCGATGTGGCCGTGGTCTATGCCGTGACCGACGAGACCAAGGGTGCCCACGGTGGCATCACTGGTTTTGTGGTGGAAAAAGGCACGCCCGGCTTCACCCCCAGCCAGAAATTCGAGAAAATGGGCCTGCGCACCGCCATGCTCGGCGAGCTGGTCTTCGACAACGTCTACGTGGGCCCGGAGAATATCCTCGGCACTGCCGGCGGCGGCCCCGTCGTCTTCAGCGAGTCCATGGAATGGGAGCGCGTCTGCATCGCCGCATGCCACCTCGGCACCATGCAGCACCTGATGGAAAAGTCCATCGACTACGCCCGCACCCGCACGGCCCAGGGCAAGCTCATCGGCAAGCACCAGGCCATCGCGCACAAAATCGCCGACATGAAGATCCGCCTGGAATCCGCCCGCCTGCTGGTCTACCAGGCCGCCGTGCGCGTGGGCAAGGCCCGGGACAACGCCATGAACGCCTCCATGGTGAAGGTCTACGTCAGCGAATGCCTCCAGAAGACCGCGCTGGACACGGTGCAGATCTTCGGCGGCCACGGATTCCTCACCGAGCACGAGGTGGAGCGGACCCTCCGCGACTCCATCGGCGGCACCCTCTACTCCGGCACCAACGAGGTTCAGCGCAACATCATCGCGAGCTGGCTGGGGTTGTAGGCGGAAAGCGAAAATTGCAACGACGTATAGTCGGGGTAAGCGTGGAGTCCAATCCCCGCTTGCCCCGATTCTTGTTGGACTGGTAAATTGGCGCATACACTCCAGCCCGAACAGGTTATCAACGCCAACATCGAATCTCCCGCGGCACGAAAGAGTCAAACGTGATCCACAGCTACATCGTCGGCGCGCGCAATACCACACCGGAAGCCCTTGCCACCGCGCTTTCACCCAGGCTCCTGCTGCAAGTTGAAGAGGCCAACGGCTGGTGTTGGGCCTATGTTCCCGTACTCGTCCCGGGTACGCCATCACCCTTGAGAAGCTTGGACACGTTGGAGGGACCGTGTCTCCTCGTGACCGAAGAGTACCCGCGGCGTTGGCGGCTCCACCTCCGCAAACTAGCCGAACAGCCCTTCGATACGATGCACGTATATCACTGGATTGAGCGCGAACCGGGAAGCATCTGCACGGCGGATGACGAAGAAGAGCCTTTCGCCATCTTGCGCACACCGGCCCTGGTCGAACTCATTCATCACTATCTTGTACCTCCTTCATCCCTCGCTCCCCTCGAATTTTCGGACGAGAGCTTCGACGCCTATCGCGAAAACCGCGACCAGAGGCCCCAGCCAAGTGTGGCTGCGTATATCGCGGACACGTTTCAGCATTGTGATATTACGCTGCCCCCATCGCTGGCGTCGACACTGGCGGAACTGCCCAACGACGAGGTCTATCACGAATTTCTCGCCCGACATGCCGCATACATCGCCGATGCGTTGAAGTGTTTCGAGATCCCCCATAATCGCCGCGAGGTTACTCAGATGCTCACCGGGGAAAGCCTTATTTTCGGTGAGCTCGAACAGTCGTCGGGTAATTTGTTGCGCTTTCTCCGCCACCTCGGACTCGCTCCATCTATTGAAAAGAAATTGATTGGCCGGAGGATGCTTCCTGGAATGGAGTTGCGCGAGAACCCTGCGGCAGAGGTCGTCGAGGTCGCGGGTGCACTCCCGTTGTACGAGATTGAAGCGGGGCCGTTTTTCGTTCCGCTGGCGGAGGTGTTTCTCCTCATACGATGCGTGGACTATCAGGACAATCGCACCGAATGCGTTGCGCGGATGCGATCAGACAGACCATTGGAGCGCCCTTCGGCGTGGATACCGCCTTACGCCGCCTACACACCCTTACCTGATGGTGCCAGTCTGTTTGTCGGGAGCGGCCCACATCAATGCGCGCGCAAAGAACGGTTCCGCCTGGGCGGGCTGCTTACACAGCTCCCGCCAGGCGCACGCCTTGAACTCCACCTCAGTGGCGCACATGAGCATATGCGCTTGTCGGGACAAGTGGAGGGTGATCAATGGCGTCTTGAGGCGGCCTCGCTGCCGCTGGTCGGCGACGACATGGACGGCCTGCTTGCCTTATTTCGAACGGCAGAGGCACGGAAACCGCAAGTCATGCGGGACGAGCACGAGATGAGAGCCTTATTGCTTGCGGCATCGGGCCATTGTGTGTTTTACAAGTCACCGCCCCGGCGCGACGGACTTACGCTGTGTCCCCGAGAAGCGGCCGAAGCAGAAAGCATCGGCCAGTTGTTGTTCCGCCATCGATTCGCGCACCGGTGGGACTTCTCCGCGTTCGATCTTCGCCAGGTCAATCTCCTGAAGCGCGTCAAGGAGCTCGACGCCAAGACCGCGTGGGAGTTTGCCCAGCCCGCTTCGAACTGTATTGTGCTCAATGGCCAGGCAAGCCGCTTTTTCCAAGCGGACTATAGCGCTCGCGGTATGGATAGAGACATGAGAAAGGCCGCACAGAATTTCAAGCACGTGGATGATACGATGGAGACGCTCGGCTTTATCTGTGCTGGCGCGGTCGTTTGCGAGCGCGCCGAACCGGGCATACGCCGCTGCTATGCCAATCGGGCGAAAGGGACCTTTGGCTTTTACCATGCCCAATCCGCAGGAACGACATGGCTTGATTTCTACACCCTGTTTGACGACGCAACGCTGCTGATCACCACTACAGGGGAGAGTGAAGGCAGTTTTCGCAGCCTTCGAATTCTCACTCAAAACCGTCCAAGTTTGACCTTGGATAAATTGCACGAAGAACACGTCAAAGGCATCGCGCGTCTCAAGGAGCGCAGATTGAACCCGATTTCCATAGATGCCAGCCTGCAAGGTGCCTGCCGCGCGATGGATGAGTTCCTCACGCGGCGGCTGGGCCTGGAACAGTAACCGATGGGCGCTTTCGCAAGGGTATTGGATAAATATTTTCGACGGTGACGCCGGGTTCCTGCTATCGCGTGGGTTCCTGTTCTCTATTCGTGCTTCCAGCGAATCTGGAACTCGATCTCTTCCTCGTCCTCGCCGCGCTCGTGCTCGATGCTGAATTCCGCGCGCACGGGCACGTAGATGTGCTCGCCGGCGATCTGGATTTCAAACGTGTCGCCCGACTCCAAAGCGTCGGCCAGCCTGCGCAATTTGGCCACGTAGTCGGCGGTGGAGTAAACCTTTTCGATATCGCGTTCGCTCTTGTTGCTCATCAAGGGTCCCCTGAGTATGCGCTTCGATCAGAAAAGTTGCTTCAACAAGGAGTTGTCTTCCATCAACTCGCGCTTGGTCTCAAGCATGGCGCGGAAGATGGATTCGGCGGGCTTGGGTGCCTGTGTCAGGGTGGTAATGTGTTTCATTGTCGTTCCTTTCAAGGGGCCTGGCCCCGTGGTGCCTTGTGGACTCCCTCCCATTATGAAGTGCGGGCGGGGGATGTTGCAATCAGCACGCGCCGGATGAAGATTGATACCCGGCCCCGGTTCCGATAAGCTTAGCGGGTTTTGCGCGGGTACCCCGCGCATGGGTCTGGCCGGGCAGGGAGAGAGCGCACCACCATGACGAATCATCACGAAAAATCCAATGCGGTTGCCGTTCCGCCGCGCGGCTGGATGCTGCTGCTGGCCATCGGACCCGGCCTCGTCTGGTGCGGGGAATACATCGGCTCGGGCGAGGTGATCCTCTCCACGCGGGCTGGCGCCATCTTCGGCGCCGCCATCCTCTGGGTGCCGGTGATGGCCATTTTCACCAAGTACTGGATCGGCCTGGCCGGCGCCCATTACACCGTAACCACGGGCGAAGGCATGGTAGACATGCTCGGTCGCGCGCCCGGCCCGCGCAACTGGGTCATCTGGCCGGTCTTCGTCGGGCAGATTTGCGCCAGCTCGTTTTCGACCGCGGCGGTGGCCAGTGTGGCTGGTGCCTTCGCGAACAATCTGATCCCCGGTGTTCCGTCGGCCATCTTTGCGGCACTGGCGGTCATTCTGGTGATCGCCGTCTCGTGGTGCGACGCCTTTGGCCCCTTCAAGCAAATGATGTCTCTGTTGGTGCTCGCCATCATCGTGGGCACCGTCGCCGTCGCCGTCACCACCTGGCCCGGTATCGGAACTGTGCTCCACGGTGTCTTCGGCTTCAATCTGCCCCAGACGCCCCCCTGGGCCGTGGAACTCGGCATCTCCACGGAGCCGTGGCGAGAGATCATGCCCCTCTTCGGCTGGGCCGCCGGCGGCTTTGCCAGTCAGGTGTGGTACACCTACTGGGTGATCGGCGCAGGCTACGGCATGACCAAAGATCGGGGCTACGGAAAGCCGCTGGATGAAGCGCAACTCGCATCGCTCGACGAGGGCGACCTGAAGCGCATCCGGGGGTGGCGGCGCGCGGTAACGGTCGATGCCTCCACGGCGGTCATCCTCGGCATCCTCGTCACCATGGCCTTTATGCTCGCGGGCGCGGGGATCCTGGGGCCGAAGCAAATTGCGCCCGACGGCGCCGACGTGGCTTTTCAGCTTTCCAACATCTTCAGCGAGCAGGGGGGCCGCATCGGCGCCTTCCTGTTTATTATCGCCGGACTCGCCGCCATGATCAGCACCATGATGGGGCAGTTTGCAGGCTGGCCCCGGCTGCTGGCCGATTGTACGCGGCTGCTGTTTCCCGTGACTCAGCGCGTTGAGTGGAAGCACCAGTTCCGGGGCATCCTCCTGCTCATCGGTGTATCAAACATGCTCATCATCTACTATCAGGGCCACAAGCCGGTGTTCCTGGTGATGATGAGCGCCGTGCTGGAGGGCGTGCTGCTAACGCCCATCCAGGCCGCCGTGGTGGGTTGGGTGCTCTATCGTGTGATGCCGAAGTTCTTTCGCGAGGAGCTGCGCAACCTGGTGAAGCCAAGCCCGATCATCGGCGTGGGGTTGGCGGCGGCGTTTCTGTTGTTTGGATTCGTTCTGGTGTTTAAGTTAGTCGAAATACTGGTGACCACGTTGGCCGGCTATCTATAGGAGATGGCGTCGAGTTGGAATGGGCCTAATAGGTCGTATAAGTCTTATGGGTCCAGTGAGAACAGCCTTTACGACTCATAAGACCCATTCTTTACAATTGCAAGGTATACTCTTCTCCCCATGCAAGCCCTGATCCTCGAAGACTACAAAAGATTCGCCTATACCACCGCGCCCGATCCCGCGCCGGGCCCCGACGATGTGCTCATCGCCGTCGCCGCATGCGGCATCTGCGGCAGCGATGTCCACGGCATGGATGGTTCCACAGGCCGACGCCGCCCGCCCATCATCATGGGCCATGAGGCGGCCGGCACCATAGCCGCCGTGGGAGCGAACGTGCGCGGATGGTCCGTAGATGATCGCGTCACCTTCGACTCCACCATCTCCTGCGGTGCGTGCTTCTTCTGCCGTCGCGGCGAGATCAACCTCTGTGACAATCGCCGCGTGCTTGGTGTCTCCTGCGAGGACTACCGCCAGCATGGCGCGTTCGCCGACTATGTCGTGGTGCCGCAACACATTCTCTATCGCCTGCCCGACGACCTGTCATTCGAAAAGGCCGCGATGGTCGAGCCCGTGTCCATCGCCTTTCATGCGGTCAACCGCACACCGATGGCGCTCAACGATTCCGTTGTCGTTTACGGCGCGGGCATGATCGGACTGCTGGTGATCCAGGCCCTGCGCGTCGCGGGTTGCGGCACGATCATCGCCGTCGACGTGGAAGACAACAAACTCGCTCTGGCAAAGACCCTCGGCGCGGACCACGGCTTTAGCGCGGGCTCGGAAACCCTCGCGGATGAGGTCTTGTCGCTCACTCAAGGTCGCGGCGCGGATCGCGCCTTCGAGTGCGTGGGCATCGGCGCAACCGTGGCCTCCGCCTTCCAATGCGTGCGCAAGGGCGGCTCCATCACTCTCGTGGGCAATCTGTCGCCGAAGATCGACTTTCCCCTGCAACTCGCCGTCACCCGCGAGATCACCCTGCTCGGCGTCTGCGCGTCCCAGGGCGAATACCCCGCCTGCCTGGACATGATTGCCCGAGGCGCCATCGATGTGTCGCCGCTGATGAGTGCCGTGGCCCCCCTGGCCGAAGGCGCGGCCTGGTTCGAGCGTCTCTACAACAAAGAGCCCGGTTTGATGAAGGTGGTGCTTTGCCCAGGAGTAGATTCATGAGCAGCGAGTTACATCGGTCCACTTCGTCCACCCCGTCCACTGGGTCCACTCTGTCTACGCGCTCCGCCACATCCAGGAAATTCCCATGACCCCCAACCCCTTCGACCTCACCGGCAAAGTCGCCCTGGTCACCGGCACCAGCCGTGGCCTCGGCCAATACATGGGCCGCGCCCTGGCCCGCGCCGGAGCCGATCTGGTCATCACCAGTCGCGATGCGAGCACCCTCGCACCCTTCCAACAGGAGATCGAGGCCCTGGGTCGTCGCGCCTTTCCCGTGGCGCTCGATGTGCGCGATCACGCCAGCATCCAGCACGCCGTTGAATCGGCCCACGCCCACTACGACCGCCTCGACATCCTCGTGAACAACGCGGGTTGCAACGCGCGCAAGCCCGCCCTGGATGTGACCTGGGACGACTGGAATCTTGTGCTCGAAACCAACCTGCGCGGCACCTTCTTCGTGGCGCAGGCCGTAGCGCGCAAGATGATCGCGCAAGGCGGCGGACGCATCATCAACATCGGCTCGGTGACTTCCGTCTTTGGCTATGCGGGTCTCGGGCCCTACTGCGCCAGCCGCGGCGGCACGCGCCAGCTCACCATGAGCCTCGCGGACGACTGGGGCGCCCATGGCATCACGGTCAATTGCCTCGCGCCCGGCTGGTTCAAGACCGCCCAGAATCAGGTGCTTTATGAGAACGAGGCGTGGGTCGAGTATATTTGTGACCGCATCCCCTTGAAACGCCCTGGACAGCCGAACGATCTCGACGGCGCGGTGGTCTTTCTCGCATCGGATGCGAGCGCCTATATCACCGGACAAACACTCCTCGTCGACGGCGGAATATCCACCGGAGCAACGAAGGCCACGGTATAAACCGAAAGGACTCGCGATGACGAACACGCGCAACGATCACCCCGCCTGGCTTTATGTTCTGCTGCCCGCCACCGCCATGCTCCTCGGCTGGGGATTGCGCGGCTACATCGGCGGCGGCACCTGGGGCGCCATGATACCCGGCGTCTTCGTCGCCCTGTCCATCTGCCTGCTGCTGGGCTATAAGTTGGAGACGGCCGTCATCGCAGCCGTCTTCGGCGCCATGGGCGTGGGCCAGGGCGGCACGGAAACCTACGGACAGACCCTTGGATTGATACGGGAATTGGACCGGTTCAAAGAAATTCAGGGGTGGGACACGCGCGCGTGGGGCGTCCTTGGATGCATCGTGAAAGGCGGCGTGTGGGGACTGCTCGGCGGCGCAGTACTTGGCCTCGGGTTGGACCGCACGCAGTACAAACGCTCGACCGTCATCACCGCGCTGCTGATAACGATCCCCGTGTTTATCATAGCCGTCCAATTCATCAATGAACCCAAATATCCCTGGCTGTACTTTTCTCACCCCGTGGGGACGCCCGAAGATCCACCGCGCGGCGAATCGTGGGCGGGACTGCTATTCGCGCCGATAGCGCTCCTGGCCATGCTCCGCGCCCTTGGTCCGAAAGACGCCTTCGCCATACCCCTTCGATTTTCCCTCTGGGGCGCTCTCGGCGGGGCCATCGGCTTCGGCGGTGGCTGCCTCTGGCTTGCCTTCGGCCCCGATAGCTGGCAATGGGTGGGCTGGTGGAAGATGATGGAGTTCTCCTTCGGTTTCGTCTTTGGCGCCGCGCTCGGCTGGTGCGCCTGGCTCAACCGCGAACACCTCGAAAGAGCCGGCCAGGAAGGTGAAGCCCCCGAACCGAATTGGCCCGTATTTTTGGCCTTTCTCGCCTATCTCTTCTTCATCACACTCGGACGGCGATGGCTATTCGGCGCCCTGCCCGACAACTTTCGCGACGATCATACCGTGCTTACCCAAATCTTGTCGGCGCTGTTTATTTTCATGAGCATCGGCGCGATCACCTGCATCTTTGGCATGTATTCGCGCCATGCGGCGCTACAGGCGGCGGTGACACTGACCGTCTACCACACCGTCCTCGATTACACGCGCGACCTCGGCACGCCCGACGCCTTCGGGTATACCCTGGCGGAATCCTGGCAGCAGATTATCCCGCTGCTTTGTGCCGCCGTGATCGGCGTGCTGGTCTACTACTTCATGAATCGACCGCGCCCCGTGCAGAATCTACTCTTGCTCGCCGTATGGGCCTGCTACCTGTCCGGCTGCGCACGTTCCTTCTTGCACAAGGGATTGTTCTTTCCCGAAGATGGCGTGGGGCGTTTTGAGGCCATGTTTGGTCATCACGCATCCCTGATCCTCGTGCACGGAATCTTCACCGCATCGGCGATTCTTACCACGTGGTTCGTCATCAAATACTTCAAAAGCGAGAACGCTGCCCAGACCGCGAATTGACTTGGGTGGACATGACGTTTAGGCTACGGGGACGACCGGGAGAACCGAAGCGTCGTTAAGGCGTGTTTCTGTCGTCCCTGTTGTCCCTGATGTCCCTGCGACCTTGAAAGCGATTCCCGGACCATGAATCTGCCCTCGATTCTCTCGCATGCGGCCCTCCTGGCCGCCTTCCTTGTTTCGTTGTGTGCCCAGGCCACCCCGCTCCCCCTCGACCCCGCCGCGTGGCATTTGACCAACACCGGCAAGTTCGAATCCTGGACCGACCGGCGTGGCCTGGTGGTGCTGCACCATCCCTGGGAGGTCTCCGAGAAAGACTTCGCCGCCATAGCGGAGCAATCGACCACCATCCCCGCTACGTGGGAGGGGCCGCTGCGTCTTCATTTCTACATGACCGACGACTATGACGGTGCGACCGAGCCCGTGACGGAGGGCTGGCTTGGCCAGTTCAACCTGCCGGGACACCGCTTCAAGCAACTACTGATCAATGGCGAAGTCGCCTGGCAGCAGGACGTGGCGGATGCCACCGACCTCGCATTACCCACACGCTTCTCGGTGGATCTGCCCGAGAGCGTGAAGGCGGGCGACACCATCCGCGTTGCGTTTCGGCTGGTGGACGTGGCGGGCAGCATGGAGCGCCTGCCGGGCGATCACCGCCGCGTGGGGGATACAGACGCCATTAAGCCCGAGGATCCGTGGAAGTTCATGACCCATCTCTACGTGGGCGATGTGACGCTCGCGCCTGCTGGCGAAGGAGTGGAGCCGGGCGCGATGCCCTCGGTTGCGCTTACCCGTTCAGCACACGATTCACGATGGCCCCTTGCGCCTGTCAGCACCGCCGCCACCTTTCCCGTGACCCTGCCCCTGCGACACGCACCCGCGTCCGCAAGTTCTTTTCCGCTCCAAAGTGGCGTCCCCTTCCCCATGGGCGCAGTCGCGGATCCCGCGCTCATTCATTTGTCTGATGCTACGGGCGCAGCCGTGTCGTCCTCCGCACGCACGATGAATACGTGGCCCGATGGCAGTATTCGCATTGCCGTAGTGACGGCCCTGATACCCGCGGGCACGAAAGAGCTCCTGTTGAGCGTCAATCCATCGCCGGTTGTGCCCGTTGTGCCCCAGAGCGGCCTGACCTTTTCCACGGTGAGCGCTCCGGATGGCACACTGCGTTTCCATCTGGCCAATGGAGACGGGCGCGTGGAAGGAGCCCAGGGCGGGCTCGTCATCGACGGCATGGACGCCGCACTCTACCCCGAAGCCACCGAAGTGATCGAGGAGAGTCCCCTGCACCGTGAGGTCGAGGTGCGCGGCCGCGTCAAGGCCGGCGGGACCGACTCTGGACGCTTTGTATTGCGGGCGTTGACCTTTGCCGGAGAGCCGGTCGCCCGGCTTCAGTTTCGCGTCTTCCATGATCTCCCGGGCACGCGCACCATCACGCGTATGGCCCTGCGCTTTCCCTGGACTGGACAGCAGGTCACATCGGTTTTGGCGGGTGGCGAGACCTTTGGGCCGGATCAGCCTGTTTCGGTGACGCAGCACGATGCCGAGGCCTGGCGCATCTCGGGTGCCACCGAGTCCCTCCGCACGGGGCGCGCCCCGGGATGGATGGGCCTCTCGGGCGATCGGGGCGCGCTGATTGCGTCTGTACGCCATTTCGCCGAACAGTTCCCCAACCAGATGACCTGGGCCGAGGGCGCGCTTTCGATCGAACTCTTCAGCCCGACGGAAGCGGTTCCCGCCTATGGGCCCCATGAAGGCGAGGCCAAGCGCTACGAGATCTGGCTGGGCATTGCGGATCCCGGCCAGACGGTGGAAACTTTCGCGGCGCGTGCCGAGTGGATGATGAACCCGCCCGCGCTGTTCAGCGCGGACTACGCCTGCGGCACAGCGGCCTTCGGACCGGCCACACCCCACGACGAAACGCGCTTTCCCGAGTTGACAGCCTTTATGCAGAAAACCTACGGCGAGATTCCGGGCACCATGTTTTACACCACCGGCATCCGCCACTGGGGCGACCTGCCCTACAGCGTGGAAGAGGGCACCTGGCGCAACGGTTACTACGATACCCAGCAGGGCTTCTTCTCCGAGTATCTCATGACGGGCGACGCGCGGTGGTTCGATCACCTGGAAGCTTCCGTACGCCACATCATGGATATCGATGTGTGCTATGCCTCCGCGGAGCACCCCGACTGGGTGGGCGCAATTCACGGGCTCTACAGCAAGGATCACAGCACGGGTGATCCGTGGAATCCCACCCAGCGCATGAAGGGCATGCTGAATTACGCCCGACTCACGGGTGATCGCGATGCACGCGCGGCGGCGCTCGGCGTGGCCGACTCCGCTTTGGCCGCCAAACGAGCCATTGGCGCGGTGAGCGTGCGCGATCATGCCGGCGTGCTATACGCGCTCACTTCGGCCTACGACGAAACCCGCGACCCCAAGTACCTCGAAGGCGCCCGTGAACTCGCCCACGACGCCATGAAGCGCATTGACCCGCGCCGGGGCACCTACGCGGAAATCCACGGCAACTACGGCTATCGCGGCAACGTGCCCTGGATGGTGGCGCAACTCATGGAGCCGATGTACGATTACTACCGCCAAAGCGGCGACCTCGCGGCGGCGGAGGCGGTCGTGGGCATGGCCGAATCCATCCTCGCGGAAAACCGCACGCGCGGCGTCGATGGCGACGTGTACGGGTACTCCCACAACCCCCATTTCAAGAAAAACAGCACCTACCACATTCTCATCGCCCCGGCGGTGCTCTACGCCCACGAACTGACCGGCGACGACGAGTTCTTGAAACAGGGGCGCGCCATGTACAACCAGACCATCGCCGAGGACACGGTAAATTCCGTTATGAACTGCTACTGGAATACCCATACGCTGCTGTATTATTTCGAGCAGTTTGCCAACCTGGAGACGAAGTGAAATGAAACGACGCGACTTCTTCAAATCCGGCGCGCTGGCCGCAGGGGCTTCCCTCGGCACTGGCGCCATTCCCGCCCTGGCCCAATCCGACAAACTACCCGAGACCCAGTGGAAGCCCGATCCCGATCTCGGCACCCATTGGAATTTGTTTCAGAAGCTGTCGGATCAGTGCGTGCCCCGGATGAGCTTCCTCGAAGATCAGTATACCGATCCCGCCGCGTGGGCTGAGGCGGCGCGCGCTGAATTCCGCGCCTGCTTCCACTTCGGTAAGGCCTTCGATCTGAATCCGGAGATCGTGGAAAAAACCGACTGCGGTGATTTCACCCGCGAGCGGGTCATCATCAGCACCACGGCGGGCTTTCGCACCGCCCTGTACCTGCTCGTGCCGAAGAACCTCAACGGGCCCGCGCCGGGAATCGTAGCGCTGCACGACCACGGCGGCTTCTACTTCTGGGGCAAGGAAAAGCTCACCCGCGTGGAGCCGGTCCATCCGGAGCTGCAGAAATTCAAAGACAAATACTACAGCGGCCGCGATATCGCCGATGAACTGGCCCGCCTGGGTTATGTGGTCGCCGTGCCCGACATGCTCCACTGGGGCGAGCGCGCCATGTACTTCGAGGCCGACCCGGAGCGCATCAAAAAGCGTACGCTGGACGTCACGGAAGAGGACATCAAGCAGTTCAACGCGCGCTCCTGGGCCCATGAAGAGCTGCTGGGCCGCACGGCCCTCGCCACCGGCACCACCCTCTCCGGCATCGTTGCCGGGGACGACTATTGCGCGGCGGAGTACCTGTGCAGCCGTCCGGAAGTGAACCCCGAGCGCGTGGGCTGCACCGGCCTCAGCGTCGGTTCCGTACGCACCATTTTTCTGGGCGCGCTCCACCCGAAGGTCCGCGCGTCCGTGGCCGTCTGCTGGATGTGCGGCTACCAGCCTCTGATCCGCAACAACGTCCGCTACATCGTGGGCTTCAGCAAGCTCGTGCCCGGCCTCTACAGCAAGCTCGACTGGCCCGACCTTGGCGGCCTCCACTGGCCCGGTTCCCTCATGTGCATCAACGGCCTGAAGGACGAACTTTACCCGCTGGAAAATGCAAAGGAGGCCTTCGCGAAGGTGGAGAAGATCTTCGCAAAGATGAACGCATCGGAGAACTTCGAAGGCGTCTTCTTCGACGGCCCCCACGAGTTCAACCGCGAAATGCAGGACAAGGCATTCGCCTGGCTGGGCGAAAAGCTGGCGTGAATCAATCCAGCTTGAAAACCCCCAGGATTGCCGAATCCTTCTCCCCATTCCACAGCGGATGCCAATATAAATACGAAAGCCCGAAGCGCGCGTCGGCGCCTTCGTAGTCGTTGTAGGCCACGTTGATTTGCACATGATCCGTTGTGGTGCCGGAGGCCGCCTCCAGTGCTGCGCGGGGCATGGCGAATTCCAGGGTCATTCGGCCTTCGGAAACGTGGTGCGCGAACTTCCCGCCCACTTCCGCCGATGACTTCGGCACTTTGCGCGATTTCTCGAAACCTATCCGGTCTTCTGCGGTGAGACCCGGTCCGTCCACCACCGACAATACGGCTTCAATGGGGAGCTTCGCCGAAGCGGGATCGGAACCCATCGCGCGAAACATGGCCCGCCCGAAATCGCGCAAATGGGCCTCGCTCACATCCTCCAGCGCGTCATCGGCCACATCCATGGCCAGATAGACCATGGCGTCGTCGTGAGCCACGGCGAAGCGGAAGCTCCCATCCTCGGGGCCCCGCCAGGCGAGCTCGTTGTCTCGAAGTTCTCCGGGACGCGCCATCTTGAAGGGCAACTCGCCCCACTCGGCCAGGTCGCCATCCACGGCAATGTCGTCGCGACGCTGCGACGTGTGGTGCGCATCCGCGCGCAGGCGCACAATCTCGCTGAAAGAAATCGGCGCGGCATTGTCCTGATCATAGTTTGCGCTCCAGTGTAGGTAGAGGGCCTGAAACTCCGCGGCGGAAACGGGCGTGTCGGAGCGGATCTCCACCGTGCGAACCAGCGAGCCGTTGGGCGGGATCACCGCAGCCACAGCGGAAGGCGACACCCGCAGCGCTTCATCCGCCTCCACGAGGGCCTTGAAGCGCATGGGCTTGTCCCACGGATTATTGATCGTGACTTCCCAGCTTGCCTCCGTGAAGGTCTCTCCGGAGAGCGCCATGGTCGGCGCGGTCACGATCTCCTCATTCTCAAAGGGCCGGATGGCCTCCATCATGTCCACGGTCAGGTAGTCCGCCGGGAAAATGCCTTCCAGCTCGATTCCGGCCATTACCGGGCCGGCATCTGTCGCGGTGACCATCATGAGGTGGTCCATCTCGCCGTAACGTCGCCCGCGCAATTGCGAACTGCCGCCCGTGGTGGCCAGGGTGACGTATTGAATATTGCCATGGCTGGTGTACGCGTAGTTGTGAATGTGCCCGCCAAAAACCGTGAGCTTCTCGCGGCCTTCCAGCAGCTTCGCCACGGGACCCCAGGTCGGCCGATCGCTGATCCAGAAAGGGTGGTGCTGGAAGAGATAGGTCCAGCGAACGTCTGCGTGCTTCTTGAGAGTTTCCTCCAACCAGGCGAACTGGGCGTCGTCGTAGTTGTTGCTGTCGAGCACCAGAAAGAGCATGTCCTGGTAGAGGAAGCTGTAATAGCCCGGGCCGAAACGCTCGGCCCAGGTTTCCTCCTGGATGCCCGGCCGCATGTCGTGGTTACCCGGCACGAAGACGAAGGGCGCCTTCAGCGGCTCCAGGTAGGTCATGAATTCTTCCCACTGCTTTTCCAGCAGGGCCGGGGCACCCGGACTTTCCTCGTTCACGCCGTCGATCATGTCCCCCACGCTCATGACGAAGGCCGGTTGGAGCAGCTCCGCCTTTTCCATCGCCTCGCGGTATACACCGGGCCGGGGACGCCCGGAATTGTCCGACACCACGACGAAGTGGAAGTCCCGCGCGCCCTGCCGGGGCATATCGCTCGTCCAGGGCTTGGGCGCCGTGGCCACTTCATGGCTGAAGCGTTCCGGGGGCCCACCCACTTCATGGGCGATAGCGCCGGAGACAAGCAGATACAACGATGCAAGCGACAAAAAAACATTTCGGCGCATAGGGTGCGCTCCCATTCGGTTGGGGCTGAAGGATCAATGGCGGCGGTCTCTCAACCATTCCGCACGCGCCATAATACTACACTTTGGGGTGCATTCGCCGACCCTCTCTTTCCACCACGAAGATCTTAGAGCAGCCGTTGGCCGCAACCAGAGATTTGGACCACGGAGACGCGGAGAAAAGTGAGATACCGAGACACTGCCGTTAAATGAAAGCATCGTTGAGTTCGAGCGCGTCTCTCTTATGTAACTTTCCGTGTCTCTGTGTACTCCGTGGTCAATTTTCTTTAAGTTGATTATGAAAAATCCCGCAATCGGCTTTCAGGTAAAGTCCCCTGGGGTATCCCATGACCGTCCGTTTCGTGGTCCATTACTCACTGATTGGATTCAAGGCCGGTCAGCGCATGATGACTCTTGACATATCGCAACATAACGATATATAATATCTTCATGAGCGAAACGCAGCAACGCTTCCCAATGGAGTCCACCAAAATGGCCGTTAAAAGTGCCACCACCCGACTGACATCCCTCGACGGGCTCGCCCAGGCGGCTGAATGCTTGAAGACGCTGGCCCATCCGCACCGGCTTCGCATGGTGCAGATGATGCTACGGGATCAGCACACCGTGGGGGCGCTCGCCGAAGCCTGCGGCATTCCCAGCCACATGGCCTCCGAGCACCTGGGCAAGATGAAGGATCGTGGCCTGCTCCAGGCGGAGCGCCGCGGTCGCCAGATTTTTTATCAGATTTCCGAGCCCCATCTGGCCAACATCATGGCCTGTGTCGAGGCGCGGTTCAAATAGTCCGTCTATTTTTTTGCTCCAACATGTCGAATATTTACGATATTACGATACATAAAAGAAGGAAGCCCCCATGAACACCATCACCCCCAAAAACCTGAATGAGAAACAAGCCGCGGGCGAATCTCTCGTCCTCATCGATGTGCGCACCCCGGCGGAGTTTGGCGAGGTTCACGTGCCTTTCGCGCTCAACGTGCCGCTGGACCGGATCACGCCGGAGGCGGTGCGAGACGCTGCCAAGGGCGCGCCGGTTTACGTCATATGCCGCAGCGGCCAGCGCGCGAAAAATGCCTGCGAACAACTGGCCAAAGGCGGGGTCGAAGCCCTCACCCTCGTCGAAGGCGGCACCCAGGGCTGGCTGGACTCTGGACTGGACGCGGTTCGCGGGAAGAAGGCCATTTCGCTGGAGCGCCAGGTGCGGATCGCCGCTGGCGCTCTGGTGGTGGTCGGCAGCGCCCTGGCCTGGTTTGTGCACCCGTGGTGGCTGGGCCTGCCCGCCTTTGTGGGCGCGGGCCTCGTCTTTGCGGGCGTTACCGACTCCTGCGGCATGGCGATGATACTGGCCAAGATGCCTTGGAACCAGGCTGGCGGTTGTTGCAAGTCATGACCGCGCTCCTGAGTGTGGTATTGGGCTCCATCGTGGGCCTGTCCCTCGGCCTGACTGGCGCGGGGGGCGCGATTCTCGCCCTGCCCCTGCTCGTATACGGCCTGGGGATGGCCCCGGCCGAGGCCGTGCCGGTTTCCCTGGCCGCCGCGGGCAGTGCCGCCTTTGCGGGTTTTCTCCAGCGGCTTCGCGGGCGGGAGGTTGCGGTCGGCGCCGGGCTTCTCCTCGCTGGTGGTGGAGCTGTCGGTGCCCCGGTCGGCGCTTGGATCGGGCAGCAACTTTCGCCCGCCGTGCTGATGGGCCTGTTTTCCATTATCCTCTGCGTTGCGGCCGCTCGTATGTGGCGCTCTGCAGGCACCAAGGCCGACGTGCGGCCGAGCGCCTGCGCCACCGGGTCCTTGTCCCGGCGGTGTACCGTCGTACTGACCTTCGCGGGCATCTTCACCGGCGTGCTATCGGGCACCTTCGGTGTGGGCGGCGGTTTCGTCATCGTACCGGTGCTCGTGCTGGCCACGGGCATGGAGATTCGTCGCGCGGCGGCCACGTCGCTCCTGGTGATTTCCATCGTCAGCGCGGTGGCCCTGGTGTCTGTTGCGCTTCACGGGCAACCCATCAACATCGTGATTGCGCTGCCTTTCCTGGGCGGCGGACTGCTCGGCATGGCCCTGGGCACGGGTCTGGCCCGCCGTCTTCCAACAGCCCGGCTTCAGCAAGGCTTCGCCATGATGATGCTCGGTGTTGCCCTGTTTACCGTTTACTCAACCCTGAATTCTTAAGGAGGCTCAGTCATGTTCTTTCATCAACGATTCATTCCCGGACTCTCCATCTATTCCTATATGGTTGGCGACGAGGGCACACGCGAGTGCATGGTCATCGATCCCACCCGTGATGTGGACGAATTTCTGGAGATCGCTCACCGTGAAGGGCTACGCATCACCCACATTCTTGAAACCCACGTCCATGCCGATTTTGTAAGCGGCTCGGCGGAATTGCAGGCGCGCCTGAACGGCAAAGCCCGGATCCATTGCTCGGGCGAGGGCGGACCAGACTGGACGCCTCCTTACGCGAACCCCGTGGTGAAGGACGGCGATGAATTCACCATGGGTAAATTGCGCATTCGGGCGATCCACACGCCGGGCCACACACCGGAGCACATGACCTGGGCACTCTTTGACGAATCTCGGAGCAAGGAAATCCCCTGGATGCTTTTCACGGGCGACTTCCTCTTTGTGGGCGATGTGGGCCGGCCCGACCTGCTGGGCGAGGAGGCCCGCAAGCTGCTTGCGCGGCAGCTCTACCAGAGCGTATTCCAGAAACTTCCGGGGCTGCCCGATTTCACCGAGATTTTCCCGGGACACGGCGCAGGCTCACTCTGCGGCAAGGCCATCGGCGCGCGGGGCTCTTCCACCCTGGGTTATGAACGTCGCTTCAATGCATCGCTGGAAGCCGCCGAAGAGACCGCGTGGATCGAGCGCCTGCTGGACGGCATGCCCGTGGCCCCGCCCTACTTCCGGCGAATGAAGAAAGTCAACGCGGAAGGTCCGAAGCTCATTGGCCATGACCTGCCCGGCAAGACGCGCTTCAGCGCACGGGAAGTACACGAACGCCATTGCGAAAACTGCCTGATTGTCGACGTGCGGACGAAGGAGGCCTTCGCGGGCGGACACATTCCAGGGTCTATCAACATACCCCTGGGCGCGGTGCTGCCCACCTGGGCAGGCTGGGTGCTGCCCTACGACCGCCCCACGCTGATCGTGCTCGATAACCCGGCGGACATGCCCACGGTGGTGACTCACCTGCTCCGCGTGGGCTTTGACGATGTGCGCGGCTATCTGGAAGATGGTATCGGCGCGTGGGAGAACGCGGGCTACGACGTGGCGCGGCTGGAAACCATTCCGGTGCAGGAACTGGCGCAGCGGTTGCAAAGCGGAAACGGCAAGGCCCCCTTCGTGCTGGATGTGCGCACAGAGCGCGAGTGGAAGTCCGGCCACGTGCCTGGCGCCCACCACATCCATGGCGGCCTGCTGCAGGACCGCTTCCACGAGGTGCCCCGTGACCGGCCCGTTGCGATCATCTGCGGCAGCGGTTACCGCGCCTCCATCGCGGCGTCGTTCCTGAAGCGCGAGGGCTACACAGAGGTGGCCAACGTACTGGGCGGTATGAGCGCATGGGGTAACGCGGGTATTCCAATGGAGAAGTGAGGCGCCGTCAGGCGCGAATTCAGGGCCGGTGGCGACTCGCCACCGGCCCTTTCTTTGCGCGCAGAGGGACCTACGAACTTGGATCATATTCAGAACCCGGATTTCTTTGGGGAGCCGTGTGGAAGGCGCTCATGCCCTGACGCTGACGTTAGAAGGGGCGGAAACGCTTCCTGGGGGATGCTATTCGGGCAAGTTGGTGCGCGATGGGAGCCACGGGGAGTTGCCCTTTCCCCAGGGCGGGCCGTGGTTCAACCACCACCGGGTGATGTTCCGCGCGACCGCGCCAACGGCCACGCTGACGATTTCCGACTGGGCCTCGACGGACAAGCCCGGAGGGCCCGATGGCCAGGAGCGGATGGTGAATTACCTGCAACTGAAACCTTGGCTTGAAGGGAAAGCCGCCGCCTCACATTGAGGGACCTCAGGGCTTGTCCAGAACTTCCCGCACTTTCCGATTAAGCTGGATAAACGTGAAGGGCTTGTTGATGAATTCGATACCTTCGTCCAGCACACCCTGGTGGACAATGGCATCGTCCGCATAGCCGGACATGAACAGCACCTTGACACCAGGCTGAATACTTACGATTTGGCGCACGAGATCGGGGCCGCTCAGTCCCGGCATGACGACGTCGGACAGCACCAGGCTCACCTCGCCTGGATGCTCCTTCATCAAGGCCAGCGCGTGCTGGCCATCGCACGCATCCAGCACGGTGTAGCCCGCGCGCGTCAGCGTGATCCGCATCACGGCGCGAAGGGCATCTTCGTCTTCCGCCAGCAGAATCGTCTCACTCCCGGGGACCATGCCATCGGGCAGGCCGTCGGGGCGCTCAAGCGCCGGGATTGCTTCGATGCACGGCAAGTAGATCTGGAATGCGGTGCCCTTGCCCGCTTCGCTGTCCACCCAGATATTGCCGCCGCTCTGCTTTACGATGCCGTACACCGTGGCCAGGCCGAGGCCCGTGCCTTTGCCGACTTCCTTGGTCGTGAAGAACGGCTCGAAGATCCGGGCCTGGACATGGGCGTCCATCCCGACGCCCGAATCCCGGACCTCGATGCATGCGTAGTGTCCGGGGCGACCTCCGGGGCGTTGCTGGGCCCCGCGCTCGTCCAGCTCGTCGTTGCGGGTGGCGATGGTAAGCCGCCCGCCCCGGGGCATCGCGTCGCGCGCATTGACCGCGAGGTTCATCAGGATTTGACCGATTTGCCCCGGATCCGCCAGGACGCGCCAGAGCCCGGGGGCCAGATCGACGTGAAGTTCGATATCTTCGCCGATAAGCCGGCAAAGCATCTTCTCGGCCACTTCGATGATGCTGTTGAGATCCGCTACCGCAGGCCGCAGGATCTGGCGGCGACTGAAGGCCAGGAGCTGACGGGTCAGGCCGCTCGCCCGGTCCGCGGCGCGCCTGATCTCCATCGCGCTCTCGTGCAGCGGGTTGTCCTCCGCCATCGACTCCAGCATCAACTCGGTGTAGCCGCCGATGACCCCCAGCAGATTGTTGAAGTCGTGGGCCACGCCGCCCGCGAGCAGGCCGATGCTCTCCATCTTCTGGGCCTGTTGGAACTCCATTTCGAGGAATTTGCGGTCCGTGATGTCGATGTTGGTCCCGATCACCCGCGTGGGATGTCCCGCGGCATCCATTTCCGACGCCGCGCCCAACAGGATCCACCTGGAGTTTCCGTCTCCGCGGCCGAGACGGAATTCCTTCTGGAAACGTCGGTGTGGCGCGCTCACACACTCATTGAGGGTCTGCCGGAGGGCACCAATATCGTCGGGGTGGACCCGACTGAGCCAGACCTCGATGGTGCTGACGGTGTCGCCGGGGTCGAAGCCCGCCTGGGTCAACCATTCGGCGGAATACACAACGCCGCCCGTCTCCAGATCCCATTCCCACAGGGCAACATTACCGGCGGTCACGGCGCGCTGGAGCCGCTCCCGCGCCTCCTGAAGGGTCGCTTCGGCCCTTATTTTTTCGCTCACATCTTCCTTGACCGCCACGAAGTGGGTGATTTCGTTGGCGCTATCGCGGATGGGGGAGATCGACTGGGACTCGCTGTAGTGGCTGCCGTCCTTCCGGCGGTTGATGAGGGTGCCGCGCCAGACCTTTCCCGCCAGGATTGTGGCCCAAAGGTTCTCAAAGAACTTGGGGTGGTGCTCGCCGGACCTGAGCAGATCCCGGGGATTTCGGCCGATGGCCTCCTCCGGAGAAAAACCGGTAATCGCGGAGAAGGCAGGATTGGCCCAGGTGATGGTGCCATCGAGGTTGGTGATTACGATGCCGTTGTTGGCGGCGTTCAGCGCCGCACTGTGAAGGCGAAGCTGCTCTTCGGCCTGCCGCCGTTCCCACTCCTCCAAGGCGAGGGCGACCAAGCCGGCGAGGGCGACTGCGAAGGTTTTTTCGTCGGGCGACCATTGGCGCGGCTCGCCCGTGTGTTCGTGGCAGAGGACGCCATAGAGCGATCCGCCCAGATGTATCGGCGCATCCAGCATGGACGTGATACCGAAGGCGGGAAAATAGTCCTGGGTGAATTCGACGGTCAGGGGATCCGTCTCGGCATTGTCTGCTGCGATAATATTCGCATTGGAAAGTGCACTGAAATAGATCGGAAAGTCCTTCGCCTGGATGGCCATCCCGCAGGAGTGGCTGGCCGTGCTGGCGTCAAAGAGATCGATGCAATGGATTGCCGCTCGACCGCTCTCAAGACTCCAGACACTGACCCGGGTCACGCTCATCGTCCGGGAAGCGGACTCTGTAATGTGGCGGAGGGCGGAGGCGATATCTTCGTCTTTATTCAGGTGGGCATCAGCGGCGAGGGCGATGAGTGCGTTGCGCTGGTGCAGGAGTTGATCTTCGCGTGTACGCAGCTCCCGTTCCGCGAGTTTGCCCACGGTTATGTCTTCGTGCGCCACGACAATTGTCGGCGGACTGGACTCGGGAATCCGGGTGATGCGGCACAGGAACCAGCGCTCCTGGCACGGGGCATGACAGGGATACTCGTGACTGCCTTCCGCCTGCTTGCCCGCGAGTACGGACCGCACCAGGGTGGCTACCGCCCGGCCATCTTCCCCGCCGCGGTCGCAGGCCTCCAGGTAATTGGCCCCCTCGCTCGCTCGCGTCGCGCAGGCACCCTTTTCTCCGGCGAAGTCCCGCCACGCCCGGTTCACCGCGACAATAGTGCCTTCGTTGTTTAGCACCGCGATGTGGGTCGCCAGCGCATCCAGTGAGGCTTGGGCGAACTCGGCGCTCATGTTTTCAGTTCTCCAACGAAAAGCACTATACGAACTTTACTTCTTTAGGCGAATCGCCAATTTATTGAGTATACGGGATTCCGGGGAATCCTACAATCAATTTGCGTGCTGTGCTCGGATCTCGGCCTTGAGCTGCCACGCGCTTTTCTTGAATCCAATCCGGCGAGCCACTATGCTATCCCTTCCCATCCCGGTGCCGTATTCGGCGGCACCCCACATCGACCGGAGAGAATTCCATGCAACGGCACTTCTTCGCCCTGGCGCTCGCCGCCTCTGCCGCACTGTCGTGCGGCACCTATGCAGAAAGCCCCCTCTATCGCGGCCCCTACCTGCAACAGGCCACTCCGGAAACTGTGGTGGTCGTTTGGCGCACCGACGCCGAGACGACGCCCGTCCTTCGCTACGGCGCGGCTCCGGACGCCTTGACCAGCGAGGTGAGCGGCGACGTCATTAAGTTGCGGGTTTCGGCCGATGTGGATGCCCCTGCGGACGTGCCCCGGCTCTACGCGGAAAGTGCGGAAGAGGCCGCGAAACGTAAGAATACGGACGAGGACCCGTCCACACCCCCCAACACCCGCCAGTATGAGGCCCATGTGACGGGCCTCACACCCGCGACGAAGTACTATTATGGCGTCTTCAGCGGCGACACGCTGCTCGCGGGCGGCGACAGCGAGCACTACTTCCTCACCCACCCGCCGCTGGGCTCGAAATCCAGCATGCGCCTTTGGGTCGTGGGCGATTCGGGAACGGGCGATCAGAACCAGGCGGACGTGCACACCGCGATGCGGAACTACATTGCCGAGACAAAGCGGCCGCTGGACCACTACCTGCATGTGGGCGACATGGCCTATGGCAAGGGGACGGACGGGCAGTTCCAGAAGAATTTCTTCGCGCCCTATGACGCCACGCTGCGCAACACGGTGTGCTGGGCGTCGATGGGCAACCATGAGGGCGGAACGTCCCGTGGCATCTCGGGCACGGGCCCGTACTACGACGCCTATGTGTGCCCCACGGCCGCCGAAGCAGGCGGCGTGGCTTCAGGCACTGAAGCGTATTACTCCTTCGACATTGCCGACGCCCACTTTATCTGCCTCGACTCCCACGATCTCGATCGCAGCCCCGACGCGGCCATGGCCCAGTGGCTCCGCGCGGATCTGGAGCAGGCGAAGGCGAAGTGGCTTATCGCCTTCTGGCACCACCCGCCCTATACCCTGGGTTCCCACGACAGCAACAAGGAACAACAGCTCATCGAAATGCGTGAGAACTTCATGCCCATCCTCGAATCCGCCGGCGTGGACCTTGTGCTCACGGGCCACTCCCACATCTACGAACGGAGCATGCTCATCGACGGCGCGTACCACACGCCAACCGTGGCGGAGAACGTGGTGCTGGACGATGGCGACGGTAATCCGGAGGGCGACGGGGCCTACCACAAGAGCGAGGGCCTTCACCCCAACGAAGGCCACGTTTCAGTGGTTACCGGCAACGGCGGCGCAAGTATGAGCCGTCGGGGCACCATGCCAGTCATGCGCGAGATCATCGTTGAGTATGGCTCGGTCATTGTCGATATCGACGGCGACACGCTCAAGGGCATCATGCTGAACAAGGATGGCGTGACCCGCGACCTGTTCAGCATCGTGAAGGAGGGCACGGTGACGCCGAAGCGCATCGAAAAGCCCTGGCAGCCCAAAGCTGATCTCTCCCTGATTACGCGTCACAACCTGAATTTCTCTGAAGACGCGGCGGGCGCCCGGCCGTCAGATTGGAAAGTCGTGCGGGGCGATGAAACGGCGGCCGCGGTGGTTGCCGGGGAAGACGGCAAGCGCAAGCACCTACAGGTTACCGCGGCAGAGCAGGCATCCATCGGTCTCTTCGAACCTCTGAAATGGAACACCTTCGATTTTGAAACGCTGATCCGATTGCCCGAGCAGGGCAGCACCGCGGCCGGCCTGGTCTTCGGCTATGTGGACGAAAAGAACTACCTGAGCGCGGTCTTCCACCAGGCGGACGGTGTAGTCCGCGTCAGTCAGGTGGCCGGGGGCGATGAAAAGGTATTGGCGGAAAAAGAGATGCCGTTGGAAGCCGGGAAGTGGCTTCAGCTCATTTGTGTTGTGGAAGGCAACACGCTGAAGGTGGAAGGCCTCGATGATATGGAGATCCCGGTGGCGTTGAGTGCCACGCTGCCCGAATCGCGGATGGGCTATATAGTAGGGCCGAAGAGTAAGGCCGAATTCCTGGCCTTTCAGATCAAGCGCTGATTTCATGAGGCGGTGTGTCTTCGCCCTGCTCTGTGCCCTGGCGGTCACCCCCGCGCCGGCCCATGACAGCCCCGGCGACGTTATCCATGCCGTGAGCCACCGGATAGAACAGGAGGGCCCCACGGCGCGCCTGCTGGCGGCCCGGGCCTTCGAGTATCAGTCTCTGGGCCAGTGGAATGCCGCCATCACCGATTTCGATGGCGCGCTGGCCCTGCAACCCCGCTTCAGCGCCGCGCTCCAGGGATTGGCCGAGGCCCACCTTCATCTGGGCAATTGGACCGATGCGGAATCCGCCGCGCAGCGCGCGATCGCGCTGTACGACGATGATGGACGACGCGCGCCGGGCCAGGCGCTGCTGGCCCAGGTGCTGGAAGCGCAGACGAAATGGCCGGAGTCGCTCGATGCGTGGCGCGAGGCGCTCAAGGCGCCTTATCCCGAAGTGGACTGGTTTCTGGGCGAGTCCCGCTGCCTGGGGCAACTCGGGCGCTATGACGATCAGGCCGCGGCCCTTGCGCTGGCCAGATCGCGTAACCCCAGTGTGGTGCTCCATCGCGCCTGGGTCCGCGCCCTGGTGGATGGTGGTCAGCTCGACGCGGCGCGGGCCGAGATCGAGACGGGGCTGGAAAAGGCCCGTTGGCAGAGTTCGTGGTTGTTGCTCCGGGCGCGGGTGCACGCAAGAGAAGGGGACACGGCGCACCAGCACGAGGACGCCAGGACCGCGCTGGCGGAGTTGCAGGGCCGCATCAACCCCGAACGTCCCGACCCATGGCTCCTGACGGAGTGCGCCATCGCCCTGGCCCTGGCCGGCGAGGAAACGAAGGCCCGTGAATATGAAACGCAGGCCCGCACGCTCGGGGCATCGGGTGCGGACCTGCTGGAAATTGATCAACTGCTGCGAACGGGAACCGCTACTCCACCGTGATGGCGTAGGTCAGTTCGCGGAAAGACTGGGCCGAGTCCACCGAGGGGGCCTCCGCACGCACGGTAACACTGTGCGTGCCGGGAATCTCAAAGGTGCCTTTCCAAGAAGACCCCTTGCCCGCTTCCGCACCGTCCAGCTTCCAGGTGTAGCGCCCATAGCCTTCGGGGCCCATGAGCGTCTGGGTCACTCCGGCCTTCACCGTGACGGGTATCGAAGGTTCGGCCACGACAGTTACCGTGCCCAAGGCGATGGCCATGGTGCGTTCCTTCTCCTTTTCCACGTAGGCGATGTCATAAATGCCCGTCTGCTCGAAGGGGTAGTTCAGGGAGCCGCCGGGAGCGCCCACCGCCGCACCGTTGACCATCCATGACGCGGTACGACCGGCGGGAACATCCATCTTCATTTTCAGCGACTGACCCACATAGTAGGTTTCGGAAAGGTTCAGGTCGATACGATCCTGGCCCACGGACTGGCTGATCCCGAGCTGGGCCTTGATCTCTTCCACCGTAACGCCCTGGCGCTTCGCGCGGGCCTCCAGTCCCTCGTCGGCAACGGTCTGGAGTGCCGTCACGGGCACGCGAACCTCGCCCTGGCCCGTTTTGATGGCCAGATCGTAGTGGCCTAACTCCAGGGCTTCGGTCGGACGGATCGTCACCGCGCCGTCCTTCTTTTCGACGGTGATCATGTGGTCGTAGTCGTGGTTATCCACATACAACTTCACCGAGGTGATGCTCGCGGCGGGCACGGGGGCTCCATCGTGGGTCACCCCGATGGTAACGGCCTGATCGGCAGTATTGATCCCGATCTGGCTTGGGTTGGCTTCGACCGCCAGGGCGGCGGGCGCCAGGGCAATCGCCAGGGCGGAAACGATGCCTGTCCGGCATTTCCCCATCCAGCCGGAGTGCCGCGCTATGTTTCGCTTTATGCTCATGGTCTCTCTTCCTTTTCCAAGTTTGCCATTATCATCCAACGCCATAATCACTGTAGGCAATAAAAGGTTCCAGTTGCAACGGGCCCGGCAAACCTCGCCGCGATGCCGCAGGGACAGCGTCGCCCCGCGTCCGCGAATCGCGAGGGCCGCTCTGCGTCAGCCGTGCCATTCAGACCGAGCAACAGAAACGTATACCGGCGGGGCTGCTCTGGAAATAAGCAGTCACGACGCGAAAAGGTATGTGATGTACTACCGTCAACTCTGGAACTTACCCCCCCTACCCCCCCGCTTGCGGGGGGGTAGGGGGGGTAAAGCTCGGATATGACTTCCACCCGCTATGGGTGACGCGAAGCGTCATGAATGACTGTCCCTGCGAATTGACACCCCGGTCGCTGCCCGCTAGACTGTCCTTCAGCAATTTTCCAACACGACCCCTACCGGAAAGGATCCCGAAGCCATGTCGAAGACCGGCTCCACCCCGAAGCGCAACCCAGGCACCTTGTCCCGGCGCAATTTCCTCCGCACTTCCGCCGTCGCGGGTGCCGCCGTCATTGGCGCGCCGGCCATCGTGCGCGGTCAGAACCTGAACGACAAGCTCAACATCGCCATCATCGGCGCGGGCGGCCGGGGCGGCGCAAACCTGGAGGGCGTCAGCTCCCAGAATATCGTGGCCCTGTGCGACGTGAATGCGGACAACCTGGCCGCGGCGGCGGCCAAGTATCCCAACGCGCGCCAGATCGGCGATTTCCGTTCGGTCTATGATCACGCCGCGGAGTTCGATGCGGTGGTGGTCAGCACCTGCGAGCACACCCACGCTTTTGCCACGCTCCCGGCGCTGCAACTGGGCAAGCACGTCTATTGCGAGAAGCCCCTGACGCACAACATCTATGAAGCACGGGTTATTCGAGAGGCGGCAAACAAAGCGAAGGTCGCCACGCAGATGGGCACCCAGATCCACGCGGGCGACAATTACCGCCGCGTGGTGGAGCTGGTGCAGTCGGGCGCGATTGGAACGATCTCCGAAGTCCACGTGTGGGTCGGGCGTGCCTGGGGCTGGCATGAAAATGAAGAGGCCTTCAAGAAAGCACAGGACATCGTGTTTGTGCAGGATCGGCCCGCGAACGAGGACGTGATCCCCGCCGGACTCAATTGGGATCTCTGGCTCGGACCGGCGCCCGCGCGGCCCTTCAACAATGTTTACTTCCCCGGACCCAAGTGGTACCGCTGGTGGGATTTTGGCAATGGCACCATGTCGGACCTGGGTAGCCACTGGATCGATCTGCCCTTCTGGGCGCTGAACCTGGATCACCCCTTGACCATCGAAGCGGCGGGCCCGCCGGCCAACACGGAAATCGCGCCCGCCTCGATGGAAGTGAAATACACATACGGCGCGCGGGGCGATCGCGGCCCGCTGGAACTGAGCTGGTACCAGGGCACCAACCGCCCGAAGCTCTGGAAAGAGGAGGCTATTCCTCAGTGGGACAGCGGCTGCCTCTTCGTGGGCGACAAGGGCATGCTCCTGGCCGACTATGGCAAGCACATGCTCCTGCCCGAAGACACCTTCCAGGACTTTACGCCGCCGGAGCCCTTCATCCCCGCGTCTCTCGGCCACTACGAGGAATGGATCCACGCGTGTAAGACGGGCGACCCGACCACGTGCAACTTCGAGTACGCCGGCTGGCTCACCGAGGCGAACCATCTGGGCAACGTGGCCTATCGCGTGGGCAAGAAGATCGAGTGGGATGCGGAAAACCTCGTGGCGAAAAACGTGCCCGAGGCGGCGCGCCTGATCCACCGGGAATATCGCAAAGGGTGGACGCTGGGCTGATCCGGCCTCCACATCCCTTAGATTTTGTTTTTTCGGGCGCATACCGGGAACTGCCGGTATGCGCCCGAGTCTTGTGATACGATTGGGCGAGGCCAAGCTTGGAAGGAGGCAGCATGCGAATAGCTATGATGACCAACAACTACCTGCCTTTTGTGGGCGGGTCCGCTTTGTCCGTCCACCGCTTCAGCGAGAAACTCCGCGAGCTCGGCCACCAGGTGCTGGTGGTTGCGCCGGAATACGACGAACAGCCCAAGGGCGAGTCCACGGACGAGGTCCATCGCGTCGCGGCGCTGAAGAATTTCAATCAGACGGAGTTCTCCGTTCCGCTGCCCCTGCATAACAACCTCCTGCCGCGCATTGCGGAGTTTGCCCCCAATATCATCCACACGCACCACCCCTTCCTGCTGGGTGATACGGCCCTGCGCATCGCGGCCTCGCTCAATGTGCCGGTGGTTTCGACGCATCATACGCAATACGCGCACTACCTCCATTATCTCTCGGATCAGATGCCCTGGATGGAGCGCTTCGTACAGGAGCTCTCCACGGGGCACGCCAATCTATGCGATGCGAATATTGCACCGAGCGAGGATATCCGGAAGGAGATGACTGCGCTTGGGGTCACGTCTCCCGTTGAAGTGATCCCGACCGGCGTGGATTTGGATGCCTTTGGAACGGGAGATCGCGCGCGCGGCCGCGAGGCCCTGGGCCTCTCGCCGGATGTTCCCGTGCTCGGGCATGTGGGGCGCATCGCCCCGGAAAAGAATCTGAACTTTCTGCTCGATGCCGCGATACTCGCGCTGGAAAAGCAGCCCGAAGCGATTTTCCTCATCGTCGGGGACGGGCCCTCGCTGGAGGAGTTGCGGGAGCGAGCTAGCCAATCCGCCGTTGCCGATCGCGTGATATTTGCGGTCCGCAAGACCGGGCAGGACGTTGTGGACGCCTACCACGCCATCGACGTGTTCCTCTTCTCTTCTCAAAGCGAAACACAGGGCATGGTCATTCTAGAAGCGATGGCCGCGAACTCCCCTGTCGTCGCGGTGGACGCGCCGGGCGTGCGCGATGTGGTGAAGGACGGCGAGAATGGCCGCCTGCTTGCGGAGGAAGATTCCGAAGCCTTTGCCCGGGCGGTCCTGGAGGTGCTGGAAGATCCCGCGCCCTATCGTGCCGGCCTGCAACAAACGGTCGACACTTTTTCCCTCGACGCTACCACGGGGCAACTGGTTGCGCTCTATGAGCAATTGATCGCACAGGGCCGACGCGGCGAGGAATCGGTGGACTACAGCCCCCTGGACGAAGTGCAACGTCGCTTTCAGGTGGAGCTGGACTTGTGGCGGAACCGCATCGATTCCGTGGTGGAGGCGATCACGTCCGAGGGAGCGGGCGAGGCGTAGGGTAACCCGCCGCGCCATTCTCACAGGCATTGAAACAGATTTGAAAGAATGTGGCACAGGCGTCCCGCCTGTGATTGCCCGAGTAGAATTCACCTGGCTTTTGACAGGCCGCCTCCCCGCGAAAAACAAAACACAGCCGAGACGGCTGTGCCACATTCTTTTCCGATGCTTATACGATGAGGCGATTGGAAACAGGGACTCAGTGGGCGACGCTTCGCCCGGTGCTCCTGTAGGTCTCCAACAAGGTCCCGAGGCGCGTGACGATGTCCGGATGGGCTTGGTACAAATTAACGGTCTCGCCGGGATCCTGCTCCAGATCGTAGAGCTGGCCTGGTGACTCATCCTCGCCGCCCGGCGTCCAGCCACCGCTGCCCTTGCCTTCAATAAGCTTCCATTGGCCCTGGCGAATGGCAAACATGCCCTGGATTGAATGGTGTACAGTCGCCTCGCGGATCGGCGCGGTGAGCGCTTCGCCGCGCATCGCGGGCAGGAGGTTGTAACTGTCCAGCGCTGCATTCTGCGGCAACGGCGCGCCCGTGATCGATGACAAGGTAGCCATCAGATCCACGAGACAGATGATTTCTTTCGATGTCGCCCCGGCGGGAATCTTGCCTGGCCATTGGGCGATGAAGGGGACCCGGTGGCCGCCCTCCCAGATGTCCGCCTTCATGCCGCGGTAGATATGGCTTGGGTTGTGGCCATAGGCCAGCACGGTACCGTTCTTTCCGTCCATGTTCTCGCCATCGTTTGCGGGGGATCCGTTGTCGCTAGTGAAAATGACGAGGGTGCTCTCCTTGAGCCCCGTCTCTTCCAGGGCCTTCATCACTTCGCCGACGAACCAGTCGCATTCATAGACAAAGTCGCCATAGCGGTGGGCGCCGCTCTTTCCGATGAATTGTGCGGCGGGCGCGACGGGATTGTGGGGCGCGGTCAGAGGCAGATAGAGGAAAAAAGGCGCGGCGGCTTTGCGGTAGAAGGGCGCCTCACCCGGCTTCGCCTTGATGAAGGCTACGGCCTTTTCCGCCAGTGCGGGCATGACTTTCGCCAGATCCCAGCCCTCCACCATGGGGCCCGGGGCGCCGAACATATCCTCGGGCTTGGGGCGGTCGGGCAGGCCCAGGAGCCGGTCATTCTCGATGAAGCAATAGGGCGGGAAATTGGGGACGTCATCGCCGAAGTAATAGCCGAAGCCCCGTGTGGTGGGGCCGTTTGCGACAGGTCGGGTGAAGTCGATGGTATCGCCCAGGGGTCCGCGCGCCTTGACATCCCATTTACCCAGCGATATGGAGTCGTTGGGCCGGGATCCGTCCTTCGTGGGCCAGTCCCAGCCCAGGTGCCACTTCCCGATGCAGGCCGTGTCATAGCCCGCTTCGCGCAACATGCCTGGGAGAGTCGGTGTCGTTGGTTCGATGAGCGGCGCATCCCACGCCCACAGCACGCTGCTCTTCAGCGCGCTGCGCCAGGCGTAGGTTCCCGTGAGCAGGGCGTAGCGGGTGGGCGAACATACCGCGCTCGGCGAATGGGCATCGGTAAAGCGGATTCCCGCGCCCGCCATGGTGTCCAGATTTGGCGTGGGAATTTTAGAATCCGGGTTGTAACACGCCACATCGCCATAGCCCAGGTCGTCCGCGAGGATCACCACGATGTTGGGTCGTTCCGATGCGGAGGCGCCTGTCACGAGTACCGTAAACACGGCGGCCAGAAGAACCAGCGTCTTCATGATAGATACCCTTTCTACGGCTGAAACGTTCAACCATGAATGGACACGAATCCACACGAATAAGAACCAAACTAAGAAACGGATAGACCACGGAGTGCACGAAGGCACGGAGAAAACACATGAGGCCGGGAAATTAGAGACGCCTTCTCGAACGTAAGCGTGCCGTGTCTCTGCACTCCTCGTCTTCTCCGCGCCTCCGTGTCTCCGTGGTTAAAATATTTGGTTGCGGCCAATGGCTGCTCTAAGTCTTTCGTGGTGAAACTAGATACTATTGCTTTCGCTCCTAGCGTGGTATGCGTCAATTCCGGGCGAGGATTTAATGGCTTTCTCCCGCCATCGGCGCGGCCACGATCATCCGCGTCTTGCGTACAATTCCATAGAGCAATCCCGTGCCCGATCGATCAAAGGCGATGGCCTGCCCTTCATTTCGAGAGGGTATCGTCTCCACGTGCCGCAGGACCGAACCCGCCTTCGGGATTTCCAGCACGTATAGCTCCGCGCGATCATGCCCCGAGACGTACAAACGCCCGTCGGGTCCCCAGGCTCCGCCCGACGCGCTGTGGGGCGTGAGCAGTGCGATGATTTCGGAGGGAAGCACCCAGGATTCAAGCGCCCGCCAGGCTTCATCCATCTTCACCACCACGGTGTGCTCAGGGCCCTTGCCTGGCTCGCCGCCCTTACCCTCATAGTGCGCGAAACAGGCCCACCAGAAGCCGTCATGCCAATCCAGCCAGGTCAGCGAACCATACAGTACGCCGAAGCTGTGGCTCCCCACGTGGGCCATGGTCTCGACATCCCAGATCTCCACGCTGCTTGTCATCGGAAGGGAGCCATAGTTGGAATGCGCAACGAACAGCTTGCCGTCGCGCACGACGCCGCTGTTAAGGTGAATCAACGGGTGCGCCTCGTCGGCCTCCCATCCGGCCACCCGTGCTCCGGAGAACTTGTCGTACTTCCCGAGGGTGTGATTGTCGATGGCGTATACATGGGTCGCATCCACCGCCACCCCTTGCCGGGCCTCGGCGGCGGAAAACTCGCGCAGCGGCTCCTGGCCAATAGCACACGATGCCCCAAGAACAAGAACGATTAGAAGCCCCCGCCGACAGCGGTGGTAACTTTCCTGGGGCATGCTCCCGCAATTGCGATCATCCACGGCTTACTCCTGGTCTTGTTGTGGCAGCTCCAGCGACAGATTCCCGGCCGCCAACATGTTCTCCATCAACCGATATCGCACTTTGTAACGCAACACCTCCGATGGCTCTACGCCTGCCTCGCGGGTTCTAATCGCTTTCAAGTTCCATGCAATCTGCATGGGGGTGCAAAACACGCCTGCCGGAAGCGCCCACCAACCGAGACCAAACGACAAGATGCAATCCCGCACATTCTTTCGTCGGGCGCATGATATACACGAAATACGCTGGACCGTCTTCCAGGATGTGATCACTGCGAGTGACCACACCTGATAGGAATCATGGAGATCGTTTGGGCCGTCGCCGTTGCAAACGGGGCAAGGCCCAAAGGCTATCCGTTCCGTCTCAGCATCAACAAATTCGTCCGGGACCTGGCTGAGCAAATAGCCCACCGCAAAATGCTTGTAGCATTCCATATTGCAGAAACGAACCCCGTCTTCAACGAATCCGCGGAATCGAATCTTTCGTGAACAGTGCGCGCAAATACCCATACACTATACCCCATAATCTCCTGAGCCTGCCCAGCGGCCTGCAAAACGACGATTTCCTACGGTAGCGAAACTGAATCAAACGCTGCGCCGGAACGGTTGATGGCCTCCAGCTTCACGCCGTCCCTGGTTACGTCCACGATCCAGCAGTGAACTTCGCTCTCTTCCATGGCGCTGTACCAGCGGAGCTCGCGGTCAACATCGCGGCTCTCGCGGCCCATGGCGCCGTCGCCGATGTACACGGTGCCGCTCTCGGCCACCTTGTTGCCTTTGATGGGCTTGGTGCGCTTGGCCACGTGGTCGTGGTGCTCGAAGCCCACCCGGAGGCCGTACTGATCAAAGAGGGGCGCCCAGAGTTCACGCATTTGTGCTGCGACCTTGCCATCGTAGTCGCCAAAGGCGGGATACATGGGCACGTGGTAGAAGGCGAACTTGTGGGGGACCGCCTTGTAGTTCTCCAGTTCCGCCGCGAGCCAGGCGGTCTGTTCGCCCTCCACCGGATTGAGATGGTCGCTGTCCAGGGCGATGAAGACCATGTTGTCCCCGACCTGCCTGCTGAAGTAGGGCTTCTCGCCCTGGCGGCCAAAGAGGGACAAATACCACGGTGAGCGCAGCATGGGGTCGTCGTACTGGGTCTTGTTCACCTCGTGGTTGCCGATGCAGGTAATGATGGGCACCAGGCCGCCGTCGGTTCGGCGCATGTAGTTGAACCAGTTGTCCAGCCAGGCGTCCACGAGGGCGCCGTCACCGAGCATGCCGTTTTCATAGGCCAGATCGCCGCCGAGCAAGGCGAAATCGGGATCGCGCTGGGCCGCGAGCTTCAGGATGGTACGGGCGCGACCGTCGGCACCCATATCGCCACCATTGACGAAGCGCAGGGGCGCGTCGCCGCCGGGCAGGGTTTTGAACTTCAATTCCCGGGAGTAGCCAAAATCCCCTTCGCCGGCTATGAAGGAGTACAGCGTTCCAGGCGCCAGATTCTTCAGCGCGGCCACATAGAGCGCGCGCCCATCGGCCAGGGCCATGGGACTGGGCACGAAGGTGGCCTTGACGTGGTTCGCGTAGGCGTCACGCGCTTCGTGACGGGGCTCGGTATCGTAGAAAACCTGCATGGCTTCGACTTCGCTCTCGACGATGATATTAATGTCGATGGAGGACTCGGGGGCATCGGAATAGGTGAGGTAGATGTGGCGCGGATCGGCTTGCGCGGACAGGGCCAGCACGCACAGGGTGACGGCCGCTGCGATTTGAAAAACGGGCTTAGTATTCATGGTAGATTCCCATTTTTTTACCACGGATTGCACGGATAACACGGATTTCTTGAAATGAATTCTCCGTGCCTTAGTGTACTCTGTAGACATAACTCTTTTGTAACACCACGCGCATGAACGTAACGTCCGCCCTTATTTTATCCGTGTTATCCGTGCCATCCGTGGTTCAACTTTTTTGTTTACCCTCAGTTCGCGATCTTTCCACCCAATTGGTCCGCGCCGCGCGCCATGGCGGCGTTGTGTGCCTCCAGCTCGGCCTTGATCGCGGCGACCACTTCGGGATGCTTTGCCGCCACGTCGAATTTCTCCGACGGGTCCTGTTCCACGTTGTAGAGCAGGGGTGGATCGTGTCGCGTCACGGTGGCGTCGCCATACTCTTCGCGGGTCTGAAAATGGGCCTTGAACGCTCCCTGACGCAGGGCGAAGGGGGTCGTGTCGCGGTAGAAGATCATGGAGGTGCGGGGGCTCACGCCGGTGCCGTGGAGCGCCGGGCCGAGATCGACACTGTCCATCACGCGATCGGCGGGCAACGTAGCACCAGAGCGTGCGGCCGCCGTGGCGAAGACATCCAGTGTGGAGCCGATTTCCGCAATTACACCGGGCGCGATGGTGCCCGGTTGCCAGAAGATGGCGGGTACGCGCATGCCACCTTCGAAGGTGCCGCCCTTGCCGCCGCGCAGGAGCCCCGCCGAGCCGCCTTGCAATTCATATTTGATCCACGGGCCGTTGTCGGAGGTGAATAGCACGAGGGTGTTTTCGGCGATGCCCTCCGCGCGCAGGGTGTCGAGCACCTGCCCCACGCTCCAGTCAATCTCTTCAATTACATCGCCATAGATTCCCCGCCGACTCTTACCTTCAAACTCGGGCGAGCGAAACAGGGGGATGTGGGGCAAGTTGTGGGCGAGGTACAAGAAGAAGGGTTTGTCTTTGTTGGTTTTGATGTAGGCCACGGCCTCTTCCGTATAGCGCTTCGTGATGGTGGTCTGATCCGCGGGCCGCTCGATGATTTCCTCGTTGCGCATCAGGGGCACGTTGAAGTATTCGCTTTTCGAACTCCCGAAGGCTTCGGCGTGGGGCACGGCCTGGTCCCGATCCATGTCGTTGCTGTAGGGGATGCCGTAGTAATAGTCGAAACCGTTACGCGTGGGCAGGTACTGCGGCAGGTGACCCAGATGCCATTTGCCCACGCAGGCGGTGGCGTAGCCCTGCGCTTTCAACAGCTCAGGCAGGAGCACTTCCTCCTCAGGAATTCCGCCGCTGGAATCGGGAAAAAGCACGCGGCGGGTGTCGTTACACATGCCGCTGCGAATGGGCAGACGCCCCGTCATGAGGGCGGCCCGGCTCGGTGTACACACGGGCGCGGCGGCGTAGAAGCTCGTCCACTTCTGTCCCTCCGCCGCCATGCGATCCAGATTTGGCGTTTGGATTGTGGGGTGGCCGAAGGCTCCGAGATCGCCATAGCCCATGTCGTCGCAGAAAATGACGACGATGTTGGGCTTGGCGATGGCGGGCATGGCCATGGCCAGAACGGCCCAGGCGAGTAAAGCGATGTAATGCCTGCGCATGAGTTCCCTCTCTCTAGGACGGATGAGACCGATAGGACGAATCGGTCGTATCCGTCCTATCGGTCAAAGTCCCTTTTAGCCTTCATCCTTCACACTTCAGCCTTTACTTTTCATGCTCCAGTTTCGGGCGCTCGGGGCCGGCGTAGGGCGCGGCACCCAGTTGCATGCCGCGGTGGGGCACCGTGGTGAGCGACACATCATTCGTCTGGGGCGCGGTGATCATGCCGTAGTAGCGGCCCATCCAATAGGCGTCCAGCCAGCCGCCGGAATCGGCCACCACAGCGCCACCAGAGCCGCCGTCGAGCTGCATGAAGTCACCGTCCCAGCGGTTGGGTTCGGTCTCGCGTGGGGACAGGGGTCTGGGGCGCTCAGCGTATTCGCGGTAGCCCTTGGGCGTAAAGAGGTCGTCGCGCTGAGAATTGCGGTAGCTGTAGCGATGGAGATCGAGGGGCCATTCGCGCAGATGATTCACAGCGCGATCCCCCTCCATGTCGTTGCCGGTGAGGGCACCGTAGATGAAGTGGAACCACGGCACGGCCTCGATACGCTTCACTTCCCAGGCGCGCTCCAGGCTGCGAAGCCACAGGGCTTTCAGCTCGGGGTCGGTCTCATATTGCAGAAGGGAATAGTAGCTGTAGAAGGCCAGGCGATCATCGAAGTGGGTGAAGTAGCCGGGGTGGAAGGTGAGTTTCTGGCGCAGGATGTCGGGCTGATAATTCCACGCAAGCAACTGATCCTTCGCCGCTTTGAACTTCTCGTCGCCCGTGAAATGATAGGCCGTGGTCACGTAATTCATCGCGCCCATGCCGTTGAGACCGCGGGAGTAATAGCCATAGGGCGTTTGGAGATACTCCGGGTCCCAGCGCGCCCAGCGGGTTGGCTCGCCGTCCACATCGCGCAGCATGAATCCGTTGTCCACGATGTGGCCAATCATCCGCTGGAGGTGCTGCGTGGCCCAGACCTTTTCTTCGTCGTTGGCCACAAGTTTCAGAAAGAGCATGGTCTCGTAGACCTGGGCGTCGGTCTCATCGCTGGAGGTGTCGCCTTTCCACTCAAAGAGGCCGTCTTCCGTGCGGTGCCACTCGGCGGGCAGGCCGCCGGAGCCGTGCATGGCCTTCAGGGTGGGCTCGCCCACGGCATAGATGGAGCGAGCGGGGAATCCGTCAATGGAGGTAATCTCTTCACTCCACTTCACGGTCTTCATCATGTTTACCGCTTCGGCGCGGGCATCTTCGCTGCCGGTCACGGCGTACTCGAAGCATTTCGCGGCCATGTAGTGGCTGCTGTAGCCCACGTCGTTGTCGCTGACTTCGCGGACCCACTGGCCGTCGATCAGGTTCAGCGAGTGGACGAAGCCGAGGCGTTTCTGGCCCCATTCTTCCATCCACCGCTCGTAGTACGCCGCTTTCTTTGCGAGGGTGAAGGGCTCATACGAGATAATGCCGAGGCCGCCGTCGGTGGCGAGGTAGATGGCATTGTCGCCCGATGCGATGGCGTTCACCTGCTCGCTGGGCACCCAGCGCACCCCCGCGAAGTACTGGTATTCGTCTTTGATGTTGCGCATGGCCCCGCGCGAGGTTCCGATCCAGAGATCGTGATCGAAGCCCTCCGAAAGACTCGTGGTATCTTCATAGCAGAGACCGTCCTCGCCCTGAATCGCGTACCAGGTCATGCCGCGCAACACGCCGAGGCCCTTGTCCGTCGCCACGACGAGTCGGCTGCCCTGGGAAAGGATATCCCGGATGACGCAGCCGCGCTGGAGCGTGCCCCAGTCGAAAATATAGCGGTAGGTGATCTCGCCCCCTTCCAGGAGACCGACGCGGAGGCCGTCATGGACGTAGATCGTGCCGGCGTAGGATGCGAGACCGAGCAGGGGTCCCGATGCGGTGGCCAGCGGCGCGAGACCCGCTTCCGTGGCAGTGAAGAGGGCCTGGCCGGAAGCGGCCACGATGGCACCGTTGTGCTCGCAGAGATCGGCCACGGCTTCCGTGGACACCTTGGCCCAGATTGTGCCATCAAAGCGCCAGAGGCCTCCGGGGCCCGCGGCCCAGAGCATGCCGCCGAGGGCCTTCAGGCGCATGACGGCACCCTCGGGTCCCGCGACCAATTCCAGCGACTCGCCGACGATGCGGGACACGCCCGATGCCCCACCCACGTAGGCCGCGCCACCGAAGACGGCCACGGAAGTCAAAGGCTCCGTGGAAGGAATCTGGCGAGACACTTCCTGCAGATAGACTTCGTCCGCGATGGGTTCCCATCGGGGATTTTCGAACTTCGCCAACTGGGCTGGGGCGGCCAGCGAAGGGCTCAGGGCAAGACAAAAAGCGAGTGTGGTACGCATGCGCATTCGGGGCACTCCTTGAGGGGCTGTGGACGTCGTTCCGGGGCCGCCATGCGAAAGCCCGACGACGGCACCGGGATGGTCAGTCTACCGAAGGCGCCGGGGCGGGGGCAAAGTCCCGCGATCTCACCGGAGCCGCATCACTGGTCCAATTGACGCCGAACGGCCCGAAGCAGTTCATCCCGCGAATAGGGCTTTTTCAGAAGGGCCAGGCCGCTGTCCAGCACGAAGTTGGTATGAATCGCGTTCTCGCTGTAGCCGCTGGCAAAGAGCGCCTTGAGCTCGGGGTTCACTTCGAGCATTTCCTTGTAGGCCTCACGACCGCCCATACCCGGCATGACGACGTCGAGCAGGGCGAGGTGGATTCGCTCGTGTTGCTGGCGGAACGCATGCAGGGCCTGGTGCCCATTCTCCGCTTCGATGACGGTGTAGCCCGCGGCCTCCAGGACGGTCCTTGTCAGGCCGCGTACCGCTTCGTCGTCCTCCACCACGAGGATGGTCTCGGTGCCTCGGGGCACTTCGCCTTCGATCTTGGTGCCCACGTCCTCCGCCGCGCGCTCGGAGTGCGGCAGATAGACCTTGAAGGTCGTGCCTTTATCCACCTCGCTGTAGACGCTGATCATGCCGTCGTGCTGCTTCACGATGCCGTAGACCATGGAGAGACCAAGGCCCGTACCCTCGTGCATGCCCTTGGTCGTGAAGAAGGGTTCGAAGATGTGAGCGACCGTGTCGCGATCCATACCGCAGCCCGTGTCGGTCACGCTGATGAGGACATAGCGTCCCGGTTTCGCCCACACGTGATCGCGACAGTACTCGTCCGTGATGAGGACATTCTCTGTTTCGATATTGAGCCGCCCGCCCGATTTCATGGCGTCCCGGGCGTTCACGCACAGGTTCATCAGTACCTGCTCGATCATGCCCTGGTCCGCGTAGATCCGGCCCAGGCGCGGGCTCGCAAGCACTTCGAGCTGGATGTGCTCGCCGATGACCCGCCGCAGCATGCTGCCCATCTTAGAAATAACCTCGTTGGGGTCGATGTTGTCGGGTTCCATCACCTGGCGCCGGCTGAAGGCGAGTAACTGGCCCGTGAGTGCCGCGGCGCGTTCGCCGGCCAGGGCGATCTGGGAGAGCTCCAGTTGCACCGGGGCGTCGGGCGGCAGGGCGCTCCGGGCGATCTCGGCGAAACCGTTGATCACATGTAAAAGATTATTGAAATCGTGGGCGATGCCGCCGGCGAGCTGGCCCACGGCCTCCATTTTCTGAGATTGGATTAGTTGCGCCTCAAGGCTCTTGATGTGGCTCAGGTCGATCACGCTGCCGACGAAGGTGCGGTGCTCCGCGTCGAACATCTCGCCCAGGGCCAGGCGCACGGGGAAAACTTCGCCGTTCTTGCGCAGGCCCGATACTTCCCTTGAAGATCCGAGAATTTTCTTCACTCCGGTTTCGAGATATCGCTCGATGAACCCATCGTGCCGGCCGCGATCGGGTTCCGGCATGAGCATCGCCACATTCTTCCCCACCAGTTCCTCCGCGGTATAGTCAAACATCGTCTGCGCGGCGGGATTCGCCAGTTGGATGGTGCCCTTGGCATCGATCACGATATTGCCGATGGGGATACTCTCGAAAGCCGCCTGGAAGCGCTCTTCCTCGCGCTTCTCCCGAGAGATGTCGATCATCACGCCGACCAGTTTGACGGCCCGTCCGTCCGCTTTGACGACGCTTACAATGTCGCGAAGCCAGACGATGCGGCCGTCCGCCGCGATCATGCGGTACTCGAAGGCATGCTCCTCTCCGGCTCTCGTGGCGGTCTGGCAATAGTTAACGGCCCACTCCCGATCCGCGGGGTGGATGTGCCGGGGCCAGAACTCGGGATCGCCTATCCACTGTTCCGCCGGGTAGCCGAGCACGTTCTCCGCCTCCTGATTGACGAACGTAAAGGCGAAGGTGTCCGGGTCTCCCTCCCACAAGATAGCCGAGGTGGATTCCACGAGGGTGCGATAACGTTCCTGCTGGGCGTGGATGCGCGCCTCGCTCTCTTTCTCCTCCGTGGTTTCATAGGTGATCATCTGCACCCAGGTAAACTGGCCGTCGTCATCTTCGAGGGGCTCGAGAAAGGTCTGGAACCAGCGTTGGACGCCGCCGATCAGGAGGCGATCCTCAAATTCACCGCCGGCGCGGGCGTCAAGTACGCCGGCGATCCGCTCTCTCAGCAGGGCGTGGAAATCTGGAACAAAATCCTCCAGCGTCCGGCCGGCCAGATCCCCGGCGGGGACCCGGAAAAGCCGCGCGGCCACCTGGTTCACCATGATGAAGCGCACATCGTGATCGAACACCATAATGGCGTGGGACACGCCCTCGAAGAGCTTCTCAAAACGCCGCTGGAGCAGGACCCGCCCGGAGATATCCTGAACGATGGCCACGAAGGCCGGCTGGTCGTTGAAGGTCTGCAATTGGACGATCGACTCGACGTCGTAGACACTACCGTCTTTGCGCAGGTGCAGGAACTGGTGCTGGAGATAGAGGGCCTCG
Source organism: Candidatus Hydrogenedentales bacterium (assembly GCA_942492815.1). Lineage (GTDB taxonomy): Bacteria > Hydrogenedentota > Hydrogenedentia > Hydrogenedentales > JAEUWI01 > JAEUWI01. The sequence goes on along the minus strand of OW818658.1, from coordinate 6,651,069 downwards.
CCCCGGCGCAGCAAATCCAGGGCAGACTCCAGTTGGAGGCGGCGTGCCGGTGGCGTGAGATCAAAGGCGGTCTTCGACAACAGTTCCCCTACCGCGTAGCCTGTATTCTTGTACGCGGAACGGTTCACCGAGAGAAACTGGAGGTCGTCGGTCCGGAAGACGTAGACCTCACTGGGCGAGTCATCCACAATCCGCGCCAGATCCGCCTCGTGCGTCTGCATGGCTTTCTGCGCGCCAATGTCGGTGTGCTGGCCCAGCATGCGCAGCGCGCGGTTGTCCGGTCCCCATTCGACCACGCGGCCGGTGCTCCGGATCCACCGGTACTGACCATCGCGAAGACCGCGCATGCGGAATTCGATATTGTAAAGTGTTCTCTCTTTGCGGAAAACCTCCAGGATCATGCCGCGGACCATGCCGACCTCGTCTGGATGCACCCGCTCAAGCAGAACTTCCGCGAGAAGAGGATCGCTCGGGGGCTCGTCACCCAGCATGGTGTGGTACTGGGCATTGGTGAGGATCACCTTGCGGGGGATATCCCAATCCCAGACGCCCGCGTTGGCCGACTCGAGCGCCAGCTCCAGGCGCTGGGTCACCACTTCTCGCTCCGCCAAATCGGTCGTCGCTTCCCGAAGCAGGCGGGAGACCGCGCCAATCTGATCGGGCAGAATATCCAGGAACAGCCCCGCGCGTTCGCCCCGCCCGAAAGCCTGCGCGTCCACCGCCAGCCGCTGTAGGCGCCGCGTGACCAGCCAGTACACCATGAATTGGACCGGCAGGACCATGATCACAAAGAGCACGAAAAGCAGGATCGCAAACTCCCGGGTGGACTCAAGCATGGGGCTGACCAGGGGCTCCAGGTTCCAGCGCGCGTAGAGGAGTCCGTGACCGGCCGGGCTGGAGGTTGAAAATGCGACACTCGCCGCGGCCTCCACTTCGTTTCCGCCGACCTCACGTCGAACCTCGGGGGAGAAGACCGTTCCCAAACGGGGCAGAAACCGGTCGAAGGGTGGGCCATTGGGGACGGGCTGGCCTGGCGGAGTTGCATCGGACGAGGCGAGAACGCGTCCGTCGGGATCGACCAGGAGGTAAAGTTCGAGGCCAGGCATCTCAGCGCTCGCGGATGCCAGCACCTTGACCTCATCCACCGTACCTGCGCTCATGACGGATTCCATGACCCGCAGATCGCGCATGAAGCTGCCGCGAATCGCGTCCACCGCGGCCAGCCGCGCGCCCTCTTCCTCCCCGGGGCGTGCAACGAAGACTTCGATCGCCACCACGGTGGAATAGAGCAGCAATGCTGCGACCCAAGGCATGTGGACTAGTCCGCGACCCAGCATGTAAACGCCCTCCTTTGCCTGGTACGGCCCGGACATGGGCTGTGGGTGGGTATCCCGACCGGCATGTCGATCTCCGACCGTTGCCCCGGATAGGTTGCCCCGCAAGCAAAGCTGCGCGGGGTGCAGCGTGGACCGAAACCTGTCTGAAACGAACTCTGCATCGGGGCACCCGCCGGATATTGGTAAGGACACCTCGCCTTGGTTCTTCATTCTGGGCAATTCCGGGCAACAATATCAAGTGAAATCTGTGCAAATGATGTAATTCCGGCCCTAACGCGGCATTTGCCCACCCGGAAACTTCGGGAGATACCGGATCGGTAAAATCGCCATTTGCAGGAATTTCACTACGTGGAGTACACTGATAAGGGAACCCCTATCTATCGAGTGATTGCAGGAGACTGGCATGCCACCCCAAATAACCCTCCGTCGATTCCTGTGCGCGGGCACGACCGCACTGGTGCTTTCCGCGCTGCCCAACCCGGCCCCCGCCGAAACTGCCATGTCTTACAACCGCGATGTGGGCCCGATTATCTCGGAGAAGTGCTTCTCCTGCCACGGACCCGACGAGAAGACCCGAAAGATGGGCCTCCGCCTCGACGACCGGGCCGGTCTCTTCGGCAACACGAAGGATGGCCAGCCGATCGTGGCTCCGGGCAATCCCGACGGCAGTGAACTTGTCAAGCGCATCATCCACAGCGATCCGGAAGAGCGCATGCCCCCGGCGGGCTCCAATCTTGAACTCTCCCAGAAGGATATCGATACGCTCCGCGGGTGGATAGCGCAGGGCGCGCCCTGGCAGGGCCACTGGTCTTTTGAAGCGCCGGTGAAGAGCGAGCCGCCCGCAGTGTCGGATCCCGCCTGGCCCCGCAATGAAATCGATCGCTTCATACTTGCACGCCTCGACGCGGCCGGCCTGAAGCCCTCACCCGAGGCCCCGAAGGAAACCCTGATCCGCCGCGCGTCTCTGGATATTACCGGCCTGCCACCCACACCGGAGGAAGTGAATACGTTTCTGGCCGACACGGGCGAAGGGGCCTATGAGCGGCTGGTGGATCGGCTGCTGGCCTCCCCCCACTACGGCGAACGTATGGCGACCCCTTGGCTCGATGCCGCGCGCTACGCCGACACGAACGGCTACCAGCGCGATACCAAGCGCGACATGTGGCACTGGCGCGACTGGGTCATCAAGGCCTTCAATGACAACATGCCCTTCGACCAGTTCACGATCGAGCAACTGGCGGGCGATCTGCTGCCCGATGCCACGCCCCAACAGAAAATCGCCACGGGCTTCAACCGCAACCACCGGATCAACGGCGAGGGCGGCATCATCCCGGAAGAGTACGCGGTGGAGTATGTGGTGGACCGTGTGGACACGACGAGTACGACGTGGATGGGCCTGACCATCGGCTGTGCCCGTTGCCACGATCACAAGTTTGACCCGCTCACACAGAAGGAATTCTACGAGCTCTACGCCTTTTTCAACCAGGTGCCCGAAGAGGGCAAGGGCCGGGAACAGGGCAATGACAAGCCCTTTATCGCCGTGCCAACGCCGGATCAGGAAGTGAAGCGTGCGGAAATCGACGGGCAGATCACCGCGCTGGAAAAAACGCTCTTCGCGCCGGACGAACGGCTGGACGCGGAGCAGACGCAGTGGGAGCAGAATCTCGCGACGCGCTTCAGCGAGAGCGCCTGGAAACCCCTTGGCGCGGCAACGCTCACGTCGCTCAATGGCGCCCAACTGACGCGTGGCGAGGATCAGATCATCACGGTGGGCGGTCCGAACCCGGATCATGAAACTTACGAGATTTCCTTCCAGGCCGAAGGGCCCCTGAAGTCGTTCAAGCTGGATATGTTCACTGATCCGGCGCTGCCCGAAACAGGCCCCGGCCGCTCGGCCAACGGCAATGTGGTCATCTCCGAATTTGAAGTGGAGCGCACCCCCGCAGGCGGCGCGCCGGAGAAGCTTTCCGTCGCCACGGCCCTCGCCGATTTCGCCCAGGAACGGGACGACTATCAGGTCATTTCCGCCATCGACGGGAACGAAGCGACGGGATGGGCCACGGGTGCCCATGTGCGCCGTGAGAACCGCAGCGGCATCTTCGTCCTGGGCGATGGCGCGGTAATCGCTCCCGGCGATCAAGTAACCATCCGGATCAAGCAGAATTCCGAATCTGTCCAGCACGCCATGGGTCGCTTCGCCCTTTCAGTCTCTGAATCGGCCGCGATCACGAAGTGGGCCAACCCCGATTTCAGCCCGTGGATGCATGCGGGCCCCTTCCCGTTGGAAGGCAACGAGCGGATCGAAGTGGCGAATCGGGTGCTGCCCCCGGAGGAATCCCCCTTCGATATCAACCAGGAGTTCGGGCCTGAAAAGCTGCGCTGGAAGGAAATGCCGGATTGGATCGATGGAACGGTCAACCAGTTCACCCAGACGGGCCAGGCGGCCAACTACATCCGTCGGACGGTCATGGTACACGTTCCCAGCGCGCTCTCCATATCGCTGGGCAGCAACGACGCCCTGAAGATCTGGGTCGACGGTGAAGTAAAGTACAACTTTACCGAAGGGCGTATTACCGCGCCGGACACGGATCGACTCGATCTCTTCCTTACGGAAGGCGAGCACGAGATCGTGATGAAGGTGGTCAATTTCGGCGGCGGTACCGGCTTCTATTTCCGCCGCATCAATGACCACGGCAAGGCGCTGCTCGCCATGATGAAGGCGCTCGAAACGCCGGCGGCGCAGCGCGGCGCGGATGGGCTGAAGGACCTGCAACAGCGCTTCCGGGGCCAGGATCCCCAGTGGGTCGCGAGCAACAAGGAAGTCACCAGCCTCCACCTCGCGCGCACGGAACTGGAGAAGTCCATCGTCACCACGATGATCATGGAAGACATGCCGGAGAAGCGGGACACTTTCCTGCTCAAGCGCGGCGTCTACGATCAGCCCGACACCGCCGAGAAGCTCCAGCCCAGCGTGCCCGCGCGGCTGGGTGAAATGCCCGAATCGCTTCCGAAGAACCGGCTCGGCTTCGCCCAATGGCTCGTGTCGCCCCAGCACCCGCTTACGGCCCGGGTTCGCGTGAACCATTACTGGCAAGTATATTTCGGCAAGGGCCTCGTCAAGACCAGCGAGGATTTCGGCACGCAGGGCGTGCCGCCGAGCCACCCGGAGTTGCTCGATTGGCTGGCCCTCCACTTCATCGAGACCGGCTGGGACGTGAAGGCCATGCAGAAGCTCATCGTCACGAGCGCCACCTACCGGCAGAGTTCCGTGGTGACCCCGGAGTATCGGGAAAAGGATCCGGAAAACCTGCTCCTCGCCCGGGCGCCCCGTTTCCGCCTGCCGGCCGAGATGGTGCGGGATCAGGCCTTGAAGGTGAGCGGGCTCCTGAGCGAACAATTGGGCGGGCCATCGGTAAAGCCCTACCAGCCCGACGATCTGTGGTCGGCCTTCACCTTCCAGAACAATGACGAATACGACACCAACTACTACGAGTCGGACAAGGGCCCGAACCTGTATCGCCGCGGCCTCTACACCTATTGGAAGCGGACGATCTCGCCGCCCCACATGCAGATCTTCAACGCACCCGGCCGCGAGCAGTGCTCCATGCGCCAGGAGGCCACCAACACGCCGATGCAGGCGCTGCTGACGCTGAACGACCCGACCTTCATCGAGGCGTCGCGCCACCTGGCCCAGCGCATGATCCGGGAAGGGGGAACGCGCGCGGCGGATCGCATCCGCTATGGCTACATGCTTGCGCTGGCCCACGAACCGGATGCCGAGCGGCAGCAGATTCTCCTCGGCGGACTCAGCGATTATCAGTCTCACTTCATCAGCCGCCGCGAAGACGCGCAAGCCCTCATCGCGGTGGGCGAATCCGAGCCGGATGCATCGGTGGCGGATTCCGAACTGGCCGCCTACACCATGCTCGCGTCGGTCATGCTCAATCTTGACGAAATCATTACCCGGGAGTAGTCTCTATCATGGATCCCAGAATCGAACAGAAACTGCACGTCAACCGCAGGCAATTCTTTGGGCGCTGCGCCACGGGCATCGGCACGGCGGCGCTGGCTTCGCTCGTGAACCCGGACGTGTTTGCGTCCAACGCGCCAAACCCGATGGCGCCCAAGCCGCCCCACTTTGCCCCGAAGGCCAAGCGGGTAATCTATCTATTCCAGTCGGGCGCGCCCTCCCAGTTGGACACCTTCGACTACAAGCCCGCCATGACGCCCCTCTTCGATACAGACCTGCCGGATTCCATCCGCATGGGCCAGCGGCTCACGGGAATGACTTCGGGGCAGGCGCGCTTTCCGGTGGCGCCGTCCATATTCAAGTTCCAACAATACGGCCAGAGCGGCGCGTGGATCTCGGAGTTGCTGCCCCACATCGCGGGCCTGGCGGACGACCTGTGCATCGTGAAAACGATGCACACCGAGGCCATCAACCATGACCCGGCCATGACCTTCTTCCAGACGGGCTTCCAGATTGCCGGACGCCCGAGCATGGGCTCGTGGATCTCCTACGGACTCGGCTCCGCCAACGAGGACCTTCCCTCCTTTGTGGCCCTCAGTTCGCGCGGCACGGGACGGCCCAGTTGCCAGCCCCTCTATGATCGCCTCTGGGGCGCGGGCTTCCTCCCCTCCGTCTACCAGGGTGTGAAGTTCCGCGGCACCGGCGACCCCGTTCTCTACCTGTCCGACCCGCCCGGCGTGGATAAGGCCATCCGCCGCAAAATGCTCGACGATATCGCCGCCCTGAATCACCAGACCCACGCGGAGTATCAGGACCCGGAAATCGTCACGCGCATCGAGCAGTACGAGCTGGCCTACCGCATGCAGACCTCGGTGCCCGAGTTGACGGACCTCTCCGATGAGCCCGAGAGCACCTTTGCCATGTATGGCCCCGATTCCCAGAAACGCGGCACCTACGCCTCCAACTGCCTGCTGGCGCGGCGCCTGGCCGAACGCGGCGTGCGCTTTATTCAGCTCTATCACATGGGCTGGGATCAGCACACCTCGCTGCCGAAGGAGATGCCGAACCAGGCGCGCGACGTGGATCAGCCCACGGCGGCCCTCATCATGGATCTGAAGCAGCGCGGCATGCTCGAAGACACCCTGGTCATCTGGGGCGGCGAATTCGGCCGCACGATCTATAGCCAGGGCACGCTCACGGCGGATGACTACGGCCGCGATCACCACCCGAAGAACTTCTGTATCTTCATGGCGGGCGGCGGCATCAAACCGGGCTATGTCCACGGTGAGACCGACGACTTCTCCTACAACATCGTGCGGGATCCCTTCCACGTCCATGACCTCCAGGCCACCATCCTGAATCAGATGGGCCTGAACCATGAGCGCTTGGTGTACAAGTATCAGGGACGGAATTTCCGCCTGACCGACGTCCACGGCGTGGTGAATCCCGCGCTGCTGGCATGAGCGCAATGTGAGTACGGGCGGGGTTTCCCGCCCTAGAGACGGGCCGGTCGGGTTTATCCGAACGGCCCGTTGTGTTTCCCGGCATTCTCTACCCCATTACAGCTATTGACGTATACCGCGGCACAGGGTACCATTGATAACGAGGGTGACGAGGGTGCGGTAGCTCTGTGGCTGCAAAGCCGCCGACCCGGGCTTATCCTCAACAGGCAGACAGTCGTTGCAGCGGCAATGGATCGTGTATTTGTCGAGCGGTCCCCATCAACGGTTGGACTGATTCCATGTATTGTCCCATCCGATACAACGACCCAGCCCCTGGGAAGACGGCGGCGGGCATGACCGGCTACCTCAGCAAGCCCCTCAAACTGGAAGCACTCCGCGAGGCCCTGGAAGCCCACCTCTCGAATCTGGCGGGCGCTCGATAGGGACTCAGGCGCGCGCTCCGAAAGAAAGCCGACAGCAGCCCAAGTTGATCGAATCCCCCGATTTCATGCCGGACATGACCTCTTCGGAAAGTCGGTACAGCACCGCCTTGCCGTCGCGCTGCGAGCACACGATGCCCGCGTCGCGAAGCACCCGCAGGTGGTGCGAGAGAAGACTCTGCTCCAACTGAAGGGTGGCGTTTATCTCGTTGACCTGCTGCGGCCCGGCCATCAACTGGCGCACGACGGCGAGCCGCGTGTCATCGGCCAGTACTTTCAGAATTGTCGCGCAGTTGTCGGCGGGCTTCGCCATCGGGCCTCTCCAGGGGAACACGGAAAACGGTCGAGTGTATTTCCCTATGCTACCACAATCGGCCTGAGCGACCGGAATCGCGGCCCGTCAGCCGTTCGCGAGGATCGCGTCCATGTTGCGGTAGATGTCCCGGCACATGGACACATGAGACCCTCGGGGAATCCCCGGCGGGTTAAGCCCATACGCCTTGTACAACCGCGCAATCCGGTAGTAGTCCAGCCCCGGCGGTTGACTGTCGGGCGTGGTGGACCCCGGCGGCGGCATCCAGACGGAGAATGCGGGCACGATCCCCCGCGCCGCCAGGTATTCCGCCCCTTCGAGCATGGACTCCAGGGGCTCCGTTCCTGCGACGAAGGCGCTGAAAGCCTTGTTGGGTCCGAACTTCGCCGCGATGTATTCCAGCGCGCGCAGTTGTACATCGCGCCCGACGGCACGGGCGTGGCCCGGCGCGAACTTTGCATGAAGGGCCGGGTCCCACACATGGAGGTCGTGGGCCACGCGATCCGCGCCCGCCTCGAATACTTGATCAATCCAGGCGGGTTCTTTGGGCGCGGTCAGGTAGCAGTCGATCTCGGAGGGGATGTTGTGAAGCCCCACGCGCGCATCGACTGCCCGGAGCACCTCGGCGTATTGTGCGCACTCCTTCTGCGTGGCAAATCGCGTGCCCGCAGTGAGCTGGATCTCTTTTACACCCGCGTGCTCAATGCCCCACGCGATGATCTCCGCCACATCCTCCGGGGAGGCCGTGGGCAGCGTAATACCCATCTGCTCCGCCCGAACCTGAAAGCAGAAGGTGCAGGTCTCGTCGGTCTTCACATACTCGCAGGGCCACATGTAGAAGAACGCCAGTACCCCATCGCCCTCCAGCACCGCCAGGGCACCGTAGGGAATGCCCGAGGCCGTGCGCTGTTGGTAATACGTGGTGGCTGGCGGAAAGTCCACCGCGCAGAGCTTTTCCCCCTCTCCCCACAGGTAGACTTGTCCGCCTTCCTCCACATCGAGCGCAAAGGGCGAAGCGTCGTTCGCGTTCAGGTGTACAGCCACCTCGCCCGGCAGGATGAGACAATTGCAGGCAAAAGGATTGCTCGGCGGCTCCAGCCGCGCGTGGCCGGACACGGCGGCGTATACGTGATCGGGATAGCGCACGCCCGCACCGAGGAGCGCACACTTCAAGTCCAGCGATTCAAGCACGGTGGTGGAAAATGCGTGCATGGGGAGTTTCTCCTTCGACGATTGCCAGTCAGGGTCGCGATTTCTTCTTATCCCTTAAAACAGCGACACAAACGTCGTATAAACCCGCGTGATCGGGAAGTCTCCCGGATATTTCACGAAGGCCACGTGCCCGTCCATGTAGAGCACATTGGAACCGCCCGGCACGTGGTTGAACGCGTCCGGCACGGTGCTCGTGAAGTCGTACATCACCGCGATGTTGCTCTGGGCCTTGGCGCTGGCCCCGGGATTGTTGATATCGGTCACAAAAAAGCGCTCGACGCCCTCGCGCGTTCGGGGAACGCTCACTGAGCCGCCTGCGATGTCTTTGTCGTAGTCGCCAAAGCCCATCGCCACCGTCACCGTCTGTGTCGTGAAGGCGGTAACGAAATCCACGCTGATGTACGGCCCCACAATATTCCCGCCGTTCACCGCGGGATCATTCGGATCCGCGCCCAGCGCCAGATGGTCTTTGCCGGGCTGGTTGCTGAACACCCATGCCATGTAGATGTAGGACTCCGGCGTGAAGGCGCAGGGATCGAACTCCTTCCGGCCCGTGGCCGTCAACACGTCCTGGTTATACCAGAGCCCGCCGCTGGCGTTCATGGCCGTGTCCTGATCAGAGTCCGAAGGACACAGGAGCACCTGAGGGTCCGACAAATACTCCGGGTACACGGACGGCGAATCCATGAAAAAGGCCACCGCCCCCTGGCCACCCGCGCCCGGCGTGGGCTCAAAGGGATTGTTGTAGAAGCACTCCCCGTTCACCGGCGGCTCGTAGTTGCTGTAGTCCACCTTGGCCGCGGGATCGGCCGGATTGAGATCACGCGCCTCGTAGGAGAATCCATCCGCCATTGCCGGAAACTTCTGGCCCGACGATTCGTTGGCGTACATTTTGAATACTAGGCCCAACTGCTTCAAGTTGTTCGCACAACTCGCTCGCCGCGCCGCTTCCCGCGCACGCGCGAGCGCGGGCAGCAGAATGGCCGCCAGGATGCCGATGATGGCAATGACCACCAGCAATTCGATCAAGGTGAAACCAGGCTGCAGCCTGGAGATATGACGACAACCCGCTCTTCCGCTCTTTTCCATTAGATGACTCCTGTAGATCGTGAAAACTGCTTCATCCGCTGCGCTTGGGCAAATCATACATGAAAATATATTCATATGAACAGCATTTTATTTCACCGGGACAAGGGATGACGGGCAAAGCCATCCGGGGAAACGGCTCTGAGCACCCGGGTCTCCAGAGGGTCGAGACCTTTGCGCGGTCCGGGCGGCCCGGCGGGCACTATGCGTCCAGGGCGTGCCTCACCTTGGCGGCGAGCTCCTGTATCCCGAAGGGCTTCTCTATGAAGTTCGCCCCCTCGCGCTGGATCTCATCCTGCGAAATGATGTCGGCAGTGTAGCCGGACATGTAGACGTGCCGCAGGCCGGGGAAGCAGGCGACGAGCGCTTCGGCAAGATCGCGCCCGCTCATTTCGGGCATCACGATGTCCGTCAGAAGAAGATGAATGGGCGGGATCTCCGACGCGGCAAGCCGTATGGCCTCGCTTGGCGTGGCGGCGGTAAGGACGGAGTAGCCGAGCTTTTCCAGCATGGATTGGGTGAGCTTGAGGATGGCTACCTCGTCCTCGACGACGAGGATGACTTCGTTGCCGGACTGCGCCGGCGGCGTAGAAAGCCCAGCGCGCCCATCGGGCTGGAACGCGCCGATAAATCGGGGCAGATCGACTACAAACGTCGTGCCGCGGCCGGGCTCGCTCTCGGCACGGATGAAGCCGTTGTTCTGTCGGACGATCCCGTAGACGGTGGAGAGACCCAGTCCGGTGCCCTTTCCGGGCTTCTTGGTTGTATAAAATGGTTCGAAGATCCGCGCGACCACCGCCGGTTCCATCCCGCAGCCATCGTCGCGCACGGACAGTCGAACATAATCACCCGGCGTGAATTCCGGCTCATTGACGCCGTCTGCGTCGTTGAGCGTCACATTTTTGGTCTCGATGGAGATCTCGCCCACACCATCGATCGCGTCTCGGGCGTTCACGCACAAATTCGCCAGGATCTGGTCGACCTGGGAAGGGTCCATCTTGACTTTCCAGAGGCCGGAGCCCGGGCTCCAGTTCAAGCGGATTCCCTCGCCGATGAGGCGCTCGAGCAATTTGTGCATCTCGTCCGTGGCCAGGTTCAGATCCATCGGCTTGGGCGCGACGGCCTGCTGGCGGGCGAAGGCCAGCAACTGCCGGGTCAAATCGGCCGAGCGCAGCGCGGCATTTCTGATTTCGCCGATGTGGTTCTGGAGGGCGCCGTTGACCGCCCCTGCTCCCGCAAGTTCCGCATGGCCGAGGATGACCAGCAGCATATTGTTAAAGTCGTGGGCCACGCCTCCCGCGAGCCTTCCGATAGACTCCATCTTCTGCGCCTGGCTCAACTGTTCCTGAAGCCGCGCGTGCTCCGCCTCGGTTTCCACACGTTCGGTGATGTCGGCGTTCATGCCGGTAACGCGCAACAGCCGGCCGGACTCGTCGCACAGGACAACCGCCCTGGACTCGACGTGCCGGATAGCCCCGTCGGGATGTATCACGCGAATCTGGCTGTGAAACTCGCCACGGTTCCTGATGGCGGCCATCAGATCGCGCTCGGCGCGGGCCAGATCCTCCGGAACGATGGACTTGCGCCAGTCCAGGTAGGCCCCGGGGTGCTGGCTGGAATCCACGCCATAAATGGCGAACATGCGCTCGTCCCACACCAGCTCGTTGCTGGCGACGTTCCAATCCCAGACGCCGAGATCGCCGCCGCGAATGGCCAGGGTAAGACGTTCGGTAAGTCGGCGTGCGACTTCCTCCGCAGCCCTCCGCGCGGAGATATCTCGGGTAACACCCAGAATTTGAGTGGGGTTGCCATCGTGGTCGGTCAGAAATCGAAGACTGGTCTCGACCCACACGGTGGAGCCGTCCTTCCTCAACAATTCGAGCTCCATGATGGTCACATCCGAGGGCGCGCGAAGCCCTTCGCGGATACGTTGTAGTTCACCCAGCATGTGCCCCGGAGCAACAGCGCGCGACTCCGGGGTCATGCGCTCCTCCATGGGCTGCGCCAGGACCTCCTCCACGGAGTAGCCCCGAAGCTGCACGATCGCGGGACTGACGTAGGTGCACCGATGCTCGAGGTTGAATATAGAGATTACGTCGGAGACATTGTCCGCCAGGAGCCGGTAGTGATCCTGAACGAGACGGGCTTCGATGAGCGCGAACATGAGCGTCGCCAGCGTAAGGACCAGCCCCGCGAGAAAACTGAGGGATGCGAGCTTGCCGTTCCACGCTGAATGGGAACCGAGAATCGGCACTTCATCCAACTGGGTGAAATTCTCGGTGAGATCCAATGTCTGCGCGATACAGACCAGAACCATGGCCATGGCGACCAGCTTCCAGACAAAGTTGGACAGTTCTGCCCAGCGGACCATCCACCCGGTCATTCCCACAATCATGAGGGTGGCGAGGGTATAGGCCGCGTCGGAAAGCATGACGGAAGTAGACGCACCGACCACCGTAAGCAGGAGGGCGACGACAAGAAAAACCAAGATGCGGAGGCGCATCCGCTTCAACTCGCCCGGGTCGATCATATCCGTTCTTCTCCCGCCCCCTGATGCAGTATACAGGAAATCGGTCCAAAATACCGGCCCCGCCCGATGCCGGACCAACCTCAGCGTTGACCGGGAAGGGTACTCACCAGAAGATCATCCCACGCACGGCCTCCTTCTCCGTAAGGCCAATTGCCTCCTCCACCAAGGCGCGCTGCTCCGCCGGCATTGCCGCGACGGCCTTGTCCAACACCGACCGAAGCCCTTCGAGATCACGAAGCTGCTGCCCGATCTTTGAATAGCCAATATCCCGCACGCCGAAAAGCTCATTGGACTGGTCGCCCAGGCGGCCGGCCTCTTCGCGCAATTCGATCATGCGCTCAGTCTCCGGGGCTTCCGTCGCAATGCTGCGGGCCATTTCGAGAGCCGCTGCAAGATCGCCACCGTCCAGCGCGGGCTTCAAGATACGACGCACGCGCGCCTCCTGGTCAAGCTCACGCTGTAGTCGCAGTTGCACGTAACAGTCCAGCGATGCTTTTTGCCGGTGGAGCAGCCAGCGATAGTTGTTCTTCATGAAATAGGGCGACATGCGCTCGCCGCCTTCAACGACGAGGTCGAAGTAGCGCTGGATGCCTTTGTTCGCGGCGAGAGGTGCTTCCAGGTTCGACTCCAGTTGAAGTAGCGCCTCGGCCATGGGCCCGGCGGCCTCTTCACCGAAGTACAGTGTGCAATACTCTTTCAGCAGGTCGTCCAGGGAGATGTCCGGGTTCCACAACAAGCGCGCCCACATGTATTGGTGAAATTCATCATGGTGCCCCTCGGAGTAGATGATGTCCCCTTCGGAAAAGGGCATGATCTGGTGGAAAATCTTGTAGTAGGCCCGGGGCCGCGCATGAAAGGTGCGCCGCCCGAAGGATTTCTGAATGTATACGTCCGGATTGGCCACGGCAAACTGCGCGCTGATCCAGTGGGTGATGTCGGAGAAGTGAACGATTTTCTGTTGCGGCGGCAACTGGTGGAGCGTGTGGGACAGATAGCGGTTGACCCAGCCGTCGCCCGGATACTCAAAAAGGTCCTCGCGCAATTCATTTCGGAAGTAAGGCGACATCGCGTTGGTGCCGGGCGCATAGCACAGCGCGTAGAGCCAGGTGCGCGGTTCGGCCTGAAGGTAATCGAAGATCAACTGGTCGCCCCGGTTGTCCAGATCCTGATTGGCGATAAAAATCTTGCTGTTCGGGTGAGTCTCGCGCCAGATCGCGGCCATCTCCGCGCAGAGTTCCACCCAGGTCTTGCCCCAGGGCTCGCAGCGATCATCCTTGCAGCCACCGGGATCGCCCGAGTAAAAGCGCATGATGTCGTGGTCCGCGCGCTGGGCGAAATCATCGCGCCACTGCTTCAACAGCACCGCACGCGCCTCCGGGATGCTCGGACAGATCCACGTGTCCCCCTCCCACGACTCCCGCTTGCCCGCGCGCCATTCGTCGGGGAACTTCTCGTAGTAGTTGTTGGGCCGCGCATCGGTCACCGTCATCAGCCCCAGCGACTTGAGCTGGCGGTAATTGTCATCTTCATTCCGCCCGGCGTAGAAGGTGTTCGCACCCGCCAGGATCGAATCAAATAGCCGTTCCTGATGCTCCTCCGGCGTCCAGCCCCGCGCACCGGTATGCTTCATCATCGAGCCGCCCTGACTCGGCGAGAAACCGCGAAAGCGATAAGCGGGCGCGGTACTGGTATCAAGAGCCTCAAAGGCGATGCGGCCATCCCGCACCCGTGCACGACGGATGATTTCTCCGGCGGCATAAAGAGCACCGCGATCATCCGCGGCAAGGGCCAGAATAGTGGGTTTGCCATCGATCAAGAGGGACTTCACCGCGTAGCCTTCCGCGAAAGGTTTCTCCCGACCGGGCAATTTCAATCCTTGCGCTTCGCACCGGGCGTCGTGTTCGGGCGCGCGCCCGACGACTCCAAGGTAAATTTCGGCGCGCACGGAACTGCCATCTACCCCCAGACCCCGTACGGGCCCCAGGCGTCGGTTCAATCGCTCGTTCAGCGCGATGGCGGCAGCGTTCTCCGCCGGGCTTGCGGTCTGGGGCAATGCGACTAGGAAATCATTCACTTCGAGCGAGACCGACTCAGCAGCCGAGGCCGACAATCCCGAACCGGGCCCTGCGAGTGAGAGGGCCAAACAAAAGCCGAAGAGCGAGAGACGCCCCCGCTGCAGGTTACAAAAACGGGCCACTGTTCTTACCTTTCCTGGTTGTACCTCAGATTCTGCGGCATGCTCCGATGTCCGATCGCTGGTGTTCGCGCGGTACGGCGTAGAAGATCCTACTTCGGAGCAGCTTCAGGGTAAAGTCGACTTATGCATTCCGGGCAGATGCTGTGGGAGAACTCGGCCTCCGAATGTTCGCTGATATAAACTTCGATCTGGTTCCAATAGCCGTCGTCGTCGCGGATCCGCTTGCAGCCGGAGCAGATGGGAAAGAGCCCTTGCAGACGCTTCACCTGGGCCAGGGCTTCGCGCAGTTCTATCTGGGCCACCACCTGGCGCGACAGCACCTGGAGCGCACGTTCCTGAAGAGGACTCAGGGTACGGGGCTTGTTGTCGATGACGCAGAGCGTCCCCAACGCGGTGCCGTCGGAGCATACGAGGGGAGCGCCCGCGTAGAATCGGATCATGGGTGCGCCGGTGACGAGCGGGTTATCGGTGAAGCGAGGGTCTTTGGTGGCGTTCGTCACCACCAGCATCTCATTGGGCTTGCGGATGGCGTGAGCGCAGAAGGCGTGGTCCCGATGGGTCTCCGGTGTCTCCAGTCCCACCTTCGACTTGAACCATTGTCGATCGAGATCCACGAGTGACATGAGCGCGATGGGGGCATCGGCCACTTCGGATGCAAGGAAGACGATGTCGTCGTAGACCTCTTCGGGAAAGGTGTCGAGGATATTGAGACTCCGAAGCTTGCGCAAACGTTTCTGTTCATCATCGGGCAAGGTTGAATCCATGGACTGCGCTCCGCTGGTGGCCTTATGGTGTCCCGCAGTCTATGTCGGGCGTCCGGTCACGGGCAAATTTTTTCCAACCACCAGGAATAGTCCTTTAGTCAATCGCCCACGCCACAGAAAACAGCGGGACCTGCCCGGAGAAAGCTCCGGGCAGGTCCGCGATCAGGGTAATCTATTCTGATCTACTATCAGACTTTCAATTCGAATCGATCGGCATTCATGACCTTGGTCCACGCGGCCACGAAGTCGTGGACGAAGCGCTCTTTCGAGTCTTCGGAGGCATAGACCTCGGCAAGCGCCCGAAGCTGGGAATTCGACCCGAAGACGAGGTCCACGGACGTACCGGTCCACTTGACCTCGCCCGTTGCCCGATCAAGACCCTCGAAGACCTTCTCGTCCTTGGAAGACTTCTGCCAGGCGGTACTCATATCCAGCAGGTTCACGAAGAAATCATTGGTCAAGGTCTCCGGCTGCTTCGTGAAGACGCCCAGTGCGGAATCTCCGACATTCGCGTTCAGCACGCGCATGCCGCCGACCAGCACGGTCATTTCCGGCGCAGTCAGCGTCAGCAGTTGGGCGCGGTCGACGAGCAGTTCTTCCGCTGGCCGATCCTGGCCTTCGCCGATGTAATTGCGGAAGCCATCCGCCTTGGGCTCAAGCATGGCCACCGAAGGGACATCGGTCATCTCCTGGGTCGCGTCGGTGCGCCCGGGGGAGAAAGGAACCTGTACCGCGTGGCCGGCTTTCTTCGCCGCATCTTCCACGGCAGTGCAGCCGCCGAGCACGATCAGATCGGCCAGGGAGATCTTCTTTCCACCCTTCTGGGCGCCATTGAATTCCTGCTGGATCTTTTCCAGGATTGGCAGAACCTTGGCGAGCTCGGCCGGCTCATTAACGGCCCAATCCTTTTGCGGTTCGAGACGGAGACGCGCGCCGTTCGCGCCACCCCGGTTGTCGGACCCGCGGAACGTGGACGCCGACGCCCAGGCGGTCGAGACCAACTGAGAGACGGAGAGACCGGAGGCGCGGATCTTTTCCTTCAGGGCGGCGATGTCCTGATCGCCAACGAGTTCAAAATCGACCGCGGGAACGGGATCTTGCCATACCTGGGCTTCCGGCACCAGCGGGCCGAGGAGGCGCGAAACGGGCCCCATGTCGCGGTGGGTCAATTTGTACCACGCTTTGGCGAAGGCGACTTCGAATTCTTTCGGGTTCTCGAAGAAGCGCTTCGAAATTTCCCCATAGATCGGGTCCAACTTCAGCGCCAGGTCCGTGGTAAACATAATCGGCGCATGGCTCTTCGCCGGATCGTGGGCATCGGGCACGGTGCCCTGTCCCGCGCCATCCTTGGGAACCCACTGCTGGGCGCCCGCAGGACTCTTTACAAGCTCCCAATCGTAGGAGTACAGATTGGAAAGGTACATGTGTGACCAACGCGCGGGGGCGCTGGTCCAGGCACCTTCGAGCCCGCTGGTGATCGTGTCACCGGCATTGCCCTTGCCGAAGGCGTTCTTCCAGCCCAGGCCCTGCTCTTCGAGGCTCGCGGCTTCGGGTTCGGGGCCGACGTTGCTTGCCGGCGCCGCGCCGTGGGCTTTGCCGAAAGTGTGGCCGCCCGCGATCAACGCCACGGTCTCCTCGTCATTCATGGCCATGCGGGCGAAAGTTTCCCGGATGTCCTTCGCAGCAGCCAGAGGATCGGGATTACCGTTCGGACCTTCCGGATTCACATAGATCAGGCCCATTTGCACGGCGGCGAGAGGATTCTCAAGATCCCGTTCGCCCTTGTAGCGCTTGTCGCCCAGCCACTCGCTCTCGGGACCCCAGTAGACGTCTTCCTGCGGCTCCCAGACATCTTCGCGGCCGCCGGCAAAGCCGAAGGTCTTGAAGCCCATGGACTCCAAGGCGACGTTCCCGGTGAGGACCATCAGGTCGGCCCAGGAGATCTGCTGGCCGTACTTCTGCTTGATGGGCCAGAGCAACCGGCGCGCCTTGTCGAGATTGGCGTTGTCGGGCCAACTGTTGAGGGGCGCAAAGCGCTGCGTGCCGTCGGAAGCGCCGCCCCGGCCATCGGAAACACGATAGGTGCCCGCGCTGTGCCACGCCATGCGGATGAAGAGGGGCCCGTAGTGACCGTAGTCCGCGGGCCACCAGTCCTGCGAGGTCGTCATCAACGCCTCGATATCCTTCTTCAGGGCATCAAGGTCCAGCTTCTTGAACTCCTCGGCGTAGTTGAAATCAGCACCGAGGGGATTGCTCTTGGCCGAATTCTGGTGAAGGATATTCAGGTTCAACTGGTTAGGCCACCAGTCGGCATTCGAGTAGTGCCCTGCCGCCGTGGGCTGCGCGGCAGGAAGCATCTGACCCGTCACCGGGCACTTGGCCGCGCCGCCTTCTGCGGGCGGGTGGGCGGCGGCATCCTCAGCCGCCACCGAGATCCCCTGGGTGCCGACAAGGCCGCCCAGCGCCAGGGCGGCAAACCAGACTTTCCCCGCTCCCCGAGCGCGTCGCAAGGCGCCTCCTCTCAACACGGGGCACTTCTCTTCCGTTGCATTTTTTGACATGGTAGTTCTCCTCGTTTTTCCATTGAGCGCAACCACTAGCGCTCAAAAAAATTGGCGTGTTCTTACTTTGGATTCGACCACGGGATACGCGGCGCAAATCCCCCGAGCCGTCCCGGGGACCGCCTGGAGTTCTCTCCAGGCGGGTTCCCCGGCGGCAGTAGTAACGACATCCGATGGCACTTCCCC
Organism: Candidatus Hydrogenedentales bacterium; assembly: GCA_942492815.1. Lineage (GTDB taxonomy): Bacteria > Hydrogenedentota > Hydrogenedentia > Hydrogenedentales > JAEUWI01 > JAEUWI01. The sequence goes on along the minus strand of OW818658.1, from coordinate 6,633,031 downwards.
GTGCTACCGGTGCTTCAACCACAATCAGTCGCGGGTATCGAAGCGGTCGGCATTCATGACTTTGTTCCAGGCGGCTACGAAATCGTGTACGAACTTTTCTTTCGCATCGTCGCAGGCATAGACCTCTGCAAGGGCCCGGAGCTGTGAATTCGCACCGAAGACGAGGTCGACGGCGGTAGCAGTCCACTTGAGTTCACCAGTACCTCGATCACGCCCTTCGTAAAAATGCTCGCACCGGGGCGACTTCTTCCACTCGGTGCTCATATCGAGCAGATTCAGGAAAAAGTCGTTGGTCAGGACCCCCGGTCGCTTGGTAAATACACCCAGTTCGGATTGACCGGTGTTGGCGTTCAGGGCGCGCAAACCGCCCACCAGCACCGTCATCTCTGGCGCAGAGAGCGTCAGGAAGAGTGCGCGATCTACGAGCAGTTCCTCCGGCGTTCGCGTTAGTCCCTTCGCCTGGTAGTTCCGGAAACCGTCCGCAGTCGGCTCCAACACGGCAAAGGATTCCACGTCCGTCTGCTCCTGCGACGCGTCGGTGCGCCCCGGTGCGAAGGGCACCTGTACATCGTGTCCAGCGCTCTTGGCCGCTTGCTCCACGGCGGCGCATCCGCCGAGCACGATGACGTCCGCGAGGGATACCTTCTTCCCGCCGGACAGCGTGCCGTTGAAGTCCGCCTGGACCTGCTCCAGCTTGTCCAGCACCTTGGCGAGTTCGGCCGGGTTGTTTGCCGCCCAGTCCTTCTGCGGCGCGAGGCGAATCCGCGCGCCGTTGGCCCCGCCGCGTTTGTCGGTGGCGCGAAATGTGCCCGCCGAGGCCCACGCCGTCGAAACGAGCTGGGGCACGGACAGTCCCGATGCGAGGATCCGGGCTTTGAGGTCCGCGATCTCCGGTTCACCTATCACAGCGTGATCGCAAGCGGGGACCGGGTCCTGCCACCACTGCGCCTCGGGAACCCAGGGCCCGAGCAAGCGGGTGACCGGTCCCATGTCGCGGTGGGTCAGCTTGTACCACGCCTTCGCGAAGGCATCGGAAAACTCCGCCGGATTCTCGTGGAAGTGTTTCGAGATCGGCCCGTAGATCGGGTCCAGCCGCAGCGCCAGGTCCGTCGTGAACATCATCGGCGCGTTCTTCTTGTTCGGATCGTGCGCGTCCGGTACCGTCGTCTTCGCCGCGGGGTCGGTCGGCGTCCACTGCCACGCGCCCGCCGGGCTCTTGGTCAGGTCCCACTCATAGCCGAAGAGGGTATCGAAATAACTGTTGTCCCACTGCGTCGGCGTGGGCGTCCAGGCACCCTCAAGCCCACTGGTGATCGTGTCGCCCGCGTTGCCCGTGCCGTAGGTATTCGTCCAGCCCAGGCCCTGCTCTTCGAGTGTCGCGCCCTCGGGTTCGGGGCCGACATACTTCGACGGATCGGCCGCACCGTGGGCCTTGCCGAAGGTGTGTCCCCCCGCGATCAGCGCGACCGTCTCATAATCATTCATCGCCATGCGCGCGAAGGTCTCGCGGATGTCCCGCGCGGAGGCCAGGGCGCTGGGCTGTCCGTTCGGGCCTTCCGGGTTCACGTAGATCAAGCCCATTTGCACCGCAGCAAGGGGATTCGACAAATCCCGGTCGCCACTGTAGCGCTCGTCGGCAAGCCACTCGCCCTCGGGCCCCCAGTAGATGTCTTCTTCCGGCTCCCAGATGTCCTCGCGCCCGCCGGCAAAGCCAAAAGTCTTGAGTCCCATCGACGCCAGGGCGCAGTGGCCGGCGAAGACCATGAGATCGGCCCACGACACGTTGCGGCCGTACTTCTGCTTGAGCGGCCAGAGCAGGCGGCGCGCCTTATCCAGGCTCGCGTTGTCGGGCCAACTGTTCAGGGGCGCAAAGCGCTGTGACCCGGAGCCCGCGCCGCCGCGTCCGTCGCTCACGCGGTAGGTGCCCGCGCTGTGCCAGGCCATCCGGATGAAGAAGGGGCCGTAGTGCCCCCAGTCGGCGGGCCACCAGGCCTGGGAGGTCGTCATCACGTCCTCCATGTCTCTTTTAAGGGCTTCCAGGTCGACCGACTTGAAAGCCTCTGCGTAGTTGAATGCCTCACCCATGGGATTGCCTGCGGGCGGGTTCTGGTGAAGTATTTTCAGATTCAACTGATTCGGCCACCAGTGCTGGTTCGCCGTAGTCCCAATCGCGATATGGGTCGTGGCACCGGACATAACCGGGCACTTGCTGGGGTTCTCAGACACGATAAGCCTCCTTCTGTTGAAATGGAACGGTTGCTTGTACCGGCAGCGATGCGTTGCTCTCTCGGTGCCGGTGTCGTGGCTTCAGAGTAGCACTTTGGTTGCAATTCGTCCAATCGATATTTCATATTGCTTCCATAGAGTGAACCTATGGTGATTCTGATTGGACTGATCAGACAGATCGGGCCGTTCGGCGCACCCCGATGGAAAGGAACCCATGACCCTCCGCGATCTCGAATACTTCGTTGCCCTCGCCGAAACGCGCCACTTCGGCCAGGCCGCCGAGCGCTGCCACGTCACCCAGCCCACCCTGAGCATGCAAATCGCAAAACTGGAGCAAGAGCTGGGCACACCCCTTTTCGAGCGGGGGAAGCGCCGGATTGGCCTTACCGCCGCCGGAAAACAGATCCTCGCGCGGGCCGGAAGCGTGCTCGACGGGGTCCACGAAATCCGCGAGTTGGCACGGGGCGCGGCGGGTGAGTTGGCGGGCCCGCTCTACCTGGGAGTGATACCCACGATCGGCCCGTATTTGCTACCCCATCTGCTTCCCGAGCTCAAGGCCATCTACCCCGACGTGAAGCTTTTTCTCCGCGAGGACATCACCCGAAACCTCGTGGAGCAACTCCAGCATTCCGCGTTGGACGCCGCCATAATGTCACTTCCGCTCGATGCGCCCGATCTCGAGCATGTCGTCTTTTTTCGTGAGGAATTTGTCGCAGGCTTGCCGCTGAACCATCCCCTGGCGCGCAAAAAAAGTCTGGCTGTTCAGGAACTCGCAGATGACGCAATTCTGCTGCTGGAGGAGGGCAACTGCATGCGGGACCAGACCCTGCAATTATGCCGAGGCACCCAGCCCTCCGATCCCGAGGGCTACCGCGCCTCCAGCATCGAATCGCTCCGCCAGATGGTCAGCGCGGGCATGGGCTGCACTTTCCTGCCCAAGCTCAGCACCATTGGTCCCTTTGCCGCCGCATCGCCCATCGCCATTCGCCCGTTGCATTCACCCACGCCCCGTCGGGACATCGCCCTGGTCTATCGCAGGACTTATCCGAAAGCGGCAAACCTGAGAGAACTCGCCGCAGCGGTGCAGAAGCGCATGAGTCGCTTGAACGTTGATTGATAGGACGGATTGGACCGATATGACCGATATTCAAAATCGGTCGTGTCCGTCCTATCCGTCCTAAGCGCAGCGTTGTCAACGGTGCCCTGTTTTCCGCTACACTTAATCTCCCTGGCATCAGTCCGTCCATGGCAGAAAGGTTTGAGAGCACCGTGATTCGCACATCCTCCATCGCGCTGGCCATCAGCGTCGTAGTCCTGTCCCCCCTCGCGAGCGCCGCGCCGATCTCTTTCGACCAGCAGATCCGCCCCCTCCTCGGCGACAAATGCTTCCAGTGCCACGGTCCCGACGAGGCCGCGCGCAAAGCCAAACTCCGCTTGGATATCGCCGACAGCGGATCCGAGGCGCCGAAGGTCATCATCCCCGGGAAGCCGGAGGAGAGCGAACTCTTCAAACGCATCACTGCGACGAGCCACGACGACCTCATGCCGCCTGCGGAGACCGGAAAGTCCCTGAGCGCCGATGAAATCGCCCTGATCCGCACGTGGATCGAGGAAGGGGCGCACCGCACCAGCCACTGGGCCTTCTCCGCGCCAGAGCGTGGCACCGTGCCCGTCGCCAGCAAACCCGACTGGACCCGCAACGCCATCGACAATTTCATTCTCGCGCGCCTCGATCAGGAAGGCCTCGCGCCGTCGCCCGAAGCGGATCGCGAAACCCTGCTGCGGCGTCTTAGCCTCGACCTCACCGGATTGCCGCCGACCCTGGAAGACATCGCCGCCCTTCGCGCCGATACATCACCGGATTGGTATGAAAAGCAGGTGGAACGCCTTCTGGCTTCACCGCACTACGGTGAGCACTGGGCGCGGAACTGGATGGACGCCGCGCAGTACGCCGACTCCGACGGCTTCGAAAAGGACAAACCTCGGCAAGTGTGGACCTGGCGCGACTGGGTGATCCAGGCCATGAACGAGGGCAAGCCGTACAACGAATTTGTCATCGAGCAGATTGCAGGCGATATGCTGCCGGGCGCGCACCAACCCGAGCGCGTGGCCACGGGTTTCCTGCGCAACAGCATGGTGAACGAAGAGGGCGGTATCGAGCCTGAGCAGTTCCGCATGGAGGCCATGTACAACCGCATGGATCTCGTGGGCCGTGCCGTCCTAGGGCTCACCGTGGCCTGCGCGCAATGCCACACCCACAAGTATGACCCCCTGACCCACTCCGAGTACTACCAGATGATGGCCTTCCTCAACAATTCCCACGAGGCCACCGCATCGGTCTATTCGCCCAGGGAGCTGCAACAGCGGTGGAAGATACTCGATGTGATTGCCGAGATCGAGGAAGGAATCAAGCGCGATGCGCCCGACTGGCGCGACCGAGTCGCCGCCTGGGAAATAAAGGCGAAGGCCGAACCCGAACCTGCTTGGGAAGTACTCCCCCTCACTTTTGATGACAACTCCACGGGCGGGCAGCGCTGCATGCCGCTGGGTGACGGCTCTTACCTCGCCCAGGGATATGCGCCCACGCGTTTCTGGCCCAAGATGACCACGACCACCGGCCTGACCACGATCACGGCGGTGCGCCTGGAAGTCCTGGCCGATCCCAACCTGCCCCGGGGCGGCCCCGGACGCTCCATCCACGGCGGCCTCGCCCTCTCCGAAATGGAAATGCGCATCACGACCGAAGGTACGCCCATCGCGAATTATGACCAGTGGACGCCCGTGAAGTTCGCCTCCGCCATCGCCAGCGTCAATCCGCCCCAGCGCAAGCTCGGCGGGGAATTCCCCGAACACAACAAGCCGGAGGTTCGCGTCACCGGTGCCATCGAAATGGCCATCGACGGCAACGGCGACACCGCCTGGACCACGGACATCGATCCGGGTCGCCGCAACCAGTCGCAGTATGCCATCTTCAAGCTGGAGACGCCCCTGGCCGTGCCCGCCGGGGCTACCATCGCTTTCCGCATCGGCCAGCTCCACGGCGGCTGGAACAGCGACGACAACCAGACCAACAACATCGGCCGCTTCCGCATCGCCGTCACGGGCGACGGGGCCCTGCCTGCGGAAGCCCTGCCGCTGCCGGTGAAAGCGGCCCTCGCCGAGACCAATCGAAGCGAGGAAGAGATCAACACCCTTTTCAACCACTGGCGCACCACCGTGCCGGAGCTGGCCTGGACCAACCAGCGCATCGACGGCCTCTGGCAGGGCCATCCCCTCGGCGCGACGCAACTCGTGCTGGCGGAGCGCGACACCCCGCGCGAGACCCACCGCCTGGATCGCGGCGATTTCCTCAGCCCCGCCGAGACGGTGACGCCCGCCGTGCCCGCTTTCCTCCATCCTTTGAAGAGCGACGGCACGCCGGATCGCCTGGACTTCGCAAAATGGCTCGTGGCCCCCGAATCACCCACGACCGCACGCGCCGCCGTCAACCGCGTGTGGGCGCGCCACTTCGGCGAAGGTATCGTCAGCACCACAGCCGACCTGGGTATGGCAGGCGACCCGCCCAGCCACCGAGAGCTCCTCGACTGGCTCGCTGTTGAGTTCATGGAGGGCGGCTGGAAGCTCAAAGATCTCCAACGCCTCATTGTGAGTTCAGCCACCTATCGCCAGGCCTCGAACGTGTCACCCGAACTGCTGGAGCGCGATCCCTATAACCGCCTTCTCGCCCGAGGCGCCCGTTTCCGTGTGGAAGGCGAAACCGTGCGCGACATCGCCCTGTCGGCCAGCGGCCTGCTCAACAGGCGCATCGGTGGACCCAGTGTATATCCGCCCGCACCCGAATTCCTCTTCGTCCCCCCCGCGAGCTACGGCCCCAAGACGTGGAACACCGACACGGGCCCGGACGCCTACCGCCGCGCCCTCTACACCTTCCGCTTCCGCAGTGTGCCCTATCCGGCCTTGCAGGTCTTCGATGCGCCCGCGGGCGACGCCCCCTGCACCGCCCGCGAGCGCAGCAACAGCCCCCTCCAGGCCCTCACCGTGCTCAACGAACCGGTCTACTACGAGTCGGCCGTACACCTCGCCGAACGCACCCTGGCCGAAGCTCCGGCGGACGATCGCGCCCGCCTCGCCCAGGCATTCCAGCGCTGCACCAGCCGCGAAGCCTCCCCCGAAGAACTCGACGCCCTCGCGGCCTTCCTGCAAGAGCAACGCGCCCGCATCGGCAACGGCGAACTCGACCCCGCCGCCATCCTCGCGCCCCTGAGCGGCAAAATTAACGGCGACGCTAACGACCTCGCCGCCTGGACCCTCACCGCACGGGTGATCCTCAACCTCGACGAAACAATCATTAGGCAATAAGGGGACGTACCGCCGCAGGCCCGCGCTGCAAGCGCAAAGCCAAATTGAAACTTCCAGTGCCCCCGTACGAGTCAAGGGCACTGCAACGCGGCGGCATGTCCCTGGGGATGTCGCGCGGTACCTCGGAACAATCATAGCGTTGTTCGTTTCTAGATTACGGTATACTTGTTCCACTCATAACAAGTGGAATAACTTATGCAAACGCCGCTCAAGCAATTTAGAGATCAATACCGCGAGACCCTCCTGTCCTTCCTCTGGCGCGAGTGGACCGCCCTCGGCGTCGCGGGCACCGGCACCACAGCCCCGCGCCACGTCAGCGATCATGAAGCCCTCCTGCTCTTCACCTGCACCCTCGGACGCCACGACCAGCGCCTCTTCGACGAAGTCATGGACTGGCTCCTCAAGAACGGCCGCTTCATCAACATCCAGCGCCTCCGCAACATCCTCGCAAAGGAAGACTTTCGAGGCGGCCCCATCCTCAGCGCCATCTCCGATTGGCTAACCACCCCGGGGCGCCTCCAGCAAGTGGAAGTTACTCGCAAAGCAACATGGAACAAACGTCGCGAGAGCACTTGCTCCCAAGAAAAGCCCCAAACCCACCAAAGAGTCTTCGAGTGAGGCACGTAACTACCGCGCACAAGAAGAACCCGAAAGCGCTGTCAACTGTCAATTGTCAACTGCTGAACTACCACGTCCGCAACGGCACCGGCCACCCCCGTGAGATCGCCCGCGAACTCTACTACTCCCAGAAAGTCGTTCAAGACACCCTGGCCGACCTCGCAGCGTCCGGCGTAATCCAATCTTCGAAAGGCGCCCGCGAACGCATTCACCGCCTGAACGCTGGCAGCCTCCCCGTCCTCGACCGCGACGCTAATGCGCCGGACTGGATCAACTGGCCCATGCTGCTGTCGGCGGCGGAATGGGTCTGGCATTTGGTGGAGGGACTGTGCGCGGCGGAGTTGGAGCCGGAGATGGTGGAGTCGGAGATTGGGTTGGTGATGGACCCAGTGTTTGAGAGGCTTAATCGTGCGCGGTGGATGACTGCACTGGCGGTGAGAGAACGGGCGACAGGCACGGCTCCGATGGAGGCATTTCGAAGCTGCTTTGAGGCAATGTCGCCGTAGTCGGCTACATCCCCCGGTCAACGAATCCCGCGCGGGCGGTCTGCAATACCGGTAACTGGCGCCACCGGCCACTTCCACGGAGCGCCCTTTCCACAGCCAATTCCGCAGGCACCTTCTCCGGATGTCCACGGTTGCTTCCACCGAGGCACATAGAGACCGCGCAGCTACGGACCGAGAATCGTCAGATTCGGACGCTTCTTCAGCCGGTCCGGTACTTCCGACACACCCGTGCAGCCGCGGAGGTCAAGAAACACCAACGATTTCAGGTCTGCCAGTGGTGCGAGGTTGTCGGCGCCCGTGCAGCCGCCGATGTAGAGTCGTTCTAGCCCGTTTAGCGCAGCGAGGGGCGCGAGGTCGGTAACACCCGTGCAGCTTTCGAGCTTGAGCCATTCCAAGGCGTTTAGCGCTGCCAGTGGTGCTAGGTCGATGACGCCCATGCAGCCGCCGAGGTCAAGATACTCTAGCTCGTTTAGCTCTGCCAGTGGCGCTAAGTCGGTGACGCCCGTGCAGCCACCGAGGTCAAGATTTCGCAACAATTTCAGATTCTTCAGAGGCGATATGTCGGTAACACCCGTGCAGCTTTCGAGTTTGAGCCATTCCAAGACGTTTAGCGCTGCCAGATGAGCGATGTTGGTGACGCCAGTGCAGCCGCGGAGTTTGAGCATTTTTAAGGCGGTTAGCGCGGCGAGGGGCGCGATGTCGGTGACGCCCGTGCAACCATGGAGGCCGAGAGTTTTCAAGGCGATTAGCGCGGCGAGGGGCGCAATGTCGGTGATGGCCGTGCAGTTGTAAAGTGCGAGGGTTTTCAACCCGGCGAGAGTATTGAGCGGCGGGATTTTTTTCAGGGTGGCGGCCAGTGTCAGATGGCGAAACCCGTTGCCGGACCACGCCCGCTCCATCGCTGCCCAGACCGCTCCCGCGTATTCTTCTGGGGCGTTGAGCAGAATTGGCGAAACGTTGTCCTGCCACGGCCATAAACGATCTTTCCGCTGCGCATCCAACGCCCACGCCCAACATGCGCGTAGCGCCTTTCTCCTCGATTCGCCCGCCAGATGGGCATAGGGGTCGATGGCAATGCCCGCGAGGAGTTGGGTGATCCTCTCGTCCTCGAGATGCGCCTGTCCATCCCGCAGGGGTTCATCGGAAAACGGCTGAAAGTGCGCCGTGGCGATGAGACCCTCGGCCACATTTTCCGGCGTCCGCCGGGCTTTGGGGAGCAACTCGAAGAGTAGATGGAGCGGCTCGCGCCAGGTGGACTCCCGCGCAAAGGATGCAAAGAGGCCCCCGTCCAAGGGCGCGTCTAGGGTGTATCTCTCTTTATTGATGGCTCTCCAGTCGGGATAGAACCCGCCCTTCACCTGCTCGCTGAGGTAGACGGCGGCAAAATACTCCTGAAACGAAAGATGGACAAAGGCGAAGTGCCCCTCGCTCCGGGGAATCAGGAGACCGCTGCGTCGCGCGACATGATCCATGAACAGTTGCGCTTCACGGCGCGTATCATCCGATCCATAGCCATATTCCTCCATGGCCTCGACGATCCAGTCCTCCACGTCACTTACCTTTGCCAGGATTTCCCCCTCACCGTCCCACGCGCGGCCCCGGCGGCGCTGCATCATGTAGCCAATCTTGGCAAGCCAGTAGCGCTTATCGTCGTAGCGGTACTCGGTCTGGTCAATCTTTCGGAAAGCGTCGATGGTGTGGAGGTAGGCCTGTGCGATGTCTTCGTAGAGGTTGGCGCGCCCGTGGGGCAACTGCGCGCGCGTGCGGTGGATCAGGGCCATCATGGTCAGCAGGTTGGGGATGCGCGCCAGCCGCTCCGTGCCGGGGTGATCGTGGACGGCCTTCACCAGGTCACCCGCTTCCCCTTCCGCTACGTCTTCGCTCCTCTCGTGGGAAAGCCACCAATTCTGCGCAAACTCGGCAATCTGCTTGTCCTCAAAGGGGGCGAGGTACTGGCGTCCGAAAAGTTGGAGTACGCATTTCCAAATTGGATCCTGCATATCCTTTGGCCAGAAATCGCCTGCTTGGATGTCTGAATGCCGTAGAACTTCTCGCTTAACTGGCGATTCGATCAGACTTCGGAGTGTTCCCGATGGCACGGTCTGATCGTTGTCTTCTATCTCGTGAAAACTCATGCGGTCATAGCCCACAATACGCGATGTTACCAGCCAACGGCATTTTGGATAGCGCGAAAGTCCTTCGAATAAGGCGTTGCGCAGGGCCGTCAAGACCTCCGTGTTCCCGATTTCATCGAGCCCGTCCACAAGGATGAGTGCCTGCCCGCGCGTCAGGAGATCCTCCACCACATCCCTATGATCCGCTAGCGCCTTGCCGGGGCGCTGCGCGAGAAAACGGTCCAGCAGCCCATCCCACGTGATGTCGCGAGTAATACCGAGATCACGGACGATGAAGGGCAAGGGTACCGAATGGTCGAGATACTTGGTCCAGAGGCTGCCCATTGGCTCGGCGAGCTGACAAGAGATCCAGCTTACTAGGGTGGACTTGCCCGAGCCGGGATCGCCCAACAGGACTAGCCGCCCGGTGTCCAGCAGCGCGCGAAGGACGGAGGTCCGGTTGTCGGGCCAGTTCTCGGGCGAAGTATCCGGTGAAATATACGTTGGGCTGACGGTCGGCTCTACGTAAAGGTTGCGCAAGGGGATGTCCGGCTCGTCCTTGATTTTGGGCAGGCCCAGGAACTTGGCGTAGGCAAAATGCTCCCGCACGGCGCGAAGATAGCCGATGAGGGGCCGGACATTCCACGGGTCGAGAAATTGCTCGGGGTCGGGACCAGGCCAGCCTTCCGGCTCGTTGGTCCTCGATGTTTTGGGGGTGCGGCGCATGAATCAGCCCTCGCCCTCGCTCTTGGTGTACTTCAAGATGCACTCTCGGACTTCGTCCTCCGGCGTGTCCCCTAAGTCGGAAAGCAGTCGTCCAATACGCATGATATCACCCCGCATGGGATCGGCAAAGTCGCTCACCCACCTCCCCATATCGGGCTCGCTTCCGTCGTCCGTGTCTGATGTGCTTTCCCTGAGATAGCTGCGCCCCATCGATTCAAAATGGCGTCTGTTGCTCCCGTTCGTCCCCCTCTCCCTTTCGCCATCGATCTGTTTCTTGCTGACGCGGGCCCAATCGACGATCTCCTGGAAAAAGGCCGGTTCCGCTTCTAAGATCCGATAGAGTTTTCGATGAAAGTGGTAGAGGACCGAGAAGACGACGGCCAGCGCCGCCCAGCGCGAAAGCCGGTAGGTGACTTTACTCCGTCGGACCATTGGCTTTTCACCAGGTGCCCTGCCCACTATCAATGTTAAATCGTACACGCCCTCAATATCTTTATCGAATATACCATCAATTTCCGGAGCACAATTAATGAAGCGTCGCAAAACTTCCGCATACGCCTTTATCTTGCGGGGATTGCCCGGCAGGCACTTGTAGGCGATGACCACTTTGGAAACAGCAAGCGCTGGGTTGTCGGCGGATGCGTCAGGTCCGGCCAATCGTGTTCCAAGTTTCACCAAATCCAGCGGGGCTTGGGAACCGGAAAGAACCTTGTGTAACAGATCACCGGGCTCCTCAACAATGGGTAGGTGCCAGATGCACCGGCAAATCTTCTCCACGTATTCTGAGGCCAGAGATGACCGTGTTTCCGGCTCCGCGCATTCCGGCAGATGGGCCTTCACCGCCAGCTCGATCAAGTGCTGGTCCATACCCAGGACAAAGACACAATTTTTTAGGCTGAGGTAAATCTTGATGCCCTCCAGCAACCGGTAGGCCATGGCGCTCTCGCAGCGGTCCAGGTCGTCTATAAGGATGACCAGTTTGGGTTCGGCGGCTGCCTTTCCTTGCTTTTTCTGGGGAAGTAGCTCCGATATGGCCTTTTCGAGGAGTCCACGGATTACGTGGGTGGGTAACTGTGTGGCGTAGTTTTTCCTTTCCCAAGTTTCTCCCGCTTTGTGAACTTCGGACGGCTTTACTCCGATGAATTTCTCGATACTCTCCATCCCAAAAAGCGCCCCATACACCGCGATTTCGCTCAGTTTCTTTGTCTCGTTCCAGAATTTTGTCGGCCACTGGAGTTGAGTTCGAATCTCTTGAAGGAGTGCGACGATGGGATTGGGCTCATGTTGATAGCGCCACGCTTCGAACCACACGACCCGTATGTGCTCCTGGGTTCCCCAGCCTTCCTCCGCGGGTTTGTCGCCTTTCAACCAGTCCTGCGACTCCGGGCACTCGCCCACGAGGTAGTGGTGCAAGGCGTGCATAAAGCTGGTCTTGCCCAGCCCCCAGTCTCCGTGGATGCCATAGACCTGAGGGGCGTCACACGTGCTTATTTCCTTGCCAACTTGCTCCACGAGGCTATTGCGGCCAAGCAGGTCAATTAATGTCGGTTCGTCGTTTTGAAACATGAATGGCCTCTCCTTCCAGCAGTCCCCTGCGATGTTTGAACATTATACGGGGATATATATCGTTATGCCATCACGTTGGAAGCTGTACGTTTCACTCTGGGCACAGCCATCCCCCCCATTTGCACCCATCCCCCCTCTCCGCTACACTAACCCTTCAGCGCAGTGATTCCACACGCACGAAAGGGTTCAACCGCCGTGTATTGTCGTACCTTCATGTTCATTGTCGTCCTCGCGCCGCTGGCCTCCGCGCCGGCGCTGGAGGCGGTTTCCTATGACCGCCAGATCCGCCCTGTCCTGAGCAACAACTGCTTCGAGTGCCACGGGCCGGATGAAGCGTCGCGCAAGGGGGAGTTGCGGCTGGATGTGGAGGTGGCGGATTCCAAGGCCATCGTGGCGGGCAAGCCGGAGGAGAGCGAGATTCTCCTGCGCATCACGAGCGCGGACCTGGAGGAGCGGATGCCGCCCGCGCCGGATCATGACGCGCTTTCCACCGAAGACACCGAACTGATCCGCGCGTGGATCGCGCAAGGCGCGAAGCGCACGGCCCACTGGGCCTTTCAGACGCCGCAGCGTCCGGAAATCCCCGCCGTTTTGAATCCCGCGTGGGTGCGCAACCCCATCGATGCCTTTGTGCTGGCGCGGCTGGATCGTGAGGGACTCGCGCCGTCGCCGGAGGCGGACCGCATCACGTTGTTGCGCCGCCTGAGCCTGGATCTCACGGGATTGCCGCCGAGCCTGGAAGAGGTAGAGCGCGTGAGCGCGGACACGACCGCAGGCTGGTACGACGGGCTGGTGGAGCGGCTGCTGGCTTCGCCCCACTATGGCGAGCATTGGGCGCGGCACTGGCTCGACGCCGCACAGTACGCCGACTCGGACGGCTTCGAGAAAGACGCGCGGCGGCAGGTGTGGGCCTGGCGCGACTGGGTCATCCGCGCGATCAACGCGGACAAGCCCTACGATGAGTTTGTGGTGGAACAGATCGCGGGAGATCGCCTGCCGAATGCGACGCAGGATCAGCGCGTGGCCACGGGCTTCCTGCGCAACAGCATGATCAACGAGGAGGGCGGCATCGATCCGGAGCAGTTCCGCATGGAGGCGCTCTTCAACCGCATGGACCTCGTGGGGCGCGGCGTGCTGGGGCTGACCGTAGCCTGCGCCCAGTGCCACACGCACAAATACGACCCGCTGACCCACGCCGAGTATTACCAGATGCTCGCTTTCCTGAACGATGCCCACGAGGCGAACATCCCGGTATATTCCGAGAAGGAGAATGCCCAGCGCGAAACGCTGATGTCCCTGATTTCGGAAGTCGAGGCGGAAATCAAGGCGGAGAACACGGACTGGCCGGAGCGCATGACCGCGTGGGAAGAGGAGCTGAAGAAAGAGCCGGAGCCCGCCTGGGAAGCGCTGGCCCTCGCGTTTGACGACAACTCCACGGGCGGCCAGAAATTCCTCCCGCAGGAAGACGGCTCCTACCTGGGCCAGGGCTTCTCGCCCACGAATACGTCGCCCAAGATGAGCGGAACGACCAATCTCCAGAAGATCACGGCCCTGCGCATCGAGTTCATGAACGATCCCAACCTGCCCCGGGGCGGTCCCGGCCGCAACCGCGCAGGCGGCTTCGCCCTCTCGGAGGTGAGCTTCCGCAGCACGGCCGAGGGCCTGCCGACGAAGGATTTCGACAAGTGGACCCTCTCGCCCATCGCCTCCGCGCTGGCGGACCTGAATCCGCCCCAGCGGGTGCTCGGGCCGGAGTTTCCCCACAAAGAGAAACTGGTTCGTTACACGGGGCCGATTGACTTGGCCATCGACGGCAAACCGGAGACTGCATGGACCTGCGACATCGATCCGGGACGGCGCAACCAGGCGCACGAGGCCATCTTCAAGCTGGCCGAGCCCCTGACCGTAACGCCCGGCATGGTCCTCGGCCTGATGCCCCAGCAGAGCCACGGCGGCTGGAACAACAACGACAAACAGACCAACAACATGGGGCGCTTCCGGGTCAGCGTCACCGATGCGGAGGTCCTGCCTTCGCGGGTCGTTCCGGCGCCTATCAAGGCCGTCCTCGCCACGCCCCGCGAAGCGCGCACCGAGGCCCAGCAGGCCGCCCTCTTCAGCTACTGGCGCGAGGGCGTGCCCGAGTTCCACGGGGCGAACAGTCGCATCGAGGGCCTGTGGCTGGCCCACCCCGAGGGCGCATCGCAGCTCGTGCTCCAGCCGCGCGATACCAATCGGGTGACCCACCGCCTGGAGCGTGGCGACTTCCTCAGTCCGGCGGAAGAGGTGACACCCGCCACACCCGCCTTCCTCCACGCGTATGATCAGGACACCCGCGATCGCCTCGGCTTCGCGCGCTGGCTTGTATCGCCGAAAGCGTCCACCACCGCCCGGGCCTATGTGAACCGCGCGTGGCAGCGCTACTTCGGCAAGGGCCTCGCCACCACCACGGGCGATCTGGGCATGCAGGGCGACCCGCCCAGCCACCCGGAGCTCATCGACTGGCTCGCGGTGGAATTCATGGAGCGCGGCTGGCGCATGAAAGAGCTGCACCGGCTCATCGTGTCCTCCGCGGCCTACCGCCAGCAGTCCATTGCCACGCCCGAACTGTTGGAACGCGATCCCTACAATCGCCTCATTGCGCGGGGCTCGCGGTTCCGCGTGGAGGGCGAGACCGTGCGCGACATCACCCTGGCGGCCAGCGGGCTGCTCAATCCGTCCGTTGGCGGACCCAGCGTGTATCCGCCCGCACCCGACTTCCTCTTTCTGCCGCCCGCGAGCTATGGCCCCAAGACCTGGGCCTACGACACGGGCGCGGACAAATACCGCCGCGCGATGTACACCTTCCGCTACCGCAGCGTGCCCTTTCCCGCGCTCCAGGTCTTCGACACCCCCTCGGGCGAATCGCCCTGCACCGCCCGCGAACGGAGCAACAGTCCGCTGCAGGCATTGACCACGCTGAACGAGCCCCTCTTCTTCGAGACGGCGGTGAAGCTCGCGGAGTGCTCCATGGCCGAAGGCGGCGGCACCGATCGCGAGCGCCTCGCCTTCGCCTTCCGCCGCTGCGTTACCCGCGCGCCCGAGACGGAAGAGTTGGATGCGCTGGAGACCTACCTCGCCCAGCAGCGTGCCCGCCTGAGCGCGGGCGAACTCGACCCCAAGGCTATCCTCGGCGAAGGGGCCAGCCCCGACCTCGCGGCGTGGGCCTTGGCCGCGCGGGTGATCCTGAACCTGGACGAGACGATTGTGCGGCAGTAGGGGGACGTACCGCCGCACGCGTACTACGAGGTGTAAGAGAGCCACGGCCACCATCGCAATTTCAACGAGAACAGCGCCCCACAGAGCGGCGGCATGTCCCTGGGGATGTAACGTCACGACGTGAAAGTCGAAGCCGCGGAGTGGGAGCGGCTTTTGATTCGAGTCAGCCCACGCTTCCAAGTATGGTTGTGGAGCAGTGTAGAGGGGTCTTTCGCATATCAGCACCCTCGTGATACACTCCACCCATGGTCGGTGTGAAGGGTGGTGTCGCGGAGAGTCGCAGGTAAAGTAGGAGGGCGTATGTCTAAGCGAAAAGCGATACAATGGAAGGGCGTCCTCATTGCAATATGCGGCCTCGCTCTTTTCTACTGTGCCTATGTCATACTCACCCTCTTCGCCCTCCCTGTATCCCCCGTGGAATACAAAGCGCCACCCAAGCTCGTTCAGCAAGTTGAATCTTCCGCCAACCCAATCGCTATTAGTTCCAATGAACATGATCTCACCCCGGCGGGCCCGACGCTTACCAGCCCAGCCGACGAGGAAATTGAAACGTTGGCGAAAGGCGTACTATTTGAAGGGCAATCACCGGAACAGTTTGTTGCACTCTTTGGGCATCCCGATCCGGATATTCGGGCGGCAGCGGCGCACGCCCTCGCCCTCTGTTGGACTGCGAATATGGGCATGGCCGAGCCTCGCGCTGAGGGGCCTGAGCTTATGCGTCGCTATGAGCTTATGGATAATTTCTGGAAAAGGGCCGATAGTGCCACTATCCTGCAAGCGCTCCTTGAAGTTATGTCAAAGTCCGTCGAGACGGGGGGGAGAGAATTCCCCACTGATGACTATCAAGTTCTATACTTGCTTTCGGGATCTTGGGGCGAGGGATTTCAAAGAGCCGAAATTCTCGCCTGGGTCGCCAACCATCACCCGTCGGAGGACATGCGGCGGTCCGCGATGTTTTTTCTTGTCAATAGAGGCGAGGAATTTCCCAGGGAAATCGGCGACGAAGTCCTTGACAGTCGCACCCACGATCCCTCCATTCGAGTTCGATTCGAGGCTTGGAGACAACGAATGCAACGAATCCCTTTCGGATAATAAGGATAGTCCATCTTGAGGCTTCGCTTCACACATTAACGATGAAACTGGAAACCGGAGTCATCCGAGGATTCGCGTTGTGGCGAAACCGCCAAGTCTCCGTGAGGACGGGCGATTCAACGCGGCGGAATGTCCCCATAGAATTCGTGAAGGTGATCTGAAGCGCACGGCTTTCCCAACACATCCACTGGGACAGGCCCGCACCCTTAGGTCTACGGCGAAGGATCGCGGCTCACCCGATTGCCAGGGACGCCCCGCGCTGTTGAAGTGAACCGGCGCGGGTCCATCCCTACAACGCGCCCTTCGGAAAAGATGACAATCCCCCGGAATTGGCGTAGAATCATCCCGTACGCAGGCAGTAGCAAAAGGAGTTAGCTTCCCATGGCAAGAAACTGCAATCACAGCCTCCCCGCCGCCGGGCCCCATGTGGCCCGCCGCTGGTTTCTGCAACAGTGCGGCGTGGGCCTCGGCGCGGCCGCGCTGGGCACCCTCCTCGGGCCCGAAAAGGCGTCCGCCGCCACAGAGAGCCCCCTCGCGGCGAAGAAGCCCCATTTCCCGGCCAGGGCGAAGAACGTCATCTTCCTGTTCATGGCCGGTGCGCCGAGCCAGTTCGAGCTGATGGACTATAAGCCCGATCTCGTGAAGTTCGACGGCACCCTGCCGCCCGCGGAACTGTTGAAGAACTACCGCGCGGCCTTCATCAATCCCAATTCCCGCCTCCTCGGGCCGCGCTTCGAATTCAAGCAATACGGCCAGGCGGGCGCGTGGGTTTCCGAACTCATGCCCCACTTCCAGACCATCGTGGACGACGTCACGATCGTGAAGAGCATGTCCACGGACGCCTTCAACCATGCACCGGCGCAGCTCCTGATGAACACGGGTTCCCAGCAGTTTGGCCGGCCGAGCATCGGCGCGTGGGCGAGCTACGGCCTCGGCAGCGAAAACC
Source organism: Candidatus Hydrogenedentales bacterium (assembly GCA_942492815.1). GTDB lineage: Bacteria > Hydrogenedentota > Hydrogenedentia > Hydrogenedentales > JAEUWI01 > JAEUWI01. The sequence continues at coordinate 6,615,623 of OW818658.1, read as the reverse complement.
AGAACCTGCCCGCCTTCATTGTCTTCAGCTCCGGCTCGAAAGGGCCCAGCGGCGGCTCGGGCAACTGGGGCAGCGGCTTCCTCCCCACCGTGCACGAGGGCGTCCTCTTCCGCACCAGCGGCGATCCCGTGCTCTACCTGTCGAACCCGCCCGGCGTGGACGATCGGGCCCAGCGCGACACGCTGAACACGCTCAACGCGCTCAACGGACGACGCCTCGACATCATGGGCGATCCCGACATCGCCACGCGCATCAACTCCTACGAGCTCGCCTTCCGCATGCAGAAGAGCGCGCCCGAATTGATGGACGTGGCCAACGAGCCCCAGCACATCCTCGACCTATACGGCGCGAAGCCAGGCGAGCCCTCCTTCGCGAACAACTGCCTCCTTGCCCGGCGCATGGTCGAGCGCGGCGTGCGCTTCGTGCAACTGTTCCACGAGGCGTGGGACCAGCACGGCGACCTGCGCAATGGCCTGAAGAAGAACTGCAAAGACACGGACCAGGCCTGCGCGGCGCTGGTGAAAGACCTGAAAGCCCGTGGACTCCTGGAAGACACCATGGTCGTCTGGGGTGGTGAATTCGGCCGCACGCCCATGGTCCAAGGCGACGGCGACGACGGCCGGGATCACCACCCGAACGCCTTCACCATGTGGATGGCCGGGGGCGGTTTCAAGCCCGGCGCCGTCTACGGCGAGAGCGACGGCCTCGGCTTCAACGTGGGCAGCAACAAAGTCCACGTGCGCGATCTCCACGCCACGATCCTGAACCAGCTCGGCTTCGACCACGAACGTTTCACCCACCGCTTCCAGGGCCTCGACGCAAGGCTCACGGGAGTGGAGGAGGCGCACGTGGTGCGGGATATTCTGGTGTAGGGGACAAGTTACACGTTGCCAGCCTTACCGTTCTCTGTTATTCTCTACTCAGGAGGTCGTTTTACAGTGCATTGGCGCGATCACATCGAGCAGAAGCCGGCGGTCATGTGTGGCAAGCCCGTGATCAAGGGTACCCGAATCACGGTAGCCCATATTCTGGAACTGCTTGGCAGCGGTTGGCCTGTCGATGATGTGCTGGATTCCTGTCCCGGACTAACGCTGGAAGACATTCAAGCCGCACAATCTTACGCCGCCGCCTATCTCGAACTCGACGAGACGGTATTCTTTCCAGTGTGAGGCTGCTGACCGACGAGAATATCGACCCCCGAGTGACAGCATGGTTCCGTGCCGAAAAGTATGATGTCCTTTCTGTCGCGGAACGCAATGCCGGCGCGGGGGATACGGATGTCCTGAGCATCGCCAACCTCCAATCGCGCGTGATTGTTACTCGCGACAAGGATTTTGGAGAACTTGTCTACCGTCTCGCTTTTACCGTCCCCGGAGTCGTCCTGATTCGATACCAATCCGTGTCGCGCGTAGAGTACCTCGACACCCTCGCCTCGCAATGGCCCTTGGTCGCGCCACATCTTCCGGGCCATTTCATTGTCCTTACCAATCAATCCTTTCGGATCAGACCGCTGTAGGTGGGATGCAATCGAAGCATAACAGACGGCGTTCTGATCACGACATGACGCGGGGAACGATGTCTTCAGGAATCCCGACGCCGTAAGGCCATTGACCAACCCCGCCCTGTAACGCTAGAGTAAACCTCCGACGCCTTTCAATGCCCGTCAACCCCACCGGAGGTGCCCGCACATGCGTATTGCTCTCGTCGCCTGCATCGCCTTCGCGTTGTCCGTCGCCGTGCCCGCCCAGGATGTGGAGGGCAGCCACGATCACCCCGCCGTCACGCGGTACCCTGGCTCAGTGATCCAGTGGTACACCTCCGAGAATCACCTGGCCTACAAAGTGCCCGCCGGCCCCGCCACGGGCTATCGGCTCATCGGCGATTGGATCCAAACGGAAGGCCGCCTCACGCGCATCTACTATGCGCTCGAGGGCGGAAAGCGCACCCACGGCGAGGTCTATCAAAACTACATGAAGGCCCTCCGCGAAGCCGGATTCGATATCCTCGCATCCGGACTGCATGAGAAGAACAGCCGCGGCCCCGAAGTGGGCACGCGCAATTGGCAGGAAATCTTCTTCGCCGCCAACCCCTGGAAGAATGACAGCGCCGCCAACAACATGTTGAGCGGCTCTTCCACGGCGGGTGGAAGCGGCTCCATCATCGCGACGAAAGAGCGCGCGGACAATACGCTCTATGTCGCCGTGTCCGTTTATCAATTCAGCGACAAGAACGTGAGTACGCTCGTGGACGTGCTGGAAACGGGCGAGGCGGAGACCGGGCTCATCGTGGCGGATGCCGAGGCCATCGGCAAGGGCATCAAAGAGTTCGGTCGCGTCGTGCTGGATGGCATCCTCTTCGATACGGGCAAAGCCACATTGAAAGAGGAGTCTGCGGCGGCCTTGAAGGAGATCTCGGTGTATTTGAAGGCCCACGCGGAGCGACTTTTCTATGTCGTGGGCCACACGGATTCCGAGGGCACGCTGGAAGACAATCAAACCCTCTCCGTGAATCGCGCGAAGGCCGTCGTGGAGGCGCTGGTCAAAGACTACGGCATTGAACCCGGGCGCCTGGAGGGCCACGGCGTGGGTCCCCTTGTTCCCGTGTTTACCAATGCCACCGAAGGCGGCCGAGAGCAGAACCGCCGCGTGGAACTGGTGGAAAGGTGACGGTGAAGCAACAGGGGGTTGGACATTCCTGTCCGACACACGGCACACTTGAGGCCTAAGCGGCACGACGCTTTTGTAGCGCGCGTCGACTTCAAATCTAGTAGTATCACGTCTAGCACAGGCCAATTATCCGAGTAAAATCCAAGGGCGCTACAGGACGTACCGTCCGCTTTGTGTCGGACAGGAATGTCCAACCTCCTTTGGCTCCGCGAACTATAGGCAAAATCACATCAAGGCAGAAAGTAACCCATGAAAAAGATACTCATTGCATACACATTGGCTATGCTCTTCATTTCTGCCGCCCACGCCCAGCAGCCTGTTTCCCTCCTCCATGACGACTTCACCGCCTATCCCGCTGGCGCCTTTTCCTCCGAAGTGGGCGCGCACCTGGAATACCACTACCTCCCCGAGGCCGCCGCGAAGGGCAACTGGGCCGTGTCCACCTTTCGCTCCAGCATCCCGAACCAGCGCGCGTGGCGCATCGTGGAGGTGGGCGGCAAGCGCGCCATGCACCAGACTTACAAGAACTCCTTCAAGCAGAGCCACCCCATGCTGGTGACGGGCGACATCGCCTGGGGCGACTACACGGTTGCGGTTGAGATGACGCCCGAGACCACGGAGAAGATTGCGGGTGTCGCTTTCCGCTATCAGAACGACCGTTGCTACTACTTCGCGGGCGTGAAAGACGACAAGGCCATTCTCATGCGCGCGAACCACGAGGTGGCGGTACACCAGTTGGATGAACAGATCCTGGCGGAGGCCCCGTTGAAGCGCGAAGCGGGCGAGACTATTTCCGTGGTAATTTTCGCCGAAGGCAATCGCATTCGGGCCACCATCAAGGGGGTTGACCTTGCCGCAGAGGATGACACCTACAAGACCGGCAAAGTCACCATCCTCTCCGACAATCCGACGCTTTTCCACTCCGTGGACGTGAAAGCCTCCGACACCGAGGCCGCGCGGATTAAGGAAGCCATCGCCGCGCGCGAAGCGGAAGAGAAGGCCCTGCAGGACACAAACCCCTTACTTGAACTGGTGAAGAAAATTGACTTGAAGGATTTCGGCATGGCGCGCAGCATCCGCTTCGGCGATCTGGATGGCGACGCCACACCCGACTTCCTCCTGGGCCAGATCGTTCACCACGGCCCGAAGGATCGAAACAGCGAGTTGAGCTGTCTCACGGCCATGACCATTGAGGGCAAGCAGCTCTGGCAGGTGGGCGAGCCGGACCCCTGGAAGAACACCCTGACCAACGATGTGGCCTTCCAGATCCACGATCTCGACGGCGACGGCAAGAACGAAGTCATCTATGTCATGAACATGGAGCTCATCGTGGCCGATGGCGCCACGGGCGAGACGAAATACAAAGCACCCACGCCCGACACCCCGGAGAATACAAAGGCGGAGCACGCCAAGTTTCCGCGCATCCTCGGCGACAGCCTCTACTTCTGCGACCTGCGCGGCACAGGGCGCGACGCGGACATCATCATCAAGGATCGCTACCTCAGCTTCTGGGCCCTGAACGACAAGCTGGAGGTGCTATGGAGCGCCCAGTGCAACACGGGCCACTACCCCTATGCCTACGACGTGGACGGCGACGGCAAGGATGAACTCCAGATGGGCTATACCCTCTTTAATTCCGACGGGTCCGTCCGCTGGACCGTGGAGGACAAAATAACGGACCACGCCGATGGTGTCGCCATACTGCCTTTCCTGCCCGGCGGCGAGCCGCGTCTGCTCTGCGCCGCGAGCGATGAGGGTATGTTCTTCGCCGACATGAAGGGCAACATCACCGAGCACTATTTCCTCGGCCATGTGCAGAATCCGGCCATCGCCGATTTCCGCCCCGACCTTCCCGGTCTCGAAGCCGTGGCGATCAACTTCTGGGGCAACCAGGGCATCGTGAACTACTTCGATGCGAACAACCAGCGTTACCACGAGTTCGAGCCCGCCCAGCACGGCAGCATGTGCCTCCCCATCAACTGGACCGGCGAACCCGGCGAGTTCTGGATCCTCTCGGCCAACGTGGAAGAGGGCGGCATGTACGACGGCTGGGGCCGCCGCGTCGTGCGCTTCCCCGCCGACGGCCACCCGGACATGTGCAACGCCGTCCTCAACATAATGGGCGACGAACGGGAAGAAGTGGTCGTTTGGGATCCCGCCGAGTTGTGGGTCTACACCCAGAGCGACAGCCCGAAAGAGCTAGCCTTCATCTCCGACAAGAACCCGCTCTACAACTATTCCAATTACCAGACTACGGTGTCGATTCCAAGGAAATAGCGAGGGGACAGTGGCCGATTGGCACATGACAAAAGTATAACGTCATGTCAAAAGGCCAATCGGAAACTGTACCCATTAAGAAACGTCGCTGGATGGTACCGCGCCGCCCCCCAGCCGCGATCCGGCGTCGACTCTCCCCACCCGGCTTGCGCTTTGTACGCCCTATCTGCTTTAATATAAGGCCGGTGCGCCACGCGAAATACCGCTTGAATGGCCGCACCGGGCAACCCTACTCAAAATTTCACCAGGACCGGAATACAGCAGTTTCCGGGCAGAGCAGTACGATTACCATGGAAAAATTCGTCCCCCACATGCGGCACCGCCTTATCTCCGGTATCGTGGTACTAATCCCCGCCGTCATCAGCTTCATGGTCTTGAAGCTGGTGTACAACCTTACCGTGGGCATCGTATCCTCCGCGCTGCGCCCGCTGTTCCCCGGCATGCCCACCTCCGGCGTTGTGCTCATCTCCATACTGACTCTGACGCTGCTGCTCTATGTCGTCGGCGTTCTCGCCGCCAACATGATCGGACGCCAGGTGATCCACTCGGTGGAGCGGCTCATCGCCCGTGTCCCCCTCATCGATTCCATCTACTCCACCGCCAAGCAGATCGTGGAGATGTTTCGCACCCAGCCGGGCGTCTCACGGCGCACCGTGGTCATTGTGCCCTTTCCCCATCCGGAAACGCGCGCCATGGGCTTCAAGACCGGCGAAATCGTTGTGGAAGATGGCCGTCGCATGGCCACGGTCTTCATCGCCACCACCCCCAACCCCACCACGGGCTTCTTACAGATTTTTCCGCTGGAGGACGTGCAGGAACTCGACGTGAGCGCCGATGAAGCCGTCCAGTTCATCATGTCGGCCGGCATCATACAGCCGCCGGGACTCGCCGCAAGCATCGACCTCTAGATCACGGCACAATTCGCACGCATCTTGAGACAGCCGCCCGCTGGCGGCTATAGTGAATACACGCACGCTCGGTATCGTGCCCGTCACTAAACCTTGGCAAGGCGTCTCCACCATGTTGAAGTTCCCCGTCCTCCGCATCGCGATATTTATCCTCGCGCTCGTGAATCTCGGAGGTTCCCCGGCCGAGCCCCTCCTTCCCGCCTTTCCCGGAGCCGAGGGCTTCGGCGCGGTCACCCCCGGCGGGCGCGGCGGTGAAATCCATTTCGTCACCACCCTCGACGACTACATCCCCGGCCAGGAGGCGCCCATTCCCGGCAGCCTCCGCGCTGCGGTGGACGCTGAGGGACCTCGCTATGTCCTCTTCCGTGTCGCGGGCACCATTTCCCTGAAAGCGGACCTCTGGATTCAAAAGCCTTTCATCACCATCGCGGGCCAATCCGCGCCGGGGGGCGGCATTGCTATCCGCGACTATCAGGTCGTCATCGCCACAAACGATGTGATTCTTCGCCACGTCCGCATCCGCTCAGGAGACCGCACGAAGAAAGAGCAAATGTCCGTCGGCATCTTCGGCGGCAGCAACAGCATCATCGATCACTGCTCCATGTCGTGGGCCATAGACGAGGTCATGAGCGTTTTCGGGGCCCACAACCTCACCGTGCAGTGGAGCACCATCGCCGAGGGGCTCTCCCGCTCTTTCCACCCCAAGGGCGAGCACAGCAAGGGCTCTATCCTCGACGGCACGGGCGGCATCACGGTCCACCACAGCATCTACGCACACAACGCGGCCCGCAACGCCCGGGTAAACACCATCGTCCTCGATTTCCGAAACAACGTCGTGTACAACTGGGGTTATCGCGGCGGCTACACCACCGCCGGGCCCGCTTTCATCAACTACGTCAACAACTACTTCAGGGCAGGCCCCGACACGGCAAAGGGCGTGCGCACCCGCGTCTTCGAACCGGGCGACGACACACCCCGATTCTTCTTCGCGGGCAATATTCTCGCCGACCGCCCAGAGCAGACCTCGAACAACCAGCTCCTGATCCGGACGCTCAAGAACGCGGACAAGGACGCCTTCGCGAAGCTCGTCTTTGTAAACGAAGCCTTCGCCGCGCCAGACGTCGCCACGGATACGGCGGAAGTGGCGCTGGAACGAGTACTCGCGGAAGCCGGGGCAACCCTGCCCTTGCGCGACAGCACCGACGCGCGCCTGATGGAGGAAATCCGCACCGGTACGGGACATATCATCAACTCGCCGGACGACGTGGGCGGTTGGCCCGAACTCGCCGCCGGGGAAGCAGCCCCGGACACCGACAACGACGGCCTGCCCGATGCCTGGGAACCACAACACAAGATCGCGGAAGCCCTCGCGGACACCGATGGCGATGGCTACCCGAATATTGAGGAGTTCCTCAACGCCACCGATCCGAACAAGGCCGAAGGGGCCACGCTGCTTGACGGTGAGCGTTTTCGCAAGCTCCAACAGGACGCAATTAATCGCTGCGTAGAGGCCGGACGCGCCTTTAAGGCGCGCAATGAGGCCCTGGCGAAGGAGCGCGATGCCCAGCGCGATGCGACCCTCGCCGCGATGGAGATCACCCTCACCCCGCGACAGGGCGGACGCCCCGGTGGCCAGATCATCGATCTGGGCGGAGAGGCCACCATCGTGCTGGAGCCCATCCCGGCAGGCAGCTTTCTCATGGGCTCGCCCGAAAGTGAAGGCGGCGCGGCCGATGAACATCCCCAGCAGCCCGTGACCATCAGCCGCGATTTCCACATGTCGGCCACCATGATCACCAATGGACAGTACAACACCATCATGGGCGCAACCGAGCGCCGTTCCCAGACCGGGGAAGAGAACTTCCCCGCGGAAGAAGTGAACTGGTTCGACTCCATGGAGTTCTGCGAGCGCCTGGGCAGGAAACTCAACCGCACCTTCCGCCTGCCCACCGAAGCGGAATGGGAATACGCATGCCGCGCGGGCACCACGACCGCCTTCTACACCGGCGACACCATCACCACGGACCAGGCCAACTTCGACGGTCAGGAGGCCACGCGCTACAACCCGGCCGGTATCTATCGCGGCGACATCATCGCCGTCGCCACCTTCCCGCCCAATCCCTGGGGACTCTACGACATGCACGGCAATCAGTCCCAGTACTGCATGGACAACGTGGGAGGCGTCTACACCACGGTGCCCGTCACCGACCCCATGGGCCCCGAAGGAAACGGCGCGAAGGTCATGCGCGGCGGACGGGCCAAAAGTAAGGCCGAGTTCATTCGCTCCGCCGCCCGCTACGGCTATGCCCCCGACATCGGCTACTGCTTCCGCATCGTCATGCTACCGGAGAAAAACTGAACCACGAATGGATGAACATAGAATTCTTGACCACGGAGTCCACGAAGACACGGAGAAGAAGGGGAGGTCAGGAATCACAAATGTCAAGTCACGGCGCGATTTCGTTTTCAATCCCTTTTCCTGATCACGGAGGCCCACTCTGGGACGGTAGGATTCACTTACTTATTATAGAGTGATGCGGAACTCATTCTCTCCGTGCCTCCGTGCGCTCCGTGGTCAAGTATTTCTTATTTCGGTCTTTGGAAGCTTGAACTGATTCGTGGTCTAATGGCGCGCACCCAATTTCACCCGGAGAGTTCGCTGTGAAGTGTATTCGTAAATCGTTTCTTATCGCTGTTGCGCTCGCGTTACCCATGAACGCAATCGCCGCCGAGCCCCTGAAGACCGTCCAGATCACCCACGGCCCCCAGCATCATTTCTTCGGCTACATCGGCCACGTGGGCAACACCCCGTGGAACGGCGATGGTCGCTACCTCGTCGCCCTGCGCACTAACTTCCAGGATCACATGCCCGCACCCAACGAGGCCGCCGATGTCGTCCTTCTCGACGCCAGCGACAACTACAGCGTCACAAAGATCGAGGAAACTCGCGCCTGGAATTTCCAGCAGGGCACCATGTTCTACTGGAACCCCGACGCGCCCGACACCCAGCTCTTCTTCAACGACCGCGATCCCGAGACCAACCACGTCTTTACCGTCCTCTACGACATCGCGGAGAAGAAACGCATCCGCGAGTTTCGCTTTGACGACACACCCTTTGCCAATGGCGGCGTGGCGCAGAAGGGCGGCTTCTTCCTTGGGCTGAACTACGCCCGCCTCGCCTGGCTGCGGCCTGTCACGGGCTATCCCGAAGCTTTCGACTGGACGACGGGTATCCTCCACCCGAAGGACGACGGCCTCTTCAAAGTGAATATTCAAAGCGGCGAGAAATCGCTGCTGGTCTCCTACCACCAACTCGCCGAAGCGCTGCGCCCGCTGCGTCCCGACGTTGATCGCAAGGCCCTGTTTATCAACCACACACTGAACAATCGCGAGGGTGACCGGGTCTACTTCTATGCGCGGGGCGACTTCGAAGTGAAGGGTGAGCGGATCGACGTGCCCTTCACCATCAATACCGACGGCACCGGCCTCACCCTGCACGATATGCACATCGGCGGCCACCCGGAGTGGGCCGAAGGCCATCTCGTCATCGGCAGCTACGACAAGCAGCAGGTACTCTACGACACGGACGCAAAGTCCATCTCGGGCACGCTGGGCGACGGCACGATCTTCCCCAAGCCCGGCGGCGATGTGGCCCTGTCCCCCAGCGGCGAATGGCTCGCGAATGGCGCCCGCTCCGGCCCCGGCAACACCTACGTATTTCTCAACCGCAAAGACGGCCGCGTACTTCGCTCGGGAGTCCACCCCATAGACAAATGGACCGAAGGTCCCCTCCGCATCGACCCCGCGCCGACCTGGAATCGCAAGAACAACGCCATCGCCTTCCCCGCCCTCGCCGACGACGCCACGCGAACCCGCCAGATCTTTCTTATGAAGTTGTAGGGACGTACCGCCGCAAGGGCACCAAAAAAGCCGTCGCGTGCCCGCGCCCGCTTCGCCACTCACCAGACCAACACCACCCAAGAGCGGCGGCATGTCCCCGTGGATGTAAGGTCGCCGCCCAAACTTCTATAGATGCCCCTTTTCCAGACATTCGAGTCGCGACGCTACATCCTCCGGGACATGCCGCCGCACTGTCGTCTCACACTTCGAACCGAGCTATCGATCAGAGAAACGTTCCCCACCCTCTCCATGGTATACCTGCGGCGGTACGTCCCCGCGCTCACATCGCCAACACCAGATCCAGCTCCTTCGCCCCCTTCCATCCCAATTCCTCATTCGGCAGGCCCGTCGCGCTCACGATCAGCTCCGTCGTCAGATAGCCGTCATAACCCACCGCCCGCAGCGCCGCCATCACGGCGGGCCAGTTGGTCGTGCTGTCGAAGAGGCTTTCCGTGAAGTCGCTCATCGTCCCGCCGCCCTGCGGCTGTTCGCGAAAGCCCTTGATGTGTACCCGCGTGATCCGGTCGCCCAGGATCTCGATCCAGTGCTCTGGATAGCCGCTCGCGCCCACGTTGCCCACATCGAAATAGCACTTCACCCACTGCGAATCCAGCGCATCCACAAACGCCTTGAATTCAAAGGGCCCCGTGAGAAATTTCGCCCACACATTCTCCAGCGCCATCACGATGCCATGCCGCTTCGCCACGGGGATAAGCCGCTGAAGCGAATCCTGCGCCAGCTCCCACGCCCTCGCGGCGGGCACCACGGGCCGCGCCGGGTTCCACGGCACATAGACCGAACCCGGCAGTACCAGCACCGTGTCCGTGCCCAGCGCCGCCGCGCAGGCGATGTACGACTCGGTGAAGGCGATGGCGGCCTCCCGCTCGGCCTCGTCATCCGCCGAAAGGGACTTCGTCCAGTAGTTCCCAGAACAGAGCGACGTGATCCCGATTCCGATCTCCTCCAGCGCCGCGCGAATCGCCGCCAGTGTTTCCGGCGTGGCCTCGGGCACGAGTTCGCCCTCGCCATAGCAAAGCTCGATCGCCTCATAGCCCATCTCATGGGCAAGTCGCGCCGCATTCACCACCGGCACCGCGCCGTCGAATCCGCCCAGGGTCCAGTAACTGATGCTTTTCTTCATGGTCTTCCTTCCAGAGGTTGCGCCCCGCCTTGGGGGCATTCTACGCCGTGGCGCTCATGTCAGCCAACCTGGTTGCAGGGACGACAGCGACAACATTGACAACAGAAAAACCAGAACCGAGCGCGTAGCGTCCGCCGCAGGCGGATCCCTGTAGTCTCTGCTGTCCCTGCCGTCCCTGAAAACCACCAACGTGCTTTGGACGTCCGCTCGATTGACAAGCCCCGCGCCCTCGCTATACCCTGTCCTTTGAATCTTTCACCAAAAAATCCACGGCAGTTACAAGGAAATTCACCATGCTCGATATCCTCCTCTGCGGCCTCCTCGCCCTCGGCGCGCCCGCCGAAAAACCCGAAGCCCCCGCACCCGTCAAGCTCATCTTCGACACCGACATGGGCAACGACGTGGACGACGCCCTCGCCCTCGGCGTCATCCATGCCCTCCAGTCGCGGGGCGAATGCGAACTCCTCGCCGTTACCGTCACCAAGGACGAGGCCATGTGCGCGCCCTACATCGACGCCGTCAATACCTTCTACGGACGGCCCGACATCCCCATCGGCGTGGTGAAGGACGGCCCCACAAAACAGCCCAGCAAGTACACCTTCATTGCGAACGACGAAGCCGATGGAAAGCCGAAATACCCCCACGACCTGCTCACCAGCAACGATGCCCCCGACGCCACCATGCTCCTCCGCCGCATCCTCGCGGAGCAGCCCGACAACTCCGTTGTCATCGCCCAGGTCGGCTTTTCGACCAACCTGGCCCGCCTCCTCGAAACCGAAGGCGACGACTACTCCCCCATGGACGGCATGGAGCTGGTCAAGCGCAAGGTGAAATTCATCTCCATCATGGCCGGTGCTTTCAAGCCCTTCAACGACAAGCCCCACCCCGAGTACAATGTCGTGGAGGACATCCCCGCCGCCCAGAAGCTCGCGGACGAGTGGCCCACGCCCATCATCGTCAGTGGCTTTGAGATCGGTATCGAGACCGCCCTCTACAAGGAAAGTCTCATGTTTGACTACAACTATGAGAAGGACCACATCCTCGACGTGTCCTACCGCACCTACCACGGCCAGTACACCGACCAACCCTCCTGGGATCTCACCAGCGTGCTCTACGCCGTCCGCCCCGAGCGCGGCTACTTCACCCTGTCCCCTAAGGGTGTCGTCAGCTTCGACGACAAGGGCTTCACGAGCTTTGAAGAGACCGGCGAAGGCACCCACCAGCACCTCATCGCCAACCCCGGCCAGGCCGAGCGAGTGAAGGAAGTCCTGGCAACATTGGCCAGCCAGCCGGGTACGAATTGAGAGTAGCGAATGAATAATTGTGAATGATGGGCCGGGGTTAACCTGGTCGCATTGTTGCTTCGCACAAGAATCTTGCCACGAAAGAACGCATAGAGCGCAAAGAGAAGAACTTTCTCTTTTGCGCTCTTTGCATTCTTTCGCGGCAAATAAAAAGGCCCCGAAGGGCCTTGTCAGATAACTATCTTTCGTCCAACTCAGCAGATCCCGTTCCGATCGCAGTACCGCTCCGAGACCAGGACATCCTTCAACACGCCGTTGCTGTCGCCGAAGGATTCCGTCTCCACGCCCATGGCACCGAGCATCGTCTGGTACAGGTTGCACAGGGGCGTATTCTTCGGGCTGGCCACGTGCTGGCCCGTTTCGAAGACGCCGCCCCCCTTGCCCGCCACGAGGATAGGCAGGTTGTTGGGGTCGTGGCGGTTGCCGTCGGATATGCTGGAGCCGAAGAGGATCATGCTGTTGTCCAGCAGGTTGCCTTCGCCCTCGGGAATGGCCTTCAGTTTGTTGAGCAGGTAGGCGTACTGCCCGCAGTGCCAGCGGTTGATCTCGCTGTACTGCTTGATCTTCTCTTCCTTGTGCTCGTGGTGCGACATGTCGTGGTGGCCGCCGCTCACGCCGGGCACGAAGGAGAAGTTCCGGCCGGACACGTCGTTGGCAAACATGAAAGACATGACCCGCGTGGAGTCGGTCTGGAAGGCGAGCACCATGAGGTCCATCATTATCCGGACATGCTCTTCAAAGCTGTGGGGCACCACCGGCGATCCCGGCAGGTCCGCCGGGGTCTCGGGCTTCCAGTCCCGGGGATCGGGTTTCAGCGCGAATTCGATCCGCTCTTCCACGGCGCGCACGGAATCCATGTACTCGTCCAGTTTCACCTGGTCGTCACGGCCGAGTTGACCGCGCAGGCGCTTCGCATCTTCCAGTGCGAGATCGAGGAAACTCTGGAAGTCCGCATTCGCGGCCACGCCACCACCGTCCTTGCTGCCGAAGAGACGCTCATAGGCGAAGCGTGGATTAATCTCTTTCGCCACGGGCTGGGTGGCCGAGCGCCAGGAGATGTAAGAACCATAGAGGCGCGTGAAGCCCACGTTGCTGTCGATGCCCGAAATGACGGGATCGATGCCCAGTTCCATCGAGGGCAGGGGCGTCAGATGGCCCAGTTGCTGCGCCGCGAGCTGGTCCATCGATATGCCGCCCGCACTGATGTTCTTGCCGGTCGTCTTCGCCACGGGCTCGCCCGTGAGGAAGTTCGCCGTCTTCGCATAGTGCCCGTCGCCCTGGCGGCTGTTCGCCTTGTCCAAACCAGAGAACACATTGAAGTCTTTTTTCAGATCCGCCAGGGGCTCCAGGGAAAAGGGCATGGTGTAGCCGTGGCCGGTTTGCTCGGGAATCCAGTTTTTCTGCCATACACCGTTGGGGAAGTAGAGGCAGGCCATGCGCACCGGCGCTTTCGCCGACGCCGATGCCCGCGCGGGCATCATCAGGTCCAGCGCCGGAAGCGCCAGCGCCGCGCCCATGCCGCGCAACATCGTGCGCCGGGAGATTCGGTGATTCTTGATGATGTTCATGGTATATCCCGTTGTTTTACTGCCAACTACTATAGCCATGTCGGCGTGGCGGTGCAAGGCGCGGGTCGTGGACTGAGGGGACGAAGTAGAAAACCTCGCGTGGTTTACTTCGTCCACCTTGTCCACTCAGTCCACTTTGTCCATACTTTATCAGCTCATCCCGCTGCTGTACCGATGCCGGAAGGGATAGCTCAGCACAATCTGGCTGATCAGCGCGCTGGGCTTATACTCGTTGGCCTGCAAGGCCGCCATGCTGTCGTCCACCACGCAATTGTCGAAGCGATTCAGCCCACGGCCGAGGGCGTAGCCCAGCATCTTCCGTGCAAAGTTATTCGCGAAAGCGTCTTTCTGGCTCAGCAGAATCGCCTTTAACTCTCCGGGACCGTTGAAGGTCTCGCCCGTGGGCAATACGCCGGAAGCGTCGATGGGCTGCTCCGCCTGGGTAGCGCGCCAGCGCCCGATGGGGTCATAGTTTTCCAGGCCAAAGCCCAGGGGGTCCATCTTGCTGTGGCAGCCCGCGCACTCGGCATTCTCGCGATGCACTTCAAGCTGCTGGCGAAAGGTCAGGCCCGCCGTGTTGTGATCGTCTTCCGGCAGCGCGGGCACGTTGGGGGGCGGCGGCGGCACGTGGGCACCCAGAATCACCTCCATCACCCACTTGCCCCGGAGCACCGGACTCGTGCGGAGGGGGTGCGACGTCTGCATGAGCATCGCGCCCATCCCCAGCAGCCCGCCGCGACTCGCATCGGCCAGTTGTACGCGCTGGAGGGACTCCCCCTCGACACCCGGAATCCCATAGATCGTCGCCAGGTCTTTGTTCACATAGGCGTAGTCCGACTGGATCAACTCCAGCAGGCTCCGGTCTTCCCGGATGATGCTGTTGAAGTAGGTGTAGGCTTCGGTGCGCATGGCCGCCTGCAACGCGGGCGTATACTCGGGGAAGCGCTTCTCATCGGGCTTCACCATTTCGCCCAACTGGGAGATGCCCATCCACTGCCCGCCAAATTGCTTGCCCAGCGCTTCGGCTTTGGGATCCTGCAACATACGCGTCACCTGCGCCTGGATCTCGTTGGGATCCTGAAGCGCGCCCGAAGCCGCCGAAGCCAGCAGCACATCGTCCGGCATGCTGGACCACAGGAAGTAACTCAAGCGCGAGGCCAGTTCATAGCCGCCGAGGGCGTAGTTGCCTTTCTCTTCCGGGTGGGGCTCCGCGAGGAACATGAAGTGGGGCGAAACGAGCGCGGCCTTCATCGCCAGCTTGATCGACTTCTCGAAGCTGTCGCCCCGGGCCTGGCCCCGATCAAACATCGTGAGCAGTCCCTCCAGCGATTCGGCCGGGGGCGGCTTGCGCCACGCGCGATACGCGAAGGCCTCCAGCACCTGCTTCGCCGCGTCGCGTGCGGATAGCGTCTCCGAGGGCCGCACGGGGATCAACTTCGCCAGCCGCTCGCCCGCTTCCTCCGCGCGCTCCGGCAGCGCCGTCTCCAGCGCCACATCGGCACCCGCGAGATATTTTTCCATCTGGATCGCCGACAGGAACAGCGCCGCGCCGTCGTTGTCGAAGCCTTCGCCGCCCGCGCCGTCCGCCGGGAACAAGTGGGCCACGCTCAAGTCCACCCCGAGCAGATCGCGCAGGGTGTACTCATACTCCATCCGGTTCAAGCGCCGACTCATCACGTCGCCGCTGTACCACGCCACGGACTCTTCATTGGCGAGCAGGTTGCAGTCCGCCTCGTCGATCTGGAGCGTGCCGATCCACTTCGTGAGCAGCGCCCGCTCTTCATCCGTCGGCTGGTTTTCATCCTTCCGGGGCGGCATCTCCTTGTTCCCGATGCGCATCCCCGCCCGCTGCCAGATCGCCAGCGATTCAATCGCCTGATCCCGCGTCGTGAAGCGATCCAGATTCAGGTCGCCCTTGGTCACGTCGGCGTCATGGCACTCCGTGCAGTATTTCACCATCAAAGGACGGATCGCGGTCTCAAAGGGAATCTCATCCTCGGCCTGCGCAGCGCAGGAAAGCAAAACAAGGCCAGAAAGGCCAAGAGAGGCCCCGGCAGAAAAAACGCAATCGCTCAACTTCTTGATCACGGTCAAATCCCGTTCAGTTGCGCCCCCCGGCAGGCAACAGTAAATTCCGCGCCGCGAACTCGGAGACCTTGGCGAGATTGTGGTTATACCCAATCTATTGGATACTCAATTGTACCAGATGGTTTCACGGGCTCCAAACAAATTGCCGTCAATTGCTATACATATCAAGGCCGCAGCCTAGTAATTGCGGAGGACTTCCGTCGATACCCCGTGGTAATTCTTCAAATGGAAGTCGGCGCCCTTTGCGATGAGAAAATCCTGCAACGCCGTCTCGGAATTTCTCGCCGCAAACTCCGCTTTCATCAAGGGTGTATTGCCGTTCTTATCTTGCGCGTCGATCTCCGCGCCTTGCGAAACCAAGAACTGGCAGCAGTCCAGATCGTAATTCTGCGCGGCGTAATGCAGCGCCGTCATACCGAGCCCGTCGACGATACGGACACTGGCTCCCTGATGGGCAAGCAGCCGAACGAGTGCGATTTTTTTGTCGGTGGCGGCGTGTATTAGCGCGGTTCTGCCGTCCGTGTCGCAATGATCGATATGGAAACCTGTATCGAGCACGGCCAACACTTCGGACTCGCTTCCACGAAAAACGGCGTCGATAAGTTCGTTGGTCTGATACTTCTTCATGTCCGGCGCTCCCTCAATTGACTGTTGGCTGATGCGAATCTTCGTCAGCGGCGATCCCGATCATTCCGTGCTTGGCTCGGGGAGTTTCTTGGAAGCATAGGCAAGTTTACGCTTCTCCACTGGCGTCAGGTGTTCCCGGTGTCGCGCATAAATAGACTGCACCAACGTATAGTTTCGATCACTCCATGCCTCCGCAGCTGAACGCCGCATGGCGTCCAACTGAATCTTCAAGTTATAGGATTCGTTCCTTCTGCAAATGTACTCACGAAACGCGGCAATCTCGATTGGATCGCCCCGAAGAAGACGGTCACAGTGGCTCTGTAAATAGGACGATATGAAAGCTAACGAATGGGTCAGCGCATGAGGCGTGGAAGCTTGAAAGGGAAACGTCTCGCCTCGATGCAATTTTCTCCGCAGCTCCTCAAGCGAGCGTAGGTCGCCCGCGAACTCAAAGGTGTTCGACGCGCTATTCCAGATGGAAAGTTGGGTGTCCAATTCGTGAGTGCAACGAAAGTCGTAGATGAAAGTGAGTTGCACGTCATCGGTTTCAAAGTTCACCTTGCCTTCCGAGAACTGGGTCAGACGAAAGCCGTAGTCTTCCACCAGAAAATTGAAATGGCGCTCCATGAAGTCGGACAGGGCCAGTTTCATTACAGATTATTTCCCGCCGTTGGTGTGGGCAGATTGCCATTGGCTACATTTCGCGCAGTGCAACTTCTATTCTTTCGTAGTCTGTGATGTCGCAGCCGTCGTGTAATTTAATCAGCTCCAATCGCGCTGCGATCCACTTCCGCGGCGCGAGATCAAACGTGGCAAGTATATAGAGGGCCTCCAAATTGGCACCTTCAACTTCTTCAGTCTGCCCGGCCAGCCGCTCCAATTCGCCGGATAGCGGATGCCAGAAGTCCCTTTTGAAAGCGGGCGCGAAGGCAATCAGAATCCAGTGGTGCCCAATGCTGTCGTCGGTTCGGAGTACTTCACGAATAGGTTCGATGAGCTCGGGACCGAATAGGCGAAGGCGCGCCACGATGTCCGAGGTTCCCGGCCAATTCATGTCCTGTAACCAGCCAAGTAGCGAGGGAATATCGGCGATGTCTATTTCGATTTCCCCCGAATTGATCTGGGCGGCCCGCTCCACTTCGTGAGCAGGGCCCCGGCAGGAAAAACGTAGTCGATCAACTTCTTGATCACGGTCAAATCCCGTTCAGTTGCGCCCCCCGGCAGGCAACAGTGAATTCCGCGCCTCGAACCCGGAGGTCCCGGCGTCAAATTGTGGTTTTTCCAAATACTGGATGCTCAATTATACCAGAAGGTTTCACCGACCCCCAATCTATTTCCGTAATTCCGCAACGCGGGGCGGGACCTCAGCGGCCCGCCCCGAATCTGATCGAGCCGATTACGCGGAATGTTCGGTGCCGGGTTCGAGAGCAACTGTGCTACCATAACCGCTGCGGGCGGTTCGCGCCGGCGATGCGCACCGGCCACGCCCGCCGGAGTTCCTGCCATGTCGCGTCTAGTACCCCTCTTCCTGTTCGTCCTCAGTCTCGTCCTCAGTCTCGCCCTCAGCGCGTCGGCGCAAGTCACGGTCGACTTCAGCGCCAATCTGAATCTCGGCGCGGGCTACCTCGAGGCCGTCTTCACGGACGGCACCAGCACCGGCGGTCCGGCCATCACCGCCTGGGCCTGGGACTTCGGCGATGGCGGCACGAGCACGGATCAACACCCCGTCCACGCCTTCACGAGCGGTGGGACCTATGACGTCAACTTGACCGTCACGGTCGAAGGGACCGAATACAGCCTGACCCGCGAGGGCTTGATCAGCGTGGCCAATCTCGACAATCCAGCGAGCGGCGCCATCGATCTGTCTGCTGCGGCCATTCTGATCAACAGCGGCACGCGCCCGAAGGCGGAGGCCAAGGCACCCCTGGTGCTCTCGGAGGAGATCGAGAAGCGGAGCGGTCTCACGCTGAATACGACAACCACGCTCCCGCCCACGGGCAACGTGATCGCCATCGGGGCCTATCAGAGCAATAAGGCCATCAGTCCCGAGGGCTACACCATCTTCTGCGAAGACAACAACGGCCGCACGATTGTATGGATCCTCGGCAACGGCCCTCAGGGCGCGCTCTACGGCTCCGGGGCCCTGCTCCGCGCCCTGGAATGGGGAACGAGCACCGTCATCCTGCCCGAGGCCCTGGACATTACCTCCTCGCCGACCTATGCCCTGCGCGGCCACCAGCTCAGCTACGGCAACACGGGCAACACCTATGACGCATGGGACAAGGCCACCTACGAACAGTACATCCGCGAGTTGGTCATCTTCGGCACCAACGCCATTGAAAATGCCTTTACGGACGACACCAGCCCCCACTTCCCTCCCAGCGCCGATGAGATGCAGGTGAGTATCAGCGAGATCTGCGCGGACTACGATATCGACTACTGGCTCTGGGCCAATGTCATTGGCACCCTGCCCGGCAGCACCGCCAGCGAACTCGCGCGCCATGAGGCCCTCTATGCCCAGCTCCCCCGCCTCGATGCCGTCTTCGTGCCCGGCGGCGACCCCGGCGACAACGATCCCCTCGACGTCATGGCCTATCTGGAGCAACTCGCCACCGTGCTCCATCAGTATCACCCCAATGCGGAACTGTGGGTCTCCAACCAAGGCTTCGAGCCGGAAGAAAACGACGCCTTCTTCGACTACCTCGCCACGGAGCAGCCCACGTGGCTCGCGGGTGTGGTCTATGGTCCCTGGACCAAACTCAGCATCGCAGAGGAGCGCCAGCGCACACCGAGCCGCTACCCCATTCGCCACTACCCGGACATCACACACAACGTGCGCTGCCAGTTTCCCCAAAAGGATTTCGACCGCAGCTTCGCCCACGCCCTCGGCCGCGAGGCCATCAACCCCCGGCCCACGGCCAATATCACGGTCCACGATTACAACGCCCCCCAGACCATCGGCTTCCTGGCCTACACCGAAGGCGTCCATGATGATGTGAACAAGATCATCTGGAGCATGCGCGCCTGGGGCACGGAAAACACCGCGGTGAGCATTCTCACGGAATACAGCCGCTTCTTCTTCGGACCCACCGTCGCCACCGCCGCGAAGGACGGCATTCTCGCGCTGGAAGACAACTGGACGAAGCCCGCCCTCACCAATGCCGGCGTGGATGACACCTTCGCGCAATGGACGGAACTGGAAGAGGCCAATCCGGACCTCGCGGCCAACTGGCGATGGAACCTCAACTTGACCCGCGCCTACTACGACAAATTCGTGCGCGAAAAAGTCATCGATGAGGCGGGTTACGAAGAGGCTGCCCTGGCCCTGCTGCGCAACGCGCCAACGCTGGGCACCGAAAGCGCCGTCAATGCCGCGCGGGCCGAACTGGACAAGGCCGACACACTTTCCGCCGAACAGATCGAGCGTCGCAACCGCATCGTGGCGCTGTGCAACACGCTGTGGACGCAGATCGGTTTTCAACCCAGCGTAGACAGCCCCTATCTCGCCAAGAATCCGGAACGGGGCGCCATCCTCGACACCCTGGATCATCCCGCCAACAACCGGCCCTTCCTTGAGAATGTGTTTGAACAGGTGGCCGCCATGGCCACCGAAGGCGAGAGGCTCGCCTATCTCGACGAGATCGTGAACTGGGAAGATCCCGGTCCCGGCGGCTTCTACGACGACCTCGGCTCGGCCGAGCAACAGCCCCACTTGGTCCACCCCTTCGACTGGGAACCGGATCCCGGCCATGTGAAATCGCCGGGTAACGAATTCTTCTGGCACAACTTGGATCTGAATGATCTGCAGCGGGCCGGCGGGCGTCTATCCTGGCAGGATCAGGCCTACACCCTCTACGGCCAGCCCCTGGTCATGCGCTACACCGATCTCGACCCCAACGCCCAGTACCGCGTCCGCGCCACCTATGCGGGGCGCTTCAATCCCACCATGACCCTGAAGGCCGACGGCGTCTTGATTCACGACGCCGTGGGCACCCAGATCTATCCGCCCCGCGAATACGATATCCCCCTGAGCGCCACCGCCGATGGCGTGGTTGAGCTGCAGTGGGATCTCGTTACCGGACGGGGTTGCCAGATCGCCGAGGTGTGGCTCATCAATACCGACGGCGCCGCTGAGGGTGAGGGTGAGGGTGAGGGTGAGGGTGAGGGTGAGGGTGAAGGTGAGGGCGAGGGTGAGGGCGAGGGTGAGGGCGAGGGTGAGGGCGAGGGTGAGGGTGAGGGTGAGGGTGAGGGTGAGGGTGAGGGTGAGGGTGAGGGTGAGGGTGAGGGTGAGGGTGAGGGTGAGGGTGAGGGTGAGGGTGAAGGCGAGGGTGAAGGCGAGGGTGAAGGCGAGGGTGAAGGTGAGGGTGAGGGTGAAGGTGAGGGTGAAATCATCGTTGATTTCACGGCGAATTTAACCGCCGGTGAAGCACCCTTGACCGTGCAGTTCACGGACGCCTCCGATACCGGTGGCGAACCCGTCCTGTCCCGCTTTTGGACCTTTGGCGACAACAGTTTCAGCAGCGATCAGAACCCGAGCCATACCTACACAAGCAATGGCAGTTACACCGTGTCCCTGAGCATCACCACGGCTCACGGCAGCGCGGCTGAAGAAAAACGTCACTACATCGTCGTCGGTACTTCGGGAGGCGAAGGCGAAGGTGAAGGTGAAGGTGAAGGTGAAGGTGAAGGTGAAGGTGAGGGTGAGGGTGAGGGTGAGGGTGAGGGTGAGGGTGAGGGTGAGGGTGAGGGTGAGGGTGAGGGTGAGGGTGAGGGTGAAGGTGAAGGTGAAGGTGAAGGTGAAGGTGAAGGCGAAGGTGAAGGTGAAGGTGAAGGTGAAATCCCCAACGCGGAAGAGGCCCTACTCGCGGCCTTCTCCAGCGCCGATGCCAACAGCGACGGACGCCTGAGCTTCAGCGAGGCCCGCGCCCAGTTACCCGGCCTCTCCCGCGATCAGTTTGACGACATGGACGCCAATCAGGACGGCCTCCTCAGCCGCGCGGAACTGGGCGAAGCGCCACAACCGACGGGATGCCCCGCAAGCAAAGCCGCGTCCCGCTACTGGGGCGATCTGTTCCTCATGGGACTGGCGATGCTGATGCTTCTCGGAAATCGCCTGCCGAAGTTTTCCTGATACGTATCTGCCCATCACCCGCAACGTTCGCGGGTGATGGGCTCCGCTCAGTATGAGAATTGTGCTTTGCCCCATTGTCCGCCAGACCGCCCAGGTGCTACCATGGGGGAGTTGGTCGATTTTCCATTCAGGCACCCCGCCCGCGGGGGGAAAAGGACCGACAAGTGGGGGAAACACCATGCTGCTCGGGGGAGCGCAATCCCTTTCGCTCTGAAGCGCCACATGCGCTGGTGAAGGAGCGCACACCCCGGATGCTCACCCGGTCCGCGGCACCGAGCGCACATTGACCAACCACAGGACTCGAACTATGTACACCTCCCGAATCCAGGCACGCGCGTGCCTGATGGCAGTCACCTGCACCATCGCCCTGCTGTCCCCTCTGACCGCCCCTCGGGCCGACGCCGCGCCGCTGGATGACTACATCGCCGCTCCCGACCCGACCTACAGCTACGAGCTGCTGAGCACCACGCCGGGCGCGGGCTACACGTCCCACATCTACACCATGAACTCTCAGACCTGGCGGAGCGCGGCGGAGGTGGACCGCCCCGTCTGGCAGCACTGGATCCGTGTGGCCGTCCCGAATGTGAAGACCCACGACAAGGCCATGCTGATCATCGCGGGCGGAAGCAACGGGGGCGGCGCGCCCACGACAGTCGATCCGGAGATGGGCGCCATCGCCGTAGCCACCCAGGCAATCGTGGTCGAGCTGAAGATGGTCCCCAACGAGCGCATCCGCTTTCTGGACGAAAAGGACTACCGTTACGTGACCACGGGGCGCAATGAAGACGAGTTGATCGCCTACACCTGGGACAAGTTTTTCAGCACGGGCGACGCCACCTGGCTGGCGCGACTCCCCATGACCAAGGCGGTGGTTCGCGCCATGGACACCATCGACGCGGAATTCGACGTGACGGGCTATTTCGTGGCGGGTGCCTCCAAGCGGGGATGGACCACCTGGACCGCCGCCGCCGCTGATCCCCGCGTCGAAGCCATCGCCCCCATGGTCATCGACGTGCTGAACGTGGAGGAAAGCTTGCAGCATCATTATGACGTCTACGGCGACTGGGCCCTTTCCATCCAGGACTACGCCGACATGGGCCAGATGAATATCCTTCACACCGATGCCTTCCGGGCCATGCTCGCCATCGAGGATCCCTACAGCTATCTCGACCGCCTCACCATGCCCAAGTTCATCATCAATTCGGCGGGCGACCAGTTCTTCCTGCCGGATTCGTCCCAGTTCTATTTCGGCGATCTCCAGGGGGAAAAGCACCTGCGCTATATGCCCAACTCGGACCACGGTCTGGACACCCCGGACACCCTGCAGGATCTCACCACCTACTTCGGTTCCTATCTGAACAACATTCCCCGACCCGAGTTCACCTGGTCCATCGAGGAAAACGGTTCCATCCGCGTGGATACGGAGACCACCCCGACCAGCGTGCGGCTCTGGAAGGCCAGCAACCCCGACGCGCGGGACTTTCGCCAGGAAAGCATCGGCGATGTCTGGACCAGCACAACGCTTCAGGAAACAAGCCCGGGCGTCTACGTCGCCAGCGTGCCCGAACCCGCCCGGGGCTGGAGTGCCTTCTTCGTGGAACTGGAGTTTGACAGCGGCCTGCCCTATCCATTCCAATTCACGACAGAAGTCCACGTCGTCCCCGATGTGCTTCCCTTCAAAGACGCAAACATACGCCCGGCGATTACCAACCCTACCCCGCTGGACGATTACGTAAACACGGCCGACCCGAACTATTCCTACGAGCTGCTCAGCACCGTGGACCGGGAAGGCTACACGTCTTACGTGTACACCATGAACTCTCTAAAATGGCGGAGCCCCAGCGAGGTTGATCGCACCCTCTGGCAGCACTGGCTCGAAGTCGCGGTGCCCGATGAACTCCTTCACGACGACGCCCTGATGTGGATCGGCGGCGGCGACAACGGCGGTGAGCCCCCTACGGAGATCGACCCGCAATTTGGCGCCCTGGCCGCCAGCACCATGTCGATCGTTGCCGAAGTGAAAATGATCCCGAACCAGTACTTGCGCTTTCCCGATGAAACCGATCCGCGATACCTGGAGGGCGGGCGCGAAGAGGACGAAATGATCGCCTATGCCTGGGAAAAATTCCGGCAGACGAAAGACCCCCTCTGGCTCCCCAGGCTGCCCATGACCAAGGCCGTCATGCGCGCCATGGATACAGTCCAGTCCGAGTTTACCAGCGTCCAGGGCTTCATGGTGGCGGGCGCCTCCAAGCGCGGCTGGACCACCTGGACCGTGGCCGCCGTCGATCCCCGGGTCCGGGCCCTGGCCCCCCACGTGATCGATCTGCTCAACATCGTGCCCAGCTTCCAGCATCACCATGCGGCCTACGGCGATTGGGCCGAGGCCGTGGGCAGCTATGTGGATATGGGGCTATTCACGTGGTATGAATCCCAGGATTTCCAGGACCTGCTGGATATCGTGGACCCCTACAGCTACCGCGCGCGCTATGTCATGCCCAAGTTCATTATCAACGCATCGGGCGACGAGTTCTTCCTGCCGGATTCCTCCCAGTTCTACTTCGATGATCTGCCCGGCCAGAAATACCTGCGCTATGTTCCCAATACGGATCATAGCCTGAACCAGGATGCCTTCACGGACTTGACCGCCTATTACGGATCCTACCTTTTCAACACCAACCGTCCCAAGTTCACCTGGGAAAAAACCGCGCCCGGCACCCTCTCTATCCACACCGAGACCACACCGACCCGCGTGGTGCTCTGGCAGGCGACGAACCCCACGGCGCGTAATTTCATCGGTGCGACCTACACCAGCCGGGTACTCCCCCACCTCGGCGGCGGCAACTACACGGCCAACGTAACCGAACCCGCGGGAGGCTGGCGGGCATTCTTCGTTGAACTGGAATTTCCCAACGGTGAATACTTCCCGGCTGGCTCACCCTTTGCCGAGCTGGATCTCGCCCCCTTCCGCTTCACCACAGATGTACATGTAATCCCGGATACATTGCCTTTTGGTGGTGAGGGCGAAGGTGAAGGAGAAGGTGAGGGTGAAGGTGAAGGTGAAGGTGAAGGCGAGGGCGAGGGCGAGGGCGAGGGCGAGGGTGAAGGTGAAGGTGAAGGTGAAGGCGAAGGTGAAGGCGAAGGTGAAGGCGAAGGCGAAGGCGAGGGTGAAGGCGAGATCATCGTTGATGCCGATTTCGTTGCGATTCCAACCTCGGGCAGCGCGCCCTTGACCGTCAATTTCACCGATACTTCGGAAACCAGTGGCGCGTCCATTCTGAGCTGGTTCTGGAATTTTGGCGACAACACCTTCAGCAACCAGCCCAACCCAACGCACACCTATGCGGGTGTCGGAATGTACACGGTCTCACTTAGTATCACTACGGCATCGGATAGCGCTGCGGAAGTGCGCCGAGATTACATCATTGTTGGACCGGGCGAAGGTGAGGGTGAAGGTGAGGGTGAAGGCGAGGGTGAGGGTGAAGGTGAAGGTGAAGGCGAAGGCGAAGGTGAAGGCGAGGGCGAGGGTGAAGGTGAAGGTGAAGGTGAAGGTGAAGGCGAAGGTGAAGGCGAAGGCGAGGGCGAGATTCCCAACCCCGACGAGGTCCTGCTCGCCGAATTCGACGAGGCGGATAACAACGGCGACGGCCGCCTGAGCTACAGCGAAGCCAGCGCGCAACTTCCTGGACTATCCCGTGATCAGTTTGATGATCTGGACAGCAATCAGGATAATCTTCTCAGCCGGGTAGAACTCGGCGGCGAGCCCACTCCGACTGGCTGCCCGGCGGGTAAGGTAACGCTTCCCGGACTGGGCGATCTGTTCCTCCTCAGCGTGGCCTTGCTGGTGCTTTCCACGCAGGTCTACCTGCGGCGCTGACGCGCGCAGCGAAATACCATGAAACACGCAGACGGGCGGGCCGAACACAACTTCGGCCCGCCCGAACGATTTCCCGCCCTCGTGCTTTCCGTGGAAAACGGGCTTTTATTCAATCGCGCCCCGGCGCTACAATGACGCTCCAGGCAAGCAATCACCCCCCACGATGGAGAGTCCCAGTCCCATGAAGCTCACCCACTTCCTGTGTCGCGTGCTGCTGGCCGCCGCCGCGCTCGTCGTAACCCGCGCCGAGGCCCTCAGCGCCACCGCGGTGGACATTGTCGTTGGCGATCAGGCCACGCCGGTCGAAAAGAACATCGCCCGCATCCTGGCGGAACGCCTCGGCGAGAAGAGCGGCATCAAGGCCGTCGTCCTTCCCGAAACCGCCCGGCCCACGGGCGCCCCCCGGATCCTGCTGGGCATCCCCCAGGGCCACACCACGATCACCGCGCTCTTCGAGATCCTGCGGCTCGCTCCCCTGACCGAACTCGCCCCCGGACCGGAGGGCTACCTCCTCAAGACTGTGGAAGCGAGCGGCGCGCCCGCTATCCTCGCGGCGGGCATCGACCAGCGCGGCTGTCTCTACGCGGTGGGTGAACTACTCCGCAAAACGACGTTCACCGAGGAGAGCGTAACCTTCCCCGATGACCTGAATGAGCGCAACGCCCCCGCCTTCGAGGTGCGCGGCACCCAGTACGGCCAGAGCCACATCGCCAAGTCCGTGGCGAAGGTGCGCCCTTGGACCGATGCGGAAACCCAGCGCTACATCACCGATCTCGCCCTGGCGGGCGCCAATGTCTTCGATACCGCCCCCGGCCCCCACTTCGACTTCATCAAGTCCATCGGCTGCATGACCCTCGGCGGATTCGGCGCGAATACCGGCGCCCACCCGGACCATCCCGAATGGGAAGGCTCGGAATCCATCGGTCGCACGGGCTATGTCTGCCTCTCCATTCCCGAAGCGCGTGCCTGGATGATCGAGAAGTGCGAGCAGGAATTCGCGAGCCAGCCGGCCTATGACTACATCAAGTTTCAGGGCGGCGACGGCGGCGGCTGCGAGTGTGATCGGTGCAAGCCCTATGGCCTCGTCTTTATCAAGACGGTGGAGGAAATGGCCAACGCCATCCACAAGCACCACCCCGACACGAAGATCTATTTCACCAACCAGAAATTCCAGAACGCCGATGACAACGCCATCTTCGATTACCTGAACGAGGAGCCCCGCACCTGGCTCTACGCCTGGGGCTATGGCCCCGGCTCCGACGCCACCTCGTGGCAGCCGGGCCACCGTCAGGATCACCGCATGGACCTCTTCCGCTATCCCGGTTATGGCCCCTACGGCCTCTACCCCAAGGAAGTCCTCCGACGCCTGCCGAAGGAACAAGTGCTGCTCTACTACAACGAGCTGACGCACTGGAAGTACGCCCAGCACGCCTACGTCCAGATGTATCCGCGGGCCGACAAGAACGGCGACCTGCCGCCCCACTGGAGCCACGACATCTACGAGCGCCGGCCCGACCAGTTTCTCACCATGGTCTACAACCGCCTCACCTTCTACGCCTGGCCCCGCTACTACCACCGCGTGTTCAACGACCTCATGCCCTACGGCGTGGGCGACATTACGCACTCCAGCGGCAACCACGACCACTTCAACCAGTGGATGTGGATGCGCCTCCTCTCCAACCCGCGCATGACGGTGGAGGAAGTGGTGGACGAATATTGCCGCGAGTGGTTCGGCCCCGAGGCCGCGCCCGATATGGCCGACGCCCTCTTCCTGCTGGAGCGCAACATGCAGGAAATCCCCGGTGAGCCCCTGCCCGTGAAGGAGTCCGTCGGCGAGTACTACCACCTCGTGAAGGCCGCCGGTCAAGAGATGCCCGAAGTCTGGATGAAGAACAACTGGCTCTGGCGCGAGTACATGCAAAAGGGAGCATTGGACCTCTACACCCAGAAGAACGCGACCCAACAGGTCGCCCTCCAGTCGCGCATTGAGACCCGCATCGCCGACGCCCTCGAGTCGGGCGATACCGACGCAGCCATTGCCGAGTCCCTCTCCTGGTTCTCCAGCCTCGGCGAGACCACCGAGATGCGCGCCCTCCACGAAGAGGCCACAAACTGGGCCACCGAGAGCAACGACCTCTATGGCGTCCGCATCGACGGCCTCTACACCCTAGATCACGACTTCATTGGCCTCGGCTGGTTGGAGCGCCAGCTCGAACGCGCGGCGGCCGCCGCGGGCGATGAAAGGACCGCACTCCTCCGCATGATCACGGCCTACGAAGATCCCGGCCCCGGCGGACACTACGACAACCTCGGCACCTTCAACCCTGCGCCGAACGCGACCTTCGGCTATCCCTACGATCACGGCCAGCCCTACGTCTATGGCATGCTCGACGAAGCGAACCGCCCCAGCCAGCGCTCCATGCATTTCACGCAGGACGAGGACCAGGGCGTAACGCTGGAATACCGCGACCTCGATCCCGGCGCGGCCTACAAAATCCGCTTTACCCTCGTGCGCCCCTGGTACCAGGAGCGCTACGCCATGCGCATGAATCAGAAATCCCAGAGCATCTACGCCGACGACATCAAGATCGCCGACAACATCGAGATTCCCCAACAGATGAGCGACTTCTTCACCTTCGACATTCCCGCCGAAGCCACGAAAGACGGCAAGGTCACCATCCGCTTCGAGCGCGCCCCCGACGTGGCCCGGGGCGATCGCGTGGCCGTGGAGCAATGGCGCAACTCCGGCGGCTGGGGCACGATCTGCTCGGAAGCATGGCTATTGAAAAAGTAGACAAACATCGCGGGCGCCCCGGACCAGGGTCGCCCGCGATGGGTCTTATGGGTCTTATGGGTGATGAATCATCGAGCCCCTCATCTTTCCCAATTCATAATTCATAATTCATAATTCACAACTCCCTCCGCACCGCCCGCGCGACCCGCTCCACGTTTTCTTCGTTGATCGGCGACTCCCCTTTTACCAGGCCCAGCGCACCCAATTCCACGTGGGCGCAGTTGGCGAAGCCCGCCTGCTCCAGAATCTTCCGCGCGCAGCACTGGTTGCAGCCGTCAATGGCCACCAGCTTGCGCGCCCCCGCGCTTCGCTCCAGGGCCGTGTGAACCCCCGCCGCCACGGCAGCCGTGCAATACATCGATGCCGCCTTTTCTCGCGTCAATTGCCGGGCCACCTGATCCGTAAGGCCGCCGACATCCGAGGCGCCCGAGCAGGCAAACAGTAGAAGGTTGGAACTTGTGGTGCTCATGACCCGAATCCTCCAGGGTTTGAACCACGGTGCGGGCTTCAGGCCAATCAATACAATTGGCCAAATAGCCAACATTCATCAAAAAAATAAACTACCGCACTCCCGCAAGCTGCGCCTTTGCGTTGGACCGCAGCACCCCCTCCACGCAGTCGAAGAGCCCCGAAAGGCAGGGCGTATTCATCCGGTAATACACCATCAGGCCCCGCTTGTCATCCGTCACCAGTCCCGCCTGCCTCAGCACGCTCAGGTGCTTGGACACCGTCGAAATGTCCGCCCCAATCATTTTGGTCAAGTCGCAGACACAACGCTCCCCCCGGCCAAGTTCGTCCACGATGAACAAGCGCGTGGGATGCGCGAGTGCTTTGACCACTTTGGCCCGCGCTTCAAACTTGGCCCTGGCTTTTGCGTCCATGCGATATCTCCTCTATTTGGCATTTTAGCCAATTGCTTTGCCGCTGTCAAGCCCTTTGCGATGCCCGGTGACGGAACGCGCCCCGCCCTAGCCCCGAAGCACCTCCCTGACTTTGCGCGCAAGCCCCTCCAAGGTATAGGGCTTCTGCAGGAAGGCGACTTCACTCTGCAGGACGCCATGGCGCATGACCGCGTCGTCGGTGTAACCGCTGATAAAGAGCACCTTCAACTCGGGGTAAGTCTGGCCCAGTGTCTCCGCCAGGCTGCGCCCGCTCATCTCCGGCATGACCACATCGGTCAGGAGCAGATCGATTCGCCCCCCGTGTTCCGCCATGCGCTGGATCGCTTCTCGCCCGTCGGACGCCGTCAGCACGGTATAGCCAAATCCCGTAAGGGCCATGGCGGTCATTTCCCGCAGGCTTACTTCATCGTCCACGAGGAGGATGGTTTCGCCAAGGCCCGGTGAAGAGAACGAATCTGAGGCGGCCAGATCCGTCGGCTCCGCCTCCACGACCGGAAGGTAGATCTTGAAGGTCGTCCCCTTGCCCGGCTCGCTGTATACCTGCACGTGACCGCCGTTTTGCTTCACAATCCCGTGCACCACGGCCAGTCCGAGGCCCGTTCCCTTTCCGGGCCCTTTGGTGGTGAAGAATGGCTCAAAGATCCGTTCGCGAACTTCACCGCTCATTCCCATGCCCGTATCGCTCACGGCCAGCAGATTGAATCGGCCAGCGCGAACCTCCGCGTGGAGGCTTGCGTAGGCCGCATCGAGCTCGACAAGGCCTGTTTCGATCGTAAGCTGCCCCCCCTGAGGCATGGCGTCCCGGGAATTTACCGCAAGGTTCAAGAGCACTTGTTCGATTTGCCCCGGATCAACTTTTGCAAGGCCCTCGGACGGATGAAGGGCGGTCGACAGTTGCACATCCTCGCCTATGAGCCGACGCAGCATTTTCTCGACGCCCTCTACGACCTCGTTCAACTTCAACACCTTCGGCTCGATTACCTGCTGACGGCTGAAGGCCAGAAGCTGCCGCGTCAGGGTGGATGCGCGCTCGCCCGCCTTGTGGATCTCCCCGACATAGCCGCGCGCTTCGCTATCTGCGGGCAGATTCCTGATGAGCCACTCGCTGTAGCCGATGATAACGGTCAGCAAGTTGTTGAAGTCATGCGCCACGCCCCCGGCGAGCTGGCCGAAGGCCTCCATCTTCTGGGACTGCTGCAGTTGGGTTTCGAGCGTCTTGCGACCCGCCTCCGCCTCCACTCGCTCCGTCACATCGCGGCAGGTCACCGTGAAAAGCTTGTGGCCGTCCACCTCGATCTGCGAGATCGACGCCTCGATGGGGAATTCCTCGCCGTTGGCCCGCAGCCCGCTGATGGGGCC
This sequence comes from Candidatus Hydrogenedentales bacterium, assembly GCA_942492815.1. Lineage (GTDB taxonomy): Bacteria > Hydrogenedentota > Hydrogenedentia > Hydrogenedentales > JAEUWI01 > JAEUWI01. The sequence continues at coordinate 6,585,081 of OW818658.1, read as the reverse complement.
AAACCGGCCCATGGCCCTTGCCGCCACACCCGTCTTACCAAACTCCCGGACATGGCCGCCGTGAGCCGCCCGGGAGCGCTCGGGAATAAATCGCTCGACGCGCGTACCCAGGATCTCCTCCGCACGACACCCGAACATACGCTCCGCGGCGGCGTTCATCAGGATCACGCTCTGCCCTTCGTCCACCGTGATAATTCCGTCCATCGCGGAATTGACGATGCCCTCCAGGCGCATCTGCTGCTGCTGGGTCGCTTGCTCTGCAAGTCGGCGCTCGGTGATATCCTCCGCCACACCCGCAACACGGTAAATGTCCTGGGCTTCATTAAACACGGGGAAACCGCGATCATGAATCCAGCGGAGGGTGCCATCCGGCCGAACGATGCGGTACTCGATATCATACCGCTCGCCCGCCATCTGCCCGTGGAACGCATCGCGAACGCGCCGCAGATCGGCCTCATGCACGGCGTCAATCCAATCCCAGGGAGATTCATATAGCGCGTCACAGGTACGGCCCCAGATGCTCTCATAGGCGGGGCTAACGTAGAGAACTTTTCCGTTCAGAATATCATTCAGCCAGAATACTTCCCGGATGTTTTCCGCCAGTTGCCGGAAGCGCTCTTCCCGTTCCAGCGCCTCCTGCGCCGCGCGCTTCCGCTCTGTAATATCGCGACCCACCACCACGGAACCGACGATCCCGCCCGAAGCGTCCCGAATCGGGCTGAAACTGTAGCTGCAGAACCAGGTCTCGCCCGAATCCTTCCGGCGGATGCAATACTCGGTGTTGGAAGCCGTCTCGCCCCGGAGCGCGCGGGGCACCGCCCACTTGTCCAGAGGTAACGTTTCGCCATTCTCCAGAAAGACGTCGACAATATCGTGGTAGTTCGAAAGGTGGTTCGCACATTCCGATCGCTCGCTGAAGCGATGGAAGGTGATGAAGGCGTCATTAAAGTGAATAAAGTTACCGCTCGTGTCGGATATGAAAACGGCATCCGTCATGCTCGCCAAAGCCGCTTCCAGCTTTGCCTGGCTTTCCAGCACGGCCTCTTGCGCGAGGCGGGCCTCCGTCACGTCAAAATTCACCCCGAGCATCCGAGCCGGACGCCCCGTCTCATCGCGAAAAACCTCGCCGATCGCCTTCAGGTAGTGCAGCGCGCCGTCCGGCCAGAGGACCCGAAATTCGCTTTCAAAGTCCGCAAGTCCGTCTCGGGCCTGCTGGCTTTCCTCATCGCATCGCGCCCGGTCCTCGGGATGAATGCCCGCGAGCCAGGCCTCGTAGGCTCCCTCGAAATCTCCCCGCTTTCGCCCGTAGAGACTGAACATCTGGTCGTCCCAGGAAATCTGGTTCCCGATCAGGTCCCAGTCCCAGACGCCAAACCCGGCCGCCCGCGCGGCCAGCGTCACCCGCTCACCCAGGCGCGCCGCCGACTCGGAGGCCTGCTTCCGCTCGGAGATGTCGGTTATCACCACCACCGAAGTGAGCGAGCCGTCCTCGCGCGCCCGGGGTTCATAGGCGACCGCCAGGGTCCGCGGCTGGTCCGTGCCGGGCAGCGGCGGAAGACTCAAATCGAAGCCGCCGGGGGTTCCGCCGAGAGACCGATCCAAATGGGGTTGGATCTGAGGCCAGGCGAAGGGAATCACCTCGGGAACCGTACGGCCAACAATATCCGATACGGCGATCCCGTAGATCCGCCCGTAGGCCTCGTTCGCAAAAAGATAGCGGTAGTCCGAGTCAATTACGACCAATCCCACACCCGCCGAGCTCGTAACGAATTGAAGCATCCGCTCCCGCTCCGCCAGCGCCAGCTCTGCATATTTTCGGGCGGAAATTTCCAGGACCACAACGACTACGGACGGCTCTCCGTCGTCATTCACCCGAGGTTCGTAGTTCACCGTGAAGTGGCGGATGGGCTGACCATCCTGCGCGGGAAAACCGAGCTCGTAGGCAACCCGCTCGCCCGCAAGGGCACGATCCAGCTTCGGCTGAATCTGAGGCCAGGCCGCGGAAAGAATCTCCGGGACCCGGTGCCCCACCAGATCTCTTGATTCCAGCCCGAATATTTCCGCATAGGCTTCGTTGGCAAAGAGGTAGCGGTACCCCGGCCCCACCACCACCAGGCCGACACGCGCGGTCCCGGTCACGACTGCAAGCAGCCGTTCCCGCTCCGCCAGCGCCAGCTCGGCCAGCTTGCGCGCCGTAATATCAACCACTACGACGTGTACGTTCGGCTCCCCCGACTCACCCCGACGCGGCTCATAGATGACGGCAAAATAGCGCGGCGGCTGCCCCTCGGAACCCGGGAGCATCAATTCATACTCCGCCTGTTCACCGGCCAATCCCCGGTCGAGCCACGGCTGAATTCGAGACCAGGCCGACGGCAGCACCTCGGAAACGCGCAGGCCGACGATTAACTCCGGATCCAGTCCATAGAGCTGGGCGTAGGCGTCATTGGCGAAAATATAGGTGTAGTCCGGCCCGATCACCACCAGGCCAACGCGCGCGGAACTCGTTACGAAGCGAAGGAGTCGCTCCCTTTCGACAAGAGCCAACTCGTTCTGCTTGCGCTCCGTGACGTCCTGAACGATACCCGCCATGCGCACGGGCCGACCTTCACCGTCGCGCTCCTGCTCTCCCCGCGCCCAGATCCAGCGCTGCGCCCCATCCGCACGGTTAATGCGGCACTCAAAATCCCAGGGCTCCCCCGCCGCCAGCGCCCCCCGGAACAACCGCTCCACCTCCGCCCGATCATCGGGATGAACGTGGCCCAGAAATATCTCAAAGGTCCACTCCGGTAACGGTGTCTCATAACCGAAGATTCGATCATGTTCCGGAGTTCGGTGGGCCGTCAGATCGGAAAGATCGAGCGACCACCCGCCCGTGTTGCTGTAGCGCAGCGCAAAGCGAAGCCGATCTTCTGAAAGCTCCAGTTGCCCATTGCGGCACGCCAGTTCCGCCGTGCGCTCCCCCACGCTACCTTCCAGGGTCCGGTTCGCCTTAAGGAGCGCCTTCTGAGCATCGTGCATGGAACCAGCCAGGTACGCCACCCCGAAGCCGATCACGAGATAGAGCAGGAGCCCGATCTGCTGTTCGAATTCTGAAGGCAGGAAGCTGCCTCGGGGCTCCAGCAGGAAAAAGTCCGTCGCCAGTGCACCCACGAGGACAGCGGTCAGGGCGGGGCGAAGGCCGAAGAAATACGCCGTGACAAGGACGGCAAGGAGGATGGGTGAAAAGATACTCGATTCACCGAGTATCGGGTGGAGCAGATACCGGACCCCGACCGCCACGGCCACATTGAGGCACGCAAAGCCGTGACCCCTGATTGCGGGGGGAAGTGATCGTGTCATCGCGGCTCCTCAGTCAACGGAGGTCCTGGCATGAGGGGGCGTGGCGGATTCCAACATACCGGACAGAGCCGCCGCCCCCACTCTCCGATCTATAGGTTACTCGATCTTCCCGGGATTGTCCATACCTGCACTCAGAATGCATGTTTTCGTCATCGCGGTGCCCCTTCGGCTCACGCGATGACGCCCCGACCGATGAGATACTTAAGAACGGCTTTGACACAATCCTCCAACGGCATTGCCGAGGTGTCAATACGAAGCTCCGGGTGCTCCGGGGCTTCGTAGGGCGCGGAGATACCCGTAAAATCCCCGATCTCCCCCGCGCGGGCCTTCTTGTAGAGCCCTTTGGGATCGCGCGCCTCGCAAGTGGCCACATCGGCGTCCACGTGGACTTCAATGAAGCGCTCGCCCACGATCTGGCGCGCTCGGGCCCGATCATCACGGTACGGCGAAATGAACGCCGTCATCACCACCAGTCCGGCATCCACAAAAAGGCGCGCCACTTCGCTGATGCGCCGAATATTCTCTACGCGGTCTTCCGCCGAGAAGGTCAGGTCCTTGTTCAATCCATGGCGCACATTGTCGCCATCGAGCACATAGGTGTGGACACCACGGGCATGGAGCGAACGGGCGACCGCGTTGGCCAGGGTCGATTTGCCCGATCCCGAGAGCCCGGTAAACCAAAGCAGTGCGGGCTGATGCCCGTTCAGGTGCGCGCGCTCCGCGGCGGAGACCCCGCTTTCGTGCCACGTGATATTGGTGGATTTGGACGTCTCCGCCATGAATCAATAGACTCCAACACCCGCGCGCGGCGGGCCGGGTTCAAGTTTCGTGAAAATAGGGTAAGATTGTAAGTGTAGCAGGCCCCGCGCGTGGGACGCGACCCCGCCCGCTCGTCTTGACCCTTGTGGCCCGGGACCCCTATACTGTGTGGGAGAACTGGGTATTGGATTTATCTGACGATAGAAAGCTGTGCCAAGCATGACGGAACACCGATCTGGGTACTATAAGGATGAATTTGGAAATTGGCAGCCGGACCGCCGCCAGGCCAGTCGGCGCAGCAGTGGAGCCTTTCCCTTCGACCACGAACAGCGCAAGCAGTTTCGGCGCAAGGCGGATCTGGAGCTCTTCGAGACGGATCACAAACAGATGATCCGCGAAGCCCTCGAAGATTTCGCCGAAGAGCACGACGGACACCTGTAGGTCCGGGCCGGAATACCTTCACCACCATCGGGAAATGGTAGTCAATCGACTTCCATTTCCCGTTTTTTGTTGTGCGCACGCTGGAGCAGAACCCGGCCGCAACCCAAAGCGTTGAATCGCAAATTAGCGCAAATTTTCTTCAGGCTGCGAATAGTCGGTTGTGCTTACCGTATGCAGAGCTTTGATCCTACTGATTTCAACATGTTTATTTCCGTGAATTTCCGTGCCCTTCCGTGGTCAATTCTCTTTGCCACTGATGATTTTGCACGCAAAGGCGCGAAGGCGCAAAGACAATTGCTACGCCAGATCAGCGTGTTCTGCCTGAATTGCAGGGGGGATCATGGTTGCAGAACGCTTCCTTCCCTCTTTCTTTCTCCTTCGTGCTCTTCGTGGCCTTCGTGGTGAATCTGTTGGTTCCGCCCGGCAAACTCACCCGTACTTCACGAGCGCCCCAATTCCACCTGGGCCTCCGCCTGCAACGCCAGCGCCGCTTCACGCCCCGTTTTCAGCCCGCTGAGCACCGCGCTTTCCGCCTGCTCGACAAACTTCCGGATCTGCTGCCAGCCCGCCACGTTGGGCTCGGTGCGTGCATAGGAAAGGCAATCGTAGGCGCTGCGATTGGAAGGCCATGCGTCAAAATAAGCCTTGATTTTCGGATCCTCCGCCAGCGACTTCCGGAAGGGCACATAGCCCGTGGCCAGCGTCCACTCCGCCATCACCTCCCGCGACGTGAAGTACTTCACAAAGCCCCAGGCCGCTTTCTCCTGCGCGACCCCCACGGCAAACAGGGTCACGTTGGGGCCGAAGACGATGGTGGCCGGTTTCGCCGGATCCGCCTGGGGAATTCGGTTTACCGACCAGTCGTCGTTCTTCCCGCCCATGGCCAGAGCCATATTGGCGCTGCCCGCGCTCGTCCGCAGGGTAAAAGCGATCTTGTTCGCGGCAAAGGCCGCTTCGTCATCAAAGGTGCGCGTGGCAATCTGGTAGGCAAGCCCTTCCTTCGTCAACGTCTCCAAGAGTTCAAAGACCGCGATGGATGCGGGTTGATCGTACTGCAGCCTTCCGTCCTTCAGCACCTCGCCGCCCATGCTCAGGATCAGCGCACTGATGGTGGAGCAATCCACCGAAAGGGCGATGCCCGGCTTCCCCGTCTTCTCCTTGATCGTCCGGCACTGCGTCAGAAAGTCCTGCCAGGTCGCCGGCGGCTTTTCTATCCCCGCTTCGCGCAAAACCCGATGATTCGCATAGAGCATGAGCACGCTTTTCGCCAGCGGGAAGGACAGCAGCGCACCGCCCTGCTCTGCAAAGCGGCAACTCGCAAGCACGGTATCAAAAAAATCTTCGAGGTCGGCGGGGGCTAGTCCGCGTTCGCCGTCGGCCACGTGGGAATCCAGGGAAGCCACGGTGCCCGAAGCCGCGTACTGCGCTGTCATGCTTTCATAGGACACCGCCATGGCGGGCAGGCGCTTTGCCTGGATGCTCGCCATGGTCTTCTGGTAGATCTCGCCGTAGTTCCCCGTCGTCTCGATCTTCACGGGCAGGGGCGGATTCGTGGCGTTGTAGCGCTCCACAATGCCTGCCATCAGCGCCGCTGTTTCTGTCGTCTGGCGGTCCCAGAACACGGCATGGGCTTCGTCCACCGGCGCGAAGCCCGAAGACGCTGGAGCGCCGCCCCCACCACAACCGGCGAAGAGAAGTGCGGAAATACAGAGTGCGGCAATCTTCCGCAATACGTTGCGGGCGACGCCGAACTCTGCTGGCCGCCAAGAGCGATCGCGGGTGCCACCCACACCCGGCGGAGCGAAGCGGGGGAGGATGTGGGTGTTGGGACTCGGGCTTTGTCTTGCCTCCGGCCCTTCCGCATGACTCCACAGGGCCGTCGCGCCCGTCGTCCGTCTGGGTACGCCTTGTGTCAGACAGGAATGTCTAACCCCCTTTGCGACGCCTGCCTCGGGCATTCTGTGAAGGCGTACAGTCACCATTCTAGATCTCATCCTCACCCTTTCAGCCCGCTACGCAAGGCTTGATCGTCAAAGAATCGCTGGGTCAATAAATACAACAACACACCCGGCAGGATCACCACCAGGGATGCGCACATCAGGAGGTTCAGCCGAACACCGGAGTCCAGCACGAAGGCCGCCAGCCCGGCCTGGACCACGCGCATGGACGTCTCGCTCGTCACCACAATGGGCCATAGCAGCGCATTGTAGCTGCCGAGGAAAGCAAAGAGAAAAATGGCCGCCAAGGCGGGACGAACCAGCGCCGCGCCCGCATGGCGAATGAATCGGAGGTGCCCGCAACCATCCATCTGGGACGCGTCAAACAGATCCTGGGGCACCGACAAAAAGGCCTGGCGCACGAGGAAAATGCCAAAGGGGCTCGCGCACCAGGGCACGATCAGGGCGGCGTAGGTGTTGTACCAACCCAGCCGGGTCACCAACACGAAATTCGGGATGAAGGTCAGCTCAAAGGGCACCATCATGGTGGCCAGCAGGAGTCCGAAAAGAACGTTGCGCCCGCGAAACTCGAGTCGCGCGAAAGCATAGCCCGCGAAGAGGGAGGTGCAGGCCACCGCCGCGCCCGCGGTGAAACTGACCAGGAGTGAGTTCAAAAAATAGCGGCCGAAAGGCGCGGCCTGAAACGTCTGCGACAGATTCTGCCACTGCCACGCGGCGGGGAAAAATGGTCCGGCGGGATCGAGGGACTCGGGCAGAGTCTTGAAGGCCGTGGCCACCATCCAGAGGAAGGGGTATGCCATGGCACCGCCACCGAGGGCAAGCAGGAATACGGCGGCGAGTCGCTTCATTCGTAGTACACCCATCGCCGGGCCACGCGAGACTGGACCACGGTGATCCCGATTATTGCCACGAGCAGCAGCGCCGCTATGGACGCGCCATAGCCCCAACGCCCGAACTCGTAGAAATTGGCGAAGAGATAGAGCACCATGTTTTCCGTGGTCCCCAGCGTGTTTCCCCCGCTCTGGGTCAGCGCGTAGAACGAATTGAAGGCCTGGAAACCCTTGATAGTCCCCACCACCGCTAGAAAATACAGGGTCGGGCTTAACATAGGCAGGGTTACGTGGCGGTTCACCTGCCAGGCGCTGGCCCCGTCGATGCGCGCGGCCTCCTCCAATTCCCGCGGGATGGACGACAGGCCCGCGAGGAGGATCACAACCGTGAAGCCCAGTCCGTGCCAGACGTCGAAGGCCATAACGCAGCACAGGGCAAGGCTCGGGCCCACGTCATCCGCGATGAAGCCCCCACTCACCAGATGGAGCAGGCCTCGGGGCTCCAGCAGCCACTGCTGCGCGGGAACGCCAAGCCACGCCAGCAGCCGGTTCGCCAGGCCCGTCTGGGGATTGAGCATGGCCCGCCACACGAGCGCCGCCGCATAGGCCGACGTGATGTAGGGCAAGAAGTACAGCGTCTTAAACAGCGCCTGGCCCCGGGTCACGCCGAGAAGGAGGCGGGCGATGCCATAGCCCAGCAGGATTGTCAGTGGAATGGTGCCGAGCAGGTAATAGCCCGTCACCCGCACGCTGTTCCAGAAATCCGGCGACGCCAGCGCCTCCCGATAGTTCGCCAGGCCGCTGAAATCGCCCCGGACGTAACGTCCGTCAAAAAGACTGATGTAGAGGGAGGCCACCACGGGGGCGAAGCCGAAGATTCCGATGATAAGGCCCGCCGGTCCGAGCAGCACCGCTGCCGCGCGCCAGCCATCGCGGGAGGGGTTGCCGCCGCGCGAGAGGCGATCATCCAGCCAGGCCAGCCAGTCGTCCGGTCGGTACCCGACGCTGGGTCGCGTGGTCGATGCCGGATTCGTGTTCACGACGGCGCGCCCGGCGGAAAGGTGTCCGCCAGGACATCCGCCAGCAACGCGACCGTAGCCGCGGACGCCCCCTGATGGTCGAGCACGGCCTTGCGGGCCCGCGTTCCCATCTGACGCTGTTCGGTCGTGTCGCCCAGTAGCTTGCTGAGCGCCAGGTACAGATCCTCGGGGCAGGCCACCGCCTGGGCGCCACCGCGCTCCAGCAGCACTGCGGCGGGATCCTCGAAGTTACTCATATAGGGCCCGAAGATCGTGGGGATGCCAAGGGCGGACGGCTCCAACGGATTGTGGCCGTTGACCCCCGGATAGAAACTTCCGCCCACAACCGCCACCGTGGCCAGGGAGAGGAAAGCTGGCATCTCGCCCAGCGTATCCAGGAGAAAAACGCGCTCGCCCCGCGCGGGCTGCCCCGCGATCACTGCGGAACGCCGTAAGACGGGCTCGCTGAAAAGGTCCACGATCTCACCCGCACGCTCCACATGGCGCGGGGCAATGACCAGACGCAACGCGGGATACTCTTCGCGCAAGGTGGCCCAGCAGGCCGAGGCGAGGGCCTCATCACCCGGTCGAGTACTTCCAAAGAAAAGCACCGACCCCTGCTGCCGGAACCCGTTTTCCATGCGCAGTCGCTGACGATCCCGCCCGCCCACATGGTCGCGGGCCGCGTCAAACTTCAGATTTCCCGTGATGCGCATCCGCTCCCGTGGAAGCCCCAGGGCCTGAAGGCGCTCCGCATAGCGCTCGGACTGCATGCCTGCGGCGGCGAGCCCACGGACGAGGGGACGATACCACCAGCCCATCCGGCGATAGCGGCGGGCGTGCCGATCGCTCAGGCGGCCATTCACGAGGACGACGGGAACATGGTGTTCTCGGCAGGCCTCAATCACATTGGGCCACAACTCTGTTTCAACCAGGATCAACACCGAGGGGTCCAGTCGCCGAACGAAGGAGCGGGCGGCCTTGCGCGTGTCGAAAGGGAACCACGCTGCAGTCGCCGGGCCGGCGCTCTTTTCCGCGCGCGCATAGCCGGCGACGGTGGAAGACGTGAGCACGATTGGGACACCCGGAAAGGCGGCGCGGAGGCTTTCCAGCAGCGGGAGCACCGTATTCACCTCGCCCACGCTGCAGGCCTGAACCCAGATGGGCCGCGCCTCCAGTTCCGGCAGGGGCGGGGCGAAGCGAGCCGCCAGCACGTAGTAGCGGGGGTGCCGGCGCACCCACCACCGGGCGGGGGCGGCGGCGAAAAAGAGGGCGAGATTGTAGAGGAGCATTCGCATAAGTGAAAACGCGGGCGGTCCAATCGAAATTGGCCGCCCGCGAGGGTCCTTTGCAGGGTCAGGTGTTACTTATTCAGCCGAAGTGATATCGAAGAAACGGGCACCCGTCGAATCGATGATGTCCGGCGTCACGAAGATCAGCAGGCTGGACTGGGAGACTTCCTTGGACTTGCCGCGGAAGAAGTAACCCAGGATGGGCAGGTCCGCCACATAGGGGAGCTTCTGCTCGCCCTTGATGGATTTGTCCTGCACCAAGCCGCCAAGCACCAGCGTGTCGCCGTCATGCACGATAACGTTCGTCCACACCGCCTGCCACGAGGTCGTCGGGAAGTTGAGGGTGTTTTCGAGTTCGATATCACCACTCACTGTGGAGGTTGTGAAAGTTTTCTCACCGATTCGTGTACGAACTTCGGGGTTCAACCACAGGCGAACCTGGTCGTTGTCCCGAATCTGCGGTGTCACCGAAAGGGCGATACCGAAATTGAACGGCATCGGAATGGGGGTCTGAGACACGATCGGCTGGGTCACACCGTTATCGCCGTTCGAGCCCGGAATTACTTGCGACTGTACGGCTACCAGGAAATACTCGGTCGTGTAGTCCACGATGGCCGCGGGCTTGCGGTTCATCGTCGTTACCCGGGGCGCACTCAGCAACTCGGACTCTTCCAGGCTGTTGAGGTAGTCGAAGGTCACCGACAATTCATCGCCGCTGCCGTTGTCCAGGATGGACGACACCAGGTTGAAGGTCGTCGAGGCCGGGCCGGGGCTGACCGCCGCACCCACCACCGTCTCGCGAAGGGTGTTGCTGAAGGCGTTGGACCCGTCCGGGCGCTCGTCGAGGCCGATAGTTTCCAGCACGTTGTCGCCGTTGATATCGTACTCGTAGGTCTCTTCTTCCAGACCCGTGGGAAGGCGGGCACCGCTGTTGCTCTCGGTGTTCACATCCCACTTGAAGCCGACCTTGTCCAGGTCGGAAACACGAATCGTAAGGAACTTGGCTTCGATGCTCACCTGTTTGGGCGTAACGTCCAACTGGGCAAGCTGCTCTTCAAAGGCCTCCAGGTTCGTCGGCGTATTGCGAACGATGAGCATGTTGTTGGCCGGATTGTAGATCATGTCCGACAAACGTTCTTCAGAGGACGGTGCGTACACATCGGGGATAAGGCGCTGAAGCAGCGTCAGAATCGGGGCATCGCCGCCGATGGAGCTGGCACCTGTTCCGCCGAGGCCGGCACCCTGATCGTCGTCCGTACCGGCATCGCGCTGGGCGCCGACACCACCGTTGGCCTGTCCACCCGTACCCGTACCGCCGCCATCGAGACCGACGATGAAGTTGGTTGCGGGTGTTTCACCCACCATCTCATCTGGGAAGGTGTCGAACAGATCAGAGATATTGCTCGTCGCGGTCACGTCGCCGCCTTGACCGCCACCACCGCCGCCGAAGCCACCCTGGCCGCCGCCCTGGCCGCCGCCAAAGCCGCCCTGACCACCACCCTGGCCACCGCCAAAACCGCCCTGGCCGCCGCCAAAGCCGCCGCCCTGACCACCGCCGCCAAAGCCGCCCTGACCGCCGCCAAAGCCGCCCTGACCACCGCCAAAGCCGCCCTGACCACCGCCAAAGCCGCCCTGACCACCGCCAAAGCCGCCGCCCTGACCGCCGCCAAAGCCGCCGCCCTGACCGCCACCAAAGCCGCCCTGACCGCCGCCAAAGCCGCCCTGGCCGCCGCCCTGGCCGCCGCCGAAGCCACCGCCCTGGCCGCCGCCGCCGCCGCTGCTCAGCGGACTCACGGAGAATTGGTTACGAAGTACGAGTTTGAAGAGGGTTTCAGCACCCGCGTTGCGTAGTTCATAGTAGCGCGTGTCCAGGTCTTCAAAGGACTCGCGCTGAATGATCTCGGGCTTGCTGACAAACAGGAATCCAGGCTCGATGGAGTAGGACAGGCCGAGGGGACGAAGGAGCGCCTTCAGGGCCTCGCCCAGGGGCGTGTCCTTCAGGTTGATGTAGGGGATCATGCCGTCGCTCTTCGGGCCGTAGTATTCGTCCAGAGAGTTCAGGTTGAACTGGCCGGTTTGACCAAACTGACCGGCCTGGCCGAACTGACCACCGCCGAAGCCACCGCCGAAGCCACCGGTGGGCTCGTCGTCATCGGACTGCCTGCGGGCCTGGCCGGGGCTGAGCGCCCCGCCGCGGGGCGCGTTGAACGCACCGGGCGCGGGCTGGAAGGCACCGGGGGCGCCGAAACCGGGCTGGCCGGGCGCGACAGCCGTGGCGGCCACTTCTTCCCGCTCCGGTTCCACCGCGCGCTTGTCGATTACCACGTTCAGTTCGAAGCTGTCCTGGATGAACTCCATGACGTCCTTGATATGGATATCTTCAAATTCGATATTCACCGGAGAGGTCAGGGTGCGCTCGATCTGCGTGATCTCTTTCTCCGCTTCAAATTCTTCTTCAATTTCCGGCACGCGGAACACGTACTGTTTGATACCCTTGGGATCCGCGCCTTCCGGAAGCTGCTTGGACCTTTCCACGTACTGGCGGATCCGGTCGCTGTCCGTTTCGACCTGGCGCTGGTCGTCCTGCATGGACTCGCCGCTCTGGCCCAGCGAGGCCTTGTGAAGGCCTTCCTTCGCTTCCTTGTTGTCGGGATCCAACTGCAGCACGTGGCTGTAGATCTCGACCGCCTGGCCGTAGAGGTGCTGCTCCAGGTAGAGCTTGGCATACTTCAGGTGCTCTTTCACCCGGATGCGCTTGACTTCCTCCGGGGAAAGACCGGGCGTTTCTCCGCTGGAGATCGTCTCGGGATCGAAGGTCTCGAAGGCGGGCGTCGCACCGGGGTCTTGACCCGCGGCTTCCAGCGTGATCTTGCCGGTACACTGCTTCAGGTATTCCTTCGCCTCGGCGTAGTCCGGGTTCAACGCAAGCGCGCGATTGAATTCGGTCTGGGCGTCGCGGTAGCGCTCGCCCTTGTAGTGCTCGACACCGCGCCGGAATGCCTCTTCCGCGGGCGTAAGCGCCGCGGCCTGGGCAAGCACTATTTCTGGTTGCGACCCCTCTTCTGTTGCTGCGTGGCCGCGCTGGTCGCCGTGCGCCATCACGGGGAGGATGAGCGCCATGGGAGCCACCAACCAACCCCAGACTTTGGCGCGCTTGTAGCCGTTTTTCATTACCTTGTCTTCCTTCCGCTTGTTCTCAGCACTATCCCGAAATGTGCACCATAGCCGCAATCCGCGCCTACGCCAGCTCTTAGGGTTGCATTCTGAGTGTAACCGTTTTAGCAAAACTTTCCGCGTACACAACCACTGTTTGTTCTTCAGCGTTGATCGTTTCCAATTTGAACTGTTCGAATTCGTCGCCTTCGTAATACCACTTCTTGGCGTTGGTCTTCAATTGGGCGCGCCACCGACCATCGGGCATCTCCTGAAGCTTCAGCAGCTCTATGCCCGCCTCCTTGCCCGATATCTGGTCTTTACCTGTGGGTGTCTCTGAATAATAGGTAAAGGCATTGCTCCGGTAGAGACCGGCATACTGACCGGGCGCATCCAGCGGAGGCCGGTTGGGCGGCGGCGGCGGCGGCGGCGGTGTCCCGATTGAGTCGTCCACGGCCGCTTCCAGCTCTTTGGGCATAAAGAGCTCATAGACCTTGAAGCCCAGCACTCCCAGAAGAGCAACCAGGACTATACGCTCTTTGAAGCGCCAGATTCCCTTGAAAATCTTCTGTAGTTTATCCATGCATCACATCCAGTCCGGCTTGCCGGGCGCACCATGCGCCCGATTACCGGAAGTTTTAGTTGTTGGTGAAGAGCACCGTGCGTTTGAACCACTTCCAGAACTTGGCCGCGCCCGAAGGCTCCTCCACCGGCGTCGCACCTTCGCCACCATCATCTTCTTGAAGCATCGCCTCGCGCCGGCTTCGTACGGAGAGCATACCCGCCGCCGGTGGGGTGCCGGGTGCCCCGGGGCGCGATGCCACTACGGTCGGCGCGCTGCCGCCAATAACGCCGGTGGCGTCGGGCTTCGGATGGGCGCGAAGCAGAAACAACTCCACCTCCATCATCGGTTCATATTTCATCAAAATGCGGGGGTGACTCACCTTCATGCCTTCGATGCTGTAAAACTTGTCCGACATCCGGAGCTTTTCCAGGAACTTCACCAGATCTTCCATCTCCATCGAGAAAGCGAGGCCCGCCCTGGAGTATTCCACGGTGTTCCCGATGAATCCGGCCGGCTTGGGATCGTAGATCGCGACACGCGAAATGAACTGCGCATTGTTGTCCATGAGCAGCTCAAAGAGGGAGATGCCGTACTTCAGGCGCTCCAACTGGTCGGTGACGAGCTTCGCCGTGATGTCGTAGCCCTGCCATTCTTCCGAATAGGCTACCCCGAGCATGGTCTGAATGTCCATGGGGATGCGCTGGTAGACCTGAACGCCGTATTTCTTCTGGGCCTTCTCCCACAGCTCTTTCGTCATCTTCGCCGTCTGCTCGCCATACCAGAACTGGAGAATGAAGACATCTTCCGGGGGCTTCTCGTACTCGCGCCATTCGGAATCGTTGAAATACGGGAGACGGGCGGAGATGGCATCCTTCCAGGATTCCACCACGGCGCTGTGCTGCGCGATGACCGTGTCCGGATCTTCATCCTTGAAGGTGCTGTTCAGCCCGGTATAGGTCGAGTTCAGGGATTCGAGCAGGGCCTTGTCCTGGGCATACTTGGCCAGTTTCGCCTTGAAATAGAACTGGTAGACGCTAAAACACACGGCGACCATCAGCACGAGAACGGAAATGTAAATTACGCGATCGCGATTCATTCGTCGTCCCTTATGGCGAGACCCTGCGGGGCCGGTGTGGCTGCTGCACCCGGCGCGGCACCCGGCCGCGCAAAGGAGGCACCGCCGAGCATGCGACCGGCCGCGCCAGGAGCGGGAGCCGCTACCGCCACCTGTGGCTTCGCCAGGTAAAAGAGACTGTCAAACTCGATATTGATCTCGAAGGAGTAAACCGCCGGACCCGCGACGGGACCCGCCGCCGTGCCCGGACGCGCCGCCTGATTGGCCGAGGTCCACGCCTGATAGAGTATCTCCTGCGGCAGCTTGAGCACGCTGGCTTCACTGAAATGCACCGCTTTGACCTTCAGCGTATCTTTGTTCGCCAGGGTGCGCTCCGCAGCCTTCAGGTTTTCCACGAAGTTCTGGATCGCCTCGCTCGACTCTGCAAAGCCCAGCACCCGGATCCCGTTGGGCCTCGTGAATTCCAGAGAAGCCGTGCCGCCGGCACCGCCGCCCCCACGCCCGCCCCGGCGACTCGGACGTTCATCTTCGTCCTCTTCGTCCGCGCTGGCAAATCCACCGCCGCCACCGGCAAGTCCGGTGGGGTTCTGCATGCTGACGCCCGGAAAGCCCGAACTCAGCACCTTGGGCTGGGCCAGCGTGGGTTCATTCTCCGCGCCCGGTGTTGCCGCTCCCCCCAGGGGTGCGCCGATGCGGCCAAAGCCGCCGCCGGGCCGTTCCATTCCGCCGCCGCCCGCTCCGCCGCCGCCCAACATGCCGCCACCCAACATGCCGCCCACCGAGCCGATCGTGGAGGCCGCGGCCGCGTCGGTGATCGTCGTGGTTTCGATGGCGCTGAACCAGACCTTGAGCTTTTCAGGCCGCGAGTCGTTGACCAGCGCCATTTCCTCCAGCCAGAAATTGCGGTAGTTCCGCTCGTCTTCGAGAGATTTAACCTGAGCCTCCAGCCCCGTCACCTGGGTCTGGACCGCCTTGAAGTCTTTCAGCTTGCTGGAGGCCGGCACGGTCGCGTCGGTAATGCTCAGCACCACTTCCGGGTCGTAGCGCTGGATCTTCGTCTTCATTTTGCCGATTTCTTCCAGCACCTTCGTATTCTCTTTGGCCTTCTGGGGGATGATGCACGCCATCGTCAGGGCCAGGGTCGCCATGGAAAGCCCCCAGTACAGGGCAGCCTCCCGGCGGCGCGCCGCCTCAAGCACCCGCGGCGGGATAAGATTGATTTCCAGCGCCACCGTCTGCTGGCAGCGCAGGGCCATGCCCAGCGCCACGCAGGACTGCTCCGGCACTTCGCTGACCTGTTGGCCGCCCGGGGCCACCGCAAGGCCCGCCAGCGGCTGGGCGATGCGCACTTCAAGCCCGAGCTGGCGCTGCATGAAGGGGATGATATTGCGGAGACACGCGCCCCCGCCGCAGAGCACCACCCGGTTGACCTGGCCGCCGCCCGGAAGCGAGCGGAAGTACGCAAAAGAACGCATGATCTCGGAGACCATGCGCTGGAGCACATTGCCAATAACCTCGCCGCCCTGGCCGTCCGTGTTCGGATCGCCGGTCGGCGCGAAACCGCGCTGGCGCTTCAAGCGCTCCGCGTCGGTGAAGCTCATGCTGAAGGCGGCCGCGATCGCCAGCGTGACGTCGTTGCCCCCCAGGTTCAGCGGGCGCGTGAAGCGGAACTGCCCCTCGCGCTCGATGACGATATCCGTTGTGGCCGCGCCCATATCGATGAGGGCCACGCATTCGCCGGAACTGCCGAATTCGCCCGTGTGCTTGAGCCAGTTGTAGGCCGCCAGGGGGTTCACATCGGCCACATCGATCACCCGGCGTGACGGCGTCAGGATCTCGATAAGCTTATCCACCACATCCACCTTGATCGCCGCCATCATTACATCATAGCCGCCCGCTTCCGTGCGACCCAGGATCTGATAGTCCATCGCGATCTGATCGAGCGAAAAGGGGATCTGCTGCTGGATCTCGTAACGAACGATCTGGCTGACTTTATATTCCGGTACCGGAGGGAGCGTTCGACTTCGTGTAAACACGGACTGGCCCGGCACGCCGAAAATCGTTTTTCGCGTGCGGACCTTCGTCTCTTTCAGCAGCTCGGCCAGCGCCTTCTGCTTGATGGCCTTGCGCTCTTCCTCGTCCAACGCTGGATCCGAGTTAAACTCGCGCTGGTAATATTTTACCAGTTGGTGTCCAGTTTTGGTCTGCGCAAGTTCCGCAAGTCGGATTGCGCTCGCACCAATGTCAAGCACCAACCGCTTGTGTCGTCCGCCAGTTATACCAGCCATATCGGTCCTGTTCCCATACCCCCAGAATCAGCCACACCTGCCTTCCCGCAAGTGACATTCACTGCTCTGAATCGGTCGTTAACGCCAACAGGGTAAATAGTGTTAATAGACCTATTTCCCATGACGGCGTAAACCCTTGTCCGTTATTGTAGTATACCCTTAAATACTTGTCAAGACCCCTGTTATGTTGACAACAATTTACCCAAAACCACTACCTACGGTACACTAAGCGCGCAGCGAAATCCATAGTCCTCTCGCGCCGTGGAAATTTTATCAAAATGGCGCTTCGCACAACGCACGTCAAAACGATCCGATTGATACGATCCCCCGCGAAGTACACGGAATATCTGGCCGTAATCCTTCGTCACGTCGGTGTTCCCTTCGTAGGCCTGGTACCAGTCCTGCGTCCATTCATATACGTTGCCGGCCATGTCCACACAACCATAGGGAGATAATCCCTCAATATACTTCCCACGCTCGACCGGCCCGCCCGCTTCCGACACCTTCGTATTGCACACCGCCGGGTTAAACTCGTTCCCCCAGGGAAACTCCAGCCCCGCCGTGCCCCGCGCCGCCTTCTCCCACTCCTGCTCCGTCGGCAACCGCTTGCCCACCGCCTTCGCATAATCCACCGCCTGGTTCCAAGTCACCCCAGAAACGGGAAAGTTCTCCCGGCCCTCTGGAAATTCGTGATCGGGAAACACTTCCTTAAATTCTGCGTTAGTAACCTCATATTTGTCAATATAAAATGATGGCACCTCCAACGGTGCCTGGGGAGCCTCATCCGGGGCCCGGCCGGAGGCCCCGCGAACGAAGGATCCCGCCGGCACCAGCACCATCCCCGCCGGGATATTACCCGGCTCCATTTCAAGCAACACATCCTGCGGTTCATTGGCTTTCAGCGTTACCCGCGTGCCCTTCATGATATGGCCCGACGTGTGTACATCCACAATATAATTGCCCGGCGGCAGCGAATATTCCTGCGGCGTCACCAACGGCTGCTTCGCCCCATTCAACCAGATCGTCGCCGCCGTCGGCTTCGACGAAAGCCGCAGGATACCTTCCTGGGGCTTCAAGTTCACCTTGGTATTCACCCCGAACTCGTGGTCCGTCTTCACGTCCAGGACCTCCGACTCATAGGGATAGTGATTCGGATAGGTCAACCGGTACTGGTGCTCGCCAATCCCCACCGCCAGCTTCTTGATCGGCGTCGTCCCGATCACCGCGCCGTCCAGCGTCACCTCCGCACCCGTCGGCTCGGACTCGATCGTCAGATAACCCACCAGGGGCTCCATCTCGATCACGAACTTCTGCGGCTCGCCCTCCTCCACCCGGATCTCATCCTCCGTGTCGCGGTAGCGCTCCATCTTCAGCAAGATATTCAACTGTCCCTCGGGCAACCCCCGAAGCGTGGCCGGCGTCACCGCCGTCACCCCCCCCTCCACCAGCACCGTCGCGCCCGACTCCGGCGCGCTGTCAATCGTCACCACCGTCTGCGGTATCTTCTTCCCGCAGCCAGCCGCCAGCGTCATGAGGACCGCCAGAAGGACAAAGACCCCCAAGCTCGCGCGCAAGGCACACAAGTTCAGACGCTTATCCAACACTGTCCTCAGCAACACTCGCCCCGGCATTCCACCGTGTCCTGTCTACTGCACGATGGCAGCTCCTGCGCCGCACGCCCCCCAAACGAAGCACGCGGCACACCAAAACCCTATTCTACGCCTCCCATTATAAACAATAAACCTCGAAATTACACCCACCTATTCCTTCGAGAAACTCTTGTTCGGCTGCTCGTCCTTCAAGGCCCGATCCACCGTCACCGTAAACTCCACCGTCGCCGGGGTTGTGTCCCGGATATAATTGTCTGGATCATCCGGGTCAAGCGTCGGTGCCTGCAGAATTCCCGTGCTAAGCAACACCTGATATTTCACATCGCGCTGGCGGAAAGGTGGCTCCGCGCCCAAGAGGCCATCGTCGCCCAGGCGATCCGGCGCGCCGGGATAGCAGGTGGAGACATTCAGAAAATTGAGGCTGCCACCGGTGATGATGACCGAGGCGCTGGGTGCAACGATCAGATCCTGCGGGACGACGAAGGTGTAGCCGCCCGGCGCGCTGGAAGGGTCGATGAGGCCGCTCGCGGCTATCGCATTATCCTCGAAGAGTTCGTAGTATACCCGCGCCGCACCCACCGCCACACTATCCGGGATTTCCATGGTAATGTTGAAGCCCGCTTCCACGCGCGCGGGACAGACGGGCAGGGTCACCCGCGAGGCGGCCCCAAAACTCTTCTCGCCCGCGTCCACGGCCCGCAAGGCGGGCAGCGTCGGGTTGTTGTACCAGAAATTCGCCTGGACCTTCGTGTCCAGCGAGGCGGCCAAACTCACGCCCGGATCCGTCCAACGGCGGAAATTTATGCCCAGCGCCGTCAGATCATTTGAGTTCAACAGGTTGCCCAGCAGCGGGGGGACCGTCTGCAAGTTGCCCGCTTCGTCATAGCCCTGCACGGCGATCATATACTCGGAGCCCGCCAGCCCCGTCATGAGATCGCGGAGCCGTCTGGTCACCGGGAGCGTTTCGAAGATCGTATCCAAGCCGATGACGCGGTTGTTGGAATCCATCCAGATACTCCAGGTGCCGGCGGTGAGATCGGTCCACGAGGTGCCGGGGGTACCGGGGGCATCCGCGCCCCACAAGCGCCAGCGCACCGAGGGCACGCAGGGGAAGGGGTCCTGGGGATCTTCGCCGCCCTGGCCGCGGAAGAGGCCCCAACTGAAGACCGGATTGGTCGAGGGCACATTGGAGGGACCGCTGCGCAACTCGCCCCGGGCATCGGGGAACCACCAGAAGTGGAAAGGCTTGAGCGGGATGAAATTTTGGAAGGAGGGATCGAGGGTCGCCTCATTGCCCGCCAGATCCATCACGCGGATGTTTGCAATCGCATGCCACTGGGTGATCCCGTCGTGGACCAGATTCGCAAAGTTCCACGAGGCCTCGAGGATGTTGCCGCCCGTATTGGTATAGTTCACCGTCAGGTCGGCCGCGCTCGAAATCAACTCGGGGGTCGACTCGCCATTGCTGTCCCACCAGGCGAAGCCCGGACGCATCGTATAGTCCCGGTAGAGGGCGTTCTGCTTGCCGCCGACGGTCGTTTCATTGCGCATAGCGGGCAGGCCGTTGACGGCAAAGCCCGAACCCACGTCGGTGAAGGTGAGAGCAATGCCCACATTGGCCTTCGAGAAAGGAGGGAGTGCAGGGGGGCCGCCGTCGTAGAACACGGAAGGCTCGCCCGTGTTGCCATTCAGATAACCCGCGTTCGCCCCGGCGTTGCCCAGCAGCACGCCGGCCGCTGCACCCCAGGGGCCACCACCGTCGATGCCATCATCCGCCAGCGAGATGGCCGTCGCGTACTGATCGGCCAGCAGGGCCAGATTCGTCGTCACCTGCGGCGGTATCGTGTCCAAACCGAAGATACGCCCGTAGACGGCCTGGCCGACCGCGCTGAAATCGCCCTCG
This sequence comes from Candidatus Hydrogenedentales bacterium, assembly GCA_942492815.1. Taxonomy (GTDB): domain Bacteria; phylum Hydrogenedentota; class Hydrogenedentia; order Hydrogenedentales; family JAEUWI01; genus JAEUWI01. The sequence continues at coordinate 6,564,846 of OW818658.1, read as the reverse complement.
GGACCGCCGTGCAGGTCGTTGGTGAGCGCGATGCTCTGGGTATCGTCGGTGTTGAGATAGATGATGTAATTTTTCTGAATATTGAAGCCCGGCGCAGGATAGAGCGCCGCCAGCACATCCTCATCGATGGTGTAGTCCGCGTAACCAAAGCTTGTGTCGACCACACTCTCCGTAGTGATGGGAAGGGGGCCGATGATGTTGGCGGCCGTGCGGATATCCGCCACGTCTTCGTGCTTGATGTACAACTCGGCATTGCTCAGATCCAGCCGGCGCGCGTTGATCTCGATGGTGATCACGCCCTCGCCCACATAGGCCCGGGTAAAGCCGCCCTGCGTCACAAAGCACTCGGTCCAGTCCGACGACCCGCCCGAACCGTCCGCGTCGTCGGCACCCACCACGAGGTTGGCGGTGCTGCGCGATTCGGTGTCAAAATCGAGACCCGTGAAGGGCATGTTGAAGGGGTCGGTTTCCAGTTCGCCGCTATCCACGCCGCTCTGGCGCTCTTCGGCCACACTGACCAGCTTTCCGGGAAAGGGATCGATGATGCTTTCAAAGACGACCGCGGGATCGAGGAAATCGATCACGGCATTCGCGTCCGTCACACCCGCCGGCATGGCCTGGGCGTTGCCTGCGGCGTCGGTCACCCAGTTGCCCAGGACCTCCAGGGTCGCGGCCGTGCCGTCGATGCCCGCGCCGCTGTCATGGATCAGCGTCGCCACGATGTGGGCCTCGCCGTCCAGGGCGTTGACGCCCAGGCCCGTATTGGTCAGCAGGGTACACTGGAGCACGTTGAGCTTGCCGCCCTGGTCGATGCGGATAGCGTCGCTGCCGCTGCCGGTGATGATCGTGCCAGCCAGGTAGACATTAAGGGGGTTCAGGCAGTTCACGCTGATGCCGGAAATGCCGTCGAAGAGGCAGCGCCGGATCTCCACATCGCTGTCGGCCATGGCCAGGATGCCGGTGGTCCCGCCTTTGATCGTGACGCCCAGGATCTCGAAGGACTGATCCGCCTCCACCGTGATCACCGGACCGGAGCCCGTGCCCACGATCTCGATCTTGTCGGGCCGGGAGGCTTGCTTGCCGCGAATTTCGATGCCGTTCTTGGCCGCGTTGATCACCAGATCGGTGGTGAGGGTGTAGACCGTGGGGGGATCGGTCAGCAGCGGCGGGCCGTCGAGCACGATGGTGTCGCCCGAGGTGGCCGCTGTGAAAGCGGCATCCAGCGTGGTGTGGGTACACGCCGCGCACACATCCAAGGTCGCCGCGTGGGCCGCGCCGAACATCATGACCGCGCCGGGCACCGCCAGGAGCAGGGCCACCGCCCGATTGAACCGCTTGCTATACCACATACTGCTATCTCCTTTGGGGCCATCGAAGGCGCCTCAAATCACTTCAGGGTATTCAGTTTACAACGGTACAGACAGGTCCGCGGCGCCCGGCATCGCCGGTGCGCCGCAGTCCGATTTACTCACCACTGTCCGACTGGTCCGAGGGCGCGCGGCGTTCGTAGGTCGCCGTGGCTTTCGTTGCCGCCGTGGTCACGAATTCGTTGCGATCGCGGTAGTTGATGAAACCGTCTTTGTTCTGGTCGATGCCGTAACCGGCCTCCACCGTCATAATGATCTCAAACACATCGGAGCGCACCGTGATCAGGTTGCCCATGGTGCGCAGACGCGCCTGGACCTCATCAAAGCGTCGCGCCGGATCCGCGTCGTTCGACAGGGGATATACCGCCCAGTCTTCCACGCCGTCGGTACCCGTGCCCGTGAGATCGGGAATATCCATACGGCTCTGAATATAGTCGTAGTCAAAGGCGTTCGCATCCTTCGTCAGGTCGCCCACGCTCTCGTAGTAGCGTCCGTCCGCGTGCTCCGTCCGGCCCGCGCCGAGCATGGCGCTCAGGCGGTACGCGCCCAACTGGTGTTCCGTCATCAACGGCAGGCCGGTATTGGGCACCAGCAGATCCGAGTCGGGATTCAGCAAGTCGCCCGTGAAGCGATTGCGCGTGGGCGGCGTCGCGCCGCCCGCATAGAAGCCGTTCGCACCGCCGGGTGCCGTCCAGCTTCCATCCACCGGCAGGGCGCCGCTGTAGCGCATGAGCCCCACCGGATCGTCCGCCGGAATGGGCGAACCCAGAACGCCCGTCAGACCCGTCGGGTCCGTGGGGAGCACAGTCTGGGCCACGTTTACCACACCGGGCAGGCCCAGGAGGGTGCTGAAGTAGTCGTGACTGGCACCCTGAACCGAAATGCGCTGCTGGGTCGTATTCACGTTCACCCGGCCCGCCGTCCGCTTGCGGGGCGAAAGGACCACATGGGTCAGCGCGCCCACATCGCCCGGCGCGCCCACGTTGCGCACGCGGATCGCCAGGAAATTGTCCGTCACCCGCACGATCTGGGGCTGCCAGCCGCCCGTGGCATTGGTGCCATAGGGGATATAGCCGTCGGCACCCGCGCGGTATTGCACGGTGGGGGTCCAGTCGTCCGGATGAATCAGACCGCCCGGCTTCTTCGAGGGGTCGGCCACGCTCGACAGGAGCGGGGCCACGCCCCGGGCTTCGGTCGGGTCCGTAATCACGTCGATGGCGTAGGTCGGGTCATAGAGGCGGCCGTTCGTGTCTTTGCGCGGATTCGTGGGGTCGCGCGTCAGGATGGAGTTGGTCACCACGCTCACCGGGATCACCTGGCCACCGGGCAACTCGTAGTTGGCAACGTCGATCGGTCTGATACCGAGTTCATCTCTTAACGTATTGTCAATGATAAGCGACGTGCTCTTCGCGGCGATGCCCTGCGCGGGGATATCGCCGACCTGGGCGGAAGCCCGGGCCGCGTCCTCGATGCGCTCGCGCATCTGGGGAAGATAGGTGCCGATGTACAGCACATACTCGCCGTTCTCCAGACCGTCGGACCCGTCCCAGGTAAAGAGGGCCTCGGGTGGGGCAATGCCATCGCGCTTCTCGCTCACGAACATGGCCGTGCGCTTCTCCAGCGGCCAGCGGCTGTCGAGATTATTGTTGTCGTAGGGATTATTGCCGCCGAAGTTCGCCGTGTCGGTAACATAGTCGCTGTTGAACAGGTAATAGAGCGGGATGGTCTCGCCCACATTCGTTCCGTTCACGTAGCTCGGATAGCTGGGGAACAGATCCTGATTAAGTCGCGCGCCCGGGTCGGAAGTGAAATCGAAGAGGAAGACCGGGGCCCACGCGGCGGGCGCGAGGAGATCGGTGGGATCGCTCGAACCCGGATTCTGCAGCCAGTCCAGCTCAGTCGCGGTCACCGCTTCCGGCCGGATCGGGCGGAATTCCGCCTGGCCCATGGTCAGCACCGTGCTGTCCACCGCCATGCTGTTCATGGCCGCCGTAAGCAGATCCTGAGAATACGTATCGTCCACCAGATCCTGACCCAGCGACGTGCCGCGCAGGGCAATGTCCTGCGTGACGGAGATGCCGTCGCCCGGTGCGGTATCGCCTTGGAGGTTATAGTTCAACAGGGTCATGTCCCGGAGAAATGAATCGCCCGTGGCGGCAGGATTGACCGCGTCATGCAGGTACATCTGGTGAGGCACCCGCATCAGGTCGGCCGGGCTCTGATAGGGCCGATTCGCCACATAGGTGCGGGAATGGTTCCAGCGCTGATCGGGCAGGGACTTGGTGTTGGTTTCGGTTGCCAAATCGCCTGGCAGGCGCAGTGCGTTCTTCGCGGGATCCGTCCCATCAAAGCCGCCGTCCTCGTGGGTGCGGAAGTAGTTGAAGGGGCCCTGGAAGCCGGGACGGCTCGGGAACTGGCGGGTATCCGCCGCCACCGCCGCGATCAACTCCAGATCCTGCGGGTTGTGGCCGCGTCGCGACGCCACGTTCATTCGCAGGGGTGATCCGCTCATGGCATGACCAAAAAGCTGAAGGTTGCGCGTCACCGTGGCCACGTCCACATTGGTGAAGTTCGGGTGCGTCCCCACAAAGCGGGGACGGATATCCAGCACCTGATCGGGCAGGATACCCAGAGGCTCTGTACCGCCCACGGTCGCCGCGTTAGCACTGGCCAACTCAGCTTCGAAATAGCTCAGGCTGTCGGCCCAATCGTCATAGTTGCCGTCCGTCGCCTGCCAGCGGTTCTCCGTGCCGAAGCGATCACCCGTATACAAGGGATCCTTGCGCTCCAGACTGCGGTAGAAATCGAGGCCCATCTGGTTCGGAAGCCAGAAGGAGGTATAATTGCCGTTCAGCCCGGGCAGTTCGATGAGCACATCGCCCGCCGTACCACTTCCGTCGAGATCAACCGACACGTAGGGCACGGGCTGGACATCGTCGATGGTCCGGTTGGTAACATCCGCCTCGCGGTAGGTGACCCGGTCCACGACCTGCCGTTCAAGCTGCGAACGTTCGTACAGCGTCACGACCACGTTATCGCCGGGGTACCAGCGCCGTTCGGAGAAGGACTTCCAGTCCGGCGGATCGTTGTCCGAGCCCTGGTAGGCCGCCGCGATGGCCGTGGGGATGACGGTGGGATCGCCGTAGATGTCGAAGCCCGTGTTGATCGCGTGCTGGAGACCGAGGCCACTCGGCACAATCGAATCCACCGTGAATGGCGGATTCGGCGCTATTATTGGGGTGGGATAGGCCGTATACCAGTCCTGACGATCCGGGAAGAGGGAGAGGGGCATAATGCCCGCCTCGAAGCTGCCCGCGCCGAAACGCCGCACCGCGAGAACGTTGTTCAGCAGATTGCGGCCCTCGTCCACGCCTTCGCTCAGGCCGGCGCGATAGAACACACTGTCCACACCAATGCCGAAGAAATCCGCCTGGTAGGGACGCTCATCCACGAAGCCGTCGAAGTCATTGTCGACCATGTCCATGTCCAGCGTGCCGGGTATGTACTGCGCGGGTACACCTGGGACCTGGCTGGCGTCGATCCAGTCGGGAAAGCCGTCAAAACCGCCAACGCCTACGTCATAGGGCAGGAGGGCGTTCTGTGTGCGTACGTCGATCTGCTCGAAAAGCACATAGCCGCCGTCGCCATCGTTGTCGAAGCCATCGCGCTCGGGATAGTTGGGCAGCGCGCCGCCCTTCAACACGAAGGCGGAGACGTCGTCCAGATCGTCGATCTCGTCGAGCCGGATGGGCGTTGGGGTTGCCGTAAAGGGATTGGCGGTGCCGACCTGCACCGACTCCAATTCGATGATACGGTCCCAAGGCAGGTTGCCGCTGGTGTTGGAGAAGAAACTGCCGAGGGCCTTGCTGCTCGCCAGGGAGCCTTCACTGGCCAGATTGTCGGTGTCTGTCCCGAAATTCAGCGAGGTGCGCCCGTCGCCATCGCCATCCACGTAGTCCGTGAGGGCATTGGTGGCCGGATTGATCCGGCGCATGAACACACTGCCGGTCACGTCCTGCAAGGTCGGGAAAATCGACGCGAGGCTGTTGTCGCCGATGCGCGGCACGGTGAGGTTGCCCGACAGGAAGCCCGCCGTCACCAGGGGATTGGGCGAATCGCCATCGGCCAGCCCCATGCCGTTGTCCGCTATCTTGTGGTCGGCGGGCAAAGCGCCCTGAAAACCGTCGAACTTGTTGAAGGCCAGGAGCACCGTGCCCCGGGGCGCGATCTCGGTATTGAGCGGTACGGTCCAGATGCTCTTGAAGGGATCCGAAGGCACAGAAGGCTTGTCGGGGATACCCACTTCCAACTGCCAGCCGCCAATGTTCACGATATCATCGGACACGTTGACCAGCTCCACCCACTCGTGATCGGGCTCCTGGCTGAAATCCAACGAGTTGATGGCCACGGTGTAACTCAAGGGGGGATTCAGTGGGTTGATCAGATCGGCTACGAAAGCTGGATTGACCCGGAAGGCGATGTGGAGCTCGAAATCCGAGGCCGCTTCGGGCACCGTGATCGTGAAGGTCTCCGAGCCGCTCGTGCTTTGCCGGGCGTCCACGCCGTCTAAGTGGTAGTTCGCAGGGGGCGCAGAACCTCTTCGGGTACCATCGACAAAGGTCCACCCCGCAGGCGCACCGGGAATCTGACCACCAATCTGAGGATCGTCAATATTCCGGAATCCGTCCGCGACACCCAAGACAATATCTTGAACTATTGAATTGCCATCCGGAAGACCCGAAGTCTTACTGCGGTACTTTACCGCGCTCTGCAAAAGGGGTTCATTGAAGGCCGCGAGCAGGGGCGGCAGTTGATTGATGGGCACGACCGTAGGTACGCCCGTGTTGGTCGTCGTATTGATCGTCAAGTAATAGCGACCAGGAGGCAGGCCATCGGTCGGCGCGATCACGAATTCCAGAATATCCGCCGCGTCGGTGATAGTTGCCGGGACCTGGTTGTCCATGGAAATCCCAAGGTACGACGCCTCGCCGAGGAAGCCACCATTGAACACGTTCCAGCCATTCAGTACCGGAGTGGTCAGACGGGCAACCGCGAATTCGGGTAGAATCGACGGGGCCGCCGGAAAGCCGAAATCCGGACTGGGGTCGAAATTGGCCAGGGGCGTTGTAACCGGGAGCAAGAACATAGGATCGCTGGGATCAAGGGCAACGGTCGGCGCGGGCACGGCCTCGGCCTCGATGCGGCGCACGGGGCGGACCATGATCTCGTTGATCCGTATGGCCTCACTGCCGGTGGCGGTGTAGCTGATCTCGCGCACTTCGGGGCGGCCGTTTTCACCGACCACTGCGGCCTCGAAGGTCCACCAGTCGTCCTTCACTTCGAGCTTGCGGTTCAGTTCGAGGGTGTTGCGCAGGTGGTCTTCCAGCACGCCGAGGGGGAAGAGGTCGCTCTCGGCGCTGCGCTCCCGGGCGCCGAGGCGCGTCGGGAAGAAGTCATAGGTCGCCAGTTCGAGGCCGTCGGTGCCCAGCTTCTGGCGCTCGGTGGTGAGCACGGAGCGGGCATGGCCGGGGTCGCGGTTGTCCACGATGTCCACCGCCGCCTGCATAACCTGAAGCACCGGATCGGCGGGGAAGAATTCGACGGAAGGCGCGAGACCCGCGCCCACACCGCCCCACATGAGTCCGCCGCTCAAACCGAGGGCGGGATCGAAGGTGGAGCGAATGTGCACGTCTTTCTGCCGGAGGCCCTCGGCGAAGCGATTGGCCACGGGGGCCGAAGCCACGGGGGCCGCTGTGACAGACTGGAAATTATTGGCGAGCACCAGGTTGGCGGCGATCTGCTGGGGCGTGGCGAAGTTGTAGTCGAGCTTGTTGATGGCCCGGATACCGCCCCGTCCGCCGACGAAGTTCACGTTGCGGTCGGTGCTGAAGGTGGTGACGCTCTGGCGGAGGGCGGCGGTGGTGCCGGTGCCCAGGCCGAAGATCTCTTCAAGCTGGAGGGTGTCCTGCAACTGGAGGTCGCCCAGTTCGCCCAGCTCGTTGATGGCGCCGTCGCGGTCGTTGTCGGTACCGTCGATGGTGCCGCTGAGATTGTAGGGGTTGCGGCCCTCGGCCTGGAGGTTCGGCGCGGGGTTGAAGCGCTGGATCTCGGACGGCTCGTCCACGCCTTCGAAAGCGCCGAGCTGGGAGAAATACTCCGCGTAGCGCGTCCGCTGGAGTTCGGCCTGCGCGCTGGCCACCTGGGCACCCGTGAGCACGCCATTTCGGACAAAGGTCTCGGCCACGGCGGAAAGTTTGGGCAGGTAGAGCCCTTCGTCCACGAGGCCATCGCCGTCGTCGTCGCGGGCATTGAGCGAGGCGAGCATGATGTTCGCGTTGTCGTCGGCGCGGCCGTAGCCGGGGTACATGACGTCGATACCGTAGTCGGCGGTCACGGTGGGATCCCAGCCGGCGGGGTTGCCGCCGGGGACGCCGGTGCGCTGGAGCCACAACTGGGCCGCTTCCACCACGCCGATGCCGGGGAGGGTGCGGGTTTCAAATTCCGACGCCGACGCGCCCTGACCCAGGGAGCGATAGAAGGCGGGCACGAGGCCGGCCAGACGAGGCGATGCCTGCAATGCTGGAATCACGGGCCCGATGGGGTCGTGGGTCTGGCCGCCGGCCACGTTCACGTTGACCTTGCTGGCCTCGTCGCGGATGGTGATGGCCGCGCGGCCCGCCAGGTCGCACACGGGCTCGCCCGAGTGGGTGATGCGGATGGTGGGTTCGAGCAGGGTAAAGTCAAAGGTGGAGAGGACGCCCGGCTCGGCATAGAAACTGGCGTTGGCGGGCTCGATAAGCAGACCGCCATTGGGCACGATGGCCGTTTCCAGGTTGATGTCTTCATAGGCCCGGAGCAGGGCCGTGGTGAAGAGGCCCAGATCGTCGGAGGGCCATTCGCCGGGGTTGCGCCAGGTGGTGAGGTAGAAGGGATCGCCAACACCCAGGGAACTGTTGGGCGTCACGTTCTCGTTGATCTGGATCAGGTTCGTGCCGGGAATGAGAGGATTGGCCACACCCGAATCTTCAAAGCCCGTGAGCTGAAAGGGCGGGAAGGTTCCACTGGCCGTGATGTCATTCGTGTTGGGCCCGACATAGGCATAGACCTGATAGTCGTTGATGAGCATGTCATAGTCGTTGTCGAGGGCATCCACATCGGCCGCGGTCAAGTTGACGATACCGCCCGCCGTCTCAACGGAGATGGTGTTGGGGAGCGTCACCGTGATGGGGACGAGTACCCCGAGCGCGTTGGGCACGAGATCGGGCACTTTGCCGTCTGCGTTGAAATCGAGGAGGATCCGGAGGCCCGGCAGGGGCGCGGTGAGGAAGAGCTTGTTTTCATTGTTCGGGGGCGCATCCAGATCGGCCGCGTCGATAAAGCCGTCCCCATCGTTGTCGAGGCCGTCGCCGCTGGTCTGATTCGGGCCCAGCCCGTGGTAGACGAAGCTCGCGAGTTCCATGGCCCCTTCGTTGGCTTCGGGCAGTTCGTCGAAGCCGTTGATTCCGGAGCTGTCCAGATCGTTGTCGATCAGGTCTTCATACATGCGCCGGCCGGTGACGTCGTCCACCACTTCGCCGCCACTGAAGAATTTGTCCTGGGGCAGGGGGATCCAGATGGCGTCGTTGAGGCCGTCGCCGTCGTTGTCCACGTCGGTCCAGGTGTGGATCCATTCGAGGGGATATTTCTCGTCGGTGAAGCCGTCGGTGCCGGAGGGGCCGTAGAAGGCGGGCGTCACGAAGGGCGCTCGGGTGCGGCTGAAAAGATCGAAGGTGTTGCCATAGGGCAGGCCGGTGGGAGAGCCGATGGTTACGTTGGCGTACGCGATGGGATTGGCACCCCACACGGCAGGGTCTTCAAAGCGGGGAATGGTCAGCCAGCCCTTGGAACGGGCGCCGTTGAACATCTGCTCGGGGGGAAGTCCGTCACCGAAATCGATGATGGGCATACTGGTGATGTCGATCAGGGGCACGCCACCGGATTGGAGGGGGATGCCGTTCCACAGGGCCCACTGCTTGCCCACGAAGGCGCTGCCGTTGAAGAGCGTGAAGGGGGGGGCGTCGAGGGAGGTGGCGTTGGGGTTATTGATAAAGTCGCGGTTGAGCTCGGCCTGGGCCATGGCGTAGCCGGCGTCGAGGAGGAGGTCGACCTGCACCTGGTTCTTCACGTTGATGGCGCGGTCTACTTCGGCGCGGCTCACGGCGTAGAAGGTGAGGGCGACGGCCAGCAGGATCGTCATGATGGCGATGGCGACGACCAGCGCGGCACCGCGCTCGCCGGAGCGGCCTGGCTTCTTGGATTGCCTGTCGATCATTGTGTACTGCACCTTTTCCATGGCCGCAGTCCTTGCGGCCCCTACCCCAACTGGCGGATCCGGGCCGAATTGCCCGTTTTCCGCGGCGCGAGATCCGTCCCGCGCGCTCTCTTCTACTGGTTGCGGCCGCGTCCTAGAGGGACGCGCCGGGCCCCTGGGCGATGGTGGTGGACACCGATCGTCCCTGGGCGGTTGGAATCTGTACGGTCTGGGAGAATCGCTTGAGGATGTCCGGCGCGCCGGGGCGCGTCCGGGTGCGGGTGACCCAGAAGTCCGTCGTGACCACGGACGGAATACGGGGCGCCAGCGGCGAGCCCAGGTTCTTACGGTTGGAACGGTTGCCCAGCATGGTATCCGCCAGGGCCTTATCGGCCTCGATGAGATCCACGTCGGTGAAACCGGCGGCACCCTGGGCCAACAGAGTGGGCACGTTGACCGGCCCGCCTCCGGCGCTGTGGGGATCGTCGGGATTGCGCAGGTTCTCGATGTCGTTGAAATAGTTCACCGGAGCCAGGCCGCCGTCGCCGTAGGAGAACATCACTTCGGCATCGAGGATATCGGGAAGGATGTCTTCCGGCCCAGGGACGGGTCCTATCGGGGGCAGATCGACGAAGACGTAGTTCTCCGAATTGGGCTGGTAGATGCGGGTGCGGGCGACGATGCCGTCGGCGATGAGGTATTCGTTGAGCACGCGCATCTGGCGGGTATTGGGGTCGTTGAGGCGCTCATCGAACCAGTAGCCCACGGAGCCATAAGTCGCGTCAGCGGTCAGGGTCGGCATGTTCATGGGCTCGCCGGAGAGCATGCGGAGCCAGAATTCGCGTTTGCGCGCCTTGAGCATCTGATCGAAGGCGTCGCGGCCCAGGGCGCGGAGGTAGAGCTGGTCGCCCGAGGGGTGGGGCGCGCCGCCGCCGGTGTTGATAGACCGGAACCTATTGCGCATGTCAAAAGTACCCAAAGGATCGCTGGGGTTTGGATCCAGCGCGCCAAGCAGAAACTGCTGCTGCGTGTCGCCATCGCCTGCCAATGGCGTCGCGTCGTTCCCGTAATCACTGGGATCCACATAGGGCCAGTCGAGCTGAATGGGCACACCGCCACTATCAAGTTTCACGTACATATCGAAAGTATCGAGATCGCTGGCGCCCGTCTCTTCGTAGCGGACGAGGCTTTCCAGATCGATCTCTACGTCGAACTCGACCCATTCGTCGGCATTGTATGGTCGAACGATACTCGTGTCACTGTACTTGTAGTGGTCAGCAACAACACCCAGCACTCCACTGGCTGGAGGTTGCGACTGGCCAACGAACGAATCCACGGCGCTTCCGCTGTATCCCCTTTGCCGGGCGATCCGCTGCACCTGGCGCCGGATGTTGGCCTCCACCACGCCCCAGCGCTCGGTTACCTTCATCCGCACTTTTGTGTTGCCGGGGCTGGGGTGCATGACATAGGTCACGCGACCGATCTGGCCGTTGGCGAGGGCGCCGACGAACATGAAGCCGTCGGGGCGGCCGTAGAAATTGTAGGTGTCGCCGTGTTCGCGGGCGGTGAAGGCGCCGTTGAGGTCGCGGCTGAAGGTGGTCATGGCCATGCGGCCGGTATCGTAAGTGTCGATGCTGGCGTAGCCCTGGCGCACGGCGGCGATGGCGGAGCTGAAGAGCGTCACCAGGGCGCTCATCAGGATCACGAAAATGGCGGTGGCCACGAGCAGTTCGGTCAGGGTAAACCCGGCTTGGCTCTGGCGGCGCGCTGGTACTCCATACATGGCGTTTGCCTCGTTATTGTTCGGTAACATAAGTCACAAACCGTTCGCGGCGCCCGTCAAACATTTCGACGTTGAAGGTCACCCGGTATAAATCCACATCGCTGCTCACGCGCTTCACCGTGCTGTTCCACGACTTGTAGAGGCCGGTGTATTCGCCGCCGGCCGTGGTCAGGCTGCGGAAAGCGTTGTTCGCCGCCCAACTGCTCATGACGGGGCCCACGCCGCCGGCCCGCAACTGGCCCAACTCCGTTTTCGCCAGGAAGGAGGCCTGCTGGCGCTCGGCGGCCTGGCGGGTCTGCTGGATGGAGCGGGGGAAGAGCTTCATGATGGCTATGATCCCGATGGAGAGAATCGTGAGGGCCACGATAACCTCGATGAGGGTGAATCCGCGCTGGTACTTCCTGTTCATGAAAAACCTCGCTTAAAAGTCCTGGGGAATGGCAATTCGCCCGGTGGATTTGAAAATATGGATCTCGCGGTAGCGCAGATTGGATTGCTCCACGCCGTTGCTGTCGAGATAGCTCAGATCGGGATTCTCCGGCTGCACCAGCCGCTCTTCCAGGGGTCGCTCGGCGGACGGCGTGATGTAGAGGGAGTAACGCTCCCGGGCGCAGTTCGCGCCGGGGCCGCATTCCCCGCCAAACTGGGGGCTGTCGAGGCGACCGGAGGGACGGAACACGTGGGCCGGAAAATTCTCGACGGTGTAATTCGCCAGGTTAGTGGCCAAGGTAAAAAGATCGCCGCCCGTGAGCGCGGGGGGCAGGCCCAGGGCTGCGGTGATCTTGCGCATGCCGCCATCGCCTACGCGGTTGATCGTGGCGCTGCTACGGTAGTTCGACCAGCCAAACTCGGAATAGAGCGGGCCGTAAATGGGCGCGGTCGGAACGGAGTAGTCAATATTTTCGGGCTCGGGACTCTGGAGCGCGATGGACATGCCCTGGGGCAGGGGCTGAAATTCGCCGAGATCGCCGGGGATAGGGACAAACTTGTCCCGGAGGTTGGCGCCCATGGTGGACGGCAACTGGTACATGATGGCGGCGGCCTCGATCTGGCGGACGGGGCTGCCCGTGAGGGAATCGATGATAGGCGAGGCAATCGCTTCAAAGGGGTCAGCGGCGTCTTCGTCCGCAGGCGTGAGCGGGGGAGGACCGGCCGGCGTGCTGTCCACGGCGGTGGCTTCCAACTGGGAATAGTGGTCCATGCTGTAGACAACGGCGGTGTTCACGTTGTAGGTCGTGGCGTAGAGTTGGGCGGAGCGGAGGACGGAATTGACCTCCTGGGTGGCCCGCTTGAATTCATCGCGGGAGAAGGCGCCCATCTTGGCGAGGCCCGGTATGGCAATGGCTGAAACTACCGCCACAATGGCCAGAACCACCAGGATCTCTACCAGGGTAAAACCGGCCCTGCTCTCTCGGTATTCGCCGTGCATTGCACTTCTCCCGTGCTGGCGGATTCCGGATCTCCGTGGTTTGCCCTCACCTCGGGCCGGCCTTGCGCCAGGCTGACGTTAACTCACTTGCATCGCCGCGCCACGGGTGCCGCCCTGATCGGGCGGCGCCGCGCGCGGTACATTTATTAGTTGTAGAATCGCATGAAGGTCTGGTAATTGTCCCAGTTGTTGATATCGTCGCCGCCACCCATTAATTCGGGTTCTTGGCCAGAACCGTAGTTCGTGAGTACATCCGCAGCCGCGTAGCCGAGAGTAGGATTACGATAGCGGGCCTGCCCGGACTCCAAGTTTCCACCCAAGGACCAGATGTACATCTCCTGCTGATCTTTGGCAGGAATTCCAATGCGGACCAAGGGATCGCCCGTTTCCGGGTCGATCAGGGTCACGCCATTCACATTGTCTACCAACGATAGATTGTCACCCGTGTTTGGATCGACTTTATCGCCGGGTAGCGTCTGCGCGCTTGTCTGCGGCAGGTAGACACGAAACACGTTCAGACCGAAGCGCGGAGACCAGGGACCGGGATAAAATTGATAGAGATTGCCCCATGGATCGGTGGCCAAGTCGGCCATGTAGGAAGTACCAAGATTGCGAACTACATCTTCGCGAATCAAACTGTTGCCAGCGATGGTTGTTACGTCAGGCGCACCTAGTGCGCCACGGCCCTTACGGAGCAACGAATAGGCAACATTCGTGTAAATTTCTACCGCGTTGTCGAAGTCATCCGCACTCCAAGACTCCATCACGGGAGGATCGGGGAGCGAGCCGTTCTTCTCAATTAGAGCTTCATCGAAAGCCGCGGGGTCGATGAGATCCTTCAGGCTGCTTCGGCCCGCGTCGGACAACACCTTCGTCATTGCGAGCTCAATGCCATTAATTTCGGACATGGCCCGTGTCGCGCGACCCTTTTCGATATAGCGTTGTACATTCGGAATCGCGATGGCCGCGAGGATGGAGATAATCGCCATCACGACCAGCAGTTCCACGAGGGTGAAACCTTTGTTCTTACGCATTGCTTGTTGTCCTCCGTATCGGCGGGCTTGCGCGCTCGCCAGTGATTTCTAAACGGTTGTCAGTTTCCGCCGCCCGGGTTGTTGATCTGGTCGCCCAGGGTGAAGATAGGCAGGTAGAGGGACACCACGATAAAGCCGATGATACCGCCCAGCACCACGATGATGATGGGCTCCATCAGGGTCAGCATGGCCTCGACCGCCACTTCCACTTCCTGGTCATAAATATCGGCCACCTTGTTCAGCATCTGGTCGAGCTGGCCGGTTTCTTCGCCTACGTCGATCATGTTCACCACCATGGGCGGGAACACTTTGGTCTCGTCCAGCGGTGCGGCGATGGTGTCGCCTTCCTTGATGCTGTCGTGCACCTTGTCCACGGCATCCTGGATGACGCTGTTGCCGATGGTCTCGCGGGTGATCTTCAGGGCCTGCAGGATGGGCACGCCGGAGGAGATCAGGGTGCCCAGGGTGCGGGCGAAGCGCGCCACGCCGATTTTGGTAACCAGATCGCCGATGACGGGGAATTTCAAACTGACGATATCAAAGATACGCTGGATGAAACGGACCTTCATGATGAGTTTCATGAAGATGATGGTGGAGTTAATAACCAGCAGTACCATCCACCATTTGTATACCATGAAATCGCCCGCCGCGATGAGGAAGCGTGTGGGCGCGGGCAGTTCGCCGCCCAGTTCGCCGAAGATTTCGGCGAACACCGGCACGACCTTGATCAGCAGGAAGGACACGATACCGGCGGCGATGAGGAGCACGGCGATGGGATACACCATGGCGCCTTTCACCCGGCGCTTCAGCGCTTCGCGGCGTTCCAGGAAGGTGGCCACGCGCTGGAGCACCACTTCGAGCATACCGCCGACCTCACCCGCGCGAACCATGTTCACGAAAAGGCGGTCGAACTGCTTAGGGTGCTTCGCCAGGGCTTCGGAGAAGGTCGAGCCCGTCTGGATGTCCTGAGCGCATTCGCGGAGGATATCGCGCAGCTTGCAGGGCTTGAGCTGGGCGATAAGGACGTTCACACTGCGCAGCAGCGGCAGGCCGGCGTCGATCAAGGTGGAGAGCTGGCGCGTCATGACCACGATTTCCTTGGTCTTCACGCCGCCGAAATAGAGCTCGTCGATGCCCTTCTTGTCCTTGCGGGCGCGCTTTTCGTCGCGCTTGGTCGCCTCGCGGACCGTCGTGGGGTACAGGCCAAGGGTGCGCACGTCGTTGATGGCCAGGGCCTTGCTGTCGGCCTGGACCACCCCGAAGATCTGCTTGCCCTCTTTGTTCAGGGCCTTATACGCGTACTTGGGCATGTAATTCTCCTCGCTTAGTCTTCGTAGCTATCGGTGTGATACAACACTTCGGCAGGTGTGGTCGTTCCCTGAACCGCTTTCATCAGGGCCGCCTCGCGCAGGGTCATCATGCCGAGGTGCTTCCGGCAGTAGCGGCGCAACGTGAGGGACGTGGCGCTTTCCAGGACGAGATCGCGGATACCCTCGTCGACCGACACCATTTCGTAGAGACCGGTACGACCGTTGTAACCCACGTAGTCGCAGTTCACGCAGCCCTTCGCGCGGAAGAGCTTGAATTTGGCGTCGCGGCGCCAGGCCGAGGGGATGCCCAGTTCGTCCATTTCTTTCTCGTCGGGCACATAGGGCTCTTTGCAGAAGCGGCAGACCTTGCGGCAGAGCCGCTGGGCCAGCACCGCTTCGAGGGAGGCCGCGATGAGGAAGGGCTCCACGTCCATGTCGAGCAGTCGCGTGATGGTTTCCGGCGCGCTGTTCGTGTGGAGCGTGCTCAGCACCAGGTGGCCGGTCAGCGAAGCCTCGACGGCGATCTGGGCCGTCTCCAAGTCGCGGATCTCGCCCACCATCACGATGTCCGGGTCCTGGCGCAGGATCGAGCGCAGGCAGCGGGCAAAGGTCAGGCCAACGTCGTCGTTTACATTGCACTGGATCAGCCGGTCGATCTGGAATTCCACCGGGTCCTCGGTGGTGATGATCTTCACCTCGGGCTCGTTGAGGATGTTCAGGCACGCATAAAGCGTCGTCGTCTTGCCGGAACCCGTAGGGCCCGTCACCAGCACAATGCCGTTGGGCTTCTGGATGGCCTCGTCGATCTGCGCGTAGATGTCCGGCGGGAAACCCAGGGCCACCAGGTCGTGCTTCACCGCGTTGCGGTCGAGAATACGCATGACCACGCTCTCGCCGTGGAGCACGGGCAGGGTGGAAACGCGGACGTCGATGATCGTGTCGCCCACTTTCAGCTCGATGCGGTTATCCTGGGGGAGCCGCCGCTCGCTGATGTCCATGTTGGAAATAACTTTGATGCGGGAGACGAGGGCGATGGCCAGATTCTTCGGCGGGCACACGATCTCCTGCAGCATGCCGTCCACGCGGATGCGGATGCGAAATTCGTCTTCGTAGACTTCCATGTGAATATCGGAGGCGCGCTTCTGCACGGCCTCGAGAAACACCAGATTCACGATCTTGATCACTTCGGGCTGCTGCGCCAGCTCCACCAGGTTGTCGGTATCACCCGTAACCTGCTGGATCTTCTGCTCGTCCATCGTAAGCTCGGCGTTGCCGACCTTCTCCTGGAGGTCCAGCAGCATGGAGTGGATGGAGTCGCCTTCGAAGCTGTAATTGTTCTTCCAGGCGTTGGTCACGTCCTGCTGGTTGCTCACCGCGCCCTGGATTTCCATGCCCGTAATCTGCTGGAGATCGTCGAGCACCTGGAGGTTCAGGGGGTCGGCCATGGCCACGATCAGCCGGCCGCCCGTCTTGCGGATGGGGATCACGTTGTAGAAGCGGGCCACGTCCGCCGAGATCGTATGGATGATCTCTTCGGTGATCTTCAGCTTGGGAAGATCCACGCGCTCCATGCCGGATTGAACGCCCAGCGATTCGATGATGTCCTGCTCTTCGCAGAGACCCATCGTCACCAGAACGCGGCCCAGCATGTCGCCGGTAAGGCGCTGCCGCTGAAGGGCTTCGTCAAGCTGGAGCGGGCTGATGACGCCCTGCTCAACCAGAATATCGCCCAGTTGCTTCTCTCGTGATCCAAGTGCCATGGCTTAGTTTGTAGCCGGTACGGGGGCCGGCCCTCCTTCGAGCCCGAGTGCGCGGGCGTTGACCTCGAATTCATCGCGGAACTGGGCCTTGCCGGCACAGTCCTCGTACTTGCAGATGCCTTTGCGGTACAGCGCCAGCAGGTGTTCGTCCAGCAGGTTCATGCCGTACTTGTGCCCGGTCTGGATCGCCGACGTGATGCGGTAGGTCTTGTTTTCGCGGATCAGGTTCTGGATGGCCGAGGTCGTGATCATGATTTCGAAGGCGGCCACGCGGCCGAAGCCGCTCTTGCGCGGCACCAGCGCCTGGGAAATTACGGCCTTCAGGTTACCCGCGAGCTGGGTGCGGATCTGTTCCTGCTGGTTCGTCGGGAAGGCGTCCACCAGTCGGTCCACGGTGCGCACCGCGCCCGTGGTGTGCAGCGTGCCGAACACCAGGTGGCCCGTTTCCGCCGCCGTCACCGCCGCCTCGATCGTCTCCAGGTCGCGCATTTCGCCCACCAGAATCACGTCCGGGTCCATGCGCAGCGCGCGGCGAAGCGCCTCGGCGAAGGTGGGCACATCCACGCCCACTTCGCGCTGGGTGATGATGCTCTTCTTGTGGTAGTGGTAATATTCGATCGGGTCTTCGATCGTGATGATATGGTGGTCGAAGCTCATGTTCAGCCAGTCCACCATGGTGGCCAGACTGGTCGACTTGCCCGAACCCGTGGGGCCGGTGACGAGGATCATGCCGCGGGGCTGGGAGATGACCTCCTTCAGCGACATGGGCAGGCCGATCTCTTCGAAGGTCAGGAGCGTCCTGGGGATCAGGCGCAGCACCATGCCCACGTAGCCGCGTTGCTTGAACACGGACACGCGAAAGCGCGCCACGTCTTCGAAAGCAAAGCCGAAGTCCGTGCCGCCCACTTCCTGCAATTCCTGCTGGTTGTCCACCGACGCGATGCTCTTCATCAGGCTTTCGGAGTCTTCCGCCGTCAGGGGGTTGTCTCCGAAAAACTGCATGTGCCCGTGAACGCGGCCCGCCGGGGGATCGTCCACCGCAATGTGCAGGTCGGACCCGTCCCGGTCAATCAACATCCGGAGCAAACTCACCATTTCATAGGCCATGAATCAAATTCTCCCAGGCACGACCGCCCCGCGTATCACGTGCGAACCAACTTCTCGAGGGGTTCGTCCACGCGCGTGCGGCGGTTTACTTCTTGTATCGTCGTGATGCCATTCAGCGCTTTTTTCCAGGCATCCTCGCGCATTGTCAGCATTCCCTGCTCCCGGGCCGCGCGCTTGATCGCGGTGGCGGACTCATGATTCATGAGCATTTCCCGGAGCCGGTCCGTATTCACCATCAGCTCGTAGGCGCCCAGCCGGCCCGCATGGCCCGTATTGTTGCAGTTGTCGCAACCGGCGCCGTGGTAGAGCTCCACCTCCGACAGATCCACTTCGAAACCGAGGCGCTTTACTTCCAGCGGGTCGGCCGCGCAGCTTTCCTTGCAGTTCGTGCAGATCGTGCGCACCAGGCGCTGGGCCAGGATCGCCCGCACGCCGGAGGAAACCAGGTAGGGCTTGATCCCGATATCGATCAATCGGGTGAAAGAACTTGCCGTGTCGTTGGTGTGAAGCGTGGAGAACACCAGGTGGCCGGTCAGGGCCGCCTTGATGGCGATTTCCGCCGTCTCCGAGTCTCGAATTTCGCCGACCATCACGATGTTCGGGTCCTGACGCATGATGGCGCGCAGGGCCCGCTGAAAGTCGAAGGCGATCTCGTGGTTGATCTGCACCTGGTTGATGCCAGCAAGCTGGTATTCCACCGGGTCTTCCACCGTGATGATCTTCGTGTCCGGCTTGTTCAGCGTGTGGAGCGAGGCGTAGAGCGACGTGGTCTTGCCGGAACCCGTGGGGCCCGTCACCAGGATCACGCCTGTGCTCAGGCCCAGCAACTGCTCCCAGCGGCGCTGGTGCTCGGGCGAAAAGCCCAACTGCCCCAGGCCCAGGAGCAGGCCGCTCTTGTCCAAAATACGCATCACCATGCTCTCGCCGTAGTAGGCCGGGAGCGCGCTCACGCGCAAGTCGATCGCCTTGCCGCTCATCATCATCTTGATGCGGCCGTCCTGGGGGACCCGCTTCACCGTGATGTCCATGCC
The DNA here is from genome assembly GCA_942492815.1 of Candidatus Hydrogenedentales bacterium. GTDB lineage: Bacteria > Hydrogenedentota > Hydrogenedentia > Hydrogenedentales > JAEUWI01 > JAEUWI01. The sequence goes on along the minus strand of OW818658.1, from coordinate 6,545,735 downwards.
CGACATGATCTTCAAGCGCGAAATGATGGAGGCCTGGGCGCGCTTGGGCGGCGGCGGCATCAACTGCATCACGCCGTCAATGCGGTAGCGCACCTTCACGTCCGCCTTGGACGGCTCCACGTGAATATCACTGGCCCGAAGGCGGAAGGCTTCCAGAATCATCTGGTTCACATACCGCATCACTGGGCTGTTGTCGTCGGCATCCTCGGTCCCGTCCCCCGTGGAGGAGAAACCGTCCTTGTCCATCTGGTCGATGCTGATGCTGCTCATGCTGATGTCGCTGGCGCTCATGCTGCCCAGGCTGCTCATGGACGAATCCAGGGAGCTCAAATTCGACATCGTGCTCAGCGTGCTCATACTGCTCGCCGAACTCACGGAAGACAGCATGGTCTCCACCGTGTTGTCCTGCAGGCCATAGCACTTGTTCAGCGCCACGGAGATCTCTTCACCCGTGGAAAGCACCGGCTCCACCTCCCGATCCAGGAGGCGGCGCAGGTTATCGAGATTGTTGATATTGGTGGGGTCGGCCGTCGCGATGACGATCGTGTGGCCGCGCTCCTCGATGGGGATCACGCGGTAGAGGGTGGCAATACTGCCGTCGATCAGCCCGCGGATACGCTCGGGGATCTCCCGGTCTGCAAGCTTCACAATCGGAATGCCGAGCTGGTCCGCCAGGCCCTCCGTCACATGGTGCTTGCTGATATAGTTCAGGCGCACCAGAATCTCACCGATTTTACGGTGAGCCATCGTCGTCTGTTGCTTGTGAATGGCCTCATCAAGCTGTTGCTGCTTGATAATTCCCTTTTCGACCAAGCGCTGCCCAAACAGGGTGTACGTCGTTTGCATGGTGACACCTCTTGCCTTATGCACACTGTAACTCTACCAGAGAAGGTCCAAATTGTCAATGTAAATACTGAGAGTAATTACTGATAGATGTGGACTTACGATCAGTTTTGTCAAGAGATTACCCGACTTGGATGAGCCGCAAAACCCCGGAGACGGCCCCAATTTTCCGGCTCCCGGCACGGCAATACCCGTAGCTCCCATTCGACCCAACGGACCATGGCGCAGACGCCATTGTCACTGATCTACGCTGGAATGTCAAGAGTAGTCTCCACGCCCGGATACCCCGCCCCGGACGCCCCCGATTCCTCGATTTCAGACTTTCAGGGTCACCAGCGAAAGCTCGCAGACCAGACCCCGGGCCTTGACGGCCGGCTTGATGCTCATCTTATGCACCGCAATCAGGTTATTGCTCCCCCCAACCTTGTAGAAAAGCTCGATCAGCTCTTCCAGGCTTACGCCGTTCAACTCCAGCTCGACCATGGGATGGTTCGGGGAGGAATTGCGGGTTGTGGGGGCAATTTCCAACTTGGCGCGATCATTAAGCTTGGCTTCTTTCAGCACGCCGTTGACAAAGGAGAAGAGGTCAAAGCGGGGATCGCGGGCATTCAGCACCCCCAGCAGTTTCTCCTGGCTCTGGACCCGGTCCTGCTCGGCGAGCAGGTCCAACTGGGCCAGTTGCAACTCCTGCTGCTTCTGGGCGAGCTGCCCCTTGGCGGCCTTGTAGCGCTTCCCCAGGCTCGATGGCACATACACGGCCATGAAAAGAGCCAGCAGCACAAAGAGGCCGGCAAAAAACAGCGTACCCTTGTCGCGCTTGTCCAGATCATTCGTTCCCATCGGGCGTCTCCTCCTCTTCGTCTTCCAGGCGGAAGGCCCGCACGGTAAAGGTAATCTGATCGCCCTCGGAGGACAATTTCGGATTGGGATCAACCTTGTACAGGGTCGATTTGGCCAGCTCTTCCATGGCCGCGTTCACATTCTCCGCGCTGGAGGTCGTCCCGGCAATCGTCAGCCAGCCGCTCCGCGCGCCGGGGGGCGCCAGCTCCACCTCCAGGACGTTCACCTTATCGCCGGGCATGCGCTGGCTGATATCCGCCAGGATTTCCAGGGCAAGAGGATCCCGGAAGATGTCCGTGTTGATGTCCTGGGTCAGGCCCTTTTTGGACAGGGCCTCGATCTCCGTGTTCAATCCGTCGATCTCTTTCTGGATCACCGCCGCCTGGGCACGATACTGGGAAGCGCCCAAGTAATAATAGCCTCCCCAGAGCAGCAGGGCCGCCAGCGCCAGGGCCGACGAATAGACCAGATGGGGCGCAATCGCCCGCAGTTTCGAGGCCGTGCTCCGCTCGCTCCGGTCAAAATTCAGAGCCAGCACGCCCCCCGCCCCGGCAAAAGCCGCGCCGATGGCCGCCTCCCAGGTATTGGGGCCCAGCGTAAACTCGTCCTGCGTCAGCACCTTCGCGCCGCCCTGGATCCGGGCCAGCATCGTCTGCGAGGTGACCGGCAGCCGCAGAATCTCGGTCAAGGCGTCGCTCAGCGCCGGGGTCATTTCCAGCCCGGTCACTTCCAGGGCCGTGATCTCGCCGCCGCCACGCCATTTGGCCAGGAAAGCCCGGAGCGTGTTCTGCACCTCCCGCGCCACCTGGGCCGGCTGTTCTTCCAGGGCCGTCGCGCCCTGGGGCATGTTTCTGAAGTAAGCAATCGTCCCATTGAAGAGCACCACGAGGCTGCTGCAATGGCCCCGCACGTGGAGCACGGCCTGAAGGCCCTTTTGGGCCTTGCGCCCCGACTGCCAGAGGCCCGTCATGGCCACCGCATCCAGGTTCACCGCGTCCACCTCAATCCCCGCCGCCGCCAGCACCGCCATCTGCTCTTCCAGGTGGTTGCGCCGCACGCCCACCGCCAGCACCTCCGTCTCGCCGTCCACCTCGGCCACGAGATTAAAATCGAGCAACAATTCTTCGATGGGAAAGGCCAGGTGGGGCTCCAGCTCAAACTGGGCCGCCGCCATCACCCGCTTGCGACCGCGAATGGGGATGGTGATGGCGCGCACCACGCTGAAAAGGCCGCTGGCGCAGAGGATGAACACCGTCGGCGGATTCTTCAGCGCGTCCACCGCCTCGCCCAGGGCCTGGGCCAGCGCGGGCACCCGCTCCTCCGCTTCCAGGTAGGTCGCCGTGCGCGACTGCACCTCCAGCAGCACGGGTTTGCGCCCGCCCGTTTTCACCACCGCCACCCGCACCTCGTTCTCCACGAACTCGATGGCGCCTATCTTCGCACTAAACAGCATTCACACAACTCCAAAAGTGTACGCGGCAGCAGGGAAACCGATGGAACGGCTTCACCCTCCGGGCAATAGCGAACAAACCCCAGCGACCAGGCAGCGCCACGGACCCGCCTCAAATACGTTGAACGTTTCCCTTTTCCGTGTTTTTCCGTGCATTCCGTGGTCAACACCCTTTTTTATTTGACCACGGAAAACACGGAAGAACACGGAATGAAACATGTTGCGGACATCTGGAAACTATTATTTTTACGGAAAGCCCCCGACACCGGGCCCGTCATTGTATTACTTTCCACTCCAGAATTCGATAAAACTCCTCGGGCAGCGTCACAACCGGCAGCGGAGGAAAAGGATTCGCCGTCTGCATCTGATTGTTCCCGCTGGGGAACTCCAGCAACTCCACATCGTCCGGCGTCCGAAATACATAGGCTTCGTTGCGCACCAACAGATCGTCCAGCATGGCGTCGCCCTGGATGCGGAACACGTGGCTGTAGACCGTGAACATGTAGCGTACGATCTCCTGCTGCGCTTGATTCTGCGGGGTCTGGGTGCCGCTATTTTGCCCGTTTCCGCCGCGCCCGCCCCGTCCATCCTCGTCCACGGTGGGAATGTTGCCAATTACGATGTAATTCCGACTTCTTATGTCCTCAACGCTCTGATAAGTGCCGCTCACATCCTCCACCGCCATCATGTCCTGAATCATGTCCTCGTATTTGACTTCCTGAATCAGATCCGGCTCGGCCTCCTCCCACCCGCGTGCGTACGCTTCCAGAACGTCGCTTACGCCCGAATCATAGTCAATGTAAACTGTGTTCGGATTGATGCGGCCGAGCCAGTCGCCGTGCACCGTGAGAAACTCGGTCAGGGGCAACTGGGGCGGATCGATGCCCTTCGCACCGAAGAACAGTGCCGGGGTCATGCCTTTGACAAGGAGCAGCTCGTCCAGCGAGTCCATGGGGCCGTTCTTCGCGTTGTAGGGGTTCTCCGCCGCCAGGTAGAAATCCGACTCCGCGCCGCCCTCGTCAACCTCGTCATCGTCGTCGAGCCAGTCGATGATGGACTCCACCAGCGACTCGGGATCCACCTCGGCGCTCGCGGCCTCGCCCCGGATGCGAAAGAACTCCTGCAGGGCATAGCGGAGATGCTCGCGAACGATTTTTCCGTTCTGGTTGTCAACCAGGGCGTTCAAATTGAGCTTGCCGTATTCGTCCGTGATCGTCGTGCGAAAAAAGGCATCGTTCAGGGGCTCGAAGGCCCCCGGCTGCGCCCAGGAACTCCAGCGGCTGTCCACCGTAATGCCCGATCCCTGATTCGCCGTGTTGTTGTTATTATTGTTGTTGTTCGAGCTGTTGTTCGTTGGGGTAGTCGCGGTACCCGTTGCCGACAGTTGGGCCTGCAGCCGGTCCATTTCCAATATCGAAATGCCCTTGTACACCGCCGACCGCGCCGCCAGCCGCGCCTGATAGTCGTTCCCACTGTTCATGGAATACGACGCCTCCACCTGCGCCTCATACGCAAACTCCACCACCAGCACGGTAAGCAGCACAACAAAGAGCAGCGTCAAAATCAACGCCACGCCTTCATTTCGCTTTTCGGTTCGGTGCTTCACTGCAATACCTCAAACAACGCTGCAACTCTTGTGGACCAAGTGGACGGAGTGGACTAAGTGGATTGTATCCGGCCCAAACGGTCGATGGGGTCTTGTTTCGTTGTCCATTGTCCATTGTAAATTGTCAATTGTCTTCCGCTCCCGCCTCCTGCGCCGCGTCCATGTTGGGACGATACTGGTTCGGATCCGCAAACTCTTCCAGCGTGCCCGCGCTCGACGACAGGACCACGGTCACATCGAGGTCGAAGTCTTCCTGCGGGTCGACGCCCATGGACGCCTCCTCCATCAACTGGCCTTCGGTCTTCGCCAGATTTATCTGCACGCGAATCGCCCAGGGCAACACGCCGGTTTCATCGGAATTCCACTCCTCCATCCACTCCTCCGTTGTACCATCGTAATACAGAAAATTCATGGAACGGATGGGCAGCTCGCGCTCCCACACGATCTCCTCTTCGCCCGCGTCCTCCGCTTCGAAGAGCTCGCCGCCCTCGCCTTCGCCGAAAAGTACCAGGGGCGATTCCGTGATGAACAGGGTCACGCCCTCTTTCTCTTCCGCGGACACTTCATCAATCGCGAAGGTCTGGAAGCCACCCTCTTCGGACACGCTCGGATCGTCAACGTGGTACTCCACCTTCTTCACCAGGCCCGGCAGGGACTTCGCCCCGCTCATGGGCAACTGAGTCACCAGGCGCAGGGTATCCGAGGGACCATAGGTGCCGGACTCGTCCTCGCCAACCAGGGCATACTCGCCATTGGGATTGGGATGGGCCGCGCTGATGTTCTCGGTGAAGTGCTTCCACAGCAACTGCTGGATGCGGAGTTCATCCGCGGAGGTCCGTGCGATGTCCGCCGTGTCCGCCACGGATACAAAGCACGTGTACACCGCGCCCACCAGAATCACGAGGATGACCATGGCCACCATCATTTCGATCATGGTGAAACCCGCCTGATTGCGACGTGCGGCGTGACGGACACCCCCGCTGTCGAAGATCCGACGCAGGAGGACGGGGGAGCAGGGGGAACCAAGATCCCCCCCGTTTACGGGGGGGCAGGGGGGGTAAATTCCCAGAACCTCACTTCGCATTTTCATTCATCGCCCCCTCTTCCAGTACTTCATCGCTACTGATATTGAAGACGTAGAAGTTCAGCGACTCCTCCTCGCCGTCGGGCGTGCGGAGCGTAGCCTGTACCTGATAAAAGGGCAGGGGCATTTCTTCCGAACCGCCCATGGGCGTGCCATTGAAGGCCCAGGAATAGCCCGCATAGCGCCCTTCAAATTCGCCCGACTCCGTCAGCGTCCCCGTCAACACCTTGAACTCCGCATCGCTCACCACCCGCTCCATCAGCTCCCGGCGCAACACGGAACTGGCCATTTCCTCATGGAGGCGCAGCGCGCTGTAATGGGTATTCAGCAGGATAAACATCGCCCCGCCCAGAATCGCCAGCGCGGCGAGCACCTCCACCAGCGTAAAGCCGCCATTATGGAGGGGGGGCTTTCCAGCCCCACATTTTTCATTTACGTGCGCGCCCATCACAGATCCTCCTCCCGGCCGGGGAAGATGTTCGTGCGACCCGATACCGGATCCCACAGCACCGTGAAGGCATCGCCGTCCTCGTTCTCAATATGGAAGATTGCCTTCTGCGCCAGCCCCAGCACGGTGAACTCAATTTCCACCACGCCCTTGCTGATGTAGGCGCCATCCAGATCCACACCCGTGATCGTCACGCTCTCGCTCAACTTCGTGCGGCGCAGGATCGGATCCGCGAGTTCCTCCTCCACCGGCGCCTTCTCCTCCAGATCGAACACGTCTTCCTCGGTGAAAATCTCGCCCACCTCCTCCAGAAAGCTCTCGTCGTGCTTGATGTTTTCCGCACGGGTCTCCAGCGCCTGGCGCGCAAAGGCGTTGAACCTGTCCGACATCTGGTAGCCCGCGAGTTCCTCGTCGAAAGCGCCGTCGTCACCGCCCAGCAGGCTGCCCAGTTCGCCGCCCTGGAGCAGGGACTTGTCCAGGTCTTCCGCCGAGCGGATACCCTTTTCCTTCAATTGCGCAAGCTTCGCCAACTGATCCGGCTCGGACTCTCGCAGCTTCTTCTCCTCCTCCGTTTCCTCGATGATCCAGTGGACCGCATAGATCTCCTGCTCCGTCAGGTCCACCCGCACCACCACCCGATCCTTGAGCAGCGCCGAGTGGGCCATGGCCCCGCGACCAAAGCCCGCGATATGCCGCGCGCTACCTTCCAGCTCGCTGAACGCGATGATCGGCAGAATCTGCGGCACCGCCATCGCCGCCACCAACCCGATCAAAAACACCACCAGCGCCAACTCCAGCAACGTGAAACCGGCCTGGGAACTCCGTCTGAGAGTTGTCGCCGAAGAACGGTGAAGTCGAGATGCCCTGGACGCCCGAACGCCGCGCGCCAACAGTTCACCGGCTCCCCCCCGCTTGCGGGGGGGTAGGAGGGGTATACCCCGAAATTTACCGATGTTCGAAGGCAATCTCATTGGAACCAATCATTCAAGATTTGAAAACACACTTCAGAAAAGTTCTTCCGCAGATTCTCGCAGATTTACACAGATAAGAAATGAAATCCGTCAAGCAAATCACACCAACGACGGCCTGTACGAATGACCACGCATACGAACTATCTGTGCAGATTTGTGAAAATCTTTGGGAAAATCCCTCTTCAATTTCTAAGCACTGATCAAGGCTTCACCGCGCCACTGGACACGCTCAACCGCACTTCTCTTTCAGTGGAATTCCGTGTCATTCCGTGGTCAACAAAAATGCTTGACCACAGAGAACACGGAGGCACGGAGGAATCAGAAAGAGCAAGAGCTTCGAGTCAAAGGATGTCGTCCAGATAGGCGGGTGTCTGGGCGACTCTTTCTTCTCCGTGCCTCCGTGGGCTCCGTGGTTCAATTTTTCAGGCGGCATCCGTGTTATCCGTGCCATCCGTGGTCAACACTTTTTCCTGTTACTGTGCGACCTCATTCGTAATATCGTCGCTGCGAATATCCGCGTCCGCGTCATCACCGCCCTCCTCGCCATCCGCACCCAGCGACATCAGCACGAATTCTTCCAATCCCACCAACGAATACTGGTACGGATTACCCCACGGATCCAGAGGAACCTCTTTCGCGTTCATGATGGGGTCGCCGCTCGGCGGCCAGATCAACTTATCTAGGGTAACTGGCAATGCTCCGAACTTCTTTTTGTAAAACACAAGCGAAAGCTCAAACTGCTTTATCTGCGCCTTCGCCGCCGCAATATTTCCTTGGTTCTCATGCGAGTGTGTAAACGCCATACTAAGCACGGCCGAACCCACCAGCAAGACACAAAGCACCATCACTAAATTCGCCACCCAACGCCTCAATGCACCCAACCAGTCCGTTTTGCTCGGCTCATCCAAAGCATCACCCCTCCACGTCGCACAACCCGTCGCTTTCCATTTTCCGTGCTCTTCCGTGCCATCCGTGGTCAACACTCTTCTTCTTACTGCGACGCCTCGTTCGTAATCTCATCGCTCTTGATATCCTTGTCCACGTCTTCGCCGCCCGCCACACCATCCGCGCCCAACGAGATGATCACGTACTTGCGCGAGCTCTCAAGCTGATACTGGTAGGGGTTGCCCCAGGGATCCAGCGGCACTTCCTTTGCGTTCATGATCGGTTCGCCGCTCGGCGGACTGATCAGCGCGCTCAGATCTTCCGGGAACTTCTTGAACTTGATCTTGTAGGCCACCAGCGATGTGTCGAACTGCTTGATCTGGGCCTTCGCGGCGGCGATGTTGCCCTGGTCCACGGAGCCCAGTACGTTGTAGCCCACGATGGCCGCGAGCACGGCGATGATGGAGATTACCACCATCAGTTCCACCAGGGTAAAGCCGCTGTCGTTGCGGGTGCGCCGCTTCTTGTTCGTGTTCATGATGTCTATGCTCCTCGCGTTAAAGATTCTGGCTCATGTTCAGAATCGGCAATAAAATAGATATGACCAGGAAGCCGACAAAGACTCCCATGACAATGATTATAACAGGCTCGATCAAACCCACAATGGCGTCGATCGTCAGGCGCACATCCTCGTCGTAGGTGTCGGCCACCTTGATGAGCATGTCCTCGATCTCGCCGCTGCGCTGGCCCAGCTCCACCATGTGGATCATCATGGACGGAAACAGGCCCGTCTCTTTGAGTTGTTGCGACAGATCCCGGCCCCGCCGTACCCCCGCCTTCACCTCATCCATGTTCTCCCGGAAGTGGGCGTTGTCCAGCACGGAGTTCACCACCTCCAGCGCTGGCAGCATGGTGAGGCCGCTCTGGAGCATGGTGCCGAGCGTCCGGGCGAAGCGCGCGCAGACCAGTTTCAAATGCAGGCCGCCATAGAGCGGGAACTTCAGCTTCATCCGGTCCCACTTGAGCCGGCCCTTGGGCTGGCCGATCCAGTAGCGCCACAACATGAAGCCGCCGATGATCGCGCCGATGATCAGAAACCAGTAGGTGCCCAGAAAATCGCTCGCCGCAATCAGCACCAGCGTGGGCTTGGGCAGCACCGCATCCTGTTTCTCGAAGATCAGCGTGATGCGCGGCACGATGAACATCATCAAAAACACCACCACCGCAATGGCGAAGAGCCCCATGAACACCGGGTAGGCCAGGCTCGACATAAGCTGGCCCTTCAGCTTGGACTGGTGCTCCTGAATTTCCGCAAGGCGGAAGAGCACCTCCTCCAGCGTGCCGCTCACCTCGCCCGCACGCACCATGTTCACATACAGATTGGAGAATAGCCGCGGGTGCTTCGCCAGCGCATCGGCCAGGGTCGTGCCGCTGTTCACATTGTCGCGGATGTCATACAGCGCCGACTGGAGCCGGGGGCGGCTGGTCTGCTCCTGCATGGCGCTCAGCGCGTCCACCAGGGGCATACCCGCCCGCAGCAGGACCGCGAACTGCCGCGTGAGCATCGCCAGATCGCGCGAGGAAACGCGCCCGCCGCCGCCCTTGTGGGCCGGCTTGCCGTCCTTGCCGCTCCGGGCCAACACCGCATTGGCGCTCTCGGCGATCTCCGTGGGGAACAGCTCCTGGTCGCGCAGTTTCTGCCGGGCCTGGGAGGGATTCTCCGCGTCGATGACGCCCTTGGAGCTTTTGCCCGTCGCCTTGTTGATCGCTTTGTATTCGTAGACCGCCATGGGGATTAGTAATTTCCTGGTCGTCGGGACGCGAAGTCTATTGCCATACTAGAAACTGCCCCGCGAGTTTACAGGGGCTTCAGGGACGGCAGCGACAGCAGGTTTCAGCACCCTGCCGTCCCTGATGTCGCTGCTGTCCCTGCAATGATTTCTATGGTCCGTGGCCATCCGGCACCGCTTCTTGTATAACGCCGCCACCTGCCTGATCGTTACAGATCAGCCCAAAAGGGCCTCAGCCCATGAACTCTTCTTCCATATCGTTGCGCGTTACCCGGAGGATTTCCTCCGCCGAGGTCAGGCCGAGCATGGCCCGGTGGGCGCCGTCTTCGCGCAGGGTACGCATACCGAATTTCCGGGCCTCGCGCTTGATCTGGTTGGAGTCCACGCCCTGCAGGGCCATCTCCTGGATGCGCGGGGTCATGAGGAGCAGCTCAAAAATGCCCGTCCGGCCTTTGTAGCCGCGATCCGAGCACTTCTTGCACCCCACGGCGCGATACAGGATTTGCTTGTCCTTCGCCGGCGGCTCGATGCCCAATTCGCGCCAGGTTTCCATCTCGGGCGTGTAGGCCTCGCGGCAGGAATCGCAAATCCGCCGCACGAGGCGCTGCGCCTGGATCGCGATGGTGGACGAGGTCACCAGGAAGGGCTCAATGCCCATGTTGACCAGGCGCGTAATCGCGCCGGCGCTGTCGTTCGTGTGCAGCGTGGAAAACACCAGGTGGCCCGTCAACGAAGCCTGCACCGACATCTCCGCCGTCTCCATATCGCGAATTTCGCCGATGAGAATAATGTCCGGGTCTTGGCGTAGGATGCTGCGCAGGCCCGCCGCAAAGGTCAGGCCGATCTTCGGCGCAACCTGGATCTGGCCAATCCCTTCAAGCTGATATTCGATGGGGTCTTCCACCGTGATAATGTTCTTGTCCGGTGAGTTCACCCGCTGCAGGGCCGCGTAAAGCGTCGTGGACTTGCCCGAACCCGTGGGGCCGGTCACCAGGAAGATCCCGTGGGAGCTCTGGATGATCTTGTCGAGTTGGTTGCGGTCCTTCTCTTCCATGCCCAGATGCTCCAGGCTGAAGAGGAAGCTACCCTTCTCCAATATACGCATCACCACGCGCTCGCCGTGGGCCACGGGAATGACCGACACGCGGATGTCGATCTCTTTGCCGCTCAAGCGGATCTTGATGCGCCCGTCCTGCGGGAGCCGGTGCTCGGCGATGTTCAAATCCGCCATAATCTTCACGCGGGAGATCACCGCGGCCTGTTGGCCGCGCGGTACGGAAAATTTCTCGTAGAGCACGCCGTCGATGCGGTAGCGGACGCGCACTTCTTTTTCGAAGGGCTCGATGTGAATATCGGAGGCGCGCTCTTTGACCGCGCCCGTGATCACGAGGTTGATCAGCTTGATGATTGGGGCTTCGTTGGCCAGGTCGAGCAGGTCGCGCTCCGACCCCATGCTCTCCAGGTTCTTGTATTTGTCCCCGTCCTTCTCCGCCATCGTGATGCTGTCGATCATGTCGGCGGCGTTTTCGGTCTGCTGCTCGAAATAGCCGTCGATGATCTTCTGGACATCGCCCTTGCGGCAGAGCACCGGCGTCACCGGGCCGCCCAGAAGCAGGCGCAGGTCGTCCAGCGGTAGCAGATTGACCGGATCGTTCACCGCCACGAGGAAGCCCGTGCCGTTCCGCTTGTAGGGCACCATATGGTACTCACGGATAAAGGAGATGGGCACCTTCGTCGTCAGGGCGGCTTCCACATCGTCGCCCAGTTCGGCCACGAAGGGAATGTTGAACTGCTCGCCCAGGCCGGTGAGAATCTGCTCCTCGTCCACATAGCCCAAGTCCAGCAGCAGTTCACCCAGCCGCTTGGGCCGGATTTTCTGGAGCTCGAGGGCTTCGTTTATCTGGTCGGGGTGCGCGAATTCATTGCGGATCAGAATCTCGCCCAGTTGCAGGTCTTGGCCTGTTCTCATCCACTACCTCTTCATGTCGCCGCGGCGGAAACCATCCGACTCGGCGGATCCGGTGTCGCGACCGGTGATCGCCGCAGATTCTTCAAACGTGGGCCGGTGGTTCTTGCGGTGTTCCTGTTTCTTCTTCACTTTCTTGAAGAAGCCGCCCTCGAAGAGTTCGTCCAGGTTGGAGTCGTGGTACTCGTTCAGCTTGTGGAGCGTGAGCCGCTCCATGTCCACGCTTTCCTTCACGATATGGGGCGTCACCAGCACCACCAGGTTGCTCTTCTGCCGCGAGTCTTTCTTCGAGCGGAAGAGCCAGCCCAGCACGGGCGCATCGCCCAGGATGGGCGTCTGGTTGCGCGTGCGGTTGGTCGAATCGCGGATAAGACCGGCCAGTACCGCCGTGGAACCGTCCTTCACCAGCACCTTGCTCGTGAAGAGGGACTTGTTCGTGGTGGGGCCCACGATATCGGGCGTACCCACGCGGGGGTCGGTGTCGGCGATGTCGGATACTTCGATTTCGACCTCCAGCAGCACGTTGTCGCCCTCGCTGATCTGGGGCGTCACTTTGAGCTTCACGCCCACGTCTTCGCGCTGGATGCGCGTGCTGCCGAAGCTGGAGTTGAACTCGCCGTCCGTGCCGCCCGTCGTGGTCTGCGGGCGGGAGCTGCCCGTGATGAAGGGCACTTCCTTACCGACCGTGATGGAGGACTCTTCATTGTCGATGGTCGTCAGGCTCGGCTGGGAGAGCACCTCCAGATCGGAGAGGGTTTCCAAGGCCTGGAAGAGCACGGGGACAAAGGGAATGCTGTACTCCCGGCCGGCGTAGTCCACAGTGATGTCGTCAAAGATGCCCGCACTGATGCCGCCTGTGGAGCCCAGGCCCAGCACGCTGCTGAGCAGGCCCGCGCCCGCGCCTGTCGGATTGGTCAGGGCGGTCGCCAGATCGGTCACGGGCAGCAGCGAGGTGTCCGTGAGGCCGAAACCGTCACTGCCGCTGACGCTGGCCGCGTTGACCTGCAGGTTGAAGGAGTCGTTCAACGCCACGTCCATCACGCTGGCCTTTACATACACCTGGCGCTGGGGCACGTCGAGCCGCGCGATGTAGGCCTCGAGCTGCTTGTAGTCCTGGGGGGAGGCCAGGATCAGCAGGGAGTTGGTCTGGTCGTAGCGCGCGATCTGTACTTTTTGCTCGAAGGGCTGCACTTCCGAGGAGCCGGAAGATCCGCCACCACCGCCGCCGCCCGCGCCACCGCCGGCCGCTGCGGCCGCTCCGCCGCCGCCCGCACCTTCTTGCCGCCGCGGGGCCGTGCCGATGAGGGGCTGGAGGGCCTGCTCCATCAGTTCGGCGTCCGCATTCAGCAACTCGTAGATGTGCATGTTGTTCTGCTCATAGGGCACGGGCGTGTCCAGGCGCTTCACCAAGTCGCGCACCTGCTCCATCATCCCTTCCGTAGCCACCACGATCAGAGAATTAAGCCGCTCGTCGGGCACCATGCGCAGAACTTCTTCGTTCGAGCCGATCACGGCCGAAGTCTCCGCACCGGGCACCGTCCGGTTCGTCGGGCGGGTTGGCCGCGTGGTCGCCGGCTGGGGACGCGTGGTGGTGGTGCGGCTCGTGTTCTGCGCGGCCGTCCCGCCTTCGGGGGCCAGGAGCACTTGCTCCAACTGCGTGGCCACCACTTCCGCCCGGGTATACTCCAGCGTGAAAATATCCATGGTCGTGTCGTTGCCGGGGATGTCCGCGATCTCGATGAACTTCAGCATGCGGCGCAGGCCGTTCGCGGTATCGGTGATGATCAGCGTGCTCGTGGGCTGGTACGTGTCCACCTTGGCGTTCTTCGTGCCCAGCAGCATCAGGGCCGTGGAGATCTCGGCCGGATCGGCGTACTTAATCGGTACCACATGGGTCGCAAAGGTGTCGTAGCCCTCGGCAACGTTTTCCGCGGTGATGCCCACCTTCAGTGGGGTCTTTCCAGAGCTCGGCGCATCGGGCGTGGGGACTACCTGGATCAATTTGCCGTCCAGATTTTCCACCAGCGAATAGCCACGGCTGTTCAGCACGGACTCCAGCACCTCATACGCCATCTCCGGCGGGAACTTGTCGTGGGTGATGATCGTGACCGTGGTCGCGCCGATGTTCGGGTCGATGTCGAAGTTCTTCCCGGTCAGCATGGCGATGTGCTGGATGACCTGGATCAGGGGCTGGTCATTGAAATTGAACAGCGCATCCTCATCCGGCGTGGCGCCGGGCGGAAGCGCCGTGGCGGCTGGCGTCTCGGCCAGCTTGGCGCCACCGGGTGCCTGGGGCGGTTGGGGACGCGCACCGGGCGGCGGCACCGGCTGGGGACGGGCCACCCGGGGGCGCGTGGTCGTGGTGCCGCTGGGCGGCCGCGTGGTGGTGCCGCTGGAGGGACGGCGCGTGGTCGTGCCGCTCTCGGGAACGTCCTGCACGGGGGCCTCTTCGACCGCGGGTTCCTCAGCGGGCGCTTCCTCCGGCTGGACTTCTTCGGCGGGGACTTCCTCCACCGGAGCTTCTTCGACAATCTCCTGCTCTTCCTGGGCGGGCGCGGAGCCTGCGGTAAACAAGCCCAGGGCAAGGAGGTGTACTGCAAAACAGGCGATGCATCGCTTCAGCACGGTCTGTCCTTCCAATCGGGTTCAGCCAATGCTCCCGGCTGGGAGCTGCGGCGCGTTAGCGGAAATTGTAGGTGATAATCTTCTGCTTGCCGTTGCGCATGATTCCGATGCGAAACGAACCGGCGTCCTGGTATTTCTGGACCATCTCCATCACCTTCTGCTCGCTGTCGATCTTTTCGTTGTTGACCGTCTGGAGCACGTCCCCATTTTCGAGGCCGAGTTGCTTGGCCAGCGGCACTTCGGCGATGTCCGCCGCCGTGATACCGGCCACCTTGCCACTGGCGTCCCGGTACAGCTCGGGCTTAACCTTGGTTACCAGGTCGGCGTAGTTCGTGGTCAACTCGTTGATGAAGTCGTTTCGGTCGACTTCCACTTCCTGCGGGGGAAGCGTGGGTACCCGGCTGCCGCGCGAGGCCAGCGTGTCGGCGTCTGCCCCTTCGGCACCCTCTTCCTCGTCCATGCTCAGGCGTTCCCGCTTCGGGGGACTCTCGTTACGGTTGATCAGCACCACCCAGCGCGGGTGAACTTCCTCCAGCGTGACATTTGCCACCACCGGATTGCCAATGTGGAATAACTGGCTTCCCGTTTTCTGGCCGAGATCCTCGATACTCGCCGAGGCGAAGGGGCTCTTGGGTGAAAGACTCGTCACCGCCCAGAGCTTCAGATTGAGATCGGTTTCTTCTACCTTAGGACCCGGAACCGGCTCGTCAACAACGACCGGCGGGGCCGGGTCCACCTTGAATTGCCCCGCCTCGCCGAAGAGCTTATTATCCAGGATGCTGTTGTAGGCGGTCCGTTCCCGCAGGGCCTTCAGGGCGCTATCGGACGCGTCAGCATTCCCCTCCACCGCCGCCGGCAAGGCACCGGAGGCTTCGGGCGGGCTGGTCATCTGGAGCACCACCGATGCCGCCGTGTACAGAATCAAGCCGGACAGCGCAAGGTTCAACACCAGGAAAAGCTGCCGTATGATTAAACCACGTACCATTGCTACCTCTCGTCTTGGGCTTGCGGTATAGGACCTGTTCGAAGCCAAACTGGGCCTCGGTTCCGTTTCCGCCCCGCCGCAACATGTTGTGATACCACAACTAACGCCGGTGTTGGCGCTCGGGTTGACAGGAGAGGAAGCGCACGGCGCAACCCGATCATCGGGCGCGACATCCGGCCTCGACACACACCTGCCCCATGTTTATAACGGGCGTCTAGTGTAGCCCATCCCCTCCCGGCAACGCAAAGACACAAGAGCCCACGGAGCCCATTGTCTGAAGGATGAAAGACGAAGGATGAAGGGTGAGGGTTGAAGCGTGAAGGGCGGCATCCAAGTGGCCATAGGAACCATACGACCCGACCCATAAGACCCATAAGACCCATAAGACCCATAAACAAAAATCACACCCCCAGCAACTGGGGGTGTGACACGAAAAACAATCTTACTTCAACAAGCCCCTCAGGACTTCGCCTTCTCCTGGGCCTTCGCTATCGCGCGAAGCTCCGCCATGAACTCCGACACTTCCATCTTGTCCGGCACCGTCTCGCCCGGAGCCAGCGTCTTGGCCTTCTCCGCCTTGATGTCCGGGGGCGTGGTCACGAACTTGGTCTGGCTTGCCGCATCCAGGGAAACGAGCTGCTTTCCACCGAGGCCGTTGTACACCAGATAGCCCACTCCTTCGACATATTGAAGATAGAGCACCACGTCTTCACCCGCACTGAAGCTGGGCAATTCGCTGACCTGGGTATCCAGCCCGCCAACGCGTCCGCCGATCTGGCTGAACGTGACCGTCGACTGCTTGTTCAGGGAGCCCTTGGCCTTGTCCTCTATCTGTACCACAACGTCGGTGTAGATGTAGGATGTGCCGCCTTCCCAGCGGGGCTGGGCGCTCGTGATGGTGCCGGACACCACGTCCGTTGCACCGGCTACGAGCTGCTCGGTGGTCTGAAACTGAAGGAGCGCCTGGGCACCCGGCGAAAGCAGCAGGCCCATGAGCAGGGCACCCGCCACACCGGCCACCGTACGCTTGCGCTTGCGCAGTCCGTAGACCAGGCTGGAAAGTAGAACCGTTATACCCAGGATCATGGCGGCATTCTCCATGCACCAATAGGCCGCCTGAACGGCCTTCACCGTGGCACCTAACGCAATGCTGTTACCGAGAAGGAAGCGGGCAGCCGAGGGTGACACCTTATAATAGGAGTCCACAATGAAACTGCCCAGTGCGGTTTCCATCAAGACCGTGTCCCGGAGCGAACGGACAGAATTCGCCCCCTCCGCCGCGTGGCCCAGCGCCTTGGTTCCACCGCCTGCGGCGACCGAGCTGACGACATTCAGGATACACACGTCGTTCGGATCGCCGAACATGGGATCGCTGCCGACGATTTCTTCGATTGAGCGCTCCGTGTCCGTGCTGACCAGCGTGCCACGTTCGAAATCCCAGACCATTGCCGTGCCGGCGTCCTTGTTGGAGACGTCGATGATGTTCTCGACTTCATGAAACACTTCGGAAGGATAGGTATTGAAGACGGCGGAGCGCTGGCCGATATTGTCAAATTCCTCCACTGAGAATCCGGGGGGCGACTGGCGATCATAGCCGCCGCCGTTGAAGGGCGTCATGCTGAAGGTGTAGGTCGCGTTGATCAGGCCCGATTCTGTTTCCAAGGTCTTCCACAGATTGTCCAGTTCGAACTGGCCGTCCCGCTCGGTATTCGCCGGGTTCTCATAGTACGCTGTGAAGGCGCTGAAAAGCGGCACCCGCGGGGTCGTCTCGTCGTTGTCCACGTCGGCCCAGGCCACAACGTGCGCGCTGGCCACCTGGATCGAGGGCAGGCCCGTACCCGCGCGGGTCCGCGTGCGCGCCTCGCCATTCAGGTCGAAAAACAGATCCTGATTGCCGCGGGGATAAAGCCAGGAAATGCCCGAGATGTCATCCGGAGCCAGATCGGCACCGCCACCTTCCAAACCGCCGCCTTCAGCGGTGACTTCGAAGATGAACGGAAACATGGTCGGCGTAACGCCGATGCGGCGCTGTACGCCCGAGATGCTGTGAACCATCGCCGTCGTCTCGATCAGACTGAGATCACTCTCGGTGAGGTTGTTCAGCGGGGTATGACCGAGGCCATAGAAGTGGCCCATCTCATGCACGAGCACACTCTGCAGATCGCCGAGGGGCTCCTCGCCGAGCGTAAGCGGGCGCACGGTGTCCGCCACAATGATCACGTCATTGTCGACGATATTTCCCGCGCTCACGAGATAGGACTCGCTCGGCGTATCGATGATCACATCATCCACCGCGTGGATGTAAACGTTCACGCCGAGAACACCGGCGGGCAGGGGAAAGATTATGTCGGCGGGGTCGGGCTCCACATTCTCGTCCGGCAATCCGTCGCCATCCAGATCCACCGTACTCGTGACTTGCATCACGATCGTGTTCTGCAAGTCCGCGGTGCCGCCGATGATTACGGGATCCTGGAACAGACCCTCCTCGTCCACGGAAGCGTAACTCTGGGGTACCCGCTCCCAGACGGCAAAGGACTCGCGGACGATTTCGAGCTCCGCCTCGGTGAATCCGCTCCGTCCATTCTCGATCAGCACGGGCACGCCTTCGGTCTCTTCCACGCGGCCATTGTTGTTCGCGTCGAAGTCGTTCACCCGATGCTTCTTGATACGAAGTACGTCGAACGAATCGAAACTACCCAACGGGAAGATAGCCCAGGTATTGGTGGCGAGAAACAGGCCACCGGCCAGTATCGCCATTCCTATGTGTCGTCTACGCGAAATCACGTATCCATTTCCTTTCATGCCAGCTACTTCCTTCCCCGGGGGGCTGAAATCTACTGATCGAATCTATTCAAGTGGCCGCGCGCCGGAGCGCGCGGCCTCGTAATCCTCTATACCCGGTTACGCGCGCCCTTGCTCCGGAGGCCGAAGGCCAGGCCCGCGACGACGAGCGCCAGCAACAGGAGGTCACCCAGGGGCGACGTGAAGCCGCCGCTGTTCGGCCCGCAACTGAAGGGGCCGATATTCGGCTTGCTCACCGGATCGCTGACGAACTCGAAGGCATTCAGCTTGATAGCTTCCATGCCGTTCGTGTCGTTAGTCACGGTGACACTCATCTGATCCACTTCGGCAAAGCCACCGGTCGGGTAGCCCACGCTGATCTCTGTGCCCGCGCTATTCACGGCGAGGATCGTCATCAACGTTTCGCCGAAGCGCACGACCATGTCCTCACGAGCACCGAAGTTCTCGCCGATGACCGTCACCGGGAAGTCCGACTTCGTGGCCTTGGCCGGCGACACGCGGGTGATGACCGGGGACACGTCGCCCGTTCCGTTCACCAAGGTGAACAGATTGGATCGGCTGGCCTCCTTGCCCGTGTCTGGATTGCGAACAATCAGGATGATGGGCGGCTGCGGCGCATCTTCCGCACGCGAAGTGATGGTCACCGAAATGCTGGTGTCCGTCGCCTGGTTCACCGTCACATCATAACCCGTGAGGATCACTTCCGGGTTCGTGCCGAAGCCCGAACCGTAGATGACGAAGGTGAAGGGGCTGCTCTCCAGGGTCTGAGCCGGCAGCTCGGACGTGGACGCCGAGTTGATCACGACCGAGGTCGGGCCCGTGGGCTCCTTCCGCGCCGTGAGGATACCCGAGCGCTTCTTCTGGTTCGAGTGCGTGCGCACCCAGTTGAAGCCGCTGTTATCCACTTTCGCGCCCGGCTTGTTGCCGTCCATGAAGTACCGCACCTGCTCGTCCTTGAAGACGGAGATGAAGCCAACACCGCGGTTACCCCACGGGAATTCCTGGAACTTCTTATAGTCTTCGCGTTCCGCGCCACTCAGGCGGAAGAACACGTAGGGATCCGGCTCCGTGGGGGTATTCGGACCCCAGGATACGATGCCCATGCGGAAGTTGTCATCCACCTGCATGCCGTCGGAGGCCCGGACCACGACGAAGAAGTCGGACTCCGAGTTTTCACCCTCCCACGACTCGGGCACCCACTGGCGGTTGCGCGGCAGCTTGCTCACGTCGTCGCCGTTGAAACCGGTACCCGGCAGGGAGAAGGCGAACTTGACCTGGGGCGCGTCGCCGGAAATTCCGGACAACTGGGGCGCGCCATCGAGGCTCAGCGGGATATCGATATCCGGATCGAAGTGGCCGTTGCGATTCTCGGGATTGAAGTCGTTGTCCCGATAGATGGCCACGCCGCTCAGGCGCTGGTCGAGGTTCATGGGCAGCAGATCGGTCACCACATCGAAGTCGGCGCTGTTTGATTCATTGTAGAACTCGACCACTACCTGTTCGAGGAAGGTCGGGTTCTGCACGATTTTCCAGGCACCATCGCGCGGCTCGCCGCTCAGCAGCGTCAGTGCGGTCGCCGAGTTCGCGGTGATCTCATAGGCCTCGTAACGCGAGTCAATGAGGTAGTCGCCGGCGAAGGCGTTCGTGGTCCAGCTCGCGCCGGCCACCGTGAAGACACCCTCGGTGCCCAGGCCCGTCGAGCCCTGCGCCCGTACGGCGTCAGGCTCGTTGGTCGAGGTATCCAGACCCATAGTCGCCACGGCCGCGCCGCCGATATCCATTGTCGTGGTCAGGCTCGTGAGATCCTTGATCTTCAGCGGAACGTTGGTCGTGACCGCATCGTGGCCGATGAAGTCCTGCACCGGGGTCTCTTCCGGACTGCTCTTGGTCAGAGCGCCTGCACTCGCCAGGCCCGTGGGCACGAAGCGGATGCCCGCGTCGCGCTGTCCCTCTGGACGCGTCGGTAGCGTGGCGGGAATCAATACCCGGAACTGCTCGTTGCCGCTGACGTTTTCCGATACCTTCACCGTGACAAACAAGTCGTCACCCGGCTGTGCGGCATCCAGATCCAAGGCCTTCTCTCCGGCCTGACCGGCCGCGGCCAACTTGCCCGCAAACTTCTCGGGAAGCGTGAAGTCGATCTCTGGGAACTCGTCCACCGCGATGTCGAGCAGGCTGTCCTCGGTATCCGTCCCGGTCGCGAAGTACTCCGTGGAGGCCAGGAGGGCCGCGGAATTCGGAACGATACTTCCGCTCCGCTCGTACTCTTCCTTGAGGCGGTGGCGCAGACCGGCACCGGCGCTGGTCGGACGGGCCAGGAAATCGAACCAGTCGAAGACCACCACGTTGTTCAGGTTCGGGTTGCGGGCTTCATAGGCGGGCTGCCACGTATCCACGAGCCAGGTCGCCCATTCGCGCGCCAGATCGGCTTGCTCATCGGTGGTCTGTCCGGCGGGAAGCGGAGGCGCCGTGACTACGACGAACAGCATGTCCGGGTTGGCCTCGAAGATGGCTTCGAGGGGCTGATACACCTCCCCGGAACCGTCGGTAAAGATGCTGCCGCTGCCGGCACCATCCGGGTGCTGGAACACAGCCTTATAGTTCTCCAGCGTCATGGCCTCGCTGAAGGGGTTGCCCGGCGCGGTACCCGCGCCTTCCAACTGGTTGGTGAAGCCATCGCTGTTGAACATGACGACCCGGTTGAACCCGTTCGCCGTGTCGCGATCGCGAATCCCTCGGAAGTAGTCGTTGAACCACAACAGCCAGTGACGGATGTCCGTGAAGTTGCCCGGCGTCGGTTCCAGCGAATCGGGACGTCCCGAATCCGCGGAGACATCGGAAAGCTCGCGGATGTCGTTCCGCTCGTCGAGGTATTCCTTCGCAACGAGCGCATCGTTCAGGCCACCGCTGGTCAGCCACTGGCTGCCGGTGCCGTGATGGATATAGACGAGGTCGTCCGTGACGCCGTTACCGCCACCGCCGCCACCGCCGCCACCGCCGCCGCCGCCGGAGCCACTTCCACCACCGGAAGAATAGTTGCACAGGAAAATCCGCGTGGCTGTGTTGAAGCCGGTGCCGTCGTCATCGTTGTGCGGAACGGGCCACAGATCCCTGGGCTTCAACTTCAGTACCCAGGCTTTATCCGTGTCGTCGATAAGCGCGTTGCCGTCCAGATCATCCGGGGCACCATCGCCGTTCAAATCGATCAGTTCCGGTGACGTCGCCCACTTAGCGTTATTCAACGGCACCACCCGGTCCGTACCGGTCAGTGTAGTGCCGCTTTCATAACTATTGAAATCGGCGAGATTCAGGTAGGCACCGTTCGAGAAAACAGAACTGTCCTCATCGCGATCTTCCCACAGAAGCACGCCGGAATTGAGATCTAGACCGGTCTGATCCAGCGGGTAGAGATCGTCGGGCGTAAAGTCCGGACCCCAGAAAGCGAGGGCTATCTCGGTAATGAAGGTCTCCGACGAGTCGTTGACCGCCTGGTCGGATGTGCCGACCGCGTTGATCCCGAGGAGCGGCACGTGGGCGCTATTGATATCCGTGTGCTGAATCAGGAGGCGCGCTTTCGCGTCTTCCGGAGCCCAGTCGCTCAAGCGCGGGTAGGAACCCGGCAGCAGCTCGGCAGGCCACGTCTCGAAACTCGGCAGGTTGGGCTGCACCGGCAGTTGCGCGATAGCGGAGGAGCGCGGGATATCGGCGGGGTTGCCGCTACCAAAGGGTGCCGTCTCAAACGGGTACTGGAGGTCCAGGAAACTCGGGAGGGAGTTGATCACCTCCGTGTCGTCTCCGATCGTCAAAGTAATGACGAAGAAGGCCGAGAAGCGGTCCACGCCAACGCTGTGCTGGTTGAGGAAACGCGTCTGCTGGATACCAAAGGGATCCATCCACCGGTCAAAGTCGGTCGGGTCAAAGAATCCCGCCGAGAACCCATAGCACCCGGACGAACTGAAGGGGAAGCCGAAGCTCAGATCGGAATAGCGGGCGTACTCGGAGTGCGAGTCGTACGTCAGGGTCAGATCGTGGACCTCAAGGCCCGACCGGATCGGCTTGGCCGAATGGGCATTCATGGTCCGCTCATTAAACCAGGGCTCGTCATAGCCCCAGCGCGGGTCATCCTGCCAGGTCGAGTAGATCACGCCGTCCTCGTTCTCGCTGAGACCAAGTCCGGGGATCATGCTGTTGGTATAGATGCCGCCTTCGAAAGACTGCGTGATGGTGTCGTAGCGGCGCGGTTCGATGAAAACGCGGAAGTCCGCGCCCGGCTGGATACCCTGGCCGTCGGCCACGCCCTGAGAGATGTCCTTGAATCCGCTGTCGGTGCGGATCACCACGAAATAATCCGGGCTCACATCCGTGGCCGGGAAATCGTCCTCCACGTCAATGACATCGTCTGGCACCGCTTCGATGCGGCCCTCGTCCGCAGCGGCGTCCCGGCGAAGCAGGCTGAAGTTGATGGTCATTTTCCACCAGGGATCGCCGCCGCCGGGCGGGAAGGGAATATACTCCCACTCCAGATCTTCACCCGTCAGTACGTCCAGCGGAAAGTCGCCATTCATCACGACGCCGTTGCTGTCGGCTGCGGGGGTGGGCGCATCAAAAACGCCGTTATTGTTCTCGTCGACCCAGACCGTAACGCCGTTGAACGTGTAGTCCGGCGCAATCGCGGAACCGTCAACGCCGGTAAATCCAGACGCCGCCGCCGTCATTCCGTTGAATCCCGTACGTGGGTCGACGCCGCCGTTGCCTGGGCTCCCGAGCGGATCCCCGCCAATATCCGTCACGACGACGTTCACCTGCTGGAGCGAAGGCTGTGCGTCCAACTCGTAGAAGTGGCCGTCGGTCGTAATCGGATCGAAGAAATCGAAGTGCTCCGGAGCCGTCGAGTGCAGATTGATGTTTATTACATTCACCCACTCCTCGACCGCCACCAAACGGCGCATCTCGAGGGTTTCCCCGCCGAAGATGGAAAGCAACTGGCCGGGCGTGTTCCACCGCGGACGGGCAAATTCGGCCGTCGGCAAGTGGAAGATGAAGGGGTGGTTCCAATTGTTGGTGTTGGGGAATGCGTTGTCACCGTCGTTGTTGCCGCGGGCGTCAAATACGCCGAAGCTCGACGAGTAGGAGACTTCGTCTTCCGTTACTTCCCCTTCCAGGAAGTTGGGCGTATAACTGTCGATCGGCACGCCTTCCGCATCCACCGGGACCGTTCCCGTCTCGTCGGGGACGACCATCTCCGCGTTCAGAATCGTGGTCGCCAGCGTCAGGTGATTGCGCCACGTGGCCGAGGTGCGTACCGCGATGATGAAGGAGTTGCCTTCAATGGTGTTATCACCCGTCGGTCCGGCGGGCACCAGTACTTCTGGATCTTCCGGCGTGCCCGAACCCACGAAGTCGAGGGTATAGGTCAGATTGCCTCCGGTCGTGTCGAGGGTGGCGATGCCGCCGCCCGCCGCGTCCCAGGTGGCCAGCAGGAAATCATTCTCCACATTGAGGTTATTGTTGTCCTCATCGGCGTCGGAGAAGTTCTCGTAGAAGATACCGAATTCAAGCAGGTCCGTCGGAGACGGGCCACCGGCGTTAATGTAGCCAAGTTCTTCGGAGTCCAACGGGCTTCCATGCACCTGATAGACCAAGGTCCGCAGGATGCGCTGGGCCGGTGTTTCCTCGTCCGTGCTCAGCACGATGTTGTTCAAGGGCACCCAGTCCGTAAGGGGCAGCAAACCCTCCCCGTCCGGGATCAGGCTGGTCACATCGAAGGTGGCCGTGGGCTCTTCGCCTTCGCCCTCACCCTCGCCTTCGCCCTCACCCTCTCCTTCGCCTTCACCTTCGCCTTCACCTTCGCCGCCGCCGGCACAACCGCCACCGACGCAGGGACGTACGCGAACGTAGTTGGTCAACTCGATGCTGCGGGTGATCTCCTCGCCCGTAAGCCGGTCGCGGAAGGTCACTTGGAGGATGATGGTGTAGTCACCGGCCACCAGGAAGCGGTGCTCCGGATTTTCTTCGCTGGAGGCGGTGCCATCGCCAAAATTCCAGGCAAAGGCGATAGCCTCGTAGTCCGGTCCGGACTCGCTCAGGTTGGTGAACTGCACATCCAGGCCATCCGCCAGCACCCCTTCGGGGTCCGGCGTGATAAAGCCATCCAGCGGCGTGCCGATGGCATCCGCATAAGGGAATGCGACGATCTCGATGATGTTCACTTTCGTGACTGTGTCTTCCACGCCATTGGCGTCGGTGACCGTCACGGATACCGTGTACGTACCTTCGTCCGTGTAGGTATGCTCGTACTCGTAGCAGGTCTGGGTCGGATTGGCGGGATCGGGTGCGAGCGCGACCGGATCCGTGTCTTCCAGCGTTGTTCCGTCGCCAAACTGCCACACCACGCGTGTTACCGTACCGGTAGTACACATGGTGAAGACGACGGGTTGCCCGACAGTCTGGCGGTGGCGATCAACGGTGAAGTCGATTTCCGGCGCCTCGCTGGAGGTGATTACGCCTGTGCGGCCCGCCACATTCGGGTTGGTTCGGATCCAGTGGCGGACGTTCTTGTCATCCTGACTGTGATCTTCTTCGGTGGTCGGTTCGACCCGGTTGCGGTCCTTATTGTAGGTCCAGTAGCGGACTTCGGGCCGATCCTTGAAGAAGGTGATGAAGCCGAGGCCTCGGGCACCCCAGGGGAATTCCGAGAAGATGTCAAATTCATCTTCGCGCTGCCCGCTGGTGCCGCCCAGATCGGGGCTGAAGTTGTCGGGATCTGGCTCGGACGGGGTGTTCGGGCCCCAGGAGACAATTGCCGTCCGGAAGTCGTCGCCGAGAGACATGTTTCGCGAGCTTCGGACCACCACGAAGAAGTCGGAGCCGAACTCCGGATCGCTGTTGGCCAAGCCGAAGCTCTGGGGGATCACCTGGCGCAGGCGTGGCTGCGTGGCATACGCAACCGACTCACGACCCGTAAGATCGTCCGTACCGGGCGAGGAGAAGACAAACTTCACCTGACGTTCGGGTTCGCCGACCTGGCCGATGAACTTGGGCTCGTCGTCCAGGGTCAGGGGAAGGTCGATGTACTCGATATCGCCCGTGTCGGGGTTGAGGAAGGGCGGGTCGTAAACGCCATTCGTGTTATTCGGGTGCATGTCGTTGTCGCGGTAGAGCGAAACGCCGCTGATGAGGTCGTTCAGGGGATCTTCCGTGGTCAGCGGCAGTAGGTCGCGCTGGATATCGAAATCACCGTCGTTTCCGGTGTCATAAAATTCCACGATGACTTGTTCGAGGAAGGAAGGATTACGCACGACCATCCACGCGCTGCCGTTCGCCGGCACGCCCGCCCGGAGCGTCAGGGTTGCGCCGGTGACGCCGGTGATCTCATAGGCTTCGACACGGTTGGGTTCGATGCGGTTGTCCCCGTTGTCATCGTTGTCCTCATACATGGCGATGAGCCAGTCGCCCACGTTCTCCGCAGTGCCGGCGAAGCCGGTGGCGGTGAAGGTATTCGTGCCGGACACACCGGTGGCTCCGCTGGCGATTAGGTTCTCGCGGCGGTTGGCCGCGGCGTCAATGCCCAGCACGGCCGCCGGCGGGCTGCCGGGTTCGATGGTCGCCGGGAAGGTGGTCGGCACCGACGGGCCATTCAGGCCCGTGGAGATAATGCGGGCCGGTACGTCGATGGCCAGCATGTCGTGGCCGAAGTAGTCGTAGGCACCTTCGTCGGGGTGGACCTTCTCGACGGCGCCCACACTTGGATAGGTGCGGGGGGAAATTTCGATACCGGCAATCTGCTCGGCAGAAGGCGTGCGGGCCGGAAGCCGCGAGGGGATGACCACGCGGAACTCTTCAAACGCGCTGATGGTGTCCGAAGTGCGCACCACAACGAAGAGGTCATCGCCCTGATTGCCGCCCGGGGTGAGGGCCTTGTCCTGGGGCGCGTTCAGATCGAGCAGGGACGGCTGGCTGGCCCAGAAGCTCGGCCAGTTGCTGACGAAATCTTTGCCCGCCGCTTTCCCGCCCACGGACACCTTAGCGCCTCCTTCACCGCCGCCACCAAGACCGCCACCGGTACCCGTATCGGTTCCCGTGTCGGTTTCGGTGCCGCCGACGGAGCCATTCGGCGCGCCGCTGCGGATGTCGGACTGGGGAACGTTCCACAGTTCGGCGAGTTCAAACTGGAGCACCCAGGCGCGGTCCGTCAGGCCGTCAAAGCGGGCCTGATCTTCCACTGAAAGGGTCCCGCGGAAGGTTTCCACTTCGGCTTCATTGTTCTGATCGCCGATGAACACGATACCGTCACCGCTGAGGTCATCTGCGGCATAGGCCCCCGTGTTGGGGTCCAGCTTGCCATAGAGATTGACCGGTTCCGGTTCCACGCTCCACTGGAGGCTGCCAGGTTCCACCGGCACGATGCGATCGATGAACGACGGGTTGGGGGTTCCCACCGTGATCGCCGGACCGTCGAACACACCGTTGCCGTTGTCTTCATATACGAGCACGCCCGAGGTGAAAAGGCTGCCATCTTCATCCAGACCCGCCAAGTCCAACGAGGTGAATTCCGGACCCCAGAAGGCCACGGTCACGCTGTTGACGGAAAGGTTCGGAAAGCTGTTGACGTTCAGGTCGTCGGCACCCACCAGGTTCACACCCAGCATCGCCGTCGGTTGGGAATTGTAGGTGGCATACTGCTTCAGCCAGCGCGCCGCGCGCACGCCCTGATCGGCGGGAAGAACATCGCGATCAAGACCGGCTGGCCAGTTGCTCACGCGGGGATATTCGCCACGCACCAAGGTGTCGTTGACGATCATCCATTTACCGCGACGGACCCGCTGGTTGACCGCCACACCCGTCGGATGTTCGCGGATGGTCAGTTCCTGGCCGGTGGTCCGAAAGCGGTCCAACAGCAGGAGGTGGCCATCTTCAAGGGTCAGCGCATTGCCCGTGTTGCTGAGGATGCGGCAGCGCGCGCCGTTCTCGTCGACCAGCCACATGCCGGCCACATCGCCGATGGCGCCGTACTCGGCATTGTTAGCCTCGAAGACATACACGTCGTCGGAGTAGGTGAATTCGGAGTTCGGCGTGGTCGGGTTGCGATAGTTCTCGTTCGCCATCGCGCCTTCCGACTGCAGGTACACTTCACCCGAGTTACCGGCGTTCACAAATCCGTCGCTGAAGATGGGCCAGTTCTCGTAACGCGGGAGTGTCGGCTGCAGCGGGGGATTCGGGAAGAATACCGATCGGGGATCGTTCAACTGCGCGTCCACGGCATCGGCGGAAAGCTTGAAGGGCACCGTTTCAAAGGCATACTGGGACGAGGTCAGGGTATCGTCGGCCAGAAGACCGGTGGCCGAGAGAACGGAGTGTCCGGTCGACTCGATACCATCCGTGATGTCCGGGAAGCCGCCCGGGCTGTTGAACTCGTAGAAGCGAGATTCGAGAATGCCCAGCGCAGTCAGGGAGTTGCCCTCAAAGTCGCCGGTGATCAGGTCCGCACCCGCGAGGGCCGGGTCAAGCCAGAGGCTGTCATGGCTCCGGATCTGCCGGTTGAAGAAGCTCGGGAATGGAGAAGTAAACCAGTCTGTCTCACCCAGGAAGCCCGCCTGGCCAATTTGAATGAAAGTTTCTTTGGCGTATTGGTTCGAGGTGCTGTAAAGCAGCGTAAGATCGTGGACTTCATAGCCACTGCGCTGGGGCTTGCTGGTGTTGCGATCAGAGTAGCGCTCGGGCCACCAAGGTTCCACGTCAAAGGTGTCGTTCAGCGTCGGGCAGGGGTACACGTCTGGCGGGCAGATGTAGTCCACGCGAACGTCATCCTGCACGTAGTCCGGCGTATTGCCAAAACTTGTAAGGCCGTTCGGGTCGATCACGTCGCCCGAAGGCGTGTTAAGCACGTTCACCTGGCTGTCAAACCAGAGACCGCCGTCCCAGTGTCCATTTTCCGTTGGTGCGGAGGACGTGGAGCCGGGGCGACCCGTCTGCCAGCGGCGCGGTTCGATAAAGGCGCGCATATCCGCGCCCATGGCGAGACCGGTGCCGTCGCCGGGAACGCCGGAGATGTCGGTGAAGCCGCTGTCCGCGCGCATGGTGACAAAGTAGTCCGCACGAGGACGTTCCGTGGGCGCATAGGGATCGGGGATCGACTGCACTGCGCCGTCGTCCGGGTTGCCGAAGTCACCCTGACGGTCATAGCCAGCCAAGGTCATGCGGAGTTTCCACCAGGGGTCGCCGCCACCGGGAGGGAAGGGCACGTATTCCCATTCCAGAAGACCGGGTTCGACGGCTTCGGCGGCACCAAAGTCAAAGGGCGCCATGGGAAAATCGGTGAAGGACACGCCGACGGTTCCCGTGTTCGCGGGAACGTTCAGAAGGCCGTTTTCGTTGGCGTCTTCGAATACCCAGACGCCGTTGAAGGCATAGTCCACATTCCGCGCACTGGCCGGGCTGGGGCCGCTGGTGGCGGTCATGGTTTCCAAGCCTTCGGTTGGATCAAAGCCGCCGTTTCCGGGCGGGCCGAAAGGATCGCCGCCCACATCCGTCACGACCAGATTGACCTCGCGAAGACCGACGCGGTCCTGCGGTTCCAGGAAGCCGAATTGGGTCGCATGGGCGTTGATCGCCACGACGGGAACCCAGGTTTCGATAGCAAAAAGTTCGCGCAGGTCCAGCCATTCGCCCGTTACGGCGTTGACGATGCTGTCGCCCACGTCCCAGCGGGGCCTCACCTGCTCGCCGTAGGGCGTGTACATGTTAATCGCGTGGGCCGAGCGGTTGTAGGACCGGTCGCCGGGCTCGGCAAAAAAGTCGTCCCAGCCGGACTGATCCCAGACCTCGAAGCTGGCGGAGTAGCCCGCCTCTTCAGAGATCGGGCCTTCGCTAAAATCGGGAAGTGAGTCGAGCAGCGCGCCATCCGACCCAATCGGGCGGGATCCGACTTCGATGCCCTCATCGAAAGCCGCATTGTCTGAGTAGGGCTGCATGCGAGCGCCATACACGATTACGCCAAGCGAGGTGCCCGAAGTCCACGCGCTGGAAAGCCGCACCATGACCAGATAGCCATTGTCCGGACTGGGTCCCGCAATGGGCCACTCGTTGGACGGAAATTTCGGATTACTTCCGGAGGCCGCGGGAAAGTCCAGGAAGGGGCTGTTTGGAATATAGCCCGGATCGTTGGGGTCAAAAACGAAGTTCAGGTCATAGTAGTTATCGTTGATGCGGTAATTGCGGCCATTGGGGCCCACGACCAGATCGCCGCCGAAATTGTTCGAGCCGGCCCACACGGGCATTTCGTAGGGAAAGCCGTGCGCATCCCACGTGATCATGGGGAAGGACGGGTCAAAGCTCGGGTTTAAAAAGTCGATCCCGTCCCACACGCCGTCCGGACCGCCATCGCCACTGTCGCGGAAGATAGCGAATTCGAGGAAGTCCGATTCATCCGGGTTGATGGAGGTGGGGTAAGGTTCATCCGCCGGGTGTAGTTCCCGGGTCACGCGGAATTGGAGATTGGTCAGGGCGCGCGGCGCAAAGGCGTCTTCGCCATAGTTCATATTGAAGCGGAAGAGCGGGACCCAGTTGTTCAGGGGAAGGAGACCCGCATTGTCGTTGGCGCCAACGACGGATTCGATTTCGAGCGTCGCCGCAGGCGGGGCTTCACCGGCGGTCGTTGCCACGGCCGTCGCTACGAAGTTGAACCCATTGGGCGGGCAGAGAACGTTATTCTCGAATACGAGTTGAATACCGACGTTATAGATGCCCTCTTCAAGAGGAAGAATTCCCTGGTCGCCGTTGGTGCGCAATTCCCCATTGTTGAAGGTGGCGCTGACGGGAACCTGCTGGGCAAAGACGGGCTGGCCCAGGTCGTCTACCTCCTGGCTTTCAATCCGCCAGTTCACAGCGATAAGACCGGTAAGGTCCGTTGAGCCATTAAGGGTCGAGTTGTTGCTGAAGGTGAACTCCGCAGGGGCCGGACGGGACGTGGGCGACACGCCAATGATGTGGACCACATCGGCGCAGTTCACCTGCTTCTCATCGCCCGTCGCACCGAGGGTGGCAAACTCGGCGAGCGCCAACTCAGCGGCACCGGCGGCCAGCTTGATGGTGGGTGTTCCGGGCTCCTGGGAGGGGGCCTGCTCCACCGTGAGGTTGATCTGGGGTAGATTCAGATCCTTACCCGCAGGTCGGACGGGCTCGATGACGAGCTCCGGCGTTTTTATCGCGGGATCCGGGGAGAGGGCCGCCTGGACTTCGGGCGACGGATTCTGCGCGGGTTCCGGAGCGGGCTGCAGCTCAGCTACGCTGGCCACCGCGGTGGCCACCGGATCTCCGGTCGCCTCCACGGCACTGGGGCCGCCGTACTGCCACACCGATACCCCGAATACCAATAGACCCGTTAGGGTTAAGCCTGCCAAGGCGCCGTGCATCTTGCTCACGTTTGAACTCTCCTCCGGCGGAAAATAAGACTTCCCCTCACAGCGCGGTGCCATGGGGGTAAAACATCAATTGTGTACCGTGGGTATCACCCAAGCCCGACAACGCACCCGAAAAACACACTCCCCCGAATCGGGCCATGTCTTCCAGAAAACCGCCAGCCACGGAGAGGACCGCAAAAGGACCCATCCGCCGGCACGACGGCGTCAAACGTTGCAAAACCATAAATGTCCCCAATTTGTTTCCCGTTGTTTATAGCATAGGCGGCGCAGCGTGTCAATAGTAAAACCCGCTGCAATTCCCGATACCACTATAAGTTATGCCATGTTAGCCAGTTAGGGCCTCGGCAGTATTCTTGCTATTTGTCAAGTAATTACCCTGCCGGGCTCGCCGCAGGGGCCGCACCCTCGGAAGGGCGAATTCCCGACACCGCAGCCGACACCGCCTCCACAAAGGACTGGTTAATCCGAAACACGCCCGATCGCGTCGCCGTCTGGGCAAAACGCTGCTGGTCGATATTCGGCACCACTGCCCCGATGGTCAGTGGACCCAGCGTCACCGGCGACCCTCCAGCCTCCTCCGGCGCCAGCGTCACCGAGAAGGTGAAGCGCGGCGCGTCAAACCCATAAACCGCCGGATCCGCCTCCAGACCCTCCTCCGCGCCCATGAACCGCAGTTCGGAAACCGCCTTCAACAGATTATCGGCATCGGACTGGTTTGGCATGAATCGATTCTCCGGCGACACCACCAGCCACCGATTATGCAATTTTTCGAGCTGATAATCCACCCCGTCGAACTGGAAATTCATTTTCTCCGCCCGGGCCACGGGAAAGCGCAACAGGGACTTCATCCGGAAGGCCTGCGCATCGGTCAAAAGAAAGCCAATTCGCTCCGCTTCGATCCCCGCAATTTCCCCGCCGCTCGTGAGCGCCAGGTATTGTCCCGGCTCGGCTGCGTTCGGGGTGAGGCGAATATCCACGGGGGTTTCGGAGCCGGCCAGGTAGAGTTTCAACTGGACCTCGGGCGTCTCCAGGCCGTTTTCGGCGGGCGTACCGGGGAGGAAGCGGGCCGCCTCCAGCATCTTCAGCGCGCTGATATAGCTGGAAACGTACTGATCGTCCGTGTCGTCGAGGGCGGGGTCGGACATCTTCCAGATACCCTTGTCATCCTTCACCAGCGTGTAGGTGTGGCCCCGGCCGCTGTACTCCAGCTTGACGATGTCCTTGGCCGCCTGGGTCATCAAGCGCCGTTCCCGGAGGGCATTGGCCGATTTGGGGAAGAGCGTGAGGATGTGGCCGTCCATCATGAAGACGCCCGGCTCGCCCACGCGTTGGACGTAGACCCCCCCGTCTTCGCCCACCATCCCGGTGTTGCCAAAGAGGAATGTCTGGGGATGGCCCTCCTTCGCGTCGATCAGGGTGACCCGCGCCGATGCCGGATCGAGTCCGTAGTCGGCCAGCGACTCGGGATGGTCGATAAAGTTGCGGCCACGGGCAAACTGGATTTCCCCGACAAGCTCGTTGACCTTTTCCTGGTTGGCCGCCGTGGACACGGGAGAGACCTGCACCCAGGGCTGATCGCCCGCGGGCCGCTCCATGACGATAATCGATTCGGACTCTTCTCCCAGGGGGGGCGGATTCTCGAATTTCTTCTGATCTTCGGCCGTCATGATCCGCGCGAATTCAAAACGAAGAACGGGCGCCTCGCGATCATCCACAATAAAGGCATCGCGCAACTGGTCGAGGGGGCGATCCAGCTCGAACACGGAATTCTTGTCCACCAGGAACACGGGACCTTCGTCGAGCCGGGCATAGCGGTAGGTCTGGGTGGGCTCCAGGTAGCCGAAGCGCAAGGTCCGGGGCGTGTCTCCGGACTCGAGGGTCACGGTGAGGCGCGGAATGGCCAGGCCGAAGCCCTCCAAATCCAGGGCGTCCGGGGAAAGATTGCGTTCGCTCTTGATCCCCGCGGCGTTGTTCGCCACCCGGTTCCAGAGCTCGTCCAGGGCTTTGATCTCCGGGTTGGGCACCACGATAGACCATTCCCCAGGAGCCGTCTGCTCGCCCGTCGTCGGCTGTTCGTCCAGACGGTGTACGGTCAATTTCTTGACCGCTTCCGGCCCGAAATCAAAGACCTTCTTGGCTTCCTGGACGGTCTGCTCTTCTTTTTTGCCGGCCCATTGCATACCAAAATAGAGGGCGATCAGCAGGACCAGCATGAAGCCCAGTTGCACGGTATGGCGAAATTTCATCGGTATTTTCTCCGCAGAAGGAAGGCGGCCAGGCCGGCGCCGGCAATGAGCTGGGCCGTGAGCAGCGTACTCACCCAGACAATGGCCCGCTGTTCACCCTCATTGAGCACGATGGGGGGATCCGTCTTGCCCGAGGGCCGGATTGCGATCAAATCCTCGCGCTCGGTCAGCCAGGCCATGGTGTTCATCAAGAGGTTCAGGCTGCCCTGGGTTTCCGTAATCAACTGGCCGTTCGTCGCAAAGTCGGAATCGCCGATCACCACGATCCGGCTCGTCACGGGCTGGCCCGTGTCGTCCACCGCGTCCGTCTTGCGCACGGCCGAAACCGCGATCGACAGGGGGCCACCTTTTTCATCGCTGCCCTTCGTCGCCTCGCCCTTTTCCTCCAGCGACTCCAGGTTGGTCTCGCCCCAGTAGTCCGGCGTGCTCCGGATGATTTCGGTCACCGCCACGCCCTCGGGTGCCTTGGCGCTGGTCCCCACGGAGCGCGCCGTGTCAATGAGCAGCGTGCGATCGAAGCCGCCCGTGATGGGATGCTCCTTGCGGAAGGATCCGTTATATTCCATGAAGCCGGCGTCCACCGCTTCAAAGGGTTTGTCGTCGTTGCGGAGTTCGAGCTGCCACGGCTTTTCGCGGCCCTGGGCCATGAGCATGTCGCTGCCCACGGCAATGCCGAAGCGCTCTTCCAGCCAGGGGCGCAATTGCTCGCCCTGGCCCAGGCCCTGGGTCACCGATTTCCAGGGTTCCAGCATCATCAACAGCCGGCCGCCCTTCTCGAGGTAGGCGTCAATGGCCTTGACCTCCACCGGGTGAAGATCGCCCCGGGGATTGTTGATCACCAGCACGTCGATATCCTGGGGAATGTCCGGCGCGCTGATCTTGATGGAAACGCGGCCTATGTTGTAGGACTCGCCCATGAGGAGGTTGCCCAGCACGGAGCCGCCCTTCTGGGGATCTTCGTCGCCGATGTCCCGCTCCTGGTGCCCGGTAAGGAAGCCCACGTGCAGCTCCTTGTTCCGAAGCACGTTGATCAGGGCGTTGGTAAAATCGCGCTCTTCCAGCCGTGGGCTGCCCCCGGCAAGGGTAATTACGCGCTGGCGGTTGCCCGCCTTCACCACGATGGTACCCTGGGGGGATACGTGGGTCAGTCCCATGGACTGCAGACGCGGCATTTCCACCTGGGGGTCAATTTCTTCCACCTTGATCAGGTCGGTGTAGGCCTGGCACTGCTCCAGAAAGCGCAGCGTCTTCTGGCGCGCAATCCAGACCAGCTCGTCGTCCACACTCAGGAAAAGGCACATCACCTGCACTTCCTGATTCATGGTCTGGAGCACCTGCACCGTCTGGGGGGCCAGATCGCGCCGACCTTCCTGGGTCAGATCCCAGGAGGCATCCCAGCCGGAAATGAACACGTACAGTGTGATACAGATGCCGAGGAAGAACACCGTCGAGAGGACAGCATTCACACCGCCGGCGGCCCAGCCCTCCCACCCGGCGCTGCCCGCCAGCCCGAGCACCGACATGACCAGCCAGACGAGGCCGAGCCCCAGCCCCAGCAGGAGCACGCCCCAGGCCACGGCCATATAGGACTCCTGCTGCCAGACCAGAAGGTTGACGGCCACCGCCAGGCAGAGCAGGGCTGCAATCCCGGTAAAGATTCGTAGTGATTTCAAGGGTTCAGCCTCTCCAATTCCGGCTTTCCAGCGCGCGGAAGGTCAAAAACAGGAAGAACGCGCTGAAGAGCACGTAGTAGGCAATGTCCAGGGGTTGGACCACGCCGAGGGCCATATCCCGGGCATGGGCGTCGATGGGTAGCTCCATCACCAGGCCCCGGAAGACGCGGTAGAAGAAGGCGATGAAGGTGCGCAGTCCGGCGGGCCAGCCCTCGGGCACGGGGCTTTCCGCGGGCATGTCCTCGCCCAGGTTCCCCAGAATAAACAGAATAAGGGTGGCGCCAAAGGTGATGGTGCCGGACATGATCTGGGTCTTGGTCACCGACGAGACGAAAAGCCCCAGACTGATGCAGGCCGCGCCCATGAGGAACACGGTCAGGACACCAAACACGAGCACGGGCGTTTCCACATTGTCCACGAACCAGCCCATGATACTCAGGTTGACGCCCACCACGAGCATCATGACGCCCAGCACGCCCAGGGCCGCCAGGTACTTGCCGAAGATGATCTCCCGGTCGCGCAGGGGCTGGGTGAGGAGAAACTCAATGGTGCCCCGGTGCCGCTCTTCGGCCAGTAACCGCATGGTGAGCAAGGGCGCCAGGAACATGATCAGCATGCCGCAGAAGACGAGGTAGGGACTCAGAAAGGTCTCCTCAAAATCCGGCACGGCCGTATAGGCGTACATGGTCGGATTCTGGGTGATATCCGAGTGGGTGATGAAGGAAATGGAGAAGGACAGGCCCGCGATCACGGCAAACATGCCGACGACCACATAACCCACGGGGGTCAGGAAAAAGGACTTGAACTCGCGCTTGCAGACGGCCCAGGTGTTTCTCATGCGCTCGCTCCCGCCGGCAGGGCCGCGCGATCCGCGGCCACCACTTTGATAAACAGTGCTTCGAGGCGCTTGCCGCCGTCGTCCAGATTGTCCAGCTTCGTTTCAGCCACCACGTGACCCTGGTTGATGATAATGGCCCGCTCGCAGAGCATGGCGACTTCCGGAAGGATGTGGGTGCTGATCAGCACCGTGTGCTTCTCCCGGAGCCCCTTGATCATCTGGCGTATTTCCACGATCTGGGCCGGGTCCAGGCCCACCGTGGGCTCATCCAGGATCAAAACCGGTGGGCTGCCAATCAAGGCCTGGGCCAGGCCCACCCGCTGCTTGTAACCCTTGGAAAGGTTGCCGATGATCCGGTTCTCCATGTGGCTCAGGCCGCAGCGGGACAGGGCCTCGCTCACCTCGCCCTTGCGCGCCTTCGCGTCCACGCCCTTCAGCTCGGCCACGTAGCGCAGAAAACTGGATACCACCATCTCATCATAGAGGGGCACGCGCTCCGGCAGGTAGCCGATGCGCCGTTTCACCTCCAGGGGATTGGCGTGTACCTCAAAGCCCGCGATGCGCGCTTCGCCCTTGGTGGCGGGCATGAAGGCGGTCAGGATTCGCATGGTCGTGCTCTTGCCCGCCCCGTTGGGCCCGAGAAATCCGATGATCTCCCCGGCATCCACATGGAACGAAACGTCCTGCACAGCGGCTATGGGGCCGTAGTACTTGGTGAGGCCCTGAACGTCAATCATTACGGTTCTCCGTCAAAGTGACAAAAAATAGTCAAAAACCTGATATTCTAAAACTGTGCTAGATGCGAATAGCTCGCTAGATAGCCAGACTATTATTTCCTTATACCCGGTAAATTCCGCAGGGTTTACGGGTAAAATATGCCCAACAAAACGCTCCTTTTTGGAGCTAGCCGTTCTTTTGCCAGCGCCGCAAGCCACCTAGTGTATGGTTCTAAAGGAATTTAAATCAAATCGACTGGGGGCTGCCAGCGTTGGCATGGTTGATGCTTTAACCCAGGAGCAAGTTGTAGTTGCAGAAAGGCAGGCAGACCATGGTAGTTCAGTGTTGCGTGTGCAAAAAAATTCGAGTCGATGGTATGTGGAGGGTTAACGAAGTCGGCGCACCACGCATCGAAGCGGCAAGCCACGGGTATTGCCCCTCCTGCGCCGACGACGCCTTCCGGGAGGTCCGGGAATACCACCGGCACAATTTTCGCGGTTTCGCTTCCGCCAAAGCAGCCAACTCGTGACCCCCTGTTTCGTCCATAGTATCACGCCTTCACCCCAGCGGCGGCCGAGGCGGCTCCTGGAAGTAACGATGAAAGTCCTCGGGAAGTTGATGGTAGTCAACGTTTTTTATGGCGGCCTCCTGGGACGGGCTGTTGTACGTGTTCCAGAAGAGGACCTGCTCCTTCTCCAGTTCCCCTGACGCGCCGTCAGCCATCAGGCAGGCCAGCGCCTTTCCCGTGTACGTCCCCTCCAGCGACACCCCCTCCATTTCCTGAATCTTCCGCACCGCAGCCGTCCCGGCTTCGGTCGGTCGTGCATAGCCCTCCCCCAGAAACTCATCCCGAAGAATGAACTGTCCCTCGGGAAAGGGAATTGCCGGAAAACTCCGGTCGGCGCGGCAGAGCAGCCCCTGGGTACGAGCATACAGCTTTCGCGCCTTCTCTGGGGTCGTGTAGGGGGCCGTGGTGACCCGGACGGCGACGACCCGGGTATTCAAGCCCGCAGCCGCAAGGCCCAGCAGCAGGCCGACACAGGTGCCCATGGTGCCCGAGGCCACATAGATGCGATCAGGCTCGGGAACGAGCCCCGCCTCCACCTGCGCGCGCAACTCAAACGCCGCGTTTACGAAGCCCACGACGCCGAGGGGCGCGCTGCCCCCGGCGGGAATGATACAGGGCCGTCCCAATCCCGACTGGTGCCGCCCAATGACTTCCTGGATCGTGCCGGTGGACACCATCTTGCGACCACCAAAAAGCCGGAGTGTTGCACCCGCCGCCTGGCCCCGAAGTAAGTTCCGCTGGACATTCGGGGCGTTTTGCTGAGGAACCATCATGGAAATGGCCTCCATGCCCAGTTGCCGGGCATAGATGGCCGTGGCGAGGGCATGGTTCGAGCCCGCAGCACCAAAAGTCAGCACCGAAGCCGCCCCCCGCGCCCGGGCGCGCGCGAGCAGGAACTCCAGCTTGCGCACCTTATTGCCGCCGTAGGCCTCGCCGGAGATATCGTCGCGCTTCACATACAGCCCTCCGATACCTGAATCGGCCCCAAGCCGATCCCAGGGCTCCACCGGGGTGGGGAGGACAGCCAGACCCAAATGGGGCAGGGATTCCCCCAGTCGGGGATAGTGTTGAAACAAGGGCAACACGGGGACACTCCGTGAATCAGGAATTAAGAATTAAGAATTGGGTATTGAAAGCGGTGGTAATGACGCCGCTCGTCGGACCCATAGAGTAACCCCTCCGCACCCTTCGCCGCCACTTGACG
Source organism: Candidatus Hydrogenedentales bacterium (assembly GCA_942492815.1). Taxonomy (GTDB): domain Bacteria; phylum Hydrogenedentota; class Hydrogenedentia; order Hydrogenedentales; family JAEUWI01; genus JAEUWI01. The sequence continues at coordinate 6,507,775 of OW818658.1, read as the reverse complement.
AGGGGGACAGCAGCCGACCGGCTCACGTCGTGGGTGCTACAAAGTGAACGCCCGGACGGTCGGGGGCTGTACCCAGGAAGAATCGCCTCGAACAGTGACTACGCAGGATGAGCATAGGTTACTGGGGGGACAGCCACCGCCTGGCTCGCGACTCGATTCCAAACTCGCCAACATGTGCCAGGCGATGCAGTCCCCATGTGTGTGATGCAGTCCCCAGTTCCCTATTCCTCAATCTTCACCCGCGGGTGCGCCTTGAAGAAGGCCCAGATGTACTCCGAGGCATTGAGCGCATAGCTCGTGGGGCCGACGAGTGCCTCGTCGTAGTTTTCCGTACTGCCTGGCCAGGTGTGTCCCCCGCCGGTGACGGTACACAGGGCGATCTCAATTCCGGGTTCGCAGCGGGTGTAGGACGTGAGCAAAAGTTCCCCCGTCTGGCCTTCCGCCGGTGGGATGGCCGTCGTCTCCGGATCCCCGCTACATCCACCGTACTCCGCCCAATGCGCCAGGTTTTCCGTGGTGGAAAGATAAAATGGACTGCGGGGTCCGTCCTGAAGGCCCCCCTCGTAAGGCACGATGGGATCTTCGGTGCCGTGAATAAGCAAGACCGAGAGTGGCACGCTGGGCTCGCACCCATCGGCATTTACTTTTTCCAAGCTGCCCATGACGGGCGCAATGGCGGCAAAAACATCCCCATGGCGGCAGCCCATGAGCTGGGACATCATGCCGCCATTGGAGGCCCCGGTCAGGTAGATGCGATCGGGATCGATGTTGTGGCGCTCCTGAAGGCGTTCGGCCAGTTCGAGGATAAAACGTTCATCGTCCACGAATTTGACGCCGCCGGTGTTCCCGTCGATATCGGAATTCCACGAAACGAGGATGCCATCGGGATAGGCCACGATGAAGCCCTCGCGATCGGCGATGGCATCGAAACCGGTGAGCGCCTGCATGCGCCTTCCCGTGTCGGAAAACTGGTGAAGCGCGATGACGAGAGGCGCGGGCGTCTCCAGGTCAAGCGTCTCGGGCACATGGAGGACGTATTCCCGGATGCGCGTGCCCACGAGGAGGTAGTCGTGCTGCGTGAAATCGACAAAGGCCAGGATAAACGCCAGGATACCGGCGATCAGACTGATCAGGCCCTGGAAGGCCGTGGAAAGTGCGGACATGGTACTGCAGAGCCCCTTTTGGTGCGTTGGCTGCTTGAATAACGGCAAAGGCGGTCGGGCGATGCAGCGCCGTTCAGTCCGCGAGTTCGATTTCGTTTTCCGCGCACCATTCCCGGAGGGCGGCCTCGGTTCGCGCTTGTTCATAGGCCCGCCATTCGACCACCTTGTCACGCAGGTCGATGAGATCCTTGAAACGCCGGAAAGCGCCCCGGTTGGAAAAGTAGTCGTAAACCCTGTCCAAATCGTCGGGCAGGTACTCGGCGGCGAAATCGATGGCCACATGCCGTCCCAGCCGGAGGTCATCCTGTTTCGGTACCTCGACCCAATCGGGACCATGGACATCAATGCCCTTCTCTTCGGCATCGTCGATCTCTGCCAGGTCCAGGTCAGGGTAGTTGCACAGGATTTTACCCGTGTGCCTGTTGAGGATGGTGTATACATCGGCATACACCCCCGAATTCTGAAAATAGGCTTCGTCGACAACGCTGAATTTCATCATGGCCGATTCCTCACGCGGGCGGCGGACGCGTCCGCCGCCCGCACATGAGATTGGTTCTACCCGCGCAGCTTGATCAGGAGCTTGTTGGCGGCGGTGATGCCGTCGATCTCGCTCATGATATTGCCTTCGTATTCAATTCCGATAAAGCCGTTGTAGCCGTGTTTGTCAACGCAGATCTCGATCATCTTCTCGAAATCCACCATCTTGTTGTCCTTGTCCGTGTGGAGGCCCGTCTCGGGATCGAAGTCGTAGCACTTGGCGGAAAGGGCTTTGGCGTAGGGCATGAGCTTGTCGATGCCTTCATAGATGTCCTGCTCGGGGGGGAAGTTGCCGAAGTCGGGCAGGGTGCCGAAGCGGGGATGGTCTACCGCAGCCATGAGGAGATCCATGGCATGGGGATAGGACGAGGGACCGCCATGATTCTCGATGATGACGTTGATGTTCTTCTTGTCGCCATATTCGCAAAGGGCCTGGAAGCCGGGGATGGATCGCTTCACGAAGGCGTCCAGCTTGGCCTCATCCTTCTCGGTACCTTTTTCCGAGCCGGCCCAGTTCATGCGGATGGAGTGGCAGCCGAACTCGGCGGCGTAGTCGATCCATTCCGAGTGGCGCTTCACGGCATCGGCGCACTCTTCCGGCGTGGCGCCGCCGATGCTGCCCTGGCCGTCGATCATGATCAGCTTGATGGCGACCTTGTGGGCGGCGGCATTCTTCGCCAGCTCGTCGCGGTAGGCCTTGTCGGTCTTGGCCAGCATGCCGCTGACGAGTTCGATGGCCTCGATGTCCCAGGTTTCCCGGGTCATTTTGGGCATGTCGAGCATGGGGATCTTGCCCTCGCCCTCGCCGATAGTGCGGTGGAGCGACCAGCCTGCCAGAGAGATACCATAGGTGCGTTCGCCCTTGGGCTTGGCGTGGGCTCCAGTTGCAACCGCCAGAGCCGCGGCGCTTGCGGCGGTCGTCTTGATGAAGGTTCGGCGTGACGTGGGTGTGCTCATGGAAACAGGCTCCGTGGTTTTGGGCTTGGCGCGCCCGAAGGCGCGCGGAATCGTTTGGCAATGAGTCTAGCAAGGCGCGGGCGGCTTGTCCAGTCTGGTGGGAATCCCGGGAATCCGATTGTTTGTTACCACGGATGGCACGGATATCACGGATAAAAACAGAACGCTGCAACCAATTGTATTTTCCCACGAGTACGGACAGCAAACGCTTGCCCGCGCAGCGCGAATGTGCGGGTTTGATGTGTCTGCCTCCATTGCATCCGTGTCATCCGTGCAATCCGTGGTAAAGCATTAAAAAAAGCCCCCGGAATCATCCGGGGGCTTTTCTGGTAACCTCGTTAGGGCAGGGCCTACGAAAGCTCGGGGTACAGCCGGTCGCGCTCGCTGTGAAAGAGCATGGCGGCCTGCTGGCGTTTTTCATTGCGGTACACGCTGACGATATCGTTGATGCGGATGGTCGCCAGACCATCGGGATCGCCTTCCATGGTGATGAGGGCGATCTGGACGTATCCGTCTTTGATGTTGCGGACAAATCCGGCCACATGGCGAAAATCGCGGACGGTAGCAATCTTGCAATTCACCATCTCGTGCAGGGTCTGGGCGCGCTCGAGTTCGGTGACAAAGCAATCGGACACATCCGAAAGCAGGGGTTCGGACTCCTCGATGGCATGGCCACACTCCCGAAGAATCTCGATGCGACGGAGCAGGCGCGTGTCCTCCGCTATCTGGATCACGTCGCGAATAAGAAAGGAGTTGTTGCCATCTTCCTCACCAGAGTACCGGATCTCTTCCATGGTGCAGGTGTCAGGCCCGATGCTGCGCACAAAGCCAATGATGCTCTCGTCCAGATTGTGGGAATTGGCGAAGACCTGAAGGAGGGTGCGGTTGTCGCGCGCCCGTACAAGGATCTGGCGGAAGGTGTCGTTCTTGTTGGCGTTGCCGAGTATTTCTCTGAGGAGGTCTTCACTCATGTTCAAGATTCCTTTCTTGACGCGGGGCGGGGATCCGGCTCGTCTTGGGTCTGCAAAGGAACTGCGCTGGGGGGGCGCGGGCTGCGCCGGAGAAGCGGTGGCACCAGGGGAAAAGCAAGTCAGAGTTGGGGCCGGAACCGCCTCAGAACGTCCCCATTGTACCTGAGAGATGAACGAAAAAGCCAAGTGAAAACGACGAAATCTCGGCAGAACATTCTCGAATTGCCAATTATTACCGCAGGTATATGGGGCCGTTACTAAATCGTCATACTCGGGGCGGGTTTTGGCAGTTTTGTCAATAGTTGGATGACGAGAATTCCTCGATAGCTTGCAGGGACAGCGGAGACGACCAAGACGACAGGGAGGAAGCTACGTGCTCCTGGTCCTGCCGTCTCTGCTGTCGCTGCCGTCCCTGTGATACGGGAGGCCATTGCTCAATTATCCGAAGGCCCGATCATCTTGCTGGGGTCCACCGCCTTGTCGAACTCGTCGCCCGTGAGAAAGCCGAGATTGATACACTCTTCGCGCAGGGTCGTGCCGTTGCGGTGGGCGGTCTTGGCGATCTTGGCGGCGTTGTCATAGCCGATGTGACGGTTGAGGGCCGTCACCAGCATGAGGGAGTTGTTCAGGTGCGCCTGAATGTTCCGGCGGTTGGGCTCAATGCCCACGGCGCAGTTCTCGCGGAAGGAATCGGCGGCGTCGGCCAGCAGCCTAATCGACTGCAACACGTTGTAGATGATGACGGGCTTGAAAACGTTTAACTCGAAGTTGCCCGAAGCGCCCGCGACCGCCACGGCGGTGTCGTTGCCGATGACCTGGGCGGCCACCATGGTCATGGCCTCGCACTGGGTGGGGTTCACCTTGCCGGGCATGATGGAGGAGCCGGGCTCGTTTTCCGGGAGGTTAATCTCGCCGATGCCGCAGCGGGGGCCGCTGCCGAGCCAGCGGATGTCGTTGGCAATCTTCATGAAGCTGCAGGCAATGGTCTTGAGGGCGCCGGACGTCATGACCATGGCGTCGTGGGCCGCGAGGGCCTCGAATTTATTGGGCGCGGTGGTGAAGGGCAGTCCGGTGAGCTCGGCGATCTGCGCCGCGACTTTCTCGTCATACCCCTTCTTCGTGTTGAGTCCCGTGCCGACCGCGGTGCCGCCGAGGGCCAGCTCGGCCAGGAGGGGCAGGGTCTGGTTGACGCGGGCGGCGCCGTTGGCCACCTGGTGGGCGTAGCCGGAGAATTCCTGGCCCAGCGTGAGGGGCGTGGCGTCCATCAGGTGGGTGCGGCCGATCTTGATGATGTCTTCAAAGGTCTCGGACTTCGCGGCGAGGACTTCTTGAAGATCCTGGAGCGCGGGAATGAGCCGATTCTGGATCTGCTCCACGGCGGCAATGCTCATGGCCGTGGGGAAGGTGTCGTTGGAAGACTGGGACATGTTCACGTGGTCGTTGGGGTGGACCGGCTTCTGGCTGCCGAGCACGCCGCCCAGCATCTCGATGGCGCGGTTGGCGATGACCTCGTTTGCGTTCATGTTGGTCTGGGTGCCGCTGCCCGTCTGCCAGATCACGAGGGGGAAGTGCTCGTCCAGCGTGCCGTCGATGACTTCATCCGCCGCGGCGCAGATGGCCTTGCAGAGGTCGTCGGCCAGAAGGCCCAGGCCATTGTTCGTAAGGGCGGCCGCCTTTTTCAGGATGCCCAGGGCGCGGATCAATTCGCGGGGCATGGTCTCACCGCCAATTTTGAAGTTGACGATGGAGCGGGCCGTCTGGCAGCCATAGTAGCGGTCCATGGGCACGTGCATCTCGCCCATGGTATCTTTTTCGATGCGGTATTCCATTGGTGTTCCCTCTTCCGCCGGGGTGCGGGGTTTGTGAAGTCGGCGGGCCTTGATCATACGCCGGAGGCAGGCGGCGGTGCAACGAAATGGGTGGTGGGCGAGCTTCTATCAGACCGATCCGACGGATCAGACCGATCTGATCGGTTCTTCCGATCGGTCTGATCCGTCTGATCGGTCCGATAGTCGCGCCTCGCCCCTTTCTGCTACCATGGCCCCATCATATCACCCGTAGCACAGGAGTCCATCACCATGCGCCAGTCCATGACCCGACGCCAGTTCTTTATCTTCAGCGCCGCCTCGACCGCCGCCCTTTCCGCGCGCGCGCAGGAGTCTCCCGCGAGATTTGCGATCCGCCAGGACTGGCACATGCACACGTGGCGCGCCGGCGCGAAGAAGGACATGATCGTGAAAGACATGATCGCGACCAACGCCGCCTACGACCTGACGCTCATGGGCATCTCGGAGCACATCGACACCCTGGAGCAGCGGGAAGAGTTCAAGACGAAGATCGCGGCGAACCGCGCGGAAGCCCAGGCGGCCGCCGATGCGGCGGGCACGATGAAAGTCATGATAGGTACGGAATCGAGCATGCTGAATCCGAAAGAGTGTGCCGTTGGCGACGAGATTGCGGCGATATTGGACTACCGCTTGATCTCTTGCAACCACTACCACCTGAAACACGTGGAGAATCCCGAGCCCACGGCGGACGCCTATGCAAACCACTACCTGGACATGCTCGAAGGCGCGCTGGCGCTGGGATACGCCGATACAATCGGCCATCCCTTCTACCACCAGAAGCTGAGCAAGGTTTTCGATCACGATGGCCTCATGGCGATTTTGAAGGCCTACAATGCCGGACGGCTGACGGCGGTGCTGAAAAAAGCCGCCGAGGTGAACATGGCCTTTGAGATCAACCCGCGCCACGCGGATCGCGCGCTCGAGTGGTTCCGCGATCTGATCCAGGAGGCGCGCCTCCACGGCACGAAGTTCACCATCGGCACCGACGCCCACGATATCCCCAGCCTCGGCTATCCCGACAACGACAGCGGTCGCACCTGCGGCATGATCCTTGCCGATTTGGGACTGAAAGACGAGGATCTGAAGACGGAGCCGATCAAGTACACGGGCTGATCCCAAGGGACTGCCTCGCAACGAAACTTGGACTGCGCAGCGGACATTTGGACAATAAATGCACTTTGAACGGGCGGCTTCATCTTCAACCTGCGAGGCTGTACCGATAAGTTAATGTCGCGACGTTGAGGCATGAAGCAACACCATGAGCTACTTTTTTACGATTGCCGGGGAACCCGTCGATTTGAAGGAATTCTCGAACGCTGAATTGATTCCGGCGGCCGATGCACAAGATTATGTGCGACATCTTGCGACCAAATCTGGCTTTACCGGACATGGCACGTTGTTTCTCGTTCATGATTGCTCCACCGGAACGAGTGATGAACTAATCGTAGCTTCGGAATCGGAAGTATTCGAAGGGGTTCTCCCGGAGGCCACTAATTTGCTAAAGATGGTTCGCCGGGTTCTTTCGAGAAACACAAGCTTTCGTATATGGTGGGCAGGTGGGCCTGGTGAACCGGAACACGTGGTGCGCTGCAATTCACCGGAGGCGGCAATTGATACGCTGATCCGCCAGCTATCCAATGTTGAAACCGTTGGGGTTGAGTACGTGCGGGAAGCTAACTGATCCCGTTGGCGTGCTTCGCATTGAGCGACTGCGCCGATCCGTCGACGTCGCAACCTTAACGGATCGGTACAGCCTCGGACGATACGTGCACCGTCCTCGCCTTGGACTTATTTCTAGATCACGCAGACATTCTCGCACACCAAGTCGCGGGTCCGAGTCAGTCCCCTGAATGTCCGGGTGAATCGTTATAGTTGTAACAAAGATTCGTGCCTTTGGAACGCTGCACATGGAGGGTACCTCATGAAATCGCAATTTCCATGCTCCGCCTACGCCGCTATGCTGGCCGCAACACTCCTGATCTGCATCGCCGTGGGTACCCCGGCGGTGGCGGGGATAGTGCCTTCGTTTGACTTGAATCACTCCGTCTGGAGGGCCACGGACATCGTGTTGGCCACCGAGGGCGACGTGATCGACGGAAACCTGCGCGTTCTCGAAACTTGGAGGGGCGCACTGGAAGCAGGCGATGAAGTCCAACTGCCGGAACTCGCGGCATTTGCCCCTGATACTTCCCGGCGACTCCATCCGTTTATCCCTGAGGGCACTCCCGGCGCGGACGCCACGGCCTCCGGCTCGACTATGATTCTCTTCCTTGTACGATCGGAGGAAAATACGCAGCTTCCCATTGCCTGGCGCCCGGCAGGTTATTTCCCGGAGAGTGGGTTCAATATCTCCGTCGCCTGGGTAGAGGACGGAGAGACCTACGCCCTCTCTCAGGTTATTAATCCCGGCCCCCTGGTTATGAATAAGGATCTTAGCGCGCTCGAAATCAAAGTCCTGGTGGCGGCGAGCGACGTAATCACGTCGGGGCTTAAGGACGCAATCCTGACGCAGAATGCCGCGTTGGCAGCCCAGGCTATCGTCGCCTGTGTAAGTCACGGATTTCACGCCGGGACGGATGATGCCTTTCGCGCCCTTGAGGTCATGGGCGAGACTGCCCTCCCGGCCTTGCGGGGTCTGATGGACAATGGGGCTGTAAACCACAAGCACCCCGCCGTGATTAAAACGATGGCCGCCGCAGGTGGTGCTCAGGTCGCTCCCGACTTCGTCCGACTCCTCGAAAAACAGCTAAAATACTGGGAGTATCAAGCCCCGAAACTGGAGCGGGGCTGGTGGAATCAGGCACCCGCCGACGTGCGAAGGGGGGCTCGGGAGTTATACAGTCGCACGTTGGCCATCCTGCAACAACTTGCGCCCATGAACTACGCTCCCGGGCGGGACGTGACGACTCGACTGCGCGATTTTTGGGTGTCGACGGATTCTCTTCAAGATATGGGGGATGACCAGATGCTGGATGCGATCGACGCCGTGCTGGCTGGATTGGACGCGACCGAGGTCAAGTCCGAGCCGACGGGCTGACCTCACGTCAAAGGCAGACCCCCGGTGTGCTATCCTCTTCCCATGGCACGTTTCTTACTCATAGGGCTCGATGGCGCCGAGCCGTCCCTGGTGGGGCCGTGGATGGACGCGGGGCTCCTGCCGAATCTTGCGGCGCTGCGGGCGCGGGGCACCTATCTCCCGCTGGCGAGCACGCGGCCCCCGGTTACGTTTCCCGCGTGGACCACGTGTGTCACGGGCGTGAATCCAGGGCGGCATGGCGTCTTTGATTTCACCGAGATCACCGAGAATCGCGCGTTGCGCTTCGTCAATAGCACCGACCGAATGGCCCCTGCGCTGTGGAACATCCTCGACGCCGCAGGCAAGCGTTCGCGTGTGCTGGGCGTGCCGGGGACCTATCCGCCGGAGCCGCTCAATGGCGTGATGGTCTCGGGCTTCGATTCGCCCGTGACCACGGGTGTGGATCGCAGCTTCGTCCACCCACCGGAACGTTATGACGCCGTGCGCGATTGGCCTTTCGCCGATTTTCAGGAACACGCCATCGGGCCGGGGTGGCACGCCGTCGCGCTGGAGAAACTGCTCGCGGGCGTGGAGCGGAAGGTCGCCATCGCCGAGTCACTGCTGCGCGAAGAGCCCTGGGATTTCTTCATGGCGGTCTTCGGCGAATCCGACACGGTGTCGCACCATTTCTGGCTTTTTCACGACCCCGATTCTCCGCGTCATCGCCCCGGCTTTGAATCGGCGATCTTGCAGGTCTACCAACGACTCGACGCGGCGGTGGGCCGCCTGATCGCAGCGGCGGGCGAGGATGTAGTCGTGGGCATTGTCTCCGATCACGGCTTCGGCGGCGCGGGCACGGGCGTGGTGCATTTGAATAACTGGCTGGCGGAAAAGGGCTATTTGCATTGGAACGCGACGGGCCGCGATAGCCTGTTGAAGCGCCTGGCGCTTTCGCTGGTGCCGGAGGGCTGGCGCGGTGCGCTCTTTCGGCGCTTCACGGGATTGGCCGCGAAAGCGGAAGCCCAATCGCGTCTGGGGCGCATCGACTGGTCGCGCACTACGGCGTGGTCGGAGGAATTGAACTATTTTCCGTCGGTCCGATTGAACGAAGTGGATCCGGCGCGGCGCGAAGTACTCGTCGCGCGTTTATGTTGCGAGCTGGAGGCCTGGGACTGCGTGGCCCATGCCTGGACGCGCGAGGCCCTCTTTGATGGACCCGAGGTACACCGCGCGCCGGATATCATTTTGGAACTCGCTTTGGAAGACGGCTACTCCCACGCCTGCCTGCGCAGCACGCCGGGCGGGCCCGCCTTCCGTCGCATTCGCGACGACGAATACCTCGGCGGCAAGGAGCGGGGCATGAATGGCACGCACCGCGACACGGGCGTGTTGTTGCTCTCCGCAAATACGAAGGCAACGGCAGCGTCGCTGGCCGATATCGCGCCCACAGTCCTTTCGGTGCTCGGGGTGCCGGGCCCCGCGATGGACGGGCGGTCACTGTTGGGCAAAGGTCTCGACTTGCTGGAGATTGAGCACGCCAAGGCACCCTTTGAATTCACGGAAGCGGAGGAAGCCATCTTGGCGGAGCGCATGCGCGCCTTGGGGTATTTGGAATGAAGAGCCACCCAAAGGAAAGCCACGGGGTGCCACCCGTACGCGGCGGAGCGCAGCGGGGGAGCTTACGGGTGATGGGACTATGGCGTCGAACGAGGCCTTGGATATGTCTGCCACTGCCCCGCGCTTCAGTACTTGAACGGCATGCAACCCACTCCCGCCACACGGCACCCGCAAACTTGGTCGCTTTGACTCCCGCGTGTGCGGGTGGCACCCCCGAGACACATTTGGATACTTCCCGTCGTCCGGCCACATCCGTACTTGGTGCCCGCCCATGAAACTCCGCATCGCACTCGTAGGCGCCTGTCCCTATCCCGTGCCCCAGGGATCGCAGGTGTTCATTCGCGACAATGCCCTGGCGCTGCAGGACCGAGGTCACGAAGTGCACCTGGTGGTCTATGCCTATGGCGAGGGCCGGGACACGAGCGGCCTGACCATTCACCGCTGTCGGCGCATCCCCGGCGAGGGGAAAACGGCGGCGGGTCCTTCGCTGGCGAAGCCCTTCCAGGATCTCGCTATGGTGTTGAAACTGCGGCGGGTGGTGGAGCGACACCGCATCGACGCGGTGATCGCCCACAATTACGAGGCGCTCCTCGTGGGCCTGGCGGCGGGAAAACGCCCGCTGATCTACCACGCGCACAACGCCATGTCGGACGAGCTCCCCTATTACTTCCGGTGGACGGCGCTTCCGGCACGGCTGGGCCGCTGGCTGGATCGCACATTTCCACGCCGGGCGGATCGCGTCATCGCACCGCACCAGCGCCTGGCGGGGCACCTGGTGGTGCGGGGATGCGCACACGACAAGATCACTGTGATCCCCCCTCCGCTGGACGCGCGGGATTTCGAGATGTGCGCGGTCGGAGAGGCCCTGCCTCCCGTGCTCTATACGGGCAATCTTGACGCCTACCAGAATCTCGGGCTGCTCTTTGCTTCGATGGAGCGCGTTCGCAAGCGCTTCCCCGAGGCGCGGCTGCGCATTGCCACGGCCGAAGAAGCCAGCTTCCCCGATGCCGAAGTGGTCTCGGTGCAAGGCTTCGATTCGCTCCACCGCGTTCTGGCGGAAGACTCCGTGCTGGCGCTGCCCCGGGTGTCCTGGTCGGGCTATCCGATCAAGCTGCTCAACGCCATGGCGGCGGGCAAGGCCATCGTGGCGTGCCAGAGCGCGGCCTATCCCCTGACCCACGAGGTCGATGCGATCATCGTGCCGGATGACGACGTGGCGGCCTTCACCGACGCCCTGATCCGCCTCATGCTGGACCCGAAACTGCGCCGGAAGCTCGGTGCGGCGGCCCGAGCCAAAGTGGAGCGGGAGCACGAGCCCGACGCTGTGGGAAGACAATTGGAAGCCATAGTGCTGGACGCGATGGGGAAGGAAAAAGCTCCGTAATCAGCGCCGGCTTTTGAGCAGGCGCTTCTCCTCGCGTTCCTCGTCCTCGACAAGATTCTGCAGGACCTCGCGCAGCCGCTCGGGAACCGCTTGCCGAATCAGCATGCGGTAGACCGAGATCAGGCTCTCGTCCATCTCCAGCGCCTTGTCAATGACTTCGTCCACCGTCGCATCGGGGGCGAACTCCAGATCCGCAGGCTGCTTCACCGCGCGCAACTCCGGCGCCACCTTGAACCAGGCATCCAGGATCTCCGGGGGGGCGTCGTCCTCGTAGGCCTCGATAATCTCGGCCAGAGACCCCTCGTGGCGGGAAAGATACTGGAGCAGGGTTTCCACCTCAGCAGAAAGAACTTCCTTGCTCTTGCGTTCGTAGAACTCGCGCAGATCCTTGTGGAATTCCGCCGCCCACCGGAGGAAAAAGATAAATTGCCGCGGTGCCATGGTGCTCTCCTTTCGCCGACGGGCCGCAATGGCTGGGACCCGGACGCTTCACCCGCACGGCGCGTCACCTCCGGCTGCGCGCACCAAGGCGCGAAATGAGGTATCGACTCGTCAACGGGCTCTATGGGTATTATCCCCCGCGCCGGGGGAATTGTAAAGGCAATTCGGGTCGACCGGCACAGTCTTGGAAAACCGGCCGCACGCGGGGCCTTTCACGGAGCGCTTTCGTAGATCTCCCCGATGGGATAATCCGGCGACGGGGTCACGGCACCGGCCATGACGGCCTCCGCGGCATGCACCACCGCCGGGTTCGCCGCCGCGACATTGCTCGTCTCGCCGGTATCGCTTTTCAGGTCGTAGAGCTCCATGGGCGCGTCTTTCCCGTTGCGCACGGCCTTCCAGTCGCCCATGCGGACCGCCTGCAGGTAGTTTTCGCGGCAGTGGCCGTAGTCCCAGTAGAGAAATTCGTGCTGCGCTTTCTGCTCCTCGCCCGTAAGGGCGGGGCGCATCGAGATGCCGTCGATGTTGTCAGGCGCCGTGAGGCCGGCAACCTCGGCCAATGTGGGTAGCAAGTCGTAGTGCGCCCATACCTGCTCGCTGGTCTTGCCTGCGGGCACCCGGCCGGGCCAGCGCGCGATCATGGGCACGCGGATTCCACCTTCGTACAGATCGCGCTTGTGGCCGCGCAGGGCGGCGTTGCTGTCGAAGAATTCCACATCGTGGCTGTCGCTGGGGTCGGGCCCGTTGTCGCTGGTGAAGAGAATCAGGGTGTTGCTTTCGAGACCGAGCTGCCGCACCAGGGCGGTGATGCGGCCCACATCGCGATCCATGCGCGTGATCATGGCGGCGAAGTTTTTCTCGGTCTGGGGCCAGGCTTCGCCGGTGTACGGCGCATCGGAGGGCACAATCTGCGACTCCGGCGTCTTCTTGGAGTAGTCGGACCAATGTGGAATCGTGTAGGGCAGGTAGAGAAAGAAGGGGCGGTCCTTGTTTGTTTCCACAAAGGCCAGGGCCTTCTCGGTAAAGAGATCGTGGGTGTAGGCGCCCGTCTTCGCCGCGCGGTTCGCCCGCAGCTCCACGATGCGGTCATTCTCCCAGAGGTAATCGGGGTAATAGAAATGGGCCTGATCCTGATCGAGGTGGCCGTAGAAATAGTCGAAGCCCTGCCAGTTCGCCACGCCCCACGAACCTGGGTTGCCGAGACTCCACTTGCCTATCGCGCCCGTGGTGTAACCGGCCTGCTTGAGCACCTCGGCCACGGTGACATCGTCCGGGCGGAGAAACACGCCGTGGGGAATGTTGTCGCGCACGCGGTTGTGGCCGTTGTGCAGGCCGGTCATGAGGGAACAGCGGCTCGGCGCGCAAACGGAAGAACCGGCGTAGCACTGGGTGAAGCGCGTGCCCTCGGTCGCAAGCCGATCGATATTCGGCGTCTGGATGCGCTGCTGGCCGTAACAGCCGAGATCGCCATAGCCCAGATCATCCGCCATGATGAGGATGATGTTCGGTCGCATGCCGGGAGCAGCTTCGGCGGAGGCGAGGGCGGCGGGCAGCGCGAGCAACACGATGAGGAGTCGGGAGAAAACGTTCATGGACGGATTCCTGAATTGGGGCCGGGGATTCACCTGTTGTTCAAACTAGGGGAATCCGGCGCCGAAGTCAAGATCCGCCGACAACCTAAGGCGTCTTCAATGAGCCGGAAGTTTCCAGCACCCGCGTAGCGAAGGCATTCAGGCTTTCGTTGGCCTCCCGCGCTGATTCCGCCAACCGCCGGTGAAGCTCCGGTGGCACCCGCAATACGAACTTGCCTGAATAGGGCTTGTTGGGATCCTTCCCTATTTTCTTGCAGTGCTTCAGGTAGACCTCAACGGAGTTCTTGAACTCGTCGCGCAGTTCCTTGATGGACCGGCCCTGAAAGTGAATCGTGTCCTGGATGTTGGTGACAATGCCGAAGAACGAATCATCCTCGGCGTCATACTCCAGTTTGGCTTCGTAGCCGTTGTAAGTGAGGTAATCTTTCATAGTACGACTCCAGCCTCCTGCAGGAACTTACGCAGCGCGGCAACGACACCCCGACGAATGGTGGGTTGGGGATGGGGCCGATGAAAGACGGCCACATTAGCCTCCAGCGTTATGGTTACGCGCGAGCCGCTGCCCTCCTCAAGCTCCGCGCCCAGGCCCTTCAACAGAGACTCCACATCGGCCCACCGGATATTGTTGCCCGGATCCTCGCAGAAGAGTCTCTCCAGCGTCTTGCGTTGTTTGCTGTTCACCACTCGATGATACTATGAACAGTATCGCTTCGTCAACGGTGACTGCAACTGGGCGGGATACGGCAATACCTCCACTTCACGCCAGCGACAGGATCCTCTCCGGTATCACGTCCAACGAGCAGACATGCTCCACGGCCCCGCGCTTGACGGCTTCCTGGGGCATGCCGTAGACCACGCAGCTTTGTTCGTCCTGCCCGATGGTGGCGGCACCCTGATCGCGCATCATGCGGAGGCCGTCGGCTCCGTCGGCACCCATGCCGGTCATGATGACACCGATGGCGTTGGCGCCGGCGTAGGTGGAGACGGACTTGAAGAGGACGTTGATGGAGGGCCGGTGTCGCCCGACGAGGGGGCCGCGGCGGATGGAGACGTAATATTGCGCGCCGGAGCGGGCGAGGAGCATGTGGAAATTTCCGGGGGCAATGAGGGCCCGGCCGGGCTGCACGGTGTCGCCGTCTTCGGCTTCTTTGACCTGCATGGCGCAGAGGCTGTCGAGGCGCTCGGCGAAGGCGCGGGTGAAGTGCTCGGGCATGTGCTGAACGATGACGATGCCGGGAGCATTCGCGGGCAGGGCGGTGAGTACGGACTGGAGGGCCTGGGTGCCGCCGGTGGACGCGCCAATGGCCACGACTTTGTTGGTGGTGCGGGTCATGGCGAGGGAGCGGGCCGCAAGGGCGACGGTGTCGGCGCCGAGGGCGCGGCGCTCGAGGCGGGCGGATGCGGCGCCCTTGAGCTTTTCGCAGAGGGATTCGGCGAGATCGTCCACGCTGAGGGCGGAGCCGGATTTGCACATGACGTCCACGGCACCGGCCTCCAGCGCCTCCATGGCGAGTGCGCCGCCGCGCTGCGTGAGCGAGGAGACGACCACCGTGGGGATGGGATAGTAGTGCATGAGCTTGCGCAGGAAGGTGATGCCGTCCATGCGGGGCATTTCGATGTCGAGCGTGAGCACGTCAGGCTTGAGCTCGACGATCATGTCGCGGGCGACGTAGGGGTTGGGCGCGCTTCCGACGACTTCCAATTCGGGGTCCCGGGCGAGCTCACGGGTGAGCACGCTGCGGACGAGGGCGCTGTCGTCCACGATGAGGACGCGAATTCGTTTGGTTGGGCTGGGCTGGCTGGACATGGCTCACCGCCTTTCAAGCGTTTCGCGCGCTGTTGAGTAGACTGGCCGTATCCAGGATCAGGCCGACGCGGCCGTCGGGCATGATCGCCCCGCCTGCGAGACCCGGTACGGAACCCAGGCTCTTGCCCAGGGGCTTGATCACAACCTGCTGCTGGCCGATGAGATCGTCCGCCAGGACGGCGATGCGGCGGCCGGCGTCTTCGAGAATCAACACAATACCTTTTTCGGGATCGTGCTCCGCATTGGGAATATCCATGAGGGCATGAAGACGGAAGAGCGGTATCAGGCGGTCATGCTGGTGCAGCACTTCGCCGCTCGTGTTGATCGTGTGCACTTCGCCGGGCTGGGGCCGTGTCGCGCGAACCACATTGCCGATAGGGATGATGAATCGCTCTTCACCGACCATGACGGCCATGCCGTCGATAATAGCAAGGGTGAGGGGAAGCCGTATGGAGAAGGTGGACCCCACGCCGCGCTCGGAGCGGATGTCGATCCGGCCGTGGAGCGCGTTGATGTTGCGCAGGACCACATCCATGCCCACGCCACGCCCGGACACGTCGGTCACTTCCTTGGCCGTGGAGAAACCGGGCTGGAAAATGAGGTTCCACACTTCGCTGTCCGGGGGTTCTTCGCCGGGCTGCACCAGGCCCCGCTCCACCGCCTTGGCGAGAATGGCCTTCCGGTCGAGGCCCGCACCATCATCGGTAATGTCGATATAGATGCCGCCGCCTTCGTGGTACGCGCGAAGGGTCACCCGGGCCTGGCGGGGTTTGCCCGCGGCTTCTCGTCCCTCGGGACTCTCGATACCGTGGTCGACCGAATTGCGCACCATGTGCATGAGCGGGTCGGCCACCATGTCCACCACGTTCTTGTCGAGTTCGGTGTCCTCGCCTTCGGTAATGAATTCCACGTCCTTGCCCACTTTTTTGGCCAGGTCGCGGACGAGGCGGGCCATCTTCTGGAAGGTGCCGCGCACGGGCACCATGCGCATCGACATGGAGATGGACTGGAGTTCCCGCGTGATCTTGTCCATGTGACTCAGGCGGCGGGCCAGCAGGGCCTCGGAGCCTTCCTGTCCCATGGGGGTCTGGCTGACCATGGCCTCGGCGATGACCAGCTCCCCGATGAGATCGACCATGAGGTCTAGGCGGTCCGCGTCCACCTTGATCGATTCCCGGGCCTGCAATACGGGTCGGCGCTGCTCCTGCTGCTTGCGCAGGGCCTCGACGGTATCGCGCGCGCTGACCGCACCCGTGCTGACGAGAACCTCGCCCAGTTTCCGGGGCGGATCCGCACTGGCCTGAACGTGAAGGGCTTCTGTGATCTCCTCCGAGGTCGCGGTCCCGCTTTCGACGAGGATCTGACCGACGCGCTTTACCGGTTTGCCCTGGGTGGTCAGGGCCTCCAGCCGGACCACGAGATCGTGAATCCATTCGGTGGCCTGGGGCGCCGCGCCACTCCCCAGGACGGCCTGCTGGTCTTCCACCAATTGCTTGAGTCCGTCGGCGGCCTCAAAGCAGAGATCAATGACGGGGCCTTCCATGCGGATCGTGCCCTGGCGCACCTTGTCGAGCAGCGACTCCGCCACGTGAGCGAGGGACTGGATGGCGCGCATCTGAAGGAGGCCCGCGCCGCCTTTGACCGTGTGGAAGGCGCGAAACACGGCCGCGATGGCCTCGGCATGCTCCGGCTCCGCCTCCAGGGTCAGCAGATGGATGTCCGCCTGCTCGAGATGCTCCCTGGCCTCCTGTAGAAATTCGTTCAAGAGTTCCGGATCGCCGCAGAAACTGTCCACAACTTCCAGCTCGTCCAGCACATCCTCCCCGCCATCACCCAGAGCATCTTGGCCTGGGTCGGATTTTCGCTCGGCGCTTCCGTCGAGTCCCCACTGGGCGGGTATGGGGGGCACGTGGTCGTGGCGAAAGGCCGAACGCATGAAATCAACCATCTGCCCCAGCGCTTCCAGCGTGGCCCCGGGCTCGTCACACTCTTCGAGGATGATGATTTCGAGGAGGCTGGCGGCATGTGTTGGGATGGGAGCGAGCTGTGGGAGCATCCCGGACTCGGAAATGCGGGCTCCGATGGCCTCAAAATCGGTGTGAAGCCCGGCGAGTCCGGCGAGATCCCGCACATCCATAAACACCAGTTTCTCGCCCACGGCTTCGAGGGCTGCTTCGATCTCGCTGGCGGGCTCCAACTGATTCACGATCTGGTCACCTTCCCAGGTTGCCTCCGCCATCGAGAGGCGCTCTACATCGTCGCATACCATACATCCTGAATCGGACTCCGGCATCACCGGTGATTCTACCTCGGCATGTACCATGGCTTCACTCACTTTCTAGGACCTGCCAGCGGATATTGGGCAACGTCCTGCTCCGCCCAGGTCGCAACTTCCGGTTTCGACCGGCTGGTCACGTCCTGTGGAATTTCTTCCGCCCCAATCGGGGGCACTTCAACTTCACCCGCACTGGCCTCGGGCATTGCCCGCCTCCCCGGGCGGGAGGCGGGCGCCTCGAGGGTCAGAATTCTTTGAAGTCGTCCTCATCCAGCGGGATTACCGTCTCTGGTGAAGTGTTTGCTCCGGCATGGCTGAGTTTGTGGGCGGACCGCATGGCCTTTGCGGCCTCCTGATCGCGCACACTGGATTCCCTGCTGCTCCGGACGTACCGGGCGTTCTGCGCCTTCTTCTCTTTCCAGGAATCCCTGCGAGCGGGGCGGTGCTTGACGGTTGACTGGGCGGTGTAGCCCGAGTTGGCCGCGGCCGCGCCCTTAACCATGGCGGTGAGTTCCACCACCATGTCCTGAAGCTCGCGCGCCTGGGCCGAGAGTTCTTCACCCGCCGCCGCCGACTCTTCGGCATTGGCCGCGTTGGACTGGGTCACCTGGTCCATGTTGCTCACGGCCAGATTGATCTGTTCCACGCCCTGGGTCTGTTCGCGGCTCGCGGCCGAGACCTCGGCGATGAGCTGGGCCACCTTGTCGATGCTGGAGGCCACCTGGCCAAGCACCGAGCCCACTTCCTGCGCCGCCGTCACGCCCGACTTGGCGTTCTGCTGCGACTCTTCGATGAGCGTGGAGGTGTTACGCGCCGCCTGCGCGCTGCGCTGGGCCAGGTTGCGCACTTCTTCGGCCACTACCGCGAAGCCCTTGCCGGCTTCGCCCGCACGGGCCGCTTCCACCGCCGCGTTCAGCGCCAGCAGGTTGGTCTGGAAGGCGATCTCGTCGATGGTGCGAATGATCTTGGCCGTTTCGTCCGAAGAGACCTTGATCTTCTCGATGACCGCGCTCATGGTCTGCATGGCCTGGGTGCCGCGCATCGCGCCATCGCGCGCTTCGCGGGCGGCACTGTTGGCCTGCTCGGCATTGCCGGAGTTCTGGCGGGTCATGCTGGAGAGTTCTTCAAGCGAGGCCGAGCTCTCTTCCAGGGAGGCCGCCTGGGAGCTTGCGCCTTCGGCCAGGCCCTGGCCCGACTGGGCCACCTGGTTCGCGGCGGAAGCCACCTGCTCGGCACCGCCCCGGAGTGCGTCAATAACGCGCTGCAGCGGGCCCGTGATCGAACGGGTGATGAAATAGGCGAGGGACAGTCCCAGGACCACGGCCACGAGAAGTCCGATGATCGTGATGGTGGACGCGGACGCCAGGGCCGTCGAAGCCGCATCACTGGACGTGGCGGCGCTGCCCATGCCGTCCTTGGACGCGCTCTCCGCCGCCGCGAGCACGCGATTCGCCGCTGCGGTTCGGGTCTTGGATAGCTCCTCCCGCTTGGACCAATTCTCCAGGTAGCGCCCCATGGCGTCATTATACTTCTGACCAGCGGCGCGGCACGTTTCGATCTGGTCGAGGTTTTTTTGCTGAACCGTAACGGCCGTGATCTCATCCAGCTTGGCATTCACGTCATTAAACATGGTGCGGATCTTGGCAAAGAGTTCCGGGTCCCGTGTGCCGATGGCCTTCCACGCGCCGACACGGATGCCGTTGCCCAGGTCGATGACATCATTCAGAATGACCGTCTTCTGGATGCGATCCTCCAGCTTCTTTGCCTTCTCTTCCGCCGACATGGTCGCGGCGAAGGCGGGTTTGGCCGGATCGGCACTTCCCATGCCCAACGCCTCGGCCATTTCGCTGTGAAGCGTCGCCACTTGATACTGTAGAAACTCGTCACAGGCCGTCATATAGTCCTGCGCGGCTGTATTGAGCGTCTCTTTCTCGACGTTCAAGGCGGCGGTGACAGTCACGGTTTCTTCGAGCAGCGCCTCATAATCGACGGCGGCCTTGTCTGCTTCAAGCGCCTTCGCGTCAAGTGCCGAGTCGTTGAACGCGGCGGCGTGTTCGCGGGTCTTCACCAGAAATTCTTTCACCATCTTCATGTTGTCGCGGGCTTGCACGAGGAAGTCCTCTTCCTCGGTGAATCCATAGCCGCGCGCGGCAAACATGGTCTTGAGGGCGGATCGCTCCACCTCGGTTGCCAGGCCCACTTCGGGCATGATCTCACCCGCGAGCATTCTCGCGGTCACCTTGACGCCGTTCATGTTCACAACGGCCAGGGTTCCAAGGGCAATGGCGATGGCCAGCAGCGCCGAGAAACCCACGCCTATTTTCGTTCCCAGTTTCATGTTCTTGAACATAAGCCTGTACTCCTGTTGGGGAGCCTTGCTCCCCTCGCTTCCGCCCGCCTCGGCGCTACATAGCTTCCGCGGTAACCTCAAAATTAATCGGGACGTCGGTATCGATGACATGGGCCATGTCCAGCAGGATGACGACTTTGCCGTCCACCTTGCCCATGCCGCGAAGGAAGGAATCGCCCGAAGCACCGCCCAGGTCCGGGGGGGCTTCGATATGCTCGGCGTTGATGTTGATCACTTCGGAGACTTCGTCCACCACGATACCCATCGTAATGGAGCCACCCTCACGGGCCAGCTCGATGACGATGACGCAGGTCAGAGAGGTATCATCTCGGTCGGGGACGCCGAAGCGCCGGGCGAGGCTCATCACCGGAATGACCTTGCCCCGCAGGTTGATGACGCCGCGGATGTATTCGGAGACTTTGGGAATCCGCGTTATGGGCATGATCCCGATGATCTCCTGAACACACAGGATCTCAATGCCGTAGGTCTCCGGGCCCAATTTGAAGGTGAGGTATCTTCCCGCCATGTCGGCGGTCACTGTTGCTTGCTTTCCATGGTCTGACATGGCCATCACTCCTATGTTCCGTTGCAGTCTGCTAGCTCAATGTACTGGCCGTAGCTCGGGAGCCTGGCGGGCGCGGGGTGGTGACACGGTGGTCACCTTCCCGCGCCCGGGCAGGGTCTGGATTCTCAGAACTCTTTGAAGTCGTCGTCGTCCAGCGGGATGACACTTTCCGGCGAAGCGCCCGAGCTGGCATGGACCAGTTCCGGCTTTGAACTGCGCCCGTTACCGTTACCGTTGCCGTTTCCGTGACCGTTGCCGCTGGACAGGGCAATCCGAGAGGCCTGAGACTTCCGGGGCTTCATTTCGGGGCGCCGGTCGTTGCGGGCGGGAAGGTGCTTTACGGTTGTATGGGCGGTGTAGCCGTTGTTGGCCGCGGCCGCGCCCTTAACCATGGCGGTGAGTTCCACCACCATGTCCTGAAGCTCGCGCGCCTGGGCGGAGAGCTCTTCACCCGCCGCCGCCGACTCTTCGGCATTGGCCGCGTTGGACTGGGTCACCTGATCCATGTTGCTCACGGCCAGGTTGATCTGTTCCACGCCCTGGGTTTGCTCGCGGCTCGCGGCCGAGACCTCGGCGATGAGCTGGGCCACCTTGTCGATGCTGGAGGCCACCTGGCCGAGCACCGAGCCTACTTCCTGCGCCGCGGTCACGCCCGACTTGGCGTTCTGCTGCGATTCTTCGATGAGCGTGGAAGTGTTCCGGGCCGCCTGCGCACTGCGCTGGGCCAGGTTGCGCACTTCTTCGGCCACCACTGCGAAGCCTTTGCCGGCTTCACCCGCGCGGGCCGCTTCCACCGCCGCGTTCAGCGCCAGCAGGTTGGTCTGGAAGGCGATCTCGTCGATGGTGCGAATGATCTTGGCGGTTTCGTCGGAGGAGACTTTGATCTTCTCGATGACCGCGCTCATGGTCTGCATGGCCTGGGTGCCGCGCAGGGCGCCATCGCGCGCTTCGCGGGCCGCGCCATTGGCCTGTTCGGCGTTGCCGGAGTTCTGGCGGGTCATGCTGGAGAGTTCTTCCAGCGAGGCCGAGCTCTCTTCGAGGGAGGCCGCCTGGGAGCTTGCGCCTTCGGCCAGGCCCTGGCCCGACTGGGCCACCTGATTCGCGGCGGAAGCCACCTGCTCGGCGCCACCCCGGAGGCCCTCGATGATGCGCTGCAGCGGGCCCGTGATCGAACGGGTGATGAACACCGCGAGGGTAATGCCCAGAATCACGGCAATCGTGAGGCCGATAAGCATCACCGTGGAAGCCACGCTCAGGGCGCTGGAGGCGTCGGCGCTGGCAGTCGAGGCGGACTTCATACCGTCTTTAGAGGCTGTTTCGGCGGTCGTCAACACGAGGTCGGCGGCAACACCGCGCTGCTTGCCAAGCTCTTCGCGCTTCAGCCAGCTTTCGAGGTAACGGGTCATGCCGTCGTTGTAGGCCTGGCCCGCGGCGCGGCATTCTTCGATCTGCTTGAGGTTCTGTTCCTGGGTGGTAAGAGCTTTCAGTTCATCCAGTTTCGCATTGACATCCGTGAATTTTTTCTGTGCTTCGGTAAAGAGAACCGGGTCGCGCATGGAGATAGCCTTCCACACGCCAATTCGGATTGTGTTGCCCATTTCGATGATGTCGTTCGTCATGGCTGTCTTGACGAAGCGTTCCTGGACCATCTTGGCCTTTTGAGAGGCCGTGGCCGCTGTGGTTACCGCCGTGGCTTCCGTGCCCGCCGCCGCCGCGCCGGCCAGCTCGGTGATCTCCGCATTCAGCTTTTCCGTCTGATCCTTCAGGAAGTTATCGCAGATGCCCATGTATTCCTGGGCCGCCTTGGTCAAGGCTTCTATTTCCACATTCAAGGCGTCCGTCGTGGTCACCGTCTGCTCGAGCAACTTCTCGTATTCGAGCGCGGCCGCTTCGGCGGTCTTAGCCTTCCCCTCCAAATCGGCATCCTTGAACGCAGCCGCGTGCGTTTCCACCTGCTTCAGGTAGTCCTTCACCTTGGCGAGTTCTTCCCGCGCCGTATCCAGGTAGGTGGTTTCTTCGGTGAAAGCGTAGCCGCGGGTGGCGTACATCGTCTTGAGCGAATTACGCTCGACCTCGGTCGCCAGACCAACAGCCGGCATGGCGGCGTTCGCCAGCATTTCCGCCGTGGTCTTGACGCCATTCATGTTGATCACCGCGAGGCCGCCGAGGGCAATCGCGATGACAAGCAGCAGGGCGAAGCCCATGCCGATTTTCGATCCAAGTTTCATGCTCTTAAACATAAGCCTGTTCTCCAAGGTTGTTACCAGATTGGTGTTGACCGCTCGCGCGGCGTGCTAGACCGCTTCTGCGGGTTCTTCCAGTTCAATTGCCACGCTGGACTCGATGACCCGGGCCATGTCCAGCAGGATGACGACCTTGCCGTCCACTTTGCCCATGCCGCGAAGGAAGGCATCGCCGTGGGCGCCCCCCAGGTCCGGCGGCGCTTCGATATTTTCCGCATTGATGTTGATCACTTCGGAGACTTCATCCACCACGATCCCCATGGTCACGGTGTCAGTATCTCGCGCCAGTTCGATCACGATGACGCAGGTCAGGGGGGTATCGTCCCGATCGGGGACGCCGAAGCGCCGGGAGAGGCTCATCACCGGAATGACCTTGCCCCGCAGATTGATGACGCCGCGGATGTATTCGGATACCTTGGGTATCCGGGTTATGGGCAGCAGGCCGATAATCTCCTGTACACAGAGAATCTCGATGCCGTAGGTCTCCGGGCCCAGCCGGAAGGTCAGGTATTTGCCCGCCATGCTGGCGGCCCTGCTTTCCTGTAGTGCGGTGTCTGACATGGCCATCACTCCTTTCCTGTTGGTTTGCTTGAAGGGGATTGAAACGGGGTTGGGTTGTGCTCGTCCGTATTCCACGAAACCTGGCAGACGGTGCGGCGACCGCCCAGCTCGAAGCGCAGAGAATCGCTGAGCGCGTTCACCAGCCGGAGACCGCCCCGACTGGAATCGGACGGGCTATCGAGAATTTGGAGGTCCACGTCGTCCGCCGTGAACCCCTGGCCTTCATCGGTAACACTCAACTCGACCGACTGGGGGCTGATCCGCGTAATGCGGCAGACAATACCCCGCCGGGGATCGTTGTGGTTGCCGTGCTCGATGGCGTTGCCCAGCAGTTCGCGCAGCACAAGGTTGACCTTGGGCATCTCGCCGCCGCCGGGGCCCGCGGCAAAAGCGGAACTGGCCAGGCAGATACCGGGCACGAGTTCGCGGAGCGAAGAGAAGCGAAGCTCGATGGAGCTGCAGCCCGGCGCGAAGAGGGTGGGTGGAATGTCGTCCCGTAGTGCGTACATAGCCTGTTCTCCTTTCAGCTTGACCTGCTGCACTTAATGCAGGGACCGTGCCAAGGGCAATAATGAAAGGAATGGCCTTTAAAAACGGGAGAATGAGAGAATCACGAGGAATCGTGGCGGTGTGAAGATCGGCACAGCCCTGGGGAGTTACCGGGGCCAAGCTCTGGGAAACAAAGGGGTTAAGCCCCTGTTCCAATCGGCGCCCCTGTGCCGATTTGCACACCCCTGACATGGGGTATTTTCACGGGGTGCCGCGCGATCGTCCCCGAATCGCATCGGAACCGGAAATTATTCTGGAAGGGTCCGGGGGGTATCTTCAGCGTGCCCGTCCTGGTTATGCAGGCGCTTGTTCAGGGCGCTTCGCGAGATGCCCAGAAGGCGGGCCGCGATGCCCTGGTTGCCGTCGGAACGGCGCAAAGCGTCCTCGATAAGTTGGCTCTGCACTTCGGTGAGGGAGGGTATTGAATCGAGGCCCGCAAAGAGATTGGTGCAGTCGGCGTTTCCGTTGTTCACGGGGGGCGTCACCTCGCGCGCGCCGCCTTCGCGGGCCAGGTGGGGCTCGAAAAGGGCGAGGGAAAGGGCGCGGCCCCGGACCTTGGCGACGCCGTCGAATATCATGGCCTCCAGTTCGCGGACGTTGCCGGGAAAGGTGTGGGTGCTCAGCAACTGAATCAGGGCAGGGGGTATTGCCGGAGGATCCACGCCGAGTTCGGCGGCCGCCTTGGCCACGAAATGGCGTACCAGTGGAACGATATCGCGCGGGCGCTGGCGCAGGGGCGGAATCTCAATAAAGTGGGTTGAGAGCCGGTAGAAGAGATCGCCGCGAAAGGTTCCGGCATCCCGCATGGCCTTCAGGTCTCGATTGGTGGCGAAGACGAAGCGGGCGGTGGTGCGCTGGGGCCGATCCGAGCCCACCGGGCGGAATTCGCGCTCCTGGAGCAGACGCAGGAGCTTCACCTGGGAAGGCGCGGAGAGATCCCCAATCTCGTCGAGGAACAAAGTTCCGGATTCGGCGCTCTGCACCAGGCCCGTACGCGGGCCCGAGGCGCCGGTAAAGGCCCCGGTCACATGCCCGAAAAGGGCGTCGCTGAACACCGTGTCGTCGTAGCCCGCCACGGTCTCGCTGACGAAGGGTCCGGACACGCCGCTGGCCCAGTGGAGCGCCCGGGCGATGAGCTCTTTGCCCACGCCGCTCTCACCGGTCACCAGGACCGGTTTTCGCGAGGGGGCGATGGTTTCCACGTAGTGGAAGATCGAGCGCATATTCGCGCTCTCCGCGATGATGCCCTCAAATACTTCGGGATGGTCGAGGTGATCGTGGGTGGACTTGTCAATAAAGGTGCGGTATTCATGGCGGAGTTCGCCGAGTTCAAGGGCGTGGGTCACGCTTGAAATGAGCCGGCGCGGTTCCACCGGTTTGGAAAGGTAGTCCCGCGCCCCCAGCCGCATGCAGCGAATCGCGGTTTCGAGATCGCTTTCACCGGTGATCATGATAATCGGAACTGCGGGATAGGCCTCCCGGATCTGGATCAGGAGTTCATGGCCCTTCACGCCGGGCATGTGGAGGTCCAGCAGCACGAGGCTCACGGGGCCTTCGGCGAGCATGGCGGGCACGCGGGATGCATCGGACTGGACCAGTACATTGGACAGCCCCTCGGACTTGAGGGTGAGCTCAAAGACGTGAAGCATCTGGGGATCATCATCGATAATAAGGATGGGATCGGGCGGATAGAGGTGAACTTTCGCGCCGACTTCAGTCATCAAAAAACTCCCGCTGTTTCAATCACCTTGCAGCGTCCCGCCCGGTGCCCGCGTTCGATGGAAACCGACAGCCCCGGTGGCCCAATCCCCGTGGCCTCTCAGTAAAAGATTCTGCAAACTTCCCACCCAACCCGTCTAATCCTATCACAACATCATTCCGCCAATCACCGCAACGATCTCTCGACAATCTGAAGGTGGGGCGTGTTGCGCGAGAGAGCATTCTTGCCATGTCGCGCGCGGCACGTGTTATACTGGCAGGAATTGGTCAATATTCTGCGGGACGATTCCTCTGAAATTGCCCGGAAATTCTCTTCCGTGTAAACCCGTAACGTGGCGATCCATTTCATCTGGGATGTGCCCGATGTTGATGGCTGTTTGGACACGGGGGTGTTTTCCTGGCGCGGGTGAAGCGCACATTGGGACATGGCCCCGATTGGGTGTTCTTTTACTTCCCCGCCGCACGCCAGCGCAGGCAAGCGGGGTACTCCCATGAGCTCCAACAGCGTCAAGAAAGTCTACCTCCCCACTATACTCTCGACCCTCCTCTTTCTTTGCGTTATGGCGGGGGCCTATGTGTTTTTTGATGCCTCCCTCAAGCCGGTATACCGGCCCAGCCGCCAACTCCACGATGCCACCAATGCACTGAATCAGGTCTTGCAGGGCGCCCTGGCCAGCGGCAGTATTGACGATACTACTCGACTGGTGGTCACGCGAGATGGGATGGCGGGTGTAACCAGCCTGCTGTCTGAACTTACGGACGGGGAGCTGCTGGATCATTCGGCACAGATTCAGGCGCGGCTGGACGAGGCCGTTACCTCAGGCGCACCGCTTGACGCGATGGGCTGGCTCCCCATACTTCAAGATATTGCCGTCCTTCAGGAGCGATTGAATCTGACGGATCAATCCATGCTCCTGGACATCCGAAACGAGTTCCATGGCGCATTCGATCAGATGGACTACTACGTTCTCGGCAGCGTCCTGCTCGTCATTGCCATGTGGCTGGTAAACAGCTTCTGGCTCGTTCCCCGCTACGCCGCCCGACCGCT
This sequence comes from Candidatus Hydrogenedentales bacterium, assembly GCA_942492815.1. Taxonomy (GTDB): domain Bacteria; phylum Hydrogenedentota; class Hydrogenedentia; order Hydrogenedentales; family JAEUWI01; genus JAEUWI01. The sequence continues at coordinate 6,481,133 of OW818658.1, read as the reverse complement.
GGAAGCACTGCTGAGTGCGCAGCGCGAACAGGAAGCCCAGGTGCGTCAGAGCGAAGCCCGGATGCAGGCCATCGCCAACGCGGTTGCTTCCGGTGTCGTCCTCGCGGGTGAAGACGGGCGCATCAAGTTCTGGAATCCCTCTGCGGAACGCTTGCTGAAGTGCCCGAGCGAAATCGCCCTCGGCGCACCCCTGGCCGAGGTCTTGCGGCGGGCCGATGGCGAGGCGCTGCCCTTCCTCGCGGATGCATCCGAGACCGGGAACCTGGATCACCAGATCGAAGAGTTTCGGGTTCGCAGACACGATGGCAGCGACCGGGCGGTGTCCCTTTACCACACCTCGACCACGCTGGACGGGACCCCGCACACGGTGGTGGCCTTCCGCGACGTGACGGACGAACGGGAACTTGAGGCGGAGCTGAAACGGCGTCACAATGAATTGCAGACCTTGTATGACAATGCGCCCGTTATGATCGGACTGGTCGACGAATCGGCCACCATTCTCTACGGAAATCCTTCTTTCATCGCCTATGCGGGGCCCGAGGAGGGCTCGTGCCTGGGCATGCGTCTCGGCGAGGCTCTGGGTTGTGCCCGTGCCTGCAAGAGCCCGGGCGACTGTGAATCGACCACCGCAGGCGGCTCGTGCCACCTCTGCGAAGCGGTCCGCTCTGCCTTGGAAGGGCGCGACCACCCGTACGAGTTTGAACACCTTTCCATAGTGCGGCGGGACGGGCAGGATTGTTCAGTCACACTCATGGGGACGGTTGTGCGGTTGGACACGGGTGCGGACTCCCGGGTCCTCCTCTGCCTGCAGGACATCACCGCGCGCAAGCAGACGGAGGAAGCGCTCCGGCAAAGCGAGGAGCGCATGGCGCTGGTGCTGGACGCGGCCACGGACGGATGGTGGGACTGGGATCTCGCCAGTGACCAACTGCACTGCTCGGAGCGCTGGTTTGAAATGCTTGGCTACCCTGCGGATTCCCCGCCGCCGGATAGCGAAATGTGGCAGCGGTTGCCCCATCCAGAGGATCTTGGCAGGGTCACGGGGCAAATACAGGACGCCCTGACATCGGGCCGGCCCTTCTACGAAATCGAATGCCGTTTGCGACATGCCATGGGGCACTATTTGCCTGTCCTGTCCAGGGCCCGGATCCTGCGCGATGCGGAGGGCATCCCGGTGCGTCTGTGCGGCTTCAACATCGACCTGAGCGAAGCCAAACGAAGGGAGGGCGAATACGAAAGCCTGATTCAAACCTCCATGGATGGCTTCTGGGTCGCCGATGCGAGCGGGCGCATTCTGCGGGTCAATCACGCCATCTGCGAAATGCTGGGATACGCGGAGCACGAGTTGCTCCAATTGAACGTCGCCGATGTGATAGCCAATGATACGCCGACGCATGTGGCTGAACGAATCCAGGAGTTTTGCCGTCTTGGACACGACACTTTTGATGCACAATTACGCCATCGAAATGGTGCGCTGATCGATGTAGAGGGAATCTTCGCCACCAGTCCGGAGGCAAAGGGACAGCTTTTCTCGTTTCTGCGCGACGTCACCGCGCGCAAAGCTTGGGAAACCTCTTTGCAAACCAGCGAGGCCCGCTTCCGCTCCTACGTCGAGCACTCCCCCATCGGCGTACTGGTGGTAGACAGGAACGGCCGCTATGTAGACGCCAACGAGGCGATTGAGAAGCACCTGGGCTATACCCGCGATGAGCTCCTGACCATGGGCGTTGAGGATTTGCTGGATCCAGGGAGTCGGGCCGCAGGTTTGGCGCACCTGCAGAATGTAACACGGGGAGAAAACAGCACGGTCGAGGTTTCGCTGATCAGAAAGGATGGCAAGTCCGTCCCGACGGAGATACGCGCCTCGCGGTTGGACGCGGATCACTTCCTGGGTTTCCACATCGACCTGACCGAGCGGAAGAAAATGGAAGCGGCTATGCTCCACCAGGCCGCGCTGGATGCCGCGCTGGCCGAGGTGTCCCAGGCCATGCTGGCCGAGGAACAGCAGGGCGTCGATCTGGCCGGGCCTATCCTGCGCCATGCCGTGCGCTTGACGGAGAGTGCCCTCGCCTGCCTGATCGCGCGGGGGAGCGAACCCGACAGCGTGACGGTACTGCGACCGGGCCGCCCGGATCTGGCGCTCCCGCGCGAAAACGAGGATCTCGACCCGGACGATCCCGATGCGGCCATCTTCGAGGCCCTGTGGGCCCATCTGGGCCAGGTCGAAGTACCCACCACGCACTGTGCGAACCCGGACGGCCCCCCGGGAGAGGCGCTGCCCTGGAACATCCTCGTCCTCCCAATCCTGCAGCGCGGCGAGTGGATGGGCCAGATCGTGCTGGCCAATGCGCTCCGCGCCTACAGCGCGTCGGACCTGAACTCCCTGGGGAGCCTTGCGGAACTCTACCGGCTCCACCTCCAGGACGCGCAGATAAGGCAGGAACTGGAAAGCGCCCGCCAGCAGTTTCTGCAGGCCCAGAAGATGGAGGCCGTGGGGCGGCTGGCCGGCGGCGTGGCCCATGACTTCAACAATATCCTGGGCGTGATTCTCGGCTATTCCGAGTTCGCCCTGCGCAACGACACCTGCAGCAGCGAGCTCCAGGAGCATCTGGAATACATGCGCAAGGCCGCACTGCGCGGGGCCGACCTGACTCGGCAACTCCTCGCCTTTGCGCGCAAGCAGACCGTGCAGCCGAGGAAACTGGATCTGAATGAGAACGTGGGCGCCATGCTCAAGCTCCTGGGCCGTCTCGCGGGCGAACGGATTACGATGCACTGGCATCCCCTGAGCCGCCCCCTGCCCATCGAAATGGATCCCTCCCAGCTCGACCAGTTGCTGGCCAACCTGATCGTCAACGCCCGGGACGCCATGGCGGGCAGTGGCACCATCACGATTGGAACCGCGTTCGACTTCGTCGACTATGAGCGCGGCGTGTTGCTCGGCAAAGACCGTAAGGCGGGCTCCTTCGCGGTGCTGTCTGTGGCCGACACGGGCTGCGGGATGGACGCGGATACCTTGAATCACATCTTTGAGCCCTTCTTCACGACCAAGCCGGAGGGCCAAGGCACGGGCCTCGGACTTGCGACCGTCCACGGCATCGTTCACCAGAACGGCGGCTTTGTGACGGCGGAGAGCGATCCCGGCCACGGCACCACCTTCCGGATCTATCTCCCCAACCAGGAGGCCGGCAGCGCCGAACGCATCAACCGCCCCGAAAGCCTGGAGGGGAATCCCTCGGGCTCGGAGACGATCCTGCTGGTGGATGATCAGGGTGATTTTCGGGATGCCTGCCGGACGATCCTGGAAAGCCTGGGCTATCGGGTCATCACCGCCCGGAACGGCGACGATGCACTCCGCTCGCTCAATGGAGACACCGACAAGATCCAGCTCCTGATTACCGATCTGGTCATGCCCGGCATGAACGGACGCGATCTCTGGGCGCACCTGAGCGTCCGATGCCCCGACCTGCGCTGCATTTACATGTCCGGCTACACCGCGGACGTGATCGGCGAGCAGGGTGTGCTCGATGAGAGCGTGTGCTTCATCGACAAACCCTTCTCCATAAGCACCCTTGCCCAGCGTATCCGGGAAGTCCTCGACGCGTAAGCGTCCGAAGGGCCTATTCCTTCTCGCGGACCGGAACGGGCGCGGGCTCCACCGGCTTGATCGCCAGCTCCTGCTTGACGATGGTCACCAGGGCCTTGAGTTTTTCTTCGCTGAAACCGGCCTCGGCAAACTTCACCACGCCGTCCCGCCCGATGATGATATTGCGCGGGATGAACTTGGTCGCGTAGAGGCTGTAGATACTGCGATCCGGGTCGGGGGCGAAGGGAAGTTCGAGCCCCTTCTGCATGCGAAACTCCTTCAGCTCGGCCGCCGTATGCTCACGCCCGATCACGATGAGCTTGAAGTCCGCCTCGTCCTTGAAGGCCTTGTGGATGCTCTTCTCCAGCTCGGGCAACTCGCCCAGGCAGGGGCCGCACCATGTGGCGAAGAAGTTGATAAATACGACCTTGCCCATGTGCTCCTTGAGCGAGAATTTCTCCCCGTCAATCGTCTCGCTGGTGAACTCCGGGGCCTTGTCGCCCACTCGGGTCACGGTCGTATCCTCGTATTCGTCCGCACGCGCCGCCACCATCAACACGGCCAGACTGATGGCCAACAAGACTGGAGATTGGCGTTTCATGCCTCTGCCTTTCGTTGTTGCGGGTGTGCGCCCGCGCTACCGCAAGTTGCCGCGCCGCCGATGGGTCCGAATCCGCAGCCCGGCAGAGACGACTCCTTTCACTCCAGTCTAGCACGGTCTGGCGCGATGCGGGGGAAGAAATAGCGGTCGCGAAATCCCCCATGAAGGATCTGTCGATTTAACCCCAAACTCGACCACTGAAATAGATTCCCGACCTTCTGTCATTCCCACGAAAGTGGGAATCCAGTGATTTCGCGGAGTTCACGTCGCCCGGTCTCTGGATTCCCACTTTCGTGGGAATGACAATGCCTCTATAAGTCTCCTATTTGATTTCTTGCCTCAACATGCCGGCATTAAATCGACAGGCCCAGAAAGACAAATTGCCCTGCAGGAATTGCGCAGTTCGCACCGGTTCGGACCTTTTCTGCAGGGCAATCGCCGCCAATCGGGACGAAATTGCGGGCACGCTTTATGCCCCTTTCAAGGTGGAGTCGCCACAACGGCGGCTGATACGGGAATCCCGCCGAGGCGGGCCCAAGAAAGGATAGGCACCCCATGAAACGCAACACGCTTACTCGAAGCCTCCTGGCGACCGCTGGCCTGGCGCTGGCCCTCGCAACGCTTCACGCCACAGCCCAGCCCGGCAATGCCGCGCCCCGAGGCAACTGCTACCTGAACGGAATTGCGGCCGGAAGCGCCGCCCCCCCCGCGACGGCCCTGACCGAAGCGGAGAAGACGGCCCTGAACGGCGCGATTCAAGATGAGTACAAGGCCCGCGCAACGTACAACAAAATCATCGACACCTTCGGTGAGGTCATGCCCTTTGCCAATATCGTGAACGCGGAGGGCCGGCATGTGGAGGCCCTGGCCTACCTGCATGAACGCTATGGCGTGGCCGTTCCGGAAGACGCCTGGGCGGACAAGATCCCAACCTACGACACGTTGACGGCGGCGGCGGAGGCCTCCGTGAAGGCGGAGGTGGACAATGGCGCGCTCTATGATGAGCTGATGAAGAATGTGGCCAACGTCGAATTGACGAACGTGTTCAAAGCGCTCCAGTTTGCTACCATGGAGCATCACCTGCCGGCCTTCCAGCGGCTCCTTGACCGCCAGAACGGTGTCGTCACCGGAACGGGCAACGGGATGGGTCGCGGCATGGGTAACGGTATGGGCCGCGGTTGCGGTGCGGGCGGATGCTGCGCGGTCACGCCGACGGCCGGACCGGGACGGGGCATGGGCCTCGGCGGCCAGGCCTTGAACGGACGTGGATATAACTGGGCACCCGGACAGGGCAAGGGTCTCGGCGCGGGCCGTGGCAATGCCAGCGGGCGCGGCCAGGGTTACGGCATGGGCCGTGGCGCCGGGCGGGGCTTTAACCCCAACCCATCGGCGAACTGCCCGCGGGTTAACTGAACAGATTGGCGCACGGCGCAATGAAAATCGAAAAGGCGACCATCGGAATCGGGCTTGCGGTCATCACCGTGATGACCGCCAGCCTTCTTGCGCTCCGGGCGGACTACCGCACGGCGGTGGCGGGGCACCGGGCGGTGCTGCTGGCCCGGGGCGAAACCGCCCTGGACGCGCTCGCGGCGGGCATCCGCGCCCAAGGCCGCATGGGACGCTATCGCGGGGATCGCCTGAACTACATCTTCGAGGAACTCGCAGACGCGCCGGGCATTACGGGGGTGACGCTCTTCGGTGCGGATGACGAAATCATCGCTTCCGGAGGCGACACAGCGCTGCTGATCGGCGCCGGGACAGGTGCCGGGTGGAAGAGCACCACGCTTGTCGTGAGCCGCGGTGTAGCATTGGAGACCGGTGGACACGGCCCCGGGCAGGGCCAGGGTCGCGGTGCACAGCGGTGGGAGGCCGAGGGCTTCGAAGCCCTGCCGGTCGGGCCCTACCGACTGGTAATCGCCCTGGACACCGAATTGATGTACAGCTTGATGTCTGTTGACGCCGCACGGCGCATACTTGTCTTTGGCGAAATTGCGGTCTTCACTCTTTTGTGCGGACTTGCCGCAGAAGGGGTGCTCCGCCGTCGCAGGCTCCAGGCCGCATTGGCGAAGGCCCGCGAAGATGCGGCGCAACAGGAGCGCCTCGCCCTCCTGGGCGCGGGCCTGGCCCACGAGACGAAGAACCCCCTCAGCGTCGTGCGCGGCCACGCCCAGCTCATCGCTGAGTCGCCCGAAGACCACGAAGAGAATCGCGTGCGCGCGGAGCGCATCGTGGACGAAATCGACCGCGCCGTGGGCCATATCAACGGCTTCCTGAGCCTCTCGCGACCTCGGGAGCTCGAAATCGCGCCCCTGGCGCTCCAACCCTTCCTCGAAGCTTTTCTGGCGCTGATGGAGGAGGAAGGACGCCAGAAGGGTGTGGCAATCGCTTTTGAATCAATGGAAATCACGGTCCGGGCCGATGGAAATCTGCTCCGCAAGGCGCTCCTCAATCTGGTGCTGAATGCCCTCGCCGCCTGCGCACCCGGCGACCGGATCGAAATCGCGGTGACCCCGTCCAACGGAAAAGTCGCCCTCACCGTACGCGACACGGGCCGAGGCATCGCGCCGGAAGATCTCGCCCGGGTGACCGAACCCTATTTCACACGATCGGAGAAGGGCTGCGGCCTGGGCCTCGCGCTGGTGCAACAGATCGCCGAAGGCCATGGCTGGACGCTGGAAATCCAGTCTACGCCCGGTGAAGGCACGATGGTTTCCTTATCCGGCCTTGAAAGCGTATCGTGAAACCATGACGGAAAAATTTCGAATCGCCATCGTCGACGATGACCCCGGCCAGCGCCAGCTACTGGACAATGCGCTTCAGCGCGCCGGCTTTGCCACGCTGCTCTGCGCCGATGGTCCGGCGGGCCTCGCCGCAGCGCCCGACTGCGCGCTGATGCTGCTGGATGTGCGGATGCCGGGGATGAGCGGCCTGGAAGTCCTCGCGAAGGTGAAGGCGGATCTTCCCGCGCTGCCCGTGATTCTGCTCACGGCCTACATCGACGTGCGCGACGCCGTCGCCGCCATGAAGCAGGGTGCGCTGGATTACCTGGAAAAGCCAGTGGATCTAGACGAGCTTATCGCGGCGGTCGACGATGCCCTGGGCGCGCCCGTGGAACGCGCCGCCGACGCAGAAGGCACCCCGATTCCGCCCGGGGTGGTGGCCGAGAGCCCGGCACTGCGACTGGTCTTTCATCAGGCCGCGCGGGCCGCCGGGAGCGACGCCACCGTTCTCATCACGGGCGAAAGCGGCACGGGCAAGCAGGTGGTGGCCGAATTTATCCAGCGCCAGAGCGCGCGCGCGGCGGGACCCTTTGTTACGGTGAACTGTGGCGCCCTTCCCGAGCACCTGATCGAAAGCGAACTTTTCGGCCATGAAAAGGGCGCATTTACCAGCGCAGATCGCCAACACACGGGGCGCTTTGAGGAGGCAAATCGCGGCACGCTCTTTCTCGACGAAATCGGCGAGTTGCCGTTGACGTTGCAGCCCGCGCTGCTTCGCGTTCTGGAATCGGGCACCTACCGGCGTGTAGGCGGATCAGAAGAGCGCCACGCCGATGTGCGCCTTATCGCGGCAACGAACCGCAACCTGGAAGAAGCGGTCAAGGCCGGCCGCTTTCGTGAAGATTTATATTACCGGATCAACGTGTTCCCGCTGCACATCCCGAGTCTGGTTGCGCGTTCACAAGACATCCTTCCCCTGGCGAGTCTTGTACTCGGCCCGCACCGGAAGCGCCTGAGCCCGGCAGCGGAACGTTGTCTTCTTGCGCACCCCTGGCCGGGCAACGTACGCGAATTGCGCAACGCGCTGGAGCGCGCGGCCATCCTTTCCGATGGCCACCAGATCCTTCCCACTGATCTGCCCGAATCTGTCCGCAAGAGCGAGCACCTGCCCCGGAAAAACGCAGGCGTGCTCGTGGGCGACATGCAGGCGATCCAGCGACAGGCAATCGTCGAAGCGATTGAAAAGACGGGGGGAAACAAGACCCGCGCCGCGGAATTGCTCGGCATCAGCCGTCGGAATCTGGTTTACAAGCTGCGCGATTATGGGATGTAACTATGGGAAGTCCATTGTGTGACCGGTCCTGGCACGTGCTGCATCTGGCAGAACACAGGTCGCACTTGCTCAGGAGATGCTGATGTACCGCGCGAACAACTGCAGGTTGGCCCTGACGCTAATGTTTGCGGCCTCCTTATCTGCAAACGCACACGATGGTGTTCACGATCCGCTGCCCCAACCGCCGGTGCTGGCTCAGGCCAAGGGGCCGGATGCGCTGCCTTCTACCGCGACCAGCGCCGTTACCTTGCGCGTGGTTGATGCGTCGACGCACACCCGGATTCCCGCGCTGATCCACATCACCGATGGGCAAGGCCACACGATCCGCCCGGCCGAGCTCCTTCCCCGGAGCACGGCCCTGAGCGGGAATTCCGTAGGGGAAGCTGCATTCACGTATGTGGACCGCTGGTTCATGCTGCCCGATGAGCGTACCATCGAGCTGCCACGAAATACGGTCCACATCGAAGCATTCTCCGGACTGGAAACGGCCGTGGCGAGGCAGTCGCTGGACCTGCGCAATAAGGCGAGTGCTATCGTGGAGATCAGTCTCAGCCGGTTTCACGATGGGATGGAACACTCGGGCAATGTGCACCTGCACCTCAAGGAAATGACACTGCCGGAGGCCGAGCGCTACGTGACCGAGACCGCGGCGGCCGACGGCCTGGACTTCGTATTTCTTTCCTATCTCGAGCGGCCGGGTGCGGATGCTCAGTACATCTCAAACACCTTCACGGCGCCGGACCTTCAACGTTTTCAGACGCGTTCCGGCGTGGTCTTCGGCTATGGCGAGGAGTACCGCCACAACTTTCCGCGCGCTGAGGGCTATGGCCACGTCATGTTTCTGGATTTACCCGAGCTTATCCTTCCCGCGAGCCTCGGGGCCGATATCATGAAGCGGGGCAACGATGACGGCGGCCTTCGTGACGGTATCGAGGCGGCGCGACTTCAAGGGGCCACCGTCCTCTGGTGTCACAATGCCCGTGGATACGAAGACATTCCAAGTTGGGTGTCGGGGCTGCTGGACGGCCAGGTCATCTTCGATGGCGGCGCGACCGGAGGTTACGAACAGGGCTTCTACCGCTATCTGAATGTTGGCCTCCGCGTACCGATCGCCATGGGAACAGACTGGTTTCTCAACGACATGGCCATGACCATGGTACGCGCAGAGGGTACCCCGGCGACCGCGAACTGGCTCGCCGCCTTGGGCGAGGGACAGTCGTATATCACCAACGGGCCCCTGCTTGAATTCTACGTGGATGGCGCACAGGCCGGCGCAATAATCGAGCCGGGCCCCGATTGGGCGGTGCAGGTGCGGGCCCGGGGCGTCTGCCGCAATGACTTCAAGGCGCTGGAGCTGGTGGCCAACGGCGCGGTGATTGGCCGCGTGAACACGGAGGAAAAGGCCGGGGTATTTGAGGCGAATATCGATCAGACGGTCGCCATTCAGCAATCGACCTGGCTGGCCCTGCGGGCCGTACCCTTCGGGGTCGACTATGACCATCCCGAGGCGGTATCCGTCGGCTTCAACGAGTATGGTCGCCCCCTCTTTGCCCACACGAGCCCGGTTTATTTGCAGGTTGCGGGTAAGCCCGTATTGGTGCCCGAAGCCGCCGAAAGCCTGATCGCCGAGCTGCGCTCCAGCATGGTGACGATCGGCCGAAGCGGCGACTTCAGCAGCGATGCGGCGCGGGAAAAAGTGCTGGCGATCTACGAGGCCGCACGCGCGGTGCTGGAAGAGAAGCTGGGGCGCTGAACCTACGGCACCGCGCTGTAACTCAGGTTCGGCACGGGATTGCCCAGCGCATCGGTGAATCGCAGCACAAGGGACCACGCGCCGATGCCGTTGGTGATTTTGGCCAGCACGGGCGTTCGTCCTTTCGGCAGCTTAACGGGGATGATGTCGCGATCGACCATGGACCAGCTTTCGTGGTCGAAGTCTTTCACGAGCACGCCGCCGATCCAGAGTTTGCCCGCGTCGTTCGAGCCGAAGCGCGCCTGCACTTTTTGCTCGACGGGAGAATCCACCCAGCAGGCCGCGTAGGCCGTGGTCTGTTCGTTGGGGCTGAACAGCGGCTTGAGGTCCACGCCGAGACTGCCCTGGGGCAGCACGAAGTGCTGCCAGCGCACCTTTCCGTTGACGCCGTCGTACGCCGCGGCGAGGTCGATGACCTTTTCCGGCGGGAAGGCAGCCCCGTGGCCCTTGAAGGGCTCGGCACTCGGAAAGGGGCCGATGATTTGCCATTCGGGAATGGGCGAGAAGAGGGCCGGCAGGTCCAGCGTGACGCCGTTGTAGTAGTCCAGGGCGATGCGCCATTGCCTTGCGACTTCTTCCGGCGCGACCTCGCCGACGTCGGTCAGTTCCAGCATGGGCACGGCATAGGGGAAATTGAAACGGGGCACGGGCACCATCTTGAGAGCGGCTACGTCCAAATCTGCGGGCAGCGTGCGCAGGGAGCGGGCCAGCGTGACATAGGGTTCATCGGTGATGATTTCTTTCTTGCGCAGGATATCCGCGCACACCGCGAAATCCATCGTGCCGGGGAATTTGTCCCGGTCCCGGCCCAGGTGCTGCTCCGCGTAGCGGTCGAGATAGATCCACGTATAACGCGGCGACTGCATGAGGCAGCCTGCCCAGCATTCCCGGATCATTTCGGGCGTTTTCTCGGGCGGGCTCTTCACCACCACATCAAAGCCCGCCGGCCAGGCTCCCGCCGCGAGGGAGCACTTCTTCTCCCAATAGGTCGCGCCCGCGCGGGCTCAGCAGCCGGTGAAAGAGCGCGTTGTCCGCCGCGCCCGAGGCGAGGGTCCGACCGATGTCCGCGCTGGTGTAGGTGGACTCCATGCAGAGGTGAACGCCGCCGGGTGCGTCCTGGCGGGCCGCTTCCTCCACCCAGGCGGTTTCGATTTGGGTGCCCAAGGTGAAGCTCTCTTCGGGCAGCACCAGGAAGACCATCTCGGGAAACTCGTGGTACATGGCGCGGAGGATCCCCGTGGAGCGCGCCCGAATCGTGCGAATGAGATCTTCGCGGGTGTAGCCCTTGTAGTCGTAGCCTTCCCAGGAGAAGGCGTACTGCTGGCCCACATATTCGATGTCCACGGCGATGCCCTTGCAGCCCGTGTCCCGCGCGAAGATCGCAAATTGCTTGAAGTTGTGGTCGATCTGCTGCCACGCGGTCTCGTTGAACCACTCCAGGGGGTTGGCATAGACCAGCTTCAGGAAGACTTCCATGTCCAGATCGCGGGCGACCCGCACGGCCTCGCGAACCTTCTGTAAGGTCTCGTCGCTCTCGCCGATGGTGTGGGGCTTGCCGTCGGTCGCCCAGATGTTGGTAGACCACTCGCTCGCAGCGCCTTCCAGGAAAAAGCCGTCCACGCCCATGGCCTTCCACGCGGCCGCGTCCGCGATGATCTTGTCAGCGCCGATGGAAAACACCAGGGCCTTCGGCGGCGGCAGGGTGGCGTCGTGGCCGTAGTGGAGGGGCGCATCGGCGGATTGCTGCGCCGTGGCCGCATTGGGTGTACCGGCCAGCAGGGCGCAGAAGGCGACTGGAAGCAACGTGCGAAGCAAAGAGCGTGTTTTCATGCAAGGGTTCCGTGGCTTGATGTGGATGCCTCGATTTCACTACATGGGAATACTCTAGCACCGCGCGCGGAGCAATACCCAGCGAAGGACCATGGCTGCAGGGACAACAGGGGTACCCATTCCTGCCGTCTCTGCTGTCCCTGCCGTCCCTGTAATGGGCTACTTCCGCACGATAACCGCCGACCAGTCCTCGCCTATCCTTAGTTCTGTCCAGGTCTTCCCATCTTCCGTGGTGAAAGGGGTCGCGAAATCCGGCACTTCTTCGCCGCGCTCGCTGTAGACGTGGACTTCGTGTTGCGCGGCGTCGCTCCAGCCGTATTTCCCGCTGACTTTCGTCACGATGCGCTCTTTGCCGATGATGTAGCCCTGGTGCAGCTCCAACGGCGTGATGGGGAACATCTGCGAGGTGATCGTGGGATGCGTGGGCGTCACGGTCATGTCGTTGTACCAGTGATAAACGCAGCCATAGTCCAGCGCGGCGAGCATGGTGGCGTAGGCGTCCTGCTGGCTGTGTTCCGTGAGGTGATCGCCCAGGGCGATGGGCGAATAGAGATGGCTCAGGGTGCAGTTCGTGATGCTGCCCGTCTCCACAAAGCAGGGAAAGTCCAGCTCCGCCATGGCGCGGGTGTAGGGCGCGCCATTGCCGATCAGCGGCCCGCGAGACTGGATGTACTTTGCCAGACTCACCCGCCAGTCCTCGGTCAGCAGGGTGACCGACGATTTCAGCCCGCGCACCTGCATGGTCTTCGGGTCGATGTCCCCGCTGAAGCGGTCCCAGGGTTCGCCGTAGTGGTACTGGGCGCTGCTGTACTCGTGCTCGTCCCAGTAGACCCCGTCGGCACCGATTTCGTCCAGAATCACGTCCACATTCTTGCGCACTTCGGTTCCGTAGAGGTTGCCCGTCATGGGCAGGTAGATGCGCTGGTCCTCCTTGCCATAGTCCGCCTGCCTGCCGTCGGGCCGCAGCGTGCGGGCGTCCGCGTAGCGCTCCACGCCCTCGTCGGTCACGTCGAGGAAACAGTGAAAATACACCATATAGGTCGCGTCGTATAGGCCGCGCCAGCGCGCGAAGGATTTCTTGAAGGACTCGTGCTCCACCTGCTGGAAGGCCGTGCCGTGGGCATATCGGCCCTGGTAGTTTGCGAAAATGCTGGCGCAAACGTATTTCGGGTCTTTCCACTCCAGGAAATTCTTGACCTGCTCGTCGCTCCATGCATCCGTCAGTTCGCCGGAGCGCAGGAAGACGAAGCCGCCCTCGATCACGAAGTTCGAATCCATGAATCGCCGCGCGGAATTGATGAAGGCATAGTAATCCGGTGCGGGCACGGGCACCGCGATCCACTCGGCAGTGTAGCTCGCGCCGGGCGGCAGCACGAGATTGTTGTCCGCCACGCCGATACTTCCCTCCGCGCCGTAGTTCGTGCTGTGAACGCGAAACACGTCGTCCGACGCGATGAGGCCGAGGCCCCAGTTTTCCGATGCGCCGAAAGTGGTGCAGTTGGCCGGGGTACTCGCCTGTCCCGCTTGATCGCCCTGCTCCAGGCCCGCGATCCAGAGGCGCTTGAGGTCCGCGCCGAGCTTCGCCTGGTGGCGGTGCATGATGCCGAGATTCTCGCTGGTCAGATTGGTGAAGGTGTCGAAGACCACCACGCCCTCGCCGCGCTCCTCAACGCGGCGGCTGTGGCGGAAGTAGTCGTTGCTGCCCGTGACCCAGCCCGGCGCGGGCGTAGAGAACTGGCTCTCGATCATCACTTCGGCATCGCCGAATTTCAGCGCTATTTTCGCATCGGTCAGCACCTCCGCCGCGTAGGTCGTTCGGTGGCTAGTGCTCGGCGCGATCGTGGGAATGGGCCCCGTTGGCGGACCCGCCTTGGCTTGTTGGGCGGCGGCGGGCGCACGGAAAACCAGCTCCGCCTGGCCCGCGTGGAGCACTTCCTTGATCCGCTCGTCGGCGGAGTGCTGCACAACCAGGTCATTCGCGCCGGCCTTCAGCAGGTCGGTCACGTCCAGCTCAAAAAGGCAGGGGATGACGCCATCCTGGAGTCCGTAGTGGTTGTCGTGATTGGGCGCTTCAAAATCGGGGCTGTAGTAGGCGGCCAGTTGCTCGCCGGAATACATGGAGTACACGTCGCCGCCCCGGGAAGCCTGGCGCAACTTTTTGTTGAGCAGGCGCTCGCCCGAAAGCCCCTGGCCATTCAACGCGAGACGCAGCGAGGGGGTATAGCCCGCCACCTGTTTGAAATCGAGCCGGGCCATCAGACGCAGTACCGCGATCTGGCCCTCGGGTGTTGCAGCCGCCTCGAAAACGAGGTGCTCCTGTCCGCCCTGGGGGATGACAAGCGCATCGAAGATGGGCTGGCCCTTGGCCGTCGACGTAGCCACACCGTCGCTCCCCGCAAGCGCCATGGGACGCAGCCGCGCCCGCATATGTTCCCATGCCGCCGTGCCCGTGGTGAGCAGCGTATCCTGCCGCGCTTCGCCCCCGTCGGTGTCGCTCAGGCCGACTTCCACGCTCAGGGCCAGGCCCGCGACCGGTGCAACGCCGAGCGCTTTCCACGGAATAGCCGCTTCCAGGATCCAGCCTTCCGCCGTTTGTGTGGAGGCGATTAACGCGCCTTCCAGATCAAGCGCGCGCGGCTTATAGACGAAAACTTCCGGCTTCGTATCTGCCAGCGGATCGCCCGTCACGCCGAAATTGCCGGGACTCAGGACAATTTGAAACTGGCCCGCGCCGAATTCGGCGCGACCTGGCTCCGCGTCCGGCGTCACATCGAGGTACAGCTCCACGTGGTCACCCTGCCAGAGCCCCGCGCCCCGTTGCGTCTGGGACAGGTCATCATCCTTCACTTCGGCGGCAAGATAGAGGTGATCTTCGCGCCAGGCGAGGTGAATCGTGCCGCTGAGGTCGGCCGCGCCGCCCCAGGCCCCCGCGCCAAAGACCGCTTGGGCGGGTTGATCGATGGCGATGGCATTGACCACCGCGGACCAGTCGCCCAGCGCGCCATCCACCGCGATGGGGGGATCGGGCTTGAGGGGAATGCCTGCGGTTTCCCCTGCAGAAGCGGAGAGGCTGAGGACAAGAATGGCCAGGGCAATGGGGAGAATTTGACGCATGGGAGTACCTTCGTGATCTTCAGTGCGGTGTGTGCGATAGAGATGATCATGTTCGCACAGCCGCGCCTCGGGATCAATGCTCCCTATCCCCCGAGCATCCCCGCGATGTAGGCCCGGGTGGTCCACTGCGAACGGGACTCGTTGCCATCATGGGCCACGTAGATGTTGCTCTGGGTCTCATCGAGCACGCGCGCCTTGGAGGTGTCGGCAATCTGCAACTGCATGAGATCCCAGATGTAGTTCTGGTGCTTCTCGTTCAGGATGGGGAAGGCCACCTCCACCCGCCAGTCGAGGTTGCGCTCCATGAGGTCGGCGCTGCCGAGAAAAATGTCGCGCTCCTTCCCCTTGCCGAAGATGTAGATGCGCTGGTGCTCCAGGTAGCGATCCAGAATCGAGATCGCGCGGATGTTCGGATGGGGCCTCATGGCGTAGGTCGTGCGCACGATGAAGTCCATTTTCACACCGGCGTCGGCCAGTTCGTAGAGTTTCTTGATAATTTCCTGATCGGTCAGGTGGTTGACCTTGATCAGCACGTAGCCCTTTTCCTTCTTTGCCTTCTCGCGCTGGAGCAGGGCCATATAGCCGCTGCGTGAATTGAAGGGCGACACGAGAAGGTATTTGAACTGGGGCGCGGTGACGGCGCGCATCGTCGCGGCCGTCTCGAGATAGGCGAAGATACTGGCCACCTCTTCGGTCAGCCGCTTGTCGCTCGTGAGCAGGATACTATCCACATAGAGCTTGCCGGTGCTCTCGTTGAAGTTGCCGGTGGAAAGGCCGGCATACAGGGTGCTCCGGCGCTCGATGAGCAGCAGCTTGGAGTGTACCTTCAGCGGGGGCACACCGTACACCACCTGGGCCCCCACCTCGGTGAGGGTCTCGGCGATGCGGATGTTCTGCTCTTCATCGAAGCGGGCCTGGAGCTCGATGGAGACGAAGATCTTCTTGCCGTTGCGCGCGGCGTTGTACAGCGCGTTCACGATCTGCGAGTTTCGCGCCGAGCGGTACATGGTCATCTTGATGGATTTCACATGGGGATCAATGGCCGCCTCGCGGAGCAGCCGAACCACGTGGTCGAAAGACTGGTAGGGATAGGTGATAAGCAGGTCCCGCTCTTTCATCGTATCCATCATGGGGCGCACGTCGCCATCCAGAATCGGATGGGGCAACGGCGGCAGCTTGGGAAAAATCAGCTCCTCGTGGTTGGCGGGAAAGCGGATGAGGTCTTTCATGTTGTGGTAGCGCCCGCCGGGAATGAGCGTATCTTCTTCGTGGATTTCCAACTCGTGCTTAAGCATCTTGAGGAAGCCCTGGGGCATGGCCTCGTCGAACACGAGGCGCGTGGGCCGGCCGCCCTTGCGCTGCTTGAGCACCCGCTCCATCTTGCGGATGTAGCCGTCGGTGAAGTCGTTGTCCATGTCGAGCTGGGCATCGCGCGACACCTTAAACTCGAAAGCGCCGATATCATCGTACTCGAAGATATAGAACACTTCGTGGAGATTGAGGCGGATCACGTCGTCGATGTACATGATGTTGCCGTTGGGCAGTTCCACGAAACGGGGCAGCGCCGGGGGGATCTCCAGGATGGCGTAGCGCTTTTTCTTGCCGCGCATGACCACGGCCAGGTACAGCGCGCCGTCGGTCAACTGGGGGAAGGGCTGCGTCTTATAGCAGATGAGAGGCACGAGCATGGGCAGCACGTTGGCCCGGAAATAGCCGTTGAGCCAGGTCTCCAGCCCGTTGCCGTTCTCCCGGATGTCCTCGTCGGTCACCAGGCGGATGCCCTTCTCCGCCAGGGCGCGAGTGATCTCACGATAGGCCGCGCGGGAACGCTCGTCCAGTTCGCGGGCCTTTTCCTTCAGCTTCTCCAGGATCTCCTCGAAGCCCTTTTTTCCCATTTCGATGCGTCGGTGAATACTGGCCACGCGCACCTTGAAGAACTCGTCCATGTTGGACGAGAAAATACCCAGAAAATGAAGCCGCTCCAGGAGCGGATTGCGCTCGTCTTCCGCCTCCTGCAGCACGCGTTCGTTGAAGGAAAGGGTCGAAATCTCGCGAATCTGATGGATGTTCTTCATGGGGCCTTGCGAAAAGGTTCGGGTAATGGGGTCGTGCAACTACCGGGCAAAAGCGGCGGGCGTGGCGCGTAGTGCGCGACCTACGAAACCGCGCCGAGTATGGCCTATAATACAGGCTCGCTATTGTGACAGTTTCTCGCGGCACGGGTCCATCTTTCGGGGGCGGACGCCGGACCCATCCCATTTAAGGCCCGCTATTCATGCCCGCTAACGATTCCCTAATAATTCTCGGCCCCACCGCATCGGGCAAAACCGCCCTGGGCGTCGCCCTGGCGCGCCTGCTGGAGGGCGAGATCATCTCCGCCGATTCCCGCCAGGTCTATCGCGGCCTGGACATCGGCACCGGCAAGGACCTTCACGAATTTGACCTGGGCGGGCCGCCGGTGGCCCACCACCTCATTGATATCGTGGAGCCGGGCACGGAATACAACGTGTTCAGGTTCCAGCGCGACTTCCACGCCGCCTTCGCGGACATCCGCGGCCGGGGACACCTGCCGATCATCGTCGGCGGCACCGGCATGTACCTGGATGCGGCCCTCTCGAAGACCATGATGATTCCCGTGCCCCACAATCCCGAATTGCGCGCCGCCATGGAGCCTATGTCCACAGAGTTGCTCCAGGAGAAGCTGGCGGCGTTGAAGCCTGACCTCCACAACACCACCGACCTCCTGGACCGGGACCGCATCCTCCGCGCCATCGAGATCGAGGTGTTTATCCAGGAGGCAACGCCCGAACCCGCACCGCCGATTCAACCCCTCGTTCTTGGCGTGGCCTGGGACCGCAAGAAGCTTCGCCAGCGCATCGCCAGCCGCCTCAAGGCGCGCCTGGAGGAGGGCCTGATCGAGGAGGTGGAGGATCTCATCGCCGGGGGCTGTTCCTGGGAACGGCTGGAGCTTCTCGGCCTGGAATACCGCAATGTGTCCCTGTTCCTCCGGGGCAAGATCAAGAATCGCAATGACCTCTACCAGAAGCTGAGCGGCGAGATCAGCCAGTTTGCTAAGCGGCAGGACACGTGGTTCCGGAGGATGGAGCGCAACGGCACCGAGATCCATTGGATCGACGAAGCCCGCCTGGATCAGGCGCTGGCCGTGATCCGGGCACACCAGTGAAGGGAAAAATATTGACCACGGAAAGCACGGAATTTCACGGAAATTTTTGGGGTGAAGTCGCCTGCGTTGCTGGACGCTGGTGATATGAAGTGTTTCCCTATTTTTCCCCTTCCGTGTTTTTCCGTGCTTTCCGTGGTCGATCCTCTTTTTATTTCTTGTAACGGAAGCTCGCGGAAGCTTCAACGCCTCAAGGGCGCGGGTCAATGAAAAACCCCGTTCTGGCCTATCTCCAGAAGCCCTCCATGCACCGCTCGTGGCCATGGATCGAGGGCGATCTTCGCAGTGAGGGCCTCACCCAGACTGTGGTTATTCCCGTGCTCGCGGAGTCGGCCAATCTTTTCCTCACGCTCTCCGACCTCGCCGCGAATTCACCCGCGATGCTGGAGAAGACCTTGGTGCTCTGCGTGGTCAACAACCGCCATCCCGATTGCGCGGGCGAGGCCGATTGCGCGGACAACCAGCGCACGTTGGAGGCCCTCCCCGCGTTTGCGGCGGCCCACCCGGAGTTGCGCCTCGCCTGGATAGACGCGGCGAGCGAAGGCCGCGCACTGGGCCCGAAAGAGGGCGTGGGGCTGGCGCGGAAGATCGGACTCGACTGGGCTCTCGCGCGCCTCCACGAGTCTGGCGCGGTAAATGGCGGCACGCTGATCAGTCTCGACGCCGATACGCGGGTGGAGGCCAACTACCTCGCCACCATCCACGATTTCTTTCAGGTGGAACGCCGCTGGGCCGCGGTGGTGGACTATGCCCATCCCATCGATGGCCCCGAGGATGAGGTGCGCGCGATTTTGAGCTATGAGCTCTTCCTGCGCTACCAGGAGGGGGCCTGGCGCTTTGCGGGCTCCCCCTATGCCTACCCCGCTATCGGCTCCACCATGCTCTGCACGGGCGAGGCCTACGCCGCCTCGGGCGGGATGAACCGCCGCCAGGCCGGGGAGGATTTCTACTTCCTACAGCAACTCGCGAAGACGGGAAAAGTGGATCGCGTCCACGGCACGACCGTGATCCCCTCGGGTCGGGCCTCCCACCGCGTGCCCTTTGGAACGGGCCGAAAGGTGGGCCAGTTTGCGGGCGACGAGGACGACGCCTACCTCACCTATCACGCGGATACGTGGAAGGTGCTCCGGTCGTGGCTGGCGCTGGTGGATGGCAACCTCAATGCCACCGGCGCGTCGCTACTGTCGGACGCGGAAGCGATTGCGCCAGCGCTGGCCGCCTGGCTCGCAGCGCAAGAGTTTGCGACTGCCTGGGAACGCATACGCCGCCACTGCACCGATCCGGTTCAGCGACGCAACCAGTTTCACGGCTGGTTCGACGCCTTTCGCACCCTGAAACTCGCCCACCACCTGCGCGACAACGGTCTCGCGCGACAGGACCTCTTTGAGTCTTTAGCGGAAGTCATGGCGTGGCTGGATATTCCAGCCCCCGTCGCAATTACAGCCGCCCTGCGCCACGATGTAGAGGCACAGCGAGGCGTGCTGCAAAGATTGAGGGAAGAGGCTGAAGGCTGAGGTCTGAAAATGGGTCGTATGGGTGAGTATGAAAACTGCGAGCCCATAAGACCCATAAGACCCATAAGACCCATAAGACCCATAAGACCCATAAGACCCATCGAGCCCTACAGCGATTCCAGCGGGGCCACTTCTTCGGTCACGACCACCTCGCCCTCGGGCGCAGGCGCGGCATACGAGGGCGGGCCATTGCCTTTAATATAGGCTTCTTTGTACTTGCCGCCACGGTAGCCGGTGCGGCGGTCAATCTCGACGAACTCGATATTGTCCGGCACTTCAAATTCTTTCACCGGCATCCCGTCTTCAGCCGCCTTGATGAACTCGATCCAGACAGGCGCCGCCTGATGGCCGCCGGTGAAGGTCAGGCCATCGCGATCACGACCCTCGCCCAGCGGGCGGTTGTCCGCGTAACCCAGCCACACCACGCAGGTGAACTCCGGTGTGAACCCGGCAAACCAGGCGTCGCGGCTGTCGTTGGTCGTGCCCGTCTTGCCGCCCCGGGGACGGTTGATGACGTGAGTCCGCGCGCCCGTGGGGCTGTAGCCGCCGCCGGGGAAGGGCGTGGCCACACCCTGGAGCATGTGGTTCACCACAAATGCCACGTCGGCGGGCATGGCCTCGTCCACCTGGGGATTTGCGTTGTAGTCATAGCGCGTGTGCCCATCGCGATCCTTGATATCGGTGATCAGGATGGGGCTGTAGCGCTTGCCGCCGTTCGCGAAGATGGAGTAGGCCGTGCACATTTCCATCACGGTGACGTGGGGCGTGCCCAGGGCGATGGTGAGGCCCTGCTGGGGATCGGTCTGAATCCCGCAGCCTTCCAGGTAGGAGCGCACAAAGGGCGCGCCAAGCTGCTCCACCAGCTTGATGGATACGATGTTGATGGAACGTTCCAGCGCCTGACGGATGGGCATGGCGCCGTGGAACTTGCCATCGAAATTCTTCGGCGCCCACGCTTTGCCGGCTGTGTTGACCCGGACATAGGGCGCGTCCACGATGATCGTGGAGGGCGTCATGTCCGAGGCGATCGCCGCCGCCCACACGAAAGGCTTGATGCTCGATCCAATGAGACGCTTGGCCTGGGTCGCGCTGTTGAACTTCACCGTGTCAAAGTCGCGCCCGCCCACCATGGCGCGAACGAAGCCCTTGGAGCCTTCGCGATTGTCGGTGCAGACGAGGGCGCCGGAGACGGGAACGAACTCTTCTTCGCGTCCGACCTTGGTAAGCCACGCCAGCTTCTTCTCGTCGAAGCGGGCGAGCGCCTCCAACAGGGCTTTCTCCGCCGCCTTCTGCATGCGCATGTCGATCGTGGTGTTGATCTCCATGCCCTGCTCCAGCACCTCTTCCTTATTGAACTTGTCGTAGATGAACTTGCGCACTTCCTCGGCGAAGTAGGGCGCCTTGAATTTCGAGGGCGACCAGACGCCCTGGCCCGCCTCCTCCCGCTCCAGCCGTTCCTCCGGCGTAATCACCGAGACATCCAAGTCTTCGGCCCTGGCGGCTTCGTACTGCGCCTGGGTGATGAAGGCGTTTTCGGGATCGAGCATCTGGCCCAGCACGATGTCCCGGCGCGTCTTGGCGTTCACCGGATTGTGGATGGGCTCGTTCGCATTGGGCGCGCGGGTGAGTCCCGCCATGGTGGCGGCCTCCGCAATGGTCAATTCGCGGCAGCTCTTGCCGAAGTACTGTTGGGAAGCGGCCTCGACGCCGTAGGCGCTGATGCCGAGGAAAATCTGGTTGAGATAGAGTTCCAGGATCTCGTCTTTGGTGAACTCCCGCTCCACCTGAAGTGCCGTGATCATTTCCCGGATCTTTCGCTCGGGCGTGACTTCCTTGCCTACGGAGAGATCCTCAATATTGCGGACCACCTGCTGGGTGATCGTGCTCGCACCGCGAAAATTGCCCGTCTGCAGCCCCTGAAAGGCCGCATTCAGAATGGCGTCGGGCCGTACGCCCTTGTGCGCGTAGAAGGTATGGTCTTCGGTGGCCAGAAAGGCTTTGACCAGGTGAAGGGGCATCTCGTTCAGCGGGACAAGCTGGCGCTCCTCAATCGTGAACTGGCCCAGCATGACGCCGTCGCTGGAATAGACCTTGCTCCCGATGTTGGGCCGGAATTCCTCCAGCGCCTCGATCGTGGTCTTCGCATCTTCCAGCACCCACACGAAAACACCAAGGCCCGCGCCCCAGGCGCCGCCCATGACGAGCATGAGAAAGAAAAACAGCCCCGCACAACCGCGGTTTACGGTGCTCTTTTTCTCTTTGGAGGGTGCTTTGTCTGCCATGATGCTGCTGCGCGTCCCTTGTGGTGCGATACCCGGAAAAGGCGGGGTGGGCCGGGTATGAATGGCCTGAGTTGGGTGCCTTATTTTACCACCCGCCGTTCCGCCGGGGCAAAGAGGGCCGCCCGGTGGGGTATATATCCCCCGCCCCGCCCTCAGGTTTCATCCGGCTGGGGCAGAGCGCCCCAGCGGCCGCCCCGGAACCACACACGCAGAAACTCCTGCGCCGCTATCGCGCCCGAAACATCCATGATGAGGTCAACGACGTCCGGCGACCGGAGCGGCACAAAGTACTGATGGCACTCGTCGATGGTGCCGTAGGTGAACACCGCCAGCGCGGGGGCCACATGATACACCCAGGGCGGATGGGGCCTTCCCGATCGGTGCAACCCCACGGAAATCACGGCCGCCAGTCCCCCGAAAAGGACGAAGTGGGCCATCTTATCCAGATGGGGGATCTTGAAGCCCGAGCCGGGCGGCATGCTCTGGTTCGAAAGCCAGAATATGAAGCAGCAATAGGCCAGCGCGGCCACATAGTAGCGTAATTTCAACGGTGGGGCCTCCTGGGTCCCGTGGGTGATTTTCTCATGCCCGATGGGGCGCGCTGACGTTACCGACGACCGCGAGACGGTGTCATTCTTCGGTCAGGGGCACCCGGGTTACTTCTATCCGAAGGATCACATCATCAAAGTCATAAGACGCCGGCACATCCCCCACGCCGAGCACGCCGTCGTGGCGGCGAATGCCGTTGGGGGGTGCCGTGGCCAGACTGCGGTTGTCCGCCTCCACCTCGTCGTCGGGCTCGTCGCCGGGGATCGGCTCCGGACCCAGGCGGGTGGCGTCGTCGTTGACAAAGGCTTCCAGTTCATTGTTCTCTTCGATACCGGCATCGTAGCCAAAGGCGAAAAACACCGCCGAGCCCGATTCCGGGAGCACGGCGCGATCAATGCCCCAGAAGCCGTCGTTGGTTCCCAGGAGGCCCCCGGCCAGAGAAAGGACATCGCCCGGAATCGTATCGATTTCCAGAGTCTGGGTATCGGTCAGGTCGGGGCCCGAGCCCGCATGGACGCCAAATCGGGGCACCACAAGCCCCATGGCGGGCATGGGCAGGACCGTGTAGGCCACTTCCGTGACACCATCGCGCGCCTGAAGATCGTCGATCAACGTGCTCAGTTCGCCCGCCTCCGCCAGCCCGCCAATGCCCGGCCCCGCATGCTGTCCCTCCTCCCACATGGCCACGTCCGGCACGTGGGCCGCCGCCACCACGGGGCTCATGGGTTGATTGCTGATGTTGCGCACCTCAATGGCGTAGCGGCGCAGATCCTCCCCTTCCTCAGGACACCCGCACAGCAGGGCGGAAGCAAGGAACAGGATGAAGGCTGATAGATTGGGCGTACGCACAACAAAACTCCAGAAATTACCGCGACTCACCCGCTATGGTAACCGAAGCAGGCCCGAAGTTTGAAGTGCCAAGGCATCATCGATTCCCCGCGCCACCGTTCATCCTTCATCCTTCATCCTTCATCCTTCATCCTTCATCCTTCATCCTTCATCCTTCATCCTTCATCCTTCATCCTTCATCCTTCATCCTTCATCCTTCACTTGATCCCTCCCCCCTCCTTTGCCACAATGGCCCCGCTCATTGAGCTTGACGCGCAACCAGCGGCGTTTCCCGCCGTAACAGGGGTAAACCATGCTGCAATCCATGGCCCGGATCCCGGGGATTGGTCTCCGGATCGGCCGCGAAATCGGGCGGCGCTTCCGGCACCATGGGGCCCGATCGGCCTGGATCTGCGCTCGGGTTCATCTCCAGAACGGCACGCTGCGACTGCGCAGCCGCTTCCGTTCCACGGACCGCGTGGCGTGCCCCTGCTGCGGCTGGCGCGGCCCGGGTTTCCGCGCCCTCGACTGCGGGCGATTCCTCGTGCCCGAGGTGGAGTGTCCCCACTGCGGCGCCCACGAGCGGCACCGCTTTCTCCACCTGTTCCTCACGCGCCGCCCGCCCGTCTTCATGACCGCACCGGGGCGCATCCTCCATTTCGCGCCGGAGGCGAGCGTGCGCCGCTTCATCGATCAGAATCCCAACGCCCGCTGCATCTCCACGGACTACGCCAAAGGCGTCTACGAGCGTATCCTTCACGGGGTCGACGGCCCGCTGTTCATATCCGACATTCACCACATGCCCCTGGCGGAAGACGTGATTGACGGTATATTCTGCCTCCACGTGCTGGAGCATGTGCGGGATGATCGCGAGGCGATCCGAAACCTCTTCAGGATTACCCGGCCCGGCGGGGAGGCCGTGCTCATGGTGCCCTTCATGATGGACCAGACCGAGACCGAGGAGTACGGCGCACCCGACCCCGAGCTTTTTGATCACGTTCGGGGTTATTCGCCGCTGGATTTCAAGGTGCGCCTCGCGCCCTTTGACTACGAGGAGATCGTACCGTCGGCCATGCTGCCGCCGGGCGATGTGGACCGCTACAAGATTCCGGACAGCCAGGTGATCTACCTCTGCCGGAAAGGAGGAGACTTAAATGCGTAAGATCCCGTTGGCCCTGGTTGCCACGACCCTGATGGCCCTCTTGGCACCCGCGACCGAGTTCCCCGCCTTCGACGCCCTGCCGGTCCAGACAGCGCTGCCGGACGCCTTCACCATGATGGACGGCACGAAAGTCACCACAGCGCAGGAATGGAACGAGAAGCGCCGTCCAGAATTGATCGCCCTCTTCAAGCACTATGTCTACGGCTTCGCCCCCGATGCGCCGGAAATCGAAGTCTCCGAGACGGTGCCACCCCAGTCCGTTCTGGAGGGAAAAGGCCTGCTGAAACAACTCACCATCCGCTTCAAGAATCTGCCGGGTGAAAACGCCCCGCGCATTCGCCTGGCCTTGTTTCTACCTGTAAATGCCACGGGACCCGTGCCGGTTTTTCTGGCGCCGAACAAGTGCGGCAACTATGAGGTGTTGAGCGATTCGGCTATCCAATACGACCCCGCGACGTGGTGCCCGGATAACTGCCCGGACCCCGAGACAGAAGGCCGCGGGGCCAATGAAGACTACTGGTGCGTGGCCTCCATCCTCGATCGGGGCTACGCCTTCGCCACCTATCACGACAGCGACATCGATCCGGACAAGCACGATTTCACCGACGGCATCCACGCCGCCTATGGGGCCGAGCACCCGATCTCGGGCGACAGTTGGGGCACCATCGCGGCGTGGTCCTGGGGCCTGAGCCGTTGCATTGACTACCTCGTCACCGATCCCGCCATTAACCCAGCGCAGGTAGCGGTCATCGGCCACTCGCGCCGAGGCAAGACTGCCCTGCTGACGGCGGCGCTGGACGAACGCGTGGCCCTCGTGGTGCCCCACCAGTCGGGCACGGGCGGCATGGCCTTGAGCCGGGACAACGACCAGGAAACGACCGAACGCATCAACCGCGTTTTCCCGCACTGGTTCTGCGACAATTTCGTTCAATTCGATCTGAAGGAAGACAAGCTGCCCATCGATCAGCACCTGCTGGTGGCCCTGGTGGCCCCACGTCCGCTGCTGGACACGGAAGGACTGCAGGACACCTGGGCCAACGGAAAAAGCGCGCTGAAAGGCATCATGGCCGCGAACCGCGTCTACAAGCTGCTGGGCGCACCCGGCATCAAGGGCGGCGGTATGATTCTCGGCCCCGCAAAAATTACAAAGGAAAACACAGGAAATCTGCTCCAGTATCGCCTGAACACGGAGCACGTGCTCACGCAGGAATACTGGAATGCCATCCTCGATTTTGCCGACATCCAGTTCGGACGGAGTTGAGACGGAGTGCTTCGTCTGAAACAGACTTTTCACCACGAAGTAGTCAGAGAAACCGTCGGTCGTAGTCCAGTATTTTAACCACGGAGACACGGAGGCGCGGAGAAGAAGAGGAGGAGTAGCGAGACGTCGGTGCCGAGTAACGGTGCGCCTACGTTGGAAAAGTCCGTTCAAGTTTCCCTCGCTCTTCTGTTTTCTCCGTGCCTCCGTGGACTCCGTAGTCAGCATTTGCTTGGTCGCGTACGGCGGAAGAAGAAAGGGTTGTAGTAATGCCCTCAGCATACGGGAAAGTTACCAGCCTTTCTTCCTTCGTGCCCTTCGTGCCTTCGTGGTTAAATTTTTCACGCCCTGACGTTTGGAGTTCCCAAATCATCGTCAACCGTTCGTACATACCGCGCATCCTGATCCTGCCGCCACTCTGGGCGCTCGCGGTGATGGCCTTTATTGGCCTCATCGATCCGGTGAGCCATGTAATCATCCGTCACTTCCCGCCCGAGGGCGCTGCGCCCACGGGTGGGCACACGGTGGACACGATCTTCTATCTCGCGGGCATGGAGCATGCCCATCCGCCGTGGACCTCGCCCTATACGCTCTGCGACGAGCCCTACACCGAGGGCGATATCTCCCTCTTCGCCATTCCCTTCCACCACCTCTTCGGCGCGGTGGGGACCGTCGGCGATTGGCTCCACATCGAGCCCTTCCACATGATTGCCCTCGCGAATGGCGCGTGTGCGGCCTTCTACCTCTATGCGGTGTATTGTTTTCTCGTGCTCGTGGTGCCGCGTCTGGCGGGACGCGCTTTTCTGCTGTTCAGTCTCGGCGGCGGACTGGGCGGGTTGCTCTACGTGCTCACGGGCCCCTGGCACGGTCACCCGGATTTCGGCGTGTATTTTCAACGCTATTTCATGTATGAGCTCAACGAGGGTGCACGCTTTCAACCCTGGCTCATGGCCGCGCGCCTCTACTACACCCTGCCCTTCGGCCTGGCCTTCCTGGGCCTCGCCGCCTTCTGGCGCGGCCTGGATTCGGGCCGCCGTGTCGACGGCATCGCCGCCACGCTGCTCCTCGCCTTTCCCGCCTTCATCAACATGCGCCTCGGCCCCATGTTCTGGATGGTGGTGGTGCTCCTGGCCTGCTGCCACCCCGTCGCGCCCTGGCGGCGGCGCATCGCGTGGTCGGGCGTGGCGTTGATTGGAACCGGGATCGGCCTCGGCGCTTCCGCGTGGATGATTTCCTGGAACCCCCAATTGGTGGAGAACGTGGCCCGAAGCCAGCGCACCGCCCTGTGGTTCTCGCCCATCGTGAGCGCGACGTTTTTCTACTGGCTCCTGGTGCCCGGCGCGATCCTGCGCAGCGGCAATTCCGCGAAAGGCATCTTCCGCTACGCCGCCTGGGCCGCCGTGGGTTATGTGGCCGCCTTCGCTGCGTTGTATGTGGCCTATCAGCTCTACTACGGCAATTTCCTGCGCACAGGCGAGTTTCATGTGGCGGTGAAGATCTCCGACTGGGCGTTGGTGGTTGGTGTGCCCCTGGGGCTTGCTGTTGCTTGGTGGAAGGGCGGGAAGCCGCAGGTCACGACGGACGACGATGCCCCGCCCTGGGCCGCGTTGTGGCTGTTGCTCTTCTTCGCCCTCTCCATTTCAGCGTGGGGCCAGGGTTGGTTTCTGAAGTTCACGCCCGATCGCTTTGCCATCATGATCGGCGTGCCCCTGGCCATCCTCGGCGCGGCGGCCATCGAGCGAGGCGTGGTGCGCTGGCCGAAAATCTACCGGGGATTGCAGGGCGCGATTATCGTCTGCGGCGTGCTCTCCATCGGTGTGACCTGGCTCGTGACCTACGGCCCCCTGGGCTACCGCACACTCCAAGAGCACTATCCCTGGACGCGCTTCGCTTTCATGAATCAGTCCGACGCCGATACGCTCGCGCACCTCGAAGAAGGCGTCGTGCTCGCGCCCTCCGACGGCGCACCGATCATGGGCGACATCGCGGTGCTGCGGGGCAACGGTACCGTCTACGGCATCGGCATTCAGGACTTCGCCCGTCATGAGGGGCCTGCCCTGCGCGGTGTGGTGGCGGAGTTCTTCCACCCCGACACGCCCGATGCATGGAGAAAAGCCAAGGCCGAGGAGTGGTGCGTACGCTATGTCTATTGCCCCGACACCGACCCGGTGAATCCGGATACCGTGGCGCAGTTAAGGACGTGCGGGTGGCTGGTGAAGGTGGCGGCGAATGGGAACGCGGTATTGTTCAAGGTTAGATGAGGCTGGCCGGGTGGTTTCAGGAGTTCCCCCGCCAAAATAGTGCTGGACAATTTTTCCGAAGTGAACTACGCTGGTTATAGGGCGCGCTGTTCGGGGGACGCCATCCCTTGACGGGGACGCGCCAGTTTCTTCCGCCGGAACCTCACCTCGGAAGTCCACGGGACCGCCACATAGCTGGTGGGCCCCCCTCGACTTCTCCCGATAGATTCCGGCCGGTCAGGGGAGGCTCTCTTGCCATGCGAATCGCGACCTGTGTGCTGCTTGCGGCCGGTCTTGCCGGTTGCGAATCCTGGTTCTCATCCCCCGATGTAATCGACCCGGAGTGGCTGGCGGCGAATCAGGAATTCTCCTCCTACTACGATGCGAATGATCTCGGCAGGGCGCTCACCGCAGCCGAGGATTCGGTCGAAGTGGCCGAGCGGGTTGTTGGCCGCGACGGCCTCCTTTATGCTACCAGCGTCAATGACCTCGCCGTCGCATGCAATGCCGTGGGTAAGCGTGCGGAGGCTGAACCGCTTTTTCGCGAGGCGTTGGCGAGGCGGGAACGCCTGCTGGGACCGGATCACATCGCCGTTGCCTATAGTCTGGTCAGTCTTGCCGGGTTCCTGTCGGAATGTGGACGGTACACCGAGGCGGAGCCGCTGCTCGAGCGTTCCGCGGATCTGTTCGAGGCTGCCCTCCAGCCTGATATCCGGAAGACAATCGAGAATTGGCGGGCATCGGTCGAGACGATTGGCTTGCGATTCCTGCACGGCGAGGACACCCCCAATGCGGTCGACTGTCCAAAGAATTCTATTGAGCATGACGTTGCTATTGGCTTGATCGAGATGGCAAAGATTCATAAGATACAGGCCAAGTTTAAACGGGCGGAATCACTGCTGCTGCGGAGCCAGCATATTCTGGAGGATACCTTGGGGCCCGAGCATGCGGACGTCGGGATCAGCCTGACGATCCTCTCCGATGTCCATCGACAAACGGCCGAATATGGTCTCGGAGAGGCCGAGGCCGGGCAAGCGATCGCCCTGTGGGAAAAGTCATTGGGACCGGAACATCCCTGCGTGGCTCTGGGCCTCAACAATCTGGGGCTGATCTACCACGCGCAATCGCGGAAGGAGGACGCAATCCAGTTGCTCGAGCGAGCACGAGCGATTCAGGAAAAAACGATTGGTCCAGACCACCCGGAGACGCTTGCGACCCTGAACAATCTCGGTCTTTTCCACTCCGAGTTGAACCATCTTGCGATGGCAGAGAGCATCCATCGGCACGTGCTGGAAGTGCGGGAGCGAGTACTGAAACCTGGCCACTCTGATGTGGCGGCATCCCTGAAAAACCTCGCGATAGTCTACCTGCGACAGAGCCGATTCGGCGACGCGGAGCCTGTCTTTTTACGGGCACTCGTCATGGATGAGGCGGCTTATGGAAAAGACCACCTCATAATCGCCTCGACATTGAACAACATGGCATATATCTATTTTTCTGCGGGGGAAATCGCAAAAGCTGAAGCTAGCCTCTCTCGGTCACGCGAAATCACGGAAAAGGCCCTGGGCCTGGATCACCCGGCGGTGGCCGAAATTCTTACTAATCTGGCCACCTTGTTCCGCGCAGTGGACCGCGCGGCCGAGGCAGAATCACTGGAAAAGGAAATCGCCCGGATCATGGCAATCCCGCGCTGACAGTCTCGGTCGCGGCACGATTCTGTAGGATGCCGTACTCGATGGCGTAGGCGATTTCCGAGGAGATACGTCTCGAGTTCCAAGACGTTCTGGACTGTCGTTCCATGAAATCGACATGGGAAATACCGGGAAAATCGCTGGTCACAATGCGAGTGCTCCCGCCAGCAATCCATAAGTTTCGGGCTTTGGTGCGCATCTTCTTGGAGGACTCAATGCAACTAAAGGGCAGCGCCAGCGTGACGCAGCCTCCGTGAAAGTTAAGTCCCTCGTTGGTGATCTCCAATCGGCCCACATCGTCTGAATCATCCAGCAACCTGCGAAGTCCCCGACACAACCTCGGCGAAAATGTGATCTGGCAATCGTATACAACCGATCTCGGCTTCTTTAGTCCCAAGGTGCGTTCAATTACCGCCTGAATATACGGATTCACTTGAAAAACGGGCATGAACATCGGGAAAAGCATAGCCAGTAAGAACGCGCCCAAGAGGAGAAAGAACTTCAAATACTCGGGAGGTACAAATGCCCCTAAAGGGAGCAATGCGGCAACGATAAGCACAAACCCGGGAACCATGCAGACACACAAATGGAGGAGAATTCCCACTGCGAACTCCAACCGCCCGAAGTGACACGGGGCCTCGATTTGAAGGCGTGATTCCATACGTTCCAATCATTTGGCCGGCAAGTGCCCGAGTCGCGTGGCGCCGCTGTCCCTGCAACTCCGTCTCCTAACGCGCACTGCATCGGCAATTCCGCTACTCGCTGGTTCGCTGTTCCTTTTCCCCACGAACCTGAGACCAACCATACTCAATCGCGTCGATGATGTCGTCGGCCAATCGTCGGGAGGTGTCTATGGTATAGGACTGTCGTTCCACCAATTCAAATGCCTGGATGCCATCCAAAGCCCTAGTCGAAATTCGGACTTTTCTTCCACCCATCCCCAGCATGCGATAGCCGCGATCCAAGGTCGCTATACGATTAATTGCCTCGAAGGGCAGGCTGAGATTCATGCTGTCGCCCTTGAAAACTATGCCGTCGTCCTTGATTTCGAGCCATCCGATATCGTCAGCATCTTCGAGAAAACCCCGGAGTCCGCTGTAAAATCGAGGACTCAAACTCAATTGGCAGATGTAGGCGTTCGAACTGGATTGCCTCCATCCGTGTCTCTTCTCGACCAGATGCCGGACGTACGGATTCGCCTGCATAAATGGAAAACAAACAAGCATTAGATAAAGACTGACAAACAACATCAAGACAATCAGGAACAAAAATACGAGCGCGCTTGCTGGGGCACCAAATAGGATGTGAGTTAGAGCGCCGGCCAACGAACTAAGAATAAGTGTCGTAACCATCAGCACCCCAGTGGGAAGGAGGCTGAACAAGTTTTCCACGATGACTGCCTGCATCCCGAATTCTTCCGGAGCACCAATTTCCAGTTTCGATTCCACGGTCTAGCCCTCCTTTATTTCCCATTACCTACATAATGCCGATTTCACTCATAGTTGACTGCCCAATCAATAGTCGGCTCTCACGTGGTGCTTTCTCAAGTCGCCCACACATTAACGCTCTTGGAAGCTATCGATACTTGCATGGTTGTTGAGTCTACGCCCTACCCCCGCTGATACACCGTCTTTCCGTCGCAGATCGTGTACTTCACCAATCCCTTAAGCGTCTCGCCGATGAAGGGCGAGTTCTTGCTGCGGGAGCCGAATTCGCTCTCCGTTACGAGCCACTCGGCTTTGGGATCGAAGATGCAGATGTCCGCCGGGCCGCCTTCTTTGAGTTCGCCCGCACCGAGATCGCAAATGCGCGATCCGGAGACAGTCATGAGCTCGATGGCGCGTTCGATGGTAATGTGGCCGGGCTCGACGAGATCGGTGATGACGCGCGCGAGGGAGGTTTCCAGGCCGATGATGCCGAAGGGGGCGTCGGCGAATTCCTGAGCTTTCTCCGTGGGCGTGTGGGGCGCGTGATCCGTGGCGATGCAGTCCACGGTGCCGTCTTTGATGCCCGCGATGATACCGTCGCAGTCGATCTGCTCGCGGAGCGGCGGGTTCATCTTGGCGTTGGTGTTGAAGGAGCGAACGGCGTCGTCGGTGAGCGCCCAGTGGTGCGGGGCGGCTTCGCAGGTGACGTGTACGCCCTTGCGCTTATAGTGGCGGATGGTGTCGATGCCTTCGGCGGTCGTGACGTGCTGGATGTGAAGGTGGGCACCGGTCATCCACGCGAGGCGGATGTTGCGCGCGATGGCGATCTCTTCGCAGGCCTTGGGAATGCCGGGGATGCCGAGGGTGGTGGACGTATAGCCCTCGTTCATGGCACCACCCTTGGACAAATCGTGATCCTCGCAGTGGGCCATGTAGGGCAGGCCGACCATCTTGGCGTATTCCAGCACGCGCCGCATGACGCCGCTGTCGGGGATGTCCTTGCCGTCGTCCGTGACCGCGACCACGCCCACGTCTTTCAGCTCGGCCATCTCGGTGATTTCTTTGCCTTGCATGCCCTTGGTGGCGCACGCGCCGGGACGGATCTTGATGCAGGCCGTCTCGCGCGCGCGGCGATTGACGAATTCGACCATGCCGGCGTTGTCGATGGCGGGCTTGGTGTTGGCCATGGTCACCACGGTGGTGAAGCCACCCCGGGCGGCGGCGCGGCTACCGGTCTCGATAGTTTCTTTCGATTCAAAACCGGGCTCGCGGAAATGGACGTGGATGTCCACCAGGCCGGGGCACACGATGCAGCCGGTGGCGTCGATGGTGGTATCGCCTTGGAGGTCTTTGCCGATCTTCGTGACTGTTGCGCCATCGAAGAGGACATCCAGGTTCTCGGAAATGCCGCTGGCGGGATCGATGACGTGGCCGTTCTTGATTACTGTGGTCATGGGTATGGTTTCTTTCGTGCTGCAACGTTGCAGGGACTTCAGGGACAACAGCGACAACAGAAACCTTGGACAGGTTCGCACCTGCCGTCTCTGTAGTCTCTGCCGTCCCTGAAACCCTGTACAATCACGTTTCTTGTATCCGGCGCTTCGCCGGAAGGGTCACTACTTCCCTTTGCGCCCGCTGTTCACCAGCAGGTGCATCACCGCCATGCGGATGGCCACGCCGTTGCTTACCTGCTCCAGGATTACGCTGCGAGTGCCGTCGGCGACGCTGGTGGACAGTTCGATATCGCGGTTGATGGGGCCGGGGTGCATGATGATCGCGTCGGCTTTGGCGTGGGCCAGGGCCGCGGTGTCGATGCGAAAGAGCCGGATGTATTCGCGCAGGCTGGGGAAGAGCCCGTCCTGCTGGCGCTCCAACTGAATGCGCAGAGAGTAGATCACGTCGGCCCCGTCGATGGCCTCGCGGAGGTTGTGGGTCACTTCCACGCCCATGCGCTCCACGGCGGCGGGCATTAACGTCGAAGGGCCGCAGAGGATCACGCTCGCGCCGAGCTTGTTGAGGCACATGATGTTGCTGCGCGCCACACGGCTGTGCTCCACGTCGCCGATGATGGCCACGCGGATGCCGTCGAGGCCGGCCTCGGGATCGCCACGCAGGGCGCGGATCCGCTCGCGGATCGTGAAGGCGTCCAGCAGGGCCTGGGTCGGGTGCTCGTGGCGGCCGTCGCCCGCGTTGATGATGTGGCTCTCGTGCCGGGCCGCCAGGATGTGGGGCGCGCCCGCCGCGCTGTGGCGCAGCACGATCACGTCGGAGTGCATGGCCTCGATATTGGCCAGGGTGTCGTGGAGCGTCTCACCCTTCACGGAAGAAGACGAGCTCGCCGCGATGGAAAGGGTGTCTGCGGTAAGGCGCTTGGCCGCCAGCTCAAAAGAGGTGCGCGTGCGGGTGCTGGGTTCGTAGAACCAGTTCACCACCAGGCGACCCTGGAGCAGGGGGACCTTCTTGATCCCGCTCTCGCGCTTGGAAACGGCAACGAACTGGGGTGCGGTATCCAGAATGAGTTCGATCTCGCCCCGACTGAGATCTTCAATGCCGATGAGGTCTTTGCGGGTCCAGACGGTTTCGCGGGATTCGGCCATGGGCGTCACGCTCCTTCCGGGCGGGGCTCGGGCCGCGTCAGCAGCACCGCATCCTCGCCGTCAATTTCGACCAGACGCGCGGTCACCCATTCGCTCGGGTCTGTCGCCATGGAGTGGCCCAGGTAGTCCGCCTGGATGGGCAGCTCGCGCCCGCCCCGGTCGACCAGGCAGGCCAACTGGATGCGCTTGGGTCGGCCATAGTCCATCACCTCGTCCATGGCCGCGCGGATGGTGCGGCCCGCCGCCAGCACGTCGTCCACCAGGAGGATCGTGCGGTCGTCCACATTAAAGTCGAAGTGGGTGCTTCCCTTGGACTTCGGGGAACTCAGGCCGCCGCGAAAATCGTCGCGATAGAGCGTCGTGGCGAGGGAGCCCACGGGCGGGGTGACGCCGGTCATTTTCCCGATGAGGCCCGCCAGACGGTCGGCCAGGGGACGGCCGCGCCGTAGAATTCCCAGCAGCGCCAGGCGCTCCAGTTCGGGGTTGTCGTTTACGATCTCCCGGGCCAGCCGCCGCAGCGTCTCGGCCATTGCGGAGCCGTCCATGACGACCGTGGCATCCGCTTCCCGTGGCTTTATTTCCATCATTGCAGGGGTCCAGACAAAAAAATAGCCTCCTCAACTCACGTGAGAAGGTGGGGCTCGTCCATGGTACAGGCGACCTTTACGGCTCGGGTGCAGCCCGATGCATACACCGGCGCAATTTTAGCAGGGTCGGATGGGGGATGCAAGGAGCGGCCCGGGCCCGATCCGGATAAGAACACGCCCCTCGCCAGGGCTCGGAAGCCCCTCGTGTCAAGCCATTTGATAATCTTACCGGGGGCCCTATCGTCTTGCCATTTGGGTTCTTACTCTTGTTCATTTTCTTGTTCCTTTTTTTGTCTTCCCTCCCCCCCGGGGGGGAGGGAAGTTTTTGTCGGTTTATGCGACGCGTTTTCTGCTACCGCGTCGTTGCACTTCGAGCTTTTTAAGTTGCCCTTCCACGGACTTGGAAAGTTTGAACGGGTCAATGCCCTCACGCTTTGCGAGCAGGCGTGTGAGCGCTGGCGTGACCGGGGCGGCCTCGGCGAGCCGGTCGAGCGGGGTCTTGGGCTTGTCGTAGAATTTCTGCAGCCTTGAGCCCTTGCGCTCCTTTCTGATGAGTTTGATGCAGGGCTGGAAGAGGTTCATCATGGTTTGCAGATCTCCGCGGTACAGGGTATTCATGGCGGCGAGCTGCTCGGGGGTGTCATAGCGGTCCCAGCCGAAGATACGACGTACACGGGTCCAGTTTTTCTGCTCGATGTGGGCATTGTCGTTCTTCTTGTAGGGCCGCCCGCGCGTGAACTGGATCTCATGGGCCTCGCAGTAGCGCACGAGATGATGGTTGATGAATTCCGAACCGTTGTCGGAGTCAATCGCCTTGAGCCCGAAGGGAAGGCACTTGCGAATGTCCTCTAGAGCGGTCACCACGCCCTTCTCTCCTTTGCCCATAATTGCACGGGTTTCGCACCATCCCGTCTTGATGTCGGTCACGTTGAGCGAGTAGATAAACTCCCCCGAGGCGCATGAACCGGAGTGGGAAACAAGGTCAATCTCGCAGTAGCCCGGTGCTGCTACATCCCAGTGCTCCGTCTTAATCGGGATCTGGTGTTTGAGCAAGGTGCCGGGTTTGGTGCGCCCATAGATACACCGCTTAAGCTGCCGTTTCATCTCGGACAGACGGCGGTCCATTTGCCGGGGACTCATGCGCAGGAGCTGGGCCTCCACCTCAGCCGTACAGCCCCGGACGTGCTTGCGGGTCCAGGGCAGCCAAAGCGGGAGCAGGGCCTTGAGCCGCTCGGACCAAGGGTAATCCGCCGCTTTCCAGATGACCTCCAGCACCCGAATCGCGGCGGCACTATACGACGGCCCCCGCCTCAACCTGGGCAGGCCTACGGCTTCGTCGGCTGGCCTGCCAAGCAACGTTATGGCGTACTTACGGTGGTAATCCGTCTGCTTGCAAAACTCATTCAACAACGCTGTGCGCTCCTCCCGAGACCCCGCCTGATAACGTACACGATACTTCCGAAGTGTCCCTTCAAGTCGCTCACCAGACAATTTACGAACCCCTTTCCGGCTATTCGCCTGGTCAGATCGTAAATGACGTGATGATACCTGCCCGGGTAAGATATTAGATGTCTCGATTCGCCCCTTTGCGAAGTCCGCCGACGTCAGGGTATGATCACGCGTTCCGGGCACCGGCCCGATCTACTTCTTCCCCCAGGCCCCGAAGTGCATCTGCCATGACCCCTCATACCGATAATCCCCCCCTGTCTGCCGTGAACCGGCGGTCAACGCTCCAGATCGTCTTTGTGACCCTCTTCGTCGATCTCATCGGCTTTTCCATCATCTTCCCCCTCTTTCCGGGCATGCTCGAGTACTACAGTACCCAGTCGCCACCGTCTCCTCTATTCGCCGCCTTCTATGGTTCATTGCAGTCCATGACCGATTACATCGGTCTCGGCGGTGGACACTGGGGCATCATCGTCCTTTTCGGCGGGCTCCTCGGTTCCCTCTATTCCCTCTTGCAGTTCGTGGGTGCCCCCCTGTTCGGTGCCCTCTCGGATAAAATCGGGCGACGCCCCGTCCTCCTCATCTCCCTCGTCGGAATCCTGGTCTCGTATATCCTGTGGTTCTTCGCGGGCAGCTTCGAACTCCTGGTTGCCGCACGGCTCCTCGGCGGCATGATGAGTTCCAATATCAGTACCGCAACCGCCATCGTGGCCGACGTGACCGACCTCAAAGAGCGCTCCCGGGGCATGGCGGTTATCGGCATCGCTTTCGGACTGGGCTTCGTGATCGGACCGGCGGTCGGCGGTATCTCCGCCTCCATCGACCTCTCCGCCATGTACCCCGCCTTGGCGGACTACGGCGTGAACCCCTTCTCCATGCCCGCCGCCATCGCCATGGCCCTGACCGCCTTCAACCTCGTATTCGCCGGGTTGCGCCTCCCCGAGACGCGCCGCCTCGCCACCGGACCCCGGCCCGTCCGGAGCGCGAACCCCTTCGCCCTGCTCCGTACCGTGGACTACCCCGGCGTAACCCGGACGAACCTCACCTATTTCCTCTTCCTCCTCGCCTTTTCCGGCATGGAGTTTTCCCTCACCTTTCTGGCCCACGAGCGACTGGGCTACGGCCCGAAGCAAAACGCCCTCATGTTCCTCTTCGTGGGCGGCATCCTCGTGCTCATCCAGGGCGGCTACGTCCGCCGGCGCACCAACACCGTGGGCCCACGCCGCATGACGCTCCACGGGCTGGCCATGGTCGTGCCCGCCCTCGTCCTCATCGGCGTCGCCGGCGGAATGCGCAGCCAGCTTGTCCTCTACCTCGGCCTGGCCCTGCTGGCCGCCGGTTCCGCCCAGGCCACGCCCTGCCTCACGGCCCTGGCCAGCGCCTACACGCCGGCGGAAGATCAGGGGCGCATCCTCGGGATCTTCCGATCCCTGGGCGCCCTGGCCCGGGCCGTCGGCCCCCTCTTCGCCGCCGCCCTTTATTGGTGGCTCGGGCCTGTTTCCGCCTATTGCCTGGGCGGACTATTCGTCCTGATCCCCCTCGTCATGGCCCTGAAGCTGCCCAACCTGGCTCCCCATCCGGCCGAAAGCCACTGAAACTTTCCCGCGATATTGCCAGCCGTATGACCTGCCCACTATAATAACGCACGCTGGGTATTCCGGTGCGCATTGAACGCGCTGTCGGCGCCCTCATCGCGCGCATTCATGTTCCCTTGTGAATGTGTCCCGCGGTGGGGCTCGCCGGTGAATACGGCAGCCGTCGGGTGCGACCGATCGGGAAATACGCATGGCCAATGGTAACAATGTCCTGTTCGGGCGCGTGGCGGTGGACCTCCAACTGGTAGCCGGTGCCGACGTCGATCCCGTGCTTCAGGACCACCTCGATACGCCGGAGGAAGACTTCGCCCAGGCCCTCGTCCGCGCCGCCCTCCTTACCGAACACGACTCGGCCCGGATTCGCGCCGTGGTCGCGCGCCTCCTCGAACGCCACAACGGAGACGCCGCCCGGGCCATCGCGGAACTCGAAGGCGGCGGGGACGACGAAGACGCCGGACTCCACCAGATGCCCACGCTGGCAGGCCCGCCCGCGCCCTGGCGCACCTTATCCGAATCCGTGGAGCTGGACACCGACGGGGCTTCGTCGCGCTATGTGGATCCCGTGGAACACGACCGCGGCGGGATGGGCCGCATCCTCATCGTGCGCGACGAGCGCATGAATCGCACCATCGCCATGAAGGAGCTCGCCCCAGCCCTCAACTCCGCCGACGCGACCATCGTGGGTGGCACACCCCGGCAGGTCTCCGCCTATGAGGTGCAGCGCTTCCTGCGCGAGGCCCGCATCACGGGGAGTCTGGAGCACCCCTCCATCATCCCGGTCTACGAACTGGGCCGACGCCCGGACGGCTCCCACTACTACACCATGAAACTCGTGCGCGGCCAGTCCCTCTACCGCGCTATCCACGAAAGCAGGAACCTCGGAGAACGCCTCAAACTCCTGCCCCACGTTATCAACTTGTGCCAGGCGATCGCCTATGCCCATGACAAGGGCATTATCCACCGGGACATCAAACCCTCCAATGTCATGGTCGGCGCTTTCGGCGAGACCGTGGTCATCGATTGGGGGCTGGCCCGCGTCATCGATCAGGAAGACCCCTTTGCCGCCGATCTCGAAACCTTCACCGAGGCGCAACTCGCGGCCCGGCCCGAGGATCCGCGTCTGACCGTGGCGGGACTGCCCGTGGGCACGCCCCACTACATGGCGCCCGAGCAGGCCGAGGGGCGCATGAATGAAGTCGGGCCCCGCTCCGACGTGTACGCTCTTGGTGTCGTCCTCTATGAAGTGATCACGGGCAGGACCCCCTTTACGGGAACCACCAGCCGCGTGGTGCTCCAGAAAGTTCGGAAAGACGCGCCCCCCAGCGTTCTCACCCACGAGCCGGAAATCCCGCCCTCCCTCGCCGCCATCTGCGCCCGAGCCATGGCCCGGGATCCCGCACGCCGCCACGCCTCCGCCGGTGAACTGGCCGATGAACTCACCCGCTTCACCACCGGTGCGCTGGTCAAGGGATACGAATACACCACCGGGGAACTGATCCGCCATTACTACCGCCGGAACCGGGCCCTCTGCAACACGGCCGCCGCCGCCGCCGCCATCACGCTGATTGTGGCCATCGCGGCCTACGCCAACATCCTCGAAGCAAACCACCGGGAACGGCTCCAGCGCATCGCCGCGGAGGCCGCCCGCGCCGAAGCGGAAGGGAGCGCCTACCGCGCCAACATCCAACTGGCGGCGAATCATATTGAGGCCCAGGCCTTTGACCAGGCGACGGACCTGCTGCTCGAACAGCCCGCGGCCCAGCGCAACCTCGAGTGGGGACTGCTTTTTGAGCAGTGCAATCAGGACTACGCCACGAATGTGGATCAGGAAGAGGATGTAAACCGGGTGTGGACCGCTCCCGGCGGGCGGCTGCTCTCGCTGAGCCACCAGGATGAACTGGTGGTCCGGGCGTGCCCCGACCTGAGCCCCTTACACCGCATCCCCCTGACCCTCGTGCAGGGGGCCACAGCCGCGGTTTCCACAGACGGCGCCTGGCTGGCCGTGGGGCGGATCGACGGTCTGGTGCAGCTCTATGATTTCCAGAATTACAGCCCCGTCCATGAGTTCGCGAAGAGCGGGGTGTCCTTCGAC
The DNA here is from genome assembly GCA_942492815.1 of Candidatus Hydrogenedentales bacterium. GTDB lineage: Bacteria > Hydrogenedentota > Hydrogenedentia > Hydrogenedentales > JAEUWI01 > JAEUWI01. Next base: position 6,441,747 of record OW818658.1, on the reverse strand, counting down.
AGCGTGGTGTTCAGCGGGGACGGCACCATGCTGGCCTCCGGAACGAGTGACGGCTCCCTTTTTGTTTGGAATTGCAGCACGGGCACCGTGGTCCAGCAGATTGCGGCCCACGATGCCGCATGCCAGGTTTTCGGGATGAGCCGGAACGGGGCGCTGGCCCTGACCTCGGATCGGAGCGGCCGCACCGTGCTGTGGGACGTGACCAACGGCCAGGCGAAACAGGAGTTCATCGGTTATGGACCCACCCTGAGCCAAAACCTCGATCGCTTCGCCCTGCGCAGCGGCCGCGTCATTCAAGTGCGTGAACTGGAAACGGGCGCGCTGCTCTTCGAAAGCCCGGAGCTTCCCGGCGAACCAAAACAGCCCGTGCTCAGCCCCTCCGGACTGCACGTCGCCGCGCTCGTGGAGGATGGTGCGATGGGCCTCTGGGATGTCGCATCGGGCAAGCCGGTAGCCACGATTCAAGATGATGCCCTGTCCCGCATCCTGGCCTTCAGCCCGGACAGCGAACTGATCGCCCTTGCCGCCAGCCCCCATGAGATCCGGATCTACCGGACGAAAGACGGGGCCCCGGTAACCACACTGAAAGGCCACTCCAGTTGGGTGCGCGCCGGGACCTTCGGCGAAGACAGCCGGATGCTCTACTCTTGCGCCGGTGATGCCGCGATCAAGGCGTGGCGGATTCCCGAGACTGTCGGGGCTGCGTCGGGCGCGTCGCCGCACCGGATTGTGGATCTGGCCCGTTCCGAAGCGGCCCCGATCATCGGCGCGGGCAGCTCGAACGGCATGGCGCGCTTTATCGACGCCACCTCCCTGGAGCCCATTCTGGCGCTGGCATCCTTCGAGCCCATCTTCAGCATGCAGGTCGCCGTCAGCCCCGCAGGCGATCAAGCCGTGGCGGCATTGGGCGAGAAGACGGCTCAGGTGCTCCGTCTTCCCGATGGCGAGATACTGGCGCAGTGGACGGGAAGCCCGGGCCATATTCGCGCACTCGAGTACTGCCAGGATGGCCGGATGGTGGCGGCGTTGGGCAGCAGTTCGTCGGTACATCTTTGGGACAGCCGTTCGGGCCAGGAGGTGCTGCGCTTCGACGGCCATGCCGACCGTGTTCTGGCGCTCGCCGTCATGCCGGATGGCGATCATGTTGCGACCGGGGACCGCGCGGGCCGCATACTGCTCTGGGACAGCCGCTCGGGCTCCATCGAGCAGGAACTGTGCACCGGTGGCCCCCCGGTGGCGGTGCTGGCCTGCAGTCCCGACGGCCAGTCGGTGGCCGCGTCCTTTGACGGGGCTTCCGACGCAATATTCGCTGTGAAGCCGACGCTGGGATCGGTTCCCTTGAGTGCATCCAACTTGGAGCTGTCGTCTCTTGTCTTTGGCCGGGACGGCAAACGCCTGATCGGGCTGACGAAGCAGGGCGGGTTTAGAATGTGGGATGCGAAGTCCGGCCAGCAAATTGCCGCGCCCGCCACGCCGGAAGATCTTCGGATGGGTTCCCTGCTTCTGGACCCGGACCACGACCGAATTCTCATTGGCAATCAGGTGGACTCCCTGCTGGTACTATCGGCCTTCCCTCAGGCCCTCTACACGCCGGACGGCGTTGCCGCTGAAGCCCTGGGCGGATACAAGCGCTCCCGGTCCCAGGCCACACGGGACCTTTCACTCCACCAGAATATCATCATATCGCTCACACCCGCTGCCGTGGCGGAGGAAGCACTCCAGCGCCTCGCTAAGCGTGCGGGGAATCGCGACAGCGAGTTATATACGGAGAACAGCGCCAACCCGCTGGCCCGGCTGGGACTGATCCCCGGCGATTCCGTCACAAAGCTGAATGGCGCGCCCTGCGCCAATCAGCGGACCCTCGAAGCGGGGCTCCAATCCTTCGCCGGAGCGGACGGAAGTTCCGGTGGCACGCTTACCCTTTCCATGGCGCGGGAGGGAAGCGAGATTACCATCGAGCACCGGCGGGCTGGCCTGTTGACCCTCGCGAGGACCATTGAAGTGCCCCGTGATCGGGCGCGCGTCGCCTTGGCCAATACCCGCGAACTCCTGCACAGCCAGCAGGATTTCCTGATCAAATACAGCCAGCGGTTGGACAATGAGCGCGGCGCTGGCCTGGAAGGGCCGGATGCGCTGGATGGCATCTGGCTACCCTCCACGTCAACCCCAAAGGAACAGCAGGATCTGGCGGCACTCGGTTTGGGCGATGAAGATCGCATCGCGGCGATCAATGGCGACGCAATCACCAGCTATGCCCAGTTGACGGATTGGGTGGATCGCGCCGCGGGCGCGTTGGAGGGGGGATTCTCCGGAGCGGTGCGCCTTCGGGTGATCCGGGATCGCTTTCAAGTAGTGGACCTGACTTGGTCTGTCTTGTGACAGGCCAGTCAAGTATATGCGGGCTGAGGGGATCTACCAGGAAAGGCATGGAGCATGTCAACAAGTTTGTCTGGAAACGGAATCTGGGATATTGAACCGGCCCTGTTGCGCATGGGCGAGGGACACTACGCCCGCTATCGCGACATCTATCGAAAAGTGGCGGTCCTCGCCAATGCCACCGAGGGGCTGACCTTTGAAGCACTCTACCGGCGGCCTGCGCTGGACGTGCTGTCGGAAGTGCTGGGCAAGGTCTCGCGCCCGGCCATGGTCTCGGAGAAGCTGCTGTCGAAGGGCGAACAACGGGCCTGCCTCGGCGCGCTGGATCAGGTACTGAGGGCTATTGAGGCCCTTCCCAATCCGGTCACGCTCCACGATCTCGCCACACGGCCCGCCGGAGACTTCCCAACGTTGATTCCGCGCTTCACGGAGTTGGACAACGTGTCCCCATTCGTCTGCATTCCCTTCGTACAACCCGGCTTTGACCCCGTCCTGGCGAAGGAGAGCCTCGATGGCCTGCTCGCCTTGATCGGTTCGACCCACACCCTCGCGGACCTCTACGAGCGCTCCCCCGCCCTGGCGATCAAGTCGGAGTTCAACCGGGTCATGGTGCGCGCCAAACGCGCGGGGCTCCTGGTCGAACTGGTGGGAATTTGCAAACCCGCCGCCCCCGGCTATGTGAGCGATCCGGCCGATGACCGGTGGGATGTTCGCTCCTGTGTCCCGCCGGAAAACGCCTTCCTCTTCAAGGACGTTCACCTCAAGATCAATACCATGGCCTATCTCATGTCGGGATTGAGCTACGGCGATTTCTTCGACTTGCCCCTGGCCAACCCAAAGGTCCTGCCCCACTTCCGGGCGCGGGTACTGGCCGACCGGGATTACTGGTTCACCCCGCTGGAGCGGGATAGGATCGTGGCCGCCCTCGATCAGATCCTGGATGCACTTCAGAGCCCGGAGGCCTCCGAGTTGACCTTTCGCGAGATCTATTCGGATCCCGGCGTTCCGGCCGAGGTGCTCGTGCCATTCCAGCGCATCCTCGATGTGAAGCCCGAAATCTGCCTCCCCTTCATGCTCCATGACTTCGATCATGCCGCGGCCGCCGAGGCCATCGACATATTCCTGGAGCGCTATGGCGATGTGGGCCTGAAGGCCCTCTACACCGCGCCACCGGAACCCGAAGGCTCACCCGCCTCCCGCGCCGACCTCGCCACCCGGCTGCGCCAGCATGAAGCCAAGCTCACGCTGTTGAACAAGGTGAATCACCTTATATGCATCGCACCGGGGGTATGCGCACAAATGCCGGACGAGTTCTGCAACACAGCCCCTCTGGGCAACTGCCCGCCGTAAGGCGCGCGGCCTCCACCGCCATTTTTCGCCCTCGCCAGGGCCTTCGATGACCTGGCGGGGGCCCTACAGTTTCTTGCGCAGGGCTTGAAGCTTCGCCAGCGAATCGGCGTCGAGGCGCTCCTCAAGATGATTGGGCGAGGGCTTCCGCGTGTTGGTGACCGTCTCCCGAATCGACGTCTTCGTCTCCTCCAGACTGGCGAGGAAATTCGGCGCGTCCATCACCAGCGCGCCCATGCCCCTGCACAGGTCGCGCACACCCCGATCGCTGGTCACCACCACCACATCCATTTTGCGCGGCGCCTTGTACACCATCCGCTCGATCACCGCGTCCGCCGTCAGGTGCCCTGGTGAATACAACACTTCCAGGGACGGCACGCTACGGTTGTGGGCCACCTTCTGCACGATCTGTGGGCCGCGCCCGTCGAATACCACCACCACGTGTTTCCCCGTCTGGATACAGAAATGGGCCACCTTGTCGATGAAGGCCTCCCGCGCCGTCTCCATGTCCTGGCGGATCAGGTGAAGCAGCTTCTGCGACTGGTGCAGGACGTTGTAGCCGTCCACCAGATGTACTTCCGCCATGGTTGGGGTCTCCAAATTTTAGGGACAGCGTCGCCCCGTGACGTGTTGCGCGAGCCGAGCGGTATGTCCTGCAGGGTGCTCAATCCGAACGAAGTCTACTTTGACCGGCGGGGCTGTCCTGTCATGCGCGAAGTCAGCCCGAACGTTCGAAAGTGTCGTTACAACGCGAGCACGACTTCCCCAGTTCTGGGTGGCTTTTGATTGCTCCACGTCACGATGTCAGACAACAGGACAGCCGCGCCGGTCTGGACGAATACCACTATTCAAAAGTTTCGTGTTTCACACGTGGTTGGTAATGCCAATCGTCGTCACGTGGCGCCGCTGTCCCTACCCGACATACTCCCGGGGTACCCGCCGCCCGATTCCAGTCAATATCTCATAGGGGATCGTCCCCGCCAGGCCCGCCAACGCCTCCACCGTGATCTCCTCCACGCCCTGCTTCCCCACCAGCACCGCCTCATCGCCCGCGGCGACGCCCGGCACATGGGTCACGTCGACCACCATCTGATCCATGCAGACCCGACCGCGCACTGGGCAGCGCTGGCCGCGAATCAACACCTCCGCCTTGTTGGACAGAGCCAGACGGTAACCATCGGCATAGCCCACGGGCAACATGGCGGCCATCATGCCGCCGGGCGACTCGTAGGTCCGGCCATAGCTCACGGTCGCGCCCGGCTCCAGCGCCCGCACCTGAGACACTTGCGTAATCCAGCGCAGCACCGGGCGCAGGGGATTGACCTCTGGTCGCGCGTCCGTGGGCCAGACGCCGTAGCTCATGATGCCCGGACGCACCACCGTAAACACCCGGTCTCCATAGTTTATCACGCCCGCGCTGTTGGCGCCGTGAATCATGTCATAGGGAACCCCCGCCTCATCGAGCTGCGCGAGGACCCCCTTGAGCGCCTCAATCTGCCCCAGCGTAAAGGGATCCTGGGCTCGCTCCGCAATGGGAAAGTGGGTGGCGATACCTTCAATATTAAGGTGGGCTATTCGCGCCAGCGCGGGGATGTCCCGCGCCGCCGTTTCGACGGAAAAGCCCTGGCGGTTCATGCCGGTGTCCACCATGCAGTGCACCGATACCACGCGGCCTGCCTTGCGCCCCAACTCTCCCATCCGCTTGCCGGCGTCCACATCGCAGAGCGTGAGTGTGAGGCCCTGGGCTTCCGCGGTGGGAAAGGCTTCCAGGGGCGGCTGCATCAGGATAAGAATCGGGCCCTCGATGCCGCCCTCGCGCAACTCTACACCCTCATCGAGCGTGGCCACGCCGAGCATCGACGCGCCCGCGTCCAGCGCGCGGCGGGCCAGGGGGACGGCGCCCAAACCGTAACCGTTGGCCTTGATCACGGCCACCAAAGCGCGGCGGGGTCCAGCGAAATGTTGGGCTACGCCGAGATTGTGGGCGTAGGCGCCCAGGTCGACGATCGCGCGCGATGCATGAATGCCCCCGCTCATGACACTTCGTGGAGGCCCAGCACCTTCCAGTTTTCGCGGGCGAAGACGATGCCGGAGTAGACCGTATACACGGCCACAAGAATAATCGACCACTGGGACGCGATCCCGATGGCGCGGATCCACGGGTCCACCCCGCCTGGAAGCACGGAGAGCGCCGCCGGATACTGTGTGAGCCCCTGAAGGACGACCGCGAAGAAGAGAAAGGTGCAGACGTAGATCATCTGGAGCAAGGTTTTTGTCTTGCCCTGCTTATTGGCGGCGATCACTGTGCCATCGGCTGCCGCGAGCGCCCGGGCACCGGTCACCAGAAATTCACGCGCCAGAATCATCACTACGCTCCACGCCGGCACATTCATGTCCGGTATGCCCAGCAGCATGACAAACGCCGAAACGACCAGGACCTTGTCCGCCACGGGATCCAGCAATTTGCCGAAATTGGTGACCAGATTCCGCTCGCGGGCGATCTTGCCGTCGTAGTAGTCGGTGATGGCGGCCACCACGAAAATCACGTAGCCGATGGCGTAGCACACGACGTTGTCGAAGGAGAACAGCGCGACAAAAAACGCGGTCATGATGCACCGCGCCACAGTAAGTTGGTTGGGAAGGTTCATAGCGCCTGCATTGTACCATCCCGGAGCGCGCGATGCACCTGACGGGACTGCAGTGATTCGATCGCCTGCTGTCGCTGATGTCCCTGCAATGATGCAAAGCACACGGATATCGGAAGATTGGCGTCGGAGGGGCAGAAAAGAGGAAATTCGTTTACGTCAAAGTCGCAAACGATTGAGAAAACCTCACTCCGCGTCGAAACGGGCGGGCGGTTCGATTGCGATGCTGCCGGCGTCCACGCGCTGCTCGCCGCGCTCGGCGAAGGGCTTGACCACCACGGAGTAGGAAACCCAGCCCAGCAGCAGGATCGCGCAGATCGCGCCCCAGGTCAGAGCGTCGCTCACCCAGAGCGGGCGCGCCCCGGGCGGGCTCACGAGACCACCCCGGCTGAAGTACACGGGCTCCGGCGCCGCCGCGCGGCAGGACCGCAGGGCAACGATAAAGGGTTCCGCCGAAAGCTGAAGCACCTGGCAATAGGTGTTCAGAAACCCGGCCGTATACGTCGTCGCGGGCAACTCGCTGAGTCGCCCGTTTTCGAGGTGGGTCAGGTACTCGATCGGCACGTGGGTCTCATGGTACGCGTCCAGCAAGGAAAGTCCCAATGCTTCCCGCTGTTCCCGTAGCCTATGTCCTGGAAAATCGTTCTGGCTCATGAGCTTTCTTCTATATGCACCGCATCAACCAAGATTTCGCGAGCCTTGCTCCCCGTATGGGGCCCCACAATGCCCTTGCGTTCCATCATGTCTATCAACCGCGCGGCCCTAGTGTACCCTACTCGAAGGCGTCGTTGCACCATGGAAATGGAGGCTTGTCCGGTATCCATGACCACTTGTACGGCGTCCTCGAAAAGATCGTCGGGTTCGTCGATGATATCGTCCGTCTTTTCCTTGCTTTTCCCGAAATTCTCTATTTCATCCTTATACTGAGGCGGTGCTTGCCGCTTCAGGTAATTGATCAGACCGTTCATCTCCTCGTCGCTCACGAAGGCACCCTGGATGCGTGTGGGCTTGGACTGGCCCGCCGGCAGGTAGAGCATGTCGCCCATGCCAATCAGGCGCTCCGCACCGATTTCGTCCAGAATACAGCGCGAGTCCACCCGGGAAGACACCTGGAAGGAGATGCGCGAGGGGAAGTTGGCCTTGATTACGCCGGTCAGCACGTCCACCGAGGGGCGCTGTGTGGCGATAATAAGGTGAATACCCACGGCGCGGGCCAACTGGGCCAGACGCGCGATGCAGTCTTCCACCTCGGAACGAGCCAGCATCATAAGATCGGCGAGCTCGTCGATCACGCACACGATATAGGGCAGTCTGCGCACGATGTGGAGGGACTGGGCGTCGTTGTCCTCCTCCTCGCCGTCAAGCTCGATCTCGCCGTTTTCCACGCTCTGGTTGTAAATTTCTATGTTGCGGACGCGGAGGTCGGCGAAGAGGCGGTAGCGCTCTTCCATCTCGTTGATCAGCCAGGTCAGGGCAATGGAAGCCTTCTTCGGATCGATCACCACCGGCGTAATCAGGTGGGGGATGTCATTGAAGATGGACAGCTCCACCATCTTGGGGTCGATGAGTATGAGTTGCAGATCATCCGGCGAATTCTTGAAAAGCAGGCTGGCCAGCAGCGCCTTCACACACACCGTCTTGCCCGCGCCCGTGGCACCCGCCACCAGCAGGTGGGGCATGGTCGCCAGGTCGGCAATTTTCACATCGCCGGTGATGTCCTTGCCCAGCACCAGATTCAGCTTGCCCTTGCCCCGCTTGAAGGGCTGGGACTCGAGCAATTCGCGGATCAGGACCTGGTCGCGCTCGGCGTTGGGCGCTTCGATACCCACGCGGCCCTTGCCGGGGATGGGCGCTTCCACGCGGATACGGTGGGCCTTGAGCGCCAGAGCAATATCGTCGGCCAAGGCCAGGAAACGAGCCACTTTGATGCCCGGCGCGGGCTCCAGCTCGTAGCGCGTGATGGTCGGGCCACGGGTCACGTCGGTCACGCGGGCCTCGATGCCAAAAGTCTGGAGGGTGTCTTCCAGTAGTATGCTGGTAGCCCGGAGGGTCTCGGCGAGATTCTCCACCACGCGCTCCTCGGGCTCGTCCAGCAGATCCATGGGCGGGCGGGTATAGTGGCGCGGATACTCGTATCCGGGAGGCAATTCTTCGTTTTCCACCACCTTGCGGCGGGGGCGGCGCACCTTCGGCGCGGGCGCGGCACTGTCGGTGGCCACGGCGGCGGCAGGAGCAACGCGGACGGGAGGCGCAACCACCACGGGCGCCAATTCCTCGATTTCTTCTTCCTCTTCCAGGTCGAAGGGGGCGGAATCCTCCACCTCTTCTCCTTCATCGTCGTACGCGTACTCATCCTCGGAAGAAACTTCGTCCGCCACTGAATCCGGGGTGACCACGTCATCATCCAGCGGGTCGAGGTCGAAGGCCAGCGATTCGCCGGTAAAAGCCTCGTCCTCGTCGTCATAGCCGTCATCCGCAAAATCGGGGACCGCGTCAAAGGGCGCTTCGTCGTCCACCGCAACCGGCACTGCCGGCGCAACCCGCACATTGATCCGCGCGTGGCGATCGGGTGCGGGCGACACCACAAGCTCCTCTTCGAACTCCTCCTCCTCATACCCGGGATCGGTGGACTCGTAGCCCAGGGGCGCGGGCGCGGCCTCCACCAGGGGCAGGACTTCCTGCTTCGGCACACGACCGGCCCGGCGCGACTTCGGTACCTCGATCGCCGGTGCCTCGAGGACGGCACGCGAGCGGGCCGCCCGCAGCATCACGAAGGCGCGGTAGGCGAAAATGCTTACATGGCGACCCACGACGAACAGATAGAGGAACATGTACTCCGTCGCCAGCAGCAGTCCTACCAGGATCAGGGAGCAGATAATGACGTTGGAGCCGGCGTAGCCAAAGCGGTAGAAATTGAGCTTGTCCACCACGAAGGCCCCGATAGCACCGCCGGGATAGATATTTGAGGTACCGGCCCGGAAATTGAGCTGGAGGAAACCAGCCACAGCAACGATGGCCAGACCCGCGCCCAGCATGCGGGGCAGCAGACGCCCCAGGGGGTGGCGGCTGATCAACATCAGGGCCCAGATAAAGGTGAGGGAGTAGGTCACATGGCGTGCGTCACCCACCAGGATGGCGAAAACCCCGGCCACCAGAGCTCCCGGAGCCCCTAACCCATTGGAAACACTCAAGATCTCATCGAAGGGGCGGGTGACTTGGTCGCGAACTTGGTAGCCATCACTGACCAGGGCAAGAAAGAGTAGTCCGGTCAGGGCGAGGACCGCAACGCCCATAAATTCCGATTTTCGTTCGACGGGAAGGTTCATGGAAGAGGCCACAGCGGAGATCCGATCACAGTCAGCATTAATGTAGCGCTATGGTAACAGAGAACCTGTAGTCTTGCAACTAAATATTGTGCCCTCTCTGCTGATAAACACTAAATGTAACTTTATCAGAAAGTTTCGACCACAACATATAGGTATTTAGCAACCAAATGCCACGAAATACGCCCTCAATCTGCTTTATGATAAAAACGATTAATACGAGCAACGGGTGCCTTGTCTGCGGGGCACTACAAAATGCTACAGGGAGGACCTTCCTGCTGGATGCTGGAATCGTGACGCGAATCGATGGCGAAGTCACCGCGCCAATCCAAGGGGACGGGCACGCGCGTTAGTAGTCTCATTTTCCGCATACGGGCACCGGCCTGCCTCAACCAGATTTTCACCACGAAGATACGAAGGGCACGAAGAAGAGAGAGGGAAGGAAGCGCTCTGCGACTATGGTTCCCGCCCTGGAATCAAAGCAGGGCCAAATTGAGCTTGCACCCCATCTTTCTTTGCGCCTTCGCGTGCAACGCATCAGAAAGAATGCATGCAAGGGTGACAGAACGCCCCCCGAAGTCCTGCAACGCCAAATCTGTTTTCTCTTCGTGTACTTCGTGCCTTCGTGGTGAATAAATTCTTCCCTGCGTTTCCTAGTCGTAAGTGGCGGATGCTGAGCAAGTTGGGGATAGGTTGCTCGAATTATCTTTCCATAAAGAACAAGATAATGACGGATAGTAGTGCAAAGGAAACCGCGCTCGACCACGTGGCGAGCGCGAGCCCGTCACCCATTTGCTAGAAGCGGTATCCCACGCCGATCCCCAGGGAATTGGCACCAGAGTTTTTGGTGCCGAGGCTGGCGTTGGAGATGTGCTGGTAGTGGAGCTGCACGTGCCAGTCCGACTTGAACTGGTAGCCCACGCCGAGGCCCGTGACAAAGTTTATGTTGGAGTTGTTCCCGTTGAACTCGTTGCTGTGGAGCAGGGTGCTGGCACTGGCCTCGCCAAACCAGCCGCGGTACTCCTCCTTCACCTGGTAAACGCGCCCGGCAAGCCCGATTCCGCCGCCCCAGACCGTACCGCCGTCATCGTCGTTGTCATCCTCGAAAACCTTGCGGAAACGACGATAGTCGTCATCGCCATCCTGGGAGTAGACAAAAAGAGGCATCATGCGCAGCCCGAGTGTGGTTCGTGGCGTTGCGGGGACTTCATATTCGACGATGCCATTGACGCTGTAGTCGCCGGAGCGATCCTGGCTGCCCTGATGGACGCCAAAGTCATTGTTCAATTCGAGACGCCACATGCCCTCGTTCAAATTTAGGCCGGCACGGGCGGGGGTGGTGCAGAGCAACAGCGCGCCCGCCACCATCATCGATAGAAGAAACGAGCCTTTCATTGTGCAGGATACTCCCCTGTCTTAAATTATCTTCATGAACTCAAGCGAAACCGACTGCTGTCGCGCCTACCCGCCTATCCTACCGCGCACTCAGGTCATCGTCACAAAATAGGCGAGCACGCCTTCATTGAAATAGGCCTGATCGATATCCAGATAACAGGAACCCCGGAGATTATAGACTCGGCCCACGAGACGATTATCGGCGAAAAAACCTTTGCTTCGCAACTGGAGCAGGGTGCCGGAGGGCCGGGTAGACTCGATTTCCACCTCCAGGTCGCTCAGGGTGAAGGGACGCCGGAGGATCGCCACTTCCTCGCCCTCGCGATAAACCCGGGCCACGGCAGGCAGCACGCCGCCAAAGCGGAAGCTCCGTCCGCCTTTTTCCATTTGGACGCGGATCTGATGGCCCGACTCCATATCCCGGATTTTCCAGCCCTTGTGGCTCGGCGCAATCTCAACGACATAGCCGCTCGTGTCGTGGTTGTCCGTCAGACTGAAGAGGGTCCCTCGGGTATGGGAGGGGTGATGGAGCAAAATATGGCTTTCGAAGGGATCGGGGAAATCCTGGGCGGACTCGCGGGCGTCGGGCACGCCCTCCGCGGCAGCCAGGGCCTTGCGCGCGCGGAGTTCGTTGAGAAAAGCCCGAATTGTGAAGACCACGATCCCGAAGAGGATCAGGCCGACAAAGCAGATCGAACCCACCTTGAGCCACGTCGCCCATTCGAGATAGACGCCGACCCCGATAGCCGCCACCGCCTCCAGCAGGCACACGGCATACGCGACGATGAGACCCAGCGTCAGCGGATGATTTGTCCGCGGAAGGGTGTGGTAACACACGACCCGCTCGTAGTCGGAAAGGTGTTCCTGTCGCTTGGCGTTTGACGTCATCCTCTGTTCCCTGGGCCGGGCCCGTTATCCGAGGGCGGACGTGTCCGCCACAATCGCCCGCGCCACCTGCTCCAGGCAGGCCGAGAGCGCCTCCACCACCGCGCCGGCCGCAGGCTCCGCTACGGGCAGGCGCACATCGTAGGTCTTCGCGAGGGCGGGTGGTGAGTAATAGCTGGTGCCCTCTGTGCGGATCTCGACCGCGATACGCACGTGGGCCTCGGCACCGGTCGCGGAGTCCACTTGTTCAAAGGCGAGCAGGGTGCCCGAAAGCACACAGGTGGCCCCGGTCGGACTCGGCTGGCCAAACTCCACACTGAGCTTTTCCGCGAGCAATTCATCGAGCCCGGCCGCCCATTGGGCCGCGGCGTAGTACTCGATCTCGGTCGGGCTCTTCTTGATCAGGATGCGCTTGTTCTGGAGCGCTTCCGCAATGCGCAGGCGCCCCACGGCGATCTGGACCCCGCCGCTGTCCCCCGAAGCGGGGGCCATGTTCAGCGTGTACAGATTCGGGCCGGGGGCCGTGGCGCAACCCGCCACGAGGCACGTGACGATCAGTGCGAGGCATGTATGCTTGGCTCTAGTAAATTCCATTTGCTTTTCCTATCGGCATGTTCCGCAATTCAAATTGTTCTGACCACGGATGACACGGATACCACGGATAAAATTGAGGCGAATCACGCTACGATCATTCTAATACCGACGCTCAATATGCTTAAGGCCATTGAGAACTGATAAACACAAACGGTCTGAAGTCTAATTTTCATCCGTGTTATCCGTGCCATCCGTGGTAAAAAAACGCCCTGCTATTTCCGCCCGCTCTCGGGCTTGCCAAATATTATCGCCTGCGGATGGGCCTTCAGGTCCTCCAGCAGCACATTCAAATTCTGTATCAGATGGCCCAGGTCGCCCATCAGGTCCTCAATGGCTGGACGGTTCTGGTGCACCAGCTCCTGGGTCTCTCCGCTCAGCGCCTGCACGTGTTCCAGCGTCTTGGTCAGGGCCGCCAGGGTCGTTTCCAGTTCCTGGTTCAACGTGGCCGTAACGCCGCTCACATCCGTCGCGATCTTGTCGATGCTTTCCTTGTTGTCTTCCAGCGTGGTGGCCACGCCCGTCATCACACGGGTCGCCGAATCCTGGAGCGGCGGGACCTTTTCCAGAATGGTGCCGATCTGCGGATCGTACTTCTCCAGCATGCCGTCCACATTGCCGATGATGTTTTCCACGTTGGCCGGGTCTGCGCCGCCCGCCACCGCCTCCGCCTTCGCCTGCTTCACGCCGAGGAGATCGCGCACATCGCCCGTGATCCGGGTGACGCTGGGTAACTCTTCGCCGCTGGCCGCCGCCGCCTTCTCCGCCTCTTCCACACCCAGCAATTTGGCGAGGTCCTCGGTGAGCTTCGCCACGTTGACCGGCTCGGAGCCATCGGCCTTGTGCCGTTCCAGGGCTTCTTTCACGCCCAGCAGCGCACGGACATCGCCCGCCAGGCGCTCGATGCTGGCCAGCTCGCCTTTGCCCTCGGCCTCGCCTTTCTTGGCCGCTTCCACGCCGATGAAATCGCGCAGATCGGCGATGAGCATTTCGCTGCCGCCCACGAGACCGTCCACATTGGGAATATCGATGAAGCCATAGCCACTGTTGATCACCTGCACATTGCCGTCGGCCGGAATGAGCGGGGCGTCTTTTGTGCCCGTGGAAATTTCGAGGTGCTTTTCCGCCGTGAGCGTGGTCTGTTCGATGGTGGCGCGACTCGATTCGTTCACCGGGGTATTCGGGTCGACTTTCAATTCCAGGAGGATCTGGGACTGGTCTTCGGGGTCATAGGTCACCGAAGCGACCTTGCCCACTTCGAGGCCGCCGAAGCGGATCATGGCGTTGGCGTTGAGCCCCACGGTGCTCGTGAACCGCGCATGGAGTGTCTTATATTCCGGCTCGGCGCGGAGATTCTCGATCACCACCACGAATCCCGCGAGCACCGCCACGGTGGCAAACACCATCAGGCCCGCCGTGAACTCGGTCCGGGTGAAATTGTACTTCTTACTGGCCATAGCCTATTCGCTCCGCTTCATTTCGATCGCGCGAACACCAGCGCTTGCGCCTACTCCGTGCTTGTCAGCGACTGGAGGTACTTCGCCGTGTCTTCGCCTTCCGCATCGGGACGGCGCGCAAAAAACTGTTCGATAAATGGGTGATCGATCTTCTGTATTTCGTCCAGCGTGCCCAGGCCAATGACCTTGCCCTTGTCGAGCATGACCACGCGGTCGGCAATGAGCTTCACGCTCTCCATTTCGTGGGTCACCACCACGCTGGTCAGGTTAAACGTACTCTGCATCTTGCGGATGAGCATGTCCAGGCCCGCGCCCACGATGGGGTCCAGGCCCGCGGAGGGCTCGTCGTAAAAGATGATTTCGGGATCCATCGCCATGGCCCGGGCCAGGCCCGCGCGCTTCTTCATCCCGCCGCTCAACTCCGAGGGCATGAAACGCTCGAAACCACCCAGGCCCACCAGCTCCAATTTGATCTTGGTCATAATATCAATAGTGGACGACTCCAGGCGCGTATGCTCCTTGAGCGCCAGGGCCACATTGTCGCCGATGGTGAGGGAGTTGAAGAGGGCCGAGCCCTGAAAGCACATGCCCATCTGTTTGCGCGCCTCCACCCGCTCTTCATCGTTCATGGCGGTGAAATCCTGTCCCTTGAACAGAATCTTACCCGAATAGGGCCGCATGAGGCCCACCAGGTTCCGCAGGAGCGTGCTCTTGCCGCACCCGGAACCCCCGAGAATCACAAAGACCTCGCCGCGCTTCACGGTGAGGTTCACGCCATCGAGCACGGTGCGATCGCCGTATTTCACGCGGAGATCGTGGACTTCGATGATATTTTCGGGTTCAGCGCTCATGGGATCTCTAGGAGAAGAACAGGGAAGTCCAGACCAGGTCCACGACGATAATGATTAGAATGGACGTCACCACGGATGACGTGGTTTCACGGCCCACGCCCTCGGCGCCGCCGTCCACACGGAAACCGCGGTACACGCCCACCCAGCAGATGGTAATTCCGAAGAAGAAACTCTTGACCAATCCGGAGATGAGATCCATGCGCGTCAGCGCTTCGGCCGTCTGGCGAAAATATACGCCGGGGTCCACGCCCACCAGCACCACGCCGGCGAAGAAGCCGCCCAGAATCATGATGAGCATGGCCAGCACCGTAACGCAGGGCACCGCAATCATCATGGCCAGAAATTTCGGTACAATCAGAAACTTGGTCGGATTGAGGCCCATGACGTTGAGGGCGTCGATTTCTTCGGAAACCTTCATGGTGCCGATCTCGGCCGTGATGGCCGAGCCACAGCGGCCCGTGATCAGGATCGCCGTCATGAGCGGCGCCAGCTCCCGCAGGGCGGAGATGCCCACCAGATCGGCGATGAGCTGGGTCGCGCCCCATTTTTCCAGGGTGTACGCGGCCTGCAGCGCCATGATGACGCCGATCAGCGCGCAGATGAGCCCCACGATGGGCAGGGAGCGCACGCCGAACTCCACAAAGTGCTCCAGCGTGCTGCGCACGCGCAGGCCCTTGCCCCGCAGGGGCTGCCACACGAGCCAGTTGACGGTGTCCACCATCAACACGCAGACCGTGGCCGCGGCGTAGAGACCGTTCAGCGTTGCACGGCCTGTGTGTCCCAGTAGGGCGGACATGACCGGTTACATCTGCTCCACGATGCTGAACACCGAGTCCAGGCGGGAAAGCTGGAGGACTTTCATGACGGACTGGGACGGCGCCAGCAGCAGAAAGGCGGTCGCGCCGCCCGCCGCCTGCAGGCCCTCGACCAGCGTGGCGACACCGGAGGAATCCATATAGGCCACATCCGTAAGGCGAACGCCCACTTTCTGTTTGGTGCTCTTGCAGGCCTTCAGAATTGCTTCCCGAAGCTGGGGCGACGAGTACAGATCAATCTCGCCCTTCGCCTCGATGATGCAATTACCGTCCTGCTCCACCTGTTTCAACTCAAGTGCCATGCGATTAGACCTTTATGTATCTCCACCGCCGGGCGGGCAAGCTCCCATACGCTCCCGCCGCCGGCTGTGGCGGATAATCCCGAGTAATGTTCCCCCCTCATGTTACACTTTCCGCAGCCGCATTACGATGGTATTGCCCTGACCATCGCCCGGGATGAACTCCACATCATCAAAGACGTTATATATCAGATGCATCCCCAGCCCCCCCGGGGTCAACGCCTCCGCCAGAATATCTTCTTCCGACTTCCGCCGCACCCGGTCGTAGGGCGCGGGAATCCCGTCGTCATGCACCACCAGCTCTATCCATCCATCCCGCGAATCCATCGAAAGTTCCAGAAACTGGTCCGGGGCACCCCGGTAGGCGTGGCGGATGGCGTTGGTGCAGGCTTCGTCCACCGCCAGCACCAGCTCCTGCACTTTGTCGTCCTGGACCCCCTGGTTAATCAGGTAGCTGCGGATCATGGCCCGGATATCGCACAGGAGTCTCGGGGAGGACCGGAATACTATGGACAGGTCTTTATCGTGCACCGATATACCTCATTGCCATCATCGTGCAGTCATCGTGGGGCACGGCGGGCGCCGTGAAGCGCTGGACATCGTAGATGACCGCTTCTATAAGCGCCTGGGCCGATTCGCCGTAGAGGCGCCCCGTGCAACGGCGCAATCCTTCTTCTTCGTACTCCACCGGAGGCGAGGACGACGCGCCCTCCAGCAGGGTCGTCGTGGCCCGGGCCTCCACGATGCCGTCCGTATAGAGCAGCAGGCTATCGCCCGGCGTAACAATGGAGCGGGTCTCCACCCAGGGGCCCTCGGGCAAGATGCCCGCCGGTGGGCCCGTGGCATCGCCAAAGGTCGTCACCCCGTTGCGCCCGATCTGGACCACGGGATGATGGCCGGCGTTGCAGCAGACCACGTGGCCAGTGTTCAAATCGATTGTAAGATAGCACATCGTGCAGAACATGCCCCGCTGGCTGCGTTTCACCAGGCCGCGGTTCAGTTCGCTCAGCACCTCCACCGGACTCTCCAGATCGCGGCAGAGCAGGCGGAACTGGGCCAGCAACTGGGCCATGGTCAGCGCCGCAGGCACGCCTTTGCCACTGACATCGCCAATCAGAATGCCCACGCTGTCCCGTCCGCGGCGCACATAATCGTAAAAGTCGCCACCCACGGTCTTCGCGGGCCGGGTCTCGCCATACACCTCGAAGCGGGGGTCGTTCGGCCACTCCTTGACCAGGAAGCCCTCCTGGATGGTCCAGGCCGTGGCCAGATCCTGCTCGATCCGCTGTTTTTCCAGGATCTGCTGGTGCATCTGGGCATTCTCCAGCGCCAGACCGGCGCTGTTGCCCACCGACGCCGCCAGCAGCAGGTCGTCATGAGAATAGTTTTGATCTTGCCGGTCCGTGTCGATGTACAGGATACCCAGAATGCCGTGCTTCGCGCGGAGCGGCACGCAGATGATGGAGCGCAACTGGAGCGACATGATGCTCTCGGACGCGTTCAATTCCATATCGCTGTCCGTGTCCTGATAGAGCACGCTCTCGCCGTCGCGGATTACGCGGCTGGCCACCGTGCTGCTGATGAGGATATCGCCGATCTGGGCGGGGTGTAACTGGCCATTGGCGATACTGTGGACAAAGCCGCATTCGGAACAGGGCAGGAGCTCGGCTTCGTGGCCGGCCAGGAAGATGGCGCCGCGCTGGGCGTTGATGGCCTTCAGGGTCTTCTTCAGCACCCCGTCCATCAGGCTGCAGGTGTCGTAGTTCGTGGCAATCTCATTGGCCACGGAATAGACCGCTTCAAGGAGCTTGGTGGTCTTGGACTGCCCCTCGTGGGGCTTCTTCACCATCCCCTGGTGGTCCATGATGGTCTCGGTGAAGAGGCGCCCCTCTTCCACGATGGGTTCCGGCGCACCGTCGCGGTTTTCCACGTGCCCCGTCACCACAAAGGAGAGGGTGGTCTCGCCGATTTGGATCTTGTCCCCGTTTTTCAGCTCGCCCGCCAGCATCTTCGCCCCATTGAGAATGGTGCCGTTGGTGCTGCCCAGATCCTTCCAGATAAACCGGTCTGGACGGGCCTTGATCTCCATGTGGCGGCGCGACGCCGCGTTGTCGTCGATCATCAGGCCGCTGTCGGCCGTGCGGCCAATGACCAGAGAATCGTCGATCGGCACCTTGCGCCCATCGGCATCGACTATGAGAAATCCCCGAAGCACCTGATACTCCTCATCGAGACAAGGGGCCATTGTACAGATCCAAATTGGCAATTGACAATGGACAATGGACAACGTTTGGACCGATACGACCGATACATCATATCGGTCCTATCCGACTTATCCGTCCTATCGTTGTCCATTGTCAATTGTCAATTGTCCATTGTGAATTGCCATCTGCTATACTGCCTCGTCTTGACGGCACGGCGCCTCAGGTCCGCCCCGGAATTTCCGCGGGCGCTCAGGGCCTCCGTAGCGTGATCGGGCGTTACGCCGGGTCCGCGCCGCAAACACCCTTCCCCACAATCGAAGTCTGGACTCAACCGGCGAGCCGCCCTGCCTGGGCAGTCCCGGCCATGGAAACAAAGGAGAACCCATGTCTTTTTCCATCGACACCAGCAACTACAAGCCGGTTGCCATTGACCCCTTCAAGAACGCGCCGATCACGCCGGAACAGAAGGCCCAGCTCCTCACCAACATCGAGATCGTGCGCGACACCATCGTGTTCTTCACGGCGGTGGCGGGCGTGCGCGGCTTCGGCGGCCACACCGGCGGTGCCTACAGCATCGTGCCGGAAGTGCTCATCGCCGACAGCTTCATGAAGGGCAGCGACCGGGTTTACCCGGTGTATTACGACGAAGGCGGCCACCGCGTGGCGATTCAATACGCCATGAGCGCCTTCAACGGCGAGATGCCCTTCGAGAAACTCCTCCAGTACCGCGCTGCGGGCGAGGGCCTCTACGGCCACCCCGAAATCGACCCCGCCCTGGGCATCAAGTTCGCCTCCGGACGCCTCGGCCACATGTGGCCCTTCGTCAACGGCGTCGCCAAGGGCCACCCGAACGGCGTGGTCTTCATGTTCGGCTCCGACGGCTCCCAGATGGAAGGCAACGACGCCGAGGCCGCGCGCTTCGCCGTCGCCCAGCAGCTCAATGTGAAGCTGGTCATCGACGACAACGACGTGACCATTTCCGGCCACCCGTCGGACTACCTGCCGGGCTACAGCGTAAGCCGCACGCTCACGGGCCATGGCCTGACGGTGGACCTGGGCGAAGGTGAAGATTTCGACGCGCTCTACGCCCGCATGCTCCTCGCCGTGAACACGAACGGCCCCGTGGCCGTGGTGAACAAGCGCAAAATGGCCCCCGGCATTCCCGGCATTGAAGGCAACCACGCCGGCCACGACGTGATCGACAAAGCCTCCGCCATCAACTACCTGACGCTGAAAGGCTACACGGCGGCTATCGATTTCCTCAATGCCATCGAGAAGCCCTCCGGCGGACAAACCTATGTGGGCTCCACCAAGGAATCCGCAAGCAACCGCACCGAGTTCGGCAACATCGTCAACGCCATCCTCGACACCATCCCCGCCGACGAACGGGCGAGCAAGGTGCTCGTGGTCGATTCCGATCTCGAAGGCTCCACGGGCCTCAAGGGCATCCGCGTCGCCCACCCCGACGTCTGCATCAACGGCGGCGTCCAGGAGCGCGGCAACTTCTCCGCAGCGGCCGGCTTCGGCTCTCTCCCCGGCAAGCAGGGCATCTTCAGCACCTTCTCGGCCTTCCTGGAGATGATCATCTCCGAAGCCACGATGGCGCGCCTGAATAACGCCAACGTCATCTGCCACTTCTCCCACGCGGGCGTGGACGAGATCGCCGACAACACCTGCCACTACGGCATCAACATCTGGCTCGCCCACAGCGGCATCCAGGAAGGCGACACCAACCGCCTTTACTTCGCCGCCGACGCTGGCCAGCTCAAGAGCCTGGTCAACACCATCTGGAACGACGACGGCATCCGCTACGTCTTCACCACCCGCAGCAAGGTCCCCTTCATCGCGAAGGAAGACGGCTCGAAGTTCTATGACGACAGCTACCAGTTCGTGCCCGGAAAAGACGAAGTCATTCGCGAAGGCAAGGCCGGCTATGTCGTCAGCTACGGCGAAATGCTCTACCGCGCCATCGACGCCGTCGACCGCGCCCGCGCCGAAGGCATCGACGTCGGCCTCATCAACAAGCCCACGCTCAACGTCATCGACGAAGACACCCTGAAGAAAGTCGGCACGTCGCCCTTCGCCCTCGTCGTCGAAGCCCAGAACGCCAACAACGGCCTCGGCAGCCGCTACGGCTCCTGGCTCCTCGAACGCGGCCTCGCCCCCAAGTTCGGCGCCATGGCCGTCCACAAACCCGGCGAAGGCGGCATCCCCGAACACGTAGCCCACCAGGGCCTCGACCCCGACAGCATCCTGGCCAAGATCAAGACGCTGGCGAAGTAAGACAGTAAGTCACGCAAAGTAAAACGCGGCCCCGGAGGATGCCTCCGGGGCCGCGTTATATATTGGAAAACAGGTCCAGATGATGCATAATTGTTTGTAAGGGAGTGGCCGTAACTTGGCCAACCCACGTGAAAGGAGGAAGCATCATGACCGCAACACCAAATCCGATGATGGCATTGCGCCGCCGCCTCCAGGAAGCAGGCATCAACCCGAAATATCTAAACGAACGTATACTTCCCAGTTGGTGGAGCGATGAGGCGGCTCGCAACCCGGCGGGCTTGGCCGAAGTCTATGGATACCTGTATAGTCGGGTTGGGATTGAACTCGATTCACTCCGGAACCCCGATGTGCCCATTCGGTTCAATCGGCAATCCGTGAAGCATAAGCATACCAAGAGCACACAGACATCTGCTCTCGCAGTCGCGGAAACCCTCGCAATTCAGGCGGCTGGCGTAGCGCTGCGTGGTATTGCTACACCGTTCCGCAACGTTCCAGCGTCCCCGGGAGCGCTTCGGACTGCGATTACACGTGGCAATGACCGCGCCGTGGATTTCGAATCGCTTCTCGAAGAGAGCTGGCGAGCCGGGATTCCAGTTATTCACCTTGGCAATTTCCCCAACAAGGCGCGGAAGATGGAAGGGCTTGCTGCAATGATTAAGGACCGGCCCGCCGTGGTCCTTTCAAAAAATGTCACCGGCCCTTCATGGCAGGCCTTTATACTCGCGCACGAGCTGGGACACATATTTCGTGGCCATCTAAGAGGTATCGATGGGTTAGCGGACTACCAACTCGTTACGGTTCCGGGAGATGCCGCCGAGCAGGAGGCCGATCTGTTTGCCTTGGAACTGCTGACAGGAAGCCCGGGCCTGACCTTTTCCTCGCCATATCTGCTCAAAGCACCCCTCTTGGCGGCCGAAGCGCAGCGCCTCGGTGCAAGACTGAATATCGACCCCGGCGTGATTGTGCTCAACTACGCGCGAACTAAGGACGGTGCCTGGCCACTCGCGAACGCCGCCTTGAAGCATCTGGAGAGCGGCAATTCCGCCATAGAAGCCATTCACAGGAAAATGGTGGCCGAACTGGATCGGGATGCGATTGGGGATGAAAGTTTCGAATGGCTTCTCGCTATCACCGGCGCGGACCAATATGCATGATTCTGTTCAGCGACACAGACATCATTCTGAAGCTTGCGTCGCTGGATTTGCTTGAGGAGGCATTGGTCGCGCTCAATTGTTCCAAGGGCGAGGTCCGGGTACTGCCCACGGCCCGCTTCCAGTTGAAATCGGCAAACCTGGAAAAGAAGTTTGGGACCCAGGCTTTGGCGCGAGCGAGGGAATTTGTGAATGGAGCTTCGCCGATTGAAGGTGAGCCCCCACTTGCGGAGTTTCAGTGCTTACTTGATGCCAATCTGGATGTCGGCGAAGCGGATATGTTTGCCTGTGCATTGAGTTCTACGGAGATTTTTGTGTCCTCTGGTGACAAGCGGGCACTGGAGGCGCTTGCTACCAATCCCGGGTGCCGAAAGCTTTTACGCCACTTCTCGCGACGTGTTTTCTGTCTGGAATATATCGTTCTGCAGATTATTACGACCAATGATTTCGATTCGCTTCTCCCGAAACTTGTTGCTGGATACGATTGCGATACTGCAATCCGCGCAGCTTTCGGGTCGGGAATGAAAGCCCAATTGGAAAATGTCGTTCGTTCCTTGGAAAGCCGTATTGCGGATCTCAATGAAAGAACTGGTGGAACGCTCCTGGTAGTGGACCCGACGAGGAAACAGCATTAGCTGCCAGCATTCGATGTGGAAAGCAAGTCTTGCTATGTCTGCTCCTTCAGCTTCCAGTTCAGGTCAACTCGGGCGAGAGACAATCCCGGCAAGAAAAGTGCAATAGGGTAACACTTGAACCGAGTCAAGTGGCGACTCACTTGCCCCCCCACGCACGTCTGCACTTACGACGTGTCGGTGCGCCAAGGATCGTGGACATTCCTGCCTGCGGCAAAGCACAACCGAGTCCGCCAAAGGCTTGTAAACCCCCGGTGAAATCCTCCATCATGGCGGTTCAACCCAACCCTATGGAGCATGTCGCCATGTCCTCTCCCAACCTTTCCCGCCGTTCCGCTCTTACCGCCCTGGCCGCGGTGCCGGGTGGTCTTTTCCTGGGCGCGTCCGCCATTGCGGAAGACGCCCCCCAGCCCCTCAAGGGCAACCTCAAGCATTCGGTGTGCAAGTGGTGCTACAAGGACATGACGCTCGACGAGCTTGCGGTCCAGGCGAAGGCCATGGGCATCCTGGGCATTGATTTGCTGGGCGCGGAGGATTGGCCCACCATTCAGAAGCACGGCCTCACGTGTCCCATGGCGGCGGGACCGGGCAACATCAAGGAGGGCTGGAACAACCCGGCCCTGCACGATGAGCTGGTGAAGAAATCGGAGGAGATGCTGCCGGTCATCGCGGCGGCGGGCCTGCCGAACATGATCGTGTTTTCCGGCAATCGGAACGGCCTCCCAGACGATGAGGGCATCAAGAACTGCGCGGCGGGCCTCAAGCGCATTACGCCGCTGGCGGAGCAGCTCGGCGTGACGATCTGCATGGAACTGCTCAACAGCAAGGTCAACCACAAGGACTATCAGTGCGACAAGACGCCCTGGGGCGTGGCCCTGGTGAATGAGGTGGGCTCGGAACGCTTTAAGTTACTCTACGACATCTACCACATGCAGATCATGGAGGGGGACATCATCGCCACGATCCAGGCGAACATCCAGCACATCGGCCACTTCCACACGGGCGGCGTTCCCGGTCGTGCGGAGATCGATGAAACGCAGGAATTGAACTATACGCGGATATGTCAGGCCATCGTGGAAACGGGCTACAAGGGTTTCATCGCGCAGGAGTTTATCCCGAAGAACGACCCCGTGACCTCCCTGCGCCACGCGATTCAGATCTGCGACGTGTAGGGCCTACGCGAATTCATTCCTATGGTGTGCGTCGCGGCGACGATTTGAGCACCTTCGGGGTGGATCTATTGGGTGTCCTGCCGTCTGACGACTTACCTTGGTTCTTAAGGCATCCGCGCAAGCATGGAGCGCCGCCGGCCCGGCGGCATTGCGCCCGAAGGGCGCAGGGCAAGAACAAGTCAACTACCGCGAATCACGTGTCTGAGTAATGCGTCCGGTTCTCCGCGACGCACCTTGCCGGCGGGCCGCCAGCGCTCCATGCTTTCGAAAAAACTTCGATAGCCCAAAGGCCCGGCGCGAAACCCCTACTCGAATTTGCTGGTGGCGTCGCGCAGTTTCGCAACCGTCGCGTTGGCCTGCTCCAGGCGCTCGCTGAGCACGTGAATCACGTTGAGCAGCAGCTTGGCCGCCACCCCCTTGTCGAGGATCTGGTTGATCTGGCGCTCGTCCAGCGTGAAGAGCTTCACATCGGTCTTGGCCGCCGCCGTAGCGGATCGAGGCTTGCGGTTGAGCACGGCCATCTCGCCGAAGACATCGCCCACGTCGCACAGGGCAATGACCCGCTTCTTTTTGTGGATGGATACTTTCCCACTCAACACGATGAAAAGGTTGCTGCCGAGCATGCCTTCATGGAAGACCGTCTGGCCTTCGCGAAATTCTATGATGGTGCCGGACTTGAGGATGAACTCGACCTCGGTGGGCTGAAGTCCGTTGAAAATACGGATCTTCTTGGCATACATCTGATATTGTTCCTGGGTTCCCATGGATTCGTTCCTCGTTGCTGCAGTCTGGCTACCCCGTGTCCCTTGCCCGGCACCCCTTCGTTATAGCAGGACGGCAGCGGAATAGCCAACTAAAAAGCAGACTCGTCCTCGTGGAGGAGGCCGGCCAGGTCCGCCACACGCTCCACGACATGGTCCGGCTTCCCGGATTCCAATCGCGCCCGATCATGCCAGCCCCAGGTGACCGCCACGGTCACCGCGTGGGCGGCGCGCCCCTCGATCATGTCGCCCCGGGTGTCGCCGATGTACCAGGGCGTCGCGCCGCGATGGGCCCGGTGGATCCGCCGGATCTTCTTCACTTTGCTGGCTTCCTGATCCGATCCGATCACGCCGCTCAACCCCGTGATGCCATGGCGCGCCAGAAATTCTTCCGTGGCGGCGGTGACATTCGACGTGACCACGTAGACGGGGAATCGGGCGGTGAGGCGATTGACGAGTTCGGGCATGCCACGGAATGGGAGCACCTGACGGTTCAGCTCGGAGACCCGTGGCGCCAGAGTCTTGCTCAGGCGGCGTAACTTCAGGATGGGCACCCCCGCCTTGATCAGGCCCTTGACCGCGTTGGTATCGAAGACGTCGAGAAAAGCCTCAAGCGTGGCCGGGCCCGCAAAGCCCAGATCGCGGCAGCTTTCCGTGAACACGGGAAAGTAGGCCGCGAGGGAATCGGCGATGACGCCGTCAAAATCAAAGAGTATTACGCGTGAGGGCATTCGCGGAGTATAGCAAGGGAGCGACGGGATTTGCTTACGCGGGCGGGGACAAAAAAGAAACGCCACAACAATGGGACTCGTTGTGACGCACTCTTGGAGGAATTGTGTCCTGCGACAATAACTTCAGGTGTTGGGACAAACACCGTGGTCATTTGGACTGTCGCATTCCACGTTTGGGTGACTTCCGTGTCTTACTCGTCGCCTCAACATCCTTGTTTCGGCCTCGTACTTAAACTATCGGCAGGTGTGCCCGATCCTTTAGCCGGGGCCTGTCGGGCCGATCGAACCTTTTGCACAATTCCCGCCCAATTGCTACAATACGCGACCCTCTGGAAGGATACAGCCATGCGCACACTAATTTTCGGGGCCAAGGGCCAGTTGGGTCGCGACCTCATTTCCGTGTTTCAACGGGAATGTGAAGTCGTCGGCCATGACCTGCCCGAGGTGGACATCGCCGACGAGGTGGCGCTCCAGCCCGTCGTCGAGGCCTTCGGGCCCGATCTCCTGGTCAATGCCGCCGCTTACACCAATGTGGACGGCGCCGAGGACGACGTGGCCACGGCCTTTCTCGCCAATGAGACCGGCGCGCGCAACGTGGCCGAGCTTGCGGCCTATCACCAGATCCCCGTGGTGTATATCAGCACGGACTACGTCTTCGACGGCACCAAGGGCACGCCCTATCTCCCCTCCGACCCCATGAGCCCTCTGGGCGTCTATGGCAAGACCAAGGCCGCCGGAGAGCATGCCACCATCGTGGCCAACCCGCGCCACTTCATCCTGCGCACCGCCTGGCTCTATGGACCCGGCGGCAACAACTTCGTGGAGAAGGTTCTCCGCGCGGCGGAAACCCGCCCCGAGCTCAGCGTGGTGGACGACGAATTCGGCTCGCCTACCCACACGCTGGATCTGGCGGAGGCCGTCCTCTCCCTGGCGAAAACCCAGAACTACGGCACTTATCACGCCGTGAACACGGGGGCCTGCAACCGCCTCGAATTTGCCCAGGCTTTCCTGGAAATGGCCGGGGTCACCATCCCCGTGCGCCCCTGCAAGGCCGCCGACTATCCCTCGAAGGCCGCACGGCCCGCCTACTCTGTCCTCGATACGGCCGACCTCACCGCGGCCTCCAACTATGTCATGCGCCCCTGGCGCGAAGCCCTGGCCCACTACATGGAACGAAGGAATCACCATTCATGAAACGCATCATGGTCACCGGCGGCGCCGGATTCATCGGCTCCGCTTTTGTCCGCTGGCAGCTTGCCACGCACCCCGAAGTCCACATCGTCAACGTGGACAAGCTCACCTATGCGGGCAACCTCGAGAACGTGGCCGGGGTGGACGAAAGCCGCCACACCTTCATCCAGGGCGACATCGCCGATAAAGACGCCATGCTCAAGGCCATGGAGGGTTGCGACGCGGTGGTGAACTTCGCCGCCGAGACCCACGTGGACCGCAGCATCCTCGGCGCGGCGGAATTCCTCCGCACCAATGTGGACGGCGTGTGGAACCTGGCCGAATGCGCCAAGCAACTCGGCACCGCCCGGGTGGTCTTCGTCTCCACCGACGAAGTCTATGGCAGCATCCCCGAGGGCTCCTTCAAGGAAAGCGACCCCGTCACGCCGCGCAACCCCTACAGCGCGGCCAAGGCCGGTGGCGAACTCATCGGCATGTCCTACTTCCACACCTTCGACCTGCCCGTGATCATCACCCGCGGCTCCAACACCTACGGTCCCCACCAGTACCCCGAAAAGGTTCTGCCCCTCTTCACCACCAACGCCATCGACCGCCAGTCCCTCCCGCTCTACAAGGGCGGCGAGCACAACGTGCGCGACTGGCTCTACGTCGACGACCACGCCTCCGGCATCGACTGCGCCCTGCGCAACGGCCAGCCCGGCGAGATCTACAACGTCGCCGGTGGCAACGAGCGCGAGAACATCGAGCTCACCCGCAAAATTCTCGAACTCACCGATCGCGACGAGTCCCTCATCCAGTGGGTCCCCGATCGCCCCGGCCACGACCGCCGCTACTCCATCGACGCCACCAAGCTCAAGGCCCTCGGCTGGCAACCCGCCATGCCCTGGGAAGACGGCATGGCCACGACCGTGAAGTGGTACCAGGAAAACGAAACCTGGTGGCGCAAGATCAAATCCGGCGAGTTCAAGGAATACTACGCGCGCCAGTACGCCGCGTTGAAGGGCGCATGAGTTAGTTCCACGAACGACATAGACGTAAACGTTCAACGAGAATGTGCAAGCTGGGAGCGCTGGCATCCCTGCCGGCCAACGCGGCGAAAGTAGACTAATAAAGGCTTAGCCACTCAAACTCGCGGAAAGTGTTTTCGGATTCTAATGGCAGCGCCCTGCGGGAGCATGTGCCGGCAGGGATGCCGGCGCTCCCAGCGTGCAAATCCCAATTTACGGTCTGGGAAACTCGCGCTCGTTCAGAAGCCCCCAACCTGCGCCTCATCCCGTCCTCGCCGCAGTCTTATATCCGAGCCCCGGTCTCGTTTCAGGGCCAGAAGATGCAGATCGATTAAGCCTATCGTAAAGATTCAGGCGCGAGCCTGCATTCGTAAGTACCGTTCCCGCAGCATCTTACGCGAGGCTTCCTATTCTGGCACGGAATCGGCTGTACACGATCAATCGCCGATGGGCGGCGTGAAACGAGAACAGGCCCCATGCAGGGGTGGAGGATACGGACATGATTAAATTGAACGATCTGACGAACGAAGCCGAAGTGAATGCGCAGGAAGCAGCCGATGTGAAGGGTGGTCCGGCCTACATGAAACTGGGCGATATCAAGGGCGAAGCAACCGACACCCGTTCCGGCGCGGTCGTGTTCGTTGGCGGCTGGGGCAGCTCGATGTATCAATACTAATGCGCTCAGGATCGCGCCGCGGAATTGAGTGCGAATACAGAGCGATTTCAAGCCTTTGAAACGTTGGAACCCATGCGACCTCCCTCCGGGGAGCGATGTTTTCTCAACGATACATGTCAGACAATGCTTTCGCCGCCATGGACCTTCTGTCCGCATCAGCGCGTAAAGCGTTGATACAATCCGCGCGTCTCCCAGCCTTCATCCAGCACGGCCATGATCAAAGGCGTGTACCCCGCAGCCTCGCGGATGCGGTAGATGCCCTTCAGTTGACCGAGATCCGCCATGTTCATCTCGATGCCATCAAAGCGCGTCCAGGTCGGCGGTAATTCGCCCCAGGCCGCCGAATCGGGCGTCTCGGGCCACACGGCGTTGTAAATCGGAAGGTAGTAACGCACGGTGTCATCGGTTCCCCCCGCTTGCGGGGGGGCAGGGGGGGTAGTTCCCCGGGCTCCCACCGCCGTGTGCCAGCTCAGATCCCGCTCGGACGTGTCGCCCCCATAGCGAAACAAGAGGGGCACCTCGCGATCCGTGCGCGCCATTTCGATCACCAGCAGATCCACCTGGAAAAAACCCTCGGGTCCCGCTTCCGGCAGTCCCTCGGGCAGGGTCACGGGATCGCAGGACAGGCGAACCTTTTCTCCGCCCTGGACCGATGCCACCGCGGGCCACACGGTATCGCGCTCCGCCGCCTCGAAACTCGTGAACAGCGCGCGCAGTTGCCGATCCTGGTGCCAGCGAAGTCCCCAGAAAGTCGAGAGCACCAGCGCGGTGCCCACGGTCGAAAACACCACGCCGTACTTCAAGCGCGCCACCCACCAGGCGCGGCTGCCGAGCCGCTCCGCAAGCCAGGTCCGCTCGGCCTTCCGCACCAGCGCGCAGATTCGCCACGCGATGTAGAGCAGCGCCCCACCGAGAAAAATCGGAATCACCTCCAGATGGAAGTAGTGCCGCGCCGCAAACTGCACGGAGGCCATGCCCGCCAGGCAAAACATCAAGTACAGCATCAGGAAACCGAGGCGCGGACTCAATGCGCCGAGCAGCAGCACGAGTGCGAGGGCCGCATAGCGCGTGCGGCTGAAGAGGGTGTCCATGAGCCAGACCCGCCCTTCGTAGAGCGGCTCCAGGAATCGATTCGTGATGCCCCGGGGCATGAAGGCTTCGGGATTCGGCCGCAGCTCATCCAGCATGCGCAGCGCGGCCGCCGCGGTGCGCGTGGCCAGATCGCCCGGCAGGGTCCAAAGCAGATTGCGGAAGAAATAATCATCGCCCACGGCCTCGTAACCCGGCGTCTCATAGATGATGGGCCGCGCCGCACCGTCCAGATACTGGTTGTGGGCGTTATGCATGGCCAGGGCCTCGGTATCAAGGTCCGACTGGGCCACCTGATACGTCGGATTGTCCACGCCGAGGCGCCCGTCGTAGAACACGCCAAAGCCCATGAGAAAGGGGTGGGTGCGCTCGCCGTAGGTCTGGAACTGCATCATCACGGGCCACGACGCAGCGAGGAAACAGAAGAGAAAAGCACCACAGGCCGCCAGACGCGCGCCCCACGCGGGCAAGCGCCAGCCGGGATAAAAGAGCAGCACCGCGGGCACGAAGAGGATCACATACATCACCGCTTCCGCGCGAAAACCCGTGGCCAGGCCGATGGCCCCACCCGCCGCCGCGCCGCACCACAGTGCCCGCTTCCAGCCTCTGGGATAGACCAGCAACAGCAGCAGGCAGAACAGCGCGAAGAGCATGAAAGGCGCCTTGGCGAAATCGCGGAGGCGCACGAGATAGTGCAACTGGATAGGCGAGATCAGAAACAGCGCCGCGCAGAAGAGGGCGATGGGCGGGTTCATCAACAGCCGGAACAGGGCATAGGCCGCCACCGCCGAAAGGCCGTAGAGCAGACCGTAGAGCGGGGTCAGCGACGACCACGCCACGCCGAGAACGCGCCAGACCCAGCCCGCCACGACGAACATGTGCCACGTGCGCTTGTGGATCCCGGTAAAGGGCACGATCGCCATATCCTCAGGCAGCAAACCGCAATCGAAGCGATCGATCAGAGGCGGGCCGTCGCGGTGCTGGTCGGGCTGCAGAAAAGCCACCAGCTCGGGCACCTCCGACGCCTTCGGATTCACAAAGCCCCGTCCGCAGGCCAGCATGACCGAGGGGCCATAACTCGCCTGGAGAATATCCGCCGTGCGGCCCCAGGTGGACACATACACCATGCCCCAGAAGGACGCCAGAACAAATATCGCGGCCCCGATGGCGCATTCGCGCTTCGCGGCGCGGCTGAAGGTGAACTTGCCCATGGTGCTCCTGAGTGGAAAGGGGATGAACGGCTTTCGAAATCATAGCGGGTGTCGGCCTGGAAGGCAACCGGCGAGGGGACCGTCCTGCACGCAAGGCCACCGAACCCGCAATCACCACCCCACATCTTCCCACCAACCCAACCGACCCAAGGCCCCTGCGCGTGCGGGACCGTCCCCCGCTTTAAAATCGCGGGACGGTCCCGAACGCCGAGTAAGGCGCTCGCAATATGGCGAACTTCAGCATGCAGCGACCCCGGTCGTCATCAACGGGCCCCTGCGTTCAGGACGGTCCCGTCGGCGTCTCATCACGACCACGTCGTCCCACTTTCTCGATATAGGGTTCGACGGGCTTTTCCTTCAAAAATTGCTCGACCAGATCGCCCTTGTCCAACCCCAGATACTCCCCGCCATCATCCGCAAGATCAGGCCCAACGGAATACACCAGAAATCCACCCTCCACCACGCGATAACCCAGTGGCCCATCAACATAGGGATCGCCCCCAATCGCCGCCACCGCCAATGGGTCTAGATCATCCAACGAGTCGGGAAACTGTCCCGCCTTTTGGCGATAAGCATCGATTAGCATAGCCAGCCGAACACTGCGCAGCCGGAATTCAAACGAAATGTAGCGCTCCGTTGGATCGTCCACATCAAAAATGAGATGTCCATCCGCATGCAATTCAGGCTGGGAGAAGAATTCATACGCGTCTTCGAATGAAAGTGAGCGAAGGGCAAGGCGGCCATCGGAATCTATGCTCCATCGCGCCCACCTGTTGTAGTAATTGTGCGGGAAGAGCACTCTTCCGACACGATCAATTACTTGGGCGGGTGGCGGCGGATCCGGATCGTCCAGCATCGTGTGCTGCTCCACGAACGGTTGGCGGACGATCGAATTCAAGTAGCGTTCCCGCCAAGGCTTGCCGTCATCTTCCAAGACGCGTGTGTAGAAATTCACGTGCCTCTCGATATCTTCAACCGTCAGGCCACGGTATCCTGGGATTCCGCCGATCCGCCTATAGATCCATGTGCGTACGGAAGCGCCTGCTTCCAAGTGGGATTCTATTTCCTCCCCTGCGTAATACCCGCGAAGTCCGGTCGCGAAGACGGACCGACTATAGATCAGATGGCACCGGAGCAATTCCTGAACGTCGACATGTACATACAAATCCGCAAGTCGTTCATATAATTCCGCTGGAACTTCGCGCGTTTCTATGGCTTTGCTCAGCAGAGCCATCCCGTGTCGCACGGCGATTGTTCCGCGATCAGTCTCCGCGAAGATCTCGCCAAAATCCAGCAATTGTTTCTGCGCATCGATGAACAACTCCCAATCCCGATCATGCAGCGCCATGAATCCTTTCGTCCATATCAACTCTTCGATCTGGCGAAGCGCTTGGAAAGGAATCGGGTCCCAATCCTCGCGCACACGTCGAGAACCAGTCTCAGGCGCCCCTATCGCATCCAACACGTGACGTCGGACCGCCAGATACTCGCATGCCGGATGCAGGTAGTGATCCGGAAATACTCCATAACCGGAGTAGCCCACCATAGAACTGGGAAAGAATCGCTCAGTCAGCTCTTCGTCTGGAATGGCACTTATCAATGAAACTGGCTGTAAGTATTTCTGCGCTTTCGGATTGGCTTCGAGAGTGTTTGTGAGAAAAGCTTTCAGCTCCACCTCCGTCACCGGCTCCCCCTTCGCGCGGATCGATGCCTCCAGCGCGTCCAGCTCCCGCTGGACAACCATTCCGTAGATCGCGGACACCACGCCGCCAAGAATCACAAGCCCAGGGAAAAACAGAACGCCCGCGACAAATACACACGACTGCCACCGTCGCGTCTGCCGCTCTTTCCTGGCCGAACCAGCCGCCGCCACACCCTTGCCCGCTCGCTTGAACAACCCCATGCCCATGGCCTCCTTGGTACCAAAAGTATAGCACGCGCCACAGGGACAGCGGCGCACCACGACCACGCAGAGGCACCGGAAACGCGCTGTCGCACTTGCCACCCGACGATGCGCCGTAAACGGTGACCTGCGCGGCTGTCCTGTAGTTTAACGTCGTGACGCGGTGCAATGAAGGTTGATTGCGCCGTCGCGAAGAACACCATGGATCAGTCGCCTATCACATCACCAGGCATTCTTTGATCCTGCAGGCCGCCTTCGCACACAACAGGACAGCCGCGCCAGTCTGGTCTCGTTCCGCTGTCGGCAGTGCAATTGCTCTGCAAGACGTGCCCCGTCCCGCATCGTAGTCGCGTGGCGCCGCTGTCCCTGCGCGTGCGGGACCGTCCCCCGCTTTAAAATCGCGGGACGGTCCCGAACGCCAAGCAAGCCGCTCGCGCCGTGGTATGCATCAGCATACTGCGAGCCCGTTCGTGATCAACGGGCCCTTGCGTTCAGGACGGTCCCGCCGCCGCCTTCTCCGCTTTGGCCTTCTCGTGGGCCGCTTTCAGTTCGAGCAGCTTCGCATCGTCGGGCAAATGCGGGAGCACCTTGTCGAGGATGGCCAGGGCCTGGTCGTGCTCTTCCCAGTCGAGAAACACCTCGGCCTGGGTCCGGGCAATCTCGCCGAGGTAGAACTTCGCGTTCCAGTCGTTGGGATCGATGGCCAACGAGGCGAGGAATTTGTCCAGGGCCGCGCTGCCGATGGCCATGCCGCCGTAGTATTCCTGTACAGCCTTCATGTCGCTCACGTGCGCCTGGTGCCGTCGCTCCACGCGCGCGAGGAACTCGGGATCGGCGCCGGGCGCGAACAGGGGCACCGGACTGCTCATGTGCTTTTCCAGCTCCGCCATGGACTTGTGCTGTGTGCGCTCGTAGACCAGCTTGGGTGCGACAAACTCGGCCCAGGGCAGATCGTCGTGCATGGCCGTGCCGCCTTCGGCGAAGGCCTTCAGGCCCGCGTCGTCCATGAGGTAGCAGCCGATCACGGACTCCACGTCCATAAAGCCCACATCTTTCAGGGCCTTGTCCAGTTTCGGATTCGCCAGGCGCGCGTGGATCCGCGCCGCATCGAGCTTCAGCGGCTCGTTGGAACCGATGAGGAACACGTCCGCATTGATAAACCACGCCGTGTAGTGGGGAAAGACGGAGGTGAAGGTCTTGATGAGGGAGCGCACCACCTCCGGGTTCAGGCTGTGGAGCGGCACCCACTGGGACACCATGCCGCCGGGCTTCAGGTGCTTCAGACAAAGCTCGTAGTACTCCGCCGTGTAGAAGGTGGACACGCCCGACACCGCGAGGGGCATGGGCTCGAAGGTGATCACGTCATAGTTGTCCTTCGAGGTGAGCAGGTAATTGCGCCCATCGTCCACGTGGAAGGTCACTTCGGGCCGCTGGATCACGCCGAGGTTGTCCACCTCGAAGTAGGGCGCGGCCGCGAGCACTTCGGGCGAAATATCGACGGCATCGATCTTTTCGAAATCGGACAACGCCAGGGTGCCGCAGGTGATGCCCGACCCAAAGCACATGAAAAGCACCTCTTTCGGATCGCGATCAAAGAGCAGGGGCAGCACGCCCTGCAGCCGGTTCATCTTCACGCCCTTCTCGATGGAAGTCGTCGCCTGCACGCGGTTGATCCATAGCACGCGGTTGGTGCCGGAGGAATCCTCCACGGGCTCCGACACCGCGACCGTACCCTCCACGCCCTCGTCATAGTGAAGGACGCGGTGATCTTCGGGCACATAGCCGGAGTTGAGGGAACGATTCACGTCTTCCGGCGCCCGGGCATAGCTCAGGGCCAGCAGGACCGCGCCCGCAGCCAGCACCGCGCCGCGTGTCGCAATGCGGACGTCTGTGACCCCCAGCACCACCACCACGCCGGCCGCCACGAGGAGCAGTGAGAAAGCGATAATGCCGTTGTGCGTTCCCAGCAGGGGGATCGCCAGAAAGCCGCCCGCGAGCGACCCCAGGACGCCGCCGATGGTATTGGCGAAGTAGAGGCGGCCCACATCGCGGCCCACGGTCTCCCGCTGCCCGCTCACGGCCTTCACCACCAGGGGGAAGGTCATGCCCAGAAAGAAGGTGGGTACAAAGAGCGCCTTGAAAGAGAGCCAGAACTTGCCCCAAACCACGGCATCCCAGTTTCCCCCGCTCTGCACCTGCAGCTCCTGCACCTGATCGGGGAGCGCGGCCAGCAGGGAGAGCATGTACACGCAGCCCACGCCGGTCGCCAGCAGCGCGCCGCCCAGCAGCAGGGCCGGCACCCGCACGCGATCAACGATGGCGGAAGCCACTGCACTGCCCAGGGCGATGCCGAGGAGCAGCGTGGTGAGCATGGTCGTGTAGGCGTAGGTCGTGCCCAGGAAAATAATGGCCAGCAGGCGCGTCCACATCACCTCAAGACCGAGCGAGCAAAAGCCCGAAAGAAAAAATGCCGCCAGAATCAGTTTGTGCGTGCCGGACATCCCCCCCGCCGTCGCCGCCGTTGCATCGCCTCCGGTATCATACAGGCCGCCTTCGCGCCACCGCGATACCGCCCACGCCACCACGCCCACGATCACGTTGGCCGCCGCGCCGATCAGCGTCGTGCGGCTGTAGCCAAAATTGGCGATGAGGAAGAAGCCCGCGATGAAACAGCCCGTCACCGCGCCGAGGGTGTTCAACGTGTAGAGCGCGCCCACGCGCATGCCGCGCACCTGGGCCTCCCGCGAAACGAACTTGGCCAGCAGGGGCAGCGTGGCGCCCATGAGCGTGACGGGCACGAAAAGCAGCACCAGCGCCAGCAACCCGCGAAGGCCCACGCCCATGCCGTGGGAAAACTGGAAGGCCTTCAGCAGACCCACGACCGCACCCTCGCCATAGGTCACGGCCGCGATGAAGAAGACGGCCCAGACGCCGATGATGCATTCGAAAACACCATACCACCAGAGGGGCCGCGATGTGCGATCGGCCAGCTTCCCGCCCCACACGCTGCCCGCGCCGAGGCCGAGGAAAAAGATGCTCAACACGGTGCTCACGGCGTAGGACGTGGTGCCGAAGAGCAACACCAGCTTTCGGGTCCACACGACCTGATAGAGCAGGCCGCACGCGCCGGAGACAAAGAAAAACGCCAGCACGAGAATAAACAGGGCGGCGGGAAAGGAAAACTTTTGGGGACTGCGCGATTCGGTCACGGCATTCGCTTTCTATGCTTGTCCGGCCGGGGCCGGTTCCGTCCATTTCCCCGACACTGCCGTTGCTTCATAGGTTTGAAGCGCCTCCATCACCGCTTCCGCCGTCTCCGCCACCATGAACAGATCGCATTGGTCCTCTTTCACCAGATCGAGGTCCACCATCTCGGCGAAATAGCCCATGAGCCCGTCGAAGGCTCCGCCGGTATTCAGAAAGACGATGGGCTTGGTGTGGTAGCAAAGCTGCTTGAGCACGAGCACCTCGAAAAGCTCTTCCAGCGTGCCAAAGCCGCCAGGCAGCACCACGAAACCCTCGGCCCGCTCGGTCATGATGGCCTTCCGCTCCGACATGGTCTTCGTGACAATCAGCTCATCGCACTCGCGATAGGTCAGCGCGTCTACATTGAGTTTGACCGGGATCACCCCCACCACCCGGCCGCCCGCCTCGTGCACGCCCCGCGCGACCGAACCCATGAGCCCCACCTTGCCCGCGCCGTAGACCAGCGTCATCCCCGCCTGGCCCATCAGCCGCCCGAGCTGCCCCGCCACCTCGCCAAAGACCGGCACGGCGGCATTGCTCGACGCCGCAAAGACACAAACGCGTTCCAGCACGGTTGGGGGCTCCTGTCGTTAAACGGGCGAGGCCCGTGCGACTTTGTCGCGGCTGCCTCGCCGGGAAAAAAATTATAGTAATGGTCACACTGGGAAATTGCAAAGGGCTAAGGGTCACCCCGACAGCTCTCATTCCGAAGGAGTCGAAGCGCGCCCTGTTGGCCTGGCGATTTCACCTTCGTTTGCAGGGACGTCAGCGACTTCAGGGACAGCAGAGATTTCTCTCTCCTGTCGTCTCTGTTGTCCCTGTTGTCCCTGCGATTTCAGAATGGCCTCTGGGCAATTCCTACCCCCGCGTCAAGCGGCAGACCGTCTCCACATGGGGCGTATTCGGAAAGAGATCCAGCGCCCGCACGCGATCAAGTTTCCAGTCCCCGTCGCTCAGACCCTTGAGATCCCGCGCGAGGGTCGCCGGGTCGCAGGACACATACACGATCGTCTCCGCCTTCGACTTCGCCAGCGCGGGCACCAGGGGCTTTGCGCCAGCGCGGGGCGGATCGAGCACGATACACTCCCAGGCGTTCTCCTCGATCTTCTTGATCATCTTGTTTTCCTGGCCCGCCATGTAGGTTCCCCGACCCATGCGGCTCGCCGCCTTCACCGCGATCTTGTTGTGGTCCAGGCCGGTCACCTCCGTGCGGTCGGGCAGACCCAGGCTCAGGTTGCCGTTGCCGCAATAGAGATCGAGCACGGTCCTGGGCGCTCCGGCGAATTCTTTCACCGTGGCCACCAGCAGGCGGTTCAGCAGCAGGCTGGACTGGGAGAAGCCGCCGTTGATAATCGGCACGCCGTCGAACTCGAAGACCGCCAGGGGCCGCTCGTCGTCCGGCGTACCCGATTGGGGAAAGCGATCACGGAGCTTACGGTTGTTGAAGTTGGTCCACACCAGCACGTCTTCGCCTTCGGGATTGATCGTGACGGTGACCGAGCCCTTCAACTCCAGTTCGCGAAGGCGGGTCAGGGCCCGGTTCATCGCCGGGTGGCACAGCGGGCATTGGGGCGTATCCACGATGTCGTGGCTGCCCAGGGCGTAAAAGCCAAACACTTTTCCGTCCCCGTGGAATTCCGCGCGTGTGCGGTAGCCCAGGCGAAGGTTGGCGTCTTCCTGCCACTCCAGTTCCGGGATGCTCAGGCCGGCAATGCGCTGGAGGCAATCGTTCACGATGCGCTGCTTCCACTCCGCCTGCGCGGGATACGCAAAGTGGAGCCAGGTGCTCACGCCGCTGCGCCGCCAATCGGGAAAGTCGGGGTCAATCCGGTCCGGCGAAGGCTGGACGACCTTGACGAGTTCGCCCCACAGCATCTTCTTATTCGCCCGAACAATTTTAATTTCAAGGTGGTCTCCCGGTAGTCCGTAGGGAACGAAGCAAACCTGGCCATCCAGCCGTCCGATTCCGGCGCCGCCGTGGCCGACAGAGGTAATTTCGATGTTCTTGATCACGTGGGGTGCTTTCCTGGTTGCTCTATGCTGCGGGGTGGGCAGCGGAGGAGCGTCGGGTACGAAGAGGTGACGTTAATTGCGCGAGGGGTGGAGGCCACCCTCGGCCGCCTTCCGGGCTTCCCAGGCCTGATGGAATGACGCGAGTTCGGTGTGAATACTGGTTTCGCTGGTTGACCGGGGAACGTAGAGCAGCGTTGAGGGGGCGCGCCACGTCTTTCCGGGCGGGATCAGGGCCGATCCCTCCCAGACGGGTGCGCAATACGCAGGGTTGGGGTCAAAGAGCACGAAGCGCGCCTTGCGACAGGCCCCTACTAAGAGCTGGTGGGCATCTCCCCGCAGCGTGGCATAATGGATGGTCTCCCCCTGGCTTTGGGCCGTAAATCGTGGCGCGTTTTTCGCCCGCTCCCCATACTCGGAGTGGACCAGGGGCAGCACGTCCACGGCGGCGCGGGTCACGGTTACAGCCGTTCCGCTCGTGTTGGCAATCGACAACGTGCGGATCATGCCGGGATAGCGGTGCAGCAGGACGGTCTCCAGTTGCAGGGCGATACCGGGTCCGGAAAGGGACAGAACCACCGAGGCCCCATGGGAGTCGCTCGTGTCGCTCCAGCCGATATCTCCCAAGTCCTGCGCCGCCAGCGCCCGCCCGTCATAGTCGAGGTGAAACTCGGGAGATTTCCGGGCCAGACAGTCTTGGCCGCCCGGCAGGCGCAACAGCTCCGTCGTTGTGCCCATGAAGGCATTCCAGCGCCGTTCCAGCCAGGGGTTGGCGAGCTGGATGGTCCCTTTTTCGATTCTGGCGTATGCGCGTTCCAAGGCGGTCTCTCGGCCGGAGGGCGGTTGGGTGGATTCCTGCCTATAGTATAGAACAGTTGTGGCCCCTTTGCCCACCTTTCAGCCCCGACCCGGTCCCGTGAATAGCAAAAAGCCCTTGCAGGTTCGCCTGCAAGGGCTTCAGTCAGACTAAATGAGCCTGTAAATTAGAAGCTGATCTCAGCTTCCCAGAACAGGTAGTTGTAGTCGCCGCCGTCATTTTCGCTGTCAGCGAAGATGCCAAGGCCGTTGTTGATGATGAAGTTGCCGTCTTCAAGGCCGTCATCGCCGAAGAAGTGGGCGAAGCCAGCGCGGAAGACCAGGTCTTCGCTGTACTGGTAGTCACCATACAGACCAACTTCAAAGCCTTCTTCGTCGTCCGCGCTGTTGTCGAACCAATCGAAGATGCCGAAACCGTCGAAGCCGAGGTCGACTTCTTCGTCCGCCTGGAAGTAGGCCAGAGCCAGCAGCAGGGAGATCTTCTCCGTGGGCGTGGCGCTGATACCGGCGCGGTAGATGATGCTGTTGGACAGGTCGGTGTTCTCAAGGAACTCGCTGTATTCCCAGTTGCTGAACAAGCGGTTGAAAGCGAGGTCGTTGTTGTCGTTACCGAAGAAGAAGTTGCCGTTGTCCTGATCGCCACCTTCAAGGAAAGCAGCGCCCAAGTACACACGGGGCGTCCAGGTCATGTCGAACGTGTAACCAGCTTCAAGGTTCACAGCGAACGCGTCGTAGTCGAGGTCGTCGTTGCCGAAGAAGAAGCCACCGTTGTCGATGTTCACTTCGCCGAACTGGAACGCGATTTCAGATTCAAGGTCAAATGCACCATAAGTGCCAGCTCCGCGGAGGCCGATGGTGTGCAGGTCGGAGTCTTCAGCAGCAGCGCCGAAAACGCCTTCGGCGACGGTGAGAGCACCGTTGTCGCCTTCGTCTTCCATCACATACAACCAGTAGGCATCGAACTGCCAGTCTTCCAGGCCGATATAGCTGCCATAGATACCGTACAGGTTCGCGTCGCCGTCAGCGAAGTCGTTGAAGGTCTCGCTGAGCTTCAGGGACAGGAAGTCGACGGTGAAGCTGTCGGCCGTGTAGGTCGTGCGGATACCGTCGAAGGACAGACCGGTGAACGCGGACGCCGTGTCCTGGTTACCGATGAGCCACTCGCTGCCGAGTTCCACTACCTGACGACCGATGCGGGTGCGGATCGGAAGACCCCAGGCATTGTTGACTTCGATGTAGGACTGGTAGAGTTCGACATCGTCGCCGGCAAAGCCGTCAACACCGGTGATGTAGTTGGAGCGGAAATTGTCGCCCCAGTTTTCATAGGAGTCGAATTCGATGAACACGGACACTTCGTCGGTGAAGTCAGCCTTCACATTCAGCAGCGTGCGGTGTTCAACGTTGGCAATCTCTTCGCCGCCGTTGATGAACGCGTTGTCGTCGAAATCGAACCAGTTGCCACGGATACGAACGGTACCGCCAACTTCAACATTCTGAAGTTCAGCCTGGGCGGCCGCAACCGTACCCAGTGCAAGAACTGCAACCATAAGGATTTTAAGTGAACGCATGATGCGTTATCTCCATAGTTTCACCGGTGTCTCACCGGCGCTTCTTTTTTTCACACGACACCGTTGGGTCCCGTGCGTGGCATCTCAACCCTGGCCTTCCAGGGGAGACACGCTGGTCTTTATGCACGTTTGAATAAATCGGCGTTTTTTCGATCCCTGAAGCGTGGCTATCTCTAGCGCGCTACCATCCCTCCTTCCGGCTTCGTTCTCGAGATCGATCCCGATGGTGTAGTCAAAGTCCCATTCTCCACACCGGACCGCCAAGTCCGGCATCGTGTCATGACAGCTTTCACCGCTCATGACTCGGCATAGTATAGCAACACGAACACCCCTCGTCAAGTAATTTCTTCCCCTTTTGTAAATAATTTATTCCCCACCCTGTAGAGCGGCCATTTCCACCCTCCACCACAGGGAGTAGAATGCCCGACGGGACCGTCCTGAACGTCGGGACCCGGTGACAATGCACCGCGAGCCCACGCACTGATTCTTCACCCACACGGATCTGCGCCCATCGCGCGTTCGGGACCCTCGACGGGACCGTCCCGCGTTTTTAAAAGCGGGGGACAGTCCCGCACGCGTAGAGCATCTGCCTCGGACTGGTTCACTGAAATTTTACTAAGAAAGCCATGCGGATCGAGATTGCCGTCGTGCAGGACAGTCCCCAATCCTCAGAACAGCATCAACTGGTCCGGTCCCGATTCCTCGTCCTGCTCCGGCTCACCTTCAACCGGTGCGGGAACTTCGGCAAAGGGATCTTCGCTCAGGAAATCGAAATCCGGGGCAGGCACCTCCACCGTTGCGGGCCGGGGGGGAACATCCTTTTCCACCACGGCTTTCTCCACCACCGCCTGAAGGTCGGCCTGGGGCTTGGATTTCCTTACCCGGACCGATCCCGCGCCGCTGGCCTCGGTGTCATACAACAGCCCGGGATCGTAGCGGCTCGGGAGGCGCTCGGCGATTTCGCTCTTTGTCTTGTCGATACCCGCCAGCGCGGATCCGGCGAAGAAACTGTCGTCCTCGGTCTCCAGGCGCGGCTTCACGCGGGATTCGGTGTACGTGCGCGATGCCAGGTAAGGGCGGGACTCGCTGTAGGGGTGGGAGTCCTCGGGGAAGGGTTCCTCACTCCGAGGACGTGGTTGCGGAAGTACCGGCTTCACGTAATCGGGCAGATCATCCATCGCGCCGGGACGGGGAGGCTCCACGGAGTTCAGCCCGCGCAGGGCCTGCAGATGGAGGTCAAAAATCTTGTGAAAGGCGTTGTCGCAGCGCAGGCCATACACCGCATAGAGGTTTTCCATGTCCTCGGTGTCAAAGGCACCTTCAAGCCATTCCCGCTCC
This sequence comes from Candidatus Hydrogenedentales bacterium, assembly GCA_942492815.1. Taxonomy (GTDB): domain Bacteria; phylum Hydrogenedentota; class Hydrogenedentia; order Hydrogenedentales; family JAEUWI01; genus JAEUWI01. Next base: position 6,400,774 of record OW818658.1, on the reverse strand, counting down.
GCGCCCCGCTGCGTGGCCATCATCTTGTGTACCAGCCGCGTCAGGTTGGCCGGGTTCCCGGAGGCCTCCACCTCGTCCCCGAAGTCCATCATCGCCTCGAAATAAGGGCGGATCGCCCGGCGCCGCTCGGCCTGGGCGTTGACCCGGTGGCGGTTGGACAGGAAATGGTACACACTCGCCAGACACACGACGCCTGCGAGAATGAAGGACAGCATTTCAAAGCGGTCGGCGGAAATGGGGTTGCGGCGGTTGTAGAACTCCTCCGCGCCCGCGTGGAGCGGCAGGTGCAAATCCACCTGGGCTTCCACCTCCGTCAATCCGGTGAGGTGCGCCGCCTTCAGAAAGTCGCCCCGGAATATCAGCTCCAGCACCGTGTGAACCTGGCGGTTCGGCAGGGAGCGCTGGCACACCAGCAACGTATTCACCGCCAGGGTCTGAAAGGGCGCGTCGGACGCCGCCGGAATGCTGCGATCCGGGCCGTAAAGACTGGGGGGGAGGGTCTCGGCAAAGACCCCCGGCAGATAGCGCGACACCGATTCTGCTTCGCGCACGGGCACCAGGCGATACCAGCCGGCCGAAAGCAACGTTTCCATCGCCGGATCAAAAAGGCCATGCACCGTGAACGCCGCGTCGATCTCGCCGTCGAGAAAGGCTTCCTTCAACTCCGGGTTGTGATCATAGACCAGCGAGGTTTCCTCGCCGAAATTGAAAAATCCAAGCATGCGCCCGGCCAAATCTTCCGCGCCGCTGCCCTTGGGGCCTACGCCGATGCGTTTTCCCGCCAGATCGCGGAAAGCCTCGATCGGGGAATCCGCCGGCACCACCACGTGGAGATATTGCCGCCCCAGGTTCGCCAGCGCCACCAGATTGTCCCGGTCCCAGGCGATGCCGCTCTGCACCAGGGCCAGATCCGCGCTGGCGTCCTTCAACAGGCCCAGATTCTCCACCGACCCCTGGGTCGTCTTCACCTCCAGCACATACGAGTGAAAAGCATCCAGGTGCTGCCGGAGTACCCCGCCCAGCTTATGATACGCGCCGCCTTCCTCCGCCGTCGCCAGGACCAGCGGCGCCTCGCCCCGGACATGGAGGCGATCCGAGAGGTCCGCCCGGATCCGGCTCGCCTGATAGGGCGCAAAAACAAAGAAAACCCCACCGCACGCCACGCTCAGGAGCATCGCCGCGGTGAAGATATTCAGAAGGATTCTGCGATCGGGAAGCCAGGCCATACGAACCGTTATTCAAACCTCATGATGAAATTGGGGATCTCGCGCATTCCCCGTGAGCATTGTTCTAACAGGCCCCGCACATGCGATGCAATAAAATAGTTGACCGTTGATAGTTGACAGCGAAGTCCAGTCATTGCTCCGTAGGACGGATGAGACCGGTACGACCTATCTGACTGATCTGACTGATCTGACTGATCTGACTGATCTGACTGATCAGATCGGTCTGATCAGTCCGCACCGTCTGATAATACCCAACTGTCAACTGTCAACTGTCAACTGTCAACTGTCAACTGTCAACTGTCAACTGTCAACTGTCAACTGTCAACTGTCAACTGTCAACTGTCAACTGTCAACTGTCAACTGTCAACTGTCAACTGTCAACTGTCAACTATCAACTATCCCGTATTTCCGATACAGCCCGCGAAACTGGTGGTAAGTCAGCCCGAGTAGCGATGCCGCCTTCCGCTGGTTGAAGCGCGCCTGCTCCAGGGCCGTGCACAACAGACGGCGCTCGTAGGCCTCGACCAACTCGCCAAATGGCCTGTCCAAGGCGATTGCACCGGAACCGGCTGGCCCTGGCGCGGCACCCGAAGCGATATCCTTGCAGCGTTCACCCACGTTTCGGGCATCGGGAATCGGCGCAAAGGGTGAATCAAAGGGATCAAACACCACCCGCTCGATCACATCGCCCGTGGCCTGATATACGGCGCGCTCCACGACGTTTTTCAGTTCGCGCACATTGCCCCGCCACGGATAGGCCTCCAGCGCCGCCGCCACCGCGTCGCTGAAGGACGGCATCTGGCTGCGGCCCAGTTCAAAGGCCATGCGCAGCGCAAAATGGTTCGCCAGCAGCAGGATGTCCTCCGAGCGCGCCCGGAGCGGCGGAAGATAGAGCACCTCAAACGACAGCCGATCCAGCAGATCACGCATGAAGCGCCCCGAATCCGCCAGGGACGCCAGGTCGGCATTCGTCGCGCCCACGATGCGCACATCCACCGAGATCTGCTCCGTACCGCCTACCCGCTCGAAGCGGCCATACTCCACCACCCGCAGAATCTTCTCCTGCACCGGCTGGGGGATATTGCCCAATTCGTCGAGAAAGAGCGTGCCGCCATTGGCCATCTCAAAGCGCCCGCGCCGTTGACGCTGCGCGCCCGTGAAGGCACCCGCCTCGTGCCCGAAAAGCTCCGACTCGATCAGCGTCGACGCCAGCGCCGCGCAGTTCAGCTCCACCAGCGGCTCCTGCCAGCGCTTGGAAAGATAGTGAACCCGCCGCGCCGCCAGCTCCTTGCCCGTGCCCCGCTCCCCGATGATTAGCACCGGACGCTCCACCTTCGCCACCCGGCTCAGGCGATCCTGAAAATCCAGGAACACCTCCGACTCGCCCAGCGCCTCGGGGAGTGCATCGGGAAATCCTTCATTCGGCTGGTACATGCGTCAAGGCCTCGTGGTCGTTGGTGTGGGGGAGCCATGCGCCGCTCGACCCCGTATTTCATCGTTACGGGTATCGGGTCGATTGTACCGGAGCCTTCGGAGCTCCGGCAAATGGGCCTGTCGGTTTAGTGGCGATCTGACGACATGAAAGTAAATTGCACTGCTCTGTCATTCCCATGAAAGTGGGAATCCAGAGACCAAGCAGCATAAGCTTCGCGATAGCACTGGATCCCCGCATTCGCGAGGATGACAGTACCTCTACAATTTTCAGTTTTGACTTCGCACATCATCGTCGCGGCATTAAACCGACAGGCCAAAATGTCGGGAACCTCTAAAGCAGACGTGCAAACACTTCCTGCTTACGAACACGATTCTTCATCGCGAAACGTCTGCCTCTCTCTTTCCTCTTCGTGCGGTTCGGATCTTCGTGGTGAAACAATTGCATGTTGCCGCCACCAACGCCGTCACTCCCATTCCTCCGTGTGAAAAATCCGGAACTTCCCGTCCTTGGTCAGGCTGTACAGGTCCCGACCGTCCGCGGAAAAGAAGGCCGGCCCGAGCACGCCGTCCAGTGTCGCCAGAATGCGCCCGTCACTGACCCGGTGGATCATGGCCTGATGGAGAAAGTGAACCGCGGTAACGAAGCGCTCGCCGTTGGGGTGGAGATCTATAGACATCGCCTGAGACTTGGGTGTCTCGTACACCACCTGCAACGTATTGAGATCGAAGTACACGGGATTCAACGACCCGCCGTGGAGCAGGGCATGGCTGCCGTCCTGATCAAATTCGATTTGATCACCCCAGCCCAGGCCGTTGATCCGCGCCGCCGCCTGGGTGAGATCGCCGGTGCGGTAGATCTCGTAGGAATGGTCCCCCGAACCATTCAGACCCCACACCCCCACGAAAAGCAGCCCGCCATCGCGGCTGTAGGCGAGCTTGTTGACCCGGTGCCCTTCCAAGTCCACCCGCTGCTTCAGCTCGCCCGTACGCAGATCGTAAAAGGGCGTGATCGACTGGGCCCGGTCCACCGTGCTCCGCTCGCCATAACCCAGCGCGATGGTGCTGTTGTCCGGCGTGATCGCGGCGGTGCAGCAGGCTTCCTCAAACTCCGGTGCAAAAGCGCGCACCTCCTCGCCCGTGGCCACGTCCCACACCTTGGCCCAGCCGTCCCAGGCCGTGGTCGTCATCAGGCTGCCGTCCTGGCTGAAGCCCATCTCCAGGAGCTTGGCGTCGTGGGGCGTCCATTGGCGCACCAGCGTCATCTCCGGCACGCGCCACAGGCTCACCCGGTTTTCCGTGTCCAGAATGGCCAGGAGCGTTCGCGACGGATGGACCGCAAAGCTGTGATAGGGCCACGCATAGGGACTGTAGACGTTGTGCTCCACCGGCTTACCATCGGCCCCTTTGAATTCCACCGTCTCCATCACCCGGGAAGGTCCCACCTGCCAGAAGCGCAGATGACTGTTCGATGCCAGAGTAACCGCCACGGGCTCGTTGTCGGCGATGTCGAGGCCCCACAGGCTCAGGGTGTCCGACTGGTGGCGGTTCAGCAACTCGCCCGTTTCCGCGTTCCAGAGGCTCCACCGCTGCCGGTTTTCCCGCGCACCGATATAGACCGTATCCGACCCGCCATAGACCAGCTCTTGCGTCGGGGCCGCATCCTTCAGATCGGGCAGGGCCACGTCCCCCCTGAGATTCCACTGGCCAACGCTTCCATCGGGGCGCAGATAGACCACCCATCCCCGCTGCTCATCGAGATCGAAAATGCCGCCTTGACAGGGAAACTTGCGGGTCACTTCGCCCGAGGCGATGTCCAGAATGCACACCTCGTCGTCCGAGAAGACCACCTTGGACGACCCTTCAATAAAGCCGCCCACCACGCCGAAAGGATAGGTGGCCGGGATGTGATAGCCCTTGTACTGCTCGGGCACCCCCTCGTAGCCCGGATGAGGGCGGGGAGGCAGAGAGACGCGGCGGATCTCCGCGCCGCTCTGAAAATCCCACACGATGAGCTCCCGCGCGCCCGTGGTTTCGTCGTAGGCCCCCCCCGCGGCATACTTGCCGTCCGCGCTTACGTCAAAGGTCCACAGCCAGCCCGAGGCAATGCTGAACTCGCGCACGATGCGCTCCTGCCGCCAGTCGAAATAGGCCACCGTGGTGTAGCTCGTGCCCGCTGTGAAATGGCCCGCCTCGGGACCGAAATTCACCGTGCGTGGAAAGCCCAGAAAAAAGTCCTCGGGGCTGTAGTAAATATATTGGCCCGTAGTCCGGTCGTAAATGTTCACCACCCCGCCCGAATTCCACTTGGAAATCACCAACTGGTCATCGTCGCTGAAGCCGCACCACAGGGGATTCGCCGTGCCCACCTTCAAGACATCGTGGGGCGCTTCGGAGATGAACGGACGGCAGGCCCGCATCAGATGGCCCCATTCCCAGCCGCGCTTGTCCTCGGGACAGCGCGCGAGATACTCCAGCGCCCGCTCCACGTTCAACTCGTTCACATATTTCTGCGCCGCCACCATGGTCGACGCATAGACCTCTTCCTGAAGCTGCGCATTGGACTGCTCCGCCGCCAGGCGCTGCGCCCGCTCGCCTTCTCGCGATTGATAGAGCCGCACGTTGTAGTAGGTCAGGCCGGCCACCAGCACCAGCCCGGCCGCCGCCGCCGTGCGCACTGTCGCCCGGTTCCGCTGGTAGAAGCGAAGCATCTGCTGGCGCAGCGTGTAGTCATAGGCACGCACCACCGCGCCCGACTGAAAGCGACGCACGTCGTCCGCCAGCTCTTTTGCGCTGGGGTAGCGCCGCGCGGGATCTTTCTGCAGCGCGCGATTGCAGATGGCCACCAGCTCCGGCGGCGCATCCGGCGCCAGAGCCTCCACCGGTCGGGGTGTCTGCTCAAGCACGTGCACCAGGATTTCCAACTTCGACCCGCCCACATGGGGCGTCGTCCCCGTCAGCAATTCATAAAGCACCGCCCCCAGGGAATACACGTCCGATCGTTCGTCCACCTGCTCCAGGTGGCCCCGGGCCTGCTCCGGCGGCATGTAGGCCGGGGTCCCCACGATCTGGCCATAGCTCGTTTTCGATAGTTCCCCGTCTCCCCCCACGTTCAACGCCTTCAGCGCCTCCGCAAAGCCTTCCTCGTGTACATCCGCGTGGTTCCGGGCCTTCGCCAGGCCCCAGTCCAGCACCACGGTTTCGCCGAACTCGCCCACCATCACGTTGGACGGCTTGATATCCCGGTGGAGCACACCCCGGCTGTGGGCATAGGCCACCGCCTGGCACAGATCGGCCACGTGGGTCAGCAGCGCAAGGCGCCCGGCAAGATTCTCCGCCTGCTGGATGGCCCGCGACAACGTGCGCCCGCGCACCAGCTTCATGGTGTAGTAGAGCCGCCCATCCTTCCGGTGGCCCAGCTCATACACAGGCACGATGGACGGGTGCTCCAGTTGCCCCGTGATCCGCGCCTCCTGCAGGAAGCGCGCGATCAGTGGCACCGACATGCGCACGGGACTTGGCGCATCCACCGAGAGCGTATCGCCGCTGTGGGAGATATTCGGCAGCAGCTCTTTCATGGCTATATCGCGGCCCAGGTGGGCATCGTGTACCAGCAGCACCCGGCCCATGCCGCCCCGGGCATACTCGCTTTCCCCCTTGTAGCGGCCGGGTGTTTCGTGGGTCACCTCAAAGGGCCCCGCGTCCACCAGACCCACCCCCGGACCCGCCACCGTGCTCTGGTCATCACCACGGGGCGCGTGAATCACCACGCGCTCATAATACCGCCCGCAGAACAGCTCGTCCTCCATGGCCGCACGCAACGCCGGGGCCGCGTCCCCCTCAAACTCCGCCGTTGCCGCCTCCACCAGACGTCCCAGCAGTTCACGACCTTCCGCCGAAATAGCGCCCATCGACAGAAGTCGCTCGGGAATCCCTTTCCCCGGATCGACCGCCCAGCTCGCCGTGGCCTCCAGCGCCTGGGGTGCCGCCGCCATGCGCAGTTGCACGGCAAAGGCGGCAAACAACAGATTCTGCTCATGGGTCATGGGATAACAGCTCTCCACCACGGGGCCTGGTCAACTGAGTATCATAGTAGCGCACCCTGCGTCGCCGCCGCCAAGTGATTCGCAGCCCGGCAATTTCCGCCGCATGCTTGGCCCCGCCGCACGCCTTGTGCAATAGTGTTGCTGTGTCACCTATCGATCCGGAGATCAAACGATGAAACATTGTATTCTCGTCCTGGCAATTCTGTTGAATGCCCTCCCCGCCCAGACCGATGAAGTCTACGCCCCCGTCGTCCTCGGCCCGCGCACCAGCGGCGCTATCCTCCTGCCCGACGGAACCCTAAAGCAATTCGAGGCGGATGGACTGGGGGAGGGGCTATATCGCAATTACTCCGTCACCTCTAACGACGGCGGTAAGACCTGGAGCGAGCGCAAGTTTGAGTTTGAAGGCAAGCGCGAGAATCTACCCCTCCTCGCGCAGGACGGCGAGTATCACCTCTTTCCCATGGAAGTGCGCCACGAAGGGGAGGGTCGACGCGAGATCGCCGTCAACTACTTCATCGATGTATGGCACGTGAAAACCCGCAAGGGCGGCACGGAGTGGGAACCCGCCAAGCGCATATTCGAGGGCTATGTCGGCTCGCTGAACGGTGTGATCCAATTACGCAACGGACGTATCATCCTGCCCTTTGCCGAGTGGATCGGCGGGAGGGATCAGGGCCCGCCCACAGGGGCCAACATCACCACCTGCGTCTATTCCGACGATCAGGGCGACACCTGGCACAAGTCCCCCGCGCAACTCACTGCACCGGCCTACACCGACTACAACGGCAGCGCCTATGGCGCCTGCGAGCCCGTGCTCATCGAGCTCAAGGACGGCCGCGTCTACATGCTCGCCCGCACGGAAGCCGGGCGCCTCTATGAGTCGTACTCGCCCGACGGCGTTAACTGGCCGCCCCTCCAGCCCTCCCGCTTCATTGGCACCGACGCGCCCGCCGCCTTTTTGCGACTGCCGGATGACCGCATCCTCCTCTTCTGGAACGGATGCGAGAAACCCCCGCGGGTAGGCAAAGACGGCGTCTACGGCGGCCGCGATATTGTCCATGCCGCCATCTCCGATGACGAATGCCAGACCTGGCGCGGCTTCCGCGAGGTCTATCGCGATCCCACGCGCAACGACACGCCCCCGCGCACCGGCGACCGCGGCACGGCCTATCCCATGCCCTATCTCGCGCCCGAGGGCAAGGTCATCGTCATGACCGGACAAGGCCGCGCCGGGGCCACCTTCACCTTCGATCCCGACTGGCTCCTGGAAACGGAATCAAAGAACAACTTCGCCAACGGCCTCGAAGACTGGTCCGTTTTCAAACCCTTCGGCCCGGCGGAAGGCTGGTGGCGCGATCGCGTGGCGGGGGCCACCCTCGTCGATCACCCCGATACGCCCGGCGCAAAAGCCCTCTGGATCCGGCGTCCCGACGAAAAGGACGGTGACGGAGCCGTATGGAATTTCCCCCTCGGCCTGAACGGCGAAGTGACCCTGCGCATGATGGTGAAGGAAGGCTTTGGCGGCGCAAACATCACCCTGATGGACCGATTCTTCGATCCCACGGACCCGACCGGCGAGATCGAGGCCCCCTTCAACCTGCCCATTCAACCCGACGGCCATATCTCCATCGCCCACGCCCTCACACCCAACATCTGGCACACCCTGCGCCTCCAGTGGAGCCTGCCCGAACGCACCTGCGTCGTCTCCGTCGATGGCGTGGAGAAAGTATGGCTGCCCCAGGCCTACCGCGAGCCCATGGGTGTGAACTACATTCGCATCCGCTCCACGGCGAATGGTGTCGACGACAAGGGGCTGTTTGTGGAATCGGTCGAAGCACGCGTGGGGGAGTGATTACTTGTAGACATCACGACGGTGCCCGATTCGGACAACGAGCACGAGAAGCTGTCGGTCCTGAATCTGGTAGATAATGCGATAGTCCCCAACGCGGATACGCCACAATTCGGCATCACCACTGAGCTTTGCACAGCCTGGTGGACGGGGAGCCGACTCCAGGCCGAGAATCGCCTCGTCGATTCTTCGTTTGGTCTCGAGCGATAGTCGAGCCAAAGCCCTGCGCGCCGCAGGTGCGATCTCTATTTGGTAGGGCACTCAGAGTCCCAGCTCTTTTCGTACCACCGCATAAGGTACTGTACCGTCGCGCTCAACCTCTTCAAGAGACTTGGTCGCCTCCTCCAGGTCAATTCGATCCTCAAGCTCGTCGATATAGTGCTCCAAAAGTCGAAGGTCCTCCACGGATACCAGCGCACCAAGAGGTGCCCCGTCGCAACTGAGCAGAATGGGTTGTCCAGACGTAATTCGCCGGATCACGTCCCCTAGATCGTCATGAATAGAGTTAAGTTGGTGGGTCGTCATGCCTGGGCTCCGCAGAAGGTTCCAGCACAATTGTACTCCGATTCCCAGGATTTCCACAACCGCCTCATTCCGCCAACTCCACTTCCCCGTAGTGTTCCTTGATGCAGTCGGGGCAGATCCCGTGGGTGAACTGCGCTTCGGAATGGGCGCGGATATAGTGCTCGATCTGCGTCCAGTAGCCCTGATCGTCCCGGACCTTCTTGCAGTGGGCGCAGATGGGCAGCATCCCCTGGAGCGTCTTTAGGTTGCTCATGGCCTCTTCCAGCTCCACGCGTAACCCCTGCTCCTTCTCCAGCGCAATGAAGTGGCTGCGGCGGTAGTGGAGCATGCGCCGGGCCGTGTAGAGCCCCAGAGCGTTGCCAAGGCCATAGGTGATTACGAGCACGTTGGTTTCCAACGGCGAGACGGGCGACTTGATGGCAAAGATCATGATCAAGTTGCCGACACTGAACGCAAGGGGCGCAATAGCGTGCAAGGGCGCGGGAAGGGGAAAGAGGAAGTAGAGCGTCATGAGAATCAGCACGTCGAGCATCGCGTGCTGAATGTACTCCGGAGGCCGGGTGCTGTTGATGAATATCACCACGGCCGAAAAATACAGGCACCAGACTGCGATGAGCTTGTCCCCCGAGCGGCCGCGCATGATCTCCGGTAACCTCACAAACATGCCCACCGTCACGGCAAGCAGTGACAGACGCACCCCGGCAAGAAGTTCAAACTTCGGCCCAGTACCGTAGAGCAGGTAGTCGGAATAGGAGAACAAGACGATGGGCAGGGACAGCAATACAATGCCCGTGTAATAGACACCCAGATCTTGCGCCAGGTAGTGGGCGCGGCAGCGCGCCTCAAACGCCACACCGCTTTCGGAGTGTTCCTTCGCTGCTTCCGCACACATGGCACACAATGCTCCCAACGCGCTTGACCTCACCCAGTCTACTGCAACGTCGCACTGGAAATACAGAGACCTATTCCGCCTTCAGCCGATAGAAGTAGACCTTGGACTCCAGTTCCCCGGGGCCGTTGGTGCCTTTCTGGTCGGTAAAGCTGCCGATGATCCAGCCCCCCGGGGCCATCGTATTGCAACCGCCCAGGGCGTACTCATGGAACGTCTCTGCGGTCCGCGCGAAAGGGGCCCAGGTGCTTCCGTTGTCCCGCGAAATCAGCGCCACCAGATGCTGGTCCTTCGAGCTTACGCAGTACAGGGGCGAGGCTGGAGAATCATCGGCCGTGACAAAGAGCCCGCTCAGCGACAGCACCGTGTCGAGCGTCGTCCGGAGTTCTTCGGCGCCATTCTGAAGATTCCGCCGCACATAGATCTCCTTCGCCGGAGGACCCTGATTCATGTAGAGAAAGTGAGCCTTACCGCCTTTAATCAGAAAGCTCGCCAGCCACGTGTGCACGTCGAATTCGTCGTCGCCCGTGATACGCGTGGCTGGCCCGGCATCATCGGCCACCACCGGCACGGCAAGAGGCGTTCCATCGAAGTTTTGCCACGATGTCGAGCCCCGGGGCCGCATCATGTGATGGATGTCCCGATAGAGGTAGGCGTCCTTGAGCACCGTGGTCCAGGCGTAGTGCAGGGTGCCCGCCGCGTCCAGGCGAAGGGAAGGATACTGCAAATAGGCCCTCGGGCCCGCCTGCAGCAGCGTGGTCCGCTCCAGCACGGCGCCATCCAGTCCGAGCGTGTAGAACTCGTTGTTGTGCGACGCGAAATACAGGCAGGGCACCGACGGATCCAGCAGCAGCGCCACCTTGCCCGCCGCCCCGCCGGGGATTGTGCTGATGGCGGGATCCTGAAAATCCTTCGCCGCGTCGAAACGGTAGAGATAGGCATTGCCGTCGTTGAAATCCGTGCACGCGAGATAGATGTTGCCCTCGGCGTCCGTCTCAATCGGCGGGGCATTTGTCGCGTGCACCGCCTCATACACCAGCCCAAAGGATTTGCCCTCGTCTACACTCCGCATCAGGCGCCATTGCTGCGCCATGAACGGCTCGTCCCGCGTTTGGATATAGCTCAAAAAATAGCCGTGTTGATTCGCCACCACCTTCTGGTTGTGACTCTGGAAGGTCGCATAGCCCGTGACTGCGGGATCGACGAGCGTGAGCTCGAAGGCGGGCTCTGCGTGCGTCATGCCTGCGAGACAAAGCAGCGCAAAGCTGGAAAATGCGCGCGGGACAAGGCTCCGAGTCATGGTCAATCTCCTCCGGGCGCCATTGTAGCGGAAACGGGGCGATTCGGTTATATATCCAAAAAAACCCAGGGATACGGTCCACGCCGCTAAACGAGGCATGTCTCTGTTCGCCACGGACTGGAGTGCCTTGTGTATGCCCAGAAGCTCGTACTGTGCTGACGCCGGATCCGCAGTCAACAAGAAATCGGGGAACCGCCACACGCGCGGCGGTTCCCCGATTCAAACTTATTTCAGACTACTTTTCGTTGACCGTCACGCCCGGCCAGTCGTCCGTGCGGAAGGAGCTGGCGGGCAAGCCCGCGCCGTTGTACAGCGACACCGCGGGATTCGCCTGCCAGGCGTAGCGCACGGACGTCGGCGCCGGCACGGTATCGGACCACACCACGACCTTGCCGCCCTTGATCTCGGCATTCGCCCAGACGAACTGCTTGTCCTCGCCCGCGATCATGAAGCCCACCGGATCGCCATGGAACTGGAGGTCTTTGGCATAGTCAAAGCTGATCGTGACCTTGCCGTCCTTGCCGATCTCGTGGGACGTATACAGCGGTCCGGAAGGAACGGTGCTGCGCTTCTTGTAGTCGTTCTTCAACGCCCACAGCGCCAGGCGGCGACCCACTTCCTGCTTGTTCTTCGGGTGGATGTCCTTCGCTTCGCCAATGTCGATCGCCGAGGCCATCCCTGTGTTCGGCAGGCGCAGCGTCACGAATTGCGCCTCGCGCAACTCCGCCCACGTGTCGTCGGCCACCGGATCCGTCTTGCGCTCCATGAAGTTGGCCAGTTGCACGAAATAGAAGGGGAAATCGCCCTGCGCCCAGTCCGTGCGCCAGTTCGTAATCATCGCCGGAAAGATCGTGCGGTATTGGAAGGCGCGGCTTGCGTTGGATTCGCCCTGATACCAGATCGCGCCCTTGATGCCATAGGGGATGAGGGGATTGATCATCGCGTTGTACAGGCTCGAAATGCGGTGGGGGCTGTCCGGACCCTGGGGCGGGCGGGGCTTGTCCTGATCGGTGGCTTCGCCCTTGTCCTTCTTCGCCTGCCATTCGGCCGTGGCCGCTTCAAAGGCCTTCATGGCCTCCGGATAATTCGCCACGGTCTGATTCCAACGCTCAGTGATGGGGGCAAAAGCCGGCTCCGCCGCCGCCGCTTCCGCGCTGGTCCAGGATTCCGAAGGCGTGCCGCCCCACGACGTGTGAATGAGGCCCACGGGCACGTTCAGCGCTGTGTGCAGATCGCGCCCGAAGAAATACGCCACGGCGGAAAAGCCGGGCACGGTCTCGGGCGTCGTCGCCAGCCACTGGTGGTCGGTGGCGCAGTCTTCCTGAGGCGTTTCCGCAACCACGCGCTTCACGTAGAAGAGGCGCAGGTTCGGATAGTTTGCCGCCGCGAGCTCCGCATCCGCATTCAGCGAATCCTTCACGGTCCACTGCATGTTGGACTGGCCGGAGCACACCCACACTTCGCCGATGAGGATATCCTCAAAATACAGCGATTCCGCGCCATGGGCCACGCGCAGGTCATAGACTTTGCCATCGGCCCGCTTCGACTTCAACGCCGCCTGCCACGTGCCGTCGGCGCCCACGGTCACCTGCTGCTGCTCGGTCACGGCCACTTCGTTCACTTCCGTCTTGAACGTGATCGTAAGCACCGCGCCCGGATCGCCCTTGCCCCAGACCGGGTTGGCCTGCTGCTGCTGCAGCACCATGTGGCTGCTGAAAATGCTCGGCATCCAAAGTTCTGCCTGAGCGCCCGCGCACAGCACAAACGCCAGCGCCGCCATAATGAAAGTTCTTCGGTAAATTCGCATGTTGTCCTCTTTCCTTGCTGGTGAACTCAATTCAACCCAAAGAGGGACAGCGTACCAGAATCCGCCGGAAAGTAAAAAAATTACCTGAACCCGTCCGGCCTGGAACAGCCGTTGGCCACAACCAAAGCGCTGAACCACAGAGCCCACGAAGACACGGAGAAGATTGAAATACCGAGACTCCGTCATAGGAAGTGCATCCCCGGGGTGCGGCCATCTCTCTCCTGTTTAACTCTCCGTGCCTCAGTGTGCTCCGTGGTCAGTTTTCCGTTCCAGCCAAGTCCTGTCGCGTTCACTCATGCGCGGCCGCACCCGCCTCGATCGGCGCAGTGATCCAGTCGTAGGTAGGCAGGACTCGTCCGTCCAACATTTCCAATCCAGCATCGTTCTTCGGCATGTCGCCGACCGACCCCGACGCCATCGCCGACAGTCGCCGCACGCCGACAGCCGACAGCGGGCGCACTTCCCCGGCGTCCGAGACACCGTTCCCGTTGCCATCCTGCCACGCGGCCAGGCCGTCCAGTTCCACGCCTTCCAGCCAGCCGTTACGATCATCATCCAGGGCGCGAAGTACCGCGTAGCCGTTCTCCCAGAAAAGCCACCACGTCACCGACCCAATCAACTGCCGCCCGCTGCGGATCTGGCCCAGCCCCTCCGGATCCCACACCAGCAGGGCCGTGTCCCCCTTCACCCAGGGCCATTTCGCGCCAAGTGCCTGACCGTCCAGATCGAAGCCCACAGATGCCCCCGGCGCCAGCAGGCTCTCCAGCGGACGGGCCCCGTCCAGCGGAAAAATAATGGGAGTAACCACGCGCGAGCGCGGGCCGTCCAGCTTCTCCATTCCCTGCGCCGACGCCACCAGTTTCTTCTCGTCGCGGCTCAACGCGTCGCGCGGCTCAAGAATCGCCCGGATATAGCGGCCCGCCTCCAGCTCTACCGGCGGTACGAGGAAGCCGTTACTTACCTTCGGCGCATCGCCCATGGCTTTGGCGTAGGCCGCCACCGCCCGATCTTCCCAGGCCATGCGCAAGACCGCGATCGCCTCTACCGGCGCCCCGTCCAGCTCCGCCGGCCAGGCCAGTGTCGCTGCCGCGTGAGACATCTCGTCGTAGCAATAGCCCAGCCCCAGCCAGATATAGCGCTCCTCCGGTGCCAGTTTCGTGGCCTTTTCATAGAGCCGGATCGCCTCCAGCAGCCGCCCGATGCGCGCCGAGATCGCCTCCCGATCCAGACTGTGCCGCGCCGAGGGATAGCCCTGACCCTGCTCGTAATAGGTGTACTTGGGATTATCGCCCCCGCCCATCACGGGCACCTCCACGTCGCCCAGGGCATAGACCATGCTGTGAACCCGGGCGACCCGCGCCAGCAGGTGAGGGTCTTCCGGCGTCTCGACAAGCTGCTGCTCCAGATTCTCCACGAGCCGGGCAACGGGAACCTGGCCATCGGGCGGGGCCCAGAGGCCCTGGGCCGTGGCGGCGAAAAGGACAAACGCGAGGGCGGTGATGGACAGGCGTGGCATAATCAGATTCTCCGTGCGGCACCTTCCCGGCCCGCATCGTCATGATACACGGGAAACTGGCGAAGTGCTTGCTCTTTTCTTCCGGGTAGTCGTTCATGATGCTTCGCACCACCGATAGACGATGAAACTTGATGCAGGTTCCACCCCCCTACCCCCCGCAAGCGGGCCTGTCGATTTAATGCCACACTATCCCAATGGAAGTAGCCTTCGCTTATCTGTCATTCCCACGAAAGTGGGAATCCAGTGATTTCGCGGAGTTTACGTTGCACGGTCTCTGGATTCCCACTTTCGTGGGAATGACAAAGAGGCGAAGGTCTCTAACTGAATTGTAACTGAAGACTAAATCGACAGGCCCGCTTGCCGGGGGGCCAGGGGGGTAAGCTCCAGGATCAGCAAAGACCAACTCGCCGTTCCGGCCGTGCCGCCGGAGTATTTTCAGAGGGGTCTCGGGTGGCTTCCCTTGCGCCATCCTGTATACTACTGCTCTAGCAAGAGGAGCTAACACGATGCACGTTGTCCGAACCCTGGTGGCTACACTGTTCCTGGCCTGTGTCCTGACTGTCCCGGCGAGCACGGCTGTCTTCAATACGCGCTGTGAATACGCCGAGAATCCTCTCGGCATCGACGCGCCCCGGCCGCGCTTCACGTGGACACTCGATTCGGATCGGCGCGGCGTCATGCAGCACGCCTGCCACGTGCTCGTCGCCACGTCGCCGGAACGCCTCGCGGCGGATCAGGGCGATCTATGGGACAGCGGAAAGGTGAACAGCGGTGAATCGGTCGCCATCTACCAGGGCGCTCCCCTTGCCAGCCGTCAGATCGGCTACTGGAAAGTGCGCATCTGGGATGAGCGCGGCGAGTCAAGCGCCTGGAGCGCACCCGCCACCTTCGAGATGGGCCTGCTGGATCGAGCCGAGTGGCACGGCCAATGGATTGGCCTGGGCGGCGACAACAATGCGGGCGTGTCGCCGTTACTTCGCAAGGAGTTCAACCTTGATGGCCCCATCCAGCGCGCGCGGCTCTACGCGGCGGGCATCGGCTGGTCCGAGCACTACCTCAACGGACAACGCATCGGCGACAGCGTCCTCGATCCGGCGGCGACGGACTACGACAAACGCATCCTCTATGCTACCCACGACGTGACGCACTTGCTTCACCCCGGGTCCAATGCGCTCGGCGCGATGCTGGGCAACGGCTGGTACAGCCAGCCCACGGACTACGGCTATGGCGATTCGCCGCGACTACTGCTGGAGCTGATCGTGGAGCTGGCCGACGGCACGGTCCAGCATATCGCGAGCGACGACACGTGGCGTGCGTCCACCGGCCCGATCACGCAGAACAGCATCCGGGGCGGCGAAATCTACGACGCGCGCCTGGAGCAGCCGGGCTGGCTTCATGCCGACTTTGACGACGCGGCCTGGGCGGCGGTCGCGCTAAAGGACGATCCCGGAGGAAGGCTCGAATCGCAAAGCATGGAGCCGATGACGGCCCACGCCATGCGGCCCATCCGCCTGACGAGTCCCAAGCCGGAGGTTCATGTTTACGAGTTCGCGGAACTCTTCGGCGGCTGGGTGCGCCTGCGCGTGAATGGACCCGCGGGTACCCGCATCGCCATCCGCTATTCCGCGCGCGCCTTCCCAGAAGGTACGCCGGAGGAAATCGCCGCGCTTCAGGCCACGATCAACCGCGACGTCAGCGAGGGCCGCGCAACGCCCGTGGAGGCGGCGCCCGGACTCGTCGATAAGCGCCGCCACAAAGGCCCCGATGGCGCGACGGATTATTACATTCTCAAGGGCGATCCGGAAGGCGAGATCTACGAGCCCCGCTTCACCTTTCACCCCGTGCGTTATGTCCAGATCGAGGGCCTGCCAGTAGCCCCGGCCCTGGGCGATTTGGAAGGGTGCGCCACCTATGCGGACGTGGATCTCACGGGCAGCTTCGAATGCTCCGACCCGCTGCTGAACCAGATCCAGCGCAATTGTGAGCGCACGTTCACGAACTCGATGTACGGCATCACCCTCGACTGCCTCTATCGCGAATACTGGGGCTGGCTCGAACCTGCGAGCAATCCCTCGACGTTGTTCGCGCGCAAGTTCATCCCGCGCTTCTGGATGAAGTTTTTGCGCGACGTTCAATACGCCCAGCACGAAGACGGCGTTATCCCCGATGTGGTCCCGGCCTATCCGCCGAAGGGTCGCAAGACGGGCGATCCCGCCTGGGCAGGGAACTATCCCCTCGTGGTGTGGTACGCCTACCAGTACTTTGGCGACGAACGCCTCCTCGCGGAGCACTACCCGAACATGCAGGCCTGGGTGCGCTATCTGGATACCCTGGCGGAGAACGGGCGCATCGAAAAGGGCGGCTACTACGGCGACCACATGCTCCCCGGCGAGGTGCCGGGCCAAGAGGAGTTCATCTCCAAAGAAACGCCCCCGGAGCTCCTCTGGACCGGCTATTACTACAACAACACCTGGATCCTCGCCCAGGCCGCGCGGATCCTCGGCAAGGCGGACGAAGCGACGGCCTACACCGAACGTGCCGAAGCCATCCGCACGTCCCTCAATGAAAAATGGTTCGATCCCGCGGGCACCCACTACGCCACCAACTCCCAAACGTCGAATATCGCCGCGTTGGCTTTCGGCGTGGTGCCCGAGGCCAACCGCGCGGCCGTGGCGCAAAGCCTTATCACCAATATCACCGAGCAGCGCGGCGGACGCCTCCACACGGGCAACCTCGGTACCGCCTGCATCATGGACGCCCTCGCGGAACAGGGCGGCGGCGGTGCTGCGCTGCACCGCATCGCCACCTCCACCGAATATCCCGGATGGGGCTACATGGTGAGCCGGGGCGCCACCACGATCTGGGAAGCCTGGGGCGGGGTCCAGGAAGGCTTCGTGGGCTACAATTCCGGCGAAGACAGCATGCCTATGTTCGCCACGATCTCCGAGTACTTCTACAGCGATATCGCCGGCCTGCGCGGCCCCGACTACTTCGGCACGCGCATGGTGGCTCCCGGTTTCCGCGAGATCACGATTCGCCCCCGCCTGCAGGACGGCCTCACCCACGCCAGCGCCACCATCCGCACCGTGCGCGGCCTCGCCAGCGTGGCCTGGGAACGGGACGAAAACAGCTTCGACCTGAGCGCCACCATCCCGCCAAACGCCACCGGGCTCATCAGCCTGCCCAAGTCGGGGATGAACGTGACCACGATTGAGGAAAGCGAACAGATTGTGTGGGAGAACCGGGGCTTCGTGAAAGGCATTCCGGGTATATCCGCCGCTGCGGAGGAGGATGAATACGTGACCTTTGCCGTGGGATCAGGAAGCTACCGATTCACGTTGAACGGAACGCGGTAGCCGCTGCCCCGAACTACATCAACGGCACGCGGCCATACACGCCAATGTGCTGAGCGAAATAGACCCCCTGCGCGACGATGCTGCCCGCCCAGAGTACCGCGCTGGCCCAGAAAACCGCGTCCCAGACCCGCGCTTCCGTGGGGGACCTGCGCGCCCGACGGTTGTCCACGAAGCCCACCAGTGCGCCGCCGATAGCACCGCCAATATGCCCCATATTGTTCGCGCCCATGAAAAACCCGAAGAGCAGGATATAGATGCCCCACTGGATGAGCTGGCGGCGATAGGCCTCGCCCGCCGCACCGAGGGACCACGCGTATACAATCGCATAGCCCAGCAAGCCCGACACCCAGCCCGACGCACCCACGGTGTACACGCCTTCCCCGATGAAGCGAAAGTACCAGAGCCACGTCGCAAAGGCCGCCCCAAGCTGAGACGCCGTGATCAGCACCACCGTCCGCCGCGCGCCGAGGTGGGCCTCCGTCATGCTGCTCAGCACCACCATCGCATAGCCATTGAAAAGAATATGAAAGATTCCGCTGTGGACCAGCCCGAAGGTCATGGCGCGCCACCAGTCAAACTGGCCCGAAGCCCCATCGACATAGAGTCCGCCCAACAGATAAAGGGCATCCCCGTTGGGAGAAAAGGCCGCACCGAGACCATCCAGCAGGATGTTGACGACAAAAATCAAGACACACAGCGCACCGAAAACCCCAATCGCACGGGGCGCGCTCGCCGGCACCATGAATCCGAAAAGCCGCCCGATGCGATAGCCCAGCAGCGAGGGAAGACGCCGGTCGCAGCGATAACATTCTCTCGCGTCCCGGTCATTCAGCGCCCCGCAATGCCGACAAATCTTGTTCCTGAACTTGAGCCAGCGAAACCGCTCCGGCATCAGCCCACCCTCCTTCAACCGGTCCCGCCGCTGCTCCAGCTTATACAGCTTCCAGCGCAGCTTCGTCATGTTAAAGCCAAGCTTCTCCAGCACGCGAAGGAAGAAGGGATCGTTCTCGGGCATGGCGGGCAGATTCTCCAGAAAGCAGGGTCAAGGACTGGCGAGATGGTAACACGACCTCGCCCAGGGGAGGGAATGGGAGGCGAGACAGGTCCGCCGTGGGGACGACGGGACCGTCCCGAACGAAGAGGCCCCTCGAAAGCAGGACACGGCTCCCACCAAGCAGGCTCCGCCGAAGTACCGACGCCCACCAGGCATTCGGGACCGTCCCGCGAAGTTAACTGCGGGGGACAGTCCTTTAGGCGCATCGCTTGTCTGAGTTGGCTCTACCGTCTCCGGCACCGTGCTCTCGTCCGGCGTACTTGCGGACTGGACAGTCCCCTTGGGTCCCGTCCACTCGGAGCGGGGCCCACTTGCGGCGGACTACTTCGGTCGTCACGATGCTTTATGGGTGTCTATTCCTGTTTTGTTCTTTGTTCTTTGCCCAGACAAAGCAAAACCCCGGCGCATGGCCGGGGTTTTAATCTTATATGGTAGCCCGTAGGGGATTCGAACCCCTGTAACGGGACTGAGAATCCCGCATCCTAACCCCTAGATGAACGGGCCACCGAAAGGTGGCACTGGCTATCGCCAGATTTGCTGCTAAATGGCAGCGGTACTAGGACTCGAACCTAGAATACCCAGAATCAGAATCTGGTGCCTTACCAATTTGGCCATACCGCTGTACAGGGCCGTAATTTTAGCCTAACGGCGTGATTTAAGTCAAATGATTGGCGGCCCGTCGCTTGGGATCGGTCCGATCCGTCTGAGCGGTCTAGCATCCAGTGCGCTGGGCGCCCTCAGCGCTTCCCGCCCATCATGGTGACGAAGTTGCGGAAAAGGTCCATGTCGAGTTCTTCGCGCATGGATTCACGCATGAGTTTGAGCGCCTCGAAGGAGCTCATCCGCTTCTGGTGGAAGCGCTCGGTGGTGAGGGCGTCGAAGATGTCGGCGATGGTCACGATGCGCACGAAGGGCGAGATCTGGTCGCCCTTGAGTTTATGGGGGTAGCCGTGGCCGTTGAGTTTTTCGTGGTGGCAGAGGACGATGTCCTGGGCGATCTCGCCGAGGCAGCCGGTTTTCTGGAGGAGCTTGACGCCCTCCTCGGGGTGGGCGCGCATGAGCTTCCACTCGTCGGCGGTGAGCTCGCCATCTTTATTCTTCAGCTCGGGTGGCAGGGTCGTCTCGCCCACGTCGTGAAGCAGTGCCCCGTTGGCCACCTCCCGGAGGGTGGCGGGGTCGATGTAGCCGGACCGCATCGCCAGGGCGATGGAGTAAGCCGTCACGTTGATGCTGTGGGTGTAGAGGTAGTAGTCGCAGGAGATGGTACGCAGCAGGTGCTCCAGCATAAACTCCTTCGACTGCATGAACTCCACCGTACGCTGCACCACCACCTTGCCGCGCTCGATGTTGGCCCGCTGCGTGGGCTCCCTGAGCACATCCTCCACCACAGCCTGGGCCGAATCGTAGAGGATGGTGGATTTTTCGCGCACCGTGAGCCGGCTGTCGCCCAGCACATCGGTCAGATGCTCGGCCAGGTAGCGGCTGTAGGCCGCCCGGTCTTTTTTGGAGATAAAGAGCTGGGTGATCTTGTTCTGTTGCAGGCGGCGCCTGGCCTCCCGCGTGAACTTCGTCTTCCGCTCGCAATAGAGCACGTAGGGCTGGTCGACGCTCGGCTGGAAATACAGCGCGAAAGGCGGGACGGAGTCGAGGCGAATGGAGTCGGTGTGGACGGGGAAATAGGTGACGGGGAAAAAGGTCCCGCCGCCCGGTTCCGCCACTTGTCCTGCCTCGGTTGTTGCCAAGCTATTGCTCCTGGGGTTGCCCCGCCATCGGGGTTCCCCGTAGTTTTATCACAAAGCCGCGAAATATTCCACGGTGCCGGGCCGCTCAGTCGCCCGAGGGGCTCGAAGTAATATCCTGACGCGTCCGCGCGCGCAGCACTTTCACGTCGTGAATGTGAAAGTCCACGCCCGCTTCGACGTCGACGATGCGCTCGAAACGCGCCGCGATCTCGTCCAGCATCGCCTTGTTCTCGTTCTGAAGGCGCCGGGCCACATCGTGGTGAACCTGGAGGATGATGTGCTTCTCCTTGCCCGTCACAAAGAGGCTCTGGAGCTTGCGCAGAATGTCGAAGGTCATGGTCGTGACCGAGCGGACCTGGCCGCTGCCCTCGCAGTAGGGGCAGGGCTGGGAGAGGGCCTTCACCAGGTTGTGCTTCACGCGCTTGCGCGTCATCTCCACCATGCCCAGCTCGTTAATCTCCGACACCGTCGTCTTTGCGCGGTCGGCCTGGAGCGCTTCGTGGAGCGTGCGCAGCAGCTTCTTCCGGTTGCGATCCTGGTCCATGTCGATAAAATCGATGACGATGATGCCGCCCATGTCGCGCAGGCGCATCTGGCGCGCGATTTCGCTGGCGGCCTCGATGTTGGTCTGAAACACGGTGTCTTCGAGCTGCTTCTTACCCGTGAACTTGCCCGTGTTCACGTCGATGGCGATCAGGGCCTCGGTCTGGTCGATGCAGATGTGACCGCCGCTGGGGAGGTACACCTGGCGGCGCAGCGCCTTGGTGATGTCGTCTTCGATCCCCATCTTGTCGAAGATGGGCCGCGTGTGTTTATAGAGCTTCACGCGCGACTTCAAATCGGGATCGAGACTCTCCAGGAAAGCAATGATCCGGTCGTTCTGCTCGTCGTCGTCCACCGTGAGGCAGTCGAATTCGCTGGTGAAGCGATCGCGCACCGCCCGCAGGATCGGGCTCAGGTCTTCGCGGATCAGGCCGGGGCCATTCATCCGCTCATACTTCGTCTTGATGTTGTCCCAGACCTTCGCGTGGTATTTCGAGTCCGCCTGGAAATCTTCCCGGGAGCGGCCCTCGCCCGCGGTCCGGGTGATGAGGCCCATGCCCTTGGGGCGAACGGCGCGGAGGACTTTCTTGAGGCGCTCGCGCTCCTCCTCGGACTCGATCTTCCGCGAAACCCCCAGGGTGCTCACCGTGGGCATCAGCACCGTGTAGCGGCCCGGCACCGTGATGAAATTCGTAAGGCGCGCGCCCTTTGTGCCAAGCCGGTCCTTGATCACCTGCACCATGATGTGCTGGTTCTTCTTCAGGATCGTCTCGATCGGCTGCTGCTTCGCCCGGCGTGCGCGCGTTCGTGCCCGGGGCTTGCCCTCGTCCAGCATCATGTCGCCCGTGCCCTCGGCGCCCGCAATATCGGAAACGTAGAGGAAGCCGTTCTTGTCCTGGCCGATGTCGATGAAGGCCGCCTGGATCCCGGGTACCACCGAGTCCACCCGGCCCTTGTAAATGTTGCCTACAATGCTGGGGCTTTCGTGGCGCTCCACCTGGAGCTCCACGAGCCGCTTGTTCTCCAGCTCGGCAATGCGGGTCTCGTGCGAGCCCGCGTTGATCACTATTTCTCGCATAAAAAAGTCTTTCTGTTTGCCTGGGGGCCGACCGGCCTTGCCCGCTCAGCGGGCGAACATGCCCTCGTCCAGGAACATCTTGCGGCGCATGGGCACGTTCAGCAGAATGCCGACGCAGGCCATGGTGCTCAAATAGAACGTGCCGCCGTAGCTCAGGAACGGAAGGGGCATGCCGGTAACCGGCATCAGCCCGATGGTAATGGCAATATTGGAAAAAATATGGAACCCCAGCACGGTGACCACACCCGTGGCCAGCAGGGTCCCCATCATATCGGGACAATCGCGGGCGAAAATCAGCCCGCGCAATAAGAAGGCCACATAGAGGCCTATCACCACCACCGCGCCGACAAACCCCCGCTCCTCCGCGAAGTGGGAGAAAATAAAGTCGGTCCGGTGCTCGGGGAGGTAGTTCAGCTTGGTGTTGGTGCCGTTCATGAAACCCTTCCCCCGGAAACCGCCGCTGCCTACCGTGATATTACTCTGGTAAGCCTGCCAGTTACCCGTGCGCGGCGAAAAGTCCGGGTGGAGGAAGGTGTAGATACGCATTTTCTGGTGCCAGTGCAATTCCCACCACTCGCGGCTGTCACGGAATTCCTCCCGCTGGATCGCCTGCTCTTTTTCGATCGGGCTCGGATTGAAGTCTTTGATCTGGAGCCACGCGAAGGGCACCACGGAGAGACCCACCAGCACGATCACGCCCATGTGCCAGAACCGGCAACCCGCCACAAAAAGCATCACGACGACCAGCGGCCCCAGCGTCATCGCCGTGCTCAGATTGGGCTGCTTCAGGATCAGCGCCATCGGCACGCCCGTGAGAATAAAAGCCAGAATGAACCAGTGCAGCTTGCGGATCCGCGTGCCCAGCGTGCTCAAGTACCACGCCAGAAAATAGATCATGATAATCTTCGTGATTTCCGACGGTTGGATGCGAAACAGGCCGAAGTCCAGCCAGCGCCGGCCGCCCTTCACCTCCGTACCCACCGCCAGCACCGCCACCAGCAGGCCAACCGCGATCACGTAAAACACCGGCGCCGCCGCCACCAGCGCCCGGTAGTCCACCGCGATAATAACCGTCGCGATCACGGCGCCCGCCAGAAAAAACATGATCTGCTTGTGATAGTAGGACGCATCCGAATGGACGCTGGCGCTGTACATCGTCACCCAACCCACCGCCGCCAGCATCAGCACGAAAATAGGCAGCATCCAGTCAACCCGCCGCAGATTGCGGAAATTGATGGCGCGCATGATCGCGTCTTCGGATTGGTAGTCGTGGGTGCTCCGCGGCATCAGTTCTTTTCCTCGGCCTGGGCCACCTGAACGTCGGGTGCGGGCTGGTTGCGATAGATAAACTCAATAACCGGCTTGCCCAGCACCGAAGCCGCCGTGCTGCCATGGTGCCCGTGCTCCACCAGGATACAAATGGAAACTTTCGGCTCCCGATCCGTCACCGCCGCCACAAACCACGCATGGTCGCGCATGTGCTTGGGGATGTTGTCTTCATGCCCGTAGACCTTGTGCTTGGCCAGGTCCATGATCTGGGCCGATCCCGTCTTGCCCAGAATGGTGAATCCGGGAATCCCCGCGCGCCAGCCCGTGCCCGTCGGATAATTGGGCGGGGCCTTTTCCACGCACATCCGCATGCCCGCCGTCACTACCTCCACCGTGGAATCGCTCAACAACTGCTCCGACCGCGCCAACTCCCGGCCGCGGTTCAGAAAGGGTCGCACCCGATAGCCGCCATTCGCAATGCACGCCAACATCACGGCATTCTGCAGCGGCGTCGTCGCCGCGCTGCCCTGGCCGATGCTCAGGTTCACCGTGTCGCCCGGATACCATTTCTGCTCCGACGGCCCCTTTTTCTTGAACTGCTCCTTTTTCCACTCCTGCCCCGGAATCAGTCCGGTAATCTCCTTCGGCAAATCGATGCCCGTTTTCACCCCCAGCCCCATTTTGTGCGACCATTCCTGGATCTTGTCCACCCCCAGGGAAAGGCCCACGTTGTAAAAAAACACGTCGCAGGAATAGGCCAGCGCCTCCTTCACCGCCACCCGGCCGTGGCCCCGGCGCTGCCAGCAGCCCCAGGCGCGACCCCCGCCATTGATCCGGTAGCTGCCGCCACAGAAGTGCGTCGTTTGCGGCGTGATCACCCCCTCCTCCAGCGCCGCCGACGCCAGCATCACCTTGAACACCGACCCCGGCGGATACTGCTCGCGAAAGGCCTTGTTCACCATGGGCTTTGGGGCTTTTGGATCCGTCGGCTTGAGCAATCGCTGGCGCTCGCCCGTGGGATCGTGGGAAACGAACACGCTCGGGTCATAGCTCGGATTGCTCGCCATCGCCAGCACCCCGCCTGTCTCCGCGTTCAGCACCACGATGGCGCCCTCTTCGCCGACCAACAGGGATTCGCAATGCTTCTGGAGATCAATATCGAGCGTGAGATGGAGTGGATCACCGGCCTGCGGTTCGCGGCCTTCACCTTCGATCGAGGAGGAATTACCCGCGCTGTCCCGCCGCGCCAATACCGGCATGCCGCCGCGGTCCGTGCGGAGCTGGGGTCGGCCCGAGGCGTATTTGGTCACTTGCAGGAAGCCATCCACCCCCTGGAGTTGGCTTTCATACTGGGCCTCCAGCCCGTCCTGGCCGATGACGTCGCCCTGGTGATACCCCTTCTCCTGCCAGTAGGGATCGTCCAACTGCTTTCGCTGGATCTCGCCCAGATAACCCAGCAACTGGCCGCCGGTCTCGTTGTAGTAGTAGCGGCGCTGGGGCTGCACCAGGATTAGCGCCCCCGGCAGATCGAAGGCGTTCTCTTCTATGTGAAAAAGTTCCGCCTTGGTCACGTCGTTCTTGATGACCACCTGCTCGAAGGGGTCTCCCGATTTCGCCTTCACCTTTTCGATTACGCTGTTGGCTTCCAGGCCCAGCAGTTTCGCCAGGCGGATGGACGTCTCTTCGCGGCGCACCTCGGGGCATTCCCCCGGCACGAAAACCACGTTCACACTGGCGCGGTTGTCCGCCAGGATCACATCATTCGCGCCAAAGATGATGCCCCGATCCGACTCCAGCGTCTGGGGGAAGATGCGCTGTTCGTCCGCCATGCTCTGATACTCGCTCTGTCGCACGACTTGCAACTGCCAAAGCTGGAGGCAGGGCGCGACAAAGACCAGCGCCAGGATCAGCGCCAGAAATTGAACCCGATTCTCCACGCCTTCATAACGCTTCGGCTCGTTGTTGATCGGCATCAGGCGATGCTCCCCTGGGGCGCGGGACGCCCCCCGAACATACGGGTAAGGGCAAAAAACACAAAGGGCGTGATCAGGGCGGTGTAGAAGGCCGACGGCACCACCACCGTCACGATGTTGCCCACCACGGGCGTGGCCGGCTCCTGAACGTACAGAACAAACGTGTAAAGAATTCCCTGGGCAACGCACGCCAGAAAGACCAGCCCGGCCTTGACCGCCGGATGCTCCGTGACCAGTCGCGTGGAAAGACGGCCCACCGCATAGGCGATCAGCACCAGACAGAGAATATTGTGGCCCAGGTCCACCCGGCTCGCCACGTCCTGGTAGATGCCGCCCACCGCTCCGGTAAACATGGCCCGCTCTTCGCCTTCAACAATGGCAAAGTAGACCACCAGGATCAGCGTGAGATCCGGCGTCCGGCCCTGTAGCGTCAAGAAATCCGGCCAAGTCGTCTGCACCAGGGCCATGACGACCACCGTAACCAGCCATAAAATATTATGCAGCATGGCGCGTCACGGGCTCCCGCAGATTCCGGTAGGGCAATTCTATTAAGAATGTCGCAGTATCAAGGAGTGCGGAACCTATGGAGCGGGGGCTTTCCAGCCCCCCTTTTTGCGTCACGCACATCATCACTCGTTCTAAGACCGATTTCCCGTGCAACTGTGTTGCCCGAACTCGGGGGCTGGAAAGCCCCCGCTCCATATTCCCGGAATCTCTTCCATACTTCCGCAGCCTCTTGCCGTTCTTAATGCAAATACCCCGCGGGCTTCGGCGACGGACGCCGGAAAGATCTGAATAGGGCGAGGCCGCCATCATGGGGCAAAGCGCTCCTGGATCGGGCGGTCATCGGGGAGGGCAGGGGCCAGCGACGTGGCGGAGCGGTAGGCATCCTGCGTTCCAGGACCCGTAAAAAACTCTTCCTCCGGCACATAGCGCATCACAACAAAAACCTCATCCAGCACATAGGGATCGACTGCGGGCTCCAGCTCGGCATAACGCCAGAGCGCACCGCCCGTTTCACGCACGACGGTGACCGTTCCCACGGGCAGGCCTGCGGGGAAAAACTGGCTTTCGGGACTCGTCACCACGATATCCCCCGGACGGACATCGTTCTTCATGTCGATGAAGTCCATGGAGCAGATATAATTATAGTCGGTTCCGTTGGCTTTGACCACCCCGTCATACGCCCGGATCCGGTTGCGATGGACCATCCCGGGAATCCGGCAATCCCGGTGGTGTACCGTAGCCACGCTCGCCGAGAGATCCTGCACGTCCGTGACCATCCCGACCACGCCTCGCTCCGTGATCACCGCCATCCGCGGTTGGATGCCGTGGACCCGCCCGCGGTTGATGGTCAGCATGCCCCGGAGGCTCCCGATGACCCGCGCAGGCACCTGCGTCAAGCGCGGTTCGGATTGGGCGAAATCGAGCATGCTCCGCAGGCGCCGGTTCTCCGCCGCGAGTTCCTCTTCCACCGCAAGCACCGTCTGGAGTCGGGTCTGGACGCCTCGAAGGCTTTCGCTGTCTTTGCGGAGGGCGTTGTAACTCGCCACCGAGTCAAAGGCATAGTGGAACGCCTCTTCCACTGCGGTGCGCGCCACCAGCACCGGATAGCCCGAGATGCTGACAACACGGCTCAAGCCGCGCTGGATGAAGCTCGAAGACGTGCCCGTAAAGAGCGATATGAGAGAGGATAAAGACAGAACCGCCAGAATCACTTCCGGGCGGTGCGTCGCAAGATAACGGGTGAGATTCAAGCGGGGCTCTCCGTTACATCTCCTCGTCCGGATAATTCTTGAGTTCTTCCAGGAATTTACCCGTGCCGAGCACGACGGCCGTGAGGGGATCTTCGGCCACCGAAACGTGCAGGCCCGTTTCCTTCGCCAGCAACTGGTCCAATCCGCGGAGGTTGGCACCCCCGCCCGCGAGCACCACGCCGCGATCGACAATATCCGCCGACAACTCCGGCGGGGTGCGCTCCAGCGTCACGCGGACCGCGTCCACCATGGCGCTGACCGGTTCCCGGAGGGATTCCCGGATTTCTTCGGAGGTGATGGTAATGATCTTGGGCAGGCCCATGACCTGGTCCCGCCCCTTCACCTGCATCTCCAGCTCGTCCTTCAGCGGGAAGGCCGAACCGATAGCGATCTTGATGTCTTCCGCCGTCCGCTCGCCCACCACCATGTTGTAGGTCCGCTTCAGGTGCTGGATGATCGCCTGGTCCATGTCGTCGCCCGCCACGCGGACGGACTTGGCGAACACGATGCCGCCCAGGGAGATCACCGCGACTTCCGTCGTGCCGCCGCCAATATCCACCACCATGCAGCCCTGGGGCTCGTGCACCGGGAGACCCGCGCCAATCGCCGCCGCCATGGGCTCTTCAATAATGTAAACCTTCTTCGCGCCCGCCTTCATCGCGCTGTCAATAACGGCGCGCTTCTCCACCTCCGTGATGCCTGAAGGCACGCTGATCGCCACGCGGGGCCACACCAGCCGGCTGCGATTGTGCACCTTCTGGATGAAGTGACGCAGCATCTCCTGGGTGATTTCAAAGTCCGCGATCACGCCGTCCTTCATGGGCCGGATGGCAATAATATTGCCCGGCGTGCGACCGATCATCATCTTCGCTTCATTGCCCACGGCACGGGGCTTGCCCGTCTTCGTGTTGATCGCCACCACCGATGGTTCACACAGAACGATGCCCTGTCCCTTGACGTAGACGAGCGTATTGGCGGTGCCCAGATCGATCGCCATATCATGGGAGAACAGGCCTGGAAGATAATGCCAGAATTTCATTCTATATCGAACCTCACGGTGAGCATCGTAATCATGGCAGACGCCCATCGGGCGCTGTGGGAGGGCAAGAAACACCCTAAGACGCATAATTTTAAGGACTTAGAGATGTGCCCATTTGGCCGGGCGCATTATATCAAATCGGGCTCTCAAAACCAATTCAGGTCCGGAGCCGGACTGCCCGGCCTGGGGCTCCGCCCTCACTCAACCGGCATACCGGGTATACCCCCGGCACGCCGCACGACCGCCCTAACGGCGGCGCATGAGACTCCGACCCTTCCGGGCCCGGGTCGCGGGAATTCCCTCCCGCTTGGCCCCCGCGGGACGCCAGAGGGTCAGCACGTTGGGTGCCCCCTCGTACTCTTTCCGGGGAAGATTCCGACCCAGCGTCTTCTCTATTTCCCCGAGCGCCGAATGGTCGGTCGGGGTCACAAAGGTGATCGCGTCGCCCTCTTTCTCCGCCCGGGCCGTGCGGCCAATACGGTGCACGTAGTCGTCCGGGTTCTCAGGAATGTCATAATTGATCACGTGGCTGATATCGTCAATATCCAGCCCGCGCGCCGCCACATCCGTCGCCACCAGCAACTCATACTTGCCACTCCGGAAACCTTCCAACGATTTCTGGCGGATAACCTGGGACAGGTCCCCGTGAATCGCCGCCGCCTTGAAGCCGTTCGTTTTCAGGAGCTTCGTCACGCGTTCCGTACGGATTTTCGTCCGCAGGAAGATAATCGCCGTGTCGATCTGCTCTTCTTTCAGGATTTCCATCAGGATTTTTGACTTATCTTCCTGGCGCACCGGGATCACCAACTGGCGGACCTTATCCACCGGCATGGATATCGCCCCGACTTCAATCCGGCCCGGATCCCGCATCATACTGCGGGTCAGGCGCGCCAGCTCGGGCGCAAAGGTTGCCGAAAACATCAGGGTTTGTCGGTTGGCGGGCAGTTTGGACAGGATTCGCTTGATATCGGGCAAAAAGCCCATGTCCAGCATGCGGTCGGCCTCGTCGAAGACCAGGATTTCCAGGTTTTCGAACTTAATCGCGCCCCGGCTCATGTGATCGAGCAACCGGCCCGGCGTGGCCACGATAACATCGCAACCCCGCTTCAAGTCGGCAATCTGGCCGCCAAAGCCTACGCCGCCATAGATCAGCGCGCTGTGCATGTGTAGTGCCTTGCAGAGCCCCGCAATCACCGACTCCACCTGCACCGCGAGTTCCCGCGTGGGGACCAGCACCAGCATGCGGTTGCGCGATTCCTTCTCCTTCGCCAGCCGCGAAAGGGCGGGAAGGGCAAAGGCCAGCGTCTTGCCGGTACCGGTCTGTGCCGTGGCCACCAGGTCTTTCCCGGTAAGCACAATAGGGAGCGCCTGCTCCTGTACGGGGGTGGGGACTTCTATCCCCATCTGCTTCAATACGCGCAGGCAGCGCGGATCGAGATCCTCAAATTCCTCAAATGTCATAATTTCTCTCTGGTTCAGGTTTCCAACAGTATAGCGGATCGAAACGCCAGAAATGGAATTTTGCTCCCGTGGCCGGGATCAACCCGCCGGAATCAGCTCGCACCCGCCTCCTGGCGCGGTGCCAGCAGGCTCACCGCATAGCCCACGCCAAAGGAGACGAGGAACCCGATCATGCCATGGAGATAGAAGTGCGTGAGGTTATTGGCATTCACATAATACACTGCCATCGCACTGACCGCCGCGCCGACGAGGACGCCCCGGCCGCTGGCCCGCTTTGTGAACATCCCCAGCGCCACCACGCCCGCCAGACCGCCCCCAGCCATGCCGAGTAGCTTCATGTAGGTGTCAAAAAGCGAGGTCGCCTGCGTGCCGGCCAGAAACCAGGCCGCCCCGGTGCCCAAGCCCCCGAGCAGCAGGGTGAGCCACCGCGCCACCTTCAGTGCGGTGCCCTCGTTCACATCTTTCTTGAAGCGCCGGTAGTAGTCGTTCACCAGCACCGAAGCCATGCTGTTCATGCTGCTGTCCAGGGAGGACATGGCCGCCGCGAATACGCCCGAGATCAACACGCCCTTCATACCCGTCGGGAACATGGCCATGACGAAGACGGGCAGGATGGCGTCGTTCTTGAGCGTGGGATCCAGTTGGCCGGGGTGGTGCTTGAAATACACAAACAGCGCCGTGCCCAGGCCGAAGAAAATTACCGACACCGGTATGGTCAACGCGGCGTTCACCCAGACCGCGCGCTTCGCGTCGTTCTCGTTGCGCGCGCTCAGATAGCGCTGCACCATGGTCTGATCCGCCGTGTACGGGTAGAACATGGCAAAGAAATTGCCGAGAATACATACCCACACCGCCGTGGTCGTCATATCCCAGGTCCAGTTGAAGGTATGGAACTTGTCGTTTTCCACGGCCGTTGCGAAGGCCCCGACAATCCCCCCGTCAATATTGGTGGCCACCAGATACAGCGCCAGCACGGCCCCCGCCAGCAGCACGATCGACTGGACCACATCGGTCCAGATGACCGCCTCGATCCCACCGAGCATGGTGTAGAAGGTGGCCAGCACACCCGTCGCCAGAATACAGATCTCGATGCTCAGGCCCGTGGACGCCGAGAGCGTGATCGCCGGCAGGTACAGCACAATCGCCATGCGCCCGAATTGGAACATCATGAAGACCAGACTGCCATAGATCCGCACCGCCAGATTAAAGCGCTGCTCCAAATAGGTGTAGGCCGTGGGGACTTTCGCGTTCCGATACCGGGGCACATAAAGCCACACGACAAAAGGCGCGACCAGCACAATGCACGTATTGCTCAGGAAACCAACCCAGTTGGTCGCGTAGGCATTCGCCGGAATCGCCAGGTAGGTAATCGAGCTGAGCGACGTACCAAAAATGCTGATGCCGAGCGCCCACCAGGGGATTCGACCACCACCCAGGAAATACACCTCCGTGTTGGCCTCGCGGCGAGAACAGTAGATCCCGATATAGACCAGCGCGGCAAAATACAGCCCCAGCGCACCATAGTCCAGCCAGCTAAGGCTCTTGGTGATCGCCACGGGCACGCCCGAAAGTACCGATGTCGTTCGGTGACCCGGACGATCCTCGCCGCCGGGAATCACCATGCGATCCTGCCAGAGCACCGCTTGGGTCGTCACCGTGGGCTGGGGCACCGTGCCCTTCTCCACCCACGTGTCCGTAATCGTGTGATACGCCCAGATCGTTTTGGGAAACCCAGGGTGACTATCTCCCAGTTGCGCCGACTGCTCGAAGAGCTTCCCATCGTCGCCGCTGCTCACAATGATATGCGCCTGGCCCCAGGGCAGCGCGGGTGCCGCCACCAGGGGCACGGGCGGTCCCGTGAGGGTCTTCCAGCCCTTGCCCGGTGTGTAGCGATAGCCGTCATTCAGAAATATGCGCCCCGGCGTGCCATCGCCTTTCTTAAACAACGACGCGCCGCTGAACACATACAGGTTGTCGTCCCGGCTCACCACCACGGGCAACATCCGCGATCCTCCGGGCAGCGCCTCAACCTCTTCCCACGACGCGCCCGACGACCCATACATCCACGACCAGGTCCGGTTCTGGGCCTCCGTGGCCTTCGGATCGGCCTGTCCGCCCGTCAGATAGATGGACTTCCCCACCAGCGCCGCACCGTGAAAGGCAAGCGGTCCGGGCAACGTGCCCGCCGGGTCAATCGTAACCGTACTTTCTTCCCACGTCAGTCGGAGCACGCTATCGAAGCAGGTCTGTCCATCGGTACCCCCGAGAAGAAACAGTCCCTCGGGTGTGGACACCGCCCCGCCATAGGCCCGAGCTTGGGGAAGTTGACCGGCGTCCTTCCAGGCATCCGCGCCCGGCTCCAGCACGTAGATCCGGTCCAGCCATTGTTTTTCACCGCCCTGGAAGGGGGACACGGGTAAATTGGAGCCACCCGCGACGATCAACGCGCCGTTGTGGGTACCCGAAAAATGCCCCGACAGGGGACCGGGCAGCGGGGGGAGATCCTTCCACGACATCTCCGCCCAGGCGGCGCCACCCGCCGCAAAGACACCAACAATAACCAAGGCCATCAGCCACGTCAACGCCCGGCGCGGCACACTTCTAAATCCAACCACTGGCCCAAATCTCCCTGGTTACTCGACTATTGTTGCGGCGTAAAGCCCGTCGGCTATTGAACCTGAAACCTCCACGGCATTTCCAGTGTCTCCAAGGGGACCGTCCTGCACGCAGGAACGCCCGATCCGCGTTGGCGACCCAGACTCCACGAACAACCTCTGCGAGGAAAACAAGCCACGCGTGCGGGACCGTCCCCCGTTTCTAAAGCGCGGGACGGTCCCGTCGCGTCATCGGCTATACTAGTCGTTCGCGTAATTTTTGGACCCGACCGGAGGAGCAACCCAATGAGCCGTTTTTCAGATATCGTAGACCACGCCAAAACCCGCGTGCAGGAGCAAACCGTGGAGGAAGTGAAGGCCCGTCTCGACGGGGGCGAAGGCCTCGCCCTCATCGATGTTCGCGAAGATCGCGAATGGGTCACCGCCCACGCCGCAGGCGCGATCCATGTGGGCAAGGGCGTGCTCGAGCGCGACATCGAGAAAGCCGTGCCCGATACCAGCACCCCTATCGTGCTGTACTGCGGTGGCGGTTCCCGTTCGGCCCTGGCCGCGGAGTCCCTGCAGCGCATGGGCTACACCCAGGTCGTCTCCATGATTGGCGGCTTCGGCGGCTGGAAGAATGCCGGCTACCCCGTGAGTGCTGGCGATGAATGATTTCACGGAGTAACTTCCCGCAATCGTAAAGAATGGGTCTTATAGGTCGTATGGGTCGTTATGAACTCATAATAACCATAAGCCCAATAAGACCCATAAAATCTCCCATCACCAAAGGAAACCCCAATGATACTACGTCCCCTCGCCCTCTTCATCTCGCTCGCGTTGGGTGCCCTCGCCCACGCCGGCACCGCCACCGTCTATCGCGACACCTGGGGCACGCCCTACATCTACGGCACCACCGACGCCGAAGCCGCCTATGGCCTCGGCTATGCCCAGGCCGAAGATCGCCTCGACGACATCTACCTCAACGTGCGCCAGGCCGTCGGGCGCATGGCCGAAGTCCTCGGTAAAGACCACATCGAGTCCGACTACATCATGCAGATGGTCGGCAACGAGAAGCGCTGCGAAGCCTTCTGGCCCTCCGCCTCCGAACCCGTCAAAGCCATGGCCGCCGGCTACGTGGCCGGCGTCCACGCCTTCCTGGCGGATCACCCCGACCGCAAATCACCCTTCGCCCTCGACCTCAAACCCTGGCAATCCCTCGCCATCATGCGCGCCATGATTCTCAACTGGCCCCTGGGCACCGTGCGCGATGAAATGAACCAGGAAGGCAATACCCTTGGCTGGGGTTCTAACGAATGGTCGGTATCGCCCGCGCGCAGCGCCGAGAACTGCCCCATCCTCCTCACGGATCCCCACCTTACCTGGCAGGGCATGTCGGTCTTCTACGAAGCCAATGTCTACGGCGATTCACTCAGCGAGCAACACGGCTACTTCCTCGTCGGCACCTTCCTGCTGGCGTACGGCCACACCGAACACTTCGGCTGGGCGCCCACCACGGGCGGCCCCGATACCGCCGATGTCTACGCCATGAAGCTCAACCCCGCGAATCCCCTCCAGTACGAGTACGACGGGAAATGGCTCGACGCCGAAATGGGCGCCGTTACCATCAACGTGAAAGATGGCACTCCAGTGACCATGCCCACTTACACCACCATCCTCGGTCCCGCGTTTGCCGAGCCCAATCTCGAGAAGCAGACCATCCTCGTGGGCGCCACGCCCTACCTCGATCAGACCCTCCTCCTGGAACAGGGCTACAAATGCCTAATGGCGAAGAATGTGGACGAGTTCATGGAGGGGCTTTCCACGAACCAGTACATGGAACAGAACCTCATGTCGGCCGATCGCGACGGCAACATCGCCTACATCCGGACGGGCCGCGTACCGATTCGCCCCGAGGGCTACAACTGGGGCGCCCCGGTTCCCGGCAACACCTCCAAGACCAAATGGCTCGGCATCCACGATGCAAAGGATCTGGTCCAGATCAAGAATCCGGAGCAGGGCTACATGCAGAACTGCAATATCAGCCCCGAATTCATGATGGAAAATTCGCCGATGACAGCGGACAAGTACCCGAGCTACATCTATAACGTAAGCTGGGATTCCCGCAACAGCCGCGGCGACCGCGCCCTCCAGGCCCTGGCCGCGGATGACAGCCTCACGAAGGAAGAGGCCATGGACCTCGCCTTCGACGTGACCGATCCCTACCGCGAGGGCTGGAAGAAGACCCTCAAGAAAATGGCCATGGGCTCCGCCAAGAAGGCCTTGGAAGACCCCGCCTTCAAGGCCGATTTCGACCGCCTCCTCAACTGGGACGGGCGCTTCGTGAAAGAAAGCAACGCCGCGCCCCTCATGCGCTATTTCCGCATGGAAGCCTTTCAGGTGGCGGACCCCCTCAAGGTCAATGCCGGGAAAGACCTCTCCGTGGAAGAGTACTTCAACCTTAAGAAGGCGCTCGACACGGCCCGGGAAACCATGGTCAATCTGTACGGCAAGACCGACATCACCTGGGGCGACATGATCGAAGTCGGGCGCGGTGAAAAATTCGTGCCCACCTCCGGCGCCGACTTCGGCCGCGGCGAGAACGACAAGAGCGTCCGCACCCTCCTGAGCATCGGCGTACACGAGACTCCCGAAGGCAGCGGCAAGTTCCGCGCCTACAAGGGCTCCATGGCCATGCTCCTCATGTTCATGCACAAGGACGGTATCGAATCCTACAGTTGCATCCCCTGGGGACAGAGTGGCGACCCCGCCTCGCCCCACTACATGGACCAGGGTGAAAAACTCTTCAGCAACCGCACCTTCAAGCCGGTCTACCGCACGAAGGAAGAACTGCTGAAGAACCTGGAATCGGAAAAGAAGCTGGACGTGGCGCTGTAAGCCCCTTCGGAAGGATCGGACCGATCAGATCAGTCTGATCGGTCTGATCAGTCAGATTGAATTCCCCCGCAAATATGCTATGCTGGTCAGCGCTGTGCATTGACCGCACCAAACAACCCCACACGTCAGACCAAAGGAGAGGACCTAATGTCAGAGAAACCTGCAACGGGCATGTCCCGCAGAAATTTCGCCCAGACCGGTGCCGCCGCCGGCTTCGCGATTCTTGCCGCCAAGACCGGCATCGCGCAGAACAACGGCGAAACCATCAAGATCGGCCTCATCGGTTGCGGCGGGCGCGGCACGGGCGCGGCGGTGGACAACCTTACCGGCAACAAGAACATGAAGCTGGTGGCCATGGCCGATCTCTTCCAGGATCGCCTGGACAACTCCCGCAAGACCCTCAGCGGCCACGCCAACCCCCAGGTGAGCTCCCAGGTCGACGTGACCGATGAAATGTGCTTCGTCGGCCCGGACGCCTACCTGGAACTCCTCAAGACCGATGTGGACATGATCATCCACGCCACCACCCCCTACATCCGCCCCAAGCACATTGAAGCCGCAGTCAACGCCGGCAAGCACATCTTCACCGAAAAGCCCATCGCGGTTGACCCCACCGGCGTGCGCCGGTTCATCGCCGCCGCCAAGTTGGCCGAAGAAAAGAAGCTCTGCCTCGTCACCGGCCTCCAGCGCCGCCACCAGAAGTCCTACGTCGAAACCATGAAGCAGGTTCAGGACGGCGCCATCGGCGACATCCTCACCGGCCGCGCCTACTGGAACGGCACCCTGCCCTTCGCCCATAAGCGCAAGCCTGAATGGAGCGACCTTGAAACCCGCATCCGCAACTGGTACGCCCACTGCTGGGTCTGCGGCGACAACATCGTGGAGCAGCACATCCACAACCTCGACATCATCAACTGGGGCCTCGGCACCCCCGTCCGGGTCGTGGCCTCCGGCGGCCGCGCCTGGAAACACCTGGAAGATCCCGAAACCTACGGCGATCTGTGGGACAACTTCTCCTGTGACTATGAATACGCCAACGGCGTCCACGTCCTCAGCATGTCCCGCCACTGGCACAGCGACTGCACCCAGGACGTCTCCGAGCACCTCGTCGGCACCAAGGGCGTCACCAATTGCCACGACAAAGGCAAGGACGACGAGAACCCCTACGTCCAGGAGCACATTGACCTCGTCAAGGCCATCCGCGGCGAAGCCCCCTACATCAACGAGGGTGTACGCACCGCCGAGAGCACGCTGACCGCCGTCATGGGCCGCATGTCCGCCTACACCGGCATGGCCATCACCTGGGACGAAGCCATGAACTCGCCCCTGAGCATCGTGCCCGAAGTTCTCGACTTCAGCAAGCCCTACCCCGTCGGCCCGGTCCCCGTACCCGGCCCCGCGAAGGCATAACCCGATCAAGCATGAAGGGCCGCGGCAATGCGCCGCGGCCCTTTTTTGTTGGGAGTTTATGGGTCTTATGGGTCGTATGGGTCGTATGGGACCAATGGGTCAGAATGAGGGCGCAACATTTCAAGTCTGCACGCACCCCTAAGACCCCTATGAACCCTATGAACCCTATGAACCCTATGAACCCTATGACCCATAAGACCCATAAGACCCATAAGACCCATAAGACCCATAAAAAAAAACGCACCCGGTCTTCCGGGTGCGTTCTAATTCCTTGAATGTGCTTCCGTCGCTCAGATATAGCTCACCAGGGCCGAGGCCAGTTCCGTCAGAACCTCCTCCACCCGCTGGCGGCCTTCACTCAAGCTCTGCTTCGCGGCTTCCACGCGTTCCTGGCGAATTTCCGAGTCCTTGGCGGACTCGCGGATGTAACGCGCCACTTCCGCAGCCTGCTGGGCCGCATCGCTGATCTTGACGGCGTCCTGGTCAGTGGACGGAGCGTCCGCGGCCGGCAGGTTACGGGCACCCTTGACGGGCCGCGAAACCTGCAGCTCATTCAAGTGTCCGATTCCTGTGATTCCGGTCATGACTTGCTGCTCCATGGTGGTGGTTGCTGCACGATACCTCGCCGGATCCCTACGCCGGAGGGGTCGTTCCGGGCCTGGCGGGTTCGCTTCAACTGTCTTAACTACCCTGATTATCGGCAATCCACGGGGCGAGCTTTAGCGGAATTCGCTGCCGGGCGCGTGTGGGCAATTACTGCCTACAGGCGGTAGTTACTGCCGCGCCCCCCCACAAAATGCTGGGGGGGGCCACCGCCGTACCCCCGTATTAAGTACCCAGGCCCTCCCGCCGATAATTGGAACGTACCTTGCTCTACAGCAGGGGACGAAATCTTTCTAGCCAACCCCAAACATCGGAGTTCACCGTGGGCACCCTTTTCAGCGCCTTGGACATTGGTCGCAGCGGTCTCAGCACCGCCCAGATCCAGCTCGATGTCACGGGCCACAATATCGCCTCCGCCAATAAGGTGGGCTTTTCCCGCCAGCGGGCCGATATCTCCACCCGCGCCCCCCTGGAGCGCTCCTACGGCTTTCTCGGCCGGGGACCTTTCATCTCCGGCGTGAACCGACTCCGCGATGTCTTCCTCGACCTCTCCTATCGAGACCAGATCTCGACCCAACAGAACGCCGAGATTCAGACCAGTTTCTATTCCCGCCTCGAAGACCTCTTCCAGGAGCCCAGCGAGAACGGTTTCTCCACCAAGCTCAATCAGTTCTTCGACGCCCTGAATGACTTCGCCAACAACGTGGAAGATATTCCCACCCGCGTGGCCACCATTACCGAGGCGGAAACCATCGCCTCGACCCTGCGCCAGAACGCCGCCGCCCTGGAAGACCTCCGCACGGCCGCCAATGAAGACGTGCGCGCCCTGGTGCCCACCATCAATGGCGTCGCCCAGCAGATCGCCGACCTGAACTTCGCCATCAAGACCCTCGAAGCCACCGGCGGCACCGCCAATGACCTCCGCGACGACCGCGACGTCCTCCTGGATGAACTCGGCGGCTACGTCAACATCGACTACCGCGAGCGCTCGGACGGGCAGGTCGATGTGCTGATCGCCGGTGAGGAGCTCGTCAACGGGAACCGCGCACGAGCCATGGAAGCCGTCCCCGATGGTGCCATCGATCCGGATCGCCCCGATTTTCTCCGGGTACAGTTCGTCAACAACGGGACCGAGGTCAATGTCTTCGACGGCGAACTCGCGGGTGCCCTGGAACAGCGCGATGTCGTGCTCAGTGAGCTTGTCGATCGAAACGATGCCCTGGCGGCCGCACTCATCGAAGCCGTCAACGCCATCCATACCCGGGGCAACGGCCTGAGCAACCTCAGTGCGCCCCTTTCCGCCTCCAACGCGGTCACCAATGCCGCCGCCGCGCTGGACAGCGCCGGGCTCCCCTTTACCATCAATGACGGCGCCTTTAATATCGTCGTCTACGACAGCGCAAACAACGTCGCCGAGACGATTTCCGTCCCCATTACCGCCGGGGCCACCAGCCTGAACGACATCGCGGCATCGATCAACGCTTCGGGCAATATGTCCGCATCCATCACCAATGGCGTGCTCACCGTCACGCCCGACGCCGGTTTTACCTACGCCTTTGCGAATGACACGACCAACGCGCTGCCCGCCCTGGGGCTCAACGGCCTCTTCACCGGCACCAACGCCCGAAACATCGGCGTGAGCCAGCATATCATCGACGATCCGAGTCTCCTCAGCTCGGGCGACAGTCTGAATGTCCTCGAAACCGGTAACAACACCATCGCCCTGGAACTGGCCGCCCTACGCAACACCCCGGTGCTGACCAACGGTACCGAA
This sequence comes from Candidatus Hydrogenedentales bacterium, assembly GCA_942492815.1. Taxonomy (GTDB): domain Bacteria; phylum Hydrogenedentota; class Hydrogenedentia; order Hydrogenedentales; family JAEUWI01; genus JAEUWI01. Next base: position 6,361,631 of record OW818658.1, on the reverse strand, counting down.
TCCCTCGGCGACTTCTTCGAATCCACCATCGTCCAGCTCGGTATCGACGCCGGTGCCAATCTCGACCGCCGCGACGTGCAGAACGCTGTCATCAACGACCTCGACCTCCGCCGTCAGGAAGTTTCCGGTGTCAACCTGGACGAAGAGGTCACCACCCTGATCCAGGTCCAGAAGGCCTTTGACGCCTCCGCCCGTGTCATTACCATCACCGATCGCATGCTCGACACCCTCCTGGGCATCGTGCGGTAAGCGCCGCCAAATCGGGAGCGCGGGTTTTCATACCCGCGTTCTTTCCGAATCCCTCGTCCCGACCAGGGAACCTCTCCGCTCCGGCGGTGTTTCAGCTAACATCAATCCCCGCTGAATCACCAAAAAGGAGCACATCATGGCCAGCCTGCCCCCCCTGGGACCCGAATCCTGGGACCTTGCCAAAGCCCGCCACCTGCTGAACCGCGCCGGTTTTGGCGTACCCCACACGCTGGCGATACGCCTCTCCGAAATGACGCCGGACGCTGCCGTCGACTACCTCCTTAACTACGAGTCTATCCCCTTCGAGTACCCCGAGCCCGACTTCCTCGTGCCCCCCATGAGCAACAAGGAGCGCGGCGAAGCACGGAAGACCTTGAGCGACGAAGAACGCCGCAACCTCCAGCAGAAAATGCAGCGGGAAGAGCGAGACGCCATCCAGAAGCTCCGGGGCTGGTGGCTCCAGCGCATGCGGACCTCCCCGCGGCCCCTGGAAGAAAAGATGGCCCTTATGTGGCATGGCCACTTCGCCACTTCCGCCCAGAAGGTAAAAGCCTCGGAGGTCAACTTCGCCCTCTACGAGGTCTTCCGCACCCACGCCACGGGCAATTTCAAACGCCTCACCACCGAAGTGGGCCAGTCCCGCTGCATGCTGCGCTACCTGGACAACGACCGCAGCACGAAAAAGCAGCCCAATGAAAACTGGGCCCGGGAACTGATGGAACTCTTCACCCTGGGACAGGGCCAGTACACCGAGGACGACATCAAGAACTCGGCACGAGCCTTCACCGGCTGGTCCACGGATGGCCTCACCTTCGCCTTCAATATCACCAATCACGACCCCGGCACCAAGACCTTCCTGGGACGCACCGGCGACTTTGATGGCTGGGATATTATCAACATCCTCTTCGAGCAGCCCGCGCTGGGCTCCTTCATCTGCGGCAAGCTCTACAAGTTCTTCGCCGCCGAGGAAGTGGACCCCGCCGTGGTCGAGGCGCTGGCCGAAAACTTCCGCGCGAACAACTACGAGTTGAAGCCGGTCCTGCGCGAGCTTTTCCTCTCCCAGGCTTTCTACAGCCCCCAGGTCATGGGCACCCAGATCAAAAGCCCCGCCCAGCTCGTGGTCAAACTCACCCACGACCTGAGCCTCGATTCCGTGCCGCCGTCCACCATGGCCCAGGCCACAGCCACCCTCGGCCAGAATGTCTTTCTCCCGCCCAATGTAAAGGGCTGGGAAGGCAACCGGGCCTGGATCAACGCCAACACCCTCCTCCTGCGCTACAACCTCCCGGCGACCCTGGCTGGCGCGGCCACCAAAGGCCACAACCAGATGATGATGGGCGGCGGGGAAAGCACCATGACGCTCGCGGGCGAGGGCGACCCGGAAGCCATGTCCGCAACTGCGATGACCGATGCCCCACAGCCCGACCCCCGCGCCGCCATCCGCGAACAGGTCCGGGAGAAGCTCAAGGGCCTCCCGAAGGAAGAGCGCCAGGCGAAGGTAAAGATCCTGCGCGAAGGCAAGCCGGCGGAGCGAAAAGCCCTTTTCCAGGAACTCGGTATCGAACCACCCGCAGCCTTCGATCCCCTCGACGACATGTTTGAAGGCGTGAATTTCTCGACCGCGACTGAATGCGTCACTGTCGTGGCGGGCAAGCTGCTCGACGCGCCCCTGAGTGCCGAGCAACAGTCCACCCTGGTGGCCGCGCTGGGCACCCCGGCGCCGGACAGCCCCTTTGCGCCCGACAACCTGACCGATGACAAGCGAAAAGAACTGCTCCACCTGATCACCAGCATGGCCGAATACCAGCTCTGCTAGTGGCGGGACCCTTGCTCCAGTTCAACACGAACGAAGATTGAGTTACGAAAAAATACGGCGCGCAAGCGCGACCGAGGAGAAATAGAATGCCGATTTCACGCCGCGATTTCATGAAGGGGATGGCCGTCTTTTCCGGCATCGGGCTTGCCCCGAAATTCCTGACCGATGCCTACGCCGATTCTGCCCAGGTGATCCAGGGCTTCAACGACGACCGCGTCCTCGTGGTGGTGCAGTTGGGCGGCGGCAACGACGGCCTCAACACCGTCGTGCCCTTTGAAGACGACCTCTACCACCGCGCCCGGCCCCAGATCGGCCTCAAGTCCGAACGGCTCATCAAGTTGAATGATCTAACGGGAATCAACGACGCCATGAGGCCCGTCATGCCCTTCTTCGAGCGCGGCGAGCTCGCCGTGATCCAGGGTGTGGGCTACCCCAACCCCGACCGTTCCCACTTCCGCTCCATGGAGATCTGGCACACCGGCAGCGATTCCGATGAATACCTCGGCGATGGCTGGATCGGGCGCTACTTCGACAACAACTGCGGCGGCACCGCCCAGCCCCAAGCGGGCCTCGCCCTCGATGCGGAACGACCCCAGGCCTTCGGCAGCGCCCTGGGCTATGGCGTGGCCACCACCGACCCCGGTAAGTTCGGCTGGAACCCTGGAAAAGGCGCGGACAATGAGGCCGCCTTCCTGGCCCTGAACGCCGGCAAGCCCGCCCACAACCCCACCCTCGACTTCCTGCGCCACACCACCGCCAACGCCGTGACCAGCTCGGAAGAGGTGCGCGCCGCCGCGAAGAAGGGCAATATCCAGATGATCGAGAAGGGCAAACGAAACGCCGGGCCCAGCCAGCTCGACGCCGTGGCGGGCCTCATCCGCGGTGGCCTGGCCACGCGCATCTACTACGTCTCCACCAGCGGCTTCGACACCCACTCGGGTCAGGTTGCAACCCATGACCGGTTGCTCGGCGGCGTCGCCGGCGCCCTGGCGCGCTTTCAGGATCAGTTGGTGAAAGACGGCACCGCCGATCGCGTCACCACCATGGTCTTCTCCGAATTCGGTCGTCGCGTACATGAAAATGGCAGCGGCGGCACGGACCACGGCACCGCCGCGCCCATGTTCCTCCTGGGCAACTCCGTCAAGGGCGGCGTCCACGGCACCGCGCCGAACCTCGGCGATCTCGACGGCGGCGATCTGAAATACAGCACCGATTTCCGCCAGGTCTACACCACCTTGCTGGAGGATTGGCTCCACGCGGACCCGACAAAGGTCCTCGATCAGCGTTTCGACAAACTGCCCCTTCTGGCATAAGGGGTTTAGAAGGGCAGTGGGCCGCCGGTGTACGCCGGCGGCCCAAGTCGTTTGTGGCATAGGACGGATAAGACGTATAGGACCGATTGATAAAATCGGTCCTATCGGTCTCATCGGTCCTATCAAGAAAAGCGGGCCGCTGAAAATTCATCCCGCGCGTCAGCCCGTATAGGAAATCCGATAGATCACATTCGCAAAGTCATCGGAAACCAGCAACGCGCCGTCGGGCATCACGCGCACGTCCACGGGACGTCCCCAAGCCTCCTGGCGATCCAGCCAGCCCGTGGCGAAGTCCTCGTACTTCGCCACCTTGCCCGACTCGTCCAGCGTGATCTGCTTCACGCTGTAGCCCACCTTGACCGATCGGTTCCACGACCCGTGCAGCGCAATGAAAATGCGGCTCTTGTACTCTGCAGGGAATTGATCGCCCGTGTAAAACTTCAGGCCGAGAGGCGTGACGTGCGCGCCCATCTGCTGGATCGGCTTCACATAGTCGTCCACGTTCTTGCCCGCGCCATGAACCGGATCCGGAAGATCGCCGCCGTGGAAATAGGGATAGCCGAAGTGCTGCCCCGGCTCCGCCGCAAGATTCAACTCGCATTGGGGGACATCGTCGCCCATCAGGTCGCGCCCGGTATCATTGAAGTACATCGCCTTGCTCGCGGGGTGCCAGTCGAAGCCCAGCGAATTCCGCACGCCCAGCGCAAAGGTTTCAAGCCCCGTGCCATCGGTGTTGATGCGTTGCAGCGTGCCGAACAGGGGGTTGTTCTGCTCCTTCGCCGCGTCGCAGTCGTTACACGGCATTCCGATATTGAAATAGAGCTTGCCGTCCGGGCCGAAGTTCAGATATTTCCAGCCGTGCATCTGCTCCTGCGGCAGCGTGTCGATCACCACCACCGGTTCCGGCGGCGCGTCCAGCTTGTTTTCGATATCCTCAAACTTCACGATCCGGCCGATTTCCGCCACATACAGCGTGCCGTCCTTGAAGGCCACGCCATTGGGCCACCACAGGCCCTCCGCCACCAACACCGTCTTGTCCGCCTTATGGTCGCCGTCCGTGTCCGATACCGCGTACACATTCCCCGCGCGCTGGGAGCCTACGAAGAGCGTGCCCTTGTCGCCCAGCGCCATCGACCGCGCACCCGGCACGTCATCGGCATACACGCTGATGGAAAAGCCCTGGGGCAACTTGATCAGTTCCAGCGGAAGCTCCGCCGCAATGGCCGGCGCAACCGCCAGCGTGAGTAAGGTAGCCGCAACAATCTTCTTCATAACGCACTCCCGTGATAGTCCATGGGTTTCAACCGCCTCCATGCTAAGCCATCCCCCGCGCACAGGACAACAAACGCCCAGGGGACGGACCCGCGCCCGGCAACCCGATCCGGCACGAAGTCCCCGATTCAAAAAGGCACCCCCAACCGGGAAAGGCCCACGCCAGCGCGCGGGCCTGTCCCAGGGGATGTAGGTCAACGTCCCAGACACGCCGCGAATTCCACGGGGACATGCCGCCGCATTCAAGTAGCATTCCGTAATCCAGGTTCAAACCCATGCCCACCGTATTCTCGGCGTACCGGGCCCACTTGCGGCGGTACGTCCCAAGGAGCGTCCCTACTTATACGCAATTACCGCCGACGACGGCCCGGTAAGCGGCATCACCTCCACACGCTTGAAGCCCGCTTCAAGCGCCCAGCCTTTGAAGTCGGCGGCGGAGTAGTCGAAGCCGCCGGTGGTCTCGAGCAACATATTGATGGACATGAGCAGGCCAAAAACGTTGCTGCGCCGATCGTCGTCGATGATTGTCTCGATCACGGCAAAGGCGCCGCCGTCGGGCAGGGCCTCGAAGGCCTTCCTCACGAGCAACCGCTTCTGCTCCAGATTCCAATCGTGCAGAATGGACCCCATGGTGATAATATCCGCCTGGGGAAAGGGGTCGCTGAACATGTCGCCCGCCAGCGCCTGCACCCGCGCTGAAAGCCCGGCGGCCGCAATGTTCTCCGCAGCCACCTCCGTCACCCGAGGCAGATCAAAGCTCGCCGCCTGGACCTGAGGATTGTGTCGCGCCACCTGAATCGCCAACTGGCCGCCCGCGCCACCAATATCGCAATGGCGCGCATGGCCCGAGAAATCGAAGCGCTCCGCAAAGGCGATGAAGTTGCCCATTTGAATGCCGCTCATGGCGTTCAGGAAGCCGCGCAGGTGTGCGTCATCGGAATAGATCGCCTCGAAAATACCCTTGCCCGTCAGCCGCGCCTCGTTCTGCAACAAACCCGATTTAAGCCCATCTTCCAGACGGCTCCAGAGGTCATAGCTTCGGCTGTCCATCATTTCCAGGATGCCGCCCATGTAGCTCGGCTTGTTCTTGTCAAGGAACACATCGGTGTCCGGGGCGTTGGCATAGACCGCGTCGCTCAGGATTCCGGTGCGTTCCAGAAAGCCCAGCGCCACCAGCGCATCCAGGAAATCATACAACGCGCGCTCGTGCAGGCCCAGCCGATCCTTGATCGCCGCGCCGCTTAGCGGTCCCTGCGCCAGCTCCGTAAACAACCCCAGTTTCACCGCCACGAGAAGCGTCTTCGACGCCCAGAAACCCATACCCACTTGCACAATTTTAGAAGGATCAACCACTGCAACAGCCTTTCTAAGACTGGGCGCAGCCACGCCCGCCACGTTGGGATGCCACGCATCCAGAATGCGGGAATTATACCTGAGATTCGCCAGAATGCCAGTCCAGTCGCAGATTTCTTGCACAAGGGCCACGGAGACCGAATAGGACTGACCACGGATGCCACGGATGGAATTTAATCCAGATGGTCTTCATGCGTTGGGTCACTTTCAATGGGCCAGATTGCCGTCCGATCAGGGCAGGAGATCAAACAAAGAAATAAGTACGCGAACGCATCCGTGTCATCCGTGGTCAGCGTCCCATTTGTCCATCGTCGAACTGCCGGATCGTCTCCACAACCACCGCGATCGCCGCCGCGATACACCCTGCGTCCATCGCCTCCACATTGTCCCGGCGCGTGTGATAGAAATCCGCCGGGGCGGGATCCATCGCGCAGAGCGCCGTGGCCCTAAGGCCCGCCTGTGTAAAGGCCGCCGCATCCGTCGAACCCAGCGGAATCGACGCCAGCGGAATATCGTAGCCGCAGGCCTTTGCCGCGGATTGCACCAGTGCGCTGAAGGCCGCGTCGTTGCCCACCGTGCCGTTAAGATCGCGGTCATACACCACCAGATGCTCCAGATCGCGCAGCGTGTCCAGCGTCAGGATTACCGTCTCGCAATCCGCCAGTTCCCCGGCGTGGCGCGCGGCCCACGCCTTCGCACCCCGCAAGCCCGCCTCCTCCGATCCCGTTATCAGGCAGGCAATCTCGGTGTGCGCCAGGCGCTGCCCCGGCGCGCACAGGGCCTTCGCTACGCCCAGCGCGATAAACACGCCCGAGAGATTGTCGTTGGCCCCCGGAACCGTCGTACTAAAATCCGTGAAAAAGAGCGACAACACAAAGCCCGGCAACAGCAGCACCTGCGCAAGCCCGAGCCCAATCAGGAGGCCGGCGTGGGGGGCGACGAACACCAGGCCAACGGCCACCAGATCGATCAGCACCATCAGGGGCAACCCGAGCAATCCATAGCGCACGAGCCACGGAAAAACACGGGGCCATCGATAGTGGTAGCGCCACTCATAGGCCGCGTCCATGTGAGCATTGAGGACGATGCGGCGCTTGGTCTCCTTCGCCGATTCCCACCGCGCAAACACATTCATGGACGCGGTGGTGGGGTAGAGGGGATCGAGCAGCAGCCGGTAGCGCACAAACTGGAACCAGGTCACCGCGAAGCCCATCAGGCTGAAGAGCAGCGCGGGCAACGGCGAAATCCAGTAGGCGGCGAAAGCGGCGATCAAGAGCCCGCCCGTGACCGTCTGAAAGCGCATGAAAGCGTGCGACGCCACCCCGAAGGCTTCGCAACACACTTCATCGGCGTCCGCCACGGCCAGGCATTCCGCCATGTACTCCTGGGCCTTCCGCTCGCACGGACTCCCCGGCGCACGCGGCCCAAACTGCGCGATCACGTGCCGCGCCTGGGTGATGACTTCTTCCGCGATGGCGGCCGGGTTCAACATTGCACCGCCTCGGGGGGACGGACCCGCGCACAAGACCCCAATCTGACGCAACGACCCTGATTCACGAGCACACGCCCAACCCCGCAACGGCCACGCCAACGCGCGGGCCTGTCCCAGGGGATGAACGTGACGACTCGGACACTTCGCGAATCCCGCATTAGGGCGAGCGCAAGCTCCCGGACGCGAGACGAGCTCCACGGGGACATGCCGCCGCGCTCAAGACCCACACCGTTAACCTGGCGAACTCTACATAGTAAAGACACCCGGCGGCGAGCGGGGCACCTCTGCGGCGGTACGTCCCTCTGGTCACTCATACAGCCACGCGATCGGGATGGATCTGAAGCGCGACGATATCTTGTCCGACCCTTCTTCGGCCACGTAGTAGGTCAGCAGCACGCGGCCGCCGTCGAAGGTTGCGCTGATGTAGGAGAAGCCACTCATGAAAGGCGCGCCGGGTGCACCGGCACCGGTTTCGATGTTTTTCTTGTGCTCCCAGGTCTTTCCTTCGTCTTTGGAAATCGCCACCGTGAGCGGACTGCGCTTGCCGCCATGGCCTTCGCCCGCCACGTAGGTGTCGTTCCAGACCAGCATCAGATCGCCCGTGGACGGAATTCGTCGCACCGTCGAGGGCGCCTCGGGCGCGCGCACGCCCCAGTCCGACGCCGCGCTCCAGGTGTCGCCACCGTCCTCCGACCAGGCCGCCGCGATGTGCCCCAGTTGCGTGCGGACGATCATGAGCACGCGCCCGTCGTTCATCTCCAGTACCTCGGGCTCCATCGCGCCGCGCTTGGCGTAGTCCACCGTGCCCGTTCCCGCCCGCCACGTGGCCCCGGCGTCGTCCGAGATAAAGGTGCGGCACACGTAGTGGTCCACCTTCTCCGCGTCGGCAGTGCTGGCCGTGGGCGCGAGCAGGCGACCGCTCTTCAGCCGAATCACGCGGTCGTTGTTCATCACGTGGTAGCCGGGAATATTGGTCACCTGCATGGGCTCGCCAAAAGTCAGGCCGCCATCGGTCGAGCGCCGCAGGAACACATTCAGATCCGTCATGGAATTCGCGATGAGATAAAACATCCCCAGCTCGCTGCCATTCAGTGGCTGAAAGGTGAGGGACATCACATTGAAGCCGCCCACGTTTTCCTGGAGCACCTTCTGCTCGCCCCAGGTTTGGCCGCCGTCCGCCGAGATTTTTCCCACCAGATGGGCCTTCGCGAAGTCGCTCGTGTCGCCGATGAACTCTGTCGTCGCATACAGATAGCGCCCGTCGTTCAACACGGTGATATCGCCTTCGCTGTAGCGCGGGTTGGCCGCCGTCGCGGGGTAGGGATCGTTCGTGATCACGCCCACGGGCTTCGTCGCGGGTTTCGCCAGCATGAAGAGGGACTGGGCCGCGCGCACGCGTACATCGAGATTCTCATCCGACAGCAGCCCGATCAGGGCCTCCCGCGCGTCCACAAAGCCACTCTCGCCCGCGAAATTCGCCGCCATCGTGCGAACGCCCACTTCTTCACTCGTCAGGTTTGCCTTCAGCGCCGCCAGGCCCTCGGGATCCTTCAGGCCCGCAAGTGCATGGACAAAAAAAGACTTCGCATCCGGATCGTCAAAGCGCGCCACGCCCGCCTTCAACACGGCAACGTCGGATTGATCGCCCACGAAGCCCAGGACCCACGCGGCAATCTTCGCCACATCGGGATCGTCGGATTGCACCATCTCCCGCAGGTAGGCCAGCGCCTCCCCGTTGCCCCAGCGCGACAGGGCCGCCGCCGCCATCATCGACTTGGACGCATTCGCCCGATCCGTCAGCGCCGCGCGCAGCAGCGTGCCATCGCCAATCTGATTCACCTTGAAAAGACTCTCGGCTGCGTGAACATGGGCATAGGGATCGGCCTCCGCTAAAGTCGCCAGCAGAATCGACGTCTTGCTCCGGTCACCCGCCCGCACCAGCTCCCGCGCGAGTCCGCAGCGCTTCTGGCCGTCGGTTTCAGTGGCCAGCAGGGGCGTGAGGGCTGCCGTCACTTCCGCGCCATGGCCGCCCAGGGTGAGCCCCTCCGCCGCATGCATCGAGGGCCAGAACTCCGACGAAGCCAGCCCTTCGCGGAGCACCTCCAGGCAGCGCGCTTCGGTCTCCGCGTCCAGTTCGAGCGGTGCGGCCTCCGCCGTCTGCAGGGTGCTGATCAGGGCAAGGGCGCACACGGCGCCAGGGAGAATACGCATGAGGGACTGCTCCAATCTGGGCTGAGGTTGTTATAACCAAAGTATAGGAAGGATGCGGAGCAATTACAACTGACCCCAGGGGACGGACTCGCGCACACGACTTTGTTGTTCCCATGCCACGTCGCGCCCTCGTGGTGCCGGCAAGTTGCAGCGTGAACGCCAATGCGCGTGCCTGTCCCTGCGGATGGGTGGGTAAACCCGGGTGCTCCACTCGTTCACTCGTTCCCAAGCTCCGCTCTTGTCTTTACCCATATGTTTCTATGTCTATTGCACTGCATCAGCTTGCAGATAAATTTCCTCTCAGCCACGTAGTGGCGGCATATCGTAGCCCAGGCGTGAGCGAAGCGAACCCTGGGATAGGTGGAAAATAAAAGTTTCAGCCCCAGCGGGGCGGCATAGAATGCTCGTGTGGTGCGCCGACAAACCCTCTATGTCACCCCATGCGGGGTTGAGAACTTATAGAACGCTTTACCCAAGGCTCGCTTCGCTCGCGCCTGGGCTACGATATGCTGTCCCTGCGGGACTAACACGATACACTCCTATTCAGCGAAACTTATGGGTAGTGACAAGAGCTCCGCTTGGGAATGCATGTTCCGAAGCTCTGCTTCGAGAATCCGAAAGATGACCATGCTGAGTCCAGAGGTGCCCGCTTCGCGTGCGGAGCGGAGCTCCGGGGACCGCATTCCCAAGCGGAGCTCTTGTCATTACCCATATATTGTTGTTTATATTTAATATCCATACCATATATAGTATTTTCTTGCTAAGCTATTGCTGGGAGTATGGTTATGGATACATCGACGTGGGCTCATCGGCACTTTTGGGGCGCGGCGTTGGGTGACCTTCGCTTGCTCCGTCGTCTTGTGGAGGTGGCCTCGTGTATTCGCAGGAATCCTCGTGGTACGCTTCCACAGGCCATTAACGATGGAATGGCGCTGAAAGCCGCTTATCGGCTGTTGGGTAATCCGAAGGTGACGCACGAAGGTATATTGAAGCCACATGTAAGCGCGACACGCGAACAGTGCCGAGAGCCGGGCGAATACTTGTTGATCGAGGACACGACAGCGCTGTCCTTTACGCAGCGAGGAGCGATTCCGGGAATGGGGCCGCTCACAAGCGATACCAGCCAAGGGCTCCTGGTTCATACCAATCTGGCGGCACGCATCACGCAATGGGGTAACGAACACGAACCGCAAGTGGTGCTCGTGGGAGTCTTTGGACAACAGGCTTGGGCCCGTACGGAACCCGAGGGCACCCGGGCTGAACGCAAGCGCGTAAAACGGATCGAAAAGCGCACGAAAGGCAAAACGGGTGAGTCCTGGCGCTGGGGCCGGGCCATGGCAGAAGCCGGAGCACCGCCCGAAGGGGCACGTTGGACGTTGGTGTCGGATCGGGAGTCCGATATCTTCGAGGTGCTTGAACAATGTAACGCGGCCGGCCAGGATTGGGTGATCCGCGCTGCGCAGGCTCGACGCACCACATCGGAGGCTGGCAGTGTATTCGCGACGGTGGCCCATGCTCCCGTGCAGGGGCGGTACACGCTGGATTTGCGCGCCCGTCCCGATGTTGCCGCACGAAAAGCGCGGGTAGAAGTACGGGCGGTGAAAACCGAGATCGTGCCGCCGCGCGACTTGCCAGGACGCCATGCCCCCCAGTCGACTAGCGTGGTGGAAGTGCGCGAGATCGATCCGCCGGCGGATATAAAGGAGCCTATCCACTGGGTCTTGCTGACCAGTTGGCCATGCGAGCACTTCATCCAGACCCGGCGCGTGATTGGCGCCTATGCGTGCCGCTGGCTGATCGAGGAGTATCACAAAGCTCTCAAGACGGGCACCCATATCGAAGACAGCCAGTTGTCCAGCGCCAAGCGGATCGAAGCCCTGCTCGCCATTCATGCGCCCATCGCTGCGGATCTGCTCCAACTCAAGCTCCTCGCCAATAATCTGCCCGACGAGGCCGTCAGCCCCGGCCTGCTGCGGCCCGAAGCGCTGGACATCCTCGAAAAAACCATCGGCCGTCCCAAGTGCGGGTGGACCAACGCATCCGCCATGCGCGCCATCGCCCGGATGGGCGGCTACGTCGGGAGAAAAAACGACGGCCCACCCGGCTGGCTCAGTATCTGGCGAGGTTGGCTCCAACTCATGCTCCTACTTGAAGGGTATCTAATCGCACTAGGACAGAAAACTTATGGGTAATGACAAGAGCGGAGCTTGGGAACGAGTGATAAGACCCATAAGTAGCTAATTTCGCCACCTAATAGCCACACCCGCCAGAGCCCGACATCCCCCAGCCACCCACGATCCGCCCTAAACATCTCATCCAAAAGCACTTACACCAATCACACCTTCTGGCACGACCGTTGCATTACACCTGGCGTAAGCGCACAACGCGCCACTAGAAAGCACCCCATGGCAACCATAAACCACAAAATGCGTGAGTTGAGAACGCCCCTGGCCGGGTCTTTCGCCTACGCATCGGGCTGCGGCGAAGCGGGGCGCGCCGACTGGCTGAACATCAGCCGGTGCGGCGCGGCCCTCCGCCTCGGTCGTTATCTTCGCCCCGGACACCTCATCCAGTTGATGCCCGAAGGCGACGACTGGAGCATCCCGGCCCGGATCACCTGGTGCAGCCCCATCGCGGGCACGCCCCTCTTCCAGGCGGGCCTGGCCGTCCAGAGAAACTGTCCCGAATCCGCCCTGCGCTTCGCCACCCTCGGGTACGAAGCCCTGGCGCTGAATAAAAGCAACCCCAACACAGTAGTAACCGCAGTGTGGCCGGGCTTCAATCCCGCCGAACTGCCCACCCGCCCGAACGTTCTCGTTCGGGCCGTCTAAAGGAGCCAGTCATGGGTATTTTCACACGGGTACGCGACATCATCAGTTCCAACATCAACGCCATGCTCGACAAGGCGGAAGATCCCGAGAAGCTGGTGAAAATGATGATCCGCGAAATGGAAGACACCTTGATCGAGATCAAGGCCAACTGCGCCAGTGGCATGGCCACGAAAAAGAAGATCAAGCGCGAGATCGAGACCGTTATCGAGCTGGCGAAGAACTGGGACAACAAGGCCCAGCTCGCCATCGACAAGGGCCGGGAAGATCTGGCCCGGGAAGCCCTCCTGGAGAAGCGCCGCCACGTGGAGCGCGCCGAAGCCCTGGAGGAAGAACTGGAACAGGCGAAAAACCTTGTTACCCAGTGCCAGAGTGATATCATGCAGTTGGAAGACAAGCTCGGCTCCGCGCGCGAGAAGCAGCGGGTGCTGGTGCAGCGCCACACGAACGCGAACACGAAGAAGAAGGCGCAGCAGCAGATCCGTCGCTATGACACCTCCGACGCGCTGGAGCGCTTCGACAATTTCCAGCAGCGCATCGACCGCATGGAGGCCGACGCGGAGCTGGTGAACTATGGCCGCAAGGCGACCCTGGCCGACGAATTCAAGGCCCTGGAAACCGACACGGAGCTCGAAAAAGAATTGGCGGCGCTGAAGGCCCGGAAGTCCGGCGATACCACGACCGTTTAGTGCAGCGGCGTCCGCCCGGGTTGGAAGTGCCCGGCGGACGCCCGCACGGCGTTGTGTGAGGGGCACGCGGAATTGGCAACGGGAAGGAAAGTGCCATGAGGAAAATGATCAAACTCGCCTTCGGCTTGGCGGCGCTTGGATTTGTCGGGCTGATTGGATTGAGCACGATGTCCATGCTCTGGGCCATCGCCGCACCTCATCCGCGTCACCATCCGGTGGCAGAGGAAATGCCTCCCTTGGCCGTCGCGGTAGCGCCGGACCAACCGGCGATTGCAGACGATGTCTGGCCCGTGGATACCTCGACGCAGTGGGGCGCACCTGCGCAGGAAAACGTGAACTATGCACCGTATTTATACCCGCATTTATCGTGGTTCGAGGTTTTTGTGCGATCTGCCGCGACATTTCTGGTTCTTGTCATGGTGCTGTTCATCATACTGCGCTTCGCGCGCCCTCGGAGAATCACACCTTCGGATGAATCCGCCCTGATTCACGAACTCGCCCGGCGCGCGCAGGATCTGTCGCAGCGCATGGAGGCCCTGGAGACTATCCTGCTGGATCGAAGTGGCCACTATCGCGAAACGGCCGGTCGTTCATAGAGTAAATGACTGTGACCAACACCTGCGAGACAAATGTGTCGGATCACAACGGGAAGGAAAGTGCCATGAATGGGTTCCTGAAATTCGCTCTCGGTGTGGCGGTGCTGGGCGTAGTCGGGCTGGTCGGCCTGAGCGTGATGAGCATTGTTGCGGCCCTGGTATTCTCGGGCGGTCCGCAAATCCACGTGATGAATGGCGAAGAAGTGCCCGCCCTGGTCGAATCTCAACCTGTGTTTCCACGAGACCAAGCTCAAGCCGAAAGGGAATATGCCGAGCTTCTCGCATGGGCAGGACCCGACGATTCAGCCCCTGCATCGCAACCGGGCCAACCCGCACAAGTCCAGGTCAATGTTCACGATTCGTGGATTGATGCCGCAAGCCCCTTCGTAGGGATAATCATTCTCTTCGGAATGCCCGCGATCATCTTCATCGTCATTCGTTCCATGCGGCGAGGCAGAGCCACTGCCCCCTCGGATGAATCCGCCCTGGTCCACGAACTCGCCCGGCGCGCGCAGGATCTGTCGCAGCGCATGGAAGCCCTGGAAACCATATTGCTCGACCGCACGCGCAGCCCCTTTCACAATGAAAAGGTAAAGCAGTCATGAAAACTCTGGTCTATATTTTGGGGGGAATCGGTCTGGGCGTGTTCGGCGTTCATGTGTACAACGACGCGGGAAGGATCCCCATGACGCCGACTCCCATGGAGGCTCAATATCGAATTGCCGTCTCCCCGCAAGGTTGGTTGGCGGAACCTGTGGCACCCGCTTCGCTTTCCATCGAATCGGCAAACCGACCCGTCGTCAAGCCACCTGAGCCCGCTTCACGTGTCGCCAAAGTGGTCGGTCCCGTCGTCGCCCCCCCGCGTGCCAAACACTATGCTTCAGAGCCGTGGGGACAGCCGGCGCAGGTACAAGTCAATGGCATCGTTGCACCCTTTACAGGACTAATCCTTTTTGCCGGCATGCTCGCGATCCTCTTCCTCGTCATACGCTCCATGCGGCGAGGCAGGACGGCCAACCCCTCAGATGAGCCCGCCCTGGTCCACGAACTCGCCCGGCGCGCGCAGGATCTGTCGCAGCGCATGGAAGCCCTGGAAACCATATTGCTCGACCGCACGCGCACGGCGCGTTAGCCCGGAAGGAGCGTATCGATGAATACACAACTGTTCGTACTCTGCATCATCTTCGGCAGCATGTTCTGGATATACGCCATGGCCCGGACGGGCGTGCGGAAGCAGGACCACCGCTACAACGAGGAAGAAACCGAAATCATTCAAGAGCTGCACCGCGGCCTGGAGAAGATGGGGAAGCGCATCGAAGCGCTGGAGACGATCCTGCTGGACCAGGCGGAGTACCGGCGAACATCGCCGCCGCCCGTACCGCCCCGGGAAAGCGTTGGAAGATTTTAAGCGCTCAGGACATCAGCACAACGGACAGTTGAATCAAGCGGAACCCGACGGTTCCTTAAGTGACCTGCGTCTCGTTGCTACGGTCCTCCGTAGCAATGCATACCGTTCCGCTCCGCGGAACAAACTTCGCGGCGCGGCCTCGATCGATTCCAATCACTACGGGTGAGGATTCGCATCATACGTCGCGGGCTCAACCCTTCGGGGAGGCCATGCTCGCGTAACCACGGGAGTCCGCCCCGTAACGCAGGTTCCGCAAAGCGGAACGGTACGCATTCCCACGGAGGACCGTGGGAACGAGACACGGGTTGTTCTGGACCTCGCCTCGTCCACCCGAAGCGTACCTGGGTGCGTCAGTCCCTGAATGCCGTTGTTTCCGCAAACACGAAAAACTACAAATGCAATCGATATTCTCGACACACATAGAAGGAGTCACCACCATGAGCCAACATTACAACCGCGATCACAGCGGACCTTATCGCAGCCGCAATGGCCTCATCTTCGGCGTTTGCCGCGGCCTGGCCGACTACTTCGACTTTTCCGTCATCGGCATGCGATTTATCGTCATCGCCGCGTTCCTCTTCACCGGGCTCTACCCCGTGGGCATCGCGTATATTGTCGCCGGTTTCGTCATGAAGCTGGAGCCCGTGCTGGCGCTGCAGAATGAACGCGAGACCGAGTTTTACAACAGCTACACCACTTCGCGGCCCATGGCGCTGAGTCGGCTCCGTGATACTTTCGACAGCCTGGACAAGCGCATCCAGCGGATGGAGAGCATCGTCACCGATCGCGAATACGACTGGGACCAGCGCCTGCGCAACGGTTGACCGAGCCCGACAGGCCAGGCGCGCGAAAGACTGCCTGGGCATTAATGCATCGATAGAAGGAAATACACTACATGGACCTCACCACCGTACTTATCGTGGCCATTATTTTCGGCTCGATCCTCATCGGCCTGTTTATCATCTCCAGCCTGCTCGGCAAGGTGCTCGGCACGCGCGGCCGCGGCCGGCTCAGCGACGAGGAATCGCAAATCATGCAGGAGATTTTCTACGGCATGAAGAAGATGGAAGTGCGAATCGATTCGCTCGAAACCATCCTGCTCGACCGCGACCGCCGCAACCGGGATTCGTAGCATGTTTGGAATTGGTATCGCCGAACTCGTGATTGTTGGCTTGCTGGTTACCGTACCGCTGGTCCTGCTGTTTCTGATGATCTACGCCCTCCGCCGCAGCCAGCAGGGGCCCCAGAGATCGACGGAGGACGCTCAGGCGATACGTGAACTGCTCCAGGGCCTGAAACGGCTGGAAGAGCGCATGGATTCGCTGGAAGCCATTTTGCTGGAACGCCGAGGAAAGGACTGAGCCATGGGCTTCTTCAGTTTCATGCTCCTCGCGGGCCTGGTGATCGCCACCCTGTGGCGTGTGCAGCAGTTACAAGACGACATCAACACGTTGAAAACCCAGAATGAACGCATCATCAAAGCGCTGGAGGAAAGGGCGAAACGCCCGGCCACCACGACTGACAACCCAGGGGAGTAACTATAGTGAATCAGTCACCCAGAACCGGCGGACCCTACCGCTCGCGCAACGGCATCGTCTTTGGCGTATGCCGCGGCTTGGCCGATCATCTCGGCTTCTCCGTGATCGTCATGCGCATCATCGTATTCGTGGGCACGCTTTTCACCGGCATATGGCCGGGCATCATTACCTATATCATTGCCGCGCTGCTGATGAAATACGAGCCCATTGTGCCCTTTGACTCCCAGAGCGACGCGGAGTTCTACAGCTCCTACAGCGCCTCCAGCACCATGGCGCTCCAGCGGCTGAAGGACACCTTCGACAACCTGGACCGGCGCATACAGCGCATGGAAAACATCGTCACCGCGCCCGATTTCGACTGGGACGAACGGCTGAAGAACAACCAATAGGAACGCAGCGATGGAAACCGTTTCCCGGAGGCACCTGGCCATCCTGGCCGCGATTACGTGCATCACGATTCTGCATGCCCTGCTGACGCGATGATGAGTGCGGGGCTGGTCAGTGTCAAGCGTCTGGTGTGCACAGGACAATCGAGATTGCTGTCATTCCCGCGCATGCGGGAATCCAGTGCTTTCACGAAGATTGCGTCGCTCCGTCTCTGGATTCCCGCATGCGCGAGAATGACAGAGTATCGTAAATCTCGTTTAGTGTTCGAGTTCGGAGTTAAATCGACAAGGTCATTGGCGGGAATGACAGTAAACCTTTAATCTATCGCAAGTTATCCTACAAAGGAACACCCCATGGCCCAGAGCATTCGGAGAAAAGGCCCCGCCTGGTACATTCGGCCCTTCACCGGTGCGTGGCGCTTCGCCTCGCTCTTTGAGCAGCGCCTGGGAATCTCCGCGACCCTCTTCGCGGGGGCCTTCCTGATGGTGGTGGGGATTATCCTCTGCCTCACCATCGCGGGCGCGTTGATCGGCATCCCGGCGGGTTTTCTGGGTGTGATGATGATTCTGCGTGCGCTGTACTGATTCTGAACGCACTTCCACGGGCCGTCACCGATTCTCTCCTGGTGGCACCCGTTCCTTCCCGCCCGCGTCACCGCGTTCCCCCGGTGGCGCGGGTTTTTATGATTGCCAGCATCCTCTCGCTCGCTCCCGGTAGCTCCAATTCTCGCGATTCCACTCGATCAAACGAGGCGCGTCATCGTTCGCGTCGCGATTCCAGCATCCCCTGGGACATGCCGCCGCATTGGGGTGGACTTTGCCCAATGAGGTGATCGAAAAGCGTCTCGGTCGTGCCGCCCGTGCCCGGCACCTGTGCGGCGGTACGTCCCTGCACAGCAAAACGCCCGGCGGGGTTGCCGCCGGGCGTCGCCACATCATCTGGTTCCCACCTATTTGATGTAAGGCGCGGTCACATGGGTCGGTTCCCAGTGTTCAGGCGCGCGCCAGAGCTGGCTCAGGATGAGCTGGCGCTTGAGCATGAACTCCTTGGGCAACCGATCGTACAGCTTGATGAAGAGTTCTTCGTGGGAGAGGATTTCGGCTTCCCAGGTGCCTCGATCGACGGACATGATCTCGTCGAATTGGTCCTCGGTGAAGTCCATGCCGGTCCAGTCGATATCCTCGTAGCGCGGCACCCAGCCGAGGGGGCTTTCTTCCGCGTAGGCCCGGCCGTGAACCTTGTCCACGATCCACTTGAGCACCCGCATGTTGTCGCCGAAGCCCGGCCACACAAACTTACCGTCGGCATCCTTGCGGAACCAGTTCACGCCGAAGATGCGCGGGGGGTTGTTGATGGCGCGGCCCACGTTGAGCCAGTGATTCCAGTAGTCGCCCATGTGGTAGCCGATGAAGGGCAGCATGGCGAAGGGGTCGCGGCGCACATTGCCCACGGCACCGGTGGCGGCGGCCGTCGTCTCGGAGCCCATGGTGGCCGCAAGGTACACGCCGTAGTTCCAGTTGTAGGCCTGCATCACCAGCGGCACGGTCGAACTGCGGCGCCCGCCGAAGATGAAAGCATCCAGCGGCACGCCCCGGGGATCTTCATAGGCCGGGTCGGCGCAGGGGCAGTTGGCGAGGGGCGCGGTGAAGCGGGAGTTCGGGTGAGAGGAGGCGCGGCCGCAGTCGGGCGTCCATTCGCCACCCAGCCAGTCGGTGAGCTTTGCGGGCTTGTCGCTGGTCATGCCTTCCCACCACACATCGCCATCGGGGGTCAGCGCCACGTTGGTGAAGATGGTGTCGCGCTTCACGGATTCCATGGCGTTCGGGTTGGACTGATAGGACGTGCCGGGGGCCACGCCGAAGAAGCCGGCTTCCGGATTGATGGCGTAGAGCTTGCCGTCGGGTCCGGGCTTGATCCAGGCAATGTCGTCGCCCACCGTGGAAATTTTGTAGTCGCTCATCGCCGCCGGGGGAATCAGCATGGCGAAGTTGGTCTTGCCGCAGGCGCTCGGGAAGGCCGCCGCGATGTAGGTCTTTTCGCCATCGGGCGCCGTCACGCCGAGGATCAGCATGTGCTCCGCGAGCCAGCCCTCGTCCCGTGCCATGCACGAGGCGATGCGCAGGGCGAAGCATTTCTTGCCGAGGAGGGCGTTGCCGCCGTAGCCACTGCCGTAGGACCAGATGCTCCGTTCTTCGGGAAAGTGAACGATGTATTTCTCGTCGTTGTTGCAGGGCCACATCACGTCGGCTTCACCCGGGGCAAGCGGTTTGCCCACGGAGTGAACGCAGGGGACGTAAGCGCCGCTTTCGCCGAGCTGGTCGATCACCGCGCGGCCGACGCGGGTCATGATGTGCATGTTGACCACGACGTAGGGGGAGTCGGTAATCTCAATGCCGATGTGGGCAATGTCGGAGCCGATGGGGCCCATGCAGAAGGGAATCACGTACATCGGGCGACCGCGCATCGCGCCAGCGAACAGGCCCTGGAGCGTGGTCTTCATCTTCGCCGGGTCGATCCAGTTGTTCGTCGGACCGGCATCTTCTTTGCGGCGGCTGCAGATATAGGTACGATCTTCGACGCGGGCCACGTCTTTGGGATCGGAGCGGAAGAGGAAGCTGTTCGGGCGCTTATCCTCGTTCAGCTTGATTGCCATTCCCGACGCCACCATCTCCTTCATCAGTCCGTCGTACTCTTGCTTCGAGCCGTCGCACCATACCACTCTGTCGGGTTGGCACAGTGCCTCCATCTCCTTCACCCAGGCGACAAGCTGGGTGTGCTTCACATAGGCCGGAGTTTCCATTTCTTTTCCTCGCTTTCAAGGGACTTTTCCACCGGATTCACGGTGGAGTTTGCCAATCTATTTCTCTTGCCCGGTACAGATGCAATCCGCGTGCCATGCGCCGCAGTCTGCCCACAACGTTTTTTCCAGACCATTTGCCTGCGCAAGATGCGCAAAAGGCCTGCCTGCTGCCACTATACGGTGAAGTTGGGGTAGGTTCAAGGACAGGTTTGCGCAAGGCGCGTGCGCAGAGGTGTGCAAGGCAACTGTGCGCAGGGCTCAGCAACGGAACCGCCCCGTGCTCCCCGAAAAAGACGGACGTGCCACACGATCCGCTCGTAAGAGCGGTTCGTGTGCCGTTGGCAAAGTTCGCCGGGTGCGCCATCACCTCCTCAACCGCCCCTTTTGCACCCATGCCACAACGCCAACGTCCAATTTTTCACGCGGCGCGAAGATCACTATTCCACCGCGCCCGTGGCTGCGTCGTAGCGCCACGACTGCTCCGGATAGGGGTGAGCGGGAATCACGCTGGTCTGGCCCCGCTCCACCAGCTCTTCCAGCGTGGCGGGCCAGCGGTTGTTCTTGTTTTTGAAGGAATTGACCTGATTGCGGATTAGCTTCAGGCGGTTCTTCTTTTCCTCGTCCAACAGGGTCGTGTTGCGGATCACGCTGTCCGTGCCCATCATGAAGGTGCCGCCGAGCGGGTCGGGCCCGAGCGGTTTGATGAGGCCCGCCTGTACCATCTCGTCCAGCGAATTGGGGAAGCGGCCCTGGCGCTGGTTGTACATCAAGACCAGCTTGTTCAGATTGTCCACCGCCGTGCGGATGTCCATCTCCACCAGCTTGCGCTCGCCCAGCTCACGCAGCAGCTTGTCTTCGCCCTCGGCCATCCGCTGCCACATCTCTCGCTCCACGTCCACCAGATTGAACTGGCCCTGTAACTTCGTGGCCAGATCCCGGATAAATTCCGGGCAACCCTCAATCGCCGCCGCCATGCTGAGGTAGTACGTCGCCCGCTCCTTGGAGCCCGGCTCGTCCTTGCGGTTGAGCAAAAATATCATCGCCAGCTCGTAGGGCAGTTGGAAATTCTTCGGATTCTCGATGAAGCCCCGCTCCAGCAGGTCGATCCCCGCATCGTCGTCCGCACGCAGCGCGGCGAGGAACATGCCCCCGTAGCGGTAGGCGTCGCCAAAATAGGGATCGAGCTGGACCACCGTATCCAGCATCTGATTGAGCCAGGTGAAATTGCGCTCGCCTTTGTTTTCCTTGCCCACATACTGGATGCAGCGCAGCCAGAGCAGGTCGGCCACCACGTTGTTCATACCGCCGGTGAAGTGGTTCAGGATCTTCTGATTCGGCAGGTAGAGGATTTCGTCGCCCTCGGCCTGGGCCCGCACGCCGTTGGCCTGGCGCTGGGCAAAGACCGCCCCGGCGAAGACAGCGAGAGCGCAGACGAAAGCGATCGCCTGCCGCGGCGCGATCATACATCCTTCTCCTGAAAGGCGAGGGCCGCAAGAATCAGCAGCATGACCGTGTACATCAGGCCGTAGGTCATGACCCAAATCACGTACGCGGGGGAAACGTCGATGCCGTTGGCCGCTTCCCGGGCAATGTCGAAATTGCTCAGGTTCGGGATCACGTAGTAGGCCGCTTCGAGAATCGCCTTCGCCGCCGTGCCGTCAAACTGGGGCGGCAGATCGCGGAAGACCTCCGTGGCATGGCCGAAAACCGCCACGGAAAACACGATGATGGCGCCGAGAATGGGGGAGGTCATGGCGGACATGAGCACGGCAAAAGCCGTGATGAGCATCAGCTTCCAGTAAATCAGCAGGATCGCCAGAAAAAAAGTGGTGTGGAGCGCGCCGCCGAGCAGCAGGATGTACAGCGTAGAAAGGGCCGTCATAATCAGCGTGGTGACGGCCAGCAGCGCGATTAGGCCCAGGTACTTGCCCACGATAAACTCGTAGCGGTGCATGGGCTGCGCCAGGATGGTGTAGAGCGTGCGCTTGTCGATTTCCTTGTAGATCAGGCTCGTGCCCACGAAGATCGCGATCAATACGCCAAAGACCGACGTGGACGCCAGAGCGATGTCCTTCACGATTTTGATGTCTTGCCCGATGCTGATCCAGCCCAGGGCCTTGGACCCGAAAATGGTCACCGCGGCAAAAAACAGTAGCACGTAGAGCACCTTGTCCCGGATGGACTCGCGGAAGGTGTTCTGGGCAATGGCGAAAATGCGCATCAGACGGCCCTCTCTTCGAGGGGGGCGGCCCCTTGCTGGCTCAGGAAGAAATCCTCCAGCGACTCGCGCACGGGCGAAAACTCCACCAGACGGCCCGATTGCCCGTGAATACGCCGCACGGCCTCGTTGGCCGTGGGCTGATCCTTGAAGGTGAAAATATCCTGCTCGTCCAAGCGCCGGTGCGACTCCGCGAGACCCGCCAGCTCGGCGCGGACCGCATCGCTCAAGTCCGCCGCAATAACCTCCACCGCCTTGATATTCTGCGCCAGAAGCTCGTCGATACGGCCCCGGTGGGTCAGCCGGCCCTTCACCAGGATGCTCACCCGATCACAAATCTGCTCCACATCGCCCATCACGTGGGAGCTGAAGAAAATCGTCTTCTTTTCATCGCGGCAGCGCATGATCAGATCGCGGATCATCCGACGGCCGATGGGATCGAGGCCGCTCATGGGCTCGTCCAGAATCAGCAGGGGCGGATCGCCCACCAGGGCCACGGCGAAGCCGATCCGCTGGCGCATGCCCTTGGAAAAGCCTTTGATCCGCTGCTCCGCGATATCCCGCAGGTCCAGCAGCTCGGAGAGCTTGTCCCACTGCCTGTCCCGCTCGGCGGGGCTCAGCTTCTGCAGTTTCCCATAGAAATCGATGGTTTCCCGGGGCGTCAGGTATTCGTAGAAGTAGGGCTGCTCCGGCAGATAGCCGAGCAAACGCCGCGCCTGGGGCGTGCGCACGTTCTCGCCGAAAACCGTGGCGCTTCCCGAACTCGGCTTGATGAGACCGCAGAGGATCTTGATGGTCGTGGTCTTGCCCGCGCCGTTCCGGCCGAGGAAACCATAAACCTCGTTCTGCTCGATCGTCAGGGTGAGCCTGTCCAGCGACTTCACCGCGGCCTTGCCAACTTCCTTGTAGGTCTTCGTCAGATCAGTGGTAACAATGGCACTCACACACAAATGCTCCTCAACAGGGTGGTGAACGTTCCTGCTCCAACGCGGATTTTAACGCGACCCTCGCGGACTTGTCCAATGGAAACTAAGAATGGCGATTGACGAATAGTAATTGGAGAATGAAGCGGATCCCCCAAGCGCTCCCCCAACAGCGAAGTGGCGCCGACTCACAACAACAATCCGGATTCTGGGAGCGCTGGCATCCCTGCCGGCAATCCACAACCCAGTGCCGGAGCGCCCCGCTTGATCCATCGCCGCCCTTTCCGCAACCATATCGAGGCGATGCCACACGCAACGCATTCAGGGGGCTGGAGAGAATCCCACCATGACCAGAAGAGACCGCGTACTCGCCGCGCTGAACTTTCGCGAGACCGACCGCGTCCCCATGGACCTCGGCGGGATGGACTCATCGGGCATCAGTTGCTTCGCCTACCCCGGTCTCGTGGCCGCGCTGGGACTGCCGCCCCGCCTGCCCCGCGTGCACGATACCGGCCAGATGCTCGCCCTGCCCGACACCGACGTGCTCGACGCCCTGGACTGCGACGTGGCCACCGTCCGCATGGACATCAGCAATGTCTATCCCCAGCCCGAACGCTGGCGACCCTATGACTTCAACGGACGACTGCCCGCCCTCGTGCGCCACACCGACGATTTCCACGTGCAGCCCGACGGCGTCATCGTGCAGGGAGACCGGACCATGCCCCCGGCCGCCCACGTCTTCGAACACGAGCACGGCGGACAGCCCGTGTCCCTCCTGGGGGAGATTCCCCGGCCGGACATCCGCGAAGTGGTCGACGCCCTCGTGCGCAGCCGCCCGAGCGACCGGGATCTCACCGCCATTCGCGACCACTGCCGCCGCGCCCGGGAATCCACCGACCGCGCCATCCTCTTCGCCGGTCCCGGCTGCCCCATCGGCATCGGAAGCTACACCGGCATCGGTATGTTTCCCCTGCTCTGCCTCACCGAGCCCGACTACGTGGCCGAGTTCCACGACGCCGTAACCACCGAGATACTCGGCCAGATCGCCGCCGTGCTGGACGAAGTCCACCCCTGCATCGACCTCTACCACGTCACCTCCGACGACTGGGGCACCCAGAACAGTTGCATCGCCTCGCCCCAGACCTACCGTGACCTGTTCAAGCCCAACTACAAGCGAATGAACGACACCGTCCACCGGCACGCCCCCGGCGTCAAGACCTTCCTCCACACCTGCGGCGCCGTCTTCGATCTCCTCGATGACTTCATCGAAAGCGGCTTCGACGTCATCAACCCCGTCCAGTGGACCGCCGGAAGCGAAGGCTACCGCGCCTGGAAAGACAAGACTCGCGGCCGCATGGCCCTCTGGGGCGGGGGCGTCCAGACCCAGAAAACCCTGCCCCTCGGCACCCTCGAAGAAGTGGAACACGAAGTCAACGAGGTGGTTTCCTGCCTCCGCCAGGACGGCGGATACATCTTCGCCGCCATCCACAACCTCCTCGCCGAGATCCCCGGAGACAAGATCGTGGCCATGTACCGCGCGGCGCGGCGCGTGTGAAAACGCGTTTGGGGGCGATCAAACGCGCTATTCCTCAGCCAGCCTGAGAGTGCCCAGTGCGGTGATCGCGTTGGCCTCCAGCGTGATTTGTTCGGCGCTCCAGATTCCGCCTTCACCGTCCTGGCGGGAAATTGTGATATCCACGACATCGGCAGGGGCTTGATCGACGATGGTGAAACGGCCCTCGGCGTCCGTAGTCGATTGAAGCGGCCAGGTCTGCCCGTCGGTGTTGGAGACGGAAATGCTCAATGCGATATCCGCAAGGAACTTATCTTCCGAGTCGGAAAGGACGCCCTCGAAGCCCGCGCCGGAGGAAAATACGATCACGTCTTCGGGGTGGACGATGCCTGCGCTTTGATCTTCGTAGATCGTCCCCCAGGCGTTGGCGTAGCCCGGCTTTTCGAGCCAGATGCGCGCGCCGCATTCGGGCGGCATGAGCAGAACTCGGTCCGCGCGCCCATCGTCATTGGTCAGTATCCTCGGGTCGAAGGTGCCCGTGGTGGTGGTGATGTAATGCAATGCGGCGCCCGCGACGGGATGGCCGGAGGAGTCGACGGCGCGCACGACAAAGCACTGTGGGTCGGGAAGGTTCACCTCAATCTCAACGTGGTCGCCGGGCGCAAGGTCGTAGGGCTTGGAGGGGTCGCCCTTCACGTCCGTGTTAAACATGTAGCGCGCTTGAAACGTGTACGTGCTGGCCTTGCCTGGCAACAGGAGCTTCGCGGCGTTGGGACCGTCCTGCTGGCCGTAGGCGACATCCTCGCCGTCGCGCTGCGCCACGACGGCGAAGGGGACGTAAACTTCAAAGGGTTTTCCAGAAAGCGTGCCCACGACGGTGGCCTGTACCGTCGCTATATCCGATTCCACGGAGGGGTTGAACTCCCTCGTTTCGCCGGGGGCCAGCGCCGACAGGCTTTCGCGCTTGCCGGACTGCTGAATCACATCGGTGCTCACATCCGCCTCGAAATCCAGCCCGGCGTCGACGGTGACGGCATACTGTCCCTTGATGTCGCATCGCGCGCTGAAATAGCCCGCGCTGGACGGATTCCGCCAGGGATCATCGCCCTCGCCCTGGGGCAGGTCGATGCGCTTGCTGCCGAAGAAGTTCAGGGTCGCTCCCGGAACGGGCTCGCCATTTTTGTATTTCACCGTTCCTCGAATCACGGAGGGGGCGGAGAGGCGAAGTTCGATGGCATGGTCGTCCTGCACGGCAACGGTGGGAAAGGTTGCCGAGCCATGGCGCGCCGATTGGGCGCGCAGGGCCACCACCATTCCACGGTATTGCTCGTCGAAGCCCATGGTGAAGTAGCCCGATGCATCGGTACGGGCCGAAATGCTCTGGATCATGGACGCGCTGCGGGGCCCGGTCAGGCACAGCGTCTGCAACAGGCCGTCCGGTGCCGGTTCGCCCGTCGCCGTCAAGAGCCGCCCCTCAATCGTGGGGCCGGTGGACAGGGTGAAGTCGATGCCTGCCGCGGTTTTGCCCGGCGCGATGTCGATGGGCGCGCTGGAGGATTCGCCCCGCGCCACGTCCGCATAGCCCGACTTGGACGCGGAGACCCAGTAGCGCCCCGCGCGATCGATGCTGGTGATTTCATAGGTCCCGTCGGCGTTCGTGCTCACCGTACGGGACAGTTCAGCGGTGCGGGGTAGCCGGCCCCAGGCGTCCGACGGGGTCAGCGTCACCGCAGCATTGGGCACGGGATAGCCGCCCTGATCCACCACTGAGCCCGAGATCGAGGCGTATTCCTCCGGTTTTTCAATCGGCGGATAGAACTGCATGGCCTCCTCCAGCATCTGCAGGGAGAGGGCGAGCAGGCCGTTCAACTCGGTGGAGGTGTCAGTCGTATCGGCGGGTGTCGCGGCCGGCTTTGCCGCTTCTGGTGCGGGCGCGGTTTCGGGGGATCCCGTGGCCGCGGGCAGGGGGGTGGGCGCGGCATCGGCAACAGGCACCGAGACTTCCACAGGGGTCTCGGGGCGCGTGAACGCCACATAGGCGCCCACGCCGAGGAGGGCGAGCACGACGGCTGCAATGGCGAGTTTGGATTTCATGATCAACAGGCTTCCTATCAGGCTGGTGGATGTGGCGGTGCCCGCGCTGCCGGTGGTCCCGGCGGCGATGGCGAGTTTTCCCAATGAAGCCTTTAAGGAAGAGGGCGCGGCGGAGGCGTTTGCGGCGAAGAAAGCACCCAGGGCCGATGCGGCCACCGTGACCCCGCGCCGGGCGAGTTCGCGCCGGATGGTGTCGAGGCCGCGCTGAATCCGCATGGACACGGCCCGGCGGTTCATCCGCTGCTCGGCGGCGATTTCCGCGTGGGTTTTCCGCCCGAGGAAGTGGGCCACGATCATGGCGCGCGTGGATTCGGGCAATCGATCGATGGCGGCGTCCACGTGCTCCTGGATGTCGTCCCAGGTGGCCTCGGCGGCTTGTGAAGTCGCCTCGATATAGATCCGCTCCCGGGCGCGGCGGCTGGATTCGCTTCGGATGCGGTCCAGGCTCCGCGTCGTGGCCGCGCGGTGGAGCCAGCCGCCGAGGGACGATCGCACCTCGCCGCCGGAGCGGACGAGGAGCAGAAAACACTCCTGGGCCACCTCTTCGGCGTCGGCGTCGTTGCGCAGGATGCGCCGGGCAGTTCCGAAGACCTGATCGGCGAATTGGCGTACGATTTCGTCGAAGGCTTCGGCATCGCGCCGGGTTTTCCAGCGTTCCAACAGGGCGGTGTCATCCAGGGGCATGGCGCGTGCGGGTCTCCAGGGTTGCCTTTTCCTTAAAGGTACACTACAGACGACGTGGCGCGGGATTTGGGAACATGGGGAGGTGAAAAGGAGGAGGGCGAACCGCAAATTAGCGCAAAGGGACGCAAATTGGCATGGGGCCGAAAATGCGCGCGATGGGCTTCGGGCCAGAACGATCTTCGCGCGTCAGACGGCGTTGATTTGGCCATCCCTGCGGTATACTGTAGGGCGTAGGGTCGATCACGCGCGGGACCCGTGCACCATCGCCGACCGAAAGTATCGAAAGTCGCCCATGCAGATAAAATCACTCACATTAAAAAATTTCCGGGGTTTCAAGGACACGGAGATCACCTTTTCTGAAGGCCTGACCGTGCTGGTCGGCGTCAACGGCGCGGGGAAGTCCAGCGTGCTGGATGCGCTGGCGATGTTGATGTCTTGGGCGGGGAGCGAGATTCGACAGGATTCAGGCCGCTGGAAGCTGAAAGAAACTGATATACACGCGGGCGCGGATTCCGCATCGATTGGTGTTCGGCTCCGGTACGGCGGAGATGAGTATGGCTGGAACGCGCATGTGCAGGCATCCGGCTCGGAAACGCGCAAGTCAACACCTGGAAAGAATCCCGATGCATTTGCCAGGAAAGTGCACGGCCAAATCGCGGGCGCAAACCCGTCCTTACCGGTCATGGTCTATTACCGCGCTAATCGCGCCGTAACCAAGGTGCCTGTGCCGCCGCCGCCAGATGCGCGGTGTTTCGGTCTATTGGAAACCTATGCAAATAGTCTTCCGGCGGAAGCCGAAGATTTCCGTTCGTTTTTCGAGTGGTTTCGGGCACGGGAAGATCTGGAAAATGAGCGCAGACTGCGGGCCGAGGGACAGATCGGGGTCCGTGATCGCGATATGGAGGCCGTTCGAACCGCACTAAGTGCGGTCCTGCCTGAATTCACCAATCCGATGGTCAAACGCCTTCCAGAAACACTGGTGATGGAAAAAAACGGGCTGGAATTACGGGTTGAGCGGCTCTCCGACGGTGAAAAACTCCTTATAGCCCTTGTGGGCGATCTTACTCGGCGCGCCGCCCTTGCGAATCCTTCTATGGAAAATCCCCTTCATGGCGAGGGCGTCGTCCTAATCGACGAGATCGAACAACATCTCCATCCAGAATGGCAACGCAGCATCATCGGAAAACTCCGCAGGACCTTTCCGAACGTGCAATTTATCGTTTCGACTCATTCCCCACAGGTGTTGGGAGAGGTCGAGCACAGCAACATTCGCTGTATCGCTATGGAGGAAAACGGATCACCAACGATATTCACGCCCACGCAATCTCTCGGTCTGGACGCCAACCTAATCCTGGAAGAACTTTTCGGCGCTCCCTTTCGAAATATGGAAGTCGCGACCGAGCTGACAAACATTTTCCGGGAGATCGACAAGGAGGACGCCAAGTCGCTGGCCAAAGCGCGGCGTGAGATAAAGAAGCTGAAGAAAAAACTGAACGGCGATATCCCCGATCTTGTTGAGGCCGAGGCCATGCTCTTTATGCTTGAGAACAATTAGCGCATCGGGGCGAACAACGTGCGGAATATTTACAAGCGGCGAGAACCGGCGTCATTGATGCGGGACAAAAAGGCGGCCAAGGCCCTGGCCAGAAAGTCCGGGAGAACGGGTGTCGATTCGTTGCGCTACGACGACTTGGACAAGCAAACGAAGGAAGAAATCAGGCAGAGCCTCATCGAAGAACAAGGGTATATCTGTTGTTACTGTATGAGGCGCATACATCTTGGGAAAGGCGGTATGCGCATCGAGCATTGGCGC
This sequence comes from Candidatus Hydrogenedentales bacterium, assembly GCA_942492815.1. Lineage (GTDB taxonomy): Bacteria > Hydrogenedentota > Hydrogenedentia > Hydrogenedentales > JAEUWI01 > JAEUWI01. The sequence goes on along the minus strand of OW818658.1, from coordinate 6,332,434 downwards.
AGCCAGAGCCGATTCGAGACCGAGCAGTTAGACTATGGAAATCTGCTCGCATCTTGTGACGGGCAGATCGAGAAGGGAAAATCCCATTGTGATCGCAGCAAGGGGGATCTGGACATCACATTCAATCCTTCGAATCCCTCGATTGACATTGAAGCGAGCCTAAAGTACCTGAATGATGGGACGATGGAGTCAACGGACAAGCGGTTAATGAACGACATTGGCACCGTCTTGAATCTGAACCTGCCAAGACTCAAGCAGAATAGACAGGCGATCGTTCGATCAGTTGAAAAGCGTCTTGACAAGGGTCCAGGCAAACGGTCACGCCACTATATCGAGGAACTTCTCAGGGCTTGGGAAGGCGCTGACGACGAGGGAATGTTCCAGCCATATTCCGGTGTCGCACTCTACCGAATACGTAAGCGGCTGAAGAGGGGTTGAAACTAACTATTTCGGTGAAATGTAATCCCGTTAGCTTTTTTCGATTTTGGCAATGTTGTTGTACAGCAAAAAATTACGCGCAAGTTGGGAGCGCTGGCATCCCTGCCGGCATCATGCACCGAAGGTGCATATTGAATCGGCCAGGATCTCGGCGGCTATCGAGCAGTTGACAGAGGCGAGCCCTGACCAATGAACGTTATGAAAAAGACGGGTATCCATTGTCGAAACATGCACCTTCGGTGCATTGCCGGCAGGGATGCCAGCGCTCCCAGCTTGCACGATTCCCTAATGCCATCGGGTTTACACCGCAGGATTGCTGTCACTTCAGTCGGATAAAGTGTTACACCATTTCGGATATCAGCGAGTTGAGAATTCAAATGACCCCACCCCACACACGCCGAACGTTTCTGGTCACCTCTGCCGCGGCCTTGGCGGCGGCTCCATTGCTTGCCTCGACCGAGGGCGCGTTGCCGGTGCGTTGTGCCGTGGTGGGAACGGGTGGACGGGGGTCGGATCTTATTCGGAAGTTGGTCGATCTTGCGGAAGCGAAGCTGGTCGCGATTTGCGATGATTATTCGCCGCACCTTAAGTATGGCGCGAAGTATGCCGGGGATGGCGTCGCCACGTTTGACAGCTATGACACCATGCTGGCGGAGGCGAAGCCGGAAGCGGTCTTTGTGGCGGTGCCGCTCCACCTGCACCATGAGTTTTGCGTGAAGGCGATGGACGCCGGGGCGCACGTGTATTGCGAGAAGAGCCTCTGCCATTCACTGGACGATGCGCGGGATCTGGCGGCGCGGGTGAAGGCGGCGGGCGCGGTGTTCCAAGTGGGGCTGCAACGTCGCGCAAATCCGGTCTATGAACAGGCCGCCGCGATGGCGTCGAGCGGGATGATAGGGCGCATCACGGCAGTGAAGTGTCAGTGGCACCGCAACCATCCGTGGCGTCGCGATCTGCCCATCGGCCCGGAGGATCCGCGCCATGGCTCGCTGGAGCGGAAGCTGAACTGGCGGCTTTATGACGAATACTCCCACGGCCTCTTCACGGAACTCGGCAGCCACCAGATGGACGTGGTGAACCGCATCCTCGGCGTGCCGCCTAAGCGCGTCTGGGCCACCGGCGGCATCGACTATTGGCGCGATGGCCGCGAAGCGGAGGACAATGTCTTCTGCACTTATGAGTACGCGCTGACCGATCCCGCGAAGCCGGACGCGCCCTACACCGTGCGCGCAACGTGGTCCGCCATCCTGAACAACGCCTTTGAGGGGGCGTCGGAGTTGATCATGGGCACCAAAGGCTCGTTGCTCATCACCCGCAACAAATGTCTGCTCTATCAGGAGGGCGCGGGCGTGCCCGATGCGGCGGCGGGCAGTGGCAACCCCGACGGCGCGGACGCCGTGACGAGTGGCAAGACCCTGCTGGTGAGCACGGACCCCTGGGACTTCCGGGGCGAGCCGACGGAGTTCGAGATCGAGGGGGACGACACGCGCTGGGCGGTGCGCTCTTTCCTACAGCACGTGCAGGCGAAGGACGCAAACACGATCTGCAACGTGGATGTGGGTGTGGAGAACGTGGCGACGATGCTTATGGCCTTCGAGTCGATGCGCAGCGGCGAGGCGAAGGGCTATCCGGGGTGAGGGAGGGAGCGGTCACGGAAGTCGCGGAAATCACGGGATTTTGATCGCCCACATCAACTGGGGGGAACAAAGAAGTGTTTTCCCACAGATGAACGCAGATGGTCACAGAATAGTATTCCGCTGGCCCGCGATCTCATCGCGAACGGCTTGTTACCGATAGGGCCCTTTTCAATTCCGTGTTTTTCCGTACTAGTATCCGTCACTATCTTGTTTCTTTAGCAAGATCTTTCATCCAATAGGCTTATAACAACTTGGCGTTCATGGATTTACGAAGCGAACTTTCCAAGGAGAACTTTCCGTGAAACTCCGTGGTCAAAAAAAGAGGACCGACCACGGAACTTCACGGAATAGCACGGAAACTTACAATGGTCGTCACTTGTGATCATCCCGGGGCCCCGTGCAGTTTCTACGGGTCAGGGAGTTGATGGACGGTTTCAGCCTCGCCGATCCAGCACGCGCTGCAATCCCTCCAACGTCGCCGGGATCTTCGGCACCGCCGCCGCCGACTCGGCCAGCCGGCCCAGATCCTTCAAGCCGCTGCCCGACACTATACAACATACCGTCGTGTTGCTGTCCACCAGCGGCAACTGATTCAAAGCCGCAATAGCGCTGGCCGTGGCGATCTCGCAGAGGAGGCCCGCGGTGCGCGCCAGGAGCCCCTGGGCCTCGATCATCGCCTCGTCCGTCACGGCGATGGCCGCGCCCCAGGTCTCGCGCAGGGCGGGCAACACCGTGTGCCCGTCGAAGAGTATATCGTCCGCAATGGCCCCGGCGATGGTCTTGGGATCGCGCCAGGGATGGGCCAGGTGCTCCTCAAAATTCCAGTCGTTGTCCATGGCCTCCTGGAGAGGCGCGCAGCCGGTCGCCTGTACCCCGGCGAGCCGTGGCAGGTTGGACAGCAGCCCCAGGGCCTTCAAATCCAGCAGTCCTCGCCAGATGCCCCCCAGCAATCCCCCGCCGCCCACGGGGGCCACAATCCAGTCGGGCAGGTTGCCGTCATACTGCTGGTAAAGCTCATAGGCGATCGTTTTGGCCCCTTCCACATTCCAGGGCTCATACATGCCCGCCGTGGAGAGATGGTACCAGCCGAAGCACTTGCAGGCCTCGATGCACAATTGAAAAACGGCGTTGGGCGAGGGATCGTCCACGGCGATAACGACCGCGCCATAGGCCTGGGCCTGGGCGATCTTCGCGGGGGAGGCCTGGCCGTGCATGAACAGGACCGCCTTCATCCCCGCCCGGGCGCAATAGGCCGCCGCGGCCGATGCCACGTTGCCCGAACTCACCACGGCCACGGTATCGTAACCCTGGCTGCGGGCCCAGGTGAGACCCACCGAGACCTGTCGGTCTTTGAAGGAGCCCGTGGGGTTGGCCATCTCATTCTTAAGTCCGACGGCCCCCAGCCGATGTCGGGCGGCAAGGGCGGGCGCCATCACCAGGGGCGTAGCGCCTTCGCCGAGAGAGATCGCTTCGGCCCCCCGGGGAATCGGCAGGAAGGCCCGGAAATCCCACAGGGAGCGGGCGGGGCGGGAAAGTAGTGCGGGGTCGGCCGCGCCGATAAAGCGCAGGCTGAGTGGCGCGCCGCATTCCCCGCACAGGAAGGAGTCCCCCAGGGCCTCTTCGGCCCCGCACGGATAACAATGAAACGCGAAATCGGACAGGGGGTGTAACACGGGACCGGTCAACTCCACTATAAAGAGGCAGGCGCCCCGGCCGGTAGCCAAGGCGCCTGACAACGAAACTCGTTGGGTGATTCCAGGACTAGAAGATCCAGCCGAACAGGAATTCGAAGATGGATCCGAAGAAGTCAACGACCCAACCAAAAACGTCACCTACAAAATCGATAATCATGGTACTCTCCTTTGGGACTATAGTCTACCGTGGTTGATGCTTGTGTGGACCATGCAGGTACACGGTCCCCTAACGATTCTACTTCGTTGCTGGGAATATGTTACATATTTAGTGGGTGCCATGCAAGAGGGTGCCAACGCCTGTGGGGGCTTTTGCATCGGCTTCGGCGAAAAATGTAGTCCCCGCGCGATGCAATATTGATCCGGCGACGAAAGAGGGCACGGATCATATAGGAGTTGGCTGGTGAAAAACCGTGCCGTCCCGCTGCTCCAGCCCCTCCGGCACGGTCCCATCCCCATCGATCTTCGTATAGCGACCGTGGGCCCTATTCCAGCGCGCCGAACGGCAAATTCCGAGTTTCGACCGGACGCGCAATACTTTGGATGGGGCGATCGGAACGCATTCTGGCGATTCGATTCTATTGGGGACCAGGAATAACACGGAATCTCATCAAGACAACTCCTTTGCTATTTCTCTCCGCAAGTTGCTCCATGAAGGCAGCTTATGGGCCAATCCAGGCGTTGACGCACCAGGTAGGCAAGTCCTGGCCACAGCCGTTGCACTGTAATGGGTCGTTGCTATTATCCCTGAATCATGTTAACTTCAGGGACCGCATGAGGCGGAATTCACGGGCAATTACCAACGGGCGTTAATGTTGCAACGTAAGGGTAGGCTGGATGAGCAAATTGTCACTCGGGTATGCAGTAGTCTTCGCCGCGCTGATTGGCGCTCTGGCGCGGCCCTCCGCCGCCGAAGTAATCTTCGAGTCCGGTGCGAGCACCTCGGCCTCCACAGGTGTTTCGGGCTGCAGTGACAGCGCCCCGTCCATCGACGAAGAAGCAACCGGCTACGACGAGTCAAGCGAATGCTCCATCAATCTCGGGGGAATCAGTGCCACAGCCCGCGCGGCTAATACCTTCACCGTCATCGGGGGCCGCGACAACGTCACCGGTTTCGACGTGGACACGGCCACGAATTTCACCTTGTCCCGGGCCAACGATGCGCCCACGGTTGAGCCCCGTGCATCGACCTCAATCATCGCCCATTTCACCGTGACGGAGCCGATGATCTTTGAGGTGACCGGTGCGGTCACCGCCACCGCCACGGATTCCCTCGCGAATCCGGACTTCCGTCGGACCGACGCAAACGTCACCCTTTTTTTCCGGCCTGTGGGCGCGTCGGGCGGCTTGGGGGGGTCCGCCCTTGGGGATGCCACCCAGGAACCCCAGAACAATAACTTCGATCAGCAGGGGACGCTCCCGGCGGGAGAGTTTGAGTTGCTCTGCTTTGTGAATGCCAGTACCAGCGCTTTTGGCGGACCAGGCGTCGTCGGCAGAACCATGGCGGCCGAAGCCACCGCCACGATGGAAATTCGCTTCACGCCTCTTCCACCCACGGGCGGCTGCTGCATCGATGGATTCTGCGATACCCTCAGCCAAGCGGAGTGCCAGGAGGCCGGCGGGGCCTACGCCGGCGACGACCAGGATTGCGTGGATTGCGTCGTGGAAGAGTGCGACCTGCGCTGGACGAACGCGGCGGGCGGTAATTTGGGCACGGCGGCCAACTGGGACCCCGCACAGGTGCCCGAAGACGGGGGCGACGGATGCAACAATCTCACGCTGGACCTGACGGGCGAATACGCGGTGAATTTCGGCACCAGCGCCGCCAACGCCCTGTTCCTGCGCGATGGGAACGTGGATATGTCCGGCACGCGCCTGGCCTTGTCGGGCCGCGCACCTGAAGGGGGCGGTGCGGGTCCCTTGCCGCCTGCACTGGGCGTGGGCAACGGCGCCGTCCTCTTTCTAAGTGGTGGTGAAATCGCCGCGGATACGGCCGTGATAGGCGACCTGGGGACGGGCACCTCCAGCCGGATCACGGTAAGCGGGGAAGGGGCGCGCCTGAATGTGGAAAATGGCCTGGTGGTGGGCGACGCAATGGACGGCACGCTCACGGTGACCGACAACGGTCAGGTGGACAGCGGCGACGGCTTTGTCGGGGCGTTGGCCGTGGAAAACGGTGTAGGTTCGGACGTGCTGATCAATACGGGCGGCCAGTGGACCACGGCGGGTCTGACCGTCGGTCTGCTTGCGCCGGGGTCGATTACCCTGCGCGGCGGAAGCATGATTTCCAATACGGCAACCCTTGGCGCGAATGCCGGTATCGAAGGGGAAGTGCTGGTGGTGGAGGAAGACTCGGGCTGGCGCGTGGCGGGTCCGGCCACCATCGGCGGCGAAGGTGTGGGCGTACTGACGATTGAAGATCTCGGCGTCGTTTCCGTGGACTCCATGATCGTGGGCGGTGCGGAGGGCGGCTCCGGAACGATCACGGTTCGCGGAGCGAACGCCATACTCGAACGGGCGGACCTGCGCGTCGAGGATGGCGATCTGGTATTGGGCAATGGCGGTGACGGAACCCTTTCCCTGCTGGAAGGCGGCCACATGATCGTGGTGAATGACTTTATCGTTGGCGCCGCAGGCGGGCTCGCTTCTTTTGTGCTGGACGGCGCGGAGAATGAAGTCGATGCGGGCATGGCAATTCTCGGCCATCTTCGTCTCGGCAAGGGCAGTGAAGTGGCCCAGGGACTTTTCGACAATGGCGCGACAGGCGCCGCGGGCACGGCCACCATTGGCGACGGTGCCGGTGGCCAACTTCTCATCCGGCAGTCGGGCCGCTTTGTGGTCCAATCCAACGAGGAGGGGACCCATTTCGGTATTCTGAACATCGGCTCCGGCGGTTCGGGCGTCGTTACGGTTGAGTCGGGCGGCGAACTGGAGGCGGATGGGATTCTACTCGGCCTGGGTGGCGGCGGACGCGGCGTGCTCACGGTGCACGACGCCACAGTCACCAGCACGCGGATCGGTATTACGGTCGGCGATGGCGGGGACACGGCAAGCCTGGACCTCGAAGGTGCAAGCCTCGTTCAGAGCGCCTCCGAGTTCTTCGTGGGCGCAGGTGGCGGCGCAGCCACCGTAACGCTGACGGGCGACGCGGCGGATGCACCGGCGCGCATTGTCGTTCCCGGTCTCCTGGGCATCGGCCTGGCGGCGACGGAATCTTCCGTAACTTTAGTTCGCAACGCGACGTTGAACGCGGGCGAGATTGTCGTGGGCGGTCTGGCTCCCGGCCTGCTGTCCATCCTGGAGAATTCCGTTGTGACGTCCCCCACGACCACGGTGCGGGAGGAGGGACTGCTCATCGGCGACGTAACCCTTCCCAATAAGCAATCCGGCGGGTCCGGTGAACCCAATCTCGTGGGCGACCTCATCGTGGAGGAAGGGGGCCGCGTGCGCATAAGCGGCGGCGGCGCACCTGCGATTCGCGTCAGCGGCAACGCCACCCTCGGCGGCACGTTGGAGGTCGAGTTCGCGGACGAAGGGGGTCTCGCTTCCGGTGCCACATTCAGCCTCCTCCAGGTCGATGGCGACACCACGGGTGAATTCTCTGATGTGACTTTCCCCACGCGGAGCGCCGAGTTCGACGGCGACCTGACGCTGGAAAACGGCGAATTGGTCTTGTCGGTCAACAATCCCGGCACCCCACTCGGTGGTGAAGGCGAGGGAGAGGGAGAAGGCGAGGGTGAGGGTGAGGGCGAGGGCGAGGGCGAGGGCGAGGGCGAGGGCGAGGGCGAAGGAGAAGGAGAAGGAGAAGGAGAAACGCCCGGTGGCTGCAACGCGGGCAAGGCCCTCCAGCCGATTCAGGAAATGATTGGCGACTGGGCTACCGCCTTCTTCGGTCTGGCCATCTTGCTGGGCTCAACCCTGGCCGGTCGCGCGGACCTGTAATTGTTCACTATCGCCCCGCCGTGCGCACCCAAGCGCGCGGCGGGGCGTTCGCTTGTCTGACGCGATTCGGGTCAAATCGGCACGCATCCAAGGCCACGAATCGGATCGTCCTTGCCAAAAGCAGAGACTTCGTCTACACTTCGCCATCGCCCAGGGGGCTGCCAGCACTTGCTGGTCATCCCATCCGGGCAGTTACGGCATGTGTGGTCAGCCCTGGGGAGGGACTTTAAGCGCCATGCCCATCGCGGCCATGCAGATTGACTGGATAGCCCGTATTACCACGCGACTTCAGGGTTTCTTTTCCATTCGGGAAGCCAAGCTCTGGTGTTTCACCCACCGTTGTTAACGGAAGGAATTTCTGTGAAGAAGCGAGTTTTCGGGTGCCTAATCGGAGTCGCGGCACTGGCCCTGCTGCAAACGCAATCCATGGCCCAGGTTTCCTTCCTGGGCTTCGGAGACTTGTCCAACGGGAGCGCACAGGCCAATATCGTTCTCGACACCTGCACCGACCGGACGCTACCGATCGAACCGGGCGAAACCAATATTTCACTTACGGCGACGTGCGCCCGGAATGCCGGGGAGACCACGGTCACCGCGACGTCCACGATTGTGGGCGAAGTGGAGTCGGACGCAGTCGGGGTCACCCGCGTACGCCTGCGGGCCGATGCGGTCTCATCCGCCGTACCCGCCCCCCTGTTTGCAGGCAGCTTTGGTGCCGACGCCACGACCTTTCTGCGGGCGGATTTCAGTGCGGCTTCTCCGGTTCTTTATGAGATCCGGATCACGGGCCGCGTGGAGGACAACGCGTCGTCGAACTCGGGTAACTCTTCCGTCACGGCCACCTCGCTTTTCGAGTTCCAGCGCTTCGAGGCCTTCACGGCGAATACCGAGGGTGAGCTGATCGCCAGCGGAACGCTGCCTGCGATTCCCTTTAACTTGAGCTTGGCGGCCAGCGCCCTTTCGGGCAGCGGGGCGGGTGCTGCAACGTCTTTTGGCGAGATCGTGATGACCTTCACCCCGATTCTCTCCGGCGGCTGCTGTATCGACGACGCGTGCGCCACCCTCACCAGCGAGGCATGCGCGGAACAGGGCGGTGTCTATGCGGGCGACAATCTGCCGTGCGTGGACTGTGAGCCGGAACCGGTCTGCGATCTGGCCTGGGCGGCGCCCGCACCAGGCAATTTTGCCGATCAAGACAACTGGAACCCGGCCGCCGCGCCGGAAGCCTGCGCGAATCTGACGATTGATCAGGAGGGTGCCTATGCCATCACCGTGGACAGCGGAAAACTTGCCAACAGCCTGAGCGTGCTCGGCGGTGAACCGTCCCTGTTGGGAGGTTCCCTTTCCCTGGGCGGCCTGGGCGTGGCGGACGCCCTGCGGATCGAAGATACGGCCCGCCTGCTCCTGGGCAGCGGGAGCCTTTCGGCCAATGGCGCGGTGGTCGGCCTCAACGCCGCCGGGGGGGATGGGGCAACCCCGTCCTTTCTTCGCCTTGAGCCCGGTGCAACACTCGATGTCGTGGGGGGCCTGGATCTCGGGCGCGAGCTCGGCAGTTTCGGTGAGCTGACCCTGGGCGGCGGCGCGGAAACCGCCGTGCTCTCGGTGGCGGGCGGTGCGAATATTGGTGTATTTGGTCGGGGTCGTCTGCTGGGACTGGGCAATCTGGAAATCACCGCGCTGGATGGAATGACCCTGGGTGTGTTTCCCGGCAGCGATGCCCTGGTGGAGCTGACCGGGGAAGCGGACGGGATCCGGACGGCGCTGCTCACCGTGGGCGAGACCTTGACCATCGGCGATGGCGGCCTGGGCGTGATGACCCTTTCCACACTCGCGAATCTGGAGACGGATCGCATCACACTGGGCGGCTCGGAAGGGGGCGAAGGCACGCTCTCCCTGTCGGGCGCCAACAGTGCGATCAATGTTTCCACAGGGATTGACGTGGGTGACACCGGAACCGGGGAACTCATCATTCTGGATTCATCGGCGCTCAACACGCCCCAGGCCATGCTGGGCAAGAGCGCCACGGGCGTGGGAACTGCCAGCATCGAGGGCGAGGACAGCCGCCTGGCCGTGAGCGGCGACCTGACCGTCGGTGAACGAGGCACCGCAACGCTGTCAGCCAATGGGGGCGGAATCATCGAAGCAGGTAGCCTGACCGTCGCCAGTGGCACGGGGGTGACGGCCGCTCTCAATCTGGACGGCAGCACCCTGGGAGCGCGCTTGACCGTAGCCGGCGATATGACAGTCGGCTCATTTGGCGATGGCAGCATTCGCGGCGATGGCAGCACCCAGATTGCCGTGGGCGGAAACCTGACCATGGGCACCTTCACGGACGCCACCGCTTTTGTTTTCATGCTTTCCGGCGAAGGCGAGGGCGCGCTTCAGCTTAACCAGTTCACCGTGGCCGATACCCTGACCCTTGGGGCCGCCGGGTCGGCTCTGGTCGAATTCAGAGGCCTGGCCAGTGTCGAAGCGGGCACCATGGGACTCGGTACACTCGACGGCAGCCGGGGGGTGTACAAGGTGGCGGGCAATCTGAACGTGACCACGGTCGCTGGCACGCTGAGCGTGGCCGGAAGCGGCAACGGTGAAATATTTGCTAAGGATGAGGCCGTCATTCGGGCCGGTTCCTGCATTCTCGGCGAAACATCCGGCGGGCTGGGCGAGGTCCGTCTGACCTCGGGGGCATCCCTGCTCGTGGAAGCCATCCCCGTCGAAGTGCCTGCGCCCGACATCAACAAGGGCGAAGTCGCCTTTGGCTTTCTCATCGTGGGCCAGCAGAGCAATGGCCTGATTGAACTCTTCGATGCCGGTACCCGGCTGACCTGTGAAAATGCCACGCTCGGCGGCGACAACGTCGCATCGGGCGGCACGATCAGCGTGGATACCGGCGCGACGCTGGCCGCCAGCAGCAGCCTGACCATGGGCAACAATGTGGGCCCGGCCCTGCTCCGTGTGGCCAATGGCGGTACCGTGGATGTCGGCGCATTTCTCCAGGTCGGACCCAATGGGCTCCTCCTCGCCAGCGTCAATGGCCAGGTGAACTGTGGTACCCTCGACTTGAACGGGCGGGCCGAAATTGTCTTGAACCTCACGATCGAGCGGCCTGCGACGGAGAAGAACACGGACTACGTCGCGTCGAAAGGCGCGCTGGAGCCCTTCGTAATCAATGGCGACCTGGTGATCGGCGCGGACGGCGTGCTCCAAGTGGCGGCCATGGACGGCACCGCCCTCCAGGTGACCGGTTCCGCCACACTCGCGGGCACCCTCGAAATCGCCCTCGAACCCGGCGTGACTTACACGAACAACGAACGCCTGGACCTGATCGCGTTTGCGGGCGGCACCACGGGCGCTTTTGAATCCGTGACCTTTCTGAACGCCCCCGAAGGATTCGAAGGGGCTGCAGAGCTGGTGGAGGGCGTACTCCAGCTTCGCGTTGTCCAGGGCGGCACGGGAGCGGAAGGAGAAGGCGAAGGTGAAGGTGAAGGCGAGGGTGAAGGCGAGGGCGAGACGCCGGGCGGTTGTGCGGCCAGCAAGGCACTTCAACCCGTGCAGGAACTGCTGGGTGACTGGATCACGGCGCTCTTCGGCCTGGCCGTGATGCTCGGAACGACCCTGACCGCGGGGCGCATGGGCGCGTACTAGCGCCAACATCGAGGCAATACCCTCCCCGGCATCGGACCAACCCATCGGGCCGACGCCGGGGATTTCGTTTTGGAAAAGGGATCGGGCCAATCAGCGCCCCATCCAGACTTCAGCCCTCAGCCTTCATATTTCAGCCTTCCTCCCGTCCTGTGCTATAATTCGTCTTTCATCCGTGGGGACCCGGTCCCGGGTTGCCCCCCAATCCCCCATCAGCATTCGCAAAGCTACAGGAACGTATCCATGGCCAAGGGCATCACCAAGCGCTCGGAAGACTATTCTCAGTGGTATATCGACGTGGTCCGGAAGGCCGAGATGGCCGACCACTCCCCCGTCAAGGGCTGCATGGTCATCAAACCGACCGGCTACGGCATCTGGGAAAAGATCCAGCAGCGCCTCGACCGCATGTTCAAGGAGTCGGGCCACGTCAACGCCTATTTCCCCATGCTGATCCCCGAGAGCTTCCTGAAGAAGGAAGCGGAGCACGTGGAAGGCTTCGCGCCCGAGTGCGCCGTGGTCACTCATGGCGGTGGCAAGAAACTCGAAGAGCCCCTCGTCATTCGGCCGACCTCCGAGACCATCATCTGGGACTCCTACCGCACGTGGATCAATTCCTACCGCGATCTGCCCATTCTCATCAATCAGTGGTGCAACGTCTGCCGCTGGGAGATGCGCACGCGCCTTTTCCTCCGCACCACGGAATTCCTCTGGCAGGAGGGCCACACGGCCCACGCCACCTTTGAGGAGGCCGAAGAAGAAGCCTACAAGATGGTCCAGATCTACCGGGAATTCGCCGAGGAATACCTGGCTATGCCCGTGGCCGTAGGCAAAAAGACCGACAGCGAGAAATTCGCCGGCGCCCTCCACACCTACTGCATCGAGGCCCTCATGCAGGACGGCAAAGCCCTCCAGGCGGGTACCTCCCACCACCTGGGCCAGAACTTCGCCAAGGCCTTCGACGTGAAGTTCCAGGATAAAGACAAAGAGCTCAAATACGTCTTCGCTACGAGCTGGGGCGTGAGCACGCGCCTCATCGGGGCCATGGTCATGACCCACAGCGACGACAACGGTCTGGTCATCCCCCCGAAGCTCGCCCCGCTGCCCGTGGTCATCGTGCCCATCTATCGCAATGACGAAGAGATGGAGCTGGTGCTGAACAAGGCCAAAGAAATGACCACAGGCTGGGATCCCCTCTTCTTCAAGATCGATAACCGCGACCACTACAAGCCCGGCTTCAAGTTCGCCGAATGGGAGCTCAAGGGCATTCCGATCCGCATCGAAATCGGACCCCGCGATGTGGCCAGCGGCCAGGTCATCGCCGCACGCCGCGACACCAGCGAGAAGATCACCCTCTCGATGGACGGCCTCCTCGAAAAACTGGAGACCCTGCTGGACGACATCCAGGCGAACCTCTTCCAGATTGCGAAGAAGCGGACCGAAGACAACACCCACACCGTCGATTCCTACGAGGAGTACCAGGCCCGCATCGGCCAGGGCGGCTTCTTCCGCGTTTTCCTCGATCACAAGAACCCCGAAGTGGAAAACCGGCTCCAGGGCGACACCAAGTCCACGATCCGCTGCATCCCCTTCGACGCCGAGCCGGAAGAGGGCGAATGCATGATTACCGGCGCGCCCTGCCACTACCGGGTGATCGCCTCCCAGTCTTATTGACAGGCTATCCCCTTTATTGGTACACTGATGGGCCCTGCGGAAGCAGGACTAACCGAAAAATACAACGCTCGCCCGCCGCAAGGCCGGGGCGAAATCCACTCCGAGGGGAGGTTGAGTATTCGTGACTAAAGTTCGCGTAAAGTCCGACGAGCCGTTTGAAAAGGCGCTCCGTCGTTTCAAAAAGAAGTGCAACAAAGAGGGTCTGATGCAGCGCATCAAAGAGATCAAGCACTTCGAAAAGCCGAGTGAACGCCGCCGCCGCCGCCTCGCCAAGGCCATGGCCCGCGCCGTGCTGGAACAAAAGTAGATTCCCCATCACCTTGAATACCCCGCGGGGCTGGATTCGTCCAGCCCCGCGTTTCATTTGGGGACGGACCCGCGCCCGCGATTCCGATGGGGAAATACAATCCTGCGCCAAGATAGTCCGCCCGATCGGGAATGAGGACGGCAAACGCGCGGGCCTGTCCCTGTGGAACTTGGGAAGCTCGCCCCGGACCTAAAAACTGTCGTGTCTTCCAACAGCCCGATGACCCCCCCGCCCCAAGACATCCCACGGGTGCCACCCTCAAGCAGAGGAGCGAAGCGGGGGAGCTTGTGGGTGATGAGACTAGACCAAGCGGGCAAACCCGGATCGTGCCTCGGCCACTTGCATCGTGCCACGCGATTCCGCCGCAGGCGGATTCGTGTGCCCATCACGAAGAATACCTGGACTGTAGCAATACCCAAAAGTGCGGCAATACGCTCCCCAACTCAATTTCCAATTTGAGTCCAGACCCTCTTCCTGTCATGATGATCGCCAGGAGACCCAGACCCCAATGATTACCCTCATCGAGGCAAAAAACTATCGCTGCCTGCAATACATCCGCCAGCCACTAGGTCGCTTCCATGTCCTCGTAGGGCCCAATGCGAGCGGGAAAACGACCTTTCTTGATGTCGTGGCCTTTCTGGGGGATTTGGTAACCGGCGGTTTGGACGAGGCGGTGGGAAAACGAACGAGTAACTTCTATGACCTGATTTGGGGCCGCGAGGGAGACGGGTTTGAGTTGGCGGTGGAGGCTGCGATACCAGCCGAGTTCAATACGGACTCACCAAACTCACTCAAAAAATTCGACACAATTCGCTACGAGGTTGCCTTTGCTGTGCACGAAGATTCGGGCGAGTTCCTTATCACGAAGGAAAACCTGTTCTTGTTGGACATGTTGAGTTCTCCCCAGAACTTGGTCAACGAACCACACCTTTCGGAATTTGGCCCTGTTCCAGAGACCCTTGTCCCTCTTGTACCATCTGACGCAATCCAAATTGTTTTCGCAAGAAATATCGCTTCCACTGATCTTTTTTTCTTCGAGACCGAGTTCCCGCGACCTGTTCTGTTCCACGACGAAGAGCCGCACAGATCAATGCTTAGGAACCTCCCAGAACATGAGAATCTGTTTCCGGTTTCTATTTGGTTCAAGCGTCTTCTCCGCGACGGCATGCACCAGATCATGCTGGATAGCGTCATTCTTCGCCAGGCCTCACGACCTGGTCAAGGCCGTGGCCTGAAACCGGATGGCTCGAACCTGCCATGGGTCATCGAAACGTTTCGTACAAAATTCTTACCTTCATATAAGCGCTGGATCGCCCATCTCCAAACCGCGCTCCCCGACTTGATTGATATTGAAACCGTGGAAAGAGGCGAGGACCGCCACCGCTATCTCGTTCTCTGCTACGAGGGTGGCCTGCGTGTTCCGTCATGGATGGCCTCCGATGGAACCCTTCGCCTCATAGCGCTAACCCTCATTGCTTATCTGCCCGATATTCAAGGTGTATATTTGATCGAAGAGCCCGAGAATGGCATCCATCCGCAGGCCATCGACACCGTGTTCCAGTCTCTGTCGTCCGTTTACGAAGCGCAGATTCTCCTCGCTACGCACTCCCCCGTGATACTCAGCATGGCGGATGTTAGCGACGTATTGTGTTTCTCGAAAACCGCTGAAGGTGCTGCGGAAATTGTTTCTGGCAACGAGCACCCCGCGCTCAGCAACTGGCATGGCGAGACGAGTCTGGGCGTCCTTTTCGCCAGCGGGGTCCTTGGGTGAAAGGCGAGGAAGTCATGAAAGATTTGGTTGTCCTCGCAGCCGACAAAGATATGCAGTTCACACTCAAAGGATTGTTGAGTAAGCCGGAGCGCCTCGGTATACGTCCAATCAAATACGATATACTGGCACACACCAATCACGACCCCGGTTGCCTGTTGGATGGACACAACGTCTTAAGAATCTATAGTGGCCTATATCGGTACGGCATGATAATGCTAGACCGGGAAGGCTGCGGTCGAGAGTCCGCAACGCGGACCGAGCTGGAGTCCGAGATCGAAGGGCGGCTCCATCAATCAGGATGGAATGACCGAGCCGCTGCCGTCGTGTTGGATCCAGAGCTGGAAATTTGGGTTTGGAGTAAATCGCCCGAGGTTGATCGAGCCCTGGGTTGGAGCGGGGCCAATCCCGACTTGCGAAGCGCATTGAATAAAGAAGGACTACTCACCGAGAATGCCGCGAAACCCAAAGACCCCAAAGCGGCTATGAAGCATGCGCTACGAAAGACCCGAATCTCTCCATCTCCGTCAATCTACTACGAGATCGCGCGGAGCGTGAGCTTCAGACGCTGTGAAGATTCCTCGTTTCTCAAATTCAAGGAGAAACTTCAATCCTGGTTTCCGGCAACGGGTTAGACAAACCTGGATTCCTTGCCACGGCTATTTCTCCAATTGTCGCGAACTAGCCACAACTGGACAGGCGTACCCAAACGGCACGAACCCAACCACAAAACGTTGCTCTGTCTCGGCAATCGTACCCGTACCCCGAGTCTCTGAATCCGCTCCCACAGCGCCAAGTCTCCCCTTACATCCCCAGGGACGGGCACGCGCGTTGACGTTCCTGCCGAGATGCGACGTGGCATTGGAAACGATGCGCTGTTTTCGCTCGCCGGAGATCTCGGGCGCGAGTCCGTCCCCATCTTCACCCCAGCGGTGTTCCGTCCGCGCCGTCCTGAACTTTGTCGCCGTCCGTGTCTGGCGTTCTCGGGTCCGTCTCCCCCTTGTCCACCTCGCCGTTCCGATTCGTGTCCTCCAGACCATCGGGAACACCATCACCGTCACTGTCGGGATCGAGCCAGTTGGTCTCGTCCCCGTCCACGGCGCCATTGTCATTCTGGTCTTCTGTGGCGTCCAGCAGTCCGTCGCCATCGCGATCGTCCACGGCGTAGCCGGCGCGACTGAGCCAGTAAAGCAGATCGAGGGCGAAGGCCTGATTCTCCGGACCTTGCAGGGATTTGGTGTCGAGGGGCGTGGGCGCGGCGAGGAGCGCGATACGCCCGTAGCCATGGGCGCGTGCGAGAAAGGCGAGGTTGGCTGGCGCACCCGAGGGCTCCTGCACTCTGGCGTCGACGGGGATCGTCACGCCGTCGCCGGTGCTGGAACTTATGGCGCAGCCCCGCTCGATGGTGAATCCCTGCCAGTGGCGCAGCAATTCCTGGGCGATGTCCGCGATCATGGCCCCGTTGACCGGCGTGGACATGCTGATCTTCACGCCCAGGGGCGCGAGCCAGGCGCCCAAATCACGGTAGTGTTCGCCCTCGATATGTTCCCCCAGGAAAAGGACCGCCCCACCGTCGCTGAGGTAGTCGAAGAGGGCCTTTTGCGTGAGCACACCCTCCGCCGCCGCGCGCGCGCCGATGACAACGACGGAGTAGCCGTCGAGGGTGCCGGGCATGGGGCCGAAGTGCTCCACGTGGGAGAAGTGCCAGGGAAAGCCCGCCGCCAGATCGCCCAAAGCCCGGAGGCCCTGGGGGTCGGAGGCGTCGCGGAAGCCCGGTGCGCCCTCGGCTGCGGGCCAGAGCCACAGGATGGTGCGGAGGGGATCGCGGGGCGCTTCCACACGAATGTGGACAGTGGCGGGACTGTAGGCCGCCGCATAACCGGGCCGGCTGCCCTTGGGCTTGCCGACCAGCGAAACCTGGATGGTTCCCGAGGTAACCCCGGCGGGATCAAAGCGCTCGGGGTCCACGCCCATATAGGCCTGGCCCGAGCCGCGAAAGTTCCGGGGGTGGACCCGGAGCCAGGGCAGGGCCTCGGCATCGAAGTCGATCCGCCACTGGGCATCGGGCGCGCCGAGACTTTCTATCTGCAGGGCTCGCAACTGGCGGCCCACGGCCGTGAAGGGAAAGACCACCTCGGCGCCCACCTTCAACTGGGGCGAAGGCGCACCGGGAAAAGGGTCGCTCCCGTCGGGAATTCCGTCGCCATCGGAATCGGCCTGATCGGGGCGGGTCTGCTGGCGGCGCTCCGTGTCATCATCGATGCCGTCGGCATCCCCATCGGGCCGGGGCAGCGAGCCTGCCGGAATCTCTGCAAAATCGGCCACCCAGCCGCTTTGAAACGCGAGGGTCGTCTCGGGCGTGCATTCGGGCAGCGACACGCGGTGCAGGCGGTTGCCCTCGCCAATAACGGGTCCGGATTCGATCCAGCGGGCAAGGGCGATCGGCGCATCGTAGACCGTGAAACCGGTCGCGTTCTTGCCGTGGTCGATACACTGTATACGCGAATCCACGGCCACGAGCACCTGATTGCCGGCTGGGGCCGCCACGACGGAAAGGGATTGCTCCACGCCCACGAACGGCAGCGAGAGGGTCTCGGAGAGCCCGGAGGCCGCCAGCGTAACCCGGGCCACGCGGCCGAAGTCCGTGCCGGGCGTGCGCGTGGCCACCCAGCACTGCCCGCCAGGGCCGACGGATAGGGGCTGGAATCCCGCTGCGGCGACACCCGGAATCGCGAGGGGCGCTCCCGGGAGCGCCATGCTTGTGAGATCCACGGCATAGAGCCACGATTCGGGCGTGGTGCCGTCGTCGCCCAGGGCCAGCGCGGAGAAAAGTACCCACAGCGTGTTTTCTTCCGGCGCCAGCGCGGCCGCAGCCAGATGCCGCTGATCGGCCGGGTGGCTGCCGTCCGCAATGGGACGTGGTGACTCCGCGGTTCCCAGGGCGGGGTCGGCGCGTTGCATGAGCACGAGTCCGCCGCCTTCCGCCACACCGACGGCGAGAAAGCTCCGGGTACGAAGGGGGAAGACGAAGCGGGGCGCGAGACCCAGGGGCGTGTCGCCGCCCGGAGATTGCACGCGTCCCGGAGTGCCCTCGGGGGGCCAGGGTCGGGCCAGGAGTTTACCGTACCATGCGCCGGACTCGTCCTGCCGTGTAGCGGCCATAACCCGGAGGAAACTGAGGGTCTGCTGATCTTCCACCACGCCCACGGCCCAGTCGCGCCAGCCCGCCTCCGTGGCGGTGTCCGCGCCGGTCCAGGGGTTGAAGGGCGCGGTGTGAAACGCGCCCAGAGCACTCTCCAGATGGGTGGCATCGAGAGTGCCGCCGCGCCAGGGCCGGCCGCTGCTCGCCAGGACCCCGCCGTGGGCGGGATCCAGGACCAGAGGCGTGATGAGCGCCGAGCCGGGCAAGGTGTGGCCGCCGGGCAGGCTTCCCCCGATCCCGAAATCGGTGCTGTGGAGTGTCAGGCGTGCCGCTTCACCCAGGGCATTGCGCGCCTCGGTGACCACCACCATGCGCTGGCCCGGAGCAGACAGGCAGAGACCGGCGAACGCAAGGAGCGCCGCGAGCCCGACTTTGGTGTGCCGCAAGGAAGAGAACATGCCCAGTACCATACGCAAGGGGGCGAAAGGGTTGCAACGCAGGAAGTCTGAAGGCTGACGGCAGCTTGCGGTGGGGGTTCGGGCGGCGTATATTCGTGCGGGAGTGGTGCGTCGCTTGGGGCGATTGACCCGCAGGGAGTTTTCGTTTCGTGTTGGTTGGGATTCATCAGCTTCACTATCTGCCTTGGCTGCGCTATTTTCACAAGATCGCGTGCTCCGAGGTTTTCGTGGTGCTGGACAACATTCAGTACAACAAGAATGGCTATCAGAACCGCAACCGCATTAAGACGCCCCAGGGCCCGCTCATGTTGACGGTGCCCGTTTTTGACCGCTTCGCCCAATCGCTGGACGCGGTCCAGATCGACAACAAACGCAACTGGGCCGCAAAGCACTGGCGGAGTATCGAGCAGCACTATCGGCGCGCGCCCTACTTTGAGTTTTATGCACCCGCGCTTTACTCGTTCTATCAGCAGCCCTGGGAT
Source organism: Candidatus Hydrogenedentales bacterium (assembly GCA_942492815.1). Lineage (GTDB taxonomy): Bacteria > Hydrogenedentota > Hydrogenedentia > Hydrogenedentales > JAEUWI01 > JAEUWI01. The sequence continues at coordinate 6,313,256 of OW818658.1, read as the reverse complement.
TCCCTGAACGCCCTGAACCGGGCCATGTTGCCTTTCTTTCTGGACTGTCTCGGCATCACGACGCCAATCCTGTATTCTTCGGAAATGGGGGTGCCTGGGGAAGCAACGACGCGGCTGGTGAATCTGATACGGGGGGCGGGGGGGACGGCCTATCTGACGGGCGCCTACGCACTGGATGCCTACCTCGATGCGGAGGAACTGGCGGCGGCCGGTATCACGCTGGAAATCCAGGCGTGGAAATCGGTGGAATATCCCCAGGCCCATGGCCCCTTCGTTCCCGATCTTTCCATTGTCGATCTTCTGATGCATTGCGGGCCCCAATCACGGAGTGTGCTTCTTGGACAGCCTCTCGATACCCCATAGCCGGCCCACGATCGGGCCCGAGGAAACGGACGCCGTGCAGCGCGTGCTGGAAAGCGGCCATCTGGCCCAGGGCCGGGAAGTGGCCGCCTTTGAAGACGAATGTGCCGCCATGGTCGGCCGAAAGCACGGGGTGGCCGTGAACAGCGGCACGGCGGCGCTCCATCTGGCGCTCATCGGCATGGGGGTGTCGTCGGGCGATACCGTGGCGATACCTTCCTATGCCTGCGCGGCGCTGGTTCAGGCGGTCGCCTGGCAGGGGGCCACACCGGTACTCTGCGACGTCGGCGCGGACTACAACATCGATCCCGATCATGTGCCGGATTCGGTGATGGGGGTGATCGTGCCCCACCTTTTCGGCGCGACGGCGCGACTGCCAAAAAATCCTTCGGTGATTGAGGATCTGGCCCATTCCATCGGCGGCCCCACGGGTAACGCATCCATCCTGGCGATCGCGTCGTTCTACGCCACCAAGATGATGACCACGGGCGAAGGCGGCATGCTACTGACGGACGATGAAGGCCTGGCGGAACTCGCCCGGGACCTGCGCGACTACGACAACCGGGATGACTTTCAGGTGCGCCGCGCCTACAAGATGACCGACTTTCAGGCGGCCATGGGGCGGGTTCAATTGAAGCGCCTGCCGGAATTTATCGCGCGCCGCACCGAGATTGCCGCCGAGTATGACGCCGGACTCGCGGGCCTGCCCCTGGAGCGGCCCCGAATCGATAACAGCGTACACTTTCGCTATGTCATCGCCGCGCCCGAGCGCGATGCACTGGAGGCGTGGCTTTCCGCGCGAAGCATCGGGGTCTGTCGCCCCGTGTATCGGCCGGCCCATCACACGCTGGGCGGGGAATGTCCGAGATCAGAGCGCGCCCACCAGGAGAATCTATCGCTGCCGATCTATCCCGCGCTGACTACCGCCGAATCGTCATTTGTGATAAAATCCATAAGAGCGTTTTATGAAACGCACCATGGGCGCTGAAGCGCCCCGGAACCACGAACCAGGCGGACGCCCTGAAGGGCCCCCGAGGCGACCATAACACGGATGTTGCTTACTGAGTTTGAGTACTGGCCGCGGACCTATCTACTGGTGGGGACGACGGCGTTCCTCATCGCCGCACTGGCGATGCCTCTGGGAATCATTCTCTTCCGCAAGCTCGGAATGATGGATCCCCTCTCCCCCAACAAGATCCACAAGACGCCTGTGCCCAGAGGCGGCGGCATCATTATTTTTTGCGCCTTTGCGGCGGCGGTATTGCTGCCGGGTTACCGGAGCGACGGGATGAACGGCATCCTGCTGGGGGCCTTTGTCTGTCTGGTCGTGGGGGCGCTGGACGACTATATCGGTGGAATTCCGGGCTTTTACAAGCTCATCACTTTGGTGGCGGCCACGTTGATTCTCTCTCAGTTCGACGTCCGCATTAATCTGTTCCAGAACGCTTTTCTGGACGTGGCCGTCACCATTCTCTGGATTGTGGGCGTGACGAGCGCCTTCAACGGCACCGACAACATGGATGGCCTGGCCTCGGGCCTCGCCTTCATTGTTGCGGGCATGTTCTTCGCCATTGCGGTGCAGTCCTATATTGAGGCCGGCCGGGAGACGAGCCTGTCGTGGTTCGGCATGCTGGCGGTGGGGCTCATGGGGGCCAACCTGGGCTTCCTGATTTTCAACAGCAAACCCGCGCGGATCTTCATGGGCGATTCGGGCAGCTTCTTTCTCGGCTTCACCCTGGCGGCCCTGGGCGTCATGGGCGAGTGGACGGAGAACCGGATCATCGCGTCCACCATTCCCGTGCTGATCCTGGGCGTACCCCTATTCGATTTCGCGTACGTCATCATCGCCCGGATCGTCAAAGGCGAGACGCGAACCATTCGCTCCGTGATCGATCACTGCGCACCCGACCACCTCTCCCACCGGCTGGTGTGGTTTGGCTTCACCCAGCGCCAGGCCGTCTTTTTCATTTACCTCATCGCCATCACCCTCGGGATCAGCGGCATCCTGCTGCGCAACACCACGAGCGTGCTGGACAGCCAACTGGCGCTGTTTCAGGGCCTGGCCATCGTGGCCATCATTCTGATCCTGATGGCGCTCGCGGCGCGGCGCCATGCAGCTACGCTGGAGGCCCACGAGGCGGCCTATGAAGGGCTGGCGCGCCAGCTTGAGGCCTCGAAAGTCACGGATGACGGCGAGGACACCGCGCGGGACGGCGACTGAAGCCGCTACCGCTTTTGTGTCCAAGAAATTCCCGCTACTTCTTAGAGGCCAGTGTCTCCCGCGTGAGGCGGTAAATCTCCCAGGCAATCGCGGAATTAATTATGCCCGAGGCGGGACAGGCGGGCACGTCGTAATTGGGGATTTGCACCACGCCATCGGCCCAGGGCCACATGGGATCAATCCAGAGCATATCGCTGTCGTTGTTGGGGTAGTCCCGGTGCTGGAGGATATCCACGTAGGCGACCTTGGCCCCCGCGTGTTTCGCCCGGGGCAGGAGCTCGTAGGGCGGGTGCTGATAGCCGATGTGGAGGAGGACATCGCCCGGGCCATAGGGATCATTGGGGGGCGGCATCTGGGAGAAGCCCGAGTACCACACCTCTGATTTGAAAAGGGTGCCAATTTCCGTCTCGGCCACTTCGTGGGGAAACATGTGGCCCATGTTGTACATGATGGTCTGCTTGCCCGCTGCGTGGGCCTCGGCGCTCCATGCGGCGGCCAAGGCAATGCGCGGCCCCATTTCCCGCTCCACGCGATCCAGCATGGCGCTCAGGGTGGCCGTGTAGGCCAGGCCCAGCGTGCCGGGGGGGATCGTGGGCACCGTGTGGGGCTCGTGCCAGTAAATGCCCTGCTGCTCAAACTTCGCGATGCGCTGGAAACCGCTGTAGAGCCCGATGGTCTCGTAAATCACCGGCATCTTGCCTTCGCGCGTGAGGGCGGCGATGGTCTCCGCGAGGTAGACCCATCCCGTGATGGCGCCCGCGAGGGTTGGGGACAAGCCCGATTCGGTGGAGGCGCTCAGGGCATGGGCCCCTTCCGGCGCGCTTCCACCAACGCACACGAGCGTGGCGCCTTTCGCTGCGATGGCGGCCAGTTCATCGGCATTGTCGAGGCCGCCGGTTGTGTACAGGATAGTGTCGCCGGGGCCAGCCTGATCGAGCTGAAGGCCCTTGAGGTACATGAAGCCGCTGGCCCGCCCGGAGAACTCGCTCACCAGCGCGGGGTGGCCCGCCGCCCAGAACTTGCCGCCGCCCGCCAGAGACTTTGCCGTGGCTTCCGCCGCGGTGGTGATGGCGGGCATTTCCCGCGCCGCCAAGTCCAGGGCGCCCCGGGTGCGCGTAAGGAAGGAATCCTCGGCGCTGGCCCAGGTCGAGACAACAAGACAGCATACGGCGCAAGCAAAACGAACCAGCATGTAGAGCACTCCACTGTTGCGCCGAACCCCTGCCGGACGCACGTTGTTTCTGTTCCCCGCTTTTGGGCCTGTCGATTTAATGCCGGGGCGACGATGTAGGTAATCAAATTCAGAAACTGCAAAGAGACTGTCATTCCCACGAAAGTGGGAATCCAGTAATTTGGCGCAGTTTACGTTGATCGGTCTCTGGATTCCCACTTTCGTGGGAATGACAGAAGTCCGGGAATTTATTTCAGAGGTCGGGTTTGGGGTAAAACCGACAGGCCCTTTTCCCGGCTCATTGTGACTGTTGGGAGTACGGAGGTCAACCCGCACCGTTCGCTCCGTGATTAGGGCCGGGATTTTCGCCGTTGCGCCGAAAATTGTCACTTGGAGCCGCCTTTCGGAGCCCGATTCCGGAAATCGCTCCGGTCCGCCGCACGGCCAGACGGGGCCATTTATATCTTAAACCTTTAAAATAAAAGTACTTACCGGCACAGCGAAATTGTTGGCACGACGATTGCCTTAGCCATATCAACAGTTGAACAAGCGCAATCGGGTCCCTCGGGTGGGAACTGGTTTAACGAGTTTGCGTAACGAAACAATCCAACAGGAGGAATTGCACATGAAAAAGTTTAACAAGGGTTTCACGCTGATTGAATTGATGATCGTGGTTGCCATTATCGCCATCATCGCCGCTATCGCCATTCCCAACCTGCTTCGTTCGCGCATGCAGTCGAATGAATCCAGCGCCATCGGCAACCTGCGCACCATCGTGGGCTCGGAAGTGGCCTACCACGCCGCGAACTATGAATACACGGCGGACTTCGCGGACCTCACCGGCGCGACCCCCTCGTTCCTGGACGGCAACTGGGCCGGCACCAAGAGCGGCTATAACTACGTTCTCGGCGGCGACGTGAACAACTTCACCGCCAACGCCAACGCGGCCGTATACGGCACGACGGGCGGCAAGGGCTTCTTCACCGACTCCAGCGGTGTGATTCGCTACGCCGACGGCGCCGATGCCGACGCCGCCAGCAACCCCATCGGTGAATAACACCCCGGTATCGCAAGGCGCAAGACGGGATTGACCCCCGGACGGCGAGGCCCACCAGCCTCGCCGTCCGCTTTACTTTCCGGGGGGCTCCGGGGGTACACTTCGGGTCCCAGTCTCTCCAGGAGACTACGCTATATCTGGACAGCAATCCTTGAGTGGGCAGATGACAATTCGGCCGCGCAATCCGGTCCGGGAGATTAGAATGCTGCAGAGGAAAGACGGTTTTACCCTCATCGAATGGATGATGGTCGTTGCCATTATTGCCATTATCGCCGCTATCGCCATTCCCAATTTGCTCCGCTCCCGCATCCAGGCCAACGAGGCCGCCGCTGTGAGCGACTTGCGCACCATCTGCGCCGGGCAGATTGCCTGCTCCACGGCCCGCCGGACTTTCGGCGATTTCGCCGAGCTGGTCGCGGAGACGGATGGCGAGGGCACGGCCTTTCTGGATGATTCCTGGTTCGAGGGCCGGGTCAAAGCGGGCTACAGCTTCAATATGGCGGTGGTGTCGCCGGATGACTTCACCTGCTTCGCCGATCCAGTCAGCGTCGGGATTACAGGTCGGCGCTTCTTCCGCGTGGACGGATCGGGCATCGTGCGCTACAACTCCACCGGGCGACCGGCCGCCGACGCGCCTGGGCTGAACAGCGGGGAGTAGATCGGGCTCCGCAAAGAGATTTACAGTTCACCACCAATAGAGATGGGATTGAGGGAAAACGGTTGATGAGCGTCGAGGTTACCAACTGCTATCGTCCAGTCGGTCAGGCCGAATTGGATCTCGTGGAAAAATCCGGATTCACGCGTTGGCCTCCGCGCCTTCCCGAGCAGCCCATTTTCTATCCCGTAACAAATGAGCGCTACGCCATTGAATTGACGCAGTGGAACGTCTCGGATTTCGGGGCGGGCTATGTCACGCGCTTTGCGGTCGAGAAAGCCTTCATGGATCAATACGCGATCCACTGCGTGGGCGCGGCACATCAGACGGAGTGGTGGGTACCGGCGGAAGACCTGGAACGGTTGAACGAGCGTATTGTGGGTACCATTGAGGTTGTGGGTGTGTGCGGAGGAAAAAAAACGTGGGTTGCGCCGTGCGATCCTGCGTCAGATCACGCCGGGCTCAAAGAGGCGAATCGGTAAGAGCTTCGCGTAGTGCTTGAAGTCTTTGTCCGTCGTGAGAATCGAAACCTCGTGCCGAACGGTCGTGGCGCATATCAAGAAATCCGTTGCCGACCCCTGAATACCCTTCGCACGACAGGTATTGGAGAATTGCGCCGCTTTGATGTAGTCGGTACCCTCCAAGGTCAGATCGGAGAATCCGTGGAGGACAAGAACCAGTCTTTCAAATTGGTCCTGGTCGGTCATACCCGATAGAAGCTCCTGACGGACCGGTCCCATGATGAGCGCCCGATTCTCCAAGATCAGTTGCCTCAAGGCCTTCGCCGCCGAGTCCGTTGAAACAGCAGGTCGCCGCAGCACGAGCGACCAGACACATGTGTCCACCAGCACTTTCACCGCCTGGCGCGCTCTTTCTTGTAGTCGTAAGTGGGGTCAAAGTCGAAAGTGCCAAAGTGGTTAATGATCTCGATCCGCTCGAGATAACCCACATAGTCTTCCAAGGCCTTGGTGACCGCTTCCCGCTTGGTCTTATGCGCGCCAAGTTTGACCGCCTTCTCGATAAGCTCATCGTCGAGTTGTAAGTTTGTTGCCATAATTCACCTCTTTGCTTTAATTCTACACAATGCATTGTGTCGCGTCAAGAGGGGGCGGTTCAAGTGCGATTCCCGGTCAGTGAAAACCGCGTTCCTTCCCGGGAGGTCTGTTCAGGCGCCAATTGGTTGCCCTCTGCCAGCACTTGCGTATTGAATGAGCTTTTGCTCACTTGTATAGTGGCTGGCGTTCAGGTTTCGAAATGGCGCTATACTTTGGGGAGAGCAAATGACAAGAGTCCGCATTGTTTCCACTACGGCACTGGCATCCAAGAGGGGCATCGAAAAGAAGGCCCTTTTTTCTTTACTGGAAGCCAAAGGTCTACTGAGCAAAGTCGATGGTGCTTGGACACTCACGCCCGCAGGCGAGGCACAGGGCGGCGGCTATATCGATAGCAAGGACTTCGGCAGGTATGTTGGTTGGCCGGAGGATTTTGATCCCGAATTGCCGGTCAACCTTGCTCCAGAACCTGCGCCTCCATCTGGACCCCTCCTCACGGCAACGGCCATCGGAAATCACTTTGGAATCTCCGCCAATAAATGCAACTACATCCTGTCTGAACTGGGATGGCTGAAGAAAGGGCTTCGCGGCTGGCTTGTTACCGATCCGGGACTCCGGATGGGCGGAAGACAATCTGAAGATCACCGTTCCGGCATTCCCTACGTGCGTTGGCCAGATTCGATTCTCATCAGCAAGGTACTGATCGAAACGATCGAACAGGTAAAGGGAACACGCCCGGAAGTACCTTCAGGTGGCGAAAAGACAGCCAGCGCAGATGGATTCAGAGAAAAATTTCCTGCCAACCACCGGTCGGCCGACGGACACATGGTTCGGTCCCGTGCAGAAATGTTGATCGATAATTGGCTCTATATGGCCGAAATTGTCCACGCTTACGAACGAAAACTTCCGATTGAAGAGGATGTCTACTGCGACTTCTACATTCCCACGGGAAAAGTTTATATCGAGTTCTGGGGCTTGGAAAACGAGCCAAAGTACCAGGCCCGAAAGGTGGAGAAGAAAGCCATTTACGAGCGCTATGGCTTCAACTTGATAGAGTTGGGCGATAGTGACGTGCAGAATCTTGATGACATCTTGCCCAAGCACCTGTTGAAGTACGGCGTTCAAGCCTACTGAGCTCTGTCAGTCCCCGTGCGCATAATATCCGAAGTATTTTAAGAGTTGCGCGATGTACAGGGACGGCAGGGACTTCAGCGACGGCAGGAACCACATTCTGCCGTCTCTGGAGTCCCTGTTGTCCCTGCAGTATAGGGCGAGAGCACAGCCGAGTTCGGCAGACCCGGTCACGACAAATCCGAGGGAATTTCATGCGCGAGCGATTGTTTCAGGAAATCTTGATGGCCCGACAGCGGGTCTATGCCGTGGCGTCGCCGACGCCGCTGGAGCGGGTGAATCTTCCGTTGGACGCCGAGGTCTACATCAAGCGGGAGGACCTCTCCCCCATCCATGCCTACAAGTGGCGGGGCGCGTATAACCGCATGGCCCTCCTTTCGCCCGACGAGCGCGCGGCGGGTGTCGTGTGCGCTTCGGCGGGGAACCATGCCCAGGGGGTGGCGCTGGCGGCGAGCAAGCTGGGGGTCCACGCGCGGATCTACATGCCCGTATCCACGCCGCGCATGAAGCAGCACGAAGTGCGGCGACACGGCGGCGATCACATCGAGATTGTGCTGATCGGCGATTCGTACAGCGAAGCGGCCAGCGCCGCGCTGGAGTATACGGCATCGCTGGGCCTCACGTTTGTCCACGCCTACGACGACTTCGCCACCATGGGGGGCCAGGGCACCATCGCCGATGAAGTGGTGATGAGCGGCCACGGCGCGTTCGACGTCGCCTATCTCCAGATCGGCGGCGGCGGCATGGCGGCGGCGGTCGCGTGCTGGCTGCGCGCCTACTATCCGTCCATCCGCATTGTGGGGGTGGAGGGCGTGGATCAGGCAAGCATGGCGGCGGCGGTGCGCGCGGGCAAGCCGGTAGAGCTGGACTATGTGGATGTGTTTTGCGACGGCACGGCGGTGAAGAAGGCGGGCGCGCTAACCTATCCCCTCTGCGCGGAGCTGATCGACGAATTTATCACGGTGACGAACGAAGAAGTGGCGGCGGCGATCGAGGCGCTGTGGAACACCTGTCGATGCATCTCCGAGCCCGCGGGCGCGATGGGCCTGGCGGGACTCCTGAAACAGGCGGAGCAGGTGCGCGGGAAGAAAGTGCTGACGATTCTCTGCGGCGCCAACGTGGATTTCGAGCAACTGGCGTGGATCTCGCAACACGCGGGAATTGGCGCCGAGCGACGGAAATACTACCGGTTCCGAATGCCGGAGACCCCCGGCGGATTGCTCCATTTGCTCGACAATATCCTGGAGGGCATCAACATCATCGAAGTGCAATACGGCAAGGTCTCGGACGAGGACGCGTGGCCGGTGATCGGCTTTGAAGCCTCGCCGCCCGCGCTGCAACTGTTGGACGCGCGGCTGACGGAGCAGCGAATCCCCCACGAGGATGTAACTTCGCGAGCGGATGTGGAGTTTCGCATCATCCACTACGAGCCCCACCTGTTCATGCACCCTTATTTGATTACCTTTGAATTTCCGGAGCGCCCGGGGGCACTCCGGGAGTTCCTCCACACGCTGGAGGGTGGAAGCATCTGCTACTTCAATTACACCTACTCCGGCGAACAAGTGGGCCGGGCGCTAATTGGCTTCGAGTTCAGTTCGCGCGATGATCATGATCGCTTCCGTCTGCGGCTTGCAAGTTCGAAGCACGCCTATCGCGAAGTGGAGGAGTTGGTGCTGGCGCGGATGTTGTAAGAGATAGGACTGATTCGACCGATAGGACCGATTTATCGGTCGTATCCGTCCTATCGGTCCTATTTTTCCAGTTGCATTGCATCGCCCGCGCGGCCCGCGCTAGAGTGGCGCTTCAGCCCAGGAAGGAACCCGCGCCACCCATGCCCCACTCTCCCACGCCCACATCGCAGGCCCGCGCCTTCTGGCTTGGGCTCGCCTTCTGGATCGGGGTGTGTCTGTTGGCGGTGCTCGTGCGCGGGGTGCGCTGGGAAGAGGGCTATGAGCGCGCGCAGGTGCTGCTGGGCATCACGCCCTACCCCGAAGGGCATCCGCATCACCGCTGGGTCTTTAATGGATTCTCCATTCACTATTACCTCACCGGCGCGCTGCTCTGGCTTACGAAGAGCCCGGAGCTGATTTGCGGTGGGCGACAGTTTCTGGCGACCCTCGCGATTCACCTGCCGATCTTCGGCGTGACGTGGCTCCTGACGCGGCGCATGGGGCCCGTACACCTGGCCATGGTGCTGAGCTTCGCGGGGGCCGACGTGTTCTTTCAGAGCTACATGCCCATCTCACCGTGGGCGACAAAGGCCACCAGCGGCATCATGGGCATGGGCTGGGCCTTCGCCGTGCTCCTCGCGATGGCGGCGGGCCGCTGGCGCACGGCGGGCATCCTCTTCGGCCTCATGCCCCTCATCCACCTCGGCCAGTGGCCCATGATCCTGCTCACGGCCATTGCTGCCTGCGCCTGGCTGTGGTGGCGCGGCGAGTGCGCGGCATTGAAACAATTTGTCGCGTGCGCGACCATCGGCCTCGCGATCACGGCCGTATTCGCCGTCGCCCAACATCCCTTCCTCGTGCCCGATCCCGCCGAGGGCGCTTACCACGCCGAGACGGACGGTCACGCGATCTGGGCGGATTACACCACGAATGAGGACATGCACCGAAAACGCACTGAGTGGCCGCGCTTCGGTCTCTTCGGCCACAGCGTCATCGGCCTCGTTGGCTTTCTCGTGCTGGCTCTGCCGATGGCCTGGCGCGAGATGAAGGAGCCAACTCGGCGAGGTCCCGCTTTGGTGCTGTTCACCTACGCGGCCCTTTCCACCGCCGCCATTACCTTTGCCTGGATCGTCCATGCACTCGCGGGTACCGACGTGCCCTATGTCGTGGTGAGCTGGATGCCCTATCGCCTCGTGATCCATGTGGCCATGCTGCTCATGGCCGCAGTGTGCGCGTGGAGCGTGGGTCGGGGCGGCGCGCTGGTCGCACTCGTGTCTCTCGCCTGGCTCGCGGTGTTGCCGCTCTGGCCCCACGTGATGGATCCCGATCAGGCCGCGCGCTACTTCGCCACGCCGGAGACCGCGCTTTTTCTCCTCGCCGGTGCATCCATATTGGATTTGTGGCGGAGTGCGGAAGATTCGACGCGTTTTCGAAATGCATGGCTGGCACTGCTCGTCGCCGGATTGCTCGTTTTGGCGTGGTACCACAAGGTGGCGGCGGCATCGGTGCTGTGCGGACTCGCCCTCGCCATCGCGGGCGATCGGATCGTCTGGAAAAGGTGGAGGCCTCGGGCGGGCGTGGTCCTGGCTTATGGATTGGGCGTCGTGACGCTTATCCACGTCCTTGCGGGGCAATGGCGTACGCGCGAACATCTACCCGTGTCGCCCTTCGAGGCGGAAATGGCCACCTATCTCGCCGAGCACAGCGCGCCGTCCGACATGGTGCTGACCACGCTGGAGGAGCACTGGCAGATGGTGCTGGGTAGGCCCGTGGTGGCGACTTTCGAGACGCGCCAGTTCATGTCCTACATGAAATCCATCGCGGCCACGACGGACAAGCTCTTCGCTGATCTCTATGGCGTGAAAGGCGGACATTGGTACGACTGGGAGCTGTGGCAGCGAAGGACTGAAGCGGAGTGGCGTGCGCTGGGCGATGCCTACGGTTTCCGCTACGTGATCAGCAAGGATTTTCATCCGCTGCACTTGCCCGTGTGTCTCCGGGGTGAAGGGCTGGTGTTGTATGAGGTGCCGGAGTCGAACGTGTTTCTTCCGTGATATTCCGTACTACTATCCGTCATTATCTTGTTTTTTTAACAAGTTTATTTTTAAACCGATTCATAAGCTATTTCCGCAAGACAACTTGCGGAGCGAAATAGAGAGCGGGCTTTTCCCGTGACGTTCCGTGATCAACAAAAAGAATGCTGACCACGGAGTGCACGGAGAAAACTACATGAGGGAGGGAAGGAAGAGAGGCCTTTTCGAACGCAAGCGCGCCGTGACTCGGCACCAGTGCCTCTGAAAACTCCTTTTCTTCTCCGCGCCTCCGTGTCTCCGTGGTTCAAATCTTCGGTTGCGGCCAACGGCCGCTCTAAGACCTTCCGTGGTCAATTTTTTCTCGACCACGGAAGGGCACGGAATTTCACGGAAGGAGTAGCGCTTGCGGTATGATTGTTCCATCCCTTCTTTCAAATGAGGTTGAGTCTTGCCTGTTTCCCGTACATCCCTGATCGCCCTTGCGGGGCTCCTGTTGCTGGCGCTGCTCCTCGCGACGTTGCCGGGCACGGCAGATGTGAACGTGTGGAAGATGTGGGTCGATGGGCTGAACCGGTTGGGTTTCGTGGAGGGCTTTACCGAGGGCGAAGGCCACATTCTCCAGCCGCCGTTGGGCATGCTGTTGCTCGTGCTCGCGCACAATGTGTCGTCCTGGATCAGACTGCCCGCCCACGTGTGGCCCGCGGCGGGGCTTACGAGCTTCGACCTTAGTCTCTGGCTGGCGCTCGTGGCGAGTGCGATGGCCGTGATCCACGTGACGCGAAACGCTTGGCCCGCCGTGGCCTTTGTGGCGGCCTTCCTGTTGAATGGCGTGGTCTATGGCTATTTCGATATCTACTGCGTGCCCTTCTGGCTGCTGGGGATGCACGCCATCACCGAAGACAAACCGGGCCGCGCGGCTTTCCTTCTGCTCTTGGCGGTGCTGATCAAGTGGCAGTTCCTGGTTTTCGTTCCCTTTGTGGCGCTGTACTTCCTGCGCGGGCTCTTTCAGTCGCCCCTGGAGGTCCGCACCTTTGTCCGTCGCGCGCTTCCTTACGTACCCGCGGTGTTGCTGCTGGCGGCCACGTTGCTCCTGCTCGGGCGCGGTTCCACGCTCTCCCTCGCGCGGGGCGCGGCCCACGACACCCTCAGTGGCTATGCCATGAACTTCGGATGGATCCTGACTTGGGCCATGCACGTGGTCTGGCCCGACAGTTACGGCCCGCTGCAAGACGGCTACATCGAAGTGATCCGCACGCAGGACACGCGGGTGCTGGGCCTGTTGAAGGTGTTGTTCTATGCGTCCTTCGCGCTGGCGCTGTGGCGGCAGTGGCGCTCGCCTTCCACGCCGGAGAATCTGTGGCGCTTCATGCTGGCGGGCTACCTGGCCTACTTTCTCTTCAACAAGGGAGCCCACGAGAATCATCTCGTGCCCACGATGCTGGTGGCGGGCTACATGGCCTGGCGCGAGGCGAAATGGCTGCCTGTGGCCATTGTTTTCGCGGTGCTGACGAACCTGAACATGTTCTTCTTCTATGGCCTGGATGGCGTGGATCGGGGGGATGCTCGGGTCGTGTGGGGTATCGATTGGTCGCTGCCGCTGGCGATGGTGTATGTGGTCGTGGTGGGGCAGATCTATTTGAAACTATGCGGGCATTGGGCGTGGTTGCAGGGACTGCAGCGACGGCAGGGACAACAGGAAGCGAGGGGTCTGTAGACTCGCGGTTCAGTGTATCCACACAGGCAGGCGGTAGATCGTGAACTGCTTGGATGCAAAGACCTCCTCCAGCCCGCTGAATCCTGATTGAATGGCCCAGTCCCGCTGTTCCCCTTCCGCGAGCACATAAGCCACGCGCCACGCCGCCGCCGCGTCTTGGAACGTCTTCTCGTCCTTTTCCCGCAAGGCGGTCCACAGGATTTCTCGGGCCTGGACGCGGGGCGCATAGGGCACATAGAGACTGGAAAAGTAGGGATCATTCGCCACCACGCGGGCGCCCGCCGCCGCGACACAATAGAGGCCCGGTCGGTCATTGCACAGGAACACGGCGCCGGGTTTGGTGTTTTTCGCGATCCAGTGGTAGGGCGCGAAGTTGTCCAACTGATCCAGTCGGCGCAGGGCCACGCTGTGATCCCGGGTGAAGCCGTGCCACACGCGGAAGTCGCGGTAGTTCGCCGCGAACAGCACGACTGTGAGGATCACCACGCAGGCCGCGCGGGCCAACGTTTGATACCCCTCGCGCACCGGTGAAAATCGCGCCAGACTCACCTCAATGATGTGGACGAGACCCAGCGCGAAGAGGAGGTGCCCCACGGCGATGAGGTAGAGGACATAGTGATAGCCGGGGTTGATCTGGGGCAGGGTGATCCCGCGTTGCCGGGTCCACTGGGCGAGGAGACTCCAGGCAAAGAAGCCCAGCGCGGCGGCGAGCCAGGCGAGGACAACGTCTTTGACGAGTCGCGGCAGGGCGCGGGAGAAAATCGAGGCCAGGCCGACGGCCATCACGGAGGTCTTGAGGCTGATCAGGCCCAGGAGGATGGCGGGTAGATTTTCAAGGGCTGCGCCTTCCCACACCCACTCGGTGGGCTTTGGATTGACCACGTGGAGATGGTAGCGAAAGAGGATGGAGACCGTGAAGGGCAAACTCGACATGAAAGCGACCAGCAGAGCGAGTCCAAGGTGATACCCGTGCGCCAGCGCGGAAGCTCTCTCTCCCGCGCGGAGCTTTCGGAGCGCGGTCAGTCCCGCCGTGATGACCATGATGGCGCCCAGGAGCACGGCGGGCGCGGTGTGCCCTAGGAAGGTGAGGCCGAGGAGAAATCCCGCGGCCAGCGCAGAGCGCAGGGAGGCCCCGCGCAGATGGACAATCCAGGCGAGGATGGTGGTGTAGAAGAGGGCCTGGGAAAGATGAGGCGCGAGGAGCCAGGGGGAGTAGCTCGCCGAGACAAAACTGGGCCGTTCCTGAGGAAGAAAAAACAGAAAAGACACAAGGGCGACGAGCGCAATCCACCCATCGGCGAGATACCAGACGAGGAGGAAAAAGGCGAGGGGCACGACGAGATTGAGCCAGGGGGCCATGCGCACATTGGCCAGGGGCGGTGGCACATCGGCCAGCCAGGCGCCCGCCGCGATAATCGCACCGGTGAGCGGGTTGTACCAGAGCCATTCGCCGTCGTAGAGGTAGTCCGAGGGGTAATCGCCGTCCAGGATGATCTGGGCCAGGGCAATGTCGCGGTAGGCGTCGTTGCCGGGGTGCCACTCGAGATCGCTTGTGGTGCGGAGTCCATGGAAGAGGGCCACCGCCACAAAGCAGGCCGCGATCACCAGGGGCACGAGGAACGCAAAGCGTTGCATGCGTGGCGATGTCTCCGATCTATCCATTGGCAGGTGCGCCACCCTGCGCGGGGCCGCGGCCTGGATACAACTTCGGGACTGTCCTGCACAATAGCGAATCCGAATCGAGACAGGGCTCTTGGCTTTATAACTGCAGCTTGTCAAGGGTGACGCACTTTGTGTGCGGGACTGTCCTGCGCAGTTAACTTCGCGGGACGGTCCCGAACGCGTAACTGGCTTTTCTCGTGCGAGGAGTCTTTGCGGCAGGGGGCGTTGTATTTAGGCAATGAGCCCTGGTGTTCAGGACGGTCCCGTTGTCGCTACTTCTTCCCCATGTTCTTAAAGAGATACACGCCGCCTTTGCCGGGAGCCAGGATGTCCTTCCAGCCATTGCGGTCCACATCGTCCACCCAGAGGTAGATGCCCGTGCCGGCAGCGGTGTCGCCGGGGCCGAAGTCTATGACGTGGCGCTTGATTTCCGGGCCGGTCAGGGGATAGTAGTAGAGCCCCACGGGATCGGCCGCACCGGGATCGCCGTCGTTGTGGGCGCGATAGCGCTTGCCGGTAACCAGCTCGGGCGCGCCGTCGTTGTCCAGATCGGCCAGCACCATTTCGTGAAACTGGGAGCGGTCCGTCTCGATGTCGTGCTTGGTCCAGGTGCGCTTGCCTTCGGCTTCGCCCTGTTCATACCACGCCAGGCCGTAATCGTGGCCACTGCCCGCGATCAGATCGTTCTTCCCGTCTTTGTTGATATCGTAGGCGATGATCGGGATGCTGGCCTCGCCCAGCGCCAGTTCGGCGTGGTAAGTCCAGGGCTGCTCAAAGGGCTTTTCCGGTGCTTCCAGCCAGCCCAGGTGCATGATCAGATCGCCGCGCCCGTCGCCGTTCACGTCGCCAAAGCCCAAACCGTGGCCCTGAGGCTCCGCATAGACATCCACCCGCTTGAACGTGCCCGTGCCCTTCCCGGCGGCGTCCCGCTCCAGAATAAAGACGGCAATTCCATTGTTTGGCAGGTTCGGCACCGCCTCCACATGACCGTCGCCGTCGATATCCCAGAAGCAGCCCCGCTCCACGTTGCCCACTTCAGCAACTTCGTGGACGGGCCATTCCACCGGCTGGCCCTTGGGATTCTCGCGCCAGACGACCTTCTTATTGAACCAGCCGCCCGAAACGACGTCCAGAAAACCGTCCCCATTCACATCCAGGGGATAGTTGGAGAAGTCGTCGAAGTATTCGGCCTCGGTGTAGATCTTGCCAATCAGGTGCGACGCCGTGAATTCCGGGCCGGGGTGCCAGTACTCTCCGGAGACAATATCCATGCTGCCGTCGTTGTCCACGTCAAAGAGCGAACCTGCTTCGTAGGTTCCGGTGCCGATCCGCTGCTTTTCGAAGGTTACTTCCGCGTCCGCGGCAGAGGCTGCGAGTCCAAGGAGGGCAATTCCGGTAGCGGCTGGGCGGAAAAGGGCTTTTATCATGGTGGAAATACTCCCCGTACACGCTGGAACGACCCGGCGGACGCTTGATTCTAAGGGTGGATTCATTGGAGTGCCATGATCGAACAGCGCCGGGCGGCATGTCAAGCCGCTTGTGGGGACGGACCGCCACAACGGGACCGTCCTGCGCGTAGGCGGATCCGATTCGCGAAGACTACTCAAAGGGATTGGGCATTCCGACCGACCGAGGGATGTGAACTGTGCGTGCGGGACCGTCCTCCGCAGTTACTTCGCGGGACGGGCCCATCTGGGTCCCGCTAAAGTTTTAGAGGGTAGATGAGTGAAAAAAAGTCGATTATTCCAAAATAATTTTTGCGGGGTATGCGGGACGATCGGGGCTTGCCATCCGATAATTGCGGGTATGTGTTGGTTTCCAGCCTCTTGCGAAATTCTGCGTCGGTCGCGTCCGGGCAAACTTTTTTCAATGAAACGCTAAAGTTCCGGCTAAAGTTGCCGATAAAAACATCAGGTAAGCCGAAACAGACCCTGACGGCGACAGAAAATTTGAAACCCGAAAGGCGCGCAGGGACGCGCGCCACGCAACATCATGGAGGATGAACGCGACAAGGCGGGGTATGCGCCCGCACGAGGGTCTCCGGACCCGGTTACAACATTTGAATCAATTGAATCTTGATCGAAATTCTTCGAAACACGCCGGCGAGGTGGGCAGGACGCCCCCGACACCGGCAAGAAACGACCTTGTTTCAGTAGCAGGCCACCCGATGTGGGACACATTCGGTGACTGGTCGCTGAGACACGAAGCAACGAAATCAATGGGACCGCCCGTTCCAGTTGAACGGGTTTCTGGCCGACGCCGCGATGGGACGGAGCACGCAAGTGCTTCTACGCGGCAGACCGCCAGTGGTAGCGCAAGGACGCGCAAAACCAACCACTCACGGAGGAATACATCATGGGACTTCGCATCAATACCAACGTATCTGCACTGAATACTTCCCGCATCCTTCGCCGTTCAACCGGCGACTTGAACAAGAGCCTGGAACGCCTTTCCAGCGGCCTGCGTATTAACCGCGCGGCCGACGACGCGGCGGGCCTGGCAATTGCCGAAGGCTTTCGATCGGTCGTGCGCGGCTCGAATGTCGCCCAGCGAAATTCGCAGGACGGCGTCAGCCTGGTGCAGACGGCGGAAGGCGCGTTGAGCGAGACGACGAATATCTTGCAGCGTATCCGCGAACTGGCCGTACAGGCGGCGAACGGAACGCAGAGCACGGACAACCGCCTTGCTCTGACGCGCGAAGTAAACGAACTCATCGGCCAGATCAATAATATCGCTACGGACACGACCTTCAACGGCGTGAGCGTACTGAGCAGCGCGCAGACGGTGACGCTCCAGGCGGGCGCCTACGTGAGCCAAACCCTGACGATTCAGGTAAGCGGCGCGCGCGCGGCGGATATCGGCGTGAGCGCGGTGACACTCTCGGTGGCGTCGCTTGCGGTGGCGGCGATCAGCACGGTGGACAACGCGCTCCGCAGCGTAAACACGCTGCGCGCCACGCTGGGTGCTTTCCAGAACCGCCTCGAGTTTACGATCAATACCCTGGCCATCCAGGAAGAGAATTCGGCGTCCTCCGAAAGCGCCATCCGCGACGCGGACATGGCGCAGGAAACGATACGCTTTACCCGGAATCAGATACTGGTAAGCGCCGGCACGTCGATTCTCGCCCAGGCCAACGTGGTGCCCCAAACGGCACTCCAGTTGCTGGGATAACATGAGTACTGGTTCAGGGCGGTCGGACCCCAACGGATTTGGGGGCTGGAAATGGGATTTGCGGCCGCCGGCCGCCCTGTTGAACCTGTAATAGAGTAACCCGAACCTAGAAGCGAAGAAAGGAGAACCGCTGGACATTGGGCCATGGACGAGTCGCGTCGGAAATGGCCGGTTAGAGTGTCTTGACTTGTACCACTAATCACAATGACGGAGGGTAAGGGAATCCCTCTGGCCACTCATGGAGGAAATTAGCTATGGGACTTAGAATCAATACCAACGTTGCGTCTTTGAATGCAGCCCGGACGCTTCAGCGTTCAACAAATTCACTCAACCGTTCACTGGAACGGCTCTCCAGCGGCCTGCGGATCAACCGCGCGGCCGATGATGCGGCCGGTCTCGCAATCGCCGAAGGCTTTCGTTCGGTCGTGCGCGGTGCCCAGGTTGCCCAACGCAACACGCAAGACGGCGTCAGCCTGGTGCAGACGGCGGAAGGCGCGTTGAGCGAAACCACCAATATCCTGCAACGCGTCCGCGAATTGGCGGTGCAGGCGGCCAACGGCACGCAGAGCACGGACAACCGGCTCGCGCTGACCCGCGAAGTGAACGAACTGGTCGGCCAGATCAACGATATCGCCACGAACACGCAGTTCAACGGTATCAGCGTGCTGAGCAGCGCGCAGACCGTGACCCTGCAGGCGGGTGCCTATGTGAGCCAGACGCTGACCGTTCAGGTGAGCGGCGCGCGCGCGGCGGACATCGGCGTAAGCGCGATCACCCTTTCGGTGGCCTCGCTTGCGGTCGCCGCGATCAGCACGGTGGACAATGCGCTCCGCAGTGTCAACACGCTCCGCGCCACCTTTGGTGCCTTCCAGAACCGTCTGGAATTCACCATCAACACGCTGGCCATCCAGGAAGAGAACTCGGCCTCGGCGGAGAGCGCCATTCGCGACGCGGATATCGCGCGGGAAACCATTCAGTTCACCCGGAACCAGATTCTGGTGAGCGCGGGTACCTCGGTGCTGGCGCAGTCCAATGTGGTTCCGCAGACGGCGCTCCAGTTGCTCGGTTAAATATGATCGTGCGGCCTCGTCGCTGAAAACGTAAATCGGTGCGGCCCCGGCCCCCCTTTCGGGGGGCTGGGGCTCCGCCCGCAACAGATAGGAGTCCTCAGAGCAAGCAGCGCGCCGCGCATTCCGGTCCCGGCGGGATCCGGAAAAACGGGCGGCTGGCAAGCGCACGCATGGCCCGGAAGGTTAGGGATGGCCGGCCGGGTTAACCAGGAGGTAAGACCATGGGATTACGTATCAACACGAATGTTCCGGCGTTGAACAGCGCCCGGACGCTCGACCGCTCCACGAAAGCGTTGAACCGCAGCCTGGAGCGGTTGAGCAGCGGTCTCCGGGTCAATCGCGCGGCCGACGACGCGGCGGGCTTGGCCATCGCCGAGGGTTTCCGCACGCAAGTGCGCGGTTCCCAGGCGGCCCAACGCAACGCCCAGGACGGCATCAGCCTCGTCCAGACGGCGGAGGGCGCCCTGAGCGAGACCACCAATATCCTCCAGCGTATTCGCGAGCTCTCCCTCCAGGCGGCCAACGGCACCCAGAGCACGAGCAACCGCACCGCCTTGAACACCGAAGTGCAGGAACTCATCGCACAGGTCGAGGACATTGCCCTCGACACGGCATTCAACGGGATCGCGGTCCTGAGTGCCAACCAGTCCATCACCCTGCAGTCCGGCTCCTATGTAAGCCAAACCCTCCGTGTTTCCGTTGCAGGGGCGCGCTCCTCTGATCTGCGCATCAGCGCCATTACCGTCAGCACGGCGGCCGGCGCAGTGGCCGCGATCAGCTTGGTCGATGTGGCCCTCGCCAGTGTGAACAGCCTGCGCAGTACGCTGGGCGCGTTTCAGAACCGCCTGGAATTCACCATCAATACCCTCGCCATTCAAGAGGAAAACGCGGCCGCGGCGGAAAGCGTCATCCGTGATGCCGATATCGCCCGGGAAACCATCCAGTTTACCCGCAATAAAATCCTCGTGGATGCCGGAATCAATGTTCTCGCCCAGTCCAACGTGGTTCCCCAGTCCGCGTTGAACCTGCTGGGCCCCTGAGCGGGCCACGGCCGGGCTGGCATTTTATGACCCGGCCCGCGGCCCGGACGGAACCGTGCTGGTGCATGGTGCCGCCGCTGAAGTACCCCTCAATCTAAGAGCGGAATGAAGCCGGAAATCCGGAACGCGCCAGGGAAGTGCGCGGGCCGGGTCAATTCGGGTGTCGCCACCGGCGATACCCGGCCGGAAGTTCTGCTGGAAAGGAGTCAATATGGTAGTAGAAGGCATTAGCAGCATTCCCCAGAGGGCGCGGGAGGCCGGACGAGTTCCCAACGTCCCCGTAGCGCCCGCCAAAGCGGCCGCAGCCCGGCTGGTAACCAAACCCGAAGCGCCTCTGGACTCGCCCACGGCCGAACCCGAGCCCCGTGGCGTGCCTCAGACCCTGGCCGTGCGCCAGCAATTGCCGCCCAACACCCGCCTTCGGGTGGATGAAGAAAGCAATCGAATCGTCGCGCAGATCCTGGACGAAAACGATGAAGTTATCCGGCAGATACCGCCGGAGGCCCTGCTTGAACTGTCCAGCAAGTTCAACCGCCTGGAAGGCTTGCTCTTCGACCGCGAATCCTGAGAGACCGTAAATGCGCCCCCGTCAGGCCGCAAACAGCGGACGGGGGCGCTGTTTTTGTTTTCCGGCGTTGATGGGGTCGGGGTCGTATGGGTCCGTAAGGGCCTGGGCCGATCACAGCATCCCGCGCCACTTCAGACTTCAGCTTACAGCCTGAAGCCTATCCCATTGTCCCCAGCTCTTCCGCCTGCTCCCGGATGAAGGACAGCGCCGCATCGCCCAGCACCAGGGTTCCCGCACGGGCGTTTTCCTGCACCTGGGCCTCGGTGCGTGCGCCGACGAGCGCCGTGGTGATGCCTGGCTGGTGTACAAGCCACGCGGTGTAGAGCTGCCCCAGGGTCACGCCCAGATCGAGGGCCAGGGGTTCGACACGCCGGAGCATCTCGATGATCCGGGCGCGGTTCTCGGGCTTGTACAGGGGATTCTTGTTGCGGATGTCGCCCTCGGGAAAGGTGCGCTCCGCCGTGACCTTGCCGGTCAACAACCCCTGGGCGATGGGACTGTAGGCCAGCACGCCGATGTTGTTTTCCACGCAGAAGGGAAGCAGTTCCACCTCCGGGTCGCGCTGCAGGGCATTGTAGCGCGGCTGCACACTGTCCACACGCCCCTTGGTCTGGCAGAGACGGATCATGGCCGGATCAAAATTGCTCACGCCGATGGCCCGGATCTTCCCCGCGTCCTTCAGGCGGAGCAGCGCCTCCATCGTGTCGTCCAACGGCCAGGTGCTGTCGGGCCAATGAATCTGATAGAGGTCGATGAAATCCGTCTCCAGGCGCTTCAGACTCTGCTCGCACTCTTCCACGATCGAATCCGGGCGGCCGTTGCGGTAGATGGTGCAGGGCGTCCCGTCGTTCATGGTGGTGTCGAGCTGCTTCTGCCCCTCGGCCCGGTCCCAACGCATGCCGCACTTGGTGGCCAGGATGACCCCTGCGCGCCGCCCGCGCAGCGCCTGACCCACGAGGAGTTCGCTGTGGCCCATGCCGTAGCTCGGCGCGGTGTCAATGCAGGTAATACCCGCGTCCAGCGCCGCATGGATGGCCCGGATCGCATTTTCATCGTCGGGGCCGCCCCAATACCATCCGCCGATGGCCCAGGCGCCGAAACTGACGACGGGCAGATCGAGACCCGATTCTCCGAGGGGGTGAAAACGCATACACAAAACTCCTGCTTTTCGCCTATACTGCTGGAAAGCATTATGCTGGGTACTGCGGGAACCGTGCAAGTGAGACCCTTCCCGCGGGTCGCCCCGGAACTTCATGCATCGTTTTCGTGTTTAACGGATCGGCAGCGGTCTGTGCGCGCGGCTTGACCCGAATTGACGTACTGCATCAAAAGGATACCTCCATGAAAAACGTACTCACGGTTCTACTGGGTGCCCTCCTCGGGGCCGTCGTCGGGGCCGGGGCCATGCACCAATGGATCATGCCCCAATTGATGGATTCCGAGACGAAGCGATCGGAAGCCGAGCGCAAGCTCGCCAGCATTCAATCGGACAGCGAGAGCGCCGGGGAGAAACTGGCCCGGCTTGAAGCGGAGCGCAATCAGTACAGTGACCGGCTGGCGGCCCTCCAGACGAAGCTGGAAGAAGCCACCGGCGGGGAGGCCGTAACCCCGGCCGATGTGCCCCTGCCCGAGGATGACGCGGCGGTGGATGCATCCACCGAGACGCCCGAGGGCGACGTGCCCGCAACCCCGGAAGCAGGTGAGCGCGGGCCCGACCGCGACCGGGGCGATCGCCGGGGCGGCGGTACGCCCGAGGAGCGGGAAGCACGACGCCAGGAGTTCGCCACGCGAATGCAGGAGAACATGTCGAATTTCTTCACGGGCGAGCTGGAAAAATCGGCGACCCCGGAAATGCAGGAGCGACTGGTGGCCCTGGAGCAGAAGACCCAGGAGCTGTTTGACCTGCGCCACCAGATGCGCGCGGCGGAAACAGAGGAAGAACGGGAAGCACTGGGGCAGGCCTTGGGCGAGACCATGACGGCCGCGCGGGAAATCATGCAGGAGCAGCAGGGCGATATGCTGGGGGCCATCGCAAACCAGTTTGGCATTACCAGGGAATCGGATCAGGCCGCCTTCGAGCAGGCCGTGCGCAGCGCCGTGGAAAGCCCCATGTTCAGCGACAATCCTGGGGCGCTCTTTTGGAATGCCGGACGGCAGGCGGACGGTGGCGAGGGCGGCGGTGGCCCGGGTTTTGGCGGTGGCGGTTTCCGGGGCGGGGCGGGACGCTGAACCCTTTCGGGGTCCATATTTGGATTGGAAATACGAGGAGAGCGCAATGAGGACCGATCATCCTCATTGCGCTCTCTGTTTTTGTTCGAGTCTCGTCTTCCCGATTCCCGGTTACGGCGTGCTGCCGCTGATGGGGGCTTCGGCCTGTTTCGGCACCTTGAGTTTCCAGCCGATCTGCACGAGGTCCGCGCTTTTCAGGTTGTTCATCTCGATCAGCTTCTGCTGGGTCGTCCCGAATCGCTGGGCGATGCGCCGGAGATTGTCGCCAGCGGCCACCTCGTAGATTTCAAAGGAGCCCGGAGCCGGCTCGGCGGCCGCGGGCTTCTCCACTTCGACCTTCTCAGGCACGGGCGTCGTGGCGGGATCGGCCGCGGGCTCGGCATCCGCCCCCGGAATCGCCACCGGCAAATAGACGACCAGTGAATCACCCGCGTTGATGACGGTCTCGCCCGGGTCGAGGCCATTCCACGACTGGATCTCCGCAATGGTCACGCCATACATTCCCGCGATAGCACCCAGGGTCTCGCTTGGAGCCACGGTGTGCTCCCGCTTGTCGGTGTCGGGCGGCTGAGACAGCGTCGCCGGTGCGGCGGACACGGGCACCTCGGGCGCGGCTTCAGGTGCTTTCTCTTCTGTGGGCTCAACTTCCTCGCTCGGAGCTGCCGGGGCAGGGGCCGCTTCCGTTGGAGCGGTCGACTTATCGTCGACGGGCTTCTCTTCCACAGTTGGCGCGGCGGGCGCGGCTTCAGGCGTAGGTGCCTGGATCTTGATGACCTGGCCGATCTTGACCACGTCGCTCTCCAGCTTGTTCCAGGTGCGCAGGTCGGCCGCGCTGACCCCGTAGCGCTTGGCGAGTGCGTTCAGCGAATCGCCCTTCGCAATCGTGTGCTCCGCAGGGGCAGCGGGTGTGGGTTCCGGTGACGGGACGGGGGCGGCAACGGGCGCTTCCACCGGGATCGGTTCCGGCGAGGGCGCAGGAGCGGCTTCCGTCACGGGCGCAGGATCAGGCACTGCGGCAGGTTCCGGTGCCGGAGCGGGCTCCGCCGCTGGCGCAGGTTCAGGCGTCGCAGCGGACTCCGGAGCGGGTGCGGGGACTGGTTTCTGAGCCGGTGTCGGAGGTACTTCGGGAGCCGGATCGAGAACTACTGTCGTCACCGGCGCGGGCGTTTCCGGCGGTGCGGCGGGAGCCTCCGCCACCATGACAGGGGCCTCCGCCACGACGATGGCGGGCGTCTGCGCGGGAGCCGAGACCGGCGTGCCCAGGCGGCCCAGCCCCTCTTTCATCCGCTGGCGGCTTGCGGCGAACTGATCAACTGGGAAATCGCTACGCTTGGAAAGGCGCACGAAAGATTCGCAGATCGCGCGGAGCGTGGCCCGATCCGCGTCCTGCAGGATAACCGCGTCACAACCGCTGAAGAGGGCCTTCAGGGCGATTTCATCCCGGAGCAAGTCCCGAGTCATGGGGTGACGCGTGATATCGCTCGCGATCAGCAGACCCTCGTATTGCCAGTCCTGGCGCACCAGCAACTGGAGCAATCGGGGCGATAGGGCGGCGGGCCGGTTGGGGCGCTCCTTGTCAATACCCGGGACGGCCATGTGCCCCACGAGAATGCCGGGGATACCCGCGTCCATGGCCGCCTTGAAGGGCTCCATGGCCGCCGCCAGGGCGTCCATCTGATCCGCTGGGATGTGCCAGGTGCCTTCGGCTGATTTCACCGCGAGACCGGCACCGGGAAACTCCCGTCCCACGGCCAGAAGGCCCGCCGAGTTTAACTGATTAATGTAGGTCAGGCCGGGCCCGACAACACTCTCACCGCTGGTCCCCAGCGTGGCGAACTCCAGGCGCGCTTCCGAGACGCCGGGACTGAACATATCGAGTGACGGCCCCAGGTACACGCCCACGCCCTGCTTCAACCCCTCCCTGGCTTGAGCCACCGCAGCCTCGGGGTTCAGGCCCTTCTCCGAACCATCCCCGTCCACCGCCAGAAGGCGCGGCAGCGCGTGCTCCGGATCATTGAAGATTATCAACGGCGGATCGGTGATCTTCGTGCCCAGGCCCGTCGCCTGCTTGATCTGAAGCACCAGGGCCGACAACTGAAGGGCATCGGTCACATTCTCCGGTCCCAGCACGACACCGCCCGGCTTGAACTCATTCAACCACTCCAGGGTGTCCACATCGGCCTTGGTGCCCGTGATGCCCGTGAAGAGATGGGCGGCGGGCCAAAGCCCGGCCACATCCGCGTCGAAGGGCGGTATCTCGGCATCGGGCGCGGGGGCATCGGCGGGTGTGATGATCGGCTCGGTGGCAGGTGCGGCGACCGGCACCGACGCGGCAGGTACCGGCGGCGGCGTTTCCGCAGGCGCGGGGGCCGACGTATCCGGGGCAGGGGTCTCCTGCGCCACGGACAGTTGGGGCGGATTCTCCGGGGTCTGGGGCGACTCCACAATGGTGGAACGCGCACCCCAGCCGATGACCGTGCCGATAACAATGCCGAAGATGAAGGTCAGGATCAGGTTCCTGGAAATCTCCGAAGCTTGCTTATATCCTTCGTTCACCGGAAGGCCTCCGTAATGGTTCCACCGGACCACGGCGCAACGCCGGTCCCGCCCAGATTCCGCGAAATTACCGCATGGCGCACGGCCCGCAGCCCCTGCGGGGACTATAGCATCTTGCGGGCGGCCCGTGCATATCGTTCCGGCTCCGGAGAAAATTTTGAAAACACCCCGGATTCCTGTGGTATAATCCGGTTCTCTTTTGAGGCGGTGTAGCTCAGCTGGTTAGAGCATCGGAATCATAATCCGAGTGTCCGCGGTTCAAATCCGTGCACCGCTACCATTACTATCACGAAGGACCCGTTCAATACGTTCGGGTCCTTTTTGTTTTTGCGCGCTCCCCCCACCTTTCTTACGATACCGATCGGACTTACGGCACTTCCTCGGCGACCAGATCCACGGAAAGCACCTCCCATCCGTTCTGCCGGGAACCGCGCAAGCGGGCCGTATAGTCATGCCGTTCCATGCCGCCCTCGTCCATCTGAAAATCCACTTGCCCGCGAAATTCGATCTCCCCGCCGATCCAGCGGTGAGAGCAATCCCGGCAGAAGACCGCAGTGATGCCGGGCTCGTCTTTCATCTGGTCCAATTGATCCCGCACGACCGCATAGGCGTTTGCCCGTTCCTCCTCCGCCAGGTAGCGGTCGAGGCGCGACGCCGGAGCGCCGTCTTCGGTTGGCGGGCCCCCGGCGGTCCGGCCGACCACCACCGCGAGGGTGGCCACAAACATGGCAGCGAGGATGATCGTGCCGACGACGAGCGCCACGCGCTGATCCTGACGATCAAGACTGGGGGGAATACCGGGGCTCATGGGTTCTCCTCGCGCGCGCTCAACGCTACGCCAAGATACCAGAACAGGGGCCCGGCAGTCATGGTGACGACAAAGGTGGCCGTCGCCAGGCCGTGGACCATGAGGGCGGCAAGGCCCGCGAGGGCACCGGCGGCGCGCCAGTCCGGGCGGCTCCCCGATGCGTGGCCCAGCGCGCGGGCGAGGCCGAGGAGCAGGGCCAGCAGCAACACCATCCCCACGAGGCCCGATTCCGCGAGGGTCATGAGGTAGTGGTTGTCGTAGTAGGAGCGGTGCCGCGCACCCGCGCCCAGGCCAAAAAGCGGATAGAGGTCCACGGTGCTCAAGGCACTCTTCCACGCCACGAGTCGATCATGCATGGAGCTGCCAGGCGCGCTGTGGGCAGCCCAGAAGTTGCCCGGTACCGCCGCCAAACCCAGCACGAGCAGGGGCGCAGCCCACCAGCGAAGGGCGGGCGCGCAGACCAGGGAAAAGGCCCCTACACCCGCGGCCCAGGCGAGTGCGCCCGAGCGCGAACCTGTGGGCCAGATTGCCAGGGTGGAAAGGATCGCCACGGCGATGCCCAGGGCGCGGTAGCGGGGATTCAGGGCCATGCCCAGTCCCGTGGCCGTGGCCAGAGCGAAAAGTCCGGCGGCGTGGTTGGCCTGTCCGGGAAAAAGCGCGCGCTCGAAGGTGCGGTATCGGACATCTGGATCTTCGTGAAAAGGCCAGGCGCACTCCGCCAGCCCGTAGGCCGCCAGGGCGACCAGGGGCAGGGCCCAGGCGTAGGGAAAGTAACGCTGGATTCGGGGCGCAATGTTCCACGCGACGACGTAGAGTCCGTAGAACTCCAGCCACTGGACCAGATAGAGCAGAGCCGACATGGGGGCCGCCAGCGTGCCTTGGAAAAGGCCGAGAACAACACTGAGGGCGAGTGTCGCCAGGAAGAGGACAAAGGCTGTGTGGGCCGGTGGACTTGACAGGCGCTCGATCGGATGAAGCAGTCCACGAGCAACGAGGCCAGCCACCACAAACTGGTCCAGGCGCAGAAAGACCGCTTCACCCCCGGTATCACCCAGCCCCAGGCGCGGCACCCAGATCAGGAGGGCGGGCAACGCAAGGAACGCAGGGCCGGGCGCGAAGAGGGCTGCCGCGAAGGCCAATGCGGCAAGACCGACGGCGAGCGGGCCCCAAAGCAATGAAGCCAGGGCCGCGAGCAGGGCCGCCGCACCAATCGCCTGAATACTCCAGGGCTGGCGCGGGATCAATCGCAGCCCCGCAGCCTCTTCCAGCAGGGCCAGTGTCGGGGGATTCGCACGGGCCCACTGATACATGAAGGAGCCCGCCACGAGGCGGCCCGTGCGGCTGGCGCGATATGAACGCACCGGAATCACGGTGCCTCGGGCGTGACAGACCGCACAACACCCGAGAAAATCGCGGCGTCGGTATTGAGCTCCAGCGTGCGGCCCGGCAACAGGGGGTGGCCCTCGAAAAGGATGTGGCCTGCGCCATCGCGAACGGCATGAAGCCGCAGATCGACTGTGGGGAATCCGTCGCGTACCGTACAGCCCAGCACTTCCGCGACGGGTTCGCCCGTCCTCGGATCGGTTTCGGCGACTCCGCTTTTCGCGTAGTCACACATCCAGGGCTGGTCCTCGGGAAGTTGCAGGGCCACGGCCACGGTGACACGGGTTTCCGCGGATGCGAAGGGCGGCGCCACGCGTTGGGGCGCGCTGAGCTTCACGTAGGCAATGGCGGCCAGAGCGGCCACAACGCACACCACAAAGAGATCGAAGATGTTGAAGCGCCCGAGAAGGCGTCCTTTTTTATCGAGCAGGGGCATGTCGATTTAACTCCGAACCTGAACACCAATCAATATTTTCGACGTTCTGTCATTCCCGCGCATGCGGGAATGACAGTACTTCTATAAGTCGGCGTGTTGATTCCCTGCTTCGACATACCGGCATTTAATCGGCAAGCTCGCTTGCGGTGGGTAAGCGCTACACGACATCCGCGGCCAACAACTCGCGCGCCATCCCACTACACCATGCGGGGCACCAGCGACGCAACAATCAACAGAAGCAGGCTGCCCAGCACAATACGGCGCGCGCGTAGCGAAAGGCGGTGATCGTAGTGACGGCCTATGGCGGAGCCCAGTTGTGCGCCAATGAATACGGCCGGTACGACCTGAAAGTTGATATGGCCCACAGTCCACGGCACCGACAATGTGGGCACGGCCCGCAGGTGGGCAATGGTGCCCATGGCCGCCACGAGCACCATGACCATGTTGGAGATGGCGGTGGCGTTCTTGTTCGTCGCCAGTCCGGTCTGCAGCGCCAGCGGAACAAGTATAAGTCCACCACCCGTGCCCGTGGCGCCGCCCGCCGCGCCGCTGAAGGCCCCCAGGAGGGGCGGAAACCACCATCGAGGCGCCGCGCTGCGTTGAACTTCCGCAACATTCGCGGTGTGAAACAATCGCCACGCGATGGTGCAGACCAGCGCCAGGTAGAGTCCAAGGATCACACGTTCGGAGGTGAAGGTGGTGATCCACGCACCGAAATAGCCGCCGACAATCGAGCCGATCGCAAACTTGCCCACGAGGGACCAGGGCACTACTTCCAGGCGCTTGCCCAGGCGCCAGGCGTTGGTCGCCGAAACAAACGCGATGATAAAGAGGCTGGTCCCTTTGGCGGTGTGGACGTCCATCCAGGAAACGAAAGCAAGAAACGCGGGCACCATGACGACGCCGCCCCCCAGGCCGAGCGCGCCGCTGATAAGACCTGCGGCGATGCCGAGGATGAACATTTCGAAAATAAAGAGCATGGAGGAAGGCTGAAGTTTGAGGGCTGAAGGATGAAGGTTGAAGGCCGAGGGCTGAAGCTTGAAGGTGCGATTGTACTATGCTGGCAGGTGCCAGACCTATCGTTTTCTTGGTCGAGGGTCCTGTGGGTCGTATGGGTCTTCAGTTTTCATACTGACCCATAAGACCCATACATTCTTCAGCCTTCAACCTTCAGCCTTTATCCTTCAGCCTCCCCAACTGGCACTTCACGCCGACAGCCCCTTACAATACCCGGATGATGTATCCACTTAAAGGCACCGTTCGCTATCTCGGCACCCACTTCTGCGGCTGGCAATCCCAGCACGATCAACGCACCGTTCAGGGCGAAATTGAAGCGGCGATGAGCAAGATCGCCTCCCAACCCATCCGCATTCAGGGCGCGGGCCGCACCGACGCGGGGGTGCATGCGTTGGGGCAGGTTTTTTCATGTGAATGGCCCCGGCCTTTGAACCCAACCCTTCGCCACGCACTCTGCATGATGCTGGAGCCGGAGATCCAGATCACGGCGCTGGAGCCGGCCACGCCGGACTTCAACGCGCGCTTCTCCGCAAAATCGAAGCGCTACTGTTACACCTTTAATTTCAGTCGGGAGTCCGATCCCTTCAGCGCGCCCTACAGTTGGCTGGTGCCCTACAAGATGGATCTCGATCTGATCGAATCACTCCTGCCGAAGCTGGTGGGTACCCATGACTTTGCCGGCTTCCAAAGCACGGGCAGCCAAATGAAGACCACCGTGCGCACGCTCTTCGATGTGCAGTTGAAGAAGGGTGGCGTCATTGGCCCCATCGACGCCGCGAACCTGTGGCACATTGAATTCTACGGCGATGGCTTTCTTTACAAGATGGTGCGCAATCTCGCAGGCACCCTGGTGGAAATCGGGCGCGGCCGTTTTGATGCGTCGTTCATAGACGAGGCCCTGAACTCGGGCGGGCCCTTCCTGGGCCACTGCGCCCCACCCCAGGGGCTGGTGATGAAGGTGGTGAACTATGAATTTTGAATTACGAATTTTGGTAACACTTTAGCCGACTGAAGTGATTTTTCCTGGCAGCGCGGGTAGCGAGTCCGTTTCGAGATATTGTTTGAGGGCTTGGCTGATGGCGTTGACGGGATTGTGCCCGCGCTTTTTGAGAGTGAAGAATACGCTCATGAGTATGGCCTGTATGTTGGACCCTTGTCCGCTTCGGTTTCCGTAGCTGTTCTTGCGCAGGATGACTGCGGGGCGAATGGAACGCTCGGCGAGGTTGTTCTCGAAGGGCACGCCGGGCTGGTCCAGAAAGGTGAAGAGTTCATCGTGGTGGCGCCTGAGACGTTTAACAAGGCGGCGCGCTTGCCCGTCCTCCCAAGGCACGGCGTTGAGTTCATCAAGACGCTTGGACAAGCAGGCGCGGCGGGAGGCGTAGGCTTCGGGGGTGTGTTCGCCTTCGCGCCGGGAAAGGCGGATGGCATCTGCGAGCAGGCGACGCAACTTCTTGGCGAAAGCGGCCCAGTCCTCGCCAGGCGACTTATATCGCTCGACGTGTTCGAGATCGCGCAGCAGGTGTACCAGACACTTCTGCGCATGGGCGCACGCCACAGCATTGTAAGGGCCCCAGAAGTCGGCCACCAACGTGCCCTCGAATTCCTCTATGAAAAATCGCAGCAACGCGGGTTGGCCGCGCGACTGGTCGATCAGAAAATAGCTCAAGTCGTTGCTGGCGAAGCACCAGAGCCAGTGGGTCTTTCCGTCGACACGCCAGCCGGTTTCGTCGGCGTTGAGCACCGAGGAATTCAGCGCTTCGCGTTGGATGTCCTCGTACCAAGGCTGGAGTATTTGCGCCAGGCGCTTCCACATGTGAAGCAAGCCGCCCGGCGTGACCTTGAAGCAAAGGTGGAAGTTGAACACGTCCACGATCTGGGAGAGCGTGTTGCCCAGGCAGTAATGAAGCCACGCGCTCAGTACCAGCACTCGGTTGCCCACGGTCGCGCCCGGCAGTGCCGCGCTCACCGGGGCTTCAACCTTCTTCTGGCACTTGGAACACCAATCCCGGCGAATAACATGCTCGGTCACTTCGGGCTTGGTCTCAGGGATATCCTCGGTATAGCGCGTCCGACTGTCCTCGCAGCGGTTGAGGGTGCCGCCGCAATCGGGACAGCAGGCCGCGCGGTGTTCTTCGGTGCGGTCAATCTGTTCCGGGACCGACCGGTGGCTACCGGTGTGGCCTGCTTTGCGACCGGGCTTCTTCTTGCCGCGCCCGGAGGCTGGAGGCTTCGTGTAGACCGGCTTCGAGCCCGAGGGCGTCGATGGCGTGTCGTGAGAAACGCCCGCCGAGGCCGACTGTTGCTCGGCCAGCATCTTGGCTTGCGCGAGTAGCGCGAAGACCACGGCCTCCTCGCCGCGCGCGAAGATTGCGCGCGCAGCCGCCTCGCTCAACGACGGCCCCAAGGGCACTTCAGGTATCGGCGCAGTCATCATGCCCCGCAAGATAACATACTATATGTTGTGCTGACAAGAGCCTGTGAAACTACTGTGAAACTACATATGGATACTTCAGACGGCTAAAGTGTTACCGAATTTTGAATTACGGGTGGAGCGTGTGTGTTGGCCGACTCTCAATTCATAATTCATAATTCGTAATTAAAAAAAAGAGGGCGTCATGGACGATGCCATGCCGCCACCCAGGAGGCAAGTACCTGAAATTGGCTGCTGGATATGCCGTGGGATGTTCGGCCCAGCGATTCATTAAGAATCTGCAAACTCAGTAACTGCTTGGTTCCTTATCGGCCGCCCGACGCGGAACTTTAGCGGACGGACACGGAAAAAATCGCGCTCCGAATACCTGAAACGCGCTGCAGGAGGCCTGCAACGCGTTTCCGAGGTAAGACCCTGGGGGCGACTCTTTAAGCGGGCGGCGGGATTTTCCGCCCTGGGAGTACATTTCCAGGTTATAAGCAGTTGACATCCGTGTCGCGCTGGCCTCGACCTCCTTGTCTCGGCCTTGTACTTAAACTATCGGCAGCGATAGGGCAATACTTTAGGAAAAGGAAGGGACGGACTCGCGCACGCCAACTGGCCCGAACGGCGGCCAAGTCGAAGCTGTTCAGGGGCTTTGCTTTGCGGAATAGCCTCCAACGCGCGTGCCCGTCCCTGCGGATGTTGTAGAGAATGCGGCGAACGCTCAAAGCCGGCCTCCCAAACCCCGGTGGGGACCTGCTGCTGCGTTCGCGAGACGCTCCCGATTACAGGTTTTCATTGGACGCGCAGAATCGAACCGCCTACGCGTGCTGCACGAGCGGCGGTACGTCCCCCCCCCCAAAAAAAAAGAAAAACGCCACAACAAGGTTGCAGTGGCGCCTCTCATGGATGGAAAGACTATGGGACAAATCACCGATCGCGTTGGTGTTGGGAATGACACCCGGCGTTTCATCTAGCCTTACCCGTCGTCTCCGCCGACCTCCGTGTCGATTCGTCGCCTTGACCTCCGTGTCTCAGCCTCATGGGATTTATATCGGCAGCACAGGGCTGTACTTTAGCGCTGGGGCGTGCCCGATTTATGCATGGAACAGCGCGGCCATTTCGGCCAGACGCGCGCCCAGTCGCTCCACCTCCGCCCGAATCTTGTCATCGGCGATACCTTCGTCGTTAAAGACCTCCCCCGCTTTGGGTATGGCCTTCTGCTCGGGCAGCACCACCACCTGCATGCCCATGAGCACGGTCTGGAGGTGGCGCAGCGCGCGCATGCCCCCGAGGCCGCCTGGCGACGTCGCCAGGAGCAGGGCGATCTTGTTCTTGAAGCAGGCCAGGGGCGGCTCGCCTTCCTGGCGGCGGCTGACCCAGTCGATCACATTCTTGAGCACGGCGGGAAGGGAACCGTTGTATTCCGGGCACGCGATCAGCAGGGCATTGTGGCTGAGGAAAAGCTCACGCAGGGCCTTCGCATTCTCGGGCAAACCTTCGGCCGCTTCCAGATCCTGATCGAAGAGCGGCAGCGGATACTCGCGCAGATCGATCAGTGTCACCTCGGCGCCTGCGGCCTCCGCGCCTTTCGCCGCCGCCGCGGCAAGTTTCTTGTTGAAGGAATGGACACGGGTGCTTCCCGCGAAAGCCAGAATACGG
The DNA here is from genome assembly GCA_942492815.1 of Candidatus Hydrogenedentales bacterium. Taxonomy (GTDB): domain Bacteria; phylum Hydrogenedentota; class Hydrogenedentia; order Hydrogenedentales; family JAEUWI01; genus JAEUWI01. The sequence continues at coordinate 6,280,177 of OW818658.1, read as the reverse complement.
GCATTGGTGTCGGACATGGGGATACTCCTTTGAAGTAATTAGAGGCAAGAGCGCCAAGTGTCATTGTCGGGACTGCCCGCAGAGGAAATCAAACGAAGGGTGGAGATAGAGGTCTTATGGGTCGTATCGGTCGTATGGGTCGTAAAGAACCTGCGGACTGATGTCGCCCCTGCAGCCTACAGCCTGAAGCCTCCAATTTCAGACTTCAGCCCTTCCTCCGGTATACTTTCCCCTGATCCCCCAAGAACCGCCGCCGGGCACGACAGCACAGGTATTGCCATGACCACCACCTCATTCCCCAAGAACAAGATCAAGGTACTTCTGCTGGAGGGTGTCCACCCCGAAAGCGTACGCCGTTTTCAGGACGAAGGTTTCAGCGTGGAAGCCCACAAGGGCGCGATGGACGAGGCCGAACTCCGCAAGGCGATCAAGGGCGTCCATATCCTGGGCATCCGCTCGAAGACCCAGATCTCGCGCGCGGTGATCGACAAGGCCGACCGCCTCCTGGCCGTGGGTGCTTTCTGCATTGGCACCAATCAGATCGACGTCAACGCGGCGATGCGCAACGGCATTCCCGTGTTTAACGCGCCCTTCTCCAACACCCGCTCCGTGGCCGAACTGGTCATGACCTACATGGGCATGCTGTTCCGCGGGCTCTACGGCAAGATCAAGGGGGCCCACGCGGGCGAATGGTCCAAAGAAACCGCGGGCAGTGTCGAAATGCGCGGCAAGACCATCGGCATCGTGGGCTACGGCCACATCGGCCAGCAGGTCTCCGTACTCGCGGAAGCCTTCGGCATGCGCGTGCTCTACTTCGACGTGATGGACAAGCTCAGCATGGGCAACGCCACCCGCGCGGTGGACCTGCGCGATCTCATGGAGCGCTCCGACGTGGTCACCCTCCACGTGCCCGGCACCCGCGACACCGAAGGCATGATCGGCAAACGCGAACTCGCCTGGATGCGCCCGGGAACCTTCCTGCTCAACGCCAGCCGCGGCTCCGTGGTCGATATCGACGCGCTGACCACCGCGCTGGACAAGGGCAAGCTCGCCGGTGCCGCCATCGATGTGTTTCCCGTGGAGCCCAAATCCAAGGACGAGATATTCCAGTCGCCCCTGCAGGGCCGCGACAACGTCATCCTCACGCCCCACATCGGCGGCGCAACCGAAGAGGCCCAGCGCAACATCGGCCTCGAAGTCTCCGGCAAGCTGATTCGCTTTACCAACAATGGCAGCACCGAAGGCGCGGTGAACTTCCCCAGCGAAGTGCTCCCCGAGCTCCGCGACCACCACCGCATCCTCCACATCCACCAGAACGTCCCCGGCGTGCTGCAGAAGGTCAACACCATGTTCGGCGAGGCCGGCATAAACGTGGCCGCCCAGTACCTCCGCACCCACGAAGACGTGGGTTACCTCATCATGGACACCGACAAGAGCGCGACCAAAGCAATGATCAAACAGCTCTCCGAGATGCCCGAGACCATCAAGGTCCGCGCCCTGTTTTAGGCTGGTAAAGTCCTGTTAATTCGGGCCGGGGTTCGAGATTGAACCCCGGCCTCACTATTATTATACTACGGGCAGGGTGGCCAAAGGGGGCCGCCGGGGTAGGGGTACTACACAGACGCGAGGAGCTGTGACATGGTGCGACGGGGTATCGAGTTCATTCTGGTTGTTTTTGCGGTAGGGGCTTTCGGGGACGCTATCACGGTCGGCAAGCAGGCGTATGAAGACGTCTACATCGAGCGCGACCGGAACCACTATTTCATTCTTCTGCCCGACGAGGGGCGCGTGGTCAAAGTAAGCCGGAAACGTCAGGACGTGTCCTCCCCCGTCATTGATACGGACCCCGCGCTCCGGGAATCGCTGCGTCAGCGATTCGAGGCGAGCAAACCGGAATCGCCCGATAGGCCAGCCTTGGAGCCTCACGGACCCCTGAGCAATGCCGCCGTGAACGAGCACCACCGCGTCCGGGAACTTGCCCTCTTCGAGGCCCAACTCGCCCACTGGGAGCGCCTCTCGCAGGAACAGCACCTCGCAGTCGACCGCATGCTGCTCTCCAACGCGATGGGTGAGGTAGGCGACTTCATGGCATCGGCGAATGCCATGGGTGGGGACACATCGGTCTTGGAATCGAAGATCGCGGCGATTGCGGAGAAATACACTCCCGGAACTCCTGGAGCCAAGGGTACCCCTATCCCGCCGACGAGCACCGTTTCCGGGGCAAAGTCCGCAACGCCCAACATGTCCAGCGTGCGAAGGACTCAGGGCGATGCACTGGCCCTGACAGGTCGTGCCGTCGAGGGAACCAAGCGGGTCGTCTTGCTCAAGAAGCGGATCGACGAGCTTTCCATCGCCATCAAAGGAGATTACGCGAACCGACTGACGCCGGAGGTGGTCGACTCCTGGGAAGGGGACAGGAGCCGCAAAACAGCCCCCTTCTCCATTGAGGATTCATTCTGGCGGCTGGACTGCCTTCGGGACGACTTCGGGCAGGCTGGCGCATTTTCCGTTACGGTCTACGATGCGGATACGGACCGCCCCTTCACGCGCCTGGGTGATGTGGACTATCTCCAAATGCGGGTCCGCGTGCTGGAAGGGCCGGGGCGGTACTATCTGAAAATCGAGCAGGACGAGTCGGGAATTCCCTATGAGATTCGCGCGGTGACCTTTGCCGAGTAAGGGCGACGGGCGGGAGTGCCCCGCCAGAGCACGCGGGCTCCCCGCATTCCAGCTCTGAAAATGGGCTTGCGCAATTACGGTATCACGCTTATACTAAGCAGGTGAGGCGCTCAAGGCGGGCGCCTCCAGTGCGGCGTCACGGCAGCAATAAGGAGCATCGGCATGGGGCGTTCGGTTCTTTGGATTCTTGCGGTACTGCTAGCCTGCGGCACCCCCGCCGATTCGATCAAGGTCGGCAAACGGCTCTACAGCAATGTTTATATTCGCAGCGACGGAAGCAACCACCATATCCACTTTCCCGATGAGGGCCGGGTTGAAAAAGTCAGCCGGAAACGTACCGATGTCGGCGAACCCCGGATCGACGGGGACCCGGCTGTGCGAGCGGCCCTGCTGGATCGTTTTAACCAGAACAAAGCCCTCACCGTGGAGAAGGCCCCGTCCACTACTACGGCGAAACGTCCCGCTGCCACTTCCGCCGCACCTTCGGGTACCCTCGATTCCAAAGCAATTCACGAGCAGAATAGGTTGAGGGAACAGGCGCTGGAAGACGCCCAGATGGAATTCTGGAGGACGCTCAGTGCTGAGGAGCGGGCGCTTGTTATCGAGAATCTACTGCGTGTCGCGCAGGAGAACCAGGCCAACTTTGAGCAGGAACGCATGCGACTGGACAGGGAGATTGAGGCCCTCAATACGCAAGCCGCGCAGCACCAGGAGGAAATCGGCAGGTTGGCGACTCTCCGCGACCAGGCCCAGCAGGAGGTCATCCGCCGCGACAATTCCGATGCAATCGAGCGACAACTGGAAGAATCATTGGCGACCTTCGGACAGTCGAGCAACAGCATTCTTATCAGAGAAATTCTGGGCGACGCCGCTACGGCGCAGGCGGGTCAGGCCACCGAAGACCGGGACGAGATCAATCGGCAGTACAAGCGAAGTGTCGCACCCCTTCAAGCGGCCCTCGATGCCATCGGTCGTTCCCTCGCGGCGGTCGAAGACTTCGGTATCAGCCTGGCACAGTCTTCGACACAAGTCGCTGAACGGGTCGCCTCGTTTCAATCAAGAATCGCAACGATGAACGGCAATCTGGGCAAGCCGTACACGCCGGATCTGCCCGGCACCGTGGTGGCGGAGTGGCGGGGGGTGAGCAGCTTCAAGTCCGAGCCGTTCGAAATTTCGGAGCCCTTCTGGCTGCTCGACATACGGCGGAAAGATTTCGGCAGGCCGGGAAGGTTCGCCGTGACGGTGTATGTCGCTGAAACAAACCAACCCTTTACCCGCATCACCAGTGTGGATTATCTCCAGATGCGTGTCCAGGTTCTGGACGACCCGGGGCGATACTACCTGAAGATCGAGCAGGATGAATCCGCCCTGCCCTACGAGATTCGTGCGGTGACCTTCGCGAAGTAAACCTGCGGCTCCGGCTGAGACAAGAATAGCTCTGTCTATAAATTGTTGTATCAATATGTAGACAGCTCTGCTATAATCCCCCCATGACCTACGAAGTGCCCCGTCATCCGATCAATTTTGTGGCCCACCGCACCGGCCTGTCCACCCATGTCATCCGCGTCTGGGAGCGGCGTTATGCCGCCATTCAGCCTCAGCGGACCGATACCAATCGCCGCCTGTACAGCGACGCGGACGTGGACCGTCTCAAACTCCTCAATCAGGTCAAGGCCCAAGGCCAGTCCATTCGCCTTATCGCACAGCTCCCGAATCAGGAGCTGAAAAAGATGCTGACCCAGGTGGATGGGGACAAGCTCGCCGCCAATCCCGCGCTGGACGCGCGCCGGAACAGCGACCAGGAGCACCGGGCCACCTTGATGGCCACCTGCAAGGATGCCGTGCTGGACATGAACGAAGAAGTCCTCGCCCGGACCCTCCTCGACGCCAGTGTTCAACTCCCCCTGCTGGCCCTGCTGGACGAGTTGGTCGGACCGCTCATGACCTGGGTAGGCGAACGTTGGCACGATGGATCGATCCGCGTGGCCCATGAGCACATGGCCACAGCCGCCATCCGCAGCTTCCTCGGCCGGATGAAGCAGATCCGCCGGGCGGGCGTCGGTGCGCCCTGCATCGTCATTTCAACCCCCGCTGGCCAGGACCACGAAATCGGCGCGCTGATGGCCGCCACCATCGCGGCCAACGAAGGCTGGCGTGACCTGTATCTCGGCCCAAATCTCCCCGCCCAGGAAATCGCCCTGGCCGCTATGGAAGCCAACGCGGCCGCTGTGGCCGTTAGCATCGTCGCACCGGGCAACAACCCTTCCGTCATCCACGAATTTCACACCCTGCGCCACGTCCTGCAGGAGCGCATCCCGGTGCTCGCGGGCGGCGGCGGCGTCGTGCAGAGTCGTCATCACTACGATTTGGACGGCGTATACTGCGTGGACAATCTCGCCGAGTTCCGGGACCGGCTGGTGACGCTGAACCGCTGATGGGCAAACTTTCGTTGCGCCTCTCGTGAGCAGCTCGTCTTATATGGTATACTGAACGTGTTCGTTTACGAGCAGATCCCTAACCGCAAGGAAGGGAACCGCGCACAGCCCCGCAAAAACCTTTCGATCGTTTTCCCTGAGATTCCTTATATTTCCGTGGTCGTCAGGTTTGATTGCGGAAACCGCTGCGCTCAACCCGATGGAGTGATCGTTGAGATGTTCGGAGAAGTAATCCTGGTCGACAGTGCCGATACGCCCCTGGGGCGCTGCGAGAAGCTTGCGGCCCACCAAAGGGGTGAATTACACCGCGCCTTCTCGGTCTTTTTGTTCGACGGGCAGGGTCGCTGGCTGCTGCAACGGCGTCACCCCGAGAAATATCACTCTGGAGGCCTGTGGACCAATACCTGCTGCAGTCATCCCCAACCGGGTCAGGAGACGGGGGAAGCGGCCCGGATACGCCTTGGGCAGGAGATGGGGATCGAGACGCCCATCACGCCCCTGTTCCAGTTTCTGTATCACGCCCGCTTCGACAATGGACTCATCGAGCACGAGTTGGATCACGTGTTTGTCGGCAACTTTGAGGGCATACCCGCGCCGGATCCGGTCGAAGTGTGCGAATGGCGCTGGGTTCACAGCGCCGATTTGATGGAAGAGATCGCGACCCAACCGGAACAATTCACGGTCTGGTTTCGCGAGGCGGCGACGCGTGTGCTGAAGCACGTGGAGTCCGCAGCGGCCTGACCGCCCTCCCGACATGAAAAAGGCGCGCCCCGAAGGATGCGCCTGAACGTGTTCAAATTATGCTTATAGCAGTTCCGCGATCTGCACCGCGTTCAACGCCGCGCCCTTCAGCAGGTTGTCCGACACGATCCACAGGTCGATCGCGGAGGGGTGGGAAATGTCTTCGCGAATGCGGCCCACGAAAGTCTCGTAGCGTCCCGCAGCGTCGAGGGCGGTGGGGAACAAATCCTTCGTGGGGTCGTCCATCACGATGACATTGGGCGCGGAGGCAATCAATTCGCGGGCCTGGGCCGCGGTGAGCTTCTTCGCCGTTTCCACGTTGACCGATTCGCTGTGGCCGGTATGGACCGGTACGCGCACGGTCGTGGCGGTAACCATGATGCTTTCATCGCCCATGATCTTCTTCGTCTCCTTCACCATCTTCATCTCTTCGGAGCTGTAGCCATTGTCGCCGAAGGCGTTCTTGTGGGGGATCTGGGGAATCACGTTAAAGGCGATGGGCTTGGGGAAAATGGTGCAGGTTGGCGTTTCACCCTTCATGGCGGAAGCCATCTGGTCCATCATCTCGTTTAAGGCGGCACTGCCGGCACCGGAGACGGCCTGGTAGGTGGAGACCACGATGCGCTTGATCCCGGCAGCCGCGTGGATGGGCTGGAGCACCTGGACCATCTGAATGGTGGAGCAGTTCGGGTTGGCGATGATGCCCTTGTGCTGCTGGATGGCGGCGGCATTCACTTCCGGGACCACCAGGGGCACTTCGGGGTCCATGCGCCACGCACTGGAGTTATCCACCACAACGCAGCCGTCTTTCGCGGCGAAGGGCGCGAAATGGGTGCTCGTCCCGCCGCCCGCACTGAACAGGGCGACATCCATGCCCTTGAACGACTGCTCGGTCAACTCTTCCACCGGAATTTCCTCGCCCTTGAACGTGAGCGTGCGCCCCACCGAACGGGCGGAGGCCAGAAATTTGATGGAAGCGATGGGATAATTGCGGTCTTCCAGGACCCGCAGCATCTGCTGGCCCACCACGCCGGTGGCGCCCGCGACGGCAACGTGTTTTGGATTCATGGGGAACTCTCCTTAGTGGGATCGGGGCCTATGCATACCGGGGGCCTTCGGGAAATCAAAGGGTGACGGGGCTGGAAGGCCCGGACGGGTCCAGAAGCGGACTACCTTAGTATAGCGCAACGCGGGAGCCCAACGAAAGTTGGGGCTTGTGCGTGAAAATGCAGAGACGGCAGGGACTACAGCGACAGCAGTATTTTTTCCTGCCGTCCCTGATGTCGCTGTTGTCCCTGTAGATAGAAAAGTCGCCTTCGAACAAAAAAAGCCCCCGCGCCATCGCGGAGGCCTCTGAAAACTCAATTGCAGCGGTGTTTACCCAATCGCGGCGGTGAGGGCCTGGCTGAGCTCCGTCTTGCTCGTCACGCCGATGAAGCGGCGCACTTCCGCGCCGTCCTTCATGACCAGCAGGGTGGGGATGCTGGAGACGCTGAACTCCTGCGCAAGGTTCGCGGCGCTGTCCACGTCCACCTTGCCGACCGTCGCCTTGCCGGCGAATTCCACAGCAAGCTCATCGAGCGCGGGGGCAATCATGCGGCAGGGACCGCACCATTCGGCCCAGAAGTCCACCAGGGTAACGCCCTGGGCGACCGTGTCTTTGAAATTGTCTTCCGTAAGTTCCGTGGCATTGCTCATTGAAAGAAGCTCCTTGGCGTTGAACCTTCCTGCGTGCCGACGGGAAGGGCGGTTGTCCAGTTAAGTGTAAATTATAGCCGAGGTCGCGCGCTCTGGTAAAGTCGGGAATGGAGGTGGCGTTATAGGAAGGATAGGACCGATACGACGGATGAGATCGTATCGGTCCTATCCGTCTTATCCGTCCAATCGATCTGTTTCCCGTAGCGCGTTTGACTTCCCGCCCCGTAAAACCCTATACTGCTCTGCCCCGTGGAGAGTTGTCCGAGTGGCTAAAGGAGCACGCTTGGAAAGCGTGTGTGCGTGAAAGCGTACCGAGGGTTCGAATCCCTCACTCTCCGCCATTTTTTTCTAAGGTTTTCCAGCCGCCAGGCGGCTGACACAGTCCAGCCGGGGGCGCTGGTCACGCACCTGTCTTACGGAACGTTGCGCCGCGTGTGTGCGGCGGATTGGGGTCCGGACAGACATTCCTGGCCCAAAGGGTATTCTGGATTGGTTGGACCGAAACAATGATCAATGGTGTACCACGTATTCTCATCGTACGCTTGAGCGCCATTGGCGACGTGGTCCGCGTTCTACCTGCCCTCCATACACTCCGCAACCGCTATCCCATGGCCCAGATTGACTGGGTCGTCGAGCAGAAGGCCTACGACATCCTCTCCGGCCACCCCGCCCTCGACCAGATTCACGTCTTTGATCGCAGCGGTGTCGGCAGCTTCATCCAGCTCTGCAAGACCATCCGCGCCAATCGCTATGACTGGGTCATGGATTTCCACGGGATATTCAAGACCGGCCTGCTGACCCGGGCCTCCGGCGCGGGCCTGCGCTATGGTTTCAGTCGCCCACGCAGTCAGGAGCTCAGCTTCCTCTCCACCAACCGCCGGGTCAAGCTCCCCTCCGTGTTCATGAACCGGATCGAGGAAAACCTGGAGCTCTGCAAAGTCCTTGAAGCCAAGTGCCATTCGCTGGATGTGGTCATCGACATCCCCGAGGATGTGGACGACACCATCGACGCCTATTTCCACAAGGTATTCCACGGTGCGAAGAAGGTGATCGCCCTCCACGCTCCGGTGGACCGCCCGGAGAAGCAGTGGCCCCTGGAGTACTACGCCGAATTGGCCGAAATGATTATGAGTGACGGCCGCTACGAGGTGCTGCTAACCTGGGCACCCGGCCAGCGGGCCACGATCAACCGGCTCATTAAGCTCATTCACGGCAAGCCCCACGTGGCCCCTGAGACCCCGGACCTGAAGCACTACGCCGCCCTGGTGGACCAGTGCGACCTCTATTGCGGCGGCGACACGGGCCCCATGCACATCGCTTCAGCCATGGGCACCCCCGTGGTGGCCATCTTTGGCGGCACGCACCCCAGCCAGCACGCCCCCCTGCGCCAGCCCTCCAAAGTGCTCTATGCGGGCCCGGAAAACCCGGTGAAGAGCATCGACCGCGCCAATGCGGACGCCCTCTTCCGCAAGATCACCCCGGAAATGGTCTACGACACCTGCGTCGAGCTGCTCCACAGCTAACGCGGTTCCCGTCAAAAGCCCCAATAAAAGCACCCGTTCTTTGATCCGCTGTCTGCAAAAAATGCTACGACAGTACAGAATTCATAGCTGTATATAGCAATGAATACTCCCTCGCACTTCCTTTTCCGTGAAATTCCGTGCCCTTCCGTGGTCCACAATATATTGACCACGGAAGGACACGGAATTTCACGGAAAGGAAAAAACAAAGAGCTTGTTCGCATCTGATTCCGTCCTGACTACCACCGAGGAGGGGTACCGCCACCAACTCGTTCCCAAGCTCCGCTTGGGAATGCAGTTCCCGAAGCTCCGCTTCGAAAGCACCCCCGACGCGCCGCCATTGGTCTCTGTCAAAAGGTTGAACCACAAATGCACGGAGGGAAGCGTGTAGAGTATTCTATATAGTCCGGGCCAGCCAAGTAACTGGAGCGTGGAAGAGTCGCTCCGAAAGGGCAACGCGCCGACGCACCACGAAACCGGCGCAAAAGCTATTCGCTGGGCGCTTTCGTCCGCACCTAGGAAACTTGGTAAGGCGCACCGGGAACGGCGCGTGTCTACGAAGCAGAGCTTCGGGGACGGCATTCCCAAGCGGAGCTTGGGAACGAGTGGGGCAATTCAAGCGCACTCCCCTGTTTGCGGCTAGATGCTTGATTTCTAAACAAGGTCGGACAGGATTAACGGGATTAATTACATGCGTTCTCCCATCTTGTAAATCCTGTCCGACAATCTCGCCACCGAGGCCCCGCGCCCCCAAAATGTCCCAGTGGATGCTGGAATCTTGATGGGAACGTAACACGGTGGCCGACGGAACAACCCCCTTCTGAAATGAGGTGATCGCTCCAGTCCACCCACACATCCACTGGGACAGGCACGCGCGTTGTCATGCACTTCACAAAGCCTTGGCAACAAGAAGTTGAAACGATTTCGGCCCTCGCAGCAGACGCGGGCGCGAGTCCGTCCCTCGGGAATGTTCCACGTGGAACAATTTTACTCGTCAGCCCTGCTCCCGGAGCCGTACCAGGTGAAGACTTCCCCGGCGATCCCCGCTCCGGGTCCATTCATCCTCAAAATGTTCCACGTGGAACATTTTCTCGTCCAGCTTTTCCGTCGGATCCCCCGACTGACAAAGAAACACGCAGTTCTCGGGCAGAATACCCAAAATATCGGCCAGAACCGCGTCGGAACGCTCCACAGCCCGGGCGGTAATCGCCACCGGCGGATCCTCCGGCACGTCGTCCGGGAAACTCCCATGGATCAGCGATACGTGCCCCAGACCCAACGCGCCCATCACCTTCCGCAGGAAGGAAACCTTCTTCGCGCTCCGCTCCATCAACACAAACTTCCGGTCCGGCAACAACACCGCCAGCGGTATGGCCGGAAAGCCACCACCCGTGCCAATATCCAACACCGTCTCCCCCGGCGCAACGTTACTCCGTACCACGTCCACCAGACTCATAGAATCCACAACGTGGAGGGATTCCAGTTCCGCAAGATTGCCCGACGACACCAGCGCAGTAAACGTGCTCCACTTCCGCAGCAGAAAACCGTACTGGGTCAACTGTTCCAGTTGGCGGGCGTCCAGCTTCACCCCATGACGGGCAACACGGTCAATCCATTCGATATCGGGCATTCGGAGACTCCTGGGAGGTTAAAGGGACTTGGGGCTTGGCTAAGCGATCCTACGCGCCCGCCGGTCGCTAACGCAATGATCCAGACTGGAGGCTGGAGGCTGGAGGCTTCAGCCAATGTGCCTATAGAAATGCATCGCCGCTCCTCCCATAAGACGCATAAGAGCCATAAGACCCATAGACTCCAGACTCCAGACTCCAGACTCCACCCTAAAAATGCACCACCCACGCCCCGTGTGCTATCGTATGCCCCACGTGCCCGAAACACCCCAAATCAGTGGAGAATTGTCGTGAAATACCTTATTCTGCTTGGCGATGGCATGGCCGACTGGCCCCTGCCCGAATATGGCGGTCGTACGCCCATCGAAGTGGCGAAGACCCCGGCGATGGACGCCCTGGTCGCCCGGGGCATGACGGGCCAGTTCTGCCCCATCCCCGATGGACTTCCCGCCGGCAGCGACATCGGCAATCTCTCCCTTTTCGGCTACAACCCCAAGGCCAGCTTCCGTGGTCGTGCGCCGATTGAAGCGGCGAACCAGGGCATCCCCCTGGCGGCGAATCAGGTCGCGTACCGCTGCAACCTGGTCACGATTGAGGACGGCATGATGCGCGACTTCACCGCCGGCCATATCGCCACCGAAGAGGCCGCCGAGATCATACCGATTCTCAATGAAACCCTGGGCAAGGAATTCCCCGCCGTCTTCCACACCGGCGTGAGCTATCGCCATCTGGCTATCGTGACCGACTCCCCCGCCGCCTCGCTGGACGATATGGTGCGTATGCGCTGTGAGCCGCCCCACAACATTACCGATCAGGCCATCGAGGCCTGGCTTCCCCAAGGCAAGGGCAGCGACATGGTCCGGGCTATGATCGCCCGCTCCCAGGAGCTTCTGCGCGACCACCCCATCAACCAGCGTCGTATCGCCGAGGGCAAGCGCCCGGTCACTTCCATCTGGCTCTGGGGCCAGGGCAAGGCCCCCGAGATGGAAAGCTATGCTGATCGCTTCGGCCTCACCGGTGCCGTCATCTCCGCAGTCGATCTCGTCAAAGGCATCGGCGTCTGCGCCGGCCTCGACGTGATCGACGTACCGGGTGCCACAGGCTGGATCGATACGAATTACGAGGGCAAGATCGAAGCAGGACTCAAAGCCCTGGAGGACCATGACTTCGTGTATGTCCACCTGGAAGCCCCGGACGAGACCGCCCACCAGGGTCGCGCCGATCTCAAGATTCAGGCCATCGAAGACTATGACGCGCGCATTGTGGCGCCCGCCCTGGCCTACCACGACAGCCACCCGGATATGCGGATTCTCATCGCCCCGGACCACTACACGACCATCCAGACCCGCACCCACGCGGGCGGCCCGGTGCCCTTCGGGCTCTGCGGCGCGGGTGTGCCCGTGGACGGCCAGACGGCCTATTCCGAGCGCATCGCCGCGAATACGAATGTGCTCATCGAGGAAGGCTATACCCTGATCGAGCGGATGATTCGTGAGCCTGTACTTGTGTTCTAGTTTTCCACTTATATATCACAATTGCGGCTCGAGTTCGCGCCGCGAAGTTGCAGGGACAGCAGGCAGGGACAATTTGAGAATGCGCCAATACAACATGGTTTTTCCTGCCGTCTCTGTTGTCCCTGCCGTCCGTGCAGGCGGACTGACCCACGCTCTTAAATACGCGGGACAGTCCCGAACGCATGGTGCCCGACGACGCATCACAGTCACATCCACAGTCCACAGTGAGCGCTGCGCCATGTTGGCTGCGCATCGTTCGGGACAGTCCCGGTACGCCCGATGAGCCGCAGAAATCCCCCGCTCCCCACGCGGCTCTGGTGCTGGGCCGTGACCCTCTTCCTCCTCTTACGCTACGGGCTCTATCGCCTGCACCTCGGCAAACGACCCAGCTTCGTGCAGCACTGGTGGCGCGTGGAAGTGGCCTACCGCCAGATCACCCGCATGGATCCGCGGATCCGCGTGCGCCACACGGAGCGTTGCCCAAGGCAACACCCCGCCGTCTATGTTGGGAATCACCTCAAACTCGACGACCAGTTCTTCGTCTGCTATGCCGTTCAGGAAGCCAGCGACTACACCATGAAGACGCGCTTCGTCATGCGCGACGACTACTTCGGCGGCTTCCCCTGGGACTGGCTACCCATCGACATGAACGAAGTGGCCGAAATGGGTGGTTCCTACAACATCGCCCAGGGCAGCCCCTCCCTGGCCCAGCTCAAGCCGCTAGTCGATATCCTCCTGGAGCCCGACTCCTTCGTCATCTTTCCGTGCGGCGGACGGAGTCGCAGCGGGCACTGGCTGGAAGTCCACACCGGCGGGGACGAGCCCGGCTCCGTGGCCTTCTTCGTGGCCCAGGCCCAGCGACGTAATCCCGAGGTGCCCGTACCCGGCGTCCCGGTCGGCCGCACCTTTAATCCCATCAAGAAAGTCAGTGCGGTCATCGTGGGCGAGCCCCGCTACCTGGAGGCAAACGCCCGACGGGAAGCCCAGCGCGACTTCGATGCGGCGCTCCTGTGCGACCTCTCCGATCTAGTGGAATTGCACCTGCTACACTTTTTGAGCATGTTCATTTATCTGCAATGCCTCCATCAACTGCCCGCCGAGCTGTCCGCACAGCATCTGGCCGATGCCGCCCGACGGCTGCGCGATGCCTTGCGACACCGCTACCTGGATCCGGCCCTGGACAGCGATTTCGAACGCGACTTTCGCGATACGTTGCGCTATCTGGCGCACCAGAAGATACTCGTCCAGCGCGGCGGCCGGATCATTCTCGACCCCGCCACGGTGCTGGCCTGTCCTGAGATGGACACCCGATACCGCACCACCAACCCCGTGAAGTATCACGTCAACCAGATCCTGCACCTGGCGGATGTGGTAGCGGCCTGCGAAAGGGAAGTGCTGTCCCCTTCCCGATAGGACCGATACGACGAATAGGAACGATTCGCGCTATCGGTCCTATCCGACTTATCCGACCTAAGACTCAAATTTCCTGGAACCTTTTCACCCGTGCCGGGTATGCACCAAAGCGCCCCAAGGTCCCCCCAATCTTTGACTTAGCTTCGCCCCGGCAGTTAGACTAGTTCCCGTGGATGAATCAAGGCGCGCAGTTCTGCGCAAATAGCTCGGGGGCAGGGCGGTCGCGAAAACCGATTCGCGGATGCCACTGGATATTCCCCAACGGCGTATCAAGCCCCGGATACCGCTGCATAAAGGATTACGTCATCGCCATGTTCCCTCGTGCTCTCGTTCTGGCCTGTGTTGCCCCCCTCCTCGCTCTGGCCGGCTGCACCCAGCCCGCCCAGCAGGAAATTACTGAAGTCCGCGAGCCCGGCTCCGTAGCGCGTCCAGCCCCGGCCAAAGCCACCACCGAACAGCGCCTGGGCATGTCCCAGTCCGGCGGCATGGCGGGCCACGGCGGCCAGCAGGAAGGGGCCTCCGAAGATCCCCTCGCCGGTATCACCTTTCACCACGACATGCCCCAGGGCTGGGAAGCCGTGGCCAAGACCGATCTGCGACAGGTTAACTTGCGCATGACCGCGACCCCGGAAGCCGAATGCTACTTCACGCTGCTGCCCGGTGGCGGCGGTGGCCTGGCGGCCAACCTGAACCGCTGGCGCGGCCAGATGGGCCTGGATCCCTTGACGCCCGAAGCCATCGATGCCCTGCCGAAGAAACAGATCTTCGGCCAGCCCGGCACCTTCATCCTCATCGATGGCACCTTCGGCGGCATGGGCAATACGGCCCCCAAAGAAAACTACCGCATGTACGGCCTCATGCTCACCCACACGGATCCCGAGTCTGGCCGGGAGCAGGGCTTCTTTCTGAAGATGACGGGCCCCCAGGCCGTGCTGGAGGGTCAGGAAGCAAATTTTGATTTGATCGCGTCGACCCTGCACGCCGTTGCACCCGGTGATGCCCACGACCACGGCGCCGCCGAAGGCGACGCCCCTGCGGAAGGCGACGGGCACGTACACACCGAAGGCGACGGACACGACCATGCCGCCGCCGCGCCTGCCGAAGTGAAGACCGCCCCGGCACCTGCCGACACTGGCTTCACCTGGACGGCACCCGCCGGTTGGGAAAACAAAGAGCCCGGTATGATGCGCGTGGCCAATCTCGGTATTACGGGCCAGCCCGATGTGGAATGCTACTTGACGGAACTCAGCGGCTCCGCTGGCGGTCTGGATTCGAACATCAACCGCTGGCAGCAGCAGATGAACCAGCCCGCACTCACGCCGGAGCAGATCGCGGCCCTGCCGAAGCATCCTCTAATTGGTGGTGAAGCGTCCTTTGTCATCATCGATGGATCCTACGGCGGGATGAGCGGCGCCGTGGTTAAAGAAAATTTCCGCATGTACGGCCTGGCCCTCATGAACGAGACCACGTCCTACTTCGTGAAAATGACGGGACCGAAGGACCTCCTGGCCGCAGAAGAAGCCAATTTCCTGGCTTTCGCCGCGTCGCTGAGCAAGAGCGCGGGCGCACCCGCAGCGGCAACACCCGCCCCGGAAGTCGCGCCCATGCCCGAGACCGCTGCCCCCGCTCCTGTGGCGGCGGCGGAGAATCCCCACGGCGTGGCCGACCCCACCCCCGAAGGCGGCTTCAATCCCGATGCCCTCCAGTGGACGGCGCCCGAAGGCTGGCAGTTGGGACCGGAAAAAATGATGCGCGCGGTGACCTATATCGTTGGCGGCGTGGAATGTTATGTTACGACCCTGGCGGGCGAAGGCGGCGGCTCGGTTTCCAATATCAACCGCTGGGCCAACCAGATGGGCAATGCTCCCCTCGACGAGGCGGCCATCGCCGCCCTGCCGAAGATCAGCGTCCTCGGCGTGGAATCGCCTCTGGTGGAATTTTCCGGCAGCTTCACCGACATGGGTGGCGCGGCCAAGCCGGACTACAAGCTGCTGGGTGCCCTGGCGGCCAAAGGCGGCAGCACCATCTTTATCAAACTGACCGGACCCGCAAGTGAAGTGGACGCACAGAAGGCAAACTTCACCGCCTTCTGCGCTTCGCTGAACTGAACCCAACTTACGGCGTGATACTCATGACTTCTGAAAACTCAGTCCTCAAAAAGACGTTCAACTTCTTCGCCTCCTATGGCTTCGCCGTGGTCGTGTTGATCTTCCTGACCATCCTCACCCTCTTCGGGACGCTCGAACAGACCACCTCCAGTCTCTTCGATGTGCAGAACAAGTACTTCAATTCGTTCTTCCTGGTTCATGATCTCTTCGGCAAGATTCCGATTCCTCTGCCCGGCGTCTACCTGCTTTCGGTCCTCCTTTTCATCAACCTGACCTGCGGCGCCATCCTCCGCGTGAAGAAAGACTGGCGCCACCCCGGCATGATCATAGCCCACGGCGGCATTCTCTACATGCTCATCGCGGGCTTTGTGACCTATCACTATTCCACCTCGGGCCACATGACCCTCTATCCCGAGGACAAGTCGAGCCAGTATCAGAGCTACTACGACTGGGAAATCGAGATTTCCGAAATCAAGAACGGCGCCTATGGCAAATCCTACATCGTCCAGGATCAGCAGCTCTCCGACATGGCCCCGGAAGACACGCGGGAATTCCGCAATCCCGATCTGCCCTTCAGCCTCATGGTGGAGAATTTTCTGTTTAACTGCACGCCCGGTCCCTCCACAGACGGCACGGGCGTGGACGGCCTTCGCCTCATTCCCCGCGAACCGGAAATGACTGCGGAGCAGAACGTGGCCGGTGCCTATGCCATGGTCATGGACAAGGAAACTAAACAGGTTCAAAACGGAATCCTCTTCGGCTTTTCCATGGCCCCCTGGGTGGTCACCGTCAAGGGTCAGGACTATGCCATCGACCTGCGCCACAAGACCTTTCCCCTACCCTTCAACATCACGCTGGACGAGTTCATCCGCGACCTCCATCCCCGCACGGGCATGGCGGCGAACTTTGAGAGCGTGGTCACCCAGACCGAAGGACCCACCGATCGCAAGGTCAACATCCGCATGAACGAGCCCCTCCGCCACAACGGCTACACCCTCTTCCAGTCAGGCTGGGGCCCGCAGAACGCGGGACCGGGCGAGCGGCTTTTCTCCACCTTCTCCGTCGTCAAGAACCCGGCCGACCAGTGGCCGCTCTATAGCTGCCTCGTCATCTCGGCGGGATTGCTGATCCACTTCCTTCAAAAACTCCTCTCGTACCTGCGAGCCGAAAACCGGAGGCGCACCGCATGATCGCCCGTAATTCCCTGCTCTTGATTCTCACCCTGGCCCTCGGCCTCGCCACACTGGCGGGCGCGCAGGCCCCGGAGACGCCCGCGACCCCGGCACCGACCGTCGAGAGCGCAGCAGCGCCTGCCCCCGCACCGGAAGCCGCCAAGCCGGCCCCGGAAGCCCGCGAACCTTGGAGCAGAGAGATCGTAGCGACCTTCGCGACACTGCCCGTGCAGGACGGCGGCCGCGTGAAACCCCTTGATACCTATGCCCAGTTCGCCATGCTCCAGATGAATGGGAAGCGCACCTTCAAGACCGAGTCCGGTGAAAAGCTCACGCCGATTCCCTGGCTGCTGGATGCACTCTTCTACCCCGAGCTCGCCAAGACCTACCAGCATTTCGTGGTGGACAACTATGACGTCATCTCCGCTATCGGCGTTGACATCCACGACAATCGCCGGAGCCGCTACTCCTACAACGAGCTGGAGCCGGGTGCGGCTAAGCTCATGGAACTGGCCGGCCAGTACACCGCGATCGACGCCAAGAAGCGCGACCTCGTGCAGCAGGGCGTGCTCGATCTGGCCAACAAGGTCTTTACCTTCACCCAGCTCATCCACTTCATGGATTTCGCAGGCCAGCGCTTCACCGTGACCGGTGAGACCTCCCTGGCCAAGTCCTTTCCCGAAGCCGACGGTGTGGCCATGAGCGTTGCGCTCGAGCGGGCCGCCAAGGTCCTCGCCAGCCTGAAGGGCAATCCCGCCGGCCTCGGCAACGACGCGGTCCAGGCGGAAGTCGCCGCTTTCAGCAAATTGCTGGACGAGCTCGACGCCACCGCCTCCCGCGCCCAGGGCCTGCCCCTTTTCCCGCCGTTAAGCGCCGAAGCCAAAGCCTGGCAGACGCCCGCCGACATCCTCGCGGCGGCCATCGGCATGACGCAAAACGAGCCCGAAACCTTCGCGCTGCTGGGGACGCTGGAAAAGCTCCCCGCCGTTGTCAAGGACCGCGCCGCCTTCCTGGCCGCCGCTCAGGAGCTTCATAAAGGCACCGTGGCCCGCGCGGAATCCCGCGGCGAATACGCCAAAGTTCCGCTCGAAGTCCACTATTACAAGGGCAAGTATCTCTTCTACAGTCAGTGGCTCTTCGTACTGGGTTTTATCTTGGTCGCTCTGGGCTGGCTCTTCCCCGGCAGCAATGGCCTGCACAAGGCTGCCATCGTCGGCGTGCTGGTGCCCACGGCCCTGCTCATCATTGGCATCACACTGCGCTGCATCATCCGCGAGCGACCCCCGATCTCCACGCTCTACGAGACCGTGCTCTTCATCACGGCCTGCGCCGTGCTGGTCGCCATGTTCATCGAATATGCCAACCGCCAGCGCATCGCCCTGGCCATGGCTTCGTTCCTCGGCATGGCGGGCATGTTCCTGGCCTTCCGCTATGAGATGAAGGAAGGCGTGGACACCATGCCCAGCCTCGTGGCCGTGCTCGACACCAACTTCTGGCTCGCCACCCACGTGACCATCATCAATGTGGGCTACGCCGCTGGCATGCTGGCGGGCGCCCTGGCCCACATCTACATCTTCAGCCGTTTCTTCAAGTTCAAGGCGGAGAACAAGGAGTACTACCGCAGCCTGACCCGCATGGTCTACGGCGTGCTCTGCTTCGGTCTCCTCTTCTCCACCGTGGGCACCATCCTCGGCGGCATCTGGGCCAACGACAGTTGGGGTCGCTTCTGGGGCTGGGATCCGAAGGAAAACGGCGCCCTCATGATCGTGCTGTGGAGCCTCGTGGTCCTGCACGCGAAAATGGGCCGCTACATCAAGGATATGGGAATCTCCCAGGGCGCCGTGGTCCTGGCCATGATCGTGGCCTTCTCCTGGTGGGGTGTCAACCAGCTCGGCGTCGGCCTCCACAGCTATGGATTCACCAGTGGCATCATGAACGCCCTGGTGGTCTACTGGGGCTTCGAGACCCTGACCATCGCCGCGGGCGCTTGGGTCTGGATGCGCGAGCGGGAACCCAAAGCGCCCGAAGCGCCGAAGGAAACCAAGCTCCCCAAGAAAGCCAAGCCCGCAAAGGCGTAGGGACGTACCGCCGCAACGGCACAACAAATAGTAGAGGGATATCCGGGTCATACCAATCGCCCGACCGGGTAGTGCCCACGCCAAAGCGGCGGCATGTCCCCGTGGATGCTGGAATCGTGACGCGAATGTACGCCGAAGTGCAACCACCCCTCTAATAGATGGCAAAGAGCACAAAGAACTTTTCTTTGTGCTCTTTGCATTCATTGCCCCTGTTTGAGCAAGTTCGTGATAAAATAGCGCGAAAATGGAGCACACTCATGGTATACAAAGGCCGCATTAAAAAAGGGTGTATTGTGTTGGAAGACTCGGTGGATCTGCCGGAAGGGGCAGCGGTGTTCGTTCAACTGATTTCAGCAGCGTCCGCAGGTTCCTTACACCCAGATATCGTTCGCTTCACAGGCATTATCCCGCAAGACATAAACATCCAATCCGAGTATTACGAAGCAATGCAGGCCAAGCACGCGTGAAAGTGTTATATGACGCCAATATAGTGCTCGATGTCTTCCAACGCCGGGAGCTATTTTACGAAGCGTCCGCGCTTGCCCCTACTGCCGCGCTTGAAGGAATTGTGACCGGCTATTTCCCGGCACACGCCGTTCCGACGATTTCTTATGTCTTGAGAAAACATACCGACCAAACCACTGCGGCGAACGCTGTAAGCTGGCTGCTGGGCGCGTTTGAAATCGCCCCATGCAATATCGTTGTGCTCAAACAGGCGACAGTGGCAAATTTCAAAGACTTTGAGGATGCGGTGGTGGCCTACTCCGCATTTGAGTGCCAGTGCGACGCTATTGTCACGCGCAACAGCAACGATTTCCTTACCTCGCCCGTCCCCACATTGAGCCCAACGGACTTTCTCCGACAACTGGCTTAGAGGGGCGACGTGTGCCCACCCATCCTCTGAGGGACTGACGCACCCAAGGCGAACCGGACGGAGTTGACCGCTTCGCTTTTGCAAACGACTGCGCGATGCGAGCGCCTCCAGGAGGGGTGTGGCTGTCCCGTCGTCAGGGAGGCTCGCCCAACCAAACCTCTATGCCGCGCGTTGCGACACTGCCCCTGAATACGGTCGCTTTGAAACTGCCGAGTGCGCTCGGGCCACAACGGGACACGGACCCCGCAGACAACACCGCTCGGGATAGAGGCCTCTTCAAATTTCCGGCACTTCCGCTGTCAGGGTGTACTGGTCCGTGTCAGTCCCTGAGCTACTCCAGATACCCCAGAGCCTCCAAAGCCTTTCGGTCGTCGGCGTCGAGGTTCTCGGTGGCCTGACCGGTCGCGGGCGCGGCGCTTTCCCATGCCTGTATGAACGCGTTCAATTCTTCCACTTTGGCGGGTTCCGTGGCCGCGCGATCCGTCAGTTCGCCCGGATCTTCCGGCAGGTAATAAAGTTCGGGCTTGTCTCCGTCCAGTATGAGCTTCCAGCCCTGGTGGATCACGCTCTGGTGAGACGGGCCCGACTCGGCCATGGCGTCCTTCACACCGGGCAGGTTGAGTACCGCGCCCCCATAAGTCTCCACGACCCGGTGGCGGTCCTGGGGCAGCGCGTCGCGAAGCAGGTCCAGCCCGAGCATGCCCTCCACCTTCGGAAGGCCCGCCAGGCCCAGCAGCGTGGGCCCCACGTCGATACCGCGCACGGGAGCCGCGCTTCGGCCAGCTTCAATGCCCGCGCCGCGAATCATGAGGGGAATATGGAGATTGTTGTGGTAAATCCGCCGCCCGTGTCCCAGGTAGTCATGCTCGAAGAGGCTCTCGCCGTGATCCGCGACAAAGACCACGATAGTGTCCTCCGGCAGGGCCGCAAGCACCGTGCTGATCTCCCGATCCGTAAAAGCGACCTCGGAATCATAACGCACTCGGACTTTCTCTTTGCGGCCCTGAATGATGGCTCGCTTTCCGGCAGGATTGAGGCCCTTGTGCATCTTGTAGGGCGCGTGGGGGTCGGAGTAATGGATCCAGGCGAAAAAGGGCTTGTCCACAGGCCGCTTTTCCAAGTAACCCAGCGACAGCGCCGTCACTTCGTGCCCGTCCCGTTCGGATTTTAAAAAGCCCCAACGCTTCTTGGTGAAGCCGTCGTCGTAAATGTCAAAGCCCCGGCCCAGACCGCTCAGCTTGTTCTTCAGCGTCCAATTACTCTGCACGCAGAAGGTGTGGTATCCCGCCGCCTTGAACTGCTCCGCCACGAGGGGCACCTCCGCAGGCATGGGCAAGCCATTGCGGGTTGTCCCGGTCATGCGCGGGAAGCGACTGCTGTGCATGGCCCCAAAGGAGGGATTGGTGAGAGGAATCTCGCAGACGGCATCCTCAAAGACTCGGGCCTGGGTCGAGAAGGCGTCCAGATGGGGGCTGGTCGGCAGGGGACAGCCATAGGCCCCCAGGCGATCCGCCCGGAGGGTATCCACGGAGAGCAAAACGATATTGGGAGCGGCCCCTGCGAGCGTTGCGCAGAGGCAGAATCCCGCTAGAATCAGCGATCTCACGGCGGACCTGCTAGGCTTTCGGCGAGATGATCATCGGCAGTTCAAGCGCCAGGGGGTGGATCGCACCGCCTTCACCCCGGATCGGAACCGGCACCCCGTCCTTCCGGTAGGCCGTGAAGGTCACGTTGAACTGCCCTTCCGGGGACTCATCCGGGACCAGGACCGCGAGGGACCAGATACCATCGGCCGCGGCCACATCGCCCTCCAGGCCGTCGTCGTGCAGTTTAAGCTGGATGGAAGGCACTTCCTTGATCACGCCGGTGATGGCGTGGATGATGGCGTTCTTGTCCTTGACCTCGATCGTGATGAGGGCCGTATCGCCGGGGTGCAACTGAGCGGGCACGATACCCCCCGCGTTGAACTCGGGCACACCGCCCAGGGAATTGCAGCCTGCCAGCAGAGAAACGAGGCCGAGGGTGAGGGTTGTACGCTTGATCATGTAAACGCTCCGCCCGCTTGCCGCGGGTGCCAGGGTGAGAGAAATTGGACCCGCAAATGGGCCGGACTGCACGGGCAACGCCATCCACGCGCGTCGCGATGACACGGACAGGCAAGACGCCATGCACCTCAGAAGAGCCTAGCCCAGCCACGGGGGCGCAGTCAACTGGAGGATGAAGGATGAAGGTTAAAGGATGAAGGCTGAAACGGGGCTATCGGGATAATTCACACACCTCAGCCTTCATCCTTCACACTTCATCCTTTATTCCAATTTCCCATTTATCCCCTCTTTAGCGTATGATCACGGGTCCACCCGAAGTATTCATCAGGAGAGTTCACCGTGTCCCAACGCATCGAAATGTACGACACCACCCTGCGCGACGGCGCTCAGGGGCCGGGGGTTAAGTTTTCCTCGGACGACCAGTTGCAGGTCGTTCGGGCGCTGGACGCGTTGGGCATTCTGTATATTGAGGGCGGCCAGCCCGGCTCCAACCCCAAGGCGGTGGAGCTTTTCGAGCGGGCGCGAGATCTGGACCTGAAACACGCCAAAATGGCGGCTTTCGGCAGCACGCGCAATCCCAAGTCCGCCGTGGAGGACGACGCCAATATCAAGGCCCTCCTGAGCGCCCAAACCGAGATCGTCACCATTTTCGCCAAGTCTTCCCCCTCCCATGCCGAAGAGGTGCTCCGGGTCAGCCTGGACGAGAACCTGAAGATCGTGGAAGAGTCCGTGGCCTATCTCAAGGCCCAGGGACGCCGGGTCTTCCTGGACGGCGAGCATTTCTTCGACGGATACTTCGAGGATTCCGAGTATGCCCTCAGCGTGCTGGAGTGCGCCTGGGGCGCCGGGGCCGAGGTGCTCATCCTCTGTGAGACCAACGGCGGCCGCCTGCCCCATGACATCGCCGAGGCCACCCGGGCCGTGCGCGCGCGACTGAAAGACGCCCAGATCGGCATCCACACCCACAACGACTCCGGCTGCGCCGTGGCCAATACCCTCGCGGCCGTCCGCGAAGGGGCCGTCCACGTGCAGGGCACCATCAACGGCTACGGCGAGCGCACGGGCAATGTGGACCTGTGCACTGTGATCCCGAATCTGCAACTCAAAATGGGCTACGACGTCATCACCCCCGAGCAGCTCCGCCAGCTCACCCACACGGCCCACCTGGTGGCCGAACTGGCCAACATGACCCCCCGCGACCACGCCCCCTTCACCGGGCGCGACGCCTTCACCCACAAGGGCGGCATGCACGCCGACGCCGTGCGCAAGAAAAAAGCGAGCTACGAGCACGTCGACCCCGAGCTCATCGGCAACCGCACCCACATCGCCGTCAGCGAGATGTCCGGCCGCTCCAGCCTCATGCAGAAGGCGGTAGAATTCGGCATCACCCTGGAGCGCGACGATCCCGCGACGAAGAACATTCTCGAGCAGGTGAAAATCCTCGAAAGCCAGGGCTACGAATTCGAAGGGGCCGATGCCTCCCTCGAACTCATCATGCGCAAGGCCACCGGCACCTATCGCCACTTCTTCACCACCCACGCCTTCCACACCCACATCAACTACAGCGCCAGCGGCGACGCTACCCTCTCCGAGGGCACCATCAAGATTGGCCTGCCCGACGGCCAGATCATGCACACCGTGGCCGAAGGCGACGGCCCCGTGGACGCCCTCAACAAGGCCCTCCGCAAAAGCCTTGAACCCATCTACCCCGAACTGGGCGACGTCCACCTCGACGACTACAAGGTCCGCATTCTCGACGGCCAACTCGCCACCCAGGCCAAGACCCGCGTGCTCATCGAGAGCAGCGACGCCGACCAGTCCTGGAGCACCGTGGGCGTCTCGGAGAACATCATCTCCGCGAGCTACCGGGCGCTGGTGGACAGCATCGAGTACAAGCTGCTGCGCACGCGCGGGCATGGGTGAATCGAAGGAAACACCGCACGCAAGGATCTTGGACACCCATTAGGCACCCCGGTGTCAAGGGGCAATACTTCTCCGAGCGCGGGAGCGTCTTCTTTTTTTCGAGTCGCCTTGGTACTGTTCGGTTGTCGTGGATTCTAATCGCCCGGTTTCCGCCCGTTTCGTTGTGCTGGCGTCGCGACCGGGGTACGCCACGGTACCCGTCTTTCTCATTCCAAAGCTCTTCTTTTTCCAAGTCTTCCACGTTGTCGTTTCCCTCGTGCAGGGGTTGGCGTCCGATACGCGCCCTGGTTTTTGCAGGTTTGTGTCGTACTTTCATACGCACCAGACACCCATCAGGATCAAGCCATGGCGGATCCGCGAAGCGGAGTTCGCCCGGCCCTGGCTCATGCGAGCCCCAGAAAACCATCGGTACCCGGCTGTGTCCAAGTCGTTCGGGTTCGTGCAATAGGACGCACGTCCCTTGACATTCTTCTGGCTCTGGACGCTATGGTCCACGCCAATCCAATTCAGGCTCGCAACCGAGGCGTATCTATAACAACCGCGCCAGAGCACGGGGCTATGTGGCGGATGAAACGCTGTCCAATCATTCCTTGGGGCTTGTCTACCCAGTCCAAGTTCCTGGCTCCACGTTTCATCCAAAAATACAGCGGCTACTTGCCGCCAAAGAGCTTGTCGTCGTCAAAGGGCTTTCCGTCGCGCAGGATGTAATAGCACGCCCGCGCCAGCTTGTGCGCCAGCGCCCGCCGCGCCACCATCAGGTGGCACTTGGCCAGCTTGCGCTGGTAGAAGCGTGCGGCTTTATCGTTGTAGCGGATGGCGTGCTGCGCGGCCTCGCTGAAGGCCCAGCTCAAGTACGCGTTGCCGTTCTTCGTGTTGACCTTGCTTTTCTTCTTGCCGTTGCTCACCCGCGCGCCACCCACGCAGCGCGCGTACGAGACGTAATCCCCCACGGTGGGGAAGCGGCGGATGTTGCCCGTCTCCAGCATGATGGTCAACGCCAGAATAGTCCCAATGCCGTTCACCGTGGTCAGGTTCTTGAATTCATCCCGCAGGCACACGCGCAGGCGGGCCGCCTTCTCCAGCGCCTTGGCTTGCTCGTCGGCGCAGCGCGCCAGGGCCAGGCTCCCGTTGAGCGCCAGCACCACATCCTCGGGAAGGCCCATGTTGGTCGTATCTTCTGCGGTCAGGCGAAACGCGCCATCGACCGAGATGGAATGGCCCGTGTTGCGCGACAAAACATTCTCGACGCTCAGCAGGTTCGCCGTGCGCTGCTTCACCGCGAAGCTGCGCTTGCGCAGCAGGTCGCGCACCGGGCGCAGCTCGGCGGGATAGATGTAGGCCTCCGGAAGAATCTTAAGACGCAGCATCGCGGCCAGCCAACGCGCGTCGGAATAGTCGTCGCCGTGCTTCAGGCCCGAATACTGCGGTATAGCCACCGTACTAGCCAGGTGAACTTTGTGGCCCGCGGCCTGGAGGCCGTCCACGAGCCAGTACCAGTTGTACGTCGATTCCACCACGATGCCCACCAGCTCGCGGGTGTACGGAGCCAGCGCCCTGACGATGACATCCAAGTCGTTCTTCAACCGCTTGTCGTACAAGACTTCGTCTTTCTCGTTGCTGATGACCAGGACGCTGTTGTTGGAATGCAAGTCAATTCCGGCATATAGTGTGTTCATGGCTTCTTCCTTTCGGGCTGTTGCCCGGTTTGTGGTTACTCTGAGAGTAACACCCGGATCGAAGAAGCTGCCTATATGATTATCATTCCTGTCCGAGGCAAAGTAATCTCAGGCATGGGAATGTCCGGTGAATGTGTTGCCCGGCGTGGATTTCCATAGTCGTGTTTCTGGTGATCGGGGATCGCGCGCAGATTAAAGGGCCGCTCGAACAATCAAGTGGGTTCTGCCTCGGACATGAATGTCCAAG
Source organism: Candidatus Hydrogenedentales bacterium (assembly GCA_942492815.1). Taxonomy (GTDB): domain Bacteria; phylum Hydrogenedentota; class Hydrogenedentia; order Hydrogenedentales; family JAEUWI01; genus JAEUWI01. Next base: position 6,254,426 of record OW818658.1, on the reverse strand, counting down.
ATCCTCGTGCGCGACGAAGCCGCCCTGCTTGCGGGTGATACGCCCAAAAAATCCCTTGACAGCCGGAAAATTCTGCTGTAGCCTGACCGTATAGCGGTATGCGCGGGGTGGCCCCGTGCGGGCAACCAACAGGAGGCAAGGCCATGCGGCGTGGTTTGTGTTGTAGTTGGAATTCGAGGGGGGGGTAGCATAGCCGCCTCTCTGGGTATCTTTCTTGTGATGACGGTCGTCGCCCTTCCCGCGAGCACGCAGGGCTCCACGCCCTGCACCACCGCACCCTGCGTCCAGGTGGCCTACGAGGACTATACCGGCCACCTCGCCAGCGACGCCAAGCACTTCATCTACGCGCCCGAAGGCGAAGAAGTGGAACTCGGCGTGTACGCCGAGTTCACGCCCGGTTCCTGCACCGGCCATTGCGTACACAGCGACCGCAGCGTCACTTGGACGGTCAGCGGTGCCGAGGGCTACAGCGTCCTCGAGGTGGAATCCAGCATTCCCTACAACGTCAACGCCACATCGATCCAGCTCAACTTGGGCGACGCGGGCGCCGGCGACACCATATCCGTCACCTGCGCCATCGGCGCCACCACCCCGGGCGACTGCGATGAAAAGAAAAACGGCGACCTCTACGAACACACCCCAAACAGCCACGGGGGCGCATCGGCGACCTGCACCATAAAGCTTTGGCGTGCCGGGATGAGCATTTCCAACGCCACGGAATCGGTACCTGAAATCTACGATTCCGAATTCGCCTCGGTAGTTGGTGCGCAAATCGAACTTGTGGGCGCGACTCCCGCTTCCGGACCAGGAATTCAACCGTATTCATGGGAATCCCGAGAGCATGGGGACGATCTCATCGCCACCATGACCGGAAGCAACCAGTGGTCTGGCAAATTCGTAGTCGAGACTTTACTTCTCTGCGATGTGGTCGTTGAAAACCCCATGGTTCCAAACGGAACGCGCTCGCAAACGGTGGGGGCGCAAATATATCCCATCATCCGCCGCCCAGGATGGGAGGCCAGCGCCACGCATGGCGCAGTGGATTTGCAATGGCGGGAGCAATTCGCGGACGCGTTTCCGATTGTAAATGCAGATTCATTCATAGCTTACGGTCAGAATACCAACTCCAACGAGAAATATGAAGACCAAAATACCGTTATCGTTACACCCATCTATGCAGTATTGCCCAATCTCCCCAACGACTATGATGACTTTGAGAGCAAAATCGAAGAGATAACGAGCGGCCCCAACATTGGCTACTGGTTCAATAGCGATCCAGATATCTTCAAAGTGAATCGCAAAACCCGGATTAACTATTGGACCACGCCCAACGCGGGAAAACCAAGCGTTCCGGCGCTGGGCCCGAACGGGCAAAGTTACGTCCGTTGGGCCGGGATACAGACCGCCCTGCTGGGCGACTCTTGCGATACGACTACGTGTACGGCAAACGATGAGCCCTGTTATCCAAATAGTTGCCCGAATCCGAACGCCCATGATGGCGTTGGAAATAATGTCCGGCATCGCGCCAATATTTGGCACGAGGGTTACGGCTGCCCCAGCTCCGACAACCAGGACGAAATCGGCCATCAAGCACTTCTGGAGGAGGCCGTGGCCGGAACGCCCAACAAAGCCTATCATGACCCCGTCTGGAGCGTTAATCTGGTGTACGCCACTTCGGACGAAGCACTGCGGACGGTCGACGAACTTACCAGAGCCCTGACAAATCAGAATTTAACTGCGGCGATGCTCCAATCGCACGCCAGTATCAACTCGACCGAGGAATGGCATAACTTTCAAGGGAGGCGCTATTTTCATGATGGCACACAATGGCAAATCGAATGGGGCTTCTACGGGGGAGGGTATTAAAATGAGCACCAAAAAGGTTAGCTATCGCCCTTTTCTCTGGTCGGGAACCTACGTGGTTTTTATGTTACTTCTGGCCCTGTTGCTGCACATGGGGAGCGCCTGGGGTCAGGCGGATCTTGAAAAACTCACCGACCAGGAACTACTGGAACGCCTTTCGGAGCCCGAAGCGCGGGCTCTGTTGGAGCAACGCTTTTCCACCTATTTGGAAACAGATAAGCGCCGCATCATGCGCGAACATTTTGAAGCTGCCGCAGCCCGCGGCTCCGCGACGCGGGAAGAGCCGAGCGCGGCAGAATTGATTGAAAGGCTTAACACAGCGACGGGTCCGGAAGGCTGGATCAAGGCCCTAGCGGAACTGGAGCTGCGTTACAACGCCGCAGACGGGTCAGAGCAGCGGGCGATTCAAACGGAATATCTCGCCGGATGGGACCGCGTTCCCCTGCCCCCTGCCGAACCGGAATACAACGAGCAATTCGGCTGGCTGAACCTCTACTTCATCTATGCAAACAACGCAAGAAAGTATTTTCAGAATGAAGAGGAGCTCTTGGCGGCGCTGAAGCTGCGCCTGCTCCGGCCCGAGGTATCGAAGGGCGAACTTCGCTTTCTCGAAGCACTCAGCCAGCCTGGCGTTGTGGGGGTGCTGGGGCCGTTGAGCGCAAAGTATGTTGAAACTGCTGCTTCCGTTCGCAAGACACAGGAGCGTACACCAGAATTCATAGAATCTCTTTCCGATAGTATTGATTATAGTTATGCGATCCTTGGTCAGTGCGGCCAAGATGGGCTGGAAGTTATCAAGCGACTTGGCACTGCACGCCACGATGGAGGCATTAATGCATTGCGCTATATCGACGTTCCAGAAGCCGAAGCGATGCTTTGGGAGGCTTACGATAGCTTTACTCCAACCGGCCGGAACATGCGTGTGAAAGTTCTCGGCGCGCTGATGGAAAAGCAGAGGCGCTCTCCGAACGATGAGCGCCTTGAACGAATCCGATCCGAAATGGTTCAGTATCTGGTGGTGCCGAAGGGCGAATTCTACCTGTCTGAATTGTCCAGCGCCGCCAGTGTGGCCGAGGAAAGCCGCGACGCCTACTACCTGCCTTATCTTGAAAAGCTCAAGACTGCCATAGAGTCGGCGGACCTGTCGAAGGCCGTGGAAAATAGCGATTATCCGGAGGGATTTCAACAGAATATCGTTGGACTTCGTACTGCGCTGGCCGATGCGGAAGAAATGCTGACCAAGGCGGCGGATTCAACACGCTGAAACTCCGCCATCCCCCGGTGCGGTACCTCCATAACACGACGACTTGCGGCTTCTCGTACAGGAGTAAACCCATGTGCAAAATAATCCCGCCTTGGCTTCTTGGTTTAATGATCGTGAGTGTTGCAGCCACTGTCCGCCTCCAGCCCGCTCAAGCGCAATCCGATTACTCCAAACTCTCCGACGAAGAGTTGGTGAAGCACTTCGATGATCGCCCCGGCTACAAGGCGGAGTTCCAGCGCCGTCTTGAGGACTATGGTCCTGAAGAGCAGGCGGCGGCGCGGGAGTTGCTTATCCGGGAGCGATTCAAACCGGAAATTCCCGTCGGCGAGGCCAGTGACGACGGCCTGATCGCCACGGTACGAAGCGCCGGTACGACGCAGGCGGGCCACCGGGCCCTGGAAGAACTGAAGGCGCGGTATGCGGATGCGAACGCGAGCGAACAGGCGGGGCTCTATGAGCTACTCCGCACCGAGTACCGAGCTGTTCCCTGGCCCGACGATGATGGAATACGATCTTCCGTGCCGGAAGATATCAACCGTCTCGAGGCCCGGCTCGGACTGGCTGCCGTCGCAAAGGCGTGCTTGCCCGAGGAGACCGCGTTGAAGCTCTTTCGCGAGTTCTATCTCGACAGCGCCCGGAAAGGTGCCATTACACAGTTTCTTGCGGAAATTAACGGTGAGCCCTTCACGGGAGCTCCCACGCTTGCGGTTCTTGAAGAGATTGGCGAACGAATAAGCGGCTACGATCAACAGAAGCTCGACGAGCTGGGCGAACATGAAACCCTCGGCGGCATCCTCGTTACGCGACTTCGCCAGTGCGGTGACGCCGGTTTCGAGGCGTTGAAGGAGACCCCCTGGCAGCGAAGCGGCTCAGGCGTATACACCATGGGGAGTTTCAAGAATCCCGAGGCCCGCGCCCTGCTGCTGGAGTTCTACGCTTCCCTTCCGGATGAATATCTTCAGTCCGGGAAGCGTCTTGAGGTGCTCACCGCGCTCATGACCCATTGGGATCGCGAGACGGACATGGAGTTTCGCCAGTTGCTCCGGACCGAGCTGACTGAGATTCTCGGTATGAATCACAACGAGAACCCCATAACTTGGACCGATACCGTCCAACTTATCGGGCGAACCGGGGATCCGTGGTTTATTCCCAAACTGAAGGAATGCCGCGCGAATCTGGATTTCGCGGAGATGCGCCGCATCTCCACGCTTCCGCAGCCAGAGATTTATCTGGAAAAGACGCTCGAAGAACTTCAAAAGACCTTTGCCCGGACCATCGTCGCCTTGGAAAAGGAGCAAGTGACCGCTGGATGATCCTGTACCGTGACGCCGACCAGTCCTGGAGCACCGTGGACATCTCGGAGAACATCATCTCCGCATCCTATCGCGCGCTCGTGGACAGCATCGAATACAAGCTCCTCCGCACGCAGGGGCATGGGTGAGTTCTTTCAGCGGCACTGGACGTGCCCCGCGATCCGCCCGAAAGGGCGGTTCGTGTGCCTTGAGCCACAAATTCGGGGGCTATAGGAAGTGTCTACGAACGGGCGGCTTGGAGTGCGATTTGAGGCCATGTTCGAGCATCCGCTGAAATCTTCGTGGTGTTGATGCGAAAGGGACGGTCGAGTTGCTTTCGATGCAACGGGAGCACGTGCCAATCGCACACGAACCGCCCTATCGGGCGGATCGCGTGGCACGCTTGAACAGTTCAGCCCTCGCTCAGGATATCGAGAATGGACTCATTCGCGTATCGCCCTTCCGACACCTCCCGGATACCCTGGGCAATGTCCACCGCGATTTTCCAATCCTCCATGTCTCGCCTTATCAGGTCACGAATATACTCGCCGGGTGTGGTGTAACACCCTTCGTCACCCGTTTTGAAATCAACAAAGCGCCGTAGTTCGTCCGTCAGGGAGAGGTTCAGTTTGTTGGTCATGCTCAGGAACTCCTCTGCGGTTTGACTCAAGATCCTGTTCGCGATGGCGATTTCCGTCAATTGTCGCCACGTGTTGCGCACCAGTATAGTAATCGAGGCACCGTCGGTATACACTTATTCCAGCGGCTGATCCTGATGCGGACTCTTGAGCGCTCGGGCTTCCTTGCGCCGCAGGTGGGTGACTTGTGAATCTCTACTGGGAAAAAATGATCGGATTCCCGCTCTTCGTGCTGCTGGGCGGACTGGCGCTCGATTGGTCGATTCTCCATGCGCCGATTCTGTTTCTTCCCTTGATCGTGTTTTACCCGGTCATCGTGATATTGATGGCGCGCGATCCCCTCATGGATTGCCCTCACTTCTTCTACCGCGCGCTGGTTAGCGGGATTGCCGTGGCAATATTCTGTTGGCTTCAGCGTTGGCCACTACAGTTCATGGTTATTGCAGCCATCTACTTGACGGGCCCGAACTATACGGCGGAGCGGGCACGCCTTCGGCGCTTCTGGGCCCGTGTCCGGGGGCGGGTGCGGAAAGGGACATCATGAAAAGGGACATCGCAAAGATCATCGGCTATCCGGCCTTCGTCCTGTTGGGGGCCGTGGTGGTTGACCAGTCCCTGCGCTATTCGCCTCCCCTCTATTTCTGTGCGCTCGCCGCATACTTCATTGGGACGTTCGTGATTGCTTTCGACCCCTCGCTCCTGCGTGTGCCGCATTTCTACCTGAGGCTGAGCATGGGTGTGCCGGGGCTGATTATGATTTTGTTGTACGTGTTGGAATTAAGAGTAATCGGATCGTTTCTGGTCTGGTTGCCGTTTGTGGCTGTCTTCGTCTGCTTTTTTGTGGCGCGGCACAAGGATCCGTGGTGGAAGGCGCAGGAGGAGCGGGCGTATAACCGCGTGTTCGGGCATTCGCGGAGCGACGACCTGTGAAACGGGAAATTGCAAAGCTGATCGGCTATCCGGCCTTTGTCATTCTGGGGGCCCTGGCGGTGGACAGCGCTCTACCTCGCTTTCCCTTCCTTTGCGTGTTATTGATAATCTCCTATTCCCTTATCATCGTGCTGGGCGCGAGCGATCCGACGGTGTATCGACTCCCCTTCAAGTACCGCCTGCTTGTCGTCGCGGTTCTTGCCGTGGCCGTGTGGTGGATACGGATATGGCCCCTGTACATGGGTTGGATGTTGGCTGCTGGCACCATGGGGTTGTTTGCGAGGGCTGGGCGCGGGGCCGACGTGTCCGGGCATTCGCGGGGCGGAGACGCATGAAGAAAGACATTGCGAAGCTGATCGGCTATCCGGCCTTTGTCATTTTGGGGACCCTGGCGATTGATGGCGGAATTGAGCATTTACCCTACGTATTCGGGCCGCTGATGGTGCTCTATCCGCTTATCATCGTGCTGTTGGCGAGTGATCCGGCGGTGTATCGACTCCCCTTCAAGTACCGTCTGGTCGTCCTCGCGGTTCTTGCGGTGGCCGTGTGGTGGTTTCAACTCCGGCTGTTGAATCTGGGCTTTGGGATGGCCTGCTTTTCCATGAGCTTTATCGATCCCGAGGGCCGGGCCCGGAGTCGACGTGTCCGGGCGTGGATCAGGGGTTTGTCGCGCAACGCATGAGGGCGGCGGGCGGAACAGTCCCTTGTGGCGCCTCGCTTTGGCGATGGCGGATAAGAACCGTGTCCGAGAATTTACCCCCCCTACCCCCCCGCAAGCGGGGGGAACAAGAGGTTCACTTTGGCAAGTAATGTCTACCCCCGCATGGGTCTGTCGATTTGAATCCAACGTGTTAAAAAAGATGGAGAATTCGCTTATCTGTCATTCCCACGAAAGTGGGAATCCAGTGATTTCGCGGAGCTTACGTCACCCGATCTCTGGATTCCCACTTTCGTGGGAATGACAGTTAGGTGATGTCCTCTAACGTGCTGGCAACTGAAGACTAAATCTACAGTCCCGCTTGCGGGGGGCCGGGGGGTAGCCCTGTGCGCGTCACGGGGCGAGGCTGTCCCTAAAACGAAGCCCTCCTTCGTCGAAGGAGGGCCTGGTGTTTGGCGGTAGGTCCGTGGGATTTACTTGGCCCACTTTACTTCGGGCGGGGTGGCGAAGTTGGCGAAGCGCTCGGCGACTTCGGCTTTCTTCACGTCACCACTGTGCACGTAGACGCGGTGCTTGAACGAGAGTTTCTCCTTGTTCTTGATGATGGTGTCGCCGTTCTCCGTGGGGAGCAGGCCCTTGTTGTATTCCTTCTCCTTGAAGTAGGAATAGCCGAAGGGGTTGGCGCCCATGAGGCCGTAGCTGCGCACGTGCCAGCTCGTGGGGTAGCGCAGGTTGGTCGGGTGATCGAAGACCGCCAGGCCGCGCCAGCCGATGCCGTCCATCTGGCCGGAATAGTCGCACCAGGGGGAGGGCTTGCCCCAGAGGGTGTCTTCGCCCACGTCGCCCTGGGCATTCGTGATCACGCCGGTCTCATAGGAAAGCTCCGGGCGCATGCGGATGGCGACCATGCCGCCTTCCTTGGTGTCGCTGAAGAGCACGGTGCCGTAGTCCGCCGTGAAAGTAACGTAGGCATCGATCAGGCGGCCGTTTTCCGGTGTGGCGTAGAAGCGGTATTCGCGCTCTTCGGTCAGGAGGGGCTTGTGGTCCTTGTCCTGCCACACGTTCTTTGCCTTCACCCAGCCGTAGGCATCGCCCGAGCCAAAGGTGACTTCGCCACTGTGCTGAAAGCCGGAATTCTCGCCTTCCGCCCAGCAGTCCCAGGTGGCCGGCTCGGTGCCGGGGGCCGCGTTGGGATCGACGAGGCTGATCTCGCCATAGGCGGCCCACATGGACTTATGGTGGGGGTGATCCTTGCCCCGCTCACCTTCGAGCTCGCCCATGGGGAAGTCGCGGGTTACGCCGACCTGGCCCTCGGAATTTACAGGCCAGAGGAAGGGTTTCTTGTTGTCGTTGGAATAGTGGTAGCTCGTGAAGTGTACGTCGTCGATGAAGACATCCACGATGGGCTTGTCGGCCTGCTGCTCCACCCGGACCTTGGGGGAGATGGTGTCCGTGGCGGGTTCCACCAGGACGGTGTAGCTGTGCTCCGTGCTGGGCATGGCCCCTTCGGGAACGAAAACAAACTCCCCGTCGCGCAGGGTGGCCGGGAACTTCTTCGCCGTCTTGGCCTCTTCCACCAGGATGCGGCCTTCGGGGGCGGCGCCGTCATAGGCAATGCTCAGGGGCGAATTGGCCAGTTTCGTTTCGCCTGTCTTCAGGGTGATCTTGGCATTGGCGAGGCCTTCGGCTCCGGCCAGTGGCGCAGCGGCGAGCAGTAGCGCCAGGCATCCATAGGTATGTTTACGCATTCGATATTCTCCTCGTTACACGTTCGGCTTGCATCCCGACAGGGCGACCCTGGGCCGTGCGACGGCCATGCAAACCAGCGGACAGTAGACCCCCGGACCGCTTCGCGAGTTTCCAATCGGGCGGAACGGGCGGGCCTGGGAACAGGCCGGGGTCCCCCACCAGCCGGAATACCCAGCAATTCATGCAATAAACCGTCGGCCACTCTACCACAACCCCCGGGGAGGTGCAACGTCGGATCGGGGGCCGCGCCCGTGACATTTCGTCTGTTTCCCGGTAAAGTAGTACCGGTAGGTCTTGTTACGAAAGGATTCTCTTCATGGTACGCGCGGCATGGGTCACAGTGGTATGCGCCGGCACGGCGCTTTTGGCGGGGTGCAACGCCGAGCCCCGCCACGAGGCCTTTGCCGCATCCACCCGCGAGAAGGCCACCGGCTTCCTCGACAAGGCCGCGCCCCTGGACGGCAACGCCGCGCGCTACGCCCTCTATGTGCCCGAAGACTACACCGCGGAAAAAACCTGGCCCCTCATCGTGTTCCTCCACGGATCGGGTGAGCGGGGCGACGACAACCTGAAGCAGACCGATGAGGGCATTGGCCACGCCATCCGCCTCCACCGGGATCGCTTCCCCGCCCTCGTGCTCATGCCCCAGTGCGCCGACGGCGCCTTCTGGGACAAAGCCGTGCCCGCCATCGAAGCGGCTATGGCCCAGGTGCAGGCGGAGTACAGCGTGGACCCGAAAGCCATCACGTTGACCGGCCTTTCCCTCGGCGGCTACGCCACCTGGATCTGGGGGGCAGCCAAGACCGACACCTTTGCCGCCCTCATGCCCATCTGCGGCGGCGGCAACCCGGCCGACGTCCTCGGAAAGATGGACGAGAAAGAAGCCGCCAAGTTCGGCACGATGGAAGAACGCGTCAAGGCCCTCAGCACCGTGCCCATCTGGGCCTTCCACGGCGCCGACGACGACGTGGTACCGCCCGAGCGCTCAAGGGAGATGGTGAAGGCCGTGAAAGACGCGGGTGGCGACGTGAAGTACGACGAGCTGAAAAGCACCAACCACAACAGTTGGGACGCGGCCTATGGGGATGAGAAAGCCATCAAGTGGCTGCTGAAGCAGCGCAAGGAATAGCGGGGGGAAGGGGGGGAAATCGACCAACTCGAAACGGAAAGCGGTTGCGAGGCATTTCGTTGCATTAATGATTGTTTCAATACAGTCCTATGGCTTCCGGGCGTGGCAAGAGCCACAGTTTGTCAAGAGTCACACAGTAACCTGTATACTTCAACTGGTAATGGGTGTCTGTGTTGCCTTTTGGCCGATCATGTGGAGTATTTTTTGACCGGTTATTCACCGACGTGTCTGATGCTACGAAAAAGGAATTTATTGACAGAAAGTCTTGATTTTGTTAATTTGAACACGCGACGCACCCTGCTATTTCCATGAAACCACGCAAGGAGAATATAAATGGGACTCACTACCGCGCAAAAAAGCCCAAAGGCAATCGGACCTGAATTGAGCCTACTGGCCTCTCAGGCTGCCACTGCAATTGATAGACACATTGCCGGCAAGGAAACCAAATTCGATGTAGTGGAGCAACTGGTCGAATTCTTACGAGATACCGTCGAGGCACCAAACGCACTTTCTGCTGAACACATGTTTGTCATGCCCGGAACGCTTGAAGTTTTCAATAGTGCAATATCGTTTTCAAGATCGGGTAACCCAATTGGCACGGTAAATGTATTGGCAGAAGAGGCTAGAAAGATAATCAATAACCTCAGCCAAAACGTATCCGAGCAGAATAGCGACCAACTCCCTAGGCTTCGAGATTTTTGCGCAGCTTTTTCCATCGCCACCTCAAACTATCTCATGAAAACGTATGAGATGGAACCTGCTCACCCGAATCGGTGGTAGATCGGCTTAAATTGTCCACGTCACGCCACTACGCAATCCAGCGACTGAAAGTGTTCTGTGAAGAACTCGAGAGGCTAAAAAGCTCGACCTTCCCATACTCGCATTCACTGGATGCCTTGAAAATACTCGAGACAAACACACTTAAACATATTGAGAATCTTGAATCCCTGGATGATTCAAGCGGTTCTCTCGTTATCGATGCGGCCTGCAGTGCGTCCACTGCGCTCCTAGAGCGCTATCTGCCATACGCGGGGTTCTTGTTGAGATCCACGAACGTTAGGAACGCGTTTGAGGTATATGGACCAATATTGAGGATATCTAGGTTGATATTAGGTCCGAGCACAAAACTTGTTCTTTCCTCCGAATGGTTGTTTTCCCCTCATACTTACGTTGACAACGTTACCCTTTCTGATTTTGTACTCATCGGACTGCCAGCATCCGAATCCGCCAATCCACTCTTGCTTCCAACTGCGGGGCATGAATTGGGGCACACCATTTGGAATAAGATGATTGACACGAAAACGTACTACGGAAGGCTAACAGATTCTGTGCTCGCTTATATTCGTGCGAACTGGGTGGAGTACCAACGACAATATCCTGAACTCAAAATTAAGGAGGATGCTCTGGGGGGCGATATGTTTGCCCAGAGAACCTGGGTTCCGGCTCGTGAATCGGCATTCAGACAAGCACAGGAAATCTTCTGTGACTTCATTGGGGTTCGTATTTTTGGGGAGTCGTATCTTAACGCGTTTGCCTATTTGGTATCGCCGGGTTCGCTTCAACGAAGCCCAAGGTACCCAGACGTTCGAATCAGAGCGGGATATTTGACGCGTGCGATTCAGCAGTACGGCGGTTCGAGCCCAACGGGCTATAGTGCACTCTTTGCCAAACACCCTTCTTCTCCAGAGTTTATGCAGCGCACGGCAGATGCGAGCGTTGACAACGTGATAGAAGATTTGTTGAAAGACGCAGATCAGATCTTAAGCAATGCGGGTGTTCCCAATCCGGACCCCATAAAAATATCGGAAATCCACAGTCTCTACAATCGGCTAATTGTCCCGGCTCGGAATTCCATGGCGCTCTCAAACATACTCAATGCGGCATGGGCGGCATATCTCGACCCCTCACTTTGGAAAGACATGCCGCAAATTCGGGACTCGATTTTTGTCTTGAAGGAACTAACGCTGAAGAACATAGAAGTCTTGGAAATAGAAAGCCGACTTAAGGAATCCACGTGATAATCAAAGCTGACATTATTGCCAGTCGCTTGGAATCCAGTGACACGGACGAAGATCCGCTCGTTATAACGCCTCAACCGGACATCGAAGTATTGCGCAAGAGTGGATCTGGATCCGTCGATCTCCGATTGGGAACTTGGATTAGCACTATGCGAAATACAACGATAACTTCGTTGAATGTTCTCAAGCCTGGAACCTGTGTGCCGAACGAGAACCATCTTACAAAATTACACTATGTCCCATTTGGAACCGATTTCATTCTTCACCCCAATGCGTTCGTTTTAGGTGCGGCCTTGGAGTGGATCAGGCTACCAAAGAATCTAGCTGGATACGTGATCGGAAAGTCAAAATGGGGACGGCGGGGCCTTATCATCGCCACAGCAACAGGGGTTCATCCTGGTTTCACGGGTTGCCTCACATTAGAAATTACGAATCTGGGCGAAGTTCCAATTTGTATTCGCCCCGGGATGTCCATCTGCCAACTTTTTCTCCATAAAGTTGATTCAAACACGGAAGATACTGACCCGAGTTCCCTGAGTGGGAATCGGAAGCCGGTCTTGGGGACAATTACTCCTGACCATTTTGCACTGCGCCTAAGTACACCGATCGAAGAACTTTAGTGACGCTCTTACAAAGCTCCAAGCCTGCCACATTGGATTCGACTACCCCAACAACCCCGCCAGCGCCTTGAACCTCGGGGCCAGCGCGCCATACATCGCCTGGTACTCGTCGAACCACGGATCATAGGCCTTCACCGCGGCCGCATCGGGCTCCAGGCGGCTGATCTCCTGGATGATCGCGTCGCAACCTTCCTCCACCGTGCCGTACATGCCCGCCGCCACGCTGGCGAGGATGGCCGCGCCGTAGGCCGGACCTTCGTCCACGTTGATGGTGACCATGGGCGCACTGCCGGTGTCGGCCATCATCTGGCGCCAGACCTTGCTGCGCGCGCCACCGCCTGAAGTGCGCACTTCGGACACGACCACGCCCATGCCGCGCATGATCTCCAGGCTGTCGCGCATGCCATAGGCCACACCCTCCAGCACGGCCCGGCTCATGTGGGCCTTGGTGTGGCGCAGAGACAGGCCGACAAAAGCGCCCTTAGCATCGGGGTCCTTGTGGGGCGTGCGTTCGCCGGTGAGGTAGGGCAGGAAGATCAGGCCCTCGGAGCCGATGGGGACTTCGGCGGCGGCCGCCGTGATGTATTCGTAGGGATCTTTGCCACTTTCCTTGCCCTGGGCTATTTCCGCCTGGCACAGGGTGTCGCGGTACCAGCGCAGAGAGCCACCCGCGCTGAGCATGACGCCCATGACGTGCCACTTGCCCGGCACGCTGTGGCAGAACGTGTGGACGCGCCCGAGGGGGTCCGTGCTCACGTCGTCGGCAAAGGCGAAGACCACGCCGCTGGTGCCGAGGGACGAGGAGATGATCCCTTTGCGCACGATGCCGCAGCCCACGCCATTGGCCGCCTGATCGCCGCCGCCGGCCACCACGGGAATCCCGGCGGGCAGGCCAGTCTTCGCGGCGGCCTCGGCCGTCAGGGTGCCGGTCACTTCCGGGCCCTCATAGGCGCGGGGCACGAAATCCGTGTCGATGCCCAGGATACCCATGAGTTCCGTGTGCCATTTGCGGTTTTTCACATCGAAAAGGAGGGTGCCCGAGGCGTCCGCCACGTCGGTGGCGAATTCGCCGGTGAGCAGCAGGCGGATGTAATCCTTGGGCAGGAGCACTTTCTTCACCCGCGCATAGTTCTCGGGCTCGTTGTCCCGCAGCCAGAGGATCTTCGGCGCGGTGAAGCCCGTGAGGGCGGGGTTGGACACCATCTCGATGAGGCGCGCTTCGCCCACTTTCGACGTGATAGCGTCGCACTGGGCTGCCGTGCGCTGGTCGCACCAGAGGAGCGCGGGACGAATCACGTTATTGTCTTTGTCCAGGAACACACTGCCGTGCATCTGCCCCGTGAGGCCGATGCCCTTGACCTCCTTCGCATCCACCTTACCCGCCAGCTCCGCCAGGGCCGCAAAAGCCGCCCGGTTCCAGTCCGCAGGGTCCTGTTCGGCCCAGTTCGGCTTCGGCGCGTGCAGGGGATACTCCACCACGGCGGAGGCGAGGAGTTCGCCCTTTTGGTTCATGGCGATGGCTTTGGTGCCGCTGGTGCCCACGTCGAGGCCGATGACAATACCCATGTTTGCTCTCCTTTGGTTGCCCGTAAGTTATACCGATCAGCGGCGCGGCTGCGCAAGGGAACCAAGGGCCGATCAGACGGATTAGACCGATCTGACTGATCTGATCCGTCTGATCGGTCTGATCCGTCTGAATTTCTCCGAACCCCGGCGTTCTTCCGGTGTCCAATGTGGTATCGAGCGACCCAAAACCCCAACCCGGGAGGCAACATCCCATGAAACTGCACCATTTCGGCCTGATCGCGGCCACCTTGGCCCTTGGCGCCTGGCTGATACCCGGCGATACCGACCCCAGCCCCTTCACGCCCGCCTACGCCCAGGAAAACAGCGCCACCGCCTGGGTTGATCGGGAAAACTTCCAGATCCGCTCCGAAATCGGCGGGCTGGAGGTCCACGCGAGCATCACTAATCCCAAAAAGGCGACCGCCAACGAACTCTTCCGCGTGGCCATTGTGGGAATGAACGGCCAGCAGCGCCTGGAGGCCTCCAGGCGGCTCACCCTGAAACCGGGCGCCAACGAGGTCGTGCTGCCCTTCAACGGGCGCCTCCAGGATGGCCAGCAGGCCGACAGCCTCGTGAACTACACCTTCGGCTCGGGCGACCATCGCGAGGAGGGCGGCTTCCTCTTCATCGACACCATCGCCCAACTGGAAACTCGCCTCGTGGGCTTCCCGGATCTCATCGCGGGCAGCACCGCCGGGCTCCAACTCGTGGCGCTGAACCATGCCACGGGCGAGCCCGTCCCCGGTGCGGAGGCCACCCTCACCCTCGTGCGGGATGCGAAACGTATTCCCCTTTTCAGCGGCACCACCAACGCGGACGGCGGCCTGGATGCCTCCTTCACGGTGAAGCCAGAGGACGCGGGAAAGGGCCAAATCGAGATCACCATGACCGCGGCGGGCTACGGCGAGGATCGCCTGGAGCAGCCGGTCAACGTGCAACGCAAGGCCAAGATCCTTCTCAGCACCGACAAGCCCCAGTACCAGCCGGGCCAGTTCATCGAGATGCGCGCCCTGTGCCTCAATGCGGGCTCGCTAAAGCCCGCGGCGGAGAGCGCCCTCACCTTTGAAGTGATGGACGGCAAGGGTAACAAGGTCTTCAAGGAGTCCCCGAAGACCGACGCCTTCGGCATTGCCTCCGCGCGCTTTCAACTGGCCACCGAGGTCAATCTCGGCGGCTACATCGTCCGCGCGATCTTGGGCGAGGACCAGAGCGAGAAGCAGGTGCAGGTGGATCGCTACGTATTGCCCAAGTTCGAAATTGAAGCCACGACGGATCGGGAATTCTATCAACCTGGCGACACGCTTAAGGGCGAGATCCAGTCGGACTATTTCTTCGGCAAGCCCGTTGCGGGGGGCGCGGTGAAGATCACGGCATCCACCTTCGCAGTGAACTTCGAGACTTTTGCGGATTTGGACGGCACGCTGGATGAGAATGGCCACTGGTCCTTCACGCTGCCCCTGCCCGCGCACTTCGTGGGCACGGAGCTGGAGCAGGGCCAGGCCTCGGTGCGGCTGGAGGTGGAGGTGACGGATACGGCGGATCACGCGGAGCAGAAGTCCGTGATGAAGCCCGTGGCCGCATCGGCAATGCAGATCCACGCGATTGCGGAGGGCGGCAACCTGGCGCCAGGTGTGGAAAACGCCGTGTATGTGCTGGTCGCCCAGCCCGACGGCACCCCGCTGGCAGGCGCTACGGTGACGGCAACGAGCCCCCAGGCACAGGGTGAACTGCGCGCCGCCACCGATGCCCTCGGCGTGGCCACGTTGCGCTTCACGCCCCAGACGGGCCCAGTATCGCTAACGCTCGACGTTCAGGAGAAATCGGGCCAGCGCGGAAGCGCCCAGGCCACGCTCGAAACCGATGCAGGCGCCAACGCCCTCCTCGTGCGAACGGACAAGACCCTCTATCAGGCGGGCGACACGCTCCACGCGGAAGTCATCGCCACGAAGCAGCGCGGCAACGTCTACTTCGATCTCGTGCGGGAAGGCCAGACCGTCATGACGCGCAGCGGCAAAATCGAGAAAGGCAAAGCCACGCTGGACCTCGATCTCGATCCCGGCCTCATGGGCAGCGTCGTGCTCCATGCATACATGTTTTCACCCACCACGGATCTCATCCGCGACACGCGCCTGCTCTATATCAACCCGGCGGATCAGTTGAACCTGACCATCTCCATGGACCACGACACCTACCGTCCGGGCGAGGAGGCCACACTGAATTTCGCCGTCACGGACAAGCAGGGCAATCCCGCCGCGGCCGCGCTGGGCATCGCCATCGTGGATGAAAGCGTCTTCGCGCTGCAGGAGCTTCACCCCGGTCTGGAGAAGATCTTCTTCACGCTGGAACAGGAGATCATGAAGCCGCGCTACGAAATTCACGGCTTTCACATCGACGACATCATCAAAGATCCCGGCCAGCCGATTCCCCTGCCCCGCCCCGTGCCCATGATCTGGGACGACCAGCAGCAGGAAGCGGCAAAGGTGCTGCTCGCCTCGGCGGAAGCGCCCCCCGCACCGCCCATCCACCAGAACAGCTTCACCGCCAAGCGCAGCGCCACGGAGAGCGCCCTGGCCGAGCGCTTCGCGGCGGACATGAAGCGCGTGCAGGACGCCGTGCGCCGCTACCTGGAGAAGCACGACTGGAAGGCGCCCGCGGATGTGGAAGATACGCTGCTGCGCCAGAAATACCTGGCGCCACGCGAACTGGAAGATCCCTGGGGCAACCGCTACGTCTTCGATTTCTCCCAGCTCCAGAATACAGGCGGCTGGTTCCAGATGCGCTCAAAGGGCATGGATGGCCTCGAAAATACGAGCGACGACATCACGCAGGACCTGCCCTGGGTGCAGGCGAAGCTGGGCGTAGTGGTCGGCGGTTTTGGTGGTGGTGGCGGATTCGGCGGTCGCGGGGGCGGCGGCGGCGGCTTCGGCGGCGTCGCCCGCAGATTCAAGGGCGCTGTGGCCGATCTGACCTTCCCGCAGGCCGCACCCGTGCCGGAGATGGCCGCCGTTGCCGCAGAGGCGCCACCGGCCGACGCGCAGGAAGCTGACAAAGAGAGTTCGGGCGCCGCGCCGATCCGCATTCGCGAATACTTCCCCGAGACGCTCCTCTTCGAGCCGGCGCTGATCACCGACGGTCAGGGTCGCGCCACCATGGCCGTGGGCCTGGCGGACAGCATCACCACGTGGCGCATGACCACCATGGCCTCCAGCGCCACGGGCGCGCTCGGCAGCACGGAAACGCCTCTCCGCGTATTCCAGGAGTTCTTCGTGGATCTCGATCTGCCCGTATTCCTGACGCAGAACGACCGCGTGTCCATCCCTGTGGTCCTGTACAACTACCTCGAAGAAGCGCAGGACGTGCGTCTCGTCTTTGAGGCCGCCGACTGGTTCACACTGGAAGGCGCGGCGGAAGTCACCATAAACATGACCCCCGGCGAAGTGCGCTCCATGTATTTCCGCATTCAGGTGAAGCAACTCGGCATGCACAAGCTCACCGTCTTCGCCCATGGCAAGACCATGCAGGACGCCATCCGCCGCGAGGTGGAAGTCGCGCCCGACGGCGAGAAGGTGGAGGAAAGCATCAGCGATCGCCTCTCGGCCACCGTGGACCACACCATCACCATTCCCGAAGGCAGCGTCGCGGGTGCGCAGAAGATCCTCGTGCGCGTGTACCCCGGCGTATTCAGCCAGATCGTGGACGGCCTCGACAGCATGCTCCAGATGCCCTCGGGCTGCTTCGAACAGACCAGCTCCACGACCTATCCGAACATCCTCATCGTGCAGTATATGACCGAGACGGGCCAGATAAATCCCGAGCTGCAACTGAAGGCCGAGGGCTTCATCAATGCGGGCTACCAGCGCCTGCTGACCTACGAAGTGCCGGGGGGAGGATTCTCGTGGTTCGGCGATCCGCCCGCAAACAAAGTGCTCACGGCCTGGGGCTTGAAAGAGTTCTACGACATGGCGAAGGTGCACGAAGTGGACCCGAGCGTGATGCAGCGCACGCACGCCTGGCTCACGGGCCAGCAGGAGAGCGACGGCCGATGGACGCCCGACGCGAACTACCTCCATGCGGAATCGTGGGGCAACATCCAGAGCGGCGATCTCCTCGTCACGGCCTACATCGCCGACGCGCTCCTGACCAATGGCGAGCGCGACGACAAGGTGGATCGCGCCATGCAATACATCAAGGCCAACTGGCGCAAGGCGGACGACGCTTACACACTGGCCCTCGTCGCGAATGCGCTGGTGTCATGGGACAAGAACGACGCCGACGCCAGCGCCGTGCTGGAGAAGCTCCACGGCATGAAAGTGACTGAGGAGAAGACCACCCACTGGAAGGGCAGCGCGACGGTCACCTTTACCCACGGCGATGCGGCCGACGTGGAAGCCACGGCGCTCACGCTCATCGCGTTCATGAAAGCTGGGAAGTACGCGGACACCACCACCGAGGGCCTGACCTGGATCATCCAGAAAAAAGAAGCCAGCGGCCACTGGGGCTCCACCCAGTCCACCATCCTCGCGTTGAAAGTCCTCACGCTGTCGCTCCAACACCAGACCAAAGACGTGAACGCGAATATCCGCGTGCTCGTGAACGACGCCGTGGTAAGCGAGTTCAAGGTCACCAACGAAGACGCCGACGTCATGCGCCTCGTCGACGCGGGCGAACAGACCCGCCAGGGCGCCAACAAGGTCCGCATCGAGTTCAGCGGTGAGGGCAGCCTGCTCTACCAGGTCGTGGGGCGCCACTACACACCCTGGACACAGAAACAGGCAAAGCAGGAGCCCTTCAGCATCAGCGTGGACTACGACAAGACGACGCTCGCGGTGAACGATCTCGTCACGGCGAAGGTGACGGTCAAAAACAACATGCCCGCCCAGACCGAGATGACCATCGTCGATCTCGGCGTGCCGCCGGGCTTCCAGGTCGAGCGCGCCGATCTCGACAAACTCGTGGAAGCTAAGACGATCAGCCGCTACGACGTGGCCGGACGCCAGGTCATCCTCTACTTCGAAGAGATCAAGGCCAACGCCACCGTCGAATTCAGCTACGGCCTCCGCGCCAAGTTCCCGCTGAAAGCCCAAACGCCCGCGTCGCGCGTATACGCCTACTACAACACCGAACTCGAGGCCAGCGCCGCACCGGTGACGCTTGAAGTGAAATAAAGTAGAGAGCAGGTGAACAGAGTTACTCGCCCCTCCGCCAAGTCGGCGGAGGGGTTTTTTTCTAACGCTGTATTCTAACCACGATTACCCGATCCATAAATGAAAGCGTGTGTATGGAGCGCCGCCGGCCCGGCGGCATCGTGCGCCAAAGGCGCACTATCTGGTTACGCCCGTCAGCGCTTTCCCTCGGCCATGTCACCGGCAGTACGCCACAGGATTCTTCGCGGGTCTGCCGGCGGGCCGCCGGCGCTCCATACACACGCTTTACTTGATCGGTCAACGCCCCTCACATGCTCTTGAGCATCTCAATAAAACTCTTGCATTTCCGCGTAGCACTTGATAACTTAGTCTCGCTCCCAGACTACCTCTATAGTGAATCACACATTTCGGGGGATCTCTCCATACGCGGCTGGTATTCTCGAGGTTATCTTCCACATTTCGACGAGCCGGGAAGGGTCCAATTCATCACCTACCGCCTCCACGATTCTATGCCGAAAGAAGTTCTCGACGCCTACGACGAGGCCCTTCTTCGCAAGGAAATCGACGAACTCGAACGAATGCGCAAGATCGAGCGCTATCTCGACAAAGGACACGGTGCCTGCTGGCTGCGGCGTCCGGAGGTCGCGGAACTCATCGAGGAAAATATTCTGCACTTCGACGGGGAGCGCTATCGGTTAATCGCGTGGTGCGTCATGCCCAATCATGTTCACGTGCTCGTGGAGACCGTGGCAGGGTATTCGCTCGAAGATCTGGCACACTCGTGGAAATCCTATACTGCCCATGAGGCAAACCGGCGGATAGGTCGACGGGGCACGTTCTGGCAGCGCGAAGTTTTTGATCGCTACATGCGCAGCGAGGCACATTTCAACAGGACACTCTTCTACATTCATTGGAATCCAGTACAGGCCAATCTTGTAGACAGGCCGGAGAATTGGCGGTTCAGTAGTGCGAGAATGTGGGAGGAAAGCGACTCTTGACCGGCCCATCGATTGGAGCAAGATCCACAAAAAATTGCGAGTGGCCCCCGATGTAACAAGCTATACGCAAGCATGGAGCGCCGGCGGCCCGGGGGCATCGTGCGCCACAGGCGCAAGAGCGAATAGACAGCGTTCGCGCGCGGTGCTACAATCGCCGCAAACCAACAGGGAGTGCGATTATGTCGGGACTACGTGGTGCTATCTGGATCGTTTTGTTGCTGTTGTTCACGGGACTGCCCGTGGGGGCCCTGGATATCGGGACGGTAGCGGGGCCGGTGTCCCTCGTGAATCTTGAGGATATCCCGCGAACGATGGACAACTACGGTGATCGTCGTGGGACCGTGGTGGTATTTCTGTCCGCGCGATGTTCCGTGACGGAATCGCAGATCGCTGAGATCAGCGAGACGCACGAGCGCTACCGCACCGATGAAGTGCTCTTCGTCGGTGTCGTGTCCAAGCCCGAAGAAACGGCGGAAGAAATCAAGACCTTCACCCAGAACCGGGGCGTTATTTTTCCTGTGTATCGCGATCCGGAGGGCGCCGCTGCAACGCAGTTCGGCGCGGAGCGCACGCCCGAGTTTTTTCTGCTGGATGATGGGGGGAAGCTGCTCTATCACGGCGGGCTGCGTGGTCCCGATGGCGCGGCCAGCCTGGATCTGGCCATACAGGCCTTGATGGCCGACAAACCGGTAGCGGTGGCGGAAACACCTGTCGATGGCACGCCGATGGATGAAGCCGGCAACCGGCGCGCGATCGAGAATCCTTACGGCTCCATGCGTTTCTATTCCAGCTTCGTATTCGACGAACTCCCCGGCGTACCGGTGCAGCATTGCTCCACGTTGGCGGAAGCGCCCAATGGCGACCTGCTCTGTCTGTGGTATGGCGGGAGCTACGAATCCGCCGAGGACCAGGCGCTCTATCTCGCGCGCATGCCGAAGGGGCAGCGCACCTGGGAGACGCCGGAGCGCATGCTGTGGAACCCCGAACAACCTCCGGGCAATGCGGTCATCTTCCGCACGCCGGATAATAAAGTCGGCATCGTCTGGGGCCGCATGGAAAAGAGCCGTCCCATGCGCCGCGGCACGGGCTGGGGCCAATGCCGCCTCTTCTACCGCACCTCGGCGGACAACGGGCACACCTGGAGCGAGGATGTGGAGATCCCCGGTCTCTTCGGATCCCTGCCGCGCAACGTGCCGCTGACATTGAAAGACGGGCGCTTCGCCCTCCCCCTCAGCGGAGAGACCAACGAGGGTCGGGGCTCCTACCTGCTGTTCCTCGGCGCGGATGGAAAGTCCTGGACCCCGGGTGGCTTCGTAAATGGAGGAAGCCAACCCACCGTCATTCAGCGCGACGACGGCTCACTCCTTGCCCTCCTTCGCCGCGATCCGCGAATTCCCATGGCCACCTCAAACGATGGCGGCCAAACCTGGAGCGAGGCCACGCCAACGAATCTGAAGAACCCCGGCTCCGGCATCGCCATGACGAAACTGAAGAGCGGCCGCATCGTCCTGATCTTCAACGACACGGATCAGTCGGACCGCTATCCCCTGAGTATCATCCAGTCCACGGACGACGGCAAGACGTGGGAGGAACAGCGCACGCTGGAGGCCGACTGGGGCGAGTTTTCTTATCCCAGCATCATCCAGACGGATGACGGGATGATCCACGTGAGCTACACCTATCGCCGTTACACGATCAAGCATGTGGCCTTCGATGAGGGCTGGCTGGTTCACGAAGAACGTCCGAACTGATTGCGTGCAACCCCGGTCACATAAGGAGATACACCATGCGAAAACTCTCAGGCCTGCTTGTGCGCGCTGCGCTGCCGGCTATCTCGCTAACCTGCAGCGGACTCTTTTCCCTTTCTGCAGGTGCCGAGCCCGCAATAAGCAATATCAAGTCCGCACCCGACGTGGTGATTTATGAAGGCGCCTATCCCGGCTGGCCCTGGATCTGCACCGGATCGGATGGAACGCTGTACTGCGCCTTTCGCGAGGGTACGGAGCACGGCTTCTCTCCGTCGGGAAAAATCATGCTTTCCATCAGCCGAGATCAGGGACAACACTGGTCCGAGGCCCACACGGTGATTGATGCGCCGGAGATCGACGACCGCAACGTCGCCATTGAGCAATTGAAAGACGGACGGCTGTTCATGGTGTACAACACCTATACCCGCGATCTGAAATCCCAGACCATGGGCTCTTTCTCTTCGAACGGTGGCGAAAGCTGGTCCACTCCCGCGCCCATTGGTCTCGACGAAACGCGCACGCGGGCCGCGGTCGTGGAACTGTCAGACGGTTCCTTGCTCCTGCCCTACTACCGCGCACCCGGCGACCAGAGCCTGGCGGCCCGTTCGACCGATGGCGGGAAGACCTGGAAAACCGCCGCCATCGAAAACACCGATCAGTTCGTGGGCGACGAGTGGGACGTGCTGGAAGTTTCCCCGAGGCGGCTCATCGGGATTATTCGAAGCAGCGACAAGAGCGGCGACGGCTACTTCTGGGTCAGCGAAAGCCTGGACTTCGGCCAGACCTGGTCACCCGCGCGGCGGACCAATCTGGTGAGTGCGCGCTATCCGAGTCCGGCGGAGATCGCCCTGCAGCACGGAAAAGTGACGGTGATCTATCCAAACCGCCGCATGGAATCCGTGGCCGCGGCAACCACATCGGATCCGACCTTCACCACGTGGGACTTGGAAGATCAACTTCTCTGCTATCGCTATGGGCCCGAGGGCGCCAGCATCCCCGATGGAAGCTATCTTTCATCCGTAAGCGTTGGGCTGAATCGCCGCCTGCTGGTGGACTATGAGATCCGCGAAGATTCCAAAAGGATTACCGGGTATTTCGTGGATTTTCCGAAGGACTGGTGAGAAAAACGGACTCCTGGTTCAGTGAACAACATCCCGAACGCGATCGAAGGTAATCGTTTCAGGCGCCGGTGGCAAATCGGGCATCAGATCTCTTGCCCAGGCATTGACGGTATGAATTCTCCCATCCCTCACCCAGAAAGCCGCGAGTACTGGAGTCTCTTTAATGGGCTTTTCCATCGAGCGAACGGAATCCAGCATGACAGCCATGCCCCCGTCAATTTCCCCCGCTGTAAGCATAACGATAGACCCTTCAACTCCATGCTGCTTTAAACTCTTGCCAGCCCGTCTCGCTACAAGTTCTATGGCTTTCTGCTGGCCGACTCCGTACGATCCTTCAACGTTGGAACTTGATTCATAGAACAACTGCGACAAAGGCTTCGGCGTCTTCAACACCAAGACGCGAATCATGCTTCGCTCATCGCCGCGCACTACGTCAAGTGGTTCAGGACAGGCGACTCTATCATCGTCCACGCTGAAAATGGCATAGGCAACCTCCGACATTGCGAAGCGAAGTGGTTCGCCGTTGAAAGGGTCCTTGGGCACCTCGGGCAGATAGGCGGGGACAAGATCCGCTAACGCTGCGGGCATGACGCCCTGGGCCAGCCGATAGCGCTCCAGAGCGACCGCGGCACGAGCGGCAAGCAATTGAGCACGACTTCTCGCTTCGAATATGTGGATGGTTGCGCATGATTCGAAGGGATCAACCTGGCTATATTGGGCCCTTTCTCCGATCAACGTCCTCGCCAAGACCGCGGGGTCATAGGCACGCGCCAGCGCCTGATCCAGGTGGTCCAGTTGCGCTTCGGTGAGTGTCAGGGAAGAGAGCATATCCTGGAAGGATCCGAGAATTAGTTCCTGGCACGCATAACGCGACAGTTGCACCAGTGTTACCGGCGCCTTCGCTATATGGCCGATGAGGCCGATCCCGGCCTCGGCCTGTTGCACCGCGCGCTCCGAGTCACCCAGGGCCGTCTGCACCGATATTTCGCTTGCCAGCAATCGAGAGGCTTCGCGCATGCCATCGGTAACATCTACAGTGTCGCCAAGAAGCCAAGCGAAGAAACTGGTCTTGAAAGGATACTGGTAGCACGGGCGTGCGGCAGCCTCCGAAAGGAGTCGAAGACGTTCCGAGTTTACATCGGCGCCAAACGCGTCAACGTATACGGTATGGGCATTGTCATCACTACCTGCGCAAGCATTCCAGTTTGCGAGTTCCTCTTCGCTTGTTGGAATTCCGCTCGCCTCCAACGCCTTGCGTTGCTGATCAAAATGGTCAAGCAGATGCCGCACCACCGCCGGAGGATAATTGTCCAATGACGGAAGCTTTGGGGACTCTTGAGAACAGGCCATCGGAGCAACCATCACGCACAGCGCCGTAAAGGCGATTGTCAGTGTGGCGAGCTTTCGAAATACCATTGTAGTTCCTCCTGAATGGAAATTACCCATGTCGAGGACACTTTATTCAGACTTGGCATTTCGTCCGCCAACATCAGGCCGATGTAAGTCCCCGAAGTATCACCAGCGACCTCGCGGGAATCGTCCACGTGTCCGATTTTCCATCGGTAGCCGTATCCACATAGGCCGATGCAGTCTTCACTTCGACCGCTTCTCGCCCGTAGTTCGCCAGCACCAGATGGAGCTCGCGATTGGCGAAAGCCGACGCCACTACATCTTTCGGCAGGGGTGCGCTGAAGAACGTAGAATCGCCGATCTCCAGCCAGGCCATTGTTCCCTCTTCTACGAGGGGTTTGTAGCGCTTCAGCCAGCGGGCGTAGGTTGGGCGTGCCTTGGGATTGCCCGGCACCGCGTCCCAGGCACTGTAGGTGTGGAGCTTGGTGGGATCCGCCTGGAACTGGGCGAATGTGTCCTTGCAGCGCTTCAGCCAGAAATCGTCTTTGTAAGACACACCGGGCACGAAGCCGCGCTCGCCGGTGAAAATACGGCCACCCATGGAGACGGGAAACTGCATGTAGGGAATGGATTGGAGATAGGGCTCATCCTCGCTTTCGGTCGAGGCGAAGCCCATGTCAATGCAGGGCACGAGGTAGGGCGTGTGGTTCTTCGTGAGCGTGCGCAGGGCATCCGCCTCGGCCACGCCCTCCCCTACCCAAAGATAATCATAGGTTCGAAGTCCTCCGGCCATGGGCATTTCCGCCGCGTTCACGTGAAGCTTCAGGATACCGCCACGCCGCTTCACATCGGCATAGATTAGGGCCAGCAGATCGGCAAAGGCACCATCATGCTCCGCCGTCTCCTCAAAGGCCACAATCTCATCTTTCGCCACGGGCATGGCGCCCTTGGCCGGATGCTTGTTGGCGAGATAGCCCCCATCCACATAAATGCCGTCGGTGCCGTATTCATCAAGAATCTGGGCATATTTCTGCAGCACAAAGGCGCGCCAGCCCGGGCTCGCGGGCGAGCAGCGCGCCATGTTCCAATAGCCCACCTCAAGAAAGTCGCCTTCACGACTCCATTCCTGTTTGAAATCGGGATCCGTGCGCTGGATAAAGCACGGCGAGGTATAGGTCAGTACCTTCATCCCCCGTTCATGGGCCAGCGCGATGAACTTTCGATAGCCCTCGGGGTTCACGGCGGAATACTTGTCCCCGCCGAAGAGGCGCAGTGAATCATTCCAGTCATCAAATACTTGAATGATCTGGATGCCCTCGTCGCGCATGCGATCCAGTTCGCCCGCGTCATAGTCATCGACCACCCAGGGCTTGGTGGCCGGATATTCGCCGAGGTTGTAGCAGGCCTGGCCGGGGATATAGTCCGTAATAAGATGAGTCCGCATGGCGCCGCGAATAGACTGAGTGCAGGTAGCAATGTTGGCGAGTCGGCGCTGATGGTCTTCCCGGTTATACGTGCGAAGGAGCGAGGCTACCGGAGCGGATGGGCTCGAAATGGGCGTTTCAATGGCCTGTGCAACAGGCGTGGAAAGTCCCGCCACGCTCCCCGCAACAATCGCCTGGGTTCCAGTGGTCAAGAAGGTGCGTCGTTTCACGGCGAGGTCTCCAATCGTTCATTTTCGGGCCGGTTTATGGAATCCCCTCATAGTGCCTTGCGCCAGTACCCGATGTCGATCCAGCGATCAAACTTAAAGCCCACGGCGGGAAAATGACCAACCTTCTCAAAGCCGAGTTTCTCATGGAGGGCCACGCTGGCGTCATTGGGCAGAGCAATACAACCAATGGCAATCTTTACATCATGAGCAGGAAGTACACGCAGCAGTTCCGTGTAGAGTTGCGTACCTATTCCCCGCCCTTCCGCACCCTGGCGCAGGTATATTGTCGTCTCCGCGCAATAGTGATAGGCCTCTCGCTCCTTCCAGCGCGAGGCATAGGCGTAGCCGAGTATCGCTTCCCCATCCTCATAGACCAGCCAGGGGTAGCGCGCGGTGATGGTATCCACGCGTCGGGCCATCTCCGCGCCGTCTAGAGGCGCATACTCGAAACTGGTGACGAGATCGATGATGTGGGGATTGTAAATCGATGCCAGGGATGGGCCGTCATGGCCGGTAGCCGCGCGGATCATGGGGGCTACTTCACTGAAATACATACATCGAGGGCGAAAGATTCCCGTTCCACGTTCTCAAAAACAACAACCACACAATAGGTGCCGCTGCGGTGAAATACTTCGTGCTTACCGCCTGAAATGATGGTGGGCAGGGTCATATTGAACTTGTACATCGTGCTTGAGAGTTTTGTCTTGGCGCCGCCCGCGATCATGTTGATGAGCTCGCCCACACCGTCCCTAATTTCCGATTCGGCCAGCATTTCATCGTCCGGTGTCATGAGCATCGCCCGGATGGCCCGTGCCGCCAGGCTCGCGGGCATACTCAGCGCACAGGTACCCGTCGTTGTGCCCGAAAGGCCCATGACCCCACTCACATCCCCATACATGTCATAGCCCTGTTTGATGAAAACCTCCTTGCGCCGCACCTGCATGGAGAGCATCGTGGTAAAAGTTTCCTTCGTGGCGTCAATGAAGGGAGTAATAAGCTCCAGTTTAAGGGATGAAGACATTGGGATTATTCTCACTCCAAGGTTCACCGGCAGTCCGGGTTCTGGCTGAAATTCATCACACTCAGGTCAACGTACTTGCCCTTACAGAACCCGAGTGCGCCATTTTCGCATCCCGATGACTTTTCTGCAACAACGCAACATATTGTGCAGACAGCGGAAACCTCATCAAGGGATACATAACCGCAACAAGGGATACTTATCCACAGGGACTTCCAAGCCCCGCCAAAAAATAAGAATGTTGAAAATCTTTTCAGATGTTTAAACTTAAATAACTATAAATAAACGAGTTATGCTACGGGTTATGACCGTGAATACCTGAAAAGGTACTGTCATGAACAAGATTATTCACAGACCAATCCAAAGTTTTACACATGTTATCCACAGGCACAAAAACAGCTTCTGACGTGGGCTTACCACCATATATTGCACCATGGCTGCATCCCCCTGAAAATGGAAAACAGGAGCCGGAATAACCGACTCCTGCAAAAAAGCTTTGCTTCTTATTCCACCCGTGCCCGATCAGATCCTAATCGGCATCACCACGTTGATGTAGGTATCATCCGGTGCATCGGTGCAAGGCTTCAAAATGCCGGGACTCATGGCATCTTTTACCACCAGAGCGACCTGCTCCGACTCCATCCGACGGAGAACATCCAAGACGAAATCCGGGTTAAAGGCAATTTCCACCGTGTCGCCGTCATAGTCGATGGGGAGTTCTTCCTCGTACTCGCCCACTTCCGGGGTAACGACCTTCAGTGTCATGACGCCTTTACCAAAGCCGAAGCGCACGGAATTGAACTTGTCATTGGTCATGGTGCGCGTGCGGCGTACGGCTTCCGTGAAGCGCTCCGTGTTTACCAAGACTTCCTTGTCGTGCTTGGCGGGGATCACCATGTTGTAGTTCGGGAATGTGCCTTCGATCAGGGCCGAAACCATGCGAAGGTTGTTGAACACGAAGGCTATCTGGCTTTCGTCCAGGAAAATCTGGGCCGTCTCGTCTTCATCCAGCAGGCGCTCCAGCTCGTGAATCATCTTCGCGGGAATAATCACCTTGGCATCGCGGTCCGAGGGAATACCCTCCAGCTCGCGATTCAGGCTCATCCGGCGGCCGTCTGTGGCCACCACGGTGATCTTGCCGTCCGCTATCTCGAAAAGCAGGCCCGTGAGGTTGTAGCGCGCCTGGTCGTTGCAGATGGCGAAGGAAGAGCGCAGGAACAGCTTCTTCAACGTCCCCTGCTTGAGCGTGAGCGGTTCTATGCCCTCAAAGCTACGGATGGGCGGGAATTCGTCCGGAGACATGCTGAAGAGCTTTGTATCGATGCGCCCGCAGGTGATCTCGATGACGTTGTTGTCCATCAGGTTGAGCGTGATGTCCTCATTGGGCATCTCGGACAGCATGGAAGAGATCCGCTGTGAAGATACCGTGAGGGCACCGGGACGCTCCACGGTGCAGTCCACCGTGCATTCGATGCTGACCTTGAGATCGGTGGCCGCCAGCTTGATGTTGGCTTCGCCGGTCTCAATCAGGATATGAGAGAGGATGGGCAGCGCAGATTTGGAAGAGACGATGCTCTTGACCTTATTGACGGCATCCAGCAAATCCTGTCGCGGGATCGTTATCTTCATTCTGATTCTCCATGTCCGTTTATGGGGATAAGTGGTGCTTATTATATTAGATTGAATATAGAGATAAAACCAGTCGTAACAGTAATAGGGACTGGGATAGCGTGGAAAAGTGGGTCAACGTGTTTGATTATAGCTGTTTAGCCTGTGGAAAGAAACCTGAATAACCCACTACGTTTTCCACCGCCCTCCCCAAAGGCCTTTCATGGGTTTACAGGGGGCTGTGAATATCTCTATCGGATTGTGGAAAACTCTGGTAGTTTTCCATAGGTTATATGACGCTTATCCACCGGTCTCGCAAGCGTGGTTTTTCCCGCAACTTCCAAGGTTATCCACACCGCTTTTCAAGTGCTTTCGAGAGACTTCTTGAGGTTATCCCCAACTTCGCGAAAAAGTTATTCCGAAGTTGTGCAAAAACAGCGACGCGCGCCGGATTCCGGCGCGCGTCGTATATAAACTATTTAGAACAAACAGGTTACAGATTCAACTGTTCCGGATGTTCCAGGTCAACTGGTAACTCTAACCCTATGAAAGACAATAGTTTGTACGACGTTTACCGCCGCAGGTCAAATACCGGATATTCGATGTTCTCAAAGGTTATCCACATGTTTTCCACAGGCCTCCAGAACAGGTCTACCTTTAATTGAATTTTCCCTTTTCGGTGCGATGGTCACCGACCTCAGGTGCGGATAACGCGCAGGAACTCTTCGGGATTTACCACGCCCTCGGTCACTTTCTGTCGGCATCGCATCGCCATGGTGGTCAGTTTTGCGGCTTTCATAACCACTTCCGCACTTGCTTCTTCATAGATCAGCTTGCGGATGGGCTCAGTAATCTCCAGCACTTCGAAAATGCCGGTCCGGCCGTGATTTCCGGTGTGGTAACAGGCGTCGCAGCCGCTGCCCCGGTAAAGTTTCTTCGTGGTGGCGGGCAGTCCGAGGGATTTGAGCAACGTGGGCGCGGGTTTGAAGCTGGTAATGCACTCGCGGCAGACGGTCCGGACGAGTCGCTGGCCGATTACGGCGGTCAGGGCGCTGGAAATGAGGTAGGCCGGTACTTCCATGTTGCGCAGGGTGGCAATGGCCTCCGGCGCGTCGTTGGTGTGAAGCGTGCTGAAGACCAGGTGACCGGTCATAGCGGCGCGAATAGCAATGCGGGCCGTTTCAGAATCGCGAATTTCGCCCACCAGCAACACGTCAATATCCTGGCGCAGTGCTGCGCGGAGCGTATTGGCGAAGGTGACGTCAATATCGGTGTCGATCTGTACCTGATTGATACCGGAAAGCTGGTACTCCACCGGATCTTCGATGGTCACGATACTGTCCGTCATGACGTTTTTCTGGTTCAGGGCGGCATAGAGGGTCGTGGTCTTGCCGCTACCCGTGGGGCCGGTGACCAGGATCATGCCGTAGGGCTGCTCGATAATGCGGGCCAAGCTTTCCTCGTCGTCGGATTCCAGGCCCAGATCGCGAATTCCAGACAGAATAGAGGACTGATCCAGTAGGCGCAGCACGATACGCTCACCAAGAAAGGTGGGCAGGGTCGCCACGCGGACGTCGAATTCTCGTTCGCCGACTTCCAGGCTGATATGGCCGTCCTGGGGATGGCGCGTATCGGTAATGTCGAGCTCGGCAATGATTTTGATGCGGGAAACCACGGCATTCTCGAGTTCTTCGGGGATGCTCATGATGTCGTGGAGCACGCCGTCGATTCGGTACCGGACGCGCATTTCGGGTTCCTGGGGATCCAGGTGAATGTCGGTAGCTCCGGAGTTTACGGCTCCTTCGATGATGGTGGTTACCATCTGGATCACGGAGCTGCCCGACGCCGCCCGGGCAATGGCTTCAAAACGCGCGGACTCCCGCTCTACTTCGACTTCCTCGTTGACGCTCACAGTATCATTCTCCATAACCGATTTATTTATAGATGGATGGACGGATTCTACAGGTACTTCTTTATCGAGTTGTTTTGCCACCTGACGGGTTGCACGAAGCGACGGGGTCGCGGCACTGGCATCATTTTCCTTCAAGGTCCCATAGCGCCGGGCGAGTTCGGTTTTGATGTCGTCGCAGGCGGTAATACTGACGTGGATACGCTTGCCCAGAATAATACTGGCGGCTTCCAGCCGGTCCAGAGCCTGGGGACTCGTAATCAGCACATCGAGCCGATCTCCCTGAAGGCTTATGGGTATAATTTCATTCTTGCGGGCCACGCTCTCCGGAATCAACGCCAGAGCCGCCGCGTCGCTGGGAGTCCTGTCCAGCGCGGTATAGGGTAACTCGTGCTGCAGGCTGAAGGCCCGGGCAATATCCTCCCGCGTGGCATAGCCGTGTTCCACGAGAATATTGCCCAGAAGTCGTCCCTTGCGCTTTTGAAGGGCCAAAGCCTCTTGCAGTTTATCCTGGGTCAACACCCCCATACCGACCAGGGTGTCACCCATGCTCTGCTGCACCGTGTGGACGGCTTTGGAATGAAATTCGTAGCGGAGCATATCTTCAACGGCGTTGAAGGACACTTTTCGGGCCTGGATCAGTTGCTTGTACCACGGGGTGCCGGTACTGGCTTCGTTTTCCTTGGCCTTATTGAGCTCATCGCGGGTGATGAGCTCCTGTTTAACGAGATCTTCACCAAGTGTGGCGCTGTTTCTGCGCGCATTCATAAAGGGGTTTCCTCCTCCGTTTGATTCCCTGAGACGTGGGGCATTATAGATTTAACATGAATGGATCGCAAAGTGCTATTTTAACGAAAAATTCACATCAGCAGGGTTTGCCTCAACCAGCAAACCATCATCCGGGATCTTTCCGATTATTGCAAGTCCTTTTTATGGGCGGATTGGGCCCGGCACCCCTTTTGCCTGCGCGGGGGACTGCCCGGCAATAAGTAGTGTGTCGGCCTGTCCCGGTCCCAGGTCCCCCAATTGGGTGATGGGCGTCCATCATGCACTTGGTGCGCGGGGTGGTCATCGCGTATTATCGGGTTATCCCTTTTACACGAAACCGTCAGAGAGCGCGGAACGATCCATGGACAATACGACTCCCCCACTTCCAGAAAACGAGCCGGGACTGGTTCGGCCCCCGGTGAACTACCTGCAGCTTGTCTCCAGCCTGCTGGTCGTCTTGCTGGTGGCCTCCAATCTAGTCACCTGGCTTCATTTTCGCCACAAGATCGGGGAATCCGGCGGATCGGGCCCGATTCCGGCTGCGGTTGTGGCAAACCCCGCAAGCCCAACACCCCAGAAGCCACTGGAGAACAATTACCGCATTACCAACGGCCACGATCACCTGTATAAGCTGGAGCATCTGGACAAGTATCTGGCGGCGGCGGAGACGCTCGGCATTGCGCGGACGCTTTTCGTGGCGAGTTCGGAGTTTACCTTTGAGGGCAAAGGCGCGAAGGACAAGCTGAACGACTGGAGTTCGAAGGAGATTCTCACGGCGGCGAAGCAGCATCCGGGCAAGATCATTCCCTTTGTAACGCTTCACCCGGATGATCCCGCGAAGATCGAGCTGTTGAAAGGCTATATGGCCGAAGGCGCCCAGGGTCTGAAGCTCTACACGGGCCACAGTAACTTTTATGACCGCAAGCTGGATGCCGACGAGATGATGCCGGTCTATGCCTTCTGCGAGGAGAGTGGACTGCCTATCGTCTGGCATATCAACATGGACAAATACGGGGATGAATTCGAGCGGGTGATGGAGAAGCATCCGAAATTGTACGTGCTGCTGCCCCACTTCGGCGTGGGCTTCTGGAAGCCCGAGGGCAAGGTGATCAAGCAACTGGAGACGATGCTGGCGAAGTATCCCAATTTGTACGTGGATACAAGCTTCGGCACGCGCGAAATCCTGGTGGGCGGTCTGGAAAAAGTCAGCGACAATCCAGATATCTTCAAGGAGTTCTACCGGAAGAATCAGGATCGGATTATCTGGGGCACGGACATGGTGGTGACGGGCAACTCGGAAAAGACCCAGGCTTGGATCACATCGGTAATCCGGGCCTGCCGCGATCTCCACGAGAAGGATCAGTACACCTTCTGGATGGCCGCCCAGGGTTCAAAGTACGCCTATGCCGGCGGGAAGAATATCTACGGTGAGTTTCGCGGACTCGGCCTTCCGCCGGAGATTCTGCATAAGATTTACGAGACGAATTTCGACAAGCTGATGGCAGGGTTAAAGAAGCCGTAGCGGGGGTCCAGGGGACGTACCGCCGCAAGCGCACTGCGCGGGAGTGAAAAGCGCCAAGGTCACCCTCGCCACTGGCGTCAGCGCAGCGCCCCACAACGCGGCGGCATGTCCCAGTGGAAATAACGTCGCGACGTGAAGGTTGAAGGCAGAGAGACTGGGAGGTACCTTTTTCGCCCGAGTCATCCCACGCATCCCCTGGGACAGGCCCGCGCATCGCACACGCGCCGCTCAAAGCGAGTCGCTTGTGCTGTATTCCGTATGTTGCGCTATTCGACGTTACCCGGGCGTGGGTCCGTCCCCTCGTCCTCCCCCTCAGCCCCCGCCGAGGAGTTCCTGCACGCCCGGGGTCACGGGGAAGGTCGATCCGAAGCGAACGGGATCCACGTGGCCATCGAGGTAGAGGACATTGGCACTGTCCGGATCGCGCCCGAACACGCTGGCGGTGACCCGCTCGAACATGATGGGGATGACCGCGCGGGTGTTGGCGGCCGCGAGGGGATCGCTGCGGTTGGCGACGAAGAAATACTCCACGTCCCTCTTCAGGCGCCGGAGCATTTTGTCTGCTGTATCGATGTCGGACTGGATATCAGGTGGCGCCGGACTTTCCAGCGCGGACTTGAAGGCTGCGAGGGCCGCTTCGTCGAGCAGGACATAGCCGGTATAGACGTAGGACCTGGCCATCAGGGCATGGGCCGTGGCGAAGTCCGGGGGAGTCGCTTCGAGGGCGTTTTTCATGGCCTTCACGAGCTCGGGGTCGTTAAGGCTCGGCCGCACGAGGAGGCTCGGATCTTTGATGAAGCGTGGATAAAGCTGGCGAAGATCGGGCACCCAGGCGCCGGGCACATCGGTGACCATGGGCGGTAGCCGGTTGCCCTCGGACTGGGCGCTGTATTCCAACAGCGCCTTGCCGACGGTCTCGAGGTTTTCCGCGCCCGCCGCCTGCCGCGCCGCTTCCAGAGAGCGGGATATGGTGGGAAGCAGAATGATGGCGATGATGGCGATGATAAAGACCGGCACCGTAACCTGCATGAAGCGGAAGCCCCACGTGGCGATACGCTCCTCCTGAGCCTCGTGACCGGCGCGGAGGTGATCTTCCGTTTGTGCTACGAGGTTTTCAGGCGGATGGACATCGGGGAGTCCCCGGACAATTTTCAGGGTGGCCTCTTCCGAGGCGGCCAGGGCCGCACCTCCTTCAACGGCGTTGATGGCGGCCGCGAGCTTTCGCTCGCGACCCGGAGAAAGCATATGGAGCTGTTGGCGCCGGATATTGTCGCGCATGCCTTTCGGCGCAGGCACGGTCGCGGCCGCGGGGTCTTTCGTGCTCAGGGATACCCGGTCGTAGGCCTCCAGCAGGAGACGCTCCGCACGGCGTCGGGAGAAGTTCAGACTTTCGCCCAGAGCGGCCGGGCGCATTCCCACGACACAGGCCAGTAGGACGGCAGCCCGTTCCTTCAATGCAAGCGCTTTAAGGTTATCCACGAGCGCCGCGTTTCGGTCGTGGAGCCCGGCTTCTTCCGCCGACCCCTCATCGTCCCACGTGGACCACTTGTCATCCCGCGCGGGAGCCACGCCGCCCCGGAGGATATTGTCCCAGGACGAGCGTTTCTTCTGCTGCTGGCGTCGTGTCTGCTCCAGGCAGAGGAGCGTGGCGGTGCGGAAGACCCAGTCCTTCACCGACGGCGCTTTGCGCACCCGGCTGAGGTTGTTGACCGTCTGCGCGATGGTGTGGTGGAACAGATCCGCAGCACTCTCTGGATCGCCCGTGAGCCAGTAGAGGTAGTTGTACAGGGGGCCTTCGAAGTGCTCGATCAAGGGACGACACGAAGCCGGATCGCCCTTCTTAATATAGGCCAGAAGGGGCCGGGCATCGGCGGCGGTATTGCTATGGGTAGCCTGCGTTTCCGTTGTCATTGTTTCCACGCGTGGGTAGGTAAAAGTGAGCTGCTGCGGTGCCCGGCGGCACACCGCCCGGCTGGAGGCTAAAGGGTAGCAGAGTCGATGGCGGGGATGAAAGATGAAGGATGAAAGATGAAGGTTGAAGGATGAAGGATGAAGGATGAAATCTGAAGGATGAAAAAGGCCGGATACGGCCCATCCTTCATCCTTCATCCTTCAAAGTGTCCAGCTTTCGCGGTAGGGCGGATTGATCAGGGCGTTGGCTTCGGCGTTGTTGGTCACCTTCAGGTTGTCGCCGTCCCATTCGAGGCGGTGATCCTTCATGCGGATCGCCAGCACGCCGATGAGCACCATTTCCGTGAGGGGGCCGCCGTATTCGAAGCTGGAGCTCGCGGGCTTTCCGTCCTTGCAGGCGCGGACCCAGTCCTGCTCGTGGGGTGCGCTGTTCTGGGTCACGCGCTCGATGCTGGGCGCGGGATCGGTGTAGGCCTTGCGGCGTGCGTCGGGCAGGATCTGGGCCCCGCCCGCGCCGTGGGATTTGTGGAGGATGATGCCCTTTTCGCCAATGAGGAGGGCGCCATTATTGGGCAACTCGAAATCGCCGGGCAGCATATCTGGAATCGGGGGCATGAGGCGACCATCGAACCACGTGAGATTGACCGGCGGCTTGTCCCCCCGGGCGGCGAACTGGTAATTCACCACACAGGCACGAGGATAGGTCTCGGCGGCGATCTCGGGAATGTCGTGGGTCGTGGCGGCGTGGACGCTCGTGGGGTGGCCCAGATCCAGCGCATAGAAAGAGGGATCGAGGATGTGGCAACCCATGTCGCCCAGGGGTCCCGTGCCGAAATCGTAGAAGCCGCGCCAGCTCAGGGGGTGATAGATGGGGTGATAGGGCCGCATGGGCGCGGGTCCAATCCAGAGATCCCAGTTCAGCGATTCCGGCACGGGCGGAGCGTCCGTTGGCCGCGCCATGATGGGGAAGTCGGACCAGGGATCGCCACCCACGGGACGATCGCTCCAGGCGAGCACCTCGTGTACCGGACCGATGGCGCCGTCGTCGATCCATTCCTTAACCAGGCGGATCTCGTTGGACGAGTGGCCCTGGTTGCCCATCTGGGTCTGGATGCCCGCTTCACGGGCCGCTTTCGTGATGGTGCGGACCTCGTGGAGCGTGTGGGCCAGGGGCTTCTGGCAATAGAGGTGCTTGCCGTTCTGGATGGCCGCCATGCAGATCACCGCGTGGGTGTGATCCGGCGTGGCCACGATGAGCGCGTCGAAGTCCTTGCCGGCCTTGTCGAACAGGTCGCGGTAGTCGGTGAAGCGCGTCGCGCCGGGATAGAGATCGAAGATTTTGCCCGCGTGCTGGTGATCGACGTCGCAAAGGGCCACGATGTTTTCCGTGGCCGCGCAGGCGGCGATGTTGTTGCGGCCCATGCCACCAATCCCGACGGCCGCGATATTGAGTTTCTCATTGGGGGAGATCTTGCCGGGAACCACCTTGGCGGTGTTCACCTTCGTGGTGGCGCAGGCCGACAGGGTCGCGGTGGTGGTGGCGGCCAGGAAAGCGCGGCGGGTCAGATCGTGGTGCTGCATGGGGTCTCTTCTCCGTGAATGGGGTTTGGAAGTCATGATAGGGAAAATTCGAGGCGAGATCTAGTTGATGGATTGACCACGGAGACACGGAGGCACGGAGAAAACAACATAAGAGAGGAAGAATGGAGAGGCCCCTTCTCGCTAGTAAGTGTGCCGTGACCAGGCAACGGTGCCTCTAAGACTCCTCTGCCTCTCCGCGCCTCCGTGTCTCCGTGGTCCATCCTCTTCTGTTGACCACGGAAGGGCACGGAAATTC
This sequence comes from Candidatus Hydrogenedentales bacterium, assembly GCA_942492815.1. Lineage (GTDB taxonomy): Bacteria > Hydrogenedentota > Hydrogenedentia > Hydrogenedentales > JAEUWI01 > JAEUWI01. Next base: position 6,218,111 of record OW818658.1, on the reverse strand, counting down.
ACGGAAGATGGAAGATGAACGGAGGACCGAATTCGACCGCGGGGGGCGGCAGATTCGACGGACTGGTGGTCCATGCCGTGCTCTGGGCACGGCCAAATACTAATTTAGTATAAACTAGTATGAAATTAGTATTTCGTAAGTCGTTTAATTACAGACATTTAATTGGCTAATTTCGTCTCAAATCTTATGAAGACCGGAACAAACATACACGTCCCTTTGCTCGACGACTTGCCCTCACGCAGGTGCTGGAGCGGCTTGGCGCGGGCGGCACTTGACAGTTTTACAGTTTTATGCGACGATGAAGGTGAAGGAGCTTGGTGAGCGCTATGAAACTTACGGCATTTTTGGGCAAGGGGCTGCTTACGGCGGGCGTGGCGGCTGCCGGATTGTCCACCGGAAACTGGGCCCGTGAAACGGTCCACAGTTCGCCGCTGCGGGTGCAGCAGGCGAGCTTCGTGCCGCAGACATCGACGCCTGCCGTACCCGACGCCATGATCCCGGCCACGCAGGACAGTCTCCTCCACTATAAGTTTGTGCCGGGTGAGCGCACCTATTACCGGCTCCAAGCGGACATCAGCGGCGCGGGCATTGAGTCGCTGGCGGGTTCCAGCGGCGTGGCGATGGGTCTGGGCGGGGACATGCAGGTGCTGACGGAAAGCGTGGACACCTCGGGAAATGGCCATCTGGACATCCGCTTCGACAACGTGGTGATGCAGGGGAGCTTCATGGATGAGCCCGTGAACCTGAGCCATTCCATGGCGGGCACGGAGTACCAGTATGGCAATGAGCACATAAGCACGGCGGCGGGCGATTCGATCAAGGGGATTCCCCAGCTCGAATTTTTCAACACACCCACGAAAGCCGTGGTTTCCCCCGGCGGCGAGGTACTGCAGGTTTCGGGCCCGGCGGGAATGGATCAAATGCTTTCGCCGGAGACCGTCCTGGCGAGCGTTCAGTTTCCCGAGGGCGACCTGAACCCCGGTGCGCAATGGACTTCCGATTTCGGGATGCCAGTACCGGGGGTGGACGGGCTCGTGAGCAGCCAGGCGGTGAACACGCTGGAGGGCTTCGACCTATACCGTGGCCGCTACTGCGCCCTGATCCGTCAGACGCTGAAATCGCAGCAGAAGGACGGCCAGATCACGTCGCCGGAGAGCGCCCTGGGCGAGGGGATGAACTTCAGCATGCCCAGCTTCGATCTGGCGGGTGAAAATCTGATCTACTTCGACGTGGAAAACGGGAAGCTCGTGCAGGCGGATCTAAATCTCAATTTCTCCATGGCCATCGGCGAAGAGTTGAAGGCCGTCGCGCAATCGCTGGACCTCTACGGCAAGTTGCTGAACGAACTTGAAGGCGGCAAGACCGCTGACGAACAGCCTCAGGAAGATCTGCTGAATCTGGGGCTGAGAATCGCCGGCTCGCTTTCGATTGTGGATTAAGGGGACGGACACGCGCCTGGCCCAATTCTGCGAGCGAAGAGATCGATACAACTTACAGGCATCCGCACGTCGCAGGGTGACCGTCAGAGCGCGTGCCTGTCCCAGTGGATGAGTGTGGGGACTCGAACGTTCGGCGGATCAAGATTCCAGCCTCCACGGGGACATGCCGCCGCTTCGAGGTGGGCTTTGCTCGGGTGGGGAGTGCTGAAGGGCCTGGCTGCTTCATTTCGGATACCCGGTGCCCGTGCGGCGGTACGTCCCTACTCACAGTTGCATCCCGCGCCCACACGCCGTATCCTGCCCTTCTGAACAACGAGAGAGGCTTCTCCCATGAAACACTCCGATCCCGTCAATCGCCGCCGTTTCCTTCAATCTCTGGGTGGCGCCAGCGCCGCGAGCCTGGGCTATTCTGTGATGGTGCGCGCCGATGATCTGGTTGCGCCGGAAATCGCCGCGACCGTCAAGCCCAGCTTCGATACCATCGCGCCTACCGAACCGCTGAAAAACCGCATCGCGGGCGAACCCCACATGACCCTCGTCGAGCTGGAGTGCGATCTCCTCGTCGCGGGTGGCGGCATGGCGGGCGTGTGCGCGGCCATCGCCGCAGCCCGGCACGGCGCGAAGGTCATCCTCGTGCAGGATCGCTCGCGCCTGGGTGGCAACGCGAGCAGCGAAGTGCGGATGCACATCGTGGGCGCGGATCACCACGGCAACCGCTCCGGCTGGCGCGAAGGTGGCATCCTCGAAGAGCTGCGCCTCGAAAACGCCATGCGCAACCCCCACCATGCCTGGGAAATCTTCGATTTCATGCTCTACGACAAGGTGATTTCCGAGCCGAATATCACGCTGATCCTGGACGCTTTCGTCTACGGTGCGGAAGTGCAAGACGGGCGCATCGTGAGCGCCGCGGCGCGCTCCGACAAGACGGAACATATCTACCACATCAAGGCACCCTATTACGCCGACTGCACCGGCGACTGCCGCCTGGGCCTGGAGGCGGGCGCAAAGATCCGCATGGGCCACGAGAGCCGCGCGGAGTTCAACGAGCCCCTGGCGCCGGAGGTGGGCGGCACGGGCACGCTGGGCAGCAGCATCCTCTTCACCGCGAAAGACTACGGCAAGCCTATGGCCTTCACGCCGCCAACCTGGGCGCGGAGGGTGACAAAGGATCACCTGAAGTTTCGCGGCGTGGGCTCGTGGGAGTATGGCTACTGGTGGATCGAGTGGGGCGGCCATATCGACGCCATCCGCGACAACGAGCGCATCCGCTTCGAGCTGCTGTCCATCGTCATGGGCGTGTGGGACTACATCAAGAATTCCGGCGACAAGCCCGAGAGCGCGAACTGGGCCATGGATTGGGTCGGCATGATCCCCGGCAAGCGCGCGAGCCGCCACTTGGAAGGGCCCCACATCCTCACGCAGCAGGATTGCATGAGCCTGAATCCGCCCTTCGACGACGCGGCCTGCATAGGCGGGTGGCCCTTCGACAACCACCCGCCCACTGGCTTCGACGATCCCGAGATCCCGCCCTATGTGTCCATCAAGATCGCGGAGGTCTATAACATTCCCCTGCGGAGCATGTTCTCCGTGAACGTGGACAACCTCTTCATGGCGGGGCGCAATATCAGCAATACCCACGTGGCTTTTGGATCGACGCGCGTCATGGCCACGTGTGCGGTGGAAGGCCAGGCCATCGGCACGGCGGTTGCCCTCTGCAAGCAACAGGGGCTGCTCCCGAAGGAATTCGTGGCGGATAAGGACCGGCTCCGCGACTATCAGCAGGTGCTGCTGCGCGACGACCAGACGATCAAGAACGTGAAGAACGAAGACCCGAAGGACCTGGCACGCACGGCGACGGTTACGGCGTCCTCCGAAGTCGAAGGCAGCCAGGCGGTCAATGTGATCAACGGCTGGGTGCGCGACATGGAGGGTGAATGGAAGAACCGCTGGGGCGGCGAGATGGGCCCGGAGGGTGCCTGGCTCGATCTGAGTTGGGACGCGCCGCAACGGATCAGCCACGTGCAGCTCTGCTTCGACTCGGCCTTCTACCGGCAGCTCACCCTGACGGAGCAATTCGATGCCCGGAAACACCAAGTGGACGGTGTGCAGCCGGAGTTGGTGAAGGGCTACACCGTGAGCATCAAGGACGCGCCGGACGCCGCGTGGACCGTGGTCGCGGAGGCGAAGAACAACCACCAGCGGATCCGGCGGCACGATTTCGCGGCGGTGGATGCTGTGGCCGTGCGGGTGCATATCACCGGGGTGTATGAGGGCTATGCGCGGATCTACGAAGTGCGATGTTACGGATAGAAAAACGGGATAGACCACGGAAATGCGCGGAATTCCACGGAAAGATTTTCCCACAGATTCTCGCAGATCCACACAGATAAAACAGAGACGAGAGTTCTCACTGGGCCTGTCGAGCTTCGACATCGGCAACTCGCCAGCCTTATGGGGCTGGAAACTTTGAACCACGAATGGCCACGAATCCACACGAATAAGAGAAATCGTCTACGTGGTTCGAGGGAACGTAAATTGAAATGAAACAGCAGCGCACTTTATAGAACGACAATAGTTCCGATTCGCGGGCTACATCATCTATCCAGGGAAAACAATTGCCCGATTCACGGTAGCCTATACCCGCCGCGGCCAACTGCTTTTCGAGCCAATGACGGCCGTCAAGGCAGATCTGAACGGCGTAGGGCACCCAAGTTTGCAACCGGACATGCCCAGAACCAACCTCTGGATGGTCGAAGTAAAAGTAGATAGAAACACATTTGCGCTGCACAATGTCCACCTCCAGAAGTTTGGTCTTCTTGTTCGGAACGACAGATGGAGCCACGCAGCACTCCATAGCGCCTAACCTGCCTATGGACCCGTCCGCTGCCACACCATACTTGCGTGCTATCTCACGGGCAAGCGCGTCCTTGTCCACGGCATTTTCTTCAAATACTCCGCGTGAATGCCAAGATGGTCCGCCTGCGGAGCGCATTGCGCTCGTATGGACTTCGTGACGCTCTCAGCCCAGAAAGCAAAATCTTTAAGCATTATCCCGGTCCACTTGAGAACGTTATTGAAGCCCTCCTTATTACTCAAAACGCGCTCCGTGCCTCGAAGGCGAATACGGTCCAAACCATGAATGACTCCCGCTATGCGCTCCTGATATAGTTCTAACAAATTCATGGCGTCCTCTCCTTTTTCCGTTGTGGAAAACCAGAACAAGAGGGAGAGGATGCCATGAAGCTGCCAAATACCGGAAATTAAGATTTTGGTTGTGGCTACGCCACGCTGTGTGAGTTCGTGTTCCTTCGTGATTCACCTACATTCCTGTTGTCCACGCGCGCTTTAGAAAGTCTCCATCATGAAACATTCCATCTGGCTCATCGGACTTCTCGTTGCCGGTTGTTCGTCCTCCAACGTGGTTGTGGTCTACAGCCCCCACGGTGCCGAGATGCTCGGCGACTACGAAACCCTCTTCGAAACCGCCCACCCCGAGGTGGATGTTCAGATGCTCGACATGGGCGCGAAGGACGCCTACACCCGCGTGCGCTCCGAGAGCAGCCGTCCCCAATGCGACGTGTGGTGGGGCGCGCCGTCGACCCTTTTCATGCAGGCGGCGGACGAGGAGCTGCTCGCGCCCTACACGCCCGCCTGGGCGGACAAGCTCGCGCCGGAGTTCAAGGACCCCGAGGGCCGCTGGCACGCGACCTACCGCTCCCCCATCGCGATACTCTTCAACGATCGCCACTATAAAGCGGAGGACATGCCCCAGACCTGGGATGCGCTGCTGGATCCCAAATGGAAAGGCAAGATCAGCCTGCGCTCGCCCCTGGAGTCCGGCACGATGCGCACCTTCATCAGCGCCATGGTAGATCGCGCCGAATCCGACGACGCGGGCATCGAATGGCTCCGCCAGTTCCACCAGAATACGGGCGAGTACCTCGGTAATCCGGCTATGCTCTTTGACCACATCAAGAAGAATCCCGAGCACATCAGCGTGTGGCTCATGCCCGACATCGTGATGCAGGCCGTGCTCAATCGTTATCCCTTCGGCTATTACATCCCTCCGGACACGCCGGTGCTGACCGACGCCATCGCCATCGTGAAGGGTGCCCCCCACGAACAGTGGGCGAAGAAATTCTACGACTTCGTGACCACCGACGAAGCACTTCTCCAGCAGGCGACCAAGTACGCCAAACTTCCCGCCCGGAGCGACATCGACCCGTCGAAGCTGCCGCCCAAACTCGTGGCCCAGCCGGTTCAGCCCATGGCCATCGATTGGGCGGAGTTCGCCGAGAAAGAAAAAGTCTGGTGTGATCGTTGGAAGGCGGAGGTCTTTGACGCCCCATGAGTAGCGTACGCCTTGATAATGTGACCCGGGTCTACCCCGAAGGCGGCGGCGTTCGCGGTTTTTCCTGCGAAATCGCCCAGGGCGAGTGCTTTGCCCTCCTCGGCCCCTCCGGCTGCGGTAAAACCACGACTCTCCGGAGCATCGCCGGGCTGGAGATGCTCGATTCCGGCCGGATCTTCTTTGGCGAGCGCGATGTGACCCAGGAGCCACCCGAAACCCGCAAGGCGGCCATGGTCTTCCAGAGCTACGCCCTTTTCCCCCATATGAACGTCTACGAAAACGTGGCCTTTGGCCTGCGCGCGCAGAAGCTAGATAAGACCCTGATCCCGGCGCGCGTGCGCGATTCTCTGGCCTTGGTGCAGCTCGACGGCCTGGACAAGCGCTGGGTGACGGATCTGAGCGGCGGCCAACAGCAGCGCGTGGCCGTGGCCCGGGCGCTGGCGGTGCATCCCGAGATCCTCCTCCTCGACGAGCCCCTGAGCAATCTGGACGCGGAGCTGCGCCACAGCACCCGGGAGCAACTGGGCGAGATCCAGAAGAAGCTGGGGATCACGGCGATCTACGTCACCCACGATCAGGAAGAGGCCCTGGAACTGGCGGATCGCATCGCCATCCTGAAAGACGGCACCTGCCACCAGATTGGCACGCCCCAGGAGATCCTGGAGGCCCCGGCGACGGAGTTCGTGGAGCAGTTTATGGCGCGGCAGCGGAAGTTAATGGGTCGGTAAGTGCACCACTGCAAGAAAGTTGACAGTCTTCGGACGGATTCGACTATCATAGTGAAGTTAAGGAGAAGCTATTATGTCCGATGACTACGATTCACAATTACAGAGTGCAATTCACGACCCAGCAGTTCCAAAGCTTTATATCAACGGCTTCGTGAATTCACTTAGCACCGGAGATATTGTTCTCGTCGGAAAGTGTAATGAAGAACCCGTGGTTGTAATAAATCTGTCATACACCATCGCAAAATCACTCGCTGAAAAGCTTTCCGAAGTTGTGTCCATGCTGGAAAAGAAAACGGGGCGAGAGATGTTAACTGCCGACGTTGTCAAAGCCAGCTTGGAAGGTGATGCCGAATGACCAACGGATTGGAATGTAGACTCTTGGCCGCATCACAGCGTCCGACCAGTGTCGAATTACGCCTTGAGGAATTCAGCAAGCTGGGACATGGGTGGCACTACGGTGAGGGATTGCCGTTTTCGATGGTAACCGTTGCACTCGCCCGGCGCCTTTCCACGTTTTCTGAGCATTTGGGGTATCGTATCCAAGAAGTATTTCCTGGTGTAAATGGCGAACTACTTGTCAGTCTTTACCCATCGGAAGACTTAGAGATTGAGTTGACCGTTACTGACAAGGGGCGGGTTGACTTGCTTGTCGAAAGGCACGGGGAATACTGCGAGGACGAAACTGGGCTCTCGCTGGAGGATGCCGAAGGGTGGCTGAAGAAGCTGAAGTTCCGAGAAACCATGTTGTCCGGGTCATCAACCTTAAGTACCACTACAGCGCGCATAAGCAGCGGCTCAGCAGTGCCGCTGTTACGCCATCGCGCACTAACGACGGGCTCTCCGTTTTTGATGCGGCCTGCGCGCGCCGATCAAGTGGGTCAATTTGTAGCCATCTAGGGCGATATTACCCAGCGATAGTTGGAGAGCCGCCGTGTTTCTGGGAATTTGACGTCGCCGACTACTTTCCTGAGGGCCACGTGGAACCGACTCACAGTGGTGTTATTCCCCCTGACCCTTGCCACCACGAGATCTTTGGTTACCGTGCAAGTGACAAAAAGTCCCTCCGGGCAGTGGCAGCCAAGATTCCGATTACCGATCTGAGCCGATGCGAAAGTGGGCAAGCCGTGGCACTTAACGCCCATGATCTCGACGAGTATGCGAAAGCCGGACTGACAGGAACGTAATCCCTTTCAAAGGTTGAGAATCAAATTTGACACCCCACCCCGTTTTTTGCTACTCTGGTGTGCTGCATTCCCTTAGGGGATAGATCTGTCTTTGGCAACAGTGCAGCGTAGCGCGGGCCCCGCCGCTCGTTGTCTGTAATGCCTTGTCAGTACTAAACATAGACAAAGGAGTCTCTGCATGGCCGTAGCTCCCCGCAACGAGCGACCCTCTCTGGGTACGATTCCAGATACCTACGAGCTTCCCGATCTCATTGAGATTCAAACCAAGTCCTATGGCGACTTTCTTCAGTGGGATGTACCACCGGATGAACGTATCGCCCAGGGCCTGCAGGAAGTTTTCCTGGATGTGTTCCCGATCGAGGCGCCCAACAAGCTCACGCGCCTGGAGTTCGTGCACTATTCTTTCGCGCCCCCCAAGTATACCGTACAGGAGTGCCAGGAACGCGGCATGACCTACTCGGCCTCGCTCAAGGCGCTGCTGCGCCTCGTGCGTTACGAGGAAGTGGGCTCCGGCGCGAACCGCGAATTGCGCGAAAAGCTGATGCTGGAGCAGGAAGTCTTCCTGGGCGAGCTGCCCATCATGACGGCCACCGGCACCTTCATCATCAATGGCGCCGAGCGCGTCATCGTGAGCCAGTTGCACAAATCGCCCGGCGTTTCCTTCGAGCGCAAGGTGCACCAGAACGGCAAGCCCCTCCTTTCCGCGCGTGTCATCCCCTACCGCGGCGCGTGGCTCGAATTCGAATACGATATTAACGACTACCTCTGGCTGACCATCGACCGCCGCTCCAAGCTGCCGGCGACGACGTTCCTCCGGGCCTTCGGCTATATCGAGTCCGAAGAGATCCTGGCGCTGTTCTACCACTTCGACGCCATGACCTTCGGCCGCACCAAGGTGAAACTGGCCGGCGAATCCCTGGATCCCGAAGCGGTGGTCGGCATGTGGGTTGCCTCCGATGTGATCGACCCCGAGACCGGCGAGATCATGGCCGATGCCGCGACCGAGCTGACCCTTTCCATTCTGGAAAAGGTCATGGCCTCCACGGTTCAGGAAATCAAGGTTCTCCACCGGGAAGACGTGGCCAAGGACTCCACCATCGTGAGCACCCTGGCCCAGGACAAGACCCAGACGCAAGAAGACGCGCTGCGCGAAATCTACGCACGCATCCGCCCCGGTGACCCGGCGACGGACGCGACCTGCCGCACCTTCTTCCAGCGCCTCTTCTTCGATCCGAGCCGCTACGATTTCGCCCCCGTGGGCCGTTACAAGATCAACCGCAAACTCGGCCTCCAGACCAGCCAGGAAGTCAAGATCCTGACCAAGGAAGACGTGGTCGCCACGCTCCAGTATCTGGTGAAGCTGCGCGGTGGCGAAGGCGTGCTGGACGATATCGATCACCTCGGCAACCGCCGCGTGCGCGCCGTGGGCGAACTGCTCTCCAACCAGGTCCGTATCGGCCTGGTCCGCATGGAGCGCACGGTCCGCGAGCGGATGAACTTCCAGGAAGAAGATCAGCTTTCTCCCCAGACACTCGTGAACCCCAAGCCGGTCAGCGCCGTCATTAAAGACTTCTTCGGCCGCAGCCAGCTTTCCCACTTCATGGACCAGATCAATCCTCTTGCGGAATTGACCCACAAGCGCCGTCTGAGCGCCCTCGGACCGGGCGGTCTGAGTCGCGAGCGCGCCGGTTTCGAAGTGCGCGACGTACACCCGACCCACTACGGCCGCATCTGCCCGATCGAGACTCCTGAAGGTCCGAACATCGGTCTGATGGCGTCGCTGTCGACCTATTCGCGCATCAACGAATACGGCTTCCTGGAAACCCCCTACCGCAAGGTGGAGGCCGGTCGCGTGCTGGACGAGGTGGAGATGCTCTCCGCCTACGACGAAGACAACTACGTCATCGCCCAGGCGAACGCGCCGCTGGATCCGAAAGGCCGCTTCGAGCGCCGCCAGGTGCTGTGCCGCCACCGGGGCGATTTCCCCCAGGCGACCCCCGAAGGCGTGGACTACATGGACATCTCCACCAAGCAGTTGGTGTCCGTGGCCGCCGCCCTGATCCCCTTCCTGGAGCACGACGACGCCAACCGCGCGCTGATGGGCTCCAACATGCAGCGCCAGGCCGTGCCGCTGCTCAAGACCGATTCCCCCTATGTGGGCACGGGCCTCGAGCACGTGACCGCCCGTAACTCCGGCACCGTCATCCGCGCCGAGCGCGAGGGTGTGGTGGAGTATGCGGACAGCGAAGTCATCCGCATCCGCAGCAAGAAGAAGAAAAACGAAAACCCCTTCCGCTCCGAAGAAGACGTGTACGAGCTGAAGAAATACGTCCGCTCCAACCAGAACACCTGCATCACCCAGCGGCCCATCGTCGCCAAGGGCGACAAGGTGGAAGCGGGCGATATCGTGGCCGACGGTCCCGCGACGGACAACGGCGAGCTGGCCCTCGGGCGCAACGTGCTGGTCGGTTTCCTTCCCTGGGAAGGCTACAACTTCGAGGACGCGATCATCCTGAGCGAAGAGCTCGTGAAGGAAGACGTCTTCACCTCAATTCACATTCAGGTGTATGAACTCGAAGCCCGCGATACCAAGCTGGGACCGGAAGAAATTACCCGCGACATCCCGAACGTGAGCGAAGAAGCACTGAAGAACCTGGACGAGAGCGGCATTGTCTGCATCGGATCCAAGGTCGGCCCCGGCGACATCCTCGTGGGCAAGGTCACGCCCAAGGGCGAGACCGAACTCGCGCCGGAAGAAAAGCTGCTCCGCGCCATCTTCGGCGAAAAGGCCGAAGACGTGCGCGACGCCTCCCTGACCATGCCCCCCGGATCGTCCGGCGTGGTGGTGGACGTAAAGGTCTGCTCGCGCAAGGACAAGTCCGCCGATGCCCAGGGCAAGAAAACGCTCCTGACCGACGTGGCCAAGATCAAGCGCCAGTACGACGACCGGATCGACGAGATCCGCCAGACCTTCGTGGACCTCGTCCGCGACGACCTGGTCGGCCTGAAGATCCTCGAAGACGTATACGATCACAAGACGGAAGAGCTGGTCCTCGAAAAGGGCAAGCGCATCCGTATGGCGCACCTGGAAAAGGGCGACTACAGCGTCCTGGCCCGCCTGCGCATCGAAGACAAGAAGACCCAACAGACGCTTACGCGCCTGGTGAACATGGCCGCGATGGAAGAAGCGAAGCTTATCGCCTTCCGCGACAGCCAGATCGAGCGCATGCGCAAAGGCGACGAACTGCCCCCCGGCGTTATCAAGCTGGTGAAGGTGTTCGTGGCCAAGAAGCGCCGCATGTCCGTCGGCGACAAGATGGCCGGCCGTCACGGTAACAAGGGTGTGGTGGCGCGTATCGTGCCCGTCGAAGACATGCCCTTCCTTCCGGACGGCACCCCGGTGCAGATCCTGCTCAATCCCCTCGGCGTGCCTTCGCGCATGAACGTCGGGCAGTTGCTGGAGACCCACCTGGGCTGGGCGGCGAAAGCCCTCGGCATGAAGCTGGCCACGCCGGTGTTCAACGGCGCGACCGAAGAAGTCATCCGCGATTTTCTGCGGAAGGCCAACCTTCCAGAGAGCGGCAAGATCCGCCTCCGCGACGGCCGCAGCGGCCTGGAAATGCACCAGGACACCTGCGTGGGCCAGATTTACATGCTCAAGCTGAACCACCTGGTGGATGATAAGATTCACGCACGCGCCATCGGGCCGTACTCGCTGGTGACGCAGCAGCCCCTGGGCGGTAAAGCCCAGTTCGGCGGCCAGCGTTTCGGCGAAATGGAAGTGTGGGCGTTGCAGGCTTATGGCGCGGCGTACACGCTCCAGGAACTGCTGACCTTCAAGTCCGACGACATTCAGGGCCGTACGAAGGCCTACGAGGCGATCGTCAAGGGCGAGCGTGAAGTGGAGCCGGGCACGCCCGAGTCCTTCAACGTGCTCGTTCGCGAAATACAGAGCCTGTGTCTCGACGTCATCAAGCTGGTCAAGGTTGACGGCGCTACCGAAGTCGAAGAAGAAGAAGAAGAAACTCTGGAGGACTAAAACGTTGGCCAAGTATATCCCAACTACCGGTGAGCGCTTTGACGCGCTGGCCATTCGGATGGCCTCTCCCGAGGAAATCACGAAATGGTCCCGCGGCGAAGTCAAAAAGCCCGAAACCATCAACTACCGAACCTTCAAGCCGGAAAAAGACGGCTTGTTCTGCGAGCGCATCTTCGGACCCGTCAAGGACTGGGAATGCGGTTGCGGTAAATACAAAAAAGTAAAGCACCGCGGCATCACCTGCGACCGTTGCGGCGTGGAAATCACCGAGTCCAAGGTGCGCCGCGAGCGCATGGGCAGCATCAAGCTGGCCGTGCCCGTGACCCACATCTGGTTCTTCAAGACGACGCCGAGCTGCATCGGCAACCTGCTGGATCTGTCCATCCGCTCGCTGGAGCGGGTGATCTACTTTGAGAACTACATCGTGATCGATCCGGGTGACACCGGCCTCGACAAGATGCAGACCCTCACCGAAGATCAGTACCAGGACGCGCGCACCGAATACGCCGATCGCTTCATCGCCAAGATGGGTGCCGAGGGCGTCAAGCAGTTGCTGGAAGAGATCGACATCGACGCGCTGAGCGCCGAGCTTCACGCTCAGTTCGCCAGCACCACGTCGGCCCAGGGCCGCGCCAAGGCCATCAAGCGTCTGAAGGTGGTCGAAGCCCTGCGCAAGTCTGGGAACAGCGCTTCCTGGATGGTGCTGGACGTGATCCCGGTCATTCCGCCGGATCTGCGTCCCCTGGTGCCGCTGGAAGGCGGCCGCTACGCCACCAGCGATCTGAACGACCTCTACCGCCGCGTGATCAACCGCAATAACCGCCTCAAGCGCCTCATCGACCTGCGCGCGCCGGAAGTCATCCTGCGCAACGAGAAGCGCATGCTCCAGGAGGCCGTGGACGCCCTGTTCGACAACGGCCGCCATGGCCGCACCGTGCTGGGCGCGGGCAACCGCCCCCTGAAGTCCCTGAGCGACATGCTCAAGGGCAAGCAGGGCCGTTTCCGCCAGAACCTGCTGGGCAAGCGCGTGGACTACTCGGGCCGTTCGGTCATCGTGGTGGGTCCCGAGCTGAAACTGCACCAGTGCGGTCTGCCGAAGTACATGGTGCTCGAACTCTTCGAACCCTTCATCATCCACCAGCTTAAAGAGCGCGGCATCTCCTCCACCATCAAGGCGGCGAAGCGCGCGATTGCCCAGGGCCGCACCGAGGTGTGGGATATTCTCGAAGACGTGATCAAGGACCACCCCGTGCTCCTGAACCGCGCCCCCACCCTGCACCGACTCGGCATCCAGGCTTTCCAGCCCGTGCTGATCGAAGGCAAGGCTATCCGCATCCACCCGCTGGTGTGCCGCGCCTTCAACGCGGACTTCGACGGCGACCAGATGGCCGTACACGTGCCCCTCATGCCGGCCGCGCAGCTCGAAGCGCACCTGCTCATGATGTCCTCCTCCAACATCTTCTCGCCGTCCGATGGTTCGCCCATCGTGACGCCGTCGCAGGATATCGTTCTGGGCATCGCCTGGATGACCCGTATCCGCCCCGGCGCGAAGGGTGAATGGAAGCCCGAGTGGACCCGTGAAGACGGCCAGCTCACCATGCCCGGCAAGATTTTCCACGACACCGCGTCGGTCATCATGGCCTACGAGATGGGCGAGGCGGACATCCACGCCGCCATCAAGATCAGCACCCCCCAGGGCCTCGTTGACACCTCCGTGGGCCGCGTGCTCCTGTGCGAGGGCCTGCCGGCCGAGATCACCATCCAGGACGTGAACAAGGAACATGACCAGGGCAGCATCGGCGACGTTATCGCCAAGTGCTACAACACCCACGGCCATAAGAAGACCTTCGAACTGCTGGACGATCTCAAGCGCACCGGTTTCAAATACGCCACCATCTCCGGCGTCTCCGTGGCCATCGTGGACATGGTGATCCCCCAGGAGAAGACGGGCCTCATCGAAAAGGCCCAGGGCGTGGTCGAGCGCATCGACGACATGTACCAGAACGGTCTGATCACCGAAGGCGAGCGCTACAACAAGATCATCGACGAATGGACGACCACGACCGAAGAAGTGTCCACGGCGATGTTGAAGCAGATGGAGACCAACGAGCAAGGCTTCAGCGGCATCCACCTGATGTATCGTTCCAAGGCGCGAGGCAGCAAGTCGCAGATTCGCCAGCTCGCCGCCATGCGCGGCCTGATGGCCAAGCCGTCGGGCGATATTATCGAATCCCCCATCACGTCGAACTTCCGTGAAGGCCTCACCGTGGTGGAATACTTCATCTCCTCCCACGGCGCCCGCAAGGGTCTGGCCGACACGGCCCTCAAGACGGCCGACGCCGGTTACCTGACCCGCCGCCTCGTCGACGTGGCCCAGGACGTGAGCATTGAAGAGATCGACTGCGGCACGCTGAACGGCGTGTGGATGGAACCCCTCATGGACGGTTCCGACATTATCGCGCCCCTCGACGAACGTATCGTGGGCCGTTACCCGCTGGACGACATTCGCATCCCCGGACGCGCCGAGCCCCTGGCCCGCGCCGAAGAGGAAATCACCCAGAAGGTGGCCGAGGACATCATCGCGGCCGGCCTGCCGGGCATCATGATCCGTTCCGTGCTCACCTGCCAGTCCAAGCGCGGCGTGTGCGCCTACTGCTACGGCCGCAATCTGGCCACCGGCAAGGTGGTCGAGCTGGGCGAGGCGGTGGGTATCATCGCGGCCCAGTCCATCGGCGAACCCGGCACGCAGCTTACGATGCGTACCTTCCACATCGGCGGCGCCGCAAGCCGCCAGGTGGAAAGCACCGAAATCAAGATGATGGACAACGGCAGCGTGGAGTTCAACAACGTCCGCACGGCCAAGAACCGCCAGGGCCAGGAAGTGGTCGTGAACCGCGGCGGCGAAATCAAGATCATCGGCAACGACAAAAAAGAGATCCACCGTTTCGCGATGCCGACCGGTTGCGTGCTCCACTGCGTGGACCTGCAGAAGATGAAAAAGGGCCAGCTCATCTACGTATGGGACCCCTACAACATCTCCATCATGGCCGAGCAGTCCGGTTCCGTCAAACTCGACGGCATGGTCGAAGGCGTGACGATGCGCGTGGACATCAACCCGGATACGGGTCTTGAAGAACGCGTTATCACCGAGCACAAGCAGGATCTTCACCCGCAGATTACGATCCACGGGCTGGACGATGAAGTGCTCTCCTTCGCGACGATTCCCGCCGAGACCCACGTGGTCGTTACCCACGGCCAGCAGATCCTCGCCGGCGACCTCCTCGCGAAGACGCCGCGCCAGTTCAGCAAGACGAAAGACATCACCGGCGGTCTTCCCCGCGTGGCCGAGCTTTTCGAAGCCCGCCAGCCGAAGGATCCCGCCGTTATCAGCCACATCGACGGCATGGTCGAGCTCGGCGGCGCCTCCAAGGGCATGCGCAAGCTCAAGGTCATCCCGCCGGTCGGTAAAGAGCGCGAATACACCATCCCGCCGGGCAAGCACCTCAACGTGCAGACGGGCGACCGCGTGTATGCCGGCCAGCGTCTGACCGACGGCCCCATCATCCCGCAGGACATTCTCGCGGTTCAGGGTGAAGACGCCCTCCGCCGCTACCTGCTCGATGAAGTGCAGCAGGTGTACCGCCTCCAGGGTGTGCGCACCAACGACAAGCACATCGAAGTGATCATCCGGCAGATGCTCCGCAAAGTGCGGATCAAGGACGATCCGGGCGACACCAACTTCCTGGCCCACCAGGAAGTGGACAAGATCCGATTCGCCGATGTGAACGAGCAGACCCAGCGTCGCGACGGGCGCCCCGCCGAGGCCGAGCCGGTCCTGCAGGGTATCACCAAGGCCGCGCTGAGCACCGAGAGCTTCATCGCCGCCGCGTCGTTCCAGCAGACGACCCGCGTCCTCACGGAAGCGGCGTTGAGCGGGAAGCGCGACGAGCTGACGGGCCTGAAGGAAAATGTGATCATCGGTCACCTGATTCCGGCCGGTACGGGCAGCCCCCACTACCAGGACACGCACCCGCACCGGAAGAACAAGGAGCTCAGCGAATTCAGCGACGAGCTCGAGATTGCCACCATCGTGGAACGGGACGACGAAGACCCGGACAACGATCCTGCGGAGCTGGCGATCTAGGCGTGCAAAACGCGCGCCCGGTGTAACATTCAGCTATACAGGGGCGGCCTGGAATACGGGCCGCCCCTGAAGAATATACGCAGGGTAGCAAACCCGCGCCGGGCCGGCGTTTTGTGGGCCCCGCGCGGGTGTGCTATGCTCTTCCCCGACATCGGAACCAACAAGAACACAGGTATCTATGCTATGGCCGTAGGTAAAAAAGTGCTTGCGCTATTCGCGCTCGGCGTTTCCGTCGCGGCAGTTGCCCCCGCCGAACTGATCGATGCCGTGGTGGCCTCGGTGGACAAGGAAGTCATCCTCCAGAGCGAAATCGTTACCGAAATTCGCCCGGCCCTGGAAGGCCTCACCGGCGGCGAGGCCGAAGCCCAGAATCTCTTCAACACCGCGCTGGACCAGGCCATCGAACAGAAGATCCTGTACCGCGAAGGTGTCCTGAACGATATCAAGATCACCGACGAACAACTGGAAGAGCGTATCAAGAAATACCGCGACCAGTTTGACTCGGAAGAGGCCTTCCTCAAGGCCCTCTCCGACGCCGGCGAGACCCTCAGCGATTTCCGCGAGCGCATCCGCAAGCAGACCGTGGCCCTTTCCATGGGCATGAGCAAGCGTTTTCAGCTCGAAAAGGAGATCACCATCTCCGAAGGGGAAGTCGCCCAGTACTACCAGGATCACATCGGAGACTTTCAGAAGCCGGAGCGCGTGAAGCTCTACCGTATCTTTATTGCGGCGGAAAAAGACGTGGCCTCCCGCGCGAAGGCGCTGGCCCGCATCGAGGCCCTCCGCGAAGAGCTGAGCCTCGGTGCCGATTTCAGCAAACTCGCCATCCAGCATTCCGAGGGCCCCGGTGCCGCCGAAGGCGGTTTTGTGGGCTGGGTCGAGCGCGGCGAACTCGTTCCCGAGTTGGAAAATGTGGCCTTCTCCCTGGCCCCCGGAAGCATCAGCCCGGTCATCGAGACCGAGTTCGGCATGATGCTGCTGAAGGCCGAGGAAAAGGTCGAAGCGGGCCAGGCGCCCTTTGAAGAGGTCCGCAACGAGATCGAGCCGACCCTCCGCCAGAATTATGCGGACGAAAAATACCAGAAGTGGATGGCCGAGCTGCGGAAGCGGAGCCGTGTGCGGAAGTTCGAGTAGGACTTCCGGCGAAGGCGGCTGCGCCTCCAACCCGGAGCGCCAGATCCGCCTCGCCCGCCAGCACCGCCTGATTTTGTGGCGCGTGCAGAAAATGGCCTTCTGGGTACTGTATGATTATGCGGGTTACCTGATTGCATTGAACGTGCTGAGCCTCGCGGCGGTTTTCGGACCTTCCTGGCTGCTCTTCACGATGACCGGCGGAAACGCCCCGGCCGCAGCACTGCTGGCGGTCCTCCTGGGGGTGATGGCGGTGGCGGGTCAGGCAACCTTGATTGCCGCGCTGCTTGACGGGGAGGAGTTCTCGTTCCGGCGCGTGATTTCCGGTGTGGTGGCCCACGGGCCCCGGGCTCTCGGCTTGGCCGCGCTCTTCGCGCTGGCCCTCTTCGTCGCGATGCTGGCGGTCTGGTTCTATGCGAACCGGGTCGTGCCCGCCCGGCCGACCTTCGGTCTGTTACTCAGTGGCCTCTGCCTGTCGGGAGCCGTGGCCCTGCTTATGTCCGGTGTATATGCGCTGCCGGCCCTCGTGAACCAGCGGGGTACGGCGCTCCGGGCGCTGCGCACCAGCTTCGTGCTGGCGGGCAGACACCCGGTGCTGACCCCGGGCCTGTTGGTGCTGATGTTGGCGCAGGGCCTCCTCCTGGCGACGGCGCCGGGCATGCTGCTCCTGTCCACCATGCCCCTGGTTGCCTTGGCCTGCTGCGCCTACGAGTTGCTGGCGCGCCACCACGCCGAGGGCGAAGGCGCGGCCCCGGGTGAAGCCGGGCCGACGTCCGATGAAGAAGACATCTTTTTGAACCGCGGGTTCAAAGACATTTTGTTTCCCTGGAAGGGATGATCGGGGCCGCGCCGCACGCGGCCGGGCCCGGATCCCGCCACACAACGCGAAGAAAGAAAGACCAGAACTATGACACGCATCACGGGTATTCAGGCACGCGAAATTCTCGACTCCCGGGGCAATCCCACCGTCGAAGTCGACGTTTTCCTCAGCTCCGGCATCATGGGCCGCGCCGCCGTTCCCTCCGGCGCCTCCACCGGCGAACACGAAGCCGTTGAGCTGCGGGATGGCGACAAGTCGCGCTACCTCGGCAAGGGCGTCAGCAAGGCCGTGGACAACGTGAACAACACCATCGCCGAAGAGCTTCTGGGCATGGACGCGCTGAACCAGCGCGAGGTCGACCAGACGATGATCGCCCTGGACGGCACGAAGACCAAGAGCAAGCTGGGCGCGAACGCCATCCTGGGCGTATCCCTGGCGACGGCGAAGGCGGCGGCCGAAGCCCTGGAAATCCCCCTCTACCGCTACATCGGCGGCGCCAACGCCCACACGCTGCCCGTGCCCATGATGAACATCCTCAATGGCGGCTCCCACGCCGACAACAACGTGGACATCCAGGAATTCATGGTCATGCCCGTGGGCGCGCCGACCTTCAAGGAAGGCCTCCGCATGGGCACCGAAGTCTTCCATGCCCTCAAGAAGGTGCTGAAGGACAAGGGCCTGAACACGTCCGTGGGCGACGAGGGCGGCTTCGCGCCGAACCTGGGCTCCAACGTGGAAGCCATCGAAGTGATCCTGGAAGCCATCAAGGCGGCGGGCTTCGAAGCGGGCAAAGACATCAAACTGGCCATCGACGCGGCCGCCAGCGAGTTCCACAAGGACGGCACCTACACCATGGGCGCCGAGGCCAAGCCGAAAAAATCGGCCAGCGATATGATTGACTTCTGGTCCGACCTGTGCGCAAAGTATCCCATCATCTCCATCGAAGACGGCCTGGACGAAAACGACTGGACCGGCTGGAAGACCCTTTCGGACAAGCTGGGCAAAAGCGTCCAGCTCGTGGGCGACGACCTTTTCGTGACAAACGTGGATTACTTGGGCCGCGGGATCAAAGAAGGCGTGGGAAATGCTATACTTGTTAAGGTAAACCAGATCGGGTCGCTGACCGAGACGCTGGACGCCTGCCAGATGGCCCACCGCGCCGGCTACACCACGGTGATTTCCCACCGGAGCGGCGAGACCGAAGACAGCACGATCGCGGATATCGCGGTGGCGCTCAACGCGGGCCAGATCAAGACGGGCTCCGCTTCGCGCAGCGACCGTATTGCAAAGTATAATCAACTTCTCCGCATCGAGGAAGAACTGGGCAACCGCTCGGCCTACCTCGGCATGGATGCCTTCTACAACCTGCGCTGAGCGCGGCTACCGGGCCGCCCCAGGGCGTGCTGGAGCTTATGAAGAAAACAGACTACACGTGGTATTGGCTGGCGCTGGCGCTCATTTGCGCGCTGGCGCTGGCCTATATTGAGAAGCGCGATCTCAAGGGCCGGTACGAAGCGTACCAGAAGACCGTGGAAACGGTTGAGGTGCAACGCACGGAAGTCGAGGCCCTCAAGGCTGCCGTAAACGACGCCCAGCACCGACTGAAAGGCATGGATTCCGACCCCCTGGAACAGGAAGCCACCATCCGGCGCATCAAGCGCCTGGTGCGTGAAGGGGAAATCATCTACCGCATCGAGCCGCAGCCCGGAAAGTAACCGGCACGGCGGGAAGAGGTTTCCCGGCATCCGCCCAGCGGGGCAAACATAGGACACGCCACACCTGAGCCACGAAATACAGTTAGAGAATCAGGAAGAAGCCCTCAAGCTTCTGGGTCAAAATGGTGAACTCCGAAAGCACCTGCAGGATGCCAAGCAGGTGCGCATCGTCGACCGAGGGGCCCACGTGGCCATCATCGGCGACGATGAAAACGCCCGCTTCATTGCGGAGCTCCTCGGCGAACTCCTCGAACTGGTCCGCAAAGGCCACACCCCCACCCTCGACGATATCCGCGCCGTACTCGCCGATGCTGGTGAATTGGGTGGGCGGCCCCGTGTCCGCCATGGCGTCGACACCCCCGGCCTGATCCGGCCGGATCTCCGTGTCCGACCGCGCACCCAGGGCCAGCAGGAATACCTGGAGGCCATCGCGCGCCACGAGATGACTTTTGCCATCGGGCCTGCGGGCACGGGCAAGACCTACCTGGCCATGGCCGTCGCCGTGTCCCATCTGATGAACAAAAAAGTAAAACGCCTCATCCTCACGCGGCCCGCCGTGGAAGCGGGTGAAAACCTGGGCTTCCTCCCCGGCGATCTGGAGGAAAAAATCAGCCCGTACCTGCGTCCACTTTACGACGCCCTCTACGCCATGGTGGACCTCACGAAAGTGCAGCGCATGATCGAAGAGCAGCGTATTGAAGTAGCCCCCCTGGCTTTCATGCGTGGCCGTACCCTGGACCATTCCTTCATCCTCCTCGACGAGGCCCAGAACACCACCTCCGAGCAAATGAAGATGTTTCTCACCCGCCTGGGTCAGGGCTCCCGGGCCATTATTACCGGCGACGTGACCCAATGCGATTTGCCCCGGGGCACGAAGTCCGGCCTGGCCGAAGCGGCGCGCATCCTCAAATCGGTGCCCGAAATCGGCATCGTTCACCTGTCGCGCCGCGACGTGGTGCGCCATCCCCTGGTGGAACGCATTATCAGCGCCTATGAAACCGAGCGCGACGAGCGCGAAGAGGTCCGCGCCACCTGATGGCCGTACGCACACCGCAGAAGAAACGCCGTTCGCGGCTGTTTCCATTTTCCCAGAAAGGCAAACGCCGGGCCGCCGCGCGAACCCGCTGGATCAACGGCGCGGTGACCGCCGCCGCCTTTATCTGCATCGTGGCCGCCGTCACCCGTTACTCCCACCGCGATCCCATGATCGAGGTGCTGGAAAACGAGATCGACACCCAGCTCTCCAGCCGGGAAATCCGCGCCGCTTTTGACTATGAGACCGTCGACTTGGAGCCCACCCAGCGCGCCCAGGAAGAGGCCATGGCCAAGGTCCCCGATTACTACCGCGTGGACGAATCCCGGGTCAACGCCCAGATCCGGGCCCTGCGGGAACAGATCGACGCGCTGAAGAAACAGCGGCCCCTGGTGGAGGCCCTCGTTACCGAGGCCCTCGCTTCGGCCGAAGCCGCCCAGACCCCGGAGGACGCCGTCACCAAGGCGGTCCACCAATTTGCCCGCACACTTCAGAGTGATCCAGGTTCCAAATTTCTGATGGATGAGCACGCTCTCGCCCAGTGGCTCATGCCCGACAAAGACTCCCTGCCCCGCCCCGTGGCCCCGAAGCCCGTCGAGGATGATTCCGCGGAAAACACCGACGCGGCCATTGAAGAGGGCGGCATACGCCAGGAAGTAAGCGCCCCGGAAGCCGCGATGCCCCTCGTGCTCACGTTCCACCACAGCGACGTGCTGGGCAAACTGGCCGAGGAAGGCCTGAGTGCCGTGCTGCGGAGCGGCGTGCGCTCGGAAAACCTCCAGAGGAACGAAGGCGAAAAGTCCATCGCCGTGTTGCGGGATACCCCCACGGAAGAAGGCCGCACCACCTCCGAAACCCGCTTTGAAGACATCATCGACCCGGCAGGTGCCCGGGATTACCTGGAAACGTGCCTGTCCGAGCTTTCCAAGAATGTGGCCGGCGGCACCGAATGGGGCGCCCTTTCCGACGCGACCCTGCCCCTGGCGGCGGCCTTCATCACCGATACCCTCCAGTTTGACGGCACGTATACCGAAGGTGCCCGCGAACGGGTGCGGGCCACGGTGGAACCCGTAAAAAAGAAGATTCTCGCGTCCGAAAAAATCCAGGACGGCGGCAGCCGCTGGACCGCCCAGTCCCGCTCCGATGCGAAGGTCTACCTCGACCTGATCCGGGGTGATGCCCACCCCCTGGCCCAGTTCGTCACCAGCATCCTTTCCAACGTGATCCTCGTGGCGCTGGCGCTGGCCTGTCTCTACCGCTCCATCGTCCTCTTCCGGGGCGAGAGTACCGCCAGCGAGACCACGCTGTTTCAGCTTGCCCTGCTGTTGATCTGCGGCCTCCTTATTCTCAGCCGTATCGCCTACTACTTCGAGCCCACGGGCTTCATGGTGCCTGTGGCCGCCTGCGGCATCCTCTATGCCATTCTGGCCAACGTGGGCCTGGCGGTCATGCTGAGTTTCGTCACCGCCGCCCTCGTCTCGGCCCAGTACAGCTACGACTGGCGCCTCATGGTCGTCGGTGCGGCCATGTCCCTCGCGGGCGCCTTCAGCATCGTCCGGGTGCGCCGCCGCAGCGATATGGCCTCGGCCTCCATCGCGGCGACCGTCGTGGGTGGACTAGCCATGATGGCCGTCATCCTCGCCATGGATAAAGTAGCCGATGAAAACACCTTCCGGCGCCTCGTGCTCATCGGCCTGAACGGGAGTATCTGCCTCCTCGCCGTGCCGGCCGTGTTGTCGCCCCTGGAACGGCTCTTCGGTATCACGACGGATATCCAGTTGCTGGAGTACTCCGACTTCAACAACGAACTGCTGGCCCAGCTCGCCGTGGAGGCGCCGGGCACCAGCGCCCACAGTCGTATGCTGGGCGATTTGGCCGAAGCCGCAGCCGACGCCATCGGGGCCAACGGCCTCCTGGCCCGGGTCTGCGCCCTCTACCACGATATCGGTAAGATGCGGCGCTCGGAATATTTCTCCGAAAACCAGAGCGGCTACAACATCCACGACGAACTGTCGCCGCGCATGAGTGCCCGGGCCATTGCGGCCCACGTGATCCAGGGCGCGGAACTGGCCCGGGAGTATCATCTGCCCAAGCCCATTATCGACGGTATTTTCGAGCACCACGGCACCTGCCTCATCGGCTATTTCTACCAGCAGGCCCTGAAGCAGCAGAAGCACGGCGACGTGCTCGAAGACGATTTCCGCTATCCCGGTCCCAAGCCCCAGCGCCCCGAAACGGCCATCCTGATGATCTGCGATGCCGTGGAATCGGGCGTGCGCTCCATCAAGAATCCCAACGAGGAGCGGGTGCGGGACTTTGTGGACAAGATCGTGGCCGCCCGTTCGGCCGATCGCCAGTTTGATGATTGCAACCTGACCCTGAAACAATTGGATACCATCGCCGAGGTGGTTGCGCAGCGCATCCTCTCCAACCTGCATACGCGGGTGGCCTATCCCTCGATGCGGGAGGAGAAGAAAGTGGACAACGTCATTCCCATGGCCGGGAAGATGGAATGAAGGTGAACCTCGCCGTACAGCAGGACTCCACGCGCAAGCGCCTGTACCGCAGGGATGCGCTGGAGCGCCTGGCCGAAAAGATTTGTGCTGGTGAAGCGGTGGACGCCGCCGAAGTGGAAGTCAGTGTGCTCTTCTGCGACGACGCGGAGATTAAGGCCCTTAACAAGGCCTACCGTGGCAAGAACAAGGCGACCGACGTCCTCTCTTTCGAGCAGGAAGACGGCCCGGTACCTGGTGTGCGGGTATTGGGCGATATTGTCATTTCCCTGGAGACCGTGGAAGAACGTGGCGAAGGCAGCGCCGAGGCCATGCGGGCCGATGTCCGGCTGCTGTTCTGCCACGGGATGCTGCACTTGCTGGGCTATGACCATGCCACCGCCGCCGAGCGCCGGTGCATGACGGAGAAACAGGCCCTTTATCTGGGCGTGAATTACGATGCCGCATGGCGGATGGACCCGTAAGCGATTAATTCGCCGGGTTGTACGTTCCCATGAGGTGGAGCGCGGTAGCGCATTGGAAGATGGCAGTAGTGGTTCTGGAACATGGCGGAAAAGCCTTCTGGTTGCAGCGGCATGGGTGTGCCTCGCCCTCGTATTGAGTGGTGTGGGACAAGGCGCGGAAGGCGATAGCAGCCCCGTGATTCCCGCGTCTGGCGGGTGGCCCGACTGGGAAGGTGCCTCCGGGCTCCCGGCCATGGGTGCCCTCGCCTTGGCGCTGCTGTGTCTGTCGGCCTTCTTCTCGGCCTGTGAGATCGCCTATTTCTCCCTCAGCCCCGCGCGCATCCGTGCGCTGCGCGAGGACGAAAGCGTGCTTAACCAGTTGGTGGGCCGGCTCATGCTCCGGCCTCACGAGCTGCTCACCTCTGTGCTCATGGGCAATTCCATCGCCAAGGTGCTCCTCAGCATCGTGCTGGTCCAGCCCGCGTTGCAGGCCACGAGCCGGTTCCTGCCCCATCCCTTCCACTATGTGGCCGCGGCGGCCGTATGCACCATCTTTCTGGCCTTCTTCGGCGATGTCGTGCCCAAGCTCGCCATCGTCCGGAACAGCGAAGGCTTCGCCCGCAGCGCGGCGCTCCCGCTCCACCTGGCCTGCGTCCTCCTTGTGCCCCTGCGCGTGGCCGTGGTCTGGCTCGTGGGGCTCCTCTTTCGCGTCACCGGCTTCAGCCGCGTGCAACCGGCCCCCTTCATGACCGACGCCGATTTTGCCTCCATCCTCTCTGAGGGTGAGGCCACCGGTGCCATCGAGAAAGAGGAAGCCGAGATGATCCAGGGCATCCTCAACGTAAACGACGTCATGCTCTGGGAGATTCTCGTGCCCCGGCCCGATATCGTGGCTCTGAACGAAGAGGCCACCGTCGCCGAGGCCCTGGAGCTGATCTGCACCCACGAGTTTTCCCGCATGCCTGCCTATCGTGAGAATCTGGACAACATCGTGGGCATCCTCTATGCCAAAGACTTGCTCTCCCTCGTGGATCGCGGCGAGCTCAGCGCGCCCATCAAGCCTCTGCTGCACAAGGCCAACTATGTGCCCGAAACCATGACCGTGCTGGAGTTCATGAAATCCGTTCAGCATCTCCGTTCCCACCTCGCCATCGTGGTGGACGAATACGGCGGCACGGAGGGCCTGGTGACCCTCCAGGACGCCCTCCGCGAGGTGGTGGGCGAGCTGGAGGACGACTGGCGGGACGAACCGCCGCTCTACACCCAGTTGCGGCAGAACGTGTACCAGGTGGACGGCAGCCTGCCCCTGGACGAGCTGGAGGCCCTCACGGGCGTTCCCGTCAACGATGACGAGCACACGACCGTGGCCGGGTTCCTCATGGAGCAAAGCGACAAGGTGCTGGAAGTGGGGGATCGCATCGAACACGAAGGCGTGCGCTATACCGTGGAAGAGGTGGACGGCAAGCGGGTCGCCCGGCTGAAGATTCAGATCCTGCAGAGCCCCGCCGCCCAGGAAGAGGCCCGCGGATGAGCACGACGATTATCGTATTCCTTCTCGGGATTGCCCTCAGCGCTTTTTTCGCGGGCTATCAGACCGGCTTCGCGGGGGTGAACCGCATCCGCATCCGCCACATGGCGGACGAAGAAAAGAACCGCCGCGCCCAGTGCCTGAACGCCTATCTCAAGCGTCCCGCGCGGATGATGGCCCTCGTGCTTGTCGGCACCAACCTGGCCCTTGTTGCGGGCACCATGGCCCTCACCATCGAGGTGGGCCCGCTCTGGAGCATGTCCATTGCCACGCCCCTCTTCCTTATGTTCGGCGAAGTGGCCCCCAAGAGTATCTTCCGCATTCACCCGACCCGGCTTGCCCTGCAACTGCTCCCGGTGATGCGTTTCTTTGATGTCGTGCTGGCGCCGGTGGTTCTGCCCTTCACCTGGTTTTCCGGGCGGCTCGACCGCCTGGCCGAGGGCCTGCGCGAGGGCGAGGCCGTGATCATGAGCACCGCCGAAGACATGCGCGTGTTCGTGGACGAAGGCG
Source organism: Candidatus Hydrogenedentales bacterium (assembly GCA_942492815.1). Lineage (GTDB taxonomy): Bacteria > Hydrogenedentota > Hydrogenedentia > Hydrogenedentales > JAEUWI01 > JAEUWI01. The sequence continues at coordinate 6,192,533 of OW818658.1, read as the reverse complement.
CGGATCGCGGCGCGATCATGGAAGAAGAAAAGGAAATGATCCACTCCGTCATGGACCTCCAGTCGCGCCAGGTCCGGGAGATTATGGTGCCCCGGATTAACATCGGGGCCCTGCCCGAGACCGCCGGCCGGGCCGAACTCATCGCGAAACTGATCGAGAGCGGCTACACCCGCATTCCCATCTACCGTGATTCCATCGACAACGTCATCGGCGTGATCAACGCCTTCGATGTGCTCCGCGCCAAACATCATGACGACGATTCGATAGCGGATTTCATCCGCGAAGTGCTCCACGTACCCGACACGATGAAACTGGATGACCTGCTGGAAAAGATGCGCGAGACCGGCCAGCCCATTGCGGTGGTGACTGACGAGTATGGCGGAACGGACGGGCTGATCACGCAGGAAGACGTGCTGGAAGAGATTTTCGGCGAATTTCACGACGAGTACGACAAGGCCGAGACGCGCATTCGCGAGATCAGTCCCGGTGCCTTCGTGATCGATGCCCAGTTGGAACTGGCGGTGGCCGCCGAGAAGATGGGCACCGAGATCAGCGACACCGAAGTGGAAACCGTGGGCGGCTGGGTGACCCACACCGTCGGCCGAATCCCGCTCATCGGCGAAGTCATCAACCATCCTCCCTTCCGCATCACCATCCTGGAAGGCAAGGCCAACCGGATCACCCGCGTGCGCGTGGACATCAAGAAAGACAGCGGCAGCGACGCGTAGCGCACGGCTTTCGGGTCTGTCGTATTAACACCGGGACGATGATGTGCGAAGTCAAAATTGAAAATTGTAGAGGTACTGTCATCCTCGCGAATGCGGGGATCCAGTGCTTTCGCGAAGTTTATGCCACTTGGTCTCTGGATTCCCACTTTCGTGGGAATGACAGAAAAGTGAAATTTGCTTTTATTTCGGCAGATCGTCACTAGACCGACAGGTCCATTCACCGGGGTCCTCCCCTTCAACTGGGCGAGCGCTCCCATGTATACTCGCCGAAGAAGCCCCGGCCCAGAGACGTTCCAGGGCGGCTCCATAAAATTGCGGTGCGGGCAGCACCGCGGACGCAGCAGGAAGTCACACTATCTCATGAAAAAAGAACCAGAATTCAGCAGTTTGTCCAGCTTTACTCGGGCCTATGTCCGCCAGATGCAGCGCTATGTCACCACCGGCATCATGGTGTGGGTACCCCTCTTCATCACGATCTGGGTTTCGTGGATTTTCGTTTCCAAGATTACCCAGGCGATCAAATTCTCCATGGGCCACGTCGAAAGCTACGTCAATCGATTGGGAGCTCGTGTTCCGTCCCTGGGCTTTCTGGAGCATTTTCGCCTGGATTCGCCCATCGCCTCCATGGGGGTGGGGATCCTCCTGGCCGTCCTTCTGTTCCTCTGCACGGGCTTCCTGACCCGCTACCTGATCGGCCGCAAGATTATCGCCATCGGTGAAACCATCGTCGGTAAAATACCGCTGATCAGTCGGGTCTACCTGGCGGTTCAGCAGATTCGCGACGTGCTGGTGAACCGCGAGGGCACCGTGTTCCAGCAGGTGGTCCTCATCGAGTATCCCCGGCCTGACCACTACCATGTGGGCTTTGTCACCTCCAACGAACAGGGCCCGGTTCAGATTGCCTCGGGCGGGAAGAAACTCTGCGCGGTCTTCGTACCCACCGTTCCCAGCCCCACCAACGGCTTTCTGGTCTACCTGGCGCCCGAAAAGCTCATGCCCATCGACATGAGTTCCGAAGATGCGATGAAGCTTGTGGTCTCCTGCGGGGCCTACATGCCGGGCATGCCCAGCGCCGTGGATGTGATTGCCGCACCCGACGCCTGACCACGGGTGCAAGCGGCTTTGGCGGTGCCCATCGCGGCCATGTATACTCCCGTTGCCTGCACCGGGATTCGCCCCGGGGTGTTGCAGGCCGTAAAACACATCGCCCCGCAGGTGCCGCTCAGATCTGCCGGGAGGGCTCCGATCGCCATGCGACGATTGTCAGAACACAGCAGCTTCGCCAGTTTCATGCGGGCCTACTTCCGCCAGATGCAGCGCTATGTCACGACGGGCATCATGGTCTGGGTACCCCTCTTCATCACCATCTGGGTCTCGTGGCTCTTCGTATCCAAGATTGCCCAGACTATTAAGTTCTCCATGGACCACGTGGAAACCTATGTGAACCAGCTCGGCGCGCGAATACCCAGCCTCGGTTTCCTGGAGCACTTCCGCCTGGATTCGCCCGTGGCCTCCCTGGGCACCGGCTTCCTCCTCGCTGTGCTGCTGTTTCTTTGTACCGGCTTCCTGACCCGTTACTTGATCGGCCGAAAGATCATTGCTCTGGGCGAGTTGCTCGTCGGCAAGATCCCCCTCATCAGCCGGGTCTATCTCGCCGTGCAACAGATCCGCGATGTCTTTGTGAATCGCCAGGGTGCCGTGTTTCAGAAGGTCGTTCTGCTCGAATATCCGCGCAAGGGCGTTCTCGGCGTCGGCTTTGTCACCTCCTCCGAGCAGGGGGCCATCCAGCACGCCGCCGGCCAGGAGTACCTGGCGATATTCGTGCCCACCACGCCCAACCCCACCTCGGGCTTTCTGCTCTATTTGCGACCCGACGAGGTCATTGAGGTGGATATGAGCGTGGAAGACGCCATGAAGCTCATTGTCTCCGGTGGCGCCTATGTGCCGGACTGGAAGCGGCCCGAGTCGACCGGGCGCGGCGATGCTGAACCGAAGTAAACTTCGATTTTCCCCCTGTGAAAAGTTCGCTTGAAAAGAGAAACCCCGGCGCATGGGAACAATGCGCCGGGGCTTGGTAAATTGGACAGGGAAGGAAGGTCTGTCCGTTTACAGAAAAGAGGAGAGGGTCTCCCCCGGGTAATGGGGAGGGAGGAGTGACCCGGGGGAGACCAACGCCGAATGTAGCGGATTTATTTTGGGAGAGAACCGCTGTTGTGCCGGTTGGTGTGGGGCAATCGGGGAGCCGGCACATTGGGGAGACATTCGACGCATTGGGAACCTCTTTAAAGTGCGTTCTGTCTATTCAATTGTTACATGCATACCGGACGAAGTTTTCGTCGCTGAATTCACTCAATTTTTTTCTTCGCTTCTACCAATCTATACGCAATCGCTGTGCCAATACAGACGGGCTTTTGCTAAGTCCTTTGCTTTCAAGGAATCGCCGCGCTTAACTGCTGATAAACCTTTAATACCCGAGGGTATTCGAAAGGTTTCACGCTTCCATCATGTCTCAATTGAGGCGACCCGTACTGGCTTGGGGTATTTTCCGTCCCGCTTTCGCACAGGAAACCGCTTCAATAGGAAACACAATTGTGTCATCCTGAAGCATTGATTCAACTGTTGGAGGACGCAACCCGGAGGATGTTCGTCCGCTGCTATATAAGTAACGATTCAAGGCGGTGACCGGTTGACAAAATTTTTAAATTGTTGCCGCCGTGCCCGTCCATGCAGCTTCACGCCTGAGAAGGGCTTTCGCCGTTCTTGAATGTATATCCATTTCAGGGGTAATCATGTGTCAATAAAAACACCAGATTACTCGCATTTATTCGCGCACCGTGTTCTAATAGGCCGTTGAAAGATCGAATAGGCAAAACAGGGAGAAAACTACGATGGTTGGACGCTATGTTTTGGCACTTTTCTGTGCCGTGCTTGTTACTACGGTGGCACATGCCGAATTTCTGGCGGGTACAGCCCGCGCCAGTATCACGCCGCTGGAGGAAGGCATCCCCACGCAACTGGGCGGTTACGGTGAACGCAACGGCCAACCCGCCACGGGGATCCACGACACGATCTACGCCAAGGTGATCGTCATGAAATCCGGCGACACCCTGGCCGCGCTCGTGGGGCTCGATATCTGTACCACGCCGTGGTCTCTCCTCGAGGATACGGTCAGAAAGGCAGCGATTCCGGGTCTCACAACCGAGAATGTGCTTCTGAGTGCGAGCCACGATCACGGGGGGCTCGAGGGGATGGCGATGGATCGCAACAACGTGCTGGGCAATCCCCACATTGGAATATACAGCGAGGCCATGCTCAACTTCGTTTCGGATCGCGTTGCCGCCGCGCTCAAAGAAGCCGCATCGCGCCTGGAGCCCGTCACGGCGGGCACGGGCGTCGCGCCCCTGCGCGGCATGAACCGGAACCGCCGCCACGAGGGCGCGCCCACGGATGAAGACATGACCGTGCTGCGCCTGGATCGCGCGAACGGCTCAGCGCTTGCCGTAGTAGTAAACTATACGGCGCACGGAACGATCATGACGGAGAAGGAGATGGAGATCTCCGGCGATTGGGCCGGGGCCATGCAGCGCACGCTGGAAGATCTCATCGGCGGAGACGTGACCTGTGTCTACACGAACGGCTCCGAAGGGGACGTGGCGCCCCAGGGTTACACGGGCGGCAGCCGCTACGAGATGGCGGAGCAGTATGGTCGCCGTGTGGGTATTGCCGCCAGCAAACTGACCGATGCCATTCGCACCGGCCCCGTGGAGGACTTTGCTATCCTCTCCCAGCGCGTGGCCCTTCCGTCGAAGCAGGCCTCGCCCGATTTCATGAAGATCGCCGGGCAGGAATATGGCGTGGATGCATCGCAGCTCGGCATGGCGCTCGAGGTGCTCTTCCCGAGCGAAGCGCCGATCTACGGGCTCCGGGTCAATGACTTTTACATGATCACCGTGCCGGGCGAGCCCATCACCGAGATCGGCTTCGCCATCAAGCAGGCCCTGCGCGACGGTGGCGCGGGGCACCCCGTGATCGCGAGCACCACGAACGCCCACATCGGCTATATCCTCACGAAGGAGGAGTACGCCTTGAGTGGCTATGAGGTGACGGCCTCATTCTACGGCGACACGCTGGGCGAGGTGTTTGTGACGGGCGCGTCGGAGTTTGCGGTGCGACTTACCGGCGGTGGAGAGTAGGGAAGGAACAAAAGAACCCCAACCTCAAAGGACGCAAAGGAACTTGCTATTGAGGTCTTTGCGTTACTATCCGTTATTATCTATGAATTCCCGGCGAAATAATTCGATCCGTTTGTCCCCAACCGGCTCAGACCCTGCCACTTACAAACGCCACGTGAAGGGAAGAATTTATTCACCAAGAAGGCACGAAGTACACGAAGCGTAAAGAGGTTGCGGCGCGATTGGACATCGGCGGTCGCGCGGTCACTTCTGGCATTCTTCCAGATTTGTTGCACGCAAAGGCGCGAAGACGCAAAGATCACAGTGAGGCATTTCCATTGGGAATTGCCTGGATGGCAGAGGAACTCTTAGGCGCATAACGCTTCTTTCCCTCTTTCTTCTTCGTGCTCTTCGTACTACTATCCGTCATTATCTTGTTTTTTCAGCAAGATCTTTCATCCAATAGGCTTATAACAATTTGGTGTTCATGGATTTACGAAGCGAACATTCCAAGGAGAACTTTCCGTGAAATTCCGTGAAATTCCGTGGTCAAAAAAAGAGCATTGACCACGGAATGTCACGGAACTTCACGGAAATAAACATGTTCAAATCAGTCTGACCAGCACCTTGCACACTGCAAGTGCAACCGACTTTTCAAGGGATGAATAGAATTTGCGCTAATTTGCGTAAATTTGCGGTTCAACACTTTTGGGTTGCGGCCAACGGCAGCGCCAGGGCTTCGAGGTCGAACTCACTTCAGCCCACGTGGCACTGGGCCAAGCCGCGTTTCTCCAGATAGCGCTGGTGGTATTCCTCGGCCGGGTAAAAGCGGCACGCGGAGGTTACTTCGGTCACGATGGGACTCCGGAAAGCACCCAGATTGTTGAGAGACTCTTTCGCGCTCTCCGCAGCCTTCTGCTGCTCCGGTGAGTTGCAGTAGATCACGCTGCGGTATTGCGTGCCGATATCGGGACCCTGGCGGTTCAGCGTGGTGGGGTTGTGGCATTTCCAGAAGACGTCCAGCAATTTCTGGTACGAGATCTGGGCCGGGTCGAAGGTTACCTCGACAACTTCGGCGTGACCCGACTTGCCCGTGCAGACATCATCATAGGTCGGGTCCTCCATATGGCCGCCGGAATAGCCGGAGACCACCTCCAACACGCCCGGTACCTGGCGAAAGGCGACCTCCACCCCCCAGAAGCAACCCGCGCCAAACATTGCCTTTTCCATAGCTCAATTCCTCCTGCCCTTGCATTCAGGGGGTGCGTTCACCCTCTAAGTATACGGCATAATCCGCATTTTGACCAGATCTAGTCCTGATCCCGCCTCTTTTGCTAACGCGAAAGGGTCCTGTGTTATTCCAACGACGCCCGCCGCGCGAAACAAGACAGCGCCGGGTGAGCCATGGCATAATACCGGCCAGCCCCCGGCTCTATTCGGAGCAACTGATGAATTCTTCGACTGCCCATCCATCCATCGTCATCGCGGCACTTTACCAGTTTGCCCGGCTGGACGACTGTGTCGCGCTCCGGGACGCCTTGGAGCAAGTTTGTGAAAGCCATGGACTAAAGGGGACCCTGCTCCTCGCGCCTGAAGGGATCAACGGCACCATTGCGGGTTCTCGCGCGGGTATTGACGGGGTGCTGGCCTGGCTCCGCAGCGACGCGCGCCTGGCCAGATTGGAACACAAAGAGTCCCTGCACGAAGAGCAGCCCTTCTACCGCATGAAAGTGCGGCTGAAAAAAGAAATTGTTACCCTGGGCGTGCCGGGCATCGATCCCAACCTCCAGGTGGGCCAGTATGTGGCCCCGAAAGACTGGAATGCCCTGATCCAGGACCCGGACGTAATGGTGGTGGATACGCGCAATCACTATGAATGCCAAGTAGGAACCTTTGCAGGGGCTATTGATCCGGAAACCACGACCTTTCGCGAGTTTCCGGACTATGTGGACCAGCATCTGGATCCCGCCCGGCACAAGAAGGTGGCCATGTACTGCACCGGGGGCATCCGCTGTGAGAAGGCGACGGCCCTGATGCTTTCGAAAGGCTTCAAGGAGGTTTTTCACCTCCAGGGTGGCATTCTGAAGTACCTGGAGGAGGTGCCCGCCTCCGAAAGCCTCTGGCAGGGCGAGTGTTTTGTCTTCGATGAGCGCGTAACCGTGGGCCATGGCCTGGTGCCGGGGGACTACGAACTTTGCCGGGGCTGCCGCATGCCCGTCTCCGCCGAAGACCGCCAATCGCCCGATTTCCAGCCCGGCGTCTGTTGTCCCCGCTGCGCAGTGCAGCTCACGGAAGAAAAGGCCGCCCGCTGCGCCGAGCGTCACCGCCAGGTGAAGCTGGCCGAGGCCCGCCACGAGCTCCACGTGGGCCGGGTGGACGAGCGCAGCGCGGGCTGAGGGCCTCAAAAAATGAACCCGAAATCCAAGTCAAGGGTTTTCATCTTGACAAAATGTCAGAAATATAGATAGAATTTCTGACATGAGCACTATGGAAAAAATTCGCAAGCATATGGCTGCCACCCCCGAGGGCCAGCCCGTAAGCACCCGCTCGCTATTGGCGTACGGATCACGTGCGGCGGTGGACCAGGCCCTGTCCCGGCTGGTGAAGCAGGAGTACCTGATTCGACCGGTGCGGGGCGTCTATGTGCGACCAGCACACAGTAAATATGCAGGCGTCGTGCCACCGAGCGCGATCAATGTGGCGCGAGTTTTGGAGGAGGCCCATGGAGGGGTCGTTCAAATGCACGGCGCGGAGGCCGCGCGCATGATGGGGTTCAGCACCCAGGTTCCGATGCGTCCCATTTACAATGTCAACGGGCCATCGCGCGCGTTTTACCTGGGAAAGCTCCGGGTAGAAATGAGGCACGTCAACGCGCGAAAGCTGATTCTAGCGGGGCGACCCGCAGGGATCGCGTTCACGGCCCTGTGGTACCTCGGAAAGACTGGAGTTTCGCCGAAGCGCATCAAGCAAACGGAAGAAACGCTTTCGGCTGTTGAATTTCGTGCCCTGATAGATGCTGTTCCACAGATGCCGGGCTGGTTGCAGCAGGCCTTCCGCGCGTACGCAGGAGCTACTGACAAGTGAAAGAATACCTGCACCTGCCATAACAAGAGCAACTCAATCTTCTTAAGGCCGTGTCTGGCCTCTCTGGGCTGTCCATCCAGGCGGTCGAGAAGGATATCTGGCTTTGTTGGACATTGAACGAGCTCTTCACGATCCAGGGGCCTGTGCGGCTGGCGTTCAAAGGCGGGACTTCGCTTTCAAAGGTTTTCGGAGCGATCCATCGCTTTTCTGAAGATGTGGACGTGACGTTGAACTATAGCGATCTTATTCCCGATCCCGGCATCGACCCCTTCGAACCCAGTACGTCAAAGGGGGCGCTGAGACGGTACAGCGAACTACTTAAGAATGCACTCCGAACCCATGTACACGAGGTTATCGCGCCGCCATTGTCAGCGTCGCTCGCTGCGATTGCCGGCTCGCTCGGCGAGGTGACAGCGAACGTCGAGGGTGATTTGCTACTGTTGAAGTATCCCTCCGCCGCTTCACCCCAACCGGAGATAAAAAGGAGCGCAGTGCTTGTAGAGTTTGGCGGCAGAAATACAACCTTGCCCAGTGGTCCATACCGAGTAGAAACGATAGCGTCGTTTCATCTCCCAGACGGTGTATTTCCAAGTGCCGAAGTGATGACCCTTGCGCCGGAGCGAACGTTCTGGGAAAAAGCCACGCTCATCCACGTTGAATGTAACCGGCAGCGGCAGGCGAGTCCCGAGCGAATATCCCGGCACTGGTACGACCTGTATATGCTTGGAAAAAACGAGATCGGCCGCAGAGCGATTGAGGACCGGGCTCTGCTCGAAGATGTCGTCCGTATCAAGACGGCATTCTTCAACGCGAGCTACGCGCACTACGATCAATGCCTGCAGAACCACTTCAGACTCGTGCCCCAGGGGACCCTCGCCGATCAGATCGAAGCGGACTATCGCTCAATGATAGTGGCGGGCATGTTCATCGGGGAGCCACCACCGTTTAAGGAGATTGTGGATGGCCTATCTCTACTCGAGCGAGCCATAAACGGCGGTTAATGCTTTCTATAGACAAGAATCGGGGCAATTTCCTGATTGACTCCAACATCCAAGTGCCCTTGCGGCGGTACGTCCCCTCGTGGGGACGGACCCGCGCCCAAGTGATGTCCAAGAGCACAAGGAACTCAATTCAGCAAGATGCGCTCGAATCGAAATCCACGTGTACGATGCTTGGGCCTGTCCCAGTGGATGGGTGAGCGCCCTGGCACGTTATCGCGAACCCCACTCCACGTTCCCAGCGTTCGCGTCATGTCCTTACATCCCCAGGGACATGCCGCCGCCTTGACGTGGGGCTTGATCTTGGCTGCGAGCGTTTTGGATCAAGTATCCTCGGTTCCGAAATATGCCCTTGCGGCGGTACGTCCCTGCGGTCCCTTTGCATCCCTCGGCACCCCTTCGCTACACTTAGGCACCGGCGGGACGCTCTTCCGCCCGTCCACGTTCCCGCTTGTCCGCGCCCTTCGCGCGTGGGGCTTCCGGCCTTTCCAATGACCCCGCGTGCAACCCGCGCGCCTCGCCACCAATAGGATTTTCCCCATGAGCCCATACTCGCTGAAGCCCCTGAAGAACTATGTGCCCTTTGAAGGCCCCCTGCTTTTTATCATCATGGACGGCGTCGGTCTGGGGCCGCAGGACGAGTCCGATGGGGTATTCCTGGCCTACACCCCCACCATGGACTGGCTCTTTAAGGAGAAGTTGTTCACCAAGCTGAAGGCCCACGGACTCGCGGTGGGGCAACCTTCCGATGAGGACATGGGCAACTCCGAAGTGGGCCACAACGCCCTCGGCGCGGGCCGGGTCTTCCCCCAGGGCGCCAAGCTCTGCAACGAGGCCATTGCCAGCAAGCGCATCTTCGACGGCGAATCCTGGAAGACCATCGTCGAACGTGCGAAGCACGGCGGCACGGCCCACTTCATCGGCCTTCTCTCCGACGGCAATGTCCACAGCAACATCCAGCAGTTGCTGGACATTCTGGACCGCTGCGCCGAGGAGAAGGTGGCGCGCGTTCGTTGTCACATCCTCACCGATGGCCGCGACGTGGGCGAGAAGTCTGCGCCGGGCTACATCGAAGCGTTGGAAGCGAAACTGAAGGCCTGCAGCACGGAAGGGCGGGACTACCGCATCGCCTCTGGCGGCGGGCGCATGTACATCACCATGGACCGCTACGACGCCGACTGGGATATGGTCGAGCGCGGCTGGAAGACTCACGTCCTCGGTGAGGGACGGCAGTTTGCTTCCGCGCTGGAAGCGGTCCAGACCTACTACGCCGAAGATCCCCGCGTGACCGATCAGCACGTGGGCGAGTTCGTTATTGCGGAAAACGGCAAGCCCGTCGGCACCATTGAAGACGGCGACTCGGTGGTCTTCCTCAATTTCCGGGGCGACCGCGCCCTGGAAATCACCCGCTGCTTCGAAGAGGGCGATGAGTTCGACCGCTTCGACCGCAAGCGCTGCCCCCATGTTTTCTATGCCGGCATGATGCAGTATGACGGCGACCTGAACATTCCAAGGAACTTCCTTGTGGTGCCATCGCGCATTGACGGCGCCATCAGCGATTATCTCTGTGGCTCCGGCGTGAAGAGTTTCGCCATCTCGGAGACGCAGAAGTATGGTCACGTAACCTATTTCTGGAACGGCAACAAGTCGGGCTATATTGACGAGAAACTTGAAAAGTTCGTGGAGATTCCCTCGGATAACATGACCTTCGACAAACGCCCCTGGATGAAGGCGGGCGAGATCACGGATACCTTGTTGGAGGCTATCGAGTCCGGCCAGTACAAGTTCATCCGCGCCAACATGCCCAACGGCGACATGGTGGGCCACACGGGCCACGCCCTGGCAGTGCGCATTTCGGTGGAAGCGGTCGATCTCGGTCTCGAACGTCTGCTCCGCGCTGTGGAAAAGGCGAAAGGCATTGCCGTGATCACGGCCGACCATGGCAACGCCGATTGCCTCTTCACCGTGAAGAAAGGCGTGCGCGAAGCCCACGTGGCCCACACGCTCAACCCCGTGCCCTTCGTGATTAAAGACTACTCCGGCGCGAACGAATTCAAGCTGGTGGAGATCGACACCCCCGGCCTGAGCAACGTCGCCGCCACGCTGATCAACCTGCTCGGCTACGAGCAGCCTGCGGAGTATGACCCGTCGCTGATTGAATTGACCTGAGGGGACTGTCCTGCACGTAAGCAAGCTTGGTCCGCGAATAGGACTTCCCACAGGCAAATCAATCTAACCGAGTTTAGCGGACCAAGCGTGCGGGACCGTCCCCCGCAGTTAACTTCGCGGGACGGTCCCGAACGCCTGGCGAGCATTGATCTGGCGGGGGCTATATTGCGGGACAGCAATCGCGCAGGGCCGACAAAGGGCCCTTGCGTTCAGGACGGTCCCGTTGCCTATGCTTCCGCCAACTCCTCGGCCACGGAGTGCTCGGGCTTTGGCGTCAGGTACGAGACGACGATCAGCACGAGGAAACCCAGGGGGATGGTCACCAGCGCGGGCTGGCTGAAGGGGATGACCGACGTTGTGGGATCCCAGCCGTAGACTTTGGAATAGGTGTCGGCGGACATCAGAATCCAGAGGAGCGATGTGGTCATGCCGACGAAGACGGCGGCGGCGATGCCCTGCTTGGTGGTGCGGCGCCAGAAGAGCATCATCACCAGGGCGGGCAGGTTGGCGGACGCGGCGATGTTGAAGGCCCAGCCGACGAGGAAGCTGACGTTGAAATCCTTGAAGAGCACGCCCAGGATCATGGCGCCCACCCCGAGGAACACGGCGGCAATTTTGCCGTAGCGCACTTTCTGGTGATCGTTCATGGGGATCTGGAAGTAGTTCTCGAGCAGGTCGTGGGCCACCGCGCCGGAGCCGGCCATGATGAGGCCGGAGACGGTGCCAAGCACGGTGGTGAAGGCGATCGCCGAGATCACCGCGAACATCATTTCGCTGAAGGTGCGGGCCAGCAGGGGCGCGGCCATATTGCTATCGGTTACGTCCATGGCGCCGGAAGTCATGGCGCCCAGGCCGAGGTAGAGGGTGAGCACATAGAAGAAGCCGATGGCGGCAATGCCCACCACGGTGCTTTTCCGCGCCGACGCTTGATCCTTCACGGTGTAGTAGCGGATGAGGATATGGGGCAGGGAGGCCGTGCCGCAGAAGAGCGCGAGCATGAGGGAGATGAAGTCGAGCTTGTCCGTGAATTTCGGCGAAGTCATCCCCTTGAAGTAGCCGCCGGGCGTGAGCAGGTCGGCGCCGCTCTTCTGAACCGGGTAGTACACGACCGTTTTGGTGTCGCCCGACTTGAGCTCTTCTTTGCTCCAGGTGGTGACCGTCGACTGGCGCAGGGTGTCGAAGTACTCCACGGGGCCCACGGCACCCGTCGACTCTACACCGCCGGGCAGGGCCGAAATCGTGCCCACGGGCGTCAAGTCATGATCTTTCGATTGGGGCTGGCCGTTGACGAGCTTCGTGCCGTCAGCCTGCACCACCAGGGTCTGGGTGGTCACCCAACCCGCGTCGGTCACGCGAAGAATGGACTCGACGCCATCGGCAGAGGTTACCTTTACATAGGGCTTGTCCGGCCAGGCCTTTTCGTCGATCTGACCGCCTTGGGCGGCCACCTCCGCGCGAACCGCTTCGGGACTTCGGGGGGCTTCCTGGGGCGTGGTCTTGAAACCCCGGCCCAGAATCATAATGGTGAGGGCCGCGCAAAAGAGCACCAGCAGGAAGCCCTTGATGAATTGGACCCAGGTCGTGGAGACCATGCCCGCCGTAACGACGATCAGGGTCACGGTGACGCCGACGATGAGCACGCCCGCGTAGTGGGGCAGGCCCAGGAGGGGCGTAATGAGCGCGCCCGCGCCGACCATCTGAGGGATGAGGTAGAAAGCGCTGACGACCAGCGTGGAGATGGCCACGACGAGTTTGATGGCTCGCGAGTCATAGCGGCTGTCCAGCGCGTCGGCGAAGGTGAACTTGCCCAGACGCTTGATGGGTTCGGCGATCACGAATAGCGCGACCACCCAGCCTGCGAGATAACCGATGGAATAGAGGAAACCATCGTAGCCATAGAAGGCGATGAGGCCGCAGATACCGAGGAACGACGCCGCGCTCAGGTAGTCCCCCGCGAAGGCGACCCCGTTCACCGCCCAGTGAATCTGGCCGTGGGCCGTGTAGTAGCCCTTGGCGCTCTGGCCGCGGCGGCCGAGGTAAAAAGAAAGGCCCAGAACCGTGGCCACGAAAAAGACAAAGACCATGATGGCCGCGGGCGAAGTCGAGTAAAACATCAGCGGGACTCCGTCTCGTTGTTGGCGCGGGCCTTTTGTTCCGCGTCACCGGCGGCCGATTGGGGCACGGCCTTGGCGCAGAGGAACACATAAACCAGGGCGAGCACGAGGGCCGCGCCGATCAGGGCGAAGCCGTATGCGATGGCGAGATTTGCACCACCCGGCATGACGGCGCCCATCACGTCCGTCCGGAATACGGCGAGAAAGACGAATCCGCCATAAAGCGCGACGTAAAGCGCGAACAGAATAAGGCCGTACCGCGCATTGCGGTTGACAACGTGGGAATGGTCTTCGTGGTAATGCATGACTCTCCTTGCAATTCGGCTGCTGCCTTGCGCCCCATCCCCGATAGTAAAGCCTATACGGCACAAGCCGTTCAACCTGACGGCACACCGGGGACCCGACAAACGGCGAGGGCCGGTACACCCTCTGTGGCGTACCGGCCCTCGCAATCAATTCAGTCTGAATTCAAGCACCCGGATCAGGCACCGCCGACACCCGTAAGCACCGCGAAGCCCTTGGACGTGAAGCCGGGTTCGAAGACTTTGCGGAACTCAACGTGGCCGTCCATGAACAGAATGTTCGAGCCGCCGGGGACGTGATTGAAACCGCTCGGCGTCACGGATGCGATATCGGCGGAAATCTGGAGCGTGCTCTGGGCTTTGGCGCTCGCACCGGCATTGTTGATGTCCGTCACCAGGAAGCGCTCGATGCCTTCCCGCAGGCGGTTGATGGTCGTGCCCTTGGCATTACCCGAGTTCGCGGGGATCAGGCCGCCTGTGGCCGCGGAGACGGCAGCGACGTCAATGTTGTTGTTGCAGGCCGCAAAAGTGCCCGCTTGAAGCGCCACGAAGACCGCGGCAATCTGATTCGGCAGAAACATCCCCGCAAAGGCTGGATTGGAGCTGAACGGGGCCGTCGGCACCGTGGCCGTATCGAAATCATCAAGCATGTAACCCATGTACAGGTAGCTCTCGTCGGTCTGGGAGCTGCCGTAGTCAAAGTCGGCGCACTCAAGGTGAATCCACGGCTCGCCCGAGGTGGGGTTCACTACCAGGCCCGGATCCGATTCAGACGGGCACACGTAGATGTTCGCATCGGTAAGGTATTCGGGATAGATCCGGCTGACTTTGGCGTGGAAAGCCGTGCGCGACTGTGCTGCAGTCGGAAGGATCTGGGCGTTCGTCGGGAAGTTCTTGCCCGTGACGGTGTCGCGGCACTGATAGCCGGGAGAGACGCGGTACTGCGCGATTTCGGGGTACAACTCGCCTTTGCTCTCATTGGCGTACATCTTGAACACCAAGCCCCACTGTTTCAGGTTGTTCTGGCAGCTCGCACGGCGGGCGGCTTCACGCGCCCGGGCCAGCGCCGGCAGCAGAATCGCCGCCAGGATACCGATGATTGCAATAACCACCAGCAGTTCGATAAGGGTGAATCCTTTGTGCTTCATGGTAATTTGTCCTCACATATAAGTTCTGGATGAAAGACCAAACGAAATCAAATGCCAACCACGACATTGCGCCGACTGGGCCGGTCGCCCGGCCACCAATGCCCCTGTTTTCAGACTATACTCCCCTGCGACTCTCCTCTCTGATACTAACGACCAGTAAGTAACCATCCCGTTCGTTCCTTCGCACTGCGAGCCATATTGTTATTCGAACGCGCCGATTTGTCAATGAAAAATAATAAGACCTCATGGGGTTCGCGTGGTTTTATGGATTCGCGCACTTTGCGACCCGCGCCAGGAGAGATTCCGGCCCACCCACCCACGGCCTGGCTGCGGCGAATTCCCGCTCCATCTCGTGAGCCTTCCGAATTCGAGTTTTGTAATTGGGCGTCCGTCGTTTGTCGCAATGGGTTCTGCGGCACAGGAATCCCCGCTATCCCGACGGTATCTCGACCCGGCTGCCATCGATGGCAAGGCGTCGCCGTCTATAGATCCAATAGAGAAAAGCACATAGGAATGGAGCCTCTCACACCAGACCGCCCGGAGCAGGCACTTTTTTTGAGTTGACAATCCACCAAATCAGGTTTTTAATAGAATAGTATTACGCAGATCACGCAGCAGTTGGCCAGCAGTGGAGAGTGGGAAAACCAGGGAAGAAAGGAGGAGGATGAAGCGAGCATGCGAACTCATGTTTGGTCGTGTACTTAAAGAACGGGAAGAACTTTCAAGGCAACCAGCCAAAGCAAAGGAGTTATCTCGTATGAAAAGGAATGGCTTTACGTTGATAGAATTGCTGGTGGTTATCGCGATCATCGGCATCCTGGCGGCTATTCTGCTGCCCGCGCTTGCCCGCGCCCGCGAAGCCGCGCGCCGGGCAAGTTGCCAGAATAATCTGAAGCAACTCGGTATAATATACAAAATGTATGCGAATGAAAGTAAAGGCGAGAAATGGCCACCGCTTCACGGTGACGAGATTTACGGCGACGACAGTAACTGTCCGAACTGCGACAACACGCTTGACGATACCGACTTCATGGCCGATATGAGCAAGCTCTATCCCGAATACCTGACGGATCCGGCGGTGCTCCTCTGCCCGTCGGATGCCGGCCTTGAAGGCAGCACGGCGGAATCCATCGATCAGGTAGTCGACAACGGCACCGGCCTTTGTCCTCGGACCTGCGTCGGCCAAATTACGCAGAGTGACGAGAGCTACTCCTACAATGGGTATCTCACGGACAAGACGGAAGACAGCAATCCGACGATCCCCTCGGCGTTCCTTGGGCTGTCCCCGGGTACGATCCTGGTGAACGCACAAATCTCGGCGATATTGGCCTATGGCTTGGTCGGTACCGGCGCTCAACCCTATCTTGGTGAGAACCCCTTGACCTTCGACAATCCCGCCACGCCGTTGAATGAAGACAATGACCAGTTCATGGAAAACGACGTTAACGCCGCAAACATTCCCGGCCTGGGCGCGGTCTTTAATCCGCTGAACATCGGCTCGGGCGACGGGGACGTGATTCTCCGCCTCCGTGAAGGCGTGGAACGTTTCGTCATCACGGATATTAACAATCCAGGGGCCTCGGCGCGGGCGCAGAGCACCGTACCGGTAACCTATGACACGATCGCCTCCGGCGAAGCGGAAGCGGGTGGCATCGGCCTTTTCAACCATATACCCGGCGGCGCCAACGTCCTTTACATGGACGGCCACGTCGAGTTTTCCAAGTACCCGGGCAAGTTTCCCTCCAGCAAAACCTATGCGGGCCTGGTGAGCTTCTTCGGATAATCAAACTGCACAACCCGTTATAGATGATGGCGCGCGGTCTTCGGGCCGCGCGCCTTTTTCGTTCTCCCGGCGCACTGGACTCCCCGGTCGTGCATGGGCTATCGTTGACCTTCAACTACGGGTGGGGCCCAAGCCCGCCCCCTGCCTTGGAGAGGAGAACCATCACAATGGGACGGATCTGCGTTATGTTAGCTCTAGCCGCTGCCGCTGTCGGCACCCTGGGTGCCAGCGCTCAGGAAAAACAACTCACCACCAGCCCCAAGAACCACGACCTGGACAACAACGACAATTTCTCGCCCGACGGAAAGGTCCTGTGTTACGACACGCGCAACATGGACGGCCCCGGCATCGACAATGGCCAGGAGATTTATATCGTCGAGATTGCGACGGGCAAAGAAACGTTACTCTATACGCCCGCGAAAGTGGTCACGGGCGAAGGCGCCGCGCCGGGTGTCGGTGCCGTATCCTTTTCGGGCTCGGAGAACCGTGTGGCCTTCATTCACGGGCCGGCGGTGGAGGAAGTGGCCGAGCGCGGTCCCTATGGCAAGCCCAACCGCCAGGGCGCCACAGTGATGACCGATGGCAGTGGCACGCCCGCGAAGCAGGGCGGTTTTGAGAAGAGCTGGCTGGACGCGCGCGATGTGGCTACCGACCGCGACACGACCCCGGGCGCGCACCGGGGCGGCACGCACCGCCACGAGTTCACGCTGGACGGCCAGCGCATCGGCTTTACCTACGATGATTTTCTGCTGCCGCAGTATGGCCGCTCCGTCGGCTTCATGACGCCCCACGCGAAGGCCCCGCTGGGCGCGAGCCACTACTTTGCGAATCTCGTCCCCGTGGTACCCACGGGCACCGCGAAGCCGGGCGAGCTCGAGATCGCCTCGGCCGATTCCTGGGTGGGACGCCAGGGCCTCATGCGCGCCTTCATTGGCAAGGTGCGCAACGACGACGGCGAGACCTACGAGACATCGCTCTTTGTTGTCGATATCCCGGCCGATGTGGATGTGACCACGGCGGATTCCGGCGGCCCGGATCGCTACCCGACCCCGCCGAAGGGCACGGCCATTCGGCGCCTGACCCACACCTGGGCCGGCGGCACCGTGCGCGGCAGCGAGGATGGCAAACATATCGCCTACCACGCCAAAGCACCCGACGGCACGACCCAGGTCTTCGTCATCGCCTCCGACGGTTCGGCTAAGTCGTCCGACCCCGAGAAACAGCCGAAGCAGGCCACGCACCTGCCCGAGGGCTCTTCCGACGGCATCCGCTGGCACCCCTCCGGCAATACGGTCTTCAGTTTCAGCAACAACGGCATCGTGGCGACCTGCGTGAAGCCCGGTCCGCTCTTCGGCCGCTCGGTTTTCCTCACGCCTCAGGGCGACAGCCCGGATCGGATCAAGCTGACCAGTTCGCAGGACGGCACCATGCTGGCCTTTAACAAGCCGGTGCCAACGAAAAACGTGGAGGGCAAGCTCGTGAAGGCATTCGACGGCACCGATATCCTCCAGATCTTCACGCTGCCCTTCCCCGACAAAAATGGTGACGGCATCGTGGACGGCCTCGGCGAGTAGAGGGTCGCTCAAGCGCGATGGCTTCCGTGATATTCCGTACTACTATCCGCCAACATCTTGCTTTTCAGCAAATGGACTTTCTACTACCCGCCGTAAGTCACTTGGAAAAGCGATTTACAGTGTAAAGTAGAGGAAGAGCTATTTTCTGTGTTCTTGCTTGCTCAACTAAAGAAATGCTGACCACGGAGTGCACGAAGGCACGGAGAAGATAAATGAGAGAGGGAAAATGGGAGAGACCATTTCGAACGTGAACGTACCACTACTCGGTACTGGCACCTTTGTACTCCTCTTCTTCTCCGCGCCTCCGTGTCTCCGTGGTCCAAATATATTGGTTGCGGCCAACGTCTGATCCAGGCCCTTCCGTGGTCAAGAAAAAGGCTGACCACGAAGACACGGAATTTTGTTTAAGCGAATTCGCCGTGCGGTATCCTTGCCGCTGTTTCGAGAGGTACTTTGCGTTCTTCATTCTGATTTTTTTGGAGTCATCGCATGAAATCGCTGCTCGTCATCGCATTGCTGTTCTTCATCGCCCCCCGCATTGCCGCGGAGGATCTCCCCTGGTACCAGACCAGACTCATCGGCATGGAGGTCGGCCCGTCCGGCGCGCAGTGGGGCTCCGACCCGCGGGACGTGGGCTATTCCTCGCGCTTCAATGGCGCGGAGATCGTGGCCAAGCAGATCGAGATGGGCTCGGAGTATCTTGTTCTCTGGGCGCGGGATCACGAGTGGGCCTACTACGACTCGAAGCTCATGCCCAAGGTGCCCGGACTGGGCGATCGGGATCCGCTCAAGGAAGCCGTGGCTGCGGCAAAGCCTCATGGGCTGCCCGTGATCGCCTATGTGGTGGTGCAGGCGGGCGGGCTCGTTCTCCGCGATCACCCCGAATGGGGCATGGTCGGTCCGGACGGCCAGGCCATTCCCGGACGCCTCTGCCTCAACAGTCCCTACCGCGATTTCGTCCAAAGCCTGCTGGTAGAGATGATTGAGATTGGAGTCGATGGATTTCATGTGGACATGGTCGATCAGGGATTCGGCCCGCCCTATGGCTGCTTCTGCACTACCTGCAAGTCGGATTTCGCAAAGCAGTTTCCGGGTCAGCCCATGCCCACCGGAGTCTCGTGGGACGGCGCCTGGGACCGCATGCTGGAGTTCCGCTACGAGACCAGCGCGCGCTTCGAGCGGGACACCCTCGCCTTCGTACGCGAGCGGGCGCCGAAGGCTACAGTGGACTTTAACTTTCATGGCTACCCGCCCTTCACCTTCGAAGTGGGCCAGCGTCCCGTGCAACATGCGGGCATCGGCGATTTTGTCACCTGCGAAAGTGGCGTATGGGGCTTCAGCGCCCTGGCGGCGGGGATGACGGCGGAATTTGTGCGGGCCTCCACGCCAGGACGACGCTACCAGGTGGTGATGCAGCGCGGCGCCCGCTTCTACCACGATCAGACCACGCGTCCGCTCAATGATCTGCGCTGGGAGATGTTCGCCCTGCTCATGCACGGTTCTCAGGTGACTATCGTGGATAAGACGCCCTTTGAGGGCCAGCTCGATCCCGTGGCCTACGGCCGCATGGCGGAAGTCTTCAAGGAGGTCCAGGCCAAGCGCGAGCACTTCGGCCAGACGCCGGTATACGACGTGGGCATCTACTATTCGGCCCGTGCGCGGGATTGGTATGGCCGGGAGCAGCGGGAGAAATATCAGCTTCCCTTCAACGGCGCGTACAAAGCTGCAACCTACGAACACCTCACGACGGGCGTGCTGCTGGACGAAAACCTCAGTGCGGAGACCCTGGCGGCCTATCCCGTCGTGGTGTTGCCCGACACGGCGATAGTCGGGGAGGCGGAGGTGGCGCTCTTCGATGCGTATGTACGCGACGGCGGAAATCTGATCGTTTCGGGCAACTCGGGCTGCTTCGATGCCATGGGCGCGCCCCAGGGCCACTCCAGCCTGGAATCGCTCATCGGCGCGAAAGTCTCGCGAGTAATCGCGGACAATGATAACTATGTGTCGTTCGACGAACCTGAAGCGGTCGATGGCCTGCTGGAGAACGTGCCCACGGGGTGGCCCCACTTGGTGTATGGTCCAGCTCTCGTCTACGAGCCTGCGGGCGCGACGCCCCTCGGCCAGCTCCACGCGCCGATTCGCACCCAGCGACAGAAAGACGGACTGGAAGGAACCACATTCCCGAGTCCGGCTGCCGAAGCGATTGGCCCCGCAATCTTGCTCAACACCCTCGGCAAAGGCCGCGTGCTGACCTTCGCCGTGTCGCCCGGCATGGCGGCCGGTGGCGAATACCGCACCACGGAGGCGCGCGCGTTGCTGGCCAACGCCATTCGCGCGCTGTTGCCCCAGCCGAGAATTGAAATCGATGCCCCGGCCTACGTGGAGACCATCGTGACGCGCGATAAGGACGGGACTTACCGCGTCCACTTGAACGGCTTCCTCACACCGCCAGGCTCCACGGATGTGAAGCGCCCCTGGGCCATTCCGGAGTTGATGGTAGACACGCCCCTCTACCGCGCGGAAGTGAAAGCCAGCGGGCCGATCAAATCGGCGCGCGGCGTAAACCCGGTCACCGAGGTGAAGGTGTCGGGCAATACGGCCTCACTGCTGGTAAACGACGTCCACGAGGTAATCCTGCTGGAGCTGGAGTAGGCACGGGCAAAGAACCGACGAATCGTACTCCGTGCCTGCGTTGTTGCTGGAATGATCGCCCGCACCCGCAACTATTTCCCTCTGGCGGCATCATTTTCCCAGTTCCGGGCGAATGCACCCGGATTCACGTCACGCAGATCCTTTATTTTCAAGGGTTTCACGCGCCTCGCCGATCTGGCCCGATGCTTGCTCTAATCTGGATGCAATCGTGAATTCAACCGAGGCCGACCCGAATGAACACAGAGACCTACATCAATCTCGTAGCCATTCCGCCCACGGTCAAGAGCTCCGCCACCTATACGCGGACACCGGTGCTGGCCCCTAGTCCCTATCCCCCTTTCTCCCTTCCGGCCCCGGTGTCCGCTCCTCTTGAATCCACCCACCGCGTCGCGTCCGGCGACAATCTCACCAAGATTGTCCGCGAACACCTCAGCGCCCGTGGGGGCAACCCGACGAATGCCGAGGTCTACGATGCGGTCAACACCGTTGCCCGCTTCAACGGTCTGCGCAACGCCAATCTGATCCATCCCGGCCAGACCGTGGACCTTTCGCCCCTGAACGGCGGCCACAGCCCGACGACAGCCCAGGCTTCCAAAGAAGACGCGCCCCTTCCGGTGGTGCCCGAAGCGCCGCGGGTGGTCACGCCGCCCCTGGTCCAGTCCAAGCCTCTGGATGACCCGACCGCTGCGGCGCCCGTCATCGTCGCGCCTTCCAGCGCCCCGACGGACGCCCTGCTGGGCACGGAACTCACCCAGGGCTCCGGGCCCGTGAAGATCGCGGCCAACGTCATGCCCGAGCGCGCGGCGACCCACCGCAAGATGATCGTCAAGTCGCTGGAGACCCATGGCGCCGCAGGCGGACCCGGACCCGAGCCGTCGGACGCCGCCCTGGCACTCCAGCGGGTCTTGAACAAGACGGCCAACGCCCTTTCGGTCTTAAAGGGCCTGGTGGATCACGATCATGGCGCGGAACACTCCGACAATCCCTGGGCGGCCGTGCTGGATGGCAAGGCCCGCATCAGCTCCGAGTACGGCATGCGGAAGGATCCCTTCAACGGGGAAATGGCCTTCCATGACGGTGTTGATCTCGCGGTGAAGCGCGGCACGGGCATCACAGCCTTGAAAGATGGCGTGGTGACCTTCAGCGGCTTCAAGGGCGGCTATGGCAACACGGTGATCGTCCGCCATGAAGACGGCTTGGAAACGGTCTACAGCCACGCGTCACGCAACCACGTGCGCGAGGGCGAGACCGTCACCTCGGGCACCATCCTCGCCGATGTCGGGTCCACCGGC
Source organism: Candidatus Hydrogenedentales bacterium (assembly GCA_942492815.1). Classification (GTDB taxonomy): domain Bacteria; phylum Hydrogenedentota; class Hydrogenedentia; order Hydrogenedentales; family JAEUWI01; genus JAEUWI01. The sequence continues at coordinate 6,170,517 of OW818658.1, read as the reverse complement.
CGCTCGACCGGTCCCCACCTCCACTTCGAGGTGCGCAAAGACGGCAAGGCGGTTAATCCTCTGCCCTATCTGAAAGACAGCGACCTGCGCCTGGCGCGCAAGGGCTAGTCTTCCAACTCGTTTTTAACCTGGCGCAACAGGTCACACCCAACCCGGGGAGCGTGCGGCTCTCCGGGTCTTTTGTGACCATCCTGAACGCAGGTGCCCGATGATGACTACAGGGAGCCTTTGTGACTCACCATGTCGCGAGCGGCACGCCACGCGCACGGATTTGTCCCCTTACTTCTCGCCGATTTCCTTGAATTTATCGTGGAGGCGTTTTTCTACGGCGGGGCTGACGAAGTGGCTGAGGGATCCGCCGAAGGCGGCGATTTCTTTTACAAGGCGGCTGCTGAGGAAGAGGTAGGGCTCGCTGGGCATGAGGTTCACCGTGTCGATCTCGGGGGCGAGCTTGTGGTTGTTGATGGCCATGGTGAGCTCGAACTCGAAGTCGGAAACGACGCGGAGGCCGCGGATGAGGGCGACGGCACCTTTCTTCTTGGCGAAGTTTACGGTGAGATCTTTGAAATGATCCACGGAGACGCGCGCGGTGTCGACGAGCATTTCGCGGAGCATTTCCATGCGCTCTTCGGTGGAGAAGAGGCCGACTTTGGCGTCGTTGATAGCGACGGCGACGATAACGTGGTCAAAGATCTTGACGGCGCGGAGGATGAGGTCGAGGTGGCCGAGGGTGGGGGGATCGAAGCTGCCGGGGTAGATGGCAATTCGTTCAGACATCGGCGAACTCTCCCTTGATGGCCGCGGCAAGGGCGGCCTCGTAAACTTTGCGTACGGGAACCTGGGCGGCGTTGGCGACACTCAGGCAATCGTCGTATTCCGGCGCGGTGGTCATGGTGTTCTCTCCGCGACGGCCTATCTTAACACGGACGGCACCCCACGGGGTGGAAACGGAATTCCAGGTGCGGTTGAGGACAAAGCGCTGCTCAGTGCGGGTGCGCACGCCGAGGGTGGTGGAGTGGGCGAAGATCAACTCGCAGAGGGCCTGGGCCTTGTCTTCGGCCGCGAGGACGGTGACCACGTGGGCCGGGCGGCCTTTCTTGCCGATGACGGGCGTGAGGAAGGCGTCGAGTGCGCCGCCGTCCATAAGCGCGGCCACAAGGGGCGCGAGGAGTTCGCCCGACATGTCGTCGAGGTTGGCTTCGAGAATCTGGATGGTGTCGCGACCCGCGTCCGCGCCGCTCTCGCCAATGGTAATGCGGAGGACGTTGGCGCGGTCGGCCAGGTTTTTTGTGCCGCTGCCGTAGCCGATGGCGAGGGTGCGCATGAGGGGCGCGGGGCCGAACTCGGTGACGCGATGGCGGATGATGGCCGCGCCGGTTGGGGTGACCAGTTCGCCATCGACCGCGCCGCCGTAGGTGGGGATGCCCTGGAGCAGGCGGGCCGTGGCGGGCGCGGGCACGGGCATGATGCCGTGGTCGCACTTGACGGTGCCGCTGCCGACGTGGAGCGGCGAGCACACAAAGCGTTCGATGCCCAGAAGGTGAAAGCCGATCTGGGAGGCGACGATGTCGACAATGGAATCCACCGCGCCGACTTCGTGGAAGTGGACCTCTTCGATGGTGGTTCCGTGGACGGACGCCTCGGCCTCACCCAGCGCCAGGAAGGTGGCGTTGGCGGCATCCTTTACGGCCTGGGGCAGGCTGCTGCCGGTGATGAGCTTTTCAATGTCGGGAAGGCGCCGGTGGGGATGATGGTGGCCGTGATCGTGATCGTGTGTGTGTGAATGGCTGTGGCTATGATCGTGATCATGAGAATGGCCGTGGTCGTGATCGTGATGATGGTGATCGTGTCCGTGCTCATGGTCGTGATCGTGATGATGATGGTGACCCGGCGCCAGCACATGTTTGTGCTGGTGGGCCTGGACGGGTGTGAAGCGCGGGGTGGCTTCATGGTCATGGTCGTGATGATGATGGTGGTGATCCGGCGCCCCGTGATCGTGCACGCGGAACTGGGTGGCGTGGACGCCGTTCTTGAGCACCTTTTCGGCGGAGACGGTGTAGCCTTCGACGCCGAGGGAGTGAAGGCCTTCTTTGATGGCGTCGAAATCGGCGCCCGCATCGATGAGGGCACCCACGGTCATGTCGCCGCTGATACCGCTGAAGCAGTCGAAGTAACAGGTTTTCATGGGGTGCATCCGGAGGCTGGGCCTCGTGAGTTATTGGAGTGATACTACTGGGTTGCAGGGACGGCAGGGACTACAGGGACGGCAGAAATGAGATTGCAGGGATGGAAACCTGCTGTCCCTGTAGTCGCTGTTGTCTCTGCAACCTGGAGACGTGTTCTCTAATATATGGTATGCCATGCTTGTCGAAGTCCCATCACCCACAAGCTCCCGGCGGCGGAGCCGCCCCCGCGTGTGGGTGGCACCCGTGGTGGCTCGTTTTCATTGCCCACGCTCGGCCATGCGGTTGATGGTGGAGGCGGCCACGGCCGCGCCGAAACCGTTGTCGATGTTTACGACGGTGACGCCGGTGGCGCAGGAGTTGAGCATGCCGAGGAGGGCGGCGAGTCCGCCGAAGCTTGCGCCGTAGCCGACGGAGGTGGGTACGGCGATGACGGGGCATTGGACGAGGCCGCCGAGGACGGAGGGGAGTGCGCCTTCCATCCCGGCGCAGCAGATGATGACGTTGGCGCGGTTCAGGCGCTCGCGCTGGTGGAGGAGGCGGTGGATGCCGGCGACGCCGATGTCGGTGATGGAGTCCACGGGGTTGCCCAAGATCTCGCAGGTGACCCGGGCCTCTTCGGCTACGGGGAGATCGCTGGTGCCTGCGCACACGATGGCGATGGTGCCCGTGGCCTGCGGGGGGGCCTTCGTGGTGATGGTGAAAGTGCGGGCAAGCTCGTTGATGACCGCGTCGGGCTGGGATGCTTTAACGGCGTCCAGCGTCTCGCGGGAGCAGCGCGTGCCCAGAACGGTGCCACTTTTCTCGCGCATGTGGGCCACAATGGTCACGACCTGATCGGGGGTCTTGTTCTGGCAGAAGATGGTCTCGGGATAGCCCTTGCGGAGTTCCCGATGGTGATCGATCTTGGCAAAGCCGAGATCTTCAAAGGGGAGGTCGCGAAGGAGCGCCGCCGCCGCGTCGGGCGTAGCTTCGCCCGACGCCACGTCGCGCAGGAGGTTTTGTAGCGTTTCGTGGTCCATGGGGTGGGGATTCCGTGCCTGGGGTCTGGAAGGGCTTCAGTGTACAGGTTTGGCGGGGGAAATGAAATGTGGTCCCGGTCGAGGGGAATGGGTCTTATGGGTCTTATGGGTCTTATGGGTCTTATGGGTCGTATGGGTCTTATGGGTCGTATGGGTCGTATGGGTCATGGGTTGCGCAATTTGTGGTAGCTTTTTTCATAGGACCCATAAGACCCATAAGACCTATAAGACCCATTTCTTTTCCTCACCGCTCGATGGTCAGCTCCGTGGTCGCCACCAGCTTCACCACGGTGCCGTCGGGCTGGAGGGTCGTGAGGGTCTTGCCGTTCTTGTCGTAGGGAGTTATTTCGACGGTGTAGGCGCCGCTGGGGGTTACGTCGAGGGGGGTGAGGGTGGCGGTCCAGATGCCGTCTCCGGGGGTCTTGTCGCCCTGGGTGCCGTCGTCGTAGAGGTCGGTGGAGATGCTGGTTCCCGCGAGGCGCACGGATAGGGTGTCGACTTCGTCGTATTTGTCGCGGACGTTGACCGTGACGATGAAGGGTGCGCCGGGCGCGCCTTTCGCGGGGAAGACTTCGGGGCGCTCCAGGCTGAGGGGCGGGTCTTCGAGGACTGGGGTCTCGGCTGCCGGGGCCTCGGTTTCGCCGGTTGCGGCAATGCTGTGTACGTTGATCTTGAGGGGGTCGTCTTCGCCGTCACTTTCGGCTTCCATGGTCTTGAGAAATTCCAAGACCGCCTGGATTTCTTCAACGTCGCCCTCAACCGTGAGGGAGATTTCGAGCGCGGGCGTGGTGGCGGCGCAGAGCAGGAGGGCAACGGGAAGGGTGGGGCGAAACAGCGAGATCATGAATGAGGTTTTCCTGGTTTTCTTGGCACCGAGGCCGCTTCGTTGAATGAATTCACAGATGATTGGCGGGAAAAGAACTAAACCGTATTTGACCACGGAAATTCACGGAAGTGCACGGAAATGATGATTTTTGTTTACCACGGAGATCCTAGAGCAGCCGTTGGCCGCAACCAAAGTGCTCTTGATTCGCGGTTGTGGTTGAATTTTTTTGAACCGCGAATGGACGCGAATGGATGCGAATTTTGAATGCGTTTGTACGGTGCGCGTTGTTGCAGCCTGATAAATAGAATAGGCATCCTTTCCCTTGCTAACCCTTACAAAAGGAGGAAAGGATGCCATGAACTTCACTGAATTATACGGCGGCAAAATATTTGGTTCAATCCGCGGCTTTGACCGAATTCGATTTCGCGGCACGATACGCTGGATTGCCAATGAACGTGGTATTCAGCGCTTTGCGGGTATGCAGAATATCTTGTTGAAGCACTTTAAGTCCTGGGCGCAGTCCAAGACAGACTTTGTTCGTAGTTGCTGTGCGCGCCGCGCGAAGGAGTTGAAGATCCCGATGCGTTACCTGGAGAGCGGCGGGGTGGATAAAGAGGCCCTGGCCCGGGAGATTGCCGCCAAAGAGGGCGTCCGGGAAGACGGGTCGATTTGCATGTTCAGCGTGGTGGAACCTTGCTGGGCCCCTTCGGTATCAGGCAACCGGGAATCGAAGGAATTGGAACTTCACATGCGCTCACGCCGCTGCGTCTGGATTTACCACTACTGGGATGACCCTTCATTGGGTTTCGGCCATACTCGTCTTCAGACGTGGTTGCCCATGACCGCCCAGATTTGTCTCAACGGCCGCCATTGGTTGGAGAAGCAATTACAGGCAAACCAGATCGGCTATATCAAGGATGGCAACTGTTTTCCGTGGATAGCGGACATTCAGGCAGCGCAAGGGTTGCTGGACGAGCAGCTTCGCACGAACTGGCCCCAACTGCTGGACCACTTGGTGGAGCGCATCCTGCCCGAGTTCCACTCGGTGTTTGCGCCCCTGAATCTGGAGCACTATTGGTCCGCCGACGAAACGGAGTTTGCCACGGATGTCATGTTTAAATCCGTGAAGGAGCTGGACCAGCTTTTTCCCACCCTCGTCCAATACGGAATGAAGGTGTCGGACAGCCCGGCGGTCATGCGCTATCTGGGACGGCGCAAGCCCGAACAATCGGGCATGGGCCAGGGCCAGGCGCCGAAGGAAATACGCGGCGACTACCGGCGGCGTTACGAAGGGGTTCGGATCAAGTACTCCATCAACAAGAACTCGATAAAATGCTACAACAAGAGCGGGAGCGTGCTGCGTGTTGAAACGACCGTCAACGACACGCGGGAATTCAAGGCCTTCCGGCATCCCAACGACGACGAGACCAAGGAAGCGTCCTGGCAGAAAATGCGCAAGGGCGTCAGTGATCTGCACCGCCGGGCCGAGACGAGCAGCCAGTCCAACGAGCGCTTTCTCGACGCCGTCTGCGCCACCCAAGTCGAGGAAAAACTCCAGGAAGTTATGGGAGGCCCCTGCAAGCCTATCCACCCCAAGTCCGGCCAGAACTACCGGGCGCTCAACCCTTGGAACGACGGAGACTTTAAGCTACTGGCATTCCTGGCCAAGGGAGAGCATCACCTCAACGGCTTCAGGAACAAAGACCTGCGCCAGGCCCTGTACCCGGTGCAAGAAGACGACATCATCGAGCTCAAGAGGGCTTCGGGCAAAGCGACACGAAGCATTCGCTTACTGCGGGCACACGGCCTGATACGCAAAGTGCCCAAGGCCAGAAGGTACGTCCTGACCGAAAAAGGCCGAAAATTCTCCCAGGCGCTCCTCATCGCATCATCCATTGAAACAAAACAACTTATGCAACTCGCCGCATGAAAAACTTGCTGAAAAAACAAGATAATGGCGGATAGTAGTACGGAGGCACGGAGAAATACAATGGGATGGAGGAAAAGAAAGAGAGATAAAAAAATTGCAGGTCGACGTACCTGACCCGGCAACAGCTCCACCGCAACTCGTTTTCTTCTCTGTGCCTCCGTGTCTCCGTGTTTAGAATTCTCTTCGTCGCTGTCAGGGTTCCGCGATCTCAATGGGCAACTCTGCCTGGACCTGCACATCGGCAATCTTGCCCTTGAAGGTATTCACCACGGCGGCGATGCCGGGGTCGTCCATGACTTCGCGGGCTTCCACCGGGTTCACGGAGGGATAGAAGGGCAAGTCGCCGTTGACTGCGGGCTTGCGCAGGGGGCTTGCGGGCGCTTTTTCGGGGGCCTTCTTGATCCGCACCGTGACGCTGTCGAGGTTGGTCGTGGCGGCGCGAAGTATCTCGGCCATGGCCTCGCGGTTCTTTGCGTCGCTCATGAACGCGGAGGCGTTGTCCGCGTCGGCCGGGGCCTCGATGATCAGGGTGCTGCCTTCGATGGCGATGGGTCGGCCCTGGCCGAACCAGGTGCCCAGGCTCAGATCCTGCTCGCTGGCCTGCTGGATAATCGCGGACCAAAGTCGGGCGAGGTTGCCTTCGCTTGCTTCCACGCGCCTGGGTGTTGCCGGAGCCGCGGGCGCTGGTGGAGCCGGCTCGGCCTCAGGAGGGTCCGGTGGCGTCTCCGCAGGCTTCGGTGCCGGCGCGGCGGGTGCCGGGGCCGCTGCCACGGGCTCTTTCGCGCGGGGCGCCGGCGGAGGCGTGTTTTCGGGTTCCATCGTCACGGGCGCACCGGAGCCGATGCCGCCCTGACCGAGGGCGATGAGCTTCTCCATGATCGTGTCGATGGAGACTTCCACGCCGACCTTGGAGATGCGGATGAGCATGGCCTCCAGGGCGATGCGCTGGGCGAGCTGGGAGTCGAAACTGTTGACCAGATCGGCGAATTGCTCCACGAGGCGGATCAGGTTGGTCAGGGAGATTCGGGCGGCGCGCTGGTTCATGGCCGCGAGCTCCTCCTCCGGCAGGTGGAGGAGTTCTTTCACGTTCGCCGTCTTGCAGACGAGGAGGTTGCGGAAGTAGCGCAGGAGCTCCTGGACGAACTGGGTGAGGTCTTTGCCGGCGGAGGCGACCTGCTCCACGATGAGGAGCTGGCGGGTAACATCTTTGTCGAGGATGGAATCGCAGAGGTCGTGCATGACCTGCCAGTCGACGAGGCCGAGGACATCGAAAACGTCCTTGAAGGTGATCTCGCCGTCGCAATAGGTGATGAGTTCGTCGAGGATACTCTCCGAATCGCGGACGCCACCCTCGGCCGCGCGGGCGATGGCGTGGAGGGCCTCGTCGGTGGCTTTCAGGCCTTCCTTGTCCAGGATGGTGCGGAGCAGGTCGATGAGTTTGGGAATCGGCACCCGGCGGAAGTCGTAGCGCTGGCATCGGGATACGATGGTGGTCGGAATCTTGTGGGCTTCCGTGGTGGCCAGGATGAAGACCGCGTGGGGAGGAGGCTCTTCGAGGGTCTTGAGCAGGGCGTTGAAAGCGCCGATGGAAAGCTGGTGCACTTCGTCGATGATATAGACTTTGTAACGCCCGTTGGTGGGCATCATGCGAATGTTGTCGCGCAATTCGCGCACGTCATCCACCCCGTTGTTGGAGGCGCCGTCGATCTCGATGACGTCCAGGTTGTTGCCGGCGCTGATGGAGGTGCAGTTGCTGCAGACGCCGCAGGGTTCCGGCGTGGGCTTGTCGCTTTCCAGGCAATTGAGGGCCTTGGCGAGGATGCGGGCCGTGGTGGTCTTGCCGATACCGCGGGAGCCAATGAAGAGAAAGGCGTGGTGGATGCGGCCCGAAGTGATGGCATTCTTGAGGGTGCGGGTGATGTGGTCCTGACCCACGACACTTTCAAAGGCCTGGGGGCGCCACTTTCGGGCCAGCACCAAGTATTGATCGTCTGCCATTCGAGCCTCCGGCGTTCACCCTGGGCGCGGTTCCATTGCCCGGCCGCGGACCAGACCCGGCTGGGAAAGGTCGCGGAGCAATGGGTGATGACGGCCAGGCACTCCTGCAGCACACACGAATGTAATCTACGGCTGCTTCCGTCAGGACCTGACCGAGTTCGTCTACACCGCGTTGAGCAGGACCCAACCGCCATCACCCTTTGCTCCGCAAGACAATCTAAATCCTGGCATGCGCGCGGGGACAGTTCGGGAAAGCGTAGCACATGGCGGGAAAATGAGTCAAACCGCGCACGCGGGGAATTGTCGGGGCGCGGCGGTCGGGCTATTGGTTCGTGGGGAAGGAGGCGCGGACCAACGCCGCGTACACCCATTGGTAGGGGCGACCTATCCTCGCGGACAGCACCCCTTGCGTTATGCGGCACCCGGCGTATTGGAGTATACTCTCCGCTTCGGATGCTTCCCCCGCTTGAGGCGGGCGGGCAGTGAACTGGCGGGACGCGACTGAGCCCAACCGCCGCCTTCATGCCCAGACCGAGGGGCATCGATCCGCGCGCATGCGCGAGAACAGAGTAAACAACATGAATACTCACGGAGTGGTGTTAATGAGAGCAAAATCCTCCCTTCCAATACGGATCGCGGCCCTTTTCGTGCTGGCCCTGGCGCTGGCCCCGGCGGTTCAGGCGGATACGAACAAGCCCTGGGACCTCCGCAACCAGTACAAAATCCCGATCGAGCGCGGCGTGCTGATTTATGCCGAGGACACGGCCGAGTGGCGGGTGTTGATGGATGGCGGTCAGGTGCTGGCGGACCGGATCGGCTTCTGCGTGGTGTTGGAAGACGGCACCGAGATGCGGGGCATCGGACTGACCGACGGTACTTCGGGCCGGGAAAAGTTCACCGATGCGTTTGGCGAAGGCACGGTGTATTCCGTGGCCTTTCCGCCGAAAAACGGCCTGCGCATTGTCCACTCGCTGAAAACCTACCGGAACCGGCCCTTTGTGTTCATCGAGATTGCCGTCGATAACGTCAGCCAGACCGACGTGAAGATTGCGGCGATCCGGCCCGTGATCGCGGAGAAATCGGTGATGCAGTCCCTGAGCGATCAGGCCACGGTGCGCCACCGCCGGATCCTGGACACGGGCGGCCAGCCGGTCGTCGCGCCGGGGAAAGACGCGACCATGGCGGTCATTCACGACCCCTCGAAGCCGATCTGCTTTGGCGTGGGGCTGATTCCCCAGGGCCTGGCCCGTTCCACGGTGTCTTTCAAGGAAGTGGCGGGCGAGTGGCACGGCGACATAACGTGCAATTACGAGCCCTACAAGTTGCTGAAGCCGGGCGCGAAGCTTGTTTCCGATCCCCTGTGGATTTCCCATGGCGTGCCCGAGCCGGACCGGGTCGATCTGAACTATTCCTGGGTCTACAGCACGCTGGTGAAAGTGACCCCGCGCCCCTTTGACACCCGCGGCTGGTATACCCTGGCCAGCGACAAGGGGCTGGATGCCTATGTCCAGGCGGCGGGCGACTGGAAAAAGGCCGGTATCGATCATGTGTTGCTGGGCCGCGGCTGGGAAGGCCGTCCCGGATCCATGGAGGGGGCCACGAGCCGCTTCCCGGACAGCATGAAATCGGCGGTGGGCGATCTGTCCAAGGCGGGCCTGGAGGTTGGTGTGACTATCGAACCCCTCGCCAGCAAGGGCGACGGCGCGGGCACCGCGAAGTCCGCCGACGGCCTGTCGTGGCTCAACCCCGCCGCGCCGGAGTCCGCCAACGCATTTCAGGAAAAGATCAAGTCGCTAAAAAGCTGGGATGCGGCCTTCGTGGTGGTGGACTATTCCGCCATTCCCGACGAAGTACTGGAGGGCTTCGGCCTGACCCGCGCCGAGGCCCAGAACCTGGCCTACCGCGCGCTGCGTACCGCGGCGGATCCGCTTCCCGTGTTCCCCTCGTCGGTTTCGACGGTGGACGATGATCTGGAAGACTGGCTTGACGCCGGCAGCTCCGTGGCGCAGATGGCGGTCTACGGCATGACCCCGGGCCCCCTGTGCTGCACACTGGACGGCGGCGCGCAGATCACGCCGGAATTGATGACGGCGGCCCAGTTCTGGCCGGGTCCGATCGAATTTGTCGGCACGCTAGACGGCAAGATCCAGGGCGATGTGGAAAAGCTGGTAAAGCGGGAACGTGTAGCGGCCCATCCGATCGACGCGGGACTGGATGCGCCCCGTTCCTGGCGTCTGACGCGGCATGATGCGGCGGGCGCGGTGGTCGAAGACCGGACGCTGGTCCTGGGTCAGGATGCGGCTCCCGCGCCGGATGCCGCCAAAGTGGAATCGCAGAAGGCGGCAAAGGCCGAGGCCGATAGAGCCGAGGCCGCCAAGGCCAAGGAAGACGCGGTCAAGGCAGAAGCCGAGGCGAAAGCCGACGCCAAAGCGGAAGCGAAGGCTGAGGCGAAGGCTGAAAAAGCCAAGGAAGCCGAAGCTCGGGAAAAGGCGAAGGAAGAAAAGGCCGACGCGGAGAAGGCGGATGAAGTAAAGGCGGAGGCGGAGAAAGCCGAGGCGGAAAAGACCGAGGAAGCAACAGCGGAAGCTGAGAAGGCACAGGAAGCGCCGGCCGGCGAAGACACGGCTGCGGAAGATACGGCCAAAACCGAGACCGCAAAGGCTGAAGCGCCCGAGTTGGATGGCGATGGCGAAGGTGATGGCGGTCTGAAGAAAAAGCTGCGGCGCGTGTGGCCGTTCTAATTACGACCGGCTGGAGTCGGGTGCCGGAGCGACAGCAAGGAAGTTCTCTTGTGCGCCGTTCATGCCCGGCACCGTTGAAAGGCAGCGCTTGTACTATTCCAAATTAGGAAAGCACACGGTGAACGCGGTGCGTCTCGCCGAAGTGCTGCAGGTCTTCGTGAAACATGGTTTCGCGGACCTGCTCCAGCGTGCCGGTTTTCACCGCAGCCTCCCGGCGAAGCTTCTGCGCGGGCTCAACCTGATGGATTCGCCGGTGGGCGCGCCCCACACCTTCGGGCAGCGCCTGCGCGCGGCGCTGGTGGAGCTGGGCCCGACCTTCGTCAAGCTGGGCCAGGTGCTCAGCACGCGGCCCGACCTGATCCGCCACGAGTTGGCGCGGGAACTGAGCAACCTTCAGGATCAGGTGGATGCCGTTCCCTTCGAAGTTATGGAAGAGGTGCTGAAGGATTCTTTCGGAATTGGCGCATCGGAGCTGTTTGCGGCCTTTGACAAGACCCCCATTGCTTCGGCCTCGCTTAGCCAGGTGTATCGCGCGCAGTTGAAAACGGGCCAGGAAGTCGCCGTGAAAATCCAGCGCCCGGGCGTGTCGAAGATTATCGATTCCGATTTGAGTCTTATGCGCCAAGTGGCGGAGTGGAGCTCAGGCCATCTTGAAGACGTGAAGTGGCTTGACCCGCCGGGCATCGTGGACGAGTTCGCGCGGTCCATTCGCCGCGAGCTCGATCTCGAGATCGAGGCGCGGGTCATCGAGCAGTTCCGCAAGAATTTCGACGACGATCCCGCCGTCATCATTCCCCAGGTCTACCCGGAATTTTGCGCCCAGTCTGTGCTCACCATGGAGTGGATCGACGGCGTGCGCGTGGACTGCCTGGAGGCCTACGCCGAGCGCAACTGCGATCCGGTGCAGGTGGCCATCAACGGGTGCGACGCCCTGTGCCGGATGGTGTTTGAGTATCAGTTGTTCCATGCCGATCCCCACCCCGGCAATATCTTTGTTACGCGGGACAACCGCCTCGCCTTCCTCGATCTGGGCATGGCGGGCCACCTGGAAAACACGGATGTGGCCGCCATCGGCGATGTGTTCCTGGCCATGTTCAGCCGGGACAGCCGCGCCTGTGTGGATGCAATCCTGGTGTTGACTTCCGGGGGCGAACCGGCGGATCTGGTGGTGCTTGAGCGGGAGCTGACGGAGTTCATCGCTTTTGAGGCGCGGGCGATTCTGGGCGGCGGCCAGGTGGCGCGGGGGCTGGAGCGGGCCACGCAAATCCTCCAGCGGGCGAACATGGAGCTGTCGCCCCGCTTCTCCCTGCTGATCAAGGCGCTGGCGACCATCGAAATGGTGGGCCGGAGTCTGGACCCCGAGCTGGATATGGTGCCCATTATCCGGCCCTATGTGGAGCAGCTTATAAAAAAGCGCTACGCGCCCCGGCAGATCTTTCGCGACCTGCAGCACAACGCCCGGGTCATCCTGCGCCTGGGCCATCAGGTGCCGCGCGATGTGTCGTACCTGTTGCAGCAGTTGCGCCAGGGCAAGTTGAAGTTTTCCATCCACCACGAGCACCTGGACGATCTGGCGGCGACGATTGATCGCGCGAGCAGCCGCAACACGGTGGGCATGATCGTGGCCGCGCTGATCGTGGGGTCCAGCCTGCTGATCACGACGGAGTCCAGTTTCAGCCGCCTGGGCATGGCGGGTTTCCTTTTTGCAGGGATCCTGGGCAGCGTGCTGGTGATCTCGATCTTGTGGACGCGGAAGTTTTGAAGAAGTGGAATCGCGAATGAACGCGAATAGACGCGGATAAGAAACAGCAGCGTTCGACGGCGACGGCCGGAAAATTTTCACCACGAAGGTCACGAAGGCCACGAAGAAGGAAAGATGGATGGGTACACACTTCTTCTGTTTTTCCTTCGTGCACTTCGTGGTCTTCGTGGTGAAAAAGTCTGGGTTCTCCGCATTGACTGGAAAGTTGGAAAGTTCGTAGTTGTGAAACCGGTGACGTACCGATCGTTTGGAAAAATAAACCTGTACCTCGATGTGCTGGACCGGCGCGCTGATGGGTTTACGAATATCGAGACGATTTTTCAGTCGATCAATCTGTGGGATGAATTGCATGTTGAGGCGGGTGGCGAAGGCATCAAGTTTACCTGCAGCGATGCGGGTTTATGTGCGCCGGAGGAGAATCTGGTCTATCGTGCGGCGACGCTGATCCGCGAACGCGCCAGTGTGACGGAGGGCGTGAGGATTCATCTGGACAAGCGCCTTCCGGTGGCGGCGGGGCTGGCGGGCGGCTCGGGTAACGCTGCGGCGACGCTGATCGCGTTGAATGACTTGTGGTCACTTGGTTTATCGAGCGAGGCTCTGGCGGAGATGGCGCTGGCGCTGGGGTCGGACGTGCCCTATTGCCTGAGCGGTGGTACGGTAGCGGCGACGGGCCGTGGGGAGGTGATGGAGGCGCTGCCCGCGATGGCTCCGCAATGGCTGGTGCTGGTCCATCCGCCCCTGGGGATCACGGCGGGCCACGCTTATGGTCACCCGAAGCTCACGCGGAACCTGGAGGCGCCGGTAAACGGAAAAACGGCCGCGTTTTGTGAAGCGCTGTCGCGGCTGACGTCGGGCGAGGTGGCGGGCATGATCTTCAATCGCATGGAATCGGGCGTCTTTCATGACCACCCCGAACTTGCGTCGATCAAAGAACGCTTGCGGGACTATGGCTGCATCGCCAGTGCGATGAGCGGCAGCGGGCCCACGGTGTTTGGCATGTGTGCCGATGAAGCAAGCGCCCGACACGCGGGCGAACAGTTTAATGATTACAGGGTCTCGGTGATCCAGACGGCCCCCCGCGGCGTGGAACGCCGGGAATGAATTACAGGCGCTTCTCCGAGAAGCGCAATTAGCTTTCACGCGATCCGTGCAAGAAAATGTTGACCACGGATTGCACGGATGACACAGATTGAAAAGTTTCAGGGTGTGCGGGAAGTGCTTTGGACTTTGGAGTATCCGTGCTATCCGTGTCATCCGTGGTCAGGTTTTCTTAAGAATTGCCACTAGCGGAATTCCGCAAACGAATATCAGGAAAACACGAGAATGAGCGAAGTAGTCTGTCCCGGATGTGGGACGAAAATGGAGAGCGCCGGAACTCCGTGCCCGACGTGCGGGTATGCGAAGGATCCGGGATTCAAGAAGAAAGTTCTGCAATTCAGCGTGCTGTTTGCTATATTGGGCGCTTTGTGGCTCTACTTTCTTATTACCCACGCGGGCGAGAAGAAAGACGGCCCCGCGGTGCGCGACGCGACCGGACAGATCGTGACTTCACCGTGAAGTGTGAAATAAGTTTTTGACCAGCCCCGCCCTTGAGATCCACTGATTTTCCATTATGGACGACCCCTTGAGCGATAGCCTTCAGGAATTCGACACCGCCGTGCATGCACTGGAGGCGGCGGTTTCCGCGCAGCCCGCGCTGGCGCAGGTGTTGTTTGACCATACGCGGGAGTGGCGCAAGCTGCTCACCTTCAAATTGCTTCCCCAGCTCGCGGGGAAGGACGTTCTCGTGGCCGCGGTGGCCGGTGGCACGAACACGGGCAAGTCCACAATCTTCAATCTGCTGGTGGGTTCCGTGATGAGTCCCGTCCGCGCGACGGCGGCGGCCACCTGTCGGCCGTTGCTGGTGGGCAACCAGCTCCGCTTCGATCAGGGGCTCACGGGCAACCTGGTGCCGGGGCTGCAGGCGCGGCTCCAGTCGCGGGATACGGACCCCGTGGATCGCACCGCGCCGCCCGACGTGCTCTTCATGAAGCCCTCCCTGGACCTGCCGGACTTTCTGGTGTTACTCGACGTGCCCGACGTGGACTCCATCGATCTCATCAACTGGGACGTGGCGGAAAACATCCAGGCCGTGTGCGACGTGCTTATCGCCGTCCTGACCGGCGAGAAATATCAGGACGACAAGGTCATTGAATACTTCCGCAAGGCGTCGGGGTCGGGGCGCATCATCCTGCCTTTGATGAACAAGTCCAACGCGGACAACAACTACGCGGTGGCCCGCGCCCAGATAGAAGACTTTTGCGAGGTGGTGGGGATTGATCCACCCGCATTTTTTGCAGTGCCCCACGATTACACGCTGATGGACACCTGCACCCAGCCCATCGTTTCCCTGAGCGGTACCGCGCCCTTGCGGGAGTACCTGGAGCAGCTTGACGTGGTGGAGACGAAGGATCGCGTCTACCGGAACACCCTGAGCCACTTCGCGGTGGAAACGGCCGTGTTTGTGGACCGTCTGGATTCGGTGGAGAAGGGGCTGGAGAAGATCGAGACGCTGTTTGCCGGTCGCGCCGAGGCGATGGCGGCGACCTACGACCCGGAGCCCGACGCCCAGGTGGGTCGCCTGCTCCACGAATACATTAAAGCCCGCCGGGGGCTTTTGAGCCGTACCGTGGGCAATGTGGGCACGGCGATCTTCGAGCGGGTTGCGCCCGTGGGCCGCGCGGTGGGCCGCATGGTGCAGCGGCGCCTGACCCTGGCCAGCGTTGCCGGACCGCCCACCCCGGCGGAGGTGCGGGCGCACCACGCGCGGGAGTTGGAGATTCGCACGCGGGATTTCATTCGCGAATGCGCCGAGCTTGCCCAGAGCCTCGATTCTCCGGCGCGTGAAATGCTCGCCGGTGTTTTTGAGCGGATGGACGTGGCGGCGGCGGTGAAGGCGGTGGAAGAGGCGACGCTGACGGACGACAATATTTCAGAGGCCTTCCGCCAGCACGCGGAGAAGACCCTGGCTTCCTGGTGGGATGATCACGCGGTGCGCCGCACGCTGCTGGTTGAGCTGGACGCCCTGCTGATGTTTGCCCCCACGGTGGTGGCGGTGCCCTTGGCCTTCTACACGGGCGGTGTGGGCGTGCCGGAAGTGGTGGCGGCGGTGAGCCCCCTGGCGGGCGATTTCTTTTCCCGGATCATGGAGCATCAGTTCGCCGACAAGTGGTTTGATCTGATCGCACCATGGCACGTGGAGCAGCAGGCCCGCTTTAAGAGCGCCCTGGCGAAACACGTATTGGGCGCGGGCCTGGCTCCACTGGCGGCCGGGCGCGACGCGCTGGCCAGTCCCGAGGCGGAGAGCATCCGGAGGATTCACGAGCAGTGTCTGAAAGTATCCTGAGCGTACTGAACCATCTCGAAACGCTGGCGGGCTACAACGGCCCCTGGAAGGCGCTGCGCAATGAAGCCGTGCTCTTGCAGGAGCGCGTGGTCGAGCTGCGCACGCGGGAGTCGCGCCTGGACGATGTCCTGGTCGTGGCGCTCGTGGGCGGATCGGGCGTGGGGAAGTCGACGCTGCTCAATGCGATTGCAGGCGACCAAATTGCCCTGACCTCGCCCATGCGGCCCTGCACCACGCGGCCCATGGCCTATCACCCGCCCGGCACGGAGTTGCCCTTCGACACGTGGGAGGGGGTGCCGCGATCCGCGCTGGAAAATCTGGTGCTCATCGACACACCCGATTCCGACAGCATCCAGCACGAGCACCGCGAGCGGACGATCGGCGTGCTGAAGCAGTGCGACCTGATCGTCCTCTGCGCCAGCCAGGAGAAGTACCTGGACGAAGCCACGTGGTCGCTGCTGCGGCCCCTGCGCGGACAGCGGGCGATGGTGTGCTTGGAGACCAAGGCGGGTGCCCAGAGTGTGGTGCGCGAGCACTGGCTGGGGCGGCTGGAAGAGCAGGGCTTTCAAATCGGCGGCTATTTCCGTGTGAACGCCCTGCGCACGCTGGACCGCAAACTCTCCGGATCGGCGCCGAGCACGGAAGAGATCGACTTTCCCGAGTTCGATAAGTATTTAAGCCGCGAGTTGAACCGGGAGCGCATCGCGCGGATCAAGCGGTCCAACGTGGCGGGCCTGCTGCGCAAGGCCACGGAGCGGCTGGACGAATTGGGGAAGAAGATAGCGCCCGAGCTGGATTTGCTGGAGAAGGCAATTGCGGAGGCGGACAAGACCCTCGCGCGGGAGAGCCTCTCCTATGTGAGCCAGCATCTCTTTGCGGAGGCGCACCTCTGGACCTATGCCGTAGGCCGGGAGACGAGCATCCGCTCCAAGGGCATGGTGGGCATGACGTACCGCGTGGCGGAGAGTGTGCGGAATCTGCCGGTGCGCGTGCCGGGTCTGCTTTCGTGGGGCGGCGCGAAAGACACGAGCGGCCGGCGCGCCGCGGAGATGTTGACGGATCAAGAGTTGGTCCAGCCGGGTGACCGGCTGGTCTCCGAGCGGCTGCTGGAAGACTATCGCAATGCTCAGAGCGAGCTGGCCCTCGCCTTCGTGCGCGCGGGGCTGGTGGCGCCCGATGGCGCAGCGGGGCTCGCTTCGTACCAGGCGGAGTTGGACCGGCGCCTGTCGGCCGTCATCAAGGGACCAGCGCGGGAGCGGGTGAAGCACGGCGGGCGCATGCTGAGCCGGTGGATTACCACGGCGATGCTGGATGCTCCGCCGGTCGCCTTTCTGGGCTATTCCGGCTACGTGGTGGTGGACAACTACTTGAGCGCCCATATTCTGGGCGTTTCTTTTCTCGTACACAGCGGTACGGTGCTGGGGATTATCCTGGGGCTGGAGCTGGCGGCGCTGTCCGGCGCGGTGCGTTTCTTCGCGTGGCTCGCGCGCCAGGGTAGCCTGATGGATCTGCGTGCGTCGCTCCTCGCGCCTCAGTTGGCGTTCGGCGCCGAGCGGGAATTGATCCGGGATGTGCGGGAGAAGCTGGACCGGATCGAGAAGATCAAGTCGCTCGTGATGGATTGAGCCGTATATACAGCCCCTACATCGCCACGAGAATAATCGTGATGAAGAAGGCCAGCAGCAGGGCCGCGGTGACGCCCACGACCATCATGTTGCCCTTGGACATGGCTGGCGCACTGCCGGCGTGGCTGGAGCTCCGGTAGCGCTTCACCTGATCGGGCCGGGGTCCGTCGTGGTGGCGCGCCTCCGCAGGGGCCGCCTGGGTCAGGGTGAGCATGGCGTCCTGCAGTTCGGCCTTGAGCTGCATGGCTTCCGGGTGCTGAAACTGCAGCACAAGATCGTCCAACAGGTCCATCGCTTCGTTCGTCTCGCCGATTTCCACGAGGCAGCGGGCGCGGGGATACATGATATTGGGGGAATTGGGGAAGGCCTGATCGAGCTCGTCGAGGAGCGAGAGGGCTTCATCGAAGCGGCTCTGCTGGAAAAGCAGGTCGGCCTGGCCGAATTTGTTCTGTGCGGTATGGCGTTGCATGGGTACTTCCCTGAACACACGTTCCTCAAAATGATACTTCAGGGCGATTCCATTCGCAACTTCGTGCGAAAGGGATTCAACCGGACTATCCGCGCAGCCCCCGCCAGTGCGCGGGGTCCCAGCCCAGGCCGAAGGTGAGGAGGACCGCGCCGAAGATGAGGGAGAAGCCGATGGCCAGCACGGTCTGGAGCACCAGAAAGAGGACCAGTTCGCCGAGAGGGAAGCCATAGTGCCTCCGGATGAGGATGGGGATCCAGACCCAGCCGATGACCGGCAGGAGCAGGAGCAGGCTCACGTAGAGGGCGTACTGGATGACATCGAAGACGTTGTCGAGGGGTTCTTCATAGCGCAAACGATGCATGAGGTGGAGCAAGGCGTACATGGTGGCCAGATTCGCGGAAAAGAAGGTGGCGAAGAAGAGGACCAGCACCTGGCCGATGTTGAAATCGCCGCCCCGGGGCGGAGGCTCCCGCGCCGTAGCCGGGCGTGAAGTAGAGGAAGCTTCCGGCGAACAGGAGGAAAAGGACGAGAAAGGCCGCGAAACCGAGCCCGTAGAGCAGGGCGCGTGCCTGGCCCTGCTGGGCGGGAAGGGGCGAGACACTGTCGGGATCCATCAACATGGCGAGCAGGCGCTGATCCTCGTGGTTCAGCCGACGGGAACCATCACGGGCGAGGACGGGCTCCTCCACGTGCTCCAGTCCGGCAAGCCGCCCCAGAATAAGATCGGCGCGATCATCGTGGAAGCGATCGATGAGCTGTTCGCAGAGGCCGATGCACTCCTGGGCCCGCCCGAGCTGCTCCAGGCAGAGGGCCGCGGCATACATGATGTGTTTTTGCCGGGGGAATTCGATGTTGAGGCGCTGAAGGAGGTGGAGCGACGCGTCAAACTCGCCCTGATTAAACAGGGCGTCCGCTTCCAGAAATATTCTCTTGGCTTCCGATTTATCCACGCGTCCGGCGATGTCCCGATTGCTCCAGTCCCGCCGTATTCTATCGCAGACAAGAGGGGAGACGCCATGCGGGGCCGCGCCAGGCCGGGCACTCAGGGCCTGGGCGTATTCGCGCTGTTCTCGCTGTAGACGAGGCGCAGGAGGGTTTCGCCCGTCTCTTCGTGGACATGTTCGTCGTGAAAGGTGAAGCCGTAGCGGCGGTAGAAGTCGCGGCCGATGCGGTTCTCCTTGAAGACTTCTACCTCCAGGTCGCCCCGGAGCATGCGGGCGTGGTCCATCAGCGCGCGCCCGAAACCCCGGCCGTGGAACTCGGGGTGGACAAAAATGGCCCCGACTTCGTTCTTAATCAGGGCGATAAAGCCAACCACGCGCTGGTCGTGCTCGTAGACGAAGGTGTCGGCCATGGGGAGGTAGATTTGGGGGATATTGTGGCGCTCGATATCGAAAAACTCTTCCGAAAGGAAGGGATGGGCTATCTGGGAGCCCGCATACCATGTGTCGAGCAGGTCATCCAGGTCATTCTTCTCGTACGGCCGTATCACTTGGAAATCCTCACTGCTATTGCCAAGGTGGATCATACGGGTATCGCACGGGCCCGTGCAAGCAGGTCCGGGGCTGTTAGTTGAGATCGCCCGCGCCGTCTAGCCGGGCCTTCGCGGCGTGCGCTTCCAGGTAGAACACGTGGTCCACGGCCTCGCCGAGGACTTGCGCGATCTTGAGGCTGAGGCGAATAGAGGGGTTCAGCCGGTCTTTCTCGATAGCGAGGATGGTCTGGCGGGTGACTTGGACCTGATGGGCGAGATCGGCCTGCCGCAGGTTTCTGGCCACGCGAAGTTCGCGCACTCGATTCTTCAATATCTGGCTGTCGTCCATGGGCGGCACTATATCCCGCGGGGCACGAGCCATGCAAATAAAGGTCCTAGGTATATAGTGTTCCTATATACATTAGGAAAGTCGACCAGCCCGCGCGCCGCAGGCCCGGAGGTCCCGATCAATTTGCATGAAGTCTGATCGAGGTGATATACTTCGCGGTTTGGTAAAAAATGACCTGCCAAAATAACCTAAGTTGTTTTCCTCAAACACGTTACAGAGGTACCTGCCTGTGGGGAAGTATTATTGCGGTGTTGACTTTGGCACCTCGAATTCCAGCATAGCGCTCTCCGACGGCGCCCAGGTGAAAGTTCTGTCCCTGGACGACATCAACGACAGCCCGACATCCCTGCCCTCCCTGCTGTACATCACGAGCGAGGGCGAGAAGATTATTGGCCGCGGCGCGGCGAATGCCTTTATCGATCGCAATGTGGATCGGGAGGTGTTGCTGCAGCAGGTGGACCTGGGGATCAGCATCGAGGCCTATGTGGCGTCGGAGCCCGACAAGAGTGAGGGCTACCGTCCCCATTCCACGGACGGCACGGCCCGGGAAGCCGTGCGCGCCCGCGCCGTGGTGGAGATCAACTCACCCGGCCGCCTCTTCCAGTCGCTCAAGACGCTCATGCGCCACGACGGATTCCGGGGCACCGAGGTCTTCGGCACCCATTACCAGATCGAAGAGCTGGTGGCCATGATCCTTCGCCCGATGAAGGAAGCGGCGGATCGGGAGGCGGGCGAGAGCATCGACCGGGCGGTCTTCGGCCGCCCCGTGCGCTTTTCCGAGCGTGATTTTGAGAATGACACGGCGGAGAAGCGGTTACGCACGGCCGCCGAACTGGCGGGCTTCAAAGACGTGACGTTCTTCTACGAGCCCGTGGGCGCCTGCGTGGAGTATGCCATGGCGTCGGAACAGCGCCAGCGCCTCATGGTGGTGGATATCGGCGGCGGTACCTGCGACGTCTGCATTATGGAATTCGGCAGCGCCCATGGCTTTCATGATCGCCTGGCCGAGAGCAAGATCCTGAGTGTGGCGGGCGTACCCGTGGCGGGCGACGCCATTGACCGCGAGATCATCCGCAGCAAACTGTTCCCGGTTTTCGGCAGCCGCGCGCGCTACGGCCCCAACCGGCTGCCCATGCCCCAGTATTTGTACAACCAGATCCTGGACTGGCAGAACCTCTACAAACTCAATAACGAAGAGACGATCAACTGGCTGATCGCGGCGGAGTCCACGTCAGACCAACCGGCGGCGCTGCGCGCGTTGCGCTGCCTGATCCAGCGCAACTTCGGCTATCCGGTGAGCCGGGAAGTGGAAGCGGCCAAGCGCCGCCTTTCGACGGATCTCGAGACGGAAATCAAGATCGAGAAGGAAGCCATCCAGATCCACGAACGCCTGGAGCGCGTGGAATTCGCCCACATTATCGAGTACAACCTGGAAAAAATGCTCCAGAGCATCGAAGAGGCGGAGAAGCTCGCGGGCATCAAGTCCAGCGAGGTGGATCTCGTGTTGACGACGGGCGGCACCAGCCTGATCCCCGCGATCCAGTCCATGCTTGCGGAGCGCTTCGGCCAGGAAAAGCTGAAGCAACGCGACACCTTCACCAGCGTGGCCACGGGACTGGCCATCGTGGCGCAATACGCATAAACCAGCCTGAAACTACAAAGCCCGCGTCCATTGAGGACGCGGGCTTTTTTTGTCGACTGGGTGGACTAAGTGGACGGAGTGGACTCGGTGGACGAACTGGGCAATTGGGCTTTGAGCTTCCGGTCCACTTGGTCCATTAAGTCCACTCTGTCCACAATTCCTGGGGCAGCGCCGCTTAGTCCCTCGGGATCTCCCGCACGAACACATTCTTGAACGAGAGCGGGTTGCCGTGGTTCTGCAACTCGATCTGGCCGCTGTCGTAAATGGGGTTCGCGCGGTTCCAGTAGTTTTCCAGCACCACGTTGTCGACCACGAGCACGTCGTTGAGGTAGACCGTGACCTTTTCGCCCTTCATGATGATGCGGAAGCGGTTCCACTCGCCGATGGGATTGTCGGCCTTTACCAGCGGGTTCGAAGGGTTCTTCTCGTTGTTGTAGAGGCCGCCGGAACCCTGGGGCCACTGGGCCGGATCCCAGATCTGTACCTGGGGCGCGCCGCGGAGGTAGATGCCGCTGTCGCCCATGGGGCTGATCTTCCAGTCCACGAGCATGTCGATGTCCTGGTAGTCCCGGGCGGTGCAGAGGCTGTGGCCTTCGCCCGTGAAGTTGAGGACGCCGTCCTGCACGGACCAGGTGGAGTTCATTTCCGCGTCGGCCGCCTTCTGGCGTTCAGCGAGCTCTTCGGGGGTCATGGCGGCGCGCTTTTCAGGATCCTCCACGAGGCCCTTCCAGCCGGCCAGATCCGTGCCGTTGAAGAGTGGCACGTAGCCTTTTGGGGGCGTGTTGTTCACGAACTCGCCCATGAGCTCAGCCACATAAGGCTCGATGGCCTCGGCCCAAACTTTGTAGCCCTTCGCATTCGGGTGGAGCAGGTCGGGCATGACGGCCGCCGGCAGCGCGCCGGCGTCATCGAGGAAGAAACGCCCCATGTCGAAATACTTCACCATCTGGTCGGCGGCGAGATCGGCGATGAGCGCGTTGACCTTCTTCAACTTGTCTTGGAATTCCTGCGCCACGTCCGTGCGTGGAAAGATGCCCAGCAGTAGAATCTTCATCTCGGGCAGGTCGTTGCGGAGCTTGCGGACGATGGCGGTGACGCCCTCGGCGATTTCCTCGGCGGAGTTGGCGCCGTGGTTGTTGGTGCCGATCATGATGACCGCGAGTTTGGGCGCGAGGCCGGCGATGTTGCCGTTTTCCAGGCGCCAGAGCACGTGCTGGGTCTGGTCGCCGCCGATGCCGAGGTTCACGGCGTTGCGGGGGGCGTAGTACTGCTCCCACACGGCGGCGCCTTCGCCTTCCCAGCCGTGGGTAATGGAATCGCCGATGAAAAGGAGGTCGGCGTTGCCCTGCTTGACGCGTTCGTTCATCTGGGCGTGGCGGGTCTGCCACCATTCTTCATTTTTCGGCGCGGGTTCCGTGGCGGAATTGGCGTGGGCCAGTCCCGCGACGAGGAGCAGAGCCAGGGCCCCGAGGCCGCACTGGGCGCGGCGCAAGATACGATTCATGGGTTTTCTCCGATTTATAAGGTGTTGCCGGATGGTTAGCCGCCTGCAGATTTGGCGGGCACAGTGGCGGCTAGTGTACTCTATTTTTCCAGCGGTTTATAGCATCGAATAGGGCGCGGCTACGCCCTTCAACCAACGCCCTCCCGGGGCGGGAGACACGCAGAATCATGGCACGACTTTTCTTTTGCACACTGGTGGCGGCGCTGGCATCGGTCACGGCTTTCGGCGAGGCCCAGTGGTTTAAGGGGGCGACCCACGTCCACAGCCTGTGGAGCGACGGGGACGCGGCGCCCGAGCACATCATCCAGTGGTACAAGTCCCGGGGCTGGGATTTCGTGTGCAATTCCGAGCACAACACGTTGATGCAGGGCGAGCGTTACCAGGCCGTGTTGCCGGAAGGCAAGCTGACCTCGGCGCGGGTACAGGCGCTATCGGCGGAGTTCGGGAAGGACTGGGTGGAGCTTCAGTACGACGAAGCGGGTGCCGTGACCATGCGGCTGAAGACCATCGACGAGCTTCGGACCCACTTTGAAAAGTCGGGGGAATTCATCCTGGTGCCGTCGGAGGAGATGACGACGCTGAAGGGGAACCCTCATGTGAACGCGCTGAATGTGCGCGAGGTGGTGCCGGGCCTGCCGGGGGACGGCGGCAAGACCGAGATGGTGCAACACTACGTGGACCAGATCGCGGCCCAGAGCCGGAAGTACGGCCAGCCCATGATCGCCCATATCAACCATGTGAACTTTTCGGATCGCATCACCACGGAAGAGCTGATGAAGGTCAATGGCCTTACCTTTTTTGAGGTGTATAACGGCCACGCGAACGTGTTTTCCTGGGGCATTCCCGCGGAAGGCGCGCCGTCGGGCGAGCGTCACTGGGACGTGATTCTCTCCATGAAGCAACGTCGCGAACCGGACTATTTGCTTTACGGCGTGGCCACGGACGACAGCCACCATTACCATGACTATAAAGTGGGCCAGTCCAATCCAGGGCGGGGCTGGGTGATGGTGCGCGCTGAAGTCCTCGAACCCAACGCGATTGTGGCGGCCATGCAGCGGGGCGATTTCTACGCAAGCACCGGTGTGACCCTCAGGGATGTGAAAAACGACGGAAAGGCCCTTTCGGTCAGCATCGAAAGCGCGGAAGGGGTCACCTACAAGACCCAGTACATCGGCACCCGCAAAGACTTCGACGAGGCCGCGAAACCCGCAGTGGATCCGACGGGCGTTCCGCTGCCGCGCAGCTCGTTGATCTACAGCGACAGCATCGGCGTGGTGCTCCACGAGACGACCGACCTGGACTCGAGCTACACCTTCTCGGGCGATGAGCTATACGTCCGCGCACGGGTGGTCTCAAACCGGGTGCAGGCAAACCCCCACGCGGAGGGGGACTACGAAATGGCCTGGGTGCAGCCAGTACTGGCGCGGGAATAGCCGCGACAGTCGCCCACAGCGCATTTACTTTGTCGATGAAGAATTGACCACGGATGGCACGGATAACACGGATGAAAAATGATTTGAATAGACCTTCGTTGCAGCTCAAGTGCTGGAGTACATCACTGTCATTAACGTGAGTCTTCTCCGCAGTTTGAGAATTCGGGCCTTCTATTATCCGTGTTATCCGTGCCATCCGTGGTCGGCGAATTTCTGTATCGATTCTTGGGTATTGGGAACCAAACTTCAAAATGGAGGCATAGTCATGGGCAATCTGATCTACGAGCAGGAGAGTTTTGCCATTCGGGGCGCATGCTTTGAAGTGCACAACGAAAAAGGATCGGGCTTTCTTGAAGCGGTGTACCAGGAGTGTCTGGAACTGGAATTCCGGCTTCAGGGAATTCCTTTTGTTGCTCAGCCGGAACTGCAGCTCATGTACAAGGGCGTTGCCCTGGAGCAGAAGTTCAGGCCAGACTTGGTCTGCTATGGCGGGATCATTGTCGAATTGAAGGCGGTGGAAGAGCTGACCGACCAACACCGCGCCCAACTCATGAACTATCTCCACGCGACCGGGATGAAATTGGGATTTCTGGTCAACTTCGCAGCCTATCCCAAGGTTGACATCGTCCGGATCGTTCTTTGAAAGGGAAGAAGTTCTGTGATCGGACCCGTTGAATGTTGACCACGGATGGCACGGATAACACGGGTGAAATTAATGAAGCGACATCTTACATGAGCAGTTGACGCCGAACATCCAAGCAGTGCTTCGTTGGCTTAACGCTTTTCGTCGAGTCGAGGGAAAAGCCAGGAGTGTCCCTTATCCGTGTCCATCCGTGTAATCCGTGGTCAGATCCGGTTTGCTTTCTAGCCGCCGAAGGCGTCGCGGAAGAGGGTGATCGTGGGTTCGCCCTGGTCGGGCATGATCACGCTGACGATGTCGAAGCGGTAATAGACCGTGGGGTCGTTGGCCTGGTCGATGTAGCGCTGGGCGGCGCTTCGGATGTGGTGCTGCTTGCGCGGGCCTACAGTGTCTTCGGGCGGAACCCCGTCAAGTACCTTGCGCGTGCGAACTTCCACGAAGGCAATGGTGTCGCCCTCACGGGCGATGATGTCGATCTCATACTTGCCCAGGAAGCGGTTGCGCTCGAGGATACGGTAGCCCTGCTTCTTCAGGTAGCGCGCGGCGGCGTCTTCCCCCCGCCGGCCCAGGGGCTTGGGCGGCCTAGGCTTCCACCACCACATTGGATTCCAGCTCTTCGGCGGCGGCCTGCTCTTCGTCGTAGGACTCCTCACCGTAGTCGGCGTCGGTGCGCTCCCGGGCAAAGAGGCGGATTTCGCCGTAGGTGCTGTGCTGGTGGCAGCGGATGCGGCGCATGCGGCACAGCTCGAGAATGGCCAGGAGGCAGCACACGAGGTGTACCTTTTGGGTATTGTCCGCCTTCAGATCGGCCCAGGAAAGGCTCTCGCGATCTCGGAGCAGCTCCTGGATATAGGCAATCTTCTCGTCGACGGAAGAGCCTTCGAGCTCCACTTCGTGGAAGGGCTTGTCGGTGACAAAGCGCAGGATGGAGCGGATGGCCTTCATCAGATCATAGAGCGTGATGTCGAGCAGGCCATCGTCCTCATCGGGATCGGCCTCCACCTTGGGCTTGGCGGAGCGGGGGAAGTAGTCCTCGGCGATTTCGCCGCGGCGCGCGAGGGCCTGGGACAAGTCGCGGTACTTGCGGTACTCCAGCAGCTTTTCCACCAGCTCCAGCCGCGGATCGTCCTCCTCGATCTCCTCCTCGTCCTCTTCCACCACGTCGATGGGGAGGATCATCTTCGATTTGATTTGAATGAGGGTGGCCGCCATGACGAGGAAGTCGCCCGCCGCGTCCAGATTGTCGTAGGTCATCATTTCGAGGAAGCGGAGGTATTGCTCTGTCACCTTGACGATAGGGATGTCGAAAATATCGATTTCCTGGGATTTGATCAAATAAAGGAGGACTTCGAAGGGTCCCTCGAACTTTTCCAACTCCAGGCGCAGGACTTCATCGGGGATTTCATCCTCGATACCTTCGATGATGATCGGTCCGTCCTTTTCCAGGTCATGGGGATCGACGGCCTCGGGCTTCTTGCCGGCGTCTTTTTTGGGTGCTTTGCTCAATCGAAATGCCTGGGTTGGATGAAACGACAACCCGCACCAGCGCAAGAAAACAGGGGTGGCACGGGGAAGGTTATATCAGGGTTGTGTGGCGGCCCCACGGCCACCACCGTGATCGTAGCGCGTTGACCGGGCGGATAGCAACCGGGCGGGGGAAACGGACCTATTGGCCGTTTCGAGGTCTAAGCGCCCTTGCGCTGAGCAAGTCGCCGTTCACGGCTTCTCGCCAGGCGGTAAGTGGATTCGAGGTTCAGCCAGTATTGTGCATCCAAGCCGAGGTTCTCTTCGAGTTGAAGTGCGATGTCGGCTGTAAGCTGCGCCTTGCCGTGTAGCAGGCGGTTCAGGTTCTCTGGATCGCGACCTATAGCGACGGCAAATTCGGCCAAGGACAGTCCTCGGGCGTCAAGCTCATCCTGGAGATACTCTCCCGGCGGAAAAACCTCTGCGGGGATTCGCCTCGCCACGCTTGTCTCTTGTGTGCGCATTAGTGATAGTCCTCAATGGCCATTATTCTCAATTATCGCACTTGAGGGGCCTAAACGCAACGGCTCTTGCCCGTGAGGCGGACATATCGGACAGATCGGACCGATCTGGATCTGATCCGTCCGATCCGTCTGATCGGTCCGATCATTCTCCCCAATTCCCGTCCGCAAGTTGCCTTCTCCCAGGGGGTCCTGTTAGTATCAAAGTCAGATTACCATGGGATACATGCGGCGAGACCATTCGGACGCCGCCGGTTGGCCGTGAAAGACAAGTGTCATCCGGTGCGCGGTCGCCCGGAATGACTGGAGAATACTTGGATGGATTTGCGTAAGCGCATTGCCCTCATGGGCTTGTTGGTCCTCAGTCTTGGCAGCCTGGACGCCTTTGCCCAGTGGACTTGGACGCCCCAGACGGGCCGCTGGGTCAACCTGAAGCGCCTGCCGAAGGAAACGCCCCAGCTCCAGTTGGAGTATGCCCGCAGCCTCCTGCTGGAAGGGAAATACGACAACGCCTGGCGCGAGACCCGCAAGTTCACCCAGTTTTATGAGGACAGCGAGTTCCGGGACGACAACCAGTTCCTCCGGGGCGAGATCCGCGTGGCCCAGGGCAAGTGGCTGGAGGGGGCGAAGGAATTCCAGACGCTTATCTCCACCTATCCCGAAACGGATCACTACGACGAAGCCATCGCCAAGCAGTACGAGATCGGCGATCTGTATTTCGAGCGCGGCCAGAAGAAAATGGACGAGAAGTGGACCCTTTGGAAAAAGCGCCCGCTGAAGCGCGCCGTGGAAGTCTATTCCATGGTGGTGGAGAATCAGCCTTTCACGTCGGAAGCCGCCCGCGCCCAGTACCAGATCGGCCTGTGCCGCTATACGACCGAGAACTATCTGGAAGCCGCCTTTGATTACCGTCGCGTGATCGAAGACTACGCCGGATCCGACTGGGTGGACGAGGCGAGCTATGGCCTGGCCATGTGCTACTACGATATGTCTCTCCCGGCGGACTATGACCAGACGCCGAGCCAGCTCACCATCGATGCGGTGGAGAGTTTCGCCAGCCGCTACCCCGATGACGAGCGCCTCCCCGACTTGCGCACGAAGCAGGCGGAGATGCAGGAGCGCATCGCCCAACAGCAGTTGCTCACGGCAAAGTTCTACGAGAAGCGCCGCAAGTTTGGCTCCGCCAAGATCTACTACGAAGTGGTGGTGGACAAGTATCCGGACAGTGAAGCGGCCCAGACGGCCTCCGCGTGGCTCGATACCCACCAGGGCGTGGAACACATCGGCAGTCCCCTGCCCGAAACGGTCACGGTGCAATGAAGAAGCTGATCCAACGCACGGCCTGGTGCTTCGTTGCCGGTGCGATGCTCGCGGGCTGTGGTTATACCACCCAGAGCTCGCTGGCCCCGGAATATCAGACGATTGCCGTGTCGCCCTTCTATGACAAGACCCGGGAGTACGATCTCCAGGCACCCCTGACCAATGCCGTGACCCGGAAGTTCATCAACGACAGTCGGCTCGATGTGGTGTCGCCCGACCAGGCGGATCTGCTCCTGGAGGGCGTGATCCTCAATTACCAGCTCAAGGGCCTCACCTTCGACGCGAACGACGAAGTTACCCAGTATCTGCTCGTGATCACGGCGGGCGTACGCCTGACCGATGTGCAGAAGGGCGAAGTGCTGTGGGAAGAGAAGCTCATGGCCGGCGAGACCAGCTACTACACCCGCGCGGCGGGCCAGTCGTCCGACCGGCTTCGCGGCAATGCGGAAGTGTTCCTACCGCCGGTGCGCTCTTTCGCCACCGACGAAGAAAACCGGGCCGCCGCCGAAGCCCTGGAACAGTTGGCTTCGGATATCTTCTACCGCACCGTCGAGCCCTGGCCGGAATCGCAGTAAGTTCCGGACACGCGTACCTGACTTGAATTTACAGGGACGGCAGAGACAGCAGAACCTCTTAACCTGCTGTCCCTGTAGTCCCTGATGTCCCTGCAACATTATCGGCGCAGCATTGCAGCCGACAGGCGATCCACCTCATGCACGCCAACGAACTGCTGGAACAAATCGGGAAGAAGCCTCTGCCGCCCGTGCTCCTCTTTGCTCCGGGCACCGCAGCCTTTGGCAAAGAGCCCTGGGAGCCCGCCCTGGCGGAGCGCGCCATCGAGCGGATCATTGCCACCCACGTGGACCCCGGCATGCGCGACATGTGCCTGGGCGTCTACCATGCGGATGAATGCAAGCCCGGCGAGATCGTGCTCGAAGCCCAGACCCTGCCCTTTCTCGTGGAGCGGCGCGTGCTTATCGTGCGCAATGCCGCGCGCTACAATGCCATGTCCGGCGAGAAGGGCTCGCCGCTGGTACCCCTCATCGAATATATCGAGTCCCCTTCCGACACCACCCTGCTGATTCTGATTGCGGACAGCGTGGACAAGCGCAAGAAGCTCTATAAGGCCTGCCAGAAGGGCGGGGCCATCGTGGAGTGTCCCCAGCTCGATGATCGCGCCCTCACCAATTGGATCCGCTCAGAAGTCCAGAATCGCGGCAAAGATATCGAAGGCGGCGCGATCAACGAACTAATCCACCGGGGCGGCAGCCGCCTGGGCGACATCAACAACGCCATCAATCTCGTCACGACCTATGTGGGCGAGGCGCCGAAAGTGACCCAGGACGATGTGGTGGCCGCCTGCGCCGACGTGGCCGAGGAGACGGTCTGGGCGCTGACGGACGCGATCGCCGCGTCGAACCCCGACAAGGCCCTCAGCACGCTGTTTCAACTGGAAGATATGGGCAAGTCACCCGATGAGATCATGGGCCTCATCAACTGGCTCCTCGACAGCGCTTACCGCGCCATGCCGGAAACCCAGGCGACGATCAAGAGCAGCTTCCAGGCGCAGAAAGTGCTTCCCCTGGCCAATAAGCTCGGGTTGGAAAAGCTCAAGCGGGCTTTCGCTCTCTGCACCGAGACCCACCTGGCCATCCGCAGCACCGGCACCGACCAGATGCTCGCACTGGAGTTGCTGGTGATCAAACTCTCCGCGCCACGGGGCGGCGCAAAGCGGCCTGCCGTGCGGGCGTAGAGCGCTTGCTATCGAAAGGTGATTTAACGGGGCAATCGTGACGCGCACGGCTGGGAGCGCAGGCGTCCCGCCTGCATCGCGCCGAAGGCGCGGGTCAAACGAATAAATGCCTACGTGAATCGCCCTGAGTATCAAAGCATCTCTAAAGATTGTGCACCTTTGGTGCATGGTGCAGGCGGGACGCCTGCGCTCCCAGCCGTGCGCATCCCTGCGCTCTACGGCGATTCCCTTTCGGAAAGGTGACACGGCCACCGTTCAACGTGTTACCATTTTCGAGTGTCCAAGATCGGACAGCAGTAATCGCGGGGAGGATCCACACCATGGTAAAGCTCGACAAGCAATTTGAATGCGGCCAGTGCGGTGCCTCGCTGGAGTTTAACCCCGGCGTAAACCAATTGACCTGTCCGTATTGCGGTCATGAGAACCCTATTGCCGCCCTGGACGTTGCTGTGGAAGAGCAGGACTACCACGCCGCGCTCGAGAATCTCGCCGTTACGGAAGATATGGAAGAGCGCATGGAGGTCAAGTGCGGCTCCTGCGGCGCTTCCTCCACGCTGGGGGCCAATGTGGCCGCCGATGAGTGCCCCTTCTGTGGCACGCCCATCGTGCAGGCCGCGGTGGCGAAGCGCGTATTTAAGCCCGCCGGCCTCCTCTCTTTTAAGATTCGCCGGGAAGATGCCCAGACGGCCTTCCGCGATTGGATTAACAGCCTCTGGTTTGCCCCGAACGCGCTGAAGCAACGCGCGAAGCAGGTGGAGCGCCTCCAGGGCGTGTACATGCCCTACTGGACCTTCGACTGCCAGGCCGACACCCAGTACACCGGCCAGCGCGGCGAGCACTACTGGGTAACGGAGACCTACACGGTCAACGTCAATGGACGCAACCAGACCCAGAACCGCATGGTGCAGAAAACCCACTGGTACCCCGCCAGCGGCCGCGTGCGCAATGGCTTCGACGATGTCCTCGTGCTCGCGAGCGATTCCTTGCCCAAGGAAAAGACCGACGCCCTGGAGCCCTGGGACCTTTCCAACATTTCGCCCTATCAGGACGAGTACCTCAGCGGGTTCAAGGCCGAAAGCTACCACGTCACCCTGGAGTCCGGCTTCGAGTATGCCAAGTACAGGATGGACCCCGTCATCCGCGACACCATCCGTCACGATATCGGCGGCGACGTGCAGTTGATCCATCAGGTGTCCACCCAATACAGCCGCATCACCTTCAAGCACATCCTCCTGCCCATCTGGATCAGCGCCTACCGCTATCACAACAAGATCTACCGTTTTCTGGTGAACGGCCGCACCGGCGAAGTCCAAGGCGAACGCCCCTGGAGCTGGATCAAGATCACCTTCGCGGTGCTCCTGTCCGCCGCCGCCATCGGCGCGATGTATTTTGCCACGCAGCAATGAAGCGCGACGGGACCGTCCCGCGTTTTTAAAAACGGGGGACGGTCCCGCACGCCAAGTGGGGTTCCCTTGGTCGAGTGATATTGAGCATCGTCGAGCACCTCGTCTGGTCTGGCGCCTTGACGTGCAGGACGGTCCCCCCTACGCCAAACTCATCAGCACCCCGCCCAGGGCGCATGCCGCGAGCACTTTCACCATGCCGACGTGAAAGCGGAAGGTCGCAACCAACGCCCCGACCGCAAGCACTGCCGCTGCCCAGTTGATCGTGTTCCACTCGGGCACAAAAAGCCGCCCGCCGAAGCCGTGTACTTCGTGGACCGTCGCGAAGATGGCGTGGAGCGCGAACCACACGGCGAGATTGAGAATGACGCCCACCACGGCAGCGGTGATGGCGGAGAGCGCCGCGTTGAGGGCTTTGTTGCCGCGCAGGGCTTCGATGTACGGCGCGCCGAGAAAGATCCACAGGAAGCACGGCGCAAAAGTAACCCACGTGGTCAGCATGGCCGCCAGCGTGCCCGCGACCATGGGATTCAGCGCACCGGGCTCGCGGAAGGCCGCCATGAAGCCGACAAACTGCACCACCATGATCAGCGGGCCCGGCGTTGTCTCGGCCATGGCCAGTCCGTCCAGCATCTCGCCGGGCTTGAGCCAGCCATGGGTGTTCACCGCTTCCTGGGCGATATAGGCGAGCACGGAATAGGCCCCTCCGAAAGTGACGGTGGCCGCCTGGCTGAAGAAAGCGCTCACCTTGAAGTACACCGAGTCGGGACCCGCGAATACGAAGAGCATCGCCACCGGCGCAAACCACAGGGCCAGCCAGATCGCGCCCACCTTGAGCGACCGGCGCAAAGCGGGTGCCGCCGTCACCGCGCCGTGACTCTCCAGCACCGCATCCGCAGCGCGCGCCTCGTTATTCGACGGTACGGACAGAGTCTCGCCCACGGTCTTCGCGCGTAGTAGCCCGATGATCGCCGCTCCAAGAACGATGAACGGAAAGGGCACGTTGAAGAAATAGATGGCGGCAAAGGCCGCGGCGGCGAGCCCGACCTGAAAGCGCGACTTAAGCGCGCGGCGTCCAATGCGCAGCACGGCCTCCGCCACAATCGCGAGCACGGCGGCTTTCAGTCCGAAGAATATCGCCTGCACGAGCCCGACTTGCTGGTAGCCCGCATAAAGATAACTCAACAGCAGAATGGCCAGGGCGCCGGGCCACACAAACAACAGCCCCGCCGTCAATCCCCCGCGCACGCCATGGAGCAGCCAGCCCACATAGACCGCCAGTTGCTGGGCCTCGGGTCCGGGCAGCAGCATGCAGTAGTTCAGCGCGTGGAGAAAGCGCTCTTCGCTGATCCACCGTTTCTCGTCCACCAGCACCCGGTGCATCACCGCGATCTGCCCTGCGGGCCCGCCAAAGCTGTTGAGGCCGATGTAGCCCCAGGTGCGCAGGGCCTCATTGAACTCGGGGTGGGCGGTGGGGAATTCAGGAATGTCGGTGCGGTTGTCCGCGTCCATGGGGCTTCCTTGAATGGCTGGGCGGCGGTTTGGGGTTGGAAGGTTGCTCGATAGTAGCGGCGGGGTGCGGGGAATGTAAAGTGGGGGTGAAAAACGGGGGACGGTCCCGCACGCCTGGCGGGGCTCTTTGGTCGAGGTGCGTAGATGGCCGGAGTGCGGATGGCAATTCCGGGGCCCTTTTCGTGCAGGACGGTCCCCTCGGCGGGAACCTTTTTGCTCCCCGGGGCATTCTACTCCTACGGTGCAGTGAACCGCGTTTGCCACGCAAAAAAGGCACTTCGCGGCCAATCAACCACAAAGGAGTTTATCCAATGTTGCGTAAGTCACTGGTTTTCATGGGTTTATCGGCCATCGCCGCCCTTCCCGCACTTGCGGGCCCGCCCCAACCCGAGGCCATCATCTCGGCTCTCGAATCCTCCTACGACCTGCCGAAACTCTTCTTCACGGCAAATACTACGGAAAATGTCACCCCCCTGGGCTCCGAAGTGGCTGCCCAACCACAGAATTATGTGCAACGCTATTGTCGCGACGGTAAGAAGCTTGATGTAAGCGCCGGGGCCGCCCCTGCCCTCGCCGCGGATGCTGCAATGCAGTATGAACGGCTGGTAATGACGCCCACGACTCGGGTTGCACTTCGCACGGGGGAAGAATCGGATGTGGCCCCCGTAGCCAAGCCTGCGGCGGAGCACGAAGCCCGGGCTTTTGCCGTGGACCTGCTCCATGGCGGTGAAGCGCTGGATGGGTATCTCGCGGGCGATCTGGAGCCCCTGCCCCAGGTGCTGCGCGAAGCGAAGAGTGTGAAGGTGCGTCCGGAAATCGAAGTGGTGGGCGACACCCCCTGCGTGGTGGTGGAAGCGACGTCGAAGCATGGCATATACACGCTGTGGCTCGATGAGAGCGACGACGCAACGCTGCGCAAGGCCGAAGTGGTAAAGAACAATGGCGATCAGTACAAGGACCTTTCGCGCCTCGGCAAGATGACCGTGGACGGCACGTCGGTGCAGCGCACGCAATTCACCATGGACAACGTGGCCGTGGAGAAGATCAATGGCAAGTCCGTGCCCGTGAGCGCGCGCATGGAAACGACCTATACGCTGAGCGACGGCCGCACGCAGACGATCAGTCGCGAGCACACCCGCAGCGGCATGGATCTGAATCCGGACTTCGTGGCGATCGGCGCTTTTAATGTAGAACCGAACTCGGGACGATAGCACAGCGTTATCGACCGAGGGGCTACCAGGAAATTGCAGAGACGGCAGCGACAACAGGGACGGCAGGAAATGCCTTTCCCGTTGACGCTGCCGTCTCCTGTTTTGTTTCTGCTGTCCCTGTAGTCGCTGCCGTCCCCGCAATGTAACACCGCATTCTTGGTTGGATATTCTTCACTTCACCGAGTACCATGGCGTGGTATCGCGTTCGTACTTCATCGCACCCTTGGGAGACTCGCACCATGAAGCCCTTGACCCGCCGCACTTTTCTCCACACCTCCGCCCTGGCCACCGCCACCTTCGCCATCGGGCGCACGGGTTTCGCGCAGCAATCGCCCAACGCGAAGGTGAACATCGCCGGCATCGGCATCGGCGGTATGGGCGCGGGCAATCTGGGCGAGCTGTCGAAGAACGAGAACATCGTGGCGCTGTGCGACGTGGACTCGGTCTACGCCGCGCCCGTTTTCGCGCAGTATCCAGGCGCAAAACAGTACAGCGATTTCCGCGTCATGCTGGAGAAGCAACCGGAGATCAATGCGGTGCTTATCGCCACGCCGGACCACACCCACGCGGTGATCGCGAAGGCGGCGATTGAAGCGGGCAAGCATGTGTATTGCCAGAAGCCGCTGACCCACGATGTGTTTGAAGCGCGGCGACTCGCGGCCATCGCGGCGGATTCCAAGGTCGTCACGCAGATGGGGATCCAGGGCCATTCCATGTCGGGTGGGCGCGAGGTGGCCGAGTGGATCCAGGCGGGCGTCATCGGCGAAGTGCGCGAGGTGGACGCCTGGTGCGATCTGAGCTATTACCCCTGGGGCCACGAGAGTTGGAGTTGCCCCGTGAGCGCGCGGCCCGCGGAGACGCCGCCCGTGCCCGGCACGCTCGACTGGGAATTGTGGATTGGCCCCGCGCCCATGCGGCCCTATCACCCCTGCTATCACCCGCGCACGTGGCGGAGCTGGCTCCATTTTGGCTGCGGCATGATGGGCGATCGCGGCGCGCACACGCTGGACCCCATCGTGTGGGCCCTTGATCTGGGCGCGCCCATCAGCATCGATGGCAGCTCCACCGGCCAGACCGACGAGATGCACTCCCTCGCCTCGGCGGTGCGCTATGAATTTCCCGCGAAGGGCAACCGGCCCGCAGTAGCCATTAACTGGTACGACGGCCTGCGCCCACCGCGCCCGAGTGAACTGGGCGAGAAAGACGTGCTCGGTGCTTCCGATGGCGGCGCGCTGTTCAAAGGAAGCAAGGGCTACCTCACCTGCGGCACCTACGGCCAGTCGCCGCGCCTGCTGCCCGAAGCGCGAATGAAAGACTTCACACCGCCCGCGCCCACGCTGCGCCAAATCGAAGGCAGCCACGAGAACGAATGGTGCGACGCCATCCGCAACAACCGCAAGGCCAACGCGGATTTTGCCTACTCCGGGCCTCTTACGGAGATCGCGCTGCTCGGGAACATCGCCAAGCGCATGAACACCAAATTGCTGTGGGACACGGAGAAAATGGAATTCACCAACGTGACCGAGGCCACGCAGTACGTGCGCCAAGCCTATCGCGAAGGCTGGAGTTTGTAGGTAGGGACGTACCGCCGCACAGGCACTCGAAACAACGCAAGTACTACGCACTCCGTCGCCGCCCAGTTGCGTAAAGCCTACACCAACGCGGCGGCATGTCCCAGTGGATGCTGGAATCGTGACGCGAACAAATCCAAGTCCCCCACCCATCCACCGGGACGGGCACGCGCGTTGTAGTCGCCGCAGCTTTCTCGGGGCTGGTGTTTGACGCGGGGCCACTTCAGCTCGACGTAGAGGCTTGGCGCGAGTCCGTCCCGACGCCTCTCAGCCCAATTCCACCACAATCACCGACACTACGGGATCGGGCAGTGTAGCGGGCAGCGCGATTGACTTCGCCGCATCGTCTACCGTCAGCACTTCGCCTGTCTCCAGCAGCTTGGCGCTTTTGATCGGGCGCTTCAGTCCACTCAGGGTCACGGTGTCCGCGTCGCGGGATTCCAATTGAATATAGAGGACGTCGCCCTTCGCGGTTAGCTTGCCGCTGGAGGCCGCGATGCCGTTGGCCTTGCGGGTGCCGTAGATGCTTTCGCCGTTTTTCTCCAGCCACGCGCCGATATCGTTCAGGCGCGCCACGAGGTGCTCGGGCACGGTGCCGTCCGGCTTGGGGCCCACGTTGAGGAGGAGGTTGCCGCCCCGGCTGACCACGTCCACGAGCGTGCGGATCAGCTCCGTGCTGCTCTTGGCCGGGCCGTCGTCCCGGCGATAGCCCCAGGCGATTCCCATGGTGAGGCAGGCCTCCCAGGGGCGCACTTCCTTCTCTTCCGCTTCGGTCTTCTCGCCGATTTCCGACATCTGCTCGCGGGTGTAGAAGTCGGCCAGGGGCGTGACGCCGCGCACGCCTTTGCCCAGGCGATCATTGATGAGCGCGTTCGGCTGGAGGGAGCGGATCAAGTTCACCAGCGCCGGCGCGCGCCAGGTTTCCGCCGGGTGATCCCATTCGCCGTCAAACCAGATGCCGTCGATGGGGCCATAGTTTGTGCAGAGTTCCCGCACCTGGCCAAACATGAATTCGTCGATGTACTTCGGGAGGTTCGTCTTGAATTCGGGCTGGTACCAGTCGAGGGTGGAGTAGTAGAAACTGATTTTAACATCGTTCGCCCGCGCCGCCGTCACGAGCTCTTTCACGATGTCGCGCTTCGCCGCGCGGTCCATCGAATCGTAGTCCGTCAGCGCGCTGTCGAACATGGCGAAACCCTCGTGGTGCTTGCTCGTGAAGGTCATGTACTTCGCACCCGCACGGCGCACCATCTTCATCCAGACATCCGCATCGAAGGCCGTGGGATTGAACTGGTCCGCGTACTTGGAATAGAGCTCGACGGGAATCTTCTCGTCGTTCATGGCCCAGGAGACATAGGGGCCTTTGGAATTCGTGCTGTGGATGGCGTAGAGGCCCCAATGGACGAAGATGCCGAACTTGGCGTCTTTGAACCAGGTGTTGTCCGCATGGGGCAGCATAGTAGCGGGCTGGGCGCTTGCGGAGAGGGGAGCCAGAACGGTGAGGAGGGCGAGGGCAAGGAATCGGTTCATGGGAGTACCTTTCTACAGTCACGGAAACTATACAGGCACGGGGCGGACGGGGCAAATGGATGGGCTTGATCTTGCCGCGAAAGAGCACAAAGAGCGCAAAGAAGAATCCCTCTTTGCGCTCTCTGCGT
The DNA here is from genome assembly GCA_942492815.1 of Candidatus Hydrogenedentales bacterium. Taxonomy (GTDB): domain Bacteria; phylum Hydrogenedentota; class Hydrogenedentia; order Hydrogenedentales; family JAEUWI01; genus JAEUWI01. The sequence goes on along the minus strand of OW818658.1, from coordinate 6,133,121 downwards.
TCTTTCGCGGATAAATAATCTACTTCGCCGCCCCCACACTTCCGTGGTCCCCAATTCCCGGTTGTTTGTACCAGCGGGTGAAAAATTCATCCGCCGTTCCGGGGAATACGCCGCCTTTCACATTCATCCAGGTGAGTTGATCGCCGACTGAAAAGTAGACGTGGGTCTTGCCGTCGAATTCTACAAGCGCGGGGTCTGAGGCGTTGATGCCTTCGTCCAGGCCCTGGGGCGAGAGCACGGGGTTGGCGCTGCTGAGCTCCCAGCGCCTCAGGTCGGCCGAGCGGGTGACGTAGGTCTCGTAGTAGTGGCGGGGCTTGCGGTTTTCGAGGTAGAGCACGTAGTAGTAGCCGTTGCTGTAGTGAATTTCGGGGCAGGCCGTGTAGCGGTTCGTGCCGAAGGTGGCTTCGGGCAGTTTCTCCCAAGTCTGGAGATCCTTCGAGGCCGCGAATTTGACGGTGAAGGCGGGATAGTCCGGCGTGTTGGATTCATAGGCGAGGACGAAGCCCTCGGGGCCCTTGCAGAGGCTGCTGTTGAAGAGGTGCTCGTTCTCCTGGGTCACGACGACGCGCTGCTCCCAGGTCTTGAGATCCTTTGAGCTGAAGAGCGTCACGTCGTTCCAGTTCGCGTCGGCAAAGCGCGACGCCGTGGCGTAGAAGGTATCGCCGTCCACGAAGCAGCTCGCCAGGCCATAGCCCTCGGCGAACTTTGCCACGGGCTCATTGGTCGCGGCATCGCGCACCTCGAGCCAGTACTGATCGACGGCCCCGCCGCTCGCCGGGCGCACGCAGGCCAAGTGCATCAGCTTGCCCTGCCACACCACGGGCGACATCTCGCACATATCCTTCTGGACCAGCGTGATATCCCGCAGGCCGTTGTCCGGCGCGAGCTGGGCGGGCGGGGCCATTTGGGCGAATGCGTCGGTGGGCCACTGTTGCAGGCGGTGGAAACCCTTGGGCACTTCCTGCTGAAACTGGACATAGGCCTGGACGCTGCCCGTCGTGGTGTACTGGATTTCGGGGGCGGTTTCTTTGTTCACGCGCACGCCGAAGACCTTGTAGCCCATGACGGTCGTGTCTTCCAGGTCCACAGCGAGGAGCTTGCCCTGCTCCACACTCTGAATCGCGCCGTCGATGGGCGTGCCCTGGGGCTGGCTGAAGTTCAGTGCGATCAGCGTGCAGTTCTTCAGCTTGATGCGCATGCTCGTGTCGAAGCCGAAGTTGCCCGCCTTCACGGCGCACTGGGGACTCGCCATGGTGCAGTCTTCAAAGATGATATCGGGTGTGGCGGGCATCGTGGGGTTCTCCACGCGCACATAGGCCCCGGCGGTGTCGCCCCACCAGTCCAGGGCATACAACTGCGTGCGACGGAAGGTGATGGGTTCCTCGGGGCGCGAAAGACAGCTCGCCACACCGCCGCCGAAGGCCCGGCCGATACTGATGCAATCCTCCACGATCACCGTGAAGGGCTCCACCTTGTTCGTGTTGTCCCAGAAGAGGCCCGCATCGCTGCCCGTGGCGTAGAGGCGGCTCAGCTTCCAGCGATCCCAGATCACGGCGGAGAAGGTCTCGTCCGTATGCTCCTTCGACCAACCCTGGGTGTTTGATCGGATGGTGCCGTGCCAGTCGTAGCTCTTGAAGCCCTGCTGCGGATCACCCGAATCGATGACCACCCAGCCCGTGCGTCCGCCGCCCAGCGCGCCGTCGAAATCGCCGACAAGCTCGTTGTAGGCCCCGGCCGCGCCGCGGTGCGTGGGGGAGAGCATGGACTCCATGTACGTGTCGGGCCGCACGATGATGCGGTGGCCGCCCTGATCATTCGGGATGGCGTCCAGCGCGGCCTGGATGGTGGTGAAGGCCGTGGCCCAGGTCTGGCCCCCGGCGTCGTTGCCGAGTTTCGAGACGTAGAAGGTTTCGGCCTGCGCGAAGGGTGCGAGGACGAGCATGACGATGAAAACAAAACGGGACGGCATGGGAGACTCCTGTGAGTTGGGTTCGGGGTCGTATAGCGGCGTGTTTCACCGATGGGTTTCGGTCATGGAAACTTAATTCGCTTGATTTGGTCATGTTCCAAATCAATCAACGCATAGCCCATCTCGAAAATATACTTTGGCCCATCCCATGTGTTTCCTTGCCTATGGTAGTCGATCATCGCAAGCCACTTGGGGTTTGTCGGGCCAATACGGTCGGTAATGTCCATGTTCGAGAATGCCAGCACCCGTTCGTTCGCGATGGCGCATTCGCCATCGGGTGACATCATCAACGAAGCCGCCGCCCAATCGCCTTTCTCAACGTGAGCGACAAATTGGCAGTACACCTTGGAAACCGCTCTTGATTGGCTGTACGGTCGCCAAAGCCAGACAACAAGCCCGATGAGGAAAATAATGACTGCTGTCCAGACAAAACGGAATCGCATGGCAAACTCCTGTGGGGGGAGAGATGCAGAGTCTATGATAACGGAACGGGCTGGGGAAGTGTATGCGATGTGATCCAACCTTCCGTGAAATTCCGTGTATCCCGTGGTCCCCAAAAATGCATTGACCGCGGAATACACGGAATTTCACAGAAATGGAATAGCAGAGAGCGTCAAAAAATCCCCGGATCGTTTCCGATCCGGGGAGGGTGTTTTCAGTCCACAAACCGTGCTTCGCTCATGCGAATGCGGTTTCGCCGGGGCGGGCGATGGGGCGGGTGGCGATGGAGCCCCATTCGAGCTTGGCGGGCACGATGCTGATGGGGGCGTTGACCACTTCTTCCCACGTCAGCGACTTGCCGGTGTAGGCGGAGAGGCGGCCCATGATGGCCATGAGCGTGCTGTCGCACATGTATTCGCCGTTGTTGATCGCTTCACCCTTGCGGATGCTCGCGAAGAGGGCGTTGTGCTCGTTCTGATACATGTTGTCCGGACCGGTGGCCTTGTGCTCCCACTTGCCAATCTTCTTGGAGTCGATGATGTGACCCTGGAGCTCGCCGACGCCTTCGGTGCCGTAGATCCAGTCGGACACGTCTGTGCTCGTGCTGGCCCACTGGCGGCAACTGCTGAAGCATTTCGTACCATCGGCCCATTCGTAGACCGTGTTGAAGTGGTCATAGATGTTGCCGAACTTCTCATCGGTGCGGACCACGCGGCCGCCGCTGGAGGTGGCCTTCACGGGGTAGACGTTGCCCATAACCCAGCCGATCTTGTCCAGGCTGTGAATATGCTGTTCGTTGATGTGGTCGCCGGAAAGCCAGTCGTGGTAGAGCCAGTTGCGCACCTGGTATTCCATGTCGCTCCACTCGGGCTGGCGTTCGTGAAACCAGAGCTCGCCCGTGTTGTAGGTCGTCTGCATGGTCAGGATCTTGCCCAGGGCGCCGTCTTGAATCTGCTTGATGACGTCCTGCTTGGAGAACTGGTAGCGGTAGCAGAGGCCGGAGACGAGGGAGAGGCCCTTTTCCTTGGCCAGCTTGCTCGTCTCGCGGACGGAGCGCACGCCCTCAGGGTCCACGGCGATGGGCTTTTCGCAGAAGACGTGGCAACCCTTTTCGATGGCCGCCTTGAGATGGGCGGGGCGGAAGGCGGGCGGCGAAGCCAGCACGACCACGTCGCATGCGGCGATGACGCCGAGGTAGTTGTCGAAACCGGTGAACTTGTGGTCGTCGTCCACGGCAATCTGTGTTTCGATGCCGCTGCCGGCGGACTTCAGCTTGGTGAGGCATTCGTCGAGGCGGTCGGAGAAGGTATCGCCCAGGGCGACGAGCTTCGTGTTCGGATCGGCGAGGAGGGCTTCGCGCACGGCGCCCGTGCCGCGTCCGCCGCAACCGATAAGGCCGACCCTGAGGACCTCGGTGGCGCTGTCACCCGCGGCCGCGCGGGCGCTGGAGGCCACGTTGAACGTGGCGGCGGCGGCCATGACGGCACCGCTGTTGCGAATGAATTCTCTGCGGGAACTGCCCGCGCCCGATGCCTTGTTCATTGCGGTATTCTCCTTAACTGGCCGCTAACGCGGCGCTGCTATGATGAGGTGTGCGCCAAATGCCCCATGCCCGGGGCGGGGTCTGGCGTCAGCCGGCGGCCCGACAAGGCCAGCGGACGGTCCTTCATGATACCGAATATCCCGCATTCGCACAAATTTACGGATTTAATCGAGCAAGGGGGCGGGCCTGCAATTGCGGCATGGGCATCGGCCACAAGGATTCTATACAATGACCGCTCATCAAACCGGGAGTTGCCCATGACGCAGAAACAGCCAGCCGTCGTACTTTTGAGCGGCGGTGTCGATTCAACGGTATTGCTCCACTATGTGGTTCGGGGTCTGGGCTGCCCGAGTGTTCACGCGCTGAGCTTTAACTACGGCCAGCGGCACAGCCGTGAACTGGTCTGCGCGTCGGCCCAGGCCCGCTTGGTCTCTGCGGAGTACCGCATCATCGACCTCTCCTTCATGGGCGCGCTGATCCAGGAGGGCTCTGCCCTGATCGAGGGCGGTGCGCCGGTGCCCGATCTGGATTCGCTCACCGTGGAGGAACTGCAACAGCCGCCGACCTACGTGCCCAACCGGAACATGATGCTGCTGTCCATGGCGGCGGCCTACGCCGAAGCCCACGGAATCGCGGAGGTCTACTACGGCGCCCAGGCCCAGGACGAGTATGGCTACTGGGATTGCACCCGGGATTTCCTGAAACGGATGAACGAGGTGCTGGGCCTGAACCGCAAGAAGCCGGTAACGATACACGCGCCTTTCGTGTCCAAGTCCAAGGCGGATACCGTCTCGCTCGGTTTGGAGCTCGGGGTGGACTTCACCCAGACCTGGAGCTGCTACCGCGGCGGTGAAAGCGCCTGCGGCACCTGCCCCACCTGTGTGGAGCGGCTGAACGCGTTTAAGGCGAATGGAATCGCGGATCCGATTGCGTACAGTTGACAGTGGACAGTGGACAGTGGACAGTGCAACGGAGCGACAGGGATTGGAGGAACTGTGCATGGCAAATGAAGGGGCACTTCGAACACGATCATTTGCGTTTGCGTTGCGGGTGGTAAAGCTCTATCGGCACTTATGCGAGGAGAAGCGCGAGTACGTCTTGAGCAAACAGTTGCTGAGATCAGGTACGGCAATAGGCGCACTCGTCCGCGAGGCAGAACAGGCCGAGAGCAAGCTGGACTTCGTTCACAAGCTGTCTATTTCGCTCAAAGAGGCTAATGAGAGCGAATACTGGATCGAACTGCTCCACCAATCGGGATTTATTGACGACAAGGGCTTTAAGTCGCTGATAGCCGACTTGAAACAACTGCTCAAGCTACTCACCGCAATAATCAAGAAAACCAAACAGTCCCTCTGAACGATTTACAGACTTAACTAGCATTACCACTGTCCACTGTCCACTGTCCACTGTCCACTGTCAACTGTCCACTATCAACTATCAAACGAACACGGTAGCCATATCAAGACCCGTGTGCCCTGTTTGTCTTCTCGATTCGCGTATTCAATCCCGCCGTTGTGGCGCAACATGATGTTCCGCACGATGTTCGTTCCGAGGCCAACGCCGAAATTCTTCGTGGAGAAAAGGGGCTCGAAAATGCGCTCCAGCACGTCGTCCGGAATACCCGGCCCCGTATCCTCGACGTAGATCTCGGCGCGCCCGTCCCGCTCCAGGGAACGCACCTGGATGACGCGCTCGGGGCTCCCGGCTTCATTCATGGCCTGCACGGCGTTGTCGAGGAGGTTGATGAGAACACGCCGCATGAGCTCCCGGTCGATGCGAACCCATGCGGGGCAATTGAGTTCGAGCACCATCCGCGTTCCTTCATGCGCGCCGATGTCGTCGAGTGCTTCCTTCAGCCAGGGGTCCACCTGGGTGGCCTGTGGGCAGAGTTCGCTGGCGCGGGTAAAATCGAGGAGTTCCTCGATGATCTTGTCGCAGCGTTTCACGCTGCGCGCGGTGCGATCGAGGGTGGATTCCAGATTGAGCCCCATGCCGCGAACGCGCTTCTCGATCATGAAGAGGGAGCTCTGGATGGTGCCGAGGGGATTGCGCAGCTCGTGGCTCACGGTGGCGGTAAGCTGGCCCAGTGTGGCGAGGCGTTCCTTGCGAATGAGTTCCTCCTGCACCTGGGCGAGGACGCGGGTGCGTTCCTCCACCAGCTCCTCCAGGTTTTCGCTGTGCTGCGCCAGGAGCTCCTCCGTGCGCTTGCGGATCTCCACTTCGGATCGCAAGGCGACCTCGGATCGCAGCAGTGCTTTGCGGCTGAACCACTGAAACAGGAGAGCCACGGCCGCCAGCACGATGGACAGGGAGACCGGCAGAAAAAAGCCCGGCTTCATCCAAAGCGGCGGGAGTACTTCGAAGGCCAGGGTCGCCGGTGTGGGATCCACGTTGCCATTCTCATCGGAACCGCGTACTTCGAAGCGGTAACGCCCGTGTTCCAGCGCATCCGTCACCACGGTTGTGTCCGTGGAGAAAGGCGACCACGCCGTGTCCCTGTCGCCATCAGCGGGCAGCACGCGCCAGGCGTAATGGAGGTCGCGGATCGCGGTCTGATTCCACGCATCGCGCCCGGCGAAGGAGAAGGCGCCGATGCCGTGGGCGTCGACCTGGTTAGGCCCCACGACAATCTCCGTCTCCGGTGCTTCGCGGTCCGGGCGGTACCGGAAGAGGCCCTGTGCCTGGGAGCTGATCCACAGGGCGCCGTCGGTGCTTTCGGCAATGGTCAGGGCGGGGGCATGGGGCAGGCCGTGTTCCAGGCCATAGTGGACCCAGCGCCCGCCGCGCAGTGCCGATACGCCCGTGCCCCGATTGGCAATCCAGATCGTGCCATCGGCGCTCTCCCGGATGGCCCGCACCGAGTTGCTGCGGAGCCCGTCGGCTTTGGTGAAATGCTCAAAGCGTTCCCCGTTGTAGCGGTAGACGCCGGCCCCCATGCTGCCGAACCAGAGATCGCCCGCGCGGGTCTGGATGATGGCGTGAACATCGTCTTCCGGCTCCACTCCCTCGGCTTGGCCGAAGTGCTGAATGGATTCCCCGACCCAGCGCTCGATCCCGCCGCGGACACCGGCCCAGAAGACACCCGGCTCCGTTTCGGCGAGGGAGAATACTTGCTTCTGCTCGTAGCCCGGCGCGGTGGGGAACGGGGCCCAGGCACCCTCATCCAGCCGGAAGGCGCCTTCCAACGTCAGGTAGAGCAGGCTCCCGCCCGCCGTCACCGTGAACCGTTCCAGGGCCGGATCCGTGGGGGGCAGGGTCCGCAGTTCCGTTCGCTCGCCCGTCTCCAGCGAATAGATGCTCAATTCCCCCCGGTAAATGGTGTGAAGCATGCCGTTCGCCAGCATGATCCAACGGAGACCGCCCCCGGGCTCGATCCAGAGGCGTCCATCGCCGAACCAGATGGAATCATCCAGCGTGATGGCCGTTTTGTTCCAGGGATTCAACGTACACTGGGGAACCCAGGCCGTGCCCTCCGGCGCAAAGACCACCCCCGCGAAATTCATGGCCCGCAATGGTTCATTGGGCTGTGCGCGGGGGAGCAGCACCGTGGGCCCATCGAGCTGACCGCTGGCCAGCCAGGTTGGGGGGGTGCCCCGAATAAGCCCTTCACGGCCCCCCGCCCAGACGGCACCATCGCGGGTCGCAACCACACGGCTCAGTTCGGGCTCGCCGAATGCGGGGTCCAGGGCCCAGGCCTGCCAGCCGGCATCGCCGCGGAGAAATAGACCGGAATGGGTTGCGGCCAGAAGTTCGCCGGAGTCCAGGGTCAACAGGTCATTGACACTCGTGGGGAAGCGTTCCAGCGGCAACCAGCCGCCCTCGGTGTGGTGGTAGGCCCGGCCCCCGTCACGTTCCACGGCCCAGATTTCGCGTCCGTCCTGCTTGAGCACTTCGTGCAGCACGTGGTACTGGAGGTTCGCCAGCAAGGGGTCGGGAGTCCACACGCCGCCGCGAAGCCAGCCGAGCCCGCCCCAGGCAAGGGAAAGCAGGTATTCATCGGGACCCGTCTCGACGACATCCACCAGTTCGTGGCCGCGGCTTGTCTCCGGCATGGCAACGGCGCGCCAGCCATTCCCGAGGTCGGCGGGCAACGTGCCCTCGGGTTCCCGCAGCAGGATCGTTCCGTCGACGGTCCCGGCCAGAATCTGGCCGCCGGACAATTCGCGGACGTACGAAACGTCGCCCGTGATCATCAGGTCCAGATCGCGCGGGGTCAGGGGGAACACCTGATCGTCCCGGACCAGTGCCAGGCCCTCGCCCGTTCCGATCCACAGACCGCCACCCGGCGATTCAGTGATCGAGCTGATCCAGTCATCGGGCAGGCCGTCAGCTTCGGTGAAAGTCTTCCACTCCGTGCCGTGGATCCGGTGGAGGCCCTCACCCCAGGTGGCAACCCAGACCGCGCCTTCCCGGTCCGCCAGCATCCCGTTGACCGGCGCCACCGGTGCGCCGCCGGGCATGGTGTAGACCCGGAACTCCATCGCCGTTTCCCCATGGGCGAACAGGGCCACCAGGAGGGATGCCAGCGTGGCCAGGCTCTCTCTCCTAAGGCGAGTGCGTCGTCTGTGGGCCCAATCCCGCAACGTAGTTCTCCGATGGCGGTGCGCCTTGAGTATACCTGATCGTCCGGGGGCCCCGGTGGCGGATCAGGCCATGGCACCCATTTCCGCCCGATCATAGGAGGCCGTCACGGTGCTGGAGAGGCCGCCCCGGGGGTTGCAGGTGATGGTGATGGTCATGGAGCGGGGGGCGCTGGCTTTCACGAGATCTTCAAGCATGCGGTTGACCAGGTGCTCATACCAGATGCCCACATCGCGGTAGGACAGTAGGTAATACTTCAAAGAGCGAAGTTCCAGGCAGTGTTCGCGGGGCACATAGCGGATGTTGACCACTGCGAAATCGGGCAGGCCGGAAAAGGGACAGACGGAGGTGAACTCGTCCGTTTCCGTTTCGATGCACATGGCCTGGCCGTGTGGCTTGTCCGCATACTCGTAGGGGAAACATTCCAGCAGGTGATCTTCGATGGCCTCCTGGCCCTTGAAGGGCAGGGACTTGTCCAGGGCCTTAAACTGATCTTTGGCGGGGATGGGGGTTTCCATGGGGGTTTCTTCCTGGATTGTGGACATAGTGGACTTATGTGGACCTGGTGGACAGGGTGGAAAAAATCGTTCGCAGTTGAGTCGGACGGTGGACTTTGTCCATCCAGTCCACTTCGTCCACTAAGTCCAAAGGGCGGTTCAATTCAGCCGCCGTAATAAATGCACCGCGCGGTATAGGTTTCCTGCACCACCACCACGGTCGGTTCTTCACCCGCCGCGGCTAAGCGGTCCCAGACCCACTTGCAGATGCGTTCGCAGGTGGCCCATTCGAGGCCCGGCACTTCATTGAGGTAGGTGTGATCCAGTTCGTCGTAGATCGTCCGCAGGTGCGGCTCGAGCGCGTCGAGATTCTTGGTGCCCACTTCGAAGCGATAGCTGTGGCCGTGGATGCAGTTGCAGGGATGGGTCGAGGGCAACTGGGGCAAGGACTGGGCCGCTTCGAAGCTGAAGATGATTCGCTCCGGCAGATTTTCAAAGGGTATTGGGGCCAGTCGCCGGGGCACGAAGTCCAGGTCGCCGTCGATGGAGACGCGCACGCCGTCATACCATGCGGGCTTGGGCGACAGGTGGGCGTCGATCCAGCGCTCCAGCGCGGGGACGGTCGTGTCGTTCTCGAGGCCGGGGATGTCATTGAGACAGGCGTGGTCGAGTTGATCGTAGAGGGGGCGGAAAAGCCGTTTCAATTGCGAATAATCCACAATCCAGCCGATTTCCGGGTCGAGCCCGCCTTTGGCCAGGATCTCCACTTTGTAGCTGTGGCCGTGGAGGCGCTGCTGTTTCTCGTTGCCCTTCGGATTGCGGTGGGCCGCTTCCACATAGGCGATTTTTGTTAAATGGGCTTCCAAGGGACTTCCTTAACGGGCCGTGATCAGACGCCGCGTTCGTTCGGCGGCCAGATGAATTTGTGCATCTGCAATTGAAAGCGGACCGCGTTCAGTCCTTCTTCCAGCATCCAGGTGACGATGTCCTTGGGATCCACCTCTCCAAACACGGGGGAAAAGAGCACCGCCCTGCAGCATTGGGTGAGATTATAGCGCCGGACGGTGTCCCGGCTCCATTCGTAGTCCCGCCGGCTGGCAATGACGAACTTGACCTCGTCGCGATCCGCCTTCAGATGGGCGATGTTAGCCCAGTCGTTGAAGCGTTCCATATCGCTGTCGGGACATTTCAGGTCCATGATGCGGATCACGGGATCGGGCAGGGTGTTGATGGGCAGGGAGCCACTCGTCTCGATGAGCACGGTGCAGCCCGACTCCAGCAGCAGCTCCGCCAGGGGCACGCATTCCTTCTGGGCCAGAGGCTCGCCGCCCGTCAGCTCCACCAGGGGCACGCCGAAGGCCAGCGTTGCGCGGAGGATTTCGTCCAGGGTCTGTTTTTCGCCGCCGTGGAAGCTGTAGGTGGTGTCGCACCAGCGACAGCGCAGATTGCAGCGGGCCAGGCGGATAAACACACAGGGCAACCCGGCCCAGGTGCTCTCGCCCTGGACGCTGCAGTAGATTTCGATCATCCGCAGGGTCTGGGACAGGCGCGGGTCGGTGGTGAGTTGGGGCATGGGAAGCTTTCGCGGACGGGGTTTAGATTGCGGGGTCGGGGGTATTATACGCGAAGTTAGTCTGGAGTCTGGAGTCTGGAGTCTGGAGTCTGTAGGGGTCGGGAAGAAATGGGTCTTATGGGACCCATGCGACCCATAAGACCCATTCCCTCGCCTCGACTTCCCATCCGCAAAGCTGCTACAACATCCCGGTACCCATTGCCACCTCTCGGATTCGATTCCCCATGGAAAAGCGCGGCGACCACATCCCTCTGGATCTCCACTCCCTCCGTCGGGAGTTTGCCGCACCACCCGCCCTGCCCGAGGGCGCGCCACGCCCTGAAATTGAGGAGGAGCGCAGTCTGGCGGATCGTGCGGTGGACCTCCTTATCCCCCTCATGATTTTCTGCATGATGCTGGCGGTCGCCTGGTTTCTTCTCGATATCCGCTTCGTCTACACCGAGCGCCTCGATATCAATATGCGGGCCTTCGCCTTTTTCTTTGTTATGGGCATTGTGGCGCTGAACCGGCTGCGGGCCGATCGCGAGGCGACGGATTCCGGGGTCTACCTCGTCGGCATGATCTTCGCCGTGGGCATGTTCACTGTGGTCACCCAGCTCCGGGGCGGTGGGTTGGCCGGGGGCGTCATGACCAGCATGCTACCCTCCCTGTGCTTCAATATCAGTGTCGTGGCCATTCTCTGGAAGGTGACCGATCGGCTTACGCGGGATTGTTGCGTGGACGCCAGCGCGCGCTATGGCGAGGTGGGCATCCTGCGGGGCGGTTGGCTGCGCAAGGCCCCGCCCGCCGAGGTTGCCGTCGAGCCGGAGATCGGCAAAGGGCGTCTGCCGCGCAAGCACCCCGCCAATTCGCTGTTTTACCTGGCCATTCCCATCATGATTCTCCTCGCCATCGGCCAGCGTCTTCTGCCCCAGGGCGGCTCCCTCATGGAATCGGCGGGCAGCGTCTACGTGGGCGTCTATACGGCCGCCATGCTCCTGCTCCTGATGCTGTCGAGCTACCGGGGCCTTCGGGTCTATTGCCAGCACCGCGCCATCACCTTTCCCACGAGCATTGCGGCCTTCTGGCTCGGCCTGGGCAGCCTCATGGTCGCCCTGGTGCTCATCCTGGGGCTCTGGGGTCCCGTGCCGGCGAAGCCGGAGGCCTGGCACAGCGCGCAACGACAGGTGGACGAGTCGGGTAGAACGATCTCGACGAAGTACGACTACCACGAGTATCAGCGGTGGAGCGAAGCAAGTACCGAGCACGGTCAGCAGGGCGAATTGGGCCCCGAAGGTCGAGAAGGTCAGTCGAGTGAAGTCCGCCAGCCGGAATCTCAGCAAGCGCAGGAGCCCAACGCCGCAAACCCGCCCGGCGACGAAAACCGCGCGGGCTCGGGCGACCCCGACTCACAGCAGCAACCCACGGACCATCGATCACCTACCCAGAACCAACAGCGTCTGCAAGGCGGGCAGCAAGTTCAGCAGGGTTCCAACACTGCCCAGGGCGGCCAAGGCAGCCAGAGCAACGCGCAGCCGCTCGACCAGAACACGGAAAACCAGGGCGGCCAGAATGGATCCCAATCCTCCAACGGTGGCGAAGGCGGTCAGCAGGGCGGACAAGGGAGTCAGTCCCAATCGAGTTCCGAGGGCCAGGAGCAGTCGCAGTCCATGGAAAATGGCCAGGAGCAACCCAAAGGACAGGAGTCTTCCGGGTCCAGCAGCACGCCGCCCAGTACGCAGATCCCTATGAACGAGCTGATGGACGCCGCGCCCGCGCTGAAGTGGCTGGCCTACGGGGCCCTGGCGTTGGTAGGGCTCTTCTTCCTGTACTTCCTGATTCAGGCGGCGGCCCACTACTTTGGACGGGCCGCCGGGCGGCGGGGAAAGCGCGCCGGACTTTTTGAACGCCTTGCGCGTTTCTTCCGCAGGCTGACCTACGTCCCCAAGCGCAAGCCGCGCCGTCCCCGGGTCAAGGTGGATCGCGATATCGCGACCTGCGCCCGCTATCAGAATCCACTGAACGGTCAGGGGACTCTTCGGGAGAAGATCCAGTACAGCTACGACGCCCTCTGCGCCCTTGCCTACGATCTGGGCGTGCCGAGAGAAGAGGGCGAGACCCCCTTTGAGTATCTGGCGCGTCTGCCCGAGCCCATTGAGGAAATGCGACCCGAGGCCCACGCCCTGACACACTTGTACGTGGCCGGCAGTTACTCTACGCTTCAAATTCCGGAAGAGGCCGTTTCGGAGCTGGGCAAATTCTGGAAACGCTTTGAGCGGCTGCGGGGCCGGGTTGTTCGATAGCGCCAAAGAAGAACGGCCAGCATCCCCGGGGGATACTGGCCGTCTCAAGTGAGTTGGCGAATGGAGTCTACTGCTTTTCGATCGGAATGAGCTTGAAGCTCTTCACGATTTCTTCGAACACGGGGCCCCACTCGTCAAACTGGTCCTGCACGCCGCCGAGCACCACGCCATAGTTGCTCTTGTTGCCGTAAGCGCCGATGAGCCAGCGGTGGATCTCGTCGGGCTTGCTCTTGACCACTTCCTTGTACCAGAACGCATTTCCCTCATAGGCGTAGCCGGCTTTCTTAGAGAACACTTGGGGGTCCGTATATTTCGGAGCGGGCGAACTGATGTCCTGCTTGACCGAATCCATGTTGGCCTTGTAGAGGGTCTCCGGGGCCACATCGGGCATCCAGGTCCAGGTGACGTGGATACTGAGCGCGCTTTCCAGCCCGCCGCCTGCCGCTGCCCCGCTGTCCGCTGCGCCACCCCCACTGCCTTGGGTTGCATCCTGTGCGATGCCTTTTAGTTTGGCCCCGAGGGATTTCTTCTTCTTTTCGGCGGGCTGATCGGTGGGCTTTTCCGCGGCGGGCGCGCTGCCGGGCTGATAGATCCAGCTCGTCGTCGTGTCTTCCGACTGTAGGGCGAACTCCGCGGGAACCTTCAGGGAATAACCCAGTTTCTTGTTCTCGTAGGTCTTCCATTCCCGAGCTTGTGCCGCAGGGGCGACTATCATGGCTGTGGCCACACCCGCCCACAGCATCCAGAGGCGCATTCTTCCTGAATAATTCGAGAATCTGATCATCGCGTTTCTCCCGTCATGTGGCGGCGTTGAACGACGCCAAGTCCCAAATGAAAACACACCACGCACATGCGCGGTGTGTTACTGCCTTATCAAGATATCAAATTATTCCGGACTTTGCCCAAGGCATTTCAGCGGTAGGGCGCCCACTCCGGCTCGTTCTGGAAGATCCAGTCGTAGTAGCCCCGGTTTTCCAGCTTCGCGGCGGCGGCCTCATCCACGACGATCGTGCATTTCGGATGGAGCTGCAGGGCCGACGCGGAAATCATGGAGGTGATGGGACCTTCCACCGCCTTCGAGACGATGTCGGCCTTGGCGGCGCCGGTTACCAGCATGATGCAGCGGCGGGAATCCAGGATCGTGCCCACGCCCATGGTCATGGCGCGCCGGGGCATGTCCTCCGGGTTGTCGAAGAGGGGTGCGTTCTGGGCGATGGTGCCGGGGGTCAGGGCCTTGCAGCGGGTGCGGCTGCGCAGCGCGGAAAGGGGCTCGTTGAAGCCGATGTGGCCCGTGCTGCCGATACCCAGCAACTGGAGATCGATGCCATTGCTCGCCTCGATCCGCCGTTCATAGTCGTCGCACTCCTTGTCCAGGTCGGGCGCGGCGCCGTTGGGCAGGTAGGTGCTAGCCTTGGGGATGTTGATGTGATCGAAGAGGTGGTGGTTCATGTAGCTCCGGTAGGAATTGGGATTCTCCGGGGCGAGTCCGATGTATTCGTCGAGGTTGAAGGTGGTCGCGGCGGCAAAATCGAGATTGTCCTCGCGATGCTTCTTGACCAGTCGGGCGTAGAGCCCTTCCATCGTGCGGCCGGTGGCCAGCCCCAGCACCAGGCGCGGGTTGGCGACCAGTGCGTGGGTGATCAGGTCCGCCGTCAACTGCGCGGCCTCTTCCTCCGTTTTTCGGATGATGACTTCCATGACTCTTCCACTCTCTTGATTCGGTGCTGCCACAACAGGTGCAGCAGGTTTGGCACCGGACAGGCACCGGTTGAAAGGCGCGCGCCGACACTTGGATCGGGCCCTGGATGTGGAGATCCAGACCGGATAAACGCGGGAAAACGGCAGGCAGGCCGTAGGTGCGCGCGGATCCCCCCGAGGGTCCGATTGCGGGGTGGTCAAAAGAATACCGTTCGGAAACCCCAAAACGCAACCCAGCCGACACCCAGCCGAATTCTCATCCCGCAACCAATACTTGCCACTTCCCGGCCCAGTTGATATGCTTACAGCCAACATGCGCCCTGCATGTCTGGGGAGAGCGGGTTTGCAGGCGCCGACGGGGAAAGCGCCGCCGCGCCCTTTTACCAGGGTTGCACGTCCAGCGTGTATTCTTTACGCAGTGTTCAACACTTCAATGCCCCCGTTGTATACAACCGACTGGTCAGGGCACCGGCTGCTGACCCGATAGAACGTCCCGGCCCGGGAGGCCCGCCACGCGTTCCTGGACCGCAACGATAGTATTTTCCCTTAGAAAGGATTTTAATTCCATGGCGACTGTATCCAAATTTACGGTGGTGCCGCGGCTGCCCGAACGGCTCCAGGCCCTTTCTGATATTGCCCATAACCTCTGGTGGTGTTGGAATCACGATGCGATCGACTTGTTTCACCGCCTCGACCGCGACCTGTGGACCGAAGTGAACCAGAGCCCCTGCGCCATGCTGGGCCGTCTGAGCCAACTCCGCCTGGAAGATCTGGCGGATGACGACAGCTTTCTGGCCCACATGGACCGGGTGGCGGCCAGCTTGAAGACGTACATGGCCTCCAACACGTGGAAGGAACGCAATCCCGAAGCGCCGGAAAACTTCCGCGTGGCCTATATGTCTGCGGAGTTTGGCCTCCACGAGTCCCTCCGCATCTACTCCGGCGGTCTGGGCATCCTGGCGGGTGACCACTTGAAGGCCGCGAGCGATCTGGGTCTGCCCCTCGTCGGTATCGGCCTGCTCTATCGGGGCGGCTATTTCAGCCAGTATCTCAGCTCCGACGGCTGGCAGCAGGAAACCTACCCGCACAACGATTTCTACAATATTGCCATCAACCACGAGCGGGATGCTCAGGGCGCGGCCCTGACGATCCAGGTGCCCTATCCCGAGGGCATGGTTACCGCTTACGTGTGGCGCTGCCAGGTCGGACGCGTGCCGCTGTATCTGCTGGACTGCGATCACCCGGACAATTCGCCCGCCGCAAAGGCCATCACGGCCCAGCTCTACGGTGGCGATCGGGAAACCCGCGTGCGCCAGGAAATCATGCTGGGCATGGGCGGCGTCTACACCATGCACGCGCTGGGCATTCAGCCGACCACCTATCACATGAACGAAGGCCACGCGGCCTTCATGACCTTGCAGCGAATTAAAGATCTGGTCACGGACGAGGGGCTGAAGTTTGAAGAGGCCATCGAAACCGTGAAGGCGAACAGCTTCTTCACAACCCACACGCCGGTGCCCGCGGGCAACGATATGTTCGAGGCGGCACTGGTGGAGCGCTATTTTGGGAATTACTGCCGTGAGGTGGGCATTCCCTTCGAACGCCTGCTCCAGCTCGGCCGCCAAAACCCGAGCGACACCCAGGAGCCCTTCTGCATGACCGTGCTGGCGCTTCGCCTCTCGGCCGGGGCCAACGGCGTGAGCAAGCTCCACGGCGAAGTGGCGCGCAACATGTGGAACCTGACGTGGAAGGGCATTCCGGAAGACGAAGTACCCATCACGTCGATCACCAACGGCATTCACACGCGCAGCGTGATCTCCCGCGATCTCTCCGACCTCTATGACCGCTATCTCGGTCCCGGCTGGGTGAACAGCCCGGATGATCACAGCATCTGGCAGCGTATCGACGATGTGCCGGATACGGAACTCTGGCGGACCCACGAACGCCGCCGCGAGCGCCTGGTGAACTTCGCCCGCCGCCGGCTGGTGAAGCAGCACGAGAACCGGGGCGCGACCGATGCGGAGTTGAAGATTTGCCGCGAGGTGCTTAACCCCGACGCGCTGACCATCGGTTTTGCCCGGCGCTTCGCCACCTACAAGCGGGCCACGCTGATCCTACGCGATCCGGAGCGCCTTGAGCGCATCCTGGCGAACCCCGGCCGCCCGGTGCAGTTTATCATCGCCGGCAAGGCCCACCCGCAGGATGCGGCGGGCAAGCAGTTAATCCGCGAGCTGTATCAGGTGGGACGCGATCCCGATCTCCAGCGCCATTTCATTTTCCTGGAAGACTACGACATCAACGTGGCACGCTATATGGTCCAGGGGGTGGATTGTTGGCTCAACACGCCGCGCCGCCCCATGGAAGCCAGCGGCACGAGCGGCATGAAGGCCTCGGCCAACGGCGCGCTGAATATCAGCATTCCCGACGGCTGGTGGTGCGAGGCGGAACACCTGGGGCCGAACGGCTGGAGCATCGGCCGGGGAGAGAACTACGAGAGCCTGGAAGAGCAGGATCGCGTGGAAAGCGAAATGCTCTACGAATTACTGGAAAAGGAAGTGGTGCCCACGTTCTACGAGCGCGGCAGCGATGACCTGCCCCGGGAGTGGATCCGCCGCATGAAGTCGGCCATCCGCACCATCGGGCCCGTGTTCAACACCTACCGCATGGTGCAAGAGTATACCGACCGCTGCTACATCCCGTCGGGTCAGCGACGCAATGCGCTTCGCGCCAACAAGCGGGCGGGCGCCTGCGCGCTGGCCGCCTGGAAGCAGCGAATCCAGGCGCACTGGCCCCAGGTTTCCATCGCCCGCGTGGAATCGGGCCCCTCGGAGAATTTGCCCGTGGGGACGAATCTCTCCGTGGCTGCCGACCTTAATCTGGGCGAACTCACGAGCGCCGATGTGACGGTGGAAGTCTACTTCGGCCAATTAAACGCCGAAGGGCAGATTGTGGATGGCATCGGCAGCGAAATGGCCGCGACCCCAGGTGTGAAGAACGGGCTTGCGCGGTTTGAAGGTTCCATCAAATGCGACCGAACCGGCCAACTGGGCTTTACCGTGCGCGTGATCCCGAATCATGACGATCTGGCGCAGAAGCACGAGACCGCGTTGATCGCCTGGGCCTGAGTTCGATTTCAAGCGAATAAGCGGCACCCCCGGACAGTGGTCCGGGGGTGCTTTGCTTGTGGGCGCAGTTTGGAGCGCGCTCAGATGCCCCGGCGCAGCCGCTCGACGTAGAAGCCGAGCCCCATGGCGTTGAGGCGAATGTCCTCGGCGAGCCAGGCCATGTCGGCGTCCACATCCTCCACCCCGCAGCGCTTCAGATGGGCCTCGAAGGCCGCGATGACCCGGGGCTGGCAATAGTCCTGAAGGGCGTCGCCGCTGAGCGTGGTGGCGGCCGCCTCGCACCCGATCTCTTCCAGATCGCCGATCGAGCGCAGAAGCTGTTCCGCGCGGATCTGGAGGTCGGAGAAATAGCCGAAGTGGGTCTGGTAGACCCATTCCGCGCCGCTGTCGAGGATGCGTTGCACGCTGATGCGCGCTTCGTCCGGTTCGAATTCCGGTGGGGATGAGGTGCAGACGGTAAAGGCCGGGCCGGGGCGCATGGAGGTCATGCGCGACAGGCCGAAGGCGTCCCCCGCGAAGAGCGCGTTGGTGCCTGAATCGTGAATGCAGAAGTGGTGGCTCGCGTGGCCCCTCGTGTGAATGAAGGTCAGCATCCTGCTGCCCCACGCGAGGCGCTCGCCGTCCTCCATCGCGCGCACGCGTGCCTCCGCCACGGGCTCAATGACCCCATAGCGCTTGGCAAAGGTCTCGGCGCCATACACGGCGGTGGCACCCGCGACGATGCGCGAAGGATCGATCAGGTGGCGTGCCGCTCTTGGGTGGGCCAGCACGGTGGCGTTCGGGCAATGCTTGACCAGCTCCGACGTGCCCCCCGCATGATCGAGGTGGATGTGGGTAACAATGGCATAGTCCACCTGTTCCGGAGTGTAGCCCCGTTCCGCCAGCGCGGCCAATAGATGGGGGACCGCCAGGGTCGTGTTGTTGTCCACGAACGCCGCGCGGTCGCCTTCGAGAATCAGGAAGGCGGCGGCGCGCTCCGGGTGATCGTAGAGGCAATCGATAGTGGTGACAGAGGCTGGTGCTGTGGGCATGGGAAAACTCCTGGTTGCTGCAGTGTGTCGGGATTTTAGCAGGTGACCGTGGATAGTTGACAGTTGACAGTGGCGTCGGTGATGAAGGGGTCTTATGGGTCATGGGTCATGGGTGGGGTTCGCTGTCAACTGTCAATTGTCAATTGTCAACTGAATTGCATGGTCTGTGGCGTCGGGGTACACTAGGCAGCGTTCGTTGCCGTTGGTCTTTTCAGGGAGCACAACCACTATGCCGAAAATGTTGAAGCCATGGGTTCGCCGGGCCGCTTGCGGTGTTGCGCTGGCTGGCCTGCTTGCAGGCTGCGAGACGCTGCAGGATAAGACGGCGCTGGAGACCTACACCACCTATCAGGAGGACGGCGGAAAGCCCGCGTTTGATGTGCGCTTCAATTACAGCGACGCGGTGGTGGTGGACAATGCTCATGTGGCGGAGCAGTACTATGAGGGCACGGCGAAAGTGGGCCGCGCCGAGGTGGCCTTTCAGGCGGGGCTGAAGGAGCAGGCGGGCGAGCTGGCCATGGAGATGGAGCAGTACATTGCCCATGTGGAGCAGAAGCTCGGCCGCGAACTTCAGGTGCCGGTGCGCGCCTATTTACTGCGTCGCGACCGCCTGCCGGGGGAGATCACCGGGGGCTTCCAGCGCACGAGCGATGTGTACCAGTTCCCCATGTTTGTGGCGGATACGGACGAGACCTTCGCGACCATCCGATCCACGAATCCCTTCTATCCCTATATGTTTGTCCACGAGCTGGCCAAGCTGAGCCTGGTGGACCCCGCGCGGCCGCCCCTGATCCTGGACGATCAGAAAGAGAATCCGCTGGTGAAAACCCGCTACTACACCCGCTGGTTCCGCGAGGGCCTGGCGAACTATGCGGAGTTTCTGGTCTACGAAAAAATGCGCGAGCGCACGGCGACCGACGGTGCCACGGTTCCCCTATCGGCCTTCGAAAACAACCACGTATATCAGCAGCCTCTGAGCTCCCTGTCAAAGGTCGGCGCCGATCTCTTCACCTGGGACTCCTTTGATGACCGGGCGAACAACCCGGACTATTTCAACGCCGCCATGGGACTGTTTATTCTGGTGGAGGATAAGTACGGCGACGGGGCGATTCGCACCATCATCGACGAGCTGGAGAAGCTGGACTACGTGGACGGGCAGGTGCTGGAGGAGACCTTCAACAAGACGCTTGGCACGGACATACGCCAGCTTGTGAGCACCTTCAAGCTTCAGGAGACCGGCACGGAGGCAACGGCGCTGACGCCAGCGACGGCAAAGAACTACGGGCTTCAGGCGCCCCAGGGGCTCTACGTAAACAACGTGGCCGAGTCCAGCCTCGCCAAGACGGCGGGGGTGCAGCGGGGCGACGTGATCGTGCAGTTGAACCGCACGGCAATTGCGAACAAGCTCGACTACGAACTCGCCATGCTCGAAGCCCAGCGCCACGGCAATGTCTATTTCATGATCGATCGCATGGGCGAGCGCCTGACCGTGGGCGCGCAATTTGAAGTGCCCGGCGCACCGGCCCAGACGGGTGTGGCGGGTGGAAGCGGCGGCGGTGTAGGCGGCGGGCTGGTAACCGGAGACGTGCTGGGATTCGGGGAATAGGGGGGACCGGACCCGCGCGCGTAGGATGCTGTGCCACACGATCTCGCCTTTCGGCGAGATCGTGTGGCACGCATTGAGTGGCCCCTCAGCAAAAAAAGCGGGTCTTCATCTCTGAAGACCCGCTGACATGTTCGAAACAGTCCCCTCGCTGATATCAGCCCGCCTTCACCATCAAATCCGCCACCAGCTTGCTGAACTGGCCGGGGTTGGGGAGGTCGCCGCCCTCGGCGAGGATCGACTGGCCGTAGATGAGCTGGGCGTAGTCGTTGAGCTGAGGGTCGTCCGCGTTGCCATCGAAGAGGCTTTGGAGCTTGTCGAGGAGCGGGTGCTTCGGGTTGAGTTCCAGGATGCGCTTGGACTGGGGAAAGTCCTGGCCCATCTGGCGCATCATGGCTTCGAGCTGGGGCGAAAGATCGCTGGCACCGGTCACGAGGCACGCGGCGGAGTTGGTGAGGCGGTTCGACAGGCGAACTTCCTTCACGTGATTCTTCAGCTTGTCCTTCAGACAATCGAGGAGAGACTGGTATTCTTTCTCCTTCTCTTTGCGCTGCTCTTCGGCTTCCTTGCGCTCGTCTTCGGTGCCCAGCTCCACTTCGCCCTTGCTGATGGATTTGAACGCGTGGTCCTTGTGTTTGAAGACCTGCTGGGCCCAGATCTCGTCCACGGGATCGGGCAGGATGAGCACTTCATAGCCCTTCTCCGTGAAGCTTTCGAGGTGGGGGGACTCCTCGATCTTGGAGCGGGATTCACCGGTCATGTAGTAGATGGCGTCCTGGCCTTCTTTCATGCGCCCGACGTATTCGGTGAGGGAGGTATATTCTTCTTTGCTGTTCGTGGACCAGAAGAGGCACAGGTCGAGGATGCCCTCCTGGTTCTCCTGATCCTGGAAGACGCCTTCCTTGAAGACGCGGCCGAACTCGTTCCAGAAGGCGATGTACTCGTCCCGGTCGTCTTTGTACTGCTTGCGGAGGAAGTCGAGCACCTTGCTGACGATGCCCTTGCGCATGCGCTCGATCTGGCGGTCCTGCTGGAGGATCTCGCGGGAGATGTTGAGCGAGAGGTCTTCCGAATCCACCACACCGCGGAGGAAGCGCAGGAACTCGGGCAGAAGCTCCTTGCAGTCGTCCATAATGAAGATGCGCTTCACATAGAGGTGGACGCCGTGGCGCACGCCATGGTAGTAGAGGTCCATCGGAGCTTTGGAGGGCACATAGAGGAGCAGGGAGTATTCGAGCGTGCCCTCGATCTTTGCCTGGATACGCGAGGCGGGCTCGTTCCAGTCGTGGGAGATGTGCTTGTAGAACTCGTTGTACTCGTCTTCCGTGACTTCGTTCTTGCTACGAAGCCACAGAGCCTTCATGGAGTTGAGGGTCTCAGTCTTGATGACCTTCTTCTCTTCGGCGCCTTCCACGGGCTTGCCGTATTCGTCGCGCTCGATTTCCGTGCGCTCGATGTCCATTTGGATGGGGTAGGCCACGAAATCCGAGTACTGCTTCACGATCTGGCGGATCTGCCATTCCTGGGTGTAGTCGTTCAGGCCGTCTTCCGTGTCGGCGGTCTTCAGGTGCAGCGTTACCGTCGTGCCCGCTTCATCGCGCTCGGCGGCCTCCAGGGTATAGGTGCCGTCGCCCGCCGATTCCCAGCGGGTGGCGTGCTCTTCGCCCGCCTTGCGCGTGATCATGGTCACGCGGTCCGCCGCCATGAAGCTGGAGTAGAAGCCCACGCCGAACTGGCCGATTAATTCGGGGTTCAGGGTGCTTTCCTTGCTCTCCTTGATGGTCTTCAGGAATTCCTTCGTGCCCGACTTTGCAATCGTGCCGATGAGATCCTTCACTTCGTCGCGGGACATGCCGATGCCGTTGTCCACGATGGACAAGGTGCGGGCTTCCATATCCGGCACGATCTTGATGTGAAGTTCCGTGCCTTCGGGCAGGAGTGCCGGATCCTTCAGGCCCTCGAAGCGCCGCTTGTCCAGGGCGTCGGAGCTGTTGGAAATCAACTCGCGAAGGAAGATGTCCTTGTTGGAATAGACCGAATGAATCATCAAATCCAGGAGCTGGCGTGCTTCGGTCTGAAACTCAAAAGTTTCCACGGTATGGCTCATGTGCTTTTCTCCATTGCGCTTGCAGTCCACGTCGCGGGGCGACAAGTAAAACAAGAAAACTGTTAATCAGGGGGCGAAATCGCGCCCCCACGAACCGTGTATTGTAACGGATAGCGCCGGAGAATGTGAAATGGCGTCGGGAGAACCAGGAGGGTTACATTGTTTAGGTGGGTTGCCTGTGTTATGATGAGAATTGACTTCAAGTAGTTGAACCTGTGGAAGTTGCCCACTGCGCTGCCGGGTGCTGGTCTTTGGCGTGTGTCCCCGGCCCTTGCCGAATCCGTAGATCTTTTTCTTGTTTCGTAGCGGGCACGAAGCGGCTGCCAATTGCCTAAGATAAGGTATTTGACTTACTTATGAATGGTTTGTTCAAGCAAGTTTCCCTCTGGATCGTTCTGGGCATTATCGTTGTGCTCGTATTAACGCGCTTCTCCGATCTGAACCCGAAACCCGCCATGAAGGGCCAGGCCGACTTCGTCGAGCAGATGGAGGCCCAAAATATCGCCGATCCGGTGAAGGTCTCCATCGGCGAGAAGAGCGTCCGGATCTATGCCAAGTTCAAGGCACCGGTCGGCGAAGCCAAGCAAACGGACTTCACCTTCACGGTCCCCGAATTCCGCCCGGAATGGGAGGCCACGCTCGACGCGCAGAAGGTGAAGGTGGATTTCTCCGAAGAGAACAACATGTTTGTGAACATGGTGTTCCAGATTGTCTTCCTGCTTCTGATCATCGGCGCCTTCTGGTTCTTCATGATCCGCCAGATGCAGGGCGGCAACAACAAGGCCATGTCCTTCGGCAAGAGTCGGGCCCGCCTGGTCAACCAGGGGGACAAGACGGTCACCTTTGCGGACGTGGCCGGCGTGGACGAAGCGAAGGAAGAGCTTCACGAAATTATCGAATTCCTGAAGGAACCCAAGAAATTTACGCGGCTGGGCGGCAAAATCCCCCGGGGCGTGCTTCTGGTGGGCCCTCCCGGATCGGGCAAGACGCTTCTGGCCCGTGCGGTGGCGGGTGAAGCGAGCGTGCCGTTCTTCAGCATCAGCGGCTCCGATTTCGTGGAAATGTTCGTGGGCGTGGGCGCGAGCCGCGTGCGCGATCTGTTCCAGCAGGGCCACAAGCATGCGCCCTGCATCATATTCATCGACGAAATTGATGCCGTGGGTCGCCAGCGCGGTGCCGGCATGGGCGGTGGCCATGATGAACGCGAACAGACCCTGAACCAGCTCCTGGTGGAGATGGACGGCTTTAATACCAACGACGGCGTGATCCTGATCGCGGCCACGAACCGTCCCGACGTGCTGGATCGGGCGCTGTTGCGTCCGGGCCGCTTTGACCGCCAAGTGATGGTGGCGAACCCCGACATCAACGGGCGGAAGCAGATCCTCGATATCCACATCAAGAACCAGAAGGTTCCCATGGACCCGGATGTGGACACCCAGATTCTGGCGCGGGGCACCCCCGGTTTCTCCGGCGCCGACCTGGCCAATATGGTCAACGAATCGGCCCTGCTGGCGGCGCGGCGCGACCAGGACAAGGTCAACATGATTGACTTTGAAGACGCGAAGGACCGGGTGATGATGGGCCCGGCGCGCAACAGCCTGGTCATGAGCCCGGACCAGAAACTGGCGACGGCCTACCACGAGGCGGGCCACGCCCTCCTGTGCCAGCTTCTGCCCGACGCCGATCCGATGCACAAGGTGACGGTCATCCCGCGCGGTCCCGCGCTGGGCGTGACGAGCAGCCTGCCCACGGAAGACAAGTATTGCGTGTCCAAGAAGTGGTGCCTGGCCAACATGATTATGACCATGGGCGGCCGCGCGGCGGAAGAGATTATCTACGGTGAGTTCAACAGCGGCGCCTCCAACGACCTGAAGCAGGCGACGCACCGGGCCCACGCCATGGTGTGCGACTGGGGCATGAGCGAGCTCGGCCCCATCAGCTTCAGCAGCAGCGACGAGATTTTCCTGGGTCGCGACTTCAGCAAGACCCGCGACTACAGCGACGAGACTGCGGCGGCCGTGGACCGGGAAGTACACCGCCTGCTGGAAGAGGCTTATACGGCGGCGAAGAGCCTGCTCCTGAAGCACGTGGATTTGCTCAAGGCCCTGGGCGACGCACTGTACGAGCGCGAGACCCTGGACGCGAAGGAAGTGAACGCCATCATCCGCAAGGTGGGCGGCCCCGAACTGATTCCGCCGGATCCCGAGCCCAAGTCCGCGCCGCAGGAAACCGTTGATATCGCCCCGGAATCGGCGGGCGCGCTGCTCGAAGCGAAGCCGGAAGAGGAAAAATCGACCGACTCCATATCGCCCGGCGGAATCCTTCCGGACACGGTTTGACGCGATTGAGTTGAGTTAACTATTGAGGCGCACGTGTTGCGCAGCATTGTTGCAGGGACAGCAGGGACGGCAGGGACTTCAGGCAATCAAGTTGCTGCCGTCTCTGGAGTCCCTGATGTCCCTGCCGCCGTTAGTGCCGGTTGCGTAGCCCTGAACACATTCCCTCCAACGTTCCCGAGAGTCCCTCCGCCCCTCCATGAATCGCTATTCACCGCTCTATGCCTCCTCCGTGCTCACCCGGGGCTCCGCCCTGGTCATGGGCATTGTGAACCTGACGCCCGATTCGTTTTACGATGGCGGGCGTCTGGGTGACGTTGGCGCGGCGCGGGATCTTGCGCTATCGCTCGTGGCGGACGGCGCGGATATTCTCGATCTTGGGGCGGAATCGTCCCGGCCCGGCGCGGAACCCGTAACGGCGGAAGAGGAGCTGGCCCGGCTGCTACCGGTGCTGGAGGCGCTGGCGGAATGTCCAGTGCCCATCTCGGTGGATACCTACCACGCCGCGACGGCCCGAGAGGCCCTGGCGCGGGGCGCGGCGATGATCAACGATATCAGCGCGCTGCGCCACGATCCGGAAATGGCCGGGGTCATCGCGGAATCGGGCTGTCCCTGTGTGCTCATGCACATGCGGGGGACGCCGCGTAACATGCAGCGGGATCCGCGCTACGGCAATGTGGTGGAGGAGATCTGCGCCTTCTTCGAGGAGCGCCTCGCGGCGGCGGAGGCGGCCGGGATTGCCCGAGAGCAGATCTGGCTGGATCCCGGTTTTGGATTCGGCAAGACCGTGGCGCATAATCTGACCTTGTTGAAGGAACTCTCCGCGTTCCACCGCTTTGGATTGCCCGTGCTCATCGGCACGTCGAACAAGTCGACCATCGGGGCGGTGCTGGGCACGGAGGTGCACGATCGCGGCGAGGGAACCGCGGCGACCGTGGCAGTATCCATCGTGGCGGGTGCCCATTGTGTCCGGGTTCACGACGTGAAAGCCATGGGCCGTGTGGTGCGGATGACCGAGGCGATACAGCAGGCATAGATCCGCGCCCGGCGCGGCTATTGAGCAGGAACAAGAGGAGAGAGAAGCATGCCCGATCGTTTGTTTGGCACCGACGGAATCCGCGGTAAGGCGAATATCCACCCGATGACGGCGGAGATGGCGCTTAAGGTGGGCCGCGCGGCGGGCCACCTGTTTCAGAACGGCAGTGGTCGCCACACCATACTTATCGGCAAGGACACGCGGCGTTCGTGCTACATGCTGGAGAACGCGCTGACGGCGGGCCTGTGCTCCGTGGGCATCAATGTGCTCCTGACGGGCCCGCTGCCCACGCCGGGCGTTTCCTACATCATGCGGAGCCTTCGCTGCGACGGTGCCATCATGATTTCGGCTTCGCACAATCACTATGCGGACAACGGCATCAAACTTTTCGGCCGGGACGGCTACAAGATCCCCGACGAGGCCGAAGACGAGATCGAGCGTCTGATCTCGACGGGCGAGGTGGACAAGCTCCGCCCGACAGGCAATGACATCGGCGTGGCCCGGCGCATCGACGATGCCGTGGGCCGTTATATTGAATTTGTGAAGGCCTCCTTTCCCAAGGGCATGCGCCTGGACGGACTCCGCATCGTGGTGGATTGTTCCAACGGCGCGACCTACAAGGCGGGCCCGAACACCCTGCGCGAGTTGGGCGCGGAAGTGATCGCCATCGGCGATCGCCCCGACGGCAGTAACATCAACGAGGATGTGGGTTCGGTCCACCCCGAGGAGATGCGCGCCACGGTGATCCGCGAGCGCGCCGATCTCGGCATCGCCTTTGACGGCGACGGCGACCGTCTGGTGATGGCGGACGGCAACGGGCGCCTGCTCGATGGCAATGCCCTGCTGGCCATTCTGGGTATCGATCGCCTGGAGCGGGACGAGCTTCCCGGCCGCACCATCGCGACGACGATTATGGCCAACGGCGGGCTGGCAAGGGCTTTGGAGCCCCTGGGCGGCAAAGTGGTTCACACCCAGGTGGGCGACCGCTATGTGGTGGAGGCCATGCGCGAGCAGGGCCTGGCCATCGGCGGCGAGTCTTCCGGCCACATGATCATGCTGGACCATAACACCACGGGCGACGCCATCATTGCGGCGCTCCAGGTGCTGGCCATCATCGTGCGCAAGGAACAGCCCCTCACGGACCTGGCCCACGTGTATCAGGAGATGCCCGAGAGCCACCAGAAGATCCCGCTCAACGGCCGCCCAAAGCCTTCGCAGGAATCGTTGGACGCCCTCGTGGAGGAAATCCGAGACGAGCTCGAAGGCAAAGGCCGGGTCGTGATCCGGCCTTCGGGCACCGAGCCCATCGTGCGCATCATGGTGCAGCACCAGGACGCCCGCACGGCCCAGACCTTGACGAAACAACTGGCGGATCGCGTCGCGGCGATGTAGGAATGCGCATGGTGGCGGGGGAGGTTGTGTCGCAGCGTGGACCGAGTGGACATGGTGGACCAAGTGGACACAGTAGACTTGTCCTGTCAAATGGTTTTATCGTCCACTAAGTCCACCGAAGCAGAAACGAAGGAGTGCATTTCTTGATCGAACTCGGCGTTAACATCGACCATATCGCCACGCTCCGCGAAGCGCGGAAGGGTGTCGTGCCCAGCGTGGTGGAAGCTGCGGCCATCTGTGAACGGGCCGGTGCCCACCAGATCACGGTCCATCTCCGCCAGGACCGTCGCCACATCCAGGATCATGATGTCCACGCCCTGGCGGAATCGCTCACGACGCGCATGAATTTTGAGATGGCCGCGGTGGACGAGATCATCGCCATCGCCCACCAGGTGACGCCCTACACAGTCTGTCTGGTTCCGGAGAGCCGGGAAGAAATCACGACGGAGGGCGGGCTGGATGTGTTCACGCAACAGGCCTGGCTTACGGAGGTGGTGGCGGGCATGCATGAACACGGCATCAAGGTCAGTCTTTTCATTGATCCCGATATCCCTCAGATCGAGGCCAGTGCGGCTACCGGTGCGGACTTTGTGGAATTGCACACGGGCGCCTATGCCAACGCCCGGGATGTGGCGAAAGAGATTCGGCGACTTCAGGCTTCGGCCGAGGCCATCGCCCAAACCAGTCTGCGCTTTCACGCAGGGCACGGGTTGACCGCGCGGAATCTGGCACCCGTTGCCGCCCTGCCGGGCCTGCGGGAAGTGAACATCGGGCACGATATCGTGTCGCGGGCGCTGTTCATCGGGCTGGACGCCGCCGTGAAGGAAATTCTGGAAGCGCTGAAGCCTTCGGGGATGTGAGGGGACAGTGGCCGATTGGTTCATGACGCGGGTCTTGAAGCGCGTCGTAGGTCCAATCGGAGTCTGTACCGAATGGCACTTACTTGAGGATCGCTTGGGTAAAAAGGAAGACTGCGGGTGCCACCCTCAAGCGGGGCGGCTCCGCCGCGGGAGCTTGTGGGTGATGAAACCCTGATTTTTCAAGGGGATCGTGTCCTATGGTTAAGTCCCCTCACCCACAAACTTCCCCCGCTTCGCTCCTCCGTTTGAGGGTGGCACCCGACATTGCCCTCGAATGCCGACGTCAATCGCCCTTAAGTAAGTGATCTTCGAGACTGTACCCATAAGAATCGTTACGCATAAGTTTGAAATGCTTCCGCAACGTTCTTACGGTAGCTCAGTTGAGTAAATAGTATGCGCAAGCATGGAGCGCCGGCGGCCCGCCGGCATTGCACCGAAGGTGCATGTTCCTGCCTTCGGAGATACGCTGGAATCTCACGTCAGTCTTTTAGTTCCATGCAACTGTGGTGCATGATGCCGGCGGGCCGCCGGCGCTCCATGCCGACGCTGTTTTTTGGTGCCTGAAATGACAGCCCTGATCGACACCTTCAAGAAATCCATCGCCGAGATCCACTCGGGCGGTGGCACCGTGCTCGTTGCCGTGTCGGGCGGGGCCGATTCCATGGCCCTGCTACACCTCCTCCATCGTGCATGTGTTTCCTGTGGGGTCGCGTATTTCGATCATCAGACGCGGCAGGGTGAAAGCGCGGAGGACGGGCGCTTCGTCGCGGAGGCCGCAGGGGCGCTGCGCTTGCCCTTTCACCCCGGCGGCGCCGACATCGCCGCCCGCGCGGCAGCCTCGGGCGAAAGTTTCGAAATGGCGGCGCGCCGCGCGCGCTATGCCTTTCTCCTCGCCACCGCGCGCACCCACGGCTACACGGCCATCGCCACAGGCCACCATGCGGACGATCAGGCGGAAACGGTGCTCCTGCGCCTGCTGCGCGGATCGAGCCCCGCCGGACTTGGCGGCATCCCGCCCGGACGCGACGATGGCGGCATTCACATCATCCGGCCGCTCCTCGAAGTCACCCGAGCGGAGCTCCGGGCCTGGCTTGTGGCCGAGAACATCCCCTGGCGCGAGGACGCCACCAACGCCGTGACCGACGCGCTCCGCAACCGCGTGCGCCACGAACTCCTTCCCCTGCTCGCCCGGGATTTCAACCCCGCCATCCACGAAGCCCTCAACCGCCTGGCCACGCTACAGCGCATGGACAGCGCGTTGCTCGACCGGCTTGCGGCGGCGGCACTGGACAAAGTCGAGGATGAAACGGGCCGAATCGCGCGCGCCGCGTTCCGCACCCTCGATACCGCTTTGCAGTTCCGCTGTCTGACGGATCGAATCCGGCGTGCCGCAGCCGAGCCGGACTTTGAAACGGTGTCACGGGCCGCCGCGTTTATTGCCGATGGCCCGGTGGGTAAACAGATCGACCTGGGCAACGGCATCGCCCTGTTTCTCAGCGCGGAGTACGCCGTTTTCGCCCCCCTGGCGTCGGCGGAAGCGGCTGTCGAGATCCATCTTTCTATTCCCGGCATCGCCTCGGGTACGGGCAGAGCTTTCGAAGCGCGCTGGCTGGACGCCTTGCCCCAGGAGCCCCTCGCGGATTATTGTCACGCCGGACGTCAGGTTTTCGATGGTGACGCCCTCGCGGATACCTTTGTCATCCGGCGTCGGCGCGCGGGAGATCGCTTTCGTCCCCTGGGCATGGAGGGCACGAGAAAGCTGAAGGATGTATTCAATGATCAGGGGCTGACGCGGCCCGAGCGGGATCGGCAA
Organism: Candidatus Hydrogenedentales bacterium; assembly: GCA_942492815.1. Taxonomy (GTDB): domain Bacteria; phylum Hydrogenedentota; class Hydrogenedentia; order Hydrogenedentales; family JAEUWI01; genus JAEUWI01. The sequence goes on along the minus strand of OW818658.1, from coordinate 6,103,234 downwards.
CTTGTGGTGGAGAGCGGCGGTCAGATCGTCTGGATTCCGGGGCACACGGTGAGCCGGGATACCGCCGTGACGGAGCACACCCGCCGCTATGTGGAGCTGTGTATCGAGATCCAGTCATAGAGCAGGAATTCGCGCCGGGGTCTTCCTCCGAGTTTTGCGGCCCCAAGAGGCATTGACCACGGAAGGGCACGGAATTTCACGGAAGCTTCTCGCGCGGTGGTCGCGTCGTCAACTACAGGGCAACAAATTGTTACGAGTCTATCGGACGAGAGGCAGTACCAAAAAAAGCACGATCTTGTGGTTAGTGATCGGCCGCAAGCTGTGGCATGGACGGTTACCAAGAGCGGAATACACCATCGCAACGATGTACGGAAGCCCCCCATGGAGTTGAAACTGAACGAGACGCCCCTGATCGACAGCGACCGCCTTTGCGCCAGAATCGGAGAAATGGCGGAGACGCTGAACCAGCACTATGGGGCCGAGCCCGTGCTTGTGCTGGTGGTGCTGAAGGGGGCGGTACCCTTCAGTGTGGATCTGCTCCGACAATTGAAGATGCCGGTGGTGGTGGACTACATCCGGGCGAAGAGCTATGCGGGCACGGAGCGCGAGGGCGAGGTGGTCTTCTCCCACCTGCCGGAGGAGTCGCTCCATGGGCGTCGAGTTCTGATCCTGGAGGATATTCTGGATACGGGGCACACGGTGGAGCGGATTCTGGAGGTGGTGCGGGCGCAGCATCCCGCGACGATCGACCTGGCGGTGCTGCTGGACAAGCCCTCGCGGCGTCTTCGACCGGTGGAGGCGAACTTTACCGGGTTTACCATCGATGACCATTTTGTGGTGGGCTATGGGCTGGACTATAACGAGCACCACCGGGAATTGGGCGCGATCTATACGCTGGAAGAGGGTGCCGGGAGCTAAGGCGGGGATTGGCGACCTTTCCCCGAGTCTGCTACAATGCCGCTCCCAGTAGAGAGAGCGGCCATCGCGGCAGGTGCCGGCGGTGATGCTTCTCCCTTTTTCGTGACGCCATTGAAGGATCGGGTCTAGCATGGGCCTAATGACCGCCGAGATTTCCGCCAAACATCTGGTGCCCTTGTGTCGCCAGATGGCCACGAGCTATGACGCGGGCCTTCCCATCATCCGAACGCTGGAAATGATGTCGGACAACGCGAAGGACTCCCGCTCCAAGCAGGTTTTTCGCGCCATGGCGGAGGATGCGAAGCAGGGGGCCACGCTGGGCGAGGCGGCGCGACGCCAGAAGAAGTACCTGCCGAAGTTCTTTATTGAGCTGCTCCACTCGGGCGAGCTGGGCGGGCGTCTCGATGTGATGCTGCACGATCTGGCGAGCTACTATGAAGATCGCCTGGCCATGCAGCGGAAAATCGTGGGCGCGCTGGTCTACCCGGCGATCCAGCTCGGCGCGGCCTGGTATCTGGGAACCTTCTCCCTGGGGCTCATCGGGCGCATGAATCTCAACGCAGCCGAACCTTTCAATCTTGGCGACTACTTCAACCAGTATTTCCTGTTTCAGGGTTTCGCCACCGGGATCTTTGCGCTGGTGATCGTCGGAACCATCGTTCTGTCGCGCCTGGGCCTGATCAACTGGAGTTGGGGGCTGATACTGAACTACATCTGGCCACTGAACACGGTGAACAAGAAATTCGGCCTGGCCCGTTTTTTTCGCAGCTTCTCCCTGCTCGTGGGAAGCGGGATGAATATTCAGTCCTGTATTGCCAATGCCGCCGCCATCTCCGGCAACCCCTGGATTGAAAAAGATCTGAAGAAGGCGATTCCCATGGTTGCCGCGGGCCACAGCCTCGTGGAGTCCTTCGCCGGTTGCAAGAGTCTGACGCCACTCGCCCGGGAGATGCTGGAAGTTGGGGAGCGCTCGGGCAATCTGGAAGTGAGCCTGCGCAAGGTTTCCGACTACCACCTGGATGAGGGACGCCATGCCGTGGGTATCGCCACGAAAATTCTGGGCGTGCTGATCGTGCTCGGGGTGGGCGGCACAATTGGCTACGTTATCATCTCATTTTATACCAAGTACTTCAGTATGTTAGACAGTATCCTGTAACCTTTCATTCGCACGTAATTGGAGGAAAAGCAGTATGGCCCAGGTGAACGACGAGAATATCAACGAGCCGAAGGATTTTGCCCCCTATCTCTGGTGGGGCATTCTGGTGGTGGTGCTCATCATGGTCGGCCTGATCCTGGCCATGGGCAAACGCACGCCGAGCCAATCGGAAGCTCGCGCGAAGCATATCCTGGTCAAGTTCGATCAGCGCGACCCCGCGGATCGGACCCGTGCCCTGCAGCTTATCCAGGAGATTCGCGGCCGGATCGAGAAGGGCGAGAGTTTCGAAAAGCTTGCCGAGGAGTATTCGAACGATCCCGCCAGCGCCACCCGCGGCGGTGATTTGGGACGCATGCCCAAAGGGAAGCTGGAGGAACAGTTTGAGAATTACGTCTGGTCCGCGCCCCTGAATGAGTTGAGCAACGTGGTGCAGACCAGTTTCGGTTTCCATTTGATCGTCGTGACGGAGCGCCACGTGTCCGCCAGCGACGATTACGAAATGAACCTCGAACGACGCGTCACCGAGGTGGAAAAGGAGGTCGCGGCACCCGCCGCCCCTCCGGAACCGGATCCTGCCCCTGCGGCCGCTCCGGTACCGGCTCCGGCTCCGGCTGTTCCGGTGGCGCCCGCACCTGCGGAACCGGCCCCCGCAGCCCCTGCGGAGCCCGCTCCGGCGGCAGCCCCCGCGTCGTAATCCGTCGAAATGGCTTGATCGGCCGGCGCCCCGGAATTCGGAGCGCCGGTCGTTTTTTTCAGGGGTCAGTCGGGGGTCTTGGCGTAGAAATCGGCGAGATTCTGGATCACGGTCGGGCCATTCGTCCAGGAGCTGAAGAAAATGGTCAGGAAGGTGAGAATGGCCGATTCCAGGGGAGAGGTTACGCCCTGGGCCGCCTGGGGACGGCGGCTGATGGTCTTGAGGTGGTTCATGGTGAATCTCCTTGATGCTGCATCGGGGGCGGAGCGCCGCGCGCCGAATTTTCGGGTGGTGAATCTGATTTTAGCCGTTGGGATGGGGTACAATCCATCCGCCCGTGGCGCTGGTCGCCGCCGGGTAACGAAGCAACGAGGATCCGGGTAGTATCATGGCACGCATTACGATTGACGGAAAGTTTAAGGATCTGGAGGAGGGGGAGCCCATTCTGGCGGCGTGCGAAGAACTGGGCGTACCCTTCGGCTGCCAGGCCGGGAGCTGCGGCACCTGCGTCATCGTGGTGGAATCGGGCCTGGAGAATCTTCACCAGCCGAATCATCTCGAAGCGGACATGGGTTTGCGCCACAACGAGCGCCTGGCCTGTCAGGCCCGGATCCGTTCGGGTGAGGTGGTGGCGAGCTGGTAATTGTGCTTATTTCTCACGTCACGCCGTGAAATTGTATGGCGCGACGGGAACCTTTAGAATAGCCGGGGGATAAGACCCTTACGGGCATTTTCATGCCTCAACATCAGCGTCGCACCCCCGGTGCGACCATATGTAACCGACGAGCCCCCGCAGGCGCAATCACGCGCCGGCCCCGGCTCCTCCCAGCCACAACAGGCCAGCCTTTTGAAGGGATGTTTTTCATGGGACCTGTCAACGCACTTCAACCACTCAGCGCAACCCTGCGCGCCCTCACCCTGCCGCTATTCGCGACCATCCTTTTCGCCGTGCCCGCGTCGGCCCAACCGGCGGACTTTGATTTTGGCGATGGCCATAACGGGTCCATTACCGTGCCCGCAGGGGAAACGACGATCCAGGATCTCTGGGCGCAGGTGCGCACGGCGGCGGATCTGCTGGCCTACGATCCGGACAACGGGGACCAAGTGCCCCAACTGGAGAATTTGACGATTTCCTCGGGCGGCACGCTCACGGTGAGCCCCTATACCGGCAACGCCAGCGGTGCGGTCGATCCGACCCAGGGCGGTGTGCTCCGGCTCAAGGTGCGGGGTACCTTGACGATTCAGGCTGGCGCGGCCATCACGGCGACCGGCCGCGGTTATCGCGGCGGCACGCTGGAAGGCAGCAGCCCCGGTCTCATCGGCCAGCAGGGCGACAGTTGGGGCAACACGGGCGGAATCAGCGGCGAGGCCAATCGCGGCGGCGGCGGCGGCGGTTTTGGCGAGATAAACGGCGGTGCCGACCCGGGTAGCGGTGGCGGCGGCGGTCATCGCGAGGCGGGTGCGCGCGGCGCGACGGGCCAGGGTCCTCTGACGGGCGGCCTGGGTGGTGAAGCTTTTGACACGGTGGCCACGGCGGCCGGCCAGGGTTTTCGCGACACCTATCTTTTTCCACGCTTCGGCAGCGGCGGCGGACGTGGCGGCCAGACATCCAACTTCGTAAACATTAACGCGCGCGGCGGCAACGGCGGCGGCGTGATCATCATTGAAGCCGAGCGCATCGTGAACAACGGAACGATTTCCGCCGATGGCGCCGTGGGCGGCTCCGATCTTTCCGGCGGCGGCGGTGGCGCGGGCGGCAGCATCCTGATCCAGACCCTGTCCGAGACCAATGGCACGGTGACGGTTAATGGCGGCGCGGGCGGCGTGGGCACGGTGCTGGGGAATGTCGGCGGCGCGGGCGCTCCGGGCATCCTGTTGTGGGATGGCCGCTACGAACTTGTGACGGACGTCGAAGGGGAGGGTACGATTGAACTGACCCCGGCGGGCGGCCGCTACGACGACAACACGGTGGTTTCCGCCGAGGCGGTTGCCGCCGATGGCTGGATGTTTGCCGGCTGGTCCGGCGACCTTTCGGGCACGGAGAATCCCGACGACGTGACCATGGCGGGGGATCGGGCGATCACCGCGACCTTCGTTGAACTGCCCACACTGACGGTGGAGCCGGACCAGCGGGATGTGAGTCCCTTTGGCGGCGATCTCAGCTTCGGGGTGACGGTGGCCGGCGGTGCGGAAGATATTAACTGGACCACGACTATCACGGACGGCGCGGAATTTCTGTCGATTGCCACGGGGGCCACGGGCACGAACAACGGGACGATTACGGTAACGGCGGCACCCAACGCGCAGGAGATTCCCCGGATTGGCCGCTTGCTGGTGTCCTCGGAAGATGTGGGCAGCGAGCCTGTGGTTATTACGATTACCCAGGGCCCGGCCACGCCCATGTTGTCCGTGACGCCCTCAGAGCAGACGGCGTTGGCCGAAGGCGAGGAACTGGTAATTCAGGTGCTCAACACCGGTACCGGCACCTTTGACTGGACGGCGGCGATCCTCGCGGGCCACAGCTACGCTTCCATTACCTCGGCCGCTACGGGAACGGATGACGGCACCTTTGTGGTCAGCGTGGCTCCGAACCTTACACCCTTGCAGCGTACCATTCGAATCTCTGTTTCGGCTCCGGGCGCCTTTGGTTCGCCGGAGGAGGTGACGATCACGCAGTTGGCCGGTGTGCCCCTCCTCCAGGTTTCGCCCACGAGCCAGTTGATTGGTTCGGCCGCGGGGACGGCTTCGCTGAATGTTACCAACGGCGGCAGCGGTTCCCTGGGCTGGACGGCGGCGGTGATCGAGGGCGCGGGCTTCGCGACGATCACGAGCGGATCCAACGGGGTGAACGCGGGCCAGGTGACGGTGGCGTTTCTGGGCAATGTGTCGATGAACAACCGGACCGCGAAGATTCGCGTGGAAACGCCGGATGCGTCGAACTCCCCCATTGATGTGACCATCACCCAGACCGCCCAGGAGGCGGTGCTCCAGGTCTCGCCGGAATCTCAATCGATTGGTTCCGGTGCGGGCGGGGCGAGCTTCCAGGTGTTGAATGCAGGGTCCGGGACGATGAATTGGACCGCGGCAGTGATCTCCGGCGCGAATTTTGTGAGTATTTCCACCGGCATCTCGGGCACGAACGAAGGCGCGATTGTGGTGGCGGCCACGGCGAATACGACGGGCCAGGAGCGGAGCGCGACAATCCGCATCAGCGCGCCGGGCGCGGCCAATAGCCCCGCGGAGGTGACCCTCACCCAGGCCGCGAGCGCGCCAGTGCTCCGCATTGCGCCCACGGAGCAGTCCGTTGGTGCGGGCGGCGGCAACGTCAGCATTACCGTGGAGAATGGCGGCACGGGCACCCTGAACTGGACCGCCTCGGTGGCTTCGGGCGCTGAATTCCTGTCGCTGACTCCGCCCTCGAATGGCGTGGAAGACGGCGTGGTGCAGATAACGGTGTCCGCGAATGTTTCGGGCCGTTCCCGCACGGGCACTATCCGGGTGGAAGGCACGGGCGCGGCGGAAAGTCCGCTGACGGCCACGATTGTGCAGTTGGGCTGCATGCCGCTGGATCCCCCGGCCAATCTGGCGGCGAGCGACGGCACCTCGCCCGATGGCGTGGACCTGATCTGGAGCGCGGCGCCCGGTGCCTCGGGCTACGAGATTTTCCGGAGCCCGGAGAGTGACCGCAATAATTTTGAACTGGTGGCCACGACGACGGAGCCTCGCTATTCCGATGAGGCGACGGAGGAACCGACCTACGAGTTGATCCGCGAGGGCTGCTTCAATCCCGGCGAGTTCGACATTGACTACACCCTCTACTACTACGAAGTGCGCGCGGTGAACCCCTGCGGCGCGAGCGAGAGCAGCAACCGCACCACGGGCTATCGCGGCCTGCCCAACAACGATGATGGCGGTGGCGAAGGCGAAGGAGAAGGAGAAGAGCCCACCGTTCCGGCGACGAAGGCGCTGACGGCGGAGACCCTCGTTCAGCAGGCAAGCCGCGTGGCGCTGCTCCTGTCGAATGACAGCGGAATCGATCCGACCACGATCACACTGAGTGTGAACGGCGCGATGGCCGACACCGCAGATTATTTCTGGCGGCCCGCGGCGGAGGGTGATGATACCCTCGGCTGGGTGGTCTACACGGCTGTGAGCGGTTGGGCCGACGGGGCGTCGTATGTGCTGGAGGCCAGCGCGAGCGCTCTGGACGGCACGGTGCTCTCGGCGAGCGCGACTTTCGTGCGCGATTCCAGTGAGGCGGATGTGTCGCTCGATGGAGTACGGGTCGTGCCCTACCTTCCGGAGGGCGAGGATACCGGCCTCTTCAAGGAGGGGCTGGGCGTTGTCTTCCTGGCGACTCCCGTGGAGGTGTATGACGTGGCGGAGCGGATCACCATTCCGGTGCCGGACTATGTGAGCGGCGCATCCTTGACGCTCTACTACCTGGGAAGCGACGAAGACGGACCCGTGTGGTACCCGGCGGACCAGGTGAGCGGACTGCTCGCGGCGCCCCTGGCGCTATCGGAAGACGGCGCGAGCGTGGAGGCCTGGCTGAACCACGGCGGCACGCTGCGCCTGGGCTACGCCCCAGAGCGCGATACACCCGCCTCGATACCGGTGAACTACGGCACGGTGTTGCTGCTCGCGGGCACGGCGCTGGTGCTGTGGGTGACTGGATTCAGGCGGCGGGAAGCACGCTGAAGTAATGGATTGCCCATAGGACGGATTTGACGGATAGGACAGATTTGAGAATCAGTCTTATCCGACTTATCCGTCCTATTTTTTTTCGCCCCACGACACCGGGGTGCTATCATACGTTTTTCAGGAGCACTCTAGATGACCCCCGCCGAGCTTTATCAGGCAGCGATTGACGATACCCTGGCCCTGCTGCGCGCCCTGCCGCCTTCACCGGGCAAGACCGTGCCTTTGTCGCCCGAAGTAGCCGAATTACTTGCCCGCGCCGTGGTCACTTCCGCGGCCGAAACGGCACCGGCTGCCAGTGCACAGGCCACCCCGGTTCCCGTTCCCGCGTTGGACTCTGGGGATGTGGCGGATGCCCTTTCGGCGCTGGCTACCATCGTGCGCGGCTGCGAGAAATGCGCCCTGTGTAAGACCCGCACACAGACGGTCTTCGGCGTTGGCAATATTCAGGCCGATCTGGTCTTTGTGGGCGAAGCGCCGGGGGCGGATGAAGATGCCCAGGGCGAACCCTTCGTGGGCAAGGCGGGCCAATTGCTCACCGATATTATCGTAAAGGGCATGAAAATGAAGCGGGAGGATGTGTATATCTGCAACGTCCTCAAGTGCCGCCCGCCGAACAACCGCAATCCCAATCCCGAAGAAATGTCGCTCTGCGAACCGTACCTGATCCAGCAGTTGTCGCTGATCCGGCCCAAGGTCATCTGCGCATTGGGCGGGGTGGCCTCCAAGTGCCTGCTCCAGACCGAGGCGTCGGTCGGGCAGTTGCGCGGGCGCTGGCACAACTATCAGGGTATCCCCCTGCGCGTGACCTATCACCCCGCCTACCTGCTGCGCACGCCCGCCGACAAGGGCAAGACGTGGGAGGATATTCAGGAGGTGATGAAGGTGCTCAGCGGCGAAATTGTTCCGGACGTATAAGACCATGGAGCTACCCGCGGTCAAGAGCAATGCCACCACGGCGCGTCATGGCCGATCACCGGTCAAGTGGCGTCATTCCATGTACTTTCGCGTGCTGGTGCTCTGCTGCGTACTGCTGCTCTGTCTCTTCACCTCGATTTTCATCATTGTCCGGCACACCATCAGCGAGGCGATCCGGGATGTGGAATCGGAGTCCCAGGCCATCCGCAAGCAGGTGCTCGACATGTTTGAGGGAGACGCCTCACTCACGAGCGATCAGATCGAGGCGGCCATCATGAACGAGCGGGAAGACGCGGAGATTTTAATAGAGCCGCTGCCCGGCCCGATCCCGGAGTTGCGGACTTCGATCCAGTACCAGCCCGACGGGACGGTGCTGCGCGTGGTCCACGTGCCGCTGGAGCGTCTGGACATGCTGATGACGATCCACTACAGCACCCAGGCTTCAGTGGAGGTGCTGCGGGCCTTCAAGAACCGCTACATCCTCCTGGTGACCTTCGTGTTTATCGTCACCCTGTGGATCATGATCTACACCATTCACCGGACGCTGCGCCCCCTGATGGACCTCTCCGACACGTGCGCGGCCATCACGGAGGGCAATCTACAGACCGTGAAGATCGCCCGATCTTCCGGCGAGGTGCAGTTGCTCGAATCCAAGTTCAACGACATGGTCGAGTCGCTCCGGGAAAAAGAAGTGATGGAGGTGAAGCTGCGCCAGGCCCAGCGCCTTTCCGCCCTGGGCAACCTGGCGGCGGGCGTAGCCCACGACGTGCGCAACCCCCTGAACGCGATCAAGCTGCTTTCGAGCCACGCCATCGACTCCATGGGGGGCGACGGCGCCACACCCGGCGTGAAGCCCCTGATGACCATTCGCGCCGAGGTGGACCGGCTGGAGGAGATCGTTTCGGGCTTTCTTTCGCTGGCGAAGGAGCGGGAGCTGGAGCCGGAGCCCACGAGCGTGGACGCCGTGCTGGAGGAGTGCGTGCGTCTCTTCCAGAAAGACGCGGAAGAGCGCGGGGTGGAGCTGATCAGCGAATTGAAAGCGGGCGGCACCCTCCTGATGCTGGACGGCAAGCAGTGGTCGCGCGCGGTGCTGAATGTGCTGCTGAACGCGCTGGAGGCCTGTAAGCCGGGCGGGCACGTGCGCCTCAGCTCCGCCATTCGCAATGACGTGTGCCAGATCCTGGTGGAAGACGACGGCCCCGGTCTGCCGGACAGCGTGATCGAGCAGGTCTTCGATCCGTATTACACGACGAAGCAGGGCGGCACGGGCCTGGGTCTCTCCATCACGCGGGGGATCGTGGAGGAGCATGGCGGCACCATCGAATTGAGCAGCCGGGACGGTCAAGGCTGCCGGGTTTCAATCACCATACCGTTGAAGCAGAAGATTTCCCGTTCCAGGGCGCATTGAGCGGGTGAAGACAGGAGTATCCATGGCACAGTCCATTCTCATCACCGAAGACGATCGCGTTCAGCGGGAGATCATCGGCGACATTCTTTCTCAGTCCGGCTACGAGGTCACGGCCAGCGATTCCGCGGAGATGACCCTCGACTTCCTCAAGGAGCGCGGCTTCGAGTTGCTGCTGACGGACATGCGGATGCCGGGCCTCGATGGCCTGGAGCTGTTGCGCCGCGCGAAGCGGCTTCGCCCGGAGCTGGAGGTGGTGGTGATGACGGCTCACGCGACGATCCGCACCGCGGTGACGGCGATGAAGGAAGGGGCGATCGACTATCTGGAAAAGCCCTTCGACAAAGACACCCTCCTCCACGTGATCAATCGCGCCTTGGAGCGCACCAGCCTGCAGAAAGAGAACCGGCAACTCCGCGAGCTTGTCACCCGGAGCGTTTCGCTCGGCAGCATCATCGGCGAGAGCCCCGCGATGCAGGCCGTGTTCGAGCGCACGGCGAAAGCGGCCCGGGTGAACAGCACGGTGCTGATTCTGGGCGAATCGGGCACGGGCAAGGAAATGATCGCCCGCCACATTCACTTCGAGGGCAGCCGCCAGAAGAAGCCCTTTGTGGTGGTGAATTGCGCGGCCATCCCCGACAATCTTGTGGAGTCGGAGTTGTTTGGCCACGAAAAGGGCGCGTTCACGGGCGCGGATGCGAGCCGTCCCGGCAAATTTGAAGATGCGAACACGGGCACGCTTTTTCTCGATGAGATCGGCGACATGCACCTGGAGTCTCAGGCCAAGCTGTTGCGGGTGCTGCAGGACGGCGTGGTGGAGCGCGTGGGCAGCAGCAAGACGCGCCAGGTGGACGTGCGTGTGATTGCGGCGACCAATAGGGATCTGCGCGAGCGCGTGGAGCGGGGCGAGTTTCGTGAGGATCTCTATTTTCGGCTCGAAGTGCTGCCAGTTTATCTTCCGCCGCTCCGCGAGCGCATCGAGGATCTACCCCTGCTCATCAAGCACTTCAGGGAGAAGCTGAGCGCGAAGATCGGGATCGAGGCGCCGCAGGTGGGCCCCGAGGTGGTGGACGCCTTCCGCCGCTACCGCTGGCCGGGCAACGTGCGAGAACTGGAGCATACCCTGGAGCAACTCTTTATTCTGGCGAACGATGACGTGCTCACGGCGAAGGATTTGCCCGAGAAGTTTCACCACGTGCCCGTTGCTGCGGGCGAGGTGGGATTGCCGGCCGGGGGGTTGTCGCTGGAAGAGCTGGAGCAGGATCTCATCCGCCAGGCGCTGGAGCGCAGCGGCGGGCGGATCAAGGAGGCGGCGGAGTTGCTGGGGTTGACGTATAAGACGTTGCAGTATCGATTGAAGAAGCACGAGATCGATCGGAAGGCGGCGGAGAATTGAGGCGGGGGATGCAGCGCCAAAAGACTCATTGATCCTCGCCTGTTGAGAGAATTGTGTTCTTATTCACGCGCAAGTTTTTATACCATAAATCTGGTGTATATATCGATTGAATTTATACACCATATCTGGTATACTTTTCTTTGGATAACGGCGAAGCGGAACACGCCCCAATCTAAAGGTTTAATTTGTGAAAGAAATTGCATTTGAGTTTGATTCGAAGAAGCGGCTGAAAGAATTTCCATACGAGGTACGGCGAGAGGTGGCGCATGCCCTTCACGAAGCCGCCTTGGGCGGGAAGCACTACAAGGTCAAGGTCTTGGTGGGGTTTGCGGGTTCCGGTGTTCTTGAGATTCGCGATCAGCAGGAAGGGTGCGCCTACCGGGTGTTCTATACGACGGTCATAGCATCCAGAATATGCGTGCTTCATGCCATCAAGAAGAAGTCCAAGCAAGGAATCTCTACTCCGAAGAATGAGATGGACGTCGTAGCTCGTCGGCTCAAGGAGACCAAAGAGAAATACAAGACATGAGCGAGAAGCATCTGGAAGGAAAGAAGGGTTTGGCCATGAAAAAATTGAGCCAAAGCAATACTCATATTCCAAAAAATAATGGCAACGTGTTCGCGGAGCTGGGGATTAGAGATCCGGAGATGGCGAGGTTGAAAGCGGACATTGCGATTGCCATAAAGGCAGCCATCGAAAGAAAAGGGATAACGCAAAAAGAGGCTGGCGAGGTACTGGGGCTACCCGCTCAAAAAGTTAGCGATATCGTGTGTGGCCGTCTCAAGGGCTACACCCTTGACCGGCTCTTCACGTACCTGAACCGATTGGACGTTGACGTGCGGGTCCGAATGACGGCCAAGCCCGCGCAACGCCAAAGCGCGGAGCTTCGGGCAATCTAGCACAGCGTCAATAGACGGATGTCCCCGGCGATCAGGAATGGCCGCCGGGACTTTTTATATCTTTGCTTGCCATTCGGCATCGTCCGTCGTATGATGTTTTGCAGGAGACCCGGAGGGGGGCTCCCACAGGCATTGACACGGAGCCTCAACGAATAAGGAAGCACCGCCATGGCCTACCGCTTGAACGACTATGTGACGTATGGCGAAGTTAATTGCACGCACCACTACGGGGTAACGGGATTTCTGGTGCTGCGCACGGAAGAGGGGGAGGCGGGTGGCGAACACACTTTTCTGCGCCTCGATCTGACGGGGCGGCCCAACCCGGATCTGGTGGGCAAGCACATCTGCTTCGAGCCGGAGGAGGGGGCGGAGGTGCTGTACTTCCGCCGGGAGGAGCATCAGGGCCTCAAGTTGATGCAGATCGGGGCGACGGGAACGATGACCGCCCAGGGCTGGGTCAGGACGCTTCCCTGCTCCTTCGAGGAATACGAAATCCGGTCCAGCCTCGGCGAGCCGCCGCCCACGGTGTGGAAGAATCACCTTTATCTGGAGTGGTTCGGTCCGAACGGGAATGTGGTGGTGGAGTTGGCGGGTGCATTCCTGGAGCGCTGTATTCGCGGGCGGGATTTTGACGACGAAGCCGACGTGGGGGACTGGGAGCCCCTGCCGAACCTGATTCCGCGGCCGGAACCCTATGTTCACGAGGAAAACGAATACGACGCCAGCGCGCTGGAATTCCGGGAGATTCGTGCCTCGGGCGAGGTGACCTCGTACACGGGGGCGGATGTGTTGAACGATGACGGCGGGTTGCAGCAGACTCTGGATGCCGAAGCGGCGGCCATAGATCGCGCGATTCGCGGGGGCGCGGACGATGATGACGATGACGAAGATGGGTATTTCGGCTACGGCGCGGAGGATGAGCAGGACAGCGAGCGGTTTATGGCGGAAACGCGCCTGATGGACGAGTGCCTCGACCACGGAGAGCAGACCCCGTTCCTGGAGTTGCTCGGCGGTCGGGTGGCGCTGCCACGGCCCGAATCGCTCAGCGACACCGAGGTGGAGGCGCAATTCAAGATCGTCCTGTCCCAACTGGCGCTTTTTGGCGTTGCCTACGCCGTGTGCGATCACTGCACGCCCCGCGAGGCCTATCGAATCCTGCTGGACGAGGTGCTGCCCGATTGCGGGGCCTATGAGGACCTCATCGGGACGGAGTGGGTGCAGCACTTTATGACGCATGAGTACTGCGCCGAATGCGACGCCGAGGCCGAGCTGAACTATCGAAAGTACGCGGAGGAATCGGGCGAGTAAGGGGGCCGGTAAACCCGTCTCAGCTTTTTGCCTCCGGCGTCCTGAAAACCAGTTCGCCATCGGTGATTTCGACGTTGGTTTCTGGCTTGTAGATCGTGGTATCCCGGTTTGCGGGATCCTTAACGGTTTCGATCTTCCGGATGAGCAGGTCTTCTTTGCCGATCCAGATGGTGTTTTCTTCGTTGCTGAAGTCGACGCCCTGGAGGCGCAGGCACAGAGTGCCGTCTTCCGACTTTGCTTCGTCGAGCAGTTTCAGGCTCGCGAGGTAGAAGAGAGAATCCTCGTCTAGGTTCAGGAGGAGTTGGGGGATGTTGCCGGACGTTCTGGAGGTCACCCCATAGAGCGCCGCGATGGCGAGAGCGACGTCGTTGTTCTCCGTCGGTGCGGCGTCATAGTCGGACATATACTTCACCTGCTCGCCGCGCTTGCTCAGGGTGTGGGCGTTCTCGTCCCAATATTCGAAGAGGAGATCGCCGGGGTCGCGAAAGCGCGTCCTAAATTGGGCGCGGCTCAGGATTTCACCGTCGTTGATGCATTCGTAGGAACCGGTGTCGCTGTAGGAGGTGGCCTGGCCGTAGGCCTCCCCAATCCGGCGGATCAGGTCTTTCGTTTCCGGGGTCTCGCTATCTGAGACGAGCTTCGCGAATTCCTCGCGGGTGTACTTGTCTTCCAGGTAGATGACCATCAAGTGGATTTGTGATCGAATGGCAACGGTGGTGACATTGATGGAGGCCTTGCCTTTCCGGTAGTCCATCAGGCCGTCCGCTTCCTCTTCCGAGGAGAAATTGCTGGTCCAGCCGTTGTCCTTGAAGAAGGTACGGTAGAATTCGGCGATTTCCGCCTCCGTCTTGTTGGTGTAGGCGCTTCTGAGATGGAAATCGGTGCTGTCGCTGCCGCCTATCTGGAATGACTCGGTGCCGGGGGGCAGCGGGACTTTCTGGAACACCCCGTCGAACTTTTCAATATCTCCTGAAAAGAGCACGTCGCACCCGGATGCCAATGCACACAGTCCGAGCAGCGCCGGTGTGATCCTTCCGATACCCAACATGGTTATACCCCTCATCTGGTTACCCTGACTACCGCGCTCAGGGCATTTCTATTCTATGCGTCACGTGCCCGACGCGCGGGTCACGTCAAAGTTGCCACCCAGGTCAATGGTCTGCGTGCCGCCTTCGTCTTCGTAGGTGGCGCTCACGTCGAGGGTGCCGGAGCATGCGTCCATCAGCCCGTCGTCATCCGTGTCTTCCCCGGTGCCGGTGAAGGTAAGGGCGAAGCTCTGGAGCGGGATGTTTGTATCCACCCCGGAATCGTCCAGGGCGGCCAGCAGGGCGGCCGGAATGTTGCTGCCGTCCAGATCCACTTCGAGGGAGAAAGCCCCCTCATTGTCCAGCGTAGCCAGAACGGGCGCAGTCAGTACCTCGGATTCGATACCGAGTGACGCGCGGACCAGGGGCGGGAGGATACAGTCCCAGTCCAAGCGGGCGATCCCCGCGAAGGTATAGGCGATGAGGGACTGATCCACGAACTGGACCAGTTCGAGCTCGAAGGTGCAATCTTCCGCGCCGCCGAGCTGCTTGGCGTTGGTGGCGTAGGTGCCGACGTAGTTGCCTGTGGTATCGAAGGGCGGCGTATCGCCGATGTCCGTGTCGGGGCAACCGGACAGGAGGGCTACGGCGAGGCTGAGCGTTGCCGTGAGGGTGCCAAGGCGCCCGACAGCGGTTTTCCAGGAATGGCTCATAGCGGAAACTCCTCTTTTCGCGTTGAATCGGCCCACAGGTGCTGGGAGGGTTTTGTCAGTTCATCATTAGAACATGAGGGTAAAGCATCGTATCAAGTTGCCCGTGTTGGAACAACAAAAAGGCCGGACACCGTCGGGGGTGTCCGGCCTGGTATGGAAGGCTGATTCCGGGCGTCTTACTGCACAGTAAAATTAGCGGAACTGAATACGGAGGACTGGGGCGTCTCCACACGCTGTATCAGCGTGTATACACCGGGCTGGAGGCTGTCGGGCAGCTTGATATCCTGGGTGGTGAGCCAGGTTCCGTCCTCGCGCGTGAACTTCTTGGAGGAGAGATCGGCGATGACCTTTTCTCCACGGACCAGACGCCGGGTCTCGGTGACCGGGGTTCCAGCGGAATTTCCGATGATGGCGTACTGGAGGGAGGTGGAGATGGTGGCACCGGGGCGAGTGAAGGCGGGCGAGACGGTGGTGTCTTCGATCTGGAGCACCTCGCCACTGCCGGGCGTGTACTTGTAGGTTTCGACGGTCTGCTCGCGGGTCTTGGCGCGCTGGACCTTGATGTCATGGGCGATGACGCCCACCAGGGCACCGGCGGCCGCGCCGATAGCCGCGCCGGCCAGGGCGTTGCCCGACTGGTGGCCGATGATACCGCCGGCCAGAGCACCCACGGCCGCGCCGGCCCCGGCACCTTCACCGTAGGTCTGGCAGCCGGCCATGGTCATAAAAAGACAGCAGGCCATCACGGCGGCCGTCCAACGTTTCATAGTGGTCATGGTAATTTCCTCTTCGTACGGTGCGCTTAAACGCGTTGCGCTCGCGGCAGATGAACAATCGCTGCCTTCCCTAGAGTATCCCAGAAAGGGGGCTTCGCGGGCAAACAGCCTAAGGACCAGACGCGTTTCCGGGAGATATATTCACGCGGCGTTGCACTCAACGGAATCGGCGCGACGGTTTTCGGGCGCGATACCAGAGGCAGGTCAGGGCCACGACCAGGAGCGCGGCCACGGCGATCAAGAGTCCGGGACTTTGGGCCAAAGCGGTATCGGGGAATTCGTCTCCTGGCCCGCCCCCGCCTCCGCCGAGTCCAGATGCCGCGTCGGTGTTCCCATCGCTGGAGGATGAGACGAGACCCGCGGTCTGTGTGCTGCGGAAAGCGTCCTCGCCGTCCGCTCCGGTTTCGGGATCGGTTTCAACTGGGAGAGCTCCCTCCGTCTCGCCGGATTTCAGGGGCAGGGCGTACTCCCCGGTGTCTTTCCGCAGGGTGATCCCGGGGACGGTGATCTGGGGGTGTTTTGGCGGGGTGTCGGGTTTCCGTGCGGCCATCTGGATGGGTGGCGCGCCGTCTCCTCCACCCAGGCCCGCATTGCCGCCGGTCTCCGGCTTCTCGCCATCGGGTGTGCCCCCGCCGGCATCGTTGGGTTTATCGGAGACGGTCACCTGGCGAGAGACCGGCACGGCGCTATTGCCCACGCTGTCGGTCACGCCGTAGGTCAGGGTGTAGGTGCCAGGTTCGCTGCTGTCCACGACTCCCGCCACTTCGATCTGGTTGCTCAGGTTGCCATCCTCCGCGTCGGTGGCCGTGGCACCGGGATCGTTGAAGGTGGCATTGAGGGCGATGTTCATCCCGGCGGCACCCTGGAGGCTGACAACCGGCAGTTCGTCCGCCAGGCCCGTCAATTGGGAAAATGCTACGTTGGAGGTCAGGGCGCCATCACCCTGGCGGTACTCCACCTGGCCGGAGAAGTAGCGGAGGCCGCTTTCCCGGGGCGGAACATCGAGGACGTACTGAAAGGTGATGGGCGCGGTGGATTGTTCGATCCACAGGAACTGGAGGGTGCCGGACGCGCCTTCGGTGGGCAAAACGCTGGGTATGGCACCGGCGATGGCCCGGGCCCCGCGGAAGGTCCAGCCTTCGGGCACGGTTTCATAGAGCCCCATGGCGGTCAGGCCGTCCCATTGAAAAGCGGAGATGTAGACCGTCACCGCCACCTGCTTCCCGCCTTTGTAGTCCTCGGGATGCTGGTGGAAGAGGATCATCTGGGCGGGGTTGCGCTGAGATTCGGTGGCGGGCTGCTGCTCCTGGGCGCGGGCGGGAAAGCAGCAGGGCAGGAGCGTCAGGCAAGCCATCAGAAGCCTGCCGGCCCCGGTCGTCGTAGCGCGTTTGTATTTTGGGGAAGCCATATCACCTAGTATACGCCAGAATCCCCGCCGCCGGGGGACAGGCGCAACGCACTGCCGGCCTTCAGACCCCAGCGGCGTCCAGCAGGGAGACCAGTTCGTCGCTGGAGAGGATACCTGCGTCTTCATAATAGTCGACGCGCCCGGTGATGTCGGCGGTGGCCTCGGCGTCCGCAGGCACCTGGAGCGTGTAGGTGAAAGTTACGGGGAAATCGGGTACGGCAAACCAGATGAATCCGAGATTGCCGGTGTCTCCCTCGTTGGGCGGAATGGGGGGCACCTGACCGCTTTCTCCGTCCACCGCGACGAAGGTCCACCCCACGGGCACGGTCTCGGTGAGGCCCAGGGCGCTGATGGCGGAGCCGTCTTCGGCGGTGATGGTCACAGTGACATCAAGCACTTCGCCGGGCGTAAACGCGCTCACCGAACGCTCCAGGGCCACACCGGCAGGGTTTTCCGCGTCGATGCCGGGATCGATGGGGCAGCCCGCTATAAAGGCGGTGAGGAAGCCGACGAGGATGAACTGGGATAAGTGGCGAAGCGTGCCCGACATGCGAATACCTCTGTCCAGACTGGACCTTTGTGAATGCCTTCTATATTACCCCATTTTCGGGGATCGTTACATCCCCGGGGGGCGCATCCACGCCGCCCAGCCGGCCCGGAAGAGCCGCGCGTAGATCCGGTAGGAGTCGTGAAACTTCCGAAAGTGGGAGGAGGCATTGCCCTGCTCATAGATGGTGCTGATGGGCACGGACTCGATGCGCCTCCGCTCGCGGATGGCCAGGGCGATGATGGCCATTTCGGTTTCGTAGCGCCCGCCTTCGACCACTGCAAGCACCCGCTCGGCGAAGTCGCGGGAGAGGAGTCGGAATCCGCACTGGGTGTCGGGGAGGCGGTGGCGGAGCAGGAGGGCTGTGGCGAAGATGGTGACTTTATTGCCGAAGCGGCTACGCAGGGGGATGTGGCCCCCGGAAAAGACGCGGGTGCCGATCACGAGGTCCGCACGCATATCCCGGAAGGCCTCATAGAGCCTGGGGATCTCGGCGGGGTCATGCTGGCCGTCGGCATCGAGGACGCAGATGCATGCGCAGGCCGGATTCTCCAGGGCGTGCCGGAAGCCGGCCAGCAGGGCATGACCCTTGCCCCGGTTGGGCGAGAGGGTGAGGATGTCCAGGGGCAGGTCGCGCAAGGAATCGATGGAGCGGTCGGTGGAGCCGTCATCCACCACGATGAGCGATGGGAGTTGGGCGAGGATGCCCTCGGCCACGGGGCGCACGCGATCACCGGCGTTGAAACAGGGGACAATGGCGGTGATGTCCGGGGGAAGCACCGGCGCTGGAGGTTGGGTCTCGGGGGCCATGAATTCCTTATGCGGTTTCGGCCGCGCTGTGCGTAGCACCCGGAATCAGTGCCCTGTCCAATCCGGTGACGCGTTGGGGGTTCAGGTGGAGGTCCGTGTGGCGCTGAAGGCCCGTGCCTGCTGGCTGGCCTCCTCCACAAGCCGCGCGATTTTATCGGCGTTGGCCTGAATGGAGTGGACGGCTTCGAGGATCTCGGCGTTGCCTTCGTGTTCCATGCCCAGCAGGTCGCCGGTGGCCATGATGCCCTGCAGGGGATTGTTTACGGAATGGGCCAGCCCCGCGAAAAAGCTGAGCAGGGTACCAATATCACCCATGGCCGGGCCCGCCTGATTGGTCAGCGCGCGGCGCAGCGCGTTGATGCGCATGGTGGCGTTGAGCCAGGCCTGAAGCATGTTGTCGTCCACGGGCTTGGTGATGTAGCCATCGGCGCCGGAGTCCAGGCCCTCGGCAATGCTTGCGTCGTCGGTGTGTACAGCGGAAATGAGGATGATAGGGATGGCGCGGGTTCGGGGGTTGTTCTTGAGGATGTGGCACACATCAATGCCGGAGATATCGCCCATCTGCACGTCGAGGAGGATCAAGTCGAGATGGGGATTGGCCTGGGCCAGATCCAGTGCGGACTGCCCGTCAATCGCCTCGATGATCCGGTAGGCGGCTCTCCGGCTTATCAGCCGACGGAGCACCATGAGGTTGACCGGGTCATCGTCGACAATGAGTATCGTTTCGTTGTGCATGGAGACCGCTCCCGGAGGTTTTCCACTGGCCACAGAGTACAAGTCCCAGTATAGCATTCTCCGGTCCGGAATGGGATCCCTTGTTGGCGGAGAGAATCGGGCAGGACCCCGGCGAGCGGAATGGTCCCCGTCGCCGTTGACTTGGGTGGGCCGTTGCCCTACCATGGGGCGAGCAATTCCTCCCTGATCACCGCAATCTTCGCGATGCAACGGTAGTTCGGGGACACCGGAACGGAGTCTTTCCCCTATCATCATGAACATTTCCGCGCGCTGTGAATATGCCTGCCGAGCGATCGTCGAGCTGGGTTCGCACTTTGATGCCCAGACGACGGTAACCTCCCAGGAGATCGCCGACCGGCGCCACATCCCCGAGAAATACCTCGTACACATCCTGCTTCAGTTGAAGCGCGCGGGCCTGGTCCGGAGCCAGCGCGGCTCTCAGGGGGGCTATCTGCTGGCCCGGCCCCCGGAAGAGGTGCGCCTGCTCGATATCGTGGAAGCCATCGACGGGGGTATTCTCGAGCCGCTGCCGGTGGACGATCCAGGCACGGGCGGGTTGCGTATGGCCTGGGAAGAAGTGGCGGAGGGCATCCGGGGCGTGCTCGCCGAGACCACGGTGCGGAATCTGATGGAGAAGGCTTCCAGCGCGGATATGTATTATATCTAGGCTTCAGGCTGTAGGCTGTAGGGGGGGACGTACCGCCGCAAGCGCACTACGTAAGCAAAGAGAAGCCACGGTCGCCATTTCCATTTCAATCAGGGCAACGCCCCACAAGGCGGCGGCATGTCCCAGTGGACGTAATGTCGCGACGTGGTTGCTGAAGGTGCCGAAGGAGAAGAGATTTTTCTTCCCAGGGATCCCACCCATCCGCTGGGACAGGCCCGCGCATCGCACACACGACTCCAATACCCAGCGGTTTGCGGCGTATTGAGTTTTCTGCGCTATGTGACGACACTCGGGCGCGGGTCCGTCCCTGAGATTACTTCGCCGAAAATTTGTGCACCGTGTGGTGGCGGTAGGTCTCGCCGGGCTTCAGCACGACGGTGGGCCATTCGGGCTTGTTGATGCTGTCGGGGTAATGCTGGGTTTCGAGGCAGAAGCCGCTGTGCTTCGGATAGATCACGCCGTCGAGGCCCTCGAAGCTGCCGTCGAGGAAATTGCCCGAATAGAACTGAATGCCCGGCTCCGTGGTGTGGATTTCCATCACACGGCCCGACTTGGGGTCGGAGACGGTTGCGGCGAGGTGGAGATTGGTGGAGGTGTCGTTCAGGACGTAGTTGAGGTCGTAGCCCCCTTCCACCTGATCGATCCGCGCGCCCACCGCCGTCGCCGTGGTGAAGTCCAGGGGCGTGCCCGCCACCGGCGCGATCTCGCCCGTGGGAATGCCCGTAGGGTCGTTGGGCGTGTACTGGGCAGCGTTCAGCGTCAGCTCGTGATCGAGGATCGTGCCCGCGCCGTGGCCACCCAGATTCCAGTAGCTGTGCTGGGTCAGGTTGACCACAGTCGCCTTATCGGTCGTGGCTTCGTAGTCGAAGCTCAGTTCGTCGTCGTTGCTCAGGGTGTACTTCACCACGCTGGTCAGGTTGCCGGGGTAGCCCTCTTCCATGTCTTTGCTGACATAGGTGAACTTTACACCCACGCCGTTCGCCGTGGTGAAGCCTTCGGAAGCCCACACCACCTTGTCGAAGCCCTTGAGGCCGCCGTGGAGATGATTGGGCGCGTTGTTCACCGCAAGGGTGTAGTCAACGCCGTCCAGCGAGAATTTTCCCTTGGCGATGCGGTTCGCGCAACGTCCGGCGATGGCACCGAAGTAGGGGTTGTGCGCCTCGTAGCCCGCCAGGTCCTTGCAGGCCAGCGTGATGTTCGCCAGCTTGCCGTCGCGGTCCGGTGTTTCGAGCGACACCATGATGGCGCCGTACTCGATCAGCACGGCTTTGAGGCCGTTGGCGTTGGTCAGCGTGTACTGCTTCACCGCGACGCCGTCTTTCGTAGCGCCGTAGGGGGCCACTTCAATGCCCATCGTTGTTCCTTCATCCGCCGCGGCCAGGCCTGCGGACAGCAACAGCGCGCCAAGCGCCAGTAGGGTCTTGCCCATGTGTTTGCGTCTCCTGTTATAGTCCCTGTTTGGAAATTCCCCAAATACAGCACGGGCTAAGATACTACATGCGGAGTAAAAAGTCGAGATCGAGCGCGTGTGGACTCAGTGGACGAAGTGGACTTAGTGGACGAGGGAGGAGATGCCCACCAAGTCCACTGTGTCCATTCGCCGCGGTGAATCCACGGGACTCAGTCCTCGATGAGCTGCTTCAGCAATTCAATCGCTGCGGCGCAGAGCTCGTCCTTTTCAGGATCGATCCTCAGCGTGATGGAGGGGTTAGCGCGCCAGGCTAGCTCGACGGCGTTTCCATAGGCCTGGTAGATGCGGTTCTGGGTTTGCTTGTCGGGGAAGCGGCCCGCGTCGAACTGGATATCGATGAGGGTCTTCGCAGCCACGACGCTCCGGGCTCCGGCTTCGCCTGCCAGGGCGCGAACGCGCATGACGTCGAGCAAGCGCCGCACGGGCGCGGGGGGCTGGCCAAAGCGATCTTTCAATTCCGCCTGCAGCTCGTCGATTTCCTCGACGGAGGTGACGCCTGCGATGCGGCGGTAGAGCGTCATCTTCTGCTGGGCCGTGGGCACGTATTCGTCGGGAATGAAGGTGTCGATCTGGAGGTCGAAGGGCGGCAGGCTGCGCTTGCGCAGGGGCTGGCCCTGGTGTTCGGCGACCGCTTCGGCGATGAGGTCCTTGTAGGTTTCGTAGCCCACCGTGGCGATGTTGCCGCTCTGTTCGCCGCCGAGGATGTTGCCGCAGCCGCGGATTTCCAAGTCGCGCATGGCGATGCGGAAGCCGGAGCCGAGGGAGGAGAAATCTTCCAGAGCCTTCAAGCGCAGTTGGGCTTCTTCGCTCAGGGCCTTGTGGCCGGGAATGAGCAAATAAGCGAAGGCGCGGTGCTTGTAGCGGCCGACGCGTCCGCGAATCTGATACAGCTCGCCGAGGCCGAAGGTGTCGGCGCGATCCACGATAATGGTGTTCGCGTTGGCGATATCGATGCCCGAGCCGATGATGGTGGTGCAGACGAGCACGTCGATCTTCTTGGCGATGAAATCGCTCATGATCTCTTCGAGCTCATGCTTGGCCATCTGGCCATGGCCGATGCCCACGCGGGCGCGGGGCACGAGTTTGTTGATCGCCGCCGCCGTCTTGTCGATGGTCTGGACCCGGTTGTGCAGGAAGAAGACCTGGCCCTCGCGGGCGAGCTCGCGCTCGATAGCCTCCTCGATCACCCGGGAATCCCAGGGCTCGATGGCGGTGTGGATGGGCAGACGGTCGTTGGGCGCGGTGTTGATCAGGCTCATATCGCGCACGCCGATGAGGGAGAAGTGGAGTGTGCGGGGAATGGGCGTAGCGGAGAGGGTGAGCACGTCCACGTGGTTGCGGAGGTGCTTGAGTTTCTCCTTTACGCCGACGCCGAAGCGCTGCTCTTCGTCGATAATGACGAGGCCGAGATCCTTGAACTTCACGTCCTTCGAGGTGATACGGTGGGTGCCGATGAGGATATCAACTTCGCCCGCCTTCACGCGATCAACCGTTTCCTTCTGCTGTCGATCGGTGCGGAAACGGTTGAGTAATTCAATGCGCACGGGGAAGTCCGCCATGCGCTCCTTGCAGGTCTGGTAGTGCTGTTGCGTGAGCACCGTCGTCGGTGCGAGGAGCGCCACCTGCTTGCCGTCCATGACGGCCTTGAAGGCGGCGCGGAGGGCGACTTCGGTCTTGCCATAGCCCACGTCGCCGCAAAGCAGCCGGTCCATGGGCCGTGCGGATTCCATATCGCGCTTGATATCGTCAATAGCGCGGGCCTGATCGGGCGTTTCGTCGTATTCGAAGGCGTCCTCGAATTCCCGCTGCCAGGGCGTGTCCGCGGAGAATGCATAGCCCGTGTGGCCTTCCCGGGCGGCGTAGAGCTTGACCAATTCCTCGGTCATGTCCTTCACCGCCTTCTTCACCGCCGCCTTCTTCTTCGACCAGGTCTTGCCGCCCAGGCGGTCCACCTTGGGCATGGCCCCGTCGCCGCCGGAGTATTTCTGGATGCTGTCGATCTGGGACACGGGCACGTACATGACATCGGTGCCGGCGTACTGGATGCACATGTAGTCGCCGGCCTTGCCCTCAATACGGCGCAGCCCCGTGTAGCGCCCGATGCCGTTGTCGGCGTGAACGATGTAGTCGCCGACCTTCAGATCGCTGAACTGGGTGATGGTCTGGCCGGCTTCGAAGCGGCGGCGCTTGCGGCGCATATAGTGGCGGCCGAACATTTCGCGCTCGCTGAGCACGGCCAGCTTTTCCGCAACCGAGGTGAAGCCCGACTGGAGGCGGCCGATGGATACGCGGAGATCGAAGGCGTCTTCACCGGGGCGATAGCCCTGCTCTTCGAGCAGCTCCAGGAGGCGCTTGCGCTCGCCGGTGTTCACGCAGATGAGCTGCACGGTGAACTGCTGGAGATCCCAGGCTTTCAACTGCTCCCAGAAATCGCCGCTCTGGCCGGCCCATCCGGTGATGGATTGCATGGGCGTGAGGAAGCGCGGGGTCTCCGGATCGCGTTCGTAACCGATCTGGGCAAGGTGAATCTGCTTGAACTTCCCGAGCTTTTCCAGCGCGCCTTCCCAGGGGAGGTGGTGAGGACTGCCCGCGAATTGGATTCCCAGATCCTCGGCCATTTCTCCGAGGCGCAGGGGCTCGTCGATGATGACGAGGGTGTCTTTCGGAAAATAGTCGGTCAGGGCCGTGAACTGGTCCGGGCTGTTTTTCGCCGAGAGGAGAGCCTTTTCTGAGCGTGGAAGAATCTGCAGTTCCGTCTCGCGGGACACACTGCGCTGGGTTTCCGGCTCGAAGCGGCGGATGGAGTCGATCTCGTCGCCGAAGAACTCGATGCGATAGGGCAGCTCGCTGGAGATGGGGAACACGTCCACGATGCCGCCGCGGACGCTGATGTCGCCCCGGTGCTCCACCATGGCTTCGCGCGTGTAGCCCATGGCGATGAAGCGCGTCAGGAGGGTGTCGAGGTCGTGCTCTTCGCCGGTTTTCAGCGTGAGGCTGTCCTCGTTGAGGCGCTTGCGGTTCACCACATACTGGAGCAGGGAGCGCAGGGGCGCGACGGCGAAGAGGGGCTGGCCTTCGTCCAAGGCCTTGGAGAGGCGCTTGAGGGTATTCATGCGTTCGGCGACGATGTCGTCGGCGGGGCTCATGGTATCGGTCGGGAGCACTTCCCAGGCCGGGAACAGGGCGGCGTATTCCTCGCCCGCGAAGGTGCAGAGGTCGTCGTGGATGCCTTCCGCTTCGAGGCGGCCCGAGGTGATGAAGAGGAGGGGGGTTTTGAGGGCCGCGGCCACCTGAAGGGGCAGGATGGACTTGCCCGAGCCCCAAGGCCCCACCACCTCGACGCGCGGGGTGTCCTTGCGCTTGAGGCGTTGGACGATTTCGTCCACGGTGCTGAAGGTGGGCAGTGTTACGGCCATGGGGCATTTGTCCGGGCATGGTAGCGCGCCCGCACCGGAGAATAGCGGCACGGGCGAAAGGGACTATTCAAAATTATCGACTGTCGATCAGGGTCGTTAAGAAGCGTGCCACACGATCTCGCCGCAAGGCGAGTTCGAGTGCCCTGGGCCTCGCCCATTCGACCGATTGGGACGGGCCCCGACGCTGCCCTTTTGCAACCCCGGCCAACGCATCTCCAGATCCTAAGGACCGCTCCAGGTAAAACTTAATAACCCGGGCGTCTTTCGCGCGACGCACTCGAACTCGCCTGACGGCGAGATCGTGCGGCACGGGAAGGCACCGCCCGAGTTGGATGGCCGTTATCTTACGCCATCCCGCGATCGATGAGGGATTCGCGCTCCGGGCCCACGGACACGTAGCGGATGCGGCAGTGGATCAGTTCCTCGATCCGCAGCACGTAGTCCTGCGCGGTCTTGGGCAGGGCGCTGAATTCGCGCACGCCGGTGATGTCTTCTTTCCAGCCGGGCACGACTTCATACACGGGGGTGGATTCTTCCAGCACGGCGTTGATGGGGAAATTGTCCGTCTTTTCGCCGTGGAAATCGTAGTGCGTGCAGATCTTCAGCGTGTCCTGGCCGCTCAGGCTGTCCAGCTTGGTCAGGGCCACTTCCGTGGCACCCTGAATGCGGACGCCATAGCGTGTGGCGACGGCGTCGAAGTGGCCGATGGTGCGGGGGCGACCGGTGGCCGCGCCGTATTCCTCGGCGATCTCGCGCAGTTTATTCGCGTCTTCATCATCCATGCGGGTGACAAAGGGTCCCTCGCCCACGCAGGTGGAGAAGGCCTTGACCACGGCCATGACCCGGTCCAGGTTGTGGCCGAAGAGGCCGCCGCCGACGGGCGCGTAGGCCGCGAGTGCGCAGGAGGACGTGGTGAAGGGGTAAATGCCGAAGTTCAGATCGCGCAGGGTGCCGAGCTGGGCTTCAAAGAGGATGTTCTTGCCCGCGCGCGCGGCCTCATCGAGGAGTACGGTGGTATCGCAGATGAGATTGCGGACGACGGCGCTGTATTTCTCGACCCAGGCGAGGGTCTCTTCATAGCACAGCGCGCCGTTCTTGTCGTAGAGGCCGGACTGGAGCTCTTTCCACTCCATGACGTCGGCCAGGCGCCGCTTAAGGCGCTCGGGATAGAGCAACTCGCCGATCTGGATGCCCTTTTTCACCGTGCGGTCGCCGTAGGCCGGGGCGATGCCGCGACGGGTCGATCCGTAGGCCTTCGCGCCAAGGCGGTCTTCTTCCCAGGCATCCTGCAGGCGGTGAAAGGGGAAACAGATGGTGGCGCGATCCGAGATACGGATCTGGGGCTCGATACCCTTGGATTTCAGATCCGCGAGCTCTTCCGCGAGACCCTGGAGGTCGATAACCATGCCGGGGCCGAGGATGTTGATCGCCTTGGGGTTGAACACGCCCGAGGGGAGGAGATGGAGCTTGAACAGGCCGAACTCGTTGACCACGGTGTGGCCCGCATTGTTGCCGCCTTGAAAACGTACGACAAAATCCGCGTTCTGGGCGAGGTAGTCCACCATACGCCCCTTGCCCTCGTCGCCCCAATTGGCGCCCACGACAATTTCTATGCTCATCTCGCGGCCTCTATGGCTTTGGCTGGAATCAGCTCAGACGTGCCCGGATACGGGCAAACATGAAATGGGCGGGCCACGGTGTCCGGGGCCCGCCGCATATACGTGACTGGCAAGTACTTCGGCGCTCGCTTAGCGCGAGTAGAAACCGATAACCCCGGCCGTCTCGGCCTTGAAGGGAAGGGTTTCCGAGTTGGGCAGCGAAGTCATGCGGCCCTCGAAAGACTTCGACGGACGGTCGAGGTATTCCGGAATCGCGATGGGGGGATGCTCCACACCTTCGGCGATCATGGGGACCTTCTTGCTCCGCTCGCGGATACCGATGGCCATGCCGGGGAGGACGCGGAAGGAGGGGATGTCTACCTTCTTGCCGTCCACCAGGATGTGGCCGTGGTTCACAAGCTGGCGCGCGGAGGTGATGGTCGGCGCGTAGCCCAAGCGGTAGCAGACGCAATCCAGCCGACTCTCAAGGAGCATCAGCAGGTTGGTGCCGGTAACGCCGCCCATGCGCTGGGCCTCGGTGAAGGTCTTGCGCATCTGGCGTTCCATCAAGCCGTAGTGCGTACGGATCTTCTGCTTTTCCAGCAACTGCTGGCCATACACCGACATCTTGCGGCGGATGTTCTGGCCGTGTTGCCCGGGGGCAAAGGGACGCTTGTTGGAGGGGCACTTTGCGCTGCCCCAGATGCAAGATCCGAGACGGCGGCATAATTTGTGTTTGGGTCCAATGTACTTGCCCATAGCGCTCGCGTATTTTCCTTTCGTCGAAGGGGCGGGTAAGATTATGTCGCCCAGTAAGACCGGTCGTTTGAATGCTATCCGGCAGGCGCAATAAGACATATTTGTCCCTGCCATAATGAACAGAGTCGTGAATGATAGCCTTTGTCGGGTAGGGAAGTCAAATTTAATTGGGAGAGGGGCTTTAGTCTGGAGTCTGGAGTCTGGAGTCTGGAGTCTGGAGTCTGGAGTCTGGAGTCTGGAGTCTGGAGTCTGGAGTCTGGAGTCTGGAGTCTGGAGACCGGGGACCGGGGACCGGGGATGAGAAAGCGGGGCCCCAGCCCATGCAGCCCTGAGTGGCCTGAGCAGACCGATCCGGCGGATCTGTTTCCTCCAGACTCCAGACTCCCCCCTCCGGACTCTCCCCCGACTGCCATCTGGTATCCCCTCAACCCAAAAAACTCCCCATACCACAATATATTGCCTCATACCAACCCCTATGCTACAATGGGAGCTTGGAGGTGCCTACGGTGCAATTTGGAAAAAAGACCCGCAACCTGGCGGCGGCAAGTCGCCGTTTCTTTGGGGAGCGCCCGAGTTCGGGCAATCCTCACCCCGGCGCTGCTGTGGGTATGCTGGAACACTCGGATGAAGAGGAGAACGCCATGACCCCGCCGCCCCAGGAAGAATCGATGGTAGCCGGTGATCCGACACAGCGCCTGCTCACGGCGCTCGGCCGTTTTCAGCGGCAGGTATCACGCGCGGAGGAGGGTGCCCCCCAGGAGGCGTGGTGCGACGAGTGCATGAACCAGCTCATCACGGGCATCGAAATTGCCCTGAACGAAGACTGGGCCGACGTGAAGGAGGCGCTCACGGACGTGGCGCGCATTCTCCAGACCTATGAAGACGAAGGGCGCGCCGACCAGTCCGTCTATTTTCTGAAGGACAGCTACGAGATTCTCTGCCTCATGGTCGGCGACTTGATCGTGGGCAATGTGCGCTCCGGTGTAATGAAGAAATGGCAGGATCGCTACGAGCGCGCCCTGGACGAACTGGCCGATGCGGGCCTTACCCTGGTGGATGACGACTCGGCGGGCGATCGCGAACCCCATCTGGGCCACCGCGCAGTAGACGCCACCGCCGCGGAAACGCTGGAGGTGGACCACGGGTTCGATGAAATGCTCGATCAGGACCTGGGCGGCGACGTGCCCGACTCGGTCTTTGACGGTGGCATTGCGAGTGCCCGGACGGAGCGTGCTTTTGAAACGGATCCTGGCGATCCCTTTGCCCCTCTTGAATCAGAGACGCTGGATGCATCGCCCTTTGGGGATTCCGGGTTAACTCCCGTGCCTCGCGAGACTGCGGCGAGTGTCCCTTCCCTGGATGAACTCCTGGGACGCCCCGTTTCCGAGAGCGATGATCTGGAAGACGAAACGGAGACCGCGACGATGGACTTGTCCGATGACTTTACCGCGGACACCGACGTCCCGGATTCCCTGACGTATAAACTCGCTGCGGTTGATGAGAGCGAAAATCTTGCGTTGGAGATGGATCTGGATACCGGGACGGAGTCCGTGCCCGAATCCCTTTTTGCGGAGCCGGCCAGCGCGTCGATCGAGTTGGATTTTGGCGACGCGGATTCCGAGCCGGAGCCCGTTCCGGCACCTGCCCCGGCACCCGAAGTGGTCGCACCGGTGGCGGCGGCACCGGTGAAGAGTGCGCCCGTGCCGGCCCCGGAAGTCGAACCCGAACCGGGCACGACCGAGGCTCTCTTCCGCAACTCCCAGCGGGCCATGGCCCAGGGCAACCTGGCCGACGCCAAAGTATTTGCCCTGCAGCTTGCGGCGAGCATGGCGGCGATGGAAGCGGATCAGGTGGCGGGCCGCATCGCGCTGATCGAGGCGGATATCGCCCAGAACAGCCACGCCATCGCATCGGGTGAAGCGGCGGTGGGCGAAGCCGAACACCGCGTTCAGCAGCTCGAAGAGCAGGTGGCCCTTTGTCAGAAAGAGTTTGAGGCGAAGCGCGAGCAAATCAGCCAGCTTCGCGACGAGACTGCGGCGGTCGAAAGTTCGGTCGAAGAGTTGAACCGCCAGATCGCGGAACTGGAAGCGCGCCGTAACGGGGAGTTGGAGCGGCTGGCCAATTTCCAGCAGAGCCTGGACGACAACCTTTCCGAAGAGTCGCGCATGCAGTCCGAGCTCGAAGCGCTCAGCGAAGAAGAATCCGGATCGCGGGAGAATCTCGACGGCGCGCGTGACCATGTGCTGGTGCTCCAGCAGACGGGGTCGGCCCATGCGACCTCCCTCCAGACGGCCCAGGCCGAGCTGGAAACGCGCCGGACGGCTGTGGCCGATATCGAGAATACGATCCGTCAGGTGGGCGGGGGTGCCGCGGAGCCGGCCGTTGAAGCCGGTGGCGGCGAAGCGGCGGAGCAGGATAGCGCCGACACGGAGTGAAGCGCCGGACAATCCGCATCAGAATGCGCGCCGTGAACCGAGCGCGCGAATGCAATCATTGCAACAGGAAGGGAATTCCGCATAGTGGCCAGGAAAGGTGAGATTGTCGGCGCCGTCGATTTCGGCTCCCGTGAAGTGCGCGTGGTGGTGGCGCTGGAGGGCCGCGACGGGTCGGTGCAAATCCTTGGTCATGGCACGGCGCAAGGCCGCGGCTGCGTGTCGCAGGGCTTGATTCAGGATCTGAATGCGGCCCAGCGCGCGCTGAAGCAGGCCCTCAACGCGGCCGAGAAAGAGGCGGGCGTCAAGCTGCCCTCTCTCTTCTGCGGACTGAGCGGGACCAACGTGGAAAGCTTCATCCGCGACGGGCATGTGAAGCTCGATCATGGCGTGGTGGAGATGTCCCATCTGGAAGAGGCGCTGGATCTGGCCTCCCGCGATATCCTTTCGCCAGGCAAGCACGTCGTGTCTTCCGTCACGTCCCAGGAGTGGTACGTGGACGATCTCCGCGTCAGTGATCCCGTGGGTATCCGGGGCAGCGTGTTGAAGACCCGCGTCCACTTCGCCCAGATCCCTTCCGTCATCGAAGACAATATCATCACCTGCATTGAGTCTCAGGGGCGCGAGCTGGAAGACCTGGTCTTCCTGCCCATCGCGGCGGCGCTTGGTTGCTTGACCCCGGAAGACAAAGAGCTCGGGGTGGCCGTGCTCGACATGGGCCGGAGTACCACGAGCCTGGCCATGTACCGCGACCGGCGCATTCTCACGACCCAGTGTTTTGACTGGGGCGGCTTTCACATTACGCGCGACGTGGCGGCGGGCCTCCAGGTCTCCTTCGAAGAGGCCGACGAACTTGTGCTGGAGTATGGCCTGTCCGAAGCGCTCATCCAGCGGGAACTTTCCCCCGGCAAGCTCGGCAGCGCGGTGCCAGACGACCACTCCAAAGGCCGCTCCGCGCAGATCAAGCTCAAGAGCGCGGTCCACGGCGCCCCAACCGTCGTCGATCGAGAAGAGCTGGAGATGATCATCTTCGAGCGCTCCCGCGAATTGCTCAACAAGGTCCACCAGTACATCAACTCCCGGGGCATGTCCAAGCACCTCGTTCGCGGCATCATCCTGACGGGCGGTGCGGCGACCATCCGCAATCAAGTGGCTCTCGCCGAGGCCGTGTTTCAGGTTCCCGCACGACAGGGCCGTCCCGATGGCCTCGACGTTTCGCCCCAGCCCGTGCAGAACACGGCATTCACCCCGGTGGTCGGCGTGGCCCGTCACGGCTTCGAATTCCGCTCGGCGGTGCGCCACGGCCGCGTGAAGATGCAGCGCGGCCCGGTGGGGGCCTTTTTCCAGGCGATAGGCGGTTTCTTCGGGAAGTATTTTTTCTAAATTCCGATCTTGAAGCGGGATTGACGAGAAAAAGATGCTGTGATAAAATATCTATAGATATTTCTATCTATAGTGGAAAAATCACAACATGGATTCGGGCACCCTCGAAAAAATCGACCATCTGATGCGTCGTAGTGGCGTTTTGCGCGCACGCGACTTGGCGGCGGAAGGCGTGCATCCGGAAACGGTGCGGAGACTCTGCCACGCGGGCGCCATCGAACGGGTCGGGCGAGGGTTATATACCGTTCCCGATCAACCGGTATCCGAGTATCATGCGCTGACGTTGGTTGCTTCAAGGGTACCGCGCGCGGTGGTCTGCCTCCTGTCCGCCCTACGGTTTCATGAAATCGGCACACAGAATCCTCATGAAGTCTGGATTGCGCTACGCAATGGCAGCAGTACCCCAGTGACCGACGCAGTGGCGCTGCGGGTCGTCCGGTTTTCCGGCCCATCCTTTGATGAGGGACGGGAGGTCTACCTGCTGGACGGGGTCCCGATAACCATCTATTGTCCAGCCAAAACCGTCGCCGACTGCTTCAAGTTTCGGAATCAGGTCGGACTGGATGTGGCGATTGAAGCGTTGAAGGACTGCATTGGTAATCGTCGATGCACCATCGACGAACTCTTTCACTACGCCGCGATCTGCCGGGTCGCAAGAATAGTGCGGCCTTATATCGAGGCGGTTGCGGAGTGAAGTCACCGCGCGATACTGCTTCAAGCGTGCAGCGAAGTCTGGTCCGTCTCAGCAAAGAGCGCCACGCGGACCCAAACCATGTGTTCCTTCAATACGCCTTTGAGCGATTCCTGTACCGCCTGTCCATTTCACCGCATGTCGACGAGCTTGTGCTGAAAGGCGCCATGCTGTTTGCCGCCTGGACGGGAAAGGAACAGCGCCCGACGCGGGATCTGGACTTCCTCGCCTATGGCGCCCCAGACCCCGACGGATTTGCACAGCGTCTGGGCGAATTATGCCGACTTCCCGTGGATACCGACGACGGCGTATGCTTCGACGAGGATCCGATCACAGTCTCCGTCATCGGGGAACATCGAAACTATACCGGTGTCCATGCGAACTTGAATGCAACCCTCTCCACCGCGAGACTCAAACTCCAGATTGATGTGGGATTCGGCGATGTCGTAACGCCGGCGGCAGTCCGGATCGCCTTTCCCGTGCTCCTGGACTTTCCCGCGCCCTGGATTCGGACGTACACGAGGGAATCCGTAGTTGCCGAAAAATTTCATGCCATGGTTGTGCTTGGGCTTGCAAACAGCCGGATGAAAGACTTTTACGATATGCTGATTATTTTGGAGGAATTCAGCATCGAGGGCGATACCCTGGCGAAGGCGATCAAGCGAACCTTTGACAAC
Source organism: Candidatus Hydrogenedentales bacterium (assembly GCA_942492815.1). Taxonomy (GTDB): domain Bacteria; phylum Hydrogenedentota; class Hydrogenedentia; order Hydrogenedentales; family JAEUWI01; genus JAEUWI01. The sequence goes on along the minus strand of OW818658.1, from coordinate 6,070,730 downwards.
CGAAAAACGGCAATACCCTATGGCGTGCCCTACCCGCTGGCGGACGCCTTTGCCGCCGACCCGGGCAAGCAGGCCCAGTGGAGCGCATTCATGAAACGCAGCAGACTCATAGATACTCCGCCCGGCTTCCCGGATGTTGTGCGTCAACTTCGCGAACGTCTTCTGGGACATCTGGATGCAGCCAGAACATTGTCGGATTGCCACTGAGCCCAACCCAATCTGAATCGTGACTCATTCCCCGACGAAACAAGGAAGGAGTTTTTCCGCCCATGCCCTTCACTTTTGCCCATTCCGCGGCGGTGCTGTGGTGCGCGCGCTGGCATCCGGCGGGTGTACCCTTTTCCGCCTTTGTTATTGGCAGCATGAGCCCCGATTTCGAATATTTCCTGCGGCTTCGCATGCTGAGTTTCTACAGCCACAGTGCCTTGGGCGTTCTTACCTTCTGCATACCCGTCGGACTTGTGGTCTACAAACTTTACCAGCGCGTGATAGCCCCGGCACTCTACCGAAACTTGCCGCGCTACATCGTTGATCGTCTTCCCGAGCCTACGGTGCATCGTGGAAAGGGCCTCCGGCATCTGGTGCTGGTCTCGCTGGCAATCGCCGTTGGTGCCGTCACCCACATTCTCTGGGACGGCTTCACCCATGGAAACGGACCCTTTGTACTTCGCTTGCCCGGGTTGGAAACCGAAATGCTGGGCTTACCGTTGTACAAATTCCTGCAGCACGGCAGTACCCTCGCGGGCTTCGGCATCATGGCGATCTGGTTCCATCTTCGGCGACCAGGAGCACTCCATGGGACGACGGGGCACGATCACGGGTACTGGCCGCTGGTTACAGCGCTATTCCTGAGTGCTATCGGCGTGTTGCAGCAAATCCGGCCCGGCCTGGCGCCGGCCAATCTGGCAATTCAGTGCATCGTCGGACTTTTTGCCGCCCTGCTTATTGCCGGTTGCTGGTTCCGCGTGAAAACCGGGATCACCCGCAAGTAGCCAGCCGGACTCTCATGTTACAATAGCCGTACGAGAACGAAGCGGAATTTTTAGAAAATGATGGCAGGAGCGGTGGCGGGCACTCGGGTGCCCAGGGACAGCCGCAGCCGGGGCGATGTACCAGCACAGGATTTTGAGCGATTCATGAAACATCATCTGGTACTCTGGCGCATTGCCCTTGTTGTGGCGCTGATAGCCTCTCTCGTGTATGTGTCGCGCCAGACAACCGCGCGGGGGCCTGAGGGGCTGGAGTCCCCCGAGGTGGTGACGGACCGCGCCCTGGCCCTGCTCCACGCCGACGTCAACGCCCTTCGGGAAGATACCCAGGAGGCGATCCGTATCGCGGCGGTTTATGCGGGCAGCGGCATGAACAACACCGCCGAAGGGGCCTACCTGCTCGGGTGCCAATTCGAGCGGGAACAGAATTATCATTCGGCGGAAGGCTACTTCAAGAAGGCCATCGCACTTGCACCCGAATGGAGCTGGCCCTATGCCAGCCTCGGCAACCTCCTCGGCCGCTACAGTTTTGATCGGGTGGAAGAGGCCAAGGCCACGCTACAGAAGGCCATCACCCTCGATCCCGAATGGGGACGGCCCTACGGTATCCTGGCTATCATCCTTCGCGCGGAAGGCAAGTACGAAGAGGCGCTGGCGCAGTCCGAGCTCGCGCTGCGCTATATGCCGGGCGACATTTCGCCGCTGAACAACTATGCGAACCTGCTGGTGGATCTGAAGCGTTATGATGAAGCCGAGGTCTATTTCCACCGGGCCATCGAGAGCTTTCCCGGCCACCCGAAGCCCTACTACAATCTGGCCTGTCTCTACGCGCTCAACGGGCGCACGGACGAGGCCCTGGCCAATCTCACGGAGGCTTTCAAGCTCTCCGACGCGCTCCGACTGGAGGCGATGAACGACGGCGACTTCGCGGGCCTCCGGGAAGACCCCCGCTTCGACGCCCTCGTGCACCGGGGCAAGCAGCCGGCCGCTGGGGCCTGAGCGGGGACGGTGGGTCTTATGAGTAGGGGTCTTATGGGTCGTATGGGACGGGGGCTCGCCGAATTTTTATATTAATTTGCGCGAAATAAAAAAGCCGCCCCTGGATGGCTCCAGGGGCGGTCTAGTTTTCGATGGTTGGAGACTTATTTCCGCTTCTTTGCGGGGGCTTGCAGTTCGCCGACGTTCTCGACGACCTTGCGGACGGCCGTGGCCACCAGGTCCATTTCCTTCTGGGTGTTCATCAGGAGGCGGTGGTGAATCACCACACCCGAGTTGGTGTGGGCATCGGTGCATACCGGGATCTTGTGGCGTTTCGGGTCGATGGCCTTGAAGTATTCCTTGTCCAGCTTGTGGCGGAACTTGGTGGTCGGCTTGTAGAGCATGCACTGGTTCAGGGGCTGGTAGGGCCGGTCGAATCCGGTCGTGCTCAGTTCGGCGTTCAGGGCCGCGTTGAACTCGCGATTCGAAATCTTCAGGGCCTTCGTGTCCAGGCGGAAGCTGAAGTTGAAGTAGCTCTGCTGGGTCACTTCCTTGCGGCGGCGCATGGGCAGCACGCCGGGAATTTCCGCCAGTTGGCTGTTGAGGTAGATCGCGTTGGCGTCCCGCACCTTGACCTGTTGATCAAGACGGCCCAGGGCACCCAGGAGAATGCCGGCCTGCCACTCGGTCAGGCGGTAGTTGCCCGACTGGAGCGTGGTGGAGAGATCGGCGGGCTTCTTCAAGCCGTAGACCACGGGATCCGCCTCATAGGGCCGGCCGCAGTTACGCAGGCTGTAGAGCTTGTAGAACATCTCCTTCGTCTTGCACATGTTGAAGCCGCCCTCGCCCGAGGACATGACCTTGGACTCCTGGAAGCTGAAGGAGGCGGCGTCGCCGAAGCTGCCGACGCCCTGGCCCTTCCAGAAGGTGCCGTGCTGGTGGGCGCAGTCTTCGATGAGGAAGAGCTTGTGCTTCTTGCAGAGCTGCACGAGCTTGGTGATGTCGGTCACAGCGCCGTAGAGATGCACCACGATGATGGCGCGGGTCTTCTTGGTGATGAGCGATTCCACATGGGCCAGATCAAGGTTCCACGTGTCGGGTTCCACGTCCGCCAGGATGGGGATGGCGTTCACATCCACGCAGGCGGCCGCCGTCGCCTGCCAGGTCATGCCGGGCACGATGACTTCATCGAATGCGCCGATGCCGAGGGCTTCGAGGGCGAGCTGGATGCCCACCGTTCCATTGGCGCAGCACAGGCCAAACTTAGCCTTCTGGTAGGCGGTGAACTTCTGGGCGAAGTCCCACTCGGTGGGTCCATCGTAGGACCACTTGTTGCGCCGCGTGATCTCGGCCAGCAGTTTTGCGTCGGACTCGTCGCTCACGGGCCAGGAGGCCCAGTTCTTCGTTTGTGTGGTGACGGGTTTGCCACCATTGATTGCCAGAATTCCCATGGGTTCTCACTTCCAGGCGCGGACGCGCCCCTGTTTTGGACGTCGGTAACAGTAACGGATAAGGGCTATAGCATAGCCCGTGGTATGGATTTGCTTCAATGAATGGAGGGATAGGACGGATAAGTCGGATAGGACGGATTTGCGCTATCGGTCCTATCCGTCAAATCGGTCTTATCTACACTATTCCGCCTTCCCCAGCTTCGGCAGGTTCCGCGCCGGTCGCTTGTGAAAGGGCGGCAACACCGGCGGATTGGACTTCAACAAGCGCTGGATGGTTTCCAGACCGGCTTCCAACTGGGGGTCCTTGCCGGCCTTGTAATCCTGCGGCGTGATGTACACTTCAACATCCGGCTCCGTCCCGTAGTTTTCCACGCCCCATTCCACGTCGTCGAACCAGAAGGAAAACTCCGGCTGGGTGGTCACGCTGCCGTCCACCAGCTCCATGCGGGGGCTGATGCCGATCACGCCGCCCCAGGTCCGCGTGCCGATGAGGGGACCCAGGTTCATGCGCTTGAAACAGTGGGAGAAGATATCGCCGTCGGAACCGGCGTACTCATTGGTCAGGGCGACGAGGGGCCCCATGACGGACTCCCGTGGATAGGCCTCGGGCGCGTGCCAGCGGGGCACGTCGTAGCCCAGTCGTTTGCGTGCGAGCTTCTCCAGCAGCAACTGGGATACATGGCCGCCGCCGTTGAAGCGCACGTCGATAATGAGTGCGGGATAGTGCAGTTCCGGCAGCCAGCCCCGGTGAAACTCCGCATAGCCCCGGGTGCCCATGTCGGGAATGTGGACGTAACCCACCTGGCCCTTGCTCCGGCGATGCACTTCTTCCCGGTTGCGATTAACCCAGGCGCGGTAGCGCAAGTTCATTTCGCCGCGCAGCGCGCGGATGACCACGGTGCGTTCGGGACCTTTTTTGCCCCGCACCGTCAGGGCCACTTCCTGCCCCGCCAGATTGGCCAGGGCGTGCCCCGGTGTATGGGCCGGCGTCAGCGCGGCGCCATTCACCGCCGTGATCCAGTCGCCCTCGGCAATGCCCTTGCCCGGCGCCAGCAGGGGCGAGTGACATTCTTCGTCCCAGCTATCGCCCGCGACGATGGTCTGGAGGCGATAGGCTTTTTTCTTTGCATCCCAGGCGAGATCCGCGCCCAGCTTTCCCTGGGCCACGTGGGGCGCCATGCGGTAGTCGCCGCCGATCTCGTAGGCGTGGGAGGTGCCCAATTCGCCCTGCATTTCCCAGAGGAGATCGGAAAGTTCCCCGCGACAGCTTACCCGGTCCAGCAGGGGTTCGTAGCGTTTGTACACCCGCTGCCAGTCCACGCCGGACATGTTGGAATCCCAGAAGTAGTCCCGCTGGAGCCGCCAGGCCTCGCAGCACATCTGGCGCCATTCCGCGGGCGGGTCCACGGACACCTTTATCCGATCCAGTTCAATCCAGCCGGCAGCGCGCCCGCCATCGCGGACGATGCCGCTGGCCTTGGTCTCGTTGGGTTTGTCGCCCGCCTTGAGCACGCGGAGTTTCCTGCCGGCGCGGTAGAGGAGCGTACCGCCATCGCGGGAGACTTGGAAGCTGTCGAGCCCCGTGATGATGGATTCCTCCTTCATGGCGGTGAAATCGAAGACGCTGAGGGCACCCTTGCTCGCTTCGGGCGAGGCGCCATTGCTGTCCACTGGGAATTCGCTGTAGAGCACTTTGCCCTTGATAGCCGCAATGCCGCCGAAGCGCCCCGCAGGCCGGGGAAAAGCCACCACACGGCCCGCCATGCCCGCCGTCTCCACCTTGACCGGCGCGGGCTTGGTGTCCTTCTTTTTGTCCTTCTCGTCCTTCTTTTCGTCTTCCTTCGGCGCTGCGGCCTGATCCTCGGCCCGGGGAATGAAGGGATTGGGCAGCGCGGCCTGGAGGGGCAACAGCATCAACTGCATGGCCTTGGGGAAGCCCAGATCGAAGTGAAGGGCATCATAGACCGGGTTGTAGGCGCGGTAGGAGAGGAAGTAGAGATATTTGCCTTCCGGGTCCCAGGTGGGCGACATATCGTAGAACTCGGGATGGGTCGCGTCGTGCTTCTTGCCCGTGGCCAGGTGATAGAGCCGTATCACCCGCGTGCGCGAAGTGCCCGCGAAGGAGTAGGCCAGCCACTGGCCATCCGGCGACCACGCGAGACCATTGATGGGCCCGAAATCGCTCTTATCGATGGTCTTGCCCGTGCCTTTGCCCAGATCAGCCAGGATCAGTTCGAAGCGGTGGTTGTGAATGGCCGCCAGGTCCGCCTTGGGCGAAAGCGCCAGGCCCATGGCGTGTCCGATGACGATCTTCTTAAGCAGGCGCGGACCTTTGGCACCCGTGGCGTCAGTGATGGCCAGCAGCTCCTCGCCCGTGCTGTCGGATACAAAGACGATTCGCTTGCCGTCGTTCAGCCACGTGGCCAGCCGTGCGCGTGCAGCGTTCTCATGGGCCAAGGGGAGCACCGGACCTTCCCAGTTACTCATGGCGAAGAGCTTGCCCCTCGCGGTGACGGCAACGGCCTTGCCGTCGGGCCGGAACTGGCAGCCCTGTAGAAATTTCTCGGCGGAGACAAAGCGACGGTTGCGCTGCACCCGCGGACTCTGAATCTCGATGGGAATTCGGGAAGACAGGCCCGTGCGGGGGTCGAAGACAAAGCAGTCGCCGCCCGCGTGGTACACGATGCGCCGCCCATCGCTCGACGCGCCGCGTGCGTAAAAGTCGTCGTGGTGGGTGTGGCGCTTCAGGTCCTTACCGGCGGGCGTGCAACTGTACAGATTGCCGACCCCTTCATGATCGGAAAGGAAATAGATGCGCTTGCCCAGCCACATGGGCGCCGTCACGTTGCCCTCGGCCGGCACGATCCGCGCGAAGCGACCCGTGCCCTTTTCATCCACCCAGAGCTGGCCCGCCGTGCCGCCCCGATAACGCTTCCAGCGCGCGGGATCGCCCGTGTTGCGCCCGAGCACCAACCCCGTGCCCGGCCCATGGCTCAGATGGCTCGCAATACCCCAGGGCAACAGACGGGGCTGACCGCCTTGGCGAGATACTTCCCAGAGTTGGCGTGTGCGGGCAAAGGGGGCTGCGGCGTCGGTGGAATACTGGATTGACTTGCCGTCGGGGGTCCAGCCACTTACCTGGGCCGAGGCACCCTGGTGGGTCAGCCGTGTGGCCGCGCCGCCGGTCGCCGGCATGACGTAAATCTCCCAGGCGCCCTCTTCGCGACCGCTGAAGGCGAGCCACTGGCCGTCGGGCGAAAAATGAGGCGTGGCCAGCGCGCCAAGGCTGGCGGTCAGGCGGCGCGCGACGCCTCCCGTCACAGGAACCTGCCAGAGGTCGTCTTCGGAGCAAAAAACCAGGGTGTCGCCGTGGAGCGTGGGACTGCGGTAGTAACCGGGCATGGATGGTCCTGTCGTTGAAAAGCTGGGCCTGGATGCGCGCGCGGCGCGGTCTGCAATAGTAGCATTCCGCGACCCGTGGCCGCGACCAGGGTACGGCGCGCATCCGCAGCGGGCGCGTGGCCCTGGCGGGTCGAAATGTTCCCATTGTTCTTCGATCCGCTGCATTTTCGTGGTTGCCGTATTTTTTTACGGAAAAGAGAAAATATGACTTGACGTTTTTAAAAAACTGCGGTATTATAGGGACATGGATCCAAACCATCCATAACTCTCTTCCCTCGGGAGTTCTGTTGCTGACCACACGGGACTCCCCCTCCTCCCAGGTGGCGCGAGGCGCGCTCGACCCGCCCTCCGCCACCTTAGGGTGGACGAGGTACCGTCTCCCCGATAATAAAACAGCCCGCCGCCGTTGCACACGGGACGGGCTGAAACGACCGAAATTTCGAGTTGTTGCTTAGTTCAAGGAGCGCTGGAGGGCCACGACGACCCCCTGGAGGCTCACGCTCCGCGCGGGAAAGAGCATGGTTTCCATGGCGGAATTGGCCGGACGCAGCTCCACGGTGGCACCGCGGGGATAATAGTGCTTCACGGTGGCCTCATCTTCCACGAGCGCCACGACTACATCGCCCGGACGGGCCTGCTTGCCCTGATCCACGATAATGATATCGCCGTCGAGGATACCGTCCTCGATCATACTGTCGCCCCGCACACGGAGGCAGAAGGCATTGCGCTGGGCGAGCTTGGCGTCGACCGGCACGTGGCCCTCGATGTTTTCCTGGGCCAGGATCGGAAGACCGGCGGCGACCTGACCGACGAGGGGCAGGACGCCCACGTCGTTCTGATAGAAGCCAAAGGCGGCCTTCTCCGTGATGATGATCCCGCGGGCCTTGGACGACCGCTCGATGAATCCCTTTTTCTCCAGGGCCACGAGGTGGTCGTTCACGCCGTTGGTCGAGGTAATGCCGAATTCTTCGCCGATCTCGGCAATCGTAGGCGGCATGCCGCGATCGCGGACGCAGTCGATGATGTAGTCCAAAATATCGCGTTGGCGCTTCGTAAGATCCTTGGCCATGCTTCCACTCCCGGCAATCAGGGTTAAACTGAATTGATATTCAGCAGTATTGAACCACGTTTGACCGGTGATGTCAAGCCTTTTGCATTTCAGGATCTGAAACGGTGGGTGTACAGCGTTAGCACGACCCCCTTCCAGCGGAGGATCTCCTGGATTTCGAAATCGGTATCGAGCCATCCGCTGATCCGATCCGTCGTGGGTTGCCACTCGAAAGAGGTGCCCTCGGTGCGCAGCAACCATATCCGTTCCGCGTCCGCCACCGCCTCTTCTTTGGGTACGGGCATGAGGCTGTGGGACCGCAGAATGGCCTCATGGCCCATCGTCTTGATGGACTCTTCCTCGTCGGCCTCGGACCAGCCCACACGGGTCTGGTCACCGGCGTAGTAGTGCATCATGGGGTAGGCGCTGAAGTGGCTCGCGTAGAGGAGGCGATCACCGGGCGCGGCGTTGCGCTCCAAGTGCGCGGCCACGCTCCGGAAATCTACCTTCTCCCACATGGCCAGGCGGTGCATGGGGATCGGGTGGAGCCGGCCCGCGTAGCCGTCTGCGAGGCAAGGGATCGTAAACACAGCCAGCGCGGCGGCGGGCACCAGGCCCCGGCGCCCCATCAGGGCGGCGCCCCGGGCCGCCAGGAGGATGGCGGCGGCACCGGAAACGATGAAGAGCCGGTGCTCGTAAAAAGAGAAGTCGCTGAGTCCCCAATGGAGGGCACAGCCGATTACGGGCACCCAAACGAGGGCGGTCAGCAGGGTAAGGGCGGTGCGATCCGTGCGCCAGGCTTTCCACGCGGCGGCGTTGAGGCCGACGGCGAGGATGAAAAGGGGCCAGTAGGCCCAGGCCTTCGGCCCATAGCCCGCGAAGAAATTCTTGAAGGTGATGAGGACGGTTTTCCAGGTGGGATTGGGATACCAGGGATAGACGATGTCCTGCACTTCGGCGTGCATGGCGAAGGCGCGTTGGAGCATGGGGGCGATGAGGAGCATCAGCACGGCATTCGCGGCGGTCCAGGACCAGAATCGATGTTTATATCGGGGCAGCAGGAGCACGAAGGCCAGGTTCAGCGCGAAGATATACCACATCGTGATGAAGTGGGCGTACATGAGCAGAGTGAGGGCGGCCACCAGCCCGACCCAGGCGATCAGGCGGCCCTCTTCGAGGGCCTCGACCATGAACCAGAGGGCCAGGAGGGCAAAGAGCACCACCACACTGTAGACGCGGAGCTCCTGGGCATAGTAGATCTGAAAGGGGGCGATGGCGAAGAAAAAAAGGGCCAGGCATGCGCTCCGTTCGTCGCGGAAGAGCCTGCGGGCCAGGAAATAGACCACGGGTAGGGTCAACACACTGAAGAGGAAGGGCAACAGCCGCAAGAGAAAGTCGTGGTGCGGATCAGTGACGGCCAACGGAAATAGACCATCGACCAGGGCGGCCCAACCGGCGGTGAGCACGGTGTTCAGGGGCGGCTCAACCGTATAGGCAGGTTCCAGGAGGGCGGCGACCGAATCGGCATGATCGCCGAGATAGAGGCTGGCGGCCTCGTCGTACCACAGGCTCGGGTCGCCGAGACCATAAAGCCGCAGCAGGACGCCGAGCACGCAGAGGCCGAGGGGAAGGGCGCGGATTGCCATCGCGCGGATTGGAACCGGAAGCGCAGGCTCCATGGCGCTACGCTCCCGGTCCGAAAACAGGCGGGCTCCCGGTCCGCAGACTACACTGCGCCGATGAGGGAGCCATCGGGGATGACGGCGTTCTTGAACACCACAACGATACCGTCGCGAATGGCATAGCCGTCACCGTCATAATCTTTCAGTCGTTTCGAGCCCTTGATCACCACGCCCTTGCCGATGCGGGCGTTGTGGTCGATGATGGCATGGCTGATGTTGGATTTTTCGCCGATGCCGATCTTGGGGCCGCCATCGCCGGGATTCTCCGCGTCGAAGGACTCCGCGCCCAGGATGATGGCGTGGTCCAAGACGGCACCGGGATGGATGATGCTGCGGATGCCGACGATGCACTTGTTGATCGTGGCCTTGGTCACCCGACTGCCCTCGCAGATGATGGCGTTCTTGATGTGGGCGTCGGAGATCTGGACGCCGGGCAGGCAGCGGGCGTGGGTGTAGATGGGATCGCGGAGCCCGTTCAACTGGAAGGGCGCGTCATCGGTGGTCATGGCCATGCTCACATCGAAGTAGGAGCGGACCGTACCGATGTCTTCCCAGAACCCGGAGAACATGTGGGCGTAGACCTGGTGGGTGCCCAGGGAATGAGGGATGAGCTCGCGCCCGAAATCGACCCATTCCACGTGTTCCATGAGGAGCTTTTCCAGCACTTCCGCCTTGAACACATAGACGCCCATGGAGGCGAGGTAAGGCTTGCCGGCCCCGTTCAGGCCGAAGTCTTCAAAGACCTTGTCGGGGGTAACGAGGCTGTCGAGCACAGCGGCGTCGGTGGGCTTCTCCACGAACTCGCGGATACGTCCGCTCTTGAGTACCTTCATCACGCCGAAGGCGTGGGCGTCGTCGCGGCTGACGGGCAGGGCGGATACGGTGATGTCCGCGCCCTTGTTAAAGTGGGTTTCGAGGAGTTCCCGGTAATCCATGCGATAGAGCTGATCGCCCGAAAGAATGACATAGTGGGACACGCCCTGATCGCGGATGTGGACAAATTGCTTCCGCACGGCGTCCGCCGTGCCCTGGAACCATTCGTTGCCGCTGGCCAAATCGGTCTGCTCGGCGGCCAGCACCTCCACCATGCCGCCGCTGAACATGTCGAAGCGGTAGGTGTTGTTGATGTGGCGGTTGAGGGAGTGGCTGTTGTACTGGGTCAATACCGCGATCTTGTTGATCTGGGAGTTGAGGCAGTTGCTCAGGGGAATGTCCACGAGCCGGTAACGGCCGCACAGGGGCACCGCGGGTTTGGCGCGCACCTTGGTCAGGGGATAAAGGCGCGTCCCCCGACCGCCCCCCAATACGATTGCTCCCACGTCACGGGTGACGTCCACCTCGCTGAGCACGCCGGTCATATTCCCCATCCGAACTCTCTCCTTAAATCGCTTCGGGCCATTGGCTTTGCCTTGGTTCCCACATTGGGGTTGTATTGTAAGCTTTGCGCGTCCGCGGTTCCACTATCGGATTTCGGCCGCGCGGCATTGGCCAAATACGTGATTGTGGCCGTCAACGCGCGTGCCCGTCCCGGTGGATGGGTAGAATGTTACGGGCTTACTTCGGTCTCACGTTTCCAGCGCCATCGGATTCGTGACACGCCCCATCAGCAAGATTGCTCCGGACGTGGTTTCGCGGATGAAATACAGGAAGGGCCGGACGGCGCGAAATTCATCTCCGGCCCCGCCACCGAGCAACCCAGTTGCGGTTACTGCCGCCGCCTTGGTGCCTTCCTCATCCACCTCCACGTAACAGCCATGCTTTACCAGACCAACGTGGTAGGGCTCGCTTGTGATGCCCGAAAAGTCGGCGCAAGTCGGCTTGAACGCGCATGCCATGCCTAATTGGGAGCGCGCGCCCAGCAGATCGCTACGTGTATGACCTGTGAAACGTGGTAAGTAAACCTCGGATGGCTCGCTCTGGCACTGATCTACCCATTGTTGAAGCTGCCGGGCGGAAAGCGCCCGTTCCACCGTTTTCAGTTTTTCACCCATTACGGGCAGCACCAGTACCATTTCCACTTGTCCTCCGCGATAGGGCAGGCGAAGAACTTGAACGCCGTCCGCTGGAGCCGATAAGCGGAAGACACCTTTCCGCTTCATCATGGGAACGGATACTTCGCGCTCGTCTTCCGGGAAAAACGGTGCTTCCTTTGTAACCTTCGGATCAAATTCCCGATCCCACTTGGCGTCGAAGGTAAGAGCGTTCGCAAGTATAACCCTGGTGTACGGAGTTATATCGTCCCCCGTCAAAAAGCCCCGGATTCGGCCCTTCGTGTTTTCTGCGATCCAGGTATTCAGCCGATCCCTCGCATCGTCCGAGCGATTCGCGAAATTCAATGGAAGTCGTGCGGCAGAATAATTCTTGTCCAGAATTCCCAAAAACTGGGCGTTCAGGTCCATGCCTTCCTGATACGCCAGCACATTGGCCAATATCGTCTGGCAATCCTCGGAGTTGCTCCCTTCGATCATCGCGCGAAGTTCGCTGAACCCTTCGTGAATGCCACCGCCCGGCGGGATGCCCAGGACGGCGTTGATCTCATTCGCCGTCTTCCCGCGCGCGCCGGCCAGGACGGTCGAAAGGTTCATCGCGATGCTCAGCGGCGAGATGCACAGATTTCCCTCGTCTTTTGCCAGGATCTTGTAAATGTCGACGCCCACTTTATTTGTGGAATCCACGGCGGACACCGTCTCGGTGTAATAGATCTTGTGAGTGGGCTCCAACGAACAACCCGCCGCCAGCACCGCGAGCAATGCGATCGGGAATAGGCGAAAGCCCCCCGGCCAGGATTTCCGGTCAAGTACAAGAAGCGGGTTTCTAATCGATTTCATCACAAGGCCTCCCTTTCTCAATGTGATTCCCGTTCTTGCCCCTTGCTAGTTGGGGTCTGGGGTGCCCTGTCCTTCCTGGGAACTGAGGGCTACACGTTCCATGCGGATTTCGGAGACTGCCGCAAGTTGCTTGTCGTTTGTCAAAAGCGTTGCATTCAGCGCGAGAGCGGTGGCGCAAATGATAGCGTCGGGAAGCTTCAAGCGATAGGCCCGGCGGAGATAGACCGTTGACTGACAAATTTCCGAACTCAAGTCGACAATGGTGAGGTCCGCCAGGAAGGTGCGGATGAATGATTCTTCCGCTGGAGTGATGTCCGGATATGACAGGAGTTCCAATTGCGTGACAATAGACACGCAGCACTGCGTGCCGCTAATTGGCTCCGCCAATCGTCCGCCAAGATGGTAGAGCACGACGTTGGTATCGAGCACCTGGCCTACGGCCATTCGCTACGTGCCCGTTGCTGAAACTCCATGGGGTCGAAGCGGAGCGGCATGACTCCGAAGTGCTTGCTCAGATCGCCGGTCTTTGCGGGCGGCTCGCCTTTCTCGGCCAATCGTGCCTCCAGCCGAACCCAGTCGTCGTAGGAAATCTGAACGGCTATCGGGCGGCCGCTTTCGTCGGTCACAATTTGCTTCTTGATGTTTGACACGCGCGGCCTCCTCGGGATTCTACCTCTTCGCCATTGTACCATTGGTCACTATGACATGCATCAACAATCGTGGCGTATGTGCGACAGACTTTAACCCGCCAGATCTTCCAACTGCACTGCGCCGAATTGCTCTTCGCACAGCGCGCGGTAGGGGCCTTCTTCGTTGATGAGGGCGTCGTGGGCGCCGTCCTGGACGATGCGGCCGTCTTCGATCACGACAACGCGGTCGCAGTCCACGACGGTGGCGAGGCGGTGGGCGATGACCAGCGTGGTCCGGCCTTTCATGAGGCGCTCCAGGGCTTCCTGGATCACGTTTTCCGCGTGGGAGTCGAGGCTGGAGGTGGCTTCGTCGAGGATGAGGATTTCCGGGTCGCGCAGGAAAGCCCGGGCGATGCTGAGGCGTTGCTTCTGGCCGCCGCTGAGGGTCACGCCGCGCTCGCCGATGAGGGTGTCGTAGCCCTTGGGCAATTCGTCCACGAACTCGTCCACGTGGGCCATGCGGGCCGCTTCGAGCATCTCTTCTTCCGTGGCGCCGCGGCGACCATAGAGGATGTTCTCGCGCACGGAGCCGCCGAAGAGGATCGCGTCCTGCATCACCATGCCGATCTTCTCGCGCAGAGAGTGGAGCGTGACGTCGCGGATGTCCTGGCCGTCGATGCGTATTGCGCCGCTCTTTACGTCGTAGAATCGGGGCACGAGCTTCACCAGGGTGCTCTTGCCGCCACCGCTGCGACCCACGATGGCCACGGCCTGGCCGGGCTCTACTTCGAGGGAAATGCCCTCGATCACGGGCTGGTCGTCGAGGTAGGAAAAGTACACGTTGTCGAAAGTGATGCGGCCCTCGGTGAGTCGAAGGGGCTTGGCGTCGGGCGTGTCGGCGATGTCGGGCCGTACATCGAGAATGGCGAAGACGCGGTCCATGCCTGCGAGCTGCATCTGAACGGCGGCGGAGGCGTCGGCCAGGCGGCGCGTGGGCAGATAGAGGTGGGCGAGGTAGCCGCTGAAGGCCGCCAGTTCTCCGGGCGTGAGGGAGCCATTCACGGCAAGCCAGGTGCCCACCAGGGTAACCACCAGCGGGCCGACCATGGTGAAGAACTCGCCCACTTGAAACATGGAGACGTGGATCCGGGTGCGCACCATCACTTCGTCATAGTACTTCCGGTGCAACTTCATGAAGCGGAGGCGCTCGGAGCGCTCGCGCACGAAGGACATGACCACGCTGTGGCCCGTGAGCTTTTCGTTGATCTCGCCGGAAAGGTGGGACATCTCGTCAAGGGAGCGCTGGGACGCCACGCGAAGGCGCGGGTTGAGCAGACCGAAGACGAGGGCGTACATGGGCAGGGTGAAAAGGCTCGCCGTGGCCAGTTGCCAGTTTTTGAAGAAGAGAAAGATCACCACGCCCACAAGAAAAATGAAATCGACCGCCACGGACATGACGCCCCGATCGAGGATGCCCTGGGCCTGGTTGATGTCGTTCGTCAGGCGCGAGGTGGTGGCGCCGGTGCGCTGGCCCGCGTGGTAGGCGAGCCCGAGGGATTGGACGTGGGCGTAGAGGGCGTTGCGGATGTCGAAGATGGTGCGATTGCCCGCCAGTTCCGCCCAGTAGGAGCGGTAGTAAGCGATGGGGATGCGGGCGATGAACACCGCGATGAGAATCCACGACATCTGGAGGAGCCGGTTCATCTTCTCGTCACCGGGGATATTCGCCAGGATAATATGGTCCAGGGAATAGCCCATGGCAAAGGGAAGCAGGAGCGCGAGGGTAAACTTCACCACGCCCGTCGCCACCGAGCCGAGAATGTAAAAGCGGTAGGGGCGGGCGTAGCGGAGAAAGCGCCAGAATGTGGGGGAGCCGAAGGTCATGGCGGATTATATCAATTGACAATGGACAATGGACAATTGACGGCGCGTAGTCAATCGGACGGATCAGACCGATCTAATCAAGCAGATCGGTCCGATCCGTCTGATCCGTCCCATGAGTGGCTAGTCACGTGTTATACGATCTCGTCACGTAACAGGCCATAGATCATGTTGTCGGTAAACTCGCCGTTCTTGAAGAATCGCTCGCGCTGGCAGCCTTCCAGTTGAAAGCCCGCTTTTTCGAGCACGCGCCCCGAGGCCGGGTTCCACCCGAAATGGCCCGCCTCCAGCCGGTGATACTCAAAGGTCTCGAAGGCATGAATCACGATCGCGCGGAGCGCCTCGGTCATGTAGCCCCGGCCCCAGTTGGATTCGCCGAGCCAGTAACCGATCTCCGCCGTCTGCGCCAAGACGTCCTCTCGCGGGTGGATTCCGATTCCCCCGACCACCTCGCCCTCGATCTCGATGGCGAATTTTCTGCACGGGCCCTCGGTGGCCAGACAGCTCTGAATCCACGATTCCGCATCCGCCTCGGTGTAGGGCGATTGGAACATGTTGCAGAGGTTGCGCGAAACGTTCGGGTTGTCCGCGTGGCGCAGCAGTGCGGGTTTGTCTTCCAAACGCCAGGGGCGCAATCGCAGGCGGGGCGTTTCAATTTCCACGGGTATGGTCCTTCCAGGTTGGCGCGGGTTGGGGGCGCGCGTATACCTTAGTGGGCACGATGCATACCGCTGGCGTCGTTAGGAGGTTGCAGAGACAGCAGGGACAACAGGGACAGCAGTGAGATCGTTAAGAGCTTCTTTTACTGCCGTCTCTGAAGTCCCTGTTGTCCCTGAAATCAGCGAAAAATCACCGGAGTATGAGTTGCGGTCTGTCCCGCTTAGCGCACCAGCAGTTCCAGCGCCCACTGGATCACCTGCACGTCAAACAACAACTGCACGCCCGCCACCAGGGTCAGCACCATGATGATCCGGCTGAACCACCATTTCGACACCCGGTGGTGCATCCAGTGGCCGAGCCACGAGCCCACCGGGATCAGCGCCACGAGGCATGCGTCGAACCAGAGTACGCTCGTATCCACGAGTCCGGCCCAGGCATAAAAGGGCAGCTTGGTCAGGTTGATCAGCGTGAAGGTCCAGGCCACCGTTCCCACGAAGAGGGTCTTGTTGAAGCCCTGAGAGTATATATACAGGCTCACGATGGGCCCGGCAGCGTGGGCAATGGTGGACGTGAAGCCGGCCACGATACCCACGATCACCGCCGTCTTCCGCCCCGCCTTGTGGTGCGCCACCCACGCCATGGATTGGTCCTTCGCGGCGATGTAGAGTCCGAAGATAATCGCGATCACGCCCACCATGCGCTTGATCAAGAGGCTGTAAAACTCCACACCCTCGCGCCCGATCTTCCACCACACCAGCGCTCCCAGCACGATGCCGAGGCACGACGGCACAAAGATCCGCATCACCTGTGTCCAGTCCTTGTTGTGCCGGTGGTGGTAGATCGCGTTGAAGTCGCACAGGATCAGCAGGGGCAGCAGCGTCGCCGCGACTTTGTCGACGGGCATCACCAGCATCATCAGCGGCAGTGACAGGATCCCCGCACCGCCCGCAAAGCCGGATTTGCTGATGCCCTGGATGATGATGGCGACGGAGACGAAGATCCAGAAGAGCACGACCGGAACGCCGGGCTCGATGAAGTCATGAAACATGGGAAAGGCTTTCTAGTGGAGAGACATCGGGGGCGTAGTATAGCGCAACGACGGGACCGTCCTGAACGCAGGGGCTCTTGATTTATGATAGGTAGTGTGGTTCGATCGGTGAAACCCGGTTGGACGAAGCACACTATGCGTTCGGGACCGTCCCGCGCTTTTAAAACGGGGGACGGTCCCGCACGCGTGGTTGATCTCCCTCGGTTGGAGGGTGCTTTTTGTTGCAACGCGGCATTTGCGGAAGGCGATTTTGTTCGTGCAGGACAGTCCCCGCGTTACGACGGGACCGTCCTGAACGTCCGGGCACCGGGGTCACGGGTGAGGTCCGCAGGTCATACGGACCACGGAAGCCTGCCGCAGCCCCCTGTGCGTTCGGGACCGTCCCGCGCTTTTAAAACGGGGGACGGTCCCGCACGCGTGGTTGATCTCCCTCGGTTGGAGGGTGCTTTTTGTTGCAACGCGGCATTTGCGGAAGGCGATTTTGTTCGTGCAGGACAGTCCCCGCGTTACGACGGGACCGTCCTGAACGTCCGGGCAACGGTGTCACGGGTGAGGTCCGTGGGTCGTGCGAATCACGGCAGCGCGCCGCAAGACCTCTGCGCGTTCGGGACCGTCCCGCGCTTTTAAAGCGGGGGACGGTCCCGCACGGGTGGTTGATCTCCCTCGGTTGGAGGGTACTTCCTGTTGCAACGCGGCACTTGCGGAAGGCGATTTTGTTCGTGCAGGACGGTCCCCCCCCGGGCCCAAAAGAAACGCGGCAGGTCCGAAGACCTGCCGCGAGATTTACGTGCTATGTGGATAACGGGTTACTCAACCACCTTGATGAAGGCACCAGCCCCGTTGGTGCCGTCGGGCAGCATGTTCAGTTCCTGCGCGTCCTTGCGGGCCTCGAAGTCGAAGTCCCGTTTGCCGTCGGGCTGTCCGCCACCGACTCCGTCCCGATCCCAGTCGCGCGTGGCCAGGAAAGCCGTGCGCAACGCCGCCATGTGGTAAACGTACGCATCATCGTAGCCAGCACCGCTCTTCGCGGGAGGATCGGCTACCACGCCACCGTTGGTACCACCGGGGCCATTGCCGACGAGTACGAATCCGTCATAGTTCGGCGGTGGGAAGAAAAGCCGACCCTGGAGGTCGGGGTCCGCCGCGTCCACCGTCGTACCAAACTCATCAAGTTGATTCGTCCAGTAGCGACGAATTGCGGAGAGCTGGCGCTTGTTGAAGGGCACATAGGCAAAGGGCCGTTGAATGCCGTCCTTGGATTGCAGGGTTACTTCGGACAGACTCACGATAGCCGGGTTGTTGCTCGCGCCCGCACCCGGGAATTCGCCATTCGGACCGGAGTACATCTCCAAAGAAAACGTATAGGTATTGGTGCCGGAATCCTTCTCGCCGATCGGCGAGTACTCCAGGAGCCCGAGCTGGCCGTTGTTGTCGCTGTCATAGGCCGACAGCATCCAGCGGGGTAGCTCGTACACATTCAGATCCTGGTGAAGCCCGATCTCAGCCGTATAGGGGCGCAACTGATAATAAAGCTCCGGGTTGAGAAGCAGTGTGGCAGGCGCAACTTCCCGGGCTTCGGGCAGCACAAAGCCGTAGGCCACGGGGTAGCCCGTGGTATTGCCTGACTCGGCTGACTTCGCGGCGAGGGCCTTGGCCACGTTTTCAATATTGGTCTTGGCCTTGGTAACTTGGGCCTTTTCAAGATAGCGCGGCACGGCCACGGCCGTCATCCCCGCGAGGATCGCAATAATCGCGATTACCGTCAAGAGTTCTATGAGCGTGAAACCGGCGCGGGCCGCGCTGGACTTCATTTCCACACCACTGGGCTTCTTCATGCTTGCATCTCCCGATATTTCAAGGGTTTCAGATATGTTCATGATACCACCGACCGCCCAAACGGTCAATCCTATTCTCGGTCTAACTCCCATGCCGAAAAGAGGATAGGGCGTAAACTGTGTAATCTGACCGTGTAAACTGCGCCCCCCGTCAACTCAATAGCGGCCGCAGCGCCCCTTCGTGGTCCCTCAGCCACGCGCAAACCTCCTCCACAATCATATCTGCCGTGCGCGCCGGTGTCCAGCCCGTGGCCGCCGTCACGCGCCGGTTGTCTGTTAGGTAGAGGGGTATATCGGCAGCACGGTTCGCAACTTCACCCGCGATGGGGATGGTATTGCCTGTAAAGCGCTGGCACAGTCCGGTCAATTCCTGAAGCGAGGTGCTCACGGCGCGGCCCCCGCCCACGTTGAAGGTCCGCCCGCTGAACTCGTCCAATCGAGCGAGCTGGATACACACCAGATCGAGGAGATCTTCCACATGGAGCATGTCCCGAACCTGCTTGCCCTGACCGCCGTAGCCGATATATTTCAATGCGCCGCCATAGGCATGGCGCGCGGCCCAGAGGACCACCACGCCCTGATCGGCCTTGCCCATCTGCCAGGGTCCGGTCAGCACGCCGCAGCGGTTGATGACGCCCCGCAGGCCGTACATGGACAGGTACTCCGCCATCACCAGTTCTGAGGCCAGTTTGGTTGCGCCATAGAGGGAGCGTACCCCTTCGAGGGGAAAGTCCTCCGCGATGCCCTCGGCGCTGGCCCCCGACACGGGCTGCTCCGCTTCCAGCTCCAGGCGGGTCTCCGTCTCGCGGTAGCGCAGGCTCGCAATGGTCTCCATGGGATAGACCCTGCTCGTGGAAAGAAACAGGATGTCGCTCCCGTGCTGCCGGGCGGCTTCCAGGCAATTCAACGTGCCGGTCAGGTTGGTCTCCAGCACATACTTGGGTGAGCCGCCATAGCCGGCCAGCACCGAAGGCTCCGCGCTGCACTCGATGAGCACGTCAAAGGGACCAACTTCTTCCAGGTCGCCGGGACAGCGGATGTCGCCATGGAGGAACTCCACGCCCGCCGCCTTGAGTCGGGGCAGATTCAGCTCGGAGCCGCGCCGGCGGAGATTGTCGAAGGCGACCACGCGGGTGTTCTCGCCGCGTGCTTTGAGGCCCATGGCCAGGCAGGAGCCCACAAAGCCGGCGCCGCCGGTGACGAGGATGGTTTTCATGGGCGGGCTCCGGGAACGGTACGAGAGACCGGCAATGCAAAGCAGCCGTAGCATCTGGCCGATGGTTGCAGGGACGTCAGGGACGGCAGAGACAGCAGGAACTCTGCAAACGACAGCAAATTCCGGCCATCGCAGCCTGCCGTCCCTGATGTCGCTCTCGTCCCTGCAGTGAAGGAAGTCGACTCGCGCCAAACACACCGCCTCGGGGTCGCCGCGCCGGTTGACAGCCTCGCACGATTGTGCGCTAGAATGGCGTCTCGCATTTCGCCGTTTTCTTCCTTCTACGTATCGTGCCGTTCATCGGGAGCGTTTATGGGTGTGGTTCTGGTAACCGGTTCGGCCGGTCTGATTGGTGCGGAAACGGTCCGCCGCTTCATCGCAGCAGGGTACACTGTGGCGGGCGTGGACAACAACATGCGCGCGTACTTCTTCGGGGAGGAAGCCTCGACCCATTGGGCGGTGGAGCGGCTCCGCGCGGACCACGCGAACTACGCGCACCACGAGGCGGATATTCGCGACTTTGGCGCCCTGGAGGCTATCTTCAAATCCTATAGCTCGTCCATAGAACTCGTGGTGCACACGGCGGCCCAGCCGAGCCACGACTGGGCGGCGAAAGAACCCCTGACCGATTTCGGCGTGAATGCGGTGGGTACGCTGAACCTCCTGGAACTCACGCGTCAACATTGCCCAGAAGCGCCTTTCATTTTCACCTCGACCAACAAGGTCTACGGCGATACGCCCAACAACCTGCCCCTGGTGGAGTTGGAAACCCGTTGGGAAGTGGCCGAGAGCCACCCCTACGCGAAGGACGGCATCGACGAGACCATGTCCATCGACCAGTGCAAGCACTCGGTCTTCGGTGCTTCCAAGGTGGCTGCCGATGTCATGGTGCAGGAATATGGCCGCTATTTCGGCATGAAGACCGCCGTTTTCCGGGGCGGCTGCCTCACCGGACCGGGCCACTCCGGCGCAGAGCTCCACGGATTTCTGTCCTACCTCATGAAATGCGCCATCACGAAGAAGGAATACCGCATCTTCGGCTACAAGGGCAAGCAGGTACGGGACAATATCCACTCCAGCGACCTGGTCAACTGCTTTTTTGAAGTGCTTCGCGCGCCGCGCTCGGGGGAGGTGTACAACATCGGCGGGAGCCGCCACAGCAACTGCTCCATGCAGGAAGCCATCGCCAAGTGCGAGGTCATCACCGGGAACAAAATGGATATCCGCTACGAGGACGACAACCGCATCGGCGATCACATCTGGTGGATCAGCGACGTGGGCAAATTTCAGTCCCACTACCCGAACTGGCGCTACGCCTACGATATTGACGCTCTTCTGGGGGAGATCTACCATGGTTTCGAAGGCCGAATCTAAGTTGCAGCCGGTGGAGAAGAATACCCTTCTCTACTCCGTTCTTATACCCGCGTACAACGAAGAGAAGAACATCATACCCACGCTGGAAAGCCTCGCCGCCGCCCTGCGCGCGGAATCTATCCCCTTTGAGCTCCTCGTGGTCAACGACAACAGCACGGACAACACCACGGCGGTGATCGAGGAGAAGGCGAAGGAAATCCCCGAGATCCACCTGGTCCACAACTGGCCCCCCGGCGGCCTCGGCCGCGCTATCCGCTGCGGACTACACCACTACCGGGGCGACGTGCTCGCCGTGGTCATGGCGGACAGTTCGGACAACCCTTTGGACGTGGTGCGCTGCTATCGCAAGATTGAAGAGGGCTACGACTGCGTCTTCGGATCGCGCTTCATGAAGGGCGGCAGTGTCACCCACTATCCGCCCGTGAAGCTGGTGGTCAACCGAATCGTGAACCATGCCATGCAGGTGCTCTTCCTGACCCACCACAACGACCTCACCAACGCCTTCAAGGTTTACCGGCGCCATGTGATCCAGAGCATCCTTCCGCTGCAGGCGGCCCACTTCAACATCACTATCGAAATGTCGCTGTCGAGCCTGATCCGGCGCTACCGCATTGCCCAGGTCCCCATCACCTGGTCCGGCCGCACCTGGGGCATCAGCAACCTGCGCCTGCGCAAAATGGGCCGCCGCTACCTGTGCACCCTGCTCATGATCTGGTGCGAACGAATCCTGATTCTGGATGATATCCTGATGGAGAACAAGTCCCCGAAGACACCGGAGCAGTGAAAGTGGATCGCCGGGGGCGGCGCTGGACCGGGAAGCAGGCCACCGGCGATGGCTTACATGGGTCGTATAGGTCGTATGGGCCCCATTTTTTTCATGCGTTTTTCCCTCTAATTCCCTGTCAACAAAGCAGATAGCGCCAGTCGGACTTGTTTGTATCCGACCGATGGCGTTATACTTTCGCCTGCGGCGGGTATATACACCCGAGTACACTTCACAGCCGAGACCTTCACACCAACCCAGGAGAATACCCGTGGCCGATTCCTCCATGCACCAGTCCCTCAGCGGCTGGGGCGGCCTGGATCCCGAGAAGTGTGACGTCTTTCGCCCGGAAAAACGCCGCACCCTGAACGACCTCATCGGGGGTCACGCTTCCTCTTCGATCATCGCCCGAGGACTGGGCCGAAGCTACGGCGATACCGCCGTCAACGGTGGCGGTGGCGTGGTCAACACCACTCGTCTCGACCGCATGATCAGCTTCGACGAGGAAACCGGCGTACTCGAGTGCGAGGCTGGCGTCAGCCTGGCCGACATTCTCGACGTCTTTGTGCCGCGCGGCTATTTCGTCCCGGTCACGCCCGGCACCAAATTTGTGACCATCGGCGGCGCCATTGCCAATGACGTCCACGGCAAGAACCATCACTGCGACGGGACCTTCTGCGAATTCGTGGAATCCTTCACGCTGCTCCTGCCTACCGGCGAGATCCTGAATTGCTCGAAAACCGAGAACGCCGATGTCTTCTGGGCCACGGCGGGCGGTGTGGGACTCACGGGGTTCATCCTCACGGCCCGCGTGCGGCTTCAGCCCGTGGAAAGCTCCTGGATCGTGACGGATTACACCCAGTGCCGCGATTTGGATCACGCGCTGGATGCCATGGCGGCGACCGACGGCGCCCACAAATATTCCGTGGCCTGGGTCGATTGCCTGGCGCGGGGCGCGAGTCTGGGCCGCTCCGTACTTATGCAGGGCAATCACGCGAGGCTTTCCCAGCTCGATCCGGCCCGCGCGAATACACCCTTCGCTCTGAAGCGGGAATTCCCGAAGAACGTGCCCTTCAACTGCCCCCAGTTTGTGCTGAATCCCCTGAGCGTGACGGCCTTCAACAAGGTCTTCTACGCCGCGCACCCCACGACCATCGGCAAGCTGGTGCACTACGACAAGTATTTCTATCCCCTGGACGCCATCCACCACTGGAACCGGCTCTATGGGCGCAAGGGCTTTGCCCAGTTTCAGGCCACACTGCCCTACGAGAGCAAGCAGGGCCTCATCCGCATTCTCCAGCGACTCGCCGATTCGCGCCGCGCTTCGTTCCTCGCCGTCTTGAAGACCTTCGGCGAGCAGAATCCCGGCCTGTTGTCCCATCCCATGAAGGGTTACACCCTCACGCTTGATCTGCCAAACCACCGTGGCCTCACGCCCTTCCTCCACGAGCTGGAGCGGATCCTTCTCGATCACGATGGACGTCTCTACCTGGCGAAAGACGCCGTGGCGAGTCCGGAGACCATCGCGGCCATGTACCCGCGCCTGGACGAGTTCAAAGCCATACAGAAGCGCCTCGATCCCAAAGGCGTGCTGTCCTCCAACATGGCACGGCGATTGGGGCTGGTGTGATGCTCAATATGCCCAACACTTACCCCGCTGTTTTTCAGGGACGTCAGAGACAGCAGCGACAGCAGGAATTGCGTACCCTGCTGTCGCTGACGTCCCTGTTGTCTCTGCACGATTGCGCGCAATACTCCGCGAATCACAATGAATGCCAACGTAGAGCGTATCCCTCATGAGCACCGACTTCCGGCCCAGCGCCGTCATTCTCGGATCCACCTCGGGCATCACCCGGGCCACGGCCCAGGCTTTTGCCGCGGCGGGCTACACCCTCGTGCTCGCCGCGCGGGATGACGAAGAGAACGCCATTCTCGCGGCGGATATCGCCGTGCGCCACGGCGTGCCCTGCCATGCCCTGCATTTCGACGCCGAAGACCTCCCCTCCCATGGCAAATTCGTGGAAGCCTGCGAGGCCGCCATCGGTACCAAGCCCACGGGCATCGTGCTGGGCTATGGCTATATGGCCGAGCAGGAAAAAGCTCAGAAACACATGGCCGAAGTGGAGAAGATGATCTCGGTCAACCTCACCAGCGCCATCTCCATTCTGGAAGCCTTTGCGGCGGTCTTTGAGCATCGCGGTTCCGGTTTCCTGGGCGTCCTTTCGTCCGTCGCGGGCGATCGCGGCAAACAGACGAACTACATTTACGGTGCGACGAAGGCGGGGCTGACCTGCTACCTCGAAGGGCTCCGCGTGCGGCTGGCCAAGTCCAACGTGACCGTGACCACGATCCAGCCCGGCTTTGTGGACACCAAAATGACCTTCGGCCTGCCGCTCCCCGGCCCCCTCGTTGCCACGCCGGCCCAGGCGGGCAAGGCCATTTTCAAAGCGGTAAGCACCGGTAAGGACGAGGCCTATGTGCCCTTCTTCTGGCGCTACATCATGCTGATCATCCGCAATATCCCCCGTCGCGTCTTCAAGAAGATGAGCATGTAATGGCCGAGACCAAGCACCCGCCCTTCATCGTGACCTGCATCGCAGCGATGCGTCCCTACCAGTGGACGAAGAACTTGCTGCTCTTTGCGGCCCTCGTCTTCGCCGGCGAATTGAGCCACCCGAGCCAGGCCCTCGTGAGCCTGGCGGCCTTTGCCGCCTTCTGTCTGGCCGCCAGCGCCACCTATGTCTTCAACGACCTCCTCGATATCGAGAGCGACCGCGAACACCCCAAGAAATGCCACCGCCCCCTCGCCAGCGGCGCCATGAGCCCCGCCGCCGCGCGCGTGCTGCTGGTGCTCCTTTTCGGCGCGAGCCTGGTCATCGCCTGGGCCATCCGGCAGGAGTTTCTGGTGGCCCTGCTGGCCTATGTCGTGCTGACCCTCGCCTATACGCTCAAGCTCAAACACGTCATGATCGTGGACGTGCTCGCCATTGCGCTGGGCTTCGTGATCCGCGCCGTGGCCGGCGCCATTGCCCTGGACGTGCCCTTTTCCAACTGGCTCGTGGTGTGCACCCTTTTCCTCGCCACCTTCCTCGGCCTGAGCAAGCGCCGCCAGGAAATCCTCCTGCTGGAGGAAGGTGCCCAGTCTCACCGGCAGGTGTTGCAACACTACACGGTGAACTACCTCGATCAGCTTATCCTCATCATGGCCGGGGGCACGCTGATCACCTACACGATTTATACCTGCTCCCCCGAAGTGATTCAGCGCCTCGGCACCGACAAGCTCTACATCACCCTGCCCTTCGTGGTCTACGGACTCTTCCGTTATCTCCACCTGATCCACCATGAGACCGGCGGCGGCGATCCCAGCAGCACGCTGATTAAAGATCGTCCCCTGGGTGCCACGGTGGTGCTGTGGGCCGTGGCCTGTGGGTTGCTGATTTATTTGCCCGACTTCACGGGCTAAGAGAACATACCATCAGCGGCCGGCGGTTGATTGCCGGGCATTTTCCAGATTCGATTCGCGCATCCGGAAGTCGTACCTCGGCACCACGAAGTCAGTCGCTCCCCAGCAGTCGTGCCGCCTGTTGCGATCCGTCGCGGCCAGCCGATATTCTTCCAGCAAGATGACGTCGAACCCGCACTTCAACGGAGCTCTACCTATGCGGTACACATCCACGCTTTGCGCAATGGCCTTCCTTTTTTCGTTCACCGCCTTCGCCGCGGAGGACATCCTTATCGAGCACGTCATTGGCAAGGAGCATCCCGGGAAGTACAAGCACCCCGCTGCGATTACGCAATTGACCAATGGCGATCTCTTTGCGACCTATTACGGTGGCGGTGGCGAGTATGAGGAGGATTCAAAGGTTTGGGGCATTCGCCGGAAAGCGGGGGAGACCGCGTGGTCCGAGCCGAAACTCCTGGCGGACACGCCCTTCCTCGGCGAGGGGAATGGCATCGCCTGGCAAGCGCCGGACGGCCTGCTGTGGCTCTTCTACGTGCAGCGCTACGGCGACACGTGGTCGGAATCGCGGACCCTCGCGAAGATCTCGGAGGACAGCGGCGAGACGTGGTCCGACTCGATGGTGCTGAACTTCGAACTGGGCACCATGTGCCGCGGCCTGCCCATCGTGCTGAACAACGGCGACTACCTCCTTCCGGTCTATCATGAAACGGGCAGCGACATCGACCGGACCTTTCCCGACACACGATCCTACTTCCTGCGCCACAACCCGAAGACGCGCACGTGGACCCCGACCGGTCGTATCCGTTCGCGACACGGCAATCTCCAGCCCGAGCCGGTGCAGATTTCGGACGAGCACCTGATCGCCTATGTCCGCCCCGGCGGCGATTTCGAGCCGAGCACGTCGCGCTACATCCTCCGGTCCGAATCGCGCGACGGCGGCGAGACGTGGAGCCGGGGCAAGAACTCCCCGTTTCCCAACCCGAACTCGGCGGTGAGCTTCATCAAGCTGCAGAGCGGCAAGCTGCTGCTGGTCTTCAATGACAGCATGAACTATCGCACACCCCTGACTGCGGCCATCTCCGAGGACAACGACCAGACCTGGCCCCACCGCCGCGATCTCGCCACGAGCGGAACGGACAACACCTTCGGCTATCCCATGGCGATCCAGGCGAAGGATGGAACCATCCACGTGATTTGCACGACGGGTATTCGGGACACGGTGATCCTGGTGAGCTTCAAGGAAGAGGCGATACTCGGGCACACGAAGTAGGCGCGGCGGGAAGACGTGGTGAATTCGAGTTTTAATTGAGTTTCGCCCCGGCCACCCTTTATCCTACCCCGGTGTCTATGACGTCCAATCGACCCCAACAAGGAGTATCTTTCATGTGGCGTAATTCCCTGTCCTGCGCGCTGGCGCTGGCCTTTTTTTCGGTCCCCGTCCTCGCGGCGGATGACATCATCGTGGAGAAGGTGATCGGCACCGAGAAGCCGGGGGCCTATAAGCACCCCGCCGCGATCACGGAGTTGGACAACGGCGATCTGTACATCACTTTTTATGGTGGCGGCGGCGAGTATGAGGACGAATCAAAGGTCTATGGCATCCGCCGTTCGCCGGGGCAGACGGCCTGGTCGGAGCCGCAGTTGCTGGCGGACACGCCTTTCCAGGGCGAGGGTAACGGCATCGTGTGGCAGGCGCCGGATGGTCTGGTGTGGCTGTTTTACGTGCAGCGTTTCGGCGCCACCTGGTCGGAGACGCTCATCAAGGCCAAGATCTCCGAGGACGGTGGCCATACGTGGTCCGATTCGATGAATCTGGGTTTTGAAATGGGCACGATGGTGCGGGGCCGTCCGATTGTGTTGAACAACGGCGAGTACCTGTTGCCGGTCTACCACGAGACGGGCAGCGACCGGGAGGTGATCGGTCGGGACACGACGTCCTACTTCCTCCGGCACGATCCGAAGACGCGCACGTGGACGCCGACGAAGCGGATCAAGTCGAAGAAGGGCAATCTCCAGCCCGAGGCGGTGCAGATCACGGACGATTGCCTGATCGCTTATTGCCGCGTGGGTGGCGGCTACGAACCAAGCACGAACCGCTATCTGGTGCGCTCGGAATCGCATGACGGCGGCCAGACGTGGAAACGCGGTAAAGATTCCCAGTTTCCGAACCCCAATGCGGCCGTAGGTTTCATCAAGCTGCAGAACGGGCATCTGCTGCT
The DNA here is from genome assembly GCA_942492815.1 of Candidatus Hydrogenedentales bacterium. GTDB lineage: Bacteria > Hydrogenedentota > Hydrogenedentia > Hydrogenedentales > JAEUWI01 > JAEUWI01. Next base: position 6,043,264 of record OW818658.1, on the reverse strand, counting down.
GGCCTACAACGACAACATGAACGAGCGGATTCCCCTGACCATCGCGATTTCCGAGGACAACGACAAGACGTGGCCCCATCGCCGCGATATCGTCGCCCCGGGCAATACCTTTGCCTATCCCATGGCGATCCAGGCGAAGGACGGCACAATCCACGTGGTCTATACGACGGATTCGCGCGCCACGGTGATGCTGACGAGTTTCAAGGAAGAGGCGATCCTGGGGCACACAAAATAGGCGCCCGAAAATTTAGAGGCCCTCTGCCAATGTGGCGGAAGGCCGTTTTCATTTTCTGGGAGTTCATCGGACTGATCTGATCCGTCTGATTAAACTTCGCTACCGATAGGTCCAGTGCCGCGCTTCGGGCAGGTGGGGCGCGTTGTTGAAGCTGCTGAGAGATATGCGGCCCTTCCCGAAGAGGTACTCCACGAGGGCGCCATTGCGCAAAGTCCAGATGAGTCCCAGGGTTCGCGCGGCGTCCAGACCGAGCACATGACCCGCCGAGGCCGCCGCCACGCCGCCCGAGGTCACCAGGACCACGCGGCTCCCGCTCGGCAGATCCTGTATATGTTGTCTCATGGCGACCTCCACGCGGCTGCGGAACTCGTCCCAGGTTTCAAGACCGTCTTCGTGAAAGGCCCCCGCCGCCCACTGCGCGGTGACGGCTTCCATATAGTGCTGAATGGTGCGCCGCTTCGCCGTGATGTCGGACGCCGATTCGAAGGCGTGCTTCAGCGCGCCGATGGCGGGGTCGCGCTCCGCGAGGGTGCTGCTGGCATAGCGGTAGAGGCCGTCCCAGTCGAACTCATCGAGCCGATCATCGTCGACCACTTCCATCGGGGCCAAATCCGCGTCGGCCAGTGCGGCCAGGATGGCATCGGCCGATTGTTGGTGTCGTTTACGCGGACCCACGACGAAGCGCGCGGCGCGGAGGCCCCGCGCGGCCCAGAATTCGCCCAGGAGTCGGGTCTGCTCTGCGCCGAGCTCGGAAAGCTGGTCGTAGTTGCCCGAAAGGAAGGACGCCTGGCCGTGGCGCACGATGATGAGCTCACTCATGGATATGCTCCGATACTGCTGATTTCTCTTTGCCGGATGGGCGTGCAAGGGCGGGCCTTTGACTGCCCCAAGCCGGGGGCATTAAAATCAGGCGCTGCCATAACCCTTTCGGGAGTCTGCCCCCATGAAATCTTCCACGCTTTTTCGCCTTGTCTTTTGCTCATCCGCGCTGCTTTCCGCAGGGGCTCAGGCCGATCCAAAACTTGAGCAACTTCTTGAGCAGGCTGGGCCGATCCTTGCGGAGCCCGAAGCATATCACACGGGTGGCGAGGGGGGCGAGGCCCTGGAAACGCTGGCCCTGACGCTGGATCAGTGCGTGGCGCTGGCACTCGAAAACAATGCCCAGGTGCTCGAAGCCGACACGGACATCGCGCTGCGCGAGGCCCAGACGGGCCAGGCGAAAGCGCGGCGTCTGCCCCAGGTGAAGGGGCAGGTGGCCTACAACTACATCGAGGAGCTCGACCAGGGGATCGGCCGCCCGGGCATTCAAAAGCTGATCGGCGCCGAAGGCTATGCGCCCGAGAAGGGAACCACCACCACGGGTCTGAGCATCACGCAACTGATCTATGCGGGTGGCCAAGTGCAGGCGGCGGTGAAGGCGTCCGAGTATCTCGCGGCATCGGAGGTCTGGCGCCGCGACGCCGTCCGCGCGGAGATTGCCTACCAGGCCCGGGAAGCCTACCACAATGCCCTGCTGGCCTCTTCGCTGGTAGCGGTGGCCACGGAGGCCCTGGAGGCCTTCGAGCGCCATGTGAAGGACACCGAGGCCCTGCTGCGGGAGGGCGCCATTACCAACTTCGAGGTGATGCGCGCAAAGACCGAAGCGGGCTCGCGGCGCTCCGATCTTGAAGCGGCCCGCGCCGGGGCGAAACTTGCGGATATCAACATGCGCCGCATCCTCGCGCTGCCGGAACAACAGCCCCTGAGCTACGATGCGTCTCTGCCCTGGTCGCCCGTGGCGCTGAAGGCCTCGGAACTGATCGCGCAGGCCCGCGAGAAGCGCCCGGAGGTGCTCGCATTGCAGGAAGCGGTGGCGGCCACGGGCCAGCAGGAAAAAGGGGTGAAGGGGAAGTATCTGCCTCAGGCCGCGGCCACGGTGAAATGGCAGAGTGTGGACAATGGCGGGCGTGTATTGACGGATGGCTGGCAGGTGAACGTGGGCGCTCAGTGGGATCTCTATCTCGGCGGCCAGCGCAAGCATGAACTGGGCGAGGTGCGCGCGCGCGCGGATAGCCTTCGGATTCAGTTGGACGATCTGGAGCGGCTTGTGGCGGCGGATGTGGAGCAGGCCTGCGTGCGGCTCGATGAAGCGACGGCGTCCATGCGCGCGGGCAAAGAGACGGTGGCGCTGGCGGAGGAAAGCGTGCGTCTGGCGGAGCTGCGCTACAAGGAAGGCGCGGGCACGCAGACCGAAATCATCGATACCGAGCTGGCGCGCACCCAGGCGAAGACCGCGCTGGTGCAGGCCATTCGCGATTACTTCGTGGCCTATGCGTCGTTGCAGCGCGCGACCAACAATGGACAATTGACAATTGACAATTGACAATTGACAATTGACAATTGACAATGAGAATCGGGCGGAAAATCTCTGGCTGGCAGGTTGCTCAGTCTTTTCATTGTCAATTGTACATTGTCAATTAAAAAGCCCGGCCTCACCGAAGTGAAGACCGGGCCGGGTCAGCGCCGCAATTGTGCGGTATTGGTTATTTCTTTTCCTTGGCGGGCGTGATCGCGTCTTTCGCGGCCTTGGCGATGCGGAACTTGAGCACCTTCTTGGCAGCGATCTTGATGGTCTCGCCCGTCTTCGGGTTGCGGCCCTTGCGCGCCTTGCGCTGCTGGACGACCAGCTTGCCGAGGCCGGGGATGGTGAAACCCACGGCGGCCTGCGCGTAGGACAGCTCGGTCAGCGCCGCGAGGACAGTACCGACGTCTTTCTTCGAAAGCTGGGTTTCTTCGGCCAGGGCTTCGATCACTTTGGACTTCGTGAGGGCCTTGTCGGTCGGCTTGGCTTTCTTAATGGTCATGGTCGTTTCTCCTTTGAAATCGAATTGGTCTTGGAAGCTGTCGGCGCCGGCCCAAGATACGCGACAGACGTATGCTCTCTCCGGTGCTGCGCGCAACTACCGGAAGCGCCTTCAGCAATGGTGTATTGATTAACGTCTAAATAATGATTTGTCAAGCCCTATTTTCAATGCTAAAATTTTTTTGGGTGCGAAATCGCCCTTATTTTACAGGCTCATCGGCGGTCTCAAAAGTAAAAAAATTGATTTAGTTTTTGCAACACCTTTAATTGCAACATCTTACAATTTCATTGAAGGCCGCTGTTGAAGCGCGTATAGTTCGCAACGCCGCCCGAGGCGGCCAGAAATTTTTTTTCCGGGAAGGAACAAATTCATGATCTTCGCCGCAATTGGCAGCATCAATGGCAACAAAAACGCGCTCGAATGCGCGCTGAACGCAATCGCGGACACCGGAATTCAGACGATTCTGCACACGGGCGACGCCATTATGGGCGGCGATGGGGGCAATGAAGTCATTGCGTTGCTGGAAAAATACGGTGTGATCTGCGTGCAGGGCAACAAGGATCGCATGGTTGTTCGCTATTCGCGCAAGCAGGAAACGCTGGATCGAAAGGTCGATGAAGCGCTCCTTCCCGCGCTGCGCGCGGCCCATGAATACCTGAGCAGCCAGAATCTCGAGCGGCTCCGCGACTGGCGGAAGACGCGCACTTTTATCGTGGAAGGGCTCTCGGGAATCGTGTGCCACGGTTCGCCCGGTAATCCGCGGGAAGTCATCACCGCTGATACGCCCGTCGCAAAGTTGAAACGCCAGCGCGAGATAACGCGCGCGGATATCATCGTCAGCGGAGGCACGGAAGATTTCTTCACGCGCCACGTGGACGGTGCACTTTTCGTCGCGCCGGGATCGCTCATGGCGGAAGAGGGATTCGCGCGCTACGCGCTGATCAGCACGGAAGACACGCCGTGGAACGCAACGCTGGAGCGGGTAAAGCTGGGGTAAGAGGGAACGCGCTCGCTTTTCAAATGTCAGGCAGCGCGTCGAGGAATTCATCCCAGTGGCGGAACACGTACTCCGCGGTCGTATTCTCCGCGAAGCGATCATTCGCTCCGGCGAAGAGAGCGCCCACTCCGCCCACTGCGTGAACTCCGGCAATATCCGTGGGCTCCAGATCGCCGATGTGCAGGAGTTCGTGTGTCGCCACGCCGAGGGCAGCGGCGGTTTGTTCAAACATGGCCGCTTGGGGCTTGGCCACGCCCAGTTCGTCGGAGAAGGTCATGTGGGTGAAATAGGGTGTGAATCCATGCAGATCCAATAGTTTCTTCAATGAGGATCCGGGGCTCATGCCGCTGTCGGAGATGATGCCGACGGGCCCCCGTGCGGCGGCGGCTTTCACGGCCTCAAGGGCGCCCTCGATCAGCCCGGGCGGGTAGACCAGAATGGACGTGCCAAAGGCGCGGGCAAGTTCGTCGGCGAGCGAATCCGAAATGGTGAGATCCAGATCGCGGCACACCATGCGCACCGCGTCGATGGGTTCCAGCGTGCGCTGCTCGGCAACGTGGATCGTAAAAAAGTATTCGTGGGCGGCCTGCAGCGCCCGGCTTACGTCGGCTTGGGGTGCGCCGGTGGCCCTGGCGAAGGCTTCCGAACGGTGCTCGTGGCGCAGCGCGCGATCCTGCTCGCGAAAGAGGGTCATCCAGTAGTCGAATGTAATGGCGCGAATGGGCATGGGCAGACCTTCTAGCGAACCAGTTTCTTCAGTTTCCGGAAGATCTTTTTTACAATCTTTTGCGCGATTGAAGGGCTCTCGTAGCGATTTCCCTGGATGCCCTGCTCGGCAACCAGATCTCGCAGCGACTGGAGCTGAGTCTCGGTCACTCCCTCGGTGCGGTGGCCGAGCTTGCGCGCCGGCGTGCCCGCCCAGATCTCCAGCGGGCCAATATCGCGCGTCACCACGCTGAAGGGGCCCACCACGGCGCCGTCGCCAATGGTGACGCCGGGGCCGATGATGCAGCCGCTGCCGACGAATACGTCGTTGCCGATGTAGATGGGCTTCGAAACGTACTCCACCTCGCGGCAACCCTTCGTGGAGCCTTTGAGCACGGGCATGGTGTCGCAGATCCAGGAGTACTCCGCGATGGCCGTGTAGTTGCCGATCTGGATGAGCTGATGCGCTTCCGCCGTACAGCCCCAGCTAAAGCCGGAGCGGTTGCCGAAGATGATCTTGCCCTCGCCTCGAGTGCGCAGGGTCACGTTGTTGCGGAAGCGGCACAGGTCGCCCAATTCCACATGGCCGTCCACATGGAGGCTGGGAATGGGAAACTGGCAGCGTTTGCCCTTGCGGGCGAACTTCCACGTGTGTTTCAACGTCATCCAGGTGCGTTCGATGGTGTTCATGGGGGCCTTTCGGGACTGCGAAGACCGCTATTGTAATGGAGCGCGGCGCGACGGGGCAACGCGGGGCCGGGAAACCCCACCACGAGGTAATTGAAGCGGCCTCGGGCCGCAACCAGAACTTTCACCACGAAACGCGCGAAGAGCACGAAGAAAAAAGGGAGAAGGAAACATTTCGCAGCCGCGATTCTACCCGGTAAGTCAGGCAAAACGTATTGAACCGACGTCCCCAATATCTTTGCGCCTTTGCGTGCAGAGATCATTCGAAAGACGGCATGCCAAGCGTGGGTAAACGTCCGACTTCCCGTTTTTCTTCGTGAACTTCGTGCCTTCGTGGTGACAGGTCTTTTTTTTGTGAATCAGGATGCAAGGAGCAACGGCGTGGTTTGGTCGCCAGGTCATTTTCCATTCCGTGGCGTGTGGGGTACTATGGTGGCGTCGCTTCGCTAAGCGAACAGAAAGGGAAACAGCCATGATTTCTTTCAGCGCACTTCGGTACTCGTGCTTTGTTTTCATAGCGATGGCGTTGCTGTCCACCGTTCCGATGCACGCCGCAGAGCCGGACAATGTCCTCCTCTTTTCCTTCTTTCGCAACAACGGCGAGGCGGGGCTGTATCTCGCCACAAGCGAAGACGGCCTCCGTTGGGAGGAGGTTCGCAGGGACCACGTCTGGCTTGCGCCGAAGGTAGGCGAGTCGGTGCTCATGCGGGATCCCTGCATCATCACCGGCGCGGACGGCCTGTTTCACATGGTGTGGACACCGGGGTGGCAGGAGCGGGGCATCGGCCATGCGAGCTCGAAAGACCTGATCCACTGGTCGGAGCAGCAGTATGTTCCGGTCATGATGCACGAGCCCACCGCGCAGAATGCCTGGGCGCCGGAGGCCTTCTACGATGACGCCACCGGCCAGTACCTCATTTTCTGGGCCACCACGATACCCGGGCGCTTCCCCGCGACGGAAGGCCAGGGGGACGGCGAAAACAATCACCGGATCTATTACACGGCCACGAAGGACTTTAAAACGTTCAGCGAGACGAAGCTCTTCTACGATCTCGGCTTCAATGTGATCGATTCCACGGTGGTGAAGGCGGGGAACGAGTACGTCATGTTTCTTAAGAACGAGACCCTCAAGCCCGAGGAGAAGAATATCCGCGTGGCCACGGCGGAGAAAGCGGAAGGTCCCTGGAGCGCCGCCTCGCCGAAAATTACGGGCGACTACTGGGCCGAAGGTCCCTCCGCAGTGAACTGGAAGGGCCAGTGGCTGGTCTATTTCGACAAGTATATGGACCACCGCTATGGCGCGGTGCGCTCGGTCGATCGGAATTCCTGGGAAGATGTTTCGGAGCAGATCGTGATGCCGGAGGGTATCCGGCACGGCACCGTATTTGTCGCGCCCCGCGCGGTGCTCGAGGACCTTCGGAAGACCGCAGTGAAGTGAGGCCGATACGGTTTTAACCCCAGCCGCGAATACATTTATAATACTTGGCGCGGCACATGGCCCCCGTGCCCAGAAGCAACCGTGAGTTTTTGCATAAACCAGGAAGGAATTTCCCTGTGCGCAAGTTTTCCGTTTATACCGTAATCGGCGTCGCAACACTGCTTCTGGCGGGGTGCGGCGGCTCTCCGAAAGAAGATGTACAGGGCGGGGAGTCCGGTTCGGCGACGGAATCGGCGAAGGTGCTCAGGATTAACATCAACGCCGAAGTGAAAGATCTCGACCCCCATCTGGTGACGGGCGTGCCGGAACATCGCGTGCTGGCCTCGTTGTTTGACGGACTCACCGGGGTCGATCCGGCAACCTTTGATCCCTTACCGGCAGCGGCGGAGTCGTGGACCATTTCGGAGGACAAACGGGTCTACACCTTCAAATTGCGGGCTGATGGCAAGTGGTCTAACGGCGATCCGGTGACGGCGAAGGATTTTATCTACAGCTACAAGCGCATGCTGAGCCCGGCACTGGCGGCGGACTACGCCTACCTGCTCTTCTGCCTCAAGAATGCGAAAGGCTTCAATCAGGGCACGATAACGAATATTGACGAGGTGGGCGCGAAGGCTATCGACGATCACACGCTGGAACTTACGCTGGAATACCCCACGCCGTACCTGCTCGCCATGCAGATTCACCAGGCGTGGTTTCCCGTGCATCAGGCCACCATCGAGGCCTACGGACGAATGGATGAACGGGGTACGCCGTGGACACGGGGCGGGAATCACGTGAGCAACGGCCCCTTCCGCCTTACGGAGTGGAGTCCGAATGAAATCATCCGGGTCGCGCGCAACGATCACTATTGGGAGCGCGACAAGGTCCGGCTCGATGGTATCGAGTTCTATCCCATCGACGATCTGAGCACCGAAGAACGTAGTTTCCGTTCCGGCAAGATCCAGTTGACCGGCGACGTCCCCGAGCACAAAATCGCGGAGTATCGGGAGAAAGATCCGGGACTCATCCATATCGATCCCTACCTGGGCGTCTATTTCTATCGCCTCAACACCACGCGCCCACCCTTCAACGACAAGCGCGTGCGCCAGGCTTTGTCGCTGGCGACGGATCGAGAGGAACTTGCCCGCAACGTGACCAAGGGCGGGCAGACGCCGGCAGCGAGCTATGTGCCCCCGGGCATTCCGGGCTATGAGGGGACGCCCCGCCTGGAGTTCAATCCGGAAAAAGCCAAGGCGCTCCTGGCCGAGGCCGGCTTCCCCGACGGCAAAGGTCTGCCACCCGTGGAGATTCTCTACAACACCTCCGAGCAGCACAAGAAGATTGCCGAAGTCATGCAGCAGATGTGGCGGAAGAATCTCGGCCTGGAAGTGCGACTGTTGAATCAGGATTGGAAGGTCTACCTCGACAGCACCAACAGCTTGGACTACGACCTCGCCCGCGCCGCCTGGATCGGCGATGTGATGGACCCCATGAACTTCCTGGAGATGTGGCTCACCGATGGCGGCAATAACCGCACCGGCTACGCCAACCCGGCCTACGACGCCCTCATCCAGCAGGCCTACGCCGAGCCCGACACCGCCAAGCGCTTTGCTTTGCTGAAGCAGGCCGAAGACATCGTGCTGGAGGATCTACCCATCGTCCCGATTTACTTTTACACCCGGAAGTACCTCCAAGCCCCGGAAGTGAAGGGTTATGTTCCCAATCTGCTGGGCTACCACCGCTTTCAGGATTTCTACATCGAGAAGTGACGGGACTGTCCTGAACGCCAAGGCACCTGGAGTACGCATTGCGAATGCGTGCCGCATGAACTTTCTGGAGCGCCGCGGCCTCCTGCGCGTTCGGGACTGTCCCGAATGGCACTAACATAAGAGAAAGGCGCTCTAAGCTTTTCGAAGTTAATGGCGGGTGCCACCCTCAAGCAGAGGAGCGCAGCGGGGGAGCTGCTGCTAAGAAAACACCGGACTTCAACCGACCCAAGCCCCACCCAGATCCCCTTAGGGCCCTGCGGGTGCCACCCTCAAAGGGAGGAGCGAAGCGGGGGAACTTTGTGGGTGAGGTGACTTTAACCAAACACAGTTCACTCAATAGCCGAACACAACTTCCTACAGCCTGAAGACTACAGCCCGGCGTTTTCTTTCTCGAACCCCCGCCACCGGCGGTCGCGACTTGTGGGTGAAGAGGCTCCAATTTTCAAAGAAAATCGTGTCACACGGTGAAATCCCAACACCCACAAACTTCATCGCTACGCGATTGCGTTTGAGGGTGGCACCCCAGGTTACCCGTTGAAGCATCCAGGCATTGCCCTTAAGTTAGTGCCATTCGGGACTGTCCCGCGACTTTAACAGCGTGGGACAGTCCCGCCCACCCGCCTACGTCCACCTCCTTGCGGTTGACTACCTTTCAGCGCCAATCCCGCTCTTCACCGCCGCCTTTTCTGGACAGTCATTCATGACGCTTCGCGTCACCCATAGAGGGTGGAAGTCATATCCGAGCTTTACCCCCCCTACCCCCCCCGCTTGCGGGGGGGGAGGGGGGGTAAGTTCCAGCGTTGACGGTAGTCATCACATACCTCTTCGCGTCGTGACCGCTTATTTCCAGAGCAGTCCCATCGTAGTGCCCGCCACCTGCCCACGCCGCGTGCGTTTGTTAAGCATACCGCTTGCAAAATCCTGAAAAGAGGTGTAACATAGATCACAAATACATCTTTAACGACCCCTCGGGGCGACAGGAAAAAGGACCGGATTTATGGCCACCATGCATTGCGACCAGTGTGAACAAACCTTTCGCGGCACGGGCTGCGTCGATCGCGGCATCTGCGGAAAGGACGCGGACGTGGAGTCCGTACAGAAGATTTTGCTTTATGGCCTGAAGGGCATGGCGGCCTATAAGCACCACGCGCGGCGCCTGGGCAAGACCGACCCGGAAGTGGAGGCCTTCATCGAAGAGGCTCTCTTCGCCACCATGACGAACGTGAACTTCGACCTGATGACTTTGGTGGAGATGGCGCTGGAATGCGGGCGCATGAACCTGAAAACCATGCAGCTCCTGAACGACGGACACGTGGAAAATTTCGGGCTTCCCGAACCTACGGAAGTGACCGAAGGCATCCAGGAAGGCCCCGGCATCCTCATCACGGGCCACGACCTGATGGACCTGAAGGACCTGCTGGAACAGGCCAACAACGCGGGCGTGAACGTCTACACCCACGGCGAAATGCTCCCTGGCCACAGCTATCCCGGTCTGAAGAAATACCCCCACCTCAAGGGCCACTTCGGCTCGGCCTGGCAAAAGCAGCGCGTGGAATTTGAGCGCTTCGGCGGGCCGATCCTCGGCACCACCAACTGCGTGCTGATCCCCTGGGACTCCAACACCTACCTCGACCGTTTCTACACCACCCGCACCACGGCGGTGCCCGGCGCGATGCGGATTACGGACAACGACTACACGCCCATCATCAAGCGCGCGCTGGAAATCGGCCCGCTGAAGCCTACCGAGCTGAAGAAGTCCACGATCGGCTTCCACTACACCCAGATTCTCAATCTGGCGGACACCTTGGTGAAGGCTTTCAAGGATGGCGATATCCGCCACGTCTTTCTCATCGGCGGTTGCGACGGCGCGGAGCCAGGACGTAACTACTACGCCGATTTTGCCCACGCCACGCCCATGGACTCCCTGGTGCTCACGCTGGGCTGCGGCAAGTTCCGCATCCGCGACTATGACTACGGCACGGTGGCGGGCCTGCCCCGCTTCCTCGACATGGGCCAGTGCAACGACGCCTACGGCGCGATCCAGGTGGCCCTGGCGCTGGCGAAAGCCTTCGATTGCGGCGTAAATGACCTGCCCCTCACGCTGATGATAAGCTGGTTCGAGCAGAAGGCCGTGGCCGTGCTGTTGACCCTCCTTTATCTGAACGTCCAGGGCATTCACCTCGGCCCGAACCTGCCCGCCTTCGTCACGCCCAACGTGCTGGCGCTGCTGCAGAAGAACTACAACCTCAAGCCTGTGGGCACGGATGCGAAAGCCGACGTGGAAGCGCTGCTGGCTTCGCTGTAATAAAACTCTAATTGCGCCCTGACCGGCGCGGCGGGTCGAAAAGGTCTTACGGGACCTCTGTGACCGGCCGCGCCGGATTTTTTATGAGTCGATCTGACAAGTGACAATTGTCTATGGTAAACTAAAACATGGTCGGTAGCTTCAAACACAAGGGGCTGAAGCGCCTCTACGAACACGGTGATGTCAGTAAGGTCAACCCTAACCTGCTGGCCAGGATTGAGTTGATTCTTGCCGATTTAGACGCCGCAGATACGATCGAGCACATGCGACAACCTGGCTATCGACTGCACGAGTTGCGCGGTAGCCGTCGTGGTCAGTACGCCGTTATTGTTTCTGGAAACTGGCGCATCGTTTTTCGATTCGAGGTCGGCCTTGCCTTGGAAATCGATCTTGTGGATTATCACTAAGGGAGTCGCAGAATATGCCAATGAAGAACCCACCGCATCCGGGACGGCACGTGCGAGTCAATTGTCTCGAACCCTTGGGGATTACCGTGTCCGATGGTGCCAAAGCCCTGGGGGTGGCAAGACAAACATTAAACAACCTGCTCAACGAGAAGTCAGGGATATCTCCCGAGATGTCTGTGCGGCTCGAAAAGATGGGCTGGGGCACTGCCGATGGTTGGTTGCGTCTTCAGATGAACTACGACCTGAGCCTTGTGCGAAAGCGGGCGGACTCCATCATTGTTCATCCAATTACCGAGGTCTTACGGCCAAACTGAAATTATTGCGGCGCAAGTACAGTCTGTTGCCGGTCCGCCGTCGCGCCCATGATTAGTATCAGGCCGTCGGGGCGATCTCCCAATGCGTCTTCGCAGGCAAAGAGGTTTATGATGCTCCAAGCGAGCGGGAATCCTCTACCAAGAGCGCCCTCGCCTCCCGCACTATATCGAGCACATATTCTGCGCGAGTTTCTTCCGATATACAGTCTTCAATCTCACTTGCCAAGCCGACGAATACGTTCAAGCGTTGATCGCATCCTTCTAAGTTGGCCAACTTCCACCAAATATGGCGCGCCCCATCATAGGGAGTTACACTCCCCGATATTATCCGGGTGGCGACTTCTCTGGCAACGCGAAGAGTAGCCTCTTGAACGTTTGGAAGCTTGACTCCAAGCTTGTCGATCAATCGAATGAAAAGTTCTTCCAAGTCAAATGCGAAAGGTTTTCTCATATCAACCAACACAAGAACTTCTTCGCAATCGATGCCAGTCAGAAGTGCATTCATCGCGACGGCGTGTACTTCTTCGCCTGAAAGTTGGCCCAGGGTGAGTTTGGCAGCCGCAATTGCAACCATGTCATCGAGTGATTCCGGCAACATAACGCGATCTCCACGCAAGTGAGTTGAAAGTCAAAATTGAGCCTGCTCTACGTCCGAATTTGAAAGTTGCAGTCTGTCGAAAAAGGCCGGACTTGCACTCGGTCCCTTCCACTGATCCCGTTGAGGACAGGCCCGCGCGCTGTAGCGTGTTTCGTTCTGGCGTGACTTTGATGGGCGTGACTGATCGTGCCGCCAGACCAAAGGGCCTTTGAGCGGGTCCGTCCCCTACATCCTCTCGGGCGCGGCAATCCCCAAAATGCCCAAGGCGTTTTTCAGGGTCTGCAAGGTCGCCTTGCAGATCTGGAGGCGTGCGGTGACCAGGGCTTCGTTTTCTGCCTTGAGCACGGGGCAGTCGTTGTAGAAGCTGGAAAACAAGCGTGCGAGTTCGAGGGTGTAGTTTGCAATGGGTGCGCAGGTGCGCTGGCTGAGGCCGCTGGCGACGACGCTGGAGAAGTCGGCGATCTTGGTGAGGAGCGCCCACTCGGCGTCGGCGGTGACGGGGAACAGCTCCGCAGGCGCGTTGGACACTTCGCCGTCGTTCTTGCGCATGATGGAGTTGATGCGCGCGCAGGAATATTGTACGTAGGGGCCCGTGTCGCCGACAAACTTCATGTTTTCTTCCATGTCGAAGATCACGTTTTTGTTGGGCGTGACCCGCAGCACGCTGAAGCGGATGGCCGCGACGGCGACCTGCTCGGCGATGGCGTGTTGCTCTTCGGCGGAGAGATCCTTGCACTGCTCGGCCACGCGCTCGCGGGCCAGGCCGGAGGCTTCGTCGAGGAAGTCGGACAACAGCACGACCTTGCCCTGACGGGTGGACATCTTGCCGCTCTTCAGCAGGATGTAGGAGTAGTAAATGGGCTCCGGTGCCGGGTGGCCCGCCGCTTCGAGGATCAGCGCGAGCTGCTGGGCGTAGAGCTTGTGATCTTCGCCGAGGACCATGAGGTTGATGTCCGCGCCGAGGGCTTCCTTGTCCAGCGTGTAGGCCAGATCGCGGAAGCCATACATGGAGCTGCCATTGCCGCGAAGGAGCACGAAATAGCGGCCCTCTTCCTGGGTGTAGCCCAGCTTGGACAGGTCCACGACGAGCCGCTGGTCTTCGTCGATGAAGACCGCGTCCTTTTCCTTCAGCTTCGCCACGATCTCGTCGAGGCGCGCATCCTTCACGTACTTCGATTCATGATCGAATACGTCATAGGTGCCGCCGAGGCGGTGCAAGACTTCCAACTGGCCCTTGAGGCACAGGTCGGTGACGGCGGTGAATTTCTTCTGGGTTTCAGGGTCGCCCTGCTCCATTTTCGAAAGCAGCTCATAACCCGCCTGGGCGAAGGCCTCGTCCACCTTGGCGCGCTCGTTGGCTTCCACGTAGGCGTCGAGGATCTGCTCGAACTTGAGATTCTGCAGCTCTTCCGCGATGAGCACGAGCAGGCCGATCTGCCGGCCCATGTCGTTCACGTAGTAGTGCACTTCCACGTCGTGGCCCTCGAAGCGGAAGAGGCGCGCGAGGCTGTCGCCGATCATGGCGTTGCGCGCCCGGCCCACGTGGGGGCTGGCGTTGGGGTTGATGCTGGTGTGCTCCAGCACGACCTTCTTGCCTTGGCCGATCCCGTTCGCACCGAAGGCGTCGCCCGCTTCGAGTACGCCGCCCACGATCTTCCGGGCGAAGGCCCCGCGATCGAGTTTCAGGTTCAGGTAAGGCCCCATGGGCTTCGCTTCAAGTACTTCCGGGCCGAAAGCTACCTTCTCCGCGATCTCGGCGGCCAGCTTCGGCGGCGCGGATTTCAGCTTCTTCGCCGCCAGGAACATGGGAATGGCCACATCGCCCAGTTCGAGCTTCGGCGGCGGGCCGAAAGAGATATCCTCCGCGCTCAAGTCGGGAAAAGCGGCCAGGATCGGCGGGATAAGGCTGGAAAAGGGATTCACGGGGAAAACTCCTCGGGCGGGTGGTTGGGGTGTGCAATGGCCCGACAGTATAGCGAAAAAGGGAAGGATATCGCGAGAAGCCGACAGTGGCAGCGATGCCCATCAGACCGATCGGACGGATCAGACTGATCGGAACGGTCCGATCAGTCTGATCAGTCTGATTGGCCCGCGGACTAATCCGCGACTATTCCATCGCCTCCAGCACCACGCCCAGCTCAGTCCGGGCGACGCCCTGGGGAACGGCATGGGTCACGTCGACCTGGGCGCACCAGGCGATGTCGGACTCCATTCCGATTTTCCGCAGTTTGGCGGCGTGGGGCGCGCCGCTGAAGATGGCCTCAATGCCTTCGGCGTCGATGCGATCACGCCAGGCCTCGAAGGTTTCCCGGCCCTCGCCAATGTTCACGCCGGCCTTCATGGCGATGGCGGTGGAGGCGCACCAGTCTTCCTGGGCGTCGAACTCGGGATCGCCTGCGAATCCGGCGGGGATGATGACCACGTCATGCTCCAAACCGGCTGCCGCCCTCGCAACCGCCGAGGCGTTGATGGTCGTGCCCATGAGCACCGCGTGGGCGCCCCAGGCGGAGATCAGACGTCCCGCGCCGGTGGTGGTGGTGAAAATGACGCTCCGGCCCCGGGCATGTCCCGCGTCCTGGGGGCTGTTGCCATAGTCGAAGCCCTCGGGGGGCACGCCCCCGCGCTCGCCAAAGAGAAGCGCACCGGAATGCACCGCCTTCGCGCGCAGGGCCTCCTCCACTTCGCGTACCACCAGGATGGACTTGGCACCCTGATCGCAGAGCATGGCGGCGGTGGCGCTGGCTCGCAGTGCGTCCACGATAATGGCGGTGCACTTGTGTGCCACCGCAAACTCACAGCCCGCTTCCCCTTCGATAATGTGCCAATGCATGGGACTACTCCGGTCGTCCAGCGGGAAGGGCGTGGACCTCCCGGCGGCTCAGTATCCGGCGAACGATGGCGGGGCCATGCTCGCGACTATTTTCCACAAAAACTACATTTGCCTCACACCCCGCACAGAGGGTCCCGGCCACAAAGATTCCCGGTACCGTCGTCTCGTGGGCCGTATCCAGAATAGGTTTTCCGGTGGCCCTGTCCACGATAGCGCCGGTGCTCTCCAGAAGCGTCGTGTCCGGCTCGTAGCCCGTCATGGCCAGCACGAATTCATTCGGAACGTGGACAATATCCCCCGACTCGGTGCGGAGGGTGGCGTCATCCATGCCGATCTCGAGGACTTCGCAGTTCCGGTAGGCCTGGATGGACCCTTCCTTGATGCGGTTCTCGATATCGGGCTCGACCCAGTACTTGGTGTGGAAGCGGTCCCCCCGCATAGCCACCGTCACGTCGGCACCCTCGCGGTAGAGTTCAAGCGCCACTTCGGCCGCAGAGGACCCCGCGCCGATGATCAGCACCTTGTGGTCGGCATAGTAGTGGGATTCGGAGTAGCGGTGGCTCACTTTCGGCAAATCGCCGCCGGGAATGCCCAGCGGGCGGGGACTGTCGTAGAATCCCGTGGCAAAGACCACATTGCGGGCGGCCCAGCGCTGCTCCCGGCCAAAGAGATCGCGGGTGATGACGTGAAACAGGCCGTCCACCTCTTCGATTCGCGTCACTTCTCGATAGGTGACAACCTCAAGTCCGAAATACGTTACAAAGGCGCGGCAGTAGCGGAGGTACTCCCGGCGCGTGGGGTTCTTTTCATCGATCAGCAGGGGAAAGCCGCAGAGTTCGAGCTTGTCGAAGGTGGAGAACCAGCGCATGTAGGTCGGGTGCTTGAGCAGGGCGCCACAGACGGGCCCCTTGTCTATGGCGACGGCCCGCAGGCCCTTGATCTGGGCTTCGCGTAGGGCCACCAGCGCGGCGGGCCCGGCGCCGACGGCGAGCAGGTCAAACACTTCTTCGCTCCCGACATGTTTCACAGGGGTACCTCCAGCCGGCTTGCGGCGGGGGGAGAGGGCCGGGCCGGCGACGAAATCGGCAGAAGCCTGAGTGTAGCACATTTCGGAGGGCACTTGGCATCTAACCCTTGCATTTTACAGGGGTTATTTGCACCCATTGACCGGCATGTGCTAAATTCGTCAGGTTTACCAAATTGTGAAACTAGCGGCCAAGGGCCGTTTCATGCCGGTCGGGTCCCATCGCGGCCTGTTTACTTACTGTGGAGGTTTTTTTCGGTGCATATCTTTCGAGATCACAAGCGGGCCATGCTCATTTTCATGTTTGTCGCTATTGGCCTGCCCATGTTGTTCTTCGGCGTCCCCACGTCCAATCCGGGCATGGATCAGGGCGTGGACGTGGAACTGGCCAAGGTAGCCGGTGTCCCCATCATGGCGTCCGAGTTCCGTCGCAACCTGGAAATGGCCGCGCGGCGCTCCGCCCGGGGCGGCGAGCAGCCCTCCTATCTTCAGCTTGAAGAGCAGGGCATCGCGGGCGAAGTGATGCAGGAAATGCTCGCCTCCGCCCTTATCAAGCGCGACGAGCAGAAGCGCAAGTTCAAAGTGGACCAGCCCCTGCTCGAAGAGCGGCTGCGCGACGATCCGAGTTTCAAGGATGACGCGGGCACCTTTATTCCGGCGCGCTACAACGCCTGGGTTACCAATAACAACGATGCGAACATCGACTGGGACGAGGTCTTCGCGGGCGTTGAAGAGCAGGTTTCCCGCCAGGTCTACATGGAAACGGTGCTGGCGGCCGCCAACCGCGTGCTCGACAAGGACATCGAGCAGGAGTTGAAGGACAACGCCACCAAGATCCAGATGAAATATGCCAAGATCGAGAAGCCCGTGGTCCCCACGGAAGAAGAGATTGCCGCGTATTATGAAGCGAACAAGGCGCGTTATCAGAAGCCCGCAAATCATTCGGCCGAATATGTGGCCCTGTCGCTGCTGGCCGAGCCGAACGACAAGGTGAAGGAAGTGCTGGCGAAGGCCCAGGCTGGCGAGGATTTCGCGGCCCTGGCCGATCAGTATTCCGAGCTGGAAACGAAGAACGGCGGTGAACTGGGCTGGATCTCCGAGCGCCCGACCGAGTTGGACTACCGCAAGCCCCTCTTCGCACTGACCAAGGGCGGTGTGAGCGAACCCGTGCGCGGTCCCGGTGGCTTCTACATATACAAAGTGGAAGATGAGCGCATGACCGGTGGCGAAGCAGCCCCGGCGGCGACGCCTGCCCCGGCCGATCCCGCCGCCCCTGCGGAAGCCCCGGCCGAAGCGGCCCCCGCTGCGACGCCTCAGGTGCGCGAGATTCTTGCGCGCCACATCTACATCAAAGTTGAGATCCCTGCGGAAGCCAAGGCCGCGCTGGAGTTGAAGGCCCAGGAACTCTCCGCCAAAGCGAAAGAAAAGGGCAACCTTTCCACCGCCGCTGCGGAGTTGGGCTACAAGACCAGCCTGGCCGAAGGCTTCAACGTGGAATCCGCCGAGATCAACGGGATTCCCCGGGTCGATGCGTTCCAGTTCCGCCGCGTGGTGGACGAAGAAGGCATGAAGAAGTTCAACAAGCAGCCCTTTGAATTCCCCGTCATCGCCGCGAGCGAAAACCTCTATGTGGCCGAAGCCGTGCTGACGACCGAAGGCGCGATTCCGGCGCTGGACGAAGTCCGCACCCAGGTGACGGACGACGTGGTTGCCGAGCGCAAGCAGGGCGAGGCCTACAAGGCGGAGATTACCGCGCTGGCCAACGAGATCAAAGCCCAGGCGAAGACGCTGGACGAGGTCAAGGAGAAGTTCCCCGACCTGAACCTCGAAATCAAGGAGACGGCTCCCTTCGCCAAGAGCGAGTTCCTGTTCCAGCAGCAGATCTACCTCCAGACCCAGGACATCTACACGGCGCTGGAAGGCAAGGCGGAGAACGAACTGGCCGGTCCCCTTACGGACTTCCTCGGCGCTTCTTACCTCATCGCACTCACCAAGCGTGAAGAGCCCACGGAAGAGGCGAAAGCCAAGTGGGGCGAAGAGGGCAAGGCCCTGCGCGACCAGCGTCGCCAGATGGCCGGCATGCAGCTCCTGCAGGACTACTTGAAGGACCTGCGCGAGCGTGAACTGGAGCGCGTGGACTGGAGCATCGATCAGAAGGTCTACGACGCGATCATCGGTCGCGAAGACACCACGGCCACCGAAACGCCCGCGAACCCCGCTGCGGACTCGGGCGTGACCCCGGCCACCGGCGCTCCCGCGGAAGCCGCTCCGGCTGCCGAAGCCCCCGCCGCCGAAGCACCTGCGGCGGAGACGGCCCCGGCCAATCCCTGAGCCCATTTCTTGAATGTACGACCGGCCTTCTCCACTGCGGGAAGGCCGGTTTTTATTTGGAGGTGGCGAGTGACTGGCGCGAAGCCGCAGGGACAGCAGGGACAGCAGAGACGGCAGGCAGGGACCCAGGCTGTTTTATTCCTGTCGTCCCTGCTGTCCCTGTAACACCATTCCTTAACCCTCTTTCAGGATCCTCCCATCATGGCCGAACTGGAACCCCATTACGCCGATATCGACATTGCCAACCTCGCGCCCATCCCACGCAACCCGGTCCACGTGGTGCTCGACAATCTTCGGAGCGCCTTCAACGTGGGCTCCATCTTTCGTACCTGCGACGCGGGCGCCGTGGCGCATATCCACCTGTGCGGCATGTCGGCCCACCCGCCCCACAAAAAACTGGAAAAGACGGCCCTCGGCGCCTTCGCCTATGTCCCCTGGACCTACTACGAGCGCACCAAGGACTGCCTCGCCGCCCTGAAGGAACAGGGCATTCCCATCGTCGCCATCGAAGTGGCCGAAGGCGCGGAAGACATGCACGACTTTCAGTGGCCCGGCCCCGTGGCCATCGTCTTCGGCAACGAGGTCAACGGCATTCACGAGCGCAACATCGCCCGCTGTGACCACGTGGTGAAGATCCCCATGCACGGCTACAAGAACAGCATCAACGTGGCCAATGCTTTCGGGATCGTGCTCTATGATATCTTGGGGAAGAGGAAAGCAGTTGATAGTTGACAGTTGATAGTTGACAGCGAGGGGGCTCGAAACTTTGCGGGCCTTTTCGACCCATTCGACCCATTCGACCCATCCCGTGGCGGTGCATCCGCCAGAATTCCAGGGCACCTTGGATCACGCGCTCTTCAAAAAACCCGAAGATCTTGATGGCGAGTCTCCGCTGTCCATCGGCGGGAAGGCCGCTGGCCTGCTGCGGCTCCACGCGGCCGGGGCACCCGTGCCCCCCTGGGTGGTTCTGCCGGCGGACGCGGCGGTCCATTTCCATCCAGACACCGCTGAATCTCGCCTGGCGCTCGACGCCCTCTTTGCGGAGCTAAGTCCCAATGGCGAAGGCTTGGCCGTGCGCTCCTCCGGACTGTCGGAAGATCAGTCCGGCGCCTCCGCTGCGGGAATTTACGAAACCTTGTTCTGCGCGAGCGCGGCTGAACTTCCCGAGGCGATCGATGCCGTGCTCAGTAGCGCACGCGCGGAGCGTGCCTCGGCCTACCGCAACGCCCATGGTCCGGGCGCCATGGCCGTCATCCTCCAGCGCCGTATCACGCCTGTCCTCTCCGGTGTTGCATTCTCCGCCCATCCAAGTCGCGCGCGTTATGATCGGGTGCTGATAGAGGCCGTCCTCGGGGAGTGCGGCGCTCTGGTGGATGGGACCGCAACGCCCAGCCGCTTTGAAGTGGATATCGAGAGCAGTGCGATCGCGCAGGTCGAAACGGGTGCGCAGGGACCGGATCAACTTGATGAAAAACTCGTCGCGGCGTTGCTCGGCTGGCTGCTCAAGCTGGAAGAAGTTTTCGACGCCGCCCTGGACATCGAATGGGCCGCGGACGCTTCGGGGCTCTGGCTCCTTCAGGCCCGGCCCATCACGCGCCTCGCGCTGGAGGCTTCGCTTCGCCCGCCCGTGCCGGCCACGTCGTGGTTTCTAGATCAGCGATTCCATGAACCGATTCACCCCATCACGCGGACCACGCTGCTGCCCCTCATCGTGCGCACCGGCGTTGAAGACGCGCTTCAGTTGCGCGGTATCGCCGTGCCAGCGCCCCTGACCTTCGATTTTAGCGGACAAGTCTACGTGTCCCTGGAGGCGTACCACCGGCTCCTTCGCAATCTGCCCGCGTGGCTGCTCACGCCCGACCTGCGCCAGCTCTATCCCGCAGGCAAGGCGCCGGGTCGCCTGCCCGGTCCCGGTTTGCTCTGGACCGGACTTCCCGTGCTCTGGCGCGAGCGCAAACGCGTGCTCGGCAACCTCCGCGCCTGGGATCGATTCCGCGATGGCCTCGGCACGCGGCTGGCCGCGATTCCCGAGGCGAAGGACGGCGACGATGCGGAGGTCTGGTACGAGGCCTGGGCGCAACTGGACGCATTGACAGAAGAGTTTCTGTGCCTGCACCGCTGGAGCATCATGCTGGCGGACTACGCCTACAACGCCTTTCTGATGCTGACGCGTCCGCTGCCCCGCGCGCTCCGGGAGAGTCTGCGCCGGCGGCTGCACGGGCAGGTGCGCCTGGTTACGGCCGAAGCCAATGCCGCCCGTGAGGTAGCCTACGTCGGCGATCAGACCACCGTGGCGGCGTTCCTGCGCAACTGCGGCCATCGATCCTCATCGCTGGACTATGCCGCGCCGACCTGGGCGGAGATCCCGCCTTTCGGGTCTCTCGATTCAAGCCCAGACTCGACTGGTGAAAAAGATTTCGACGCTTCAGTCATTCCCGCGAAAGCGGGAATCCAGCGACCGGACATCGCAGACTGCGCAAACGCACTGGATTCCCGCATGCGCGGGAATGACGACACTTCTGTGAGTACGGAGCTTGATTCGACACATCCAACGCTCGCCATGACATCGCCACAGTCCCGCAACGTCCTCGCACGCCTGCTGGAAATGCGCGAGGAACAGCGATTTCATTGGGAGCGTATTCTCGCGCGACAGCGCGCGCTGTTGTTGAGCGCGGGCCGCTCCCTGGAGGCGAAAGGCCTGCTGGAAAAGGCCGATGACCTCTGGTGGATCACGTGGGACGAATTGCGACAGGCCCTGACCGAGGGGCACGCAGCCGACCCGGCCCGCATCGCTCAGCGTAGACGTGAGCACCGCATCAACGTGCCCGTGCGGCGACCGACCCACCTCGGGCCGTGGAAACCGGAGGGCGACGACCCGACCGCCACGGTGCTCCGGGGTGTGGGCGCTTCACCAGGCGTGGCGCGAGGCCCGGCCCAGGTTTTTCAGCAATTGAATGCCCTGACCGAGTGTCTGCCCGAAGGGTGCGTGCTCGTGCTGCCCTGCCTGGATCCCGCCTGGACCCCGGTACTGCGTCACGTGGCGGGCCTCGTAATCGAGCGTGGCGGGCTGCTGTCCCACGCGGCAATCATTGCACGGGAATATGGGATTCCGTTAGTCATCGGCGTGCCGGAGGCGACGGAGCGAATTACGACGGGGGCTATGATTGAGGTGGATGGGGATTCGGGTGTAGCGCGGATGGTTTAGTCCGCCTCACGCGCACTGCAGCACCATCCACACCTGATCGAAGCGCTTCGCCGCGAGATCCTGGTCTTTGATCCAGAAATAGAGCGTGCCCATATCGCCCCACATCATGCTGGCGCGATCATCGGAGTCGAGCTGGAAGAGCAGGTGCCAGTCGGCGGCGCCGGGCTCCAGATCTTTTGCTCGGGGATCCTTGTAGCCCGATTCGTCGCCGCAGAAGAGGCCATTGCTGGCGAGCTGGCATTCGAGGCGCATATCGCCCTGGATGGCGTAGGGGTAGCCGAGGACCTGGTGGGCCGCGCCTTCGTAGCATTGCTGGTATTGATCCATGATGTCTTCGAGCATGGCGGCTTCCCGCGGACTTCTCGCGGCGAGGAAATCGTCAATCAGATCATCGGGCAGGGACTCTCCGTGCTCGACGAACATGGAAGCCAATGGGTAGCAGCCGTGTTCGGGCAGGCCCGTGGGCCATTCGTTGATGGCCACGGGTTCGAAGGGGTTGGGAAAATAGAGCACGCGCCAACTGCCGCGATCTTCGGGCTTGAAGCCCCAGGTGCGCTGGTCGGCGTCGTAGAAAAAGGACAGGAGGCCCTCCTTTGGCAAGGGCGTGTCGGGGTTCAGTTCGGCCAGTTCGCCCAGATCGATCTGGGCGAGGAAGGCGAGAGGAACGCCCTCCCACTGGGGCCAGAGGGCGAAATCCGGGAGGTCGGGCGCGCCGCCCAAGTGGCTGCGTGGGCTGATATCCTCCTCCGCGGCGGGCACCAGCCGGAAGCAGGGCTTCGAGGCGCGCTCAGCGGCGGCGGCCACTTCTTCAAAACCGTTGGCACGGAGCGACTCCGCCAGCTCTGAAACGGTGGGCGAGTGATTGTCCACGAAGTACTTGTGCTCTTGGGCATGGTACGCGAGCACTTCGGAGGGCGTGGTGAGGGCCGTGGTTTTCTGGATCTGCCAGTAGATGAAGCCCAGGGCGCCGCAGGTGATGAGCAGGATAAAGGCCAGGAAAATCATGGGGATTCCTCGTAGTACCGTTCTTATGCCGAGTGATTACACGGCGGTGTCGCGCAGGAGCGAGCCGATGCCCGCCGCCAGGGCGCGCCCGGTTTCCCGGGTGAAAGGGGGAATGTCGAGAATCTTCGGCACCACCACCGCGCCGTAGTTTCCGCCGTCGGCCGGATCGTAGGATTTGGGATCCGTCACATAGCCAAGGGCGCCATCAGCGTACCCCACGACGAGGGTATTTTCAAAGGGCGACTTGTGGCGGATGTCGAGGCCGTAGAAACTGTACAGTTCGGAGGCGTGGAAGGCCAGGGCCGTGTTGCCGAGCTGGATGCAACTGATGGGCGCCGCGAGCGTGGGGCTCGTCCAGGCCTTGGCCCGGCTGGCCTCAAACCAGTCTTTCGCGAAGCCCGCGTCCACCCAGTTGCCGTTGTTGCACTTTTCCGGTGCGGCTTCATACTCCTTCAGCCACTGGTCGTACAGTGCGATGTCGAGGGGCATGTCGAAGGGCCGGGTCATGGAGCGCAACACGTCCACGTCCACCTTCTCCAGCTTGGCCATGGCGCGATCGATCGCGGCGATGACCGCATTGGCCGAAGGTTCCGCCTCGCCGATCCACTTGACGCCGTCGCCGGGGTTCACATCGCCCGCGTGGCCTTGGAGAAAAGAGGGCGTCAGCTTGTGGGTTTCCCGCACCCGACTCGCCACGAGGCCGGGCCAGTCTGGTCCCGCCAGGCCGTCGCCATAGCATACGGGATGGGAGGAAAAGTGATACCACAGAATGCCCGGCTTGCCCTCGGCCCGCTCGAAGTAGAGCACCTGCAGCAGCGTGTCCAGCCATCGCTCGTCGTCCGTCGATTCCGCCGTGAAGTCCTTGTCCGATTTCGAGCCCTTCACCGTGCGGTTGAAGTTGCCACCCTCGGCCTGGCTTCCGCCGGTGAACATCACCGCCGACCCGCAGTCCGCCTGCGCCAGGGTCACGGCCTCCAGGCATTTCTCCTCCACCATCTTCATGTACTCCTCCGGCACCGTGCCCCACTGGCGCAGGTAGGCAAAGGTCGGCATGGAGTGGGTGTGGGTCGCGCATAGGCGCACATTGGCCGCGGGGATGCCCGTCTTCGCCTCCACGGCCTTCTGTACCCGCTCGGCCATGGGCGTGGTCACCGCGAGGATGTCGATGGACAAAATGGCGACCTGGGTCAGGTTCTGCTGCAGCACCAGGGCGCGGACGGCGGTGGGCTGGCGAATATCGGTGATAAAGCGCGGATTCCCACCGATGGGATAGTGAAAGCCGGCCAGCTCGATGCCCTTCGGCGGCGTAGAGTCCACCGTCGCTTCGCCCGCGCGCAGCGTCATGTCGCCCTGGGCAAAAGAAAGAATCTGCGGGCCCGTGAAGGCGCCCAGGGCGGCCCCGGCCCCGAGGGTGCGGCGGATAAAAGAGCGGCGGCTGAGGGGGGCGGCGGAATGGCGTTTCATGGGCGCGTCCTTGGTTGGGATTGGGGTGCTGCTGTCCAGAAACCCAGTGTAGCAAGTGGGGACGCGATCAACAAAGTGGAGAGTCGTTGCGGGTGTGAATCCTTCAGGCATCGCACAGAAGGCACAAAAAGCCCGGTCTGATCATCCGTGTAAGCAGGGGCTCCCGGCTCAGGGCACCCAAACCCGCTGAGGCGGGATTGAGGTGGCACCCGGGGCATTCGGGATACTCGCTGTCGTTTCTCAGCAGGCCGCCCTTCTCCATTCCGCCACCTTGCCGACGAGTTGACCTTTCTTCGCCGCACTGGAGAGATAGAGCACGAGATGAGTTACGAAGTACTTGTCAGTAGTGTTGAGCAAGACGTCCACCCTTCCATCCCGGTCGAGATCGCCCGCCCAGACGAGCCGTGGTTTGCCATCGGTTATACCAGGAAGCTTGGCAAGAGACTGTCTCACGGTTCTCGAGCCAGATATTCGCACCAACGTAAACTCGAAGTCTTCCGGCAATCGGTCACTTTGACCCTCCGGTGCGATCATGCTGCCTGAAATCTCAAGCTTCGTCGAGATGTGGGATTCATCACCAGTCAATTCCAAATCGATGCTCTGGCCTGGCTCGACCATGTTTTCAGAAATTCTACGTTTCGTCGTACTAAGTCGACCTTCCTTGAGCCCCTTGATCCCGTACACCAACAGCACGGGTTCCGCTTCCTGCGGGACCTTTACCAGCTTGCCCGTGGCTTGGCCTTCCTGGTCCATCATGGCATCGAACTCGGCCGTGATCGTCACCGGCGCCTGCTGCAGCGTGAAGCCGTCGCCCTCCGGGAAGATGCCCCACCAGTCGGGACCCGACTCGGCGGTGACGTTGTCGCCATGCCACAGGCCGGTTCGGAGGATCTGGACCGTGTCTTCCGCGAAAGTGAACTGCGCGGCGACGACCAGGACGAGAATGCTTGCGTATCGGGTCATGTTCTTCATATCTCTTGTTATCCTTGGACAACCCAAAGTGTTCCCGCGATGGCACCCAACACCAGCACGAGACCAGCGAGCGAAAGGAACAGCCGCCGCCGGACCAGTGTCCCGAGGTCTTGGCCACCCGTTGCGGCTTGAACATTCGCGGCATAGGCCCGGAGCGTATCAACGTCCAATTCGTCCTTCCCATCCGGTTGAATCGGGCCGCCGAGGGTGAAGAGGGGCGCGTTGCGTCCAAGAAGCCAGAGCCCGGCCCCGGCGATGAGCGCGAGCAGTGTTAGCAAAATGGTGAGCATCAAAATGGACATAATGGGCACCCTCCTGATTGAAGTGGGCAGGCATTCCCATACCCTCGGCATCAGTGTACCACCACATCTGCCGATCCGACCTCGAATTTTTCGCCACTACGTTCCGTGAAATTCCGTGCCCTTCCGTGGTCAATAAATTTTTGACCACGGAATTTCACGGAAAAGCACGGAAGAGGGAATGCTGAATTCTCTCACCTTTCCGTCATGGCCGATCCTCTTCCGGTGCGGCATCTTCTTCGGTCTTGTCGGCCTGGCTGGCGCGCCAGCGGGTGTAGCCATAGGCCACGGCGAGCAGAGCCGCGCCCAGGAAGAGCATGGCACCGACGCGGTAGAGGCCCTGGAGACGCCACACGTCGATAAGGAAGGCGCGGGCCAGGGCGAGGGCGAAAACGCCGAGGCCCATGTAGCGGAACCAGGGCTGGCGTGTGAAGAGGGCCCAGCAGAAGATTGCCAGACCCCAGGCCGTCCAGGCCATGGTGAGGTAGAAATTTTGAATGGTGTCCACACGGGAGAGACAGAGCACGCCGAGCAGCGTGGGCGTGCCCGCGAGCAGCACCGTGATTGTGGTGACCTGTGCTGGTTCGATGGCAACGCGAATCCGGTTCAGTACCATCGTAACGCCACGTTCAGCGGCGAGCCAGTACACGATGAGGGCGCTATAGCCGGCCCACAACGCCCCGAGGGTCATGCCGTGCTCCGTGGCGACGATAAGCGGAAAGGTGGCGAGGGCTCCGGCCAGGAGGGACAAAGCGCCGGCGGTGCGGCTTCGGAAGAGGGCGGCATAGGCCAGGAAGGCCCCGGCGATGAGGGCCATGCCACTGTAGTGCCAGCCGTGATCGCCCATCCTCCCGTTCCAGGCCAGGCAGACCACCCAGGCGCAGCAGAGCATCACCCGCGCGGGCCAGGGTCTGTTGAAGGGATTGCGCAGGGTGAGGAAGCGATCGCCGGCGATGGACAGCGCCACAATGGCGAGGGCTCCGATGTGCCACCAGCGGGTTTCCGCGAGACTTTGATTCGACAGCCACGCCACCAGCGCCACCGCCATGAGGACCGCGCCCAGACTGGCCATGGCGCGTGCGTGAAGTACCAGCAGCGCGACGGCGAAGGCGGCTGCGGCACCAGCGAGGACAACGGCATGAAGATGGTCGGGACAGTACGCATCGACCATCCAGATGGTGTTCCACGCCGCGCAGCCATAGAGCAGATAGGGCATGGGCAACAGGCGGTGAAAGGCGAGGCCAGGCCGCCGGACGCCCCATCCGCGATGCTCCACCGCTGTGGCGGCTGCGGCGGCGAGGATTACGCCCCGAAGGGCCCGGAAGCCGTCTATTGTCTCGAATGCGACCTGAGGCGATACGACGATGGTGAAAGCCGTCAACAGCACCGCGAGGAGTCCCAGGTTGGCCGCGCCCGTGGCGGCGGCGTAGCCTGTGGCGAGGAGAGCGACGGCCCCGGCGCCGAGGAGCGCCATGGGGGGACCGGTGCGTTCCTGAAGGCCCGTGGCGATAATCACTGCCGCGCCAGCGGCCGTGAGGTGGGCCAGCAGCAGGTGGTTGCGTTTCCAGGCGCCCTGAATGCCGCTGTCCAGCGCATGCGTCTCAAAGCGCGCGGGCAGGAAGCGGCGGAAGAGTTCCGAGGTCGCGACAAAGGCGGCCACGCACGCCACGGCCACGAGGAGCCCATTGGGTTCCGGGGCATGGCCGCCGAGGATCTGAATCAGCCAGCATGCGAGGCCGAAGGTCAGGTAGAATGCGCAGCCCGCGAGCACGGGCGCGGAACGGAGGGCCAGACCCAGTGCCGCTGCCGCCAGGCCGAGCACGCAGAAGGCGGGCGCGCTGTAGTACAGGGGAAAGAGGGCGCGGGCCTGGCCCGCGATGAGCAGGGCGCCAAAGGCCACGAGCACATGGGAGAAGATCATGCGGCTCGGAAGGATGGGGGCGCCTTCCTTCTGCGCCACCATCTCAAGACTGGCGCAGAAGTCGCGGAAAAGATCCGGGCCCCCCCAGGGACCTTGGGAAAAGGTGTGCCACGGCGTCACGCGATACAACTCCGCGATGGCCCAGAACACCGACATCGTGAGCAGCCCCACGAGCACCTGCCCCGTGTGGCCAGGATCACCGAAGGCGGGAAACCCGCCCTGATCGAGGGTGTACCAGCCGTGGACGAAGGCCACCAGCGCCGTGCCCAGGGACAGGAGCCGTCCCACGGGGCGTTGAGAACGCCGCGCCGCCGCGAGGAGCGCGAGCGATTGCAGGGCGATGGCGAGGGTCACGGAAGGACCATCGAGCCACGCGGCCAGGCCGGCCGTGGCCAGCATGGAGGCCTTGGTGTAGTAGATGTTCGCGAGGGAATCGGGTGTGTGCCTGCTTTCGGGCGCCGGGCGCAGTGTGTAGCTCCAGCCCATGCCCGCGGCAAAGAGGGCTGTGGCGAAGTAGAGGAGGTACTCTTTCCCCTGAGCGAATTCAAAGCCCTGCATCAGCGCGAGGCCGAGGAGCAGGAAACCGCCCGTGTTCAGACCGCAGTAGATATTGCGGGTCCGCGTTCGCGTGGCGGCGTGTTCGTGGGGCGTGAAGCGATCGGCCAGGGCATAGAGCACGAGATAGGTCGCCAGCACCAACATGCCCAGCGCAAAATCCATGGGCGCGCCACTCGGGGGCGCCTGGGCCAGCCAGAAAAACTGGTTGAGATAGCTGCCGATCATGGCGCTCATGGCCACGCTGTACCAGCCATTGCGGATTAGGAAGAAAGCGCTGCCGATACCGAGGATCAACAAGCCACCCACGGCCGCGCGGCTCGGACTTTCGAGGGAAAGGGTGGACAGGGCCACGGTGAAGTGACCGAGGAGCGTCATGGACAAAGCGATGAGCTGGGATTTGCGCCATTGGGCCACGGCACCCCACGCGGTGACCAACAGCGCGAGCAACAGGAGGGTGAACTCCTGGCTCGGTGCGATGCGCGTTGGCGGGATGTACCACGTGGCAAAGGTGACAAAGTAGAGGAGCCCGAAGCCGCCGCCCATGAGTACCCGGGCGTAACCCGCGTATTTCTTTTCCAGTTTCCAGCCGATGCCGCCAAGACCCAACGCGAGCGCATAGCCCAGGGCCACGCGCGCAAAGGGCATCCAAGGCGAATCGGTGTATTCATTCGAAATGAAGGTGAGTCCCCAGACGGTGCCAAGCGCGAGCATGAGCACGCCGATGCGCGGGAGCCACCAGGTGGTGAGGGCCATTTCCCAGCCCATGCCTTCCGGCGGGCCGAAACGGCGGGGCGCTTTGGGAGCTGGCGGCGGCACGAGGGGACGTCGGGGAAGCACCGGAGGTATTGGGGTCGTCGGGACAACCTTCGCCTCGGGCGGGAAGGAAGGCGCTGCGTCGCTCTTCACTGCGGCGGGCGCGGGTGCAAAGGCAGAAGCGGGCAGCTGCGGCGGTATTTCCGGCGTCACCGCTTTGACCGTTGCCACCGGCGGTTCCGCGCCTGCACTCTCCCGTGCCTCCACGTCATCGAGGCGTTGGGCCAGGCGCGTGACGTTTCGCTGCACGCGCTCCAGCTCCGCCCGAATCTGGCTGATCTCATCGCGATTGTTCATGGTAAGGGCCTCCTCAATCCACAGGGTACCACGCTGGTATGGGTCAAGTGTACCACAAAACAGTTAGAAGTCAAACGGTATATATTCTTACGCTGAAGTCGGAAGGTATTCAAATGTATCCCCCCTATTTTCAGGAATACGTGTATAATGCTTTCAGTGAACGGTAAAAACTCGTCGGCCTGGCAGGGGTCCGGCGGGCACGCGCACCCGAATCCGGGGTGCGGCTAGGCGGCACATGCGAGAACACCGTGGTATAGATGCCCGGGACACTTGGGAAAGCACGGAAGTGTACGAGCGCAAGCTCCGGAGCACGGAGCAGCGACTTGCCGCCGTGACCCACGAATTGGGCCTGCGCTCCAACCAACTTGCCCTGATTCGCGGACAGATGTCCGAGGCCACGGAGCGGCGCATTGAAGAAGAGCGGCTGAAAGTCGTGCTGCAGATGGCGGGGGCCACAACCGCCGAGCTCGATCAGCCCCTGGTGGAGTTGCTGCGCGTCAGCGCCGATCTCGAAACGGACTCCTCATGCACGCCCTCCCTCAGTGCGAAAATCTCCGCGTTGAAAATGCACGCGAAACAGGTGCAGCAGATCATTGACCGGATCCAGCACGTGCAGGCGGACCTCCTGCTTCCCGTGAATTCAGCCACCTCGATGGATGTGCCGGAAGGCCGCTACCGCGTGTTGATCGTGGAGGGCGAGGACGTCTTTGCTTCGAGTGTGTGCGATCTGCTCGAGCCCTGGTCCGCCACGTTGGATCTGGGTCGCGCGACGGATTGCGCCAGCGCCGAAAAGGCCTTGCTGGCGACGCGCTTCGACCTGATCCTTTCGGACTATCAATTGCCCGACGGCACCTCACTTGATCTCTTCACCCGGCTGGCGCTCCAGATCGAGCTGCCCCCGTTCATCCTCATTTCCGGCCAGGGCAGCGAAGACCTCGTTGCCCAGGCGGTGCGCCGCGGCGCCTGCGACTATCTGCCCAAGTTGGGGCTCAATCAGGACCGCCTGATCCAGAGCATTCTCGCGGCGCTGGAGCGCGTTCGGTTGCGCCAGGAATTGCAGTCCGCCCACCGCCACCTCGCAGAGATGGCCACGCGGGACGAGCTCACCGGCCTCTTCAACCGCCGCTACCTCATGCAGTCCCTGGAGACCGAGTTGAACCGCGCGCGGCGCTATGAGCAGCCCCTGACGCTGTGTATGTTCGACCTGGATCACTTCAAGCAGTTGAACGACTGCCATGGGCACGAGGCGGGCGATACCGTGCTGCGTTCCGTAGCCCGCACGCTCCAGCAGACTGTGCGCAGCCCCGACATTGCCGGGCGCTACGGCGGGGAGGAGTTTATGATTCTGCTGATCAATACCGACCTGCACAAGGCGGAACTCTTCAGCAACCGCCTGCGCGAAAAGATCGGCGAACAGGAATTTCGTTTTCCCAACGCCCGCTCGCTCGTGGTGACGTGCAGCATCGGTCTTTCCCAGTACAAGCCGGGCGAACAGGACAGCGCCGCCCTGATCAACCTCACGGACAAGGCCATGTACGACGCGAAACGACACGGTCGCAATCAGGTGTGCAGCCTGGCCTGAGCGTGACGTATTCGGTCTCCTTCTTGACTCCATGGGCCCCCTCGCGACATTGTATCCTCGATTGAAGCCGGGTGCTTCGAAGGCGAGGAGACCACACATGCAATACCCGCTTACCCGCAGACTCGGAGTCCTCTGCATCGGCCTGGGGCTTCTGGCGGGCCTCAGTGGCTGCCCCAGGGTCGAGCGCGCGGCGCGGCTGAACGACCTCTCTCAGGCTTGGATGCGTCTCGCGCTCGAAGCGACGCGTGCGGAGGCGCAGGGACCCACGGTGGAGGCGCGCAAACTGTGGCACGCGAGCGCGGCGATGTACGAGGCTTGGGCCGTCTACGACGATACGGCGTCGGGCTATTTCACCGG
This sequence comes from Candidatus Hydrogenedentales bacterium, assembly GCA_942492815.1. GTDB lineage: Bacteria > Hydrogenedentota > Hydrogenedentia > Hydrogenedentales > JAEUWI01 > JAEUWI01. The sequence continues at coordinate 6,012,326 of OW818658.1, read as the reverse complement.
CAAGCGGCTGAAGGGCGAGGCCGGGCCGAAGACCCTGGAGAATGTCGCGGAGACCCTGAGTCACGCGGTGTACCCGGTACTGCGCGAGGGTTTCAAGGTGCTGGCGGACGACCCGCCGGGGACATCGGGCTATGAGGCCTATGCCGCCTTTCGGGTACACATGCGGACGCTGGGCTATCTCGACGAACTGGGCAATCCCAGGCCATCCCCCGCGCAGGCGCTGGGCGCGAAAATTGCCCGGATCGTGCTGGATTTCTGCGAGGACGACGGGGCCAATGAACCGGGTGACTACAGGGACACCAGTGGCTACGAGTCGGTGAATCCGCCGCTGGAACTGGACTACCGGACGCCCGCCATCATGGATATCAATGCCTGGCAGCCTATCCGAATGCCGGACGGCGAGGTGCAACCATTCCTCACGCCCCAATGGTGTTTCGTGACGCCTTTCGCCCTCGCGCCCTACGACGAGTCCGGTCTCCGCATCGACCCCGGTGCGCCGCCTCAATTCGGCGGCGCCACCATGGGGGAATTTGTCGACAACTTTATGGAGGTGCTGGTCTACAGCGCGTCCCTCGATCCCGCCGAGGGTCTGGGCAGCGAGTTGATCAACATCTCGCCGGGTGTTCGCGGAAACAATCCTTTTCCCACCGACGACGGCACGGGGCACCCCGTGAATCCTGCCACGGGCGAGGCCTACGCCGACAACTTTGTCCGGCGCGGCGACTACTACCGGGCGCAGGCGGCCTTTCTCGACGGGAACCGTTTCAACATGCCGGGGCCCTGGTGGTTCGAGATCGCGACCGACGTGCTGGCGGGCGGGGGCCTCGTCAACGCACAACCAGCCAACAAGCCCGCGCATCACGATCTCGAATACGATGTGAAGCTCTACTTCGCACTGGGCGGCGCCATGCACGACACGGCGATCGCGGTGTGGGACGTGAAACGCCAATACGACTGGGTGCGCCCCATCACAGCGATCCGCTGGCTCGGCCAGTACAACCAACTGCCCCTGCGCGAAGGTGTGGTGGAGTTAATCGGCGAGGACGACCCGCTCGCGGGGCCCGAGGGCGAGCAGGTGGGCAGGGTAAAGATCAAGGCGTGGCGTGGCCCCTATTCGGGCGTGGGCTGGATGCTTCCGGAGGACTGGATGCCCTATCAGCATCCGACGTTTGTAACGCCACCTTTCCCGGGTTACACTTCCGGACATGCGGCCTTCGGCTGGAGCTTCAAGGAAGTGATGGAGGCGTATACGGAGGACGTCTACGTGCCCGGCGGCTTGATGGAGTGGATCGTGACGGAGTTGCCTTTCGATGAGGCCCCTTCGGAACCCGTCACCCTCCAATGGGCGACCTATCAGGATATCGCGGACGATGGCGGGCTCGGGCGGTTGATGTGTGGCGTTCACCCCCGGGTAGACACCGTGGCAAGCCGTCCTATCGGGCGCGAATGCGGTCGCGGAGCCATGGCGGCGGCGGCGGGATACTTTGCCGGCCTGCGCGATGGTGTGGTGCCAGAACAATATAGCCTATCCGACCGGTCAGACGGATTGGACTGATCTGATCGGTCCGATCAGTCTGATCAGTCCGATAGAATCGGCGGCCGTCGCGCCGCCACGGAGAAAACCGTGCAGTTTTCCAGAAGGCATTTCTTAACCGCGTGCGGCGGCGCTGCCGCCTTGGCCGCATTACCCGCCACGGCCCAGCCCAGGCCCATGAACGTGGTTGTGATCGTGGGCGACGACCATCGCGCGGATGCGCTGGGTTGCGCGGGCCATCCCTTTCTCCAGACGCCCAATCTGGATCGCCTCGCGGCGGAGGGGGTGCGCTTTACCAACGCCTGCGTCACCACGGCAATCTGCTGCACGAGCCGGGCGAGTATCTTCACGGGCATGCACCCGGCGCGACACCGTGTGATCGATTTCGCCACGGCCATTCGCGATGAAGATCAGAAGGCGAGCTATCCGGATCAGTTTCGTGCGGCGGGCTGGCGCACGGGGTGCTTCGGGAAGCATGGCGTGAACGGCTACGGCGCGGCCGAAGGCGCGTTTGACGTCGTTCAGGCGCCGGCCCATGGTGGCCTGTATTTTCCGAAGGACAATTCGGGCGCGCGTCATGCCGATGACCTCCACACCGAAGCGGCGGAGCGATTTATCGAGGCCGAAGTCGCGGCGGGCCGCCCTTTCTGCGTCTCCCTTGGCTTTCAATCGCCTCACGCCCTGGACTACGCGGAGAAACCTTATCAGCCCGCGCCCGAGTTTCAATCGCTCTACGCCGATCAGAACGTGCCCGATCCCGCCGCTTCGGAGGCGGGTGGTTTCGAAGTGCTTCCGCCCTTCCTGCAGGACAGCGAGGGCGTCCGGCGCTTCAAGCACAACTTCGGCGGTGCGGAGCGCTTCCAGGAGTCGGTGAAAAATTACTACCGCACGATCACCGGCATCGACGCTTATATCGGTCGCCTGCGCGAGACCCTGGCCCGCTGCGGTGCCGCCGACAACACCGTCATCGTCTATCTGGGCGACAACGGCTACTTCCTTGGCGAACGCGGCCTGGAGGGCAAGTGGTACGCCTACGAACTTTCCATCCGCGTGCCCATGATCATTTTCAACCCCCAGGCCGACGCCACGCGCCGAGGCGTTACCGTGGATCGCCTGGTGAATGAACTGGACGTCTCGCCAACGATTCTGGACTTCGCGGGCATCGCGATTCCGGAGCGCGTGCAGGGCAGGAGCCTGCGACCTTTGATGGAGGACCAGCCCCTGGAATGGCGGGACGATTGTCTCTACCATCACCACTTCAAGCACCCCCAGATTCCCAGGAGTGAGGGCGTCATCTCGCGCGATTGGAAGTATATCCGCTGGATCGACGGCGCGCCCGGCGCGGAAGAATTGTACGACTTGGGTCATGACCCATGGGAAAGAAACAATCTTGCGGGTGCCTCAGACCACGCCGAAACCCTGGCGCGCTATCGAAAGCGCCACTACGAACTGCTGTCGGCGATGGCGTAGGGAAGGGACGGACTCGCGCCCGCCGCTTTTCCGTGTACATGCTCTGCGGTAGTTTTCAGGTGTCTATACCGCGCAGCGAGACCGTCAACGCGCGTGCCCGTCCCTGTGGATGGGTTGATGGATTTGGGTCCAAGTCGCCTTACCCTTCCGAGGTCCACAAGCCGGATTGAAAGCTTCGTTGTTGAATGCGGATCCAAGCCCCTCAACGCACCCAAACGAGCGTCGCTCGATTGAGGTGGCACCCGGCATTCGCGCTGGATACGTCCCTGCAATCCCTTACCAGCCCATGCGCTCCCGCAACGAGAGAATATGGGCGAGGTGGTGATTTCCGTGCCACGCATAGAGCCCGATGGCATAGTCGAGCCGGTAATCCTTGTTCGCTTCGGGGTGGTGGAAGGTACGGGCGAGCTGATCTTCCGAAAGGCTCCACATCAGGCGCACCCATTTGCGGTGCAGGGCGTGGATTAGCGAGAGGGAGTGGACAATCGGTCCGCCGCTGTCGGGCAGCTCGGCCCAGCGATCTTCAAAGTACGGTTTGATCGTGGGGTTGTCTTCCGTGAGCGCGAGTTTGAAGCGGATATAGGAATTCATGTGACTGTCGGCCAGATGGTGTACCACCTGACGGATGGTCCAGCCGCCGGGGCGATAGGGTGTGTCGAGATCCTGATCCTGCAGACCGATCCCCGCGGCTTCGAGCCGCGCGGGCAGGGTCCGGATTTCTTCGATCCAATGGGCGACCTGGGGAAGGTTGATAGGCACGGGCGCTTCGAAGCGCCCGATGGGGTATTGCAGTTGTTCCACGGTGGACAGTCCCTTTCCTGCGGCGAAGCGAGTGCCGTAAGTCGCGTCGAAGCGTCGCATCTTCTCGGGGGGCCTGCCAGCCACGCACGAGAAAGCGATCTGTAGTCTACGATAAAGGACGGGAGGCGGTGGTATCAATGCGGCGCGAGATTGGGGGGGAGGGGTCGCCGAAAAGCGTCCCACTTGTACCTACCGGGCGGTAAGTTTTAAGCGGTTTTTCATGTCCGAAAATGCCGTAAAGTTTCTTTTTGGGCCTTGGGTATGACACAATAGCGGCGACCTACCCATCCTTCCGCAGCGGTTTCCTCGCCTATGGCGCTTTACCTGCATCTGGATCACCATGCGGGGGTAACAATCAGGTTCGTGGAGACGCTTTACAATGATACATGCCCGTATCGTAGGCACGGGGCACTACCTGCCGGAAAAGCTGGTAACCAATGACGATCTGTCCAAGTTCGTGGACACTTCCGATGAGTGGATCCGCCAGCGCAGCGGCATCGAACAGCGGTATTTCGCTTCGGCGGAACAGGCCGTGTCCGATCTGGGAACCGAGGCCGCACGCCGGGCCCTTGAAGACGGCGGTGTTGCGCCGGAAGACGTGGACTATATCATCTGCGCCACCCTTACGCCCGATCATAATATGCCCTCCTCCGCCTGCATTATCCAGAGCAACCTGGGTGCCAACCGCGCCGGTGCGAGCGATCTCAACGCGGCCTGCTCGGGCTTTGTCTACGCGCTGCAGCATGCCGACGCCCTGATCCGAGCCGGGGTTCACAAGACCATTCTGGTGATTGGCGCGGAAAAGCTTTCGGACCACCTCTACTGGGAGAAGCGGGACACGGCGGTACTCTTCGGCGACGGTGCCGGGGCCGCGGTGCTGCGCGCCAGCGAAGGCGAGCACGGCATTCTCTCCACCTACACCCGGTCCGACGGCAGCGCGGCCGATATTCTTTCCGTGCCCTCCGGCGGCACGCGCACCCCCATCACCCCTGAGAATGTGAACACGGTGGAGCGCGGCGTGAGCATGAACGGCCGCGAGCTGTACAAGCGCGCCATCGGTGCCTTCGGCGACGCCATTGAGGTGGCGCTCGAGCAGACTGGTCTCACGGTCGACGATATCGACCTCTTCATCCCCCACCAGGCGAACAAGCGGATCATAGATTCCGCAGCAAAGCGCGTGGGCCTGACGGACGATAAGATCTATCTCAACGTCATGAAGGTGGCCAACACGAGCGCGGCATCCATCCCGATCGCCATCGACGAGGCCCGCAAGGAAGGCCGGATCAAAGAAGGCGACACCGTGCTGCTGGCGGCCTTTGGTGGCGGCCTGACCTGGGCCTCGGCGATCATCCGCTGGTAGGTAACCCATCCCGAAGCTTTTCAAGGCGCTGTTGCCGCTCCGGGCGACAGCGCCTTTCTTATTTACCGCCGTTCTGAGGGGGCAGGTCCACGCGGTAAATCGAGACGTCGCCATCGGTGAACTCCGGGCGCATCCACGGGTGGTCGGCGGGATCCAGGAGCGCGAAGGCTTTTTCGAAAGGCCCGAGGACCATCCACGCCACCGACTGTTCCCGGCAGAACCCCTGCTTGAAAGCGTCATCGCCGGGCGTAACGAAGAAGCGGAGGACGGAGGCATTCGCCTCGCGGTAGCGATCCGTGAGCACGTCCTGACCAGAAACGACCCGAAGGTTCGCCAGGCGCGGGATGAATTGGCTCGTGTCGTGGCTCGCGAGAACCACCGACTCCGGCGCGGCGTTTTTCTTCAGCCAGTCCAGTCCCTGCAGCAGGTCGTCGGCCAGGTAGTAGCGCCAGGGGGCCACGGGCTCGTGAAGGGTGGTGAAGAAGCGAGCGTAGTTGAGGGCATTGCCGGGCAACACCAGGACGCCCATCAGCACCACGGCGAGGGGCCGCAGGGTCGTTGCGGCGCGGCGTGATTTGAGCCAGTCCGCCGCAGTGGGAACGATGTGCTTCACGAAGAGCAGGGGCGGTGCGAGTACCCAGGGGAAATAGCTTTCGACGCCCCAGGGATAGTAGGGGTGGGCCTGCAACAGGAGCATGGCGGCGGCCAGCCATAGCACGGGGATGGATAGTTCTGGGCTCCAGTGCCCCCGAATGCACCGAAGACCCGCATAAACAAGGACGGCGCAGAAGGGCAGCCCCAGCCAGAGCATTTGGGGCAGGAGAAGCATGGGCTGCCAGGCCAGCATGGGGCCGAGGCCCAGCGGATTGTCCAGCAGGATCCAGGTGTGCCAGCCGATCACCGGGAGATGTCCGAGGACGGTCCATCCCGCTTGGCCAATCGCTTGACGGAGTACGCCTGGATTCTCGAGTGAACGGGCGACGACATAAAGGAGTAGCACGAGGCAGGACTCGGGAATCTGGTAGGGCCGGATGAGGCTGTGGGCCGAGGCGGCCAAGCCGGCGGCGCAGAAGAAGCCCCAACGGCCCGATTGTGCGCCACGGATGAGCCAGGCATATTGCAGGGCCGCGCAGGCCGCTGCGCGAATGAAGTGTGGCTTGTTCACGAGATAGGCGAAGACGGTAACCCCCTGGGTATCCACAGGTACGGCCAGGTTCCCGTGAAAGACGGCGTTCAGGCTCTCCACCAGCCAGCCGAAGCCGCCGCCGAAGGCGATCAGGGCGAGCGCGAGTTGGCGGTGTCGCGACGTGGCCAACACGACGGCACAGAGGTAGTAAGCGGCCAGGAGAAACGCGAACGCCGCGATCACGCGCTCCACATGGAATAGGGTGGTCAGGGAGAGGCCCGTGGCCCGGGCTGCCGCCCCGATGACCCACCATTCGGGATTGAAGTAGGCCCGGGAAGGGGCGTGGGGGCTATACAAATTGGTCGTGAAGGCACTACCTTCGGCCACCTGGCGCGAAAAGGCGAAATAGCTGTTGGCGCCGGGGGTGCCCCGGCCAACGAAGCCCATGAAGGTTTCGGTGGGGCCTTCCGCGCGCATTGCATAGAGGTAGGGCAGGGAGCCGAATACCGCGAAAGCGACGGCCAAGGCCAGAGGGAAACACCATTCGCGTCGTTGGATGGGCTGCATGGGGGCATTATGCGAAAGGTCGCCCGGCCGTTACAACCGGGTAGAATCAGGCCTCCCTTCGGGGTGACTATGAAAAATGAGAATATCGACAGGCCGTACCAGAAAAAGCCCTTGGAAGTTTGGGAGATATCCGATATACTGGGGCACAGTGAAATTGGAGGGAGTCGGGCAAGAACTCAGAACGAGTGCTGGCTGCGGCTTTCGGGAGACAGCGTAGTCGGTGATGCATGGCGCATCGCAATCCAACAACCAGCGCGGGTGAATTCTGCGGTCATGGTACACAGGGATTCAGCCCAATGAGGAGAAGGCAGAAGATGAGAAAGATAGGTGTTCTGGTTGCCGCCCTGGCCGGCACCACGGTAGCTTTCGCAAGTTCCCTGAGTGTCCCCTGGTTTGTCGACAATGCGCCCGTGGCCAATGACATTCCCGGTGTTATCAGCGGGGTGACGGGTATTGTTTACCTCAAGAGTAACGTAGGCTATAACCTGAACTGCTCGATCGAGTACTTCAGTCAGACCGGTGTGCCCCTCGGACCCGCCAACAACAGCACCCTGGCGGATCAGAACAACTCCTTCGTGATTCCTCCCTACTCGTCGGTCGCATTCCGTCCGGCGCGCCGCGATCCCGATGCCACGCCTGGCGGCCAGGAAAGCGCCACCGCGACGCTCGTTCCGGATCGTCCGCGCACGGGCGTAAACAGCGTCCGCGCCCTCGGGGGACAGTTGAATGACGGCAAATTTAACGGCTCTCTCACCATCTCGTGGACGGGCGACCCGACGGACGTGCAGGGCACCTTCGTGTACTACCAGACCTTCATCCCGGCCAGCGGCGACGCGCGCTTTCCGACCACGATGAGCTACGGCCACCTGCTGCCTCCGGGCCGCTGATCGCCGAAGTTAAGTTTTTTTGCGCGGGCGCACCCAGCCGGGTGCGTCCGCGTTTTCATTGAATCGGGGATCGCGGGGTCGATTATGACCCCCGCGATCCTTTAGAATAGGGAAGCTTCCTGATCCTCAGGATACAGGATTGCCGGGACATCTCCATCCCTGTGGTCGGGCACAGGCAGACGGGCTTTTTCCGCTGTTTTAACCCCGGTCGGTCACCCAATAGCCGGCAACCGGGGCCCGAGCGCCAACGCGCATACCACCGCACAACCCTTAACACGACAGGGGAGTACACTCACCGTGACGCAAGGTAACCAGACCGCCCGATTACCCTTTCTACAGGAAGGGCATACCCAGCCCTACGAACGCCGGCATTTGGTCCGTTATATCAGCCTGAAACTGGCCGCCCTGGATCTGCCGACCTATACCAAGGCCAGCACCGAGTTCCTCGGCCTCACCGACGGGCTCATCCAGAGCTACAAGGAAAAGAGCCGTCTCCTGCGCGGCCACCTGTGCCCCATCGACCAGCGCATCCAGGCGTTTCTGGAGGAGTACCTGGCCGGAGAGACGCTCCACGCGCCGCTGCGCCTGCCGAGCACCACGTTCGTACTGGACCGGCCGGGCCTCGCACGGGAACTCTCTCTTCCGGTGGACGGGCACTGCTTCAAGAACGGGTGTGTGTCCTCCTACCGGATTGCCCAAGGTGTGCTGCACAACCCGAGCAGCGACCGGCGCACGACGAAAGGCGTCTTCCACGTGGCGGACGGGGGCCTGCCCGTACCGCTGGACAAGAAGGAAGTGCCGAAGCGGGTCTTCGGGAATCTGATGGTGGCGGCGCTGAACCCGCCGCGCGACCTGCTCCAATTGCCCTTCCTCGCTGAAGAGGACGATCAGGCCCACACGATGGTGTCGCTCATGATGCGGCCGCTGGTCTCGGCCGAGATCCCGGGCCTGCTCCCCGCGAAGACGATGGAGACCCGGTTCTTCGTGCCGGGCAGCCTGGTGAGCAACCTCGACTTCGTGGAAACCATTTTCGGCAACGCGGGCGATCCGACACTGGCGGAAAATGATGCCGCCCTCGATGCGGAGCACTGGACGGGCCACACGGGCTGCGTGGTGCTGGCCCCACACCTGACCCACCTGCGCAAGAAGGAACTGGGGCTTCCTTACTTCGACGACGCCACGGAGCGCCAGCGCAAGGAGGGTATGTGCTGGAAGGACGAGGGCGAGTTGTACAACGACGGCAACGCCTTCAAGATTGCCTGCCGCGACGACCGGGGCGTGATGGTGACGCTGATTGCGGACAACTATTTTGGTTACTGCAAGAAGGAAGTGAAAACCCAGCTCAGTTATGCGGCGAACCTCTACGGCAACTGCGAAGAAGAGCACGCGGGCGGTGCGCTGGCCTACGCCCGTTTCAACCTGGGCGATAAATTCTTCATGGACTTCCGCTATACCAAGGAAGGCCACGGCTTTGACGAGATGGTCGCCAAGTATGGCGAGCTGATGGAGGTACAGCCCGAGGGCTATGCCGTCGACCGGGCTTACCCGGACGTCATCTACGTGCCGGAGAACGTCCATATCGATCTCAATACCCAGCGGGTGTATTGGGAGCGGGACGGCGTGGAGCAGGAAATCCCCCTGCGGCCGGGCTACGTGTACCTCAACCCGGACGGCTACAACGTCCACATGGAAAAGCACCCCGGCGCCCCGAGCTGGCGTCTGGTGGGCACGGGCGTGGAAGGCACCTTCTGTCACAAGCCCTGCACCGTGTCGGGCGGCGGCAAGTCCGAGATCTCGAAATCCCTGCTGGATGCCGTGCACTACGGCCCCTTCTTCGTGGCCGATTACAAGGAAGATCTCAATCGCATTCAGGCGGTCATGGCCCATCATTTCAGCGATCGCTTCCAGGACAAGCGCATCGTATCCAAGGGCCGTCCCCTGCTGGCGGCCAACCGTTCGCTGGGTTCGGTGATCCGGCTGCTGACACCCTCGGAAGAGGACTACACGCCCGAGTACAACGCCTGGCTCAACACGATCCCGGACTATGTGAAGGCGATGATCTTCATCATCAAGCGCTTCTACCGCCCCGAGTGGGGCGAGGACTGGCGCAGCCATTTCAGCGCCGACGTGATCAACGGCAAGCCGGGCCATGAGCTGAAGTTCAACGGCCGCAAGCTGGTGGCGAGCTATCTGCGCGTGGGCCTGGTGAGCGACGGGTCGTGGCGCACCTACAAGCTGCGCCAGGATTTCCTGCCTGCGGCGAAGATTCAGAAAGAAGACGATATCTCCGCGTCGGTGGTGGTACCGGCCAGTAGCCTCTCGCACCTCTGCCCGGAGTACAAGAACCCGAGCGTCAAGATCGTGGACAATTGCGAGATGCGCCTGTTCCAGCGTCCCGACGACGCGATCCACCGGGGCCACGACAAACAGACGGAGCGGGACCTCTCGGAAGACGAGAACTTCATCTCCAACTTCGAGCCCCTGACCCGCGAAGACGCCCGGAAGCTACAGCAGCACACGATCACTTTCCAGGCCTACAGCCAGCCGATGCAGGATTTGATCAACCGCGTGGCGGACAGCGACGATATAGAATACTTCGTGTCGTCGGCACACCCGCGCATCGTGGATGGCGCGCCGTCGAAGAACCCGCGCTATCTGCAGTTGCGCCCCGATCTGACCAACCCGCGGGACAAATACATCGGCGAAGTGGCCACGCGCCTTCACCGCCGCGTGCCCATGGACAAGCCCGTGCTACACCCGGTGAATGCCGTGCTGCCCGGCCGGCGGAATAACCCGCCCGACGTGAAGGCCGGGATCCGCCCGCTGGCGGTCTACAACCCGATTCACCACCAGGAGCTCCCGGAGCTCTTCATGGACTTCATCGCCAGCTTGACCGGCAAGTCACCCTCGACCACGGGTGCGGGATCGGAAGGCGCCCTGACCAAGGGGCCTTTCAACTGCCTCACGCCCACCAGCGATCTGAACAACGCACTGGTGTCGTACATCCTGACGGAATACAAGAGCTTCACCACGGCGGCGGGCTACATCGGCCCGAAGTATCGCGTGGACCACGACGTGAGCCTGTTGATTCCCGAAGTGTGGTGCCGCCTTTCCGAAGTGGAGCGGGATCCCGCACACCTGCTCCGCGAAGGGTGCTTCGAGAAAGTGGATGACTTCGAATACCAGGGCGAGACGATCCTGGCGAGCCGCCTGGGTTACCGCATGACCCGCACCTTCCTGAGCCACTACTTCGGCCGCGTGTTTGACAGTCCCTCGACGGTGTTCAACGACGAAATGCTCCGGCCCGAGCTCCAGGACATGGACGCCTACGTGGACGGTATCAAAAATATCACGGAGGCCCAGCAGCGCTGCGCCCAGGCCTTCTTCGACGACGGCAGCATCACGGCGGCCTGCCCGCCCCTGGCGGCCCTCCTCCACATCATGGTGCATGGTCACTATGAGGGCAAGTCGGTGCAGGACCCGGAAATTCGCAAGCTTTTCACCCGCGAGTACCTGATGGAAAGTGACTGGTATCATGAGCGCCTCCGAATCAAGCAGGAGCGCGACTGCGCCCTGTGGAAACGGCACATCAAGAACCTCTCGGCGTTCCTGGAGAAGCCCAACTACGTCGAAGAGGCCGAACGCCTCGACATCGTCGGACGCCTCGCAGAGGCCAAGGCAGAGCTATACCGCTTGGAGCACCCAAACTATCTCGAGAGCCTGAAAGGTACGCTGGGTGCCGATCCGCTTTATCGGCGGAGCTAAAATACACCGAGGCTGGTTCCTCGAGTTTGCAGGGACGGCAGAGACTACAGAGACGGCAGGAAATAGATGTTGCCCGCCGCAAGCTCAATCTGTAGTCCCTGTCGTCTCTGATGTCCCTGTAGTACCAGAAAGCACCCAATCAGCCATGCAGCTAAAATACCTCGCGGCGTTCCTCGCCGCCGCCGTTTCCATCGCTGTTGTTGCCCAGGAGTCGCAGATTCCCGGCTTGCGCATTGGTGAGGGTGGCGTGATTCTGAAAGACGGCCAGCCCATCCGCGCCCTGGGTGTGAACTATATGGACGCCTTCTCGCGCTGTCTGGAGAATCCGGAGGACACGTCGTACCGGGCGGGCTTCGAGACGCTGGCCGCCCACGACATTCCCTTCGTGCGCTTGCAGTTTGGCGGCTTCTATGCCATCAATTGGGCCCTGTATCAATCCGACCCGGACAAGTATTTCGCGCTGATGGACGGCGTGGTCAAGGCCGCCGAAGAGACCGGCGTGGGGCTCATTCCCTCGCTGTTCTGGTGGACGGCGGGCGTGCCGGACCTTGTCGGCGAGCCTCTGAGCAAGTGGGGCGATCCCGAGAGTAAGACCCAGGCCTTCATGCGCACCTACGTGCAGCAGGTGGTTTCGCGCTATGTGAATTCGCCCGCCATCTGGGCCTGGGAATTCGGCAATGAGTACTCCCTTGCGGCGGATCTGCCCAACGCGGCCGACAACCGCCCGCCCATCGTTCCTTCACTCGGCTCGCCCGAATCGCGGAGCGCGGCCGATGATCTGACTTCCGAGATCATTCGCGCGGCCACGACGGCCTTCGCGGTGGAGATCCGAAAGATTGACACGGCCCGCCCCATTACCACGGGCCACAGCCTTCCCCGTCCCACGGCCCACCACCAACACACCGAGTTGAGCTGGGGCCAGGACAGCGTGGAAGAGCTTCAGGGGAACCTCGCCTTCATGACGCCCGACCCGAACGACCTCATCTCCATTCACATCTATCCGGAGCCCACAGGCAAGCGCTTCGGGGAGGTCGGTGTGCCCTACGGCAAGATCCTCGATGCGGCCTACCAGGTGTCGCGCGGTGCGGGCAAGGGCCTCTTCGTGGGTGAGTTCGGTGCACCGCCGGACAACGAAGTACCCTGGACCCCCGAGACCGCCATGGCCGAGGGACTGAAGCTCTTCGAGGCGATCGAAGCAAGTCCGGTTCAGCTCGCGGCCTACTGGGTATTTGATTTTTCCTGGCAGGAGTCCTCGATGAACGTGACCGCGACCAACGCACGCAGCGGCTATCTGAAGGTGCTACAGGAAGCGAACAAGAGGATGGCCGAAGGGACGGACCCGCGCCCCGGTGTCGTCCGATAGCGCGATAACTCAATACGGCAGGAGCCGATTGCCTTTGCTGGCGTGTGTTTGATGCGTGGGCCTGTCCCAGTAGATGGGTGAGATGACGGGGAAGAAAAGAGACTTCCTGCTCGACACCTTCGACGTTCACGTCGCGGCGTTACATCCCCAGGGACATGCCCCCGCGCTGTGGTGCGCTGCGTTCGTAGAAGCGGCGAGAGTGTCTGAGGTTTCACTTTTCCTGCTCGCAGTGCGCTTGCGGCGGTACGTCCCCTGGGGACGGACCCGCGCTCAAGAGTTGTCCGATAACGCGAAGAACTCGATACGACAAAAGCCGCTTACCATTGACGGCGTGTGTTTGATGCGTGGGCCTGTCCCGGTGGATGGGTGGGATGACGGGGAAGAAAAGTAACTTCCCGTTTGGCAACTTCGACGTTCACGTCGCGACGTTACATCCCCAGGGACATGCCTCCGCGCTGTGGTGCGCTGCGCCCTGTTGGAACAGGCATCAGATTCGGGTGCTTTCTGATTTGGTATGGGGCCTCTGCGGCGGTACGTCCCCTGGGGGACGGACACGCGCTCAAGTGTCGTCCGATAGCGCGAAAAACTCGATGCAGCAAAAGCCGTTTACCGTTGACGGCGTGTGTTTGATGCGTGGGCCTGTCCCGGTGGATGGGTGAGATGACGGGGAAGAAAAGAGACTTCCTGCTCGACACCTTCGTCGTTCACGTCGCGGCGTTACATCCCCAGGGACATGCCCCCGCGCTGTAGTGCGCTGCGCCCTGTTGGAACAGGCATCAGATTCGGGTGCTTTCTGATTTGGTATGGGGCCTCTGCGGCGGTACGTCCCCTGGGGGACGGACCCGCGCCCAAGTGTCGTCCGATAGCGCGAAAAACTCGATACGGCAAAAGCCGTTTACCATTGACGGCGTGTGTTTGATGCGTGGGCCTGTCCCGGTGGATGGGTGGGATGACGGGGAAGAAAAGAGACTTCCCGCTCGGCGATTTCGACGTTCACGTCAAGTCTTGACAAACCCGAGCATGCTCGATACCCTGCTGCTATGCCACGCGAACAACGCATAGTGCTTCCCGGGGTTGCGCACCATATTACCCATCGAGGAAACAATCGAGAGCCGGTCTTTTTCGAAGACGAAGACCGAATGCGCTACATCAATCTCCTGGAGAAGTACAGCCAGGAATACGGCGTACGTATTCTCGGCTACTGCCTCATGACCAACCACATACATATCGTTGCAGTACCGGCTGAGAAGGAGAGCTTAAGCCGGGCCATGAAGTCTTCGCAGCTTGAGCACGCCAGCTACATCAATCAGAAGTACGGGCGTTTTGGCCATCTCTGGCATGGGCGATTTTACTCCTGCCCGATGGATTTGGACCACATAGTTAGCGCGTTGAGCTATGTCGAATTGAATCCGGTGAGAGCCGGAATGGTTGCATTGCCGTGGGACTACACGTGGTCCAGTGCTCCTGCGCACTGTGGCAGTCGCGATCACGATACTCTGCTCGATTTGAATCGATGGTTCAGCCATTTCGCGGATTCCGAATGGCGAGACGGCCTGACGGTAGAGATGGAAAACAAGGGCTTTCTGGAGAAGATCCGGCAACATACGCGAAATGGAAAACCTCTCGGTGATCGGACCTACTTCAAGCGATGGCTGCCCGACAAGTAATTGTCGTTGTGGCCTTGCTTTGCCTCCGCGCATTGCGCTTGCGGCGGTACGTCCCCAGTGGATGGGTGCGATGACGGGAATGAGAGGTCACCTTCCGCTCGACACCTTCGACGTTCACGTCGCGGCGTTACATCCCCAGGGACATGCCCCCGCGCTGTGGTGCGCTGCGTTCGTAGAAGCGGCGAGAGTGTCTGAGGTTTCACTTTTCCTGCTCGCAGTGCGCTTGCGGCGGTACGTCCCCAGTGGATGGGTGCGATGACGGGAATGAGAGGTCACCTTCCGCTCGACACCTTCGACGTTCACGTCGCGGCGTTACATCCCCAGGGACATGCCCCCGCGCTGTGGTGCGCTGCGTTCGTAGAAGCGGCGAGAGTGTCTGAGGTTTCACTTTTCCTGCTCGCAGTGCGCTTGCGGCGGTACGTCCCCTGGGGACGGACCCGCGCTCAAGAGTTGTCCGATAACGCGAAGAACTCGATACGACAAAAGCCGCTTACCATTGACGGCGTGTGTTTGATGCGTGGGCCTGTCCCAGTAGATGGGTGAGATGACGGGGAAGAAAAGAGACTTCCTGCTCGACACCTTCGACGTTCACGTCGCTGCGTTACATCCCCAGGGACATGCCTCCGCGCTGTGGTGCGCTGCGCTCGAAGACGCGGCGAGAATGCCTGTGGTTTCGCTTTTCCTGCTCGCAGTGCGCTTGCGGCGGTACGTCCCCAAGGGACGGACCCGCGCTCAATAGTCGTCCGATAGCGCGAAAAACTCGATGCAGCAAAAGCCGTTTACCATTGACGGCGTGTGTTTGATGCGTGGGCCTGTCCCGGTGGATGGGTGGGATGACGGGGAAGAAAAGTAACTTCCCGTTTGGCAACTTCGACGTTCACGTCGCGACGTTACATCCCCAGGGACATGCCTCCGCGCTGTGGTGCGCTGCGCTCGAAGACGCGGCGAGAGTGCCCGTGGTTTCACTTTTCCTGCTCGCAGTGCGCTTGCGGCGGTACGTCCCTATGGCTCTCTGATCAACTCCAGAGCGAGCTCGGGGAAGTTGCGAATGATGGCCGCCTCGCGGGATTTGCCCAGGGCGACGATTATGGCCTGCGTCTTCGCCACTACGCGCTTTTCATGGGTACCACCTTTGAAGAAGGGACGCGTCCCGACGAATACGGGACCGTCGTCCGAAGCTCGGATGGACGTATCGGGGTCGCCCTTTTCGAGCAACACGCCGTCCACGAGCTGGAATAGTTTGTCGGCCGGGGCACCCGCGTCCACGAGCACTTCGCCAGGGCTCAGGAATCGCTGCTCCACAGCCATGGTGTTGTTGGTCTGGTAGCGCTTTATGAAGACATTGGCCTCGCGCAGGCGCAGGGCAAACTGGCGGCAGAGGATGCGCGTGAAACCGGGGAAGCTGTCCATGATGATGTCCAGATGGGCCGGTTTGAGTTTGAGCGTAAAGGTGGCCATGACGCTGCGCACGGAGGCCGTGCGGAGGCCCTCGCCGAGATAGGCCATCTCGCCGACAAAGACCGGGGCGTGGGGTTCGGCATTGATCACCGCGAGCTCGTTGCCCGGGGTTCGCTCCCGTGGCGCGTCGGGTTGCTCCACAAGGCAGTGCCCGCGCATAAGCAGGAAGATGTCCTGGACCGTATCCGACCCATGGATCAGGAATTCGTCATTGGCGAAGCGGAGGTTCTCAATATCCGGGCAGGCTTCAAGCAGGGCATGGATCTCGGAGCCTACGGGTAAATTGATCGTATTGAGGTCAAAGGGTTCCGACACGGTGCGTTCCTTTCGCGGCAGTCGTGGGACGTGCCCGCGTTCCTCGGCGAGCCCGCCCCTCGGCAGTATAGCGGCCTGTGCGCGTGTTTTAAAACAGTTGGAACATCGGCGGGGTCTGTGCTGTAATAGGCGGCACGTTTCGCGGGAGACTTGGACGTACCAGGCCCGGCAGCCAACGAAGAGGGCGAAGAGCGATGAATTGGTATTACGCACGGGGTGATGAACGGATGGGTCCGGTGGACGAAGCGCAGATTGTGGCGCTGGCGTCGACCGGCCAGATCACGGCGCAAACGCTGGTGTGGCGCGAGGGCATGGCCGACTGGATGCCCTGGGGCCGAGCACCGCGACCCGCCGAGGTGGGCGTGTACCCGGAGGGCGCGGGGTATGGCGCGCCGGCACAAGCTCCCGTCGGCTATATGCCGTGTACCGAGTGTGGCCGCACTTTTCTGGCGGACGAGATGGTGGCCTACGAGGGCCATCACATTTGTGTGGATTGCAAGCCCGTTTTCTTTCAGCGTATTCGAGAGGGAGACAGCTACCGGGGGGCGCTCCGCTATGCCGGGTTCTGGATTCGATTCGCCGGGCGATTGCTGGACGGGATTATCCTTGGTATTTTGGGCATACCGCTGAACATCATACAGCAGTCCATGCTCGGCCAACCCTTTTTCACCATGGAAACACCCGAGTTTGACGGACGCTATGCCGCTATCGTGACCGCCTTCACGGCCCTGTCCGTGGTCATCGCGGTCGTATATGAATCGTACTTCATCGGACGATTCGCCGCCACACCGGGCAAGATGGTGCTGGGCCTGCGGGTCGTCCGGAGCGACGGATCTCCCGTAAGCTACAAGCGCGCCATCGGTCGCTATTTCGCGATCTGGCTCAATTATTTCACGTTGCTCATCGGTTTCGTCATGGCGGCCTTTGACGGCCAGAAGCGTGCGCTCCACGATCATATCTGCGACACGCGCGTCGTGCACAAGTAGGGGAGATCTCATGCGGAATACGATAGTACGCTGCGGGCAGTGCGGCGGCGCGCTGGGTGCCCCCACCGCCACGGGCGCGGGTTCGGTGAATTGCCCGAGCTGTGGCACGGCGGCCGGGGTATGGCTCTTTCCCGCGCTGTACCGTTCGCGGAACGGCCAACAGGCCCAGGCCCTTCAAGAGGAGGGCCACAGCAGTTGCATGAACCACCCGCAGAAGCGGGCGGTTTCGGTGTGCGATGGCTGCGGGAAGTTCCTGTGCGCGCTGTGCGACGTGGATTGGAACGGGGAGCACCTGTGCCCGTCCTGCATCGGCCACCGGAAGACGGCCGACCCCGAGGGCGCCTTGCGCACGGAGTATTTCCATTACGATCTGATCGCGCTGATGCTGGTGCTCGTGTCCATCCCCATGTGGGTCCTTGGCATCTTCCTCGCACCGATGGCCGTGTTCATCGGAATTCGATACTGGAATGCGCCCCTTCGACCCGTACCCTATCGACGCTGGCCCATGGTGCTGGCCATGCTGCTCGGAACCCTGGTGTTCGTCGGGCTGATTTCGGTATTTGTTGCGGCGGTGTTCTTTTCCCAGCCCGCGGGAGACTTCTGATGGAACAAATGCGACGTTTGCCGGGGCGGTCTATCCGGCATTTCGGTCTGGGCTTTCAGCGTCATCAGCTCTGGCTCACCGAGAGCCATGTGCTTTACCGGGAGATCTTCGGCTATCGCGAGGACGTGAAGCGCTTCTACTTCCGCGACATCCAGGCCATCGTCTGCACGCCCACGCGGACCTGGCGCGTGTGCAGTTGGCTCGCCGGTTCCCTGCTGGTCTTCCTGGCGATCTGCGGCGGGGTGTCGGCCTATCTGGGCTACATGCTGCCCTTTGCCATGGCGTGGATCCTCGCGACGGTGGCGCTGGTCATTCTCCTGGGCAACCTGGTCCTGGGGCCCTCCTGCGCCACAACCCTGTACACGGCCGCGGCCGAGGCCCCGCTTTACTCGCTGGGGCGGAAGCGGAGCGCGGAAAAGGCCATCGCGCGCATTGCCGTCATGGTCCAGCATGCCCAGAAGGATATGGTGGAGGTGCCTCAGCGGACGGACCCGCGCCCAAGTTACGTCCCGTAGCGCAAGAAACGCAGCACAGCACAAGCCGCCTCCTATTGACGTCGTGTGTACGATGCGTGGGCCTGTCCCAGTGGATGGGTGGGATGGCCTGGGTCATGAAATTGCCTTTTTATCGGCGATTTCGAAGGTGCGTGTCGCGATCTTACATCCCAGTGGATGGGTGGGATGGCCTGGGTCATGAATTTGGCCGCCGATCGATGACTTCGAAGGCCCGCGTCGCGGCGTTACATCCCCAGTGGATGCGTGGGGTGGCCTGGGTCATGAATTTGGCTGCCGATCGATGACTTCGAAGGCCCGCGTCGCGGCGTTACATCCCCAGGGACATGCCGCCGCCTTTTGGCGGGCTTTGATCTGTTGGGGTCGCGATCTTGGCCTGGGCTCGTTTTGACTTTGCGCAGGGCCCTTGCGGCGGTACGTCCCCTCGATGGGACGGACCCGCGCCCAAGTGACGTCCCGTAGCGCAAGAAACGCAGCACAGCACAAGCCGCCTGCTATTGACGTCGTGTGTTCGATGCGTGGGCCTGTCCCAGTGGATGGGTGGGGTGGCCTGGGTCATGAATTTGGCTGCCGATCGATGACTTCGAAGGCCCGCGTCGCGGCGTTACATCCCCAGGGACATGCCGCCGCCTTTTGGCGGGCTTTGATCTGTTGGGGTCGCGATCTTGGCCTGGGCTCGTTTTGACTTTGCGCAGGGCCCTTGCGGCGGTACGTCCCCTCGATGGGACGGACCCTCGCTCGGGTGACTTCGTATAGCGCGAAGAATTCGATGCAGCGCTGGTTTCGGGGAATTGACGACATGTGTTCAATGCGTGGGCCTGTCCCAGTGGATGGGTGGGACGACGGAGGCGGAAAAGCCGCCCCGGTCAAGGCCTACAACGCACCGCGTCACGACCTTATTTCCACCGGGACATGCCGCCGCGCTCAGGCTTGACAAATTGGAGTATGCTCTTTATTCTGCCGCTATGCCACGCGAACAACGCATAGTGCTCCCAGGGGTTGCGCACCACATCACCCATCGCGGAAACAATAGAGAACCCGTCTTTTTCGAAGATGAGGACCGAATGCGCTATCTCAATCTTCTGGAGAAGTACAGCAAAGAACACGGCATGCGCATCCTTGGCTACTGCCTCATGACCAATCACATACATATTGTAGCAGTACCAGCCGAAAAGGAAAGCCTGAGCCGAGCGATGAAGTCCTCCCAGCTTGAACACACCAGCTATATCAATCAAAAGTATGGACGTTGTGGTCATCTCTGGCACGGGCGATTCTATTCCTGCCCAATGGATCAGGACCATACCATTAGCGCGTTGAGCTATGTGGAGTTGAACCCGGTAAGAGCTGGAATGGTCGCGTTGCCGTGGGACTATCCGTGGTCCAGTGCCCCTGCCCATTGCGGCGGTCGCGAGCATGACAACTTGCTGGACCTGAATCGTTGGTTCAACCATTTCGCAGATTCCGAGTGGCGAGATGGTCTGATGGTTGAAATGGAAAACAAGGGTTTTCTGGAGAAGATACGGCAACACACACGAAACGGAAGGCCTCTCGGTGACCGGGCCTACTTCAATCGCTGTTTATCCGACACGTGATTGTGGTTGGGGACACGCAGTAGCGAGTGGGAAAGGACGGAGGGATACCGTGAGTTCAGGTCGCGGCGTTACATCCCCAGGGACATGCCGCCGCTCTGTGGGGCGCTGTGCTTGTGGAAGTGGCGAGGGTGGCCGTGGCTTTTCTTCGTTTGCCTGAAGTGCGCTTGCGGCGGTACGTCCCCGGGGGACGGACCCGCGCCCAAGTGTCGTCCCGTAGCGCGCAGAATCTGGTACAGCAAGAGCCGCCTGCCATTAAAGGCGTGTCTACGATGCGTGGGCCTGTCCCAGTGGATGCGTGGGGTGGCTTGGGTCATGAATTTGGCTGCCGATCGATGACTTCGAAGGCCCGCGTCGCGGCGTTACATCCCCAGGGACATGCCGCCGCCTTTTGGCGGGCTTTGATCTGTTGGGGTCGCGATCTTGGCCTGGGCTCGTTTTGACTTTGCGCAGGGCCCTTGCGGCGGTACGTCCCCTCGATGGGACGGACCCTCGCTCGGGTGACTTCGTATAGCGCGAAGAATTCGATGCAGCGCTGGTTTCGGGGAATTGACGACATGTGTTCAATGCGTGGGCCTGTCCCGGTGGATGGGTGGGATGATTGGGGCGAAAAAAGGCACCCCGATCATGGCCCTCAACGCACCGCGTCGTGACCTTACATCCCCAGGGACATGCCGCCGCCCATTGGCAGGCTTTGATCTGTTGGGAACGGGTCTTGGCCTGGGCTGAATTTGATTTGGCGTCAGACCCTTGCGGCGGTACGTCCCTTTAATTCCGTGCCTTTTCCGACTTCATCATATCGGTGAAGCGCTCGAAGAGGTAGCGGCTGTCGTGGGGTCCGGGGGAGGATTCTGGGTGGTACTGCACGCTGAAGAGGGGCTTGGTCTTGTGGGCCATGCCGGAGCAGGTGTTGTCGTTCAGGTGGGTGTGGGTGATCTTCACTTCGTCCAGGTTGAGCGACGCGGGATCGACGGCGAAGCCGTGGTTCTGCGCGGTGATCTCCACCTGGCCATTCTCGTGGAACTGCACGGGCTGGTTGCCGCCGCGGTGGCCGAACTTCAGCTTATAGGTCGAGCCGCCCAAGGCGTGGGCAAGGATCTGGTGGCCCAGGCAGATGCCGAAAATCGGCTTGCCGCTTTCGATGAGCTTTCCCACGGTCGGGTAGATATAGGGCAACGCGGCGGGATCGCCGGGGCCGTTGGATAGGAAGATACCGTCGGGGTTGCGCGCCAGAATATCGTCGGCCGTAGCGGTGGAGGGCACCACCGTCACCTGGCAACCGGACTCGTCGAGCAGGCGCAGGATGTTCTGCTTCATACCGAAATCGAGAGCCACGACTTTGAATTCGTTCGCGCCCGTGCCCTGGTATTCATAGGCCTCGGTGACCGTGACTTCCTTCACGAAGTCGGAGCCAGCCATGTCCGGGGATTGGCGCGCAATTTCCACCAGCGCGGCGTGATCCATCGTCACGGTGCTGATGGCGCACTTGAGGGCGCCCTTCGTCCGGAGGATCTTGGTGATTTTGCGCGTGTCCACGCCGTCGATCGCCACGATATTGTTGGCCTTGAGGTAGTCCGGCAGACTCTGGGTGGCGCGCTGATTGCTCGGTTCGAAGCAGCATTCCCGCATGACGAAGCCGCTGACGAAGGGCCTGCGCGATTCCACGTCCTCTTCGTTGACCCCGTAATTGCCGATGTGGGGGTAGGTCATGGTGACCACCTGGCCCGCATAGGAAGGGTCCGTGAGGATTTCCTGGTAGCCGGTCATGCTGGTGTTAAACACGAGTTCCCCCGTGGATTCGCCTTCGGCGCCGACGGCGCGACCTTCGAAAACGGTCCCATCTTCCAGGGCAAGCAGGGCTTTCATAGTAGACTCCAAGGCGGGGGGCTGCGGGTTTAAAATTGCGCAAGTATAGCAAATGGCGGGGGTAAATTTCCTGTTTCTCGCGCGGGCGGCTGACGGGAAGGGGCGAGAGGCGTGCATTTTTAGGACTGATCTGACGGATCGGACTGATCTGATCCCCCCGATCGGTCCGATCCGTCTGATCAGTCCGATCTTGGTATACTGTTGGCAGAACGGATCAAAAGGAGTACGCCATGTCGCCCACGCACCACAACGCCCCCGGATGGAATTTCTGGATCGATCGCGGCGGCACCTTTACCGACGTGGTGGCCCGGGACCCCGAAGGCGCGGTCCACGTGCGGAAGTTGCTCAGCGAGAATCCGGAGCGCTACGCGGACGCGCCCCTCCACGCAATCCGGGGGCTCATGGGGCTGCCCGAGGGCGCGCCCATACCAGCGGGGTCGGTACGCGCGGTGAAAATGGGCACGACCCTGGCCACGAACGCCCTGCTGGAGCGCACGGGCGCGCGGGTGGCCTTTTTTGTGACGAAGGGCTTCCGCGATCTGCTCAAGATTGGCTACCAGGACCGACCCGATCTTTTTGCGCTGCATATTCAAAAGGCGGAGACCCTGGAAGCCTGCACGGTGGAAGTGGAGGAGCGAATCCTGGCCGATGGCGAGATTCGGACGCCGCTGAACTGGGACGCGGTCCGCGCGGAACTGGATCTCCTTTGGGCGGAGGGGATCGACAGCATCGCCGTGTTGCTCATTAACAGCTACGTGAACCCGATCCACGAATTTCGCATCGGTGAGATGGCCCGGGAGCGGGGCTTCACCCAGATCAGTCTGAGCCACGAAGTGGCCAATGAAATCAAAGCTGTGGGCCGCGGCAGCACCACCCTTGCCGACGCCTATCTGACGCCTATCATCCGCGATTATATTGCGCGGGCGCAGTCGGCCCTGGGCGATGGCGCACCCCTGCGCTTCATGCAGTCCAATGGCGGTCTGGCGAGCGCGGGGCGTTTTTCGGGGAAAGATGCGATTCTGTCCGGCCCGGCGGGCGGCGTGACGGCCTGCGCGGCGGTGTGTCGGCAGGCGGGTTTTCCAAAAGCCATCGGCTTCGACATGGGCGGCACTTCGACGGACGTGAGCCGTATGAATGGAAGCCCCGAGTTTATCTACGAAAAGCAGGTCGCCGGGGTGCGGATCAAGGCGCCCATGCTCTGGGTGGAGACCGTGGCGGCGGGCGGCGGATCGATCCTGGCCTTCGACGGGCGGCGCTGCACCGTGGGGCCGGAGAGCGCGGGTGCTCGGCCCGGTCCGGCGTGCTATGGCCGTGGTGGGTCCGCCACGGTGACCGATGCGAATTTGGTGCTGGGCCGCATCCAGCCACGCTACTTTCCGGCATGTTTCGGGCCGAATGCGGATCAGCCGCTGGACGCGGCGGCGGCTCACGCGCGCCTTTCTGAACTGGCGCAGGCGATGAGCGAGGCCACGGGGCACCCCCACACGGTGGAAGACGTGGCGGCGGGTTTCATCCACATTGCCAACGAGAACATGGTGAAGCCCATCAAGGCCATCAGCGTAGCTCGGGGCTACGACGTTCAGGAGTATGCCCTGTGCTGCTTCGGCGGCGCGGGCGCGCAACACGCCTGCGCCGTGGCGGAGGCCTTGGGGATTCGCAGCATCGTGATTCATCCCCTGGCGGGGGTGCTCAGTGCCTACGGCATGGGCCTCGCCCGTTTCAGCCACACGGAGACGCGTCCGCTGCTTGTGCCCCTGGATGAAGACGCGTACGCGCGCATGACGGGAAGCTTCCGCGACATGGAGGCCGCGGCGCGGGCAGCACTCGCGGGCGATGGCGTGGCGGAGGACCAGATTCACTTTACGCGCAGCGTGGAACTGCGCTATGCGGGGGTGGACGGGGCCATCGATGTACCACTGCAGGAAGGGGAGAACCTGGAAGAGTCGTTTCTGGCATTGCACCAACAGCGCTACGGCTTCACCAAGCCGGGCCATGGCATCGAAGTAGTCAACGCGCGCCTGCTGGCGGAAAGCGGCTCCGGCAGCGTGCCCCGATCCGCATTGCTCTGTCCGAACCCCGAGTCGGCCGCCGCCGCTGCGGAGCGGCCCGATGTGAACCTGCTGGTGGCGGAGCGTCTGCCGATCGCCTTTGAGGCGGTTGCGGGCGGCGTGACGGTGTTGGAGACTCCCGTGATTCGACGGGGCAGCCTCTTGCCTCGCCATCGCCTGGAGGGACCGGCCTTTATCGTGGAGGAGGCCTCCACCGTGATCGTGGATCCCGGCTGGTCGGCCTCGGTGGACGAGTTTGGGAACCTGATTCTCACCGCTTCCGAGTCGGCACGGACCGGGCGTGTTTCCACCGACGCGGATCCCGTGCTGCTGGAAGTGTTCAACAATCTCTTCATGTCCATCGCCGAGCAGATGGGTACCTGCCTGGAGCGGGTGAGCCATTCGGCGAATATCAAAGAGCGCCTCGACTTTTCCTGCGCGCTCTTTGGTCCCGATGGGGCGCTGGTGGCCAATGCGCCCCATATTCCCGTGCATCTGGGCGCCATGGGCGAGAGCGTGAAGGCCGTGCTGCGCGACCGGGGCGACGCGATGAAACCGGGCGATGTGTATCTCACCAACGACCCCTTTCACGGGGGTTCGCACCTGCCGGACATGACGGTGATCACGCCCGTGTTTTCGTCGTCGGGCGAGCGGATTTTCTTCGTGGCGAATCGTGGCCATCATGCAGACATCGGCGGCATTGCGCCCGGATCCATGCCGCCCTTTTCCACGAATATCGACGAAGAGGGTATTCGCTTCCATGATTTCCTGCTTGTGTCCGAAGGTGCCTTTCGCGAGGCGGAGGTGCTGGAGGCGCTATCGGCCGGGCCCTGGCCCGCGCGCAATCTGGAGGAGCGCCTGAGCGACCTCCGCGCCCAGATCGCGGCCAACGTTCTCGGGGTGAAGTTGCTGGAAGGGCTTTGCGCGAAATACGGCACGGACGTGGTCCAGGCCTATATGCACAATGTGCGCAAGAACGCTGCGGACACCATGGGCGACTGTATTGAGGCCCTGCCCGATGGCGTGCACACCTTTACCGAGCGTCTCGACAGCGGCGCGCCGATCCAGTGTGCGATCACCATCGATGGCCGCCGGGCGACCGTGGATTTCACGGGGACCGCGCCCCAACTGGAGGGTAACCTGAATGCGCCGAGCGCCGTGGTGCTCTCGGCGGTGCTGTACGTATTTCGCACGCTGGTGCGCAAGCCCATTCCCTTGAACAGCGGCTGTCTCGATCCCATTGACGTAATCATTCCCGAGGGATCGATGCTTGCGCCCCAACCGCTCGCCGCCGTCGTGGGCGGCAACGTGGAGACCTCCCAGCGGATCTGCGAGGCGCTCTATGGCGCACTCGGCGTGCTCGCGGGAAGCCAGGGCACGATGAACAATCTGACCTTTGGCAATCCACACTTCGGCTACTACGAAACCATCGGCGGCGGCACCGGGGCGGGTCCGGGATTTCCCGGCGCGTCGGGCGTGCACAGCCACATGACCAACACACGCATCACCGATCCCGAAGTGCTGGAGCGGCGCTACCCGGTGGTGCTCCACGCGTTTTCATTGCGCAAAGGCTCGGGCGGCGCGGGCAAATGGCCCGGCGGCGCCGGCCTCGTCCGCGCGATGGAATTCCGCGAGGCGGTGACGGTGTCGTGCCTGATGGAACGCCGGACCACGGCGGCCTTCGGCGTGCAGGGCGGCGAAAAGGGCCAGCCGGGCCAGAACTGGCTGTTGAACGACGAAGGCCCGATTATGCTGGAGGGTCACGCCACCTTCGACGTGGTTCCAGGCGACATCGTAATCATCGAGACGCCGGGCGGCGGCGGATGGGGAAGGAAGGATGAAGGATGAAGGATGAAATAGAAAAGATCGCCTGAATGTCCAGATTCTTCATCCTTCATCCCTGAACCTTCATCCTTTAATACACTTCCGGGACGAAATTCTGCTCGCTGATCGGCGGGCGGACGTAGCTGTCGTCGATAACCCTAGGCTCCAGCTTGATGGGCTCGGGGGTGAGGTCCTGGTAGGGCACCATGCTTAGCAAATGGGCGATACAGTTTAAGCGCGCTCGCATTTTCACGTCGGCGTTGACCACATACCACGGGGCCTGCTTGATGTCGGTGTAGTTGAACATGTCGTCTTTGGCCCGGGAATACTCCACCCACTTCATGCGCGAGGCGAGGTCCATGGGGCTGAGCTTCCAGCGCTTGGTGGGATCTTTCATGCGGGCCTTGAAGCGCTCTTCCTGGATCTCGTCGTCCACGGAAAACCAGTACTTGATGAGGATGATTCCGGCGCGGACGAGCATACGCTCGAATTCGGGACACGAACGGTAGAATTCCTGAAGCTCGGCGTCGGTGCAGAAGCCCATGACGCGCTCAACGCCCGCGCGGTTGTACCAGCTTCGATCGAAGAGAACCATCTCGCCGGCGGCGGGGAGGTGGGGCGCGTAGCGCTGAAAGTACCACTGGGATTTCTCGCGCTCGGTGGGCGTGCCCAAAGCCACCACGCGGCACACCCGGGGGTTCAGGCATTCGGTGATGCGCTTGATGGCGCCGCCCTTGCCCGCGGCGTCGCGCCCCTCGAAGATGACCACCACCTTGAGGCCCTCGGTCTTGATCCATTCCTGAAGCTTGACCAGTTCGATCTGCAGGCGGCCCAGGGCCTTCTCATAATCCTTGTTGGATATATCCTTCAGCGGCTCGGGCGGGGCAACTTGCCTTTCCACATTGTCCTTACCCTTTTTCTTTTTCTTGTCTTTGTCACCCATGGCGCGTGCTCCTTTTTTACTTGCCTGGCGACATAGTGGCGGTTGCGTTAGTTTTTTGCAAGTACGGGGTTGCGCTCAAGCGGTTGAAAAGCGGGGGACGGTCCCGCACGTCGGTTTTCTCTTCCTCGGGCGGGTGGCATTCACTTGTATAAAGACGATTGCGCGGATCAGGTTTCGGTGCGTGCAGGACGGTCCCCTCGTGTTCGCGAAAGTGCGCATGCCACCCCTTAGTATGGGGGCGTCGGCGGGTGCTCATGAACTTAAAACGACAGCATAGCAGTACACTAACCATAGATCGGGGCGGCCCCGCGTTGACTTGGCCTTCCCGCCTATTTATACTAGTGCCCACTTGGCTGATCTGTCGTAACCGGAGAAGGGTTATGTTGGATGCACATGTACTTGTACTGAACAAGTCGTGGATTGCCATTAACGTGGCAAGCGCGCGCCGTGCCCTGGCGCTGTTGTACCAGGGCCACGCCCGTGTTGTGCATCCGGCGGATTATTCCCTCTACGAGTTCGACGCGTGGTGCGTTCATTCGCGCAAGGAATACCTGCGCGGCACGGACCTCCCCATGGTCCATTCGCCCTCTCAGCCCGTCCTCCTTCCGGAAGTGATTCTGCTGGACGCCTTCAACGGTTTCATCCGCCACGAGATCCGCTTTTCCAGGACCAACATCTTCACCCGCGATAAGCACCAGTGCCAGTATTGCGGGTCGCGGCCCGAGAAAAGCGATTTGACCCTGGACCATATCCTGCCCCGCTCGCGCGGAGGTACGGACTCCTGGGAAAACCTCGTGCTGGCCTGCTCCCGCTGCAATGTGAAGAAGAGCAACCGGACGCCGGAAGAGGCGAACATGCGCCTGCTCAGCAAGCCCTCCGCGCCCCGCTGGCTGCCCCGCTTCGGCGTGTCGGTGCGGAAGCAGGAGAAGAACAGTTGGAATCGCTTCGTGGACACCTCCTGCTGGGTGACGGACGTGGCGAAGTAAAAGGACTTGGAAGCCGGCCGCAGCGATGGTTGCGGCCGGCTTTTTTTACCTGCAAACTATCCACGGGTTGCCGGGACGGCAGCGACTACAGCGACGGCAGGACCTGTTGGGGGAATGGGGAAAGCTCCGTTCTCTGTAGTTCATTGGATCCCTTGATTTATACTGGCGACCTTGACTCTGTTCTTCATTGAGGCACCGCCCTTTTCTCATGACCCATCCCACCCCATCGCTCGATTGCGACGTATTCGCCGAGGTCGTGCTGCCTCTGCCGCTCGACCGCACCTTCTGCTACGCCGTGCCGATTTCCCTGCGTAGCCGTGCGGCCCTGGGCATGCGGGCCGTGGTGCCCATGGGGAATCGCGTTGACACGGGCTTTATCGTGAAGCTGATTGCGGAGCCGTCGGTACCCTCCGTTAAGTCGCTCATTGACTTGCCGGACGAACTGCCGGTGTTCTCGCCCGAGATGCTGTCGCTCTGCCGCTGGATTGCGGACTACTATTGCTGCTCCTGGGGCGAAGCGCTCCAGTGCGCGGTGCCGAGCGGGCTTAAAATCGGCACTAAGATGCGCTATCGACTTGTGCCCGATATGATCAACGCGGGCCGCTTTACCGAGCGCCAGAAACAGGTCATCGCCGCGCTGTATTCGCGTGGCACCCTCACCGAGGGCCAGCTCGCGTCCACGGCGGGACGCACGGCCCTGAGCAACACCCTGACGGCCCTGGTGCGCCGTGGGATTGTGCTGGCCGAGCCCGTGCTGCAGGATGCGGGCGTATCCATCAAGCAGGAACACTACGCCGCGCTACACCCGGAACTGCGACTGGACAACGAAGCCCTTGAAGCCCTGCAACGCCGCGCGCCGAAGCAGGCTGCGGTCTATCTCGATTTGCTCCACACCGGGGCCTCGGTGGCGCTGGGCGATCTCGGTGCGAAGCATGGCGCGCCCCTGTCGGCGATTCGCACGCTCGAAAAGAAAGGACTGATCCAGATCGAGGCGCGGGAGCTTTATCGCGCGCCTGATTCCGGTTCCGCAAACCAGGCGCGGGAAAAGTACCCGCTGAACGATGAGCAGGAGGCCGCCTTCCGCGAGATCACGGACGCGGTGGAGTCGGGAAGCTTTCAGACCTTTCTGTTGCGGGGCATCACCGGTTCCGGCAAAACCGAGGTGTATCTCCAGGCCATCGAGCGGGTGTTGGCGCTCGGGCGCGACGCGATTATTCTCGTGCCGGAGATCTCGCTCACGCCCCAGACGGTGGGGCGCTTCGTGGCCCGCTTCGAGCACACCATCGCGGTGCTCCACAGCGGCCTGAGTCTGGGTGAGCGCTACGATGAATGGCGCCGGGCCCAGCGCGGCGAGGTGCGTATCGTGGTCGGCGCGCGCTCGGCCATCTTTGCGCCCCTGCCCAACCTGGGCATCGTGATCGTGGACGAAGAGCACGACAGCTCCTACAAGCAGGGCGAGACGCCGCGCTACCACGCGCGGGACGTGGCCATCATGCGCGCACGCAACAGCGGCGCGGTCTGTGTGCTCGGTTCGGCCACGCCCTCGGTGGAGTCCTACTACAATTCCGAAATCGGAAAGTCCCGTCGGATCGAGCTGTCCAAACGCGCTACGGTCGGATCGCTCCCCCACGTCACGATTATCGACATGCGCGCGGAAGCGAAAGAGGCCGCGGGTAAAATCATTCTCTCGCGCACGCTCGAAGACGCGGTCAACGCCAAGGTGGACGCGGGCGAGCAGGTTATCCTGCTGCTGAATCGGCGGGGCTTCGCGCCCTTCGTATTGTGTCCCCAGTGTGGTTGGGTGGCGGAGTGCGAGAACTGCAACGTGAGCCTCACGTATCACAGCGAGGGCAGTCGCCTGCGCTGCCATTATTGCGACGCGACCCGGCCCAAGCCGGAGATCTGCGACAAGTGCCATTTCAATCCGTTGATCTACATGGGTATGGGCACGCAGAAGGTCGAGGACTATCTCTTGCGATCTTTCCCCAAGGCTCGGGTGGCGCGGATGGATGCGGACACCACCTCGGGCAAGGGCGGACACGCCAAGATCCTGGGCCGCTTCGCCAACCGCGAGATCGATGTGCTCATCGGCACCCAGATGCTAGCCAAGGGCCACGACTTTCCCGGTGTGACGCTCGTGGGCGTGGTGAATGCGGACACGGGCCTGACGCTGCCGGACTTTCGCGCGGCGGAGCAGGGCTTTCAACTGCTGACCCAGGTGGCGGGCCGTGCCGGCCGGGGCGAGCTCGCGGGCGAGGTCTTCATCCAGACCTTCCGCCCGAAGCACTATGCCATCGTGGCGGCGGCGGGCCACGACTATCCCGGATTCTTCCAGCAGGAGATCGGCCACCGGGAGAGCGCCCAGTATCCACCCTTCCGCCGACTGGTGAACTTTGCAATTGAGAGTGAAGATCTGGAGCTGGCTGAGCGGAGTGCGCTGGCGCTCAACCGGATTGTCCGGGAGATCACCCGGAGCGAGGACTTTCGCGGGATGGAGGTGATGGGCCCCGCACCGGCCGCCGTGAAGCGTGTCAACAAATATTATCGCTGGAATCTGGGGGTTTTGTCGCGCAGCGCGGCGAAATTGAACGCCCTGACGCGCCGCGCGCGGGAAGGCTTCCTGGAGCAGCAAAAAGGGCGGAAAGTATTGTTGAAAGTGGACTTAGATCCTTATGGAACTTTTTAGAAACTTTAGGTATGCCAAAGTGGGTCAAATGCAGGGGGGGCAACAACTTGGAATTATTTCTCGAACGTGATAGGATTTACCCTCACGGATGGGATCCGTGTGTACAAACTCAGCAAAAAATGGAAAGGGTAAATAAATGAGCAAGATTCTTTTGAGCCTGTTGAGCCTCGTCATGATCACCGTTGTGGCCGGTTGCAGTGCCCCCACCGCCCCCGAAGGCGACGGTGGTGCCGGGTCCGCGATCAATGACAAAATGGACGCGAAGGAAGCCGAGAAGGCTGCCGAGCCCATGCCCGCTGTTGAGCCCGCGCCCGCTGTTGAGCCCGCGCCTGCCGCCGAGCCCGCGCCCGCTCCTGCTGAAGGTGCCGCGCCCGCCGAAGCGCCCGCTCCTTCCGCGTCCGCTGCTCCGCTGACCGGTTCGACCTGGGCCTGAAAGGATATCCAACTTGCGTTTCTTGAGGGAGACAAGCTTTCGCTGAAAGGCGGCGCGATTGAATCCCTCTTCCCCGGCGGTACGGAAGTTCCGTACTCGTTGACCGAAGGCGTAATCAAGGTGGAGCTCATGGGCACCACCTACGCCGGCACCTGGGACGGCGCAAAGTTGGCTATCGACGGTACTGACGCTACAAAGCAGCAGTAACCACAGGTTGTAGACATTGCAGAGGGCGGCCTCGATTCGAGGCCGCCCTCTTGCTGTAAAGGGGACAGTGGCCGATTGGCTCGTGACGCAAAATTCTTGTCGTGTCGTCAATCCAATCGGAAACTGTACCCCTGCGAATCGTCGCGTACGGAGAAGATGTCTTCTCACAACTTTCTGTGGGTACAGCCACCGATTGGCCGCGCGTCCCCGCAACAACACCCCCGACGTAGGCCAATCGGCTGCTGTCCCCCTGCGGCTACAAATTTTCTTTGGGGCTTGGGGGCCCGTATAATAGCGCCCGGTTCCGGGTGCCGCGCCCGCCGCCCGCGCAACCATCTTTCCCAGTTTCCACAACGATTTCCCGCGAAAGGAAGCGCTTTCCCATGCCCAATTTTGATGCCGAACGCAACATAGAAACCCAGCAGATTGATGCGCGGCTGAAAGAGATTCAGGCCACGATCTACAGCCATCGCCGGCCCATCGGCCCGCTTGAGCACTGCGTCACCGGCCAGGGCCTCGGCCCGGAGCGCATGCCGGAGAAGGGCTGGAAGCCTTTCCCCATGATGGGTCGCTGGGGCGGCTTCGACCAGACCACGTGGTTCCGCATGACCGCCGAGATCCCCAGGGAATTCGCGGGCCAGCAGGTCGTGGCGCTGATCCGCCACTCCGGCGGCAACTTCGAGTGGGGCGTGCCCCTGCTCTCCGCTGCGGGCGAGGCGCTGGCCTACATCAACGGCCAGCCCTACCAGGGTCTGGACAAGTTCCACGACGACATCCTGTTGACGAAGAAGGCCAAGGCGGGCGAAAAGTTCGAGATCGCGCTGGAAGGCGTGCCCAGCACGAAGATGGACATCGAGCACCACTTCGAATACGCCGATCTGGCGGTCCTCCACCAGGAAGTTTGGGACGTATACTGGGACCTGATGGTGCCCTTCAAGGCCTACAAGGCCCAGGACAATGGCTACGCGCCCGTGCGCCAGCTCTTCGACGTGATCGCGAAGGCGGTCCGCATGGTGGATCTCCAGCACGTGGACACGCCGGCCTATTACGCCTCCTGCGTGAAGACGAGCGCCTGGCTCAAAAAAGAGCTCAAGCGTTTCGAAAACAGCCACGGTATGGGCAAGCTCATCCTCGTGGGCCACTCCCACATCGACACGGCGTGGCTCTGGCCGCTGCGCGAGACGCGCCGTAAGGTGGGCCGCACCTTTTCCACCGTGCTGCGCCTCATGGAGCGCTACCCGGAATATCACTTCTCCTGCAGTCAGCCCGAGCTCTACATGTATGTGAAGGAGCACTTTCCCGAGGTGTGGAAGGGCATCAAGCAGCGTGTGAAGGAAGGCCGCTGGGAGCCCTGCGGCGCGCCCTGGATCGAGCAGGACAGCAACATGCCCAACGGTGAGTCGCTCGTCCGCCAGTTTCTCTACGGCAACCGCTTCTTCCAGAAAGAGTTCAACATGCGCTCGCGCACCGCGTGGCTGCCCGACGCCTTCGGCTACCCGTGGTCGTTGCCCCAGATCCTGCGCCAGTGCCAGATCGACACCTTCGTCACCACGAAGATCGACTGGAGCATGTTCACGAAATTCCCCTACAGCCTTTTCCAGTGGCAGGGCATCGATGGTACCCGCATTCGCGCGTGCATGCCGCCCCTGAACTACAACGGTAACCCCGTTCCGGTCGACTGCATCCAGCAGTGGAATCTGTTCAAGCAGCGCGACAAGATCGAAGAGCTGCCCTTCCCCTTCGGCTGGGGCGATGGCGGCGGTGGCGCAACGGCGGAGATGATCGAGCACGGTCGTCGCCTGAAGAACATCATTGGCGTACCCAAGTGCGAGTTTGGCCGCACGCAGGACAGCCTGGACCGCATGGCGGAGCAGTGCCCCGATGAGGCCCTGCCGGTGTACAACGACGAGCTCTATCTGGAGCTCCACCGCGCCTGCCAGGTTACCCAGGCCCGCACGAAGCGCTTCAACCGCAAGATCGAGATCGCGCTCCACGACACGGAGTTCCTCGCGTCCCTCGCTCACCTCAACGGTGGCAAGTACGACAACGACACCCTCTGGACCGCCTGGCGCACGCTGCTGACCAACCAGTTCCACGACATCCTCCCCGGCTCGTCGATCACCGAAGTGTACACGACCGCCGAGAAAGACTACGCCGTAGCCCTGCAGACCGTGCTTGATGTCCGCGCGGCGGCCCTGCCCAAAGCGCTGGGCGCGACGGGCGAGGAGCTTCCCGGCACGCCCGTGGTCGTGATCAACACCCTTTCCTGGCTGCGCAGCGACGTGGCGGAAGTTCAGGTGGCGCTGCCCAAGGGCGCGTTCCACGTCGTGAATGCCGACGGCGAGGTGGTGTTGAGCCAAAAGATTGGCAAGGATCGCATACTCTTCGAAGCCTGCAACTTGCCGCCACTCGGCCACACCGTGTTCCACGTGGTGCCCGGCAGGGGCGCGCCCGCCGAGCCCTCGGAGCTCAACGTCAGCGCCAAGGCGCTTGAGAACGACACCTTGCTGATC
The DNA here is from genome assembly GCA_942492815.1 of Candidatus Hydrogenedentales bacterium. Taxonomy (GTDB): domain Bacteria; phylum Hydrogenedentota; class Hydrogenedentia; order Hydrogenedentales; family JAEUWI01; genus JAEUWI01. The sequence goes on along the minus strand of OW818658.1, from coordinate 5,978,816 downwards.
AAGCTGGACGGCAACGGCGAATTCACGAGCGTCTTCGACAAATTCGAGGGCCGCGAAGTGCTCGCGAAGGGCCAGAAGGGCAACGTCATTCAGTTGTTCGATGATCGTCCCTTCGATCACGACGCGTGGGAAATGGACCACAATTTCGACGAAGAGCAGCAGTGGGCTCCCGGCAAAGCAGAGTCGATCAAGGTAATCGAAGAGGGCCCCGTGCGCGCAACGATCCGCGTCGTGCGCAGGACGGAAAACAGCACCATCACGCAGGACATCTCGCTCTGCGCCCTGCTGCAGCGCGTGGACGTACACACCCACGTGGACTGGCACGAGAAGCGCGTGCTGATGAAAGTCGCTTTCCCGGTGGACATCCTCAGCTCTCGCGCGACCTACGACATCCAGTACGGCACTATTGAACGGGCGACCCACGCAAGCCGCGAACACGAACGTGCGCGCTTCGAGGTGACCGGCCACCATTGGGCCGATCTCTCCGAGGGCGACTACGGCGTCAGTCTGCTCAACGACTGCAAGTACAGCTACGACATCAAGGGCAACGTGATGCGCCTTTCGCTGTTGCGCGCCCCGGTCCACCCCGATCCCGAAGCGGATCAGGGCGAGCACGACATGGTCTACAGCCTCTATCCCCACGACGGGGACTGGCGCAACGGCACGGTGCAACAGGGCTACGAGCTCAACGTGCCGCTCATCGCGGTGGCGGGTGCGGGCGGCAGCGCCGAAGCGGCGGCCTCCTTCGCGAGTGTGGACGCGGACAACGTGCTCATCGATGCGGTGAAGAAGGCGGAAGACTCCGACGCGCTCATCGTGCGTATGTATGAGGCCTATGGCCAGCGCGGCGACGTTCTCCTGTCCTTCGCCCGCGCGCCGAAGTCCATAGCGGTGTGCGACATGATGGAAGAGAACGACAAGCCCGTGAAGTTCAAGGGCCACTCGGCGGCGCTGTACTTTACGCCCTACGAGATCAAGTCGCTGAAAATCCAGTTCTAAAGTATCGAGATTGAGCGAATTAACGCGGCCCGGTGGTGTAAACCGCCGGGCCGTTTTCTGCTTCTATGTGACTATCGTTTGTTTCTTTCCGTGAAATTCCGTGGTCGATAAAATGAGTTGACCACGGAAATACACGGAATTTCACGGAAGGAGTTCGCGGCAGCATTACTCGAACGCCCACACCCAATCAATACACTTCGACCACCCGCACCAGCTCCCGGCTGTTCTGGGGCGTGATCCAGGTCACATCTTCGAGCTTGCCGTAGTCGGTCTGGAGGTAGGTGTCGAAAAGAATCCGGAACAGGTTGACCGGCGTCATCTCGGGATAGAAAAGCGCCGCGGGATCCTTTTCGGGTACGTAGACCGAAAGCAGATTGGCGCTGCGATCGCGCACATAGTCGTGCCACTCGCCCCGCCAGGGATCCGCCGCATATTCCTCGGGGCTTTGCAGGGCCGTGTTGCTCCCGTGGTCGCCCTGGATGACGATGATAGAGTTCGGCTCGTTCATTCGGATCTCGTCCACCACTTCGATCAGGCGCTTGTTTAGAAACTCGGTGACCGTGCGCCAGCCCTCCTTGTAAGGCGGGAAATTCGTTACAAAATTCCCGTCCCGATCATAGGCATGGGGCAGGTGGGGCGCGAGGAGATGGGCAAAGACAAACATGGGCCGCCCCTCGCTGCGCAGGCCCTCGAGCGTGTCCATTGTGAAGGGCACAAGCTGATACCACAGCAACTGGTCCATGCGGTTCATGATGGAGCGCACCGGCGTCATGTCGATGAGATTCTGCTGATATTCCGTGTTGTTGAAGGCGCCAGGGCGGATGAAGCGGTCGGCGTCTTCCATCTTCGTTGGAAATAGCCCCGAGGCGATGGCGACGAATTCGTAGTCGTGGGCCCGCAACGTGCGCACGACCAGATTGTCGCGCACGAGGGGAATCAGCAGCGGATAGTTCTCGCTGAATTGGCGCGGCACGATTTTCGGGTCGAGATAGTCGAGGTTCAGCGTCGAAGCCAGTGAAGGCAGGGTGTGACAATAGTTCGAGCGGCTGCGATCCGCCACAAAGAAGCCGCGCTCGCGCAACTGGCTCAGGAAGGGCGTATTGTCATATTCGAAATAGTCCCGGAGATAGTCCGCGCGCGGATAAGCGTCGCAGAGGATGAAATAGACATTGGGAAGCTGGGCCCGCTGCGCCGCGTCGAGTCGCACCGGCACGGCTGCCGCCTGCTCCCCCATTGCGTAGCCTCGCGCCACCGCCACAAGACACGACAGGAGCGCGATGGCCAGCATGAAGGCGGAAATGCGGTTCAGTGCGGTGTTCACACGCGCAAAGGTCCAGGGTGCGCGCCGCAGCAGACAAACAAACGCGGCGGCGAAGAGGAGCACGGCTACGCCGATTCCAACCACCTGGCCACGGCCCAGCATGTCGTGGAAATCGAGTCCCTCGCGCAGGAAATCGACAACAACGCCATAGGAAAAAAAAGGTAGCCAGAATAAAGAAACAACCAGGCCCCGCTTGCGCACATCCGGCAGGATGGGCCACAGCACGAGCCACAGTACCGACGCGAAGGCGAGTACCACCATGGCGGGCAGAAAAGCTTCGCGAAAAGACGCCCAGACGAGGTTGGCCGAGAGCAGTGAAAACACGGGAAAGAGCCCGATGAAAAAAGGGTGCAGGACTACCATTCCCTTTCGTTCCGCCACGGCCGTTGATGGTTTGGCCCGACGGGCCGGTTGGTCTGGCAAGCGCTCCGTCATTCCTTAATACACTTCCGTCACGCGGATCAGCTCGTGGCTGTTTCGTGGTGAGAGGTACGTCGCGTCCTCCAGCCTTCCATACTCGGTCCCCAGGTAGGTATCGAAGATAATCCGGAACAGATTCACAGGGGTCAGCTCGGGGTACAGGAGGCCTTCATCGTTTTTCCCGGGAAGGTAGACGGTGCTCAGGTTGGCACTTCGAGACTGCACGTAGTCAACCCAATCGCCCCGCCAATTGCTATCGGAGCCATGCACTGCGGAATTACTGCCATGATCGCCCTGAATGATGATGATCGAGTTGGGTTCGCTGGCCTGAATTTCGTCCACGACTTCGATCAGACGCGTGTTGAGATACTCGGTGACCGTGCGCCAACCCTCTTTGTAGGGGGGAAAGGTCTCGACAAAATTGCCGTCCTTGTCGTAGGCATGGGGCTTATGAGGGGCGAGGAGGTGGGCGAAGACAAACATGGGCCGACCCTTGCTTCGCAGGGAGGCGAGGTTATCGAGGGAGAAGGGGACGAGTTGATACCACAGCAAGTGAGGCATGCGGTTCACAACGGAGCGGACGGGTGTCATGTCGATGAGTCGCTGCTGGTACTCCGTGATATCGAAGGCGGACGAACGCGTGGAGAAGAGCGGCGCCGTGTCGATGAGATGCTGCGTATACTCGGTGCTATCGATGGTTCCGCGGTGGATGAAGCGATCGGCGTCCACCATTATGGTGGGAAACATGCCCGAGGGGATGGCGACGTATTCGTAGCCATGGGCTTTCAAGGTGCGCACGACGAGATTGCCCCGCAGGAGGGAGATGAGTTGTAGATAGTTTTCCCTGGAGTTTTCGGAATCCAGGATGTTCGGGCCGAGGAAATCCATGTTCAGGGTGGAGGCGAGGGAGAGCAGGGTGTGGCAATAGTTGGAACGGCTGCGTTCGGCCACGTAAAAGCCGCGCTCGCGCAATTGATTCAAGAAGGGCGTGTCATCGTAGTCGAAGTACGCCTTGAGGTAATCCGAGCGGGGGTAAGCGTCACAGATGATGAAGTAGATGTTGGGAAGCGCGGCAAGTTTCTCCGGCCCGAGCAGGACGGGCACGGCGACCTCCTGATCCGACTCGGCGTGCCTCTGGACCACCACCTGCTCCGACTTGGCGCGCCGCAGGGCCATCGCCAGGAAGCAGGAAGCGAGGGCGAGGGCGAGCATGATCGCGGCGAGACGATTCAGAAACGTATTGATGACTTCGAAGGTCCACGGGGAACGCCGCAGGGCATAGAGCAGGGCCGGGATCACCAGGAGCGCGGCGAGGCCGGCCACCAGGGCCGGCACCAGCATCTCCCGAAAGTCGAGGCGCTCGCGAATCGCGTTGACCGCCGTTCCGTAGCCATAAAAGGGTAGCCAGATAAGGGAGATGACCAGTCCCCGCCTGCGCGGTTCCGGGAGCAGGGGCCACAGCACGAGCCAAAGCACGCCCGCGATGACGAGTATTGCGGTGGTGGGAAGCAGGGCTTCGTGCAAGTCCACCCAGACCAGGTTGGCGGAAAGCAGGGAAAAAATAGGGAAGAGTCCGAAGAATATCGGATGGAGTACGATGGATCGCGATTCTTGCTGACTGAGGGATGCCATGTCTCAGCGTACCAATGACGCGTGGGGGGTTTCAATTCCAGTCGCCGGTGGGATGTGGTAGAAATTGCGCTGATCCCCCCGGACCAGCATCTCCAGCGGCAGGCGCATGAAGGAGGGGGCGGCCACATACTCCACGCCGTATTTCGCCGAGAGCTGTTGCCAGGTTTCCAGCGAATAGGAGGGCCACACCTCATGCCAGGCGAGGGGCGGCTCGGGCCGGGGCGCGGCGGGATCGAGGTAGATGCCGTAGAAATCCTGAAAGATGGCATTGACCGAAGGTGCGAGCGCCGACCGGTACGGCGTGAATAAGAACGTAGCCATATCGGCCATGACCGGATGGCCAAAGAGCATCTGATCCCCCGCCTGTTCATGGTGGACCAGGATCATGGCCTCCGGCTTGCCCTCCTGCGCCATGACCTCGGCGACCATCTGGTGGAACTCGCCTCGATAGAGGTGCTGGCGGGTCTCGGCTTCCCGGGCCAGCAGGGCCAGAAGAATGAGGCTGGCCAGCCCCGCGCCGGCAAAGCGGAGGACGCGCGGGTTGACCGCGCCGGGAAGGGGCACACAGGCCGCGAGCACCCCGGCCAGCGTGCAGGCCGCGCCATACTGGTGGAAGCGGGCAAGCGCCGAAAGCATCACCGCGATGGCGATACACGTGACCGCGCCGAAGGTGGTCTGCTTTCGATAGGCCAGCACGATGCCCGAGCCCGCCGTTCCGCCGAAAAGAAAGAAGAACAGATACTCCCCATTGCTCAGATACTTGCCGATGAATTCACGATCCAGATAGATATCGGCCAGGGGCGTGAGGAGCGCCGCCACCAGCGCAACATTGAGATAGGCGGGCATGCGCCCGTCCCGGGCATAGCCGATGGCCACCAGCAGAGGGATCAGTACGGGGGCCACATGGTTCATCAGGCGATAGGGCAGCCAGCCCACGAGCAGATAGGGCACATCGGGTCCCATGGCATAGTGGACCGTCATAATACTCCAGACCATACCCGAAGCAAGGGCGCAATAGAGCAGCGCCCAAGTCCAGGGACTCTCCAGCAGGGGTTTGGGTGCCTGGGACTTTTCCACCGGGAGCACACCGCCACGGCGCGCGGCAAGAAGACCGAGAGCCAGCAGCACCGCCCCCACCAGCACGATGTGCCCCGTGGTCCAGGGGATGGCGCGGTGCCCCGCATAGCGCTCCATGAAAGTGCGCCACAGCAGCTCGGGTGCAACCGGACTGAAATAGGGTCCGTCCACCGGCGGATCCACCGCGAAGCCGCGCAGGAAGAGGGCGAAAAGCACGGAGACGGCCAGACCAGGCACCGCAAAGCGGATCAGGTTGAGAACATCGCGCGTCTGGCCCCTGCGGAGGAGCCAGAGGGTCTGGAGGGCGGCAACGAGCATCAAAGGCGGGAACTGGCCGAGGTGGACGGCGGGCGCAAAGCCCAGCAGCAGCCCGGCGAAGCGGTAGCGCCGATCCAGCAGAGCCCAGAGGGCCAGCAGCATGAAGCCGAGGCCGACGGCGCCATTGGAGAAGATCATGGGCCACACGAGCACGGGGTAGGTGCTGTAGAAGCTGGTGTGGATCTGCAGCAGCACAAATACCACCGCCACGTGGCCCACCAGTTGCCGCCGGGCGAAGAGCGTGCCCAGCAGAAATACGGGCACCGTCGAGGCGGCGAGAAAGGCCCAGTTCCGCAGCAGATTCGCCGGCAGGGGTTCGGGGAAGAAATACATGAGGGCGGCCAGGCTGTAGGTCTGGAGGCTGTAGAAGCCACGAACGTACTGGAAGAGGGGGTGCCCTTCGGGGTAAGGAATCTGCCCGAGAATGACTTGGGCGAATTCATAGTTCTCATCCCAGCGCACGCCGCGCAAAAGGACCGCCACCAGCGAGAAGGCCGTCCAGAGCAGGGCCCCCGTGAGGCAGGGACGCTGCGTGAAAGGTTTCCTTAGTTGTTCGAGCGTCATGGGCGTGTATCCTGAGCGGGCGCGATCCGGGGGCGATGGAAAGGGGCTATCATGGGGCAGGCCCCGTCGCGGGGTCAACAAACTACCGGCCTGCGCGGCGCGCCGGTATAATACTACCCGTGGGCCGCTGGCTCGGGCATGCGGCCCGCGGAATAGCTCCACGGTGAAGTGTGAGGACTCATTGACCATAGACCGGAAGATCTACCGCACCCGCTTCGGCGAGGAAGAGATGGGCGGCCGCATCGAACTGTGGCAGGTGCTCTGTGAACACTGGTTCGCCCGCTACATTCCCGCCGATTCCACCACCCTCGATCTGGGTGCGGGCGCCTGTGAATTCATCAACAGCATCGCCTCGGCGAAGAAATACGCCATCGATCACAATCCCGACGTGACGGGCCATGCGACGGATTCCGTGGAGTGCATCGTGGCCGAGTTGGTCGACGGATTGAAGCAGGTGCCGGATGACAGCATTGATCGCATCATGGTGAGCAACGTGTTCGAGCACCTCCCCGACCGCCAGTACCTCTATGATTGCCTCGCTGAGGCCCACCGCGTGCTGCGTCCGGGCGGCAAGATCCTGGTCATGCAGCCAAACATCCGCGTGGTGAAGGAGCGCTTCTACGACTACTCCGATCACAGCCTGCCCCTCACCGAAAAAGGCATGGCCGAGTCGCTCCAGGCCAATGGATTCGTGCTGGAGGAAGTGCGGACCCGTTTCCTGCCCTATACCACCAAGAGCCGCTACCCCCGCTGGCCCTGGCTGGTCAAGCTCTACCTGATGTTTCCCCCGGCCCACTATTTCATGGGCGGACAGATGTTTCTCGTGGGTCGCAAGGATGGCGCGGCCGGGCGCTGACGGGTCACCCGTGATGGAAAGAAAGGGGCCGAACGGCCATGGACTACGATAGCTTCCTCTTCAAACTGAAGATTGCCCTGACCTATATGGACATCGGCGATCGGATGAAGCCCGTGGATGGATACCTTCTCGACATTCACGCCTTCACCCTGATGACCCTGGCCAACGAAGGCCCCGGCAACGGCGCCATCGTGGAGATCGGCAGCTTCATGGGTAAATCCACCTGCTGCCTCGGCATGGGCACCAAGAGCGCCCGACGCGAGAAGGTCTACGCGGTGGATCACTTCACCGGCTCGCCGGAGCATCAGGCCGGTGGCGAGTGTGAGATTCCGGCTATCGTGGAGACGGGCACGACCTTCCACAAGTTTCAAGAAAATATTCGCAACTTCGATCTCGAAGACTACGTGGTCCCCATCAAGGCCTCGTCCGAAGAAGCGGCGGCCAACTGGAGCGGTCCGATCCGTCTTCTCTTTATCGACGCGGATCACACCTACGAAGCCTCGCGGCTGGATTTCGCGCTCTGGTCGCCCCACGTGGTGCTTGGCGGGCTCATCGCCTTTCACGATATCGGCCACTGGGAAGGCGTGACTCAGTTCTACCGGGATCTCCTCGCGACCACCACGGAGTTCAAAGAGCTCGTGGGCATTGGCGGCCTCTCGGTCATCGAGCGCGTTGCGCTCCCGCCCGCCGGATGACGGGACGGGCAAACGAATCATGAATCCCCCTCTGGCGGGCGCGGCGGACGCCTTTCGAATCCTCCAATTGACCGATTTTCACGCCGACGTGAGCGAGTATGAAAACGAGCGTGCCCGCGCCGACGTCCGGGCGCTGGTGGCGCGGCATCGTCCCCATTTTCTCGCGGTGACGGGTGATACTTGGTGTGGCGATGCCCGCCCGGAGACCGCCGGCATGTGGATGGCCCGAGAGCTCGATTTCATTGCTTCGCTGGAGACGCCCTGGGCCTTCACCTGGGGCAATCACGACTATGCCGCGGATTTCGCGCGGGCGCAGGCGCAGATCTGCGCCACACCGGGCTACGCCGCCCCTGAGTCCACCCCCCGGGGCGAGTGTCATCTGGAAGTGTACGGCGCAGCGGGCGACGTCCAGTGGGATCTGTTTTTCGTCAACTCCCGCGATAAATGGCAGCTTCCCGGTGATTTGTCATGGTTGCTTGCACAGTCCAAGACCCTGGCCGAGATGCGGGGTCGCGTTGTGCCCGCCATCGTGTTCTTTCACATTCCCCTCATGCGCTATCAACGTGCTATTGACGAGGGGCGCGTCCACGGTATCGCGATGGAAGAGGTGCTCTGCTGGGGAGACGAAGGGGACACGGGCGCGGACCTGATTCTGTCCACGGCCAATGTGCGCGCGTGTTTCTGCGGTCATAGCCACCGGAACGACTGCTGGTTTGAGGAAGACGGTGTGATCTTCGCCTATGGCCGCTCGACGGGCTACGGGGGCTATGGCGACGATGTAAAAAAAGGCGCAAAACTAATCACCTTGAATCTGGAAAGCGGCGAATTGGACTTCGTGACGGTCTTCGGCGACGGCAGCGCGTGGCGGGCTTAAGCACTCGTCACGCGGAGGATCCCGTGGCCGGGCCTGTGGTGAAATTGCATGACCCGCCGTTGACTGCAACAGAAGTAACACTAAAGTGGAATGGCATCGAGTCGCCGACTTCTCGCCACGGCTTGATACTGCAGCAAGAGCACGCACGGCTGGGTCAGGATCACGTTGCAATACTGAAATCACTTCAGACGGCTAAGATGTAACTGAAATCCCAAGTCCGTCAATCAGCATAGCCCGCAATGCTGGCTATTGCCCGTAACCGTCCCGTCGTTGCCTGGGCGTTGCAGCCCCCAAGTGCCCGCGGATGTTCGCTTCTACTCCCCCCGTGCAAGTTCAAACTCCTGACCCGCTGAATCCGCGAACAGGTTCACGCCCTCGGCGCCGATGACGCGGCACGACAGGCTGGTCGCCTTGGGATCGTCCCAGTGTCGCATGAGTACCGCGCTCATTGCACCCGGTTCCGCATAGCGCCCCACGCCCTCGCACCAGAGCTCCACGGATCGCACCCGCTGTGTTTCGGCGAGGCCTGGATCCTTGGGCACGTAGCCTTCCTGAGGCGTGAAGGTGCATCCCTTTTTATACTCCTTCAGAATTTTCACGAGCTCGACCGAGCGTGCCTCGCCCACACAGGCCCGGAAGACCTCGTCGCCGCCGTCGATCATGTAGGCGAACACATCGCGGAACATGTGCTCGCCGCTCCGCTTTGCCGAACCCGCGATGTGGTGGGGCCGATGGCGGTGCTCCGCCGAGGGAAGCAGCAGAACCCGCGCGGACTTTCCGCCGATGCGCAGCATCAATTCGGCGGCCTTGCCCGCGCGCAGGGCCTTGAGGATCCTTGCGCCGCAGCCCAGCTCCAGCCCGCCCGCGCCGGCGGCCAGCACGGCGCCTCGGATCACGCCGTCCTCGCAGGCCCCCTCCGGCACGGGGCCTTCGGGCGGAGGGGACAACACGAAGTCGTCAAGCGGGGTGATTTCCAGGGGCGATGCCTTCTCGGCAGTCAGGTGTACCTTTTTATTCAGTGTCTGGATCCACAAGAGCGGAGTCTTCAAGATCGACTCTTCATGGATCGCGGCGCTCAGCCATTCGGGGTGTTGTTTGTACAGGCCATCCAGCATGTCCGGGTAGATCAGCGCGCACAGGTCCTGGTTGGCGCGGGGCTCCAGGCCGCCGAAGTAAACGGCGTCATAGTCTTTTTCCTCGTGGCGCATGCGCAGGTGCTGCCCCCGGCGCAGCCCCAGTTTCTCGGCGTGTTTCCAGGTGAAGTTGCTCACGCAGCCGCCGACCACCAGCCCGAAAAATTTGCCGTCCTCAATGCGCCATGCGCGCAGCCCCGTGATGCGCGGCTGGCCGTGGCCATACTCGATGGCCGTCGGTATTCGCTTGGGCCGTTCGATCTCGCCGGCCGGCGTCAGGGTGATGAATTCGCCCGGCCCCGTGTAGCCCCCTTCGTCCTCGTCGAAGTCGTCCATCTTCTCGAAATCGACCCGGTAAAGCGAGAGCACGTAGTCGCCCGGGGGCACCGCCGCCTCACCGCTTTCATCTTCGAGGCCAAAGGCCACCAGGTTGTTGTCCGCAGGGGGCTTGCCGTGTTCTTTCTCGTACTCCTCCGCATAGGCGCGCGACTCGTCGCTCAGGCGAAAGGTATTGGCCGTGTCGATGCGCAGCCGCCCGCTGGGAAGATTGATCACCGTCTGGGTGGGTTTCATCAGGAGGACGCCCTGCTTGGCGATCGCCTTGAGCTCGGCCTTGTCCAGCGGCGGCCCAATGGAGACATCCACCACGATGGAATCGTCCTGCCGAAGGAAATAGGTGACCAGGAGACCCTGCTCCACCACCTTTTTCAGCGCCTTGTCCTTCGAGGGCTCCACGTCGCTCATGGCGAGGATGCTTTGGGGGTTGGCCGCGAGAATAGCGGCGACGTTTGCCGGATCGTGCAGATAAACGGCCAAAGCCTCGTTGTACACTTCCACGCGCTGTGCATCTGGACGGAATTTCATGGGGCCTGCCCTCTCCTGTTGGGGATATATGCTCGCGTTAAGTCCTTCCGCTGCCTGGAGGACATCGCGAGATTGTATGCTGGCGCTCGCAAGTCCCGCAAGGGTCCCGCCGAGGGTATTTTGGCTGTCATGCTAATTCTCTTCCGGATCGTTGGTATACTAGGGGCGGCTGTTGCCCGATGGATGTACAGGACTGAAAATGAAGAATCCAATGAAGAAATTCCTTGTTATTGCACTTACCTTGGCGGGTGCGGTTTGGCCCGCCGTGGCCGAAGCAGAAGATACTCCCCCGGTGCTCACCGGAATAGTGTGGCTGGATTGGGCGGCGGAACAGGTGAATTTTACGCTGCGCGAGGCCGAACCGGCTGCGGAAGCCGCCGGCGATGAGCCCGAGGCGGCCCCGGAAGAAAAGATGCCCGTGCTTTCGCCCACCCACTCTATCGAAACTATGGAGATGATGCGCCTGCAACAGGAGATTCGCCTCTTGCGCGAATTGATCGAGGAAGGCATGTTGAACCGCGTCACTGCCCTCGAGGCGGAAGTGCGCGACCTGAAAGCAACGATGCGGGGCGAGCAACCGGCCGGTCCCGTGGTGCCCAAGCCGGATGAGCCCGCACGAGCCCGCCTTCCCCAGCCCGAACCCGGTGCTGCAACAGAGCCGAAGCCGGAGATGTCCCTTCAGGACTTAGCGGCGGCCCAGTTGCCCGCGGAGCCCGCCGTGGACTTTGCCTTCACCGTGGTGGATGAATGGGGACGCAGTCCCGAGGCCGTGGTCGAGTCGGGCGGTACGGCGTCCACGCTGATCGGCCTGGCGGGCCTGGTGCCTGCGGGAAGCACCCGGGCCGATATCGTGGCCCTGGCCCAGGAGCTCCGCACGAAGTACCGGGCCTACGACAACATCGTCATCGAAGTTTTTGATGATGCGGCGGCGGCCCAGGAGTTTGCCGATTCACAGAAGGTGGACGCGGAGAGCCGGATACTGAGCATTGCGAAGTCCAAAGCCGATGGCCGGGATCTCATGATCTACTTCGGCGGCGAATTGCCTGAGGCGCTGACGCCGTAGGGACAGCGGCGCCACATGATTGGACGCAGCGAAGTGTGCTGCGTGTGCTCGTCTTGGTTCTTGATCGTAAAAACCGCTTTGACTGGCGCGGCTGTCCTGTTGTTTGACGTCACGATGTGGTGCAATGGGTACGGACTCAAGAGCCGCAGACGAAAATTCGTCCAGTCGTGCTCATAAGTCCCGGTTGCTGCTTGCGCGTGCAAGTTGGCCTCCCACACAACAGGACAGCCTCGCCGGTTGCGATGAACTTCACGCGGTTTAGAACGTTCTTGGACCTGCAGTGCTTTTTGCGTCTCTCGGTCACGGGGCGACGCTGTCCCTACATCGCGTCCAATCGTATGCACGCCGCAACATGGCCCTCGCCACACGCCACCAGCGGCGGTGTGGACTGACTACATTCCGGGGCGGCCCAGGGGCAGCGGGGGTGGAAGGCGCAGCCCGCAGGCGGGTGAAGGGGCGAGGGGGGATCGCCCAGGAGCATGAGGTTTTCCAACTGGGCCGCGGCTCCGGCGGTGGGCCGGAGAATCGCCCCGAGGAGCGCGCGGGTGTAGGGGTGGCGCGGGTTGTGGAAGACTTCTGCGGCGGGCCCCTGCTCCACAATCTTGCCCAGATACATCACCGCAATGCGCCGGGCCATGTGCTTCACCACGGCGAGATCGTGGGAGATCAGGATCATCGCCAGGCGCTCTTCGATGCAGAGATCGCGCAATAGGTTGAGGATCTGGGCCTGCACTGAGACGTCCAGCGCGGAGACGGGCTCGTCGGCCAGGATGAGCCGGGGCTTCAACGCGAGCGCCCGGGCGATGGCGATGCGCTGGCGCTGACCGCCCGAAAATTCGTGGGGATACTTACGCACGAAGCGCTTTGCCAGGCCGACCTTTTCCATGAGGCGACCCACTTCATGAGGCACGCCGTCGCGATCGATCAGGTGGTGGGCGATCATGGGCTCCGCGAGGGCGTCATAGACCGTCTTCCGCGGGTTCAGCGACGCATAGGGGTCCTGAAAGATCATCTGAAACTCGGGGCGTGCGCGACGGAGTTCTTCCTTGCCATAGGACGTGAGGTCCTTTCCGTTGAAGGTGATGGAACCTGAGGCGGGTTTCACGAGCCGCATGATGGTGCGCGCCAGGGTGGACTTGCCACAGCCGGATTCGCCCACCAGGCCCAGGATTTCGCTCTCGCGCAATTCGAGGCTCACGCCATCCACCGCGCGCAGCCACTCAACCTTGCGATTGAAGAAGGGACCCGACGCGATGGGGTAGTGGGTCTTGAGGTCGTCGATACGAAGGAGGCAGTCATTCATGGCGTGGCCTCGGCGCAATCAAAATAGACTCGAAACGTGCCACGCGATCCGGCAACGCCGGTTCGTGTGCCCGTTGCGAAGTGAACGTAACACAGACAATCGAGCATCTGGGCGAGCGGTGACGACTCCATCCCGCCGCCCGGACACGGTCTGCCCCATCGCCTATGGTCCACGCGGCTCATGGCACACGAACCGGCGTTGCCGGATCGCGTGGCACGACCTTGGATCTCGTTCATGGCCCGCGTTGCTTTCGAACGGCTAAGTAACATCACAGCACCACCTCTCCGGCCTGCACGCGAATACACGCGGTCTCCTGGCCCGGCTGCACTTCGGCCAGCTTCATCTCGCCGCTGCGGCAGGCGTCCTGCGCGAACTCGCAACGCGGTGCGAAGGCGCAGCCGTTGATCTCCCGGCCCATGTCGGGCGGCATGCCTGGGATCGTGTAGAGCGCGTCGCCCGACTGGTGCAAGGCGGGCATCGAGGCCATGAGCGCCTTCGTGTAGGGGTGGGCGGGTTTGCTGAAGAGCACTTCGCGGGTCGCGGATTCCACGATGCGCCCGGCGTACATGACCAGCACGCGATCGCAGGTGGCGGCGATGACGCCGAGGTCGTGGGTGATCATGATTACGGCCATGCCGAGTTCGCGCTGGCGCTGTTTGATAAGCGCGAGGATCTGGGCCTGCACCGTCACGTCGAGGGCCGTGGTGGGCTCGTCGGCGATGAGCAGCGCGGGCCGCGTAATGAGCGCCATGGCGATCATGATGCGCTGGCGCATGCCGCCGGAAAACTCGTGGGGATAGCGCTTCAGACCGCTTTCCGCATCCTGAATACCCACTTCGCCCAAGGCATGAATCGCCTGCGTGCGCGCTTCGGCCTTCGAGACTTCACTGTGGAGCAGCAACGGCTCCATGAGCTGCTTGCCCACGCGCATATAGGGGTTCAGGGCCGTCATGGGGTCTTGAAAGATCATCGAAATGCGGCCGCCGCGAATCTTCCGCAGCGCCGCCGGCGTTGCGGCGAGGAGATCGGTGCCTTCGAATTGCGCCGTCCCCGACTCCACCTTGGCGGGGGGCACGGGCAACAGCCCAAGGAGCGAGTACTGCGACACGGACTTGCCCGAGCCCGATTCGCCCACAATGCCGAGGGTCTCGCCGGGATCCAGACGGTAAGAGACGCCATTCACCGCGCGGATTACACCGTCGCGGGTGTGGAAGGCGGTTTGAAGATCTTGTACGTCCAGCAGGCTCATGGGTCAGTCCTTCGACGCTTTGGGGTCGAGGGCGTCCCGCAGACCGTCGCCCAGGAAATTCAGGGCGAAGAGGGTGGTCGAAAGCGCAAGACTGGGGAAGAGGAGCATCCAGGGGAATTCTTCCATCGTTTCCACGCCTTCCTGAATCAGGAGGCCCCAACTGCTCATGGGTGGCTGCACTCCGAGGCCGAGGAAGCTGAGGAAGGCCTCCAGCAGCATGACCTGGGGCACAGTGAGGGTGACGTAGATGATGATGGGTCCGAGGGTGTTGGGGATGATGTGCTGGAAAATGATGCGCGGCTCGGTGAAACCCATGACCCGCGTGGCCTCGATGAACTCCTTTTCCCGCAGGGAGATCACCTGACCGCGTACGATCCGCGCCATGGTGAGCCACTCCACCGCGCCGATGGCGAGAAAGAGGAGGAAGATGTTGCGTCCAAAGAGGACCATGAGGATGATGACGAAGATGGTAAAGGGCAGGGCATAGAGCACATCCACGAAGCGCATCATGATCTGGTCGGTGCGCCCACCGAGGAAGCCCGCAATGGCGCCATAGGTCACGCCGATGATCATGGAGACGAGGGTGGCCACGAGGCCCACGAGGAGGGAGATGCGCCCGCCATAGAGCGTGCGCGTCAGCAGGTCGCGGCCCAGCGGATCGGTGCCGAACCAGTGGCTCGCCGAGGGGGCCGAGGCGTAGAGCGCGGTGTCCTGCTGGTCGTAGGTATAGGGCGAGAGCCAGGGTCCGACAAGTGCGCAGAGCACAACAAAGAGGAGAACGCCGACGCTGATCACGGCGAGCTTGTTCTTGCGCAGGCGATGCCAGGCATCCTGCCAGAGGGATACGCCCGCTTCGGCGTCGTCGAGAATCGCGGCGCCGCTCATCCGGCGGAAATCCTCACGCGTGGATCGAGCAGAGCGTGGATCACATCCGCCGCGAGATTGAGGACGAGCACCAGCGTGGCATAAACAAGGACGGTGCCCATGATCATGGTGTAGTCCCGGTTAAAGGCGGCCTCCACGAATTCGCGGCCGAGACCAGGCACCTGGAAAATCTTCTCCACCACGAAAGAACCCGTAAGGAGGCCCGCCGTGGCCGGTCCGAGGTAGGACACCACAGGCAGCACGCCGCCGCGCAGGCCGTGCTTCAGCACCACGGCAAACTCGCCCAGGCCTTTCGCCCGCGCGGTACGGATGTAGTCCTGGCCCATGACTTCCAGCATGCCACCGCGTGTGAGTCGGGCGATGTAGGCGGCGTAGAGCGCGCCGAGGGTCAGCGAGGGCAATATTTTCTCTGCGGGCATGTCCCAGCCCGCCACGGGCAGCCAATCGAGCCAGAGGGCGAAGACCAGCACGAGCAGGGGCCCGAGCACGAAATTCGGCAAGCAGATGCCCGCCATGGCGAAGGACATGGGCGCGTAGTCGCGAAGAGAATTGGGCCGCGTCGCGGCGATGATCCCGGCGGGCAAGCCAACACACAGGGCCACGATCAGGCCGTAGGCCCCCAACTCCAGCGACACGGGGAGGCGCAGCGCAATCCACTCGCGCACTGTGCGACTGGGCTTCTTGAAGGAGGGCCCCAGATCGCCCTGGAGCACGCCGCCGACATAGTCGAGATACTGGCGGTAGAGCGGCGCGTCGAGGTTGTAGGCCGCCTCCAACTGGCGCATCGTCTCCTCGGGCACCCGGCGTTCATCGTCAAAGGGCCCCCCCGGCGCGATGCGCACCATGAAGAACGTCAGGGTGATGATGGCCAGCAGCACCGGGATAAAGGTGAGCAGGCGTTTGAGAATGAAACGGATCATGGATGCTTCGCTGTTTGTCCCCCGGAAAAACCGATGCCCGCGGCGCAAGGTGCCGCATGCATACTATGCCATCCCGCGAGGGGCCGGTTCCAGAGAGCGGGGATGTGGCGGCGCAGGACAACCCTCACACGAACTTACCCCAGCCGGTCCGCCAGGTGTCGGGCCGCCGTGCGTGCGCTCGTGCTGTGGATCAGGGTGCTCAGGTGGACGGCATCCTCCACGTGGCCCCACTCCCAGAGGGTGTCGATGTAGCGTTCCTTTTCCTCCGGGTTCAGCGCGGACCAGGTCGGTCCGTTGAACTTCCGCCTCGGTCCCAGCGTGTATTCCGCCGCGAAGATCTTTGCGGCGTCGTCTTCCCGCGGTGTTATCCAGTCCCAGACCAGGCGCAGGGTCTGGCCGTTTTCGATGCGGACGGGGCTGTGGAAGTCGCGGCGGATGCCCGTGCCGCCCCGGAGCACCGGGTTGCGCCGGATCCGGGCCAGGGCGAGGAGCAGGGCCTCGGGCAGGGGCTCGGTCACGGCGATGTCGAAGTAGGCGTAGTGGGTCTTGTACTGGCCGCCCCGGTGCGGCAGGACGCGCAGTTCGCGCACGCGGGTGATGCTCTCGACCGTTTCGCGCGGAATGAAGAGCACCTCCGCCACGCCCGCCGCGGCCGGCGTGGTGATTTCGGACTGGAGGTTCACGTAGACGCCATCCACGGCGAGCTTCACCAGCCAGTTGCGGGGACTGCGGCACTGGAGGAAACGGAGGATCAGGAGCACGCCAAAGAAGACCGTCACCAGCCCGGGAATGGCGATGTAGATGGGGCTCGTGGGCTCGCCCTTGGGGATCGCAGTGTAGCCCGTGATCGCGGCTATCACGACCACCACCATCGCCAGGCTCTTCCACGAGACGTTCTTGAAGGTGTGGCGGACTTCCGCTTGGGGGACTTCAGGGTAGCTCAGCAGTTGCACGGATACTCAACTCTTCTGGTAGCTTAAGGGCACAGGCGATCCTCGCGACGCACCACCCGCACTCAGGGTTGGGTGACGGGATCGCCTTGCGGGCCAACGGTCAGCAGTATACCCCGACCTTGAGTCCTTATCTCACTGTCGAGATCGGTCGCGTTTGCTGTCGTTCCCAAAGTCAGGTTGCCATCAAGTCGCGATGCTAGCCACGCGGAATGGTAGGTAGTGCTCAAAGTGGGTGAGAATGTGTGTCGCATGGTCTCATTACCAGCGCTGTCAATGGACATCAGACGTAGATTCTGACGGCGCAGGCGATACCAGAAGGAGCCGAGAATTCTGCGGGTCGGTTTTGCCGCTATGAGGAATCCTCCCTCCCCGTCATTTTCGATGTCGGAGTAGCGGTACAAGTTCTCTTCCTGGTCTTCTCGGAACCAGACCAATTCGCCCTGCGGATTCAGTCGCATGACGAAGCCAGTTTCTCCCCCATCAATGGTGCCGCAGTCTGAATTGCCAATCGAGACAATATCCCGGTTCGGCGCAATCGTAATGGCGTGGGTGCATAAGTCGAGCCGTATGGAGTTTCCAGGATCGACATCGCGTCTTTCAATCGTAGTTTCCCAGACCACTTCTCCATTTCCGTCCAATTCAATGAAAAGGTGCCGACCAGAATAGACCGGGCCGGCCACGACCAATCCGCCATCTCCCGTGGGCGCGCCGGTACCAATTCGGAAATCCAACGTGCCGAGATCGTCGCGCGACCAAAGAAGTTCCCCGTCGGAATCCAATTTGCGGAGCTGGGATCTGGAAATGAGAAAGATATCGCCGCTGATCCCTGCGATCACGCTCACCGATTCATCATCCAACAGCTTGCGCCACAGTTCGCCACCGTCTGCATCGATCTTGAGCAGCGTCGATCCGGCGCAGAGAAATATACCATCGTCCGAGGCAATTGCGAGTGAGCGACCGCCTGCACCCACAAAGCCATCGTACTGCTGGTGCCAGATTTCACCATAAGATGCGGTCAACCGGGTAATGGAAAGCTGAGTCGGTACGTCATCCCCAACGTGTCGGGTATTGGCGGCGATCAGGCTGCCATCGGAAAGCGCCTCCAAGCCGATCAACCGCTGAAATCCGGGCTCGCGAATTTCCGTCACAGGCCCATATGGGCAGCCAGCGAGCAGCGCGGCCCCCATGAAGCTCAGCACACCCTTCGTCAATCTCCCAATTCCCATGACAATTCCCCTGATACGGCCCCATGCCGCTTCTTCCACTCGAAACGATCAAGATGCACTCAAGGTTGACCGCCCGCCTCAATCGCCACCTGCCGCGCATTCAGCTTTTCGCTCAATTCACCCCGAATCGTCTCATAAGTCGGGTCATCGATGAGGTTTTTGGTTTCGCCGGGGTCGTTTTTCAGGTCGTAGAGTTCGTCCATACCCGGGCGTCGAAAATCGCGCATGAGTTTCCATTCTGGCGTGCGGTACATGCGCATGCCCGCGTCCGCACCGTGATGCATGGCGTATTCGCCGTAGAATTCGTTGTCCCAGGGGACGGATTCGCCCTTCAGCAGGGGCAGGAAGTTTCGCCCGTGAATCAGGTCGCCCTCCTTCGGCGATTGGCCCGCCATGGCGAGGAGGGTGGGATACCAGTCGAGGTTGGTGACACATTCCTTCACCACCGAGCCGGGCGCGACCACGCCGGGCCAGCGGACGAGTACCGGTACGCGGAGGGACGTATCCCACATATTGGGGCGTCGACCGCTGGGTTCGCCCCCCTTCGTGAGCCAGGTGGCGTTGCCCTTGTGCAGCACGCCATGATGGCCCACGTTGTAGCCGTGGTCGCTGGTGAAAATAACGATGGTGTTCTTGTCCAGACCATACTCATCCAGCAAATGGAGAATGCGCCGGAGGTTGCGATCCACCCCCGCCACACTGGCCAGGTAGTCGCGCATGGACTTCTCCATTTTCTCCCGGTCCAGATTGGGCACATCGGGATTGGGCAGCGTGAGCGTGCGATCTTTCACGTGGGCCTCGTCCGCCTCCGCCACGGGTGTCCAGGGCGCGTGGGGCTCGCGAAAGTGAAGGGAAAGCATGAAAGGCGTGTCTTTCTCCGCCGCCGCCTGGATAAAGGCCAGGGCCTTGTCGGTCACGAGGTCGGACACCAGCCCCTTCTCTTCCGCGATGACGCCGTCGTGCTCCAGGACCGGATCGATGACCTTCGCACCGCCCTCCCGAAAGCCGTAGAAGAAGTCGTAGCCGAAGTGGACCGGAAGAACTTTGTCCTGCGTGCCCTGGTGCCACTTGCCCACGAGCCCGGTGTTGTAGCCGGCGTCGCGCAGGTCGCGCACCCAGGTGGGCAGGGTGGGGTCGAGGCCCAGTTGCGACTCATCGGAAGTGTCGGGGCGCTTCTTCGGCGAAATCCAATCGGTGATGCCCACCTCGGATCCGAAGCGGCTGGTGAGGAGTCCCGCACGTGACGGCGAGCAGACCGGCGTGGTCACGAAGAAGTTGGCGAATTTGGCTCCCTCCGCGGCGAGGCGGTCCATGCCGGGCGTGTCGGCGTCGGGGTTGTTTTCATTGCCCATGGCCCACGCGCCTTGGTCGTCGGTGAGGATGAAAAGAATATTGGGGCGGGAATCGGCCTGGGTATGGAGGGGGGCGAGCGCGATCAGGAGAAGCACCGTATAGATCTTTCGCATCACGGGAAGCCTTTCGTTGCGGGTGTCTGCAATACGGCATTGTAGCGCGGGCGCTTCACGGATCGCAGCTACGATGGCGGTTGTCGTCATAATTTAGCTGTCTGAAGTATCGCGCAGTCGGCTGGCCAGGTTAAACAGCACGCGCAACTATGGAGCGCCGGCGGCCCGCCGGCATTATGGGCCGCTGGCGCACAATTCAGGATGCAGTTCAGAGGTTCTCCAACCGCCTATGCGATTGCCCTATGCACCTTCGGTGCAATGCCGACGGGCCGTCGGCGCTCCATACTCACGAACGTTTTTCATCGGTAATGTAATCCTTGAACACGGCAGTTGGCTAAAATGTTACTGGGTGTTGAGTTTTCCGCGTAGGTTTTCGGCGACTTCGTCCCGATCCATTCCTGCTGTCCCTGCCGTCTCTACTGTCCCTGCAACCTCGGGCGGGCCCTCGCCCGGCTTGCAGTTGCCCGTTACACACGGTAGGATAGCGTCGGTGGTCCAAAACAACCCGCTCATTGCTCAGGAGAACGTCCGCGCCCCATGGCCAGAGTCAAGTGCCCCCATTGCTTCCACGTGAACCCCGATCAGCAGGAAAGCTGCCAGCAGTGCGGTGCCGGCCTTCCGAAGATCCGGATCGAAGCGCGCTCCGCCATCAACGAGGCGCAGCAGCCGGGCAAGAGCCAGCTTCAGTTCCGCCGCGGCCAGGTGGTGGCCGGGCGCTATACCGTGCTGAACCTCATCGGCCAGGGCGGCATGGGCTGCATCTACAAGGTACACGACAACACCCTGGGCGAGGACGTGGCCCTCAAGACCCTCCTCCCCCAGTTTCTTCAGGACAAGCTGGTGCTGGAGCGCTTTTACAACGAAGCTAAGATTGCCCGGCGCCTGGCCCACCCCAACATCGTCCGCGTCCACGACATCGGCGAGGACGGCAAGATACTCTATATCTCCATGGAATACCTGCAGGGCATGTCGCTCCGGGAGATCCTGGACAACCTCGGGCCAGGCCAGCGCCTGCCCATCGCCCAGACGCTAAAAGTCTTCGATGAACTCTGCGCGGCGCTGGAGTATGCCCACCAGTTCACGGTTCACCGGGATATCAAGCCCGAGAACGTGATGATCGGCCAGGATGGCTGCGTGCGTCTCATGGACTTTGGCATTTCCAAGCTCATGGCGAGCACACGCCTTACCAATGCGTCCATTGTGATGGGTACCCCCTTTTACATGTCTCCGGAGCAGATTCGGAACAGCCGCGACGTGGATGCCCGGGCCGATATCTACAGCGTGGGCGTCATGCTCTACGAAATCCTCACGGGCAGCGTGCCTACGGGCGTGCCCAAGCCCGCCTCGCAGGTGACGAAGGACGTGCCCCCCGCGCTGGACAAGATCGTGGCGAAGTGTGTCGATCCCGATCCCCGTGAGCGCTACCAGAGCGCCAGCGAACTGCGCCAGGCTTTCCAGCCCCTCCGGCAGTACGTCAACAAGTCCGGCATTTCCGGCGGCAAGACCAGCGTCATCCAGCGTGCCGCTGGCAGTTATTCCGTCCGAAAGATCGCGGGTGCGCTCCTTATCGCCGCCGCCGTGCTGTTCGCTCTCTGGGGCATCGCACGGGCCGATGAACGCCGCCAGAAGCTTCTGGCCGAGCCAGCGCCGCCGGTGGAGGTCGAGGGGAGCGTCTCCCTCGGCGCACCGAGCATGGAGGAGTACCGTGCCCTCATGGAGCAACTCCAGCCTCTCGCCCGGAGCACGGCCAAGACCGGCCTGAACCGGGCGGCGGAGCTGGGCGATGAATTCTGGACCGCGGCCATGGCCGCCACCGACCCGTCGGCGGCCCTTCAGCTTGCCGGCCAGGCCGTTCAGTGCTATCTGGCGCCCCTGCTCATGCGCGACGAAATGGTCTTCGTGCCGCCGGGTCCTGTCACCTTGGACGCTGGCCCGGTCGACGTGGGCGGCTTCCTTATCGATTCCCACGAGGTAACGGTTGAGCAATACAAGCGATTCGCGGCCAGCGAGCCCCTCTGGTCCCTTCCGCCCGAATTCAAAGATCGGGAGAGCGAGCTTGCCCGCCATCCCATCAGCAACATTACCGGTGTCGATGCCCTAGCCTATGCCGCCTGGAATCGAAGCGACCTCCCCACCGAGGCCCAGTGGGCCCGGGCGGCCTATGGCGATTCGCCCGCCGGCACGAGCTACCCCTGGGAGGGCGATCCGGAACCGGAAGATACCAACGTCCGCTTTGACCCGGCGACCCCCTTCTGGACCGCACCCGTGGGCGAGTTCAAGAGCGATCTATCAGGCTTCGGCTGCTTTGACATGGTCGGCAACGTCTCCGAATGGACCCGGAGCGCGCAACCGCCCCTGGGCGAGGGCGTAGCGCCCACCTTCCAGACCATGATGGTCATCCGCGGCGGCAACGCCAACGAGCCGCCACGGCCCTGGACCATGCGGGGCACGAGCGCCTACGAGCAGAAAGCGTTGACCCTGGGCTTCCGTTGCGTGGTCAACATTCCCACCGATCCGGCGGCTGCGCGCGCGGCCATGGCCGGGGGACTGTGATTGGTTTTGCGCAGTATTCGTTACCCCTGCTTTTTCAGGTTTGACAGCCGCACCGCCTATTCTCTAAAATCTAGACAGTCTTCATGCATGATCCACGCTGAAGGGGTCCTTGCGGAATGCAGCGTTCCCGTGGCCGACCTGCCCGCGCTGGAGTGCGCGTTGGGATGAGCCCGACGGGCGCAAGACGAATAGAAAGTGTGCTGGCTCATGGATACGGTCGTCTGCCCTCATTGCAAGTCCAATCGAATCATCACTTCGCGCGTTCCCAAGGATGTAGTGGCCGTCATGCCCTGCCCCAATTGCCACGAGCTGGCGGTCCTCTTTCGCAACAAGATTATTCCCATCAACCGCCGCATCCTTGAAGAGGGCAGCCGGGAAGAGCGCACCCAGCACCTCGCCCAGGTGATCACCGAATTCCTCGAAGCTGGCATCCTACCTTTTCACGAGGGCGATTCCGATTTCGACAGCGGCGAAGACGAGATGGACGAGCCCATGGAACGCATGGAAACCCAACGTGCGAACCACGGCCTGGATCCCATCTCGGACAAGGAAGCGGAGAAGTTCACCCGGGTCGATCTAAAGTGCCTGGACGACGCGACCTACTTCAAGCGCCACTTCGGCAAGTAGTCAGCGTCTTTCGGGACCGTCCTGCACACAAGGGGACTAGCACGACGGACGTCAAACCTGATTATCCTCGGAACTTGGCCGTACCGAAGCCCACGCCAAGGCGGCGGCATGTCCCCGTGGATGCTGGAATCGTGACGCGAACAGTATCGGGGACTTCACACCCATCCACTGGGACGGGCACGCGCATTCTCGGTTTTCCTGCACACGCTATGGAGTGCTGAAATTTACAGGGGGCTCGCGCTCGAAGACGTGACGAGCGCGAGTCCGTCCCCTTCAATCAGTGGTGCGAGAAGCAGCGCTCAAGGCTAAAGACCATGGTGGCGCCCGCTTCGTTGCAGGCGGTGATCGCGTCGTAGTCGTTGACGCTGCCGCCGGGCTGTACGATGGCGGTGATGCCCGCCGAGGTGACCGCGTCCACGGCGTCGCGGAAGGGGAAGAATCCGTCGGAGGACATGACCGAGCCGTCGAGGGTCTCTTCACCCTTGTATTTCTGGCCCGCCTTGATGATGGCCTGCTGCACGGCGCCGACGCGATCCTGCTCGCCCGTTCCGACTGCCAGGGTCTGGCCGTTCTTGGCGATGACCACGCCATTGCTGCGCACGTGGATGTTCACATACCACGCGAAGAGGAGATCGTCCAGTTCGCGTTCGGTGGGCTTGCGGGCGATGTCCGCGCGGCCCTGCTTCGGGTGATCGTTGTAGGCCGGTACCAGGTCCGCCGCGCTCTTCACGCGGGAAAGGTAGGGCTGGGCGAGGACGATGCTACCGTCGTCGAAGACCTTCATTTCGTAGCCGCGCGCCACGTCGTCGATGTACTTCGGCAGGGCGGAGAAATCGGGCACCTTGATGATGCGGATTTCCTTGTTGCGTTTGAAGCGGTCGGCATCGTTGAAGGCGGCGAGTGCGGCTTCGGAGAAAGAGGGCGCTGCGACGCCTTCCACAATCGTTTCCATGATGGCGGCCGCCGTGGCTTCGTCCACTTCGACGTTAAAAACCACCACGCTCCCGAAGGCCGCTTGCGCGTCGGCGTCGCGGGCGCGTTCATAGACCTGGGCGAGAGACTGGCCGTTCACTTCGATGGCGACGCCGCTGGGGTTGCAGTGCTTCATCACGGCGCAGGCCGGGCGCTGCATATATTTCAGAATGCCGATAGCGTGCTGCATGTCTTCCAGGTTTGTCTGGGAGAGGCCGCTCTTGCCGGTCTTGAGGATTTCGTAGCGGCCCAGCACGACGCCCGCGCCATCGGCGGGGCGGTAGAAGGCCGCGGCCTGGTGGGGGTTCGTGCCGTAGCGAAGGTTTTCCACCTTCTCATAGCTGCGGCCCAGCAGGGCGAAGGTGTCGGGAAATTCCCCCTCGGTGCGGGTGCGGTACATCTGCTTCAGATCGTGTTCGGCCATTTGAATGCTCCTTTGGCGTTTAAGTCTGACGGGGTGCAATCGTGGACTCCACCAGGCCCAGGCGCGCGGCAAAACAACAGAAAGCAGCCCGTTTCCCCGTGGTTGATTCCACGCTTCGTCGCCAGTCACGGCGCTGCTTGTGAAGGAGACGTATTATGCCACAGGGGATAGGGGAATTGGGAATGGACCGATTCAATCCGTCTTATCCGACTTATCCGTCCGACTCGCTACCGAAAACTAAACGCGCCGGAGGACCAGATCCTCCAGCGCGTTGTGATTTCGTATGGTTCAGGTCGTGATCACGGTGTCCGTGCGATGCGGAAGCCGTAGGCGTCTGATGTGGCCTCCGGCAGATTATTGCCCAGGCGATAGGCCGAACGGGTCAGGTCGCTGAAGGTGTTCCATGCGCCGCCGCGCTGCACATGATAGGTGCCGGTCGCCGGCCCGGTAGGATTGTCCAGCGGGCTGACGGAATAATACGTATCGCTGTAAAAGTCTTCGCACCATTCCCAGACGTTGCCGCTCATGTCGTAGCAACCCACGGGACTCGGGCTGTTGGCGGTCTGCACGCCCGTATGGGGGCTGACATTCAGGCCGTCGTACCAGCCCACTGGTGAGGTCTGGGGATAGTTCGAAAGGCCCAGGGGATTGGAGGTGGGGCCGGATTCATAGAAATTGGCCTGGTTCGTGAGCAGGGTGTCACTGGTCGTTCCATAAACCCGGTAGCGGGTGCCGTCCCACGCCGCGGCCCGTTCCCACTCCGCCTCGGTGGGCAGGCGGTAGCCATTGGGTAGCGGGGCGATGCGGGCCCACGTTCCGAAGTCGTAGCAGACACCGAGTCCGTCGATCGCGCTGCGCCAGTTGCAGAAGGCCACCGCGCCATACCACGACACGTGGGTGACCGGATGGTAGTGCATCGGGTAGAGCAGATCCCCGTTTCCCGTGCGGCTCTGCACGGTGAAGAGGCCGTCCACGAATTCGATCGGCGAGGACAGCGAACTCGCGTAGGTCTCGGCGATGACCCGACCGTAGGCGTACACGGTGCCGCCGGTGTAGGGGCCCCCCTCGCTGTTTTCGAGCTCGCCCAGCACGTAGGCCCAGTTCAGAACGCCGGCAAATTCCAGATTGGTAATCTCATACACGCCGAGTTCATACGTACCCAGGTTCACGTTGTGCAGGGGCAATTCCGGGCTCGATCCCAAAACGTCATCGTGCCGGCCCATGACAAAGGTGCCTGCGGAAACGCTTGCCAATGGTAGCAACACGATTTCACCCTCACCCTCACCCTCACCCTCACCCTCGCCCTCGCCCTCGCCCTCGCCCTCGCCCTCGCCACCGGCTGGACCCCGCGAGACGACCAGATTTACTTGGCTGTCGAACTCCACCGTGGTTCCCGCTTCCGGGGACTGAACGATCACGAGGCCGTCGGCGACGGTATCGCTGAACTGCAGGGTGACATCACCCAGGACCAGGAACTCTTCAATGATGATCGTCTCGGCCGCAGACTGAGTCAGACCGACCAATAGCGGAACTTGCGTTCTTTTTGGACATCCGGTTAGGCCAAGTGTGGCCAAGACTAGCAAGAGGAAAACTCCACAAAAGCGGTGCAGGGACATAGAATACCTCTCAAAAAGGTGTTGGACGAAGCTGGAGTTGTGGCCGTTGCCACGGGGCGGAGTATGCGGGAACCACGTGGGCGATGCAATACGGGGGAGCGGTAGCTCGCGTCGATACCCCGGTTTCTCCTGCACAGCTATGATAAACTCGCGCGAAAATTGACCTTGGAGGATGCCCATGTACAATGTGCCACTTGTCGCTGCGCTTTTCGCGCTTGCCCTGTCCGCCGCCGAAGGCCCCGGCGCACCCGAGCGCCTTCGCTGCGAATATGCCGTCAACCCGCTGGCTATCGACGTGGAAGCGCCCCGGTTGTCCTGGGAGCTAAGAGATTCCCGGCGTGGCGCTTATCAATCGGCGTATGAGATCGTGGCGGCACGTTCAGAGGCGGATCTGTCGGCGGGTGTGGACCTGCTGTGGAATAGGGGCAAGATAGACTCCGACCAGTCCATCCACGTGCCCTATGGAGGCGCGGAGCCCGGCGCGGGACGGCGGGTCTATTGGCGCGTGCGCACCTGGGACGGCGCGGGCGTGGCGTCGCCCTGGTCGGAAGTGGCCTTCTGGCAGCGGGGGTTCAAACCAGACGATTGGAAGGCCCGGTGGATCACCTTGGATGAAAAGCGCGAAGGGCCCGAGCCCATCTTTGGCGATTGGATCTGGCACCCGGTGCTGACCGACGACGAAGACACACGCTATTTTCGCACGGTGGTGGAACTGCCCGAGGACGCCGTGGTGCAATCGGCCCAGCTTTGGGGCGCGGCGAACAATGAGTTTTACTGCCAGGTTAACGGCGAGTACGCGGGCGGTTGCGATGAGTGGAAGGCCGTGGAATCAAAGGAATTCGGCGCGCTGCTGAAGCCGGGCAAAAATATCTTCGCGATTCGTGGTGTGCACGATCGTCTAGCGGCGGGCTTCACCTTTGGCGCGCGCATTGCCCTCGCGGATGGGCAGGTTATCGAAGTGCGCTCCGACACGGATTGGAAATGCCACGACGACAAGCCGGAGGGCTGGCCGACGGTCGACTTCGACGATTCCGCCTGGGTCCCCGCGAAGTTCATGGGACACTACGGCGAGGCGCCTTATGAGGCCGCGGGTGAGCGCCTGCCCAGCCGCTCCATCGCGCTGCGCAAGGACTTTGAGGCGCGCGGCGAGATCGTGTGCGCAAACGTCTTCGCCAGCGGTCTGGGTGTCTACCAGCTTTTCCTGAATGGCGAGCGCGTAGGAAAGGACGAACTCGCGCCGGGCTGGACCCACTTCAAGAAACACGTGCTCTATCAAGCGTACGACGTTACCGAGCTCTTGCGCGAAGGGGACAACGCCCTGGGCATGCTGCTGGGCAACGGCTGGTGGGGCGGCTGCATGGCGGGTGCCTGGAAAGATGGCAATCATCGCGGCATCGCGCAGCTCGAAATCACCTATGCAAATGGTGACAAGGAAATCGTCGTCTCGGACGAAACGTGGCAGGGCACGGAGTCGGCTATCGTCTCCGACAGCATCTACAACGGCGAGGTTCACGACGCGCGCCTGGAGATGCCGGGTTGGAATGGACCCGACTTCGATGCGAGCGCTTGGCGCGCTGTTACGCTTTCCGAACAGTCCGTGGACACCCTCACGGCTCACATCGGGCCACCGATCCAGGTCACGGAAGAGATCGCGCCGGTGGCCGTGACGGAGTTGAAGCCCGGCGTGTTCATCTTCGACTTCGGGCAGAACGCCGCGGGCCGCGCGCGGCTGACGGTGAAAGGTGAAGCGGGCACGGCGGTGCAAATCCGCCACGCCGAAGTGCTCAATCCCGATGGCACGCTGCACACCGAAATCCTGCGCGGTGCGAAATGTACGGACACCTACATTTTGAAAGGCGGCGGCGAGGAAGTCTGGGAGCCCGCCTTCACCTATCGCGGTTTCCGCTATGCCGAAGTGACGGGATACCCCGGCGCACCCACGAAGGACGGGCTGACCTTTCGCGTCATGCACGCGAACACGCCCCAGATCGGCGAGTTCACCTGCTCGGAAGATATCATCAACCGCGTGCAGAAAAACATCGTGTGGGGGGCGCGCTCCAACTTCTACAGCGTGCCCACGGACTGTCCCCAGCGCGATGAGCGCCTCGGCTGGACGGGCGACATGCAGCTCTTTCTACCGGCGGCAGCGATGAACTTCGACATCGCGGGCTATATGACCAAGTGGATGGGAGATATCGTCGATTCGCGCAATGAAGACGGCTCGATCCCCGACGTGATACCGGCTCTCAGCGCCGCGCCCGGCGCGCCGGGCTGGTCCGATGTGGTGGTGACGCTCCCGTGGAGCATGCACCGTTACTATGGCGATACCCGCATCGTGGAAGAGAATCTCGAAGCGATGGAAGGGCACCTCGATTTCATGCGCGGTATGGCGAAGGACGGACTCTTCTGCCGCGGGCGCTACGGGGACTGGGTCGCACTCGAAGACACGCCCCGCGATATGCTGGCGGGGGCCTACCAGTATCTCTCGACGAAGCGCCTTTCCGAAATGTCGAAAGCCTTGGGCGCGAGTACGACAGCAACCGCGCTCGACCAGGAAGCGGGGGAGCTCGCGGACCGGTACAACGCGCGCTACTTTGATGACGCCACCGGTGTCTACCAAACGGGATCGCAAACGGCTCAGGTGGTGCCACTGGCCTTTGGTATTGTGCGAGGCGAACAACGCGTCGCCGCGATTCACGTACTCTCCGCCAATCTCCGCGCACGAAACAATCACCTCGCCACGGGCTTCATCGGTTCGGCCTATCTCATGCCCGCGCTCAGCGACAACGGCCTCGGCGATCTGGCGGCCATCCTCGCGAACAACCGCACCTATCCCTCCTGGGGCTACATGGCCGAGTCCGGCGCAACGACCATCTGGGAGCGCTGGAACAGCGATACGGATGAAGCCACGAAATCGGGGATGAACTCGTTTAACCACTTCACTTTCGGCAGCGTGAGCGAGTGGTATTTCGAGTATCTGCTGGGGATCCGGCCCCTCCTTCCGGGCTTCAAAATCGTCGAGATTGCACCGCATATTGAAGCCGCGACCTGGGCGAAAGGCAGCTACCATTCCATGTATGGCCCCATCCGCTGCGAGTGGAACCGGGAGAACGGGTTTACGATGACGGTGGAGATCCCCGCAAATACTAGCGCGATGATAGTTCCGCCGGTAAAGTGCGATGCGGAGAATTGGGAAGGCGTGAGCGAGCTGGAAGATGGCCGGTCAGCCTTCAAGGTAAGCGCGGGCAGGTATACTTTCGTGGCAGAAAGATGATGGAAATCTAAGAGCGACAAGCCAAGCATTGTGTTATGATATGGATGGTCGAGATCCAAAGGTGCAGATCTGGTTGGCATCAGGAGTTGCAACATGACCGTTGAAGAAATTGAAAGAGAAGCTCTCCTGCTTGAAGAGGACGAGCGCGCCAGGCTGGGGGAGATGCTCATAGCCAGCGTGAGAAGCGAGTCGGAACCTGAAATTGTTCAGCTATGGGCAATTGAGGCCCAACGGCGGCTCGATGAGTTCGAGCTGGGGCTGACCGATGACCTACCCGAAGAGGAGGTATTCCGGCAAGTGCGTGAATCGCTTCGGTGAGCAAAATCAAGTTTGAGGCTCGTGCGACTTCGGAATTCAAAAAGATCGTCGCTTACTATGCCCAGAAAGAACCTGGGCTGGGGCTGGACTTTACCGAGGATCTGGACCGATCCCTTTCCTATGTGAGGTCGGATCCGGAGGCGTTTCCCAAAGTCCTCAACGAGATTCGGCGCGTCACCCTGCGGCAATTTCCGTACAGCGTTTTTTATGTTATTCGAGACAAATACGTCCAGGTGCTGGCGATTGGACATTTTCGGCAACGACCTGGTTACTGAGTGCGGGGACGGAAAAAATAAGATGTGGAGAGGGGCTGCTGTCGCGCAGGCAGCGAATTGGCGGTTCACCAGATATCAAGACGCCCAGTCCCATCCGTCCTACTTCACCGCCACCACAAACCGGTGCTCCGCGCTCTTCACCATCTTCTCCTTCGCCGCGATGAACGCTGCCGCCTGGGTGGCCTCGGGTTTCACTTCATCGTCGAAGGCCGTGGTGATGCGGATGACCACCTCCGTCTTCGCAGCTTTCTCCGTCGGCGTGCCCTGCACCACGCCGGTGCGTTCGTCGACGCTGAGCCACTCCGGTCCGGACACTTTTTCGAAGCGTAGACTTTCTTTTTCCCAATAGGCATTTCCTGGTGCGTCGTAGCGGTGCTGCAGATCGCCCATGGAAGTTACGGCCTGGATCGGGTACTGGAACGCCTCGCCCACCGTGGCTTTCGTCACCGGCGTGCTGTAGACCAGAGGACGGGGCAGTTCCACATAGTCTGAAGGACAACTTTCCACGCCTTCCTTGTCCACCGCGACCACGCGATAGTAGGCCAGGTTTGCCAGAGGACCTTCGGCCTTGCGTCCGCCCACCACGAGCTTCGGGCGTTTCGTTTCCACCATCACGATGGGCGGCCCCTGATGGAGCGCCTGAATCGCCTCGCCGCCAATGCTGAAGCCTTTTTCATTGCTGCCGTAGACTTTGTAGCGCACGGGTTTGATACCCGAAGGGTTCGGTGCCCAGGTCAGCGTAATCTTGTCCTCACCCTTCTGGTCCAGCGCGAGATCGTTCGGCACCGTGGGGCCGGTCCACGTGAAGGACCAGGTTTCGCTCCAGTTGCCCCATAGGCCGTTCGCCAGGCGTGGGCGCACGCGCCAGTAATAGATCTCGCCGGGGGAGAACATGCCGGCAAAAGGCACTTCGTATTTGTTCTCGGCCAGCACCACATCGTAGTTCGGGCGATAGGGGTACTTGAATTCCGGATCGCGACTCACGCGCAGCCAGTAGGCATCGCAGCCCTCCACGGCGGGCCAGGAAAAGGGCACATAGGTGGCATGGACTTCGGCAGCGACTGCCGGGGACTCGGGCGCGGCCGGGGCCGGAGGTGCCTGCACATTGCCCGATTCCTTCCAGCGATACGTCACGCGCACGGTGCGACCGGCGGGCGACTCATCCGTGTACGCCACACTGTTGTCGCCCACCGACAGGCGCGGCAGGGCGATGGGGTAGGTGTACAAGTCCGTGCGCAGGCGCACCGCGCGGAGCGAAGCGCCCCGAGCATTGATGCACGAAATACGCAGCCAATAGGTGCGCTTCGGGTCGCCACCGTGAATCTTCAGCGCCTCATCCAGCGGCACCTGCACGGCCCAGCGGGGCATGGCGGTACGGCGGTAGATCTCCTCGTAGTTTTGTCCGTCCAGGGACAGCTCCACGCGGAAGGCCGCATTCGGCGGGAAGTTCGGACTCGCCTGCACAGCGAGGTTACCGCCGCAGATCGTGTAGGGAGAGGCCACGGGGATCGTCATCGTGGAGACTTCCGCCGCCATGTAGAAGGCGTCGCGCGCGACTTTAAAGCCGTCCAGAACCACGTCCGTTCCCGAAAGTCGCGCCGGGTCCGCGGGCAGCGTGTAGAGCAGTTCGGAGTTGCCGTAGTAACGGTGCTTCCGGTCCTTTTCCTGCCAGGGGGTCTTGCCCCGCCGTTCCCAGAAGAATTCGATCTGCTCGCCGGGGCGCAGGCTGTAGGTCATGGCGTGGCCGGTCTTCCAGAAGGGCCCGCGCTCGTCGTCCGCGCCAAACAGCGTGGCGTTTTTCGCGGGGACGTCCCACCCTTGCAGCGGCGGTCCGAAAGCCTGCTCTCGCCGCGCATAATCATGATCCCGCGCCGCCGTGTCGCCGCTCACGGGTTTGCGGTTTTCGCGATCCAGAAAAAAGGTGCTCTGGTCGATGTCCATGAATTGAAAGTCGCCGTCATGCCAGACCTCGCACATGACGTGGCCGCGGAGCGCGCGCACGAAGGGATCCTGTCCGCCCGATTCCGCGTTGAATCCTGCAAAATGGAAGAGTCCCGAACCAATCGCCCCGGAATCATCGCAATAGCCGCCGCCATAGCAGTTCAGAAAGCGCACCGGATCATGCTGGTCACCCTTTTCAAAGAGGGGATCATCGTGGTGCCGGTTCTGCCGCAGTCCCTCCCAGATCATATAGATCTTTTCCTGGGGATCTTTCGCGCCTGCCGTGAACTCCGCCAGCATCGAATCCACCGTCTGCCACTGGCGCTTTCCATTGGTGATGATACGCGGATTCACCACGGTGCTGCTGCCTGTGTTCTCCATCAACAGCGAGACATTGTTCTGGAAGCCAATATCCCAGGTCTCGTGCTTGCGCGTCGCGGTGTTGTCCATGTCCGCCGTGCCGCCCATGGGAATCGTGTAGGTTTGGCTCGCTTCGCGAATTACCTGCACATCCTTTCGCTCGCCCAACAGTTCGAAGGGCTGGGCAAGTGCC
Organism: Candidatus Hydrogenedentales bacterium; assembly: GCA_942492815.1. Classification (GTDB taxonomy): domain Bacteria; phylum Hydrogenedentota; class Hydrogenedentia; order Hydrogenedentales; family JAEUWI01; genus JAEUWI01. Next base: position 5,946,445 of record OW818658.1, on the reverse strand, counting down.
GGGGCCGTCAAGGCGACGGTGGAAAGGACGAGAAAATATAAAGGCGTCGGGCGGCGAAATAACATGGGGGGCACTCCGGAACAATGGCGCAAGACTCACGCGGGGCGAGCCATACCATAGCAGGTTTGCGGGGGCGCTCGAAAGGCCAAAAATCGCCGCAGCGGGGCGATCAGGCTTGGAGGTTCAAGCGGGAGCCAGGGGCGGCGAATGGATCCGCGACCGGCGAGCCGGATTCCACGGATTCGGCTGACTCCGCCTCTGGGCGCTCCACGGGCGAAGTCTCGTCCTGGAAGAAATTGCGAACTGCGGCACTGGCCTCGGGACGCACGCGTTCGGGTTGGCGGAATTCTACCGGCTCCGCTTCTCGGGCGGCGGCTTCATCGCGCCGGGCCTGGGCCACGCGCGCGCGCTCCCGCAGCTCTTCCACCGTGGGCACAAGTTGCTCGGCGGCACGAAGGTTTGCATCCACGATCTTGAGCGCGGCACCGGAAGGGGAAAGGGTACCCTCACCAAAACCGGCGCGGATTTCGGGGGCTTCCTTCTTGCGCACCAACTGGCCGGGCTTTTCGTCGGTCTGATTGGACGCGACGCCGCGAACCGACCGGGATGCCCCGACCGATGCCAGCGACAGGGTCGCCTGCGATGTTGCGCCAATGTTGATGGCCATGATCTTTCGAAGCCTCGGTGAGACGTTGTGTGGCGCGGTGGCGAGGCAAGAAATGCCTAAGCTACTGCGCCACCTTAATTTTCCCACAGTTGGGCGGGTGTGTCAAGGTTGGAGAAATAGGACGGATCAGACGGATCGGACTGATCAGATTCGCCGGATCGGTCTGATCGGTCTGATTGGTCGTTCCGCCGCCGTGCGCCGCCGTGCTATCATCTCCCGTGCGGCGCCGTGATCGGGCGGCCCGCGCGATCCGAGGTAACCTGGCCCACACGATGGAATCACTGATCCAATCCCTGCGCAGCGGCGTGCGCTTTCCACTCGTCTTACTCTGGACCGCAGCCATCTGGAGCGTGCGCCTGGCCTTCTGGCCCATTGGGTGGTGGTCGGAGGCTCTGGACCGTCGGGGTCGCCGTTGGATTATGCGGGTCTGGGGCCAGGGCTTTCGCCGTATCATTGGCATGGAGTTGGAGGTGAACGGTCCCCTGCCAAAGGCCCCCTACTACCTCGTGGCCAACCACCTGTGCTATCTGGATATATTCAGCCTCGCCACCGTGCTCGGGTGCACCTTCGTGGCCCGGGGCGACCTGGAGCACTGGCCGATTATCGGGTGGGTTTCTCGATCGCTCCACGTACTTTTTATCAACCGCGAGCAGCGACAGGATGCCGTCCGGGTGAATGCCCTCATCGCCCACACGCTGGCGGAGCGCGACGGGCTGGTGGTTTTCGCCGAGAGCCGCATCTCTTGTGGCTTGGCGGTGGAGCCTTTCAAGTCGGCGCTTATCCAGCCCGCCATCGACAACGGGCTGCCGGTCCATTACGTGACCATCAACTACAGCACGCCCAACAACACGCCCCGCCCGTCGGATGTGATCGGCTGGTGGCGGCCCGAGCCCTTCTTTTTCCACGTTCGGCGCTTGCTGCGGTATCCGGGTTTCAAAGTAACCCTGCACTTCGGGGAGGAGCCCATTGCCGGAACGGACCGTAAGACCTTGGCCGCGGCCTTGCACGAGGCGGTGAAGGCGAAGTACGTGCCCTTTACGTGACGTCGGGTTGGGAGCGCTGGCATCCCTGCCGGCAGAGCGAAGGAAGTCGCTCGAGACGAACAAGCGGTAGGAGCGAAGGTTGGCATACCAGCCAAGTCGTGCCACACGATCTCGCCAAAGGCGAGTTCGAGTGCCCTGAGCGAAGTGCAGCCAGATCCACAAGTAATCCTCTCACACTGCCCTCGTTTACTTCCGGCCAACAAATAATGGGCTGCAAAAGGACCGGTCAATAGGCCCTGGAAAGCCTATGGCTGATGTCCCCCAGCGCACTCGAACTCGCCTTCTGCGAGATCGTGTGGCACGTCTGGGAACGGTGGCACCCCATGGTCGTCGTCGCAGGCTTAAGAGCCTATCCCCGCCCCAGGATCCGTTCATAGATCCCTTTAACCTGCTCTGCCTGTGGCCCCAGGGCATACCTTGTCCCCGCCAGTCTTCGCGCACCCGATGCCAGTGTCGCGCGCCGCTCCTCATCCCGTCCGAGAGCCAGCAGCGCGACCGCGAGCCCATCCACGCTGCCGTCCGTCACGATACCCGCTTCTCCGTCGGGCACGATCTCCTTCAGCATGCCCCGATCCGCTACCACGACCGGCTTCCCCATAGCGAGCAGCTCCCGTGCTGCGCGGCAGGTGCCATCGCTACCGGGAACGAGATAGACCCCCACATCCATCGCCTGGATCGCCGCCACAAAGTCATCACCCTCGATATAGCCCGTGAAAATTACCCGCCCGTCGAGGCCTAGCTTTCGCACTGGCTCCATGGCGACCTTTTCCTGGTGGGTGCCACGACCGACAATCACCAGCCGCGCTTCCGGCAGCGCCTCCACCACACGCCGCATCGCCTGGAGCAGATCCTCGAAGTGGCGGTGGGTCTGCATGCGCGCGACGATGCCAATGACATAGGCATCGGCGGCAAGGCCCAGTCTCGGGCGTGCATCGGGCAGGGGACGGTCGGGATCGAAGCGCGCGATGTCGATGGCCCCCGGCACCACTTCCGTCTTGTCCGGCGCGATCCCGAAGGCGGCAATGTCGTGGAGCAGGGCCATTTCGGAGGGCTCCAGCAGGGCCGTCGTTCGCGCGAGCATGCGCTGGCGGCGTGCGTTGCGTTCGAGGCCCGTGCCCTCATAGCTGGAGCGCACCAGGGGGGTGGTGCTGCCTTGCAGGGCGCGCGCGGCGATTTCGTGATCGTTGTCCAAATGACAGTGGACGATATCGAAGGGGTGCTCGGCCAGGTAACGCCGGAGCCCCCGTACATCTTGAAAGTTGTGCCAGGGATGGCGGTGCTTGCGCAGGTGAAAATCGAGGATAGGCTCCAGGCCCCGTGCCCGGGCCGACTCCACCACCATGTTGATGGACTTGCCCGCGTCCGGCGCGCACGCGAACTCCGTCTCCACGCCCGCGTCGCGCAAGGCGCGGCAAAGGTTCAGGGCCGGCTCAGCCGGCCCTGTCCATTTGCAGTTGCTGAAGAGATGGAGGACCCTCATGCCGCGGTTTCGTCTTTGACATCCTCAAATTTGACCGAGACCAACTGAGATACGCCGCGCTCCTGCTGCGTCACGCCGAAGATGGCGCCCGCCTTGGCCATGGTCTGCTTGTTGTGCGTGATGATGATGAACTGGCTCTGGTCCGTGAACTCGCTCACGAGCTCCAGGAAGCGGCCCACGTTGGCGTCGTCCAGGGGCGCGTCCACTTCGTCGAGCACGCAGAAGGGGCTTGGCTTCGCGGTGAAGATACTGAAGAGCAGTGCGATGGCGGTCATGGCCTGTTCGCCGCCGGAGAGGAGCGAAATGGTCTGGGGCTTCTTTCCGGGGGGGCGCGCTTCGATCTCGATGCCGCTTTCCAGCGGGTCGTCTTCGTTGAGCAGGTAAACTCGAGCCTGACCGCCGTTGAAGAGGCGTCGGAAGTAGTTCTTGAAGCACTCGCTCACGGTCTTGAAGGTGTCCATGAAGAGTTCTTTGATGGTGGTGTCGATGCGATCCACCACGCTCAGGAGCGTTTCACGGGCCTTGCGCAGGTCTTCCTCCTGGGAGCAGAGGAACTGGTCGCGCTTCTCCAGCGCTTCGTATTCCTCGATAGCCATGAGGTTCACCGTACCCAGGCGCTGGATGTCCTTGCGGTGCTCCTTGATCAGGTTTTCGCGCTCTTTCTCGTCAAATTCGTCCGTGCCCACCTGCTTCTCGTCGAGGGAGGCCAGGGCCAGGTTGTACTCCGTCAGGATCCGCTCCTGATGATAGGCGATGCGATCCTCGCGCTGGGTCAGTTCGAGTTCCAGGGCGTGGACCTCCTTCTGGCCCTTGGTGGACTCGATGCGGAGATCCTTCAGGCTGCGGGCGAGACCTGCGGCCTCCTCGTTCAGGCCGTTGTGCTCCTTTTGCGCCTCCAGCACTTTGTCGTGGGCCTCTTCCTTCGTTTCGGAAAGGGCCTTGGCGCGCTCGAGGTGATCGGCGATCCCCGCTTCCAGATCGCGGGCCTTGAACTGCAACGTCTCGATCATTTTGTCGCGCCGCGCGGCCTCTTCGAGGGCTTCTGTGTGTTCGCGCGCTTCGCGCATTCGATTGCGCTCCGCTTCTTCAAGGCTTTGCGTCAGGGAGGCCAGCTTGATGCGCAGTTCCGCCAGGGCGTCGCTACACGTGGACAGTGCGATGCGCCGTTGCACCGCGTCTTCCTGGGCCTGAGACGTTTCCTGCTGGATGAGATCGTCGTCTCCCTCCATAGAGGAGATGCGTTCCATGGCCTCCTTACGCCGGGCTTCCAAAGCCTCGCGCTGGGCCAGCAGGCCATCGCGCTGTTCGCCCAACTGAGAGCCGGAGCTTGTGAGCGTGTCGAGCTCCGTCGTCAGGCGCGCGATTTCCACGCCGGCCTTATTCATGCGCTGGCGCAGGCCGTCTTCCTGCTCGGTCAGCGTGGCGGCTTTCTTAGACAGTTCCTGCAGGGCACCAGTCATCTGCTGCGCCTGCTGGACGAGCAGATTGATGCGGCCCGCGGCCTTCTGCACCGCGCCTTCGAGTTCCTCGATCTCCGCGCTGCGACCCAGCATGCCCTGGCTGTCGTTTTTCGTCTGGCCGCCGGTCACGGCACCGGAAGACGTCACCACGTCACCGTCCAGCGTGACCAGGCGCGGGAAACGGCGCTCGGAGCGGGCGATGCGAATCGCGTCGTCGATGGTCTCGACGATCATGGTGTTGTAGAGCAGGTACTCAAGCGCGGGCATGATGCGCGCATCGCACTGGACGTAGTTGATGGCCTTGCCGATGACGCCGTGGGAACCCCGGAGGGTGTCCGTGTCGTCCCGGTTGTTGCTGCGGATCGTGTCCAGCGGCAGGAAGGTCACGCGGCCCGCCCGGTGCTTCTTGAGGAAGGCAATGGCGGATTTCGCGGCGTCGGCGTGATCGCAGATGATGTTGTTGATGTTGCCGCCGAGGGCCGCTTCGATGGCCTTGCCGTATTCCTTGTCCGTGGAGAGCAGGTCGCCCACGGGCCCGATGATACCGTCCACTTCGGGCATCTCGTGCTGGCGGGCCTTCATGATGGCCTTTACGCCGACCGCGAAGCCTTCATAGTTGTCACGCAGTTCGCGAAGGGAGTTCAGGCGCGCTTCCTTGCTGCTCTTCTGCTCGCGGAGCTGCTGCCACTCGTCGTTGGCGGACTTGAGCTCTTCGGAGATGCCCCGGTGCTTTTCCTGGGCGCCCTTGCGATCGGTCACGGTCTCGGTGAGCTGCTTCTGGACTTCGCTTTCTTCCTTGCGCCGTTCCTGAAGCTGCGTCGAAAGGTCTTCGTGGCGGGTGTTCTGCACCTTCTGCCGGCCGAAGATACCTTCAAGCTGATCGTCGATGTTCTGCAGGCTCACGCCCACCGTCTCCAGTTCGGTCTGGGTGCGGTTGCGCGTGTTGATCGTGTCCAGCGTGCGGGCCCGCGCGGATTCCACGCGCTGCTCCGCCTCGGTCACGGCGGTTTCGGCCTGGGCGTATTCCGCCTGTTTCGCCTTCAGCGCGGCCTCGGTGCCCTCGATCTCCCGGGTCAGTTCCGTGGAGCGGCTGCCGGTCTCGCCCTGGCTGCCCTTGACGTTATCGGCTCGTTTGAGGAATTCTTCCTTGTCCTTCTCGGCCTGGGCGCACTGGGTCTTGGAAAATTCGATCTCCTTGCGGATGAGAGCGATTTCGCTTTCGATCTTTTCCATCTCGGAATCGACCTGGTACTCGCCTTCGCGGCGGGCCATGAGCATGCGCTCCAGCTCCACGCGTTTCACCGCCAGTTCTTCCTGGCGCGCCTCCATCTTCGCCGTCTGGGTCGAGGCCTTTTCGTAGGCCTTCTCCGCCACGGTGTAGCGCTCTTTCAAATCTTCGATCTGGCCGCTGAGCTCATTGAAGTGGAGCCACGCATTGCGGATTTCCAGGCCGCGCAGGGCATCGGTCAGTTCCCGGTGGCGGATGGCGGCGTTCACCTGGCGCTTGAGGTTGCGCATCTGGCGCTGCACTTCGGCGATGATGTCGGTGAGGCGCAGCAGGTTTTGCTCGGCGTTGTCGAGCTTGCGCATCGCCACCTTCTTGCGCGCCTTGTACTTGATGATGCCGGCGGCCTCCTCAAAGAGGAATCGGCGGTCTTCGGGCTTGGAACTCAGCACCAGGCTGATCTTGCCCTGGCCGATCAATGAATAGGCGTTGGTGCCGATACCCGTGTCCATGAAAAGTTCCTGGACATCTTTGAGGCGGCAAGCGGCCTTGTTGATCAGGTATTCGCTTTCACCCGAGCGGTAGACGCGGCGGGTCACCTGCACTTCGGCGAAGTCGAGGGGCAGCTTCGAGTCGGCATTGTCGAAAGTCAGCGTCACCTCGGCCATGCCCATGGGCGTCCGCTGCTCGCTGCCGTTGAAGATAATATCCTGCATGTGGTTGCCGCGGAGGGCCTTGGCGCTTTGTTCGCCCAGGCACCAGCGCAGAGCGTCGAGGATATTGCTCTTGCCGCAACCATTGGGCCCCACGATGGCCGTGGTTCCCGATTCCAGATCGATGTGGGTCTTGTCCGCGAAGGACTTGAACCCGAGCATTTCTACGCGTTTGAAGTACATGAAATCACCGTTGGTTGAACTGGGAAGCTCCCAGGAATGGAACAATGGATCTTAGGGGTCCCGTGCGTCGGGACCGTCAATGCTTCTTCACTTTTTCATCGCGGATCAGGATCCGCTCGATCGCACGGGCCTGGCCCGTGGCATCGTCAATCTCGATCACCACCGCCGACAGCAGGGCCGCGCCGGTTGCCACGTCAAACTTTTCCGGCATGCCGGAGACGAACTTCCGCACCACCACATCCTTGTCCGTACCGATAACCGACTGGATGGGTCCACACATGCCCACATCGGTGATGTAGGCCGTGCCGCCGGGCATGATCCAGTTGTCGGCCGTCTGCACGTGGGTGTGGGTGCCCACCACGGCGGAGCAGCGCCCGTCGAGGTACCAGCCCATGGCAATCTTCTCCGAGGTAGCCTCGGCGTGCATGTCCACCAGGATGGTGCGGGTTTCCTTGAGCAGTTCCGGCAGCAGGGCATCGGCCGCGCGGAAGGGGCAGTCGAAGGGCTCCATATAAATCCGGCCGATCAGGTTGAGCAAGCCCAGCTTCCGTCCGTCGGGCAGGGTGATCACCGTGGCGCCTTTTCCGGGGAGACCCGGAGGGTAGTTGGCGGGCCGCACGAGTTCGGGGAGGCCGGGCATGGCGGAAATAATCGTTTTCTTGCGCCAGGTGTGATTGCCCATGGTGAAACCGCCGATTCCGAGCCTTTTCAACTCGTCGATGACCTCGGGGGTTGCCCCCAGGCCGCCGGCCGCGTTTTCGGCATTGGCCAGGATGAGATCGGGCTGCCAGGCCTCGCGAAGTTCGCGGATGCGTTGTGCCACAATCTGCCGCCCGGGCTTGCCGACAATATCGCCAATAAAAATCAGTTTCATTTGATCGTATTCGCCATGGTAGGAGCGCCTGGATGGAAAAAAGGGTCTGCTCAGGCCAGAATGCCCTTCGTGATTAGACTAAAGCACGGGCGCGGCCTTGCGGCGCGCGCCCGTGAGGCAGAATATACTCTCCGGAGCCCTTACTTCGCCATTTCCACCGCGCGGGTTTCGCGCACGACGGTGACGCGGATCTGGCCGGGATAGGTCATTTCGGTTTCCACGCGGCGGGCCACGTCGCGCGCCATGGCGGCGGCTTCGGCATCGCTCACGCGGTCCGGCTGGACCACGAGGCGCACTTCGCGGCCGGCCTGGATGGCGAAGGCCTTCTCGACGCCTTCGAACTCGTTGGCGATTTGCTCCAACTGTTCGAGGCGCTTGATATAGTTCTGCATGGTCTCGCTGCGGGCACCGGGGCGCGAGGCGGACATCGCGTCGGCGGCCTGCACCAGCACGGCGATGACCGAGTTCATGGGCATCTCGTTGTGGTGGGCGCCGATGGCGTTGCACACGGTCTCGTTTTCACCGTGGCGTTTGGCAATGTCGTGGCCCAGGATGGCGTGGGAGCCTTCCACCTCGTGGGTGAGGGCCTTGCCCATGTCGTGGATCAGGCCGGCGCGCTTGGCCTCCTGAATGTTCAGTCCGAGTTCCGCGGCCATGATGCCGGAAAGGTGGCAGACCTCGATGGAGTGCTGCAACACGTTCTGGCCATAGGACGTACGGAAGCTCAGGCGGCCCATGAGTTTGACAATTTCGGGGTGTAGGCCGTGGACGTCGGCTTCGAGGCAGGCGGCTTCGCCGCGTTCCTTGATGGTCTTGGCCATCTCTTCGTTGACCTTCTCCACCATCTCCTCGATACGGGCGGGGTGGATGCGGCCATCCTGGATCAGGCGCTCCAGCGTGATGCGGGCGACCTGGCGGCGGATGGGGTCAAAGCCCGACAGGATAACGGCTTCGGGCGTGTCGTCGATGATGACGTTGATACCCGTGGCGTTCTCCAGGGCGCGGATGTTGCGCCCTTCGCGGCCGATGATCCGGCCTTTCATCTCGTCGCTCGGCAGGTTGACCACGGAAACGGTCGTTTCGGCCACATGGTCCGAGGCGCAGCGGCCGATGGCTTCGCTGATGATCCAGCGGGCCTTCTTTTCGGCCTGTTCCTTGAGTTCGTCTTCCGTGCGCTTGAGCTGGAGGGCGCAATCGCGCTTCACTTCATTTTCAAGCGTGACAAAGAGTTCGCGGCGGGCCTGGTCGGCCGTAAGTCCAGAGATATCTTCGAGTTTCTGGGTCTGGTCCTTGATGAGGGAGGCGACTTTTTCGAGCTCTTTTTCGAGAGCCTTTTCCCGCTTGACGAGTTCCCGTTCCTGGCTGGCAAGGGCCAAGGCGCTCTTGTCGAGAACTTCGGCGCGCTTGTCGACCGCTTCTTCTTTGGTCAGGATACGCTTCTCGATAGAGGCGATTTCCTTGCGTTGCTCCCGGGCTTCTTGTTCCATTTTCGCACGAAGGTCAATCTCCAGCTCTTTGATCTGGGTCTTGGCTTCTTTCGCGCGTGTGGCCGACTCCCGTTCGGCATCCGAAAGAATCTGGGCGGCTTCCCTGCGGGACTTGCCCAGAAGGTTGTTTCCCCGCGCCTGCGACAAGACGATGCAGGCGATGTAGCCCGCAATCAGGCCGACGACGCCCGAAATAATTGTAAGGGTATCCATTTACATAAACCTCCGCCCTGTAAAGGGTTATACAGTATTAACAACCGGCGGAAGGTGCTATGAACAGGCAAGGATTTAGATCAGATTGTCAGTCCAGAGTGTAAAATTGGCGCTGCGTGCCTGAATGACAAGATACGACATTAAAGATCACCGTATGAATAAATATCCGGAAACCCGAAGGCCGGGCCGGGTATTGACCTGAATCCTTGCTTCTCACATACCTGATGCCGGAGCAGAAATATTAGTTGCCCCTCATTATAGGGTTGCGGATCCGGGAAGTCAACGCGGCGCGGGGGCTTAGGGGGCGTGGGATGGTCAACGAACGGATTCACGATGAAAGTGAGGAACTCACACGGCAGGATACTCATCGAACAGAGAATCTATTGCGCTCGAATGTGAATCTACCACCGTGCTCCACCAACTGGCCGACACTGAGGATGGGAAAGGGCGTATCCATAACTATGCACGGCGTATCCCCGATATTGGGGATACCATCGGCTTGCATACGAGCCCAAAACTCAAATCGGAACATCGGTAAGCCCTCCACACCGCCTATCGGGATAGGAAATAGTCCCGAGGGGGGAAGGCGTATGACAGTATGCTCGGATTGTGCGGGTCGATATAGTGTGATATCCACCAAGCCTAAAGCGCGAGCAGCGCCCGCGTCAGTCAGGGACGGCGCTCGTCCCGGCAGAATATGTACGGGTGAGCCAGTATCCAGTACGGCGTGGGGCCACTCGAATGAAATCACAGCGCCCCCAGGTTGAGGAAAGGAAGCGCGCAACTTTGTACGCCATTTTCGACGAGCAAAGATACCCCACGGTTCCTGAGTCATTGTAGCCCTTCCCGGCGCGCAAGCTCTATGCCGTCGCGAGTGCGGGAGCCAAACTACACGGTTATCGACGGCCGACGCAAGCCCGAAAGTAGGATTGCGAACGAAGTTCCTTGCAACGTATTTATTTGTATACACTTATGCGATGTCGGATGGAGTTGGCCGTTGGCACCTTTAGCTCAAGAATGGCCGCGACACGCCATTGTCAGCGGTACGAAATTGATGTACACTTAAGGCATGGAACCGAACGCAACAATAGCAACAAGACCAACGAAAGAAGTCACCGACTTCGATCCCGTAGCAGATGCTGAATTTTTTCTGCGCAACAAGGAACATCTGTTGCGCGATTTCTCGGGACGATTTGTGGCAATACGAAATGAAGAAATTGTCGCGGATGCGGAAGACTATTTCACACTCTATTGGCGATTGTGTGAAATCTATGGGGAACCGGTCTCCGCATACATCCGCCACATCTGTCCAGCTTCGTTTGATTCGGTGGGAACCGAACCGGCCTACCTATTGCTTCAAGTCGGCAAAACCAAACCGTGCTAATTTGAATACTCGGATGTTTGGTTTGCGGCAACATATTGCGACTTCTCTGCCCCGCGCGCCTGAAGAATAGGTCCGATCTCAGGGATATTCCTCAAACGTCGCGAAGCTCAAGTTGAAACCTCGTAGCACCAGCTCCGCATCGCGCGAAACAACCAGCCGCAAATCTTTCGCAATTCCGAAGTCATCCTGTCCCGCGGTGCCGTGGACCTTCATCCAGATCAACACCGGCAGGGGTTGGTTCGGGTAAAGGTCGCGGTAGTTGTCCGATGGTGAAACCGTCATTTCATGGAAAGTGACTCCGGTCAGTTTCGAGGCTTCTATCGCAACTCGCACGCGGGGAACCACGAAGAAACAAGGAAATTCCTCCAGCACTTCGCCGGACGGCCAGTAGTCTAACTCGATTTCCAATTCGTGCACGATCGGCGGATGGACGGATATGTCCAGACGAGTTCTTCCAACCATGCTACTCGCCACTTCTGGTTCAATGTAGGAAAACCCTGTCACGCCTCAGCCCTCCAGCCCGTATTCCTTCATTTTTCGCCACAAGGTCGACCGCGAGATCCCCAGGAGCTTTGCGGCTTTGGTCTGGTTACCCTTGAGCGACTCCAGCGTGGTCTGGATGTGGTTCTTCTCCAGTTCCACCAGGGTCATAACGCTGCGCTCCGCCTGGTGGGCGATGCGCAGGCGGGGTTTGATGCCGAACTGGACCTGGTCGGGCAGATCGACCGCGCGGATGTGGGGGCCGTCGGCCATGATGACGGCGTGGGCGATGATGGTCTCGAGTTCCCGCACGTTGCCGGGGAATTCGTAGTGGGCCAGCAGGCCCCGGGTGTGATCGTCAATACCGATCACCTGTTTCCCGTAGCGGTTGTTGGCGAGCTTGATAAAGTGCCGGATCAGGCTGGGGAGGGCTTCCATGCGCTCCCGGAGCGGGGGAATGCGGATCTGGACGACATTGAGGCGAAAATAGAGGTCCTCGCGGAAGCGGTCTTCTTCTACCGCCCGCACCAGATCCCGGTTGGTAGCCGCAACAATCCGAACGTTCACCCGGGTGGAGACGCTTGCGCCTACGCGGCGGATTTCGCCGTTTTGCAGCACGCGTAACAGCTTGGCCTGGGTGACGGGGGCCATGTCGCCGATTTCGTCCAGGAAGATGGTGCCGCCATTGGCCTCTTCGAAGAGGCCGATCTTGTCCTGGTTGGCCCCCGTGAAGGCCCCCTTTACATGGCCAAACATCTCGCTTTCCAGCAGGGCCTCGGGCAGGGCGGCACAGTTAATGGCCACAAAGGGCTTGTCCTTCCGCGTGCTCAGGCGGTGGACCGCGTTGGCCAGGACTTCCTTGCCCGTGCCGCTTTCGCCGAGGAGGAGCACGGTGCCATCGGTGGGGGCGACCTTCTGGAGGAGCCGGATGACCCGTTGCATGGCGGGGCTGTTGCCCGCGAGCTCCTCCACCATGCCCTGTTCATAGCGGTCCGCCGTGGTGGCGATGGACTGGAGTTGACCCGCCTTGGCCACGACGAGGGCCACGTCGGAGGGCGGGCTGGACTTGGGGAGGTAGAAGAAGGCTCCCTGCCGCACCCCCTCGAGGGCCCGCTCAACGTGATCGATATCGAAGAGTAAGATCAGGCGGGCGTTCGGGCTTTGTTCACGTATAAACGAGACCAAGTCCACCCCGTGGTCCTGATTCAACTCCAAATCCAGGATGATAATCTCAAAATCCTGTCGGCTTACGAGACGCAACACCCCGGGTGCGTCGTGGCAGCGCTGGGGCGTTCGACTTCCGGCGCTAAGGAAGTGGGCGACGGTATGGCCATAGTCCGCGTTGGCACAGGCCACCAGAATGGATTGGGGTTTGGGTGATGGTGTGCTCTTCAATGCAACAGTCTTGGGTCTCATGCCGCCCATTGTAACACATTGAAACAGGACATGCTTCTGCTTTTTCAAGCTGCTTCGGAAGGAGTTACACCGCTCCGGGAAAGGCCTGCGGTTTAGACCCCAAGGGCCTGTGAGCCTCAGGGGACGTCGGCGGGGAAACGTTACGGGGTTGGCTACGGCGGTTCTGGGGACCGAAGGCAGCCCAACGCAGAATGAAAAAATAGTTTCTCTTGCATTATGATTTGCGTTGTGCGGGGAATGCGGGATAATGTACGGTAGTATCTGAACGTGACCCGTCGCGCCCGCGCTGTGGGAACCAGGGCGCACCCGGGACGGTATTGAATGGAAATATAGTTGTCTTTTCTGGTTTTTCGGACTAAGCTAGGTATTCGAAATAATGGGCATCGGGTAACTTCATGTTTCAAGCCGTGGGAGGAGAACAACACGTGCTGGATCAGATTCGCTTGCGGACAAAGCTTCTGGGGAGTTTCCTTGTCCTGGTGCTGTTTGTCCTGGCTGCGGGACTGGTCAGTCTCGCGGCCTTGCGCATGACGGCCAAGGCGGTGGGGGAAGTGGTGAACGTCCGAGTTCCCAGTATTGTCGGGCTGGAGGAGATGTACCGGGGGGTCTACGCCCTCAGCTCGGTCTATGGGGCCCTGATGAACACGGGCGCGACAGGCTCGCTTGGGGAAACGCGCGGGCGACTGGACGATGCGCTGCGGCTGGCCACGGGGGGGCGCGCCCTGTACGAACCCCTGCCCCAGAGTGCGGAAGAGGCCCGGGCGTGGCGGGCCTTTCTTCCGGGCTGGGACACCAGCATGGCGACCGCTCAGGAATGTGAGCGGCTGCTGTTGGCGTATGAGCAGACCCAGGACGAGTCGCACCTGAACCAGATACGGACCCTGACCCAGGGGGTGGGCGCGGAATCGCTCCTGAAGACCGAGTCCCAACTGGATGGCCTGATCGAAATCAACAGCCGGATCGCGCAGGCGGAATCGGATCATTGCGCGGCGATCGCGCGGCAGAGTGCGCTCTTTGTACTGGCGATCGTCTCCCTGTCGGTGCTGGCCTCCCTTCTCCTGGCGTGGTTTATCAGCAATAGTATCGTTCGCCCGCTGATGGACGTGGTCCGCGTGGCGGGCCGTATCGCCGTGGGGGACACGAACGTGAGCCTGGATTGGTCCCGGGGGGACGAACTCGGGGTCCTGCGGAAATCCATGCTCACGATGGTGGCTTCCATCAAGTCGATGGTGACCGACGCGGAGTCCCTGGCCCGGTCGGCGGCGCAGGGCCGCCTGTCCGTGCGGGTGGATGCGGAAAAGCATCAGGGCGATTTCCACAAGATTGTGGCGGGGATCAACGACGCGCTCGGGGCCGTCACCGGCCCCTTGAATGTGGCGGCGGGCTTCATCGGCGAGATAACCACGGGGGAGATGCCCGCCCCCATGACCGAAGGTTTTGCGGGGGACCTGGATGTGCTCCGGACGAACCTGAACACGCTCGTGACGACCCTGACGCGGGTGCGGGACGAGGAGCGCCAGCGCCAATGGTTCAAGAACGGGTTGAATGAGTTAAACGTGCTGATGCGCGAGGACGTGGAGTCCTACGAACTGGCCGAGCGCATCCTGGGCTTTCTCGTGGAATACCTGCGGGGGGGCACGGGGGCCTTCTATTTAATCCGGGGCGAGGAAGACGATGGGGCGCTGGCCCTGGTGGCCAGTTATGCCCTGGTCCGGCGCAAGCATCTGGGGGACGAGGTGCGCGCGGGCGAGGGCCTGCTGGGGCAGGCGGTCCGGGAGCGGAAGTTGATCTCTCTGGGCAACGTGCCGCCCGATTACCTGCCCATCGGATCGGCGACGGGCGTGGCCCAGGCCGCCGCGGTGGTGGCCGTGCCCCTGGTCCATGACCATCAGGTGATCGGGGCCTTTGAGATCGCGGCCTTTCAGGATTTCAGCGATCGGGAGTTGGAGTTCCTGCGGCAGGCGGGGGAGACCCTGGCCATCGGGATTCGCGTGAATGCGGCGCGGGAGCGGGTCAACCTGCTGTTGAGCCAGAGCCAGGCGCAGGAAGAAGAGTTGCGCGTCCAGCGGGAAGAGTTGCAACAGTCGAACGAGGAGCTCGAAGAGCGGGCGGAGTTGTTGCAGCAGCAGCGGGAGCAGATCCGCCTGCAGAACCAGGATATGGAGCGGGCCAACCGCGAGATCCGCCTCAAGGCGGAAGAATTAGAGCGTACGAGTACCTATAAGTCGGACTTCCTTTCCAACATGTCCCACGAACTCCGGACGCCGCTCAATAGCATCTTGATCCTTTCGAGCTATCTGGGCGAGAACAAGGAGGGCCGCCTGACCCCGCGCGAACTGGAGTATGCCACGACGATCAATGCGGCGGGCTGCGACCTGCTCAACCTGATCAACGAGATCCTGGATCTGTCCAAGATCGAGTCGGGCCGGATCGAGTTCGAGTATGACAGCCACCGTCCGGCGGACTTCTGCCAGCAGCTCGAGCGCCTGTTTGAGCCTCAGGCGGAGGCACGGGGGATCGGCTTCACCACGGCGAGCGCGCCCGAGTTGCCCGCGACCCTGCGCGCCGACGGGCACCGCGTGCTCCAGATTCTGAAGAACATGCTTTCCAATGCCATCAAGTTTACGGAAATGGGTTCCGTGGGGTTGCGAGTCTACCTCCCCGACCCGCGGGAGAGCCCGCTGGGTGCGGCCGCCGTGGCCTTCGCCGTGTCGGACACGGGGGTCGGCATCGCGGCGGCCAAGCACGAACTGGTGTTTCAGGCCTTCCAGCAGGCGGATGGCTCGACCAGCCGCAAATTTGGGGGCACGGGGCTGGGCCTGTCCATCTCGCGGCAACTGGCCCGGGGCATGGGCGGCGAGCTGACGCTGGAGAGCGACGAGGGTAAGGGCAGCGTCTTTACGTTGTACTTGCCCCTTGACCCGGCCCGCGAGGCCGCGTCCGCCGCGCCGGCGATCCGTGTGTCCCCCTTGGCCCCGTCGTTCTCGGCCCCGCCGGCCCAGGCGGTCCCCCTGGCGGACGACCGTGCGCGCGTACAGCCGGGTGGCCGGAGCATCTTGATTGTAGAGGACGATCTCGCGTTTGCGAAGTTACTCATGGAAAAAATACGGGAGCGCGGTTTCGCCGCCGTGGTGGCAGACAACGGGCTCAGCGCGGTCGCCCTGGCCGAGGAGTACCTGCCCAGCGCCATCATCCTGGACGTGATGCTTCCGGGCATGGATGGTTGGGGGGTGATCCAGCATTTGACGGACAATCTTCGCACCCGCCATATTCCCATTCACTGCATCACCTGTCTGGACGAGCGGCAGAAGGCTTTGCGCATGGGGGCGATTGGATTTACCACGAAGCCGCTGACCAAGGAGCAGTTGGAATTGGTCCTTTCGGACATCGAGTCGGCGGTTTCGCAGGAAACCGGGCGCCTGCTGATTGTGGAAGATGACGAGACGCAGGTGACCGCGATGCGGGCCCTTTTCGATGGCCGGAATATTGAGATAACCGTGGCCACCAGCGGCGAGGAAGCGATCCGCAGGTTGTCCGAGGCGTCCTTTGACTGCATGGTGCTGGATCTGACGCTTTCGGACATGTCGGGCTTCGACGTGTTGGAGCGGATGCAGCAACTGGACGAGCGCCAGCGCATCCCCGTGATCGTGCATACGGGCCAGGACCTTTCGGGCGAGGATGCGCGGCGCCTGCAGGGCTATGCGGACAGTATTATTATCAAAGGGGCCAAGAGCCCGGAGCGGCTCCTGAACGAGGTGACCCTGTTCCTGCACGTGGTGGAAAGTTCCCTGCCGCCGGAACAGCAGCAGATGATCCGCACCTCCCTCAACAACGAGGCGGTCCTGCTCGGGAAGAAAGTCCTGCTGGTGGATGATGACATGCGCAACCTCTTCGCTCTTTCGAGTATATTGCGGGACAAGGGGATGACCGTGATCGAGGCGGAGAATGGCCGCGCCGCCCAGACGCAACTGGCGGAGCACCCCGACGTGAGTATCGTATTGATGGACGTGATGATGCCCGAGATGGACGGCTACGAGGCGATCCGGCAGATCCGGGCCAACCCGCGCCATGCCCGGCTTCCGATCATTGCGCTTACGGCCAAGGCGATGAAGGGGGATCGGGAGGCGTGCCTGAAGGCGGGGGCCAGCGACTATATCACCAAGCCGGTTGACGTGAGCCGTCTCTTGTCGCTGATCCGGGTGTGGGTCTATAATCAGATTTAAGTGGATGAATATCATGTCCTTGCCAACCTGTATACCGCGCCCCGACGAAATCCAGATGTTGATCCGGGCTTCCGCCGACGTCTACGGCTATGACTTCGTGGACTACGCCGAGGCCAGCTTCGCCCGAAGGATCGAGGCGTGGATGCATTCGCGGGACTTTTCGAACGTGCCAGCCGCCACACAGGCGCTGGTGCGCGATCCCGCAGTCTTCGAGAGCTTTCTGGAAGGGGTCACGGTTAACGTGACGGAGATGTTCCGGGATCCCCAGGTGTTTCGGGCGCTGCGCGAGCAGGTGGTTCCCTACCTCAAGACCTATCCCTTTGTGTGGATCTGGAACGCGGGTTGCGCCACGGGGGAGGAGGCCTATTCAATGGCTATTCTGCTGCGCGAGGAGGGGCTGGCGGGGCGCTTCCGGATCTATGCGACGGATATCAATCAGGCGGTGCTGGAGAAGGCGCGCAAGGGCATCTATCCCATCAAGCAGATGCAGCTCTATACGAAGAATTATCAGCAGAGTGGGGGCCAGCGGCCGTTCTCCGAGTACTACACGGCGTGCTATGACCATGCCCTGCTGGATCCCAGCCTCCGGGAGGATGTGGTGTTCGCGTCCCACAACCTGGCTGCGGATTCGGTGTTCGGCGAAGTCCACCTGGTGATGTGCCGCAACGTACTGATTTATTTCAAGCTACCCCTGAAGAACCGGGCGCTGGACCTGTTTACGGAGAGCCTGGTGCCCGGGGGCTATCTGTGTCTGGGGACCAAAGAGGCGCTGGACGGCCGCGCGGCAGGCCCGAATTATGTGGAACTGACGCCGCGCACGCGGATTTACAGGAAACACCATGGTTGAGTCTTCCCCGCGACGTTACGGGGCCGTGGTCATGGGCATATCGATGGGCGGCGTTGGCGCGCTGAAGCGCGTTCTGGGTGCCCTGCCCCCCGACTATCCCCTGCCGATTCTCGTGGCGCAGCACATCAGCCCGATCTCCCAGGATGGCCTGCCCGTATTGCTCAATACCCTCTGCCAGATTCACGTGAAGGAGGCGGACGAGGGGGAGCTTCCCGGGCCCGGCACGGTGTATATCGCGCCGCCCAATTACCACCTGCTGGTGGAGCCCCAGGGTTGGCTCGGACTTTCCACTGATCCGCCGGTGTGTTTTGCGCGGCCCTCGGTGGATGTATTGTTCGAGAGCGCGGCGGCGGTGTATCGTGCGGGCCTGATTGGAATCGTAATGACGGGGGCTGGATCAGATGGGAGCCAGGGTTTGAAACGAATCAAGGAGAGCGGGGGTCTGACGATTGTTCAGGAGCCGGGCGATGCCGAAGCGGCGTCCATGCCGCGTCATGCACTCCAGGCGGTTCGGCCGGACTACCTGGTGACACTTGCAACGCTGCCGCAACTGCTGATGCGGCTGGGGGAGGAGTAGTGCGCGATGACTGATTATTCGCCCATTCCGGTGCTGGCGGTTGATGATCGCCCGGAAAACCTTACCGCCATCGAGGCGCTGCTCCAGGATCTGGAGGTGACGTTGATCACGGCCACCTCCGGCGACGAGTGTCTCCGCCACTGCCTGCGCACGGAGTTCGCCCTTGTGCTGCTGGATGTTCAAATGCCGGGGATGGACGGTTTCGAGGTGGCGGAATTGCTGCGGGCCAACCCGCGGACCAAGTCCATGCCGATCATCTTCATTACGGCGGGGATGAAGGAGGACCACCATCGTTTCAAGGGCTACGAGTCCGGGGCGGTGGACTATCTTCTGAAACCGATCGAGCCCCTTGTGCTGCTGGGCAAGGTGAAGGTCTTCTGCGAGCTGTACCGGCAACACCGCGCCCTGATGGATCAGGAACAGCACCTCCAGTCCCTGGTGCAGGAACGGACGATGGCCCTGCAGGTCACGGGGGAGGAGCTCCGCCAGAGCAACGAGCGCTACCAGCGGCTGCTGGAATCCATCATCAGCCATGTGTACACGGCGCGGGTGGAGGGGGATGTCACCACGACGATCACGCACCGGCCGAGCTGCGAGCCCTTGACCGGGTATGGCGTGGAAGCCTTTGAATCCGATCCGGGGCTCTGGGCCCGGCTTATCCACGAAGACGATCGCGCGCTCGCGGGCGATGCGATCCAGCGGCTTTTTCGCGAAAAGCGACCCACCCGGGTTGTACACCGCATAACGCGCCTGGATGGCGCACTACGGTGGATCGAGAGCACGCTCGTGCCGTTCCTGGGGCCCAAAGCGGGTGAAATTTCGTCGTATGATGCGGTGGTGACCGACATCACCGAGCGGAAGCAGGCCGAGCAGGATCGGGAGAACCTGCAGGTTCAGTTGCACCAAGTGCAAAAGCTGGATTCGGTGGGGCGCCTTGCCGGGGCGATCGCCCACGATTTTAACAACATGCTCTCGGCGATCCTGGGCTATTGCGAACTGGTGCTGGCGGAGACGGAGGACAATCCGGGGCTCCACGCGGACCTGCTGGAGATCCAGGGGGCCGCGCGGCGTTCCGCGTTGTTGACACGCCAGTTACTGGCCTTTGCGAGCAAGCAGGAGGTGGCCCCCCGGCTGATCGAGATCAATGAAGTCGTGTCGGAGGCGCTGCGCCTGTTGCGGCGCCTCATCGGCGAGAATGTGGAATTGTGTTGGGCACCCCCGCCCGAGCCCCTCTGGATCAAAATGGATCCCTGCCAGTTCGATCAGATTCTGACCAACCTGTGCATTAACGGCCGGGACGCCATCAGCGGGGTAGGCCGGATTACCATCGAGGCGGCGGTGGTTCCCTATGACCCCCATCGGGGGGTGATCGCGCGGGAGGCCGGGCCGGCAGACTATGTGAGCTTGACGGTGCGCGATACCGGTTGCGGCATGGGCACTGAAACGCTGGAGCGGATTTACGAGCCGTTTTTCACCACCAAGGAATTGGGGCAGGGTACGGGGCTGGGCCTGGCGACCGTGTATGGCATCGCGAAGCAGAACCAGGGCTTCATTGAGGTCGAAAGTGAATTGGGCGAAGGGACGGCCTTCTCCCTGTATTTTCCCCAACGGGATCCGGATGAACGCGAGGTCGGGGGCGATCTTCCCGCCCCTGCCCCGGAAGCGCCCGTGCCGGGAAAAACAACGATACTGGTGGTGGAGGATGAGGTCTCGATCCTCCAGTTGTCCACGAGAATATTGACCCAGGCGGGCTATCGGGTGTTTTCGACCCAGTCTCCGAGCCAGGCCCTGGCCCTGGCGGAGGAGCACCAGGCCAGCCTGAAACTCCTCATGACGGATGTCGTCATGCCCGAAATGAACGGCAAGGAACTGTCCCGCTGTATCTCGGCGATCTGCCCCGGGGTGGGTACCCTGTACATCTCGGGTTACACGGCCGACATTATCGCCCGACACGGTCTATTGGAGACCGGCATCCAATTCCTGCAGAAACCGTACCGGGGCCGGGAGCTTCTGGACAAGGTGCAGGCCGTGCTGGAGGCGGCGGGAGGACCGCAGCCGACATTGCAGGAACGAGGCCCGGTGCAATCATAGTGCCATTCCCGTTGCTCGGCCCAGGCCCGGGGGCTATCCCCGGTCGCTGTCGGTGAGGATCTGGCGTTTGGCCTGGCTGGCGCGTTTGTTTTCGGGGACGAGTCCGCCGAACCAGGCGTCGTTTTTGCGCAGGACCATGATGGCGCGGTGGCAGACGTGGCAGGGTACTTCGGAGCCTTCGGTGGTGGCTTCGTTGAGCTGGATGAAGGTGCTGCAGAAGGGGCAGGCGATGCTGCGTTCGGAGCTCTTGTGGTAGTCCTGGAGGATACGGTCGATCTTGCCGCTGCGGAAGCATCGCACGAGGGCGTCGGCGCAGTCGGGATCGAACTGGGTGCCTTTGTTTTCCTCGATGATCTTGATGGCCTTTTCGGGGTCCAGGCCCTTGCGGTAGGGGCGGTTGCTGGTGAGGGCGTCGAAGGTATCGCCCACGGCGAGGGCGCGGCCTTCGATGGGGATCTCCTCGCCCGCGAGGCCATAGGGGTAGCCCTTGCCGTCGTAGCGCTCGTGGTGGTAGAGGCAATAGGGGATGAGGGGCATGAGGAAGTCCACGTCCTGGAGCAACTGCGCGCCTTTCTCGGGGTGGACCTTGATCTTCTCGAATTCCTCGTCGGTCAGGCGGTCGGGCTTGCGGAGAATGGCGTCATCCACGGCGATCTTGCCCACGTCGTGGAGCACGCCGCCCATGCGGACTTCCTTGAGCTTTTCTTCGGGCCAGCCGAGTTCTTTGGCGACTTCGATGGTGAAATTGGTCACGCGCCAGGTGTGGCCGACGGTGTAGTGGTCCCGCAATTCGATGGCGTTGGCCAGGACGAGGAGGGTGTCTTCGTAGGCTTTTTCCAGCATGCGGACGTACTGGGCATTCTTGATGGCGACGCCCGCGGGCCCGGCGAGGGCGACGAGGAGTTCGAGGTCGCTGTTGACGAAGGCGTTGGTGGTGCCGCGCGTGTCCACATAGATGACCCCGAGACATTCCTTCTGGCAGGTGAGGGGTGCGCACATGGCGGAGGCGATGTTCTGGCTGATGATGCTGGCACCGGCCTCGAAGCGGGAGTCGTCGGCGGCGTCGTAGGTGATGATGGCCTCGCCGTGCTCGTAGGCGCGGTTGACGATGGAGGAGCTGATCTTCACTTCGACAGTCTTGTCACCGGAGCGCACAAATTCGGTAACGAGTTCGTCGCTGCCCGGGACATGGAGTAGGATCACGCCATTGTGCGCGGGGATGAGCTGGAAGATTTCCTGCATGACCCGCTCGAAGAGCTTGTTAAGGTTGCGCTCGCTGGTGATGATCTCATTGGCGGCGTAGACGGCCCGGAGGCGCTGCTGGATCTCGGCCAGCTTCGTGTCATTGGCTGCGGCGCCGGGACTCTGGAAAAAGGTTTCGAACACATTCGAGGCTTTGGCGGTTTCGAAGTGTCCGCCGACGGTGTGGTCAAACTTCACGCCGCCACTGCTTCCCCGCTCCGCTTCGCGGGTGGCCTTGGCCTGAATCTCCTCTTGCGAGGGTTCTTCGGCCTCGAAGCGCAACTCCTGGGTGCCCAGGCGGAGCACGTCGCCGTGAGACAATTTGTACTCAAGGATGCGCCGGTCGCCGATAAAGCTGCCGTTGCCGCTGCCCAGATCGCGTACAATCGTGGCGTGCTCATTTTGCTCGATGACGGCGTGCTGCCGGGATATCTGTAGGTCTTCCAGTTGGAGGTCATTGTCCGGGTTTCGACCAATTGACAGTTTTCGCGTTATTTCAATGGTGCGCCCCTGAAGGGGTCCCGTGAGTATGACCACCCGTTCGTTTCTCATGAATTCCCAACTCCTGAGCGCGTATCTTCGTCGCGATGGTTCGAAAGTTATTTTATTAAATTAAGTATATAGCATGATTGTGCCGATAAACCAAGTCAATAATATATGTAACTTCCCGCCGCTGTTGGAGGTGCGCGCAGGCGGTGCCGGGCGGGAAGCATCGGTCGTGAACACCGCGTATGCGGTAAATGATTGACAGTATTGAGTGGTTTCGTTATTATTAGGGTCGGTGAGACAGGTTACAATAGCCCGTAAAGCACTTGGTGCCTGCGGGGATCCCGCGCCCTTGAACTGGTGTGTATGGCGCGGGGCCATCGGTTTTTCCAGGCATGAGGTGCCCGACCGCAGGGTTGTGGCGGTGGCTCGTCGGGAAAAATGCAGAAAACAGAATGTGCTCACACGCCGCCCGCACACGGATGTAGGCGTGGCGTGGTCGCAACCGGTTACCGAAGCGGTTGCGATGGACTGGCGCCAGAGCATCGCTAGAATTAGGCATTATGCTCATGGATGATTCGCAATCCTATCTGGGACTTCTGGGCCTGCGCGAGCAACCTTTTGCTCCCACCGCAGACCCGGTCTATTTCTATGCCACGCGCGCCCACAAGGAGTGTTTGTTCCGCCTATGGAACGGGATCGACGCGAGTCATGGCATTGCGGTTGTGCTGGGAAACTATGGCACGGGTAAGACGACGTTGTTGCGCAAGTTGATCACGGGCATGGCGGCGGAGCCGGAGCGTTATCAGACGGCCGTGGTTGGTTCACCGATCCCTTCGTGGACCAGTTTCGCGCTGCTGGAGGCGATTGTGGCCCAGTTCGGTCTTCGCCCGGCGGAGCATTCCTTTGTCTCCCACATGGAAGCGCTAAACCAGCACCTGCTGGAAAACCGCCACCGCATCTGTACCCTGATTATTGACGATGCGCAGAATCTGAACAAACGGGGCCAGCTCGAACTGCTCCGGCTGGTGCAGAATCTGGAGACCCAGCAGCAGAAGCTCTTGAATCTGGTGTTTTTTGCCCAGTTGGAGTGGATGCAGGTGCTGCGGGCCGCGCCGAATTTCGAGCAGCGAATCAATCTGACCTACACGCTTGAGGCCATCCAGTTCGAAGAGATGCGGCTGTTTATCGATTTCCGGTTGCACCAGGCGGGTGCCGAACCGGGGCTGGGCCCGTCCTTCGAAGAGGGCGCCCTGCGCGCGATCCACGCCTACGCGGAGGGAAGCCCCCGTGTGATCGTGACGCTCTGCCGGAACTCCCTGCTGCTCGCCGCGCAATTGAAGACCCGGCAGATCACGCCGGATATCGTGCTGCATACCATCGAGAAGACCACCCTGCCCGACGTGGAAAAACGCACCCGGGCTGCCCAGGCCGCCGGGATTGCGCCGCCGCCTCGTGTCGTTACGCCCGCGGTCACCGCCGCCGGGCTCGTCCGTGAGCCCGTGGCGAAGGAGCAACAATCCCGTGATCGCCGTGCTGCGGACCTGCTGCTGCGTTCGGCCCGAGACCGCCAGGGCCAGGGTTCGGGGGGCGTATGAGCCCGAGCGCCGACCGAGACCATCGCGACCCGTCACCCGAAGGGGACGCCTACGTGCGCCAGCAACTGGCGTCGATCGACGGCAGTCTGTTCAACGGGATGCCGGTGGATGATCGCTATGAGAGCGGCGTGCCGGAGACGCAGCGTGGCAATTCCCTCGACTTTATTCAGATGACGGGGCTGACGCGTCCCCCGCTGCGCCAGGCGCTCCACAGTATTGAAGGGTCCCTCGCCCAGACGCCGATCTATGATGATCTGAACCCGCAGGGCCCCCTGAGTTTCTATGAAAAGGGCGTGGCGGATGTGGACGACACGCTGGGCGGCGATTTGCTGTTGGGCGGGCTGCGCGACATCACGCTCGACGCGGATCTGATTCCCAATCGCAACGCCGAACCCCTGGTGGTCGACAGCGGCACTTCGCGGTCGGCCCAGGCCTTTCGAGACATCGTTGCTGGTCTTCAGCACGTGGAAGACGGCCCCGAGACCGCACCTGCGCCCGCCGAAGCATCGGACGGCGACGCGGAGCACCTGACCGAGCCGGACGACTATCAAGGCTCCGCATCCGGCGCGCTGCTGGCCCTGGTGGAAGAGCTTGAATCGGTGATGGGCGTCGAGGCCGACGAAGAGGCGGAGCCCGAGGCCCCGGCTGACGTGCCGGTTGAAACCGACGACGAAGTTGCGGAGCCGGTCGAAGAAGAAATCCTTGAAGCCGTTGTCGAAGCGGTGTCGCCGGCGGCAGCCCTTTCGGCACCCGCCGCTGAAATCGATGATGATGATTTTGACGCCTTGCTGGCCTCCCTTTCCGGGCGGTCGGCCGAAGCCGATCCCGTTGGGGATGAGGCTTCCGAGGTGGACGATGTTTTCGAAGAAACTGAGGCCGTAATTGAGCCGGAGACCTCAGCGCAGGACGACGAAACGCCAGTCGCCGGGTCGGGAATCTCCGAGGACTGGGATGCCCTGCTCGATTCCATGACGGTTCGTGGTTCTGAGCCGACTCCGGCTGCGGCACCCGACCCAGCCCCCGCAGTGACGCGTACGCCCCAGGCCAGCGGTGCGCTGGCGGAAGCGGAACAACTGATGCAGGCGCTGGAGAAGCGCACACCGATCATAGCGCCTACGGTCCCTATCCCGGTTCCCGTTGCGGCGCAGGCCCCGAGTGCTGAGCCGCAGCTTGACTCGATTGTCAAAGAGGATATGAGCTTCGGCGGCACCCTTGCGCCCCCGACAGCCCTGGATATGCGGATGCGCGGGCGGGCGGACAGCACGCCGGACGACGATCTGGCTCCACCCCTGCCCGCCGACCCCGAAGGCGATTCCGCGATAAACTACGATTACAGCGCGGCACCCTCGCGCCGCCGGTCACGCCGCCATTCCCGCGTTGCCCGCAAGAGCAGGAAGATAGTCAAGGCCGTGTTTTTCCTGATTCTTTTCGGCGGGCTGGCCGCGACCCTCTGGACCTTCGTCATCGGCCCGATGATGCTACAAGACGAGGATCTCACGGTCCGTGCCGAGCGGGAGATGGCCCTGCAGGACTACGGTGCGGCTTCCCGGACCTATCTCCAACTGGCGTCGCGGATGGCGCCTGGGGAGACGGGGCGTTCCGATGCGGAGTTTCGTGCCGCTCTCGCGCTGACCCACGGTCCGGCGACCTCCTGGGACGAGACCCGGCAGCGCTACGAGCGCGCGCTGGCCCTCTTCCAGAAGTTTACCGAGGACTACCCGCAGCACCCCAAGCGCACCCGGGCCCTGAGCATCATGGGGCGGCTGCACTATGAGCTCAAAGATTTTGAACAGGCGATCATCGTGTTCCGAGATCAGGTGAAACCGGCGGACGATCCGGCGGCGTCGCTGTCGATGCTGCGCTACCTGGCGCGCTCCTACAGCATGACCGGAAACTACGATCAGGCCGAGACCTCCTACCTGCAGTCGGCTACGCTGCCCGGAAACTACAGCGCGGAGTCGGACTACCTGGAGTTGGGGGATCTGTTCCGGCGCCGGGCCGAAGCTGCACGGGCTGGGGCGGAGCAGGAAAAGCTGAAGGAGATGGCGACGTCGTACTGGAGGCGGGCCATGCAGGTGCCGGGTATCGCCCCGGGCGACCGGAGCAATCTTGAGAAGCGCCTTCAGTGGCTTTCTTTCGCCGAGCAATCGGGCGCAAGCGCTACCGAGGGCACCGCCGCGCCTGGGACGGACGTTCCCGCGCCCGAGGCTGCCGCAGCACCCGCACCGGTCGCACCGGTAGAACCTGAGGCGGTGGTGCCCGTGGAATCGGCCATTCCGGTTCCGCAGGATGAGACCGGGCGTGCCGAGACCCCCGGGGCGGAGCTTGAAGCGCTCGTGCCCCCGGCACCTGCCCCCGAAGCGGCGCCCGAGACGGTTCCCGCGCTGCCGTCCGAGAGCCAATGAGAACGCCGCGGCACTGCGCATGGATGCGCGGGCCGGCCAGGGCGTAACCCGTGGAGTAGAGAGTCATGCAGATTTCCAGAGCCTTCAGAACCGCAGCCTCGGCCCTTGCCGTGTTGCTTTGCGGCGCGGTCGTGTCGCAGGAAGCGGAAGCGAAAGCGGACGCGGCGAAGGGCACTTCCCTGAATGCGGGCGATCTGGTGTTTATCAACGTACACCGGCAGCCGGAGCTTTCCACGACGACGCAATTGGATGCAAACGGCAACGTGGATGTGCCCTATATCGGCAATGTGACCCTCAAGGGCCTCTCGCTGGAAGAGGCAAGCGCCCGGGTGTCCATGGGGCTGAAGGCGATACTGAAGAACCCGAAGGTGACGGTATCCCGGAGCACGGAGGGTGAAGTGATTCCCGGCGGCTACGTGCGCACGGCCTCGATGCAGACCCAGGTGGTCCCGCTGAACAGCGCGGACGCGGAGTCGCTCCAGGCGGCGCTCTCGGGGATGTCGAGCGGCGGCGGCAGCGTGAGCTTTGATCCGAATACGAACAGCATGATCCTGACCGACGAGCCCGCGGTGGTGCAGAATATGCTTTCGGTCATCCGCGAGCTGGACCAGATGAAATCCCAGATCACTCAGGTCCTCATCGAATCGAAAATTGTGGAGGTGGAGACGGCGGCGGCCAAGGAACTCGGGATCCGCTGGTTCGTCCAGGGGGACGAGGCGGCGGGCGGCTACAGCCCCGCGCCGCGCCAGGATGCGCTGTTGAACTCGATACGCCAGTACGCGGGCGCCAACGTGAACGAGGCCCTGCAAAGCTCCACCCGGACGGGCACGGCGGGCGGAAGGCGCTTTATCGATGAGAGCAATTTTGACCGCCGCCTGCAGGTGCCGGTGCAGGTGGGTACGGCGGGGCAGATGTTTTTCGGCTATATGAACAGCGGGATCGATCTCGGGATCATGCTGGACGCCCTGGTGGCGGACGACAAAGCCGAGCTGCTCGCGTCGCCCTACATCGGCACTGTAAATCATAAGCCGGCCTCGATCCGGATGATCGAGGAGTTCCCCTATTCGGAGCTGGGCACGGCGGGCTTCTCATCGGTATCCAACACCCGCTTTCTGGAGGTGGGCATTACGCTGGATGTAACACCCCATGTGCGCCGCGACCCCGACGGCGAGCGCTATATTCTGGTCGAGTTGGTGCCCGAGGTGTCCACTGCCGTCGGCGTTTCCAACGGTGTTCCAGTCCGCGCGGTCCGCAGCAGCGACAGCCAGCGCATTGTGCGCGACGGCCAGTCCCTGGTGATCGGCGGTATAGTGATGGCGGACAACCATACGGTGATCCAGAAGCTCCCGGGTTTGGGAAATCTTCCGATCTTCGGGAATCTTTTCAAGCACCAGGAGCGGACCAAGACGAGCCGCGAACTGATGATATTTGTAACGCCCACGATTCACGATCAGCCGGAAGATATCCAGTGGGAGCGCAGCCTGGAGCTGCAGGGTTTTGGCCAGGACGACGCGTTTCTCGCGGCGCTGGAATCTCGGGCGGAAGTGCGCAAGGAATAGGCTATGTCGAGTATTGATACGCCGATCCTTGAAGAGGGGACGCGCCAGCCGAAAGAGAACCAGTTCCGGTTTCTCTGGAATATCTTTTCAGAGCGCTGGGCGCTGTTACTTTTAAGCACCCTGCTGGGCGCGGTATCTTTCGGCGGCCTCACGTGGATGACCCACAAGACCACCCCGACCCTCTACCAGGCGACGGGCATGCTCATCATCAAGCCGACGGAGTATTCGCAGTTGGCGCCCAGGTCGGCCGGATCGCCCATGAAGCTGCAGGCGGCGACCCTGGTGAAGACGAGCGAGACGGCGGTGGCCGAGGAAGTCGCCCGGGCGCTGATCCAGCGGGATATCGCGACGGGCGGCCTGCGCAGCGACCTGGCCACGGACGAGGAATTCAAGGTGGAGGCGCAGCGCATCGTCGGGAAGATAAGTTTCTCGACGAGCCAGGGCGATGCCGAGCAAATCGAGATCCACGTGCAGGACTGCGAGACCGCGCAGGAGGCGGAGGATATCGCGGAGTACGCAACGCGGGTATTCATGGAGATGAACCGCCAGGTGCATATGGAGGATGTGCGCGAAAAGCATGACTTCATCAAGGAACATATCCAGAAACTGCGCGGCGATCTTTCGGCGGCGGAAGAGGCGCGGCTGGCCTTCAAGAAGGAGCACGGCTTCCGGGCCTACGAGACCGTGGATCAGGAACTGGCGCGGATGGAACACGCGCTGAGCGAGTCCGAGTCGACGCGGGAGACGGTGAAGCAGAAGCTGGCCGAGCTGGACAAGGAGCTGGAGCTGGCGGCGGAGCAATTTTCCGAGTCCCTGAATCAGCCGAGCGACAACATGGTGACGGGCCTCTTTGCGGAGCTGGACGGGTTGCTGGAAGAGAAGATGTCGCTCAGCGCCATCTACCAGCCGACGTGGCCGCGCCTGCAGGAGCTGGAGGAGGAGATCGCGGAAACCCAGGGCCTGATTATGGAGGCGGAGCGCCAAAAGGCGATGGGGGTGCCCGGCGGCAGCGATATCTGGACGAAGCGGAAGACGATCTACCAGCAGCAGATCGACCTGCGCCTTCAACTGACCGGGCTCGAGATCCGGGCCAACGCCATCAAGAAAGAGCGCGACGAATTGCTCCCGCAGGTGCCGGAGCTGGTGAATTTGAAAATGTCCTCCGAAGAGCTGACCCGGGAGGTGGACAACATCGAGCAGAAGCTCAACGAGGCGTCGGACAAGGAGTTGGAGATTCGGGCGAATATCGAGCACGGTCTGGGATCGGTGGAGCGCACGGCCTCGGTGATCAGCGGGATTCCCACACCGGGCAAAGGATCGGGCCGGCAGAGCTGGATCAACTTCGCCATCGGCGGGCTCGTGGGGCTGGTGCTCAGCTTCGGCCTGGCGATGATGATCGAGTTTAACGACACGTCGATTCGCAGCATCGAGGACGTGAACGAGTATATTGGCCTGGAGGTGATCGGCACGATCCCGCGGATGCGCTTCGGGCGGCCCCGGGGCGGCCGCCGACGCCGCGCGACCTACGTGAGCACGGTGGACGAGGAGCAGATCGACTCGTGTATCGTGACGCAGCACGATCCGAAGTCGCCCATCTCCGAGGCCTACCGGACGCTGCGCACGAACTTCCAGTTTGCCACGATCAAGCTCAAGCCCAAGACGGTGATGGTGACGAGCGCGGTGCCGGGCGAGGGCAAGACCACGACAGCGGTGAATCTTGCGGTGACGATGGCGGATCGCGGCATGCGCGTGCTGATCGTGGACACGGACTTGCGGCGGCCCAACGTGCATCGCGTGTTGCGCATGGAGCGCGGCCCGGGCCTGGCCGACGTGCTCCGCGAGGGCCTCGATCCGAAAAGCGTGATCCGCCCCACGCGCATCGAAAACCTGTGGATTATCTCCAGCGGTCGCGTGCCTCCGAACCCCTCGGAGCTGATCGGCTCGGATCACATGGCGACGCTCATGGGCCAGTTGGGCGACGAGTTCGATCTGGTTATCTGCGACGCGCCCTCGGTACTCGTGGTGACGGACCCGGTGCTGCTGGCCACGCATGTGGACACGTGCATGATGGTGGTGTCGACGAACAACGCGCGCCGGGAAACCGTCATCCGCGCGAAGAAGCTGCTGACGACGGCCCAGGTGGATGTGGCGGGGGTGGTGGTGAATGGCTTGGAGACGACGCGGCGCCACTACTACTATTATTACTACTACTACGACGACGGCTCCCAGGGCCGGCGGAAGTGGTACCACTTTTGATGTGGAGCGGGGTTTCCAGCCCCCGCCCCGGGCTATCGAGAAACATGTTGGCAAGACGGGCTCGGGCATTCCGGGGGCTGAAAAGTCCCCGCGCCATAGCTCCGCGCCCCAGGTAATCTGAAAACCATGGCATTCTTCCGTTCAGAGCGGGGCATCGGCCGCGGCGAAGTCGCGGAGAGCCAACTTGAAGTGCCCATTTTTGCGGCCTTCATGGTGATCTGCTGTGTGAGCCTGGTGATCCAGCACATGGTCATCGGGAACCAGAGCCTGACCATCGCGCTGTCGATCAGCATGCTGGTTTTCGGCGGCACGGTGCTGCGGGTGGAGGTGGGGCTCTTTGTGCTGCTGGTGGCGATGCTGCTGTCGCCGGAAATCGAGCTGCGTCCCGGGTCGGGCGGCGACCGCAATGTGAACCTCCGCTATGACGATATCCTGATCCTGGTCATTTTCATTGGCGTAATGATCAAGCTGACCTTTGAGGGCCGGCTTACCCTCTGCCAACCGAGCCCGATTAACGTCGCCATTTTCGCCTACTTCAGCGTGTGTATTTTCTCCAGCCTGCTGGCTCTCGAGCGCAGCCTTCCGGCCTGGGATCGTCGATCGGCCTTCTTCGTCTTGCTCAAGATGATGGAGTTCTACCTGATCTTCTTCATGGTGGCGCATTCGGTGCGACGCTCGCGGGATCTGCGAACGCCCATAGCGCTGTTCTTTATGGTGATGCTGATCGTCAGCGTCTTCGGCATGCACTCCATCGGCACCACGCCCCGGGTGAGCGCCCCCTTTGAAAAGGGGGGTACAGAGCCGAATACCCTTGGGGGCTACCTCGTGGTCTGCCTGTGCGTCGCGCTGGGCCTGCTCATTCAAGCGCCCGGATTCAAGCGGAAGCTCCTTTTTCTCGCGCTGTGCGGGGCCGGTTTCGTGCCCCTGCTCTATACGTTGAGTCGCGCATCCTACGGCGGGCTCATCGCGGGGATTACCGTGATCGCCCTGATGAGTCGCCAGTACGCTATTCTCGCTGTATTGGCGGTGACCCTGGCCCTATCATCGGCCATCATGCCCGACGTGGTAATCGAGCGCGTGATGAAAACGGTGCAGGAGGAGGGCGGGCAGCAGGTGACCATTGCCGGTCGCGATATGGGCGTGGTGGACAAGTCCACCTACGAACGCGTGCATGTGTGGCGGAAAGTGGCTTTCCTCCTTTCCCTTGGCACGGAGTTCTTTCTGTTTGGCGGAGGCGTCTCCTGGGAATCGGTGCTCGACAGCCAATACGCGCGAGTCTTGCTCGAGACGGGCGTTGTGGGCCTCTTTGCCTTTCTCTTCCTCCAATGGCGCCTCCTGCGAACCACGCGGGAGGCCTACCGCTGGACGGAGGACTGGATGGCCCGGGGCATCGCATTGGGCATGTTCGGCGCCACGCTCGCGCTCGTCATCCACTCCATCGGGACCATCTCATTTCTGATCGTCCGCATCATGGAACCCTACTGGTTTCTCATCGCGCTCACCGTGTCGATCCGCAACGAGGCGATCGCCCGGCACACGGCCCGTTTCTTGGCGAAGAAACAGGCGGCGGCGCTGGAGAAGGCAAAAGCGCCTTCCGCGCCGGAAATCCCGGCGGTGGAAGGCGCGGTAGCGTCCACAGCCCACTAACCTGCGGCGGTGTGCCCGGCCTCAGTGACCGCGCACGGCGTCGAGCCGGGGCACGGCGTAGGTTCCCATGTGGATCTGGTCAAACATGCTCTTGTCCGTGGCGAAGGCCTGGGCATGCTCCATGTCGATCTTTCCGTCCTTGAAAAGATTGTGCAGGTAATGCTCGAAGAGGAAGGAGTGAGATATAGTCTGCTGCATGCCGATACGTATGTGATCGGTGCTGCCCTCCATGATCCCGTCGGCCACGGCCTTCACGTCGTTGAGCATCATTTCCAGCGCGGGCACGCGCCCGCCGCCGATCCGGGGCACAAGGCGCTGACAGATCACGCACTTGAGGCAATCGCGCAACTGGAGTTTGACCAGATCGCGCTCGATGGGGTCGAAGAAACTCACGATGCGGTTCACCACCTCGGCGGCGGTGTTGGCGTGGAGCGTGCTCACCACGAGGTGGCCCGTGGCGGCGGCGTTGATGGCGGAGCGGATGGTGTCGGGGTCGCGCATTTCGCCGATGAGAATCACATCGGGGTCATGGCGGAGGGCACCGGTCACAGCGTCGTTGAAGGTGTCCACGTCGATGCCCAGATTGCGCTGGGAAATGACGGATTTCTTGTTGGTATGGACGAACTCCACGGGATTTTCGATGGTGAGAATGTGGCTGGAACGGGTGCTGTTGATCCAGTCGATGACGGCGGCCACGGTCGTTGATTTGCCGCTGCCGGTCATGCCGGTGACGAGGAGCAGGCCGCGGTGGAGGCTGGCCAACTGCTCCATGGTCTTGCGCGGCACGTGGAGGTCCTCGAAACTGGGAATCGTCTCCGGCAGGAAGCGCAGCGTGCAATGGGGCGCGCCCGACTTGATGAAGGCGGAAACGCGGGAATAGCCCAGGCCCGACTGGTGGAAGTTAAAACTGGTCTGCTTGTGGTTGACGAATTCGTCCCACGCTTCATCCAGGGCTATTTCGCGGATCAGCTCGTTGATCTGCATGGCCGATAGGGCGCCCATGAGTTCGGAGGTGCGGGTTTCGCCGTCGATGCGGAAAATGGGGCTCACGCCGGGAGAGAGGTGTACGTCGCTGGCCTTGTACTGGACCATGGCCTGGAAGAGGAGCTCGACACTGATGCGGTCGATGCGGTAGTTGCTGCCTTCCGCGCGCCACACCTCGGGAATCCGGAGTTTTGCGCAGAACTGGTCAAACGCCATCAGCGTTTCTTCGGTCACGACGCCATTGCGCGGCACGAAATCGAAGTGGATCGCGTCGCCCTTCTTCTCGACCGTGCAGAGATGGCCCAGGCGTGAAGCGCGCGCCTCGAGCTCGGGGACAAGGGGGTCGTCGGTCTGGACGCGGACGGTGAAGTGGGTGAAGGGTTCCTCGAAATCCGTTCGCTCGGCATCGAAGGCGAAGGTGCCGAACCAGGCGGTGATCTTTCGGGGAATGCCCTCCGTCCGAAGCAGATGCTTCTCCAGGAGCGCGGTAATCTGGCGCAGGTTTTTTTGCGAACCCGTACCCAATAGGAACGTAGCCATGCAATAACCTCCTGTCTCTCTCATTTGGTTTGCCCGTGAGGGAGGCCTCACAGATGGTATACTAGCGATTGTGTGATGCGAGTTCAATGAAAATCCGTTTGAAGCAAATTCGCCCCCTCCACTATACTGTGCCGGCCAGGATGCCGCCGGCCTCCCGGCAGCGGAGCCCGCCCGGGACCGCCCCCTTTCCCCTGCAAGCAATCGACGAGGTTCCCCATGAGCAGTAACGAAATTTCAGTGATCAACCCCTTCAGCGAAGAGACCGTGTTTCACGTTGCGGGGCTTGCGGCGGGCGAGGTGGACGGCGTGGTGGCGACGGCGCGGGCGGCCTATCTGGGTTGGCGGGGCACCCACATCGCCCAGCGCCAGGCCCTCTGCACGCAGGTGGCGGCATGGTTCAAGGAGCACCAGGAGGCCATCGCCCTGGACATCACCGCCCAGATGGGCAAGCCCATCGGCCAGGCCCGGGGCGAGGTGAACGGACTCGTGGATCGGGCGACCCACATGATCGCCATCGCCGAGGAGTCGCTGAAGGACGACGTCCTCCCCCACAAAGACGGCTTCGCGCGCTATATCCGCCACGAGCCCAAGGGCGTGGTGCTCGACATCGCCGCGTGGAACTACCCCCTGCTGATCGCCGTGAACGTGGTGATTCCCGCCGTCCTCGCGGGAAACGCGGTCATCGTGAAGCATTCCAGCAAGACCCCGAAGTGCGGCGCCATCTTTGAAGAAGCCTTCAAGGCGTCGGGCGCGCCCGCCGGGCTGGTCCAGGCGGTGGCGGCGGACCACAAGGTCACCGAACTGTTGATACAGCACACCGGCGTGGATCACGTATCCTTCACGGGCTCCGTGTCCGGCGGCCGCCAGGTGAACCACAGCGCGGCGGATCGCTTTATCGATTTGGGCCTCGAACTCGGGGGCAAAGACCCGGCCTACGTCTGCGCGGATGCGGACTTCGACTGGGCCGTGGCCAACTGCATCGATGGCGCCTTTTACAACGCGGGCCAGTCCTGCTGCGCCGTTGAGCGCATCTACGTGGAGGCCCCGATCTATGATCGCTTCGTGGAAGCGGCGGCGGAGGCCGTGCGCGCCTATAAGCTGGGCGATCCGATGGATCCCGAAACGTCCATCGGCCCCCTGGCTTCCAAAGCCGCCCCGGCCTTCCTCAAGCAACAGGTCGAGGACGCTGTGAAAGCGGGCGGAAGGCTCGTGGTGTCGCCCGATGAGTTTATCCTGCCGTCGAAGGGCTATTTCTGCGCGCCCGCACTCGTGGCCGATGCGCCGCAGGATTGCAGCCTCATGCAGGAGGAGAGCTTCGGCCCCGTGATCGGAATCTTGAAGGTCTCGGGTGACGAGGAGGCGATTGAGTTCATGAACGACAGCCCCTACGGCCTCACGGCGTCCATCTGGACTTCCGACGTGGACCGCGCGATCAAGATCGGCGAGCAAATCGAAACGGGCACCTTTTTCATGAACCGCTGCGATTTCCTGGATCCCGCGCTGCCGTGGTGCGGCGTGAAGGACACGGGCCGCGGCGCGACGCTGTCGCAATATGGCCTGACGGCTTTTACGCGGCTGAAGAGCATGCACCTGCGCACGGAGATCCCGAAGTAAGGGACTGCCGGGTAACGGACAGCCAGTTTTTCCTTTCCGTGAAATTCCGTGACTTTCCGTGGTCGAAAAGAGATTGACCACGGAAGCACCTAGAGCAGCCGTTGGCCGCAACCAAAGTGCTCTTGATTCGCGGTTGTGGTTGAATTTTTTTGAACCGCGAATGGACGCGAATGGATGCGAATTTTGAATGCGTTTGTACGGTGCGCGTTGTTGCAGCCTGATAAATAGAATAGGCATCCTTTCCCTTGCTAACCCTTACAAAAGGAGGAAAGGATGCCATGAACTTCACTGAATTATACGGCGGCAAAATATTTGGTTCAATCCGCGGCTTTGACCGAATTCGATTTCGCGGCACGATACGCTGGATTGCCAATGAACGTGGTATTCAGCGCTTTGCGGGTATGCAGAATATCTTGTTGAAGCACTTTAAGTCCTGGGCGCAGTCCAAGACAGACTTTGTTCGTAGTTGCTGTGCGCGCCGCGCGAAGGAGTTGAAGATCCCGATGCGTTACCTGGAGAGCGGCGGGGTGGATAAAGAGGCCCTGGCCCGGGAGATTGCCGCCAAAGAGGGCGTCCGGGAAGACGGGTCGATTTGCATGTTCAGCGTGGTGGAACCTTGCTGGGCCCCTTCGGTATCAGGCAACCGGGAATCGAAGGAATTGGAACTTCACATGCGCTCACGCCGCTGCGTCTGGATTTACCACTACTGGGATGACCCTTCATTGGGTTTCGGCCATACTCGTCTTCAGACGTGGTTGCCCATGACCGCCCAGATTTGTCTCAACGGCCGCCATTGGTTGGAGAAGCAATTACAGGCAAACCAGATCGGCTATATCAAGGATGGCAACTGTTTTCCGTGGATAGCGGACATTCAGGCAGCGCAAGGGTTGCTGGACGAGCAGCTTCGCACGAACTGGCCCCAACTGCTGGACCACTTGGTGGAGCGCATCCTGCCCGAGTTCCACTCGGTGTTTGCGCCCCTGAATCTGGAGCACTATTGGTCCGCCGACGAAACGGAGTTTGCCACGGATGTCATGTTTAAATCCGTGAAGGAGCTGGACCAGCTTTTTCCCACCCTCGTCCAATACGGAATGAAGGTGTCGGACAGCCCGGCGGTCATGCGCTATCTGGGACGGCGCAAGCCCGAACAATCGGGCATGGGCCAGGGCCAGGCGCCGAAGGAAATACGCGGCGACTACCGGCGGCGTTACGAAGGGGTTCGGATCAAGTACTCCATCAACAAGAACTCGATAAAATGCTACAACAAGAGCGGGAGCGTGCTGCGTGTTGAAACGACCGTCAACGACACGCGGGAATTCAAGGCCTTCCGGCATCCCAACGACGACGAGACCAAGGAAGCGTCCTGGCAGAAAATGCGCAAGGGCGTCAGTGATCTGCACCGCCGGGCCGAGACGAGCAGCCAGTCCAACGAGCGCTTTCTCGACGCCGTCTGCGCCACCCAAGTCGAGGAAAAACTCCAGGAAGTTATGGGAGGCCCCTGCAAGCCTATCCACCCCAAGTCCGGCCAGAACTACCGGGCGCTCAACCCTTGGAACGACGGAGACTTTAAGCTACTGGCATTCCTGGCCAAGGGAGAGCATCACCTCAACGGCTTCAGGAACAAAGACCTGCGCCAGGCCCTGTACCCGGTGCAAGAAGACGACATCATCGAGCTCAAGAGGGCTTCGGGCAAAGCGACACGAAGCATTCGCTTACTGCGGGCACACGGCCTGATACGCAAAGTGCCCAAGGCCAGAAGGTACGTCCTGACCGAAAAAGGCCGAAAATTCTCCCAGGCGCTCCTCATCGCATCATCCATTGAAACAAAACAACTTATGCAACTCGCCGCATGAAAAACTTGCTGAAAAAACAAGATAATGGCGGATAGTAGTACGGAATTTCACGGAAATTTTTATTGAGTGGGGTGGATTGCATTTGGCCGCATTCGGCGTTAGCATGGTCCAGCAATTGGGTAATGAAATCACGAAAGGAATTGTGCCTTGAAGTCATTGCAGAAGTTCTTCTTTGTTGGTCTTGCGTTCGTCGCCGTATTGCGCGCGGGGGCCGAGGCGGGTCCGGTGCGCCTCATCCTTCCGCCAGTGATTCCCGCCGTGCCCGGTGTGGAAGCCAACATCTATTTTGAGAATGTGATCATCGCCGTCAACCCCGCGAACTACGTCTTCGACGTGGACTGCGAAAAGGGCATGAACCAGTCGGAGCGCTGGACCTTCACGCCGACGGCGGAAGAGGCCGGGAGCTATGCCCTGAAGCTGCGCGTGATCGACGGGAACAACGCCGTCATCGCCGAAGCGGATACCACCATCCAGGTGCTGCCCGCGGGCACGGGGAAGGACAAGGCCCTCACGCTGATGGCCATCGGCGACAGCCTCACCCACGCCTCCATCTACACCCAGACCCTGCTGGAGCGCTGCGCCGAGCCCGAAACGCCCGAGCTCACGCTGGTGGGCAGCCACGCGCCGAAGGAAGACCCGAAGAACCGCCACGAAGGCTACGGCGGCTGGACGGCGGAGCGCTTCGCCACGCGGTACACCGGCGCGACGCGCGACAAGCCCTTCAGCGAATGGGGCAGCCCCTTCCTCTATAGGAATGGCGAGAACCCGCCCGAGCTCGATTTCAGCCGCTACTGCGCGGAGAACAACGGCGGCGCGGCCCCGAATTTCGTCACCATCTTCCTCGGCTGCAACGATGTGTTCGGCGCGAAGGACGACAACCTGGAATCCACCATCGACGGTATCTTTCGAAACATGGACGTGCTCATCGGCATGATCCACGCCCTCGATTCCATCACGCGGATTGGCCTCATTGCGCCCGTGCCGCCCGCACCCGATCAGGATTCCTTTGGCATCTCGTACAAGAACGGTCAGACCCGCTGGCAGTACCTGAAGAATCAGCACCGGCTGCTGGAGCGCATGAACGAAACCTACGGCGGCCACGAGGCCGAGGGACTCTCCCTGATCCCCGCCTATGTGAATCTGGACTGCCACCGGAATTATCCATCGGGCGACGTGCCCGCCAACGCCCGCACGGAAGTGAAAGTGCCCCGCATCTACGACAGCGTCCACCCGAACGCCTCGGGCTACCAGCAGATCGGGGATTCGATCTACGGGTGGCTCCTTCGGAATTTGGAATAGTGAATTGGGGTGATCGGACCGATCAGACGGATCGGACTGATCGGGAACATAAGACCCATAAGACCCATAAGACCCATCAACCCCCGTGCCGAAAGGGCCCGACGACCATGACCCATGCCTGTAAGAGCGCCTGCCTGCTCGCCTTGTGCGCCCTGAGCGCCGCCGCGCAGAACACCGACTGGCCCGCCTATCTCGGCGGCCAGGACAGCGCCCACTACTCGCCCCTCACCCAGATCACGCCGGAGAACGCCGCCCAACTTGAAGTGGCCTGGACCTATGCCAGCGAGGGCGGCGACGCGACGAAGCTGGGCCAGATGCAGTGCAACCCGCTGGTCATCGGCGGCGTGCTCTATGGCGTGTCGCCGTGGATGAAGGTCTTCGCGCTGGATGCGGCCACGGGCGCGGAGCAATGGGCCTTCACCCCGGCGGATCGCCAGAAAGCCGTTAGTCGCGGGCTCGCCTGGTGGACCGACGGCACCGAGCGGCGCATCCTCTTCGCGGCCGGCTCCCACCTCTACGCGCTGGATGCCGCCACCGGCCAGGCCATCGAAAGCTTCGGCGCGGGCGGCAAAGTGGACCTCTCCCTGGGCCTGGGCCACGATGGCAAAGACTTCCCCGTGGCCGCCACCACCCCCGGCGTGGTCTACAAGGACCTCTACATCCTCGGCTTCCGCACCAACGAAGCCCTGCCCTCCTCCCCCGGCCACATCCGCGCCTTCAACGTCCGCACCGGCGCGATTGCGTGGGTCTTTCACACCATCCCCCAGCCCGGCGAATTCGGCTATGAAACCTGGCCCCCCGAGGCCTACACCTACACCGGCGCCGCCAACTCCTGGGCCGGCATGAGCCTCGATGCCGAACGGGGCATCGTCTATGTGCCCACCGGCTCCGCCGCCTTCGATTTCTACGGCGGCGACCGCCACGGCGACAACCTCTTCGCCAACACCCTCCTCGCGCTCGATGCGAACACCGGCGAGCGCAAGTGGCACTTTCAGACCGTCCACCACGACCTGTGGGACCGCGATCTGCCCGCCCCGCCCAACCTCATGACCGTGGAGCACGACGGCAAGAAGATCGACGCCGTGGCCCAGATCACCAAATCGGCCTATGTGTTTCTCTTTAATCGCGAGACCGGCGAGCCCCTCTTCCCCATCGAAGAAAAGCCCATGCCGCCCTCCGATCTCGTCGGCGAACTCGCCGCCAAGACCCAGCCCATCCCCACCAAGCCGCCCCGCTTCTCCCGCAGCGCGTTTGGCTTCAACGACATCACCGACATCACCCCCGAGTCGAAGGACTTCGTCACCAAGCGCTGGGACCTGATCAAGAAGAAGCCCTTCAGTCCGCCGAGTCGCGAAGGCTCCCTCGTGTTCCCCGGCTTCGACGGCGGCGGCGAATGGGGCGGCGCCGCGGCCGACCCCGAGAGCGGCGTGCTCTATGTAAACGCCAGCGAGATGCCCTGGATCCTCCAGATGGTCGACATCAACCAGCTCGGCGGCGATCCCGCCCTGCAGGAGGGTGCCATGGTCTACGCCCAGCAGTGCCTCTTCTGCCACGGCGTCAACCGCGAGGGCAACCCCTTCAGCATGTTCCCCGCCCTCCAGGGCATCGCCACCCGCACCCCGCGCGACGTGGCCGAGGCCCTCACCCAGACCGGCAAAGGCTTCATGCCCAGCTTCAAGCACCTCGACCCCGCCAAGATGAAGGCCGTCCTCGACTACATCTACACCGCCGACCAGGCCGCCGCAACGCCCGCCGACGAAGGCGACAAACCCGCACAGGCCCTGCCGCCCCAATACCAGTTCACCGGCTACAACCGCTTTGTCGATCAACTGGGCTACCCCGCCATCAAGCCCCCCTGGGGCACCCTCAACGCCATCGACATGAACACCGGCGAGATCCTCTGGAAATCCACCCTGGGCGACACCCCCGACCTCAAGGCCCAGGGCCACGAACCCACCGGCACCGAGAACTACGGCGGACCCGTGGTCACCAAAGGCGGCGTACTCTTCATCGCCGCCACCAAAGACGAAATGTTCCGCGTCTTCGACAAGAAAACCGGCGCCATGCTCTGGGAGACCAAACTGCCCGCCGGGGGCTACGCCACCCCCAGCGCCTACGAAGTCGGCGGCGTGCAGTACGTCGTCATCGCCGCGGGCGGCGGAAAAATGGGCACCGCCGAAGGCGACGCCTACGTCGCCTTCCGAATTAAGAAATAGTAGGGTTGCTCAGAGAGAAGGAGCCAGACGAATTACTCGAAGATCAGATTCTGTTCGAAAGGATTCGAATGAGTCGCCGCTCAAGCCGCTGTTTGTCCTTGGTTTCGCATTCCCATACAACGAGCACACTCCAACCCAAGGCCCGGAGACCCGTCTTGGCATGCCGATCCCGCTTAACATTCGACTCGAACTTGCTGAGCCAAAAGTCGATTCGGCTCTTTGGGGTATAGGCGTATTTGCAGCCCTTATGCCTATGCCAAAAGCAGCCGTGCACAAAGATGACAGTATGGTACTTTGGAAGAACAATGTCAGGGCTTCCCGGCAGGTCTTTGCGATGGAGTCGAAAGCGGAATCCAGCACCATGCAGAATTGACCGAACTGCAAGTTCTGGTCTCGTATGCCGCGACTTTATCTGTGCCATCACCTCCGAGCGTTTTGAATCTGAAAACACGTCAACCATTGCTGAATCCTCGAAGCGCGTTCAGTCTAATAGTCATTAGGATGAGACTATCCAATGCTATGACTCCTCTGCGGCACTTGCAAGAATCTCTGTCAACGCTCTTAGTGTTTGGGAACCTAGACGCGGAAGTCTATGTAGCTCCATCCACGATTTGTTTGCATAAAATGAGGCCGGTACCTCTCGAACTGCACGCTGGATTCCGTTCCAACGCTTTCCGCTCATAGCCTCGAGTTCTCCTATTGTACGGGATTCACCCTTAAACTCGCCTCGTATCTCCTCCCAAAATCGTTCATGTCTTTCGTCAGATTCGGGCTCATCTTCGCCCGAGTACGGAAGAAGTTCGTCCGTCCAAGCCTGAGGTATTGAAAGCTGTTGACTCTTGAACTGAATCCAGCAATGCTCTTTCTTGCACGCCTCCGACTGGTTTCCGGTCTGGGAGAGTATATGATTGTGTGCACATTCACAGATCGCGCTCATTGCCTCACAAAGATTTCGAGAAAGCTTCTGGTTGCGCCAAATATGGTCTAGATCGATTCTACGATTTGACTTGGATGCCAGCCAGGCAAGTGCATAGGCAACAGTCTGGGCACGGTACTGCGGGAGCTTGAGTGCGTCAAACAGGCGCTCCGTAGTGCGCCAAAGTATTGCCTTTGAAACCACACGCCAGAAGTAGGTTTGATCGACCTCTGGCAACTTCGATGCGGACAAGCTTTCCGCGTACTTATTGAAATTTTTTTCTGCACCGAGGCACACCAAGTGAGGTAGGCCCTGCCATGCATGTTCGTACTTAGCCAAGTCCGTCTTGGTAAACTTTTGCCGAAGTGGATTCTGTGATTCCCAATCCCTGCGCTTCGCTGGAGTGCCTTGACGCGCGCGATCGTCTGCGTAGGAGCCACGCGCGCGCTCGTAGTACCAATGTGTTCCTCTTTCGAGTCCACTGGTTGGTGGGGCCCACACGCTTCGAGAAAGGTGCTCCAATGTCTGATGAAATCTTCCATTTGCTGCAAAGTCGGCACCGTTCACTTTGTTCTGGCTATTTGCATATAACGAGATTAGCGGGACGACCTCAGATACCATTTCGGGATCTTTCAAGACGGTCAACTTGACTTGGACAACTACCTGCTCGACCGAGACTTTCTCCTTCTTAAGTGCATGGAAAATCGAAGCGGTCGTCTGCCCGCCGTTTACGATCTGGAAATCACCTACCCACTCAAGGCGACCATGATGGTCGTTGCCGTGCGCAACTTTAACTTGAGCAGCCGTGCAACAAAGTCCATTGTTGTAAGCGAGAAATCTGTGCGGCTCCTCTTTAATTGTTTTTTGGAGGCCACGGTTTATTTTGCCCCGTGCCTGCAAGAAGGCTCTGACATTTCGCTCAAGAAGTCGTTGCCCAAACTCACCGTAGATTCGGGCCAATAGCGGCGCGGGAAAATAGGCTAGAAACGTTCTGTATTCTCCGGTGGGGTCGGCGTGCACAATACAAGGTATGCTTCCACCGTAGGTATTTTGAAAATCCAGAGAAATAACTTCTCGGTGTCCCACGGAAAGTCGGCTCAACTTTTCCAAGTCCCAAACTGCGTAGCGAACTTCCAATCCTTGAAATGGATCTTCATCCAGGTCTAGCGACCTGACGACACCGTCAGTCAGGAAGAAAAGGCGAACCGTAGTAAGAAGCTCCCGTGAAGCATATATGTCTTGCATGACTCCAAAAGCTGGACTGGAT
This sequence comes from Candidatus Hydrogenedentales bacterium, assembly GCA_942492815.1. Classification (GTDB taxonomy): domain Bacteria; phylum Hydrogenedentota; class Hydrogenedentia; order Hydrogenedentales; family JAEUWI01; genus JAEUWI01. The sequence goes on along the minus strand of OW818658.1, from coordinate 5,904,200 downwards.
TCTTCAAGTTTAGTATGAAACCCAGCAAGGGCTCGACTTAAGAAGCCGCTCAACAGCTTGAAATGTTTCCGGAGTTCCGCCTTCCCAACATCTTGGACGATACCATCACCATGATATAGGGTCACAAATAAATCGACCGTAGCCCCGTCACCCGATACCGACCAGGCAGATAGTCGCGCCGCGGAAATTCTACCGTAATTTCTGGCTTCGTAGTAGCACAGCTCAACCCCATCAGCTTCATTGTGCTCATTCAGAAGTTCGAGAATAAGTTCTGTAAAGATTTCCTCGCGAGACTGCGGTGTAGTTGAATCCGTACAGCGTGCGAGAACTTCGTTGTGCATGTCGATTGCAAACTGTTCGAGGCTCATTAATTAACCAATCTCCCTTTACCAGGCCGCCCTGCGAAATCGATGAAGTCTTTGTAATCCACCATAAAAGACTGACATGCTGCGACGGATAGACTATAGCTGACAGCCCCCACGCCGTCATGGAGATCTTGTTCCACGATGCGCGGAAATCCACGCTTCACTCTATAAAGCCGCTCGTTACGAATTTTGTAGCCTGTGTCCGAGTAGTGGTGCTCGTGGGAATCGAGATATCCAGCACTTAGGAGCCGTTCTTCAAAAAGCTCACTGGCCAGCGTGTCCTTCGAAAGAGCACTCCTTGTCAGATTGACCTGTATCGGCAGGGTAGCTTCACCATCCGTTCTGGCTTCCAGTGTAACGACATAAAGATAGAGTCGCTTCCAGTTGCTACTATCCAATTGCCTTTCACTCGAAATTCGGACAGTCTCTGGCTGTCTGAGAAGAGTGGTCTTGACCTCTAAAGCGCATGACTCGTATTGAAAATCTTGCTCAGCGCCCAAGGAGCCCTTCCAACCCTCAACACTCTTCTCCCCAAGATTTGGTATGACGTAGACGGACAAGAACCTCAGTTCGCCCCAGAGACCGCGTTGCTGCTCGGGGGATAACTCGTGACGCGCCATGGAAAGAAATTTCTGCCATCTTCCTATCTGGCCAAGAAAAATGTCCGCGAGATTGGTCGAGTCATGTGCCAACTGTAGGCGCCTAAGCATGTCCGTCGACAACGCCGTAAACACATCAATGTACTTCTTGTCTACCAGAACGACACCGAGGTATGCCTCAGATCCGTGCGCGAAAGTTTTCCACTCAAGTCCTGCACATTTCGGCCACATTCGCCGTGGTGGAACAGTCCCGGAAGGAATCTTCAGGAGCAGTGCCCGGCGCAGCTTCAAGAGCTCAACACCGGCAAATAGAGGGTATTTCAGATTAGGAATGGCCAGTCTCATCAGCCAACCTGATATGGGGCTGACGTTCGAATCCGTAGATTCTTCCATCGCAGTCCAGAGTGATTCAATCCCCGTCAACATAGTCATCATCCTGAAACGTAGACTGCCAGACCTTGTTCACTTTGTAGTTTACCGCCTTGGCTGTATGGCTGGAGGGGAAACTGAGTACAAGCCCGAAGAAAGGAGTCTCCGAGGCCCAATTGTGTTCCAGCACCGGGACAATCGGATAGATCAAGAGCAGTCCATGGGTTGAAGGACGAAGTTGACGCGCGACTTCACCATTTACTGTGGTGCTGCCCTGTGCACTTCTGGGGCTGCGCAGTTGAGTCAGAGTCTCCGCCGCGTGCCCCAGTGTACTTCCTGAGTGAGATAACTCCTTTAGAACTTGCTCTTCTTCTCCTACGAAGAGAGGTTTCCCATCCATGCCTCTCTTTGCAAGGACGCTATTGAGCACTTCCGCCGTGAGGTCCGTGCCGAATAGATCGATTGCTTGGTGATTTGGGCTCTGTATATTTGAATTGGAGGTGCTAAAAATAGTAGGCGCAAGTTCATTCCATGTGCCACTCTGAGGACTTCTTTGGACCGCCTGAACTTTCATGTTGGCCACTGAGACCTCAGGGCTTTTACTTGCTGCGTCTATCAGGACTACAGTCCAATTAGTCAGTTCCCCAATTTCTGTTTGTCTTCGAATAAACTCTACCAATTCAATTTTTTGAAAGCGCCAATTCTCCGTAACGACGTCGAAGTTAGCTAATAATTCTGTCATCACGACTTCGGCATTCACTCGCTTCCAGATTCTGGGCTTCTTTTTCTCCAGTTGGGCGCTTGTATCTTTTCCGCCGAGAAGAAGTAGGAACCGTTCAACAACAGAGGCATTCCGAGCAATTTTGATTGGGTCGGTTGAGAAATGTGCGGTCTGCACCAGTTGGCCTGCATATGAGAGCCTCTGAGTTTGGGCATGGGCCATTTTGTTTAAGGCGGTGACTAGCAGGCCGTCTGGATGTTCTCGAACCCGTAGGCCAAAATCTTCTGGTGTCATTCCCGCAGCCTTCATCTTGTCAAATTCACGACGCAATTCAATCTCTGCCTGCGCGATGTGTCTATACCACTTGCTAAGCTCATCTGTGGTGTACAGACGACACAGATCGACGTATCCAGGCCGATAACCAAACCAACGGCCCATTTGCATGAGAGTGTCGTACATTTTGGAGGCACGGAGAAAGTAACTGACTGACAGGCCTTCCAAGGTCAGCCCTCTGGATAGTTTGTCACCTCCGACGGAGATCACACTGAAGCCTTTTGAATGTGCCACGTAATCAAGTGCTTCTTTGGCACTTCCATTAATCTCTCTGACCTCGATTCTTGCAGCAGCTTCTCCTAGCTCAGCCAATATATCGGCCCAAGTTAGCGTCTGAATTTCTTCTTCAGGAAGTAGTGTTCTCGTCGAAGCTGTAATCGGTACAAATTCCTCTTTCCATAACCCATGAAGTTCATCAAGCAATCCCGGCTTTCGGTCGCCCTCTCCGAGAGTTATGCGGCGTCTTATTGAATGCACCTGGTGCTGAATAAGCTCCGCCACTTTGTGCTGTACCTGTACAAAACGGGTGACATGCACGAGCATGCTGTTGTGAACATTCTTCTGTCCGCGTGCGCGACGAGCGGCACAACTCAAAAGGAAACAATGAATTGCCGTTTCGAGGGAATGCGGCAGACTTGTGACAGTTAATTCCTTGTCGTGTTTTGGTGGAAAGATACTCTCGTAGTCACCAATGGTCCTTACCAAGGGCAGCGGAGAACTTGGGTCAATTCCGGCATCGGGGTCTCCATCCAAACCAAAGACTTTAGAAGGGCCGATGTAGTTGGACGGTGGAGAAACATTCAAGATGAAGCTGCGTGGAAATAAGTCCTCTCCATGACGTTTTGTTGCAGCTTCCGGATTTATGAAGATATTGGCGAATGGGGTAGCCGTGTACCCAACATACGCACTCTTATCGAACGCGTCCAGCAGCTCTCGTATTCTTCCGTTTATTGCAGTTACGTCTTCGTCTGAGCCGGGTTTACCCTTTTTTTCCTTCGTGTTTACTGACGCGTTGTCGGCCTCGTCATCTATGACCAACAGCGGTACATTTCGAACTACCTTTTTCCCGCCAGCCTCACTCTCTTCCCCTCGCATATGTACAACCCAGCGCTGTAAGTTGCGGAGCACACTGCCGTTCTTCTTGATGACCAAGACTACAGGGTCGCCCCCGATCGTGACACCCGTATCCGCTTTGGGGGCTCTGAAGTCACCATTCTCCAGACTACTAGTAAGGGTATGAATGGGGAGAGGCTCTCCAAACAGCTTGCCGACACCGATAAGGCTGTTCTCCTGGTTGAGGCGCCTCTCTTTTTGGCTGTCACGACCAAGAACACCCTCATCGATGCGATACTGGGTCTGGCTTCTGAGATTGTTGTGCATTCCCGCCAAGACTACAATTAGCTTGTAGCCAGCATCTATTGCTTTGCAAATGAGTCCACAGTAGTTGGCTGTCTTCCCTGATTGAACACTACCGACTACCATGCCTCTGCAATCCCATGGTGCTGGGCGCAAAGGATCCTCAAGCTTTGCAAGTATGTCGTCGGTGAGCGTATTGAGAGCGCTTACTACAGGAGTCGGAAGGCCCTTCTTTTTTTCAATGAATTCTTGGTAGCGACTCCAGAAGGTCCAGCTAATTCCCCCACGACGTGATGGCAACCACTCCACATGGTCTGTTGGATCGTCCATCAGGGTCGCGTTTGGAACGTATATATTTCCCTCGTACATAAGTCGCGCAACAAGCAGCTCTTCATCTACGTCGCCATAGCCCGAAAGTTTGGTGACCTGGGCGGCAATTGATACGGCGCGATGAATAGACTCAGGAGTCCGATGGGACTCCGAGTTCAATATGGTAATTGCCAGCGGCCGTGCGAATTCATTGGGATCTTTTGCTTCAGTCTGGCTCATCAATGCACTCCAGGAGGTCGGGATAATTTGGAAAGGGCTCCATTCGACTTAGCATCAGCAAGGCATCTTTCCGCGAAAGGCCTGACTTAAGCAAGGAGTCATGAATTTTTCTCATCAAGTCCAGTAGTTCCTTCGGTCTTACTGTTTCAAAGGGACCAATGGTCTGGTCTGGCTTCTCGCGGTCCGTAATTGTAATTAGTGGAATTGGAACAGTTTCCTCGACTAGTCTCAGCAGGGAGCTCAATAGACCCAAATCCGTGCAGCAACTTCGAAATTGAATTAAAAGTGGATGCTCACGGTTGATGCGGTATGAAACCTGACTTTTCTTTACGATCTGATTCCAAATGAAGAGTCGTTCTTTATTGGTTTCGGAGGTAAGTTTTGCACCGCGATGAGTGTAAACACTCTTTGCTGCGCTGCGTGTCCGCTCCCCGATGCGTGCCAGGTCGGGCCGTAGCGATTCTGGTGGCCGCGCACGGGATTTTGTCACATCGATTTCCCATTCGTGATCGAGTGAATTCGGAAGGTCCACGATGATTCGTGCAAGTTTATAGTGTTCTTCCTGGCGCCAACCTTTGATACCAAGCCAGTCACCACTTACAAGAAGTCGTTTGTTTCTGTAAATATAGAAACCTTGGTGGGCATTCCAGCCTTTGACCCCTGCCGCCGCTTTGTGTTGTTCCGGGCCAATCTTTGAAAGATGTGGGAGTACGTAAGGCTCTATTTCAATTTCATTCCCCGACAGCATCAATTTTTCTTTGGGCAGTGGCTGAGTTGCTGGCTGATCGCTTAAGAATGGATCCCATGGCAGCAAGAGGTTTCCATTTAGACGAAATTCCACCTTGGGCTTGCCGGTCATCATTCGATGAAAGACCATGGAGAAATGGGCACCAACCTCCTCAGCCCGAGCCAGAAATTGATTCTGCTGAATATCTTCGGTTGCGTTCTTGGACAGCCCAAGCCGATCAAGCTTCTCCCAGACTACGACCGTTCCATGCTTGGGAGGCAGTAGCTTGTTGATTAGTTTCTGGGCACTAGAAGATGCAGTTCGCAACAATCTCCACTCGTTCGTTTCGGCGACGTGATCAATGTCCCAGACCCTTGTCAGTGTTGTTCCGCCGCTTTGTTTGGTCGTGACAGTAACACGTCTTGCTTGACTGAACGAGGCAGTCTTAAGGCCAAGCCCAAACCTTCCAAGATCTGCATGGTGACGCTCAGACCGTGGGTTGCTGCTTCCAAGTCTCATCGCCTGAATCAGAGCGGCCTCATCCATGCCTTCGCCATCGTCGGCGATAGCGGTCATAGAATCTTTGCCTGACCAGTGGAAGAGAAGATCGATTTTCTTGCTCTTGTGAAAGAGGCTATTGTCAGCCAAGTCCGCAAGAGCGGTGGTCAAGTCGTAGCCAAAAGCCCGAAGGCTTTCGGTAAGTGATGCCGCGTGTGGTGGGTTAAGTTCCCCTTGGTCTTCTGCCCCGCCACTAATCACGCTATCAATTCCCGTACGATTCCTAGCCCAGCCATCTGAGCATCCACGCAGTAGAACTCCTCCTCACGGATTTCCTTTGACCGATAGCGCCGCCAAGCTTCGTTCGCGAGTTCCCTAAATGCAATTGGCCAGCCACTTCGGTCATAGTAAAACTTCATGTCGGGAGTAAGATGCGGAAACAACCTTTCGCCTTCCTCCCATTCTACAAGGTCGGGTCCGTGGTCTGCTGCATTCTCCGGATGGAGTCCCGGAAATAGATAAAGCATTGCACCCCACGCACAGAGTAAGTCTTTCCGAGTCGAGGCTTTGCATCGGCTCTTGTCGGCGGCCGCGAATGGTGCGAGAATTGCAGCGGCAGTTTCGGCGCTGTCGGGTACCATAACCTTGGCAGAGATGCCCGACTTTGTTCGTTTCTCCAGATTCGGGAGGGTTTTCTCCAAGAAATTGCGCAACTCCTCTCCGATGGCGCGGCCAATCAGGGGTGGAACCGCGTTCCCTATCATTCGAAATGCGTGAGTGCGAGCTTCGGGAAATTTGAACCAATCGGGAAAGCTCTGGATTCGTGCCGCTTCTCGAGGGGTAAGTGACCTTGGTTGGGTCGGATGAATAAACATCAGCCCATCTTTTGCCAAATGCGCGACGATGGTGGAACAGGCCTGCGATCTGGATTGCCTGGTATATCGATCCTTGAATGAGTTCCTATCATACGGGAACTCAAACTCAACACCCCGGTCTCGAAGGGCCGTGAGAGAGTTTTCACCTTCCCTGAGCCTGTTAAAGTCGCGTAGATCTCGACTGTTGTGTGGTCGAGATATGTGATTGGTCAGTTTCTTTGCTCGCCCGATTTCCAAGACGTCCTGGAGGTACCACCGAGCAACTTTTCCATACTCGTCATAATGGGACCGTCTCCGCTCCAAGTCGTAGGCACATTCATTGAGTCCATCCCCTGCTTTAAGTGCAGGCAGATCTCCGATTGCTGCGCCCAAGGTAGTCTCGAAACTCGACCCTCTTGCAGAATGGAGTTCGGTCGGGAAATATCCCGGCAGGTCATTTCGAACACCAATAATCAGTTGCCGCCGTCGCTTTTGGGGTACTCCGAGCATCCACGCATCTTCAATCTGTGATTGAACACGATAACCAGGTTTCCCAGATTCCCGACCCAATGAGCGTGCTTCACTTTGGACTTTCGTGAAATACTGTCCACCCGCAGCGGTCCGTAGACCGAGCACGTTTTCCATGACAAATACTTTGGGCTGGAAGTAATCGATGTACTTGAGAAAGTATCGGTACAAATGGCGACGTGGATCTTCCTTGAGCCTTTCTCCATGATTGGCACCATCAACCTGACGGGCCGTACTGAACCCCTGACACGGCGGCCCCCCCACAATCACATCGACTTGGTCCACTTTAGTAAGAGAAGCGAGTTCGTTGGGCGTAAAGCTTGTTAAATCTCGCTCAATTATTTGTGGGGCGGTAGGGCACTTGGCTTCGTCTAAGTTTCCGACATTTTCTTTCAGCACGGACACTGCACGCGGATCAAAATCTATTGCGGCCACGCAGTGAAATCCGGCACGCATCATTCCCAACGTAAATCCTCCGCAACCGCAGAAGAGATCTAAGAAGGCCGGAGGGCTATTGGGAGTCTTGGTGGACTTGGAAAGTGACTTCACGCAATATCCTTTCGATTTCCATATCGTTACCGGGCGAGGTGCACACTTCGGGCCAGTGAAATTTTGCGCTTGCGAACGGGGAATCGGGTGGATTCTGGGAAATTACTGCCACAAGACTACCCTCCGCAATCCCAAACAGCGCCCTGAATAGCTTGAATTCTACTAGAGCGGTCACTTAGTAGCAAGCGTTCCGGAATCTGAAACGATGATTCGACCAATAATCTGTTGTTCAATCCTAAGATTGGCGTGGTGCACTGATCCGATTCTCTCCGCCCACTGGGAACTAGCACCCCATATGCGGTATGCTACTTTCCATGAACACACCACCCTTTGATTTTGCTCGTCTTGATTATCCGCTGGCGCCGTGTACCCTGTATAACATCGGGGGGCCGGCGCGGGTTGCGCTGTTGCCGCGGGATGAGGTGGAGGTGGAGCTGGCGTTTCGCTGGATGCAGGGGCAACCGGGGAAGAAGCTGATCCTGGGGGGCGGTTCGAACGTGTTGATCGATGACGCGGGCTATGATGGCATCGTGTTGTTCACCACGGAGTTGCGCCGGATGGAGGCGGTGGGGGAGCACACGTATTATGTGGGATCGGGCCGCGATCTGGATGATATGGTTCGGAACGTGATGCTGGAGCACAACTATGAGGGCGTGGGCGGTTTCACGGGCATTCCGGGGTCCGTCGGCGGCGCGATCTATATGAATGCGGGCACGGTGAAGGGGAGCACGTGCCAGTGGATGGAGTCGGTGGAGGTGATGAAGCCGTCGGGGCTGGTGACGGTGCCGATGACGCCCGAGCTGTACGGTTATCGGGGCCAGAGATTTTGCGCGCCGGGGGATGTGATCCTGGGCGGGACCTTCGCGTTCACCCCGGCGGAGGCGGATCAGCGGGCGATCTATGCCCACTACAAGCAGCGCCGGCTGGAGAAGCAGCCCCAAGGGTATTGCTGCGGGAGCGTGTTTAAGAATCCCGAAGGCGGCCACGCGGGGGCCTTGATCGAGGCCTGCGGCCTGAAGGGAACGCGCCTGGGCGGGGCGATCATCAGTCCAATGCACGCGAATTTCATCATGAACGAGAACAACGCGCGCTTCCAGGATGTGCTGGATTTGATCGCGCTGGCGAAGGGGAAGGTGGCGGAGGAGCATGGGGTGGTGCTGGAAGAAGAAGTACGTATTATCAGTTGACAATTGACAATGGACAATTGACAATGGACAACGGAGAGAGAGTCCACAGTCAGTGCCCAACTTTCCTTGTTTAATCGCCATTGCCCATTGTTTGTTGTTTTTTTCGTTGTCAATTATCCATTGTCCATTGTCAATTAATTCGGAGCGTTCCCCGCATGGATATTCATGACCTGTTTGACCTTGTTGCCCAGGAAAAGGCCTCCGATCTGCTGATCAGCGCGGGAGCGCCGCCGATTCTGCGGATCCATGGCCAGTTGTTTCGCAGCCGGACGGATGCGTTAACGCCGGAGATGACGGAGAAGCTGATTTTTGATTTCCTGACGGACGAGCAGCGGGAGCATTTCCTGGCGCACAAGGAGCTGGACTTTTCGCTGGCTTCGGGGCGTCGCCACCGCTTCCGGGTGAACGTCTATCGCCAGAAGGGCGCGGTGACGGCGGCGTTTCGCCCGATTCCGGAGAAGATCCCGAGTATTGACGACCTGGGCTTGCCAGCATCCGTGCGCGAAATTGCCAATGTGCGCCAGGGCCTGGTGCTGGTGACGGGGCCTACGGGCCACGGCAAGACGACGACGCAGGCGGCGCTCATCGACCTGATCAACAACGATCGGGCCTGCCACATCATCACGGTGGAAGATCCGATCGAATACGTACACACCCACAAGCGGTCCATCGTGGATCAGCGGGAAGTGGGCGGCGACACGAACAGCTTCCCCACGGCGCTGAAGTACGTGCTGCGCCAGGATCCGGACGTGATCCTTATCGGCGAAATGCGCGATCTGGAGACGATCAAGGCGGCGCTGACGGCGGCGGAGACGGGCCACCTGGTCTTCGCGACGCTCCACACGAACGACGCCATCCAGACCGTGGACCGCATCATCGACGTGTTCCCCGGCCATGAGCAGCAGCAGATCCGCTTTCAGCTCTCCATGACGCTCCACTCCATCATTTCCCAACGGCTCCTGCCGAATCTGGACAACACGGGCCGGGTGCTCGCCTGCGAGATGCTGGTGAACAACACGGCGGTGGCCAACCTCATTCGCGAAGGCAAGACGCATCAGGTGTACAGCGTGGTGGAGACGAGTACGCGCGACGGCATGATCACCATGGACCGTTCGGTGAAGAATCTGTACAACGGCGGACTGATCTCGGAAGAAGACGCCTTGGCGCTGATGAAGAACCCGAAGGACCTGAAGGGCAGCGGCGGCGGCGAGGATGTGCCGGTGAAGAAGGCGAAGAAGGCGGCGAAGTAGGGAATACCGAGAGACACGTTCATCTCGGCGAAGGGAGTTGTCGATTTAACCCAAAAACTCGACCACTGAAACTGACTTACGACGTTCTGTCATTCCCACGAAAGTGGGAATCCAGAGACTGTGCTACGTGAACTGCGTGAAAGCACTGGATTCCCGCATGCGCGGGAATGACAGTACCTCTGTAATTTCTGAATTGGACTACCGACATCGTCACCCCGGCACTGAACCGACAGGCCCACTCGCGGGGGGATGGCAGGGGTCCCCGTGGCGGGTGAGAATAAATGTAAAGCCCTTAATATCGACCAGGCAGCGAAATTAGCCCAGGCCTAAAACGCTCCTGTTCCGAGGATGGCTTTTGCCTTCGACTCTGCTATACTGATGGCCCAAGAAAGAAATATTTTTTTCTGGAACCTTTACCACAACGACAGGATATATCCCCTCAGAACGATTGGGACAGAACCCCGGGGATGAAAACACGATTATGGCCGATGGCTTAGAGAATGTAGTCCCGTTAAGAGCGGAGCCGATGTTGCGGGTTGTGGAGCGTGGCGATGGCCCGCTGGCGACCTGGACGGATGAAGCGCTCATGCTGGAGCATGGTCAGGGCTCGGAAGACGCCTATGCCGTGCTGGTTCGACGCCACCAGAAGGGCGTGCTGAACTATGTCTTCCGGATGGTGCAGAACCGCCACATTGCGGAAGAACTGACCCAGGAAGTGTTTCTGGCGTTGGTCCGCAACGGTGCCCGCTACCAGCCGACGGCGAAGTTCACGACCTATCTTTACACGATCGCATCCAATATTGTGTCCAAGGAATGGGCCCGGCGCAAGCGTCGCCCGAAATTTTTCAGCATCTCGAGCTGGTGGAACCACGAGGACGACGAAGCCTTCAACCCCATGGATCACGTGGGCGATGAGCGGGCGAACGTCCTGGCGGCGTTCCAGCGCGGCGAGATCTCGGAAGCGGTGAACGAAGCGCTCCGGCACCTCCCCGAGCACCAGCGTGAAACATTTGTATTGCGTCGCTTCCAGGATCTTTCCTACGAAGAGATCGCGGAAGTGCTTGAAGTCCCGGTCGGGACCATCAAATCGCGTATTGTGCGTGCGGAGCGGGCGCTGCGGCCCTACCTCGAAAAGTATCGCGAGTATATTTGATGGTTTCAGGCGCCGGGAGAGCGCCGTGGCGCGCGGCCCTTATTGGGAGGGGTCGAGGCGGGGGCGCTTCGGATGGAAGAGTGCGTTACAGGGTACCTAGGCGAATGCAAATAGCAACGAAAATACGGCCCCATCCCGGCAAGCAGGCCTTGCTGGCGTATGCGGAGAATCTGGTGGACAATCGCGCCGCGATTGACCGCACCATCGCATCCCACTTGAGCCAGTGTGCGGCCTGTCAGGCGGAAGTACGCGCCATACAGGAATCCCTGGCCTTCGTGTCGTCCGCTCCCGAGTTGGAAGCCGACAGCGAATTGACCGCTCAGATCCTCATGGCGGGCAAGCAAGCCCGCTCGGAGATGAAGCGCAGTTCGGGCCCCCTGCGGGCGGCGTGGAAAGTGGCCCAGGCCTGTGCGTGCGCGGCGGGCATGGTGGTGGTGGCCGGGCTGACCTTCGCGGCCTTCGTGGGTTCGCCGGAGCAGCAAAGCGCGGCGCCGGTGTTCCAGCCGAGCGTTCCCGTGGTGGCGGAGAGCGGCCAGTCGCCCGAGGCGATCCGCCAGGCGGCGCTGGATGTGGCGGAGGAGGTGCAAACCCTTTCGGCGGCGATCAAGTCGAAGAACGGCGCAGCGCCCCAGACCCCCCAGGAGCAGGAGCAGATGCGCGTGGTCCAGTCGCGCGATGACGACATCGCGGCGGCGATTTCGGCGCTGGAGCGCAACCCGAACAACGTTCGCGCGACCCATGTGCTCCACACCTATCTGAAAGACCTGCGCAATATTTATGTCGAGGGCGGCAGCCTCTAACGGCTCGGCCCCGAGTACGGACATTGCATGCAGTCCGCGCCCCCCAGGGCGCGAAAGCACAGCCGGAAGGTCCCGAGCGGGGCGTCTGCGATCTGTGCTAATTTTTTTTAACCATGAAGGTGCCTTAGGGACAGCGTCGCCCCGTGACACCAATCTGCGAAGTGTGCTATGTGGCAATCGTCTTATCCCAACCGAGCCCGATTCATTGCGACCGGCGGGGCTGTCCTGTTGTTGGTGTGGGCAGCCCGCGCGCTCAACGCAGCCCCGCGCCGCGTCAGATTTATTTCAATTGGCTCTTCCACGAAGGTGGGGTCCGCCCTGATGGCGCTCAATCACGACGTCAAACAACAGGACAGCCCCGCCGGTCGCAGCGGGTCTCGTTCGTCCGGGCGAAGTAAATTGCGTTTGGCGTCTCACGCATATCCGTGTCACGGGGCGACGCTGTCCCTACGCGGCGTGAACGATGGCGCGTTTTTGACCACCGGAACTGCTCTATGACTCGTATAGGTACTTTTATCGCCCTGCTGCTTTTTTGTGGCGTATCGGTGGCGCAGCCTGCGGCCAACGACGGGGGCCTGCTGGAGAAGACCCAGTCCTTCCTGGATGAAGTGGGCAAGGGCATGCGCAACTTCGGCGAGAAGGCCGAGGGCATCTTCGGGCCCGGAATGGGGCTGGACGATGAGAAGCCGGCGGACTTTACCAAAGAGCGCGACGTCAGCGAACGCAAAGAGACCGGCCCGACACCGCTGGTATCCGTTTCCAACGAATTTGGCGAGATCCACATCGACACCTGGGACGAGCGGGTGGTCCGTATCAACGCCAAGGTGGTCGCCGGTGCCGAATCGGCCAGCGTGGCGGAGGAGATCTCCCGCTCTATCGATGTGCAGATCGTGACCGGGGAAGATCTGGTGCAGGTGCGCCCGGTGCTGCCGGATCGCCACCTCGACATGGGCGCGGTGTCGATGGAGGCCAATCTCTATATCACCGTGCCCCGGGGGGCCAACGTGGTGGTGGACAACGCCTTCGGCGACACCTACGTTCGCGGCGTGGGCGGTTTTGTGGCGTTGGAGTCCCAGCATGGCATGGTGGACTTGGGCGATATCGGCGGCGCGGTGAAGGCCCGAGTGCGAGGCCCCTTTCCCCTGCGCGCGGCCGGCCTGAAGGCGGGGGGGCAGTTTCAGCTCCACGACAGCCAGGCCGAGTTCAGCGAGGTGGCGGGCGGGCTGCAGATCAACAGCTTCGGGGGCAGCGTGGCCGTGCGCAATCTCCAGCCCGAGGCTTCCTTCGACATGATCGGCTACAGCACGGCGGTACACCTGTTGCTGCCGCCCGATGCGAAGCCCGACCTGACCGCGACGGCGCTCTATGGCTCCATCGATTCGCAGTTGCCCGTGACACGATCCGAGCAGGGGCCCCGAATCCTGGCGCGCCATGGTAGCCCGGATGCGAAGCAGCGCATCGACATCAGCGCGACGATCGGCGAAATCCGGGTGGAGTTCGAGGGGAACCCCGGCGGCGTGGCCACGGGCCCCCAGGGACAAGACAAGCCCTACGACGAGATCGTCTCCGAGAACCACACCGTGACGCCCTACACGCGCCTGCAGATCGAGGCCGTGCGGGGGGATATCGTGTTGGAGGCCTCCGACGATCCCGGCGTGAACATCTCCGCCACCCGCATCGCCTGGGTGCCCAGCGCCTCCAAGGCCCGCGCCGCGCTGGATGTGCTGCCACTGAAGGTTCAGAAAGATGCCGACCGGCTTACGGTCCGCACCCTGCTTACGGGCGACCTGGCCGCGCTGGCGTGCAGCGACTATCGCATCAATCTGAAAATACGATATCCCCGTAATCTTCCGGTTACGGTGATGGCCGAAGACGGCCACACGCGGGTCAGCGGTAGCGTGGGCCAGGCCACCGTCGAGCAGACGGCGGGCGCGGTGAGCGCGTCGGACTGCGCGGGGCCGCTCACGCTGACCAACAAGAACGGCGGCATCCGGGTCTCCGGGGCCGCGGGTACGGTGGAGGCATCGGCGCGCTACGGGGATTCCTTCTTCGAGCGCGTCACCGGCACCCTCACCTCGACCTGCGTGAAGGGGGGCACCATCATCGATAAGCCGGGCGGCGCGGTCACCGTCCGGAACAGCCTGGGGAATGTCAGGATTCTGGCGCTGGACGGGATGGCTGGCGATATGGATATCAAAGTGGAAGAGGGCGACTTGAGCGTAGTGCTGGGCGATGCGGCCTACAGCGAGCTGAGTGTGGCCGTGGATAAGGGCACGGTGGACAGCGCGATCCCGCTGGAGGGGAGCATTCTGGGGCGGAGTCAGGCGAAATATCGCGGATTTCCGAAACAAGGGCAGTTTAAGATGGAACTCGAAGCGAAAAATGGGGATATAGTACTTGACTAGCAACTCGTCTGCGCCGCCGGTGGGCGGCGGGCGAGAATTACCACCGCGAAGTCACCTTGGCCATACTATGGTGTAGTAGGCCAGCGAATAAAAGTGTTTCGCCGGTGGTATGGTTCCTAACAGCCCGTGAATAGAGACGTTGTGCGATTCGGTCGAGTTGGTATCGGAATTGCTTCGTCTTCGCAGTCTGTCAGGTCTGCCCCAAGTCGGAAAGAGAGCACCCCATGTCCAATGCCCTGATTCAGGAAACCCTGCTGCCCTTCCACATTCTATTTGCCTGCCCTCACTGCCAGTCCGTGCGGCAAGTGCCCGAGCAGTACCTCGGCCAGAGCGGCCACTGCAACACCTGCGGCGGCACGATCACCATCTCCGAGAAATCCGCGCCCGCGCTGCCGCCCGTATCCGTGGCGGCCCAGCCCAAAGACTGGTATCGCCAGCGCACCTCCTATTTCGAATTCTGCCGCGACAACTACGAGCGTGCCCGGGCGCAGTTTCCGGCGATTGCCAACGATGCCTACTGGCAGCTTGGCATCCAGGCGGCGGCGAATTGCCCGGACCGCATGGAGCAGGCGGCACGGTGGGAGAAGCTCGTGGCCGAGGGCATTCCGTGGGCCGTGGCCTTTGAATACCTGGTGCATCACTACGCGAAAGAGAAGGACTACGAGAAGGCCTTTTATTTCTGCGCGGTGTATTTCCACAGCGAACGCTGGAAGAACCCCCAGTGCGCGAACAGCAGCTACAAGTTGCTCAAGCTCATGCGGAAGCTGGATATGAAGCTGCACGGGTAACAGAGCCCGAACGGATAGATTTTGGCCGATGGACGCAAACGGGATGTTTGCGTCCATAGCTTCTTGGGGGGCTTCGAGGGGACTGTCCTGCACGGTCGACGACTCGGTAGGGTAGATTGAACTTGTACTCTCAATGTGATTCGATCGGGTTGTCTGTTTCCGCGTGCGGGACTGTCCTCCCGCAGTTGACTGCGCGGGACGGTCCGGAACGCCTGGCGGGCTTTGTTTGGTCGGGGCTGTGAGGTCGGCCCGGAATCGTGTTGCGTTGTTGGCGGACCTTTGCGTTCAGGACGATCCCGACCAAACTTCCATTGACTCCGTTAGATGGGTATGGTTTAACCCAGGAGACGGACAATGCGGAAATCGGATACGGCGTTAATGGAGCGGTGGATCGGCGCGCGGGACCCGGAGGCTTTCGCCCAACTGGTGGATCGTCACGCGAGTATGGTGCTGGCCGCGTGCCGCAGGGTGTTGGGCAATCTCGCGGACGCAGAGGAAACGGCGCAGGAGTGCTTTCTGCAGGTGAGCCAGGCGCAGCGGGCCGTCGCACCTTCGCTGGGCGGTTGGCTCCATCGCTTGGCGACGAATCGTGCGCTGGATCGCCTGCGAAGCGATACAGCGCGGTCGGCCCGTGAGAGAAACTATGCGGCGGAGCAAACGGGATCAACCGAGCCCACTTGGAACGATATCCAACCCCATGTGGACGCCATTATCGCGCAATTGCCGGACGAGCTTCAGACGCCGCTGGTGCTACACTTTTTCGAAGGGCAGACCCACCGGGAGGTGGCGCGGGCGCTGGGTATCGGGCGATCAACGGTGACGGAGCGGATTCAGCGGGCCATTGGCGAAATCCGGGAACAGCTTGCGGCGAAGAACATCACGCTTGGCCTCGCCGCGCTGTCCGGGCTGTTCGGGGCCCTCGAAGTGTCGGCGGCTTCGCCCGCGCTCGTGGCATCGCTCAAGAA
The DNA here is from genome assembly GCA_942492815.1 of Candidatus Hydrogenedentales bacterium. Classification (GTDB taxonomy): domain Bacteria; phylum Hydrogenedentota; class Hydrogenedentia; order Hydrogenedentales; family JAEUWI01; genus JAEUWI01. Next base: position 5,888,204 of record OW818658.1, on the reverse strand, counting down.
GATTGGCATCGCGACGGGGCGCTTGGCACCTCCCGTGCGAATTCCCATGAAATGGCGGGCTGCGGCGGCCGCGGGGACGATTGTGGTGCTGATGGCGGCCCTGTGGGCGTCCAACATGGGGGCCGACGCGAGAAACGGAAGAGACGCGAGCAGGCTCATCGCAACTGATGTGGAGGCGGGTGGCGAAGGGCCCACCGGCGTGTCTGAGGAAGTGGCGGAGGTGACAACGCCGGTCGCGGAAGCGGCAGACTTGACCGCGCGGGCCGATGCGGTCGAGGCGGCGACACCGGAGGCAGAGGAGCAGGAAATGATCCGACTGCGCTGCGTGGACGAGCAGGGTAAACCTGTGGCCGGGGCGGAGGTGTACTACATGTGGACGGACGGGAGCACGCCGCCGATGCTTCAGGTCGACCGACCGGAGGATATCATCCGGCAAGCCTTCGGGCCGGTGCGCTCGGACGGGAAAGGGTATGTAGAAGTACCCGCCACCCATAAGACCTCCAAATCTTCCTACGGATATGCTTCAGCCTATGCGCGGATACCGGACCGCCTTGTGGGCTTGTGGCAACACTGGCCGAGGTCCCGGGAAATAACGGGCTGGGACTCGATTGTCATGGTGCCATCCACGCGGATTGGCGGCGTTGTCAAGGTTCCCGCGGGGTTTGACGCGACAAAAGCATCCGTAAAGGTTCTGTCGCTCCGAATATCGATGGGAGATTTTCGTCTTGACGAATCCATGGAGGTCTCCTCCAAGTATCGGCCGCCTTTGTGGCCCAGACTTTTCGAGATCTCTCCCTCTCGTGATGGCGTCTTCACTCTGGGAGATATCCCCAACGGACATGCCTACTATTTGGAATTCACCGCGCCCGGCCTGGGTGAGGCCCAGCGCTACAATTTCAAGGCAGCCGAAGGCCAAGCGGTGGACGTGGAGCTTTTTCCCGAGGCCTCGATCTCGGGAACCGTGCGGCATGCCTCGGGTGAGGCTGCGGTGGATGTTCCTGTGTTCGCCCGTCCCAACGCCGGGCAGTCTTCGACTCTCGGCGTTAGCACGGCCTTTCAGGCGCGCACCGATGCCCGAGGTCGCTACACGATAAAGGGAATGCCCGAAGCGACCTATTCGGTGCTGGTGCAACACTATGGCGACCCACCGGCGGAAATTACGCGGGTCCTGCCCACAGTGAAAGTTTTTCATGGGGAAAAGCGCGAAGGGGTCGATCTTCTGATGGAGCACGGCGCGCTACAGGCGGGAATCCTCATTGACCGCGAGAGTGGCGACCCCATTGAAGGCGCGCGGATAGTTGCGATGAATTCCGGCGTCTATGAACTTACAAGCGTAGAACAAGCGATCGGCTCCGCTCAGACAGATCGGGACGGAAGATTTGCCTTTCGCCTGCCCGAGGGCAATTCCTTCGTGTATTTCTTCGAGACTCCCGAGGGGTATGTCCAACCGGAAGAACAGGGTCGCACCCCGATACAAGTTATGCCCGGTCAAACGGAGTTGCCGCCGCTCACCTTTCTCCTGACCCGAGAGCGCGCGGAGGAAAAGGTACCCGTCGAAAGGGCGACTATTGAAGGCCGTGTGGTGGACGAAGAGGGGCATCCAGTGTCGGGTGTACCGGTGCATGTCAATCAAATGACGCGCCAGGGTGTGCAGCTTCCGTTTGAGTCGGAAGCTCGACCGACCGGCGACGACGGGCGTTTCTCCATGTCGGTTCTGTCCGTGGGCGAACATCAGATCATAGTTGGCGGCAGTGGCGTGTCCAGCCGCGTAGAATCGGAATGGGTGGCGGTTCAAGCCGGAGAAACCCGGTCCATGGGTGATCTTCGCGTTGCGCCGCATGACCAAGTTGTTGCTGTGATACTCGCGAGTTTCAACGACGACCCGGAGGCAAATCCCCCCCATGTTAGTGCGAAAAACCGGGAGACGCTGGAGGACCTGACCAGCGGCTTCGCGGATGAGAACGGGCGGATCGATCTGTACGTGCCGGATGTGCCGCTACTGGTGACAATTTCCCAAGCGGGGTACAACCTTGTCCAAGTCGCCGCCGACCCAGGTGCCGAGCTGGAAATCGTGCTGGAGCCGGAGGAAGAAGCGGCGGAAGAATAGAAACACAATACTGTCCCGAACGTCGCTGGGGGACTGCCTCCACCCGGTACACGACGAAGACGTTGGAATCGGGCCGCAGGTACGGGGTGGTGGCTGTACCCATTGGAAAACGTTGTACCGTGCGTCGGGAGTCTTTGAAGGTGTTTCTTATGTGAGTACAGCCACCGATTGGGACTACGACATGACGTTAATCGGATGTCGTGTGCCAATCGGAGGCAGTCCCCGCCGTAAAGCGCGGGACGGTCCCGAACGCCTGGCGGGCTTCGGCGGGTGGGGGTTGTGCGGTTGGCCGGGCGTCGTGTTGAGTTGTCAGCGGGCCCTGGCGTTCAGGACGGTCTCGTCAAAGCGGTCCTGTCGGGGCTACTCCATTTTTTCGAGGGGCTGGGCGTTGCCGCGTTTGATGCCGCCGGCGACGCGGGTGGGGGCGGCCCACTGGACTCCGTTGGCGATGACTTTGAGAATGGTCTCGTTGTGGTAGATGGGCAGGGTTTCGTGGCCGGGGCGGAAGTAGAAGACTTTGCCGAGGCCTCGGTGCCAGCAGCAGCCGCTGCGGAAGACTTCGCCGCCCTGGAACCAACTGATGAGCACGAGCTGGTCGGGCTGGGGGATGTCGAAGTGCTCACCGTACATTTCGGCTTTTTCGAGCTCAAACATTTCGGGAAGGCCGTGGGCGATGGGGTGGGCGGGGTCGACAACCCAGAGGCGTTCTTTCTCGCCCTCGTCGTTGTATTCGCGCCACTTGAGGTCGCAGGAGGTGCCCATGAGGCGCTTGAAGATCTTGGAGAAGTGGCCGCTGTGAAGGACGACGAGGCCCATGCCGTGTTCCACGACGCGCAGGCGCACTTTCTCCACGATGGCGTCGTCCACGCGGTCGTGGGCCTTGTGTCCCCACCAGGTCATGACGTCCGTGTTTTCGAGCACTTCGTCGGTGAGGCCGTGCTCGGGGTCGTCGAGTTCCGCGACGCGGACGGAGGCGATGCCGGGGACCTGCTCAATGTACCGGGCGATCTGGCGGCCGAGGCCCTGGGGGTAGAGGGCGGAGACTTTGGGGTTGATCTTTTCGTGGACGCCTTCGTTCCAGACGGTGACGCGCAGGCCTTGGCTCATGGGGGACTCCTCTTTGGGTTCTGGACAGAGTGGACGAAGTGGACCAAGGTGGACAGAGTGGACGGATTCGAGTTGATCAGGTCCACTTAGTCCACTCAGTCCACGTTGTCCACTAAGTCAATCAAACTTCTAAAACGCTTCCCCGTTCAAATGCAACTCGGCCAGTGCCGCGATGGCGTCTTTGTCGAGCTTGGGGAAGAGGACTTCTGGATTGTTGAGGGGCAATCCGGCGGCGATGGGGGCTTTGCCGACGGTCCACACGTCTTCGCCGCCGCTGGGGCCGCCTTCGGGCAGGGCGATGTTCAGTATGCCGGCGAGTTTCTGCGCGCCGCCGGGCATGAAGGGGGCCATGGCGTGGCACAGGCCGTGGACGATCTGGCAGCAGACGTAAAGCGTCGTGCCAGTGCGCTCCATGTCGGTCTTGCGCGTGGTCCAGGGGGCCTTGCCGTCGAAGTAGACATTGGCCTTGCGCCCGAGATCGATAAAGCGCTCCAGGGCCTGGCGGAATCGGAATCCGTCGAGGGATTCGGCGATGGCGTCGATGCCCTCGGGGATCGCGTCGAGCATGGCTTGGTCGTCGGCGTCCAGCGCGCCCGGATGGGGGATGTGGCCGTCGAAATTCTTTACGGTCATGGTGAGGCAGCGGTGGACGAAATTGCCGACGACGTCGCAGAGCTCGCCGTTGTAGCGCGTCATGAAATCGTCCCAGTCGAAGTCGGCGTCCTTGGACTCGGGGGCGTTGGCGCAGAGGTAATAACGCAGGACGTCGGGATCGAATTGCTCCACAGCCCACTTCACGGAGATCATGTTGCCGCGCGACTTTGAGCCCTTCTCCGACTTGCCCGTCTGGCGGTTGAAGATGTTGAGGTATTCGTTGCCCACCACGTTGTCGGCCATGATGAAGTCGCCCTGGCCGATGAGCATGGCCGGGAAGATTACGGCGTGGAAAGGGATGTTGTCCTTGCCGATGAAATGGAGGAGGCGCGTGTCGGATTTTTTCCACCAGCCCTCCCACGCATCGGGATCGCCATAGGCGTCGATGCCCCACTGACGGGTGTTGGAGACGTAGCCGATGGGCGCGTCGAACCAGACGTAGATCTTCTTGCCCTGGGCCTCGGGCAGGTCCAAGGGAATCGGCACGCCCCAGTCCGTGTCGCGCGTGATGCAGCGGGAGCGGAGATCGTCCACCCAACTGTTGGCGATACCCTTCACATTGGCGCGCCATTCCGGGTGGGTTTCCAGCCATTCCTTGAGCTGGCCCTGGAACTTGGGCAGGTCGAGGAACCAGTGGCGGGAATTTTTCAGCACGGGCATGGAGCTGTCACCGGGGATGTTGGCGCGGGGCGCGACGAGATCCTGGGGGGGATACTGGGCACCGCAGCTCTCGCATTCGTCGCCGTTCGCTTCTTCATAGCCGCACTTCGGGCAGGTGCCGCGAACGTAGCGGTCGGGAAGGAATCGGTCGGACTGTTCGGAATACCAGAGCTCGATGTCTTCCTGGTGGATGTAGCCGTCCTCGAAGAGCTTCGTGAAAAAGCGCTGGGTCGTGTCGGCATGGAGTTCCCAGGAGGTGCGGCCGTAGATGTCGTAGGAGATGCCCAGGCGCTCGAAGGCGGCCTTGTTGGCGTGGTGATAGCGGTCGATGACTTCCTGGGACGTGATGCCCTCCTTGAGGGCCGTGAGCGTGATGGGCACGCCGTACTCGTCCGAGCCGCCGATGTAGAGCACGGCCTCGCCGCGAAGGCGCATATAGCGGACGTAAACGTCGGCCGGGAGATAGGCCCCGGCGATGTGGCCGAGGTGGATGTGGCCGTTGGCATAGGGGAGCGCGCTGGTGACCAGGGTGCGCTGGAATTTCTTTTCGGAAGACATGGTAAAAGGGCGCCTGTGAATTGCTGGGGCTGATGGGTTGAATGAGGGGTATTTTACCTGAAATTGGGCGTGTGGATCACGGGCGGGGTACACGGGGACTGACGCGGACTCGTGTGCCGCAGTAGCAAGAGTGCCATTGAAATGAAAGGACTCATATCCGAGTGAGATTAACTGCGACGTCCGTGGCTGTCCCGTCGTCAGGGAAATGTACTGGATACGCCCGCAATCACCTGACCCGCGACACTGCCCCTGGATAGGGGCGTTGTGATTGCGCCGAGTGCGCTCGGTCCACGACGGGACAGCCACGCGCTTTGAAGTAACGACTACTTTCCGAACGCCATTTCAATCCATGGCGGGCTTGGCCCGTTTGAGTATACCGGCGCGCGTCAGTCCCTGTTTAGTCCGCCGCGATCACGTCGAAGACCACGACTCCCAGGGGACCGAAATCGGCTTCGTAAGTGCCTGGTTCTGCCTTAATGATTTTTCCAAGGGCGCCGTTGGAGATAAACTGATCGGGCTCAATGGTATAGCCGAGGCCGACGAGGGTGTTGATTGTTTTGCGCAGGGTTTCCCACTGGCCGCCGGCGGCGTCGGCACCTTTGCCGGTGTTGACCGTTTCGCCATCGCGTGTGAGGGTGACGGTGACGGCGTCTTCGTCGATTTTCTCGGGGGACTTGTAGTCGCCGGCGATGAAGAGCTTGGCGTTGATATTCCAAGCGGCCAGATCGGCGGCGGTGGGGGGCTTGGTCGATTCCACAGGGCCGCCGGGCACCTCGATCATGACCAGTACGCTCTTGATGTGCTTCTGCAGCGTGGCCACGTCCCCGACGGGCTCGGAAATCGCGGTGCCGATGATGTAGCCCACTTCCGTTTCGATGTGGCGCGCGGGATCTTCGCCGAGGTCGATGGTGACGGCTTCACACGCGCAGAGCACACCACCTGCGGGAATCACGCCCGCGAGGGGGCCTTCGACGCCCATGGCTTTCTGGCCTGGTGCGGCCACGATGGCGGCTTTGAATCCGGCGGGTTTCGCGCCGTTCAGGAGTTGCTTGACCACCAGGGCCTGGATCGCATAGCCGTCGGCGAGGGTGGCGTCGGGATGGGCCGCGCTGAGCAGGGGCATGGGTGCGACGGCGGTGTAGGCCTCCGCGGTGCGTCGGGCGAACTCCGCGTGCCAGTCTTCGGCTTGCACCGAGCTTGCGGTGACAAAGGCAAGAATCGCGAGTGCGAAGCGCTGTTTCGAAGCCGTTACGAAAGACATACATTCTCCTGATATTGATATGGCGCACTAATTCTTTGCGCCTCCGCGTCGTCACGTGCCATCACGCCCGGATATTTTTGCACGCAGAGGCGCTAAGCCGCAAAGAACAACGACCTCGTGAATCATTCAAGTCGCGGACGATTACTTCGCGAACTTTTCCCACTTCGGCAGGCGAATCAGTTGAACTTCGTACACCATGCGCTCGGTTTCCTCCGGGCCAAAGGCGCGGGCCTTGGCGATGGTGTCACGCCGTGCGGAATCGATTACTTCGGTCCAGGCCACGCTGTAGAGGTGGCCGTCGGCGCCGATAGCGAGGCTCTCCGTGAAGAAGGGCCGCCGGTCGTCCCTGCCGATCACCAGCCCGTAGTTCGTCATGGCACCCTCCGCGATGTCGTAGCTGAGAAGGTAGATGCCCGATTGGACGTCGGGGCGTCCGGGAATCGTGGCGGCGGGGCCATTGGCGAGGTAGAGGATGGTGTTGTTGTCCGGCGCGATGATGAAGCCGAGCTGGCTGATCTCCGGGTTGCGCGGCATGCCCTTGTAGGCGTCATGGCGGAAATCGCATAGGGCGCGCAGGTATTCCTTCTCCGGGGCGAACTCGAAAAGGGCGGTGGTTTCCCATTGCACGCCAAAGAAGCTCTTCGTGGCGGGATTCCATTCCAGTACGCGCCAATTGTGCTGAAACTCGCCTTTCTTTGTTTCCGCCGCCGACTGAGAGAAGACCAGACGGGAAAGATCGAGTCCCTCGATGTACTGGAAGGGTCGTGGCCGCAGTCCCGGTTGGAAGCGCCAGATCTGGCCGTCCATGGTGGAGCCATAAAGGTTGCCGTTGGGCTCCAGGGCGAGGGTGCGGCAGACGCGATCCCACTCGTGGGGCAGGTGTCCCCATTCACCCCGGCCCTGCGCCGCGCCCCAGGAGTGGAGGTCGCCGGTCTTCAGCTCATAGGAGATCAGCAGGGCGGAAGGCCACGACAGGCCGTAGAGCACCTCGCGCTCCTTGTCCAGGATCATGGTGATGAGGCCCTCATCGGGCAGGATCCGGGCGAGGTCTTCGAAGACGCCCGTCTTCAGATCATAGGACATGAAATGGCCGCCCTGGTAGAGGGGCTTTCCTTTCGCGTCATAGCCCGGCAGGCCCTCGGCGTAGAACGAAAGGTGGGTGGAGAAGTAGAGCTTGCCGTTGTGCTCGTAAAAGGGCACATGGATTTTGCCCTGGGAGATCTCCTTGCGCGCGTCTTCCCCCACGGGCGTATCCAGGGCGGCGATCTGGGTCACCGCTTCCGTGGCCGGGTCGAAGCTGTAAAACCGACACGCGTAGTCCGTGTTGTGCGTGTCGATGGAGAAATAGAGCTTGCCGTCCGAAGCTGCGGCCAGCGAGTGGTAGTTGCTGTCGCCCTGGGGGAAATCCGGCTGGAAGAACGCGCAGGGGACGCGGTCCTTGATGTCGGCGAGCGGAAAGGTCTTCTTGACGACCTCGGCGGGCTGCTCGGCGCGAGCCGGGATCGTGGCGAGCAGGGCGAGTACAAAGGGGATGTGCCAGCGTGAACGATGCATGGTGATCGGGCCTCCATCGGGTTTGATGCACTATTCAATCACAGCGGCCATCGCGATACAAGGCGGAGCGGTCTGAACGCGGGATCTGCCGAATTACCCAATGTTTACCCGGTTTCAGCCGAAACTTTACTTGCCCGAATTGGAAGTACGAAGTATAGTGACCACACGTGTGATATCCGGCGGTGGTGATTTCCCGCCAGGGCAGATTCGTCCCTATCACGCCATCCTTAGAGTACCCCGTTGCATGCGGCAAGTCGGGATCTTTAGGCTCACCAAAGGACTACGGCTATGAATTCGATGAAGCAAGCTATTGGCAGGAGTGTCATATCTCTATGCAGTGCGGTTCCGTCCCTCAAAGCGCCTTTGAGGCGTGTAGGCATGCGCACGAAGCAGCAATGGTTCGGGGTCGGGCCCGTTCCGGTGCTCGCTCAGAATGGAAGGCAACTCAAACTGACCGGTGTTCGAGAGAACTACCTGAGCTTCCAGTTGTTCTGGTGCGGCATGGAGTTTTACGAGCCAGAGTCCGTGTTTCTATTGAATGAGCTGCTTACCGATGATTCCGTATTCTTTGACGTGGGTGCCAATATTGGCTACTACGCCCTTCATGTGGGCATATGCCGGCCGGGCGTTCGCGTAATCGCCTTTGAACCCCATCCGGGAAACTTCGAGCTGCTTTCCTCCAACGTAAGGAACAATAAACTTACGTCCATCACGTGCGAACGCATGGCTGTGTCGTCAGCGCGCGGCACGGCGGAGCTTCACCTCAGCGGCTCCGCCATGAGCTGTTCGCTGGAAGAGGGGTTTTCACATCTGAACAACGGGCAGGGGGTGGACGTTCCGACGGAGTCCATTGATCGCTACATGGAGGACAAAGGAATCACGGGGCCGGCTGTCTTCAAAATCGACGTTGAGGGACATGAAAAGCAGGCGCTGGAAGGGATGGTCAAGACCCTAACGTCGATCAAGCCGGACCTGCTCCTGGAAGTGGCCGAACCATTTGAGTCGGATCCCTATCCGATACTCAAGGATTTGGGCTATCGGTCCTACCAGATTTCCGAGTCGGGCATCGTTGAGACCGAGAAACTGGTGCCCACCATTCACGGCAGCGTGTGGTTTTCAAACTACCTGTTTTCCTCCCGGCCCGGCCACGAAATCGAGGCGATCTCCGCCCGCTTGAAGGCCAAAATGGCCACGGTAGATTTCAGTAAGACTTCGTGTCAGGTGGATCAGGCGAAGATTGAACGCATCACGCGGATTCGAATGGGGCACGTTTGATCGGCGCAATGGCCCTGTCTTTGCAGGACGCGCAGATGCTTCACCTGGATTTTATTCGGTATGCCACCCTATAGCCACCGTTGCTTTCTGAAATAGATCATCATGCCCGCGCTCACTGAAAGCATAATTCCCCAGATGCCATAGTAACCCCAATGCCAGCGCAGCTCGGGCATGTTGTCGAAGTTCATGCCGTAGACGCCCACGATGAAGGTGAGGGGAATGAAGATGGTGGCGATGATAGTGAGCACCTTCATCACTTCATTCATGCGATTGCTCACACTGGAGAGGTAGGTGTCATGCATGCTGCTTAGGATATCGCGGCTGGTTTCCACGATATCGATTACGCGGATGGTGTGATCATAGAGGTCGCGCAGGAAGACGCCCGTGCCCTCCTTGATTAGGGGTGATTCGCTCTTGAGTATGGAGCCTATTTCTTCGCGCAGGGGCCAGACTGACTTGCGGACGAAGAGAATCTCTCTTTTGAGCCGGTGGAGTTCCTGCATATGCGAGGGAACCGGGGCCGCAACGATATCGTCCTCTATCGACTCGATATGATCCCCGATTCGTTCCAGGGCGACGAAGTACGCGTCCACGACAGCGTCCATGAGGGCATAAGCGAGATAGTCCGCATCAAGCTTTCGGACACGCCCTTTCGCGTTCACGATTCGGTCATGCACCGGGTCAAACACGGCGCTATCGCGCTCCAGAAAGGAAATAACGAATCCTTTTCCGAGGATGATGCTCACCGTATCGATGTCAATATCCTTCTGGACTTCGTCGTACGTGAACATCTTCATTACGACAAAGATATAGTCGTCGAATTCCTCAGACTTCGGGCGTTGGGCGGTGTTGACGATGTCCTCCTGCGTCAGGGGGTGGATCCCAAAGTGCTCGCCAAGCGCCGCGATGACGTTCACATCATGAATTCCGACCACGCTGACCCAGGTGATGCCCGACTGTTCCCGTGCGAGGGCGCAGTCGCCTACCCGAGCATCCTTTTTTTCGACGGCAAAGTCCTCGGAGAAGCGGATGACGCTTATCGTAGTTTTTTCCTGCTTTTGCTCGCCGATGAATACCGGTGTGCCCGGCGAGAGTCCGGCCTTGTCGGTGTAGCGGCCTTGTCGTCCGTCTCGCTTTCGTTTCTTTCTTTTCATGATGCGCTCCTTCCAAGAAGACGACCATGGTGCCACGGGGGCGGGGGTTGATCCAAATGGTGCGCGAATGCGGCGCGCAAAGAAAAATGAGAAAGGCACTGGATTGACATAGATTTCGTGCTTCTATACACTTTCGGAGGTGGTGGCCCATGCGGATTCGTTCCGCACGTTTGTTCCCCCGCCCCCCTCAACTTTGTGTATTTATTGGGGATGGTCCATGCGCGATTGGAGCGCGCGGGCCCGGTCATTCCTTCGGTGATGGCGTTGCCCCCGGGCAATCCCCAACTTTCATCTCATCTTAACCGCAGGGAAGAAATTGATGACTGCCACTACGTCCAGTCATGCCCCGAGCTCCTGGCGCACGGGCCTGACCCCCTATCACTATCTTGTCCTTGTTGTGGCGTGCCTCGGCTGGCTTTTCGACACGATGGACCAATGGCTTTATGTGATGGCGCGGCAACCCGCCATTACCGAGCTGCTGAAAAATGCGCAGATGGGCACATCCCCCGACGAAGTCCGTCATTATTCGACCCTCGTTCAGGGTATCTTCCTCTTCGGCTGGGCCACGGGCGGCCTGTTTTTCGGCATCGTGGGTGACCGCTGGGGCCGGACGCGCTGCATGGCGATCACGGTGGGCATGTATGCCGTCTTCACGGGCCTGAGCGGCCTCGCGCAGAACTGGGAGATGTTTGCCCTTTTCCGCTTTCTTACGGGTCTGGGCATCGGCGGCGAGTTCGCGGCGGGCGCGGCCCTGATCGCCGAGGTTTTTCCGCAGCACGCACGCGCCACGGCGCTGGCCATCATGCAGGCGGCCTCCTCGCTGGGTAACATGGCGGCGGGCTTTATCAGCCTCAGCGTCTTTTCCTATGTGCCGCCCGAGTCCGCGTGGCGCTGGATCTTCGCCATCGGGTTTGTTCCCGCGGTGCTGGTGTTTGTCATCCGCATGTTCATCCAGGAGCCGGACAAGTGGAAGGAGGCGCAGGAAGACGCGAAGCGTGGCGATATCAAGCTCGGCGTAATCACGGAGTTGCTCTCGCCGTCGTTGCGGCGGCGAACGCTGTGCGCGATCGGCTTGGCGGCTGTGGGTGTAATCGGATTCTGGGGCATCGGCACCTTCTCGCCCGACCTGATCCGCGGTGCTATCGGCGATCCCACGGGCGACGGTGTGGTCTTTACCGGCAACCAGAACAATGCCGCCGAGGTGGAGGCCTTCCGGGCTACGCTGACCGAGCGGGATCAGGCGCGCTTCGACGGGCTGACCGACAACCCCGAGGGCCGCTCAAAGGAAGAGATCGCGAAGGATTCGAACCAGAAAGCGAGTATCGCGATTATCATGCAGAACTTCGGCGCGTTCTTCGGCGTGTTGGCGTGGGGCTGGCTGGCCCAGCGCACGGGCCGCAAGCCGGCCTTTGCGGTGAGCTTCGTCTGCAGCGCGATCATCGTTCCGATCACCTTCCACTTCACGTCGTCGTTCACGATGGCCTTGATTCTCTACCCAATCATGGGCTTCTTCCTGACGTCGCTCTTCGGCGGCTATGCCATATATTTCCCGGAACTGTTCCCGACGCGCCTGCGCGCCACGGGTACGGGCGTGTGCTACAACGTGGCGCGGTACATCGCCATCGCCGGCCCGTCCGCCCTGGCCTTCCTGAGCAAGCCCTACGGTTTCGCCTGGGGCGCCACGATGCTCTCGTCGGTGTTCATCCTCGGCCTGGTGATCCTGTACTTCGCTCCGGAGACCAGAGGCAAGGAACTGCCGGAGTAATCATTGCGTGATTCTCAGGGCGAGGCTGGTGTCTGCGACACGGCCTCGCCCTTTGCTTTGGGGACTGTCCTGCACGCAAGGCCACTTGAAACGGGCGTGGAGTCCCAAGGCTATCTCGTTCGACTTGCTTGAGGCACGGTTGCCTCGCGTGCGGGACTGTCCCCCGTTTTCAAAAGCGCGGGACGGTCCCGAACGCGTGGTGGGCTTTGATCATGTGGGGTTGCGGGTACTGGCTTTCGTCGCGTTGTTTTGCTGGAGGGCCCTTGCGTTCAGGACGGTCCCGTCGAATGCGCGGGACGGTCCCGAACGCGTGGTGGGCTTTGATCATGTGGGGTTGCGGGTACTGGCTTTCGTCGCGTTGTTTTGCTGGAGGGCCTTTGCGTTCAGGACGGTCCCGTCGGGGCCCTTAAATCGAGGCACTTAATGCTGCGGTAGGTGCGCTCGTTGCGGACGTAGAGGAGGCCCTGGGCGAGGATGGGCGGGGTCCAGACGGGGTAGCGGAGGGCGCGGGCGCGGGCGATTTCCTTGTAGCCCTCGGGGCTGGCCTCGATGAGAGCGATGTCGCCGCGCTCGCTCACGCCGATGAGGTGGCCCTCGGCGAGGATGAAGGAGGCGCGGCCCAGACCCTCGTCGGCGGTCCAGCGCACCTTTCCGGTGGCAAATTCGATGCAGCGAAGGTTGGAGCCCCGTTCATGGCGTCCATCCATGCCGTAGAGGAAGCCATCAAGGTAGAGGCTGGTGGCCCAGTGGTTCTGCATGGCGAGCTGGTCGCGCCAGATTTCTTTGAGGCCTGCCGGGTCGAGCTTCAGGGCGACCGCGCCCACGTCGTAGGTGGCGGAGAGGAAGACCACATCGTCCACGATAACGGGCGTAGCGGCGATGGCGGATTCATAGGTCTCCGAGCGGAAAGGATAGCTGAAGCGCTTCGCGCCGGTCTTCGCTTCGAGGACGAGGAGACCGTCGGCGGTGTGGAAGATGGCGAGGCGTTCGCCGTGGACCGTGGCGACGATGGGCGAGGAGTAGCTGGCAAGATCGTCGCTGGCCTGCCACACGGTTGCGCCGGTGGCGGTGTCAAAAGCCACAACACCCGCGCCGTTGGGCCCGCCCACGTTGAGCAGAAGGAAATTTTCCTCGATGACGGGCGCGGTGCCCGCCCCGAAGAAGCCCTGGGGCACGTTGAATTCCTTGTTGACCGGGCGCTGCCAGACGAGCTTGCCGGACTCGAATTCGAGGCAGGTCACGACGCCCTCGGCGCCGTAGGTGTACACATGATCGCCGTGGACGGTCGGGGAGGAGCGGGGGCCGCCGTTGTAACCGTATTGATCTACATACTGCGTGGGGTAGGCGTGCTTCCAGTGGACCTCATCGCCCTTGAGGGCATTGACGCACTCAATCACTTCCTCATCACCGATACGATGAAAGGTGAGGAGGCGACCCTTTGCCACGACGGGCGCGCCGTAGCCCTCGCCCACGGTGCGCTCCCAGAGGAGGGGCGGTCCGTCGGCGGGCCAAGCCTTGAGTAGACCGGTCTCCGCGGAGATGCCGTTGCGGTTGGGGCCGAGGAAGTTGGGCCAGTCCGAGCGCACCGGCCCGGTCGTGGTCGCGGCGGGTGCGGGTTCCTGGGCTCGGGCCAGCAGGGGCAGCGCGGCGAGGGTGCCGAGAAAGGTTCGCCGGGAAACGCGGCTCGGATGCTTGATGTTGGCATGGTTCATGGCGTGGGCCCTTTCGCGGCCGGAGACTCACTTCTCGACCGGATTTATGGTACGGTGCCGCGCCGTGGCCGCGCAAGCCTTCGATCAGCGCTGACGCGGAAAGTTTCACACGCAAAGGCCTGGAGCAGCCTCTGGCCGCAACCCAAAGAGCTGAACCGCAAATTTACGCAGATTCTCGCAAATTGTTCAAGAAGAAAACGAAAGAGATTTGCACCGCGAATGAACGCGAATATTGAGACACCCTTTACGTTTACGAATGGGGTCTTCCTGTAGCGTATTGAACGTGTTCGTTTCCGTGGTCAACAGAAGAGGACTGACCACGGAGACACGGAGGCGCGGAGAAGAAGAGGAGTTTTTGAGGCACCGTTGCCTGGTCACAGCACACTTACTAGCGAGAAGGGGCCCCTCCATTTTTCCTCTCCTATGTTGTTTTCTCCGTGGCTTCGTGCCTCCGTGATTCAATTCATTGGTTGCGGTCAACGGCTGCTCTAAGCCCATTCGTGGTTAAAAACTTCAGTCTCGGGCCATTTTTACTTCGCTAACGCTCACGCACGCAATAACCGGATGGACCACAAGATTGGAATCCGAAGCGGCCCCGCAAGCGCGCTGAGTCATTCGAGTCTGGTCGGGAAACTTTGTGTCTCGAAATGCATATCGTCGCCAGTTTGCGATTCAGCGCCGGACCTGTCAAGATCTCGCCCGTAGGCCCCTGGGGGCCTGTAGCCTTGTATCGAGCCCCTGCCGATGAAGTTGTCGAGAGAAACCTTCCCTATGTATTTTCACTTCACCCCCGTCCGGGTGTTGCTGGCTGCGATCATGGCACTGGGGGCGGTGCAGGGCGGTACCTGGGGCGCTGAAGAGGACGATCTTGATGCGCTCGCGCTGGAGACGTCGGGCGGGGAACGACGCCTGACGGTCCACGGCTATGCCGACTTCCAGTATGGCGACGATTCCAGCGAGCAGGGCGGGTCCTTTGTGCAGAACGAGTTGAGCGTCTTCGTTCGCGCCACGACCAAAGATGAGAAGTGGACCGCCTTCTCCGAGATCGAGTTTGACCGGATCGATGGCGAAGTCTATCTGACGGATCGTGGCGGCAAGCCCATCGAGGTGGAGATGGAAACCGGCTGGGTCGAATTCCGGGATTCGGATCGTTTTCGACTCCGCGGCGGCAAGTTGTTGCTTCCTCAATATTGGCAGTCGAATCACTACCCCAACCTGACGATGTCGACGCTGGCGCCGTTGATGTCGGGCAATGTCTTTCCCAAGAGCATCGTGGCCCTTCAGGCCTCCGGGGACTGGTGGAACGCGAATGATCGGGGCGTGAGCTATGCCCTGTTTGCGGGCGGCGGGGCGAACACGGCGCTGATGGAGCTGGAGCAGAACGACAACCTGGCGGCGGGGGGGCGCCTCACCTTTCGCCTGGCGGGCCGGGATGGACCCACGTGGCTCGACACCCTGGATTTTTCCCTTTCGGCACTGGCCAGCGAAAACGACCTGGATCAGGGCGAGCTGATTTTTGGCCTGGACTCCCAGATCCGATTGGGCCGACTCGAGATCCTGGCCGAGTTTGCCCGGAGTAGCCTTCCGCGCGTGGACAACAGTCTCCGTTCCCGACTGGATCAGGAAGACGGGGACACGGTCGGGGCGTACCTTCAAGCGGCCTACCGCCTGTCGGACAAGTGGCACGGCTTCTATCGCTATGACTATCTCGACTTTAACGATGGAATTCCCACGCCGCGGGACGAAACACGCCACACGGTGGGCGCGAATTTCCGGCCGAAGCCCAACGTGTCGCTGAAGCTGGAGGTGTTTCACAGCGAACCCGAGAACCCCCGCGACCCCTATGACGGCGTGGCGGCCTCGGTGGTCTTTAACTTTTGATGCGCTCGCGGGGAAAGCAGCCGAAGCAAGCATGGATCTCATGAAACGTCCGATACAGCGATGGAATACGGTGGCGGCAGCCTGGCTTATGGCCAGCCTGTTGGCCTCCGCCATCGCCGCCGCTCCGGAGGAGTCGCCCGAGGCTCCCCCGCGGATTGCCGTGGTTACCCACGTGGAGAATGAGACCGCGTCCCTTACCCGTAACGAGCTTGCGCGCATGTTTCGCAAGACCCAGACGGAGTGGGAAGACGGCGAGCATTGCATCCCCATCGATCAGGCGGGTGGAGATATCCGTTCGGCCTTCGGACGGATTGTTCTCGAGCAGACGCCCGACGAGTGGAAGCGATACTGGATCCAGCAGACCATGACGGGTAATGCCCGCCCGCCGATCGCGCTGGACAGCAGCGAGACGGTGAAAAAGTACGTGCGGAAGCTCAAGGGAGCCGTGGCCTATATCTACGAGTCCGAGGTGGACGACACGGTGCGGATCCTGGCCATCACCGATGCTCCAGAGTTGCTGGCCCCCAAGGAACCGAATGAATCGAAGGGGCGAGGCGAAGGCGGACCCGCGCCCGAAGAAGGACCCACCCCGGCGCAGGACGGGGCGGAAGCTCCCAAATGAATATGTTTGCGAAAGTGCTGCTCAGCCTTCTGGCCACGGCACTTGCCCCCCTGCTTCTGGTTACCTATGTCACCTATCGCAGCAGCCAGAAGACCTTGCTCGCGGTGGCGGGCGATTCACTGGAGGCGAGTGCCGAGACTCTGGCCCGATCCGCCGTGGTTGCCGTGGATGACGCGGCCAAGGAGCTGGAATCGTGGTCTGAGCTGGACACGATGCAGATCGTCTTCACGGGGGATGATCAGTATCTCCAACTGGCACCGGAACTGGCCGAGATCCAGAAGCGGAGCGACTTCAGCGAGATCTGGTGTATGGATCTGGCCGGAAAGATCGTGGCGTCGAGCAATTTTGACCGTATTGACACCACGATGAAAGACCACGAAGCCGTTCAACTTGCCGCGCGGGAGAAGCCTTTCATCGGCGGAATCGTGGAGTCGACGCTGCCCGACGGTGCTCCGGTGCGGGTGATCATCATGGCCAGCCCCATACTTGCAAAATTCGAGGAAAAGACGGTCATTGGTACGATCGCAGGCTCCTTCAACTGGGACAAGGCGAGCGAGCGCAGCGCCCGGCAGAGCAACCCGGTGGCCGAACGGGGGATTCGACTTTACTTGGCCGACGAGCAGGAGCGGCTTGTGGCTGGCGTCGGCAAGGACGATCCGGCGTCGTCGATGCTTGCGGCGGAGTTTCCCGCTTTGGCCCGCTTGGCCTCGGTGAATGGTGGGCGCGCCCACGCGCTGTCCGGTGGCACTATCGACGGATCCCGGCAGTTGCTGGCGGCGGTGAAGGTTCGCGGGATCCTGTCGGGCATAGTGCTGGATGGGGTAGCGATTGCCCCCGAGTCGCTGGTGCTCCAGCCGGCGCGTCAACTGACGGTATTCACGTTGAGCACCTGTGCTGCGGCTGCGGCGGGCATCTTCGTGCTGGCGCTGATTCTCAGTCGCAATATCAGCCGTCCCCTGACGGCGTTATCCGAGACGGCGCAAAAAATCGCCGAGGGCGACCTCGATCTGTCGCCGCCCCGGGTTTCCGGCGTGGAGACGCGCCGCCTCGCCGCAGGCCTGGACACCATGCGCCTGAGTCTGAAGCGCCAGATCGACACCTTGGATACTTCCGTGCGCGAGCGGACCGCCCAGTTGGAAACTTCGGTCCAGCAGTTGCAGGGAGAGATCCAGGCGCGGGAAGAGGCCCAGCGCCAGGCCTCGCTGCGGGAGCAGCAACTGCGCCAGGCCGACAAGATGGTGTCTCTTGGGATTCTGGTCTCCGGCGTGGCCCACGAAATCAATAACCCCAATGGGCTGATCGCGTTGAATCTCGGGCTCCTTGCCGAAGTTTGGGAGAAGGCTCTGCCCGTTCTGGCCGCGTACTACAGGGAACACGGTGATTTCAGTCTCGGGCCCATGAACTACTCCGAACTGCGCGATCAGCTTCCCCTGATGCTGGCTGATGCGTCCGCGGGCTCGGAGCGCATCAAGGCGATTGTGGATGACCTCAAGGGCTTCTCCCGCCAGTCGGAAGAGCGCCTGGATGATCCGGTTGACGTGATTCAGGTGGTCCAATCCTCGATCAATCTGGTGTCCAGCCACCTTAAAAAGGCCACGCGCCATCTGGAAGTGGTTCTAACGCCGGACCTTCCGCAGGTGCATGGAAACGGCAGGCGCCTGGAGCAGGTGGTGATCAATCTTCTGCTGAATAGTTGCGATGCCCTGGAGTCTCCGGAGGCCGCCATTCGCGTTTCCACGGGAGTGTCCGCCGATGGCCGCGTGACCATCGAAGTGGCCGACACGGGCCGGGGTATCGCGGAAGAGGACGTGCCGCGCATTACCGATCCTTTTTTCACGACCCGGCGCACCGCGGGTGGTACCGGACTCGGACTCTCCATTTCCGCCGGAATTATCGAAGAGCATGGCGGCGAGCTGATTTTTGAATCGAAACAAGGCGCGGGCACCACCGCGCGTATCCTGCTGCCTTCGCGCAGTCCGGGAGAATGCAATTGACCGCAGCGCGACACTTGGCGGAACCCGTATTGCTAATCGACGACGAGGCGGCGTGGCTGCGCAGTTTCAGCATGACCCTTCGCGCGGCGGGCATCTCCAATGTTCACACCTGCGCCGACAGCCGGGAGGGCGCGGCCCGGGCGGTGGAACTCTCCGCCGCACTCGTCATCCTCGATCTCACCATGCCCCATCTCTCGGGGATGGAAGTGCTTCGACAACTGGCGGAGGCGTGTCCGGATGTTCCGGTGGTGATGCTTACGGGCGTGAACGATGTGGGTTCGGCGGTCGCATGCATGCGCGAAGGGGCCTTTGACTACTATGTGAAAACTACGGAGACCGAACGGCTTGTCAGCGGCGTAAAACGGGCCCTGGAACTCCAGCAGCTCCGGCGGGAGAACTCGCGCTTGAAGGAGAGCGTACTGGATGACGCCCTGGCCCAACCCGAAGCCTTCGAGGGCATCGTGACGGCTTCTCAGCGGGTCTGGGGCATCTTCAAGTATCTGGAGGCCGTTTCCGCGTCACCCATGGCGGTGTTGATTGCTGGAGAGACGGGCGTGGGCAAGGAGCTCTTCGCCCAGGCCGTTCACCGCGTCAGCGGCCGGGGTGGTCGCTTTGTTCCAGTGAACGCGGCGGGGCTGGAGGATCAAGCCTTTTCCGATACGCTCTTTGGCCATGTGAAGGGCGCCTTTACCGGGGCCGATCTGGCCCGTCCCGGCCTCATCGAGCAGGCGGCCGGCGGCACGCTCTTTCTGGACGAGATTGGCGATCTGGACAGTTCCGGACAGATCAAATTGCTCCGCCTGCTGCAGGAAGGGGAATACTATCCCCTGGGCTCGGATGTGGCCCGGAAGTCGGACGCGCGCATCGTGGCGGCGACGAACCGCGACCTGAAGGCCCTCAGTGATACGGGTACCTTTCGCAAGGATCTCTACTTCCGGCTCCAGACCCACCGGGTGGTCGTGCCGCCGCTGCGTGAACGACGTGAAGACATCGCGCCGCTGCTGGAACTGTTTCTCGATGAAGCGGCCGATATGCTGCAGAAGAAGCGGCCCTCGGTGCCCCGGGAGCTCGCGGCCCTGCTCAAGACCTATCATTTTCCGGGCAATGTCCGGGAGTTGCGATCCATGGTGGTGGACGCGGTGACCCATCACCCCGGCGGGATTCTTTCGATGACGCGCTTCAAGGAGCACATGCAGCACCTGGCCCCACTTCACGATCCGGCACCGCGACCCGGTGCGGGTGTAACGTTTGGGGAGGTTTTGCCCACCATGAAGGAGAACACGGAATTGCTGATCGAGGAAGCGCTACGCCGGGCGGATGGCAACCAGACTATCGCCGCCGAGATGCTGGGCATTTCCCGCCAAGCGCTCAACAAGCGATTGAAGCAGTCCGGCGAATAAGGTTGGCCCGAAAATTTCTAACCACGAAGCGCCTGGAGCCGCCGCTTGCCGCAACCAGGAACTTTCCCACAGATTCACACAGATCGGCACAGATAAAACGAGGACAATACTTCGCCTTGTTGTCCGAACCTACCGTTCTGACTTTTCTTCCTCTTATCTGTGCGGATCTGTGAGAATCTGTGGGAAAATCTTCCCCGACGGGCAACGTATGAGAATGGACCCTCTTGCAGCGCATTGATCATATTCGTTTCCGTGCACTTCCGTGGTCAATAGAAGAAGATCGACCACGGAAGTGCACGGAAATTCACGGAAACTTCACATCAGGAATTCTACTTCGCAATCTATTTTGCGGCATGTGGTTATGGACCCATCAGAGGTGTAGACTTGCTGAAGAGCCAAGATGATGACGGATAGTGGTGCGAAGAGCACGAAGGAAAAGAGGAAAAGTATGTGTTTCGCAACGGTGATTCCATAGTTCGTCAGGTGCCGCAGCCGACTTATGTGTTTCCGATGTGGAAGCCTTGTTGGGTTCCTATCGGAATAGAAACGGAACGCCCCATTTCGTGGTAGTATTCAAATAATTAGTTGCAAGGCAGAAGGGGATTGTAGTGGCGTTCAAGAAAACGACAGTTCAGTTTATTCGAGGCCTCGCCTTTTCCTGCCTGGCCGTTTGGACTGCGTGCTGTCCGGCGGAGGAGCTGGCGACGACGTCCCTCTTTACATCGGGCACGGAGGGCTATCACACCTTCCGCATTCCCGCCATTATTCGCACGCCAAACCGGCTGCTGGCATTTTGTGAAGGGCGTCTCAGCGGCGGCGGGGATTCGGGCGAGATCGATCTGGTGATGAAGCACAGTGTGGATGGTGGCGACACGTGGTCGCCATTGAGCGTGGTGTCCCATGATCCGGGGTTCACCTGCGGGAATCCGGCACCGGTTTATGACACCCGATCGGGGAAACTGGTACTGGTGTGGACGAAGAATCCCGCCTCCGCGAAGGAAAGCCGGATTTTGACCGGCGAGGATCTGCCCCGGGCCGTCTGGGTGATGGATAGCCGCGACGAGGGGGCGACCTGGAGCGCGCCGGTGGAAATCAGCGCGACGGCGAGCAAACCGGAATGGCGATGGTACGCCACGGGGCCGGGACACGCGATTCAACTGAAGTCGGGACGCCTTCTGGTGCCGGCCAACCATTCTCTGGGTCCAGAATTTTCCGGTTGGTATTCCCATGTCATTTTCAGCGATGACGGGGGCACGACCTGGGCCACCGGCGGCACACACGAGGGCTTTACCAACGAGTCGACTGTCGCCGAATTGCCCGACGGGCGCGTTTACCAGAACATGCGGAGCTATACCGGGGAGAATCGACGTCGCGTGTCGTACAGTGTCGATGGCGGGCTGACGTGGTCGGCGGATCAGAGCGACCCCGCGCTGGTGGAGCCGGTGTGCCAGGCCAGCGTGCTGGGCGATGGTGTGCGATTCTTGTTGCTCTTCTCCAATCCGGCCAACACGAAGCGGGAGAAGATGACCGTGCGCGCAAGCACGGATGGTGGCGCGACGTGGCCCAATGCGATCGAGTTGTATGCCGGGCCGAGCGCTTATTCCGATCTAGTTTTCTTGAATGAAACTACGGTGGCCTGCGTCTATGAGCGGGGCATGCAAGGCGCCTATGAAGAGATAGTAGTAACCCGGATTCCGCTGGACCGGCTGGCGCCGGAAGCGGATCGATAAAAGCGCGTGGCCCACGGGGCCTGCAAGGAGAACGTATCGTATGCATCGAATTCTACTGGGGGCGGCGTTGTGCGCCCTGGCCCTGAATGCAAGCGCGGAGTTTGCCGACTACCGATTCATTGCGCCGGCGAAGGCGCTGTCCGATGGGCAGGCCGATGCCGTCGCGACGGGAGCCGCCGCCGCGTTGCGTGCCGATGCGGTACCCGGCTACGAGATTGACGACTATGCCGGTCAGTCCGAAGCGTTGAAGTCGGCGGCGGAGACCCCGGCGCTGCAGGTGGGCTCGGGCGCGATTCTGGGCTGGGCTTCTGCCGACCTTTTCGAGGCCCAGGGCGCGCAGGATGGAATGAATATCTGGCGGGCCTCCATCACCTCGGTGGATGCATCGGCGCTCCGGCTCCGGGTCAACCTGGCCCGGCTTCATCCGGACGACGAAGTCTGGGTGATCGATCTGGCCGCGCCCCATGCTTTTGGTCCCTTCACCCTGGCCAATACGAGCAGCAACGGCCGGTGGCTGCCCACCACGATGGGGGACACGGTGGTGCTGGAGCTGCGCTCACCCCGCGCGGTCATGCCGGACATCACGCTGGAGATGCTCTCTCACTATTTCAGCAGCCCGGCAACGAAGCAGTTGGATTGCCCGCTATCGGCGGACTGCACAGATAACGCGTCGCTCCAGGAGGTCAGTTCGGGCATCGGGCGCATGTCCGTGACCGATGAGGACGGCACCACCTTCCTCTGTTCCGGCGCGCTGCTGAACAATGCGATAACGGATGTGGCCGAGGGTCTCTTTCTGACGGCGGACCACTGCTTTCAGGGCACCAACGACACCATCTTCGCGGACGGCGTGGAAGTGATCTGGGATTTGCGAACGAATGGCTGCCCCGGCACCGAGCCGAGCGACGGCACGATCGCGGGATTGCCCCGCAGCACGGGCACGGCTTTCCTGCGCAACAGCACGGCGCTGGATGGCATGTTGCTGAGGCTGGATACGGTGCCCGTGGGTACGCGCGGCCGCGCGTATCTCGGCTGGGATACTCGGGCGCCCCGGATCGGCGACGGTGCGGTGAGTCTGCATCATCCCGACGGAACGGCCATGAAAGAGAGCATCGGTCGTGTGAACGAGATCAATTTGGATACGCGTTTTGGCGATCTTCAGATCACGCTGTCGTGGGATGAGGGCCTCACCGAGGGCGGCTCCTCCGGATCGCCCGTCATGTTCGATGACGCGAGCTTCCGCGTCTTCGGCATGCTCAGCAACGGCAATTTTCAGGCCTGTGGTATTTCAAATGCGCGCCTGGATCAGTATTCGTCTTTCCGGGAGTTTTTCGCGCTGGCGGGCGGATTCTTGAACCTGGCCACGCCACCGGACGACGGGAGCGACTTTTACGAGCGTAACGGTTCGCCGCGCGGCGCGGGAAGTTCCGGCTGTGTCTTCGAAGCGCAATCCCTCGAAAAGTCCTCGGGCAATATCCTGGTATCGGGACTGGCCCTATTGACCCTGCTGGGCATGGGCGCGCTGGGGCGCGGGAAGGTGTAGGGCAAGTCTGATAGCTCAAGCTAAACAAGAACGGCCCGGATGGTCTCATCGCCATCCGGGCCGAAGTGCATTTGAGGGTGCTTACACGCCGTTAAAGGGGCGGTTGTAGCGACCGAAAGTGCGGGCGCTGTCGACCGTCATGGGGAACTTCTCATCGGGGTACTTCAAGAAGGTGACGTGTCCGTCCAGGTAGAGGATGTTGCCGCCGCCGGGGATGTGGTTGAAGTCGATGGTGTTGGTCGTCACGTGGTCCCACATGATGGCCACATTGCTCTGGGCCTTCGCGCTGCCGCCGGGGTTGTTGATATCGGTAATCAGGAAGCGCTCGACGCCCTCGCGGAGGCGCAGCATTACGTTGCTGCCACCCGCCTGGGTGCCGGCGTACGCTGCGGGGACTGTGAAGTCGTTGTCACTCTGGGCACCGAGTGTCGTGACGTTGGCCTGGGCCAGCGCGCCCAGGGGCGTGCTCGAATTGATTTCGGCTTCCGAGAAGCGACCACCCACGTCCGATCCCACCGTGCCCACAAGGGGGCCGAGGAGATTCACGTCCTCCATGAAGAGCCAGCCAATGTAATCATAGGGTTCCTTGGCGAATTCGCAGGCGTCCACGCGGCCATTGGCATCGGCATCGTAGCGATCTACCGCATCGACGTCCTTGCCCCAGGATGGGCAAAATACGACCTGCGCATCGGTCAGGTATTCGGGCATGACCTGGGTGCCGTCGAAAATCATCGTGTCGCTGAGGGTGCCGTTGCAGTTGAAGGTCTTGCGGCGGGGAAACTTCTCGCCGTCGGACTCATTGGCGTACATTTTGAAGATGACGCCCATCTGCTTGAGGTTGTTCTGGCAAGAAGTGCGGCGCGCCGCTTCCCGGGCGCGGGCCAGGGCCGGCAGCAGGATCGCGGCGAGAATGCCGATGATGGCGATGACGACGAGGAGCTCAATGAGGGTGAAGCCAGTTTTTTTCATGGTTAAGTCCTTTTTATTAAACAGCTTATGAGGCTTTTGGATCGGCCGGGCATTGCCCGGCTGAACTACTGTATACAGATAATGCCGTTTTCGTGGTTGGTCGAATTAAAGAGAGGCAGTGCAACATAATGTTTAGTTAGCATAACATAAGAATTTATGTGAAGCAAGGGTTTTGTTTCCTTAGGTTTCGCAAAGCCCTGTCCACCAGCGCCAAGGGCGCTACAACCCCCATGGGATCAAGCGTCCCCGGCCTGTTATGATGGAGGCCTGTTCCGACGCAGTTTTCAGGAGTACCCCATGTCATTTATCCGAGAGCACAAGATTTTCAGCGCCTGTATGATTCTCATCCTGTTGGGTGCCATCTGGTTTCGTGGCCGCCTGAAGGGGCCCTATCCCGATTATGAGCTGGACCTGATGGCGCCCGAGAAGGCGGCCATGACTACCGCGCCCGAGGGCCTGCAGGTGGGCGTGGGGATGGAGGAGATCAGCCCGGATTTTGCCCAGTACGATGACTGGGTCGATGTGAACGAAAACAGCAAGTACGACAAGGGTACCGACACCTTTACAGACCGCAACGGGAACGGAAAGTTCGACGCGGTGTGGATGGCAGGCTTCAATTCGAACCGCCCGGCCAAGGGGGTGAACGACACGCCCTGGACCCGTGCCATCGCCCTGCGCAACAACGGCGTGACCCTGGTGCTGGTCACCATCGACAGCGTGGGCATCTTTCAGAACGACTTCATCGCGGTGCGCGAGTCGGTCAGCAAAGATCTGGGGATCAATCATATCTTGTTTTCCAGCAGTCACACCCACGAATCGGCCGACACCATGAAGATCTGGAGCGGCCCCACGCCGATCTTCGGCTATGACGAGCGCTACATGGACATGGTGCGCGATAAGACCCGCGCGGCGGTGGAGCGGGCGGTGCTGTCGATGCGCCCGGCGGAGATGGAGTGCACCACGGTGGAGATCGCGCCCGAAGGCTTTGTGGACGATTCCCGGAAGCCGGTGGTGATGGACAACACGATGTATCTCATGCGCTTCACAAAGAAGGGGAGCGACGACACCATCGCGACTTTCGTGAACTGGGGCAACCACCCGGAGGCCCTGGGCGGTAAGAACGGCATGATCACCTCGGACTTTCCCCACTGGTTGCGGGAGGGCGTGGAGAAGGGCGTACCCGCGCCCAACGGCGTCGAGGGCTTCGGCGGGATGTGCCTCTTCTTTCAGGGACAGGTGGGCGGGCTGATGACCCAACTCCACACCACGGTGCCCCATCGCGACGGGCAACAGAGCTTCAGCGAGGCGAGCTTCGAGAAGGCCCAGGCCCTGGGCGAGAATCTCGCCATCGTGGCGTGCAACGCCCTGCGCAGCGACCGCGTGTGGAAGAACGAGAATCCGCGCCTGGCGGTGTCCGCGCGCACGATCCGGGTACCCGTCACCGGCGCCTACAAGTACGCCATGATGTTTGGCCTGATCCACGAGGGCTACAAGATATTTCAAGGCGCGCGCACCGAGCTCAATGTGATCCGCATCGGTGGCGTGCTGCTGCTCAGCGTGCCGGGGGAAATCTACCCCGAGATCGTGGAAGGGGGCGTGGAGGCCCTGCCCGGCCGCGATTACGAGATCGAGCCCGTGGAAGTGCCACCGCTGCGCGACGAGATGGAGCGCAAGGCCCGCATGGCCCTCGTCATCGGGCTGGCCAATGATCAGATTGGCTACATGGTGCCCAAGACCCAATGGGACGAGAAGGCACCCTATATCTACGATGGCGAAGCGCAGTATGGCGAAGAGAACTCGGGCGGGCCGGACGTGGCCCCCACGATCCACCGGGAGTCGCTAAAGCTGCTGGAAGAGATGAACGGGGTGTTTCCCGAGCCCGAACCGGGGGACGTACCCGCGCCCAAGCCCGCGGCGGCGAGGTAGAAGTCGGTGCGGCGGCGCTCTTAGCGCCGCACGGACTTGCCGCGAGGTTCCGGTTGACGCCTTTATTTCGTTCTGCCATGATGATCGCGGAGTTAATCGAAGGAGCCGTAGACTGTGGGCGTGGATTATGTACAGAGCCGGAACTGCCGTGTGAAGCGGGAGCTGGGCGTGGATGTGCTGGTGGCGCGGATCAAGGCGCGGGGCCAGGCCGCCATGCTGGTGGAGCGGATCCGCAAGGGGGGCCAGGACCCGATGACGGCTACCATCACGCGGGTGGTGCAATACCCCAGCGGTCCGGTGGCGGAACAGGTGACGGTGGAGTCGCTACTGGAAACGGGGCGCACCCTCGATCCCTATGCGCCGTTGTGCGATGGATGCACGGCCAATTTCCGGCAGGCGTCCTTCGGCTGCTGCGGCTTTCTCAACTACCCCATCGCCCGCGCGGAGGAGCAGTGGTTGCTCTCGCGACTTCCAGATTCGATAGACTCCGTCGCGGGGGTCTATCTACGGAACGTGTTTGAGCAGCTTAAGATCGACGGCGCGCCCGTGGCGGCTATCCGCGAGCGGAAGGGGCTCTATTTCGAGCAGTGCGATGCGCCCACGCGGCAGTGGAGCGATGGAGGCGGGGAGCGCTCCGTGTCCGCGAATCAGTTGATCCAGTTTTTGTTTTACTCGGGGCCCGTTACGCCGTCGCACGCGATCTTCACGTGCCTCTTTCTCGGGCTGTTGCCCCACGACATCGCACCCGACGCGGTGCAGTCGATTCTGCGGAATCCCGCCAACCTCCAAGACCATCTGGTGATCGACAGCGGCGCGCTTTCCATGCTTCAGGAAACGCAGATGGGCATGTTTCTCATGGGCGTGATGAGCGCCGCGCTCAGCCTGGAAATCCTTACGATCGACGCGTAGGGGGGGACGGACCCGCGCCCGAATTCTTACCACAGCAGAAAGCTCTTCGGCATTAGCCAATCAACTGAATTTGACGTCGTGCCTTCTACGCGCGGGCCTGTCCCCACCGGGATTGTGAGAAGGGTTGGCGGTTATTGGTCTCGATTGTCCCGCACATCCTCAGGGACATGCCGCCGCGCTGTGATGGGTCTCGCGCGGTTGAATCCCGAGGCGATCCAGGATAACAGCGCGAAGGCGTAGTGCGCTTGCGGCGGTACGTCCCCCTCATTGCTCCTTTTCGAGCCGGACAAACTTCTGCACGCGGTGCGTGGGGCTGTTTTCGTCCACATCGCCGAAATAGACATTGCCCGCGTCGTCGAAGCCCATGCCGTGCATCCAGTCGAGGTGACCGGGCACCAATTCGCCCTCCTTTGCCAGGGGGAAGGCCCAGAGCTCCAGGGCGCGCCCGGTGGTGTCGAATTTCATCAGGATCTGGTCGTGGGGCGGGTTGCCCAGATTGCCCCGCTCCGTCCAGCGGGCGGGGGTGGAGCCACAGACGAAGATCTCATCGCGGGAATTAATGTGGATGCCCCAGGGGTTGATGAGGTTGCGCCACTGGGCCAGGGATTCACCCGCCTGGTTGAACACCTGGATGCGGCCGTTGTTGCGCTCGCAAACGTAGAGCAGCCCTTTTGAGTCCATCGCGATGCCATGGGGCTGGCTGAGCTGGCCCGCTGCCACGCCGAGGCCGCCCCAGGCTTTCACAAACTTGCCATCCTTGTCGCAATGCACCACGCGGTTGTTGCCGTAGCCGTCGGAGATGAAAACATCGCCGGTGGGCGAAACCGCCATGTCGGTGGGGCCGCTGAGGTGGGTTTCATCTTCGCCCGCTTCGTCGGGCGTGCCGATGGTGAGCAACAGCGTGCCGTCCTGCTCGAACTTTCGCACGAGATGCCGCTTGTAGTCTGTCGTCCAAATCTTTCCCTCGTGATCGATCCGGAGGTAGTGCGGTCCCTTGAATTGTCCCTCGCCCCAGGAAAACAAGAAGTCGCCTTCGGCGCTAAAAACCTGTACCGGTGGCTCCGCGCGGTTGAAGGTCCACACGCGGCCCTCCTTGTCCACGGCCACGCCCGCGATTTGCTCCCACGGGAGGGCGGCCGGCTTTTTCGGCCACGCGGGATCCACCTGATAGCCGGAAGCCAGGTTGATCTTCGGGTAGGCGCCGGCGGCGTGGGCCATTCCGCTGATGAGTACCACCATGGTCAGTGATGGGAGCATTGAAAGGAAACGCTTCATGACGGCAACCTCGGGTACGGTGAAAACAGCACGGAAGCCCGGCGCGTGACGTAAGATTCTTGTGCGGGCTGGCTTCAGCGTATCAAATTTCCAATCGCGTCTGAAACCGTATCGTTGAACTTCGGCGGGAAATCTGTTTCAATCCCAGTACCGGCCTTCCCATGGCCCGCCACCCTACTCTGGAGTTTGACCATGTCTACCACCCAATTCCGCTGTCTGCTGACGATCGGTTTTCTGGCGGCCCTTACAGCAGGGGCCGAGTTGATGCCGCCCGTCTCCCGCGAGCCCCAGTTTCCTCTGAAGACGCAGCGTATGCTGTGGACCGATGCCGAGGTGGCGCTGGCGCGGGAAAACATTGCGATGTATCCAGCGGCGCGGGCGATTGCGGATGCCACCATAAAGCGGGCCGATGTCTGGATGGCGTGGGAGGATGGGGCATTGCGGGGTATCGTGACTACGGCGGACGTGCCCCGCGCTTTCAACGACGCGACGGCGGGCTGTCCGAAATGCGGTATGGAACTCTATGAGAAGGGCGGGACCTATCCGTGGATCATCGACCCGAAGGTGCCCTTCAAGGTGACGTGTCCCGTAGACGGCAGCACCTATCCGAGCAACGATTTTGCGGATTATTATGCGTCGGGCATGAATGATCGATCGCTGCTCACGGGCGACTACGCGGACGACGGGCGGGGCTGGGTGTCGCCGAGCGGGGAGAAGCACTGGTTTGTGGCCTATGCGAACCACTGGACCTGGATGACCCACATTATCCCGGCAGCGCAGGATCTGGCCCGGGCCTATATTGTCACCGGTGACGCGGCCTATGGGCGGAAGGCGGCGGTGCTGCTGGATCGTATCGCGGAGGTCTACCCGAATATGGATCACCACCCGCAGTCGCGCTATGGGGAACTCCAGGGGGCGCGGGGCGGACGCTATGAAGGCAAGATCCTGAACCACATCTGGGAGACTAACACGCTTACGTCCCTCGCGGAAGCCTATGACTTTGCGTGGGACGCCATAGCAGACGATACGGTGGCGGGGAAGATGGCGGTGCAGGTGCGGGCGAACATTGAGGCGAATCTGCTGGAGGAGGGCATCGACGGCTATTTCTCGGGCAAGATTCGGGGCAATTTCGGCATGCACCAGAAGGCGCTGGTATTCGCGGGGCTGGCGCGCCAATTCGGCAGGCAGGACGAGTGGTTCGACGGGATCATGAACGACGCCGGCAGTGGCGAAGCGACCACGGGACTGTCCTATGCCTTGTACAATCTGGTCTATCGCGATGGCCCGCCTTTTGAAACCGCGCCGGGCTACAACTTCTCCTGGGTAGCCAACATCACCACGGTGGCCGAGGCGCTGCACCGGGCGAATCGCGATGTGTACGCTATTCCCAAGATGCGGCGGCTCTACGATGGCGTGATCGATGTGGTGAACATCGGCCAGCACACGCCGTCTGTGGGGGACAGCGGCTCGGTGTATGGCGGCTTTGTCGGGCGCGACGCCTATGTGTATCAGCGGGCCTGGCAGATCTATCAATATCCGAGATTTCTCGCGCACCTTCAGGGCTTCAACGCCACCGGTGATGGGGGCTTCATCGACTTCGAAAGTCTCTTCGCGCCGGTGATTCCCTCCGCACCACCCACGAACGATCCCGTGCGATCGCGCCTGATGGATGGGTATGGCATGGCGATTTTGAACAATCCCGCAAACACGATCTCGCTGGCGCTCTACTATGGCTATGCCGGCGGGCATGGCCACTTCGATCGTCTCAACTTTGAGCTCTATGGGAATGGTCTCGTGATGATGCCCGATCTGGGTTATCCGGATTTTATGAACGCCTATGTGCCCGGCATCTACACGTGGAGCAAGAACACCATTGCCCACAACACGGTCACGGTGGATGCCGCGCGGCAGCGCACCAACTACCCAGGCACGGTGCATCGATTTGTGGACGAAGGTTTTGCCCGCGCGCTGGACATCGACGCCGCGCCGACCTACGGCCAAACGAGCGAGTATCGGCGTCGGGTGATGATGGTGGATCTGGATGACGCGCGGAGCTATGTGGTGGATTGTTTCACGGTGAAGGGCGGCGCGCAACATGACTACAGCCTCCACGGCCCGCCGGGAACTTTTGCGCCGCTGTCGGGCGAATGGAGCGAGCCGGCGCCGGGCACGCTGGCCGGACCGGAGGTGCCGCTGGAATACATCTATGACGATCCGGCCATCGCCGCGCCGGGTTATACCGGCGGGTATTCGGACTATCGCGGATCGGGCTTTCAGCATCTCTTCAACGTGCAACGGCTGGCCGACGGCAATGCGGCCGGCGAATGGGCGCACGAAAAGAATCCGGAGGCGAAACTTCGGCTTTACCGGCTGGACGCACCGAAGGAGGTTATGCTGGCAGATGCGTTTATCTCTCCCGTGAAATACAAAACACCCGTCAAATATGTGATTGGTCGCAACCAGGGCGATAAACTCGAATCGCAGTTTGTTTCGGTTGCGGAACCCTTCAGCGGCACGGCGGCGGTCCAGCAGGCCCGCAACTTGCCCTTGAGTGAAGGTTCCGGCGCGGCCTCGGAAGTGCTGTGGGCCGGGCCCGCGGGCGAGGCCATGCGCGATGTGGTGTTGATCAACACGGCGGGCGGAACGATGCGTCTCGCCGATGAAGACCTGCACACCGACGCGGCCATGGCGGTTGTGCGGTTTGTGAATGGTGTGGTGACGGGACGCTGGGCCACGGGCGGCACTTATCTCAATGTCGGGGGAAGCACTACGCCTCAAACGGCTGAGTTCGCGGGAACGGTTGCCAGGGTCGAGCCCGCTTCGGGCAGGGTTCACATTGTGTGTGATGCGCCGCCCGCCGACCTTGCGACTTTGTCTGGCAAGGTGATGCATTTCCATAATGATTATCGTCGCACGGCCCACCCCATACTTGCGGCAGAGGCCGCCGAAGGCGGTCTCGTGGTTACCGTTGGCGATGATCTGCTCGTGGGCCGCGTTCGGATTGGTGAGCTGCGTCCCGAAGGGTTCACCACGGCCACGGGCATGGCCTTTGCCCCGATCTACGATGGAACGTATGTGGCGGACGAGGCCTTCAGTACCTTCGTGCCGATTACGGGCGTGAAAGGGGGCGTGGTGACCTACACCGCGCCGCGAGCGGATAGCGCGCCCTTTGTGTCGGGGGAGGACGCGTGGATTGTAAATGTAGGTCCGGGTGATCGGGTGGAGGTGCCGGTGGCGCAAGAAATTGTCGGCGGGTGAATTATTGCGCAATCCGAGGGGACAGTCCCGAATGGCACTAACTTAGGGCCTTTGGGGTTGTTGTTTTTTTGGGCAGCTATCTGTTTCTCGAGCGCTTTGGCACGCCTTCGGTCTTTGCTTCGAGCAGTTCCAGCGAGACGTCCCGCAGTTGTTGGAGCAAGGCTTCGAGCTTTCGGTTCTCGACGATTGCATGCTGGTATGGCTTGAGTTGACTTGCGCTCAAGTTTACCGTGACTGTCTTTCCCTCCCGTTTCCACGTCCACTGATTGTAGGGGCCGTACTCCTTTTGCATTCCGGGATTTTTGGGGTCGTCCCGCACGATACTGCGCCGGGTTATGGTCCCGTGCAGGACGGGGCCGATTTTTGCAATGCGCTGGAGGATTTGGGTCCTCCTCCGCTCCATTGCCTCGATCTGTTTGAGGCTCTTTTGGGGTTCTTGCGTCGCCATTTGTGCGTCTCCATGTTCAGTATGCCATAGCCTGTAACTACAAGTAGTGATACTTGTAGTATAGCCGGACTCAACCGGAAAGGGCCACGCGTGAAACAGAACAGAACCTCCAACACCAGCCGCGCGGCCGACATTCAGGACGAATTCACCGCGCTCTTCCAGCGCCTCATTCATTGGCTTAAGCCCAGTTTCGCGCCGAGCGTGTGCGCCACTACACGCCCGAGCGCACCTTCTGGCTTTTCCTGGGCCAGGCGATGGACGCGGGTGGGTCGTGCCACGGGGCCGTGGCCCGATTCCGGGCACGGCTGGGGGAGCGCGGAAGAGGCCTGAGCACCAGCAGCGCCGCCTATTGCAAGGCGCGCAAGCGCCTGCCCGAAGACGCCTTGGAACAGATACGGGCCGAGGTGGCGGGTAAGACCCGTGAGCTGGCGGGAGCCGAGGCGCTCTTATGGCGGGGCCGACGGGTCAAGGCCGTGGACGGTTCGAGTGTATCCATGCCTGATACGGCTGAAAATCAGGCACAGTGGCCCCAACCCAGTGCCCAGAAACCCGGTTGTGGATTTCCGGTAATGCGCCTGGCCGTCTTGTTCTGCGTAGCCTCCGGCGCGGTGATTGACTGCGCCCGATCGGCGCTGGGCACCGGGGAGCGTACCCTGTTCCGGAGGCTCTGGCACGCTCTGGAAAAAGGAGATATCGTCCTGGCCGACCGGGGCTTTTGCTGTTTTTCCGACTACTGGCAGCTGGAGCAGCGAGGGGTCGACTGCGTCATGCGAAAGAATACCAAGGTATGTGTCAAGAGCACGTTGTCCAAGCGGTTGGGTAAAGGCGATAAAATTCTATGGTGGCACAAAAGCCAGACCCGGCCCCCGCAGATGGACGGGGAACTCTGGCATGCTCTCCCCGCCACCATCCTCGTGCGCGAAATTGAGGTCGATATCGCGCATAAAGGCTTCCGCACCAAGCATCTTGTCATCGCCACTACGCTGCTGGACGCCACGGCATATCCCAAGTCGGCCGTGGAAGATCTCTACCGCCAGCGCTGGAAAGTCGAACTGTGGCTGCGCGACCTGAAGATCACCCAGGGAGCCGATATTTTGCGCTGCAAAAGCCCCGAAATGATCCACAAGGAACTTACCATGCACGTGATCGCCTACAACCTCGTGCGCGCCGCCATACTCCAAGCCGCTCTGGTGCATGGGCACCGACCAGAGGAACTCGCGTACAAGCCCTGTCTCGACACCCTTCGGCAGTGGGCGAAACACTTCACCCAGCCGAAAACCACAAAACAAAAGGCTTGCCTGCTCTGGGAACTTCTACTCGATACCCTCGCCCGAAACAGACTCCCAAAAAGGCCAGACCGAATCGAACCGAGAGCAAAAAAGCGAAGAGCGAAAAACTATGCCTTGTTAAACGAACCAAGGAAGGTATTCAAGGAGATACCCCATCGAAATCAATACAAGGCACCATTAAGTTAGTGCCATTCGGGACTGTCCCCAGCTATTTAATACGCGGGACGGTCCCGAACGCCTGGCAGGCTTCAGTTCGTCTCAGTCGGCTTCTTGACGCGAAGTGCGTTGCCGCGGGTCGAACGCCTTTGCGTTCAGGACGGTCCGGTCCAAAAAAATCGGGCAGCCTTGATTGGAGGCTGCCCGAATGGTCTCTGGACTGTTTAGTGTTTCTTCGGACGGTAGATGTGGGTGGCCGTCCCGAAGACGGAGCCGGCGGCTTCCATGACGGTTTCGCTGAGGGTGGGGTGGGGGTGGATGGTGAGGTCGATATCGCTCACGAGCGCGCCCATCTCGATGGCGAGGGTGCCTTCGGCGATGAGTTCACCGGCACCGGAGCCCACGATGCCCATGCCGAGCAATTGCTTGGTCTCGGGATCGGAGATGAGCTTGGTGAGGCCTTCCATGCGGTTGATGGTGGTCGCGCGGCCGGAGGCGGCCCAGGGGAAGCGGGCGACGTGGACGTTGCGTCCGGCGCGCTGGGCTTCGTCTTCGGTGAGGCCGCACCAAGCGATCTCGGGGTCGGTGAAGACCACGGCGGGAATGGCCTGGGGCTCGAAGGCGGCGTGATGGCCGGCGATGACTTCGGCGGCGACGCGCCCTTCGGCGGAGGCTTTGTGGGCCAGCATGGCGCCGCCCACGATGTCGCCGATGGCGAAGAT
Source organism: Candidatus Hydrogenedentales bacterium (assembly GCA_942492815.1). Taxonomy (GTDB): domain Bacteria; phylum Hydrogenedentota; class Hydrogenedentia; order Hydrogenedentales; family JAEUWI01; genus JAEUWI01. The sequence goes on along the minus strand of OW818658.1, from coordinate 5,854,278 downwards.
GTTGGCGTCGGCGGTGCGCATCTGGACATCGACTTCGATGAAGCCGCGATCATTGACCAAGACGCCGGTGCTCTTGAGGCCGAGGCCGCTGGAGTTGGGCTTGCGGCCGATGCTGATGAGAACCTTGTCGAAGGTGCGTTGGGGTTTCTTCAGGTCCTCGCCTTCGAGGGTCACCTTGATGCCGGTCTTCTGCTCTTTCATATCCGCGATTTTGGTGTTCAGGAGGATTTCTTTGAACTGCGTCTCCAGGCGGGTGTGGAGGGGCTTCACCAGGTCGCGATCCGCGCCGGGGAGCAGGCCACCGGTCATTTCCACGCAGGTCACTTCGGAGCCCAGGGCGGCGTAGACGGTGCCGAGTTCCAGGCCGATGTAGCCGCCGCCCACGAGGAGCAGGGACTCGGGGATATCCGTCATTTTCAATGCGCCGGTGGAGTTCATGATGCGTTCAGACTCGATCAGGGGGCCGAAACGCGCCGGGCGAGAGCCCGCGGCGATGATGGTGTATTCCGCCGCCAGCTTAATCTGCTTGCCGTCGGCCAGCGTGACAACGAGGTTCTTCGAGTTTACGAAGGTGCCCCGGCCCTGGATGTAGTTGATCTTGCGCGCCTTGACGAGCTGGCCGAGGCCGCCGGTCATCTGATTCACGACGGCGTCGGTGGCGGTGCGGACGCGGTTGAGGTCAATCTCGGGGGCGCCAAAGGTGAGGCCGAAGTGTGCGGACTCCTGGGCTTCGCGAATGACCTTGGCCACGTGGAGCAGGGCCTTGGAGGGGATGCAGCCCCGGTAGAGGCAGGTGCCGCCGGGATTGGCTTCCACGTCGATGAGGGTCACGTCCAGGCCGAGGTCCGCGGCCATGAATGCCGCGGCGTAACCGCCGGGCCCACCGCCCAGCACCGCGACCTGTGTGCTCTGATTGCTGCTCATTCGCTATTCCTCTTCCCCCGTTGGGGTCTTTTTCGTTGTTCTACGGTTGCGGGTCCGGCGGCGTCAGGATTCCAGGATAAGCTTCCAGGGATTCTCGATCGCTTCGGCCACCCAGCGCATGAAGCGCGCGGCGTCCGCCCCGTCGATGAGGCGGTGGTCGTAGGAGAGGCTCAGGGGTAGCATGGTGCGGGGCACGAGCTGGCCATTCTGGAAGACGCCTTCGACGGCGGAGCGGGACACGCCCAGAATGGCGACTTCCGGCGAATTGACGATGGGGGTGAAACCCGTGCCGCCGAGACCACCCAGATTGCTGATGGTGAAGGTCGTGCCGGACATGTCGTCCAGGCTGAGCTTCCGGTCGCGGGCTTTCTTTGCGATAACCGGCAACTCCAGGGCGAGGTCCTGAAGAGTTTTCTGGTCCACGTTGCGGATCGCGGGCACGAGCAGGCCTGCGGGGGTCTCCACCGCGACGCCGATGTTGTAATACTGTTTCAGGATGATTTCTTCCGTCGCCAGATCGATGCTCGCATTGAACTTCGGGAAGCGGCGCAGCGCTTCGGTGACCACCTTCATCAGGAAGACCGTCACCGTGAGGCTGCCGCCCCGAGCCTTGATGTCGGGAGCGTACTGCTGGCGGATCTGCTCCAGCGCGGTGATATCGGCCTTGTCGAAGTGGGTCACATGGGGGATCGTGGTCCAGCAGCGGGTCATGTGCTCCACGGTCTTCTTGCGCACGCCGTTCATGGGATCGCGCACGACCTTGCCCCAGCGGTCATCGGAAACGGGGCCGGAGAGGACTACGGGCGCGGGGCTAACCGCCACGGAGGCCGGTGCGTCGGGCACAGCGGCGGGTGCCGGGGCGGGCGCGATGGTCGCCGCGGGCGTGGTGCCGGTGGAGGCCGCGTACTGCTCCACATCGTGGGCGCTGATGCGGCCCGAAGGATCGGCCGAGGGGACGTCTTCGAGGCGGACGCCGAGAACGCGGGCCAGCTTACGGACGGAGGGAGAGGCCTGAATGTGGGCGCTCGAACGGGCGACAGGCGCGGCGGCGCGGGGTGCGGCGACGGTGGCCGCAGGTGCCACGGGGGCCGCGACCGGGGCGGCAGCCGCAACCGGCGCAGGTGCAGGCACCGCAGCCTTTTCAGCCTTGGGCGCAGGCGCGGCAGCCGCTTCGGCACCGGCTTTCTCATAGACCAGAATGACCTGACCCACGCTGACCTTTTCACCAGCCTTGACGTTTATTTTCGTTATTTTTCCGGAAACTGGAATCGGAATTTCCGCCACGGCTTTGTCGGTCTCAATTTCGATGATGGGCGTATTCGCCGCAATCGTATCGCCCACCTTGGCCAGTACGGTCGCAACCGTGCCCGACGTGATGCCTTCACCCAATTCGGGGAGCTTGAATTCTGTCGCCATGGATTTCTGTTCCTGCATGGTTCGGGCCGCGCAATCACCGCCGGAATGACCGTGTCACCGTCGTGGTGAAGCTGGACGTGAGCTCTGCCCACAACCCGGTTTCATTGAACTTTTTTAGAATTCTGCGCATATTTCAGGGGCCGCAGGGACTTCAGCGACAGCAGCAGTGCAATCTCCTGCTGTCGCTGAAGTCTCTGCCGTCCCTGCAACCGTTTAAGAGGCTTTTGCCCTTTTAGACCATTACGCCGAGGCCGGATCTTGCTTGTGGGGCGCGATCTTCATATCCTTCATGGCCGCCTTGACGACGTCAATCTTGATTTTGCCTGTACGGGCCAGAGCCGACAAGGTGGCAAAGACGATGTGGCGCGCGTCGACTTCAAAGTGGTCGCGCAGCGCCTCGCGGGACTCGCTGCGGCCGAAGCCATCGGTGCCGAGACTTTCGATGCCCTGGGGCACCCACTTATAGAGGCCGTCGGGCAGTACCTTCATGTAATCGGAAGCGGCCACAACCACGCCCTCTTCCCCGGCCAGACACTTGGTGACATAGGGCACGCGGGGCTTCGAGCCGGGGTGAAGGCGGTTCCAGCGTTCGGCGGCCAGGCCGTCGCGGCGCAGTTCGCCGTAGCTCGTCACGCTCCAGACGTCGGCGGAGACTTTGTATTTCTCCAGCATTTCCTGGGCCTTGAGCACTTCATTCATGATGGCGCCGCTGCCGAGCAACTGAGCGCGGAGCTTCGTGGGCTTCATGGCCGAGGGCTTGAACTTATACATGCCCTTGAGGATGCCTTCGCGGACGCCCTTGCCCTTGGGCATGGCGGGCATGGCGTAGGGTTCGTTCTCCACCGTGAGGTAGTAGAAGACCGCTTCCTGCTCCTGATACATGCGGCGGATGCCGTCCTGAACGATAATCGCCAGTTCGTAGGCAAAGGCCGGGTCGTAGCAGAGCATATTGGGAACGGTACTGCCGAGGACGAGGCTGTGCCCGTCCTGGTGCTGGAGGCCTTCGCCGTTCAGGGTGGTCCGTCCGGCGGTGCCGCCGACGAGGAAGCCCTTGCAGCGGATATCGCCCGCCAGCCACACCAGATCGCCGATGCGCTGCATGCCGAACATGGAGTAGTAGATGTAGAAGGGGATCGTGTTGATGCCGTGGCTGGCGTAGGCCGTGCCCGCCGCCAGGAAGGACGCCATGGAGCCGGCTTCGTTGATGCCCTCCTCCAGGATCTGGCCGTCGGTGGCTTCGCGGTAGTAGAGCAGATTGTCTGCGTCCACGGGCTCATAAAGCTGGCCCTTGGAGGAATAGATGCCGACCTGGCGGAAGAGGCCGTCCATGCCGAAGGTCCGGGCTTCATCGGGCACGATGGGTACAATGAGCTTGCCCAGGGCCTTGTCGCGCAGCAGGATGGCGAGGATGCGCACGAAAACCATGGTGGTGGACACGGCGCGGTCGTTACCGCTCAGGAATTCCTTGACGAGTTCATCGCCCGGGGCCTTGATGGCGGGCGCGGTAACTTCGCGGCGCGGCATGGAGCCGCCCAATTCGGCGCGGCGCGCCTTGAGATACTGCATCTCGGCGCTGTCTTCCGCGGGCTTGTAAAAGGGAGCGTAAGCCACTTCCTCGTCCGTGATCGGAATGCCGAAGTTGCCGCGGAACTCGCGCAACTCGTCTTCGTTCATTTTCTTCTGCTGGTGGGTGATGTTCTTGCCTTCACCCGCCTCGCCCAGGCCGTAGCCCTTGACCGTCTTGGCCAAGATGACCGTGGGGCGGCCTTCCGTGTCCACGGCCTTCTTATAGGCCGCGTAAACCTTGATGGGATCGTGGCCACCGCGCTTGATCTTGCGAAGTTGCTCGTCGGTGACGGTGTCGAGGAGGGGTTTCAGCTCGGGATCGCGCTCCAGGAACCAGCGGCGGATGTAATCGCCCGATTCCACGGTGAACTTCTGGTAGTCGCCGTCCACCGCGCCTTCCAGCACATTGATGAGGCGACCGCCGAGATCGGACTTGAAAATAGGGTCCCACTCGCTGCCCCAAATCACTTTGATGACGTTCCAGCCCGCACCGCGGAAGATCCGCTCCAGTTCCTGGATAATCTTGCCGTTGCCGCGCACCGGGCCGTCGAGGCGCTGGAGGTTGCAGTTGATGACGAAGATCAGGTTGTCCAGATTTTCCCGGACCGCGAGGCCGATCGCGCCGAGGGTTTCCGGCTCGTCGCACTCGCCGTCGCCCAGGAAGGCCCACACGTGGCCGCCGTTATTGGGTTTCAGGCCGCGGTGCTCCAGGTAGCGGTTGAAACGCGCCTGGTAGATGGCCATGATGGGGCCGAGGCCCATGGACACTGTGGGGAACTGCCAGAAATGGGGCATGAGCCACGGGTGCGGGTAGGAGGACAGGCCGCCGCCCTTCGCCAGTTCGCGGCGGAAATTCTTGAGGTCTTTTTCGTTCAGGCGGCCTTCCACATAGGCGCGGGCATACATGCCGGGGGAGGCGTGGCCCTGAAAATAGATCTGGTCGCCGCCGTGGGACTCCGTCTTGCCATGGAAGAAGTGGTTGAAGCCCACTTCGTACAAGTTCGCCGAGGAGGCATAGGTGGAGATGTGGCCGCCGATGCCGTCCAGTTCGCGGTTGGCGCGCACGACCATGGCCATGGCGTTCCAGCGGATGGTGGACTTGTTCAGACGCTCCAGCTCGCGATCACCAGGATATTCCGGCTCGTCATCTGCGGGGATGGTGTTGATATAGGGCGTATTGGCCGTAAAAGGCAGGCGGACGCCGTGGGCGTAGGCATAATCCGATAGGCGATACATCAGTGCGGTCGCCGCGGCAACGCCCGACTCCGCGACCAGATCGTCCAGCGCGTCCATCCATTCCTGGGCTACTTGTTCTTCCAAAGGCTCGGGTTCTACACTCACCGGGGACCTTGATCCTTTCCGCTTCGATGCACACGCATACGCGTACCGCAAAACTATAGATATCGCTGACTCGCGAAGGGCATCCTTGTCCAAAACCCGGCAAGCACCGGGCGACATGGTATTGTATGCCAGTCACGCCGCACACATCAAGGCGGGGCCCCCCGCGCGCTCTATCGGCAAGGGCTGCAAGCGCTTAGAAATGGGGTGGGGGCAAGGACGGGAGACGGCATAAAGGCGAAATTCGAGGAAAACGCGACGTGTGGCACCCAGGGTCATCCTTTGAGCGTTCGCGTGCTTCGCGATTCCGAGTTGTGGGCAAGTCGCGGTTTGAAGATAATGCATATCAACCAACACGTGCAGGGAGAATGGGGAATGCTACTGGTACCGCTGGAGGCCGACGTTACGATGTATCGCTGGCCGATCATGAACTTTGTCCTGATCGGGACCATCACGCTTCTGTCATTGCTTGCCTTCGGCGCGCCGGAGGAAGCGGGCATCGAGGCCTTTGTCCTGCAAGACTGGAGTGTTGCTGGCATGATCGGCCATGTGTTCCTTCACGGTGGGCTGCTCCACCTGCTGGGCAACATGCTCTTTCTGTGGGCCTTTGGCAACGCGGTTTGCGCAAAGCTGGGCAATTTCACCTACCTCGCGGTCTTTTTCGCGCTGGCGATCACGTCGGCCAGCGTGCATCTGATGTTCGACGGGCGCCCGGCGATTGGGGCAAGTGGCGCAATCAATGGCGTCGTGGGGCTGTTCCTCGTGTACTTTCCCCGCAACGACATCCGCTGCTTCTGGTGGTTCTTTTTCCGCTTCGGCACATTCCACGTCAGCAGCATCTGGATGATCCTGCTCTGGCTGATCTTCGATCTCTGGGGTGCCTCGGGCGACAGCGGAAGCGTGGCGCACTTCGCCCACCTCGGGGGATTCGTGGCGGGCGTGATGATCGGTTTCGGGAGCTTGGTATTCAATGTGGTGGAAATGACCGACACAGAATGTTCGCTGCTGGAGATGATGAAGGGCGGGCGCTAGACGGAAATACTCGCCCGCGCTAAACACCCCACGCCGGATGGCAAAACTGGACTCAGCCGCGTCCAGTTTGCTTCCAAACTGGAGGCAACTGAGTCCGGTTTAGAAACGATGCGGGTCCGTCGCACGTTTGACCAAATGGCACTCATGCTTTAGCCGCGAAGGAACGCAAAGAGCGCAGAGAACCTTTATTCCTCGTGCTCATTGCATTCTTTCGCGTCTAAAGATGTGGCGTCCCAACCTTATGGCAGCAGAAAAAGCCGTCCGTCGCCCGCGCCGAGGGAGATCTGGATTCCTTCCATGAGGGGGCTGTCGTCGATCACGGGGTTTTGCTCGCCGGTTTCTTTGTCCACTTCGATGATCGATTCCAGCGGCGCGTCGAAGGTGACCGTGGGCCAGGCGGTGTAGGCGAAGTGGTAGTTGTTCAGGAGCACGGCGCGGCGTCCGTCGGCGTGCTTATAAATGCCCACGAGGTAGTCGCCTTTCGGGTCTTCCGGCGCGCGGGTCAGGTTGGTGATGGGCAGGCCGGCGAGCTTGTCGGCGGGCACGTCGCCCGCCTCTTCATCGACATGAACGATTTTCTCGCTGGTGAGCTGCATGAGTATGGGGCCGAGGTGTTTCAATTCCGCATTGATGCGCTGCGCCTCGCCATAGTGGCGGGACTTCCGTCCATCAACGTGAATGATGGCGCCGCCTTTGGGGAACTCTGCCCCCTGGGGGGTGTAGTAACAGAAGTACATGACGCCTTTCGCGCCGTAGCCGATGGAGGTGTAGATCTGCCAGCGGATTTGGGCCTCGGTGGGGTCGGTCTGGGGGCCGTAGGGCATGATGTTGAAGAAATTCCAGAAGGGCACGCCCGCCTTCATGGAGTGCGTACGGAGGGTATCGAGGTTTTCGCAATAGCCCGCGCGGCCATCGCGGCCCGGGTTGCCGGGGTGGAACTGGGGATAGTGGTCCATACTCAGGACTTCCGGCTGAACGACCTCCATGAACTTCCGCACGTGCTCGTCGTAGGTGGGTGCGTCGAGCTGGCCGGGGACGGCATAGTTCGGGAAGAGGTTGATATAGGGCAGCTTGCCCGGTCGCGCCTTGCGCACGCCGTCGGCCAGTTCACGGAGTGCGGGGAAATCGTCGGCACCGGGCTCATCCCGAAGGGCGTAGCCCCAGATGGCGGGGCTGTCGGGCAGGGTTGCAGGATCCGCCGTGCCCGCGTAGCCGATCAGCCTGAGGTCCAGCTTCTCGCAGAGTTCCACCAGCGTGTCATGCTCCCCGCCGCCGAAGCCGCCGATGACCATGTTGAAATTGGCATTGGCCACGTCCTGGTAGCGCGCCTCCGCCTGATCGTCGACCGGCGGGTTGACCCAGAGGCCGATGGCGAAGCGGTCCTGCTTGAAGTGCTCCTGGGCGTGGGCGAGGGTGGGAAGAAGCGAGGCGGCTACAATGAGAAGGGTGGGGAGGGGAGAAGGTTTCATGGTGTACTTCCTTGGTTTGGCGTCAGACGCCGTGGTGCGGTCATTAGAGCAGAGGCACCACGTCAATTCAAGGAAGGGCAGTATAGATCCAGGTTCGAAAGCCTTTGTTAATGTCGCAATCCGGCTCGGCTACAACTTCGGCGGCGCCGGAAGATTCTTCACCTCGTCCAGGATTGTGAAGGCACGGGTTCCGTCGGCGGTGATGGACTTGCGCAGGCCCTTGATGGTTTTGTTCCAGGCGTCGAAATCACTCTTGTCCGCACCGCTGCGGGTCATGTCCTTTTCGATCTTGTCCAGGGCCTTGTCCTGCTCTTGGAACACTCGGTGGGCGTCGCGGGCGGCACTGCCGCAGAAGCTGAGTTTGTCCCGCGTGGATTCCCAGGTGGTTTTCTCGGACTTGAAGGTTTTCTCGCACGCTTGAATCGTGTCCGCGAGCTCCTGGATCTTCTTGGTGTTTGACTCCTTCTTCAGATCCTTCTGACATTTATCGATGGTATCTTTGCAGTCCCACAGTGCCACCTGGGCTTTGGCGTGCTTCGGACGTTCCTTATCGAACTCCTTCTCGGCACGATCGATGGCGTCCTTGGCGATATCGACCTTGGACGTCACGTCGTCGAGATCCGACTGAATGTCTGTCTTTGCCATGAATCGACTCCTTTGTTGCTGTTGTGCGTGCCGAGTTCCGGAATGTTGCCGCGACTCCCGAAATACGCCGCCCTTGGGTGTTGTGCGATGCTGCGCTCAGCGGCACCGCATTCTAGCAGCGAAGCTTTCAGGCCGGCAATCACAATGATGGTCCGTTTCTGAACTATGAATACTGCGACAGGCCCGCCGGCTGCCCTGCCAAGTCAAGACACCGGAAAAATCACCCTATTGCCAAGCGCGGCGTTAACGTATATGCTAGTGAGTATCGTTACTACGACATGAATAAAACTGGCAGGGTTGGCGTAATGTCATCACAGACTGGGGCACTCCGGGGGCGGGGTCCAGGCATGGCTTTCAGGCATTCGCCGCACATGGAGGGTATTGCATGACACCGCCGTCGTTGAAAACCGCAGAAGCCGGGGCCGATCTGGAGGCCGCCCGGGAGTTTCTGGAGCGCTTCAACACGCTCCGCGCCGAAATCCACAAGGTGGTCATCGGCCAGGAACATATTATCCTGCAATTGCTTACGGCCCTGTTTGCCCAGGGGCACGTGCTGGTCATCGGCGTGCCGGGGCTGGCGAAGACCCTGTTGGTGAAGACCCTGGCGCAGTCGCTGGGCTGGGATTTCAAGCGGATCCAGTTCACCCCCGATTTGATGCCCTCGGACATCACGGGCACGGAGATCCTCCAGGTCGATCCCCAGACCGGCAACCGCGCGATGCACTTTGTGAAGGGTCCCATCTTCGCGAACCTCATCCTGGCGGACGAAATCAACCGCACCTCGCCCAAGACCCAGGCCGCGCTACTGGAAGCCATGCAGGAATACACCGTGACCGCTGCGGGCACGACCTACACCCTGCAGAAGCCTTTCTTCGTGGTTGCCACGCAGAACCCCATCGAGCACGAGGGCACCTATCCGTTGCCCGAGGCCCAGTTGGACCGCTTCATGTTCAGCATCAACATCGGCTATCCCTCGGCGGAGGAAGAGTGCAATATCGTGGAGGGCACCACCACGGGCGCGGTGCAGGAAGTGCTGCCTGTCTTCGGTCCGGAGGATATCCTGCGCTACCAGGCGCTGGTGCGCAGCGTGCCGGTGTCGCGCCACGTGACGGAATACGCCGTGCGCCTGGCGCGGGCTTCGCGGCCGAAGACCGAAGAAACCCCCGACTACATCAAGAACTACGTGGAGTGGGGCGCAGGTCCCCGGGCATCGCAATACCTCATCTTGGCGGCGAAGTGCCTGGCCCTGCTCAAAGGCAAACCGGCCCCCTCAGCGCTGGAGGTGCAGGAAGTGGCCATGCCCGTGCTCCAGCACCGGATCATCCCCAACTACAACGCGGCGGGCGAGGACATTTCCTCGCGACACATCGTGAAGTGGATTCTCGAACATGTCGAACAGCCGTCTTACAAGCATTAGGCAACGCATCGAAGCGGGCCGCGAAAGCCTGCGCCGTTGGCGTCAGGCGGAGCCTCCGCCCATGCCCCGGCACAAGCCGAAGGAGTTCAAGTACCTCAAGCCCCGCGACCTGCGGAGCATGAAGAACATGCTCTTCGCCGCGCGGGCCATCGTGGAGGGCTACTACAGCGGGCGGCACCGTTCGCGCTTCAAGGGTAACGCGCCCGAGTTCGTGGACTATCGACAATACAATCCCGGCGACGAAATGCGGAGCATCGACTGGAAAGCCTACGCCCGCACGGACCGGCACTACATCAAGCTCTTTGAGAAAGAGACCGATCTATCGGCCACCATTCTCCTCGACGTGAGCGCGTCCATGGCCTTCGGGGGCACGGTGAACCGGCCCGCACTGCCCTTCTGCGGGTTGACCAAACTGGAATACGGGAGCTACCTCGCGGCGGCCCTGTCCTACGTGCTCATCAAGCAGGGCGACAAAGCCGGACTGGTGCTCTTCGATCAGCGCATCCGACGCCACATCCCCACGGGGGGAACGGTGCGCCACTTGTATACCCTGCTGGACGCCTTGGAGACGACGAAACCCGGCGGGCACACTTCCGCCGCCGCGGCATTGCGCAAAGCGTTCACCCTCTTCAAGCAACGGGGCGTCCTTATCATCATTTCCGATCTGTTGGACGAGCCCGACGATATCTTCAGCGCGCTGGCGATGTATACCCATCGGGGTTTCGAGATCGTCATGTTCCACCTGCTCCACGAAAACGAAGTGCAATTGCCCGACGTGGCCAATGCGAACTTCGTGGACGCGGAAACGGGCGGCTCAATCACGATCCAGCCCAAAGACGTGGCGGAATCCTACGGCACGCTACTGGAAGCCTTCCGCGGCGATATCGAGGCCCGTTGCCGCGCGCGAAACATCACCTACACCTTCATGACGACGGAAACGCCCTACCCCGAGGTGCTGGGGCGATTTCTCGCGCACCGGGGAAGGGCTTAGAGGCAATGATTTTAACCACGAATTCACTTAAAGCAGCCATTGGCCATAAGCAAAATATTTTGACCACGGAGACACGGAGGCGCGGAGAAGAAGAGGAGTACACAGACACCCATGGTGAGTCACGGTACGCTTACGTTCGAAAAGGAATCTCCAGTTTCCCCCTCTCATTGGTTTTCTCCGTGCCTTCGTGCGCTCCGTGGTCAGCATTTCCTTGGTTGAGCACGTAAGAACGCAAAGGAACCGCTATAGGTCCTCTTTTCCGAGTTCTTTGTGGTTAATAGTTTTTTGGTGCTTTGTGGAATTGGTCGTTGGCGTGCGAAGGACTCGCTTCTTCCGCGAAAACTTCGGCTTCTTATTCGTGTGAATTCGTGTCCATTCGTGGTTCAGTTTTTTCCAAGGTCAGACAGCAAGCCTGCTACGAATCGAGTAATCATGGGCGGTCTAACATTCATCAATCCGGCGATGGCCATCGGGGCCCTGGCGATAGCCATACCCCTGGCCATCCACCTGCTTACGCGCCGCACGCCCGTGTTGATCGTCTTTCCCACGCTGCGTTTCCTCTACAAGGCCCAGGCGAACCAGTCGCGCCTCTTCCGCATACGCCACTATCTGCTCCTCTGCATCCGCACGCTCATCATCCTGCTTGTACTCTTTGCCTTTCTGCGGCCCGTGCTCTCCAAGGGCACGCTTGCGGCAACGAAGACGCCCGAGGGCGGCGCGGCGGCGATTATCATCGTCGACGCTTCCCTCAGCATGGGTTACTCCGGTGCGGGCATCGCTCATTTCGGTCGGGCGCTCCGCGCGGCGGAATCGGTGCTGGACGCCTTGGGCACCACGGACATCGCGAACGTCATTTTTGCGGGCAACGTGCCCGAGGCGATCTATGACGCGCCCCGGGCCACCCGGGCCCAGTTGCGCGCGGAACTCGCGAACCGCAACTACCAGGCCGCCCGGAGCGACATAGACGGGGCCATCGCCCTCGCGCTGGAGCAGATGGACGACCAGACGACCCGAAGTCAGGAGATCCATTTCATCTCCGATTTCCAGCGCTCCAACTGGGCCTCGGTCAACTTCTCCGCGATTCCGGAAAACGTAAAGACCGTATTTATCCCCGTGTCGGATGAGGTACTCCGCAATGCGGCGATCACCGAAATAAAAGTGCGACCCGCGAGCCCGGCCCTGGGCGAGCCTGCGGAGATTATCTGCACCGTGGCCAACTACAGTCCGGAGGCCCAGGCACTGCCGGTGTCCCTCACGTTGGAGGGCGAAGCGCCGCTGGAATCAACGCTGAATGTCGATGCGGGCATGAGCGCCACGGCGAGTTTTCGCGTGCGCTTCAACAGCAGTGGCGTTTTCGAGGCCGTGGCCTCCATTCCGCCGGATGGACTCCGAGAGGACGACACGCGCCACGCGGCGGTGTCCGTTTCCGAACGCTTTCCCATCGTAATTCTGTCCGATGCACCCGCTGGCGCGCGGGATGCGTCTCACCGCTTCCTGGCGGCGGCCCTCGATCCCTTCGGCGGCGGCTCTTCCGTGTTTGTGCCGGAGGTGATGGCGCTGGACGCCTTTGATCGCTTCGCGGCGGCCCGTGCCCATGCGGTGATGGTGTCGCAGGCGGGGGCCATGAGCGAGGCAACCGCCGTGACCCTGGCGGCGTACCTGAAGGACGGCGGGCGCGTGGCGTGGTTCGTCGAAGGGCCCGCTGATCCCGGCAACCTTGCGCTGCTTCTGGCCAAGTCCGACGGCGCACTGAAGCTGCCTTTCACGCTCGCGGGCTATGTTGCGCCCGACGCGAACGAAGCGGGCTTCGCGACGCTGGCCTCGGCGAACTACGACGATCCCATGTTGAAGAAGTTTCGCGAATCGGGCGCGCTGGCGGACCTGCACTTTTTCGGCTATTTCACGACGAAGCGCGAAGAGACTCAGGGGCAGGTGCTCATGAAGTACGACAACGGCAACATCGCGCTGGCGCGAACCAATTTCGGCAGGGGCTCCCTGCTGCTCGCGAATTTCTCGCCGGGCCTGGAGGGCAGCGATGTGCAGAAGCACACCATTTTTGTGCCGCTGGTCCACGAGATGGTGAAAGCCCTCGGGCTCGAAGGCGGCGGTACACGTTCCTTCGAGGCGGGCCTGCCGTGCTCGACCTCAGTCTCGCTGGCCTCGCCCGAGACGCCCGTGCGCTTTGCCAATCCCGCCGGGGAATCGGTGAGCGCGGTGCTCGATCTGAATGGCGCGACCGGCTCGGTCATCTTCGGGGAAACGGGCCAGACCGGTTTCTATCGCGTGTTCAGCGGCGAATCCAAAATTGCGTCGATCGCGGTGAACACCGACCCGCGCGAGAGCAATCTGGAGACGCTCACGGCGGCCCAGCTCCAGGAAATGGCGAAGCGCTCGCAGGAGAGCTTCCTGGCGGCCACCGGCTCAGACGCGGGTACGCTGCGGGCCATGCGCGAGGGCGCGCCCCTGTGGCATTTCTTCCTCGCGGCGGCCCTGGCCTTTCTGGCGGTCGAGCAGGGCTGCGCCCTGGCCTGGAGGCGATAGCTATGTTCAAAAATATCGCCTTCGACCCGCCTTTCCCCGCCGAGTACATTGTGCTGCTCGGTTGCGTCGTGGGCTTGCTCACCATCGCGAATTACTTTCGCGCGCGCAGCGAGGCCGGCACCTTCAAGCGCACGCTGCTCACCCTGCTGCGGCTTTCTGTTGTCGCGGGCATGACCATCCTACTGCTGCGCCCCATGAAACTGGCCACGGAAGAAAGCGCCTCGGGCAGAAATATTTTCACCGTGCTCGTGGATGGATCGCGGAGCATGGGCACGGCGGATGTGGAGGGTCGCACCCGATTCGAGGCGGTGCGCGAAGCGCTCATTGCCTCGGAAGATCTATTCATGACCGAGCTCCGGCGGAACTACGACGTGCGCTTCACGCTCTTCGCCGATACGGCGGGCCGGATGCCCTTCGACGAACTACTCGCGAGCGAGCCCCGGGACAGTGTGGCCACGGATATCGCCACGAGCCTGAGCAATGCGGGCATCACGAGTCAGGGCCAACACAACGCGGGCATCCTTCTCATCTCCGATGGGCGTGACAACAACGGCAACGATCCGGCGACCGCCGCGGTATCGCTGCGCGCGGCGGGCATTCCCGTGTGGACCACCACCGTGGGCACCACCGACGAGACGAAGGATCTGGCCGTTGCGGCGCGCTTCGATCAGAGCTTCCTATTTCGAAATCAGCCCGCCAGCCTGAAGGTGGACCTGCACCAGCGCGGCTTCGACGGCTGGTATGGCAAGGTGGAGCTGTTTCGCGACGGCGTCTCCATGGGCGTGCAGCAGTGCATGCTGGAGAAGGGCATGCAGCCCCTGTCCTTCCCCATCAAGGAAGCGGTCAAGGGCACCTATCGCTACACGGTGCGCGTGGAAGCGCTGGCGGGCGAGGCCGACCTGAAGAACAACGAACGGACGGTGTTCGTGCAGGTGGCGGATGATCGCGCGAAGGTGCTGCTGGCCGAGGCCTCGCCCTATTGGGACAGCAAGTTTCTGCTGCGCGCCCTTCAGGCCGATCCGAACCTGGAGGTTTCGGCTATCTTCGATATGAGCGAACAGCGCGACAAAATGATCTACGTGACCCAGGCCGCGCCCGAGGGGTTGGAAGGAACGGCGGAAGGCACCAGCGCGCTCCGGGTGCCCCAGAGCCGCGAGGAGCTTTTCCAATACGACTGCGTAATCCTCGGAAAGGGCGTGGAGGAAATATTCGATCCCGTGCAGGTGGCGCTGCTGAAAGAGTACGTCGAGGTGCGCGGCGGCAATATCATTTTTGCGCGGGGCAAGCCCTACGAAGCGGCGGGCAGCGCCCTGGCGGAGATCGAGCCGGTGATCTGGGACGATGGCGCGCTGACGAAGGCGCGCTTCGCCCTGACCAGCGCGGGCGCCAAGAATCCCATGTTTAACTTTGGCGTGGGCCAGCCAGCGGACGTAATCATTCGTGAGCTGCCCGAGATGATCAGCGTGACCAAAGTGAAGGAAGAGAAATCGCTCGCGGTGATCCTCGCCAAGGGCGTGGGGGCCTCGGCCAACGAGGAAATCGCCGCCATTTCCTACCAGCGTTATGGCAAAGGCAAGGTCATGACCGTGGGCGCTTCGGGCCTCTGGCAGTGGGCCTTCATGAAGGACGAGCTTTCCAAGTACGACGAAGTCTATGCCCGTTTCTGGGGCCAGATGATCCGCTGGTTGGTCTACGACTCCGAATTTCTTCCAGGACAAAACATCGCCTTCAAGACCGACCAGTTTTCCTACAATGCGGGCGATTCGGCGGCACTTATTGTGCAGACGAAGGACGCCAAAGAGGGATTTATTCCGCAGATACGCGTAACGGCGCCGAGCGGCAAAACGCAAATGCTGGAGCCCGCGGGCAACGGCACGGGCGACGGCTTCTTCAGCACGCTCTACACGCCGGAAGAGGAAGGAGCCTATCAGGCGGTGCTACTCGACAACGGCCACGGCCAGGGCGAGCAGGCCATCGAGTTTTCGGTGTACGCCAACGATCAGGAGGCCCGCTTCGTGGGGGCGAACCCGGAGCTTATGGCGCAGATCGCGGCGGCCAGCGGTGGTGAGGTCCTCGCCGTGGACGAGTGGAAAGCCCTGCCGGAAAAACTGAAGCAGCACGAACTGTCGCTGAAAGAAGAAACCAAACCGGAGGACGCGTGGGATCAGGGCCGCTTCTTCGTGCTCCTTGTTTGCGTACTGGGCGTGGAGTGGTTCATCCGCCGCCGGACGGGGATGCTCTGAAATGAACGTACGCGACTTTATCAAGGAACTCGAGACGACCTACCGGGACCGGGTACTGGTGCTGATGGTCATCCGGCTGGCGTGGCTCTTTCTCGCGCTGTCGCTGGCGCTTATCGCCCTCGACGCCGCTTTCGCCTTTTCCGGCGTGATCCGTCTCACGCTGGATGGCCTTCTGGCCCTCGTGTTGCTCGGGTGCATGGCGTGGTCCCTGCGCCAGGCCTTTCAGTCGCGCGAACGGGGCCGCATGCTGGCGCGCATGGTGGAAGAGGGCAACCCGGACCTCCAGAATGTCCTCACCAATGCTATCGATTTCGAAGATCGCCTCGATCAAGGGGAGAACGGCGCACGTTTCTCGCCTGCCCTCATGCGTCGCGAGATTGAGAATGCGACGGAGCGGGCCGCGACCCCGTTCAATCACGATGCGCTTACGCCGCCGACTTTGAGTCGCGAACGCTGGACCCTCGCGGGGCTGACACTGCTGTTCCTCGCGAGCGCGGCAATCTTCTACCTGCTCTTTCTCGCGGTGGTGCCACGCTATCTGCTGCCCTTCGCGGATTTCCCGCCCTACAGCCCCATCCGCTTTACGGTGAATCCTGGCGACACCCACGTGGACTTTGGCGACAGCCTCAAGATCGAAGTGATCGCGTCGAATTCCATTCCCGATGGCTTGTCCCTCGTGCTCCTGGATCGGGAAGGCAGAGAAGTCTCCGTCGTGGACATGCACGACGCGGGCGAAGGGAATTTCTTTCAGACCTTGGAAAACCTGCGCGAACCGGTATCATATTTTGCGCGCACGGGCCGCGCGCGGACCCATCGCCACGAAATCGCGATCAACACCGTGCCGCGCATTGAGGATGTGGTGATCAACTACGAATACCCCGCCTACACTCACAAAGACCCGGAAACACGGGTGCTGTCGGAAGAGCCCATCAAGGGCTACGTGGATACGAAAGTTACGATGCGGGTCCGCTCCAACCGCCCTCTGCAGGGCGGCCAGGTGGAGGTGAACGGCGTGGCCCATCCCTTCGCCCCGGCGGACGAGGAGAGTATCGTCGAAGCGACGTTCGCCTTGGCCGAAGCGGGGACCTTTTCCGCCGGCATCGTGGACATCGATGGGAACGCCGCGAAGGACAGCGCACGGGGCACCATCGAGATCATCCCCGACAACAAGCCCGAGATCGTGATCGACCAGCCGGGCATGGATTCTTTCGCGGTGCCCGATTCGAAGATTCCAATCCTGGTGGACGCCAGCGACGACCTCGGCATCACAAAGGTCGCGTTTTTCCGACGCCACAACCAGTCGGACGACGCGCGCAAGTCGATCTACGAGGACAATGGCGCGACGAGTTTTGTCACCGTGGACGACACGCTGGATTTGAAGGATCTCGGCGTGAAGCCCGGCGACAGCATCGAATATTACGCCACGGCGACGGACAGCAAGCCGGGCGCGCCCCAGACGGCCACTTCGGAGATGTTCCGCCTTCAGATTATCTCCTTCGAGGAGTATCGAGCGTTCGCCCAGTCCCAGATGACGGCGGAAGACCTCCGCCAGAAGTACGATGAAATCCTGGAAGAGATGGAGGCCATCGCCGAGGCGCAACAGGCGCTGAAGGAAAAGACGGATGCGCTCCAGGAGAAGATGAATCAACCGGGCGGCCTTTCCGAAGAGGAAAAGGAACAACTGGCGCAGGCGTCGGGCGAGCAGGCGGAGCTGGCGAAGGAGGCGGCGGAGATGGCGAAGCGCCTGGAGGAAATGGCGGAGGCACCTGTCGTCTTCGACATTGAGCATGAATACAAGGAGTCCCTCCGCGATTTCGCGGAGCGCCTGGCGAAGGCCAACGAGCAAATGAAGCAGGCGGAGCAGGAAATGGGCAAGGCGGGCGAGCCCGGCGAGGAACCGCAGCCTGGGGAGGCGGGAGAGTCGCCCGATGGCGAACCCGGCGCACCGCAAGAAGGCCAATCCGGCCAGCCGCAGCCCGGAACGCCCCAGGGGCGCATGCAGGCGGCCTCGAAGGCGCAACAGGAAGCCCTGGATCAGCTCGCGGAAAACGCGCAACAGTTCAAGGAAGGCATCCAGCAGGCCAACGAAAACCTGGAGCACGTCGCCAAGGTCATGGGCGACACAGAGCAGTTTAAATATCTCTACAGCCAGCAGAAGAGCCTGGAGCGCAGCATCAGTTACTACAAACAGTTGACGACCTTGTCGCCGGAGGATCAGGTCCGGCTGGATGAACTATCGGTGCAGCAGCAGGAGGTGCAGGCGGCGTTAGCGGAATTGAAGGAGACGATCAGGCTGCATGCGGACGAATTGGACGCCCTCGCGGCGAAACAAAAAGGAGCGGACAATGAAGCGACTTCCGTGGCGGAATAGCGTGTGGTGTGTCGCGTTGCTGATGGCAGCCGCGCGTGTCTGGGGCCAGGAGGCGGCGGTGGATGTGGAGGCGCCCCAAAGCCAGAGCCTGCCCTCAGTGACGGCGGACGAAAAACTCGCGGAGCCGGACTATGCCGTCGTGGCGGCGGACGCGCGAAAAATTGCCGACGAGATCGAGAAGCGCCTCATCGAGACGGACATGGGCGAGGCCTCCACGCGGCTCTCGGAAAAGAAAGCGCTGGATGGACACGTGAAGGCGGAAGAGGCGGCGACGGACATGAAGGAAATGATCAAGGTTTGCGAGTCGGCCAGCGGCGGCGCGGGGAGCGCCTGCAAGTTCAAGCTCCAGATCAAGATGGGCATGAACCCCGGCAACACCCTGGGACAGCTCGGTGCGGGCATGAAGCCGGGTTCCAGCGGCCTGACGGGCAACGGCCAGTCGGGCCAGGGCGGCAACGGCGCGCCTTTCGGCATGTTTGGCCCCGATCAGTTCGGCGAGAAGTCCAACAGCAAATCCCGCATGCTCGGCGATCGCAAGGCGAAGTCCGATGCGGAGGCGGAAGAACCCGGCAAGGCCGCGCAGAACGTGGACGAGGTGTCGGCCGCGAAGAAGTTCGATGTGGACTTCGAGGCAAGCGGTGGCGAGCGCGTGATGGAAGAGTATCGCGGACATATCGACCAGTACTTCAAGAAACTGGCGGAAGAGGAGGTGAAGAAATGAGGGGCATTCGAATCATAAGATTACAAAGCATTTGTGGCGGTGGGAGGAATCTTCGAAACGTGCCACGCGAACCGGCGTTGCCGGATCGCGTGGCACGATGGGGGTGGCTTTCCATCGCGCTGGCCTCACTCCTAATCTTGGTCCTTGCGCCCACACTCTACGCCTTCGCCGAAGCCAAGCCCAAGCCTGCCCGCGGGGTTCAGGCTGGTCAGGCCGCCGACGCTGTAGTGCGTTGTGCCAACCTGATCTATGCCGGCTCGAAGAGTTCGAAGTGTTTCAGCGACAAATTTCTGGCCACGACCCGCGTGGAGACGAACATCGAGACGCAGGCTAACTTCGACCCGGTGAAGCTGAGCAAGGATGAGCTCTTCGAGTATCCCTTCTCGGTGATGACGGGCGAGGGTCTGTTCAATCTGCTGGAGGAGGAGCGGCTGAACCTGCGGGCCTACCTGGAGCGCGGCGGATTCCTGCTGGCCTCGGCCGGCTGCTCGTCGAAGGAGTGGGATCAGTCCTTCCGCAAGGAGATCAAGAAGGTCTTCCCGGAGCTCGAACTGGTGCAGATTCCCATGGAGCACAAAATCTTCAAGACGGTATTCGACGTTACCTCGGTGCGCCTGAAAAAGAGCCAGGGCACGGCGTCGCTGGAGGGCTTGGAGATTGACGGGCGTATCGTGCTGATCTATAGCCCCGAGGGTCTGAACGATACGGGCAACGCGGGCGGCGGGTGCTGCTGCTGCGGTGGCAATGAAGTGCGCAACAGCCAGGAAATTAACGTGAACGTGTTGACCTATTCGTTGACGCATTGAAAGAGAAGCAGACGTGAGCATTCAGAATCTCAGGGACAACAGGGACAGCAGCGACGGCAGGAACAACCGCCCGAAGCGCCATAGCCGCAACTTTTTTCTGACGTCCCTGTTGTCCCTGCTGTCTCTGTTTCCCGGATGCGGCAATGAATCCGTCCGCGAGTCCGTCGCGCCGCCTGCGACTCTTTCGATCATCTATTCCTGCGACACCCGGGGCCACATCGAACCCTGTGGCTGCTCTTCCGGCCAGGCGGGCGGTATCTCGCGGCGCATGACCTTTTTGAAAGAGCAGGTTCCGGGGCCCCGTCTGCTTGTGGATGCGGGCGATGTGACGGCGGGCCCGCGCAACTGGGAAATATTCGAGATGGAATATATCCTCAAGGGCTACGCGGCGATGGGCTATCACGCGGTCAACGTGGGGCATCGCGAGATCTCCCTGGGCGCAGCAAAGCTAAAGGAGGCCGGTGGAAAATCGGGACTGTTCGTTTCGGCAAATGTGATGGACGCCTCGGGCGCGTTGCTTTTTCCGCCCTACAAGGTGGTGACCGTGGAGGGGGGCTACCGGATCGGGATCCTGGGCGTCACGGATGAGAACGTGGCCCCCGAAGATCAGGGCGAGGGCATTACCGTCGGGCCTGCGGCGGATGCCGTGGGGAAGTACCTGCCCGAGATCACGCCCCAGGCCGATTTCATTGTGGTGCTTGCCTTTCTGGAAGAGGAGGCGATGAAGCGGCTGGCGGAGCACTATTTTGAGATCGGTGTTATCGTGGGCGGGCGTGTGCTCCAGCCCACCCACACACCGGTGGAGGTAAATCAGTCGCGCCTGGTCTACATCACCGACAAGGGCAAGGCCGTGGGCAAGCTGGACATCGCCTTTGGCGCGGACGGGCAGGCGACCTACACCAACGCGATTCACATGCTGGCCGATACGATGGTCGAGGCGCCGGAGATCACGCCCATCGTGGATGAGTTCAAGGTGCGCCTCGCGGAGATGGATTTCCAGCCGCATCGCGACGACGACGAGGGCCTCACGACGATCACGGCGGCCCGTAGCGGCACGGCGAACAAATACGTCTCCGAGGCGGCCTGCGTGGCGTGTCACCCGAAGACGGTGGAGGCGTGGAAAGGCTTCAAGCACGCCCACGCGCTGGAGAGTCTGGTGACCAGGGGCCACGACAGCAATCCCCGCTGTCTCCAGTGTCACACGGTGGGCTATGGTGCGACGGATGGCTACGTGAACCAGCGGCTGACGCCCGCACTGGGTTCGGTGAGCTGCGAGAGCTGCCACGGTCGCGGCGATCACCATGTGAAGTTTTACAACAAGGAAGACGTGCCGGAGCGCGCCGCAAAGATGGCGACCATCGCCTGCGAGACCTGCCACGATCCGGAGAACAGCCCGGCATTCAACTATGAGACTTACTGGGAGAAAATTAAACATGGGAAGGATTGACGCTCATTTCGCGGACCCGGAAGTTGGAAATTGGTCAGCGGCACCCCGCCAACTACAGGGACAACAGCGACTACAGGGACGGCAGAAAGCAAAACTCACCATGAAACTGTCGTTCCTGCTGTCCCTGCTGTCCCTCGCGACAGTCGCCACCGCCCAGGAAACGAAAAAGCCCGCCATCGAGTGGCAGACCGACTACCACGAGGCCATCAAGCTCGCGAAGGAACAGAACAAACCCCTGCTCATCGATTTCTTCGCGACGTGGTGCGGGCCCTGCCGCATGATGGACGAGCAGGTCTACACGGACCCGGAAGTTGTCAAGTCGACGAGTGGCTACGTGACGGTGAAAGTAGACATCGATGCCGACGAGAAGACCGCGATGGCCTATGGGGTCCACAGCATCCCGCGCAATGTCGTGCTGAATATACACGGTGAGATGATCGGCGATCGCCTGGGCTTTATGGAGAGCGAAGAGTATATCACCTACCTGAAGGACGCGGGCGAGTATACCCACAAGAAGATCGAAGGTACGGTAATCGACGTTCCCGAGGGCAGTGCACCGGAGAAAGCGCCCATCACGGCGGACGCGAAACAGGAGGAAGTGATGGCACTTCTGGCGGATCCGGATCCGGAAGTGCGCAAGGCTACACGGGAAACGGTGCTGAAACTGGACGTCACGCTGGTAAAGGGCTGGATGCGCCAAGGGCTGGCCAGCGCCTACCTGGGCGAGCGGATCGCGGCGAAAGAAGCCCTGGCGGCCATCGATCCGGAATCGGTGGCGACCTTCGACCCCTGGGCCAGCGAGGCGGATCGCGCAGTGGCCCTGGCGGCAATGAGTGGTGGGTAGGGGCGGTAGGCGTCACGGCGTATTATCAGACTGATCAGACGGATCGGACCGATCAGATGGACGTGAACTTTCCGATCAGTCTGATCCGTCCAATCGGTCTGATGCCCAGCATCGGCCCAGGTCGGCCTGATGCCTACAACGTGATTTCAACAGTCTTTCCCGTTTCCGCCGCCTCATAAAGCCCGTAAATTGCCTTCAAGACCCGCAGGCACTCGCGCGGGGTCATGGGCGGATCGCCGAGGCCCGCGGCGGCGCGCACACAGGCACCCGTGTACGCCGTGTAGTGAACGTAGTCCGATGGGCCGTTGAATTCCTCGACTTGGGAGTTCTCGGCGGACGTATCCTGCCAACGGACGCGGCGGCGGTCCTCTGAGCCGAGCTCGATCCAGCCTTTGGAACCCCAGATGCGGATGAGCGACTCGTCGTCGCTCTTGCGGTAATAGCCCGAGGTCATGGTGCCCAAGGCGCCGTTGTCATAGCGCATGGTCATGGCCACGGAATCTTCAATATTGATGGGCTGACCGCCGATATTCGTGGCGAAGCCCGTCACATGGGTGATGGATGCGCCGGTGATGTACATGGACAGATCAAGCCAGTGGATGCCGAGCCAGGTAAGGTGGCCGCCGCCCGCGCGATTCTTATCGGCAAACCACGACTGATGATAGCCCGGATTCGTGAGACGGGTCTGGTCCTCCACGAAGCGCACTTCGATACCGTACATCTTTCCGATGACGCCATCGGCCATGAGCTGCTTCGCCTTGATCATCTCGGGGTTGGTGCGGTTGGCCAGGGCGAGGCAGAGGTTGAGTTTCTTCGACTCCGCCAGCTCTGTAAGCGGCGCAAAATCTTCCGCGCGGACGCAGGCCGGTTTCTCCGCCAGCACATGGCAGCCCGCCTCCAGCGCATCGCGGATTGCGTCGGGGGCTTGGACGGCCTCCATCGTAATGACGGCGAACTCGGGATTCTCCGTTGCTAAGAGTTCGGCGCGATCCTTATACACCTTGACCAGCTTGGGGCCAATCATCTGGCGCGCCTTTTCCTCCGCCGTGCCATCGGGATCGGCGAGCACCACGGAGAAAACTTCGGGGGCCGCAGCCAGTCCGTTGTAGTAAGCCTCCAGGTGGGCGCCGCTCTTGTTGGTGATGATGGCGGCTTTGATCCCCTTTTCGCCCTCGGCCTGAGCACGTGCGGGTGAAGCGGCGGCCAGGCTGGCCGCGCCGATTAGCGTCTGTCCCAGAAAATGGCGTCTGTTCATAATGGGCTCCTGAGGGTTGTGAAGAAGATTTTTAGCCGCGAGAGAACGCAAAGAATAGGATCTTGTAGTACGAGATTCGATTGGCATGTCTTCGAGCGTGATGCGACACTTCTCTTATCCAAGGGAACGCGCACGGCTGGGAGCGCAGGCGTCTCGCCTGCTCGTGCACCGAAGATGCACTACCGCGACGAAGTCTCCTCGCTGGCGCATTCCAAGTAGGTTTCAAAAGTCACAAACTCGCGCGTAAACTCATCTGCTTACAACTCCATGTGCCTGCGGCACATGATGCAGGCGAGACGCCCGCGCTCCCAGCCGTGCCCACGCACTTCGCAGTATTGAGTCGTGGCGCGACTCCAAAGACTCAGCTTCACTCGGTAAGGGAGCAAGAACCTATTCTTTGTGCTCTTTGCGATCTATCGCGGCAAAAAAATTTCAGACCACCGGCTCCCAGCCGGGCTCGTACTCGCGCGACCAGAGCTTCATGGCTTCTGGATCGTCCAACACATGGCCATTGGCCGGGTCACAGCGCAAGGCCCGGCCCGTGCGCTGGGCGATGTTGCCCAGATGGCACAGCATGGTGCTCTTGTAGGCATCCTCGATTCCGCTGGCGAGTCCCGTGCTGCGCTCCTCGCGCACCGCGGCTACGAAATCGACAACGTGTTCGATATCACCGCGCCCGCCAGTTTCGGTGCGGACGACTTTGTTCTCCATGTCGAGCACAGAGAAATTACCGCCGTCGGTCATGGTGAGGGTGCCCTTCTCGCCATAAAAATTGATGAAATCGGGCTCAAATGGATTGCAGCTTTGTCCCTGCCAAGTGATGAGCTTGCCGTCCAGAAATTCGAAGCCCGTCGATTGCGTATCGGGCGTTTCCTGGTCGTCGGTGAAGGCGTAGCGACCGCCCATGGACGTGACGCGCGTGGGAAAGTCCACCTGGAGTCCCCAGCGACACAGATCGAGCAAGTGCACACCGTTGTTGCCGAGTTCGCCGTTGCCCCAATGCCAGAACCAGTGCCAGTTGTAGTGGATGCGATTGTTCAGATAGGGCACGCGCGGCGCAGGGCCCTGCCACAGGTCATAGTTTAACTGCGGTGGCACATTCGCGGAAACGCCGGTGCCGATGGTGGGCCGGTTGCCGCCCAGGGTCGCGCGGGCGGAGTAAACCTTGCCGATCTCCCCGGCGTGGAGCGCCGCGATAGCTTTTTGGATATTTGCGCTGCTGCGGCGCTGCGTGCCCACTTGCACGGCCCGATTATGCTTTCGCGCGGCCTCGGCCATCAGCTCGGCCTCGCGCGGATTGTGGCTGCAGGGCTTCTCCACATAAACGTGCTTGCCTGCGGCGCAGGCCAGGATGGTGGCGGGGGCGTGCCAGTGGTTCGGTGCGGCGCAAACGAGGGCGTTGACCTCGGGATCGTCGAGGATCCTGCGGAAGTCGCCGATCTCCTGCGGGCGCGGCTGGCCCGCCTTCTCCACGATGGCCGCCGCCGGGCCGGTGCGCTCGGAATCGGTATCGCATACGTAGCGCACTTCCACGCCGGGCTGTGCCGCGAAGTGCTCCGTCAGCGCTAGGCCGCGCGAAAGGCCCATGACGCCAACGACGACGCGGTTCGCCGGGACCTCCTGCGCGCGGGTTGCGCTTGAGGCAAGGGCGAAGCCCGTCGCACCGACAGCGCTCCGGTTGATGAACTGCCTGCGATTGAGGGTTCCCGACATGTTTCGCTCTCCTGCTTAAAAGTCCGCCCAGGATTTTATGGGTCTTATGGGTCGGAAGGTAAGCTCGTTTTCGTAAATCATAGGACCCATAGGACCCATTCTTAACCGATGTTCAGATAATCGCCACTGCCTCGATTTCGATCATCAGCCCTGGAATCGCCAGCGCGGGCGTACCTACCGCCGTGGACGCCGGATAGGGCTGCTTCAGGTATTCCTTGCGCACCTTGCGGTAGGCAGGGAGATCGCGGGCGATGTCCACGAAGTACGATCGCAGAATGACCACATTTTCAAAGCCCGCGCCTGCCTCGGCCAACACCTTGCCGATGCGGTCGAAGGTCTGGCGCATCTGGGTTTCCATGTCGGCGTTGTAGTCCTCCGGGCCCTGACCGGAAACGAAGACCACCGTCTGGCCACCTTCGGCCTTGATGCCGGGCGTGTAGCCCGAGTCCGCGGCGGGCGCGGTATCGGGGTCGAGGCCCGTGAGTTTGACGTTGCTGGCTGCGGAGGCGGTGGCCGCAGTGCTCGACAAAATGGCCGCGCCGCCCGCGAGGCCTGTGATGGTTCCGGTCATGAACGCGCGCCGTTCCTGGGGGCTGGAATCCTGGGTCACGGTCTGGTCTCCTGAGGTTGCTGTTGCCATTGGGTACGAAAGTCGATTATAGACTGCGGGGAAGAGGGCGTCAATTGGGATCGAAACAGTATTTTCAATCGAACCCAGTACGATCTAACGTGCCACACGATTGCGAGGCACGAGCATTCGTGTGCTTGGACGACAGGGTATGGGGAATCCTCAGGATCCCGTGTGAGCGACTTGTTATCTGGGGACATTGGGTCCAGATGCTCGCCAAAGCACCCCGTGCAGGTGTCAGGCACGATTCACAACGGGCACACGAATCGGAGTACCGAATCGTGTGGCACGACGGTTGGGGCGAGTTCCGGTTCAGGTACCAAGGGCGTGCGGATTCCGTCTGCTGCGAAAAAGCAGACTCGGATGCGTCGATGCGCATACTGCCCGCCTCAATGCACCCATTTGGCACCACACCCCCGGTTGCGCTACATTCTTAGCACCAACACGACTTCCGAGCCCCACACCATGATCCCCATTACCGACCATATCACCCTCGACGACGACGAAATTCAGGAGAGCTTCATTCGCAGCTCCGGTCCCGGCGGGCAGAACGTGAACAAGACCTCCACGGGGGTACAGCTCCGCTTCAATGCGTCGCTATCGCCCGCGCTGACGGAGTCGGTC
Source organism: Candidatus Hydrogenedentales bacterium (assembly GCA_942492815.1). GTDB lineage: Bacteria > Hydrogenedentota > Hydrogenedentia > Hydrogenedentales > JAEUWI01 > JAEUWI01. The sequence continues at coordinate 5,828,287 of OW818658.1, read as the reverse complement.
CGCACGCGGCTGCTGGCGCTGGCGGGTTCGCGCGCCACGGCCGACGGCGTGATCATCATCACAGCGACGGAGCACCGCAGCCAGTTGGCGAATCGGGAGGAGGCCCTGGCGCGGCTGGTGGCGATGATTCGCCAGGCGACGGTGCGCCCGAAGTACCGCAGGCCCACGCGGCCTTCGAAGGCGGCGAAAGAGCGGCGCATGGAGGGCAAGGCGCGGCGTGGGGATGTAAAGAAGACGCGGGGTCCGGTGCGCGGCGGCGACGACTGATGGCGGGATGCCGAAGAGTATACCGAGGATAAAGGACTCTTGCCGGGTGCGCTTGCCTGGTTAAAAAAAAGCGTCCGGGGAGAGCCGCTCTGGCTACTCCCCGGAGGATATCAACAAGTCCATTTCTCTGGCGTGGGGTTCGAACTAGTGAACGCCTTCGACCATGTGGGAGGACCACAGCCGAATTTTCGAGTTGTAAGGTGCGTCGTAAACGGCGACCGGGAACTTGCCGCCGGAACCCTGATACTTGAGGAACTCGACGTGCCCGTCCATGTACAGCACGTTGGCGCCGCCGGGAACGTGGTTGAAGGTGCCCACGGCTGCGAGCGCGTTGTCGTCGATCGTGTTGGAGACTTTCTTGGTGCCGCCCCAGGCGTCGATCATCACGGGCAGGGTGCTCTGCGCCTTGGCGCTCCCCCCGGCGTTGTTGATGTCGGTAATGAGGAAGCGCTCAACGCCTTCGCGCAGCTTCGGAGCCGTATTAGGCCCGGCAATAGCCACACCACCCGCGTCGAAACCGACGACCAGTTCGCCCGGCTTGGCGGTGCCGGCCAGGTTTGCATCACTGGGCATCGCCGTGGTCATCTGATAGAGACCGCTGAGCACATTGCCCTTGCCGTCATCATAGGTGAATGTGTTGTAAGGGCAGTTGGCGCCCATGTCCAGTTGCACAAATTGAGTGGGGTTTGCCTTCGCGGCGATCATTACGCCTTCGATCGCCTTCCACGCAAGTCGCGCGGTCGCGCCGTGGGTAACCGCGTAACCGAAGTAGGGGTACGAGCGCGGTATCGCGAGGTGGGCCAGCATACAATTGAAGTTGGCCGTTCCCTGGCTGACTAACTTGTTGATGTCTTCTGTTCCCTTCTGGAAGTCGAGGGCCTGCTGCATCCAGACGTCCGTTGCGGTGTTGGAGTCCGAGGGGCACAGCATGACGTTTACATCGGTCAGGTATTCGGGATAAATGGAAGTGATTTCCACGCCCTGCAGGTCATTGTTGAATCCGGGCATGGTGCGGTTTATGTCGGGAAAATTCTCCCCTTCGCTCTCGCCGGAATACATTTTCATGACCAGGCCCATCTGCTTCAAGTTGTTCTGGCAGCTCGCGCGGCGGGCGGCTTCGCGGGCGCGGGCCAGGGCCGGCAGCAGAATAGCCGCCAGGATGCCGATGATGGCGATCACCACCAGCAGTTCGATCAGGGTAAAGCCTTTTCTTTTCATTTCGAGTCTCCTTTGTTTCGGTGAGATTCTTGATCGTTAGAGTCCGTATGACATGACAACAGCAGGCAGCGTAACGTGTCTCTGTTAGGTGCGCTTCAGCCCAATGCTAGAAAACGATGAGGGATGCCCATGGCGGAAGTTTGAGGCCGGGAATCGCGCTTTTTTAACAGAAGCCTCGCCATAAACTAAGCGCGGGCTAATTCTTCCGAAACAGCCTCGGGTCAGAATACTTTCCGTTACGGGTGTTGGCTGCACCCCCAATCAACGGCGTCGTACTCATTCCCCCTCACAACGAAAACGAGAACATGGAGAACGAACATGCGCAAACGTGGTTTCACCCTCATTGAACTGCTGGTGGTGATCGCCATCATCGGCATCCTGGCGGCTATTCTGCTGCCGGCCCTGGCCCGGGCCCGCGAAGCCGCGCGCCGCGCAAGCTGCCAGAACAATCTCAAGCAGATGGGCCTCGTGCTCAAGATGTATGCCAACGAGTCCAAGGGGCAGCGGCTTCCCCGCCTGGGCCTTCAGGAGAATCTGGAAGCCACCGAGTATCGCGACAACCCCGGCGGCGGCGTGCCCTTCACCGACTGGGATCTGGACGCGCAGAACATCCCCTCCGGCGTGGAACTGTATCCGGAGTACCTGACCGACCTGAAGATCGTGTTCTGTCCTTCAGACAGCGAGAACATGGAGGAGTACACCGACTGCTCCACGAATCCGCCCGGTATTTGGTGCGAAGGCGCGGAAGGCAATCTGCCGACGAGCCACCCGCTCTACGGCACCGTCGCGCCGGGCGCGCTGGAAGACGCCAGCTACACCTACTGGCCCTGGGCCATCGATTCGGTCGATCAGTTTGGCACGCTGGTTACCATCACCATGGGCAAGCCGGACTATGGCATGATGGACTTGGAGGGGGGCATAGGTTCCTGGCTGGATTCGGGCTTCGGCACCACGCTCCAGTCCTTCTACGACAACCTGGACAAGGACATCAACGTGGGGAGCTGGCCCGCCGCGCAGGTGGCGGCCCATGTCGCGGACTTCACCGGCATCAATATCAACGTGATCGGTAATGGCGGCGGGAGCACCATTCTCCGCCTGCGCGAAGGTGTGGAGCGCTTCCTGATTACGGACATTAACAATCCCGGATCCTCCGCCAAGGCGCAGAGCACGACGCCGGTGATGTGGGACAACATTGGTACGGGCGCGCTGGTTCCCCCGCCTTCGGGCTGGTTCAAGGAGGAGGGCGCGGATTCCTTCAATCACGTACCCGGCGGCTGCAACATCCTCTACATGGATGGACACGTGGCCTTCTCCAAGTATGGCAGCAACGACGGCCAGATCCCGACGAGCAAACTGGCCGCCGCCATTGGCTTCAATTATTCGACGTGGGACGACTGATCGGGGATCGGACGTGGGCGTATACTGCTCCGTGTCACGCGATCCGGCGCAGTCGAATCGCGTGACACGGCAGTGTCGTATCTGGCGGCATCGACAATTTCTGAGTTAAACGGAGAAGTAGAATGCGAATGATATTGAATGCGGGCATGGCCCTTTCCATCTTTCTCGCGGCGCTGGCGGGCGCGCAGACCCCCGATCTTGTCGTCAAACCCGAACTCGTGCTGACCCACGCCAAGGTGGTGGATCAGGACGACATGTGCATCTGGGTGCATCCGAGCAATCCGGCGCTGAGCACGATCATCACGTCGGACAAGCACGCGGGCATCCTGTTTGTCTATGACATGAACGGGAAGGCTCTGCAAGTCATTGAGGGGGTGGGCAAGCCTGGTAACATCGATCTCCGTGACGGTTTCGACCTTAGCGGGAAAAAGACGAGCATCGTAGCGTTCAACGAGCGCAATGAACTCAAGGTTCACATCTATGCGGTCGATCTGGAGACGAGGAAGCTCTCGCGTGTGGATGATGGCGCGATTCAAACGGGCATGAACTACGGCATGACGCTCTACCACAGCGCGAAGTCGGGCAAGTTCTACGCCATCACCGTGCCGAATGACACGGGCGGTGAAGTGGAGCAATATGAACTCGCGGTAAATGCCGAGGGAAAAGTGGGGGGTACGAAAGTACGGAGCTGGCCCATCACGGAGAGCGAAGGTTGCGTGGCGGATGACCTCACGGCCACGCTCTACATCAGTGAGGAGAAGGTGGGCATCTGGCGCGTCGGTGCCGAGCCCGATGCGGAAGTAAAGGGCGAACTGGTTCACCCGGTAGGCACCCATGGCCTTACGGCCGACGTGGAGGGACTCACGCTGCTTCACGGTGCGGGCGACTACCGCTACCTCATCGCGTCGAGCCAGGGCAACAGCCGCTACAATGTCTACAAGCTCGACGAGGCCAACACCTTCGTCAAGTCCTTCAGCGTGGAAGGCGCCACCGACACCGATGGTATCGACGTGTGCCCGGCCAACCTGGGAGAAAAATTTCCGGGCGGCGTCTTCGCCCTGCACAATGGCGCGACGCCGCCCTTCGCAATCGAAGTCTGTGATTTGCGGCAGCTCGGCCTGCCGCTGGAGTAAGGGGTCAGGGCTTCGCTTCGTAGCCCGCCGCGATCGCGCCGGAATCGTCCAGCTTGCCGCAGGCCCACAGGAGACCGCGCGTCACCAGATCGAGATAGCGGGCATCGGCCACGGTGTCGTTGTTGTGCCCGATGGTGGTGGAGAAAACGCGGGCTTTCTTGTCACCATATTCACTCGTCCACACCACGGCCGCCTCGGTAAATCCGGGCTTGTCGTTCGGCTCCTGGCTGCCGCGCGCCAGCACTTTCGTCTTGTCGCGCACTACGATATTGTTGTAAAGCTCTTCGTTGATCGTGGTCCAGCCGGCGAGGCCCTTCATCACGGGATGCTCGGCATCGGTGATTTCGATGGCGATGGGCAGTTGCTTGCCGTGGCCGGAGGATTGGAGTCCCAGGTAGTCGAACCAGAGGGATTCCGGCGTTCCCGCCGTAACGGGCACTTTCACATCCGGCGCGGTGCGGTAGCTGTGCATGGCGCAGTGGAGGTTCACAGCGGGGATACCCGCGCGATGCGGCGCGAGCACGCCCTCGACCACGGCGAGGTCTTTCACATCCGCCGAGCATTCGTCATGAATCACCACGTCGTAACCCTTGGCATAGTCGGGGTTGCCGTAGATAGCCAGGGGCGGCGCGGTGCTGGTGTCCCCAGTGAAGACAAAGTCCACCACGACATTGGCGCGGTCTTCCAGGCCCTTCTTGACGAGGTCCTTCTGCGCCGCGTAGTCGTGGCAGCAGCCGCCCGCGATCAGGAGCGCGCGCAGCGGGGCGGGGCTTTTCTCCGCGGCGGGGGCCGCGACCGCGCAAAGCAGGAATGCCGTGGAAGCGGCGAGGGATTGAACAAAGAAACGTCGGATGCGGGACATGGATGCTCCTCCAGATGGAAACCGTTTGCGTTGGCGCGCCCGAGCAACAGGGCGGGCGCGGAATAGTAGTGGCGGACAGCCTAGCGCAGGTGGGTTGGGGATGTCGAATTGCGTAGGGCGCGGGTACACCGCAAGTCAGACACGCCAGGAGTTTGCGAACAGCAGGCAGGCCAGAAAAAGCCGGAACGCAGGATCCGTACGGCATTTATCGAGAGCCATAAAGGCGTCTCTCACATCGCCACAATGCTCCACCGCATTCATTGAAGTGAATTGAACCGAAACGTCATAGTCCGCAAGGTGTCGAACACCTTGTAGAAGGACAAAGGTTCGCGACAATAGTTTCAGTTCAGTGGGCACGGCCACGGTTTCAATAAAGTGTTTAACCGGCCCCCGTGGTACTGCCAGCCCTGCAAAACTTTGACATACGGTCAGCGCGGTCCGGTGATCCAGCGCCCGGGTCGTTGCGGCGTGAATCAATGTGTCATCGGGGTGCGGAAAGAAGTGTGTCGCGGATTCATGTGCCAGCCGATGAAAAAACGCATAGTAGGAACTAGAAATGGAGCGACGCAAGTGCGCCTGCTTTGTGGAATTTGATAGCTCAAAAGCCAGTTCAAGAAGTTCGCTATGCAACGGCATCACTTCAACGCCGCCGTTTCGGAAACGCTCTGAAAACTCATGTACGGCCAGTATCCCGGAAACTCTTGTATAAATAAATCGAAGATCCGGTCTTTGATCGGGCGGGTATAAGGCAAAAAATCATCCAGCGCCGCAATGTAGTCGGGTATCACTATGCGGATAAAAGCGGCATCCGCACCAGTATGGTCAGGCTCCACGGAAACAAGAAAGTGATCTACATTCGGAATCGCTTCCCGCTCCAGCCGGGCTTTCACTTCGTTCTCGTCCAACATGCCAGTTTTCTCCTTTTCCCCCAGTATACCAGACCATCCCAATCCCGTCAGGCCAATATTTCGCACTCCACATCGATCTCTGCAGCCGGATGCCGGTAACCCGACTTTGATTCTACAAAGTTCTCCATGCTACCGTGCCAGTACGTCTGAATAACCTTGGAGGCAGGACATGAGCGACGAACCCATTGCGGTGATTACTACGAGAAACTTATCGGTGTGGCTGTTGCTGAGTCTCCCCGCGACAATATTCTGGGGGATTGGCGGATGGGGTGCCCTCTCCCTATTGGGCGGGCTTTCGAATGATAGCGTAACCCCCGGCGAAGGATCCTCGGCGGCGAGTCTTGGAATCATGTGGTGGCTCATTGTGCTGTGTGCCGGCGGCGGAATATTTTTTGCGACACGCTCCTTATTTCGCCCCGTTTCATGGCGTAAGATGGCGTGTTGCGCGGTGCTGGGATTTCTTTCGCTAATTGGTAGCGTACTTACCTGACCCATCCCGTCAGGCCAATATTTCCCGCACCACATGCCCATGCACATCGGTCAGCCTCCGGTCGATGCCGTCCTTGCGCACGCTAAGTCTCAAGTGGTCAATGCCGAGCAGGTGCAGCACCGTGGCGTGCAAATCGTAGCAATACGTCTCACCCGACGCAGTCTTGTATGCCCAGTCGTCGCTCTGGCCGTAGGACACCCCGCCTTTGATTCCCGCGCCCCAGAGCCAGGTCACAAAAGTGCCGCCGTTGTGATCGCGGCCCGTTCCGGATTGGGCGAAGGGTGTGCGCCCGAATTCCGTGGTCCAGATCACCAGGGTGTCTTCGTCGAGCCCGCGCGACTTCAGATCGCGCAGCAGCGCGGCGATGGGCTTGTCCACGCTCGCGGCCATGGGCGGGAGCTCGGAAATGATACTGCCGTGATTGTCCCAGTTACCCGTGGCGCCCTGGGGCCCGCTCCACACCTGCACGAAGCGTACACCCCGCTCGATCAGCCGCGTGGCCAAGAGACAACGGCGACCGAAGTCTTCGGTGACTTTGTCTTCCATGCCGTAGGCGCGCCGCACGTAATCCGGCTCGCGCATCACGTCGAAGGCTTCCGGTGCGGAGAGCTGCATCTTCGCGGCGAGCTCATAGCTTGCGATGCGCGCGTCCAGTCGCGAATCACCGGGGTGGCCCGCCGCGTGGGCACGGTTGATGGTGTCGAGGAGCGCAAGGCCCGAAGTGTCGGCGGCGGAATTCGCAAAGGGGTAGTCGCCGCCCGCGAAGAGATCGGGAACAGGCTGGGCCGCCGCCGCGTTGATCATCGTGCCCTGGTGCACGGCGGGCAGGAAGCCCGAAGAAAAACAGCCTTTCTGGTTGTAGGGCAGGCCCTTCCCATCGGGCAGCACGACGAAGGAAGGCAGGTTCTCCGTGATGCTGCCAAGGGCATAGGAAATCCAGGAGCCCATGCAGGGGAAGCCCGGCAGCAGGAAGCCCGAATTCATCATGTAGGTGCCAGGGCCGTGAACATTGGTTTTCGTGGTCATGGCCATGAGGAAAGCCATCTCATCCACGAGCTTTGCCTGCTCGGGAAAAACCTCGCTCACCCAGCGTCCGCTCTGGCCGTGTTGCTTGAAGACGAAGGGGCTTTTCATGATCGCGCCCGCGGGCGCCACGAAGCCGTCCGGCTTCTCTTTCGGACCCAACATCTGGCCGTGGAGCCGTTCGAGCTCCGGTTTGTAGTCGAAGAGATCCATGGGGCTCGCGCCGCCCGTCATGAAAAGCTGGATCACGCGGTTGACGCGAGGCGGATGGTGGAACGGCGCGGGAATCGTTGCGGAGGCCTCTTTCGCAAGCATCTGCGCCAGCGCCAGACCCGCAAAGCCGCCGCCCGCCTGCAATAGGAAATTGCGGCGGTTCAGCAGGGGGTGTTGCGAGTTTTCCATCATGGGACTGGAATCCTAAACCTTTACTCGTTACCACGGTCTTCCGTGGTAATGCCTACCACGCCGCTCCCGCGGCATAAGCGCTCGCGAAGTGGCTGCAAGAGCACCCAGATAACTTCCTCAAGGCTGTTCACGCAGGAGCGTAAACCTATGCATTACCACGGAGGACCGTGGTAACGAGTGACAAATCACTCCACAAACAAAAATTCATTGCTGTTCAACAACACCCGGCACAGCGCGGGCAGTCCATAGCCATTCGCATACTCGCGAAAGACCGCCGACTCTTCCGGGCTTGGCTCTCTGAACCACAGCAAGCGCGTCGCACGCAAAATCTGCGCATCCAGATGGGTGGCCTCGGCCTGCAATCGCTCTGCGAGGGCCGCGCTTTGGTGCAACACGAAATTGTTGTTGTACAGGCTCAGCGCCTGCAACGAAGATGCGGAGAATCCACGCTGGGGCGACAGCAGGCCGAGATCGGGAAAGTCCAGCGCTTCCATGAATGGATCGGCGATGCCGCGCCACACATAGCGGTAGATGCTCCGGCGATTCGCGCCCGGACTGTTCCAGTCGTAGGCATTATAGTCCAGCGCGGGTGTGAGCTGGGGCCCGGGGGCTTCGGTGAAGTTCTTTACGCCCGGGCCGCCCATGGCCGGATCAAGTTTTCCCGTCGCGGCGAGGGTGAAGTCGCGATAGGCATCCGCGTCCAGGCGATGTCGATTCTGACGCCAGAGCAAGCGGTTGTCGACATCAAGCGCGGCTGCCTCCTCGCGGTGGGCGGAGGACTGGCGATACGTTTCGCTCGTCATGATCAGGCGATGCAGGGCCTTGAGGGAACCTTGCGCTTCATCGCGAAACCACACGGCGAGCCAGTCGATAAGTTCCGGGTGGGACGGCACGCCCCCCATTTTTCCCAGATCGCTCGGCGTGTCGCAGAGGCCCCGTCCAAAGTGATAATGCCACACGCGATTGACGATGCTGCGCCAGGTCAGCATGTTGTCCGGACTCGCGATCCAGTCGGCCAGTGCGGCACGGCGTTCGGCCTCGTTTTTAGGGTTGGAAAGGGGAAAGCGTGCGGGCAGCACGGCCAGCGCCGAGAGCGCACCGGGCTCCACAACTTCCTGCGGTTTGTCGAAATCACCGCGCTCCATCCGGTGGACCACTTTGGGCTCCGCCAGGCTCTTCATGTTGGGCGTCGGCGCACCGTCGGGCACATCCACCACCGCCGCCGCCGCATAGACCATCTGCTGCGCGGGCAGTTTCGCCAGCGCGGCCTCAGCCACATGTCGCAATACCGGCGCGGCGCGGTCCACATGCTGCGCTTCGGTGCGCTCCGCTTCGGGCAAGGCCTGGGCTGTCGCGACGCCAGCGGGCAATGCGACGACGCGATCGGCAACGTCGTTTGCGGCGGAAAGACGAAACGCTCCAATCACATGGCGATCGCCATGCAAATGCTTCATTATGATGGCAAGCCGCGCACCGGCTTTCAACACCAGCGGCGTCTTCAGTTCGAAGACCGCGTGGTGCGCCATGCCCACGTCGGGGTGGATGCCCCAGGCCGTGCCGGCATTGCCGTCGATGGACTTTTCGACGCCCCAGTCACTCTGGTTGAAATCAGCCGTGGCGCGGCTGAATTCGACCTTCACCGGTGTGGCGGAGCCTGGCTCGAACACATTCACTTCAAACTCGCTGAGGTGGAAGTTGCCGTTCCCCTGGCGTCCCGGGCCCTTCATGGGCAGGTCATCATTGGGAAACACATCGAGGCGCAGCGCGGAAATTTCAGCAAGGGCGCTCGCTGCGGAGACGGTGTAGGTGTCCTTGTCGGGGCGGCTGCCACTGGCCACGATAACGCCATCGCCGCCGCGTGTGAGTGTTGCACCCTCGGTGGAGAGGAAGGTGTCCACCTCGAGGGGTGTCCAGGTCGCGCCCTCGCCCCGGCGCGCGAGCCACTCGTCCACCAGCGGGGCGTTCTCCGCCGTCAGCAGCGTAGCCACATCGCGGTTGATGGCCGAGGAGATGAGGCCAGACCAGCGCTCCCGCTCCGCCTTTACCGCCCGATCTCCGTCGTAGGCGAGATCGCCTTTGATTACCCCGGAAAACACGGCCTGCAGCGCATAGTAGTCCTGCTGGGGAATGGGGTCGAACTTGTGATTGTGGCAGCGCGCGCAGTTGGCCGTGGTGCTCACGAAAGACGACATGGTCTGGGTGACGAGGTCGTCGCGGTCGAGATAGTCGAAGGTGACCACGGCGGTGAGGTAGGTGCTGTAGTCGAAGGTGCCCGCGCCGAGATAGCCCAGAGCCGGGGTTAGTTCCGGCTCGTCGGGGAAGAAAAAATCCGCAGCCAGTTGCTCGCGGATCATGCGCGGCCACGGCGTGTCGCGATTGAAGGACTGAATCACATAGTCGCGATAGGGCCAGGCGTTGTCCCGGCCGATGTCGTGCTCGTAGCCGTGGGAGTCGGCGAAGTGGATGGTGTCGAGCCAGTGGCGTGCCCAGCGCTCCCCATGGTGAGGCGAAGCGAGGAGCCGGTCCACGAGCGCCTCATAGGCCAGGGGATTCGGATCGGCACAATAGGCCTCCACCTCCTCGGTTGTCGGGGGCAGGCCGGTCAGATCGAAGTGCACCCTGCGGATCAGCGTCTTGCGGTCGGCCTCGGGCGAGGGCGAAACGCCCTTTTCCGAAAGCTTCACCTGAATGAGGGCGTCGATGGGATTCGCCGTAGCCATCGGCAAGGGCGGCGCGACGAGGGGCTCCAGCGACCAGTGGGGCGCTTGCGGTTCCAGCACGCCCGCATGTTCATCGGGCCAACTCGGCCCCGCATCGATCCACGCACGAAAGAGCGCCACCTCTTCCGGTGTGAGGCGCGGCGCATCGCTCTTTTCCGGCGGCATCACATTGTCCGGGTCCGCGCCGCTGATATAGTGGATCAGGGGGCTGTTCGCGCTGTCGTGGGCCACGATTGCCGGTTTGCCGCTGTCGCCGCCCCGCAGGGCCAGATCCCGCACATCGAGGCGATAGCCACTCTTCTGCCGCTCCGGTCCGTGGCACGCGAAGCAGCTCCGCTCCAGGATGGGACGGATCTCGGAAGCGAAATCGGGGCCGGATGATGCCTGGCCACAGATTACGACAGGCAGCAGGCAGACGGCAAAGGACAACATGCCGGAATTGGACCTCCTGTACAAAAAAAACGCCAAGGGTAGCCGCAAGGGCTGAGCAGCCGGATACTTGAAATTGGCTCACCATAAGAGTATACCGGAGGCTCGCCATCATTGCACAGGGGACTTCGGTGATCAGTGGCCGCACGATGCGTATTGCGGATAGGTTCAGCGCCAATCGCGGGAATTCCTTCATTGATCGAGGTTAGGATATGGAAATTCTTTGCACATTGTTAGGTCTGACGATTTCGCTTGCGGCCAACTCCTCTGGCGCGACGTCCGGGTCCGAATTCCCTATGGAGCGCCGCATCAACACCTGGCTCGTTGCCGGGCCTTTTCCGGCGGAGCCCCTGAACGCCATTGCCAGGGACTATCTGGGAAGCGAGAGCGCCGTGGAACCCGCTCCGGGTGCTGCGGCGGGCATCAGCACCTGGCAGGTGATGGACGACCGGCTCTACTGCCGAAACCAGGACGACTACATCGACCTTTTCACATGGTTTCTGCCCGAACGACCCGGCGCGCCCCAGGGGGGAAACGAACACGTTGCGGCCTATGCCCACGTATATTTCTGGAGTCCGGACCCATTCGATGGGTTGCTGCTCATCGCGCCGAGCGACAGCGCGACGGTGTGGCTAAACGGCGAAGTTGTCGCGGCTATCAGTCCCGAGCTTGAGTCCAATTTACGCGCGGAGCACCGTGTGAAGATTCAACCTCAGGCGGGTTGGAACCGGTTGCTGATCAAGACAGCGAACGGCAAGGACACCTGGGGATTTCACGCCAAGATTTCCGACGCAAACGGAGGCAATGCAGAGGGCCTTGAATACGCGGTAGACAAACCAGCGGGCGACCTGCGCATTACCACCCGAGAGCTGCCCAGGGGATACGAATACTGGCCCTACTTGTGGCAGAGCGTGAAGGATATTCCACCGAGCCGGGTCGTACCGAGCGCATCGCCCTTCCGCCTTTCTGCCGCGGGCGGCGCGCCACCGTATACCTGGTCGCTGGTCCAGGGGACGCTCCCGGATCGACTTACGTTGGACGAAGTGGAAGGCGAATTCGGCGGCTATGTTTACCACGGGGCCGAAGCGATGGAACTGACCGTGCAGGTGAAGGATGCGCGTGGCGCCACTGCGAACCAGCCCCTGTCTCTGGAAATCCTCAAGCGACCGACGGACTGGTTTGAACAGGGAAAACTGGGCGGCCTCATTCACGGAACGGACGCGTTCGATCTGATCCATGGTCCGCCGGAGGAACAAGCGCGATTGATGGCCTTGCAGGGTTTCACGTATGCCTGTCCCACCACGGGATATTGGCCGGGAACCGCGGAGTGGCCCGGCTGGTACAGCCCAGCCCATGATTACCAGAAGGAGTTTGGCTTCCACCCACCGCAGCCCTACCTGGAGGCCTTCAAGAATGCCGGGGTGTCCTACGGATCCTACCTCAACGTCCGCGATGCCATGACCTATACCTATCCAGAGGGTGAGACCGACTTCAGCACCTGGCCGGCCTACAACGATTTCATGCACCGTTATCTGCGGCAGTGGGCGGCGCTGGCCCGCCCCTCCGTCATCTGGCTTGACGGCGTGCATCTGCCCGCACCGAAATCCGTCGACAACTGCGGTTACGACTTCGATGCGCTCTACAGCATTGTCCACACGGTGTCTCCGGAAACCCTCATTATCGCTAATGCCGGCGGGAATCCCGGGCTGGACCATCTCTTCGGTGATTGCGACGTTGTCTCGACCGAGGGCCACAACGACAAGCCCAACGACTGTTACTGGGATCGCTGGCCGAAATCCCAGGCCGGACTTCGCAGCAAGCACGTCCCCCATGAAAGCTGGCGCTATCCGGTCGAAGGTCAACGGGACTGGCAGGAGTGGTCGCGGGTGATCGTCAGCATGATCGCCGAGGGGTACGTTTGCAATTTGGACCATTCGTACACGCCCGAGCTTGCCGCCATGCACGAACAACTGGGGCAGTGGCTCGGCCCGCGGCTGGAGTCGCTCCGGGGCACCCGCCCCGTGCCGATACCTCTGGGCGGCGAATGGGGTTACGTCGTCGCGCGGGATAAGGACACTTACCTGCACATCCTCCGCAACAAGCGTGGCAAGGTGGGCTTACAGCCGGGTGTCACCAGGATCTGGGTGCCCGGCCTGATTCCGACCAAGAGCGCCGTTCTCATCCCGAGTGGAGAGGCGGTGCCATTTAAGCGAACGGGCGCGACGACCGACCTGGATCTCTCCGGCATCGCGCTGGACCCCGTGGACACGATTATAAAACTGACGACGAAGTGACCAATGAAACGCAGCCTGCTGGAGTAGGCTTACTTTCCGCTCCAGCTCTCGGGCAGCGTCAACCGCCAGACGTCGTTCAACACCGGCCAGGTATTACCGGCCACGACCCAGAGACTACCGTTGTGCACGTAGGTCGTGGGCTCGTGGCGCGTGGAGAAGACGGGCTGCACCTCGTAGCGGTGCCAGTTGACGCCGTCGTCGGTATACCACACGTCGTCAAAGTTCGCGCCGTGGACGTTGTCGTAACCACCGATGATCCACAGCCGATCACGATACGCCTCGGCAGTGAACCACTGGCGCGGGGCCCAGGGTGCATGCTCCGATACCCGTTCCCACGTCACACCATCGCCTGAACTCCACACGTCATTGTGCGTGGTGGTCTCGGGGTAGCCCTTCTCCGGCGGCGTATTTGCGCCGGGCGTCTTTCCGCCCATCAGCCAGAGCTTGTCCTTGAACACCGTGACCGCGGCCGCCTCGCGTTTGCCGTAAGGCGCCTCCGCGAGCACCTCGGTCCACTGCGCGCCATCCGTCGAGCGCCACACATCCGCGCCGCTGCCCAGTTGCCACAGGGCATCGCGATACACCACCAGCTCGCCATAGCCCCGAACGCCGAAGGGCGTTTTGTCCAGCACCTGCGTCCAGGTCACGCCATCCTTGGAGTTCCAGACACTGCCTTTCACCGCCCAGAGAAGGTCCCGGTAGACGACCATCTCGCTGTAGCCATCATAGGGCGTGGCCTTGTTGACCTCGGTCCACGCCACGCCATCCTCGGAGGTCCAGAGGTCCCGCGACAGGATGTTGCCCTGGTAGTAGCCGTTGCTCAACCAGAGCTTGCCCTGATACACCACACCCTCGGCGGTATCGCGCGGGCTGAAAGCGGCCGCCGGCGTGAGGCATTCCCAGCCGGGGTTGGCGGTGGAGACGTCCTCGGCGTGGGCCGAGGCGGTGGCGAGGGCGGTTAAGGCCAGGGCAAAGGTGAAGAAAGGGTGGTGACTCAGGCGCATTTGGCGAATCCTTATGGGTCTTATGGGTCGGGTCGCGATACAAAACACCCGTGGGCTCACACGCATGAGAGCACCACGGGCGCAATCGTTTCGCTATCAACTGTCAACTATCAACTATCAACTACAGCTCGTCAATATTCGCGTCAATCCACTCCGCCCGTTCCTGCAGCCAGTCCTTGAGGTACTGAATTTCGCCCTGATAGGAATCGGGGTGCGGGCCGGCAAACATCAAGTAGCGGATATCGGGAAACAGTGTGTAGCCGAGGGTCTTCCAGCGGAGGAATTGGCGCGCCTGGGCGGTGCCGACTTCCGCCACGATGCCGTCGATGCGGGTGTTCATGGTGGTGGTGTCGAAGATGCCATCGCGCAGTTCATTCCAGCGGGCGATGTAACGTTCTTTGAAGGCGGGATCGCGCAGCAGGCGGCGGGGCCAGGCGCTTCGGGCGATGGGGCCACCCTCCTTCGTAAGGATGAAGTCCTCCGTGCCTTCGAGTCCCTGGAAGCTGAAATAGCCCATGGCGATATTCAAATCCCACATGGGGCCCAGGTGCAGCACGTCTTCGCGGTCTTTATAGACGAAGGTGCTGGAGTGGAAGGCGTCCCGGTTCTTGAAGTACTCTTGGAAGAGCATGTAATCGATGAAGGAATCCTCATCAATGTACTTCGCATAACCGGACTGGGGATTGGTGAAGGTACCGCTGAAGAGGGCCTGCTCAAAGGCCGCAAGGTGGCCCTGAATCCAGCGCTGCTGCAGATCGGTAATGTCGTCGGGATCGGGGTATACCAGACTCGCCACAAAGCCATCCGAGATGGGCAGGCCCACTTCGTCCGGATCCAGACGGCTGGGTTCCATGAGTTCCAGCAAGTATCCACCGGTGATCTCCGGGACGCGCGAGTCCTCCGGTTCGAGGCGGGAAATGTCCACGCGGTCTCCATCGCGCTTGATCCGTTCCGTGAGCACGTAGATGCCTTCATAGGATTCAACAATTGACGCATCCGGGTCCGTCTGCAGATAAACCTCGCAGAAGCGCGTGCGGGGCGCGTAGTAGCCCAGATCCGCCCAGAGGCCGTAACCCAGCACATTCCGGATCAGGCTTCGGTCCATCCAGGGGCCGTAGAGCACCCAGTCTTCTTCTTCCGGCATGCCGAGGAGTTCGGCATCGACGCCATCGCCGGCCTCATCCCACAATTCCAAGCCCCAGGATCTCTTTGGAAAGGTCTGGGATGAGTTGCCGCGGGTCTCGATGCCGATGGGGCTGGTAAAAGTGGCCGCATCGGGATCGGGGCGCACGTTTTCGCCCTCGGCGCTCTCGATGATGTGCATGGTCGCGGTGATCTTCGGATCATCCACGATGGCCTGGCCGTTCGTGTCGATAATCACAATCGGCAGTTCGCTTTCGGCATAGAGGCTGGCGGCGTCGGTGCCCTCCACCACTTCTCCGTCTTCCAGGCGCCAGGCCCAGCCCACGTTGTTGTCCGTCATCGTCAGCGGACCGCGGGTGCGGGTCACGGGGGTGCCGTCCACGTCGGCGGTTGCGCGAAGCCAGTATTCACCGGGGCCGTCCACGTTCGCGTCAGCCACGGCATTGCCGGGCAGCGCCTCGTCGAGCACGTTCTCCGCCGTATTCAGGCCCGATTCTGAATCCGCCACGGTGAAAGAAGTGATGGCGTAGGGGGTCTGGTTGATCAATTGAAATCGGAAGAACGTGGCCTTGCCATTACAGGCGCTGAGGGCGAGGCCCAGTCCCAGAAGAGTCGCGGCCAGACACACATAACGATTCGCTAACAATCTCATGATACCTCCCTGAAGGTAAATTTCTGCCTGCAACAAGCGCATCCGGCCCGAGGCCGGCGCACCGGTACTGCCGTCAAGCCACCCCATACCGCCCGGCTCTTTACAACGGCAACACCATACCCGCTGAGTGTACACGAGCCCATCCCGGAATCCAAGAGATTGAAACAGGGCTGGGGGAGCGTGGCGTGCGCGAGCGCTTCCGCAATCAGGACCAGGAAATCCGTCGAACTTTTTCCGGCCTTTGTCGTATATAGTAGAGAACACATGGTCTCAATTCGATGAGGAGAGCTGGGCATGAGAACGATGTATGCGGTTATTTTCCTAATTCTGGCGGCCGCGCCCCTGGGGGCGCAGGAAGAAGGAACAGGGGCGGTCGTGCTGGACGAGCGGGATCGGCTGATCCGTGAACGCTACGAGCAGGTCCTGCAGCGGGACCCGCTCCAGGACGCGGCCTTTGACCGGGTCTACGAGAGCTACATGCTCACCGAAGGCGTGGACGCGTGGATCGGGAAGCTTAAGCCCGCCGAGGGGCCGGCGGATACGGCCGGCGGTCTCGTGCTCCAGGGCCGTATCCTGGCGCGCCAGTTCAAGTCCAGTGAGGCGGTCGAGGCCCTTGCCCGGGCGCGCGAACTGGGCGAGGCCAGTCCCGCCTTCAACGCACTCCTGGGTCGGCTCTATTACGAAACGGGCAAGGATGAAGACGCCGTTATCCTGTTGGGTGCCGCGCTGGACGCCACGGAAAGCCCCGAGCAGCGCTCCGAGCTATGCCGCATGCTGGGCAGCGTATATCTTCGCTCGGGTAAGCGCGCCGAAGCGGCCACGGTCTGGGAGCGCATCGCGGAGCTGAACCCGAACGATCTCTTCGCGCTGCAGGAACTGGCCGAGATCTACGAAGAAAACCGCATGTGGGATGAGGCCATCGCCGCCCGGCAGCGTGTCGTCGCCGCCGCGTCGAATGACCCCTATCGCCAGTGCCACGCGTGGCGCGCCATCGGCCAATCGCTCCTGGCGAAAGACGATCATGCGGGTGCTATTGCGGCCTTCGAGCAGGGGCTCGCCCTAGCCGCACCGGGGAACTGGCTCCATGAGGATCTGAAAGGTCGGCTCGTGGGGGTCTATGAGTCCCGGGGCGACCTTGAAGGACTGTCGGCCTATCTCGAAGCCCGCATAACCCAGGAACCCGCCGATCTTTCTCTGGCGGAGCTCCTGGCCGATGTTTCCATACGGCGCGAAGATCCCGCCAAGGCTGAAACACTGCTCAAGGACATCATTGCGCGTGCGCCGGGTCGCGTGTCGGCACTGGAGATGCTCATCAGTCTCTACCGTCGGGCCGATCGAATGGACGACATCTCCGCGACCTTTGAGGCGTTGATCGCCCAGTATCCCGCGGAGCCGGACTATCTGCGGCGGCTGGGCGAGGCGTGGCTGGAGCAGAAAGCACCCGAGAAGGCCCTGGAGACCTGGCGTCGCGTAGTGGGCGACGGGAGCGAGGCCGGCAATCACGCCCAGCTTGCCGAATGGCTGGAGCGGAGCGAGTTTTTTCCCGAGGCGGCGTCGGCCTACGAGGCGGCCCTGGCCCTCCAGCCGGATCGCGAGTGGCGCCTGCGCCTGGCGAGCCTGAAGTACGACATGGGCGAGGAAGAGGCGGCCCTTGCGGCCTGGCAGGCGGCCGTGGCTCCGGAAGATACGCCGGCCGGAGAAGTGGCGGAGATCGCCGCAATACTGCTGTCGAAAGAATTCAAGGCCGAGGCCGAGGCGCTCTATACCCGCGCGATGGCGCTGGAGCCGGACAATCTCGATCATGTACTGGCCAATGCCCGGCTGCTGACGGCGCGCGAGGATCACGCCGGGGCCGTGGCGCAGTACACGCGCCTGGCCGAGCAGGACGCGAGCGAGTACTTGAAAAACGAAGGCGAGCGGGGCCTCCTCGATGCCTACGAGGCCCTCGGCACGCTCGATCAGCAGCGCGCGGCCTGGGAAGAGTCCATCGCTCAGGCCCCGGGAGATACTGCGGCGCGCTTGAAGCTGGCCCGGCTCTACGCCCGCCTGGGCAACCGGCCCGGCGTGGTGAAATTGTACGAGGAATGCGTTGGCGTTGATCCCGCGCGCATTGAGTTTCAGCGACTGCTCGCCGGGGCCTACAAGGAGAACCGGCAGACAGAGAAGGCAATCGAAGCGCTCGAGGGGCTGATGACTAACGACGCGGAACGTTCCCAGGCCTATTTGCGCGACCTGCTCGCGCTTTATGGTACCTCGGGCCGTCCGCAGGAAGCGATCCGTTCCGCCGAAAAGCTGGTGGAGCTTTCGCCGTCCAGCCCTGAAGCCCGCACGGCCCTCGCCCAGGCCTACCTCCGCAACGGCGAGCCCGAAAAGGGCCTCCAGCAATACCGGAACCTCGTCCAGCTCGACAGCACCCAGCCGGCCTACTTTCGGGAGTTTGGCGACGCCCTGCAGCAGTTCGGAAGCTTAGGCGAGGCGCAGGAAATTTACCGGAAGATGCTGGAAACGGCCACGGACGATAACACACGACTCGACGCCGTGAACCGGCTGGCGGCCGTGTATGTGCGCAATGGTCAGCGCGATATTCTGTTGTCAGAATTCCAGCGCCGGGTCAGCGCCGCGCCCAAGAGCCTGGCGGCCTATCAGGAACTGGCCGCGGTGTATCGCGCCGCCGGAGATTTCCGGGGCGCCGTGGAAACCCTGGAACGGGCCCGGGGCGAGGTGGAGGATCGCGATGCGGTCCTCCGTCTCGTAATGGCCGAGGTCTACCAGATCGGCGATCACCAGAAGGTGCTGGCGGTCTATGAAGAGCTTCTGGCGAGGTCGGCCCAGCCCACCTCGCAGGATCTTGACCGACTGGCCGGCGCCTATGCCCAGGTCGGGCGCATGGAAGACGCCATCGCCGTGTGGGAGCGAATCGCGCGGGAGAACCCGGACGATGCCGCCGTGCAGTTGCAGGTGGCGCGCCAGTTTGAGGCTTACGGGCTCTATGACGAGGCGAACGCCCGCACCGAGCGTGCGCTGGAGATTGACCCCTACGATCACAATCTTCGCTTCGACTATGCCCAGCAATTGATCGGATTCAACGAGATCGACAAGGGGCTGGAACAGTTGAAGAAGATCCTGGACATTGGTGAACGTCCGGAAGCGCCCCAGGCCAACGGGGCCACGCCGACTGCCGCGTCCCAGCCACCCGCGAATTTCTCGGCGTTCCCTTCCTTTCAGGGAGGGATGTCTATGAACATGAATATGAACATGAACATGAACTTCAGCAGACCTTACCGGTCGCGGGGCGGCTTTGGCGGTGTGCGTTCCCGCAGCTTCGGCCAGAGTTTCAACGATGTGCGCCAGCAGGTCGTTCAGACCATGGTCCATCTCTCCCGCCAGTTCGACGAGAGTGAATCCATGGTCGATACCTACCGCAAGCGCATCGAGGCACAACCGGAGAATATCGACGCGCGGCGCGACTATCTGCTGGTCTGCGAAGCCTCCGAACAACCGGAACTGGCCCTGGAAGCCGCCCGCGAGTTGTCCGCGCTTCAGCCGGAAGATCTGTCCCTGCGCTGGCGCATCTTCGGTTACCTCCAGCAGCTTGAGCGGAAGGATGAAGCGATTGCAATGGCGAAGGAATTGTCGCAGCAGCCCGACGCGAACCTCGCGGGCCAGGCGCGGCTCATGCACATTCGCCTGCTGGCGGAGAGCGAGCGCTATGGGGAAGCCGAGGCGGTGTTGGCCGAAGTGACCGCCGAAGCGCCCGAGAAGGCCCAGATTTATCTGCAGGTCGCGGCTTCATTTCAGCGGGCCGAAAACCAGGAAACGGCGGATCAACTCTACCAGAAGGCCGCCGAACTTGACCCCCGCTTTCTCAACGCCGCCCTCACGGGGCGCGCGCGTCTACGCCAGGAGCGCGGCGACGCCGCAAGCGCACGGGATCTGTACATCGAGGCGGTGTTTGCCCCGACCGCCGAGGCGGTCCAGAACATGCTTCAGGCGCAGCGGAACTTTCCAACACCGCTCTACATGCCCCAGGGGGCCCGGCGCGGCCGCCAGTCGGGCAACAATATTTCCATGCTTCAGGGATACAACTTCCCCATAACCGACCACCAGCGCGCCCAGGCGCTGAACGAGGCCTATCGCCTGTCGTCGACCCCGGAGGAGTTCGCACCGGTCATCGAGCGCCTGCGCGCCGAAGCGGAAAAGTACGTGACGGCGGAAAGCGACGAAGCGCGGCAGCAGGCCTCCAACGTTGCCTATTTTTATGTGGCCTGTCTGCGCAATACCGAGCGTGACAGCGAGGCCGTTCAGGCGGTCGAGGTCCTGCTCGCCCGGCGCCCGGGGGACTTCCTTCTCCAGAATTTCCGTCTCTTACTGCTGGACGAGCAGGGGCGATTTGACGAAATGCGCAGTGGCTATGCCGAAATTGAGACATCGAATCCCGCGCTGGCGGGCGAGGTGGCCCGTGCGCGGCTCCAGCTCGCCCTGGCGCAGGAAGACATCGCGGCCCTGCCCGCGCTCTACCGCGCTCTACCGGATACCCCAATCGGCGGGACGGTCCGCGGCAACGTCGGGATGCGCGCCAACCATCTGAGCCAGGTGGTTAGAACGCTGGAGAACGGCGGCGCCCGCGCCGAGGCCCGGGCCCTGTTGGAAGAGGAGCTGGCCCGTTCGCGCGACGCCGGAATCCTGGTCCAATTGTCACGCTCCAGCGCCGAGGAACATCGTTACGACGAAGCCATTGCCTACGCCCGCGAGGCCTATGAGAAGCAGGGTGCCGTCCGGGGGCGCGGCCAGAACTATCAATACACCATGAATGCCATGTCACTCCAAACCCAGGGGCTCCACGGCTTGGAAACGCTCTGGAACGCCTACCGGGAGGCCGGGCGCGAGCAGGAACTCATCGCCGACTTCGAGTCGCGCTTGGAGGGTCAGCCCACGTCCATCACGCTGCGGGAATCCTTGATAGGGCTCTATATGGAGAACCGGCAGTACGAGCTTGCGCGGACGCAGATGGAAAAGTTGCTCGAGCTCCGGCCCAACGACGTGCAGTTGAAGGTGCGCTATGCGGGCCTTCTGGAGTCGAATAACGATCCCGCGGGCGCCCTCGCCGTGCTGGAGTCGGTCGTGGCGGCGCGTCCGTCGGCCTCCCGGAATATCACGGGCGAGATCCGGCGGCTCTACAAGGACCTGGGGAAGAAGGATGAGCTCGCCGCCCTTCAGGAGCGGGTAAAGCGCGAGGCACGCTCCGTCAACGAGCTGCAGGAACTGGCGCAGCAGCTCGGCCAGGAGCAAGAGTACCTGGAGGCGGCGGAATTGCTCCAGCGCGCGTTGCGCATTGAGCCGCAGAATGTCTGGCTGGTTTTTCAGATCGGTGACTACTACTGGCAGGCGGGAAACAAGAGCGAGGCGGCCGCGGAGTATCTGAAGCTCTACCAACCGACATCACCCCAGGCCGGAATACAGGTGGACACGGGCCGCACGCCCGAAATTATCCAGCGCGTTGCTGAGGCGGGCCGACTGGAAGAGTTGAAAGCCATCGCCGCGGCCACGCACGCGGACGAGTACACCGCGCGGTCGCTGAAAATTCTGGAGGCCCTCATCGCGCGCCATGAGGGGCGGGTGGAGGAGGCGGAGCAACTGCTGAAGAGCATCGCCACCGCAAACGCGGATCAGCAGGTCAGCACGCTGCTTGCGGAACTTGCCGAGGCCCGGGGCGATCTCGCGGCGGCCATCCAGTATCTGGAATCTGCAGGCAAAGTCACGGGCCAGCTCGACTTCCAGCGCCTGGCGATGCTCCAACTTCGCGCCGGGGAACCGGAAAAATCGCTCCAGACCTGGAAGAGGTTCGCCGAGCAGCACGGCGGGAATTTCGGCCACGATCAGGCCATTCGCGCTCTTTCCGAGGCGGGTGCCCACGACGTGCTCGTCTCCTACTTCAAGGAGGTATTCGCATCAATACCGGCCTCTGACCCGGCGCGGCACCAATTGGCGGAATCGATCATCCGGATCAACGAAGACAGCGGCCGCTACGACAGCCTTATCGATTCCGAGATCTTCTCGACCGAAATGAAAACTACGGCGGAACTGGCCCAGCGATACGCGGGCGACCTGGGAAATCTACCGGGCCTTGCGCGGCGCAGGGTCGAGCCGATAGCGGCGCGCTTTCCGGAGAATCGCCAGCTTCAGGCGTTCTACGCCGATACCCTCCAGAAGTCTGGCGATGTCCAGGGGGCGATTGTGGTGTATAGGAAGCTTCCCCAGGACCCCGAATTCTACAGGGATTTCGGCAAACACTTCGGCATGCTGCTTCGGGAAGCGGGTGATATCGATGCGTGGCGGGAGTTTGTGCTGGATCGCGTTCGCCGCCCCAATCCCCGGGAGGGCGACGTGATGACGGCAAGCCGGGCCTTAATTGAATCGGGGCGTCGCGGGGAGCTGGCGGCCTTTCGCGAGGAGGTCCTGGCGAACTCGGAGCCGGGACAGCAGGGCCGGCTCAGAGCGGGCTTCGCGGAGTTCGACGCGGAGCGGGGCGACGTGGTTGGCGCGCGCGCGACCTTGAAAGCGCTGGCGGAGGAGACCAACGATGCGGCTATCCAGGCGCGCTATCTTGAGTTCCTGATCGTGCGGGGATTCCAGGCCGAGGCGGAACAACTTTATACACAATGGCCCGAAGAGGTGCGCGAAGCGGTTTTTCAGGACGTGCGATCACGGGGCGCGATGGGTGCCCTGCTGGCCAGCGGCAACACGGAGTCCGCCTGGAAGGAACTGATGCGGCGCGTACTTCGCCGTGAGGGGGGCCACGAACCCGGCGGCCACCAGATCGCCCAGGAGCTGCGTGCGCTGGGCGACTTCTGCAATCATGTCGTACCCGCTTCGGTGGTGGATGGCTACCTCGACGCGATCCGCAAGCAGCCGGTCCTTTCCAAGACCGATCGCTTCGTGCTGGCCTGGTGGGAGATCAACCGGGGCCGCTGGCCTGCCGCCCTGGAGATCATTGGCGACTACCGCGAAGAGCGGATGTTTCAGGATCTGATTGAGCTCTCAAAGGACCTGGTGCCCCAGGATCTGCAACAGGAGCTCCTCAACAGACCGATTGCGGAGCCCGGTCCCTCGCAGCCCGCGGCATCCTCCGAAGCCGAATCGCCCTCTGCACCTCCTGAAGCCACACCCCAGTCGCGCATCGAAGCGGCGCGCGAACTCGCTGAGAATGGGAAGGCCGAGGAAGCCGTCGCCCTGCTCGATGCCGTGGCGCTTTCGAATACCGACATGGATATGCTCCAGCGCCGCGCCGAGGCCTATCGTGCGGCCAATGCCCCCGAGAAGGCGGCGGCCGATCTGACGGCACTTTTGGCGCAGCACCCGGAATATCGCAACGTGCGGGTGAAGCTCGCCGAGTATCTTGCCCTGGCGGGAAAACCCGCCGAGGCCCTGGCGGCGTGGCGGGAAGGGGGGCAGCCGGTGAACACAGAGTTTGCACGGGTCCTCCTCGACAAGTCCTATTTTGCGGAAGCCCTTGAAGTGCTGGGCACCGCCGGTACCCAGGGCGGCTGGGCCGTGGACATGGCCATGCTCCGGGCACGGGCCTTGGAGGGCACAGGGCAGATCGAAGCCATGGTTGTATCGCTGGAATCCGTTTATCACGACCTCAGCGCGAATGGCCAGGAGGGCCTCGCATTGCAGCTCGGAACGCAACTGGAAAAGTCGGCGGCCTGGCAGACGCTGCTTGGCATGGACACACTTAAGTCTAACGCCTTCGTGAATCATGTCCTGCTGAATATGACGCGCAACATGAATCCAGACGCGGCCGGACGCCTGCGGGAGGCCCTGATCACCCGCATCGATCCCCATTCTCTCACGCGGCGCGACGATGCCGAGAATTTCAGCCTCGTGCTGAGAGCGTCGGGCCAGCGCGATCAGGCCGTCGCGGTGCTGGTGGCGGCGGCGAAATATCCGCGCACGCCGCAGCATTCGGATCGCGTGCTGGTGGATGCATTGTACAACCTGGACGCGCCGAGCGAAGCGGCCGGAATGCTCATCGAGCTTTCCCGGACCAGTCCAGTGATACTGACGCACGACCCGGCCTACGGACTCTATCGCGCGGAGGAACTTGAAGATCCGGCGATGCGGGATGCGCTCTTTGATCGTATCATCGAGCTTGCCCCCACCGACGCGCTGGCGACCTATGTCGCCGCGCTTAAGACATGGTACGGCCCCGACAAGGCTGTGGGCCAGACCTCGCTCGTCGCCTTCGCCGATGCACCCGAGGCCCAGTCGCCCCAATTGTTCCGCCTGGCGGATCTGTTCCGCGAGCAGGGGGAAGACGCGTTGGCGTTGAAATGCCTGGAGCGATTGGCCGGCGGCGATTTCGGGGATGAAGTGCAGGATCTGGCGCTCTTGACGCAGATATCCTTCAAGCAGAAGGCGGGTGACCCGGCCGGGGCGCTTGAGGTATTCGCGCGACTTCTTCCCGCGCCGCTGCCCATGCGTTCGCAGGCCTGGCAGGAAATCGCCGCATATTTCGGCGAGTTGCCCTATGAAACCGTAGAGCCCCTCATTGTGGCGCGGATCCAGGCGAATCCGGAACACCCCGGCGTGGGGGACTTGGCGGCCCTCCGCGCTGCGCTGGCGTCACGCCATGGGTTGCCCGTTCCCGCCATCGATCCCGTGAGTCTGGGTGTTCCCGCCGCGCGGGAGGCCGAAGTGCGGCTCTTTGGCAACTTGATCACAACCTGGGCGGCCTCGGACATCGCCGAGACGAACAACTGGTCTGAAATGGCCCGCGAACTCGACGCTGAGACGGTTGCGTTGATGCGTGGCGACGACGTGCCCCTTCCCCCATCGCGGGAATGGCGCGCTTTGGAAGAAGGGGATTCCTTTCCGTCGCTGCTGGTGGGGCGAATGTCCGGCGGCTTCTCGGGTGCCTGGGGCATCCGGGGTGCAAGCGAGTTTCTCGTCAAGTTGGAAAGTCCCGACGTGCGCACTGTGACGCTGGCGATCGGAAGCAGTGATCAGATCCGCCTCTGGGTCAACGAGGGCGAAGTCTATTCCAACCGCTCGGGTCGTTTGAATCTCCTGGACACGGATCGGGTCGAAGTCGCATTGAAACAGGGAAGTAACTGGGTTTTCGTTCGTTGCCGACACGGCGAGGAAGTGAACTCCGGCGTTTTTTCTCTTTCGATAGTCTCCGGTGCCGAGGGCCTGCGCGTGCTTATGCCCTCCCTTCCCGTGCGCGAAGAAGAGCGGACCGACGTACAGGCTGCTCAGCAATGAAGCCGGGCCGCCGGGCGCAGCAGTTGCGCCCGTGCGGCCGCGGCGACGCTGAAACCCCTTTTCTTATTTGCGCCGTGGCCCAAATCTGGTTGCGGCCAGAGGCTGGTCCAGGTTCATTCGTGGTTTACGTTTTCCGTCGGCTCTTCAGATGGCTGAAGTATTACCAAACGACGTGCCCCGTGGAGTATGGTGAATGGGGCTACAACCGGAAGGAGTCTCCCATGGGCCGCACAATACTTGCACTTGTACTGGTAGTTGTCGGGGTGAACGCCGCGCACGCGGAGTTGAAGGCCGGCGCGGCAAAGCGCAGCATCGTGCCGCCTTTTCCGACCCAGATGGGCGGCTACTATGACCGTAAAGACAACTTCACGGGCGTGAGTCGCCCCGTTCTGGCCCGGGCGCTGGTGTGCGACAACGGGGAGACGGGCGTGGCCATCGCCGTGGCCGATCTCATCGCTGTTTCCCGGAATCTGGTGGAGGGCACCCGCGCTAAAGTGGCGGAAGTAACCGGGCTCAAGCCGGAGAACATTCTCATCTCCGCGACCCACAGCCACTCAGCGCCGTCGGGCTTTCAGGGCTCCGCCTTGCTCGGGCCTGCAGAGGACGACCGGCTGACGGAGTTTCTCATCGGCGAAATCGCGGGCGCGATCATCGATGCCCACGCCGCGATGCGTCCGGCGGCCCTGGGATTCGCCTATGGCCGCCTGGACGGTGTCACGG
Organism: Candidatus Hydrogenedentales bacterium; assembly: GCA_942492815.1. Classification (GTDB taxonomy): domain Bacteria; phylum Hydrogenedentota; class Hydrogenedentia; order Hydrogenedentales; family JAEUWI01; genus JAEUWI01. The sequence goes on along the minus strand of OW818658.1, from coordinate 5,802,354 downwards.
TGAACCGGCAGCAGGGCAACGATGTGGTCGATCCTGACGTGGGCGTACTCAAAGTGCAGGAGAAAGGCACGCGCAATAGCATCGCAACGCTGGCCAACTTCACCGGCCATCCGGTCATCCTCGGCAGCGAGAATCTGCTGCTTTCCTGCGAATATCCCGGTGTCGCCTGTGAAACGGTTGAGAATGTCGTGGGCGGCGTCGCGATCTTCACCCAGGGCGCCTGCGGCGATGTGACCATGAAGCGCAGCGGCCCGCCCTTTGACGAAGTTACCCGGATCGGTCGCGTGGTGGCGGGCGAGATCATTTCGACTTCGGAGCAGATCACGCCCGGCGAAGACACGGACCTGCGGAGTCATTGGGAGCCCATCGATGTGGCGCCACGCTCCCTGCCGACCCCGGCGGATGCGGAGGCGGCCATCGCGGTTGCCGAGGCGGCCCACAAGGCGGCGGTAGACGCGGGAAAACCGGAGTATATCGTGAAGGATCTGAGTCGCGAGATCAGCGCCTCCAAGACCACGGCCACGGTCGCCAAAGCCGCAGCGGAACGGCCCGATACCCTCAAGGCGGCGACCCAGGCGTCGGTGCATGTGATGCAGATCGGCCCCATGGTCGCGGTGGGCATACCCGGCGAGATCTTTGTCGAGTACGGCTTGGAAATGAAGCACCGCGTGGCCCAGGACGTGAAACGGCCCATGATCCTCGTGGGCTATGCTAACGACTACATCGGCTACATCATCACGCCCCGCGCCGACGCCACCGGTGGCTACGAAAAAGCCATCTCCCGCGTGGCCCCCTCGGCGGGCCGCACGCTTACCGAGGCGGCCATGGCGGCGGTCAGGGCGATGATTCCAGTGTCGGAGTAGGAAGTAGTCTGGTTGATTGGTTGGATGGATGTGGTATAATCTGTACCACAGGAGAACAGTAATGAATTTCGGAGAACACATTAAGGCCCGCAGGCTGGAATTGGGTATCTCGCTTCGCGCTTTCTGCGCGCAGAACAACGAGGACCCCAGTAACTGGAGCAAGCTGGAGCGAGGACTGCTTGCTCCACCGGACCAGTACGAGCGGCTTTTGGCCATCGGAACCTTTCTGGGTTATGGCCAGGATAGTCCAAATATGGATGCGCTGTTTGAACTCGCCAGTCTCGGTCGTGGAGAGATTCCCAAGGATATACTCGCCGACCCGGCGCTGATGGAAAAGCTTCCGCTGGTGTTTCGAACACTGCGGGAAGCGCCCTCGGAGAACGAGCTGCTCCGTCTGGCGGATCTGGTTCGTGGGGCCCACTCGCCGAATGCATAGGCGGGAGTCAATTCAACGACAGGCCGATCACGCCCGCCGCCTTCACTGGCCGAGCGGCACGCTTCCCGTGGATATTGATTTGATTCTGGAACGTCACGGTGTGGATATTGTACCCGTCGCCAATTTGCGTCGCGAAGCTGGTGTGGAAGCCTGTATTTCGGCCGATCTGAGTTGCGTGTACCTCGATCTGGAGTATTCGCGTGACGAGCGTATGAACCCTCGGGTTCGCTTCAGTCTGGCCCACGAGTTTGGCCACATGATATTGCATCCCGAAGTGTTTGAGGTTTACCGGGCACACAATCCGGGTTCGGTGCTCAATTGGGTGCGGCACATCAAAGAACGGTTCGACACGGAACTCCTTGAGCGCGAGGCCAATGAATTTGCCGCCTGTTTCCTCGTCCCCGGTGACGTATTGCAATCCCGATATGACGAACTGCTTCCCGCGGTTCGCAATAAGCTCGCGGACAGTGGAATGGACCTTGCCCAAATGGATTCCGAAACACTCTACGGATACATGGCGAACGCAATTTGTCGAGCATTCGACGTGAGCGCAAAGGTCGTTGCAATTCGCCTTGAGCGGATTGACGCGAGGGCACAGAGCGGCTGATCGAGCATCAGTCTTCGCCACCCCCAATCGCTCTCAACTTTCAACTGTCCATTGTCAACTGCCTACACCGTCTCCAGTTTCGTCACCGCCTCCTGCTGGTAGGCCTTCTCCGCGAAGGAGGCCAGGAGCATCCGGTCCTCGTTGGTCAGTGTTGTGTCGGTATTGATGGTGGCAATATTGGCGTCCAGATCCCGGGGAACCGATACCCCGATATTGAGCAGGTGGATTCGCGAGTCGTTCAACACCCAGCGGATGGCGGCGGGCGGCAGTTTCTTTACGGTTTCCCGGTCATAGTCCGGCACCAGCGCGGCGGCGTTATGGCCGAAGATGCTTGCGCCCATCACCTTCATCGCCAGGATGCCCATGTTGAGTTCGCTGGCCTTGGCCACGCAGAGGTCGCGGTTGGCGACGGAGCGATTGGAGTGGAGGGTGTTGTAGCCTTTGTGGAAGTATCCAAATTCGATGAGGAGCGTGTCGAAGGTGCCCGTGGCGATGAGCTTGTACATTTCCTCGAAGCGGGAATGGCCCGTGAGGCCGATATAGGTGAACAGACCCTCGTCCCGCATCTTCACCAGTTCTTCTACGAAGGGCATGCAGCCGTCGTAGCCCTGCTGTTCGATTACCGGGCCGTGCAATTGCATGCAGTCCACTTTGTCCATCTTGAGGGTAGCGAGAGACTCCTCCACGCTCTTGCGCACCTCCCCGGCGGAGCCCACCAGCACCTTGGAGGCGACATAGATGTCGCCGCGAACATCGGCCAGGGCCTCGCCGAATATTTTTTCGCTGTCGCCGTAAATTCGTGCGGTGTCAAAGTAGCGCAGGCCCTTCTCGTAGCCCAGGCGCACCATCTTCACCCGGGCCTCATAGCTGCCCGCGTCGATGCCGTAATAGTCATCTTCCCAGGTCATGAGGGGCGCGCTGCCATAGGCGAGCCGGGGCAGCTCCAGGCCCGTGCGGCCAAAGATGCGGGTAGGCATGTTGCCGGTGCCCCGGAGGGGAGTATCGGCTTGTTGGCCCGCTGCGGTAGAGGCGCCCGCGGCCAGCATGCCCGTGGTGATGCCCGCCTGAATGAAGGCCCGCCGGCCGATTGGATGGGGAGGAGTGTTCATAAAGAGGATCCTTCTGGTGTTGACTGAGCGGCTGTATTGATCATGGCACGCGCGGGGCACCGGTGTAAACCAGGTGGCGTTCACGGGTATTTTTCGCTAGTATAGTGCCAGCGCGTTGATTTCGTTGTTGAGAATGGTGTGGTATCTTTTCGGGTTGGGAGGGAAACGATGCAAAGCAATTTTGACGCGGTGGTTTCCGCGTTGAGCGTGCGCATGTTTCAGATACCGCCCGCCCACGTCCAGGAGGCCATCGAGATCGCTGAGGCCTCGCCCGATCAATCGCTCCTCGAGACGCTTTCGGAGCTGGGGCACCTTCGCAAAGAAGACAAGCGGCTGCTGGAGGATCTTTCCGAGGCCATCCAGCGGCACGAGACCGCCACGCAGAGTGGCTATCCCGTCGGCGTGTTCAAAATGGGGGCTTCACCCCTGGACACCCTGGCGCGTTTCCGAGATATTGCCGATCCGGAGGCCGGGTCGAGAAAGCCCGCCCGCGACGAACAGCGATACGAAGTTCGCCACGAGCATGGACGGGGCGGCATGGGCCGAATTCTGGCCGTCTGGGACCGGCGTATGCATCGCGAGGTGGCGCTGAAGGAGTTGCTGTCAGGGGAGGCCGCTGGCGAGAGTCGGGTTATCGCGCGATTCCTGCGGGAGGCCCGCATCACGGGCCGGCTCCAGCATCCCTCGATCATCCCGGTCCACGAAATCGGTGTGCGCGAGGACGGGACGCTCTACTATACGATGAAACTGGTTCGAGGCAAGACCCTGCGCCAGGCGATTAAAGCGTCTCCCACGCTGGAATCGCGCATGGCGTTGTTGCCCCATTTCCTCGGTCTGTGCCAGGCCATTGCCTACGCCCACGCCCACGGCGTGATTCATCGGGATATCAAACCCAGTAATGTGATGATTGGGGAGTTCGGCGAGACCCAGGTGATCGACTGGGGCCTCGCGAAGGAAGTCGGGAGCGCCGAGGCAACCAGCCAACCCGGTAAACATGATGCTTCAGATGATATCGGCCAGGAGCTGACCATGGCGGGCCAGTTGTTGGGCACCCCCCACTACATGGCCCCCGAGCAGGCGGCCGGCAAACACGACGAATTGGACGAGCGGACCGATGTCTATGCGCTGGGCGCGGTGCTCTACGAGTTAATGACGGGAAGCCGACCCTACCAGGCCTCTACGGGGCTGGAGGCGCTACGAAAGGCCGCCTCAGAGCCTCCCTCGCCTCCGGAGCAGTTGTGCCCCGAGGCACCCGCCGCGCTGGTGGCGGTCTGCCGCAGGGCGATGGAGCGGGAGCCCGCTGCTCGCTATGCCTCGGCGGCGGAGCTGGCCGAAGAAATCACCCTGTATCAGTCAGGGGCCCGGGTTAGAGCCTATGAATATGGAACCGGCGAACTCCTGGGCCGCTTTCTCCGCCGGCACCGGCCGGTGGTGGTTACCACCTGCCTCGCGCTGGGACTGCTTTCCGGCCTGGGCGTCTACTCCTATCTGAGCCTGAGCGCGCGCCACGCCGCGGAGCACGATCTCCGCGTGACCTCCGAGCGCAAGGGATACGACCTGTCCATTCTCACGGCCCAGAGCGCCTTGGAGGAGCATCGCTATGCCGAAGCGCGCGGGGTGCTGCAGGCCTGTCTCCCCGAATACCGCGGCTGGGAGTGGGGCCGACTCTCCCTTGCTCTGGATCGGATTCAATCGACCTCCGCACTCGGGGACGGATGGCTTGCGTCCGCCGAGATGACTCCCGATGGTCAACATCTCCTGACCCTGGGCTCGGAAGGTGCCCTCACGCTCTGGTCACTCCCCGGGATGACGCATGTCCGAACCTACAAATCCGGCCCGGCGTCCTGGTCGGCGGCGGCCTTCCGACCGGACGGCGAGGAGTTCGCGGTACACCAGACCGGCCTGGGAGTCGTGCGATGGAATCTTTCATCCCCCATCCCCCTCGCAACCTATCCGCTGGATACGGGCGGCGAGGGAAACGCGGTGGCTTATTCTCCCGATGGGCGCTTTCTGTTCGCGGGGGCCGCTGGAGGGGCTATCCTCCAGTGGGAAGTCAGCGAAGGCGGACTGGTGCGCACGCTAATGTCGGAGTCGAAGATCGTCCATAATGTGGCATTTTCGCCTGATGGCCGCTGGCTGGTTTCCGCAGGCGATTCTGGCCGAATTCAGGTTTGGGACTGGGAAAGGGGCGAGGCCCTCCACACCCTGGAGGCCCACCTGACCAATCTTCAAGCCGGCACCCAGGGCACCTTGCGCGTTGCGTTCAGTCCCGATGGCGGTCTGCTGGCGTCGTCGGGCTGCGATGCCACGGCCAAGCTGTGGAATACCAGCGACTGGTCGCTGAGAAACACGCTCACGGGCCATACGAAGAAGGTGGTCGGGGTGCAGTTCTCACCCGACGGCGCCATCCTCGCGACCCACTCCGAGCGGGGTGTCAAACTCTGGGATACCCAGACCGGAATGGAGCAGCCAAACTGGATCCGCTGCGACCAGAACATCCGGCGCGCCGAGTTTCAGCCCGACGGGCGTCATCTCGTGACGGTGGAGGGCCTGGCGCGCGCCACGCTCTGGGATCTCGAGGCGCCGGGGAATGGCACCTTTCTCGAAGGCCACACCTCGGAAGTCAATGCGGTACGTTTCAGTCCGGATGGGCGCTATCTTGCGTCCTCCGCAGGCCACTGGCTCTCCGGCGGGGACAGCCGGGTGCTGATCTGGGAGATGCCCGTGGGCGGTGCAGTCATTTCCGAAGACCCCGTGCGGATACTGGAGGGAGAAGGGCGCTGGATCAATCATCTGGCATTCCACCCCTATGTGAATTTGCTGAGCGGCGCGGACGCCGAGTGCAAGTACGTCACCTGGGATTGGACAACGGGCGAGCGTGTGGCGGAGCTGGCCGTGCCGGAATACACCAACGGCGCCCGCTGTGTAGACTACAATCCCGATGGCAGCCTCATGGCGACTGCGGGATGGGCCGAAAGCGGCCTCGAGCTCAGCACCGTGCAAATATGGGATACCGTTACCCAGCACCGAGTGCGCGATCTGGCGGGCCCCACCAGGATCGTGGACGCCATCGATTTCAGCCCGGACGGTGCCTGGGTGGCGGGCGGTAGCCGCGATGAAACCTTGTACATCTGGGACGTCGAGACCGGTGCCCTGGTGCGCAAACTGGGTGGGGAAGACGGCTGGGTCTATGGCGTGGCCTTTTCCCCCGATGGCTCCCTTATTGCCGGCTCGTGCAGCGCGTCCTCCGTCATGATTTGGGATGCGCGAAGCGGAGAACTCCGTCACCGACTCGAAGGATTAAGAGTCCGTGCCAGCAAGGTCGCCTTTAACCCCGAAGGAACCCGTGTGGCCGCCTGCGACGAGGAGATGGTCAAGGTGTGGAACGTGGAGACCGGCGCCGTGCTACTGACCCTGCCCCACGGCGCGCAGGACGTCGCCTTCAGCCCGGACGGCCAGATTCTGGCCACGGCCGGGCTCGATGGCCGGGTAGGCATTTTTGAGGCCGCGCCCTGGGATGAGTAAGGGCAGCCTCAGTGCCAGCCCGGTGCCGGAGCGTGTGCCGGATGCATCTCGGGCGCGCGGACTGCTATAGTGAGTCCATGAAACGCCGATTTTTATCAGAGCGCGGCGTTGCGGGCTTGCCGGGGCGCCGCATCGTGTGCGCCGGTGTGCTCAGCATCGCAGGGGCGCTCGCTGGCGAAGGCTGCCAGAGCGTGCCTCAGGGCGAAAGCGTCGCCCCGCCGGACCTGTCCGCCTCCGCGAGTCCATCCACCGACTTCTTTGCGAAGCATTGCTATGACTGCCACGGGGCCGACGTGCAGAAGGGCGGACTCGATTTTGAGGCCATGATCAAGGCCCACGGCAAGATCGACGATCTGGAACTCATCGACAAGATCATCCAGGTCGTTTCCACAGGCGAAATGCCGCCCAAGAAGCCGCCCGAACCCGCCGAAGTCGAAAGCTTCGTCGCCGCGCTCCAGCAACAGCGGGAGCTACAGCTCGCCGCCATGAAGCCCACGGCCGGGCGCGTCACGGTGCGCCGCTTGAACCGGGTGGAATACGACAACACCGTCCGCGATCTACTCGGCGTCGAAACGACCCCAGCCGAGGCCTTTCCCCCCGATGACACGGGCTACGGATTCGACAACATCGGCGATGTGCTCACCCTCTCGCCCATGCTTGCGGAGAAGTACCTCGACGTGGCGGAGGAAATCGTTGACGACGCGCTCGCCCGGGAAATCGCGGAGTACGGCAAAGTCTCTCCCGCGAACCGCCGTATTCTGGTCTGCAATCATGCCATCCCCGAGCACGATACCCGTTGCGCCGAGCGCATTATCAAGACCCTGGCCCCCCGGGCCTACCGGCGTCCGGTGATGAAGGGCGAACTCGAGAAACTTGAGGCGCTGTACCAGTTGGCCATCGACTCCGGCGACGGCTTCAGCGAGGGCCTTGAACTGGCGCTCCAGGCCATGCTCGTGTCTCCCCACTTTCTCTTCCGCGTTGAAGGCGAGCGGGGCCCCGACGATCCCACCGCCGACTTTCGCGTCGCCAATTTTGACTATGCCTCCCGCCTCTCCTATTTCCTCTGGAGCAGCATGCCCGATGATGAGCTGATGGCTTGCGCCCAGGATGGCACCATCCGCCACCCGCGCGCCCTGCGCGACCAAGTGAGCCGGATGCTGCGCGATCCCCGCTCCAAGGCCCTGGCGGAAAACTTTGGCGGCCAGTGGCTCCAAATCCGCAACCTGAAGCGGGTCGATCCCGATCCGGGCAAGTTTCCCCAGTTCACCGACGAACTGCGCGAGGCCATGGCCACGGAGACCAACCTGTTCTTCGCGTCCGTCGTGGCGGAAGACCGGAGTCTTCTCAGTTTTATAGATGCGGACTACACGTATGTGAATGAGGCCCTGGCCAAGCACTATGGGATCGACGGTATCGCGGGACCGGAATTCCAGCGGGTCAGCGTGGATCCCAACGAGCGCGGGGGGCTGCTGGGACAGGCGAGCGTGCTGACGGTGACTTCGCTGCCCACGCGCACTTCGCCCGTAATCCGCGGCCTGTGGGTGCTGGAAAACATGCTGGCTTCCGCGCCGCCACCACCGCCGCCGGACGTGCCGCCCCTGGACGAAGTGAAGATAGATTCCAGCGCCACGCTGCGCCAGAAGCTGGAGATGCATCGGGAAAACCCGAGCTGCGCGAGTTGCCACAACCGCATGGATCCCCTGGGCTTCGGCCTGGAAAATTACGACGCCATCGGCGCCTGGCGCACGGAAGACAACAACCAGCCGCTGGATACTTCCGGCGTGCTGCCCGACGGAAAGGCGTTTGCCGGGCCGGGTGAACTGAAGAAAGTGTTGCTGGAGCGCAAGACCGATTTCACTCGCTGCCTGACAGAAAAAATGCTAACCTATGCACTGGGCCGGGGCGTCGAGGATTTTGACGCTCCCGTGATAGAAGACATCGTAGCGGGAGTCGAGCAGCGCGACTACCGTTTTTCGGCGCTGATCTACGAGATTGTGCGGAGCTTGCCTTTCACCCGGCAGGAAATCGAAGCAGAGGCAACATGAGCAGTTACCTGACGAAGAAACATCTGGATCGCCGAACCTTTCTGCGCGGCATGGGCGCGGCTCTGTCGCTGCCCCTGCTGGACGCCATGGTGCCTGCGCGGGCTTTTGCATCGCAGGGGGCCACGGCACCGATTCGTCTGGGTTTCGTCTACGTGCCCAATGGCGTGGTGATGGATCAATGGACCCCGGCGGCGGAAGGGGTGGACTTCGTCCTTCCCAAGACACTGGAACCCATCGCCGCTCACCGTGGCGATGTTATCGTGGCCACGGAACTGGCCCACCTGAATGCCCGTGCACTGGGCGACGGCGGCGGTGACCACGCGCGGGCCTCGGCGGCCTTCCTCACCGGCGTGCACCCGAACAAGACGGCGGGGGCGGATATCCGCAACGGCATCTCGGTCGACCAGATCGCGGCGAAGCACCTCGGTGAGAACACCCGCTATCCTTCGCTGGAGCTTACCGTGGAGCCGGGGCGGCTTGCGGGCAACTGCGATTCGGGCTATAGCTGCGCCTACTCCAACAGCATCTCCTGGCGCACCGAGACCACGCCGAACCCCGCCGAGGGCAAACCCCGGGCGGTTTTCGAGCGGCTCTTCGGCGGCAAGGACAAGAAACTGAGCCCGGAAGCCCAGGCGAAGCGCATGCACTACCGTGGCAGCATCCTCGATATGGTGATGGAAGACGCGCGGGCGCTCCAGAACAATCTGGGACCAACGGATCGCCGCAAGCTGGACGAGTACCTTTACGCCATCCGTTTGGTAGAGCGGCAGATCGAATGGAACGAGGCCCACGTGGCGGACAAAGCGCCCGATCTGGCCGTGCCCGAGAGCGCACCCGAGACGTACGCGGAATACGCGCGACTCATGTTTGACCTGCAGGTGCTGGCCTACCAGACCGACCAGGTTCGCGTGAGCACCTTCATGATGGGCATGGAAGGCAGCAACCGGGCCTACCGCGAGGTGGGCGTTTCCGGCGGCCACCACGAAATCAGCCATCACCTGAACGACGAAGCCAAGGTCGCCGGTCTGCGGGAGATCAACCGCTACCACATGGAGCAGTTCGCCTACTTCCTGGACAAGATGAAGTCGACCCAGGACGGCGACGGCTCGCTGCTCGATCATTCCGTGATTGTCTATGGCAGCGGTATCAGCGATGGCAATGCCCACAGCCACAACAACCTGCCCGTCCTCATCGCCGGGCGCGCGGGCGGCAAGATTACGACGGGCCGCCACATCAAGTACGCGCCCGATACCCCCATGACCAACCTCTATCTCAACGTGCTCGAATACGCGGGCTGCCCCACGGACAAACTGGGTGACAGTAACGGACAACTCAACTACCTGAGCGGGATGGACGCGTAGGGACAGCGGCGCCACACGACTGGACGGGGTTTGGATCCGACGGGTCACCCTGCATCGCTCGACAGGACAGATCCAATCCAGACCGGCGCGGCTGTCCTGTCGCCTGACGTCATGACTCGGACCATCAGCAGAAATCGTCTGAAGGCGTCATGTGATGAGAGGAATATCACCTTCGCGATGTCGGGCTTTCATTGAATGTGCGGGCGCACCTCGCCCACAACAGGACAGCCTCGCCTGTCGTGGCTGCCCTCACTCGTGCTCGATTCGGTGGTTGCGTGGAGGTTACCTCGCGCACCACATCACGCGGCGACGCTGTCCCTACGGCAGCAGGGGATACACCTTCAGGTGGTCATACTCGCAGCGGATTGCGTGCTCCATCTGGCGCAGGCCGATCCAGCCGTCATTGGTGTGCACGGGGCCGTACGTAACCCCATCATCATCCCACGCGGCGGAAATGACGTCGTCCACGATCAAGCGAATCGTTCCGCCCTTCTTGTAAATTCGCACCGTCTGAAAGGTGTCTGTCACGCCCCCGGTCACAAGATCCGGTCCCGTGGCCACCAGGTTGAATCCTGCGTTCTTACGGATATTTGCCGTGCCGCGATCTCCCGCCCAGTAGGAGATGTGGTAATTGTTCAGATCGCTGCTGTGATACTGCTTGAAGACCCCTTCGCGCGGCTTCAGCGCGGGATCGAAAATGCTCTCGCCGTTGATGCCGCGCGCATTGAAAAATATAATAGCGAGGCCATCTTTGCGGTTCTGCGGGCGGATGGTAAATTCCAACAGAAAGTCGGCTGGGAAGACTTCGTTGAGCCAGAACACGAGGTGATCGCTTTTCTCTCCCTCAACAGGAGGCGTACTCTCCAACACAAGATGGCCGCCCTCAATGGCGGCGCGTTTACCCCCCTCCAGCACCCAGCGGCTTAGTTCCGCGGGATCGTCGAAAGTCGTTGAATAGACCGGGTGCTCCCAGTCCACATCGGGAGGGATGAGCGTTTGCCCGGCCAGGGGGGACACCGGTGGGTCCTCGGGCTCATCCACAGCGCCGATACGCGGATTCTCGTACCAGAACACGCCGAGCTTCTCCACTTCCTCGCTGGAGATAAAGTCGAGATCACCGTCAGCGTCCACATCCAGGGGCTCCACGCGATCAAACTTGGTGCCCTCCAGCCCGCTGATATCCGTCGGTGCCCAGTGAGCGCCAGGCGCGCCGTCCAGCCAGAAGATCGCGTGCTTGTTTTTCGCTTCAACCGTGCTCACCACCAGATCGTTGTGGCCGTTGCCGTCCACATCGGCAATACTCACGGATTTTGCGATACACACGTCCGCAGGCAGCGGAACTTCCTTCTCAGTCCACGCCGCGTCCGGTGACGGGCGCGAGAAGAGCAAGATTCCGCCATCGCGCACGGCGGCCGCGATATCGAGCACGCCATCGGCATCGAGATAGCCCACATCGAGAAACATGGCCTCGCGCTTGAGTCCGCCAATGGCGTGGTGCGCCCATTCGCCATCGACGCCCGCCGCGCCGGGGTGTTCGAGCCACCAGACGCCTTGATTCTCCCCGCGTCGGTCGCTGTAGAGGATATCGAGATCGCCGTCGCCGTCCAGGTCCACATTCACGATGGACATCACCCAGCCCGCCTGGCGCAGAGGCTTCCAACGCCAGCCTTCAGCATTACGCGGGTCGGCTGGGGCTTGAAACCAGCCAATCGAGGCGTCCTCATTCTTACCGGCGGCCACGAGGTCCGGGCCGTTCTGCCCATCCACCTGAGCGGGCGCCACATACATCCACTGCTTGCCGAGGCTTTGGGGCAGCGGTACGGTTTGCCATGCCGCACCGTCCAGGCGCTGCGCGGGTTCCTGCGGCGACCAGTGGATAAACAACGCCTTCTCCTCGCCTTCCGTGGAACTGATCACATCCAGCGCGCCGTCCCCGTCGAGATCATGAAAGACCGCGTCCTCCGGACTCTTCACCTGACCCACGGTAAACGCGGGCCAGGGCGCGCGGGCTTTCTCCGCGCCCGGATGGGGGTAGATGCGCACCACGCCGCCCTGTTCCCACGGCGTGGCGATGTCGAGGAGGCCATCGCCGTTGAAGTCGGCCAGCCGCGTGCCGTCTGCCCCTTCGGAAGTGTCGTCGATGACGTGGCGCTTCCAAGCCTCGCCCGCGACCGCCGGTCCGCGCGCGGGCACTTGTGCGAGGGTCGTGAAACCCAAGGACAGAAGCAGCAACGCGGACACGGCGCGCGCCGACGATAAGCCTATTTTGGGTATTGCGTTCATGAGGTTGATCCTGATGTTTTGAATTTGATTTGTCTGAAGCATTGACGATCTTAACTCAACCACGAATGGACCTGGAGCAGCCTTTGTTCGCAACCAAAATTTTTCCCACAGATTCACACAGATCTGCACAGATAAAACATGACAACTCTTTCGCTACTTGATTGGCACATTCCCAGATTGAAAACTCCTGCCCTCATCTGTCTACAACTACTGCCTGCTCTGGTCTCTATTTCTCTTATCTGTGCGGATCTGTGTGTATCTGTGGGAAAATCTTCCACCATAGGATGTGAGGGCTCAGGAATTTTAAAGAAGTGTTCATCGCTTTCCATCGCCCGCGGCACCAAGGTCATCGTAGCGGTTGTTCTGGCGCTTCGTAAGGTCACTTGGATAGTAAGGGGCCGAATCGGTGCGGGCCGTTTCAAGGTAATTCTCGATGCGGGTGACCACATCGGCGTGGTCCGCCGCCACGTTCTTCGTTTCCGCCAGGTCCTCGTTCACGTTATAAAGTTCCAGCGGTTCGTGGATGCCATAGCGCACGGCCTTCCATTGGCCCCAGCGGACGGCCTGGGCCAGCGCGCCGCCATCGTGGGTTTCCCAGTAGAGGAAGCGGCTCTGGAGCGAAGGCTGTACACCGCCAAGAAGCGCGGGGAGCACGTTGACCCCGTCGATGTTCTGGGGAGGGCGCGCACCGGCCAACGCACCGGCTGTGGGGAGAAAATCGGCGAAGTACCAGGGCACATCGCTCACCTGGCCCGCGGGCACTTTGCCGGGCCAGCGCACGATGGCCGGGGTGCGGATACCGCCTTCGTAGAGCGCGCCTTTCTTTGCCCGCAGCGGGCCGGAGCGATGGAAGAACTCGTGGGACGAGCCCGAAGCACCATTGTCGGAGGCGAAGACGATGAGGGTATTTTCTTCGAGGCCGAGTTCCTTCAGCAGCGAAACTACGCGTCCCACATAGCCGTCGAGGCGCGTGATCATGGCCGCGAGAATCTTCTCTTCCTCATTCCAGTTGGCGTTGGCGTATTCGCCCAAGTCCGGCACTTCAATCTTCGAATGGGGCGTGGTGAACGGCAGATAGAGGAAGAAGGGGTTGCCGGCTTCCTGGCGAATGAAAGTTTCCGCGAAATCGGCAAAGAGATCGCAGGAGTATTTTACCCGGGCGCCGTTTGCGTTCTCGGGGATGGGCTGCTTTTCCTTGTTGCGCCAGAGAAAGTCCGTGTAATAGTCGGGCGCGTGATCCTGATTCAGGTAGCCGAGCCACTCGTCGAAGCCGTGGTCATTCGGCAGGCCCGTCGAGCCCGGCTCACCCAGGCCCCACTTTCCCGCGATGCCCGTGCGGTAGCCCGCGTCTTTCAGCAATTGGGCCACGGTGAAGTCATCGGTGTGGAGGGGAATGCGCCCTTCCTGGCCGTCGTGCTTCGGGGCGTTCTGTCCGGAATTGTTGCGGATGCGGGTGTGGCCCGTGTGCTGACCGGTCATGAGCACGCTGCGGCTTGGCGCGCAGACGGGATGTCCCGCATAGGCGCTGGTGAAGCGCGTTCCCTCCGCCGCGAGGCGATCGATATTCGGGGTCTTGATCTTTTCCTGGCCGAAGACACCGAGGTCGCCGTAGCCCAGATCATCGGCGAGAATGAAGATGATGTTGGGCCGGGGTTTCTTCGGAGCGTCGGCGTCGCTGGGTTGCGCGGCGGCGGGCCAGGCGGCCAGGGCCAGGGCCAGGGCCAGGGCGGTGACAGCGTGGAAGATATGGCGCGGCTTCAGTGGCATGTGCTCTCCTTCGGTGGATTCTAAGTATCGTGAATCGGGACTGGGGTTTCAAAGTTTGGGAAGGTCTGGTGGGATGTCACAGGGACTACAGGGACAGCAGGTTAAGGGCTACGGGTTTTCGGTTGCTGCTGTCTCTGTCGTCGCTGTTGTCCCTGCAACACGCGTCATGCCGTTGGCATATGCGATGCATCCCCCCGGCGGGCGGTGCGTGCCCGCCGGGGAGTGCTGGTGCAACTTAGCGGGCGGTGCCGCCGAGGCCCCAGGAAGCCACGAATTCCGTGAGCGGATACTGGCCATCAATGCCCGGTTTGTACTTCAGGAGTTCCACGTGACCATCGAGGTACAGGACATTACTGCCGCTGGGCAGGTGGTTGAAGGACTGGACACTATTTGAACCGGAGCCAGAGGGATTCGAGCCGAAGGTATCGAACTGAATCGGAATGACGCTCTGCGCTTTGGCGCTCGCTCCGGCATTGTTGATGTCGGTGATGAGGAATCGTTCCACGCCTTCGCGGAGCCGGAGCAGGGTGGATCCGCCCCCATTGCCCAGGGCCAGCGGCTGGGGCGTGTAGGGGTAATTCGCCTGGGTCGCTTCCTGCTGGTAGACGCCAAGGGCGGCCAGATTCAGATCCACGTCATAGTTGCAATTGCTCCCGCAGGCCTGCTGCGCGCGATAGGCCGCCCGTCCCACGCGGGAAGACTGGAATGTCTCGTTGTTTTCCGTGACCCACGAGGTGTAGGAATAGGAGCGCACGGTTTCCAGTTCGTCGTAGGCCGCGTCGGCACCGCTCGTCGTAAACAGGCCGTTAATCTCCGCCACGAAACCATCGGGGTCGGCCTTGGAATCGGAGGGGCACACGAGTACTTTCAGATCCGTGAGGTACTCGGGGTAGATCACCCGAAAGTTCTGGCGGTTGTTCGAATTGGCGCGGGAGGCCGGCGGGAGCTTCTCGCCCTCCGACTCGTTGGCGTACATCTTGTAGACAACGCCGAGTTGCTTCAGGTTGTTCTGGCACGAGGCGCGTCGCGCCGCTTCGCGGGCGCGGGCAAGGGCCGGTAGGAGGATGGCCGCGAGAATGCCGATGATGGCGATCACGACCAGAAGTTCGATTAGAGTAAACCCTTGCTTTCTATTCATTGAGGTACTTCCTTGTTGAGCACTTGTTGAATTCATGGGGATGAACTGGGAGAGCGGGATGCGTCTACATCGTTCGCTTTCGATCACAGCCGGGGCCGCGCAAAGCTCCGGCGCAAGGCGCGGAGCAACAGCGGTTGGCCGCGTACAGGAGCTCAGGTGTCCGTCGGCGGTGGAGCGGGCCACGATGGAATCACGCATGACAGGGGTTCCTTTCGGGTGAGAGAAACCTCCGGTGGTCCGGTCGAGAATACGCTCTGGGGATTGGGTTGAGCTGGGGAAGCTCCGCGGGTGCGGTAGCGCGTTGAGGGAGTAACGCAATGGCTGTGCCAATTGGCGCCACACCGCGCGCCGACGCGCGATATGTGGCGGAAAGTATACAGAAGCTATTTATTTCCAGTGATTTGTGCCACACACTGGAGGCGGGTGTCGGCGCGATGCGATCATGGGGTAGTGTGATGGGCAGGCAGATTTCAATACCAGTCAAGCATATGTGCTGGGTGTGCCATCAAATATGCTGTATGTATCTACTCAAAGCATTGCGGTCTTTCAAGTTCAGGGGGGCTGTGTCATACTGGCCTGGGTAAACGTCCGCACCAATCTTAATGGAGGAGTCTTGACCGTGACTGCACGAACCATCGAAGTTCTCCGTACGCCGAATGTGTCCCGTCGCACCTTCCTCGGCGCGGTCGCCTCGCTTGCAGCGCTGGCCGCGGCGGCGCAGCCGGAAACGAAAGAAACCTACGAGACGCAAGCGAAGGGGATCCGCATCCTTCCGGGACACTGGCGGCCCCATTATCCCTGGGAGCACATCGCCTGGATCAGTCCGTCCTGGCCGTCGCAGGATTACCTCTGGTTTGATTTTCCCGAGGCCATTTTCAGCAGCCAGGGGCTCCTGTTTCTGAGCCACATCAACCCACCCTTTCCCGCAGTTCATTCGGACTTACCCGCCGTGCCCTGGACGGTGGAGGAGCGTGGAATTTCCTTCGAGCGCCTTCTCCCCGGCGGCATATCCTTCGGCGGCAGCTTGAAGCAGTCCGGCGAGACCGTGGTGGATCTGGAGCTGCATATACACAATGGATCGAAGGAGCCGTTGAACGACCTCGAGCTCCAGACCTGCGCCTACCTTCGGGGCATTAAGGAATTCGGGGACTACACGCGGGAGAATAAGTTCATCCACACCCTCGATCAGGGCTGGATCAGCATGGAGGCCGCCCGCGCCCTACCGGAAGGCGGATCCCAGCCTTATCGTGTGGGTTGGCGTTCCGGGGGAAACCCCGTTTCGGATGTGCCCATGATCATTACCCAATCCAACACGGGCGACCGCTTCTTTGCCTTGACCTGGCGGGAAAGTACGCTTTCGATGGTGAATAACCCCAATCACCCTTGCGCACACGCGGATCCGAAGTTCCCGGACCTACCGCCGGGCGCGCGCGCGTCAATTTCGGGCAAGCTGGTGTTTTTCGAGGGCAAACTGGCCGATTTTGCATACGGAAAGTATATCGCTGGATAACGGTCCACCGGGCAGGCTATGGGGCTCGGCGCATAGCCCAAGTTATACAGATGTGCGGCAAATGCGGTATAGTAGAAGGTCAGGAGTTAGTCTTATGACCCAGATTGCGAACAGGTGGACGGCCCGTCTTTTGTTCGGCGCGGCGATGGCAGCCCTCGCGCCGACGGCCCTGGCCTCACCGGAAGACTTTTTCGAACAGAAGATACGTCCCGTGCTGGCGGATAAATGCTACGGGTGCCACAGTTCGGCTACGGACGCGCTCAAGGGCGAGTTGATGCTCGACTCACTGGAAGCGGCGGCGAAAGGCGGCAAGTCCGGCTTGGCAGCCGTGGTCGCGGGCGACCCGTCGGCCTCGCGCCTGCTGGAGGCCATCCGCTATAAGAACCCCGATCTCCAGATGCCGCCCAAGGAACAACTTTCGGACACGGTGATCGCGGATTTCGAACAATGGATCCGCGATGGCGCGGTGTTCCCCAAGAGCGACAAGCCCATCGATCTGATGGCCAAGGCGAAGCAGCATTGGGCCTTTCACCCGCCTGCGCCCCAGAGCGTGCCGACAGTCGGGGATTCTGCCTGGCCCCGCACGGAAGTGGATTACTTCGTTTTCGCGGCGCTGGAGGCCCAAGGTCTCGCGCCCGCACCCGAAGCCGATCGGCGTACGCTGATCCGGCGGCTGTCCTTCGGCCTGCTGGGTCTGCCGCCGGTGCCCGAGGAGGTGGACGCCTTCCTGAATGACCCCGATCCCCAGGCCTATGAAAAACTCGTGGAGCGTTACCTGGCTTCGCCTCACTATGGCGAGCGCTGGGCGCGTCACTGGCTCGACGTGGCGCGCTATGCGGACACCAAGGGCTATGTCTACGGCGGACGGGAAGAGGTGAAATTCACTCACAGCCATGTCTACCGTGACTGGGTTGTGAAGGCGCTGAATCGCGATCTGCCCTACGACCAGTTTCTGCGCCTGCAACTGGCGGCGGATACCCTGACCGATGAATCCAGTCGAAGCGATTTGGCGGCGATGGGCTTCCTCACCCTGGGCCAGCGTTTCCTCGGCGTGATGCCCGATATCGTGGACGACAAGATCGATACGGTGACCCGTGGACTCATGGGGCTCACTGTAAGCTGTGCGCGCTGTCACGATCACAAGTTCGACCCGGTGCCCACGGCGGATTACTATTCGCTCTACGGCGTCTTCTCAGCGAGTTCCGAGCGGACGGTGGCACTGAATCCGGCCGACATCGACGACGCGAAATTTGCGGCCTTTGCCGAGGAAATGAAGAAACGGCAACAGGCCCTGGAGGATCGCTTCGAGCAGGAGAAGGTTGCGCTGGAAACGCGCCTGCGGACGCAATCGGATCGCTATCTGGCGGCGGTGCCCTCGGCGAACACCCTGCCGACGGATGAGTTTTATGAAATCCGCAATGAAGACGATCTGAACCCCACCATCGTGCGGCGCTGGGCCAGTTTCATTGCCCAGCGCGGCGAGCAGGATCCGGTTTTCGGCCCGTGGAATCGCCTGGCGCAGCTTCCAGGCGATCAGTTCGCCACGGGGGCGAAAGCGCTGCTCGCGTCCTACACTGCGGGTCCCCAGGCGGGCGATGTGGTGCTGGCGGCCTCTTCGGAGCTCGACGCGCCGGAAGTGAACCCTGCCGTGCTGGCGGCCCTCGGCCCGGAAGCGCCCGCGACCTTTGACGAGGCCGCAGCGCGCTACGGCGCGGCCTTTAAAAGCGTCGAGGACGAATGGGCGGCGCTCGTGGCATCCTCCGCCGGAAGCGGAATCGACGCACCAACGGCCCTGCCCGATCCCGCGCGGGAGGCCCTCCGCCAAGTTTTGATGATGGACGGCTCGCCCATACGCGTGCCCGAGGGCGCGATCATAGACCTCGAGTGGATGTTTGCCGAGCCCGCCCGCGTGGAGCTGGGCCGCTTGAATGCCGAGATCGACCGCTGGATCAACGGGGCGGAAATTGCGCCGGACTATTCCGTCATCCTCGCGGACAAACCCGAAATGAACCCGCCGCGCATCTTCGGTCGGGGCAATCCGGCCAACCCGGGGCCCGTGGTGCCGCGCCAGTTCCTGGAGCTGCTCTCAGGTCCGGAACGCAAGCCATTCGCCAACGGCAGTGGTCGGAGAGAGATGGCCGACGCCATCGCGAGCGCTGACAATCCCCTCACCGCGCGGGTGTTTGTGAACCGCGTGTGGGGCTGGCACTTCGGCCGGGGCCTGGTGGAGACGCCGAGCGATTTCGGCACCCGCGCGCCCGCGCCGAGCCACCCCGAATTGCTCGACTGGCTCGCGCAACGCTTCGTAGCCGACGGGTGGTCGTTGAAGCAGTTGCACCGGCAGTTGGTGCTGTCGGCGACCTATCGGCAGAGCAGCGATGCCCCGGCGGAAGACCCGAGCGTGGCGAAGGCGGCGTTGGCCGACCCGGAGAATTCGCTGCTGTGGCATTTCAACCGCTACCGCCTTGACTTTGAGTCCCTGCGCGATGCCGTGCTCTTTGCTTCGGGCGAGATTGACTTGAATCTCGGCGGACGTCCGGTGGAGCTTGCAAGCGCACCCTACCCCGTGCGGCGCACGCTGTATGGCCGTGTGGATCGACAATTCCTGCCGGGCGTCTTTCGCGTCTTCGATTTTCCCAATCCCGACATGCACAGTCCGGGGCGCCTCGACACCACGGTGCCGCAGCAGGCGCTGTATTTCATGAACAATCCTTTTGTGCAGGATCAGGCTCGGGCCTTCGCTGCGAAGGCCGAAGCGACGGTGGCCACGGCGGATGCCGTGCGGGTGGAGTGGCTCTACCGTCAGGCCTATCAGCGCGCCGCGACGGCGGAGCAAGTGGTGCGATCACTGGCCTTTATTCATGCGGCGGAAGGCATCACGCCGCCGCCGCCGCCGGAAGTCATCCCCTCGGCCTGGAGCTACGGCTACGGTAAAATCGAGCCCGCGACGAATGCGCTGGCGAGCTTCACCGCGCTGCCCTTCTACACGGGCACCGAGTGGCAGGGCGGTCCGAATTACCCCGATCCCGGCCTGGGTTGGTTGAAGCTGCACGCCGAAGGCGGACACCCCGGCAACACCCTGGACCACGCCGTGGTGCGGCGCTGGACTGCGCCCGCGTCGGGCAAGGTGCAGATTACCGGGCGGATCAAGCATGAGCCGGCCGAAGGTGACGGGATCATGGCGCGAATCATCAGCAGCCGCCATGGACTGCTGGGCGCGTGGTCCCTCCATGCCTCGGAGTCGGATGCGAATTTTTATGGCATCGCGGTGGAGGTCGGCGACACGATTGATTTTGAAGTCGACGTCAAGGGCGGCCTGAACAGCGACCAGTACCTCTGGGCGCCGGTCGTGACGGTGATGGACCCGCCCGCCGAGGGGGCGGTGGCGAAGGCGTGGGACGCGAAAGCGGAGTTTGGCGGCCCGCAGGAACCCACGCCCGTACCCCTGAGGCCCTGGGAGAAGTATGCGCAGGTGCTGCTTTCGTCGAATGAGTTTATGTTTGTGGATTAAACCGAATTGGAACCACAGAGAACACAGAGAGCACAAAGACGAATATCTTCAAAGTCTGGCAAGCAGCATCAATTCGCGACTACTTAACCAATTGAATGGAGGGTACTAACTTGGATATCAAATCATTGTGCGATTTTGTTCGGCAGACGGCCTATGATATTCACGAGTACCACGGACACGGTCACTTGGAGAAGCCATACGAAAATGCGCTTGTTCACCGCCTGCGGAAGGCTGGGCTTTCGGTCGAACAACAGTATCCCATCGCGATCTATGACGAAGACGGCACCTTAATTGGTGACTACATAGCTGACCTTCTTGTGGAAAATGTATTGATCGTAGAGCTGAAGACGGCGAAGTCGCTTTCCCCGGAACATGTTGCCCAGTTGATGGGCTACCTCAAATCTGCGCGAAAGAATCATGGGATGCTTATAAATTTTGGTTCCTACCGGTTTGAGATCAGAAAATTCGTTTGGGGTCTGGACCACGGAAATCAAGGGATGAATAGCGGGTTGTTGTCGTCACTGATGCTATTGCTCGCCCCCCTCCAAACGCTCTTGTTTCGTTGAACCAATGCATCCCTACCCGTTGTAGGATGTCGAGACAAATGGAATCTCTTTCTTTGAGTTCTTTGTGCTCTTTGTGGTTACAAATCAGTGCGAGCGGTAACGTGCGCACATCGTATGATCTTTGAGGATTACCCCCATGTCCCATCACAAGCCCCGTATCGAAGACGCCTTCCTGAACCGCCGCGATTTCCTGCGCCGCAGCGGCATGGGCATGGGCGCGTTGACCCTGGGCAGCATGCTGGCGGGAAACCCGGCCTTTGCCGCGAATCCGCTGGACGCCAAAGCGCCTCATTTTCCAGGCAAGGCCAAGCGCGTGATTCACTTCTTCTGCAACGGCGGCCCGTCGGCGGTGGATACCTTTGACTACAAGCCCGAGCTGGAGAAGTACGCGGGTAAGGGCCTGCCGATGGAGTATCTCCGCACCGAGCGCAAGACCGGCGCGGCTTTTCCCTCGCCCTTCAAGTTCAAGCAATACGGCGAGAGCGGTATCCACGTCAGCGAGATCTTCGAGAAGACGGCGGCCCACATTGACGACATCGCGGTCATCCGTTCGCTTAAGGCCAAGGTGCCGAACCACGAGCCCTCGCTGATGCTGATGAACAGCGGGGACGCGGTCATGAGCCGGCCGAGCCTGGGCTCCTGGGTTAATTACGGCCTGGGCACGGAAAACCAGAACCTGCCCGGCTTCGTGGTGATGTGCCCCGGCGGCTACCCCGTGAAGGAAGCGGAAAACTGGCGCGCGGGATTCCTGCCCGGAACCTTCCAGGGCACCTTTATCGATTCTCAGCACACCCAGCTCGACAAGCTTATCGAAAACATCCGCAACGCCAACACCACGCGCCCGGAACAGCGTCAGCAGCTCGACCTGCTCTACGCGCTAAATGAGGAACACGCGGCCCGGCGCGATCAGGATGCGAAGCTCGAAGCGCAGATTCAATCCTTCGAATTGGCCTACCGCATGCAGATGGAAGCGGCGGACGCCTTCGACATCGAGCAGGAACCCTTGCACATCCGCGAGATGTACGGCGAGGGCGTCCACGCGCGTCAGACGTTGATCGCGCGGCGGCTGCTGGAGCGGGGCGTGCGCTTTGTGCAGTTGTGGCACGGCGCAGGTCAGCCCTGGGACGACCACGGCGACATCATGAACCACGGCACGCTGGCGAAGCAGATTGACCAGCCCATCGCGGCGCTGATTACGGATTTGAAGCAGCGCGGCATGCTTGACGAGACGCTCATCATCTGGGGCGGTGAGTTTGGCCGCACGCCCACGGTGGAGCTGGGCGGCGACGGCAAGCCCAGCAAGGGCCGCGATCACAATCCCTATGGCTTCAGCATGTGGATGGCGGGTGGTGGCGTCAAGGGCGGCACGACCTACGGCAGCACGGACGACTTCGGCTTCAAGGCGCAGGAGAACATCCTGGAGGTCCACGACCTTCACGCGACGATCCTGCATCTGATGGGCTTCGACCACGAGAAATTTACGTACCGCTACGCGGGCCGGGATTTTCGGTTGACGGATGTACACGGGCACGTGGTGAAAGATGTGATCGCTTGATACCCCGCGTCGGGTAAACCGCTTGAGAAAACCCCGCGCGCGCAATTCAAAGGGAACGGAACAGAAGGGAGTTGTTCGTGAAACCAACGCGCAGACAGATGATGCAATCGGCCATCGCTGCTGGTGCCTTTTCGCTGACCGGCACGACGACCAGCAGGGCCGAGGGCGGTGACGCATCCGCCATGACACCCCTTGACTACGGTCGTTCCTTCGTCTGCAACACGGCGGCCATGAATTCGGTCCGCTTCTGGGTCGAGAGCCGCACGCGCCTGATCGACGTTGAAGCCGGTACCCACACCGACTTCATCCAGTGTGCCTCCTGCAAGAGCGAGCATACCTTCGCGGAAAAGGATCTGTTCATGGAGGACAACTACGACTTCCTGCCCATTCTGGGCGAGGGCGAATGGCTGATCTTCCGGCGCGGGGTGCGCTTGAGCGAACGTTATCGGACGGTGCGCTCCGTGGATTCCCTGTGGGGGCCGCCGACCCTGAAACTGCACGAGGCACCCGAATCGACGCGTCTCGATAGCTGGGAACAAATTCGCGATGCAACGGCGGCGGCCATTCCGATAGTGACGCAGACGGAAATCTGGAGCCCCGACGAGAAGCTGCGCGCCATCATTGAATGCCCGACGAAGACCATGAACGTGGATTTGGACGGGAAGCGCTACCAGGTCGACACGGGCCCGGTGGCCTATCCCGATTTGACGAAGGACTATCCCGCGCACATCGACCGATTGCAGTTGGCCTTCGTAGCCTTCAACGCCCCGGATTTCGCGGACTGGGTGGTCGAGCAGCCGACCCGGGTACATCCCGACGGGCCGAATACGACCGAGGTCTATCACTACGCAAAACCCTTCAGCCTACCCGCGCAAAACAGTGTGATCGCGCTGGGCAAGGTATAGTCACCACTAGCGTGGAATAGTGCACCACGAAGAGACAAAGGGGCACCACGGGGCGGCATGCTCGACGGGACCCTCATCTTCTGGGGCGGCGTGCAGGGCGGCACGAACTACGACAGCACCGACGACTTCGGCTCCAAGTCCCAGGAGTAGGTGCTGGAGGTCCACGATCTTTACCTCATGGACATCGACCTCGAAAAGTCCACCTGCCGTTACGCGAGCCGCGACTTCCGCCTGACGCATGTACACGGGCATGTGGTGAAGAATATGATCGCGTAACGCTTCGACATCCCCCCGCGCGCCACCATGAAATTCCGAACATTGCATGCACCATACGCACCCGTATAGGATGCTGCATGTGGAGTGAAATGTGGGTCAGCAGGCAGGGTCGAGTTGCACTGCCGGGACAGAAAGCAGGCGGTCGAGCGTGGCAGCAATGCTCGATGCCGCAATAATCGGGAAGGTTCCTTATATGCGCGTCGCACACGTGTCCTCGTTCGTTCGGTATGGCGTGATTGGATTGCTGGGGCTTGCGAGTTTGCCCGCCAATGCAAACTCGGATCAGGTGGTGATCTTCAACAACAAATATCCCGCCACGGTGATGTCCGCCATCGAGGCTTCGGACTGTACGCTTTGCCACGCGGCCACACCGGCGCGCAACAGTTTCGGTGCGGCCTTTGACAACTCCGCAGCCGGCCCTGATTCCGCCAATGGTCTGGCCCAGATCGAGTATTTGGATTCCGACAGCGACGGATTCACGAACCTGCACGAAATCATAAGCCTTAAGTTTCCTGGCAATTCCGCCAACTTTCCCGCGACGGCCAATGCGGCTCCCGTGCTGGACGCAATAGGAAACAAGACGCCTAACGAAGGCACGACGCTGACTTTTCAGGTCAGCGCGGCTGATGAAATCAGTGGCGTCTTTCCGCTCCTCACCGTTAGCAATAAGCCCGCCGCCGCGACCTTCACCGACAACCGCAACGGGACGGGTACGTTTACGTGGGTGCTCGATTTCGACGACGCGGGCACCTTCAGCAATATCACCTTTACGGCGAGCGACGGCCTGCTGACGGATACCGAGACCATTTCAATAACGGTAAACAACGTGAACAACCCGCCGGTGCTGGAGGAGATCGGCAATCGGAACGGTTATGCGGCCGCGGGACTGTTCAACTTTACGGTAAGCGCGACGGATCCTGAGGCTTCCACCGTCTCGCTGAGCGCGACCAACCTGCCTCCGGGGGCTACCTTCACGGATCAGGGCGACGGGACCGCGTTGTTCTCCTGGGTGCCCCTGTTCAATGATATTGGCACCTACGCGAATGTGGTGTTTGAGGCGGAGGATGACAGCAACCAGACGGACAGCGAGACCATCGCGATATTTGTAACGGAATCGCCCACGCTGGTCTTTTCTCCCTTGCGCGTACTGAACACGAACGCCGAGACGGACGAGATCCTGGACTACCGCCCAGATCTGGCCACGGACCGCTTGGGGCATTGGGTGACGGTCTGGTACTCCCCCGACAACGACCTGCTCTATCACCAGCAATCGGCGGACAACGGGGTGACTTGGACCGCAGTGGAACCTCTTCACGAAAGTATCGGTGCGGACGAAGGCCCTCAGCTTGCCTTCGACAGCGAGGGCGTCTGGGTCGCGGTATGGTCGTCGCGAGATGACTTGGGCGGCACCATCGGTACGGATATGGATCTGCACATGTCCCGCTCTCTGGACAACGGAGCCACGTGGAGCGTGCCGGTGCCGCTCAATACGGATGCGGCGACAGACGGCTCGACCGATGATCGCGGGCCGGAGATCGCCGCGGACGGCTTTGGCAACTTCATCGCTCTTTGGATCGCCAACGAGGAAGTGAACTTCGCGCGTTCCAATGATAACGGCGTAACGTGGTCCGACCCCGCCACCATTGGTACCGCGGGTTTCGAGTCCCTCCCGGACACGCTCTCACCCCGGCTCGCAACGAACCGCTCGGGTGGATGGGTGGCCGTGTGGAGCGATGATAGTTCCGGCGACGCGGATATTATGGTGAGTCAGTCGGGGGACGGGGGGGTCAACTGGAACCCGCCGTCGCTGCTGAACTCGAACGCGGCGACCGATATCGGCGACGACCTTGTGCCCTATGTGGCCGCGGACGGCGAGGGCAACTGGATCGCCGTGTGGCAGACCAATGACAACGTGCTCAAAGAGGTGGGCTTCGATACGGATATCTACCAGTCCCGCTCCACGGACGAGGGGTACACGTGGAGCGAGCTAAAGCCGCTCAATCTCGACGCCAAGTTTGACAGCCACGAGGACCTCACCCCGACGCTCGATACCGACGGGAGCGCTTGGGTGGCCACGTGGTATTTCGAGTCCCAGATCGTAGCGGCGTACAGCACCGACACCGGAGAGACCTGGTCCTTCCCCCAGATACTGAACCCCGATCCGCTGGACACCGACCGACTGCCCCAGATGGTTTCGGGCGGCGAAGGGGCCTGGCTGGCGGTCTGGGAGGGCAACGATAACATTGGCGGCAATATTGGCTATGAGTTCGACCTTTTTGTGGCCAGTTCCATCGCGCCTCGGGTGGAATCAATCACGCTTGACGATGCTTCACCGACCAATGCGGACTTGGTGGAATTTACCGTGACCTTCAGCATGGATGTGTTTGGGATCGACACGGCCGATTTTGAGACGTTCACCTACGAGGGCACGGTAAACCCCTTCATCAACAACATCACGCAAAATTCCCTGTCCAGCTACACCATCAGCGTCGCCACCGGCAGCGGTGACGGTGGATTCGTGCTGACCGTGCTGGATGACGACTCTATCTACGGCGGCGTGGGGAATGCGCTCGGCGGCGCGGGCGAAGGCAATGGTGCCCGTAGCTCCGAGGATGGCTATGAGATAGACAAAACAGCGCCGACTGTCACTGTTGATCCATTGACCACGGAGGATACCACCCCGCCCCTGACCGGCACGGTGGATGATCCCGCAGCCGTGATCACGGTGTTCCTGTCCAGTGTTCAATACAGCGCAACGAACAACGGTGACGGAACCTGGACCTTGCCCGATAACACAGTCGCCCCACAGGTCCCCGGCACCCTCAATGTGCTGGTTGATGCCGTGGATACGCTTGGAAACAGCAACTCCGACCAGACCTCGGACGAGTTGACGATTCTCGGGGCGGGAGAAGGAGAAGGAGAAGGAGAAGGCGAAGGCGAAGGTGAAGGTGAAGGTGAAGGTGAAGGAGAAGGAGAAGGAGAAGGTGAAGGAGAAGGTGAAGGAGAAGGAGAAGGAGAAGGAGAAGGAGAAGGAGAAGGAGAAGGCGAAGGTGAAGGTGAAGGTGAAGGTGAAGGTGAAGGTGAAGGCGAAGGCGAAGGCGATGGTGAAGGTGAAGGTGAAGGAGAAGGCGAAGGCGAAGGTGAAGGTGAAGGCGAAGGTGAAGGTGAGGGTGAAGGTGAAGGTGAAGGTGAAGGTGAAGGTGAAGGTGAAGGTGAAGGTGAAGGTGAGGGTGAGGGTGAGGGTGAGGGTGAGGGTGAGGGTGAGGGTGAGGGTGAGGGTGAAGGCGAAGGTGAAGGTGAAGGTGAAGGCGAAGGCGAAGGCGAAGGCGAAGGCGAAGGCGAAGGCGAGGGCGAGGGCGAAGGAGAAGGAGAAGGAGAAGGAGAGGGTGAAGGTGAAGGTGAGAACACCTTGGAGGAAATTGCCACAGCGCTGCGGGATGCATTTGCCGAGGCGGATCTGAATGACGATGGCCGTTTGAGCTTCTCGGAAGCGTCGAGCGCATCGGGAGGAATAACTCAGGATCAGTTCGATGAAATTGATACCGACGATGACGGGCTGCTCAGCGACGCTGAGTTGGAGGCTGTCGCGGAGGTGGACACCGGCTGCCCGCTGGGCGGAAAGAGCATTGGTATCGGCTCACTGAAAGATCGGTTCAGCGATCTCTTTGTCTTCGGCATGGCCCTCATCACGATGGCGGCCATGTCGGCTCTCGGGAGACGCGCCAGCCGATAAAGATATAGAACAGGCATTGGACCCCGCTTTCAAGATCGAAGGCGGGGTCCTGTCGTATTCGACGATACCGAAGGGTGCAACGCAATTTGCGGGGATGTCGGGGGTTGCGGCGTGTAAGTCGCTGCGCCCAAAATACTTGGCATAACTGTGTCAACGAAGGTTGCATCCTTACTCTTGCGACTCCCCCATCCCAGTTTGCATATAAGCCAATAAATCAGAGCCTCTAGGGCAATTCGGCATTCTGGCACGGTTCTTTCTCTATACGGGCATGCTAAAGGAGCTGCCCATGTTGAAAACGTTGAACCGAATTGATGCCGCCGAGGCCCTCGAAATGCTTCGGGAAAGGCCCCTGGTGGCGCTGGGCCGCGAGGCCTTTGCCGCAAAGCGGGATCGCTATGGTGATCGCATCACTTACGTGCACAACCGTCACGTGAACCCCACCAATCTCTGCGTGTACTCCTGCAAGTTCTGCGACTACGCCGCAAAGAAGGGCGATGCCCACGCCTATGAGCTTCAGGAGGCGGATATCCTTCGTGACCTCGAAGACCCGACGATCAGCGAGGCCCATATCGTGGGCGGGCTGTGGCCGGGGTGGCATTTCACCCGTTCACTCGCGCTCGTCAAGGCGATTCGCACGGCCCGGCCGGGTCTGTGGATCAAGGCCTTCACGGCCGTGGAGATCGCCTATTTTGCGCGGATGCAGCGCAGCACGCCCCGGCAGATTCTGGAGCGCATGCGGGATGCCGGTGTGGACATGGTCCCCGGCGGCGGCGCGGAGATATTCAGCGAGCGTATCCATCAGGCGCTCTACAAGGACAAGATCGGCGGCGAAGATTGGCTGCGCATTCACGAGGAAGCGCATGAGGTCGGCCTGCCCAGTAACGCCACGATGCTCTTCGGCCATATCGAGACCGATGAGGAGATCGTAGTCCATCTGATGCGCCTGCGCGAGTTGCAAGACCGCACGGGCGGCTTTCAGAGCTTTATCCCGCTGGCCTACTTGCCTGGCGAGACCCGGCTGGTGTCCCGGGCGGTATCGGCGCCGCGCAGCCTTCGGATTATCGCCCTGTCCCGGCTGGTGCTGGACAATTTTCCCCATGTGAAAGCCTACTGGCCCACGATTGGCCTCGAAACCGCGGCAGCGGCCCTCACCTTTGGCGCAGACGACCTCGACGGCACCCTGGGCAAAGAGCGGATCATGCAGATGGCCGCTTCCGACTCGCCCGCCGCGCTCACGCGCCGCTTCATGGAGCAAATCATCCGGGATGCCGGTCAGTTGCCCGCCGCGCGAAACGGCCAGTATGAACTTGGCGTGATGAACTGAGGTGAGCACCATGATTCGAATCGCTTCCATCGACAATCTCTCCGCACGGACCTACCGTCTTTCAACGCCGGACTGCGAGCACAGCCTTCGCTTCGAGACACCCGCCCGGGTTCACGCTCTGATGGCGGCGGGCCACTGTGATGCGGCCCTGGTTCCCGTCGCCACGCTTCCGGGCCTGGGCCGCGCCGTGGAGGCTGCGGGTGACTATGGCATCGCCTGCACTGGGCCGGTGCGCAGTGTTCAGTTGTTCTCTTCCGCCCCGCTCGGTAGCCTCCTGTCCGCAGGAGAGCCGATTTACGCAACGCCCAAGTCCCGGACTTCCGTGGCACTCTTCAAGCTGCTGTGCCTGCGCCAGTATGGCCTGGCGCCGATGTTGACGCCGTCCTATGGCGATGCATCGGCCCACTTGCTGATTGGCGATGCGGCCTTCGAGTGCGCCCAGCGGCACAGCGCCAGCCCGAACAATATTGATCTGGGCGGCTGGTGGTTCGCCCAGACCGGTCTGCCCTTTGTTTACGCGCGTTGGGTGGTCTCCTCCGAGCTTGACGCTTCCCGCAAGGCGCGCGTGGTTGGCTGGCTCGAATCCTGTGCCAAGATCGCCGCGACGGATACTGGGAAAAACGCCCTGATTCACGGCCTCGAGATGGCTCCCGAGGACCGACTCGCGCTGCAGGTCTATTACCAGCGCCTGCGCGCTCGCCTGTCCGTGTCGGATGTGACCGGCCAGTCTCACTATCTTCACCTGATGGAAGGGTACGCGAATGTCCACGCCGCGCCTGTCGCATGAGAAGGCCCTGAACCTCTACCGCCACGCGGCCCAGTCCGATTTGATGGAACGGGCCACGGCCCTGCGCCAGGAATTGCACCCCGGTCAGGACGTGACTTTTGTGGTCGATACGAATCCAAACTATACGAACGTCTGCACCACAGACTGCACCTTTTGTAGCTTTTATCGCCGCCCCGGTCATGCCGAGGCCTACGTGCAGACACCCGAAGAAATCGGCCGTGGCGCCGCACTGGCTCAGGGCCGTGGCGCAACGACGATCCTGCTCCAGGGCGGTCACAATCCCGAGTTGGGGATAGACTACTATCTGGCCGTGATCGAGGCGCTGCGGAAGCACGCGTCGGGCATGCACCTCCACCTCTTCTCGCCATCGGAGGTGCTGCATATTGCAGAGCACAGCGGCATGTCGGCGCGCGACGTGCTTGAAGCTTTCTGGGCGGCGGGTCTGCGCACGATGCCGGGCGGTGGCGCGGAAATTCTGGTGGACGCCGTGCGACGCAAAATTTCCCCCAAGAAGACCCGCAGCGCGGACTGGCTCGGCGTGATGCGGGAGGCGCACCGAGTGGGCTTCAAGACGAGCGCAACCATGACCTACGGTCACGTCGAGACTGACGAGGACATCATCGAGCACCTGCTCCAGATCCGCAATCTGCAGGACGAGACGGGCGGCTTCTACGCCTTTATTCCGTGGAGCTTCAAGCCCGGCGGATCGCCCCTGAGCCGCGTAGTGAAGGAGCCCGCCGCAGCCAGCCGCTATGTGCGGGTGATCGCGCTGGCGCGGCTTTTCCTGGACAACGTGCCCCACATCCAGGCCTCGTGGTTTGGCGAAGGCTGGCGCGCTGGCCAGCTCGCGCTCCACGCTGGCGCGGACGATTTCGGGGGCCTGCTGCTGGAGGAGAACGTGCTCTTTCAGGCGCGCCACCAGGTGGCCACCCAGCTAGAATCCGTGCTGAACGTCATCAGCGATGCGGGCTTCACCCCCGTGCAACGCACCACGACCTACGAGAAACTTGAACGCTACGACATCGCGCCGGCCTTCGACGGCGCGTACACCCACCTTCGCCAGACCGCGACCTGCAGCATGCCTGCGGTTGCCAACGCCTAAAAGGAACGACCCCATGAAATCCATCCGCATTGGACACAGCCCGGATCCCGACGACGCCTTCATGTTTTATGGCTTCGCCTCGGAACAGGTGACCATCCCCGATCACAAGATCGAGCATGTGCTCCACGACATCCAGACCTTGAACGAGATGGCGATGGGGCGCGATCCCCTGGAAGTGACCGCCCTGTCAGTACACGGATTCCTCCACGTGCAGGACCGCTACGAGCTGCTCGAAGTGGGCACCAGCGTGGGGCGCAATTACGGCCCCCGCCTTATCGCACGGGAATGCAAGTCGCTGGAGGAGCTGCGCGGCATGCGCGTGGCGCTGCCCGGACCTTTCACGACGGCGACACTCGTGGCGCGGAAGATGATTCCCGACATGCGCGAAGTGCACATGGACTTCACCCACATCATGGATGCGGTGCGCAAGGGCAGCGTGGAGGCGGGCGTCATCATCCACGAGGGCCAGCTCACCTACGCGGACGAAGGCTTCAAGCTGCTGGCCGATTTTGGCGTGCTCTTTTCCGAACGGCACAATGGCCTTCCCCTCCCGCTCGGCGTGAACTGCATCCGCGCGGATCTGAGCAGCGCCCTGAAGACGACGGTGGCCAGTGCCTACCGGCGTTCGGTGGAGATTGCCCTGAAGCAGCGCAGCGCGGCCGTGGACTACAGCCTTAATTTCGGGCGCGGCCTGCCGAAGTCCCTGGCGGACAAATTCGTGGGCATGTATGTGAACGAGGACAGCCTGGCCTTCAGTGAGGAGTTGCAGCGCGCCATGACGGTGCTGCGCGAGGAGTACTGGGAAGTGCCCCGTGCCTTCGCCCGGCCCGACGCCGTAGCCGCGACCGCATGAGACGGCTACGCGAACCCGAATTGATCAAGCAGTATCTTTGGATAGATAAAGGAATCGAAACCATGACGGAACAAGAACGGATCACACAGGCCGTACTCGACAGCGAATGCTTCAAGGCGGAGAAAATTTACGCGGAGCGCAGCGGCAGTCACAAGATCTCCCTGCTGCCCCGGCTCTACAAGAAACTCGATTGCGACGAGAAACGTAACGAAAACCTGGTTCGGGTTGTATTTCCCGCGGAAGACCAGTTGATCGAACTTGGCACCGTGATCGCCGTGACCTGCCTCTACGACCTGGACAACGAGTACAACATCTACGGCCACGTGATTTGTGCCGGCCCTGGTGTGAACGGACTGCTCAAGGCCATTCACGCCCCCATGGGCAGCGCCCATCCCCAGCCCGGCGTGGCGGGAGAGCGTGCGGTGATGCATTTCGTGGACTGGAAGCGCGCCGCCTGGGATCAGTTTCTCCTGGCGGAATTGGATCATGGCCGGGAGCACGCCTCGGCTCTGTATCTGCAGAACTTCTGGAAGGCCATGGACCGCCTCTTCGGCGGTGGTTATCTGTTGAACTGCCCCGATTCCTACCACTGGAGAAGCTGAAATGCGGAATGCCCAATTGATGGTGACCCTGATCCTGTTCGTATTCGCCGTGGCGAATCTGCCGGCTCAGGAAAACAGCGCCACGATGACCGATGTACTCGCCGCACGCAAGGCCCACGACGATGTCCGAATGGAGACCCTGCGCGCGTCGCTCGCGGAGCAGGCCGGCAAGGAAAAAGAATCCTATCAGGTCCAGTGGGACGCGGCGGAATGCTTCCGCATGAGCACCACGGATCTGCGCACACGGCGCCAGGCCAGCGACCTGGAAGGCAAAGAAGCGAAAGAGATGAAGAAGCAGCAGGAACTCTGGGCCGCCCAGGGCCTGGTCTACGGCGAGCGGGCACTGGCCCTGGCCAAGTCCGAGGCGGAGATTGCGGCCGCCCATCGGGTGGTGGGCGAGCTCTACGCCAACAGCATCACCAGCATGGTGGCGGGCTTCAAGAACGGCCCCAAGGCGCGCAATCACATGGACGAGGCCCTGAAGCGCACCCCGGACGACGCGGAATGCCAGCGGGCCATCGGCATCATGTACCTGAACAACCCGCCGATTTCGGGGGGCGATGTGCCAAAGGCGATTGAGACCTTTTCGCACTGCCATGAACTGAAACCGGACAATGACGAATATATGGTCATGCTCGCTATGGCGTATCAGAAGGACAAGCAATGGGAAAAGGCGCTGGAAGCGGCCGACAAGGCGCTGGCGCTCAATCCCGCGAATTCCAGTGCCGCTGCGCTTCGCGCGCGCATCGCCGCGAAGGAGGAGGGGGCGGAATGAGTGCCCATGGCTGCTTTCTTGCCCTTGCCCTGAGCGTCTTCGCGGCGGGCACTGCTGCCCGTGCAGAAGAGACATCGGGTACGACTTCAGCCTACGTGTTGGAGGGCGCCGATGGTCTTGTGCAACGCTTCGCGCCGGTCTTTGTGATCGAGCACGACGAGGAGCCTTTCAACAAGATTGGTACGCCCTCGGCGCGCATAGCCGAGTCTGGAAAAACCCAAGTGTACGTCGATACGGCCCGACCGACGATCTACACGGAAGTGGAGACCTTCGAAACCGAGCGAGAGCACTACACCAACCTGATTTATCGCGTGCATTTTGAGCGGAATCCCTTTACGCTGGCCCCGCTCAATGTGGGCGCTGGAAAAAACGTGGGGGCGATTGCGGTGGTGACGCTGAACAGCCGAGAGGAGCCCGTGTGGCTTACGACCGTGCAAAGTTGCGGCTGCTATCACGCGATCCTGCCCACGGATTATCTTCCCGCCGAGGCCTGGCCCGCAGACTGGGACCAGAACGGATTCGAGGTGTACGGTGAGCAGTTGCCGGGCGTGTTGAAGTTGAAAGACGGGCCGGCCGACGAGCGGGTCGTCATTACCATTCGCGGCGGCAGCCATCGCTGCAAGAGCGTTGCGGTGGAGAGCGAAGCGGCCCTCCGTAGCGCGAAGACGGTGGTCGCGGCGCCAGCGTCCGACGTGGCGGCGCTGAAGGCGCTACCGCTGCCCGATGGAACGGAGACTTCCTTCTACCACACCGAGGGTCGGAAGAAGGGGCTGGTGAAGGGCGCGTACAAGCCTATGGAGACGGCGTTGTTCGGACTCTGGGCTTGGGATCACAATGTGGGCCAGGACCGGGAGTACGGGCCAAAGGAAGAGGCCGGTCGGCGTTTCTACACCACGCTCTTCTTCAAGCACAAGAAAGAATCAGACATGTGGCACTTTGCCCGCTATCTGGAGCACAACGGCTGGAAGCCGTGATCGCCTGACAGGCGAAAGGATATTTCATGATCAATTTGATACTGCCTCTCGCGATCGCGCTGGCGGCCGCTGGTAACTTCGATCAGTCTCATGCCGCGCTCGATTCGATACTGAAGGCACGCGTGTCGCAAGGCTTGGTGGACTACAAGGGCCTCCAGGCCGACAGGGCCTCGCTGGACGCGTACCTGGCCCAGGCCGGCGCGGTGCCCATGGCCGAGTTTCAGCAGTGGAGCCGGGAAGAGCAACTCGCTTTCCTTATCAACGTCTACAACGGGGCCACGCTTCAGCTCATCATCGACGGCTATCCGCTGGATAGCATCAAGTCGCTGGGAAGCCTGGTGAAGAGTCCTTGGTCGAAGGACACGGTGTTGCTGTTCGGCAAGAAGGTCTCGCTGGACACGCTGGAGCACAAGATTATCCGCAAGAACTATAAGGAACCCCGGATTCACTTCGCCCTCGTGTGCGCGGCCATGGGTTGCCCGCCCCTGCGCAGCGAAGCCTACACGGGCGCGCGGCTGGAAGAGCAGCTCGACGCGCAGACGAAGGAATTCCTCACAACCCCCGCCAAGAACCGCGTGGACGCGGAGAAGAAGATCCTCTGGCTCTCGCCCATTTTCAAGTGGTACGGGGAAGATTTTGAGACGACGTCCAAGTCTCTGGCCGCCTTCGTCGCGCCGTATGTCGGCGCGGCGGAGGGTGCCAATCTGGAGGACTATTCCATCGAGTACACCGACTACGACTGGTCGTTGAACGAGCAGAAGGCGGCGCGCTGAATGCAGCTTCTATGGACGGGCAATAGCGACCTGGTGGCCCTTCTGGCGTGTGCCGGAAGGGAGGACGTCGTTGCGGTGCAAGATCCGCCAGCGCTCTATCGCGCACTGGAAGGGGCGGCGAAGGATGATGACGTTAGCGTCTGCCTCATTGATTTCGAAGAGGTTCGCCACGACGCGTCCGTGCTCCAAATCCTGAATCAGACCTGGCCCCTCGTGCCCCTCGGGTTGGTGACCCGCAACGAAGACCGGGAAGCGGCCATTACGCTCTTGCGCAGTCGCGCCGTGGATCGCGTGATACCCGAGCCCGACTTGGAAGCCAACCTTGATGTCCACTTGGAAGCTTTGGCGGAGCACGGCTGTCGCCTGCACGCACTCCGGCGGGACCTCACTACCCTTGAGGGCACGACCCTCCTGCTGACGGGGGCCACGGGCTTTCTCGGCGGCCACTTCCTGCGCTACCTGCTTCGCTGCAGCGAGGCCCGGGTCGTGGCGCTGACCCGTGGCACCGCCGCGGAGGCCTTCGATCAGCGCCTGGCCTATCTGGAGCGTATCCATCCCGGCCGCATATGCTGCGTCGTCGGCGACGTTCGTGAGCCGGGCCTGGGCATCGCATCATCGGCGCTGGACGCGATCTCGGCGACGGTGGACACGGTGTGGCACCTGGCCGCCGATACGCGCTTCGAGGCCCTGCTGAGCGACGAGCTCTTCCGCACGAACCTGGAGGGCACGCGTAACGTGATCGAATTCGCCCGAGCCCTTCCAAAGCTGAAGCATTTCTATCACGTCAGCACGGCCTACGTGGCTGGTGACCAGCGCCGGGGCAGCACGATGCCCGAGGCAAGGCTGGCGCGCCCCGCAACTTTTAAGAACCCCTACGAGGCGTCGAAGTATGCCGCCGAGTGCGCCGTGGCGGAGTCGGGGCTTCCCGCGACCATATTCCGCCCCAGCATCATTCTCGGCGAGCGCGTGTCGGGCCTCTGCGATGGTCAGACGGTGTATAAAGTGGCGCAGCTTCTGCGGCTGGCGCGCCTGAGCGGCCAGCGCAGCCGTCTGAATGGCGTGCGGAGTTTTCGTGTCGTGGTCGATCCGGATACGACGAAGAATCTCGTTGCGGCGGACGATGTGGTGTATCACATGCTTCAACTCGCCGCCGACGGTACCGCACCGGGCAGTTACTATCACCTGACCCATCCAAATCCCACCTTGATGGCGGATCTGATCTCGGTCATCGCGGGCGTGCTGAATATCCCGGAATACGAAGCCGTGTCGACGCTGGAAGGTGCGAAGTTGTCCGCGTCCGAAGCGGTGCTCCAGCGTATATCCGGGGTATTCAAGCCCTACATGTTGAACAGCGATCCAGAGTTCGTCCGGAGCAGTCCGGAAGGGTGGATGCCCCCCATGGATCAGGAACGGCTTCAGTTTCTGCTGCGGAGTTTTTTCGAGCAGCACTACGGTTGGGATTTCCAGCCGGCCGCGGCTACCGTGTAGACCATGCCAGACTCCTTTCGGGCGCGACAGCGGGAGGCCAGCCGCCTCTATTTCACGAGCTACCTGCCAGGGCTTCAGGGTCAACTCTTGATACCGGGGCTGCGTTCTCTCTCGTGCGCGCTGGGCGTTGCCCTTACCGATATGGACGACGCCGTCTGGACCCTGGTGGTGGAATCGGGGCGACTTACCGCAATCGCGGTGGGCTCCGAGTCCGCCCAGTGCGTGTTCCTGCTGGATTCAGGCACACTACTGGAGATCGCCACGGGAACCCTGGCGCCGGACCGGGCCTTCTTCGACCTGCGCATCGAAATTGAAGGGGATATTGCGCTGGGTCTTCAACTGAGCACCGTGCTCGCACCCTTCTTCAAGCAACATGCGTTTCGATTGAGTCATTCTTGAGACAGGAACTTCCCCAGAGCCGAGTTTTCTTCATATCGGCAATTTCGACCCTCGTGCTGCTCGTGATCGGAGCTTTGGGTTTGCCGCGCCTGACCATCGACAATGGCATCGAGCAGTGGGTGGAGCAGGACGCCGAAGCCCAGCGCTACGCCGATTTTCGTGAGGACTTCGGCGGCGACAATGACGTTCTCATGGTGTACAGCGGGGGGGATCTCTTTACCGAAGCCGCCCTCGATCTGCAGATCGTCGTCTTGCAGGCGATCGAGGCCGTGCCCGGCGTGGACTCTGTCAAGAGCATTCCGTCGCTCTTCCGAGATGAGTTCGGTGCGGAAAGCGCTGAAGAGCTGCAGGCGGAGTTGCGATCCGCGCCCTTCTACGATCGCGTCATCGTGTCGCCCGACCTGAGCACCGGCGGCATGATCATCAGCGGCGCCGCTACCTTCACGTCGAGCGAACGCCGCGACTACGTAGCCGCACTCGCCACTGCGGCCAGTCCCCTGAGGCTTGCCGGCTGGTCCGTCCATTGGGCCGGGCCGAGCGTGCTCAACGCCGTGCTTGATCGGGAATCGGAGCGTGAAAGCCGCCGGCTTCTGCCCGTTGCGGTGGCGGTTTCCTGCTTGATTCTTCTGGTGGTGCTGCGCTCGCCGCGCAAGGTGTTTGCTGCCTGCGTCGTTTCCGGCGTCACCCTTCTGATCACCCTGGGTATCATGGGCTGGCTCGGCCTGACGATGAACATGGTCACCGTGGCGCTGCCGCCCGTGCTCTGGGTGCTTTCCATGGCCTACATGGTGCATCTGCTTCGCTATCACGAGACGGCCCTCCTGGAGGGTTGTGGCATTCGG
Organism: Candidatus Hydrogenedentales bacterium; assembly: GCA_942492815.1. GTDB lineage: Bacteria > Hydrogenedentota > Hydrogenedentia > Hydrogenedentales > JAEUWI01 > JAEUWI01. The sequence goes on along the minus strand of OW818658.1, from coordinate 5,765,245 downwards.
GGCGCGGCGGCCCGGGCGCTGTCCGAGTGCGCCTGGCCGTGCCTGCTCGCGGCGCTGACCACGTCGCTGGGATTCTTCTCGTTATGCACTGCGGGCATGGCCCCGGTCCGGGAGTTGGGCATCGCCGGGGGCATCGGCATTCCCGTCGCCTTTCTTGTGGCCATGGGCCTGGGCCCGGTCCTCATTGTAGTGCTTGATTTGCGTGCCACGGCGCGTGCTCCCCGGATGATTTGCGGTGATGGCACGGGCGTACCGCTCTACGAGCGCCATGGCCGAAAGATTTTGTGGGGCGCCGTAGTCTTCACCCTGGTATTTTCATTGCTCGGCGCACGGGTGAAGACCGAGTCCAATCCGCTGACCTTTCTCGATCAAAGTCACACGGCGGTACGAGATGCCGCCGCCATCAGCGACAAGTTCTCCGGCCTCTACACCCTGGAGACCGTCCTCCAGCTTCCCGGCTCGTGGCTGGACGAGAGCAATTGGCCGGCGATTGAGGCGCAGGTTGCCACCCTCAGCGCGGAGCCCGGCATCGCGCGCGTGATTTCGCCCCTGGACTATCTGAAGAAGCTGAACCAGTGGTCCGCCGGTGGTGCGGGCGAGGCCTACCGGCTGCCGGAGAATCGCGAGGCCGCGCGCCAGCTCGTGGAGGCCATGCCCGAGGAGGCCCGGCAGCCACTGACGTCGCTGGTGTCGCCCGATGGAACGCGGGTCCGCCTGTCGAGCCTCGTGCGCGTCATGGACGGCGCGGAGCTGCTCGCGATTGTGGCGCGCTCCGAGGCCGCGCTGGCGGCTGCCCCGGCCGGAATCAGCGGTTACCACACGGGCGTGGTGCTTCGTCTCGTGCGGGCACAATTTGGCCTGATCAAGACCCAGGTCAACAGCCTGGGTCTGGCCGTAATCGTAGTCTTTGTGTGCATCTGGATCGGGCTGCGCTCCATGAAGCTCATGCTCCTTTCCGTCGCTCCCAACCTGCTGCCCATCGCCGGACTTTTTGGTTCCATGGGCCTTTTCGGCATACCGCTCGATCCGGCCACGGTCATGGTGGCGGCGATTGCCGTGGGTATTGCGGTGGACGATACGCTCCATCTGCTGTCGAGCTGGCGCGAGCGACTCCGCGCGGGGGACAACGGTCGCGGGGCGCTTCAGGGCGCACTGGAGGTTAACACCCCCGCGATGGTGGCGACAGCGATGACGGCTTGTGCGGGTTTTCTGACGCTGGGCCTGTCCAGCTTTGCGCCGATTCGCTACTTCGGTCTGTTGTCGGCGGGAACCATGGCTGTGGCGGTGCTGGCGGATCTCTGGCTGCTCCCGGTGACGATTTTATTGGGAGAAAAGAAGAAAACTCGGAGCGAGGGAGAGAACGTACCGAAATCATGATGATCATGGATGAACATCTTCGCGAGATCCTCGATCTCCATTTTGACCCGGCGTGGGGAGCGCCCTACTGGCTGCAGGCCGCCCGCGAACTGGGCTTTGATCCGCGGCGGGACATCGAGACGGTGGGCGATCTGGAGCGCTTTCCCGAATTTCCACTGCACGAACTCGCCACCCGCCCGGTGACGGATTTCATACCGAGGCGGTACCACGATCAGCTCTCGGGCTTCGTGACCGCGGAGACGGGCGGGGCAACCGGCGCACCAAAATGTACCGCCTATCACCCCGACGATTTTTACGCGGCTTTCGTCGCGCCCTTTATCCACGCGGCGGAGCTGCTCCACTTTCCCCGGGATCGGCACTGGCTTTTTGTGGGCCCCTCCGGTCCCCATGTGATCGGCAAGGCGGCCCGCTATTGCGCGGCGGCCCTGGGCTCGATTGATCCCTTCAGTGTGGATTTCGATCCACGCTGGGTGCGTAAACTGCCCCAGGGCTCCCTGGGCCGTACGCGCTATCTGGAGCACGTGCTGGAGCAGGCCCTCCGCGTGGCCGCAGTCCAGGAGATCGGCGTCATCTTCAGCACACCGCCCGTGCTTGAAGCGCTCGGCCAGCGCATGCCCGCCGAAGCGCGGGAACAAATCGCGGGCATCCACCTGGGCGGTATGGCGCCGGAGACTGGTTTCTGGGAGCGGCTCGGGGAAGCCTATCCCAACGCGGTTACGCTGTCGGGATACGGCAACAGCCTGGCGGGGGTCTGTCCCGAGGTGTCTCTTCGGGAGGGCGAGCTGCCGGTCTATGTGGCCCACGGGTCGAGGCTAGCCCTGCGTGTTGAGGTCGGGCCGGGCGAATCCCGCGGGTCCGTGTGCTTTCATCGTCTTGACCGCGCCTGTTTCCTTCCCAATGTGGTGGAAGGCGACGAAGCGGAGCGCTGCGACGTACGCGCGGCGGAAGCGGTTGCTCTGGGTTTTCACACAACGGGAATTCGCGATCCACGACCTGCGGCGCGCTATCAGGCGACGCGCCAGGAGGGGCTGTATTGAACGCGCCGGCCGAGAGCTTCACGGAAGAGCAGGTTCAGTTGGTTTCCGGGCCCAACACCCTGGAAGGTATCTTTGCCTATCCCGATGGGGGTGCGCCCGAGGTGGCCGTACTGCTGCTGTCGCCCCACCCCCACATGGGTGGCCGCATGGACAACAACGTGATCGCTTTTCTCGCGCAACAGCTTGCCGCGGAGGGTTGCGCGACCTTGCGCTTCAACTACGCCGGCGTCGGCGGCAGTTCCCTCGAACTGGCCAAGGACGATTCGCCCTATGAGTACTGGGCGCGCCTTGAAGAAAGCCAGGACTATCGTGGCGTAGTGCCCGACGCCATGGCCGCCCGCGAATTTCTGCTTTCGGCATTGCCGGGCGTGCCCATCGGCTATGTGGGCTATTCTTTCGGATCCTGCCTCTCCGTGCTCCTCGCGGGACCTCATCCTCCCGCATGGCTTGCCGCACTGGCCCCACCCGTGGCGCGCGCGCCCATGATCGGCATGGCCGGTCTGACGATGCCCTGCCGGTTCATTGCGGGTGATAAGGACTTTGCCTTCAGCCAGGCGGACTTCGATCCGCTCTTCGAGCAGGTGCCGGGAGAGAAGGAATTCGTCATGCTGCCGGGTTGTGATCATTTCTTTCGCAAGCGCGAAGCCGAAGTGTTGTCCGCGATTCGACCACTGCTGGAGAGGGCCGCCCCATGAGAATCGCCATCGCACTTATGCTGCTGTTCGGTCAGTCAGTCTTTGCCCAGACCGGAGCGGAACTGGAGCAGGCGGCGCGCACCTACGACCGCGCCGCCGCGGAGGCCCTGCTGCCGGCCACCGCGCAAAACAATGACCTCGCGGCACGGACACGGCTGCTTTGCGCGGAACTGTATCGAATCGAGTTCGAGCAGCTTCCCGAGTCTGCGGTAAAGGAGCGGCGCGAAATCGGGAAGACGATAGACGCCCACGCGGAGGCGGGAATGCTTCTACTGGAGTCGCTGCCGGATACGAGCGAGAAGTTCCGGATTCGGGCCGATCTACTGGGCACCATGATCCGATCCAACTATCGGGCGGGAAAGATGAAGGGGGAGATGAAGGCGTCGGTGGACGAAGCCCTGCGCCTGGACGCGGCAAACGCGAAGGCCATCGTGTCCCAGGCCAAGATGCTGATCTTCAATCCCTCCGCCTCGGACAGCGAGCTGCGCGAGGGCGAGACGCTGGTGCGGCGCGCGCTGGAGATCGACCCAGCATTGGAACAGGCCAGGCTCCTGCAGGCCCATGCACTGGAACGGCTCGGGGAGCGCGAGAAGGCCGTGGCGATCTGGGAGGCGTGCCTGCAGGCCAATCCTGCCTGCACACCCGCGCGCAAAGCCCTGGCGTTTCCGGACCCTCCGGGTGCATCGGAGCGTGGGAACGTGAAATAATAGGGGGGCCTTGCGGGGGGCGGCGCCACCTATGTGTCCTGCGGGCACTTCTCACACCCTTGACTGGATTGCCGTACTTCATGAGTCCCCACCCCATCGACCCGCCCGGCCCCGGCCGATTCCGTTCCCTTCGCCCCCTGTTCAAGATGTGTCATGATCGCATCACGCCCGTGATGGAGTGCTTCGCGCGCTATGGCAACATCGTAATGCTGGACGGGCTGGACGGTCGCGTCTACCTCATCAACGAGCCGGAAGCCGTGCACGAGCTGCTGGCCGCGTCCCATCGCGATGTGCGCAAGGACACGGGCCACCAGTTGTTCCTTCGGCCCGTGCTCCGCAATGGACTGCTCCTCAACGAAGGGGAAGCCCACCTGAAACAACGGCGCATGATGCAGCCGGCCTTTCACGCGGGACGCATCGCGAAGTACGTGGAAACGATGGTGTCCTTTGCCGCGCGAACCTCGGGACGCTGGGACGACGGTCAGCGGATCGACGCCATGGGCGAGATGATGTCCCTCGCGCTGGACATCGTGGGGAAGACGCTTTTTAACTCGGAAATTGCCGAAGACAAGCGGCACATCGCATCCGCGATTGAAGATATCCTTCGGGCCGACAGCATCCTGCTCTTTCCCCACGGTCAACAGCTCATCCGCCTGCCCTTTCCCCGTGCGCGTCGATTCTGGCGGGCTATCGCCACGCTGGACGATATCGTGTTCCGGATCATCGCGGAGCACCGGGCCTCGGGCGGCGAGGGGGATCTGCTCCACATGCTTCTGGAGGCGCGCGACGAGGAAGACGGCAGCGCCATGACCGACGATGAATTGCGCGACGAAGTACTCACCCTTTTTCTCGCGGGCCACGAAACGACGGCGAGCACCATGACGTGGGCCTGGCGTATGCTGGCGGAGAACCCCGACGTCGAAGCCCGCTTTCACGCCGAAATCGATAATGTGCTGGGCGGCCGTCCGCCCGTGATGGAGGATGCCGAGCGGCTCCCGTGGACACGGCAGATCGTGGAAGAGACCCTGCGTCTCTATCCGCCCGCGTACTTCTTCGGGCGGGAGACCCTGCGCGAGATTGAGATTCTGGGCTACCGGATTCCGCCGGGATCGCAGGTGCTGTTGAGTCCGTTTGCGACTCACCGCGACCCGCGTTTTTTCCCCGACCCCGAGCGCTTCGACCCGGAACGTTTCAGCGCCGATCAGCGGGACAGCCGTCCTCGCAACGCCTGGTTTCCCTTCGGCGCCGGACCGCGCAAGTGCATCGGCGAACGCTTTGCCATGATGGAGGCCATGCTGGTGCTCGCCACGATAGGACAGCACTGGCGCCTCTGCGCTGATAAAATGCCACGACCGGAGATTGACCCCAGGATCACGCTGCGACCCAAAGGGGGTATGCCACTCACAGTCCGGCGGCGGGGCGCGTAAAAGGGGACTGTCCTGCACGACAGGGCCCTTCGTATAGGGGAAGAGTCGTTGGGTGTAGCGGTTCTATTGACCGGGCGAGGCCCACCAGGCGTGCGGGACCGTCCCCCGAAGTCAACTGCGCGAGACGGTCTCGAACGCCTGGTAGGTGTCGCTCAAGCGGGGTGGGCTGTGGGTTGTTGGAGCCCTTTGTGTCGGCGGCGGGCCCTTGCGTTCATGACGGTCCCGTCGCGGTGCTTCAGCGTAATATCTTCCGTTGGAGTAACAGTCCGCACATCAACAGGGTCAGAATCTCATTACCAGCGTTGTGTTGGGTGCTCTTTGCGGGCTGCGTGCAGCCAGGATTTTCACCTTCACCCTCACCTTCACCTTCACCTTCACCTTCACCTTCACCCTCACCTTCACCTTCACCTTCGCCTTCACCCTCACCCTCACCTTCACCTTCACCTTCACCTTCACCTTCACCTTCACCTTCACCTTCACCTTCACCTTCACCTTCACCTTCACCTTCACCTTCACCTTCACCCTCGCCTTCACCCTCGCCTTCACCCTCGCCTTCACCCTCGCCCTCACCCTCGCCCTCACCCTCACCCTCACCCTCACCCTCACCCTCACCCTCACCCTCACCTTCACCTTCACCTTCACCTTCACCTTCCGCGGCGATAACTTCGTAGAGGTAGTCCCCCGACGCAGAACTCAGCCGTCCGAGGCCGTCCTCGGCAATAGCGTATATGGCATTGGTGCCGGACTGCAGCGGCCCGACGGTGGTGGAAAAGAGACCTTGATTGTCTGAACTGGTTGATGCCATCAGAGATGCGTTGGCGTAGATCCGGATGTTGAGTCCGGGGCCGGCGGTGCCGTTCACCAGGGGCATAGTTTCGCTCGCGGGGCCGAGGGGTATGGTGCCGCTTAAGGCGGGAGGCGCCGGGGGAACATTGCTGGTGAGAAAGATCTCGCGGGCTTCAATGGCACCCGGTGTGACGATAACATCTATGTTCTGCGTGGTGTAGTTCGGCGCGGTCGCCCGGGCCTGATAGATGCCGGGCGTCAGGAAGGTAAAAGAGTACAGACTGCTCTCGGGATCGAAATCGGGTGCGATGCCGAGGTCAATACCCGCCTGCAACAAGGCGGGTGTTGCAGAACTTAAGGGCAGGTTGTTTCCCTGATCCTTAAGGCGCAGGTAAATGCTTCCTGGAAAAGCGCTCTTGCCGAGGAAGGGCTCAACGATGAAGGGTACCGCGGCCTGCTTCTGACTCTCAGCGCCGTTGCCGAGCGATTTGGCATCCGGGGGTGCGGTGCTAAGCCGGACCAGAATCTCGCCGCTGTTGAAGACATCCCAGTCGTTCAACTGCGCCACCAAAGTCTGGCCTGTGGTGTTGCGCAGCACGAAGGCATTGTTGAGGTTGATGCCCTTGCCACCGTCGCCATCATCATCGTCACCAACGAATCCGCCCACGTCACGGAACTGGTTAAAGCCGGACACTTCCAAGGCGCTGGCCGAACCGATTTCAGGCAGTTCGACGGGGCCCGTCGCGCCATCGGGCGCGTGGACATAGATCGCGTCGCGGAGAATACCGGTGAACAGGTTGCGCGTGATCCGGATGCCCGAATCCACCGCCTCCACCCCGACTTCCACGCCAGTGAAGGTGGATTTCTTGATTCGTCCGCGCGAGGACTCGGGACCCGTCACGAGGATACCGGTGGTGTTGAGATTCAGGCCACCATCAAAATAGAGCTCTTCGATTTCCATTTCTACATTCGGAATGTGGAGCAGAACCGCCGACGCGGTTGCCCCGGCGGGCACGCGGATGGTCAGCCCTTCCAGCTTGACGTTGTCGGCGCCCGTCACGATGTAGGGCGATTCGCCCGGCAGGGGCATGAACTCCACGATGACCTCGCCGTCTCCCCCCTTGCCTTCGGTCTCACCCACCTGCAGCTCGATATCGGGCTGGAATACCAGTTGCTCGTTGTAGACGCCGGGCACAACGGAAATCTCGTTGACGCCCTGAAGTGCGGCAGCATCGATACCGGCCTGAATTGAGCAAAAGGGAAAATCGGCCGATCCATCCTGAAAGGTTCCACAGTTCGGCGAATTAACATCGACGACAATATCTTCCGCCCAAGTGCGGCTCAGCCCCAGCGCCAGCAATACAGGCAGCGCAAAGAGAACCCCACCCCCGTGAAGGATTTGACGTATCATAGCTACCTCTATTTTACCATGACTTTCATGCAGGCCATTGCCGGTTTCCGGCGTGGTCCGCCTTGTGCTGCCCATACTATACCGTCAGAAGTACACCACCGTGGAGAGCAGCAGCCGATGGCGCAGTTCGTCATCGTCAAAGCCCGCCACGCCGGGGTTCAAGTCACCGTTCACGCCCGGGCCGTAGCGCATCTGCCAGGCCAGGTCGATGTTCACCCGCTGGCCAATGAGCACGCCCGCGCCGAGGGAGATCCCATAGAATTGATCGGCGTTGCCATCGCCTTTGCTGAAGTAGTTCCGGCTGGAGCGACCCGAGGCCGGTTCTTCCTCATAGGAAAGGCCGCCGCGCAGGGTCCACAGCCAGGGAAGATCTTCGCCGGGTTCTTTGGGAATGAAAACATATTCCGCGCCCAGCCGCACTGCCCAGGTCGGATCGAAATCGGTCTTTTGAAAGGGATTGTCCCGATCGGTACCATCGACCATGGAAAAGCGGTGTCCCCGACGATCCTTTACGATGAGATCGTTCCAGTCGGTGCGGCTCACGTCCAGGGCCACGGTCAGGCGGTCGTTGGGTCGCCACGCCATGCCCAGCGCCAGGGTATCGGAAAAACTGATTTCGCGCTTTTCGTGGGTCGTGTTTCCGTTGAAGAGGGGCCGGTTGCCGCCCAGTCGGAAACGCAGTTCGCGATCGTGTGCGGTGTAGTCCGCCGTGCCGGTGAAGGCCGTGTCGTAGCGAAGGCCGAAACTCCAGCGGGGATTGGGTTTCCACAGCATGCCCAGGGTGAAATTCTCGCCGCTGAAATCCTCATACGCCTCGCTGGAAACACCCCGCGACAGGGAGGTCGACGCACCAAGGAGGGAGACCCCATTTACCCGCGTCGTCTGCTTCCAGCCGTTGTCTGACAGAAAGGTGCTGCGCCAGAGATTCAGCGCGGCGCCAACGGATAACTCCCTGGTCAGTTCGATCGCGAAAGCGGGCGAGATCGTACTCAGGCTGCCTTCCTGATCGAAGTGCAGGGTCGTACGCTGATTCAGCAGCACCGGCGGCTCCAGATCGAGCACGGAAGCGCTGGAAACGCGCCCCTCGAAGGACTGATTGAAATCGAAGCGGCGCTGATAGCTGAGCGATATCGTCGCATTGCGGTCGAAGATGGGTCGCGGCAGGGGTGCGGTAAAACTCAGAAAGTTCAGCTCGGAAAAGTCGTCTTCGAAGTCGCCGCCGAACTCGGGCTCCGAGGTGGCCGAAAAATCATGACGTAGCTTGAGCAGCGAGCCGACGATGGCGATTTCGGGTCGCTCCAATTGGACGAGGCCTGCGGGGTTCCACGAGGCCGCGGTGGCGTCGTCGGCAATGGCGATGAAGGCATTGGACATGCCCGCCGCGCGCGCCCCCGCGCCCACCGGGTCGGGCGTGGGGGGGATGGCGCGATCGGCACCGAGCCCGCCGGCGTTCTGGGCGGCGGCGGGTAGCGCGACAAGTGCGAGCACAATGAGGGCGGCGCGATAGTTACTTGGTGATGACAAAGTCTTGCACCTCAATCGCGGCCTGGCCCTGGGGCAGGTGTATGGTGGACAGGGTCGGGGTCACCCCGTCGAACCAGCCTTCTGCAATCACTTCGGCCGGCGCACCCAGCAAAGCGTCTGTTACCGGGTCATGGATTTCCTCCCCCTGACGGAAGAGGAGGCACTTCATTTTGGGGCGTACCCGGTCGCGCTGGGACAGGTTGGAAATGGCCGTATCCGCGCCGCGGACACTCGCCACCTGGCCCTGAACCCGGGGAAATTCCTGAAGGAAGCGCAGCGCCAGATCAGCCACGAGGGCGCGGAGTTCCTCCCGCGTATTGGCGCGCCCCGCGACATCGGCGTAGCCCATGAGCTGGGAGGTTTCGAGGCTGATGGCCTGAAGTATGATCTCCACCGATTCCGCGTCCTTGCGGACCAGACCCACGGCCATCATTTCCGCCGGCACGATGTCGCGGAGGGGCGAAGCACCATGGCGCGATCCGGCGGCCGCAGCGAGCTCCTGCTCGGTGAGGATCTCGGGCAGAGCGTCACGCGCGAGAAGATCAAAGCGACCCTCGTCATAGAGTACCCGGTTCAGCTCATCGGCAATGAAGGTCTCTTCCGCCTGGGCCACGCGGTTGGGGCCTTCCCAGATATTGCCGAGGATGGCGAGGCTAAGCCGGTTCGAAAGCTGCTCTACGTCAGTGAGCACGCGCTCGATATCGGCGCGCGTTTCAACGCGTTTGCCCTGCTGGTCTTCCAGCACGGCAATCATGGCAACCGGCCCTGCTTTGGGCAGAGCCACCCGGCGGCTTAGTCGCTGGCTGCCGCGCACAGGCAATACGTCGACGGGGGCCTCGTTGAGGGTCAGGCTCCGGACGCCCGCTGGTGCTTCTATTTCAATATCTACCACGATTTCTTCGCGCAGGTAGCGCTGGTCGCTGGCGAGATTGGCCAGAGTGACCTTGGGCGTGCTTTCTGTCGCCGGCTGTGCGAGGGTCACGAGGGGGGCGGCCACGGCGGCGATTCGCGCGTCGGCGACTTTCAGACGATCAGCGGGCAGTGGAATCGTGGAGGCATTGCCCAGCGTGTCTTCCGCGATGCATACGAGGGGCTGGGCCAGATCCGGCGCCGCGAGGGCCACGCGAAAGCGTTGCCCGTCGGCGCTCTCCGAGAGCGTGGCGGACACGCCCGCAACCGTGAGGTGTGCGACGCCCGCGCGATCGCTCACCGTACCCTCAAGAACACCCGGTAGCGTCGCCGGGAGGTCCAGGCTGACGGCCGGGCCATCGAAGTCGCCGTAGACCTGCCACGAGCTTTCCGTTTCGAGTCCGGCGACGTCCCGTACCCGAACGGTAATCGCGTTGGGTCCCGGGGCGATGGCGACCGTGGCGGAGGTGTCGATGGCCCGTGCGGGTGCGCCGATATTCAGGTCGCGCCCGTCTACCGTGATGGTGTCGATGTAGGTGTTATCTTCCGCGCGCAGCGGCAGGGTGGTCGTCCGTGTTGCAACGTTTGCCGGACGATCACCTTCCAGCGAAAGGATGGGGGCCACGGTATCACCCTCGCTCAATTTCTTGCGTGTCTCGCGCAGATACCATTCAGCCCTTGCGGAGGGCTGCTGGGCCTGGCTGCTTTCGAGGCGCGCGGCGGCTTCGTCATAGGCGCCCTGGTGATAGAGGGCTACGCCGAGTTCCCGATTGGGAAAATACTGCGCCGTGAAATGGAGCCCGTAGGTGCGCGCCCAGCGCTGATCCACGTCCCGCTCGCGCAGGGCGGTTTCAAAGTCATTCTGGGCTTCGCCATAAAAGCCACCGTCCAGGAAAGAGCGGCCCCGTTCATAGTAGCTCCACCAGCGCCCGCGAAAAGGGCCCTCCGTAACGCCATAGGCCACACCCTCTTTTTCAAAGCGTGCCGTGTCCGTGGCGCAGCCGGAGGCGGCCAGCGCGATCAAAAGGAGGACGCGCTTACGCATTGCCGGCCTCGGTTGGGGGCGTTGCTTCCGCGTGCCAGCCCTCGGCGGGCACGGTCGTGTCCGCAGGGACCAGGGTGACGCCCGCCGTGGACGCGCCTATGGGCTCAGCCACGGTGGCCGAGATGCCCGGCAGGGTATATTCCGGGCCGGGGCCCGTCATGAGCTTCAGGGGCATGCCGGCTTTCAGGCCCGCATCCGTGCCGATGTTAATTCGGAGTCCTTCGTCGGTCTGGCGCACTTGACCCCGAAGGGGATAGGCCTTCTCCAACGCGGTCACGACAGCCCGACCGATTTCCTCCACCAGAGGCGCCAGGGTCGTCGCACGGTTCAGGGGGAATTCGCCCGCGGGGATGCGGCGGCTGGTTTCCACGTCCACGAGCGATACGGAAAGGGCCTGTTCGCCAAAGACCGTGTTGGCCTGGCAAAGGACGGCGATACGTGCGCCCAGGAACCCGCCGAGGCGGACCGTGTCTTCTGGCGCGCTCAATTGCGCGGAAAGTTCCTGTTCCGAAAGGAGCGATGCGGTAATACTGCGATCGACCACGTCTACGGGCCGGTCGGTCTGCCCAAAAAGAGCCGTGCTCAGGCGCCAGGGCAGCACATCGGCCAGGCCGGAGTCGGCGGCGATGGCGCTGTTGCCCGCGTCTACCGGGGGGATCCACACCTGCATCGGACGGCTCGTCCAGCGGTCGGCGGTCTCCACTTCAGGCGTACGATCGCGGAAATCCCGCAGCCGCGCGATCTGGGCGCTCAAATCTTCGCGGGCTTCCCGGGCGAGTTCGCGCTCTGTAATTTCCAGGTAGCCTTCGGCCACCGCAGCGCTCTGGGCGTTGCCCGTGCCTGCCGCGCGTTCAAAGGCGGCGCGGGCCTCGGCCACCTCGCCCAGCCGGAAGTGGGCCGTTCCCAGAGACTGCCAGAGCCGTGCGCGCTGCCAGTTGTAATCGAGATCGTTTTCGTCAAGCTGGGTCAGTCTATCTCGCGCTTCGCTCCAGTGTCCCGCCGAGAGATCGGCGGAGGCGAGCAAGACCGAGGCATAGCTCGATTCATCCTGACGGGCAGCCTCGGCGAGATCCTGGGGGGCGTCGCTGTCATTGCGGGCCTGGGCCACGGCGGCATGGCCCTCGGCGGCGCGTATGGGATCTTCGATGGCGGCAAAGGCGCTTTCGGCCTCTTCCAGTTGGCCGTCAAGCAGGAGGGCATAACCGAGGCCATAGCGAACGCGATCATCGGCAGCGCCGCCCACGAGCGCTTCTTTGAAGGCCTCGGCGGCGGCGTGATAATTACCCTGCTCCAGGAGGTCACGGGCATCGGCCTGTGCCGTATTGCCACCACTGGAATGAAGGCCCGTTTCCAGCAACGGAAAGAGCACCGCACCCAGCACCACGGCCAGCAGGGCCGCCGCAAAAGGCAGGAAAACGCGCCGCCGGTCGTGCCCGGTTCGTGTGGTCTTTTCCCGTGTCCGGCACGCGCGCAGTGCATCCGCCAGGGCCTTCGCCGAGGGGTAGCGCAGGCCCGGATTGGGTGCCAGGCAGGCTTCCACGATGCGTTCCAGCCGCGTATCGGCATTGGGCATCAAGTCCCGAAGGGGCCGCCAGTGATTTTCCAGAATCGCGGCGGTCGTTTCTTCAGGCGTGGGCCGGTCAAAAGGTAATTGGCCGCTCAGGAGCTGATAGAGGGTGACACCCATCGCGAAAATATCGGAGGCCGGTCCGGCGGCTTCGCCCCGCAGTTGTTCCGGCGCCATGAACGCGGGGGAGCCAATCACCATCCCGTTCGCGGGAGTCGAGTGCCGGTAGAATCGCGCCAGGCCGAAATCGCAGAGTTTGCCGCGCCCGCCATCGCTCAAGATATTCGCAGGCTTGATATCACCGTGGACAATGCCCCGGGCGTGGGCCTGGGCTAGCGCCTCGGCGCAGGGGATGAGCAGTTCCAGCACCTGGGCGGCGGGGAGGCCGCTGGGCGCTTCGCGCAGCAGGTCCGCCGCGCTTCTGGGGAGCATTTCGAGGGCAAAATAGCAGTTGCCGTCCAGCTCGCCCCAGCCGAAAATCTGCACCACGCCGGGCTGCTCGCCGAGCTTAGCCAGCACGCGGGCCTCCTTGAGCAGATCCGCCCGGGCGACGGAGTCCTCCGGGTAGCGAAGCATCTTGAGGGCGACCATTCGGTCCAGATGGATGTCACGGGCCGTGTAAACGGCGCCAAAGCCACCGCTTCCGAGCTTGGAGAAGATGTGGTAGTTGCCCGCCATCCGGCCCAGCCAGGGGTCGGATTGGGCCGCCGCCGGATCGAAAGCCTGGGTTCGCGTTCGCGAATCCTCCGTTGGCTGATGGGGCATGGGGTTATTGGCTACCACGTGTACTCTTTCCCGGTCCAAAGACAATTCAAGCATGATCGCACATTCGTTGTGCATATCATCGGACGGGCGGTCCGGCGATTCTCTTACATTGACCGCCTCTTTTCAACTCCACTATACTGCGCTGCAATTGGGCGACACGGGAGTGCCATGATCGAGCGAGCGCAATGGACGGTGGAGATCCAGGTGGAATCCGGCCCGCACCAGGGGCGGCGGATTACGCCTTCCGGACCCGAAATCCGCATCGGTCGAGGAGCGGACAACGAGGTTTCCCTCGCCGACGACCACACGGTATCCGAACGTCACGCCCGTATCTATGTCGATTCAGGCCAGTGGTTTGCAGAAGATAGCGGCAGCCGAAACGGCCTCTTTGTGCAATCCCTTGACCAACTTTCCCGTATCACGGTCCCCCTGCCCCTTCGAACTGGGGCGGTCCTCGTCCTCGGCGCGACCCGCCTCCGGATCGTGCTGTCGGAAATGCGTCCCGTCGCCGATACCTCCCCCGAGAAGCACACCGCATCGACGGTGCTTCATATCGCCCTTTCTGAAGGCCAATTGCGCTACCGGCTTTCCGGCAGCGACCCCCTGTCGCGGCAATATACCATCGACTATCCAGCTTCGCTGGCTTCCCGCATTGGCCGGGACTTCGCCCGGATTGCCCAGCGCTGCAACGGCGGCGCGCCTGACGGAATGGCCGAACTGCGAGAGCTGGGCACCTTGCTGGGTAGCCAAATTATACCACAACGGGTCCGCGAGCAACTGGCGAGCCTCCCCTCAGATTCCCTGATCATATCCCATGACAGTGAATTACTTGACGTGCCCTGGGAGCTGGTGCCCGCTGGGGAACTCCTTTGGTGCGAACGCTTTGTTCTAGGTAGGCAGGTGGTTCTGGGCGACCTGAGCCAGCGCATATCGATCCACGGAGCCACGCCGCGTCAGCGCATGCTGATCATTGCGGACCCCCGGGGCGACCTCCCGGAGGCCCGGGAGGAGGCCGAGGCCTTGCTCTGGTCGCTGGAATCCAGCCGCAGCGTCCTGGATGTAGACTTTCTGGCCGGGGGACGGGCTACCCAGGTTGCGGTGCTCCGCGGGATGGAGTCGGCCGACCTCGTCTATTATATAGGTCACGGGGTCTATGACCCGGAGCGCCCCGAGGCTTCGGGCTGGCAACTGAGCGACGGAACGCTTGGGCCGGCGCAAATTCGCGGTCTGTCCCGTCCGCCACGATTGGTCTTTTCCAACGCCTGTAACTCCGCAGAGGAGACCCCGCAGAAAAAGGAGCACATGGGCCACGCCCCCAATACCGGCATGGCTTCGGGGCTGCTGCTGGCGGGGGTTGGGGCGGTGGTGGGCGCGCGCTGGCCCATACGCGCGGAGAGCAGTTCAGCCCTCGCCAATGTTTTTTTTCACCGATTGCTACGCGGGATTCCCCTCGGCGCGGCGCTTCGGGATGCCCGGATGGTAACCCGGCGCACCTGGGGTGACGATGACCTTTCCTGGGCCGCGTTTGTCCTTTACGGCAACCCTGTGCAGCGTCTGGCGCCCATTGCGCCGGAAGCGGCATGTAAGTAAACTGCGCTCCATGTCGTCTCATAGTTACAGAACAGACAATGAACTCATCGCGGCCTGCCTGGCGGAAGAGCCTGCGGCCTGGGAAAGTTTCATGTCCCAGTACCGCCGGTTGATCCGGTCCACCTCGGCCCAGTTGCGCGGGCGTTATGAGGTGGCCAGTATTGACACGGATGATCTGGAGCACCACATCTACCAGAAATTGCTGGAAGATGACCGCCGCCGGATCCGGGCCTGGCAGGGCAGGGCGAGGTTTTCCACCTACCTGGTTCAAGTGACCCGCAACCTGGTGATGGATTATTACGCCCTGCGCAACAAGGGTCCGCTGGCGGAGGAGTATCAGGTCTGCGAGGAGGTGGAGCACGACGCGGGCGAAGATGAAGAACAGTCGCTGCGCCGCGCGGCCCTGGAAACGGTGTTGAAGTCGCTTCCGGAGAAGCAGGCCCTGCTGATTCGACTGAGACTTGAAGGAAAGACGCTGCAGGAGATTGCGGAAATAACCGGCAGGCCGCTGGGTACCATTTCGGTGGAAAACTCGCGGGCGCTGACCAAATTGCGGACGGGCATACTCGCCCTGATGAACGAGCACAACCATGAAAAATGAATGCACGACATGCCCCGGAGATGAACTCCTGATGGACGCGGCCCTGAGCGCGGCGGCGGGTACGCTTCCGTCCGGCGACGTGCGTCGGGCTTTGGAGCATGCCGCCGCATGTGGTACGTGCGGTGAGACCTTGGCGCTCTATGCTGGGCTTCGCCGCGCGAATAGCCGTCCGGACCGCGAAGGCGTCCGAGGCGCCTGTCTCGATGACAACGGTCTGGCGGAATTTGTCGATGGCGTTATGCCCTGGGAAGACCGCGTAACCGCGGAGGCCCATCTGGCGACCTGCGGGCTTTGCGTCCGGAAAGTTGCCGACCTGCACACCCTCGTTGCGGCGGCGCAGCCGGCGCGAACTGCCCCACAACTTGCACTGGCGTGGCTTCGCGACAGCCTCAAGGTGGTCGGGGCGGCCGTGGAGACCTTTACGGCGGTCCCGCTTGCCGCTGTTCCTGTGTTGGATGGCGCGGTGTCTCCCAAGGTTCTGTCCTGGGATTTGGAGAGCGCCTTCGGTCCTATCCGGATCACCGTACAGCATGATCGGGGACAGAAAGCCACCCTTCGGCTGGAATTTGAAGGATACTCCGATTCTGGCGCGCGCTGCCGCGTGCACCTGAAGAGTGGAGGGGCGCTGCTGGAAAGCCGCACGCTGGACGCAACGAGCGCGGTGGAGTTTCCGGAGCTTGACGCCGACGACTACGAAGTCGAGATCGATGCTGCGGGCGAAAAAATGGCGTTCGTGTTCTCCCTCGCCCGGGGGGAGTGAGTTTCTCGCCCGGCTGTAAGTGAAGCCGGCCCATCTCCGTCAAATGTCTCAAGAGCCTGGCGTATCGCCGCGGCCAACGGACACGAAAACACGGAGAAACCTCGATGATTCGGATTATCCCCCCAACCCGGCTTCTGGCACCGGCGCTGATGCTTTTGGCGGCTTTCGGCCTCGCCGGTTGCCCCGCTCCGGTTGATCCCGCCGACGGCACTAAACTTACCATGCTGCTGGGCGCCAGCGACGGCTCCTTCGATGAGGCATCCGCCAAGAGCTCGGACGCGAAAGCCCGCGTGATCCAGCAGAGCGAGATCGCCTCCATCTTTGTCAATCTGGACGAAATCCGCCTGACCCGCACGGTGGATGGCGGGAGCGAGACGGTCTCTGTCTTCTCCGATCCGCTGCAGGTCAATCTACTGGACCTCGTGGGAGTCCGGGATGTGCTGGATTCGGTCGTGGTGCCCGCGGGTAACTACACGGAAGTGGAGCTGCTCCTCTCCGCGCCGCAACTCAGGCTCGCGTCGGCACCCGACGCGCTGATCGAGAATATCGCCCTTCCCGACGGCGGCAGTCTGTCCGTAAACGTAAACTTCACCGCCACCGAGAACGGAACCGGCCTGCTGCTGGTTGAACTAGGCAATATCAGCTTGGTTTCACTCGACGACGGTTCCTACCAGCTCGTTCCGGATCTGCAAGTAGACCTTTTTGATTCCTCCGTGGACGCTCGGGCTATCGGGGTAATCGGCAGTATCGATGCCGCAGCCAAGCGTTTCGTGTTGCGGCGGGATGCCGCTGAGATTACGGTGGACTTTGGTAGTGCGATTATCTTCAAGCCCAGCGACTTCGATGCGCCGACCGGTTCTGTCGCGGATCTGGCCATCGGCTTGAGAGTATTCGCTGCAGGAACCCTGTCGGTGGACGGCCACCTCATGTCCGACACCATTGTGATCTTCCCGGGTGGAAGCCAGAGCCAGTCGAGCGAATTCTCCATCGTATTGTCGGGCTTCGGGGATGCGTTGGGCGCGAGCGGCAAGGCCGAATACGAGCAGGAGGGTGATCGCCGCAAACTCAAGATTGAAGCGGAAGATCTGGCCTTCACAGGGCTCGTGGATCTCTGGGTGGATGGCGCCTACATCGCCACGATCGAGAGTCTCGGTGGCCGGTCCGATGACAGCAAGCGTGACGACGGTATCGACGCGCTTCTTGATACCCGTCTCGGCGATGATGTGCCGGTAATGACTCCGGAATCTCGGGTCGAGCTTTCGGAAGCAGAAACGGGAATGATTCTCATGTCCAGCAACTTCGAGGCGGGTGGTGAAGGCGAAGGAGAGGGCGAAGGCGAAGGCGAAGGCGAAGGCGAAGGCGAAGGAGAAGGAGAAGGAGAAGGAGAAGGAGAAGGAGAAGGAGAAGGAGAAGGAGAAGGAGAAGGAGAAGGCGAAGGCGAAGGAGAAGGAGAAGGTGAAGGTGAAGGCGAAGGCGAAGGAGAAGGCGAAGGCGAAGGCGAAGGAGAAGGAGAAGGAGAAGGAGAAGGAGAAGGAGAAGGAGAAGGAGAAGGCGAAGGCGAAGGTGAAGGTGAAGGTGAAGGTGAAGGCGAAGGTGAAGGTGAAGGTGAAGGTGAAGGCGAAGGTGAAGGTGAAGGTGAAGGTGAAGGTGAAGGTGAAGGTGAAGGTGAAGGCGAAGGTGAAGGTGAAGGCGAAGGTGAAGGTGAAGGTGAAGGTGAAGGTGAAGGCGAAGGCGAAGGTGAAGGTGAAGGTGAAGGTGAAGGCGAAGGCGAAGGCGAAGGCGAAGGAGAGGGTGAGGGCGAAGGAGAGGGTGAGGGTGAGGGCGAAGGCGAAGGCGAAGGAGAAGGAGAAGGCGAAGGTGAGGGTGAGGGCGAAGGAGAAGGCGAAGGCGAAGGCGAAGGCGAAGGCGAAGGCGAAGGCGAAGGCGAAGGCGAAGGCGAAGGAGAGGGCGAAGGCGAAGGAGAGGGCGAAGGCGAAGGAGAGGGAGAGGGAGAAGGAGAAGGAGAAGGAGAAGGAGAAGGAGAAGGAGAAGGAGAAGGAGAGGGTGAGGGCGAAGGAGAAGGAGAGGGCGAAGGAGAGGGAGAAGGAGAAGGAGAAGGAGAAGGAGAAGGAGAAGGAGACGATGACAATTCCGGCAGCGGCTCGGGTGACGATGATGCCGACGATGACAACTCGGGCAGTGGCTCTGACGACGATAATTCGGGTGGCGGGTCCAGGGACGACAACAAGACTTGAGCACTTGTGTAATGCGAGACGTCGAGGCCTCCCAGCGTGGGGGCCTCGCTGCTTTTCGGGAGGGCCTCGGTGCGGAGGGGTGAGAGGGCGGGTTTACTTGCGGAATTAATTGAAGGGTGGTTTAATTTCGTTCGGTAGTTACTACGCCTGGACTCGGAGGAGTCGGGATGTATTCGGGGATCGGGTTCGATGTAAGTGGACTCAGGCACTAGCCGTCTAATGAGCCAAAAGGCAGGCACTGTGCCCGCTATGGCGTTCAAATTACATTTGGAGGTTTTCGTATGATGAAACTAACGCGTATGTCCCTGTTGGGTCTGAAGGAAGAGCTCCGGAGTCGGTTGTTGTTGGCGCCGTTGGCAGCTTTCGTTGCCGCATTGGCCTTGTCGGGTTGCCCGCTGCCGGAGGACAATCCGCAGGACGGCGCGAAATTGACCATGCTCCTCGCCGCGGATGATGGCGCCTTTACCGCCACGAAAGACCTGGGCAATAAGGCCCGCGTGGTTCAGCAGAGCGAAATTGCTTCGCTCTTCGTGAACGTCGATGAAATTCGGCTGCGCCGGACCATCGAGGGTGGCAGCGAGCAGGTGACCGTCTTCGCGGACCCGATTCAGATTAATTTGCTGGACCTGGTAGGCGTGAATGATGTGCTTGACTCGGCCGTGGTGCCCGTTGGCAGCTACACCGAGGTGCAGTTGCTCCTTTCGACGCCGCGCTTGACGCTGGCCTCCGATCCCGCGACAGTCCTCGAGAACATCGCGCTGTTGGACGGTGGCAACCTGACGGTCGCCTCCAGCTTCACAGCTACAGAAAACGGCACGGGCCTGCTGGTCCTGCAGTTGGGAAGCATCAGCCTCGTCTCTCTGGACGACGGTTCTTTCCAGCTTGTCCCGGATCTTAAGGTTGACCTGTTTGATTCCTCGGTCGAGGCGCAGGCCATCGGCGTCATCAGTTCGATTGATGCTGCCGCAAGCACTTTTGTGCTGAAGCGCGACGCCGCGGAGTTGACGGTCAGCTTTGACGGCGCGAGCATCTTCAAGCCCAGCGACTTCGATTCGCCCTCGGGATCGGCTGCGGACCTCGTCGTAGGCCTTAAGGTCTTCGCCTCCGGCAACCTTTCGGTGGATGGCAATCTCCTCGGCGACATCGTGGTGATCTTCCCCGATGCCCCCTCGAACAACAGCACGAATGACGAATTTACGATTCAGATCAATGGCACCGGCACCGACCTGAACGCCCACGGTGAAGCGGAATATGAAACCGAAGGTGCCCGCCGGAAGTTCAAGGTTGAAGCCGAAGACCTCACCTACAGCGGTCTTGTGGGCATCTGGGTGGATGGTGTTCTGATCGGTACGGTCGATACGGCCAGTGACGAAAAAGGCGATATCCGCTTCAGCCTGGACACCCGCCTGGGCGATACGCCTCCGGTGGTGACGCGTGAGTCGTTGGTGGAATTGCTTGCCGGTGGAACGGACCAGGTGCTCCTCTCCAGTACTGCGCCTTCGAATGGCAGCGGTGACGACAACGGTGGCGACGACAACGGTGGCGACGACAACGGTAGCGACGACAACGGTAGCGACGACAACGGTGACGACAGCTCCGACGACAACGGTAGCGACGACAGCGGTGACGACAGCTCCGACGACAACGGTAGCGACGACAGCGGTGACGACAGCTCCGATGACAACGGTAGCGACGACAGCGGTGACGACAGCTCCGACGACAACGGTAGCGACGACAGCGGTGACGACAGCTCCGACGACAACGGTGGCGATAGCAGCGGCTCCGACGACACCGGCTTCGACGACAATGGTGGCGACACGGGTGGCTCTGACGACACGGGCGTTGACGACAATGGTGGCGACACGGGTGGCTCTGACGACACGGGCGTTGATGACAATGGTGGCGACACGAGCGGCTCCGACGACACCGGCTTCGACGACAATGGTGGCGACACGAGTGGCTCTGACGACTCGGGCGTTGATGACAATGGTGGCGACACGAGCGGCTCTGATGACACGGGCGTTGATGACAACGGTGGCGATACCAGTGGCTCCGATGACACGGGCTTTGATGACAACGGTGGCGATACCAGTGGCTCCGATGACACGGGCGTTGATGACAACGGAGGCGACACCAGTGGTTCCGATGACACGGGCTTTGATGACAACGGTGGTGACGACAACAACTAAGAAGTCAGCTAATCTTCGGTAAGCGCATCGCACTGCGTACCGTAGTCCCGGCGAGCCCTCTACACCCCTGGAGGGCTCGCGCCTTTTTTGTTGCCCCCTTGCTCGTCGTCTGGTTAAATAGGGAGAAGCTGTGTGAGTAAGAAGTAGCGAGCGCCCCGCGGGCAGAGGGAATATCCATGAGCAATCGTATTCTATGGTCCCATGTGATTGTCGGAGGGCTGTTTGCCTTTGGCGGGTTGGGGGCTGGTGCAGCCGCCCCCCTCGACCTTTTCGACGCGGTGGTTGTCGTCCCGCCGGGCCTGAGTGTGTCGGAGGAGCACGCCGTGGAGATGTTGGTGGACGAGGTGGCGGCCCGTTCGCTCGCGCGCTGGACCGTTCAGCAGGCGTGGCCCAACGGCGATGTGCCTGTCGTTGCGGTGGGTCAACAATCGGCCATTGAAAGCTTCGGGGGTAGCCTCGGCACCGGAGCCAGGCCGGCTGCGCCTGAAAAACCCGAAGGCTACCACCTGAAGAGCATGGAGGGACGGGGCGCCGCGACGGTGTTTGTGCTCGGGAACGATTCCCGCGGTGTTTTGTTTGGTTGCGGCCGGCTCCTCCGCGAACTGCGGATGACGCGCGAGGCGGTAGTGCTGGACGACGCCATCGATATCGAGAGCGCGCCCGTGGTGGCGCTGCGCGGGCACCAGATGGGATTTCGACCCAAGGTGAATTCCTATGACGGTTGGACGGTTCCCATGTGGGAGCAGTACTTCCGCGACCTGATAGTTTTCGGCACCAACGCCGTTGAAGTCATGCCGCCCCGGACGGACGACGCGGATGAGAGTCCCCATTTCCCCCTGACCAAAATCGATATGATGGCGGAGGTGTCCCAGTTGGCGAAAGACTACGGGATCGAGTTCTGGATCTGGTACCCCGCCATGGACGAGGACTACACAAAGCCGGAGACGGTGGAACTCGCCCTGAAGGAATGGGGCGAAGTCTTTGCGCGCTTGCCCTATATCACCACGATTTTTGTTCCGGGCGGCGACCCGGGCCACACGCCGCCGACCGTGCTTTTCAGTCTGCTCGAAAAGCAGACGGAGAACTTGAAGAAGCACCATCCCGATGCGGCCATGTGGATGTCGCCCCAGAGCTTCGACGCCGAGGGAACGGAGGCGTTCTACGGGCTGATGGCTGCCGGACCTCAGTGGCTCAGTGGTATCGTGTACGGCCCCCAGAATTTTCACGACCTTGCCACGCTTCGCCAGCGGGTTCCTGCCGCCTATCCCATCCGGCACTACCCGGACATCACCCACAGTATCGCCAGCCAGTATTCGGTGCCCCACTGGGATCCGGTCTACGGGCTTACGGAAAATCGCGAGGTCATCAATCCACGCCCGACCCAGTTCGCCTCGGTGTTCCGCCTGACGAATGATCGTACATCGGGGTTCATCAGCTATTCCGAAGGGTGCAACGATGACGTGAACAAGATCCTGTGGAGCGGGCTGGGCTGGAATCCGGACGAGGATGTGCTGGAAATTCTGCGGGACTACGCCCGTTACTTTATCGGACCCGATTTGGAAGAGCCCTTTGCGCAGGGCTTGATGTCGCTGGAGCGAAACTGGATCGGACCGCTCTTGACGAATACGGGCGTGGACACGACGTGGAAGCAGTTCGAGACGATGCTCCGCGAGGCGAGTCCTCAGGTGAAGTTGAAATGGCGATTCCAGCAGGCGATCTACCGGGCGAACTACGATGCGTACAATCGGCTGCGCCTGATTCACGAGACCGCCCTCGAACGCCAGGCCATGGACGTTCTTCGCCAAGCGGATCGGCTGGGCGCCGAACTTGCCATGAAACAGGCGTCTGCGATTCTTGACCGGGCGCTAACCGAGCCCGTGGCCCAGGATGTGCGCGCGCGCGTGTTTGAGATGGCGGAGGCGCTGTATCAGAGCGTCCGAATGCAGCTCAGCGTGCCCCGCTATCAGGCGATCGGCGTACGTCGCGGCGCGAATCTCGATCTCATCGACTATCCGCTGAACAGCCGCATCTGGCTGAACGCCCAGTTTGATTCCATTCGGGCTATTGAGAGTGAGGGCGGGAAACGCGATGCCCTTGCTGATATCGTGAACTGGGACAACCCTGGACCCGGCGGCTACTACGACGATCTGGGCCAGCCGGGTGCCCAGCCCCACCTGGCACCCGGCATCGGCTGGGAAGGCGATCCGGAGCGGCGCGCATCGGCCCACGACGCGATGCAATCGGCGCCGGACTGGCGGATGAGCTGGGTGACTTATGCGGAAACTTTGCGGGATCATCCCCTGCGCATGGAGTACACGGGGCTTGACCCTTCGGCGGAGTACGTCGTGAAGGCGACCTACACCGGAGACAACCTCAGGGCGCAACTGCGTCTGACGGCCGACGGGGCCCACACCATCCATGACTACATGGCCAAGCCCATGCCCATCGCGCCCGTACAGTTCGATGTGCCGGTGGCGGTCACGGCGGATGGCGCGCTGGTGCTGGAGTGGAACCTGACCCCGGGCGCGGGCGGCGCGGGCCGGGGCTGTCAGGTGGCGGAGGTGTGGCTGATGCGGAAGTAACCGCGCGCTCGCCAACAGCGCAGCGAGGACGGAGGCCGCGCCTATTCGGATTCCGCCAGGACGTGCTCGGTATCGGGCACGCTTCTGGAGGCGGGTCTCACGGCGCGGTCGAGCATGAGCTGGTCGAAGATGCCGGCCAGGCACGCGTTGACATCATGGCGGCGATTCTCGTCGGGCGTGTGTTCGTAGGAGAAAAAGATGAAAATATTCTGGTCGTCGGACGATTTGACGCGCAGGCGTTCGGGCGTGCATGCCCCATCGGCATCAGCCGCCTCCGTCGAGGCCATGAGCACAACGCCGCTCTCCAACTGAAGCTCGAGATGGACAAGCCCGAGCTCATGGCGGCAGAGCGCAAGCAATACGTCGATCTGGGCGGCGCGTCCATTGCTGTTGAGGCAAAGGTTGGCGTAGTGCGCGAGCGCGTGATAGGCGCGGTTCCGCTTGCGCCGTTCGATGATGCGGCGGAAGGTGGTGGGCCGGAGGTATCCCGCGAGCCAGGCGATGGATACGAGGGTTCCGCCGAAGAGGGCGTAGGGGGAGAAGGCCCAGAGAGAATTTTCTGGCACGATGGCGGCAAGCACGGCGGCGGTTGCAAGGAGCACGGCGACGCCGTAGAGCGTGAGGACCACGCGGGGCTGGGAGTAGCCCTTGCTGAGGAGCCGGTGGTGGGTGTGGTGGTTGTCGCCCATGAAGACGGGCACGCCCCGGAGGTAGCGGCGCACGATGGAGATGAGGGTTTCGAAAATGGGGAAGCTGAGGGCCAGCATGGGCGTGAACAGGATAACGGCGGCTTCGTACTTCTGGGACCCGACCAGGGACATGGCCGCGAGCATGTAGCCGAGGAACATACTGCCGGTATCGCCCAGGAAGATGCGGGCCGGTGGAAAATTGTAAAAAAGAAAGCCGAGGAGGCAGCCGGCCATGGCCGCACCGGCCATGGTGACGAAGGCGTTCTGCTGGATCAGGCCCAGGACGACGAGGGCCGAAACGCCGACAAAGGCAATGCCGGAGGCGAGTCCGTCGACGCCGTCGATGAGATTGAAGGCGTTGATGAGCCCCACGACCCAGAATACGGTAAAGACGGAGCCGAGGAAGAGGCCGAGATCGACCGTGCCGACGAAGGGGAGACCGAGGGTGGTGATGCTGAATCCGCCGAGACAGAGAAAGGTGGCCACGGCGATCTGCCCGAGAAGCTTATAACGGGCCTTCATCCCTTTGGTGTCATCCACGATACCCAGGAGGATGATACCCATACCCCCCAGGGCCAGCATGAGGAAATCGGTGCGGCTTCCGGAGAAGGACATGAACAGGCCCCAGTGATCGGGGAACTGCTCCTGAACCGCGGGCCAATAGCGGATGATCAGGCTGCCGGCTACCGACGAGCCGATGCCGAGCACTATGAGGGGTATGGCAATGCCGAGTCCGCCGAGGAGGGGCATCTGGCCTTGAAAAACCTTGCGGTAACCCCCGCGATCAACGGCACCGATCCATTGGGCGAAGCGCATGACGCCGGGAACCAGCATCACGGTGGCCAACAAGCACCCGAGGAACAGGGCACCGACGATCTGTGTCAACAATATAGAACCCAAGGATATCGCCCTTCCCGCGGGGATGAATTGCGCCCGGCACGCACTCCGCTGCGCCATGAAGAGTATAATCGGCAGGGGGTTAAGGGTTCAACGGGAGAGCGGGCTTGGAAGTGTTGCGGCGGAACGTGATAGAATTTTGCGGTTCGACCAATAGTGCTTGCCTCAGGATTTTGCCCCACCCATGGGGTGGACACGTGTCCTCCGTGGGACCTTCGAACCAGCACTTATCGCCGCAGTTTGGCGCTATTCAACACCCCGGCCGGAGCGATCCAGTCAGCCAGCAGAAGTAGCGGGAGAATCGCATGAAAGACACGCACCACGACGAAGTGGGCACGGCCGAGCTCGATCTGCTGGAGATACTGCGCGAAGTCTACCGGCGCAAATGGATCATCGTGGCGGTGGCGGTGCTGACCGCGGGGGCCGCAGCTCTCATAAGTTACAGGCAGCCAGATGTTTACGAGGCTTCCGCCGCCCTCATGATTCGGGAGCCTGAATCTGCGATAGACCGCAACTTTGACGAGAGCAGTCCCGCGGAAGAGACCCAGGTCCTTTCGGTGGAAACGCTTCAGATGTTGACCGAATCCACGTCCACCATGCGATTGCTTTTTGACACGCTCTGGGATAAGAAGTTGCTGGAAGTGTGGGCGGATGAAACAATGGACCGTGAAGCCGCATTTCGCGGGTTTCAGCATGCGCTGTCCACGGAAGTTCGGCGTCAGCAAACCCGGCGGAGCGGCACCTCGGTGGAGCTCCTTCCCATTCTGGTGCTCCGGGCCCGGGCTGAAGATCCGAAGGACGCCCAAGTCATCGCCAACGAGTGGGCGACGATTGTGGAGTCGAAGAGCAAAGAACTGTACACCCAGGGCGTTACCGCGATAGATGATTTCATCGGGGATATGTACAAGCAAAGCAGCGACACCCTGGCCCGCCTTGAGGATGAACTTGCGAAGAAGACACTCGAAGCGAACGTGGCCCTGAAGACGGCGCAGCGGGAAACGCTTTCGCTGAAGATTTCCGAACTCGAGGGGAAGATCCTCGATCTGGATATTGAAATTGCGGTGAATGCGATCGAGATACAAGAGGGGCGTCGCCGCATTCTCGAGCAGGAATACGCCGGGGAGTGGATCGGGACCGTGGCGGAGTCTTCCTCGATTCAAGACGAGGCCTACCCCTTTCCGACCGATAATCTCTCTGACCGCGCCAAGCGGGTCCTGGCACTGGTGAGCCAGAAGGTGGCCCAGACGACTGCCCTGCGTGAATATCGCCTGGAGCAGAATCTCCTCGGCAAGGAAGCCAAACTGGCCCACTACCAGCTCGACATAGTGCGAATACTGACGGACAAGGCCAAGGCGGAGGACGAGCTTCCTTCGGTGGAAGACGCCTTGGCGGCCCTGCAGAAAGAGCTCGACGGGATGCCTGAAACCCTGGTGCTCGACAAGGCGATTACGGACGACGCCCTTTGGGATGCCGCAGTTAACAATCCGGATTCAGAAATTGGCGCCCTGGGTTCGCTGAAGTCCGAAATGGTAAATCCTGTCTATCTGTCGACCCGTGAAATGGAGATCTCCACGACGTCCAAAATCGAAACGATTCGGAGTAGTGTGTCTCAGTTGACGAAAACGGCCGAGAGCGTTACGACTCAAATTGAGGCGCTGGACGCCGAGATTGGGGCGATCAAGCAGGAAGTCAGCCGGCGGGAGAGTGCCCTGAAGGATACGGAGGCCAATCTGACACTGCTTCGCGAGGATTACCTTGCCGAGATCAAGCGTGTGGAAGAGTTTGAAGCCAACAATCTGCGCAAAGTGGAAGAGAAGAAGACCCGGGGGGAACGCCTGGCGGCGTTTGAGTCGGACGCCACCACGCTGGAGTCTGATCTGGCCCTGGCCAAGCTTGATCTGGATATCTTGGGTCGTGAGGTGGATAAGACGAAGAATGTGCGAATCGCCATTGCCGCCAAGGCGGAAACAGCGGCGCTGCTTCAGGTTACGGCGGAGAACGCCTCCCGCACCGGAACGACGATTCTTTACAGCGCGGAGGCCGACCCGAACAGTCTGGCCATGGGCGGAAGCAAGATCGTGCTCGGGACCACGTTGATGGCCGTGGTATTGGCTTGTGTGGCCGTGGCGGGAATCGCGGTGTTGCGCCCCAAGTCTTGAATAGACGAGTTGCCTCCTGACTATTTCGCGGGCGCTGCGGCCCTCGAATTGTCCGCGTGGGCGCGGATCATGTATGCTTGCGGGCAGACTTCACGCGGCGCAGGCGTCCCTTTTGACCCAGCGATCGTTTTGATACAGTTCGCAGCATGTACAGGATCCACATCATGATATCGAAGCACTTTTTTTCCTTTCGCAGCCTGATTTTATGCCCCGGTGCCCTCATGTGCGCTGCCGTCGTACTTGTGGGATGTGGCGCCAAGACGGGCGAGCCCGCCCCGGCTACCCCGGAGGTCGAAACATCGGCTCCCGTCGCCGAAAAGCCCGCCGCCCCGGATTTCTCCGCAACGCTGGCAAAAGTTGCCGCCTCCGAGGACATGTTTGCGTGGTATGCCGTACGCCAGGAGTATCTTGCCGGCACCGAGCGTAGTCCCGAGGTGGACACTGCGCTGATCGCGAAAGAGACCGAGCTGTTGGCCAAGGTTCCGGCCCGCCCGCTCAACGACGCTCTTGACCTGGTGGCCTTCAACTGGAAACTCGACGGTACCGCATCGGCGGAGGGCCAAAAGGAGACCTTTGCCGTGACGTGGCTGTTCAAGAAGAAGCAGGCCATCCAGTTTCCTGCGGGAGAAGACGTGCAGTTGATACTGCGCGGCTGGCCGGATAAGGCGCACCAGCATTACCTGGAGGGGGTGGGCCAGGCCGACAACAAGTACTTCGAGGTCAGCTACGGCCTTAAGCCCAAGCTTGCCGAGTGGAAAGAAGGGGACTACCAGTTGGTGGAGCAGAAAACCTACACCAAGCTGCCGAATGTTCCCTACCGCATGCACACCTTCTTTTCCCAGTTGAAGAAGAATGACGAAGGCAAGTGGGTCTACGTGGGCCCTTTCGGGCAGCGCCCCGACTTGGGTTGGTTTGCCGATCTGGGTGCCGCTCCGGCGCCATAAGTAGATATACATTTCGATAAGACAGATAATCGCTAAATTTCCCGGTGGTTGAGCGCAACGTCCACCATGGTATGCGTACCGAACCCGCAAGGAATGATTGACTGATGTACCAGGAACTCCTGAGCAAGATAAACGACCAGACCGCGCGCGTAGGGGTGATCGGTCTTGGCTACGTGGGGCTTCCCCTGATCCGCGCCTTTAACCGGGCGGAGTTCAAGGTCATCGGCTACGACGTGGACCAGAGCAAAGTGGACGCCCTGCAGGCTGGGAAAAGTTATATCAATCATATCCCTTCCGAGTGGCTTCAGGAATGGTCGAAGTCAGGCAAGTTCACGGCGACATCCGATATGTCTCGACTGGGCGAGGCGGATGTGCTCGTCATTTGCGTGCCCACGCCACTGGGGAAGAGCCGGGAACCCGACCTGTCCTACGTGGAGTCGACAACGACCTCCATCGCCCGGACCTTGCGTGCGGGCCAACTCGTGATCCTCGAAAGCACGACCTATCCCGGCACCACCCGGGACGTCATGCTGCCGATTCTGGCAGCAGGCGGGTTGAAGGTGGGCCAAGATTTCTTCCTTGCGTACAGTCCGGAGCGCGAAGATCCAGGCAATCCCGATTTCCGCGCAGATGGCATTCCCAAGCTGGTGGGCGGTCTGGACGATGCTTCGGCCGATTTGGCGGTGGCGCTGTACAGTCAGGCGATTGTGAAAATCATCCGCGTGTCTTCCTGTGAGGTCGCGGAGGCGGCAAAGATTGTGGAGAATACCTACCGCGCCGTAAACATCGCCATGGTGAATGAGCTCAAGGTCGTGTTTAACCGCCTCGGCATCGATGTGTGGGAAGTTATTGATGCGGCGAAGACGAAACCCTTCGGTTTTCAGGCATTCTATCCCGGGCCGGGCCTGGGCGGTCACTGCATTCCAATCGATCCGTTCTATCTCACGTGGATAGCCCGGCGGGCGGGTCTCACCACGCGCTTCATCGAACTGGCTGGTGAAATCAATACGAGTATGCCGAACTACGTGGTGAACCGGCTTGCCGATGCGCTCAATGATTGCGGCAAGCCGATCCGCGGCAGCAAGATTTGCGTGCTCGGTGCGGCCTACAAAAAAGACGTGGATGATGCGCGAGAAAGCCCATCCTTCGATTTGATGAACCGCCTGATTCGAAAAGGCGCGTTGGTCACGTATAACGACCCACACATCCCGGTACTTCAAGCGACCCGTCACTGGCCTAATTTACCTGGAATGGAAAGCCAGGAGTTGACGCCGGAGTTTCTGGCCTCACAGGACTGCATGCTGATCGTCACCGATCACAGCACCTACGACTTCCGGTTCATCCTGGAGCATTCCCAGCTCGTCGTCGATACGCGCAACGCGATGAAAGCGATACCCGATCCCCAGGGTAAAGTGCGCAAGGCCTGACCCACATTTTTCGGCATCCACCAGTTCCCATCAGGCGAGAACCTCAGAACTCCTTGCAGACCACCACGAGCGACATGAAGCGGCAAATGCCGAAGAACTCCATCTTCCAGGCGGTGGCATTTTCCACGCGGGTCATCGTGGGGGTATGGCTAGTGCCCTACCTGATCACGCACCTGGGAACGGCGGCCTATGGCCTGCTGCCCATTGCGGCACTCATGACCCAGTATGCCAGCCTGATCTCAGGCAGTATCGCCACCGCGGTGAACCGCTATCTGTCCATCGCGCTGCAGCAGGGCGACAGGGATGGGGCGAACCGGGTATACAGTACGGCGTTCTATTCATTCCTGGCGATCGGCGCCCTTCAAGTGCCCCTCTTCGGCGCGGCGATAGGATTCGTTGATCATCTTGTTAGCGTGCCCGATGGTCTTATGTTCGACGCCCAGATGCTGCTGGGCTGCAGCGCCGCGGCCTTTCTGCTGAATCTCGTATCTTCCATTTACGCGGCGCCCGCCTATGCCTTTAACCGGCTCGATGTGTCGCGAAGCCTGGACATCGTGCGGGTGGTACTTCGCCTGGTTGGCATCATCGCTCTGTTTGTTCTCGTGGGGCCCTCACTCAGGATGGTGGGTTATGTAGATCTGGCAACGGCCGTGATTTGCCTGATCGGCCAGGTGGCGTCGGCGCGGAGTATCGCGCCGTATCTGAAGATACGCCCCCGCTACTTCGATTTGAGTAAGGTCGGCCAGGTGACGGGGCTCGGCGGCTGGCTGCTGGTGAACCAGTTGGGCTCTCTGCTCTTTTTGCAGATGGACGTGTGGATCTGCAACCGCTTTATCAGCCCCGAGGCCGCCGGACAGTATGCGGCGCTGCTGCTCTGGCCATCCCTTTTGCGTCAAGGGGGCTCGACCATCGCGACGGTAGTGGCGCCGATGGTCATGATTTATTTCGCCCGGGGTGAGTTGAATCAGCTCGTGCGCGTGAGCACAGCGTCCGTGCGCATTTTATCGCTGGTGCTGTCCGTGGCCATTTCCACGATGTGCGTCTTCAGCGCGCCCGTGTTGCGTTTCTGGCTGGGCGAGTCCTTCGTGCCTTTCTCTCCGCTGATGGTGCTTCTGCTGGGTCACCTGGCGATCAATGTCGGGGTTACGCCCCTGTTCAATGTGCAAGTGGCGATCGACCGGGTGCGACTTCCGGCCCTGGTGACTCTGGCGGGTGGCGTGATCAATATCGCGCTTGCGATTGTGCTCGCGCGCCAGGCGAACTGGGGCATCTACGGCGTGGCCGCTGCCGGCGCGATCGTACTGACCGCCAAGAACGCCCTGTTCACGCCGCTGTACGCGTCCTACACGCTGAAACTCCCATGGCATACCTTCATCACGCCTTACCTGTCGGCCCTGTTCTGTTCCGGCATCGTCGCCGTCGTCGGGCTGGGCATTTTGCGGGTAACATCGGACTCAATGATTGCGGTGGGATGCGCCATGCTGCTGACTCTGGTGCTGGGCGCCGTCGCAGCCTGGTTTCTGCTTCCGGGATGCGACCGATCCCAGATGCGTGCTATGATTCACTCCAGAGGGCGTACGTAGCCGGGCGTGCCCGCGCAATCTACAGTGAGGCCGCAAACATTCATGAATAAGAAGGGTTGGGTTGCCATTGAGGAATTCGTCCTCAAGCACGACTACTGCACAGGTTGCGGGGTCTGCGCCGGCGTGTGCCCGGTGGACGTTCTGGAGATGCGTTTCAACGCCAAGGGGGAATACGAACCCGAACTGATCGGCAAGTGCATCGATTGCGGGCTCTGTTCGATTGGCTGCCCTTTTGTTACGGAGAATGTCACCGAAGACGTAATGGCGGAGGAGTACTACGGTGCGCTTCCGGAGGTTCAGCATCACCCCGACACGGGCTACTACCTGACTTCTTATGTGGGGCATATCCGCGAGGATGCCCATCGCTGGGCCGGTGCATCGGGGGGCATGGCTTCCTGGTTCATGCAGATGTTGCTGCGCGAAGGTATCGTGGACCACGTAATCTGCGTCGCACAGCACGAGGACGCCAACAAGCTGTACACGTTTGAGGTTGTTTCGTCGCACGAGGATATTCTGCGTACGGCCCGGTCGGCCTACTATCCCGTGGAGATGTCTGCGGTGCTGGACCATGTGATGAAGCACAAAGGCCGCTATGCCCTGATCGGGCTGCCCTGCTTTATCAAGGGGGTCCGGCTCGCGTCTCTCAAGATGCCTAAACTTAAAAGCCGGATTACTCTGTATGCGGGAATAACCTGCGGGCAGTTGGTGACCAAGGGCTTTGCGGAGAGCATCACCCGCTCCATGTATGTGGATCCGGCGAAGTTGACGGCTTTCAATTTTCGCGACAAAGCCCCCGAGCGGCCCGCCACGAATTTCAACATGACGGCCACGACGGCCGAGGGCTCGACGAGTGTCCAGTGGCAGAGTTTTTGCGAACTGGCCTGGATGTCGAGCATGTTCAAGCCAAACGCCTGCAACTACTGCGATGACGCCTTTGCCGAATTGGCGGACGTGTGCTTCATGGATGCCTGGCTTCCGGAATATCGGAACGAGTCTCACGGCACCAGCATCGTGCTCGTGCGCTCACCGGAAGTCGACGACGTCATTCGTCGCTACGGGATGGAGGGGGGCGAGTGCGCGCTGGAGAACCTGAGCCACGACAAGGTGATGCAGAGCCAGGCGCAGGTCATTAAGAACAAGCGCGAAGTACTGCAGAACCGGCTCTGGCTCGACGCGCGCGCCGGACGGCCCGTGCCGGAGAAGCGCCTGGCCCCGAAGCGGCCTAACATCTTTGGTCTGCTTCGGCTGTGGAGCGCGGACACGATCCGGAAGCGCAGCGTGGTCGCGCTGGACAAGCAGCGGGAAAGCGGCGCACCGGGCTTGGAAGTTTATATGGCGGAAATGAAGGTTCCTCTCCTGATCCGGGACCTCGTGGCCCAGTTCTGCCGACTTCAGAACCTCAAGCGGGGGCTGACGCGGCGAATGGGTGTCGTATGGAACCGGATCATGATGCGGGCGCGCGCCTGAGCGCGTTCTGGAGGGACTGGAGTGAAGGCAGGAATTCTCACGTTTCAGTGGGCCAATAACTATGGCGCGCTGTTGCAGGCTTACGCCCTCTGCCAGCGCCTAGCGGCAATGGGCCATAAGGCCACCGTGATCGACTACACGCCGGAGAACTGCCGCGCGCCCTACTGGAAGGGCTGGGGGTTGAATTGTGGCCGCCAAATGCCCGCCTATGCCCTCCGGCGCTATCGCTTCGAGCAGTTTCGCCGGAAGGTGCTTCCGCTCAGCCGCCCCTGCAACAACGCGGTCGAGTTAGAGGCGCTTGCGGCATCTCTGGACACCATGATCGTTGGCAGCGATCAAGTGTGGAACGGGCATATTGTGGGCACGTCAGACCGCCACTATTTTCTCGACTTTGTTTCACCGGTAAAGACGGGTATTGCGAGCTATGCGGCCTGCTTCGGCGATCCGGCGCAACCGGAACACACCACGGCGGCCGCGCGGGAATTTCTGCCCCGCTTCCATCACGTTTCCGCCAGAAATGAAATGAGCGCCGCGCTCGTGCGTACTCACGGCAACCGCGAGGCGGTCATCGTCACCGATCCGACCATGCTCCACGATTTCTCCGGGATTCAAGGAAAGCCCCCGGTTTCGTGCCCCTACATTGCAGCCTACTATGTCTCCCCCGATCACGCCCCCGATGGGCGGGGCGTCATACGCGAAGTCGCCGGTCGTCTTGGCCTTCCCGTAGTCTCGGTGGGCTCCGACCGGAAGGTGCTCGGTGCCGATGAATCCTACGTGCAGGCCGGTCCCGCCGAGTGGGTCAATGCCCTTCGCCATGCCTCGTTCATCATTACCGACTCATTTCATGGCACCATCTTTGCCCTGAAGTTTCGCAAGCCCTTTGTGGTGTGGCCGGGCTACCGGACGGGACGCCTGACCCATCTGCTCGGGGCCTGCGGGATTCCAGAGCGTTTGCTCGGGCAAGGGGGCGGCCTCGACGTTGGGACGCTGGCCCAGCGCGCGATCGATTTCGACGCGGTGGAGTCGCGACTTGCGCCATGGGTCGATGAATCCAACGCGTATTTGCGCGACGTGTTCGCGGCCCGCGGCGCGAGCTGATCGGAAGCGCGAATGGACATTGCCTTTTCCATCGTTACCCCGGTCTTCAACGGCGAGCGCTATTTGCGGCGCTGCATCGACTCCATCCTTGCTCAACGCTTCAGCGCATTTGAGGCCATCTTTGTCGACGATGGTTCGATCGACGGCAGCGGGGAAATCATCCGATCCTATGGGGATCCCCGCATACGTCTGATTACCCAGGAGAATGCCGGGGTAAGCGCCGCGCGCAACCACGGGATTCGGGAGAGCCGAAATTCCCATGTGGCCTTTCTCGATGCGGACGACTGCTGGTACCCCGATCACCTGGAGACACTCGCGGGTCTTATCAGCGCGTACCCGGACGCCGGTGTCTACAGTACGGGCTTCCGGATGATCTACGAGAACAACACCGTGCCCGCCGTGGTTTTTGCCGAGACGGGTAGGGGCGAACATGCCGAAATTAAGAATCCTTTCGGCGTATGGCGCTCCGGAGCCGTGGTGACGAACTGCAGCAATACGGCGGTCCCCAGGGCGCTGCTGCTGGATGCGGGACTGTTTCGCGAGGGCGAGCTGGAAAACGAAGACATGGACCTCTGGGTTCGGATTGGCCTGAGCCGGTCGCTTGCGGCCAGTTCGAAAATTACCAGCACCTACTACCAGACGAGCGCCGCCGGCAAGCCCCGATTCCGTCGCTTTCCGCGTCACATTCTCTCCTGCGTTACGGTGCTAAAGGTGCTCGAAGCGCAGGCTGAGTTATCGCCCGAGCGCCGCCAGGCCCTGGAACGTTTCGTGCGCGCGTGGAACATGATCTACTTCTGGCGCTTTGTGCGGGTAAATGCGCGAGATACGATCAGGGAGATCCTCGATAATTCCGGGGCGCGCCGCCATGCGCCTCTTTGCTACTGGGCGATCCAGTTCGGGGTGCTGTGGCCCCTGATCCGGTGTGTTGGACGTATCCGGAGTCCCTTTGTGAGCCGAAAATTTCTGGGGTTGATGGGCGGCACAAGGCGGCAGTACGGGGTTGTCCTGCGCCTGGAGCCAATCGGCGACCGGTGAATCGACGGCAATCCCCGGCCCGCTGGAATTGATTGGGAATCAGCGAAATGATACCCTATCTAGGCAACACCCGCGCCATTCCAAGCTAATCCAGTTCCCGCTCTTCGATTGCTATTTGAACGCCACTAAGGCCCGGTATTTAGCCGCCATGCCCGCCCCTGGCGCGGGATTAACAGGTGCGGTATTTCAGCCCTGTTATAAAGTTCGAGTCCACAAGGTCAGCCATGAGCGAGGAAAAGAGCGAGCATTCGGACCCTTCCGAAGACGGACAGCATGACACATCCGACCCGGTCATGCCTGTCCGGATCCGACGTGTTCGTTCGGGTTCCGCCGCGATTCCCTTATCCGGTCTGCTCGCACTGACTGGTGGTGCCATGCAGGGCTATGCCAATGGCACCTTCCATGCAGTAATCGCCGCCATGATTTTCCTCGTGTTGGGCTATCTAGTCGTTCGGCTGATTTTTCCTCAGGGCAAGGCGGAGCACCGGGCGTATCTGCTCACCTACGGCATCGGGGCTTTTGGCGGGGGCCTGGCCCAGTGCTATTCCCTGATGCAGTATGGTCAGGTCCAAAGTTTTGTAGATGCCATCGGCTTCTACGACGCCATCTTTGACGCGCCCCCCTATTACTCCTGGGAGGAGATCACGACCCTCTGGGTGGACGGGGCCGAAGTCAGCCGGGGCGCACCGCTGGCGGTCATGATCTGGCAGTGGGTGTACCATTTTCGGTTAATGGCCGGCCTGGCCCACGGCGTCTATGTCGGCGTCATGTTTAACGCGCTGGTGATGGGGTTCACCGCCTGCATCACGGTGCGGACCGCGCGCGAGCTTTTCGGCAACGACGCCTGGCGGCTCCGGCGGGTGGGCACGCTTTTCGCATTTTGCGGGTTGTTTGTTCTGTTTGGCTCCATTCTGCTGCGCGATTGCTTCACCACGTTTTTCAATTCGCTGGTGCTTCTCGGGATCGTGCGCTGGCTGGTTCGCCCGACCCCTTCCAACGCGACGACAGCCGGTTTTCTGACGGCGGTGTCGCTTGCGGCGATGATGTACCTGCGGTCCCGCACGGTCGTTCTATTCGGTCTGTTCTGGATAATCGGCTTCGGCTGCTGGTTCTTCGAGAGGCGCTTCGGATTCACGCGGGTTGTCGCGTCCGCCGCCGCCGCGATGGCGCTGCTATTTGGTTCGGTGTACGTGGCGGACTATTTTGAAGTCTCCCTGGGACTGCAAAGCAAGCACATGGAGCAGTACTCCGAGCACATGGAATCCGGATCGGACCAGGATTCGCTTGGCCTGCGGCTGGTGATCAATCAGCCTCTTCCCATCCGGCTGGTGATGGGCACAGGTTCCCTCATGATTTTCCCCATTCCCCTGTGGGCGGGGGTCAAGGAGGGTGCGGGTGAGTATCACCTGTTCAAGGCCTACCACGCCTTCTACCAGTTGTTCACCCTGCCCCTGGTGCTTGCCGGGCTGATCGCTGTTGGGCGGCGGCTACTTCACGATCCGGCGCGCTCCGTGCCGCTGGTCTTTCTGGTGCTCTATCTGGGGGTCAACGTGCTGGCGGTTGTGGCTACGTCGATGGAACAGCGGCATGTGGCGCAGTTCATGCCCGCGTTCATGATCCTGGCTGCGGTGCCGGATACGCGGGACCCCGGAGAGCGCAGATCGGTCCTCAAAATGGCGCGGGGATGGTGGGGCTTTGTTGCGCTGGTTCATCTGGCGTGGTTTCTGGCCAAATTCGGCCGCTGATTTCCTTAGGATTTTTTGATTGATGAAGATTCTTGTATTGACAACTCAGTTTCACACGCTCAACGGTGCGGAGCGTCTGGGTGTGGAGCTTGCCGAAGCCCTGAATGCTCAGGCTGGCTGGCTGGCGGAACTCGGGAGTGTCTATCGCGGTGACCTGCCCGGCGTCTCCGAAGCGGAAGCGAATTATCGGTCCCGGGGCATTTCCCGCTTTCACTATCTGTCGCTGGAGGTGCAGCCCGGCCCCTGGCCATTGCTCAAAGCGGTGCTGGCGCTGCGCCGTCTTCTCAAAGAGGAATCGTTCGACGTTGTGGAGACCTCGCAGATCACGCCCACGATGATAGCCTGCTGGGCCTGCTGGGGGCTCCGGACGGCCCACGTTGCCGGAATCCACGATGTCTTCAGCCGCGCGCGGTATAACAGCACGAAGCACAAGCTGTGGCGATTCTCCGTGCGCGGAAGCCGCTGCGACCGCTTTTATGCGATCTCGGAGTATGTGCGCGCGCACTGGACCGACTACGCGAACACGCCGCCGGAGAAAGCCGCGCTGGTGTTGAACGCCATTCCGGCGGACTGCTTCGAGGCGGTACCCGATCGCGATGGGGTGCGGCGCGAGCTCGGCCTGCCGGCCGATGCGCGGATTGCACTCTTTGTGGGGCGGATGCTGAAGCGAAAAGGAATCGATACGATCCTGGAGGCATTGGGATCCTTGCTGGAGCGCGAGAACCTGCATCTGGTGTACATCGGAGAGTGGGGCTATTCGCCCGAGCACTTTTTCAGTGATGAGGATCGATTGCAGGCGTCGATGTTGGAGATGGTTGCGACGGCGTCCTGGGGAGTGCGGGTTCACTTTCTGGGCCGGCGCGGAGATGTGCCGCGTCTGATGGCGTCCAGCGATGTGCTTGTCCACCCTGCGCGCATCGAGGGATTTGGGCTGGTGCTGGCCGAGGCTCTAGCGGCTGGATTGCCGGTGGTGGCCAGCAATGTGGAAGGCATTCCCGAGGTGCTCGAAGGGACGGACTCTCTTCAGGTGCCGCCAGATAATCCCAAAGCCGTGGCGGATGCGGTTTTGGAAACGCTTCATCGCAGTCCGGAAGTGGCCGCCGCAGCAATCGCAAAGGGCCGTTCCCGCGCCGAAGCGTTCCGGCTGGCATGCCGTGTGAACGCCCTGATGGACCTCTTCAATGAAGTGGCCGTGAACCCGGTCGGCGCTGGCCGCCGCAACGGCGAGCAGGAAGATTAGCACCCCCATGACTTCGAAACGGCCTCCCTTGCGCATCCTGATTGTCGGCCCCATGCCCCCGCCCTACACGGGCACCACGACGCTTCTGGAGTATCTTGTCGATATTCTTGGCACCGATCCGTCGGTGGAAACGCATGTGGTGAATACGTTGGGTATTCGCGGAAAGGGTTTGACGGGTGTATTTCGCTTTCTCGGTCTCCTGCGTAGAACCTACGCGCTGGCGCGCCAGAGCGACGTGGTTACACTCCATTGCAGTACGACGGGGCTTCATGTCATTGGATTGGCCGTCTATCTCGTGGCGCGCGCCGCGCGAAAACCCCTGATCGTGCGCAAGTTTGCCGGTGACGACTACATGACGACGCTCGGGGGTGTGGGCCGCCGCATCGCCGAGTTCGTCCTGCGCCGCTCGGATCTCTATCTTGCCGAGTCCAAGCTGTTGGTGGCCGCCGCCCAGGCGCGGGGCATTGCCCATGTGGAATGGTATCCAAACAGCAGGCCCGTTCCGCTGGAAAATGCCGATTCAGGCCGGGCGCGCGGGCCATGCCGACGTTTCGTGTATATTGGCCGGATAGTCGAAG
Source organism: Candidatus Hydrogenedentales bacterium (assembly GCA_942492815.1). Classification (GTDB taxonomy): domain Bacteria; phylum Hydrogenedentota; class Hydrogenedentia; order Hydrogenedentales; family JAEUWI01; genus JAEUWI01. The sequence goes on along the minus strand of OW818658.1, from coordinate 5,727,177 downwards.
CCAAGGGCATGCGCGTGATGGCCGAGGCTGCGGCGGGTCTGCCAGCGGGCCTTACAATAGACGTGTATGGTCCCTGGGGCAATGACCTGCCCCGCGACCTGTTTGAGCCGTACCCCAATATCCGATACCACGGGCCGTTGCTGCCGGAGGTCATCATACCGACATTTCAGCAGTACGACGCCAGCCTCCTGCCCACACACTATATCGGCGAGGGGTATCCGGGGGCTATTCTCGAATCTTATCTGGCGGGCGTGCCGGTCATCACGACCCGCTGGCGCGCCATACCCGAGATTGTGGACGATAGCGTGGGCATCATGGTGGAAGCGAAAAGCGCGGACGCGCTGCGGGACGGGATGATCCGGCTGGCGAACGACGAGGCGCTTTATCAATCGCTGTGCGCCAACACCCGCGCCAAGGCGGAGTTTTTTTCTGCGGATGGGTGGGCGGCACATTTTGTGGAGCGCTGCCGGGACGTGGCGCGATCGCGTAGTGAATCGCACGTGCATCGGACATGACCCGCACTTTTGAAAGTACAAACAGCATGAAGATCATATACCTCCATCAATATTTCAACACACCCGCGATGAGCGGGGGAACCCGCTCCTACGAGATGGCGCGGCGCCTGGTCGCCAAGGGACACGAGGTGCATATGATCACCTCGCGTCGGGATCAGGATGGTGTTTCCGGCGGCTGGGAAGTTACCGACATCGAAGGGATTCAGGTCCACTGGCTGCCGGTTCCCTATTCCAATTCAATGTCGTATTCCGATCGGATCCGGGCCTTTGTGCGTTTTGCAGTTCGTTCCGCATTTCGGGCTGCCGCGGTGAAAGGCGATATCGTGTTTGCGACCAGCACGCCGCTGACGATCGCCCTGCCTGCGGTCTATGCGGCCCGCCGGCGCCGCATCCCCATGGTTTTTGAAGTCCGAGATCTCTGGCCCGAGCTGCCCATTGCCATCGGGGCACTTTCGGGCCGACTGTCTATTGCACTGGCGCGCATGCTCGAGCGGTTTGCCTATCGCAACGCAAAGGCGATAGTGGCCCTGTCTCCCGGTATGCGCGACGGTATTGTAAGCACGGGCTACCCCGAGCGGGACGTGACCGTGATTCCCAATAGCTGCGATCTGGATATATTTCGCGTGTCGAAAGAAGCGGGTCGCGAGTTCCGGCAACGCTTCGAGTGGCTCCATGAGCGGCCCCTGGTGGTCTATTGCGGTACCCTTGGCCGGATCAACGGTGTTGCGTATCTCGCGCACGTGGCGGCGGCCGCGCGGGAACTGGACCCCGAGGTTCGCTTTGCCGTCATTGGCGAGGGCGCGGAACTGGAGAAGGTCACCCAGACCGCGGGCGAGCTGGGGGTGCTGAACGAGAATTTTTACATGCTCCCTCCGCTGCCCAAGCGAGATGTCCCGGCGGTGTTGTCGGCGGCGGACCTGGCCCTGTCGCTCTTCGTGCCGTTGCCGGAGATGTGGGCAAATTCGGCCAACAAGTTTTTCGACGCACTCGCTTCCGGAACCCCTGTATGCATTAATTACAGTGGATGGCAGGAGGCGCTGATAACGGAACGCGGCGCGGGCCTGGTGCTCGACCCGCAGGATCCCGCCGTGGCCGCGCGCCGGATCGTCGCCGCCGTGCGGGATCGGGCGTGGCTGGATGCGGCGGGCAGTGCGGCGGGCAAGCTGGCGGAAGAAGAATTCTCCCGAGACCGACTGGCCGAAGCACTGGAGCGCGTGCTCAGGGGGGCGGTTGCCGGAGACGGTCCTGAAGGATCCGGGCGATGATCGAGCAAGGGCAATATACGGACGCTGGCGAAGTGGCCCGCCTGCATTTTGACCATATCGACCAAGGCTTTCTGCGAAGCCTGGGCGTTGATTTCCTGACTGTTCTGTACGAATATATCTCGGAACACGAATTGCTGTTTGTCGCACGGGAGCAGGGGGAAGTAATAGGTTTTATCTCGGCAAGTACCGGCACTTCCTCCATGATGAAGCAATTTGTGATCAAGAAGTTCCTGCGCGTAATGCCGACGCTGGGCAAGTTACTCTTTTCCCCTAACCTCATCCCCAAGGTGCTGGAGACCCTCTTTTCGCCAGGCAAGACCGAAGCCAGCGTGAGCAGTCTTGGTCGAATACCGGAGCTCTTGTCGATCGTGATCGCACCTGGGTTCCGGGGAAGCCCAATCTCGCAGGAATTGCTGGCGGCGCTGGAGGCCACCCTTCGCGCTTCGGGGCACACGCAGTACAAGGTGGTGGCGGGCGCTTCGCTGGCGGCGGCCAACGCCTACTATCGGAAGCATGGCTTCGTGTTGGCGGGTACAGTGACTATTCACCAGGGTGAGACGTCGAACGTCTACCTGAAAGCCCTGTCCTGAAGTGCGTTATGTGGGGCGTCCGGTGCGCTGATTCACGGGTTCCGGCGCTTTTTCGCTATACTACGGGGCCGCGCGGCTTTTCGTTTTGCCATCGCGCCCTTTCCGCGTCGTAGGACATCGCGGCGCCTTTAGACTGGAGAATGAAGTTATGAGTTTGACGTATCCTGATTGGCCCAGCTTTTCCGAAGAAGAGATTGAGGCGGTCGGCGGCGTGCTTCGATCGGGAAAGGTCAACTACTGGACCGGCACGGAGACGCGCGAGTTTGAGAAAGAGTTCGCCGCGTTTGCGGGTAGCAAACATGCGGTGGCGCTGGCCAACGGCACGCTTGCGCTGGAGCTCGCGCTGCGGGTTTTAGGTATGAAAGCGGGCGACGAGGTGGTCGTGACGCCCCGTACGTTTATTGCCTCGGCGAGCGCCGCCGTGATTCAGGGTATGATCCCCGTCTTTGCGGATGTGGATCCCGATAGCGGGAACATCACCGCCGAGTCTATCGCGCGGGTGCTTACGCCGCGCACCAAAGCTATCGTGCTGGTGCATATTGCGGGCTGGCCCTGCGACATGGACCCGATCCTGGCGCTGGCGCGGGAGCGCGGCATCAAGGTGATTGAAGATTGCGCGCAGTGCCATGGCGCACGGTACAAGGGCCGTCCGTGCGGGTCGCTGGGCGATATCGCGGCGTGGTCCTTCTGCCAGGACAAGATCATGACGACGGGCGGCGAAGGCGGCATGATCACATTGAATGACGACGCGATGTGGGAGGAGGCGTGGACCTACAAGGACCACGGCAAGAGCTACGACGCGATCTATCGTCGGCCCGCGCCCGAGGGCTACCGCTGGCTTCACGAAGATTTCGGAACGAACTGGCGGCTCACGGAAATGCAGTCGGTGCTGGGCCGGATCCAGTTGAAGCGAATGCCCGAGTGGAAGGCGCTGCGTGCGCGCAATGCGGGTATACTCGCCCAGCGATTCGGTGCGAACCCGTTCCTTCGTGTGCCGCTGCCGGGCGCGGATTTCGATCACGCGTACTACAAATTTCACGTCTTCATTCGGCCTGAGCAGCTCAAGCCGGGCTGGACCCGCGACCGCATACTCTCCGAGTGCGACGCGCGGGGCATACCCTGTCGCAATGGCGTTTGTGGGGAGATTTACATGGAAAAGGCTTTTGAGAAGGCCGGTCTCCGCCCCAAGGAACGCCTCCCGGTGGCGCGGGAACTGGGCGAGACCTCGCTCATGTTCATGGTCCACCCCACCCTCTCTGAAGCACACATGCACGATATGGCGGATCGCATGTCGGCGGTATTCGCCGAAGCGACGGCTGGAGTCTGAGCACATGCCCGCACTGGCAACCCTGCAAGAATACGAACAACTGGCGACGGGCCGCGCGGCATCGTGCTTCAGTGAAGCGGTTGACGCACACCGCGACGCCCTTCACGAGGCGATAGCCGGCAAGCGTGTGGCGATCATCGGCGCCGCGGGTTCCATCGGCTTTTCCGTCGTTAAGTGCTTTCTGGATTTTCAGCCGGGCGCACTCTCGCTCATTGACCTTAGCGAGAACAATCTGGTGGAGGTGGTGCGGGAGCTTCGGTCGTCCGCGAACCTTGCGATCCCCGAGGATTTCGCCGCGCTACCGATCGGCTTGGGCAGCGCGGAATGTACCCGTTACTTCGCGGAGATGAAGCCCTTCGATTACATCCTTAACCTTTCGGCCATCAAGCATGTCCGCTCGGAAAAAGACATCTATTGCCTCATGCGGATGATCGACACCAACGTGACCTTCCCGTCACAGTTTCTGGAGGCTCTGCCTTATTCGTTTTCGAAGTTCTTCTCGGTTTCTTCCGATAAGGCGACGAATCCGGCGAACTTGATGGGTGCCAGCAAGCGGGTGATGGAGAAGGTGCTCCTGTACCATTCGGACCGGCAGCCCTTTTCGTCTGCACGCTTTGCGAACGTCGCCTTCTCCGACGGCAGTTTGCCCCACGGCTTTCTGCGTCGTCTGGAAAAGCGCCAGCCGCTCTCCGCGCCCAACGACGTGAAGCGCTACTTCATCTCCCACGAAGAGGCGGGCCAGATCTGCCTGCTTTCGTGTGTGCTCGGACATAACCGCGAGATCCTGTTTCCGCGGATGGAGGAGGGACTGGACGAGAAGACCTTCTCCGAAATCGCGGAGGCCTTCCTGGAACGGAGTGGCCTTGAGCCGGTGCACTGTGACAGCGAGGACGAGGCGCGCAGTCGGGCGGTCGAGCTCATCCCGCAGGGTAAGTGGCCGTGTTACTTCTTCCAAAGCGAGACGACGGGCGAGAAGGCCTATGAAGAATTCTACACCGAGCGGGATGAAGTAGATTTTGGTCGATTCGCCAATATCGGTTCGATCTCGCTGGACAACGATCCCGCGGATCGCGTGCGGGTGGAGAACTTCATGAATTTTGCGCGAGGTGCGAGTCAGCGGCCCGGCATCCTGAAGGCGGACTACGTGCGGGCCTTTCTGGAGGCCGTTCCCGAATTGGAGCACGAAGAAAAGGCGAAGAGCCTCGATCAGCGAATGTAAGAAGGAAGTCTCATGTACTTTTTGATAAAGCGATGTTTGGACCTGGCCGTGGGCGTCGGGGTCTTATTGCTCCTGTCGCCCATATTCCTCGGCATTATTCTCGTGCTTCGTTTCACGGGCGAAGGAGAAGTGTTCTTCCTGCAGAAGCGCATCGGCTACAAGGAGCAGCCCTTCAAGATCTGGAAATTCGCGACGATGCTGAAAAATAGCCCGAATTCGGGCACGGTGACCGCCGCGCACGATCCGCGGGTGCTCCCTTTCGGTCGCTTTCTTCGCTGGAGCAAGCTGAACGAGCTGGCGCAGATCCTGAACATTATCGCGGGGTCCATGTCTCTCGTGGGTCCGCGCCCCCTCACGCTGGAGTGCTTTGACTGTTACCCCGACGAAGTGAAGCACTTGGTCTATCAGAGCAAGCCGGGCCTTACCGGGATCGGCTCGGTGGTCTTCCGCAAAGAAGACGACATCACCGCGCGTTCAGGAAAGCCGCTGATGCAGAGTTATCGCGAGGACGTGATGCCGATCAAGGGCGCGCTCGAGGCATGGTATCTGCAAAATCGCTCGCTGTGGGTCGATCTCAAAATTATTCTGCTGACGGCACTGGCCATTCCCTTTCCCGGCAACCGCCTTCACGAGCGCTGGTTCAAGGGGCTGCCCCCCATGCCTCAGATCTAACTTGTCGCCCCGCGACCTGAAGGGCAAGCCTGCCGCAGATGGACACGAACGAAACGCTTGGGGTGACCCCTGAGGCCCGCAGCGGCCTGATCGCCTTCCGCGCCTGCGCGGTTATAGTCGCGGCCTGTACCGTGGCCGTGCTGGCGGGTGCGACGTCGTGGATGGTGGGCGCGCCCCTTCTGGCCTGTGGCTTGCTCCTGATTGCGCGCAATACCCAGGCCGCCCTCTGCTTCATTGCCTTTTCCATCATGCCATTCGGTGTCGTGCAACAGGAAGTGGCTGGAATTACCTTCAATCTTCCTGAAGTGCTCATTTTGCTGCTGGCGGCAAAGGAGGCGGCGCTCATGCTGGTGCGTCGGGAGGGCTTTGGCCCGCGACTGCCCCTTGTGCCGCTGGGAATTTTTGTCTTTTCGCTCGCCGCCGCCGTGGGCACGGGCATGCTCCGCCACAATGGCGCCCTGGCGGTGCTTCAGGACTTTCGACAGTTCAGCGAGTTCGTCGTGTTGTTCTGGCTGGTGCTCCAGACTGTTCGAACCCACGATCAGGCCCGGTCTATCGCGCTTTGCTTCGTGCTGGGGGCCGCGTTTATCGCGTGTCACGGGATTCTGCAGCAGTTTACCTTTGCGGGCATCACAGAGAAGCAAATCGCCAGCGATATGATACTGCACAAAGGGGTGCGCAGTGGCTCCTTCTACGGCGCCACGGCCCTCGGCGGTATGATGGTGCTGGCCTGTGGTCCAGCCCTCGGCGTGCTCCTTTCATCGCGCAGGCGCGCTGTGCAGGCAATGATCGCGGCGTGCATTGTGCTTTGCCTCATCGCCGTGGTGTTTACGAAGACCCGGGGCTCCTGGCTCGGGTTGGCCGTGGCCATCGGCTACATGGCGGTGTCGGTGCGCCCGCCCCGGCGGGTGGTCCTCGGCGCGGGAATTGTAGGGCTGATTTTTGCCGTCCTCCTGGGCCCCATGATCGCCGGGCGCATCGCCACGCTCGCGGATCCGGCCCATGACCAGTCGCTGATGGACCGGGCCCAGTACTACACGGCGGCCTGGCACATCGGCCGGGCGCACCCGGTGCTGGGCCTCGGCTGGGGCTGCTATTACGACATCGCGGAAATCCTGAAAAACGAGGCGTACGTTCGCGTGCCTCGTCCCGATGCGGAGGCCCTGGCCGCACTGGCGGAAGAAGAAGGTCCGGTGGAGGTGACGGTCCACAGCGCCTACCTTCAGTTGTTTGTGAAGACGGGGCTGCTCGGCGTGCTGGGCTTCTTCGGGGTGGTGCTGGCGTGGCTGGAGCGGGCCTGGCGTGCGCGCCATGCGCGGCGGGACGAGGATCCGGGCTGGGCGCTCTATGCCGGCGTGACGGCGGGCCTCGCGGGCTACCTCTTTCACAGCACCTTCGAGAATTTCTTCCAGTGGCCGGTGATGGCCCAGTCGTTCTGGCTGCTGACGGGCTTGTCCTTTGTGCTGGCCCCCGTGGAGGGTCGGGTCGCGCGCTATCGCGTTCCCGCTTTCGCCCTGGCCCTTGGCTTCGTCGTGTTCGCCCTGTTCATGTTTGTCTGCATTCGACTGGAGCGGCTGCACACGGACAACTTCGAGCAGAACGTGGCCCGGGCATTGGCCGATGGGGACATGGAGAAGGCCCTGGGTATTGCCAGTCGGGCGGTGGATGTGGAGATTGACAAGCCCCTGCCCAAAGCCATCTACGGGCGCGTGCTCCTTCAGGCGGGCCAGGTGGAGGAGGGGCTTTCCCAATTGCGTCAGGCTGCGGGCGAAGTACACAAGGCGGGAACGCCTCCCAACCAGCAGACAGGACCGGCCTGTTACTTTGCCCCCGCGCGACTCGCCTTGGGGCGCCACGCGCTCGAGCAGGGTGACCTCGTCGGCGCCCTGGCTCAGTTTGAGCTGGCCCGGGCAGTCGCCGATCTGCGGGCGGAAGCCTTCGGCGAATTCCACGGTGTTCTCTATGAGGCGTGGTCGCGCCGGGGACGCTGGGATCGCGCTGTAGATTTTGGACTGCCCGATGAGGCTGCCCTGGCCACCGTACCGGCCTGGAGCCTCGTGCAAATCGGTCAGGCGCTTGCTGACCGCGCGCGCTGGGACGACTTGAAGCGGGTCACCGATGCCTTGGCCGCCCGTGGCGAATTCGTAAGCGAGCTGGCCACCCTTCGTGGCCGCGGACAACTGGCTTCTGCCGATCCGGCCGGGGCCGCCGTAACCCTTGCACAGGCAACGGGACGGGCGGAGGCCGCGTATTTGCGCGGCGTGGCGCTGGAGAAGGTGGGGCAGCTTGTCGAGGCGGAGGGAGCCTATCGCGCCGTCGCGCAGGACAAAGCGCTCCGGGGCATGGCCCTCGCGCGGACTGCGGCCCTGCTCAGTGAACCAGCAGCGCAGCAGGCCGTGCTTGCGGAGCTTTCTGCCGAAATCAATCAGCTTCTGCCGGTGAACTCGGCCAAAGGGCCGGAAGCGAGCGCCCTTCAACTGCGCGCCATCGGCCGGGGTGGCGCCACCACGATACAGGGCGGGCACTTTCCCCTGCTGCTGCTCTGGGAAGATACTGTGTCCACCGCCGACAGTTCCGGGATCAGCGTGGTCCCCGGTGCGGGCGGTGAGGCGACCGTGCGACTCTCGGGCGGGAAGCAGCTCCTGCAATTGCAGTGGGTAGAAAATCAGGTCAACTGGGAAAGCATCGAACGCGCCTACCCAGGCGATACCGTGCTGCCCGGCTGGATCGACGCGGGGCGGGCGTGGTTCCACCTCCGCAACTCACCGGGCTTCGTCGTGGAGCGCACGGAAGATGGGGATGGCCTGTTGACCCTTTCCACACTCTCGTGGATCTTCAGCGCGGCGCAGCCCGTGCAATCGGGGAGCGCTTGGCTCGTGCTGGGCCGCCTGCGCGATCCCGGCGGCAATGCGAACTTCGGCTGGCAGGTGGTCAATGACGAGAACGACCTGATCGCATCCTCGGGACCACTTGGCGCGGCGCAGGCGGACGGCTGGTCGCCTCGGGCGGACTACATCGCTGCAGGCGAGGGGGCAGCCGGATTACGGCTTATCTATGAGACGATCTGGCCCCTTCGGGCTCCGGCCACGCTGGACGACGCGGCGTTGGTGGCGATCACGGCGCCGGTGTGGCCATGAGCGAGCCAGCGATGCACTACGACGCCATCGTACTTGGCGCGGGCGCGGCCGGACTCATGTGCGCCATCGAGGCGGGTCTGCGGGGGCGGCGCGTGTTGCTCATCGAGCATAACGACACCGTGGGAAGAAAAATCCGCATTTCCGGCGGCGGGCGCTGTAATTTTACCAACGTCAATGCGGAGCCGTTGCGTTACGTTTCGGCCAATCCGCGCTTCTGCCATTCGGCGCTCTCGCGCTATACCCCGAAGGATTTCATCGCCTTTGTGGAGCGCCATGGTATCGCGTATCACGAGAAGAAGCTCGGTCAATTGTTTTGCGATGGCTCGGCCCAGCAAATCATCGATGCCCTGGTGGCCGAGTGCGCGGCAGCGGGTGTGGAGATTCGGCTTGACTGCACGGTTCACGCGGTGCGGAAAGGCGATGGCTTCGTGGTGGAGACCGAGAAGGGCGAGTTCAGCGCGCCCGCCCTCGTGGTGGCCACGGGCGGCCTTTCCATCGCGAAGCTCGGCGCGACCGATCTGGCCTACCGCATCGCACGGCAATTTGAGGTGCCCCTGGTGCCCTGTGCGCCGGGCCTCGTGCCCTTGACGCTGCCGGAGTCCGATCTGGGCGCGCTCGCGTCGCTCTCGGGCGTGTCCTTCGATGCGCGGGTGACCTGCGGCAAGACGGGATTCGACGAAGCGGTCCTCATTACCCATCGTGGTCTCAGCGGCCCGGCCATTCTGCAAATATCGTCATTCTGGGAGGCGGGCGCCTCCATCCAGTTGGATCTCTTTCCCGGCATGCGGCTGGAGGAGCTGCTGCTGGAGACCAAGCGGCGCGCTCCGGCCACCCAGCCTGGAGCATTCCTGCGCGAAAGGTTGACCGCCCGTTTCGCAAAGCTCCTCTGCGAGCGCCACCGCTGGAATCGGCCCCTGGGCGAAATGCCGGACAAGGGCCTCCGCGCGATGGCCGCCGCCCTGCAGCAATGGCGCATCGTCCCCAGCGGCACCGAGGGCTACGCCAAGGCCGAAGTGACCCGGGGCGGCGTGGATACGCGCGCCCTCTCGCCCAAGTCCATGGAAGTGCGCGAGGTAACGGGGCTGTACTTCATCGGCGAAGCCATGGACGTGACGGGCTGGCTCGGCGGCTACAATTTTCAATGGGCCTGGGCATCGGGTGCCGCTGCCGGTCGGGACGTGTAGCTTCAGTTCCCCAATCGAAGACGGTAGATCGTCGTGGCGCTGCTGAGCACCCAAAGGCCCGGTTCCGATTCCGTGAGCATATTTGCATCCGGCGCGGTGGCCGTGGGTTCCAGAGTGTTTGCCGCGCTGTCCCAGCGATACATCGTTCCGCCCCGCACGAAGTAGGAGTGTCCATCGCTGCAGAGGCGCAGGTGCGTGGGCACGGCGCCGTTGCCCAGTTCCGCGGGCCACGTCCCCAGATACAGCACCTCGCACGTCTTCGTGTCGATGCAGGCCACATTGGCCCCCTGCGTTGCCAGCAGAACACCCTCCCGCGTGATTCCGTGGAGGGTCACCATGTCCGCACCCGGCCACGGCGTGATAGTCTTCGTCACATCGCGCTTCTCCGGATCGAAGGCATAGATCAAGGCGCTTTCCAGCGTCGGCGGCGCACTCTGCATCTGGCCCCAGCGGTCCGTGCCGCCCCAGAGGAGACTCTGGTCTTCGTCCCAGGCCAGCGTGGGCAGATTCTGGTCCTTGATCAGGTGGTGATACGCGTCGAACTTACCCGAGGCCGGTTCGTGGACGATCAGCGCGCCACCGAGTTGGTTGTAGTCGCTGTCGGAGGAAATGTAGACAAGCTTTCCATCGGTCACGGCGGCCCGGGGCCGGGTCTGCTTGTACTCCGGGCCGAACTGGGCGAGTTCCTTCGGGTTCTCGCCATAGGCGATGGGCCTTGCCGGATCGAATCGCGAGATCACGGTCTGCACATAGATGCCGAGGTAAGCGATACCATCGAGCCCCACGGCGCACATGGCCTCGCCCGGTACGCGGGCGATCTTGCCCAGCTCCGCACGCACTTCGCCACTGCGGGGATTCACCGTGAACAGATTCTGCTGACTGTAGTTCGCCCCGACGATACACTCGGGCGTGATGGTCTCCACGAACATGATGGAGTTGCCGCCCGGTGCGAGGTTGTCGAGTTGGCCCTGCTGCAATTCGCCCGTGGCCAGGTCATAGCGGAACATCGCGCCATAGTAACTCACGCCCGTGATCGCGCCCGGCTGCGCCTTGAGCCACCACAGCGTCTCGGCCTTCGACTTCAGTTCGCCGGCGACCTTCGCTTCGGCATCGAGGGACAATTCCATCAGTCGGCTCGACACGCGGCTTACCGTAAACCAGCGCCCGTCGACTTCCACCGGCGTTTCAAAGCTGTCCTCGGGATCGGTCTGGGGCGGCAGGGCTGGAGGTGCTTCCTGCGACGCCACAACGGAGGCCGGATCGAAAGGCGCGAATCGTCGGGTCTCTGGATCGAAAGCCATGCGCACATCCGCCGGGCCGTTCGCGCGGAAGGTGATGCGGCCATCGGGCAGCGCGCTGGTCTCGCCCACATACTTTGTGTCGGGCACGGGTTGCTTCCAGATTTCCCACTGGGCCGTGACGGGATCGTACTCGCCAAACCACGCGCCGGGATAGGTGCCGAAATAGATGCGGCCGTTTTTCCCGCCGATGGCGTCCCACGCGTATTGGCCCTCGGGAATTTCGCAGGCCAGCCTGGTGAACTCGCGCTTCGCCACGTCGAAGCAGTAGGCGTTGCCCGTTCCATAGGACATCACGTAGATGTTGCCGTCCGCGCCGAGGGCCGCGCCGTGACTGCCAATGTCGTTGTTGGGCAGGGCAAAGCGCTCGATGGACATTGTGCGGCAGTCGATGAGAAAGAGCCAGTTGGCGGGTGCGCTGAAGCTGAAGGAGAAGAGGGCCATGGTATGGCCGTCGGGCAGGTGGAGGGGGCGACGGGTGTAGCCCAGCAGGGTGCGCACTTCGGGCGAGCCGATGACCTCCGCCTTCGGCAGGGCGGAGAGGTCGTGCGCGATCAGCGTGGGCGCGCGGCGGATCGGGTGGTCGGGCGCAAAGCCGCTGTCGGCGGGTTGGGCGACGGAACTGGCCAGGGCAAGAATGACCAGAATGGGGCTGAGAAGTGACATGGGTGATTCCTTCTGCTGGGACGCCAACGATGGGACGCAGGATCGACGTTGTGAGCGTTGAAAGTCAACTGGCGATCACCGGATTGAAGTCGCAAACCCCACGAAGGGACGGGATCTCCACATGCGAAAAAAGTCGCCTCTCCCCGGCAGGGCCGCGAATTATTCCACAGGCCCCATAGACAATAGGGCGGAAGCGGGCTATACTGACACTCTTAGCCGGTGCGGTGCGGGCGCGGCCACAGCGGTACGTGACGGGTCTTGCCGTCGCGCAGTGAGCTTGGCGTGCCTATTTTCCGTGAGGGTAGCATCGTGCGATTGCTCTTGACGTTTATGTCATTGTGTCTCCTCGCCTCACTCATTCCATCCATGGGATGCGTTCCCATCGATCCTCCCGTGTCCGTGCCCAATGTGGTCGGCCTTACCCGTAGCGAGGCGGAGGCGGATATCGTCGCCGCCGGGCTGGACGTGGGCACAGTATCTGAAGCCCATAGCGAGACCGTGGCCCTTGGCCTCGTCATCTCTCAGAATCCCGCCGCGGATGCTGAGGTTGCCGTAGGCACATCCATTTCCTTCGTGGTATCACTGGGCCCGGATGTACCGATTGTGCCCGTGCCCGCGCCGCCCACGGCGCCCGTGGTGGACGCTCTTCCAGAAATCACGCACGAGAATACGATACAGTTGACGGGAAGCGCCCAGCCCGGAGTACTTGTGGAGGTCAATGGCGCAGGCGGGTTTGCCACGGCCACGGCCGACAGTGCGGGCGCTTTCTCCGTATCGGTTCCGCTTTACGCGAACCGGCCGAACCGGCTCTTTGTCACGGCGGTAGACGAACTCCTCCACCGCAGCGCACCCGCGCCCCTGGTTATTATCCAGGACGCAATGAAGCCCACACTTTTCATCGACTTCCCCGAAGACGGTGCGGATCTCTATGCCGAAACCGTTGACGTGGCGGGCCGCGCGAGCGACATGCTGGCTGGCTTCGAGGGGCTCCAGGTGCTCGTCAATGGCGAAGCTGCGGAGACCGATCCGGGCATTGGCACGAACGGCACATTCTTCCGCCCGGCTGTCGCCCTGGTGCTCGGCGAAAATGTGATCCAGGCTTCCGCTACAGACCGGGCGGGAAACGTCACCACCGCCGAGGTCACGGTTACGCGTTTGGCGCTCGCCGGGCCGCGCATAAGGCTGGTTTCCGGAGACGGGCAAGAGGCGGTGGCCAACGCGAATTTGCCTGAACCGGTTGTCGTGGAAGTTACGGATGGCGATGGCAACCCCATCGCGAACAGCCAGCTCACCGGCCGTGTCACGCGGAGTGACGGCCAGCTCTCCGAGAGCGCCGATACCCCCAATCCCGATGGCATACGCGCCGATTTCACGACGGATGCCCAGGGACGGGCCACCATCTATTGGACGCTGGGCACCGATGCGGGGCGTGGGAACAACCGCCTCGAGATCGTATCGGCCGATACGGAGAACACGGTCCTGGCCACCGCTTCCGCAGCGAGCGGCATACCATCGCAAATCAATATCACCGCGGGCAACAACCAGAAGGTGGAGGTGAACAGCACAGCGCCCGTTCCCCTCGAAGTATGGGTGAGCGATGGCGACAACGGTGTGGAGGGTGTTCCGGTCACCTTTTCCTTCGCCAGCGCGGATGGTTACTTCAACGGAACCGAGGGACTTCAGGAGGCGACCGTCCTGACTACTGCTTCGGGCCATGCCGAAGTGCTCTACACCCTCGGCGTCGCCGACACCCACAACCTGATCACCGCCGACTTCGACGGAAACACGACCGCACCAGCGACCTTCGACATTGTCGGGCTGGCGCGGGGCTTTGAAACGCCGACGGCCTTTGCAGGCCGTGTGCTGGACAACGCGACGGGCCCCATCGGTGGCGCAACGGTCGAACTGTCCGTGGACAGCACGTTTTTTACGACGCGAACCGCCGATGATGGCAGCTTCAATTTCACGGATCTTCCCAGTGGGCTGGCGCACCTCCGGGTGGAGGGCGACACGGCGACGACGCTGAACGGCAATCCGATTCCCACGGGCTCCTTTCCCTCACTGAACTACGATCCCTATATCGTCCCCGACACGGCAAATTCTCTGAGCATGCCCGTGCTGTTGCCCGCCATCAACCCGGCCAACACGCGGATGTACGACGGCACCCAGGATGTGGAGTTGACCGTGGAGGGACTGGAGGGTGTCAAGTTTACTATTGCCGCCGGATCCATGACGCTGGCGGACGGTACCCGCCCTTCCCCGGACAATCCGGTGTCGGTGTCGGTGGATCAGGTGCATTTCGACGATCTGCCCATGCCCATGCCCAACGGCGCCGCGCCCAACATGACCCTGACCTTTCAGCCGGCCCGTGCGACCTACGATCCGCCGGTTCGCGTCGAGTATCCGAATACGGCGAACCTTGCGCCAGGACAGGCGGCGTACTTCCTCAGCTTTGACCACGATCTCGGCCAGTACGCGATTGTAGCCTCCGGAGCCGTGTCGGAAGACGGTTCGACCATTGTTACCGACAAAGGGTCCGGCCTCCCCAAGGGCGGGTGGCAGGCCTCGTGCCCGCCGTATACCGTGCGGGGAAAGGCGCGGGATCGGTGTGGCGTAGTCGGGGTCGTCTTTTTTGCCGGCGCCACAGATATTCAGGACTTCTTTGTAGCGCTTGGCGGCAATGATTTAGTCGCCGGTCTCTTTCCAATTAGGGATGGCGTGAATGCCGTCGATCCCGAAAAGGTCCGCTCCTTCATTGTCCGGTCCCAGACCTTTGGACCGCCCCAACTTCTTATCGCAAACATGTGGCTCGATCAGTTGAAACGGGATCTGCCGCCCGACTGTCCGAAACCCAAAGTGGTGTTGGTCGGCCATAGCCTGGGCGGTGATACCATCCGCATAAGCGGCGGCATCGAAGCGGATAGGCGTTTCGCTTTCGATCCCATTTCCCGACTTATCGTGTTTCCCCCCGGATGTCATGCCTATCAGCGCGATGTTTCCTATCCCGCACCGCCCAACACGGAGACCTTCCTGGCCAACGACTTCACCGGTGCCGAACTCGCGGAGTGCGTCCCCCCCCGATGCGACGAAAACTTTGCAAAGTGTCTTCGCGGATTTCGTCTGGATGGGGGCGGCATAAGCACCTTTCCCGGAGCCGACCACGGTACCATCCTCAATTTCGGCGCGCCCCGCGTCATCGCCGCAGTGCAGGAACTGGTCAACCAGTTGCCGAAATCGGGTCGCGTTGAAAAAGGCGAGGCGCCCGCGCTCCAGCTCAATGAAACCTTCACCCTCATGCTCAACGGGCAGAGTTTCCAGCCCGACCAGAGCGGATTTTTCTTCTTCGACAATATCTCCGTCACCGATTCCTTCGGGGCCGAAGGCCCCGGTTCGCCGCGGGATCAGGTGGGCGATGATTTCGTACAGATTACGGGCTCCGGCACGATCGACGGGGAGACGTGGTATGTCTACAGCGATCCCTTCCAGGTACGCAGTGGTGATGTGGAGATTGTCGACAGCCTGATCTTCCGCCAGACCCCGCCCGTGCAGCCGGTGTCCATTCGCGCCACGCCCGGCACTCCGGTGCTTACCGAAGTGGGCGCCACGACCCAGATGTCGGTGATCGCGACCCTGGCCGATGGCAGCACTGTGGATGTCTCCGCACGGGACGAATTCACCAGCTATCGGACGAGTAACGGACGCATCGCGACGGTTTCGAATGAGGGTGTGGTGACGGCGCTACGCGAGGGCACGGTATTTATCACAGCCAACAATTTGGGCGCCACATCGGTCGCGCGGGTTTCGGTGGTGCCGGGCGGTCGGCTGACTACCGTGACGGGATCGGTGGAGGACAGCGGCGGTTCACCCGTCTCCGGCGCCGAAATCCGCATCGTGAATCTGGCCGGTTCAGACCTGACCGGTGCGGACGGCAATTTCAGCGTTCCGCTGGTCCCTGCGGATCAGGGCAACATCGTGGCGATCGCACAGCGCATCGGCGGCGGTCCGGCCCTGGTGGCCGTGGGCGAACCCATGACGCCGGTGGCGGGCGATACCACGAACGTGGGTGCGCTCGTGGCCGAAACGCTTTGCGAGCTATACCCCGGAAATTGTGATGACACCGACCTCGACGGCGTCCGTGATGCGCTCGAAGCATCGCTGGGCCTGGCGACGGGCGACAACGACTCGGACAATGACGGCAACCTGGATGGAGTCGAGGATCTGGACGGGGACGGCCTTTCCGTGTTGGCCGAAGACGCTCTGGGCACCAATCCCGAGTCCAGCGACACGGATCAGGACGGACTGTCGGACGGCGAGGAATTGCGCCAGGGGTCGTCGCCCGTGAATCAGGATACGGACGGTGACGGGTTGCTCGATGGCGAAGACGACGATCCGACCACGGCGGATACCACACCGCCCACGGTGACGCTGAGCAAGCCGGTCTCCGGCACGGAACTGATCGAGGGCGAGATGATCACGTTGGGCGCCAACGCATCGGACAATGGCCGCGTGGCTTCGGTGGCCTTCACGGCCGATAGCGCCGCAGCGGGCACGGATACGGTCTCGCCCTTCGAAGTGACCTATCAGGTTCCGACCGGTATCAGTTCCCTCACATTGGAGGCCACCGCCACGGACACCAATGGCAACACCGGCACCTCGGGCCCGCAGCTATTCACCGTAATACCCGATCCCGGTTCGACGGTGATTGGGCTGGTGACCGATGACGCGGATCTCCCGCTGGAGGGCGCAACCGTCACGGTGGTGCCGGGGTTTGTCGCAACGACCGGCGTGGATGGGCGCTTCTCTCTGCCCGATGTGCCCACGGTGTCCGGTGACTACCTCGCGCGCGCGCGGTACACTCCGGAAGGCGGGCGTGCCCTGAAGGGCAGTGCCACGCCGGTGACGCCGGTGCGCGGCGGCACAACCGACGTTGGCACCATCGTGGTTCGCGACGCCCCCCTCTTCAGCGGGCGAAAGTACCCGATTGAGGATAGCCCGAAGGACGTGGCAACGGGCGATCTCAACGGCGATGGCGCGATGGACGTGGTCGTGGCCATTGGCTCGACCTTGAACCGATTGCGACTATTCATGGGCCATGGCGACGGGTCGCTGGGGGCCTCGATTTTGATTGATGAACCCGCGATGCAACCAGAATCCATCGCGATTACCCCGGTCACGCAGGACACGAACGCCGACCTGATAGCGGTATTTCGCGTCGGGGGGAATGCGAATCCCGGACAAGTCCTCGTTTATCCGGGGGATGGCAGCGGCGGATTTGCGGAGCCCGTCGCGAGCCCGACGACCGGGGGAAACCAGGGGTCTGATTTCGCGACCGGCGACGTGGACGGCGACGGCGATCTGGATTTGGTTATTGCGACGGGAACGAATTCCACGAACAATGTGGAGGTTCTGCTCGGCAATGGAGACGGCTCCTTCGCCGCGGGCACCCTCTATGCCGCCGGGATCATGATCGTCGATGTGGCCCTGGCCGATCTGGACGGTGACGACGCGCTGGACGTCGCGGCGGCGGATCAAAATGGATCCCAGGTGCTGGTTCTCTTCAACAACGATGACAATACCGGCACCTTCCAAGACGGCGTGGTGGTGATACCCAGGCCCGACGGCGAGTCTGCGGCCGTCAGTGTGGTGGCGGAAGATTTGAATGGCGATGGCGAGAAGGACCTGGCTGCGGCCTTTGGCCCGGTAAACACAATCTCGGGCTCGGTTGTGGTGGCCTTGGGCAATGGCGATGGCACCTTCCGCGATGCCGCTGTCTATGCGATATCGAGTTTCGATTCGTCCACACCGACGGAGCTGTCGGTCGCCAGAATGAATGGCGACGATTTCCCCGATCTCGTGACGGCCAATCGGTTTGTCTCTGAAATCGCCGTCCTTCCCGGCGTCGGCGATGGAACTTTCCTTGCCCCCCTCACCGCGCCCACGGGCCTGTTTCCCGAAGGGGCCGCCGTGGCCGATATGGACAGCGACAGCGATCAGGATGTTGTGAGCGTTAGCCTGGGCCAGGATCTGTATATTCTATTCAACGATGGCAGCGGAGGGCTGACGCCCGCCGCGCCGGCATTCGCCACGGGAGGTAATGAACCCGTATCGATTGTGGCGGAAGATTTCGACGGCGATGCGCAAATGGATCTCGCGATCTCTCACCGGAATAGTGCCAATGTGGCCATCCTGAAAGGCAGTGCAGACGGCTCCTTTGGCGACCCGGCCCTCAACAACGTCAGCAGCACGCCCACCAATGTTTCCCTGGGCCATTTCAATGCCGATGACGAAGCCGACTTGCTGATCCCGAGTCAGGACAACAATCTCGTTTCGCTATTGTCGGGTGTGGGCGATGGTACCTTTGACGCATTCGTCACCTTCGACCTCACCATTGGTAACCTGCCCTCTTATGCCACGGTGGGGTGGTTTAACGATGACGCCTTCGATGATGTCGCCGTTGCGGTGGAAACCGCGCAGAAAGTCGCGGTCCTGCTGGGTAACGGCGACGGTACATTCCAGACGCCGCAGATTATCGACACCGGTCGCGGCCCCCAGTTCATTGCCTCGGCCGATATCAATGACGACACCTTCCTCGATCTTCTGGTGGGTGTGAACGATTTTCCGGGTGGTGTGATGGCTCACATGGGCAATGGCGACGGTACCTTTGACCCGCCATCCCTGATCTTTGCTTTGGGCGGCTCCCTGTATGTCCAGAACATTGAGGTGGCCGATTTGGATCAGGACACTTTCAAGGACGTGGTGATCATGACCGGCTATTCCGATCCGGTCGACTCCAAGGGATTGGGGCCGTTCACGGGCGGTTTCTTCTTGCTATACGGCAAGGGAGTAGGCGCTTTTGACGACGTCGTCTTCCAACCGGGCAACGGCATGGATCCGAGCCAGGGCAGCGCGGTGGATCTGGATGGCGATGGCCTGCTCGACCTGGTTTCCGCCAGTGGAGACTCAAAAGATATTTCGATCCTGCTGGGGAACGGCGATCGCACCTTCCTGCCGGAGCAACTATATAATTTGAACCGGACCGGGCGCACCTCCTTCGGTAGCAGTTCGGGCGCTCGATTCCAGGTCTATGACGCCAATGGCGATGGTCTGAAGGACATTATGGCGGTCTTCGGTGATTTCAGCGCTGTGCAGACCTTGCTTCAATTACCTTGAGGCGGACGCTCGCACGTCAGAAAAAAGTGCGAGGCGGGTGACGGAGATCCCCGCAGCTCGGGTGCGATTCGAGCGCGTATTCCGTCATCCGCCCCGCGTGGTGGGAACAACCTGCTTTCAGTTGGCAGGCGATGACTTGATTTCGAGGGTGGTCAGCGTGATGGACGCGTCCTCCCCCGCACAGACCCGGATGACATGGTGGGTATCGCCCCGGGTCGTGGTGGCGTTGAGCCGGATCAGGTAGCGGCCGGGGCTGTCCGGCGTGAACTGAACGCGCATTTCGTTCGCGCCACGGAGGGGGGCCTCGCTGCCGTCCGGCGCGGCGATCAATTCCCAGTTGAAGCGGCCCGACGCCTCGGGCGCGGCCAGGCCGATGGCGGAGGCGGCGTCGAGTTGCACCGTCTTGCGGATGGCGAGCTTGGGCATATGCAGTACTCCAGGGCGAATGAGGATCGTGTCCAGGAACCAGGCGGCATTCGTGTTCATCGTATCGGGGTATCTCATGGTTTCGGGTTACAGCCCAAGCTGGGTCGCCTCCTGCTGGTCTTTGCGCAGCAGGTGGTCCCGACATCAAGCAAGATTCTTGCCAACAGACCTTGCATCGCGAATCTGGTGTAAGTTGTTTATTTACAACGGGTAGCCGCACCACATCGACTGGCTGCCGGGCGTAGTGACGGGGCGATGTCTCCGAATTGAGACTGGCTCTGTCTCGAAATAGAGACCGCAAGCGCAGAGAACATGCGGAATCCGGTGACGCTGGGAGCGGCCTGGGCCCTTTGAAGCCTGTTTCTTGACCAGCCCCGCCCGCGTAGATTAGCTTGATGCCAACCGATGCAAGCAACAGGAGCGTCACCCCCATGGATATGGAAGAAGTAAGCCGAGTAATCCGCAACGCCTTTCCGGATGGACGGGTGAACGGGGACACTTACTACGACGGAGATTCCTACTATGAGGGAATCGGCGACGAGGTCCGTGCCGCGCTGATGGGTGTCGCCCCGGCGGTCCATGTGCACCATCGTCCGCCCCAGGAAACGGTGGTGTGGGATGAGGAAGGCGAGCCGGGCGACGAGGACCTGTGGCCGGACGACCCACGGACCTACGACATAGTATTCCTCAGTCCCGATGGGGAAGTCTTTGAGTTCGACGGCACCTTCGAGGAGGATGGGTGGGACGAGGAGAAGGAAGACTTTGTGCCCGTGACAGTTCCCATGACGGGCCGCGTGGGCTATATCGTCGGCATTTCCATGATCGCGCCCTTCGCCGCCGTGCAGCGCGGTTTTCTCTACGTGTCCGAAGACGGGCCATCCTCCCCCGACATCGTGTTTGGCCGCGAACGAGACGAAGTGGAGGACGAAGGCTCGCCCTTCGACGATCCCGAGTTCCTCACACCCGAAGCCGCCGCCACCCTTAAGGCTTTCGAGGAGAAAATACACGCCGTGCTGGCCTCCTTCGGAATCCACGTGCTGACCGAAGCCGAACTGAACGAGCCGATCCCCGGCCTCGCGCCCGACGCGGAAGTGCAGCGCGTCACAAAAGCGGAATACGCGACAGTGGGGGACGCACTGTTCTTCACGGTGTACGAGTGAAACCTATCGCATGAGCGAATACCAGTACTACGAATTCCAGGCCATTGATACGCCGCTGACCCGGGCGCACATGGATGAACTGCGCAAGGTCTCTTCCCGGGCACGGATCACGCCCTCGACCTTTGTGAATGAATACCATTGGGGCGATTTCAAGGGAAATCCGGATCGGTGGATAGAGACGTACTTCGACGCCTTTGTTTATGTGGCGAATTGGGGTACACGCCGGCTCATGTTTCGCCTGCCCTGCGAAGCAAGAGCGGCCGCCACCTGGGCCGGCAGCAACGTCAAGATCCGCGCTTCGGGCGTGTATACGATCATCTCGCTCTACTTTCAAAATGATAGCGGTGATTGGTACGCCGAAGAGGGCGGGGAGTGGCTATCGTCGTTGATCCCACTGCGGGCCGATCTCCTGGCGGGCGATTACCGGTGCCTTTACCTCGGCTGGCTGACCGCCCTCGAACTGGGTGAACTCGACGACAGCGATCTGGAGCCGCCCGTTCCGCCGGGCCTGGGCGTGCTCAACGAATCGCTGGAAAGCCTCGCCGATTTCTTCCGCGTTGGCGAGGATCTTATCGCCGCCGCCGCCGAGCAAAGCGCGGAATTGGCACCGCGCACCCTGTCGCCGGAAGCCGTGGCCGCCTGGGTGGCAGCGTTGCCCGCGCGCGAAAAGGATACGCTCATCGCGAGCCTCCTCGACGGCTCAGATCGCAACTCAAGCACCCGACTTCGCCAGCGCGCGCTGGATGAAATTCTTGGCGCTCCGGACGGCGATAGGAGCGAGATACCCCGCAGAAACGTAGCCGAGCTCAAGGCTCGCGCGGAAGTCTTAAGAGTGGAACGAGAAAAACGCGAAGAGCAAGAGCGTGCACGGGCCAAGGCCAAGCAGGCACGGGAAGAAGCGGCGCGGCGCGAGAAGCACCTCCAATCCCTAACTGGCAAGGAAGAAATACTCTGGGCCAAAATCGACGAGCTCGTCAAGCTCACCCAGCCCAAGCCCTACGATGAGGCGTTGGAGACGTTGCTCGATCTCCGCGATCTCGCCGCAAGATCCGGCCAACAAGATGCTTTCACAAAACGCGCGGCAGCCCTCTACGCGGCGAACACCAAACGCCCCGCTTTCGTCGCAAGAATCCGAAAAGCGGGGCTCGCCTGAGAGACCGACACGATTAGCAGCCGCAGGAGGCGTTCCATTGGGCGACCAGCCCCACCAGTTCACCCGGTTTGGCTGCGGAAGACAGGTAGAGGGCGAGCCGGGTCCGGGTGTAGTGACCGCCCAGATTATAGATCAGGTCCAACTGACCGTCCCGATCGAGATCGCCCGCCCAACGCAGGCTGGCGCTTTCGTCTCCGAATTCTTCCGATTGCTTGAGCAGCAGTTGCGACGTGGCACCTTCGCCCGTTCCCCGCTGGAGCCACAACTCGTAGTCGTCGACTCTTCTGAGGGTATGCTCTCCCACTTGCTTGACCACCGGGCGGCCCGTGGCCAGAAGCCGGAGCCGGTTTTCCGTGGTATCGGAATCCCAGTGCAGGTCGAAGGTCTTTCCCGCCTCCAGGGGAGCGGGGTATTCTGCCAATTTAACGGATTTCAGCGGGCCCGCGGCGGCAGACATGAGGCCGCGCAACAGCACGGCGAATTCGACTTTCTGGGGCACGATGATCTGCGTCTCGACGACTTCCTTGCCCCCATTGGCGGTTGGCTCTGTCACCAGCTTAACGTGGACGCGTGTTGGCTGGAGGGTAAAGCCTTCGCCCTCCGGGAAAATGCCCCACCAGTCGCCACTGGCTCTAACGTTGTCCGTTTTGCCATGGTGGCCGGAAATGGCGAGTTGAACCGTGCCTTCCGCCTGGGAAAGGGACGTAGCCGCGAGGACGGCGATACCGAGGATTTGTCGAATTGAAGTGTTGAACATACGTGTTTCACTCCGTCACCGATTGACAGTCCAGTGGCATAGGAACTATAGATGCTGGTATAACGAAATCAACACCAACCCACGGCGTTCCATCGGGCGGCGAGGCCCACCAGTTCGCCGTTCTTCGCAGCGGAGGAAAGAAACAAGGCCAGCTCGGTGTCGATGTAGAACGAACTGAGGTTGTACAGCAGATCCAGCTTTCCATCCCGATCAAGATCGCCCGCCCATAGCAAACTGGGGCCTTCTTCGTATGAAAACCTGGAGAACTCGGGAAGCGCCACCAGGAGTTGCGACTGCTGTTCTTTACCAGAACCCTGAACCAATCGTAGTTCGTAGCCAGTCATAACGCTAACCTCGCTGGGCCCTGCCTTTTTAATGGTCTCGTTTCCCGAAGCGATAATTTTCATTGCATCTACCGCATCGTCTCGCGCCATAGGCAACTCGATACTATCGCCCGGCGGGAGAAAGCCCCACTTCTTCTCGGGCTTCAGCGACTTCAGCGGCCCGGACGCCGCAGACATGAGCCCCCGAATCAGGGGTATATCCTGGACATTTCCGGGCACGGTGATCTCAGTCGCCGTCTTGCGCGTGTCTCCGTCCGCGAGGGGATCGACGACCGCCTCCACGCGCACACGTACAGGCTGGAAGGTGTAGCCTTCGCCCTCCGGGAAAATGCCCCACCAGTCCCCGCCACCTCGCACCGGGTCGGCCGCGTAGTGAAGGCCGGAAAGGGCGAGGTGGACGCCGTCCCCCGCCGATGCGCCACACGCCGCGACTATACTCAGAACCCCGACCACCAGTTTCGTGCGAAACCCCGGCATGGCCGTGCCTCCCTTTTGTTTCGTACCCCGAGCGAGGCGGCTCCGGGAACACCCCGTCGCCGCACTTGCGTTCCAACATCCATCATGCAGTAAAATCCGTCATCTGTCCAGAAGGTTCCCGGATACTTCCACCCGCTGCTCCCGACCTTGCGACCTGTCCCCCTGAAGCGCTGGCAACGGCCCCGCGACCAAATGTTGATGGTGTCCGTTCAACAAGGAGTATTGCCCGATGTCCTTCCGATCCCTCACCGTGCTTGCGGCCCTGATTCTGGCGGGCCTTTCCGTCCAAGGCGAGTCCCGTCCCAACATCGTGGTCATCCTGGCGGACGATCTCGGCTTTTCCGATCTGGGTTGCTACGGCAGCGAAATCGCGACGCCGCGCCTCGATTCCCTGGCCCAGGGCGGGCTGCGCTTTTCCCAGTTTTACAACACGGCCAAGTGCCACTCGTCCCGCGTTTCGCTTATGACAGGGCTCTACTGCGATCAGGCCGGGGCGGAGTCCCTGAGCCGGGGCGCGACGATGGCGGAAGTGCTGGCGTCGTCGGGCTACGCGACGGGCATGGTGGGGAAATGGCACTTGGACAAGCAGCCGACGGATTTCGGTTTTGAGCGCTACTGGGGGCACCTTTCCGGCGCGACGGACTATTTCGCGGGCGACAAGACCTTTCGGCAGAATGGGGAAGTGTGGCCCGTGCCGGAGATGGTGAAGGGACGGCCCTTCTACACGACCCACGCGGTGGCGGACTTTGCGAACGACTTCCTAGACGAGATGGCGGCGGACGGAAAGCCCTTTTTTCTTTATGCCGCTTTCAACGCGCCCCACTATCCGCTTCAGGCCCCGGAGGACAAGGTGAAAGCCCAGGACGGACGCTACGATGCGGGCTGGGATGCCCTGCGCGTGAAGCGGCACGAGCGCCAGGTGGCGTCCGGTCTCCTCCCCGCGAAGTGGGCGCTGAGCCCCCGTCCGGAGCATATCCCGGCGTGGGATTCGCTGAGCGACGCAGATCGCCAGTGGGAGGCGGATCGCATGGAGGTATTTGCGGCGATGGTGGGCGAACTGGACGCGAGCGTGGGACGGATCGTGGACCATCTTCAGGAGAAGGGGCTGCTGGAGAACACGCTGATCCTATTCATGGCGGACAATGGCGCGTGTCCCTTCGAGCGGACCACGGGGCGCTTCATGAAGCCCTGGGAGCCGGGATCGCACTGGACCTACGACGCGAGCTGGGCCCACCTGGGCAACACACCCTTCCGGCTCTACAAGCAGAACCAGCACGAGGGCGGCATCTCGTCTCCCCTCATCGCCCACTGGCCCGCGGGTCTGAAGACGGCGCCGGGCAGCACGACGGATCAGCCGGGCCACCTGATCGACGTGATGGCGACGGTGCTGGAACTGGGCGGTGCGAGCTATCCGACGCAGATTGGCGATCGCATCATCGACCCGCTCCAGGGCCGATCCCTCGCGCCCATCTTTCGCGGCGAGACGCGCACGCCCCACGAGGCGCTCTATTTCCACTTCGGCAACGACCGCGCCCTGCGCATGGGGCCGTGGAAGCTGGTCTCGGCGAAACTGGGCAAGTGGGAACTCTACAACCTCGATGAAGACCGAACGGAACTGCACGATCTCGCCGCGCAGGAGCCGGAACGGGTGGAGGCGATGAAGGCGGCCTGGTTCAAGACGGCGAAGGAGGTGGACCGATTGGACGAAGACAAACTCAAACCCGCCGGAGATACAATCACCCCGCTGATGTTCCGCAAAGACACCAGCTCGGGCGCGGCAGTGGGAAACGGGGGCGTCGGCGCAGAGTAGGGCGGGAGAGTATCGGCCACGGAATGACACGGATTTTCACGGAAAACTTGGCCTTGGGAGTAGTGCAAGGCGGAATGTGCGAATCCGTGTTCACTCGATCTCAGCATCCATAGTGGGCATGCCATTCGGCCACCAGACCAACTAGCTCTCCTTCCTTGGCTGCGGAAGACAGATACAGCGATGGTTCTAGGCTGAACTCGCTTGTAGATCTGTCCAGAATTAAATCCAACTGACCATCCCGGTCAAGATCGCCTGCCCAGAGTAGTCGTGGGCATTCACCTTCGAAATCGGAAAAAACGGGTAAGCATTGGACGGCGTCTCTTACGCCCCGGATCAGTTTGAGTTCGTACTTCTTGTACGTTACATACATCGGTCCAGATGCCTGTTCTGCTACGCCGAAGGCGTGGAGGCGCATCTGAGATTTGCGGGATTTGTTGTCGAAAGACAGATTCGAAAATTGGCCCGGATATAGAAATGGCCAGTACGCACCCATTGGCTTGACTGACGTGAGAGGACCAGGCCGGGCCTCTTTCAATCCTCGAACCAGCACCACCGACTCCGTTTCCTGGGGGATTTCAATGGCAACGCCTGACTCTTGCCCTTCCACATCATCAGCGTCGTATCGAAACGAGGACACCACTATTGATGTCGATCGCAGGGTGAAACCTTCCCCGTCTGGAAATATGCCCCACCAACCTTTGCCTGGCTCCACTTTGTCCGCACCCGCAGGGTACCGGCCCGGAACAATGATTTGAATGGCCTCTTCCGATACCACCGCCGACGCGGCAAATATGGCCGTTGTAAGCGCCGCCAATAGTCCCAATTGTTTCATGATACGCCCGCCTCCTTGCCGGGTGTTGCAACAAAAAGCTTTCTTTCAGTATACGATTTCTGACTGACGGGCGCTACGCATTCTTCACCTGTTGCCCGGATATGTCACCGAGATCTATCATGAGCTTAATCCAACGTGTGCACGGGAGGTTCCGTAAATGTTTCGATTCTTTATCTATGTGCTCAGTTCCCTAGTGATAGTGCCTTCGGGCGCCCAGCCCGTCGTCATCGTCCCGGAGCGGGGGGAGGCCGCGGCTATTGTTATTCCAGACGAAGCCCAGGATATCACGGTCTACGCCGCCGGGGAGTTCGCCTCCCATGTGGAGCGGGCGACTGGGCGCTTGATTGGTATGGTGAAGGAGTCGGAGGCGCCGGCTGAAGGCGTAAGGGTGTACCTCGGCCCGACGAAGGCCGCTGCGGAGGCCGGTATTGATGTCGATTCGCTTCCTCCCGAGGCATTTGTCCTGCGCAGCATGGGCGGTAACCTCTTCATCGCCGCGCAGGATGGTCCGGGCGATCCGGTGAGCGCGGGGGCGGAGGCGGCGGGTGTGCTCTGGGGTATCTACGAAGTGCTGGAGCGCGAACTCGGTGTGCGTTGGCTCTGGCCGGGCGAACTCGGCACCATCATCCCCAAACGCGCGACCCTGAGCATTGCCGAAGTGAACGAAACGATCCCGCCGCGTTACCAGCAGCGCAACATCCGGCCTGGTCTCGGCTTGCGGGGCTTTATTCAGGCGGACGAGCGCCTGGCCTTTACGCCTGAACAACGGGAAGCGTACGCACGGGAGCAGAATGTCTTCCTGCGCCGCCACCGTATGGGGCATTCGGCGGACACCTATTTCGCCAGCCGGAAGTTTGGCTCGGGCCATTCGTTTGAAGGCTGGTGGGAGAAATACGGCGCGGAGCATCCCGAATGGTTTCAGCAAACGCCCGACGGCAAGCGCGGTCCGGAAAATCCTGCGAAACCGAAGAAGGTTACCATGTGCGTCTCGAACATGGAGCTGGCGAAGAAGATTGTGTCGCTCTGGGCGGAGGAGCGGGCGAAGCATCCCGATGAGCCGCTCGGGCTGGGCGTGGGGGAGAATGACGACTCCGCGATGTGCCAGTGCGCGGAGTGCGTGGCGTGGGATGGTCCGAAGCCGGATCTCTCGAAGTTGCCCGCGGGCCTGGAGCGCTCCTATACCCCGGTTCAGGCCGGCACGCGCTACGCCCGCTTTGCCCTGCGCGTCCACGAACTGGCGTCGGTGATCGATCCGAATGTGCAGGTCCATTTCTATGCCTACCTCAACTATTTCTGGGCGCCCGAAGATCTCAAGCTGAATAAGAACATCATCATCGGCTTTGTGCCCTGGTTTCGCTGGGCCGGCTGGTTTCCCCGCACCGATGCCGAGCAGGAGTGGATCAATCAACAGTGGCTCGGCTGGCAGAAGACGGGCGCATCGGTGTATTACCGGCCCAACTGGTTTCTCGACGGCTACAGCATGCCGCTGGCGTACATGCACCAGTTTGCCGATGCATTCCAGTTCTATAATGCGAACGGCATGATCGGCACCGACTTTGATTCGCTCGTCGGGCAGTGGGCGGCGCAGGGCCCCAACCTCTATACGCTCGCGCGCATCCATGTGCGGCCCGAGGCACCGGTGGAGTCATTGCTGGACGAATATTACGGCGCTTTCGGGCCAGCCGAATCGGCCGTGCGGAAGTACTTCGGTTACTGGGAGGACTACGCCATCAAGAACAGTCCCCGGGCCGCGAAAGCCATCCAGACACGGCGCGACGGCAATTTCCGTCGCTACGCCCTCTATGCCCAGGTGGCGGACGAGCTCTATCCCCCGGAAGTCTTCGTGCCTGCCTTCGCATTGCTGGACGAAGCGGCGTCGGCCTGCGAGGGTAATCCCGATCCCGCCTTCGCCGCACGCGTGGCCTTTCTTCGCGAAGGGATCGTGCATTCGCAACGCTGCGTGGAGGCGGCCATGGTGATGAACGATCCGGATGCCACCGTCGAACAACGGGGCGAGGCGCTCACGAAACTGGTGGAATACCGCCGAAGCGTGGAGCAACTGGGCATCGCCAACATGGATCGCGCCGCGGGTATCGAGACAGACAGTTGGAAGGACGTAACCGGATTCAAGGAGGCTTGGATTACACCGGCGGCGGACGCGGGAAAGTGACCGTGCACTCGGTTTAACAGCGAAATGTTTTCCCACAGATGAACTCAGATAGACACAGATAAGAGAAACCGTTATCGTGGCCCGTGATACTGTGAAACTGGATTTAACCTCAAAGGACTCAAATAGAAGGATAATAGGTGCATGTTTGAACTATCGAGTTCTTTTGGGTTGGCATCCTTCTTTGATTCTTGAAGATCGGGCTGCGGGCCTGCGAATACGTCTAATTCATGAGCTAAATCACGGTTTCTTATTCGGGGTTCAATTTCCTGCTTCAGGCGGCTAAGGTTCTACGAAGACATCAACCATTCGGACATGGCACGTGGAAGTACGTAAGACTCAAAGCGATCGTGCGATTATTTTCTATCTGTGTCTATCCGTGTTCATCTGTGGGAAAGCTTTTTGGAGAATTAATGCCGTGCAACGAATTTCTCTCTTGATCACGATGCTGCTAAGTGCGGCGTGCCTCCTCTTGTCCGCCCCATCCGTAGCCGCGCCCGCGCGGCCCAATATCCTTTTTATCATGACAGACGATCAGGGTCCCTGGGCTTGGGGTGGCGGCGGCCATCCTGATGCACGCACGCCCAATCTGGACCGGCTCCGCGCGGAAGGTGCGCACCTCGCGAACTACCTCGTCACCACACCTGTGTGCAGTCCCGCGCGGGCTAGCATGCTCACCAGCCGTTATGGGACAGAGCTCGGCATCACCGATTACCTGGCAGAGAGCGATCCGCCAGTTAAGGGACTCGATCCAAACCTGCCCGCGTGGCCCAGGGCATTGCGCGACGCGGGCTATCGCACGGCCCACATCGGCAAATGGCACGTTGGCGCGCGGGATGAATCCCATCCCAACGCCTTCGGCTACGATTACTTCGCGGGCTGGCGGCACGGCGCGATGGTGTCCAAAGACCCCGTAGTGGAGTTTCCCGAGGGCGAGCGCAAGGTCGAGGGCTTCAGTTCCGACATTGTCACCGACATTGCGTTGGATTTCATCGCGAAGGAGGACGACAGGCCCTTCCTCATTTCGCTGCACTTTTGGGCGCCCCACGCCAATGCGAACAAGAACGCGGAGGGTGATCGCACGTGGATGCCGTTGCACGATGACGACTGGAACTTGTTCAAGGACCTCAAGCCCACCCTGCCCGAGCCGCGTCACCCCGATCTCGATGTACCACGCGCGGAGCGCATGACGCGGGAGTACCTGGCGAGCGTTCACAGCGTGGATAGAAACCTGGGTCGAATCCTGGCGGCGCTTGATGCGCAGGGGCTGACCGACAACACGCTCATCGTCTTCACTTCCGATCATGGCTACAACCTCGCCCACCACGGCATCTGGCATAAAGGCAACGGCTGGTGGCTGCTGAAGGACGATCGGAGCACCCGGACCAACCTGTGGGACACGTCGGTGCGCGCCCCGGCAATCCTGCGTTGGCCCGCGGGCATTGCGGCGGGCACGACCATCACGAGGACCACGTCGAACCTCGACTGGTTTCCGTCGCTCCTTGCGCTCGCGGGAGTGTCCGTGCCCGAGGGTGCCCTCCTGCGCGGGCAGAACTTCGCGCCGCTCCTGCGGGGTGAGTCGCCCCCGTGGAACGACGATTTCTTCACCCAGTACGACCAGCGCGAGAATGACGAGGGCGCGGGCAACCTCCGGGCTTTCCGCACGCCGGAATGGAAACTGATCCGCGATTTCCGCAATGTGGGCCAGGACGAGCTTTACCACCTCGCTACCGATCCGGGCGAGAACGAGAACCTGATCGGATCGGCGGATCCGACGGTTCAGGAGCAATTGCGCGCGCTGGAGAAATCCATGCGCGAATCGATGAAGGCCGTCGGCGATCCGGCGGAGCATGCACCGATGAAGTGATGTGCCTGATTGCGCGCGCTGGAGCGACTTTTGCAATTTTCGCGAGGGGTGTGTAAAATTCCGCAGTTATTCTCCTCTTTTGTGCAGCATCCAGTCAGGTTACTTTGATGAACCAGTATGTTTCCACCCCCGGCAGTCTCAAGCGTCGCTCGCGCACGTTCTGGGTAGCCTCGTGGCTGCTGGTGGTCTTGTATCTGGTGGCCTCGGGCCGGGCTTTCATTCCCGGAATCTGCGCAACACAACGAGCGCTGGACGCGCAGTGCGCCGCCGATTCCGGCGCACCGAGCATACATGCCCTGCGTGCATGCTGCGTTCTGCCTCCGACGAAGGATGGAGAATCCGACACCCCGGTCGCGCCCGGTGACTCCGGCTGCGCCCTCTGTAAGCTGGTCAGCAGCGTGGCTCCTCTGGCGGCCACGGTTCATGTGCCAGCGCCCCCGGAGCCCGAATTCGCAGCCCCGCAGGCGCGACCCGCTCAACTCGCCAGCGCGCTCGTCGCCAGCACCTTTCAAACACGGGCCCCGCCCCTTTCCACACACCTCGCCTAGCGTCAATCCATTTTCTTAACGCCCGAAGTGTGTCGAAACGCAGCGCTCGCATGCCTGTTCCTGCCCTCGCGGGGACACGGCAGCCGCCATCGCCCAACGACTTGGACGTCACGTTCATCGCCCGTTCATGGCCCCGCGAAATCTGCCGTTTCTCGTCTTGAAAGGACCAATCCATGCCCAGAAAGGGTTTTACACTCATTGAACTCCTCGTCGTCATCGCCATTATCGGCATTCTGGCCGCCATCCTGCTGCCGGCGCTTGCCCGCGCCCGGGAAGCGGCCCGCAGAGCGAGCTGCCAGAACAATCTGAAGCAGCTCGGCCTCACGGTAAAAATGTATGCCAATGAGAGCAAGGGCCAGAAGTTTCCGCCCCTCGCTCCCTACGCCAACACCAGCGGCACCTTCATCTTCGCGGCACCCGATGCGAGTTCGGTCGTTCCCGAGTATCTGAGTGACATCGAGGCCGCCCGCTGCCCTTCGGATTCGGGTGCCGACGCGGAGGGCTCCATGGTGGCCGCGCGTCTGCCCGTCGGGGCCATCGAAGAGCACCTGCAAGTCGCCGTGAACAATTTCGACGAGGCGAGCGCGGATTACTTCCGCGCGGCGGCATTGGGCCGTTCCTATTTCTACACGGGCTTTGCCATGACCTCCGTCGATGAGTTTTACGGTGTGTTCAACAGCACGGGAATGTCGCCCGCATCCGGCCCGGTCATCCCGAACGGGACGCTGTCGGGTCTGCTGCCGGTGGCGGCCGACATCACGCCGAAGAACTGGGACAACGATATCGCGGTGACGGTGAAAATCCCCTGGATGCCACTTCTCGGAACGGGCTTTGCCGGAACCGGCAATGCCTCCCGTTTGCGCGAGGGCGTGGAGCGCTTCGCCATCACGGACATCAACAATCCAGGCGCGAGCGCCATGGCGCAGAGCGAGGTAGTGGTGATGTTCGACACCTTCGGTAATTTTGCGGACAACAATGTGGTGGTGGGCGGCATGGCCTACAACCACGTGCCCGGCGGTTGCAACACGCTGTACATGGATGGCCACGTCGAATTCATCCGCTACGACACCGAGTTTCCCGTGTTGAGCGACAAAGCGAACGCCCTGCGTTATCCCCGCATGATCGGGCACTACGGATTACAATAAGCCTGCCGCAACCGTGCGCGGCGTCGCGCGATTTTTCGACTCGCCTGAGGCCGCCCGCAGACCCTTTGAGAAGGATTGAGTGATGAATAACCAAATCTATCTATTCGCCGTGATTGCCGTGTCCGTGATGGCCGGTTGCGGCGCGAGTGACGATCAGGGAAAGGACGTCCCGCCAACGCCGCCGGTGGCCACTGCTGCACCAGTGCCAGAAGCGACTACGGCCGTGCCCACGCCCGCCATCGACGTCAGTACCCTCGCCATGAAGCTGGACCCCGTCTGCAAGATGAGTCTGGCGGAGTACCCCGCCACCTCGACTGCCGAACACGCGGGCAAGTCCTACGGCTTCTGCTCCGACTTCTGCAAGCGCAAATTTGTCGAAGCACCCGAAGCGATCCTGGCGAGATTCGCGGAGACAGCACCGGCGGACGAAGCCAAACCCTGAACGGCCTGCTCCAGCGGAAACGGGCGCGCCGTCGCACCGGCCCTCGTTTTCGTTGACAGGTGTGCAGACTTCTGCCACCATACGAGGCGGGCCACCCGAACGTACTCGGGTGGTCCGCCTCAGCAGCAACCGTTGGAGCCCTACCCCATGAGACTCGCACTACTCGCCGTCCTGTCCTTGTTTGCCACAACCCACGCCCTGGCGGAACCCACCTACGGCGAGCGTCTCGGCTGGAAGGCCGAAGATCGCATTGTCATCATCCATTGCGACGACGTGGGCATGTCCTACGCCAACAATGAAGGCGCGCGCGAGGCCCTGGCCTACGGCCTGGTGACTTCCGTTAGCGTGATGATGCCCTGCCCGTGGGTGCCCGGCTGGCTCGCCTACACGAAGGAACACCCCGATGTGGATTCGGGCTTGCACCTCACCCTGACCTCAGAGTATGACCACTATCGCTGGACACCCCTGGCCGGGAAGAACCAGGTGCCGGGATTGACCGACATCATGGGCTGTCTACACGACGGTGTGAAGGATGTGGAGGAGAAGGCCACACCGGACGAGTTTGAACTGGAGATCCGCGCCCAGATCGATCGCGCACGGACTATGGGCCTGCCGGTCACCCACATGGATTCCCATATGGGCACGTGCTTCCGCCCCAAATTTGTGGAGCGCTACGTGAAAGTGGCCATCGAAGAGCAAATCCCGATTCTCATGGCGCCGCGCGCGGGCGAATTCGCGGAGAAGACCTGGGAGGGCGGCCTGCCCGTACTCGACCACATCCACAGCGACAGCTACAACTGGAAGACCACCAATATTGACGAGAAAGTGGGACTCTACGTGGACGCCATCCGCAACCTGAAGCCCGGCATCACCTATATGATCATCCACTGCACGAAGCCCGATGGAATGATCGGCATCATCAACGGCAACCGGGACTTCCTCTACGGCGACTACCAGGCCATGATCGATCCGCGCACAAAAAAAGCCGTTGAGGAGGAAGGGATTATTTTGACTACTTGGAAAGAACTGAAAGCCCGCCGGGATAAAGTGGGGAAGGAGTAGGACGGGCGCCAGGTTTTTCCCCGCTCTGTACATACAGTATCATGGAGCAATGGTCCCATACTGGCAGCAGAAAGTCGCACGACATGTCCTCACCGCCGTCGTCCTGATGGCGGCGAGCACCGCCTTGCCCGCCGAAGTACCCGGTTACAATCGCGATATCCGCCCCATACTCGCGGAGAATTGCTTTGCGTGTCACGGGCCCGACCCGAAACAGCGCCAGGCGCATCTGAGGCTGGATCAGCGGGATGCGACACTGACCGCACTCTCGCCCGAGGCCCCGGTGGCGAGCGAAGTGCTCCGGCGTATCGCGACGGATGATGCGGAGGATCGCATGCCGCCGCCGGAGGCGCACAAGACCTTGAGCGAAGCGCAGAAATCGCTGCTTCGCGTTTGGATTGAAGGGGGCGCGCCCTATGAGCGCCACTGGTCATTCATTCCCCCGGCGCGCGCCGAATTTCCCGCCGTTGACCAAGTCCGCTGGCCGCGCAACGGCATCGACCACTTCATCCTGAATCGTTTGGAACAGGAAAAGCTGGTCCCCGCGCCCCGGGCCGACCGCGCCACCCTGATTCGCCGCGTGACCCTCGACCTAACGGGCCTGCCGCCCACGCCCGAGGAGGTGGCAGCCTTCGAGAACGACTACGCGACGAATGCCTACGAAAAGGTCGTTGATCGCCTCATGGCTTCACCGCGCTACGGCGAGCACATGGCGCTGGAGTGGCTGGAGGCCGCGCGCTATGCCGACACCGACGGTTACCAGAATGATCGCCTCCGCTATCACCACGTCTGGCGTGACTGGGTGATCGAGGCGATGAACCAGAATCTGCCCTGGGATGAATTCGTAGTGCAGCAGCTCGCGGGCGATTTGCTGCCAAATGCGACCCTGCGCCAGCAGATCGCCACCGGATTCAACCGCAACCACCGCATCAATTCGGAAAATGGTTCCATCCCCGAGGAGTGGCACGTGGAAAATGTGGTGGACCGCGTGGACACCCTCGGCACGGTTTTTCTCGGGCTCACCGTGAGTTGCGCGCGCTGCCACGATCACAAGTACGACCCCATCTCCCAGCGCGAATACTACGAGCTTTTTGCCCAGTTCAATAACGTGCCCGAATGGGGTGTGGGACCAAACAACGGCAACAGTCCGCCCTGGATCACCGTTCCAATGACCTGGCCCGAGCTGGCGCCCGACGAAGACCGCCTGATTCCGCCCGCGCCCCTCGGTTTCATAGACCCCAAAGCGCCCATGCTCCGACCTCTGCCGGGCGGTGAGAACACTGTAATGGTCATGGCGGAGCTGCCCGAACCCCGCCCAACTCACCTGCTGCAACGGGGCCTCTACAACGCGCCCGACACCAGCGAAGTGCTCGCGCCCGCCGCACCTCGCGCGCTCATCGCCGAGGGTATTGCGCCGCCCGGGAATCGTCTCGAACTGGCCCGATGGCTCGTTCATCCGGGCAATCCCCTGACCGCGCGCGTGGCGGTCAACCGCCAGTGGCAGCACTTTTTCGGCACCGGCCTGGTCAAGACCTCGGAAAACTTCGGGCTCCAGGGCGAATTTCCCAGCCACCCGGAATTGCTCGACTGGCTTGCCACGGAGTTTATCGCGCTGGACTGGAATGTGAAAGCTTTTCAGAAGATGATTGTGATGAGCGCGACCTATTGCCAGTCGTCGCGGGTGAGCCGGGCAAGTGCCGCGCACGATCCGGAGAACAGGCTGCTCTCCCGCGCGCCGCGGATCCGGCTCACGGGGTCCCAATTGCGGGATCAGGCTCTCTTCGCAAGCGGTTTGCTGGCCGAGCAGATCGGCGGGCCCTCAGTAAAGCCCTACATGCCGCCGGGCCTGTGGGAATCCATCAGCAATGCCACCTACGTTCAGGGCTGCGGCCAGGATCTGTATCGCCGCAGCCTTTACACCTACTGGCGCCGCACCACACCCCCGCCGATGCTGACAGGCTTCAACGGTGCCAACCGCGAGGTGTGCGCCGTGCGCAATGAGCTCGCCAACACGCCCCTCCACGCCCTGACGCTGATGAACAACGTGGTCTTCGTGGAATCGGCCCGGCTGCTGGCCCAGCGCATGCTCGACAGCGGCAGCGTCCGGGCCGGGCAGATAGCCGAGGGCTTCCGCCGGGTATTGTCCCGCGAGCCGGAGGCGGCGGAGCTTGCCGATCTCTCTCAGGCCTTCGAGGGCTTCCAGGAAGCCTTCGCGCGAAATCCCGAAGCCGCAAAGGAATTGCTCAACACCGGCGAGCGGCCGAGCCTCGCCCGCTATGATCGGGTTGAGTTGGCCAGCATGACCATGGCCGCTTCAGTTATACTGAATCTGGATGAAGCGATAATGAGAAATTGACGCGGATAGGTCGTCAGCGCCTGCAACAGAGTCACGGCAAGCAAAAATGATTGACATGAGCCAGAACAGCCTTCCCGATCCTCGCATCAACCGGCGCGCCTTCTTTGGCAAGTCGGCGACGGGCCTTGGGGCGATGGCCCTGGCCACGTTGCTGGGTCGGGAGAGCGCCGCGAGCATCGCAAGCGCGCCCCATTTCGCGCCCCGTGCCCGCCGCATCATCTACCTCTTCCAGTCCGGCGGTCCCGCGCAGATGGACCTCTACGACTACAAGCCTGGCCTGGCCGCGCGCCGGGGCGAAGATGTGCCCACGTCCGTCTATCCCGCCGAGCGCAAGACGACCATGTCCTCCGGCCAGGCGAACTTCCCCGTGGCGCCGAGCATCTACAACTTCGCGCAATACGGCCAGTCGGGACTCTGGCTCAGCGAACTGCTGCCCCACACGGCGGCGATCGCCGACGAAATCTGCCTCGTGAAGTCCATGTACACCGAAGCCATCAACCACGATCCGGCCATCACCTTTCTCCAGACCGGTTCGCAGATTGCCGGTCGGCCCAGTATCGGCGCATGGATGGCCTACGGCCTCGGTTCGGAGAATGACAACCTGCCCGCGTTCGTGGCCATGAATTCCAAGGGGCTGGACCGGTCGGACCAGCCCCTCTATGATCGCCTCTGGGGGAGCGGATTTCTCCCCGCGAAATACCAGGGCGTCAAATTTCGGAACCAAGGCGATCCCGTGCTGGACATCTTCAATCCCCCCGGTGTCGATGCCGCCATGCGCCGCCAGATGCTGGACACCGTCGCACGCATGAACGAGCGCCGCCACGCGCAACTGGGCGATGCCGATATCCAGACGCGTATCATCCAGTATGAAATGGCCTATCGCATGCAGGCTTCGGTGCCCGAGCTCACCGATCTCTCCGGCGAGCCCGAGTCCACCTTCGCGCTCTATGGCGACGATGCGCGCCGACCCGGCACCTATGCCTACAACTGTCTGCTCGCGCGGCGACTGGCCGAGCGGGGCGTGCGCTTCGTGCAGCTCTTTCATCAGGGTTGGGACCAGCACGGCGGCCTGCCGAAGCGCCTGCCCGAGCAATGCCGGGACACGGATCGCGCCAGCGCGGCCCTGGTGCTCGATTTGAAGCAGCGGGGCATGCTGGAGGATACGCTGGTGGTGTGGGGCGGCGAATTCGGACGTACCGTGTACTGCCAGGGCGAGTTGACCGACAAGACCTATGGCCGCGACCACCACCCCTCCTGCTTCAGCATGTGGATGGCCGGCGGGGGAGTGCGTCCCGGGATTACCTATGGCGAAACGGACGACTACAGCGTGAACGTGGTGGAAAATGGCGTGCATGTGCACGACCTTCACGCCACCATCCTCCACTTGATGGGCATCGATCACGAGCGGTTGATTTACAAGTACCAGGGACGTGATTTTCGCCTGACCGACGTGCATGGACGCGTCGTGCGGGATATTATATGACGTGCTGCAATGTTGCAGGGACGGCAGAGACAGCAGCGACGACAGAAACTGCTGTCCCTGAAGTGCCTGCCGTCCCTGCGACCGTACGCAGCCAGCCCAGACCAAAAAGGTTTATCCAATGACTCGAATTGTGTGTTTCTCACTATCCATGGCCTGCCTCGCTCTCGGCGCTATCGCCCAGGAACCTTCCGACGAGCGGGCCGCGTGGGAGGCCCAGGTGGGTGCAGCCCAGAAGGACAACCCCGCCTACGCCTTTGTAGAGGACGACCCCGCCCTGCCCCGTGTGCTGATCATCGGCGATTCCATCTCCATCGGCTACACACCGTCGGTCCGCGCCCTCCTGCAGGGCAAGGCCAATGTCCATCGAATTCCTCACAATGGGGGCGATACGAACCGGGGCCTCGAACGTATTGAGGCCTGGCTCGGAGACAAGAAGTGGGACGTGATCCATTTCAACTGGGGACTCCACGACATCAAGCGCACCAAGGGGACCGAACTGGACGCCAGCAAAGAGAAGGCGGTAACACCGGAAACCTATGAAGCCAACCTGCGCACCCTGGCCCAGCGACTGCAGAAATCGGGCGCGAAAGTAATCTGGGCCGCCACCACACCCGTACCGGAAGGGGCCAAGGGCCGAATCCCGGGGGACGAGGTGGAATACAACAGGATAGCCGCCAGGATCATGGCCGAGTTGAAGGTTCCCATCAACGACCTCCACGGCTATGTGCGTCCCCAGCTTGCCACCTATCAGAAGCCTGCCGACGTGCACTACCTGCCGGAGGGTTATGCCTTCCTCGGCTCGCGCGTGGCGGAGCAAATCCAAGCGAATTTGGGAAACCCGAAATGACCAAGCAAACCGGGACAAAGAGACACCACAAGCACGCCCACAAACATACCCACAAGTACAGTTGCAAAACGGACTGGCGCGAGATGCTTTCCCGCTACATCCTCGGGATCGGCATCGTTCTCGGGGCGCTCGCGCTCGGTCTTGGCGCCTTTGTTGGCTGGGGGCTCTACCAGGCCCACTTGTACCAGGGCGTGTACGCCCCGGAGATCGAAAAGGATTTGGGATTTACAACGGGTTCCCCCTGGGTTAAGGCCGGCGGAGAGAACGTCGAGGTTTTCGTCATCCAGCCGGTGGCCGGTGGTTACATGGGCAAGATTGGCTTTCAGGACGGCGATATTATTACGTCCCATTCGATTACCGAGTTCTATAAAATGCTGTATACGCAGCGCGGCGAGTTGGTGTCGGTGGATCTGGTTGACGGCGGCGACGGACGGCCCATCGAAGAGCGAAAAATAAGGACGCTGCGCTTCCACATTCCGGTCTAACCTTAGTTCTGGCCCTGCGGGGCATGACCGGGGCGAAAGGAGAGCAGGGAAGATATTCTGTGTGCTTCGCTCGAAGCTCTCAACGCTCCAAGAACAATTTGTAGGGCAATCCGTCAATATCGTGTGGTCAAGAAAAGGATATGGACCACGGAAGAGCCTGGAGCTGCCGCTGGCCGCAACCAAAAAGAACAGAACCGCAAATTAGCGCAGATTTGCGGTTCAACTCTTCTGGTCGCGGTCAAGGGGTGCGTCGGGTCTTTCTCCTACAGCCTCAGGCCAGCAGTGACCGCATGCCCTCGGTAAGAATCGAGTCGACCTCCGGATCGCAGAAGGCCACGGAGACTTCATAGCCGCCATTGGGATACTCCTCCTTCACGGGGATGTACCAGGGGCCTCCGTCGCCATAGGCCGCCGTGGCCACGAAGCGATCCGGGGCGAGTTCCTGGGCGCGGAGCTGGTATTCGATGAAGGATTCAGCGGGAAGGTGAAGGAGAGATACGCCGTCGATGGCCAGGGCGCTGAGGACGATGGGCGTTTTCTTTTCTGCGCGGCGGAGCCAGGTCAACGTGTACGAAGGGCGGTTGCGATTCGCCACGGCGTTGTCCGTGTTCGCGATCTGAGCCTCCAGATCGGCGATGGTATATTGGGGGTGGGGCTTGGGCAGCACTTCCACTGTGCGCCAGGCGATCTTGCCGATGGGCTCGGGCTTCAACTCGGCTTCGGCTTTCACCATCCCATCGTAGATTCGCTGTGCCAGAATGGGCCGAACCGGTTGCGATCCGTCGTTGTACTTGCCCGCGGAAATGTTGCCCGCGCAGCCCGTAAAGTAGATGTGGGTGCAATCGGGCTCTTCCGCCTGACGCTGCTTGCGCGCGAGGCCCACGAAATCGCTGGTGACCCGGCCGTCGCCGTAGTAGCTCATCGGGTGGGTAGCGTAATAATGGAAAGCCGCGATCTTTTCTTCGCCGTCGTAAAAGGCCACCGTTTTGAGCCAGGGGTCGATCAGGCCCTCCGGCAGCGCGATCAACGCTTCATCCTTGCAACTGCTGCCGCGCATGGCCAGTACATGCCCCTGTGCATCGCGGGAAACGCGGCGATTCGAAGCCACCCGATCGACCTTGGCCTGACCATGGGCAATGTGGGTGAGGGGCCGCGCCTTGGGGAGCGCCTCGGCGATGGCGGCCTTGCCCCGCTTCAGGCATTCGCCGTAGAATGCGAGATCGACGATGTGGGGGAGATCGCCCTGAGCCTGAACCACCTGCTCCGATTCCAGGCAGGCAAAAGGCGCGTTGTGCTGGTGCACGCACTGCACCGCGACGCGCTCGGGCGTGGTGCCCGCCGCCTCCGCCAGGGCCACGCGCCATTGTATATGGGCGTCGTTAAGCAGGCCGGTCCAGTCCACCGCGCAAAGCACGATGGGCGCGCCCGCGCCCGTAATCACCACGCCGATCGCTTCCAGAGTGTCGTCCACGGCCTCGACCGGCTTGATCCAGCCACCGCAAAGGGAGTGGCCCATGGGGGGCGTCACATCGAAGCGGAACGAGGCCAGGCGCAACGAGGAACCAGAATGTTCCTCGGCCTTTAGGGAGCCCGGCAACAGGGACCAGGCCGTGGCGCCGGCGAGTGACTGAAACAGAAAGCGGCGGCGTGTGGGTGTCATTTTTGTCATCTCCGGAGATCCTGGAAGGTTACTGCAATGGCTCGGCTCATTAAACCAGAGCCGCGGATGTACTTCAACTGTGCGAAAAAGTCCACTGCGAGCCGTGGAGTTTACCCTGTTGCACAGCAGCCTCATTGGGGGCATACTAACCATCTGAACCATGTTCTGGAGAGGCCTTGGACAACTATGGGAGTCCCCCCTATGAAGAACGATCCCCAACCCGTACTCAGCAAATCCCGGCGAACCCTCGCCCGGTTGACCGCAGCGATCCTGTCCGGCGCGCTCTGCCTGATTGGACTTGGCGGTTGCCAGACCACCGGTGCCGGCGGAAACCGGACCACTCAGCGCGAGCCCGTCTACGAATCAGAACATCTCTTTCCCCCCGAAGACTTTCACAATCATTCCTCCAGCATAGTAGAAACACCCAAAGGCGACCTCATCGTCTGCTGGTTTCACGGCAAGGGCGAGCGGACGGACGACACGCTGGTCATCAGCGGCGCGCGAAAAAACAAGGGGTCATCTACCTGGTCCGCCCCCTTCCTCATGGCCGACAACAAGGGTCTGCCAGACCAGAACTGCACCATGTACATCGATCCCGAAGGCCGGCTGTGGATGTTCTGGATTTCCGCCATCGACAACCTGGTCCGAAGCTACTTCCTCAAGTACCGCTACTCCACGGACTACGAGGGCGATGGCCCGCCGATCTGGGCCTGGCAGGACGCGATCTTCTGCCTGCCGAAAGACGCGGAAACCGTATTTACCGAGAATCTGGAAAAGCGCCTCGAGGAGCTTAAGACTACCAGCCAGATCAGTGAAGAGCGCAGGGCGGAGATGCTCTCCCGCATCGAAGAGCGCAAGGCGGAGCACGGCGACAAACTCTTCCAGCGCCTCGGCTGGATGCCGCGGCAGCCTCCCATCATGCTTTCGGACAAGCGGATGATGCTCCCGTTGTACTCAGACACCTTCGGTTGCTCCATGATGGCATTCACGGAGGACGCGGGAAAGACTTGGGAGTTCAGCCGCCCGCTGGGACAGCGCGGCATTCAGGCTTCCGTCGTGCAGCGGAAAAACGGCGAAATCATGGCGTATATGCGCAACTCGCCCGACACCAAGTGCGCCGAATCCAAGGATGGCGGCATGACGTGGACTGAAGTTGAACTGGGGATTCCCAATTCTGGTTCGAGTGTTTCCGCACTCGCGTTGAAGAGCGGGAATTGGCTGCTTGCGCTCAATGATGTCCGCCGAGGGCGCCATCAGCTTTCCCTGTACCTGTCGCAGGACGAAGGGAAGACCTGGGTGCGCAAGCGCTTCCTGGAAAAGCTCCAGCAGGAACAGGACAAGAAGCGGACCGCATCCTATCCCACGATGATCCAGACGAATGACGGCAACATCCACGTCACATATACGCACGAGAACGACGCGGTATTTGCTGGAAAGACGATCAAGCATGCATGGTTCAACGAGGCATGGGTGCTGTCCGGAACCGATGCGGTAACAGCCGAAACACCCCTGCAATAAGCAAACGGACCAGGCCAGGTCTGGCCGACGTGAAGGATATCCTATGAACAGGAATGTCATGTGGCAAGTGATTCCGGCGGTAGCGGCAATCGCCGCGCTGATCTTATCCGGTGCTGCGGCCGGGGAGGCTTC
The DNA here is from genome assembly GCA_942492815.1 of Candidatus Hydrogenedentales bacterium. GTDB lineage: Bacteria > Hydrogenedentota > Hydrogenedentia > Hydrogenedentales > JAEUWI01 > JAEUWI01. The sequence continues at coordinate 5,685,466 of OW818658.1, read as the reverse complement.
CGAAGTTCGCGCTTCGAGCATCGCTATCGTGTGCGAGTCCGGCGGGGACGGGCAGGAGGCTCGCGTCGCGGAGATTCTGCGCGATCGCATCACGCGCCGGAGCCGGGTCACAGTGGCTGTATCGAGCGAATGGCCCCCCGGTGCGGACCTGTGTATTGCCCTGGGAAGACGAACGACCAGCTTCGGGATTTTCAAGGAACTCGCGGATCGCCATGGGCTCGTCTTACCTGGCGTAGCGCGCACCGCCCCCGAGGGCTATGCGCTGAAGCTCGTAGAGGTTAATGAAAAGCCCCTGCTGATCGCGGAAGGGGCCGACGCGCGCGGCGTCCTCTATGCCGCGGGTGAAGTGCTTCGCCAGTTGACCTATGGCGCGGATTACGTTGCGCTGGGGCAAGTGGACATGAGCGCCGCACCCGCCTATCGCTATCGGGGCTCCTCCGCCAATCAGGGCGGCACCATGCGCGAGTTGACCGGCGCGCGTGGCTGGACCGCGAAAGAGTGGCAGGACTATTTCCTCGACTTCGCCTTCTCCGGGGCCAACATCGGCTATGCAGGCGGACTGCAATTCGACTACCTTCACGAATTCGGCCTGATGACTGTGGGCGGGAACCGCCCCAACCAGTTTCGCGGCGAAATACCCGAGGCGTGGAAGGCGGGCGGCCTGGAAGGCTGGGAGGGCACCGACTGGGTGTGTCCCTCTGTGCCCGAGGCCCGTGCCGCGTTGATGAAGCAATGGGACGAAGAGTTCGCGCGGACGGAGAATCATGAGATCCTTCGCTTCTACGCGGGCGATCCCGGAGGATGCCGTTGCGATCGCTGCGAGCCCTGGGGCAAGACCTTTGTCGAGTTGTGCGAGGAAGTGGCCGCCATCTGGCTCAAGCATCATCCCGGCACGATCATCGAGATTGCCAATCAGGATCTGAGCAATGAGGGCGACCGGGCCATCTTCACCTACCTCAACGCCGAGCCGCGCGCGTGGGTCCAGGGCATCGCCTATGGCCCCGGCAGTAATGCGCTTTCCCGCTACTTCCGCGATGAGCTCCGCGAGGACCTCATGGAATATCCGGGCGTCGGTCCGGTAAACCGCTACCTGGCGGAGATTCTTCACAATCTGCCTCAAGAGCAGACAATCACCCACTACAGCGACGTGTCCCACTGGATTCGCTCCCAGTACAATCTGGAACATCCCGATCCCCACCTGATGAAGGCCTACAATCGCCGTACCTTCCACACGCGTCCCGCCGCGTTCTATCGAATCTTTCAAGACATCATGCCGTTCTCCCAGGGTGACATCATCTACTCCGAAGGTTTCCACGACGAGTTCCATCAGTACATGTGGAATCGATTGTTGTGGAATCCGAACCGCACGCTGGACGACGTGCTCAATGAATATTGCACCTACCATTTCGGCGCGGAAGCGGCCCCGCTCATGGCCGAGGCGCTGCTGCAACTGGAGAAGAATCTGGAAGCACCCCTCGCTTCCAACGACGGCGTCGATCGGTACTACCTGTTGGTGAAAGAGGCGGGGTGGAAGATCCCGCCGAATCTCATGCAGGGCAATTTCCGCTGGATGCTCCACATGCAGAAAGCGGCGCTGGACAAGTACTTTCAGTTGAAGCTGCGCGGCGAGATCGCCCGCGACGCCACCTTGCAGGCCCTGGCGAAGGAAGCGCCGGATACGGCCGTGGAGCGCGCCCAGGCCCTGATGGCGGAACCCATAGAATCCGGCGATATGACGGCGTTGAAAGATGAGGCGCGTCGCCTGGGTGAAGACAGCGAGCGCACGATGGGTCTTCGCAATGAGGGCTACTTTGCCGTAGACAATTCCCTTACGGCCTTGGGCTGGACCGCAAAGCAATTTGAAGCAGCAGCCGCCGCCAGCGGCGACGCACGAGCCGCAATCCTGCGCCAGCTCGCGCATTATGAAGACCCGGGGCCCGGCGGCTTCTACGACGACGCGGGGAACCCGGAACGCCAGCCCCATCTGGTCAAGGGCAATAGCTTTGATGCTTCGTCCCGCATGGATCCCAACAACCGGCCCAGCCAAAGCACTATCGCCTACGGCGGGGATGAGGCGCGTGGCATCGCCTTTCGCTACACGGAACTGGATCCAGTCGCCACGTATCGCGTGCGCATTACCATGGTGGCTCCGCGCATGCGGCGCAGCGAAGTCCCCGCCGACGCAAAGCGGACCCAGAGCGTGCTGGCCGACGAAGAGTATATTGCGCGCGACGTAGAAATCCCCATATCGACTGCGCAGCAGTTTGAGTATGACGTGCCCCAGAGCGCCACCGCCGACGGTGCGCTTGATTTGGTATTTGAGAAGGGCGCGGGTGCCGCGGGCACGGTGGTTTCGGAGGTCTGGCTCATCAGGAAATAGCCACGGGTTGACCCGATGGGCGTTGCAAACGTTGTGGACAGGGAAAGCAGGCAATGACGATTTTTTCGAGCGGTTTGGTGGCCGTGGCGCTGATGATCACGCCGTCGGTGACCTGGAGCAAAGGCGCTGATGTGAGCAAGGCTGCGATTGTCGTCCACGGCGACTCGACGGCTTTGGAGACAGCAGCGACCGTGCTCCAGGAGGAAGTCGAAAAACGAACGGGACTGAACTGGAAGCGGGCCGACGAAGCGCCCGACTCAAAGCCCTCGTTTGAGTTGGCAATCGATGCGGCCATCGCGCCGGGGCCGGAAGGCTTTAGCATCACGACGGACGAGGTGGTGAACCACGTGCGGATAGTCGGGGCCGACGCGCGTGGCGTGCTTTTTGGGGTGGGCTATATTATCCGCCATCTGGACTGGCGCAAGGGCGAAGTGCAGATTCATCCCATAAACGCCTCGGAGAGGCCCGAATACGCCATTCGCGGCCACCAGCTCGGCTATCGTGCCCGGGCCAACAGTTGGGACGCCTGGACGCCCGAACAGTTCGACCAGCACATCCGAGAACTGGCCCTCTTCGGCAACAATGCTATTGAAAACATACCGTTTCAAGACGATCAGGTCAGCCCGCATTTCAAAGTCAGCCGACGTGAGATGAACAAGGCCATGAGCGAGATTTGTGCACGGTATGATCAGGATTATTGGGTCTGGACACCCGCGGACTTCGACTTGAAGGACGCGGCCAGGCGCGCCGCGGCCTTGGAGGCCCATGAGCAACTCTATACCGACTGCCCGCGCATGGACCACGTCTTTTTCCCCGGGGGCGATCCCGGCGACAACCACCCGGACGACGTCATGCCCTTTCTGGAAGACGTCTCCAAGGTGCTCTTGAAGCACCACCCCAATGCAAAGGTCTGGATCTCCCCCCAGGGTTTTCGCGGCGAAAAGCTGGACGCCATGTTCGCCTGGATCGACGCGCACAAGCCCGAGTGGCTCGGCGGTGTCGTGGGTGGTCCCGGCAGCCCGCCGCTGAACGAAATCCGCGCACGGCTCGACAAGCGCTACCGGCTGCGCGATTACCCGGACATCACCCACATCGTCCGCTGCCAATACCCTGTGGTCAATCTCGATCAAGCCTTCGCGCTAACCCTCGGCCGTGAGTGCGTCATGGCGCGGCCCGTGTTTCAAACCATGGTCCACGCGCGAACCGCCCCCTACACCGACGGCTTCATCAGCTATTCCGACGGGGTGCACGACGACGCGCACAAGGCACTCTGGAATCAGCTCGCCTGGGAATCCACGCAGGACCCACGCGACATCATGATCGATTACTGCCGGACCTTCTTCGGTGCGGACGCGGCGGTGAAGGCGGCGGAGGGCCTTTTCGCGCTGGAGAAAAACTGGGACGGGCCCATTCGCCACAACGGTGCAATTGAGGGCACGCTGGCGCTCTGGCAGGATCTCGAAGCGGCCCACCCGGAGTTGGAGGACAACTGGCGCTGGCAGATGTTCCTGGTGCGCGCGTACTACGACGCTTACACGCGAGATCGATACTTCTCGGATCAGCACTGGGAGCGCTCGGCGCTTGCCTGCCTCACGAAGACCGACGATACGCCCACGCCGACCGAGGCGATGAAGGAATCGCTCGATACGTTTAAAATTTTCACCCACTCCGATGAGCGCGGATTTGAGGAACGCATCATCCAGCTCTACGACGACCTCTTCAAGTCCATCGCCCTGCAGTCGGACATGAAAAAGTATGGCGGCAGCAGCCCGGAGCGCGGGTGCAGCCTGGAATTCCTCAATTACCCGTTAAACAACCGCTGGTGGCTGGAGGATGAGTTCAAGAAAGTCGCCGAATTGCCGGACGAGGCAGCCCAATGGGCCCGCCTGGAGGAGCTCCGCACCTGGGAGAATCCGGGTCCCGGCAGCTTTTATGATGACTTGGGCAACCTCTCGAAAGACCCGCATGTCGTCCGCGAATTCGGCACCTTGCCCATGAGCGGCGGCTTCGCCTGGTGGGACGAAGGCTACAGCCGTACGCGTCTGTCGTGGCAGGTGACCTCGTGGCCGCGCGACGGAGTGAAGTATGAGCGCCTCGATCCGGCGGCCTCCTATGTGTTGCGCTTTTCCGGCTTTGGCGACCTGAAGGTGAAGGCGGACGAGCAGGAATTGGCCGCCACGCGCTATGGAAAGGAAAATGGCGACATCAAAGAATACCCCGTGCCGAAAGAGCTGATCGCCGATGGGACGCTGCTGGTGATGCCCGAAAGGGAACAACTTCCCGGCGTGAACTGGCGCCAGCAGCCCCGGCTCGCGGAGGCTTGGCTGATCAAGCAGTGAATGTCGCATGGAGTTTGTGGACAGAGTGGACCGTGTGGACGCAGCGCGGATCGCGTGGCACATCCGTCGTTTGCTTGCCTTATCCTGAATCGTAAATTAAAGCCCTGATACAGCAGAGAAAGGTATATCGCATGATACGAACCGTTCTAATTGTCTCACTCGCCCTCGCCTCGTTCCACGTCCACGCATCGCAGGCCAGCCTCAATAAAATCACCATCGTGGTCGCTTCTGGCAATGAAGAATTCGCCATTCCCGCGCAGGTGCTCTCAGAAGAAATCGCAAAGCGCACGGGAGTCGACTGGCCGGTCACTGCCGCGCCGGGCGCCCAGGGTTCCATCGCATTCGTCCCCGCGACACCCGAAGATGCCGTTGGCGAGGAAGGATTCAAGATTGGCACCGCCGAAGGCGCGCCGCCGCGTATCACCGTGGCGGCGCAGGGCCGTCGCGGAGCGCTTTTCGGCGTCGGTCACCTGCTCCGCACCCTGGACTGGTCGAAGGGCCGGGTGCTGCTGGCCGCGCCGCTCAACACAACCCAGGTGCCCGAGTACGCCATCCGTGGACATCAGCTTGGCTACCGCGCACAGGCCAACAGCTACGATGCGTGGGATGAGAAGACCTTCGATCAGTACATCCGCGAAATGGCCTTCTTTGGCACGAACTGCGTGGAGAACATCCCCTTCCAAGATGAACGCCCCACACCCATCATGCCACTCAGCCGCCCCGAGATGAACCGGGTAATGGCGAAGATCTGCGACAAATACGATGTGGACTATTGGGTGTGGACGCCCGCCGACTTCGACCTCCTCGATGCGGAAAAGCGAAAAGCCGCCCTCGAGTTTCATGAAGCGTTCTACAAGGATTGCCCGCGCCTCGATGCCATCTTCTTTCCCGGCGGCGACCCCGGCGACAATCACCCGAAGGAGGTGATGCCATTTCTGGAAGACCTCTCAAAGATCCTGCCGAAGTATCACCCCAATGCGAAAATCTGGATGTCGCTTCAGGGTTTCGAGGGGGAGAAACAGGAGTACTTCTTCAAGTGGCTCGACGAGCACAAGCCCGAGTGGCTCGGCGGCGTGGTGGCCGGTCCGGGCAGCCCGCCGCTGCCCGATTTGCGTGCGCGTATCGATGCCCGTTACAAGCTGCGGGACTATCCCGATATCACCCACGTGGTGCGCTGCCAGTATCCCGAGTTGAATCTCGATCAGGTTTTCGCCCTCACGGCCGGGCGCGAGCCCATCAATCCCCGGCCCCTGTTCTATGCCGACGTTTTCGCGAAGACCGCTCCCCATACTGAAGGTTTCCTGAGCTATTCCGACGGATGCCACGACGACGTGAACAAGGCCATCTGGAGCGGCTTGGCGTGGAACTCAAAGCAGCAGCCCCGCGCGTTGCTGGTGGACTATGCCCGCTGTTTCTTCAGCCCGGCGTCGGCGGAGAAAATCGCCGATGGCATTCTGGCCCTGGAGCAGAACTGGCAGGGCGCCCTGCGCGACAACACGGGCGTGCCGGTGACGCTGGCGTCCTGGCAAAAGCTGGAAAAGGCCCGTCCTGAATTGAAAGACGACTGGCGCTGGCAGATGCTGCTGGCCCGGGCCTATTACGACGCCTACCAGCGCGAACGCCTCGCCTATGAAACAGGGCTGGAGCAGGAGGCTTTGACGGCACTGGCGGCGAAAGAAGGACTCCTGCCCACCGAGGCGATGAAAACCGCCGAAGCAATCCTGCAGCGCGCTGTGACCGACCCCGTGCGCCAGGATCTTCGCAATCGGCTTATCAAGCTGTTTGACGATCTTTACACCACGATAAAGTTTCAGTCGAGTGTGGAGAAATACCACGCGATTCACCCCCAGCGTGCATGCATGCTCGATTTCATGGACTACCCGCTGAACAACCGGTTCTGGCTTGAAGATGAGTTCCACAAGGTCTCCACGCGGCCCACGCTCGAAGAGCGCTGGGCGCGGCTGGAAGAATTACGCGCCTGGGAGAATCCCGGCCCCGGCAGCTTCTACGACGACATCGGCAACGTGGTCGAAAGCCCCCGCGTCGTGCGCCATCCCGAACGCCTGGGCGATTCGGGTTCGTACTGGTGGTGGGACAATGGCATGAGCCGCCTGCGCCTTTCCTGGCTGGTCAGTGGCACGCCAGGCTCGCTGGAGTACGCGGATCTCGATCCCACCGCGACGTATATCCTTCGCTTTTCCGGATTCGGCGAACTGAAGCCGCGGGCCGACGGGCAGGAGTTGACGGCGTCCTACTATGAGACCGAAGCGCCCGCCTTGAAAGAATTCCCCGTGCCTGCGGAACTCGTGAAGGATGGCAAACTCAGCGTGACCTTCGACGACAACCGGCTGGAAGGAGTGAACTGGCGCTACCAGCCTCGCCTCGCCGAGGCCTGGCTGCTCAAAAATTCGACGCCGATGGTGAAAGCCGAGCAATAAGCGACACGGGGCCGTCCCGCGGACTAAGAGGCGCGGGATGGCCCCGGCTCGCCGTCCCGATTCTCATCTTCCACGGTTTCGGTTGGCAATTCATCCTCGTCAAACATGGGCACTCCATCGAGGTCTGCTTCATCGTCATCGTCGGCCATGCCGATGGCCTCGACCGGTGCTTCCGGAGCGTTTTCCTCATCGGCGTCGTCGACTTCCGCTTCGGGTTCCTCCTGCTCCACATTCTCCATGCCAGCCTGCTCCCTGTCCACTTCCTCGTCCAGGGCGTCGCTGAATTCTTCCTCGGGCGATTGGGCCTCCGGCGACAGTTCCGGGCCCTCTTCGTTTTCGTCCGGGACGACTTCTTCTCCGACCGTATCCACCGGCGACTCTTCGTCGTGGATTTCGTCGTCGACTACTTGCGCGATTTCCTCGTCTGCCGGTTCTGCGAATTCAGCGATAGGCTCTTCATCCACATCGTCCGCAATAACGCCCGAAGGCTCGGATGTTTCGGCGGCCTCCAGATCGTCATTCTCGTCGCCTTCAATACCGGCCACGAGGAAGGGCACCCACGTCTGGATAAAGTGATAGTGATAGAGAATGGTCGCCGTCAGGAAGAAGAGCAACACGTAGTAAAGGTTGAAGATCGCCTCATTCCAGTTCGTAAGCGGTCCGGTCACCACTTGGGCCAGAGTATTCTGCACCACGAGCACGAGCACCATGAAGGCCCAGGCGTGCGGCACCCGGTCGCCCTCCTTCGGGGCCATGAAGCGTCGCATCAGGGCCAGGCCGACAATCACCACCAATACCAGCAGCACTGCGGGGCCGATATAGCGCCAGTAGAGATCGCCCCACATGTCCTCGTCGCCATCCAGATGGTTATTGGCCCAGCCCCTCGTACCGTTCTTCAAGGACAGGCCCAGGCCGAAGAGCAGCCCGAGTTGCACGGCGAAGCGATCCAGTCCGCCATCACCCTCGCGGGGACTGAAGTAACTGAAGGCGCACCAGACCACGCCGAAGAGGACCAGGCAGGCCAGGCCAAGGGACCCGATCCAGGCGGGCGGCGTCTCCTGAGCGATCCAGAGCCAGCCTTTCCACGCCGGCATCTCCCCGCGAAGGAAGCTGCAAGCGATGATCGTCAGGGAAAGATAGACGGCGAGCCAGTCCAGGTTGGGGTAACGCTGGAAGAAGGGCGCAATACTTTCCTTTTCCTCGGGTCGGACGGTGAGGGTCTTCCAGAGGACCGTGACGAAAAACAGGCTGCCATAGAGTCCAGTGGCTCCGACGAAAAGGTAATCAAAGCGAGCCCACCATGGTGTGGTGGGTTTGGGTGTACCGAGGAACTCCAGTGGCCCCATCATGAACCAGGCGACGAGGGCCATGAGCCCGAAGTGGATGGCCCAGGTGCCGAGCTTTGGAATGGCGGACTCGCTCGATTCCGCCGTGCCCACCAAGGTGGCGCGCAGCCGCCAGAAATAGAGGCCCAGGCCATAGAGGAGCACGGCGCAGAAGGGCGCGTGCGCCGCCCACTCCGCGCTGAAGAGGCTGCCTGCATTGGCCACGACGTACCAGAGGAGGATTACCGTCATGAAGCTCATGGAGCAGACGCCGAAGATTGGGAACCCGTTGTGCGCCGGTGCTTTCACGCACGCGCAGGGGGTGCTGCGCCGGTTCACGAGATAGTAGGCCAGCCCGAGGGCAATTCCGATGCTGATGCCGCCGGAAGTCTCCCAGCCGCGCCAGAGGTTCTCCATGTTTGGCCAGAGCGCCTTCGCCCAATGCCAGTTTTGAAGAAGCGACCAGCCCAGGCCGTTTACTACACCGACGGACGTAATCAGTGTCACGTTCTTCCAGTCGCGACGGCCCAGCTCAAAGAGCAGGCAACCGAGATAGAAACCGAGATGCCGGAGGGCCGCGCCATTGTCATTGATGACGCGTTGCAGATTCGGGTTGGCATCGGCGTCCGCGTAGCGGTCCTTCATGGTGTCGTAGAGCGGCAGGAACCATTGCGGATAGGTCTCAAAAAGCCACGAGGCGAAGTAGGCGCCGCCAAAGGCGCAGAAAAGACGGACCGACCACTGCCATGCGGCCAGGGGCTTCTCCGCACCTGTCCAGGCCAGGAGACACGCGCCAATTCCGGCCCAGGGCATGCCCGCGATGAAGAGCCACACGAAGCCATGGATCGGGGCAATCGGTACGCTTGCGTAGGGGTCGGTACTGGTCTGAAGCTCGCCCGCGAAAAAATTGGACCACTGGGCCCAGCCGCGCGCACCGGAGAGGCCGATGCCCAATGCCAGCGCCAGAATGACCCAGCCCGAGGCATAGCGCCGCGCGGGCGGTCCGGCGGGATTGCGCGCGATGAACCACCACGCCGCGCCCCAGAGCACGCCCGCGAAAATGCAGCCCTTGGCCGAGCCATAGCCCGACGAACCCCGCACCGCCCACGACATGGCGCCGAGGGCCGCAAAGAGCAAGATCGGCAGGAAGAAATCGTGCATCAGATCGTCATGGCGCCGCAGGAAGCAGAAAGCGCCCAAGGCCAGTCCGATGGCCAGCAGCACCGCAAGGAAGCTCTGTGTTCCCGCCAGTCCGCCCGCCCAGAGCGCGGCGGCCAGGGCGGGTAGAAACAAGGTTGATGAAAGGAGGGCTTTTTTGGCGTATTGTTGTGTGGTAGTGTTCATGCGGCGCACTATAGGCGGAGGCCATGGAGCGAGTCAAGCGGGCCGATCGGCATCCCGGTCCTCCCGTTTGGAGAGGACGCGCACGCAGTCAGTCGAAGGAATCGAAGGGAGACAGATGCCATGAAGGGCATGCTTCATTTTGTCGGTATCACATTCCTGTCGATGGCGATCATCCCCGTCGCCGCCGCGTCCGGCGACTGGCCCTTTTTCCGATACGACCCCCAACTCACCGGTACCTACCCAGACCCCGGCCCCTTCAGTGCGCCGCCACGGGAAGCCTGGTCCATCGATCTGGGCGCGAAGGAGAAGAAGCAGGAGCGTGTGCGCGTGGCCGATGTGGACGGCGATGGCCTGGCCGAGATTCTGCTGACGCGGGACCAGAGCATCGTGTGCCTGGGCCGCGACGGTGTGCAGCGCTGGGAGGCGGCCAACCTGCCAAATGCCAAGATCACCGATGTGCGCGATCTGGCGGGCGACGGCACCCGGGGAATTCTGGTGTGGTCCGATACCGGCCTGGAGAGTAGCCGGTGGGTTCTGGCGGGGGCCACGGGCGAGGCGGTGAAACTCTATTCCATGAGCGATGTCTTCGGGGCCGAAGAACGGCTGGGCGCCATCCTTCCCGGCGTGCCCGGCGTACAGCTTTGCGCGTGGTGGAGTGGGGACCATCCCAAGGTGCAGTTCGGCGGCAACATGCGGGGGCAGGGCATTCTCTACAGCTTCGAAAAGGGCGTGGTCCAGCCCAATCCCCGCTTCGACCAGCGACTGGAGGGCATGCTCTTCAAGCCCAAACACTTTTTCACGGACTACGACGAGGACGGCCATGCTGAGATGGTTATGGTGTCCCACCAGCAGGCCTGGTTCTTCGATCTCGAGAACAACGCCCTGAAACTCAAAATCGAGTGGCCCATGATCCGCACTTACAATGCCACCCTGGCCATGCTCCCCGTGGAGCGCGACGCGGCTCCCTCGCTGCTGTCGATCAATCCGCACATGCCCGGTGTCGAGCGGGTGGACGTGGCAGGCGGCGCGGCCCGGGTGGTCTGGCGCTACATTGCGGGCGGCGTGGAAGACCAGTACCAAACTCAAGTGAAAATCGCGCCCGGTGCACCCGATCCCTTTCTCGATCTCGGGGGCGATGGACGGCGCTACGTGCTGGCGTCCATTGTGAACGAGCACAACGATGGAAAAACCTGGCTTGTGGTCCTCGACGGGGTCGACGGCGCGAAGCGCTTTGAAGAAGCGGAACTGGAGGTGATGGGTCTGGACGATCTTGATGGCGATGGCCGTCCGGAGATCCTGCTGGAGCAGGGGGGCACCCTGCGCATTGCCCACTGGCAGAACGATGCCTTCGTGGACCTCTGGCGCGGCGACGGGGTGGAGCCCCTGCTTGCGCCCCTACCCGACGCCGGCGACCTTGGCCGCAGCGAGGGCGGCAATCGGACCGTGTGGCGACTCGCGCCCGACAGCGGCGCATTCCTGCTGCGTTTTGCCGATGGCGTCTTTGCCTGTGCCCTGGGTGTGGGCGGGGTGGAGCGCGGCGATGCCGTCACGGTCCATCCGGCGCTTGACAACGTGCCCGACCCGAATCCGCCGGCGGAGGTGGTGAAAAAGGAGGAGGAGGCCGTGGTGGTGATGAAGGGGGATGTGGAAACCTATCGCTACACCATCGCCCGGGCGCCCCGTTACCTCGCGCCACCCGCAATCGTGGCCGATCTTGGCGGACAGCGGCGGATCCTCGTGCGCGATGCATCCGACAGGCTCCTTTCTTTCGACGCGACCGGCGCGGACCAGCGGGTACTCGCCGAGCGCGTCTTCGGGGAGTGGTCCGTGTGCGACATGGACGGCGACGGCAACAATGAAGTGGTGGCGGGCCTGCTCGACGGCGAGGAAAAGCCCGAGTGTGTGTTTGTGGATGGAAGCGGTCAGGTGCTCCGCCGCTTCGGCCTGATAGAGCATGCCACGGCACTCAAGGTGGGGCCTTCAGGCTCCCTGGGGCCGGAGCTAGGCCGGTGGCTGGCCGTTTACTTCGAGCGCGGCGTGGGCTACCGCAACGGCGTCGTGGCCTATAGCGGCAAGACCGGCGAGACACTCTGGCTCCGCGACGACTTCCGCACGGAGTACGGCGCCTATGCGGAGGGGGCCAAGGTCAAGTTTGTGCTCCATACTCCCACGGCGGTACTGGATTATGACGGCGACGGCACGGACGATCTCCTCGCGGCCTCGGAAAACTTCTATGGCATTGTGGATGTGGCCCACAACCGTGACCTGACGCCCCTGCAGATCTTCTCCGATTATATCCCCGGCCACTGGCAGGCCTATGCGTCCCCAATCGCCGCAGACTTTCTCGGCCGGGGCAAGCCCCAGGTCTTTCACCACAAGGCCTTCGCCAACGCGATCCTGACGGACCTGGAGGGGCTCCCCATCTGGCATTGGGGCCTCAGCCGCAGCACCACGGCCTCGGCATGGCCCGGCATCACCGATTTGGATGGCGATGGCAAGCTCGAAATTGTCCAGAGCCGCGTGGACGGCAGGCTCCGCGCCTTCAACGCCGCGCCGACCGATGGGAAATGCCACAATTGCCCCCCGGATGCCCCCCTGACGGAGATGAACCACGGCGGCCACGTGCGCTGGGAGCAGGCCTTTCCCGTCCCCCTCAGCGATCTCGCTTCGGGCGATCTCGATGGCGATGGAAAAGGCGAGGTGCTCTTCGGCGCGGGGGATGGCAAGTTGTACCTCCTTGGCGAGGCCAACGGCGCGCCCGTGGTGGAGTGGACCTGCGATCTGGGCCAGTCCGTCGGTTCGCCCATTCTGGCCGATCTGCAGGCGGACGGTGTGCCGGAAATCCTGGTGCCCGTGCAGGATGGCACGATCCGCTGTCTCGTGCCGGGGAATTAAGTCCGTCGCACAGCCGACTTCATCCAGTCCTATCCAGAATGTCCTTTTCCGCCCTCCTGATTCGTCGTTGGGGCAGACGAAGCCGCGCCGCCCGCCTTGGGCACGCCGGGAAACGAAAAGGAGGTTTTCTGATGAAATCGCTTGTACTGGCCGCGCCCGTCCGCTCGCTGAGCCGACGCGGTTTGGCGCTGGCGGCCTGGGCTGTGCCGGGCACACTCCTCGCCGTGCTGCCCAAGTGTCCCGCCTGTTTTGCGGCGTACGCCGCCCTTTGGACTGGAATTGGCCTCTCCATGCCCGTGGCCTCGGGGCTGCGATGGGCGTTGATGGGAGCGTGCGTGGCATCGATTGCCTTTCTGGCATTTCGCCTGGTGCGGCGGACGTGCTGCTTGCGGCGCAATGGGTGCGCGCCGGGAACGGTGTTGGTCGCAGGGACGGCAGAGACAGCAAGAAAATCCGCGACATGTAATCACTCCTGATATTCCTGTAGTCGCTGCTGTCCCTGAAACGCCGTAGAAGCCTTGATGAGAAATAATCGTCCCATGGAGTGCCCCGAATGATCACCGAAGCCCCGCCACAGGACTACTTGCTTTTTTTTCGAAGCACCGTCTGGGACCACGGGATGACACCACAGGAAATTGAACATGTCATGGAGCGACTCACGTCCTGGTTCGACGAACTCGATGCCCGTGGCCTGACCGATGGCGGTATGCGCCTGAGTGTAGAGGGTCGCATTGTCCGGCACTACAAAGGGCGCTTTGTGTCCGATGGACCCTTCGTGGAATCCAAGGAGGCGGTCGCGGGCTATATCCACGTGCGTGCCCATAGCATGGAAGAGACCGTGGCGATGGCCCAGAGTTGGCCGGGGTTGGAATATGGATTGTCGATAGAAGTTCGGCCCGTCGTGCCCGTTTGCTGACGGACTGTTGTGTGCCTGAAAAGAAACCTGTCATGAATAAAGGAGAAGCATCATGATCGCAACACAAGAACCCTTGAGCGGACACCTCGTCGTTTCGCGCGCGGAATGGATTGCGGCGCGCAAAGCCCTGATGGTCAAAGAAAAGGAATTGACCCGCCTCTATGACCAGATGTGCGCCGCGCGCCGTGAACTACCCTGGGTAAAGGTGGAGGAAGATTATGTGTTCCAGGGACCCCAGGGCAACGTTTCCCTCGCCGATCTCTTCGATGGACGTAGTCAGTTGGTAATCTATCACTTCATGTACGGCCCCGGCTGGGAAGAAGGCTGCAAGAGCTGCTCGTTCATCTCCGACAACATCGATGCGGTGAACCTCCACCTGCCTCACCATGACGTGACTTTGATGACCGTATCCCGCGCGCCCTTCGAGGAGTTCCAAGCTTTCAAGAGACGTATGGGCTGGAAGTTCAACTGGGTGTCCTCCGCCGGAAACGACTTCAACTTCGACTACGGCGTTTCCTTCACGGAGGAAAGCATGGCGAAGGGCCACACGACCTACAACTACGCGCCCTTCGACGGATCCTACCCGGAGTTGCCGGGCATCAGCGTCTTCTACAAGGACGCGTCGGGTGACGTATTTCACACGTACTCCACCTACGCACGAGGCGGCGATATCCTGATCGCGGTACACAATTGGCTCGACATGACACCCCTCGGCCGCAATGAGGTGGAAATCATGGACTGGGTGCGCCATCATGACCGCTATGAGGTGGTCGCGAGCAAAGCAGGCTGTTGCGGCTGCGATTGAAGTGTTGAGGAAATGGGTCGTATGGGTCCTATGAGTCTTATAGGTCCGTACGAAAAGTGAAACCCACTTGACCCATAAGACCCATAAAGTGATTGCACAACCCCCAAGGAGTCCGCTACATGGAAACCATCACTCTCGATCCCCCGCGCCTCGCCGATCTGCCGCCGCTGCTGGTCGGCGGTTTGTGCGAGCGCTACACTATGGGCAACACCGCCGCCATCCCGTCCCAATGGGAGCGCTTTAGTCGCTATGTCGGTAATATCCCCGGCGGCATCGATGGCCCGGCCTATGGCGTCTGTTTCAACTTCGAGAGTAACGAGTTCGACTATCTCTGCGGCATCGAAGTGAGCAATGTCGCAGGGTTGCCCCGTGAGTTTCGCCATGTCCAGATTCCGGCGCATCGCTATGCGATCTTCACAGTGCAAGACAACATTTCCACCATTCAGCAGGTGATCCACACCATCTGGAATCAGTGGATGCCGGCATCGGGACACAAAGCCGCGGATGCACCGGCGGTCGAGTGCTATCGCGAGAACTACGATCCCCAGTCGGGGGACGGCGGTTTTGAGATCTGGGTCGCGATTGAAGCGTAGTTTTTTTCCATCACGGGCGGAAAAATGTGGAAACGCTCGACGCGCTCTGGCAGGCTTTCGATAGCGGGCCGGATAGCCCTATAGGAGATTACGAGATGCGCACACGAATTGGGTTGGCACTGATCGTGAGGGTCCTGATGCTGTTTGCGGGCTGTAGTCTCGCGCTCGCGGCTACGGCGGCGGACGAGTCCGATGAATTAATATCGAAGCTGTCTTCGGCATCGCAACCTGAGCGGGACGCGGCGGCGGAGAAGTTGCGAAAAATCTATGTTCCTTCCAAGCGCAGCCAATGGGAACCGTTGCTCAATGCGCTCAAGGCCGGCGACACCAAGCGTTCCATCGTGGATCGAGTCTACGGCCAGGGGGATGCCAAGTTGGAGTCACTCGTTGGAAGCGGCCAGTCCCATTCGATCGAATACCGGCTGGACGATTCGTGGCTATTGCGGTGTGCGTTTCGTAATATCGAGAAATCGAATTTCGTCGAAGTCCGAACCGAGGAGCCGCTGATATCCGTGGAGCTTGTCGAGCGGATGCGCCATGTCTGGGTTGAGCCGCCTGCCGAATTTGGTGGCGTGTGGATTGCCTATTACGTCAACGGGCAACCGAGCCACGAGATTGAATACCTGAATGGGAAGTATTCCGGCTCATTTACCGCCTTTCATTCCAATGGGAGGAGAGCCTGCGTTCAGCACTATGGTCCCGATGGCATTGACGGCGAGGATACGGGTTACTACCCTTCCGGTAAGGTCATGTACCGGGCCTTCTACAAGGCGGGCGCGCAAGTTGGCACGTGGACTCACTATGAGGAGGACGGGTCGGTTCGCGCCGTGCAAGAGCACCCGGCGGCTTATCCGTAAGTGTGATGATGGCGCGCGCATCGCTGCCGCCACATAGTTTCCTGGTGAAGGAACAATACGTAGATGAAAAACGCAGTAAACTTCAGCGCCGATGGCCTTTCTCGCTTGCACCGCGCGTTGAATCGTCAAGTCGAATCGGGCGAGATCCCCGGCCTTGTCGCGCTGGCGAGCCGACATGGCGAGGTCCATGTGCATGTGGCGGGCACCTTGGCGGCGGGCGGCGCGGAGCCCATGCGGCGCGATACGATTTTTCGCATCGCCTCGATGACCAAGCCCGTCGCCGCCGTGGCGGCCATGATTCTCGTGGAAGAGGGCGTACTCCGACTGGATGAGCCGGTGGATGCCTTTCTTCCGGAACTTGCGAATCGGCAAGTGCTCAATCGCCTCGACGGCCCCCTGGACGACACGAGTCCCGCAACCCGCGCCATCACCGTGCGCGATTTGTTGACGCTGCGCATGGGCTTTGGCTACATCTTCGCGGACACGCGGGGCTGGCCTATTCAAGAGGTCATCAACGCCCTGGGCATTTTGCAGGGGCCGCCCCATCCCCAATCGTTGCCTGATCCCCACACGTGGATGCGCGGCCTGGGTGCACTGCCCCTGATGCATCAGCCCGGCGCACAGTGGATGTATGACTTGGGCCTCGATGTCCTCGGTGTCCTCATCGCGCGGACTTCGGGGCAGTCCCTGGATGCGTTCCTCCAAGAACGTATTTTCGCGCCGCTGGGCATGAAGGACACCGGGTTCTTCGTGCCGCCAGAAAAGCTCCATCGCCTGCCCACATCCTATGGGGCCAATCCCGAAACCAGAAAACTCGAGGTCTTTGATAGCGTCGACCATAGCGAGTGGGCCACGCCGCCCGCCTTTCCCGCCGCCGCCAGCGGGCTGGTTTCCACGGCGGACGACTACCATGCCTTCTGCCAGATGATGTTGAGCCGTGGGCAATTGGGGGGTGTGAAAATTCTGGCGGAGGAAACCGTCGCACTCATGACGTCGGACCAACTCACCCCTGCGCAGCGCGAGGCGAATCCTTTCTTCTTCAACGAACACACAAGCTGGGGCCTCGGAATGTCGGTGGATATTTCGCGGGGCGCGAACTTCGACTATCCGGGCCGTTTCGGCTGGGACGGCGGGCTCGGTACCTCGGCCTACACCGATCCGAAGAATGGTGTCATCGGCATTTTGCTCACCCAACGCAACATGGACTCGCCCGAGCCGCCCCGAGTCTTTACGGACTTCTGGACCGGGCTCTATGAGGCGATTGACGGACTATAGCGGACCTCCACAATTGCAGGGACATCAGGGACAGCAGGGACGACAGAAGGTGAATCATTTCTGCTGTCCCTGAAGTCCCTGCCGTCCCTGTAAGCAGGGAATGGTCCCTGATTCTGGCCGGGTCCAGGGAAAAGAATTTCCGCCACGCTGTCCTATTCCCCGATTTCCGTTCGTCGTAATTGTAGAAAAGGGAATCGAAGCCCCGAAAATTTTCGGTGCAGACCGGGCCGAAAAAAGTTATCTTGACATCATGTTCTGTTTGCAGTATTTTACCATTGTGTTAATTAACGGGATGGTGAATTATGTCTGCCGATCAACTCAGCCTGACCTTTGCGGCCCTGGCCGACCCGACGCGACGAGCCATTTTGTCGCGGCTGGCCTCGGGCGAGATGTCTGTCACGGAGCTGGCCAGGCCCTTCAAAATAAGCCTGCCCGCGATTTCCCGGCACCTGAAGGTGCTGGAGCGGGCGGGATTGATCAAGCGCGGGCGCGATGCCCAGTGGCGGCCCTGCCGGCTGGAGGCCCGGCCACTTGAAGAGGCTTCGGTCTGGGTGGAACAGTACCGGGTATTCTGGGAAGGCAGCCTGGATCGGCTGGACGCGTATTTGAAAGACATGCAGGCGGAATGTGACCGCCTGAAGTGAGTAAATGGAGACCGGGCCACGGGCAGTTGTGCCGGGTCCCTCTGGGCAGCAGGCGAGCGTAAAATTGACTTGCCCCAACACGGGAGTGTGAAAACATGCTTAAGAAGGTGATGATTGCGCTGGGGCTGTTCGCGGCTCTGATCGGAATTCTGGCGGTGACGGTGGCCATGCAACCGGCGGAGTTCAGCATCGTGCGGGGCACGACCATCGCGGCCCCGCCGGCCACGGTGTTCGGGCTGGTGAATGACTTTCACCAGTGGGAAAAGTGGAGTCCCTGGGCCAAGCTGGATCCCGCGATGAAGACCACCTTCGAAGGATCTGAATCCGGCGCGGGCGCCGTCTACACCTGGACCGGAAACAGCGACGTGGGCGAAGGGAAGATGATCATACTGGAAAGCCGCGCGCCGGAGCAGGTCGGTATCCAATTGGAGTTCATTAAGCCTATGGCGGCCACCAACACATCGGAGTTCAGCTTCAAGCCCGAGGGCGACGGAACAACGGTTACCTGGACGATGGCCGGAAAGAACAATTTTGTCGGCAAAGCCTTCTGCCTTTTCGTGGATATGGACGCCATGGTGGGCGCCGATTTTGAGAAAGGCCTTACGGCCATGAAAGCGGCGGCCGAATCCGTGCCAACAACCTGAAGGAACAAGGATCATGAGCAACGCAATAGAAACCCAAACTGAAGACATCTTCATCGAGCGGGTTTTCGACGCGCCCCGCGACCGGGTATGGCGCTGCTGGACCGAGCCGGACAACCTCATGAAATGGTGGGGACCGAAGACCTTTACCTCGCCCGCCGCGACCATCGATTTTCGGGGGGGTGGAAAATACCACTTCTGCATGCGGATGCCCGACGGCAAAGAAATGTGGAGCACGGGAACCTATCTCGAAATCGTCCCGATGGAGCGCATTGTATTCACGGACTCCTTCGCGGACCCGGAGGGCAACGTGGTTTCCGGCACCTACTATGGCATGGGCGATATTTATCCGGCGGTCTTGAATGTAACGTTGACCTTTGAAAAAATGGAGGATAGAACACGCTTCAAACTTCACCATGAAGGTATTCCAGCGAGTGAGATAAGCGCATGCACCCAGGGATGGATCGAGATGCTCGACAAATTGGAAGCCGTCCTGGCGCGGCTGAGCTGAGCATTCTGAAATAGGCAAGTACTGACAGTAATCCCGGAAAGGAAAAACACCATGGAACCCGAAAACACGCAACCATCTCCCTCGAAAGCCGTCCTGTGGATCAGCTACATCATGAGCGCCATACCCGTGCTGATGCTGTTCATGAGCGCAGGCATGAAAATCTCAAAAGCGCCGATGGTCATCGAAGGATTTACCAAAATGGGCTTTCCCGCGGGCGTGATCGTGCCCATAGGGATTGTTGAACTGATCTGTACGGTGATCTACATCATTCCGCAGACCGCCGTGCTGGGCGCGATCTTGCTTACGGGCTACCTGGGCGGGGCCATCGTGACCCATGTGCGCGCGGATGAGGCCTTCATTGGCCCGCTGGCCTTTGGCGTGATGGTCTGGGGCGGGCTCTTTCTGCGCGACGCGCGGATCCGCAACCTGATACCCCTTCGTAAACCGCATTGAAGTGGGGCTGGAAAGCCCCCTCAACATGAAAAGGATACTCCCATGAGAACGATGGTCCTGCCCGAAATCGACCTGACGGACAAAATGGTGCATCTCTCCCGCCTGTACTACGCGCCGCGCGAGGCCGTATTTGCCGCTTGGAGCTCTGCGGATGCCCTCAAACGCTGGTATGCGCCCCACGGCTGCACAGTCGAGATTCGCCATTTCGACTTTCAGCCCGGCGGCACCTTCCTCACCTGCATCCGCAATCCGGACTATCCCGACTGCTGGTGCACCGGCACCTATCACGAAATCGATGCGCCAAAGCGAATTGCCTTTTCCATGGCGCTCTGCGATGAGGAGGGACGACTTCTAGATTCTGACGACGCGGGCAAAGACGCCGACTGGCCGGCCGAGACGATTGTGATTGTGGAGTTTATCGAGGAAGACGGGATGACCACGCTGAAGCTTCACCAGAACGCACTCGAATCCGTCGCCGTGCGCACGGGTGCCCACGCGGGCTGGCTCCAGATGCTCGAACGACTGGCCGACGCGATCTAATCGGCGGAAGAAACCTGGAAGCGAAGACCGCCCGAGGCGGCCTGGTATCAAGAAACATCAACTGAAACAAGGGAAAAAAGGAATGGCTATCCAACCGTATCTGTTTTTCGAAGGACGCTGTGAAGAAGCTATCGCGTTCTATACGAGTGCCCTCGGCGGCAGCTTGGAAATGAAGATGACCTTTGGAGAGTGCCCCGAGCCACTTCCGCCGGACATGACCGGACCGGACATGGCGGGCAAGATCATGCATGCTTCGATGAGGGTGGGTGATGACGTAATCATGCTGTCCGACGGCAATTGCAAGTGCGATGCCGGTTTCAAGGGCTTCTCCCTGTCCTACACCGTGCCCGATGCGAAGGCGGCCGAGCGCGTTTTCAACGCGCTGAGCGAAGGCGGCAGCGTGACCATGCCTCTCGGCGAGACCTTCTGGTCACCCTGCTTCGGCATGGTTCAGGATAAGTTTGGTGTAGGTTGGATGGTGACGACGCCGGAAATGAAGGGCTGATAGCGGAATATTGCAGGGACGGCAGGGACAACAGCGACGGCAGAGTGAAACGTGGACGAACTACCCTTTCGTGCTGTCCCTGATGTCCCTGTCGTCCCTGAGACGAGCAAATGCAATCGGAACTACCCAAAAAGACTGTGAGGTAACTCCAATGTACATCTTACTAGGTATTGCGGCCTTGATCCTGCTCTTCATCATCGGCATCGTCATTGCCGCGTCGATGCGGCCTACGGACATAAGCTACCAGCGCAGCATTAGCACAACGGCCAGCGCCGACACGGTATTTGCGATCTTCAGCGATCTTGGTCGCTGGGATGAGTGGTCCCCCTACAACAAGCGCGACCTCAACATGAAGATGGAACTGAGTGCCCCCTCCAGCGGTATCGGCGCGCACTACGCCTGGGAAGGGAACAAAGACGTCGGGGCGGGAAGGATGCGCATCGTCGCCATCAACCCGGGACGGTCCATCGACATGAGCCTGCAATTCGATCGCCCTTTCAAATGCGACAACCACGTCGAATGGCGCGTCGATGACGAAGGCGAGCAACGCCGCATCACCTGGAGCATGGATGGCAAGAGCGACGCCCTGATGCCCCGGATAGTGGGGCTCTTCATTGACATGGACAAGATGGTAGGCGGTGACTGGGAAGTGGGCCTGGAAACACTGAAGGGTATCGCGGAGCGGGAAGAAGCCGCTCGATAGAAGGGGGGACGGACTCGCGCCTCGTGACGGCTTCGGGCGGACGATTCCCAGAGTCTTTCAGGCTGCGGTAGATAGCAGCAGTGGTGCCGAAGCGCGCGCCTGTCCCAGCGGATGGGTGTGACGACTCCGATACAGTTCGTGTCGCGATTCCAGCATCCTCCGGGACATGCCGCCGCCCTGGCGTGAGCTTCGCTCGACGGGGTCTTACTGGATAGCGTGGCGTGTCGCTGCGTGTGTCGGGTACACCTGCGGCGGTACGTCCCCACGTTCCCCTTTCGATTGCTGGAACTTTGGCGCAGCATCGGGCATTCAGTTCCAGAAACCTTTCCAGCAGATTCGAGAGGGCCCCGTCTGTGCGCAAGAAAATACGAATCGTCGCAATTGTGTTTGCGTTGCTTCTCCTGCCCCTTATCGCCGCCATTTCGGCCCTGGTTCTGGATGGATTCACCGACGACACCTTCAACGCGGATGCCGCGCTCGTCCTCGGCAACTCGGTGTTTCCCGATGGCACGCTATCCCCCCGACTCCGGGGACGTGTGGAACGCGGCAAAGAGCTATACGAAGCCGGAATCGTCTCCAAGATCGTGGTAAGTGGCGGATTCGGAAAGGAGGGGCACTACGAGGGCACAGTCATGGCCGCCTGGCTCGTGGCGCACGGTGTTCCCGAGCAAGATATCGTGATCGACAATGAGGGCATCAACACGGCGGCCTCCGCGAAGAATTTTGCCGCAATTCGCGACGCACATGGCTTTGAGTCGGTAATCGTGGTGAGCCAGTTCTTCCACATCAGCCGCTGCCGCCTGGCCTTAAGACAGGCCGGCGTTGAGCAGATTGGAACAGCTCATTCACGGGTTTACTCGACGCGGGATGTGTATGCGACACTGCGCGAGGTGGTGGCGTATGGGAAATACCTCGTCGTGGACTGATGGGGCCGGGACACGCCACGTGCGTTTCCCGCTTTATAGCGGTTGCGTGGTTCCGGGCATCACATAACCCAATATCGGTTCCGGCCGCTTTCCCTCCACTCCCCACGCTGTGCCCAGTAGCTCCGGTGCGACGGACCCGTCGAACTCCTCGGAATACGCGACCTTGTCGCCACCCAGCGACAGCACGTACCGCATTTTCGTACGAAAGCTTCCGCTGTAAATCGGGACCACAAATTCCCAGTAGTGTTGGGGTTCAAGATTCACACCGAAGTAACTGAAGTTGCAAAACCCATTTATGTAGCTCTCCAAGGCGCGCCACCGCCCTTCGCTGTCCATGGCCTCGGGAATCGCATACAGCACACAATCGATGGTGGGGATGGCCTTGGTCTCGCCCGCGTTGTTGTAGACGCGTACCTTTCTGCCCATGTACTGGTCGTTCCAAGGTAGCGGTGGACCGGGCACGAGATAGATACCCACATCACGCTGTAGCGGCGCCATGGTCGCGTCGATCGGTTTCGACGCCTGAAGCACAGAGTCCAGGATGTCATTCCGATAGGGGTCCTTGTACGGACGTAGGTGGAAAGTTGGATCAATGAGCCGCTGGACACGTGGCGGCTCCGGCGGTGGTGCGATCCATTTCCACGGTGTAAGTAGCGCGAACGCCGCGACGGCGCTTGACGCGAACAGCAGGTGCTTGATGGCTTGCCGGACTTTCATGCGCGTTCCTCCGAGGTAAAGTCTTGGCCCGGTGACAGCCACGACAATGGCCACGGTCCATCGCTACTACGTCGCGTAGAACAGAAGGTTCATTTCAGGTGATTGGAATGGGTGAAGTAGCGTGACCTTGGAGAAGACGGATTGAGGCAACCAGATTGAATTCAAAGTGAATGATGGAGTCGGTATTCAATTTAGCCCGAAGTCCCCCAACCCATCCACCGGGACAGGCACGCGCATTACCGGACTCGCCGTAACCTGCAGTTGCCTTCAAGCAGAAACGGGACACGCGCCCGCCGATGTGGCGAGCGCGTGTCCGTTCCCATGGTTCTTATATTCTTTCCAGCAACCACCGGCAGTTCACCACCTTCTCCACCAGGTCCAGCGGCAAATAGAAGTACTGGCAGGAGGGCTCGAAGCCGATGCGGGAGTCTTCTTTCACGAGCTCATACAACTCCTTCGCCAGTATCAGCTCCGATTCCACCGCCTGGCGCATTTGCTGCCGCAGGACTTCGGTCTGCTCGGGGGTGCGTGTTGCGGCGGGATCGACGAGGGCGTCGCGAGCGGCCGTGAAGCGGCTCTGGTTGGCCACGGCCTGGAAGTGGTTCGCGGCGGCTTTCGCGTAGCGCAGGTCGGTGGCGACGGCTTCTTTCATTGACTTCGGCGCGCTCTCGGCAGCTTTGGCCAGCGCCTCGATGCCCGGCTTCCAGCCCTGGGCCACTTTCTCGAACTGGTCCGCGAAGATGTCCGCGGGATAGGGTCCGCGCCAGCCGTCGAGGTTGTCGTAGGGGATGCCCCACATGGTGGCGCTGTAGCCCGTCTTTTCCGCGTAGAGCGGGTTGGCGGAGCCCCACTGCACGGGGCAGGTGTAGACCACGCTGATGTGGAAAGGGTATTCGCGGAAGGCTTCGCTCATGCCGGTCCAGGCCTGGCGGGCGAGGGGCGCGCCCTCCGCGCCGTAGCGTTCGACGGCGATCTCGTTCAGCACCGTGTCGATGCTCGGTGCGGGCTTGCGGCTGAGGCGCTGGGCCAATTCGATGTTCGGCGAGGGGTGACCGCCCATGGTCCAACCGATAAACATGGCGTCCAGATTGGCCTTGGTCAGGAGGTTGTTGCAGTGCTCCGCCACGAGATCCATCACGGGCAGATAGGGCACCGTGGCGATTTCGCAGGTGTTGTTGAACTGGATTTCCGTGCCCGTTTTCAGGCCACGCTCCTGGGCGGCTTTCCAATGGGGCACGGCGCGGGGACCGGGGCCCACGGCCGAGATGGAATATTCGCCCACGGTGGATTCGATGCCGCCGCGCGAGATCGGCAGGTGCCATTCACTGACGGACATGAGCCAGATGTTGTCCGGCAGTTTCTCGATAATCTCCACCGAGTCGCCGTGGCCGCGCCAGCCCCAGTCGGAGATGAGCACGTTGGCCTTCGGGTCGCCGCGATGCACGCCCTCTTCCTGAATCGCCACCACCTCAGCGAGGATATCGGTATCGGTGCGATCCTTGCAGCGCGGGCAGGCCTTCCAATCGCCGTGGGACGCGCAATTGGTGAGATTCTCCGAGCCCGAGATGGAGTAGATGCCGCCGAGGCCGGGCACCTCGCGGAAGATGTGGGCAAGGGAATCGCCCATCCACTGGCGCACTTCCGGCACCGAGGTGCAGAGGGCAGTGAGTTCGCCGCTTTTTGCGCCCGCCAGTTCCGGGTGCTTCTCGAAGAAGGCGTGGGGCATGCCGCGCGGCTCATTGATGTACAGGTAGAGCTTCACGCCGAACTTATCCGCGCGCTCCACCATCTTGCGGAGGTTGGCCAGGCGCACCTCGTGGCCCTCGCCAAACTCGGGGAAGGTCGCGCCGCCGGGGGCCAGATCGCGCAACACCGCATGGAGCCACACGCCGTTGATGCCCGACGCGGAGAGGTTCTGCAGGAATCCATCGGGATAGGGGTCGAGGGCCGGGTTCATGAGCGGGTCACCGAAGACCGCCACATAGGAATGGACGATGCGCTGGAAAGGCACCTCGCCCTCGGGGGGCGCGGGTGGCGGCGTGAAGCCGGGCACGGGCTCGCTCAGATACCGCGCAAAATCGAAACGGGGTTCGCCCGGCTCGTTAATTTTCGCGCCAAAGTCCCCTTCCACTACCGCGCGGATCTCGGCCGCGCGCGCTTTCGACGCGTCGCTCGGCGCGACATAACGCAGGGGCTCCGCGACGGGCTTGGTCTGGCCGAGCTTGTGCCAGAGAAAGTCCTCCTCCCGCAACATCACATGGAGCCGCTCCGGCGTGAAATCGAGGAGCTGGAGCAACTGCTCATAGGGCAGGAGATGCCAGTTGCGGCGGATGATGGTGACGTAACCCCGCTCCATCATCGCGGGCGGCACATCGGGTTTCGCAGGCAGGCCCATCGAGGTGGCGATCTCGGTCACCTGCGCCTCTGTCGCGCCAAGGACCTCCGCGATCTTCGCGGGCACCACGGCGTTCCAGTTGCGCCATACGAATTCATGAACGCGATCGGGAAAATAGCCCGCCGACAGCGCGGCGGGGGCGCTGCCGTGGGGCAGAATGGAAACATCGGCGGCGGGGGCACCCGCGGCAAACAGGGACACGAGAACCAGCGCGGCGCGCCAGAGTCGAAATGACATGGGATGCGTTCTCCAGACGTGGGGCAGTGGGTGATAAGGGTCAATGCCTATCTTACCTGAATTCGCCCCGAGAATCGCGCGGGGGAGGGGCAGATATCCCTGACGCCGAACTCCAGCCAAGACCCGTCGAAGCCAACCAGGGACTGGAGACACTTCAGGGCCGCTTCATCAAGGAGGACGCGCCGGTCGCGGATGGGGTAAGATTGATGGAGCTTCAGTCACTTAACGCAGCACCCGTGGAGTCCAGACCTTGTTCGATCCAACCCGAGTCGTCCCGGTTATCGCCGTCTGTGCCCTCGTGACCGGCTTCTCCGCCCCGGCGACGGAGCCCCTGTCGTACAACCGCGATATCCTGCCCATCCTCTCGAACAACTGCTTCGCGTGTCACGGCCCCGACGCCCCGGCGCGCAAAGCGGGGCTGCGACTGGATCACGAGAACGCCGCGAAGCAGGCCCTGCCCTCCGGGGCCATCGCCATCGTGCCGGGCGACGCGGCAGCGAGTGCATTGCTCCTGCGCATCAGCACGACCGACCCCGATGAACAAATGCCGCCACCGGACTCCGCGAAGTCCCTTACCGCCGCGCAGAAAGAGACACTCGCGCGCTGGGTAGCGGAGGGAGCGGCCTGGGAAGACCACTGGGCCTTCATCCCGCCCGCGGAAGTCGCGCCACCCGCCGTGGCCCAAGCTGATTGGCCCCGCAACCCGATCGACAATTTTGTCCTGGCGCGTCTCGAATCCGAAGGTATCGCCCCCGCGCCCGAAGCCGACCGGCACACGCTGATCCGGCGCGTCACCCTGGACCTCACGGGGCTCCCCCCGACTCCGGACGAAGTCGCGGCCTTCCTCCAGGATGCCGCCCCCGACGCCTACGAAAAGGTCGTGGAGCGCCTCCTGGCTTCGCCCCGCCACGGCGAACACCGCGCGCGTCAGTGGCTGGACATTGCGCGCTATGCCGACACCAACGGCTACGCCGCCGACATTGCCCGCACCATGTGGCGCTATCGCGACTGGGTCATCGACGCCTTCAACGCGAACGTGCCCTTCGACCAGTTCACCATCGAGCAGATTGCGGGCGATCTCCTTCCGGAGCCAACCTTGGAGCATCGCATCGCCACGGGCTTCAATCGCAATCACCCCATCATGATGGAGGGTGGTGCAATCTTCGAAGAGTTCCGCGTGCAGAACGTGGTGGATCGCGTGGACACCACGGCCACGGCCTGGCTGGGCCTCACCATGAAGTGCGCCCAGTGCCACGACCACAAGTACGACCCGATCTCCCAAAAGGAGTTCTTCGAGTTCTACGCCTATTTCAACAATGTTTCCGAGGAAGAATCGAAGCTCTTCGGCACCGAACTCGATGGCAATTCCCTACCGCGCATCAAGGCCCCCATGCCCGCGCAGCAAGCGGAAACGGCCCGGCTGGAATCCGCATTATCGGCCGTCCGTGAGCGCAAGCTCCGCGACGATCCCGCGCTGGATGCCGCGCAGCAGCAGTGGGAGAGTGCCGAGCGCGACATGACCACCAAGCGCTGGACTGTACTCGAAGCGACTTCGGTCACCGAAGACAGCACCGCGCCGGGTCTGGTCTTCACTGGCGACACCACCCTGCGCGATATCACCGCGCTGCGCCTCGATGTGGTTCCCGGTAGCGACCTGAACTTGGCGGAAGTGGAGCTCCACATCGCACCGATTGCCGGTGAAGCGCCGGAAGCGCGCGTCGCCTTTGCCGAAAGCACGGCCACGCGTGACGGCGTTCAGTCAGCCTATGATGGCAATGCGGAATCGGTCTTTGTCGTCACCGGAACCGACGTCACCAGTGCCGTCTTCGTGCCCGCCGCACCCTTCAGCTTTGCGGAAGGCACGCGCATCCGGGTGGTGCTCCGCGGCGCCGAACTGGCCGCCGCGCGCGACCGAATCTCTCTTCGTCTCTCCAGCGACCCTGCCTTCCTTCCGGCGACCGTCGGTGGCTGGCTCGTGAACGGACCCTATATCGCGACCTCGGGCGACGAGGCGCTGGCCGCCAGCCACGTCGATCCAGGTCAGATCGATCTGAGCGCGAAGTATGACGACGGCCGGGCCAAGTGGATCGCATTCCCCGGTGGCCTGGCCGATGGCGTGGCCCACAACCTCAGCGGAAAAAACTGCGCCACCTGGTTTCACCGCAGCATCAGCGCCCCCGGTCCTCGCACCATGGAGCTTTCCCTGGACAACCGCAACGCGGTACGCCTCTGGGTCAATGGCCGCCTCGTCTTGGATAAGGAAGCCCAACGCGGCGAAGTGGGAGCGCACCCGGCACCCGTTACCATCGAGTTGAAGGCGGGCGAGAACAGCATACTCGTGAAGACAGTGGACTACTACGATTTCAATGCCCACACCTTTTTCTTCGCGCGCCGTGGCGAGGCCATCGGCCCCATGCCCCTTGACGTGGAGCGAGCGCTGCTGCGCGATCCCGCCGCGCGCTCGGATGCCGAAAAGACGTCCCTGCGCGCCTTCTATCGAAGCCGCAACTGGGATCAGTGGCCCGCGCTCCACGCGGAAGAGCTGGATCGCGGCTGGGAGTTGGCCCAGCTCGACAAACAGATCCCCACCACGATGGTCATGGAGGAGCGGCCTGAGCCCCGCCCCGCAAACATCCTCCTGCGCGGACTCTACGACCAGCCCGGCGATCCCGTTTCGCCCGCCGTACCCGCCGCACTCCACGCGTGGCCCGAAGACCTGCCACGGAACCGCCTCGGTCTAGCGAAGTGGCTGGTGGACCCCGCGAACCCACTGACCGCGCGGGTCGCCGTGAACCGCGACTGGCAGCGCTTTTTCGGCGCGGGCCTCGTGCGCACCGCCGATGACTTTGGTGCCCAGGGTGAATGGCCTAGCCATCCGGAGTTGCTCGACTGGCTCGCCCGCGACTTCATCGCCTCCGGCTGGGACATGAAGGCCCTGCAGCGGCGCATCGTCACCTCCGCCACCTATCGACAGAACTCGCGCGTGCGGCCCGAGCTCTCGGATCGCGATCCGGAGAACCGGCTGCTGGCCCGCGGTCCGCGCTACCGCCTGGATGCGGAGCAGATCCGCGACAACGCCCTGGCCGCCAGCGGGCTGCTGGTGGAGGCGCTCGGCGGACCCAGCGTGTTGCCCTACCAGCCGCCGGGCCTCTGGCGCGACGTGGCCTATGGCGGCGGAGGCCTGCGCTACACCGCCCAGGAATTCATTCAGGATCACGGCGACAAGTTGCATCGCCGCAGCCTCTACACCTTCTGGAAACGTGCCGCCGCGCCACCCGGCATGCTCCTCTTCGACGCGCCAAACCGCGAAGTCTGCACCGCGCGCCGGAGCCGCAGCAACACGCCCCTCCAGGCCCTGGCGCTGATGAACGACACGCAATACGTGGAAGCCGCCCGCGCCATGGCCGAGCGCATTATGAAGGAGGCCGGTCCGGATGCCGCCGCGCGCATCGACCATGCGTGCACGCTCCTGCTGGCGCGCCCAGCGCGCGCCGCCGAGAAGGCCGCGCTGCTGGCCCAGTTCGAAGCGCAATTTGCCGAATATCGAGATGCTCCGGAAGCTGCCAGGGAATTATTGGACACGGGAGAATCTGACTACGACATCGCGCTGGATACGGCCGAGTTCGCGGCCTGGACCCTGGTGGCGAATGCCTTGATGAACACCGACGCGGCGGTGACGCAGTTTTGAAAACGTATGCGCACACTGAAACAAACAAAGAAGGGATTCTAACCTCAAAGGACTCAAAGTGAACGATAATAGGTTCACCTTCCAGAGTTCTAAGTTCTTTTCGGATAGAAGAAACCAAACAAGGGGATTCCAAATGGATATCATGTCTCTCTGCGATCTGGTCCGGCAAACGGCTTACGACATTCACGCCTATCATGGTCATGGACACTTGGAGAAGCCCTATGAGAATGCCTTGGCACACCGTCTGCGAAAGGCGGGTGTATCAGTCGAACAGCAGTATCCGATCACGATCTACGATGAAGACGGCACCATCATTGGTGACTACATTGCCGATCTTATCGTTGAGGGTGTACTCATCATCGAACTCAAGACTGTTAAGGCGCTTGCTCCAGAGCACACCACGCAGTTGATGGGTTATCTAAAATCTGCGCAGAAAGAGCATGGTTTGCTCATCAATTTTGGTGCCCATCATATCCAGATCAAAAAGTTCATCTATAACTCTGAATTCAGAAAAGGCTCTGGGATCGGAGGTGGAGCGGTCTCTCTTCTGCTCCTCACACTTTCCACACTTCAAGCAATGCTCGAGCGTTAGCGATTAAAAACCCGAGACAAGCGTAAACCGTGAGCGCACAAAAGAGAACCTATCAATGAGCCATTTGCGTCCTTTGAGGTTAAATCTCATTTGGACCGCGGTGAGCAGCGTTATTTGAGACTTGGAATATCCCAAACTATCCGTTAGGCTAATCCCATGCACCCGCAACACGAACACGAACAACTCCTCACCCGGCGCCAGTTCTTCGGGCGCTCCAGCGCCGGTATCGGCATTGCCGCCCTCGGTGCGCTCCTTGGCGCCGCGCCGCAGGCCACCGCCACGCCCAAAGGGGCACTGGATCTATTCCACCTCGCGCCGAAAGCGAAGCGCATCATTTACCTCTTCCAGTCCGGCGGCCCGTCCCAGATGGAACTCTTCGACTACAAGCCCACGCTGGAGCGCTTCCACGGCCAGGATCTGCCCGCGTCCATCCGCATGGGCCAGCGCATCACCACCATGACCTCCGGCCAGAGCACCTTGCCCGTGGCCGCGTCGAAGTTCACCTTCCAGCAGCACGGCCAGAGCGGTCTCTGGCTCAGCGAGCTGTTGCCCAACCTCGGAAAGGTGGCGGACGAACTCTGCGTCATCCGCTCGATGAATACCGAGGCCATCAACCACGACCCCGGCATGACCATGATGCAGACGGGCAGCCAACTTCCCGGTCGCCCTTCTTTCGGATCTTGGATGAGCTATGGACTCGGCAGTGAAAATGAGAACCTGCCCGGTTTCGTCGTCCTCGTGTCCTTCGGAAGTTCGCGCCGTCCCGCCCAGCCGCTGCGACAGAATTTGTGGGGCGCGAGCTTCCTGCCGAGCGAACACCAGGGCGTCACCCTGCGGCCGAGCGGCGACCCGGTGCTCTATCTGGCCAATCCCCCCGGCGTCAGCGATACAGCCCGCAGGCGCATGCTGGATACCGTCTCCGCGCTGAACCAGTCCCAATTGGAAGAGTTCGCCGACCCCGAGATAAACGCGCGCATCGCTCAGTACGAAATGGCCTACCGCATGCAGTTTTCCGTGCCGGAGCTGACCGATATCTCCGGCGAGCCCCCGTCCGTGCTCGAAAGCTATGGGCCCAGCGTTCACAAGCGCGGGACCTATGCGGCCAATTGCCTACTGGCGCGGCGCATGGCCGAGCGGGGCGTGCGCTTCATCCAGCTCTACCACCGCGGCTGGGATCAGCACGGCAGCCTGCCCACAGACCTTGCGCTCCAGTGCGGCGACGTGGATCAGCCGACGGCCGCGCTCATCCAGGATCTGAAGCAGCGCGGGTTACTGGAAGACACCTTGGTCGTGTGGGGCGGTGAGTTCGGCCGGACCTCCTATTGCCAGGGCGGAATTTCGCGCGACAACTACGGCAGGGATCACCACGGGCGTTGCTTCTCCGTCATGGTGGCGGGTGGCGGCGTGAAAGGCGGTATCACCTGGGGCGAGACCGACGACTACGGCTACAACATCGCGAAGGACCCGGTCCACGTTCACGACCTGCACGCCACCCTGTTGCACCAGCTCGGTGTGGACCACGAGCGCCTCACCTTCCGCAGTCAGGGACGGGATTACCGACTCACCGACGTGCACGGGAAAGTGGTCGATGGGATACTGGCGTAGGGGAAGCGAAAGTGGGGCCTGGGCAATTTTTGGACGAGGTGGACAGTGTGGACTTGGTGGACATGGTCATGGGTGAGCGGACATGTCCACTAAGTCCACACCGTCCACCTCGTCCACAGACTCCAGCCTAATAAACCGCATGCTCCCGCAGGTCCGCCAGATTCACAAACTCCAGGGCGGAGATATGCGTCGCCTCCAGCACCACGGGCGGGGCCATGCCCGCGTCGAGAGCTTCCTTCCAGCGCATGGCGCAGAGGCACCACTGGTCGCCCGGCTGCACGCCCGCGAAGCGCATTTCGGGATGGGGCGTGCTCAGGTCATTGCCGCGCGCTTTCGAAAACTCCAGAAACTCCTCCGTCGCGCGGATGCAGATGATGTGCAGGCCGATATCATCCGCGCCGGTGTTGCAGCAGCCATCCCGGTAAAAACCGGTCAGGGGATCCCGCGAACACTCCTGCAGGTCGGTGCCCAATACATTCTTCGCTCCAGCCACGATACAACCTCCACTTCCATGCCAATAGTTTGCGCCCGCATCCGCAGGCGATGCTTAACAGAGGTAGCATAGCACAATCGCAAAGTCTGGAGTCTGGAATTCGTTGTCAATTGTCCATTGTCAATTGTCCATTGCCTCAATACGTGCTTTTCAAGAACGCAATCAAATCCGCCAGATCCTGTTGCTTCAGTGTGGCCTCCCAGCCGTCGGGCATGAAAGATAGGCTCGTGCTCTCCATGCTGTAGATATCGCTCCGAAGCAGCACTCGCGAGGTCCCTCCCGCAATCTTCAGCGTGATACTCGTCGCATTCTCCGAGGCGATGATCCCGAAAAGTTGCTCGCCGTCTTGGAGTTCACAGTTGTACGCGTGGTAGCCCGGCTGGATGTCGAGATTCGGATCGAGGATGTTCGCCAGGATCTTTTCCGGCGGATGCTGGGAGACGGTCCGGAGATCGGGGCCCATGTCGATACCCTCTTCGCCGATTCGATGGCAGGGCGAGCACGATTCCTTGTAGAGCGCATGGCCCCTCGACACGTTGGCAGTCAGCGCGAGCGCGGGGCCGTAGGCTTCGATCACCTTCGCGCGATCGGGCGACGAGCCCGCACCCAGGCGTGCGGCGGCCGCCTCGCGCACCGCGCCATCGGGATGACGCAGCAACCGCGAACGGCGGATGGGATCGATGTCGTCGGTGGCAATGGCACCCGACGCGACGGCATCGAGCAGCGCCATGGCCCAGGACGCGCGGGAGAGAATCCGGTCCACCGCGAGGGCTTTCGTTTCCCGGTTGAAGCCGGGCCACGCCGCGAGGACAATCGCCGGTGCCTGCTCGTCGCCCGTACCCGCGAGGGCATCGAGCGCCTCATGGGCCTCTTCCTGAGTCTTGCCAGCGATCCGGCCCGCGAGGAAGGCGATGGCCGCCGCACGTGAATCAGGGACGCGCGCAAGCAAGGCGGCGCTGGCGATGCGCGGCGCGGCAGCGGTGTGTTCATCGCTCATGAGTGCGCCCGCGTCTTCGAGCAGCGCTGCATGTGCCTTCGCCATTTCGGTGAGGGGTCCCTCCACCGCGCCTTCGCTCAATGCGGCCACCGAAGTGTCTTGGCGCGCGAGGAGATCGAGCAGGGCCACGCACGATTCGAGGGCGGGGGCATCGGCGGTAGTCTGCGCGCCCTCGAAGGCTGCTGCGAGTAAGGTCGCCACCGCCACTTTGTTACCCGCGCCCAGCGCGATGCCCGCGAGTGCGGGACGCAACGCGTAGATCGCGGGATCGTTGATCTTCGCCAGCTCGGCGATCAGCAATTCCTGGTGGGGCAGCGCGGAGCTGAGCGCCGCCACGGTGACGAAGGGATCGGCATGATCCCGAACGAGAATCGACGCCAGGGCCGAACCAGCCTCGGGGGACGCTGGGACCTCGCCGAGGGTAAAAGCGGCCTGCAACCGAACTTTGGGGTCCGAATCGCCCGCCAGTGCGACCACCTGCGCTGACAGTGCCGGGGTCATGCGCGACTCCGCCAAGCGCAGCGCATTCTCACGCACACCCGCGTGCGCATCATTCAACGCACCCGCCACGAGGCCCTCGCCCAGCGCGCCGAGTCCATCCAGCGTACACAGCGCATGCAGGCGCGCCCGGGGATTTTCCGACTGGGTCAGGGCTTCCAGCGCGGGCACAACCGACAGGTCGCCCCGCCACAGAATCAACTGCTGGGCCTCGTCGCGCACCCAGCCATTGGAAGAGGCCAGTTGGGCTACCAGCCCGTCACCGTCCAGCTCCGCAAGCGCGGGAACGGCCTCGGGCGCGTTTTCCGTCAGGCGCACGCGATAAATCCGGCCTTTGTCGTCGCCCTCGCGGTAGAAGGGCAGCAATTCGGCCTTGCCCTCTTCCGGGAGCCAGTCGGGGTGCTCGATCATGTAGCGGTACATGTCCGCGATCCACAACGCGCCGTCGGGACCCGTGCGCACCATCACCGGACGGCACCAGCGGTCGTCGCTCGCGAAGAAATCGGGTTGACCTTCTTTCCCCGCGCGCCGCCCGGCGAAGGAAGCCCCCTCGGGCTCCAGCACCATGCGCTGCACAAGATTGTGGAAGGGCTCGCAGGCGAAGCCGTTCATTTCGTCCTGCGGGAAGAGCGTTCCATCGCGATAGATCATGCCGCCGCACGCCGAGGTGTAGCGTCCCGACTCCTGGAAGCTGTGAAAGCGCTTTTCCAATGCGCTCGCGGGAAAGACGGGCGGGTTGATCGCGCCGAGCACTTGCACGCGCCCGTCGGGCGTCGCCAGGTAGGGGTTGCGCTTCAAATAGTGATCCTGGAGCACATAGTGCCAGAGCGGCCGCGAGTTTTGCGTGCCAAACCAGTGCCCCCAGTCGTCGCGATTGCGTCCAAACTGCGTGGGTCCGCTCTGGGGCTCCACCTCGCCCGTGTCGGGACGGAAGCGGAAATCGCGGCTGCCCACGGGCACTTCCGTGCCGTTGCGCGAGGACTTAATCTTCGTCTCCAGGCCATACTCGCCGTGGTGGCCGCCCGCCGCCACGTAGACCCAATTGTCCAGGCCCCAGCGGAGGCCGTTCGCGCGCAACTGCTGGTTACCCGTGGTCAGACCCGTGAGGAGCACCTCGTGCTCGTCGGCCACGTTGTCGCCGTTGGTGTCGCGCAGGAAAATTACATCTGGCGCGGCGGTCACGATAACGCCATCGCGCCACGTCAGGATGCCGTTGGGGAAACTGAGTCCCTCCGCGAATAGCGTGGACCCCTCATAGGTCCCGTCCTTGTCCCCGTCTTCCAGCATGCGGACCCGCCCGCCCGCCGAACCATTGCCATCAAGTCCGAGGGGGTAATCCGCCATCTCCACCACCCAGAGGCGTCCCTGGGCGTCCCAGTCGAAGGCCACTGGATCCAGCAGCAGGGGCTCCGCCGCCACGAGGTCCACCGTGAAGCCTTCGGGCACGCGAATGCTCTTCAGGCCCTCTTCCGGCGAGCGCGGCAGCGACGCGAGGCCCGGTCGTTGCGCGGCGGTATCCACACCCGCCGCCGTATAAAGCTGAGCCGCCTCTTCCGCCGTCAGCGCGCGATCAAAGAAAGCGAAGGCCGCGAGTCCGCCATTCAGCGGCGCGAACTGATCGCTCCGCGCCCCGAGATAGAAATCGGGCGAAGAGGACGCCGTGACCGGCAGCGTGCCGTCGATCTCGGGCTCGGGGTTGCCATTGAGGTAGACCGTAGCGTGCTCGCCGTTACGCACGAGAGCGAGATGATTCCACGAGCCTGGCGCGATGACCGATTTTCCAAAGAGAGTCTGAGTGGCGGTGTTGCCGTTGTAGAGACTGAGTTTGCCGATAGTGTCGGGCTGGTAGTTTCCCGAGATGCCCAGATGCTCACCGTTCGCGTTCGGATCGCCCATGGGGCCTCGGCTGAAAAGATAGGCCGTGATGGGGTTCGCATCGTTTGGGGTCTGATTCTTGAACCACAGTGAAACGGAATACACATTCGCGATACCCGGCACCGCGCCGCGAATCCGCCCGCCCGTATAAACCGGCACGGCCAGACTCGCGCCCTTGTCCAGCAGGGTTTTCTCGCGGCGGCCATCCAGCGGCGCACTGATCACGGGTATCATTGCCGCAATCGCCGACCCGTAGTCGGCGGAAAACGCGGGCAGCCCCAGTTTTTCCTGGAACTCGGCAATGCGCCGCTCGGCTTCGGCCTTCTCATCCGCATTGTATTTGGCGACACCGGAGATTTCCCACAGGTTCGCGATCTCCGCCGCCGGAAGGGCGCGGGGGTAGACCGCGATCTCGTCGAGCTTGCCTTCGAGTTTGTTTCCGAAAAACAAACCGCCCGCCTCCACGCTGGTTTTCGTGACGACTTCGGGCTCCGCCGCACCATCGAGATGCATGCGCAACTGATCGCCCTCGCGGACGATGGCGGCGAAGTGCCAGTGATTCGCCGGATACCGCCCTGCGCCGTTGACGGTGCCGTCCTCCGCGGTAACCGACAACGTCACTTCATGACTTGGATTGGTCGTGTATTGCACTACCGCATGAGAGAGTCGGGCCAACTCCCCGCTGCGGTCGCTTGCGCCGCTCGCTTCGCCAAGCCAGAACCAGACGAGCGCGGTGTAGTCACCCCGGTTAACGGGGTTACAGTCGGTCAGGCTACCAAAGGAGAGGTGCGCGGTCCGATTGATCTGGCCTGGACCCGAAAAGGCCGACTCCGTCAGCGCTTCCCTCGCTCCGATGCCCGAGCCGCTCGCCACGCCCGGAAGGTATCGGGCGAATCCGCCCAACAGTTTTGCCTGCGGCCCACCGTGAACCGTATTCAACAGTTCCGCCCCCGCCATTTCCTCCATCCGCCAGTACGAAGTCGGCGCGCCCTTCATCACCGCCTCGGCATAGGGCCCCATGGCCGGTTCGACAGCCCGGCGCGGTTTGCCCGTCGCTTCCTCCATCGCGCCGAGCAGCGTCTCCACGATTTTGGGCTCCGCCTCCACTTCCAGGCCCGCTGTACGCGCGGGCCAGGTGGTGTAGCCGCCCAGGGTGTGCTGCTCCGGCGGCGGGATGTAGCCCTCCGCGCCGTTGGCCAGTTCGATGTTGAAGTGAGCTTCCAGGGGCGACTGGGCCTTGAGCTTCAGTCCCGTCAGCGCGAAGACCTCGTTGGGCAGCGTCGTGATACCCAGATCGCCAATTTGAATCGCCTGAAGCACCAGCTCCGCCGTGGGACGCTCGTGAAGGTAGATCGCCTCGTGGGCGTAGACCTCGGGCTGAGTCATGGGCAGGCGATCGCCCATAAGCTGGACCTGTTCCCGCGCCCATGCGAGGCGCTTCTCATCGGGCACGCGAAAATTCAGGGTAATCTTCTTTTCCGAAACCGCCAGGGGGGCCGCATCGCGCCATTCGATCTGGTGCCAGGCCTTGATGGCGTAGCCCGCGACTTCGGCGGCGTAGTCTTGAATCGTCGGCGGCGCGGGAGGCGATCCATAGTCCATCCACATCAGGTCGCCGCTCGTGCCTTGGGAGATCATGGCCACAAACTCGCCCTCGCTGGTGGACTGGCCCAATAGCGCGGCCATCTGGCGGCAAAAGTGGCCGTAGTAATCGGCGGAAATGGGCGTAGAACCGAAATAGTGCTGGGAATAGTTTGCGAGCACCGCGATGGGTTTCCCGTCCGGCGTCTTCACCGCCAGCACGCTCAACTCAGGATCCACGGGACCCGACGGCCCGATGATGTCGGGGCTCTCGTAGCCGGGGTGCATGTTGGCCCGCACATTGGTCTCGCCAAAGGGATCGGGCAGCATCCGGTCCGCCCGGCGGATCCAGCGGCGGTTGTGGGTGTGTTCCCAGTCGTCGATGGACGACCAGCCAATCTGCGCGGGCTGGAGATTGTTCAGCGCGGCGGTCATCGCCTCCACCAGCTTCCCGGGGAGCCACGCCGCATAGGCCGGGTCCATCCGGCTGCCCAGGCAGCCCATGGCGGCGGGCGCCGTGTGGGTGTGGGTCGCCGAGACCATCATGCGGTCCATGGGGAGCCCCGTGGCTGCCGACACCTGCGCCTTCGCGCCGTCGATGAGATCCCGCGTCATCATGCACGTGTCCACGATGCAGAAGACCAGCTTCGACGCGCCGTCGTCCAGCGCCAGAGCCCGCGCGTGGATCGGGTCTGTAGCCGTCGTGGCCGTGCCCTCCACGAAGTTGCCGTTCACCAGCACGGGGTACTGCAGCGGCGTGATGTCCACGGCCGCCGCGCCCGCGCGGAAGACCGCCTGGGCCAGCGCAGGTTCAACCGCAGCGGCCGCGAGTATCGATGCGATCAGAAGGTTCCGGGAAAAAAATCGGGGCCAGATGAAATGGGGCAATGCCATGTTGGGATCCGTTCCTGTTGAACTACCAGCCAGAATGCGGACACCAGTAAAGCACACGGGGAATACGGCGTCAAGGTGCGGATGCGGGTTGCATCAGCAATTCCGGCTCCCACGCGACTGGAGGCAATCAGTAACTCCACGGCTCGCTATTGACCCGCGAGGTGACCAGGCCGCTGCTTCGGAAGGTCTCCAGTAATTGCGTCCATTCTTCCGTGCCGCCGAGTACATAGTACGTGAAGTAGGTCGTTGTGCCGTGGTCAAACTGAATCCAGGGCTGGAGTTCCGTGTAGTAATAGGGCGTTGGCGTGTTGTCCGGATGGTTGTTCCACAGGTGCAGGTAGACGGCATCATTCACCGGATATCCGATGACCAGGGAGGTGCGGGCCTCGGGATCGCTTCCCGCCGCCCAGCCCTCTTTGGGGAAGCAGGCCCGGCCGTAGTAACGCGCGATCTCGGGGCGTGTTTCCACCAGCGTGTCCTCGGGGAAGTAATAGTGGTCCTCGGGGCCGGTGGAGGGACCGAGCTCGAAGAGGGGATTGATCCCGAAGGTGGCGATGGACGGCGTCATCTCTTGAAATTGGTAGGCCGCCTCCAGCACCGGTCCGCCCGCGTAGAGCGTGTAGACTTTGCCGATCTTGCTGCCGTGCATATTCGCCCATACCCGCACCCGCGCGAGGTTGCCCGTTGCCTGCACGATTTCATGGTTATACTGGATGTGGCCGCCGATATAAGGATAGCCAATGAATTCTTCCAGTCCGCCAAAGGGATAAAAAGATCGCGTGTCGCCCGGTGTGCCATGGAGCGGCGGGGTCTTGGGCCAGAGCTTGAAGAAAATGTTCTCGCCCGTTTCCTTGAGGATGTACTCGATGACGCGCCCGCCCTCCTTCAACACCGCCACGCGCACGCGATCATTTTCCATGATGACCTCGGGGATGCCATCCCCGTCCTGATCTTCTTCGCGCACGCTTACCTCGCCGGGGGCCTCGCGCAAGGCAAGCTGGCCCGTGGTCGTAACGCCCAGCGCGCTCGCCTCGACGATATAGTCGCCCGCGGGCAGGGTAGCCTCGACGGATTCTCGCGTTTCCTGCCAGGGCATCGCCGCGACCTGCCGCTCCGTGCGATGAACCTCTTCGCCCGATCCTTTTTTCTTGACCACAAAGGCGAGATCCATGCTGGTCGCCTTGGAGCTGTTCCACAGGGAGATGGGATAAGTGATGGGGCCGGGCACATCGTAACGCAGGGTGTGGAAACTGACCACGCGCGGGATTTTGATGGAAGCCAGTGCGTGAAACGGGACGGGTGGCTCACCGGCGGTGTTTACCGTGCCTTGAATCCCCACGAGGTTGTTGCGGCCGCTGGCGGAACCATTGAAGAAGACTTCTATCTCGGATGCGCTTGTAGGCGGGTCCGGCGCGATTGAAGTGCAGGACTTCACCAGGTGCCCGCCTTCTTGAAAGCGAACCCCTGCGCTTGGCGTTACCGTGAAGTTCGCCGCCAGGTTCTGGCCCGACCGGCTTCCAAGCGCGATGTTCAGCACGCCGTCCTTGATGCTCGCCTCAATATTCAGGATTCCGTTGATCCGCTCCTCCAGCACCGTGCCCTCCAGCAACAAAAACTGAATCGCCGCGCGCAGCGCCTTTGGCCCCACGACCACGCCCTCGGGATAGATCGCCACGGCCCGCTTGCTTTCAATCGCAGCGAGGAGCGACTGCTGCGTCAGTTCGGCGCCCTTCTCCAGAAAGGCCACCATGGTGGGCGGGGCTTCGCGATAGAGATCGCCCACCGGAGCGATAAAAGGCGCGTCCAGCGCCTCAATGCGCGCCTGATCGCCGGGACCGCTC
Organism: Candidatus Hydrogenedentales bacterium; assembly: GCA_942492815.1. Lineage (GTDB taxonomy): Bacteria > Hydrogenedentota > Hydrogenedentia > Hydrogenedentales > JAEUWI01 > JAEUWI01. The sequence goes on along the minus strand of OW818658.1, from coordinate 5,645,963 downwards.
AGGAGAAAACCCTGAAAGTTTGCGGCATTCGGACCGTCCGCCGAGCCCAGACTGGCGAAGTAGTGTCCGCCCTTTTCCTTTGCCCACGCCAGGCACTGCTCCACGGTATTGTCCTGAACATCGGGATAGCGCTCCAGGCCGTACATGGCGCCCTCGGTCACGTTCTGTCCCGACACAAACACGAAGGGATCCTTCACTTCCGCCAGCGCGCGGTTCACCGGCCCCGCAAGCATCCAGTCGTTATAGCCGTTCACCATGATCCAGCCACAGCCCATGGACCGCGCGAGGGAAATAAGATCAAAGGGGTTGTGACCCGCACCCGGCGTGATCATGAGGTGGTTGGTAGTGACGCCCGCCAGTCCGCGATGGAAGTCGTATTGCTTCAACACCCCGAGGGTATCCAGCACGAGCGTCTTCAGCCGCGCGAGTTCCTCCGCCGAGTGGCTCGCCAGGACGAATACGCGTCCGCCCGTGTCGTCCAAATAAAAGGCGCGGTTTCGGCGAAACTGCTTGTCCTCGGGCAACTTCGCGATCAGCTCGGCGCCCAGGGGATCCTGATCGGTCACGGCGACGAAAAGGTCGCCCTGCGGACTGGCGCTGAAGCTCTCTACGCCGGGCCGCTCCAGCAACAGCATGTCCTTCTCCATCAGGGCCTTCATGAACCCCGGCTGCACCCAGAGTTCCTCCAGCATGAACTGGCGTCCTAGTTCTTCCTCCAGCGCCCACAGGGCGGCCTCGGGCGTCTGTCGAGATTGGAGAAAGAGCCCCCGGGCGCTGTTCCAAGCCCACGCGTCGCGGCTCCAGTAATTCTTGTATCCGCCGAAGGTGAAATCCCTGGTTTCCACCGCATCCGCCGCCGCGAAACCGGCGGGCGGGGTCAGCGTAGCGAGTTCGGGGGCCGAGGCGAGGGAGGGTAGGAGCATCGCGGCACTCCCCGCGATAAGGAGCAATTGGGACAGGTTCATCGTGTGAATCCTTGAGTGATGGATAGCCGACATGCGGATGGTAAACCAATGAATCCTCGATTTGCACGGGAAAACCGGGGGGGCGCTGGGATGCGCGGGGCATGGAGAAAGTGACGTTGCATTGGCGTCCAGAAATAGTGCCCAATGTGCCGGGAGGCCCTCGCATCACTGCACCAAAGGGTTTTGGACAAGTTTCGGGTTGAAACGGGAGTAGATTTCATGACGAATTTCTCGTGGATTGACGGCAGTATCGTCGGCGTCTATCTGCTGGCGGTCATGGCCGCGGGCATCGGGGTGCGCAAGTATGTGGGCACCGTGGAAGACTTCCTGGTGGCGGGCCGCGAGGTGAAGCTCTATCTGGGCATTGCCTCCCTGGCCGCAACCGAGTTCGGCATCGTCACCTGCATGTACACGGCGCAGAACGGCTACGACAAAGGCTTCGCGGGCGCCACCCCCGGCATTCTCATGGCCATCGCCTATTTGATCGTGGGCATGACCGGTTTCTGCATTGCGCCCATGCGCGATTCCGGGGCCATGACCCTTCCCGAATTCTTCGAGAAGCGCCTAGGCCGCAAGGTGCGCCAGGTGGCCGGCGCCATCATCGTACTCTCCGGCCTGCTGAACATGGGCGTGTTCCTGCGCATGGGCGGCGAGTTCCTCATCGGCGTGACGGGTATGTCGGCCGAAGGCAACCAACTGGAAATTATGATGTCGGCCCTGCTCATCGGCGTCTGTGTATACACCATCCTCGGCGGCATGCTCTCCGTGTTGGTGACGGACTTCATGCAGTTCGTGGTCATGAGCGTGGGCCTCATCGCCGTGACCTTCCTCATTATCTTCAAGACGGGCTGGGGCAATATCATCAATACCGTCGAAAGCAACTACGGCGCGGGCGGTTTCAACCCCTGGGTCAACCCCGATATGGGCTGGTCCTTTATCATCTTCAATTCCCTCGTGGTGCTCGCGGCCGTGCTGACCATGCAGCCCGTTATTCAGCGTATTCTGTCCTCCAAAGATACAAAGACCGGTCAGCAGATGTTCGTCCGCACAAGCCCCTTCTTCGTAGCGCGTTTTGTGATGCCCGGCATCTGGGGCATCGCGGCCCTGGCCATGTTTCCCGATGTGGACGCCATCGGCGGCAACAGTCTTGCGGCCATGCCGAAGATGCTTGCGGCCGTGGTGCCCATGGGCCTCATGGGCCTGCTGGTGGCCGCCATGCTCGCGGCGGACATGTCCACCGACTCCTCCTACATGCTGGCCTATGGCAGCGTAATCTACAACGACATTATGGGCCCTTTTCGGAAGAAGCCCATGAGCGATGCGCGCGGCATCCTGTGGAACCGCTTCATCGTGGCCGCCCTTGGCATCTTCTTCCTGTTTTACGGCCTCTGGTATCCGCTCCAGGGCCCTGTCTGGACTTATCTGACCGTCACGGGAACCATCTGTTTCTCGGGCATGCTCTCCATTTTGATCGGTTGCTGCTACTGGAAGCGCGCGAACGACTGGGGCGCCATGGGCGCCATGCTTATCGGCGCAATCTTTCCCATCGCCTTTCTCATTCTGGAGCAGGTGCCGTCCACGAAGGACTTCGCCGCCTGGGTGGGCCCGAACTGGTCCGGCATTCTGTCCTTTGCCGCGGCGGGTGCCGCCATGGTCATCGGCTCGCTGATTAAACCCGGACACATCAACACGCCAATCGCAGGAGGTGCCAACTCATGAGCTACGTATGGGGATTCATAACCTTCGCCTGCCTGATCTGGTACACGCTGATGTGCGTTTACATCACGATCTACGGCGCCTTTGACATTAAATCCATGCTGTCACACCTCCACCACGGCGAGGAAAAAAAGGACAGCGAGGGCTGAGCGCGCCCCGCTGAGCCTGACCCAGGGAACCCGGGGCGAGGGTTGGTGTTCAATCCATCGGTTGCGATGGATTTGATATCCGCACCTCGCCCTTTATTCATAGTTGGTGACTTGGAGCTTATGAGATGACCCCTGGTACAGCACTGCGCGTTCTCGTTTTGATGTTTATCTTCCTGGCCGCCGTGTCGCTTCGCGTCGTCGCCCAACCGCCCGCGCCCTACGATCCCCTGGCGGCGCCGGGGGTCGACACCGTGTCCACGCAGGATTTCACCATCACGGATCAGGCCCGCAGCCGCGATATTCCCATTCGTGTCTATGCCCTGCCCGAAACGAAGAATGCCCCCGTGGTCCTCTTCAGCCACGGTCTCGGCGGCTCACGGGAAAACGGTGCCTATCTGGGTAATCACTGGGCGGCCCGTGGCTATGTGTGCGTGTTCATGCAACACGCCGGAAGCGACGAGTCCGTCTGGAAAGATGCGGGTCGGGGACAGCGCCTGGGGGCCATGCGCGATGCCGCCAGCGGGGAAAATCTGATGCTGCGGCTCAAAGACGTGCCCGCGGTGATCGATCAGCTCACCGCATGGAATCAGGAACCGGGCCACGCCCTCGCGGGTCGTATGGACCTGGCACACATCGGCATGTCGGGCCATTCCTTCGGCGCGATTACGACCCAGTCCGTGAGCGGCCAGGTGGCGGCCCGTGGCTTAATCAATGGCACCGATCCCCGCATTCAGGCGGCTTGCGCCTTCAGCCCCAGCAGCCCCCGCGCGGGTAGCGTCGACGCGGCCTTCGGCAGCGTGCGGATACCCTGGATGCTGATGACGGGCACGGAAGACGTCTCACCCATCGGCGGGATCGATGTGGCGTCGCGGCTGGCCGTGTTTCCGGCCCTGCCCGAAGGCGGAAAGTATGAGGTGGTGCTCTTCGGCGCGAAGCACGGCGCCTTTGGCGACGTGCCCCAGCGCCTCGACCGTGGCCAGCGCAATCCAAACCATCACCGCGCCATCACGGCCCTGAGCACGGCCTTCTGGGATGCCTGGCTGAAAAAGGACGAGGCAGCGAAGATCTGGCTCGACGGCGAAGGGCCGAAAAGTGTGCTGGAGGAAAAGGACCGCTGGCAGCGGAAGTAATGTCCACGTTCAGTGGTAGAAGTGCGGGTGGAGCTCTTCCGCTGGAATATAGCGGCTTGCCTGGCGGATGATGGCGCGCAGCGTTCCCGTATCAAGTTCTGCGCGATCGGGAATTACGAGCGTTTCGCGTTCTCCGCCCTGTCCCGTCCGTCTCAATTTTATATGGCTTCCCCGTTGCGAGACTACTTCAAACCCGAAGGCACGCAAGACGGAAACCACGTCCCGCCCTGACATCCGTTTCAGGCCAGGCATGCGGTTTCGAGTTCGATCGTGACGACGACGGTGGGGTTGGGGGCAAGGCCAAGGGAAACCAGATCTTCGCCATCAAGGTAGAGATCCGCAGCCTCTTTCAGATTACGGACTGTTTCGTCCAAAGTTGCCCCCTGGGTCACGATGGGAACTTCAAGGCACTCGGCCACATAGCCCGACTGCTCACCGGGCCGGACCGATGCCATGATGACGTGCTTAAGGCGCATTTTATTATCTCCATGCGTTCTTTTTGCTTCCACAAGTAAAGTCTAACACAACGGCTGTTTCTGCGGAATGTTGATCTGCGATGCACGTAACGACACCCTGCAGATTCCATTAATCCCCCGCTGCCCGGAGTACGGTCCGTTGCACGGTGTAATCATGTCCGTAACTGTAGGGGAACTGCCGCTCGCCCCGAATTGATGCCGCGAGTTCAGCCATATCCAGCACGTGGCGCTCCAAGTCAGGAAAAGCGATATCCGTTACCCCGGCCTTGTATTCCCCGTGGGCATTGCGCAGGGCGAGTCGCGCCGTCGCAGGCTCCAGCGGCTCCAGCGTGATGGATCCATTCGAGCCGGCAACCTTGAAGCGACGTCCCCCGCCCGCCTGGGGCTCGCGCGCGGAGCACTCCACCACGGCCATGGCGCGATCATACTCCAGCACAGCCAGTGTGTTGTCGGCCAGCGTGTCGTCAATATCCGTGTCATGGCGGATGAAGGGCGTCACCGATTTCGGATCGCCCAGCAGCAGCACGATCATGTCGATCAGGTGGCAGCCCAGCTCCAGCATGATCCCGCCGGGATGAATGTTGATGCCGTCGCGCTTCTGCCGCGTGAGATCGGTACACATGCTGGCCTGAATGGAATGGACATGCCCCAGGGCACCTTCCGTGACCATCTTGCGGACGAAGTCGAAGCCGAGGTTGTAGCGGAACATGTAGCCCATCTGCACCAGTAAGTTCTGCGTCTTCGCCGAGTCCAGCAGGCCGCGAAACTCGCTCAACGAGGTGCCCGCCGGCTTGTCCATGTGGAGGTGTTTGCCCGCATTCACCACGGCGCGCCCGAAAGAGAGCAGGCGCGTCACATTGCTTTCTACCGCCACCATCTTGATGTCGGGATTGCCGAGCAACGCCTCCTGCGAAAGCCACGTCAAACCTTGCAGCGCTTCTTCGTTGGCGTATCGCGTCCGCATCGTCTCGTCCGGCTCGCACACGCCCGCCAGGGTGAAATCCGGCGACGCCCGCAATACCTTCACGATGTCGATGGCGTGGGCATGGCCCAAACCGAGCACGCCGCAGGGAATGCGGGAGGAGGCCGCGGTCTGGCCGATAGCTTGTGCGGCGAGCAGCGCGCCTGTCGCGCCGCCGATGAATTCACGTCGGTTCATGGAAAACTCCTCGTAGGGACAGCGGCGCCCCGCGACTCAACAGGGTTCCGTGTCCGCAGGGTGAAAGAATTGCATCTCAAAGAACGGAAGTAGCCTAAAGCCGGCGCGGCTGTCCTGTCGTCTGACGTGGTGATCTGGTCTGATAGGCACCGATCTCGCGTTGCGGAACGAACTCCGGGTAGATTCTGAGTGATGTTGCGGTTTGTCTCGAACACGCGGGCTTACCTCGCTCACGACAGGACAGCCTCGCCGATTGTCATTTTCCTCACTCGTCATAGCAATGGAATTGTGGAAGTTTCACTTCGCGCACCGCGTCGAGGGGCGACGCTGTCCCTATGGGGTTGGCAGCCCAAAGCTGTACAAATGGGATCCGCTGCCGAAATAGATTCGGCCGTTCAGCATATCGCCACCCGGCCCGATGGGCACCGGGGACTCGGCGATCAAATTCAGCGCATGCGTGGCCAGGTCCACCTGCACGATGCCCTTTTGGAAAAGCATATACAGCGCGCCATCAGGCCCGGAAACGAAGACCCGCGGGCCCTGATGCGAGATGGTGGACCCCAGCGTTTCTTTCGTGTCGAACTGGTACAAGAAGGTCCGCGTGACGGGATCAAATAGAAAGAAGTGGTGCTGGTCCGCCACACCGTAAACCAGTCCCTTCTCCGTGGTGAAGAGATCGGTATAGCTTTGCGCACCGGCAATGAGCGGCGCGTGCCACGCCACCGCTTTGGTGGCCATATCCATGATGTACAACTCCGCCACCTGGACTTTCTGCTCGCCGCCGGTGCCGGCGCTGGTGGTCGTGCCGCCCAGAAGCTTGCCTTCCGGCAGGGCCGCCAGACTGTGGGTCGAGTGCTCCGGCAGGATGGCCGTGTGCTCCACCAGCACTTGTTCTTTCGTGGCGCGATTCCAGAAGAGGAGTCCGCCGCCCGTGTAGCCATAGCCCGGCGTGCCCGCGAGCACGAGCTGGTTGCCGTCCGGGTGGGCCAGCAGATCGTGGGGGCGGTGAATCGATGGTTGTACCTGCGTGAGAAATTCCGGATTCTTTCCCGTCTCACCCTTCACCGTGGGAATCCACTCCGCCGCCGGGTTCCACTCCAGCAGGAAACCACCGCCATAGCCACCCACGAAGAAGTGGTCACCTTGACGCACCACGGTGTTCCACTGCCCATAGCTCTCGCGATTCACCCACTGGTCCGTCTCCGGGTTGTAGCTGAAGAAGCGCATGGGGAAGGCCGTGCCGCCCGCAATGGTATTGTCCGGCGCCGTGGCGATGCCCATGATGTGGGCACCCTCGCTCGTGTAGTCGAACGTATGCTTCGTGACCGTCCCCGTCGCCGGATCCTCAATCTCCAGGATGCGCTCGACCGTGTCGCAAGTCTTCAGCACCTTGCCATCGGGAAAGTTGCGATGAAAGAGCGACTGGCTCTCGGTGATGATGGGCTTGGGGTTGATCGTGGGCTTCGCGATGGCTGTGGCGACGCCTTTATAGAGTTCGTACCAGAGATCCTCCGGGCCGCCGTTGCCATAGACCTTGCCGTTCACATCCCGCACCACAGTTCCCGCGCCGGTGATCCGTTTATCCTCCGGCACGATGGGTGTGGCCGTGCGCGTCGCCGGGTCGAAGGCGATGATCTGGCTCGCCGTGCTGCCGATGCCGAAATAGAGCCAGCCCGCGTCGTCCGTCGCCACCTGGCGCTGGTACTGCCGCCAGTTCTGCTTGTAGACGTGGCCGTAGTCCGTAAAGGTGTCGGTGGCCGGGTCAAAGGACACCACGCCGCTATCGGGGTAGGTTACCGACCAAATCACGCCCTGGTCGTCCTCCGTCATCCCCATCGCCATCGCCATCTGGGGCACGGTCTGGGCGTGGAAGGTGAAGGCCCGCGCCGCCGGATCAAACTCCGCGAAGTAGCCGTTGAAGTGGGTGTAGAACTTGTTCTTGCTCGACAAGATCGAGGCATAGGGGCAGTCGCCGCCCGGGGGAAAGGGCATGGGGAACTGCTCGGCCTTGCCCGTGGCCCCGTCGATCATCAGCAGCGCATAGCCCCCCGTGTGGTCGAAGAGCCACACCAGCACCACGTTCTTCCCCTCGCCGTCCACCGTGGCCACCGTGCCCCGGTGATTGCTCACCGGCGTCGCCACGCCATGATCCAGGAAGCCCTTGCCCAGATCGAGCGGCGCGGCGGCGGTGGGCAGGACGAACAGGGCCAACAAGGTGGAAACGAGCAGCAGAGAAATTTTCATAGCAGGGTGGGACTCCGTGGGTGCATGGGTACGTAGGCAAGTCATCTTAGCGGACCCCGGGCCGAAAAGAAAGCAGCCCCTACACGATGCGGGAATGGAACCACAAGGAACGCAAAGAGCACAAAGAGAGGACCAACACTTTGCGTTCTTTGTGCTCTTTGTGGTTCCAACTCGTTTCCTATCCTTTAAATCGCGCTAATCCGCGTCCATTCGCGGTTCCCTACCATCCCCCGGAATTCTTCTTGATCGCGCCTCGCCTCCCGGCATAGAGTGATCGGGAATGTCCCTGGAGAGTTTCCCGTGCCAGCCACGGGTCGAGCAAGGAGCTTGCAATGCGTTACCTGATTGCCGCCGTCGCGGCCCTCTACCTGTCCGCCGCGCTGATGCCGGTCGCGTCCGCCGCCGAGAAAACCAAGATCGTCTTTATCGCCGGAAAGCCCAGCCACGCGCCGGGTGACCACGAACACCGGGCCGGCTCCATGCTGCTGGCCAAGGCGCTGAACGAAAGTAAGCTTGACGTAGACGCCCAGGTCACCTTTTACGGATGGCCCGAAGATGCGAGCATTCTGGACGGGGCCGCGACCGTCGTCATCTACTGCGACGGCGGCGAAGGCCATCTGCTCAACGATCACTTCGCCGAGTTCCAGCCCCTGATGGACAAGGGTGTGGGCCTCGTCTGCCTCCACTATGCCGTGGAAAACACCAAGGGCGAGCGGGGCGACAAGTTCCTCGAATGGCTCGGCGGCTATTTCGAGCCGCACTGGTCCGTTAATCCCCACTGGGACGCCGACTATAAGTCCATGCCTTCCCACCCCATCACCTCGGGCGTTCCTCCCTTCCCGATCAACGACGAGTGGTACTTCCACATGCGCTTTCCCGAGGGTATGAAGGGCGTCACGCCCATCCTCAGCACCCTGCCGCCCGCGTCCACCATGGAGCGTCCCGATGGCCCTCACAGCGGCAACCCCGATGTGCGCAAGGCCATCGAAAATGGCGAAGAGCAGCACATGGCCTGGGCCTTCGATCGGCCCAACAGCGGGCGCAGCTTCGGTTTCACCGGCGGTCACTTCCATCGCAACTGGCAGAACGACGACTTCCGCACCCTCGTGCTGAACGCCATCGTGTGGACCGCCAAGCTGGACGTGCCCGAGGGCGGGGTGCCTTCGAAGACCCCGACGGATGACGAGATGAAAGCCAATCTGGACGAGAAGAAATAAGGCCTGCCACGACGGGTTTAGCGTTTGAACGCTGATCGTACGGTTGTTCCGTCGCAGCAATCCACAATCCCTTGCCAATTGAAGGACCCGACTGAATGATCTCTTCGAAATTCTTCTGGATGCCCATGGTCGTCGTTGCACTGGCCGGTTGCTCTCAGCCCGCCTCCAACAGCGGAACCGAAGCCGCGCCACCGGCCACCTTCGCTGCCGCAGTGCAGCCCATCGTGGCTCAGCGCTGTGCCAAGTGTCACGTGGAAGAGTCGAAGGGACAGTATTCATTGGATTCACTGGAGTCGACCCTGGCGGGCGGAAAAAATGGTGCAGCGGTGGTGGTTCCGGGCAACGGCGAGGGCAGCCTGCTCTATCAGATGGTCGCGGGAACGGCCGAGAAGCGCATGCCCCCGAAGGGCGAGCCCCTTTCGGCCGAGGACGTCGCCACCATTAAGAGTTGGATCGACAGCGGCGCACATTGAGCGCGCCGAAAGCGTAGCGCACCCGTCCCTGTGGCGGTCGTGCAAATGGAGAGAGCAAACCCATGAGCAGTCATAACAAGACGATCCCATCGAACCCGGCATCCGGCGCCGGCCACCCCCGGCGCACCTTTCTCAAATCCGCCGCCCTTGGCGCGGGCCTCCTGATCCTGCCCAGCGGCACGCGGACCGGTGCCGCCGCCCCGAGCAACAAGCTGAACATCGCCCTTATCGGCGCGGACGGCCGCGGGTCCGCCCACTATGAAGCGCTCGTCGAAGAGAACGTTGTCGCCATTTGCGACGTGGACGAGGAGCATCTCGATTTCGCCGCCCAGACCTTCCCCGATGCGAAGCGTTACATCGATTGGCGCGAATGCCTGGATCATCCCGAGCTGGATGCCATCGTGTGCTGCACGACCGACCAGACCCACGCCTTCATCGCCAATTGGGCGCTGAAGCGCGATCTGCACATCTACTGCGAGAAGCCCCTCGCGATTAGCGTGGAAGAGGCCCGCCTCGTCCGGGCTTCCTATCTGCCAAAGAAAAACAAGCTCGCCACCCAGGTGGGCATGCAGCGCCACGCCTATGACAACTTCAATCGCGTTCGGGAAATGATTCAGGACGGCGCCATCGGGGAACTGAAAGAGGTGGACGTGTGGGGCAATCGCCAGATTCCCAAGCCGGGCTACCTGCCCGCCGCGGGCGATCCGCCGAAGAATCTCCACTACGACCTGTGGCTTGGACCGGCGCCCTTCCACCCCTACAATCCGGAGTACTTCTCCGGCGGTCGCGGCGCAAATTGCCTCCAGTGGAACATGTACTGGGACTTCGGCGCGGGCCAGGTGGGCGACATGGGCAGCCACATCATGGACCTCGCGTGGAACGCCATCGACGCGACCCTGCCCACCTCCGCGCTGGGTGTGGGCGAGGCCTTCAATCCCGATGTAACCCCCGTCCGCATGACCTCTACCTTTGAGCACCCGGCGAACGACTGGCGCCCCGCCATCGTGGTGAACTGGCATCAGGGCGGCGACATGCCCAAGTCGCCCATCGAATATATCGATCTCGACAAGGTGGGCCACGGCGTCATGTTCCGGGGAGATAGCGGCTACATCGTGGCGGGCTTCGAGAACCGCGTACTCTTCCCGAGCGGCGCGAAGGATGGCCTGACCTACTACAAGCCGCGCAAGGAGGAAGAGCTCCTTCCGCCTCTCGGCCACTTCCAGAAGCAATGGCTCAACGCCTGTCGGGGCGACCTGAAGACCTCCTGCGACTTCGAGTACAGCGCCAACATGATCGAACAACTGCTCCTCGGACTCGCGGCCTACCGTCATGGCGAAAAGATTGAGTACGACGGCGCGACCGGCAAGGTGACGAACAACGAAGCGGCCAACAGCCTGCTGAAGCGCACCTACCGCGATGGATGGACGCTGGAAGGTTAGCCTCGACGGGACCGTCCTGAACGAAGGGGCCCTGAAAAAGGGGACCTCGCTTTCAATTTGGCGTCACCCTGGTTTGTTGCAGCATACTTCGCGTTCGGGACCGTCCCGCGCTTTTAAAGCGGGGGACGGTCCCGCACGTTATGTGGCGCTTCGCTCGGTTAGGAAAGTGCTGTTTGGAGACAGTCGTGTGCGCCCACCGAGTCCGCTCGCGTGCAGGACGGTCCCCTCGACGGGACCGTCCTGAACGAAAGGGCTCCTGAAAGGGGCACGTCACATTCAATTTGGCATCGCCGTCCCGGTGTGTAGTGGCACACTTCGCGTTCGGGACCGTCCCGCGCTTTAAAGCGGGGGACGGTCCCCTCGACGGGACGGTCTCGCGCCTATCTTCATCGTTCCCCCAGTGCGCATAGTCCCGGGCACAGTCAGTTACAATATCCCAAAAAAGGAACCCCCAAACGTGACCCCAGATACCTTCCCCTACCGCCTCGCGGCCATTGATATTGACGATACCCTAGTGGGCCGTGACAAGCAGATTAGCCCCGAAAATAAAGCCGCAATCCAGACCCTCCAGTCCCTCGGCTGCCGCATCATCCTGGCCACGGGCCGCCGCCATGCCAACGCCCTGTCCAACGCGCGTCTCCTCGGCCTGGACGACTTCGTGGTGTCTACTCAGGGTGCCCGAGCGGAGCACACGGGCACGGGCGAAGTCATCCACAGCGCCACGCTGGAACCAGCCGATGCCCGATCCCTGATCGTTGAGGGGCGCGAACGGGGCTTCACCATATTGCTGTGGCTGAAAGACGAAATCGTCGCCCAAGGCGCGGGTCGTTGGATCGAGCACTACTACGAAGAAACCCACGACGATCCCGTCACCCTGGCCGACCCCTTGGACTATTTAGATCAGTCCGCAGAAAAAGTCGTCTGGCTGCAGGAAACGCTCGAAGTGCATGCCGCCCAGGTGGAAATGGCGGCGCGCGCCGCAGATCGCTTTAACGCGCTCATGACCACCAACCACTCGCTGGAATTCACCGCGCCCCTCGCCAACAAAGACGATGGAGTGGCTGCGGTCGCCCGCTACTACGGCATTCCCCGCGACGCCGTCCTCGCCTTTGGCGACGGCAACAACGACGCCTCCATGCTCGCTTGGGCCGGTCTGGGTATCGCGATGCCCCATGGCCGCAGCGCCGCCCACGCCGCCGCGGATCTCATCGCACCCGAAGGCGATCACCGGAGCGCCCTGGCGCGGGGAATCGCCGAAGTGGTGAAGCGCTGCGGGCTGGCCGTCGCGTAGGGGGACGTACCACCGCGCCAATACACGCGGCACGCCGAAGTCGAACCAGCCCAGTCACAACCATCCGCATGACGGCGGAAGGCCAGGCGCGGGGGCATGTCCCCATCGGGAGGAGTCACGCGAATCTCCGTTGCAACGTCTCGCGGTGCTGAGTATGCTAACACCGAAGCGAACGCGGGGAAAACTGCGACAACGTTCCGTTTCAATGTGGGGCTTGACGTATCACATGTACGGGAGAGATGCCATGAAAGCGCGCACGGGGCGTGGTTCAGTTTTCTGCCTTTCGGTTCTGTTGGGAGCGCTTTCGGTGGCGGGTTTCCGCGCCACAGCGGAAGAACCCGGAGCGATCCCCCTCCGCGAGGTCTTCGCCAATCCCCCCATGGACTGCCGCCCCCAAACGCGCTGGTGGTGGCACGGCAATGCCCTCACCAAAGACGACATCTCCCGCCAGCTCCGCGAAATGAAGGCCCAGGGCCTCGGCGGCGCCGAACAAATCACCATGGACGAGGTCTACGAAAAGGGCAACGTGCCCTATCTTTCTCCGGAGTACTTTGACCTTGTGAAACATGCCGTGGCCGAGGCTAAATCTCTCGGCATGACGCTCTCCCTCAACTTCGGCGGTCCCGGCTGGATCTGGGGGGGCGACTGGGTGCCGGAGCAGTATCGCACCCGTGCGTTGCTGGCCAGCATGCTGACCGTTGCAGGCCCGGCCCACTTCGACGCTCCGCTGTCGCTGGAGGCGGCGGTTAACCCTCGGGATCTTCCCCGATCCTTCCCCGAGATTCTCCCCGAAGATAAGCTCGTGGCCGTGGTCGCGGGCCGCGTGACCGATGGTGTGCTGCTGCCCGATTCCTTCCAGATCCTGACCGACCGCGTAAAGGATCGCCAGCTCGCGTGGGAAGTCCCCGAGGGCGACTGGCGCATCATGGCTTTCTGGTCCACCATTCCCGAGGGCAGCAACGCCGTGAACCATCTCGACGTGGAGGCCATGAACTTCTACGTCGACACCCTCGGCCAGCACTTCGTCGATGCCCTGGGGAGCGAGCTGGGCGCCACGGTGGAATCCCTCTTCGGCGACAGCTTCGAAGTGCCCATCCATCGCAATGGCATCTACTGGGCCGATTCCCTGCCCGACCAGTTCAAGGCGCGCAAGGGCTACGACCTGATCCCGCTCCTGCCCGCCCTCTGGTGGGACGTGGGGGAGAGGACCGGCGGCGCGCGCTACGCGGTAAACGAGATGCTCCATCATCAGGGCATGGTCGCTTTTTTCAATACCTTTAACGACTGGTGCCAGGCCCACGGCGTAAAGAGCCGCATCCAACCCTACGGCTTCGTCACCGACAACCTGGAAGGCGCCGGGCAGTCGGATATTCCAGAAATGGAGATCACGGCGGGGGAGAAGGACGCCGTGCCCTGGTTCGACACGCGCATCGGACCACGCGAATACGTCGCGTCGGGCGCCCACATCTATGGACGCAATATTATCTCCGTCGAGGCCTACACCTATCTTCACTGGGAGCCTTACCGCGCCACGCTGGAAGAGCTGAAGATCACCAGCGACACCTTTCTCCGCGCGGGCGCAAACCGCTTCAACAACCACGGCTTCATCGCGTCGCCCGAGCACGACATCGCGCCCACGCGCGGCTTCTACGCGGCCATTCACATCAGCCCTGACAATGTGTGGTGGCCCTACTACCACCACCTCAGCGACTACATCGCGCGGAGCTGCTATCTCCTGCGGCAGGGGCGGCCCGTGGCCGATATCGCGATCTACGCCCCCACGGCGAACCAGTGGACGAAGGACGCCCTCAACGCCCGAAGCTGGACCCGCAGCTTCGACTGGGGTGAACTGGGCCGACTCCTTTTGAGCAATGGATACAACTTCGATCTGGTGAACGACGAGGTGCTGCAGCACAAGGCCGAATTTACGGGACCCACCCTGCGAATCCAGAACAACGACTACCGCGTGCTCATCCTCCCGAACATCGAAGCGATGCCCGTGGCGAGTCTCCAGCGCGTAGCGGACTATGTAAAGCAGGGAGGTGCGGTGATCGCGCTGGAAAAAGTGCCGAGTTCTGCTTGTGACACGGTCACGTTACTAGAAGATAGTTTAGAACTTCGGGACACCGTATCGAAGCTTTTCAAGAAGTCCACGGGCAGAGACGGCCTCGGATTGGAAGGGCCTTCAAGTATGCACGCCTATGGCGAAGGCACGACCTATTGGCTCGAAAAAGTCATGGACCGGAGCAACATTCTCGACAAGCGCAGCAGCGCTTTGGACCCCTTTCTCCGCGCCCTCAACCGTCATGTGGCCCCCGACATGGACATCGACTTCGTCCGCGAGGATCTGCGCGAGAACAACGGCCTGACCTTCACCCATCGCCGCATGGACGGGCGCGACCTCTACTTCCTCACCAACATTCAGGACCGTCCAATCGATATGCCCGTCGGCTTCCGCGTGACCGGTGCCGCGCCCTCCTGCTGGGATCCCATCTCGGGCAATGTTACACCGCTTCACGTGTGGGAAGAGCGCAACGGCGCCACCTGGCTGCCCCTGCGACTCGCCCCCTTTGCCTCCACCTTCGTGGTATTCGAAGCGGGCGCGTCCCTGCCGTACGCCACCAGCGCCACCCTCGATTCGGTTAGTGATATCGATGCCGAGTCGGCGGTCGGATGGACCAGACGCGCGGGAGAGCACCGCGTGCGCCTTGCCAGTGGAGAAATGCTCCGGGCCACCGTGACGGGCGTACCCGCGCCCCTCGCGATCTCCGGCCCGTGGGAGCTGGTACTTTCGAGCGATTCGTTCACACCGTGGCGGACGGAGCTGGAGGAACTCGAATCGTGGGCCGAAATTCCCGAAGCCCGGTATTTCAGCGGTACGGGGCGCTATGTGACGGCCTTCGCCCTGCCCGAAGGCTACGACCGCGACGATATCCGCTTGGAACTCGATCTCGGCGACGTGGGCAATGTGGCAGAGGTCCGCGTAAACGGGAAAGCCGCCGGCACCGTCTGGATGCGGGGACAAACCCTGAACATGACCTCGCTTGCCGTGGAAGGCACCAACCAACTCGTCGTTTCTGTGACCAACACCCTCATCAACCGGGTCTCCGGTTTGAAGGAATTCCCCCCCGTGCCCGAGGAACTCCGCGAGCGCCTGGGGCGTGGCGTTCACGACGATAATTCACCCGCCCACGCCCTCCTGGGCTACTCGCCCCTGCCGCGCTCGGGCCTCCTGGGCCCGGTGGAGATCCGGGCATACAAGCGGGTGACGCTGGTGCGCTGAGTCGGAAGGCGCTTGCTTCAACCATACCGATTGGATCGTCCCGAAGAGCCAAAGGTCAATACACGACAAGTCGATCAATCCACGCCATTTCAGAAATCACTTTCGGCGGTTATACTCACTGAAACCGTCTTTATGTCCAACCGATCAAGAAGAGAGTCCCGATCATGTTCGTCCCGCTCATATTCCGCGCCACCCTGGTCATCGCCTTTGTATCGCTGTGCGCGTCATCGGCCCGGGCCGAAGGCCAGCTCATGAAACTCCAGCCGACCCCGTGGAACATCGACGGTCAGCCCATCCTCGGCACCTACGGCGCGGAGCGGGTCGAGGACCTCGAAAAAGTACACGCCGTGGGGATGAACGTCATCCTCGCGGGCAAGCCTGAGCTCGACATCGCCACGCCCGCCGGTAAGTACTGCCTGGAGAAGGGCATCAAGGTGCTGCCCCACCTCACCTCCCATATCTACCATGGTGTACGCCTGCGCGAACCGGTCGACGCCAGCCAGAAGGATATTCCCCTTCACTTCAGCGGCGGCATGCCAAAATGGGAATCGCGGGTCATCGAGCTCGACGGTGAACTCATCCGCTACGAATCCATGAACGAGTCCGGTCTCGTCGGTTGCGAGCGCGGCATCAACGGCACCACGCCTGCCGACCACCGCGAAGGCACCATTCTCTTCTGGCCCGAAGAATGCCGCACGGAGGTCCAGGCCATCAAGGACTCGCCCAACCTCTTCGGCTACTACGTCCTCGACGACAGCCCGGGCGACGCCCGCTCCGCCCTCCAGGCCATGTACAAAGTGCTGAAGGAAGTTGATCCCGCGCGGCCCGTCTGTGCGGGCTTCGGCGATGCCGGCTCTATCACCAATTTCGCCCCCGGCGTCTGTGATATCCTCTTCATCTATTGGTACCCCGTCAGTACCAACCGCTACAACCGCGAGCGCACCGCCCAGGAAGTGCAGCACATGCTCTCCGCCGCCCGCAGCCGCGTGCCTGGCGTGCCCTTCGTCGGGATATACCATGCCTTCGACGGACGCCCCGCGAAAACGGGCCAGGGCCTGCCCAACCCTGATCAGCTCCGTGAACAGCTCGAAGACTTCGTCCGCGAAGGCGCCAGTGGCCTCGTTTCCTTCATCTGTCACAACGAGGTTGTTCCCGGCTGGGCCGACATACCCTCGCTCGAGCCCCCGGTCACCCAGGCCATGAAAGAGATCCGCGAGACCGGCGGACTCACCGTGCGCCCCGAAAACGAGAAGATGGCCGCCCTCCGCCTCCAGCCCCAGGGCCACTGGGAAAAGCCGAATCCCCTGCCCGGCTTTGTCCCCGCGTGGCACGTCGCCGCGCCTTTCGACGCCACCGGCACCCTCCTCGACACCCCCGTGCCCCCGGAAGAGGGCATCGACCCCGACGCGATTTTCGATGTGCGCAACGGCAAGGCAAAGTGGCGCGTGCACCCCACCACCGCGGGCACCCTCGGCTACTCCAACATCTACGGCGTCGAAAAGGATGTCATCGCCTACGCCTGGTGCGAAGTCACCAGCCCCAAGGAGCAGGAAGTCCAGCTTCGCTTCTGCAGCGACGACGACGCCTGGGTCCGCGTCAACGGCAAGGAAGTCGCCCGCTATACGGGCGTCAACGGCCTCGACTTCGACAAGGAAATCATCCCCATCACGTTGAAGAAGGGCGAGAATCGTATCGAAGTGAAGAACTGTAACCGGGCCGGCATGTGGGGCATCTTCGCCCGAATCACCGACATAGAAGGCAAGGCGCTGGAGGGGCTGAAGTTTTCGCCGGAGGATTGACACGCCACAGATCTTGAAAGGATTGCCGGTCGGCCTCTCCGAGGACTTCGGCAAAGGCCCCACGCAAATCCGCCTCGAAGACGCGTCCTTCCTGATCCGATGCGAGCACGATCCAGGGCGCATCTACGGGATAAGGCACGCCCGGTCCAGTGACATTTTGTATGACGCTGTTGTAAGCGGCATCGGGTGCGATCACGGTGCGCGGCTCCTCCACTGCCTCGGGTTGGTCGGGGCGCACGCGCGCGAAGACGATTCTGGACGCGTGCGGCGACGGAAGCGCCCGGTCACTATCACCATAACCCGTGAGCACCACGGACCCATCCGCGTTTGACACGACAATGGGGCGGCTAGGGCGGGTGGTTTCCCTACGCACGCCGTAGGGCCAATTGCGCCAAGCGCCATTCGCGTGCCGCATGTGCAGCGTGAACTGGGGTTTTCCCGCCGCGTCGACTTCATTCTTGCTCGCCAGCCAGAGCGTTCCGTCCGGCGTGAGGCACGTGTTCAGATGGTCGTCCGCCGTCTTGCCGCCGATCTGTATCACCTCTTCCCCTCCCCACACCTCGGCGGGGGCACCGGCGGCGTGCACGCGCATCAAGAAGCCTTCGCGGATCTGGTCGGACCAGATCACACCGACGTCGCCGTCGGGGAGCGGCGTGACGGCACAAATATCATCCGTTGCTACCCCCTCCGCCAATACCGTCGGGGCAGACCAATGCATTCCACCCGACGTGGACGTCCATACACATACCTTCACACCGGCCACCGCCGCTACCCAGAACGTCCCCAGCCCGTCCTGTGCGACCGTCACGGTCTCGATGAGATCCTCCGGCGACGGGGGGAAGAGCGTTCCGAGCGTACTCGGTCTCCATGGCGCACCGACAATTGGTGTCCCGCGCAAGAGGCGAAAGACGTAGATCGATGGGTTGGTCTTGTCGAGTTCGGTTACGGCCACAGCAGTTACACTTGCCATACTGAGCGACACATCTGCCCGTCCGGGCCTTCCGCTGAACGTGCGCACAACATCGGCATGCTCGATCCAGCCATTATCCGTCCGCTGCCACAACGATGGTCCAGAGGCCCGCGGAAGCAGGGCCCACCAGCAACCATCCATGAACCATAGCTTCGATTGAGGCTTATCCGCGGTCGGCGAAGGATAGTCGACTTGGAACGCGGGGTTGGCGGTGGCGGTGAATTCGGCGGCGTGGGCGGGCGGTGTGGCCAATGGAGTACCCACAACGAGGATCATCGCGATCAACTTTTTCGAATTCATGGATTCACACCTGCGGGTTGACTGACCAGGACGGGCCCAGGGAGGCACACGTCGCGGCAGGGCCTGATAAGCGGGATACGGTATCGCCAGACCAAGCATTCTCAGTGTACACTATAGAGGCAGCCAGACAGGATGGAGATCCGAAGAAAATGAAATCTCTGACCGTACACGCGGACGAACAATTGATCGAAGCCGCCGAGGCGCGCGCCCGCCGCGAAAAGACGACCCTGGACGAGAAGATTCAGACTTGGCTGACGGACTACGCGGGACAGTCAAACGGGGCCCGACAGGCGATGGCGGTGGTGTCTCAACTTCAAAGTAAACTCCGCACGGGGGGGCGCAAGTTTACGCGGGATGAAATGAATGAACGTTGACTTCTTCGATGCCAACGTTTTTATCTACCTGTTCGACGAGACCGACCCCAGAAAACGCGGAATTGCGGAGACTCTTCTCGCCGAGGCACTCATTCACGACTCCGGAACCATCAGCTTTCAAGTTGTACAAGAAACATTGAACGTTATTACGACCCGTCTGAAGGTCCCCGCCTCGGCAGAGGACGCCCATCAATTCCTCGAAAAGGTCCTGACACCTCTTTGGAGGGTAATGCCCAGCCGGGAGTTGTACTCCAGTGCTATCGCGATCCAGTCCCGCTATCTATACAGCTTCTACGACGCGCTCATCATCGCCGCCGCCCTTGAAGCAGGCTGCGCGCGACTCCTCACCGAGGACGTGCAGCACGGCCAGCGGATTGAGGGGCTGATGATCGTGAATCCGTTTCTGGAGGCAGTTTGATCGAGTGATTTTGCCAACGTCGTTGCCCGGAATATTTCCGGGGTGGTATGCGATGTCAATGCGGCGAGATGTCTAAGTGAGAGAAGGGGGGCTCGATACGCATTCTCCCGAGCTTCCCCCAAATCCATAAATCCTCGAATCGTGTTGCATTTTTCCCCAAAACTCGCTTAGAGTGATCCCATGGCTACAACACGCTCTTGCCCCATCGCGAAAACCGTGCCTTTTCGTTTTCGTGCGTACGCGCTGTCGTGCGCGCTGGTTCTGTTTGCGTCGGGTCTCCCCGCTGAGTCCGCGCCGCCGGATCCCGGCTCCGTTTTTCTCGCGTCCGCCGAAGGCGTGAGCGTTTTTGATCGCGATGGCACGATGTCCTTCGGCCATTTCGTCACATCGCTCACCGACAGCAAACCCGGCCCCGTCGAGTGGGACGACATGGTCTATGACGGCTGGCGGCTGCCTTCGGGCAACTACCTGTGTTCGTCCCACCGCTACGTGCGCGAGCTGGATCCCCAGGGCAACACGCTCTGGGAGTATCGCCTCGAAGCGCCCAGTGAATTGAAGACCTGCGTGCCCCTGCCCAACGGCGACGTGGTGACCGTGGACGCGACGCGCATGGAACTGGTCCAGATCGCGGCCGGTGGCAAGGGCGAAGTGAAGCGCATTCCCGTGCCCACCACGCCCACGGCCCCGGAGCATGAACGCTATAACCTTTTGCGCCGCACGCCCGCAGGCACCTTTCTTCTTGCCCTCCGCAGCGAAAAGGCCTTCATCGAGATCGACGAAAGCGGCAAGGAACTCTGGCGTCATCCCGTGCCGGAATTGCCCGTGGTGGCGGAGCGCCTGGCGAACGGCAACACGCTTATGAGCTGGAAGAGCGGCCTGATCGAGGCCGCGCCGGATCACACCGTCGTGTGGGAGTTGAAGGCCACCGACATCACCGACTTCCCCGTCATCATCACGGGCGGCTTCCACCGCTTCGAAAACGGCAACACCCTCATCGCCAATTCCGACTGGCACTACCACGCGCCCGGCGAAAACCGCGTCCAGCTTTTTGAAGTGTCCCCGGAAAAGAAAGTGGTCTGGACCCTCGGTATCGACGCCTTCGCGGGGAAGAAGCCCGGCTCCCTGGAGCCCTCCACCGGCCTGGTGGAGCAGCGCATTATTGGCATCCAATGGCTCCCGGAAGAAAAGCAAGCCGCCGCCAGCGAGAATTTTTTCGAGGCGAAGGTACAGCCCATCCTCGCGGCGAACTGCTTTGAATGCCATTCCCATGATCAGAAGATCAAAGGGGGCCTTGCACTGGATTCGCGATCCGGCATCCTGAAAGGAGGGGAGGGGGGAGCCATCCTCGTGCCCGGCAAACCCGAGGAGAGCCGCCTGATCACGGCGGTGCGCCATGTCGACAAAGATTTTCAGATGCCCCCAAAGAGCAAACTCTCCGAAGTCGATATTGCCGTGCTGACCGAGTGGATTGCCCAGGGCGCGACCGCCCCCCGCGCCGACGAGGAAACTCCGCAGGTCGCGGAGAAAAAGGAATGGGACGAACTCTACAAGGAGCGCCTCGGCTGGTGGAGCCTCCAGCCCCTCGCCGATCCGCCCATACCCACCGTGAACAACGCCGCCTGGCCGCGCAACGAAGTGGACGGCTTCCTCCTCGCCGCGATGGAGGCGAAGGGGCTCACCCCCGCGCCCGAGGCTGACCGCCGCACGCTGGCACGCCGCCTGAGTTTCGCACTCACGGGTCTGCCGCCGAAACCGGAAGAGGTGGAGCGTTTTGCGGCGGATGATTCGCCAGGTGCCTACGATGCCCTCGTCCAGTCTCTTTTGGCTAGTCCCCATTTCGGCGAGCGCTGGTCCCGCCACTGGATGGATGTGGTCCACTATGCCGACACCCACGGCTACGAGTGGGATACCCCCGCGAAGAATGCCTGGATGTACCGCGATTATCTCGTGCGCGCCTACAATCAGGACGTACCCTTCAATCGATTGATCCTCGAGCAGATCGCGGGCGATCTCGTCGAGCCGCGCATTGACCCCGCGACCGGACTCAATGAAGCGCTCATCGGCACCAGCGCCATGCGCCTGGGTGAGCGCCGCCACGGTGACAACGCGGATGCCGAGGGCGTGACCCAGGAGGCCGTGGCCAACATCATCGACACCGTGAGCAAGGGTTTTATCGGCACCACCGTGGCCTGTGCCCAGTGCCACGATCACAAGCTCGACGCCGTGGCGCAGAAGGATTACTACAGCCTCGCGGGCGTGTTGATGAGCTCCCGGTGGATCTCGCGGCCCGCCGATGCGTCGGATCCCAACGGCCCCGTCATCGAGGGACTGCGCGGTATCAAATCGGAGTTGCGCGCGGCCCTGGCGTCCCACTGGCTCGCGGCAGGCGACGAGGTGACGAAGCGAATCGCCGAGACCCCCATCGAGGATCCGCCGCCCCCCGCCGATGCGAAGAAGCCCACAAAAGCGAAGCCTCCCGAAGCCCCCAAGTTTCCCGAATCGGCCAAATCCATCTGGCGATATCTCAACAAGGCCGCCCAGGCCGAAGGGGCGACGATGGAATCGGCCTGGAGCACCCTCGCGGGAGAATTCAAGCCCATTCACGCCGTGCGCCAATCGGAAAATCGAAAAAATATCCAGGTGCTTGCCGATCTCACCCGCGAGGAACTGCCCCCCGGCTGGCGCATTGATGGACTGGGCATGAAATACGGCCTCGTGAAGCAGGATGGCGAGCTGGCGGTCAGCAGCGATGACACCGCCATCGTGGCCCAGTTGCTCCCCGCGGGCCGTTGGTCCAATGTCTGGTCCGAGCGCCTTGCGGGCGGCCTGCGCAGTCCCCTCTTTGCCCAGAGTCCCGCGCCCACGATCTCCGTGGCGTACGGCGCGGGGCACTTCGCCGCCGGGACCATCATCGTGGATAACGCCTTCCACAGCGAGCGTGTAAAGTTTCTAAAGCAGGCCCCCGCAGGCTGGCTTACCCTGCCCACGGGCAACTTCGTGGCCCTTGCCGGCGGAAACGATCCCACCCCGCGCCGCGCCTATCTGGAGCTGGTTACCAAGTCGCTGAACAATTATTTTCCCCCGCGCTATAGCCTGGGCGGCGTGGCCGAGGCCGACGAAGTCGATCCCCGCTCCTGGTTTGGCGTCTCCCGGATCTATGAACACCCTGAGGGCAAGGGGCCCGGCGATGAACTCGCGCGCTATGCCCCCCTCTTCGAAGGCGCCGCGCCCCAGTCATCGGCGGAGCTCGCCGCGCGCATGGGCGCCCTGATCATCGCCGCCGCAGAGCGCTGGAGCGCGGGCGGCTGCACCACGGAAGATGTGCGCCTCCTAAATGAGGCCCTTGCGCTCAACTGGCTCCCCAATGATCCCGCGGCGAATCCCGAGCTGGCCGCCATCGCCGCGCGCTACCGAGAAACCGAGAAGCGCCTCCAGCCCGACCGCGTTGTCGGCTCGGTGGACGATTGGTACGAAGGGCGCGACGAACGCATCGGCGTGCGCGGTTCCTACACGGTCTTCGGCGACGTCGTTCCCCGGGGCACCATCAGCTTCCTCGGCGGCCCCGGCTCCCGGGCCTTCGGCGCATCCAGCGGACGTCTGGAACTTGCGCGCAACATCGCCAGCGACGCCAATCCCCTTACCGCCCGGGTTTACGTGAACCGAGTCTGGCACCACCTCTTCGGCGCGGGCATCGTCCGTACGCCCGACGACTTTGGCCATCTCGGCGAGGCGCCGTCCCACCCCGAATTGCTCGACTGGCTCGCGCGCCGTTTCATGGCCGAAGGCTGGTCCACGAAGAAGCTCATCCATATGCTGGTGACCTCCAGCGCCTGGCGGCAGCGCAGCATCCCCGATCCCGACGCCGTGACGGTCGATCCCGAAAACCGCCTCCTCCACCACATGCCCCTGCGCCGCCTGGAGGCTGAGTCCATTCGCGACGCCATGCTCGCCGCCTCCGGCCGCCTCGACAGCGCTCTCTACGGCCCGCCCATCAACCCCTTTCGCGTGGCCGAAGACAAGAACAAGCGCCTCCACACCGGTCCCCTCGATGGCGATGGCCGCCGGAGTCTCTACCTGAAAATGACCATGATGGAGCCGCCGAGGTTCCTCGGCACCTTCAACCAGCCCCTCGCCAAAGTCACCGTGGGCCGTCGCGATGCGACGAACGTGCCCAACCAGGCCCTGGCCCTGTTGAACGATCCCTTCGTCGTCGCCATGGCCGAGCACTGGAGCCAGCGTGTGTTGGAGGCGCAAGACGCCACGCCGGAAAGCCGTGTGGAGCGCATGTTCACGACGGCCTTCGCCCGACCGCCGCGGCCGGAAGAAACGGCCCGCTTCGTGGCCTTCGCCGAAGAAAGCGCGAATCTGCGCGGCGTGGATGTGGCTGCCTTCATGAACTGCCAGCCCGTCTGGCAGGACGTGGCCCACGCGATTTTTAATTTGAAAGAGTTTATTTACGTGCAGTAAGAGCGGGAGCGCGGGTTTTCCTACCCGCGTACGTGCAACGATTTGCACGAGTTTTTGCTAGCAGTGATTGCTGAGGCGTTGCAGGGACATCAGAGACAGCAGGGACATCAGATAAATGGTTTACTGCTGTCCCTGAAGTCCCTGCCGTCCCTGTAGACGGCGGGCGTGCTATTATAAGTGTGAGGTTAATTACATGGCAGACCATAAAAGCCAAATCCGCCACTCCGTGAACCCCCTCTGCCCGGGTCACGAAAGCCCCGCGTTTACCCGGTGTGATTTCCTCCGCCGCACCAACATGGGCTTTGGCATGCTTGCCCTCTCCGGACTCGCCAGCCGCTGGTCCGCCGCAGCGCCCGCGCCCCAGTTCGCCCCCCGCGCGAAGCACGTCATCTTTCTCTTTATGGACGGCGGCGTCTCCCATGTGGATACCTTCGATCCCAAGCCCGAGCTGAACAAGCGCCATGGACAGCAGGCGGAGTGGGTGGCCGACAAAGGCTCCCAGGCCATCAGCCCGTCGCGCAAATGGCTCAAGGGCCTGTGGGATTTCAAGCAGCGCGGCGAATCCGGCCTCTGGGTGAGCGACCTCTTTCCCCACGTCGCCAAAGTGGCCGACGAACTCTGTGTTGTGCGCTCGGTGGTGGGGGAGACGCCCCTTCACGGCGCGCAAAACCTCTTGCTCCATACCGGCCGCAGCATCGGCGCCGCGCCCAGCTTTGGTGCCTGGGTGTCCTACGGCCTCGGCACGGAGAACGAACAGCTTCCCGGCTATGTGTTGCTCAACAACGACTGGGTCCCCAACGGCGGCTCCCAGAACTTCGCCAGTTCCTTCCTGCCCGCGACCCACGAGGCCGCCGTCGTCCGGGCCAAAGGCACGCCCGTGGACAACATTGCGCCCGCCGATCCCCAGGCCCTGCAACAGGCCAAGCTCGCCTTCCTGGCTGAGCAGGACGGTGCT
Organism: Candidatus Hydrogenedentales bacterium; assembly: GCA_942492815.1. Lineage (GTDB taxonomy): Bacteria > Hydrogenedentota > Hydrogenedentia > Hydrogenedentales > JAEUWI01 > JAEUWI01. The sequence continues at coordinate 5,621,138 of OW818658.1, read as the reverse complement.
GTGGCCTTCGCGCGTGGCGGCTCCAGCGACATTGAGGCCGCCATCCGCAACTATGAAACAGCGGCCCATATGCAGACCCTCGTGCCCGAACTCTGCGACGTCACCGGGGAAAGCGAAGCCACCCTCCGGCTCTACGGCGTCGATCGCAAGGACGACTTCGATCGCTTCTACGCGCTGCAATGCCTCCGCGCCCGGCGCATGGTCGAGGCCGGCGTGCGCTTCATCGAGATCACCTGCCCGCTGACCCACAACAACAACGCCCCCTGGGATCAGCACGGCGAGCTCAAGTTGCGCCACGAAGAAAACGCCCGCATCACCGACCAGCCCGTCGCCGCCCTTCTCATGGACCTCAAAGCCCGGGGCCTCCTTGACGAAACCCTCGTCCTCTGGGCCGGCGAAATGGGCCGCACGCCCCATTCCGGCGGCGACGACGGACGCGACCACCACGTCAGCGGCTACACCATCTGGATGGCCGGCGGCGGCATCCGCGGCGGCATGACCTACGGCGAGACCGACGAAATGGGCATGTCTGCCGTCGAGAACATCGTCAATATCCACGATATCCACGCCACCATCCTCCACCAGCTCGGCATGGACCACGAACGCCTCACCTACCGCTTCGGGGGGAGAGACGTGCGCCTGACGGATGTGCACGGGCACGTGATCGCGCCGCTGCTGGCGTAGGGCTGGTGCAGCCACGACGTGCACACTGCCACTGAGTACCCCGGCAGGCGGTCCCTTCCCAAATGTAGACAAACGGCGGGGCACGCGGTATACAATAGCCCAGTGTGTTTCAAATCTGGCAATCGCGCCGGTGTTCCGCCGGCGAAACGGGTACCGGGAGAATAACCATGAACGCTTCGGCGGATTCCCATTCACAGGACCATCTGTTCGCGACGGGCAACCGGTGCCTCCTCCTTATCATGGGGCAGCGCTTTCTGGTCAGCATCCAGCGAGTCACCGACAACACCATTGAGGTCAGCTTCCCCGTGCGCGATTTTCCCGTTGAGGGCATGCGCGTGGACTTGGAGTTCCACGACATGGAGGGCTTCACCCGCTTTGAGTCCGAAGTGCTCACCGCCCCCCGGGCCCTGGGTGACTACCTCGTGATCCGCCGTCCCCCGGCCTATGTGCGCAATTACCACCGTGGCTCCTGGCGTGTTCCCGTGGATTTCAAGGCCGAACTCAAGGGCCACGTCCATCCGCGCCGCATCAATGTGCCCGTGGTTAATCTCAGCACCGGCGGCATCCTCGTCCTGACGGACAGCGAGTTTGAGTTGGAGGATATGCTTGAGGCGTCCCTGCCCATTCCGGACCTCGCGGGCGAGAAAATGACCTGCAAGGTCGTTCACCGCGCCGCGGAATCCCAGGGTGTGGACGGGCTCGTGCAGATGGGCTGCACCTTTGTGAGTCCCGATCCCACGACCCTGAAGGCCATCGCCACCTATATTTCGAGCCGGTTGAAGGAACTGGGGCCCGAATACTCGCCCATCGGCGCCTGAGCCTTCGCGTAGTTGATTTTCGAAGCGTAACCTTTGGCAGGTGGTATGACAGCGGAACGACGAATCAGACATTTCTTTTCCCAATTCCTGGTTTCCCGTTCTGCCGCAGGGGCCTTTCTGTTCCTGGTGGTGTGCGTTGCGCCCTTGGCGGGGGCTGCGGAGCCTCTCCGCAAGCCCTTTGAGGGCGGCGTCACCATCATCGCCCACGAAGGGCGTGCCCTCTATCTGGAGTGCCAGCTTCCCAAGCGCACCGCGCGCTCCAACTTCCTCAAGCGGCACCTGGCCGACGACAGCACGCGGAAGTTCTATCAGAAGCTCAAAGCCTTCCACCTCGCTTTCGAAGAGCTGAAGCCCGAAACCCAGCGGCGCGTCATCGAGACCCTCTTTCCCAGCGACTATGCCGATGGGGCGGGGTGGTGGCACCGAGTGACCTATCAGGATACGCCCGGTTTCGAATCCTGGTGGAACCTGGCGGACTGGCTCACGGGCCGTGGCCGAAACTACAACTTCCTCGAACCTATCGCCGAGAACCGTGATTTCGTTGGTACGCCCCGCAACGGGCAGGTACTTTTCATTCCCCGTGACCTGCTGAGAGACGTCTTCAAGACCCCATCACCCGCGCGGCCCGGTCGCGAACCCCTCAGGCCCATCACCATCGGCGACCTGCGTTATGGCGTCGACAGCGAAGGCGAATACGCCGCCTACCACATGAAACAGGGGGAGACTATCCACGTCAACGTGATCGGTCGTTTCACCGAACTGCGTGGCGAGGCCGCCGTGGACAATGCCGTGGCCCGGGTCCTCGACCGGAACACTATCACCGACCCTCGTCGCGTCATGCCAGGTCAGGAAATTCGAATCCCCGTGGACATGCTCGCTCCCGCGTATCAACCTCGGGGTGGTAGCGGCCTCGAAGGCATCGTCATCATCCTTGATTCCGGTCATGGCGGCGGCGATCCCGGCAAAGAGCACGGCGACGTCTTCGAAGACGAAATTACCTACGATATCGTACTCCGTATCAAGCAGCGGCTCGAAAGCACCACCCGCGCCCGGATCCTCACGACCGTGCTCGATCCCGATCATGACGGAAAGCCCACCACCGCCAGCAGCTTCCTTCACGACCAGGATGAACTGCTCCTCACGACGCCGAACTACAATCCGACCAGTACCACCATGTCGGTCATCATGCGCGCCTTCCTGGTCAACCACCTCTTCCGGGAAGAGGTAAAGGCCGGTACCCCGAAGGAAAATGTCTTCTTCGCCTCCATTCACGTGGACTCCCTGCCGGAGCGCCTCTCCGGTACCATGGTGTACATCCCCGGCGCCGCCCATCGCGGCGATGTCGAGACCTTCGACAATCCCATCTACCAGCAGTACAAGGAGGCGCAGGGACAGGAGACCATCACCATTACGGCACCCGAACGCCAGGACGCGGAACAGCGCGCCCGAAAGTTCGCTGAAGGACTGCTCACGGCACTGCGCCAGCATCAGCCGCCCATCACCGTCAGCGCCGCCGAAAGGCCCATCCGGGACATCATCATCCAGTCGGCCTCCTCGCGCTACATCCCCGGCGTCATCCGCAACACCATCGTGCCCACCCGCGTCCTTGTCGAGACGGCAAACGTCCAGAATCCCGAGGACCGCGCCAACCTCATCGACCCCGCCTGGCGCCAGGCCTACGCCGAAGCCTTCGTCGAGGCCGTAATCCAGTATTTCGATCGCTGAGCCGTATCGCTGTGGACCCCGGAGCAGGGCCTGTCGATTTGACTTCAAACTCAGCCACCGAAAAAGATTTCGTACGTTCTGTCATTCCCGCGAAAGGGCCTGTCAATTTAACCCCAAACCCGACCGCTGAAATAGATTTCTGGACTTTTGTCATTCCCACGAAAGTGGGAATCCAGAGACCGGCCAACGCAAACTCCGCCAAATCACTGGATTCCCACTTTCGTGGGAATGACAGATAAGCGAAGGCTACTTCCATTGGGATAGTGTGGCATTAAATCGACAGGCCCGAAAGCGGGAATCCAGAGACCGGGCGAAGTGGACTTCGCGAAAGTACTGGATTCCCGCCTTCGCGGGAATGACAGGGCTTCCATAAGTCTCAGTTGGGTTCCGTACTTCGACAGACCGGCACTAAACTGACTACCCCTTTTCCGGGGCCTTCTTATTTCAGCAAGGGCCTCCGGCCTGTATATTGTTTGCTCTTCTCGGGTGATTTCCATATATGGTGTTGCAACAAGGCCACTTTCTGCGATATGGTGTAGCTCTCGGTAGCACTCCCCATATATGGTATCCAGCCAGGCAGGTGGTATGACAACGGAACGACGCCTAAACTACTTCTTCGGACGTCTCCCCTTATCCTCTTGCCACACTTGTATTTGCATCACGCTGCTGGTCCTCGCGCCCACGCTGGTCCAGGCGGCCGAAGCCGTTCGCAAGCCCCTCGAAGCGGGGGCGACCATCGGGATCAAGGGAGGCCGAACCCTCTACCTTGAATGCCAGCTCCCCCGGGGCAATGCCAAGGCCGAGGTCCTGAAGCGATACCTCGCCGATGAAAGCACCTGGGTGCAATACGACAAGCTCCGAACGGCCTACCTCCACTTTCGCGATTTGAAGCCCGCCGTTCAGCGCCGCGTCATCGAAACCATCTTTCCCGACGACTTTTCGGACAAGAGCGGCTGGTGGCACAAGGTCACCTTTGAAGGGGCAGCCGGCGTGGAATCCTGGTGGAACCTCGCCGAGTGGCTTACCGGCCGGGGCACCAATTACAAGACGCTCGAGGCCATGCCGGAAAATCAAGGCTACAAGGGCACACCCCGCAAAGGCCAGGTGCTCCTGATTCCCCGCGACCTCCTCAAGGAGGCCTTCAAGACCCCCACCGCCGGACTGCCCGGCCGCACGGGGGTCCTGCTGGAGCCCATGGACGTGGACGAGAACCTGGAGCCTTACCGCCCGCTCCAGCCCGGCGAGTTGACCTATGGGAAAGATGGCAAAGGGGAGTATGCGGCCTATGCCATGAAAAAAGGCGAGGCTATCTACACCTCCGTGGTCATCCGCTTCACCGACTACCGCGAAGTGGTCGCCGTGCAGGAGGCCACCGCCGAAGTGCTCAAGCGCAACGGCATCGAGGATCCTACCCGGATCCATGTGGACCAGGAGATCCGGATCCCCCGCGATATGCTTGCGGACGAGTATCAGCCCGAGGGCAGCGCCCAGCGCATGGCCCACGAAGGCGTCAGCGCTGACACCAGGCGATTCCAAGCCGCGCGGGACGGCGTGAAGAACTTGGACGGCGTCGTGGTAATCCTCGACGCAGGCCACGGCGGCTGCGACCACGGGGCCTTTCACGGGACACTTTACGAAGACGAAATTACCTACGACATCGTCAACCGGATCCGCAAGGTCTTCGAATCGACCACCCGCGCCAGGGTTCACTCGACGGTGAAGGATCTAAGCCAGAAAGATCAGGTTAGCGACGTCAAAGCCTTCAAGCACGACACGGACGAGGTGGTACTGACCAATCCGCCCTACGATCCCCAGGACACGAGCGTGTCCGCAAATCTCCGGTGGTACGCGGCCAATGAGATCTACCGAAGTGAGCTGAAAAAGGGGATCAAGGCCGAAAACATGCTCTTCGCCTCCATCCACTGCGATGCGCTGTACTACAAGCTCCGTGGCAGCATGGTCTACATCCCCGGCGCGGCCCATCGGCTTTCAAGCAAGGCCCTCGACGGCCCGTCTTACGCCGCCTACACCAAGGGCGGGAACCGGAGCGCCTCCAGCACGGCCGAAGAGCGCCGCCGCGACGAGGCTCTGTCCCGAGGCTTCGCCGAGACCCTGCTCAAATCCCTCAGCAGCCACAAGCCCGCAATCGCGGTGCACACCAACAGCGACCCCATCCGCAATGTGATCCAGCGGAGCCGGACCGAGCGCTGGCTGCCCGCCGTGCTCAAGCACACGCTGGTGCCCACCAAGGTCCTCGTGGAAACGGCCAACCTCCAAAATCCCGATGATCGAAAATGCCTCGCCGATCCCGCCTGGCGCCAGGCCTACGCCGAGGCCTTCGTTAAGGCCGTGGAGCGCCATTTCGGCAAATAGAGAGGCGTTGCAACGGGTTCACGTTCAACGTCGAAGTCGGGATTTTTGCCGCAAAAGAACGCAAAGAGCGCAAAGAGGCGAGGGCTGCAAATCAGCGACTCTCAATGCGGATCTCGGGTTTGGTAAAAGCGAAATGAGACAGGATTTACATGATTGACAAGATGGGAATTGAAATCTAGTGAATCCCGTAAATCGTGTCCCATTTTCTTTGCGGTCTCTGAGTTCTATTGCGGCAAGAAACACGAAACCCACGTCAGCATTGTTGTCGGCGACCGGCGGGTGTCCACAGGCATTTTTCGCACTATCGGGCCTATGCGAGCTTGAAACCGGGCTTTCAGGGGTGTAAGATCAACGGCCTTGGGCTGCGATGCGTTTTTTCCTGCTAATTACTCTCCGGACACACCTGCTCCGGCGGCGCGTGGGGAGAACGACCGGCCATGCATCGAGCAAAAAAAGCCAACCCTGTCAAAGGAAGTAGTGTACATGCAGACCGCCGACCGGCTGAAGAAGATTCCCCCGTATTTGTTCATGACGCTTCGCAACAAGATCAATGAAGCGAAGGCCAAAGGCATCGACGTCATCAGCCTGGCCATCGGCGATCCGGTGGAAGCCACGCCCCAGCCCATCATCGACGCTCTCTGCAAGGCCGCTCAGGACCCCGCGAACCACCCCTACCCGACGGACGAAGAGTGGGGCATGCGGGCACTCCGCGATGCCATCGCCCGCTGGTACAAGCGCCGCTACGACGTGGACCTCGATGCCGCAAAGGAAATCGTGGCGCTCATCGGCTCCAAGGAAGGCTGCCACCACTTTGGCATGGCTGTCATCAATCCGGGCGACACCGTCCTCGTGACCGATCCCGGCTATCCCGGCTACAAGCCCGCTATCTGGTTTGCCGGTGGCGAACCCTATGCCGTCCCCATGAAGTCGGAAGAAAATTTCCTGCCGAACTTCGCCAACATCCCCACCGATGTGGCGAAGAAAGCCTCTGCCTTCTTCCTGAATTACCCGAACAACCCGACCGGCGCCGTGGCCACACCCCAGTTCCTCAATGAGCTGGTGGAATTCGCCAAGAGCAACGACATTGTCATCTGCTACGACAACCCTTACAGCGAAGTGGTCTTCGGGGTGCCGCGCCTGAGCTTCCTTAGCGCCCCCGGTGCGAAGGAAGTGGGCATCGAGTTCAACTCCCTGTCCAAGCCCTACAACATGACCGGCTGGCGCATCGGCATGGCCAGCGGCAACGCCGACATCGTCAAGGCCATTGCCACCTCGAAGGCCAACACGGACTCCGGTATTTTCAACGCCATCCAGTACGCGGGCATCGCCGCGCTGGACGAGTGCGACAGCCACATCGACGTCATGCTCGAAATCTATGGCCGTCGCCGCAACAAGATCATCGAAACGCTCCGCGCCCTCGGCTGGACCTACGATCCGCCCAAGGGCGCTTTCTACCTCTGGGTGCCCGTGCCCCAGGGCTTTACCTCCGCGTCTTTCTGCGACCACATGCTTGAAACCTGTGCGGTGGTCGTTGCGCCGGGCGCGGGCTATGGCGTGAACGGCGAGGGCTTCATACGTTTCTCCCTCACCGTAACCGACGCGCGCCTCGACGAGGCCATGGCGCGCATGCGCGAGCGGCTGCCTGTATTTACATTCTAAAATACCGCAAAGGAGTTCGTGCGGGTGGTAGAAGCTGCCCGCCGATTGATCGTCCATATGAGCGCATTCGGAATTGAAATAGCCAGAGATCAAATTTGTGTGGTGCCCGATGGGTCCAGCAAGCACGAAGCCCTCGAAGCATTGATTGAGGCCGTGAGCTCCAATCCCGTCGTGAAAGATGTCGCCGCCTTCCGGCGCGCCGTCTACGAGCGCGAAGGGATCATGAGCACCGGAATCGGCGAGGGCATCGCCATTCCCCACGTGCGCATCCCCGAGATCACCGAGGCCACCTTGGGCGTGGGCATCGCGCCCGCCGGGATCGATTTCCAAACCCTCGACAACAAGCCGGTCCACGTACTCGTCCTCTTCGCTACCCCCGCGGGCTCGGACAAGGAGTACCTGCGCCTCCTGGCAAAAGTCATGCTCTCCCTCCGCGATCGGGAACTGTTCCACGCCCTCGTGGCCTGCGAGACGCCGGACGACGTCTACGAGGTCTTGAACGGCTAAGTCCGGGTTCAAACGGGTTTGGAGTCGTTGTTTGGCAACGTTGCTCAATTCCGAAGTGCCCTCAAACAGCCGCAAGCCGCGTCGGGAGCTCGCCCCGCGCGCGCTGATTGCCCTTCTCGTATTTCACGGGGTCCTGCAGGGCCTTGTCATCGGCACGGGCTTCCTCCACGTATCCCTGTCCGCTCTATTGGCGTGGAGCATCGGCTTGACCGCCGCCATCGCGGCGGCATTCGCATTTCGTCTCGCACCTGCCGCACCTGCCGCACCTGCCGCGCACGGCGCGCCTACGCCATGGCCCGCCCGAGCATTCGCACTCCTTGGAGCCATCGTCCTCTTGGCCCTCGGCATCCTCGCCTGGATCAAGATCGACCCCTCCTTCGACGGCAATTGGTACCACATCCCCGTCATCCACTTCTGGGCCGCAAAAGGTTACGTTCACTGGGTGACCGCCGATCCCGACGCTGCGTGGGCAACACTGGCCCTCGACTACATGAACGGTTACCCAAATACTCACGAAGTGACCAGCTTCTGGCTCGCCCGCTTCGCCGGCGACAGCGCCATCAATGCCGCCAGTGTGCTCTATCTCCCCTTGGGCGCGTTTGGGGTCTATATCGTCAGTAGCCGCCTCGGCGCGGAAGCGAACTGGAGCGCATTTGGCGCGCTGCTCTACTTGCTGCTGCCCGTGAACATCGCCCAGGTTCACACGACCTACGTGGACTCCTCCTTCGCCGCCTGCGTCGTCGGACTGCTCGCTTTGATGGTGCTGCTGCATGAAATGTTTGCAAGAAATCCCCCCGGGCCTGGAGAGAGTCGCCGATCGATTTCGTGCCACACGATCTCGCCGAAAGTCCGCCAGGTCGGATTAGAGTGCGCTGAGCCGCGTTCATTCCAATTGATCGAATCGGACTCCGCCCTTACCTTTTTCGATCCCGGACAAAATGATCCGAGCGAAAAAGGACCGCTACACGGTAGCTTGAATGATTCGGAACAGGATCCCTCATCGCACTCGAACTCGCTCGACGACGAAATTCTATGGCACGACTACAGGATTTCACCCGCCCTAAGCACAACTATCGGCATCGCGCTGGGCCTTATTGCAGGGATCAAGGGCAATGGCCCCCTGGTCGCCCTGTTGGCCGGGCTCTTCATTGCCGGAAATCTTTTGCTCGCCCTGCGCAGTATCAAATCTCGGGAGCTCCGCCACAATCGCGTGACCTTATCAGGGCTGTCCCTGATCATCCTCGCCGCCCTCGTCACCGGCGGCTACTGGAACATCCGCAACTGGGTCATCGGCGGCAGCCCCGTCTATCCCATCGGCATCACCCTGAGCGGTGTCGAAATCTTTCCCGGCGAACCCTTCGAGAAGATCGTCAATACCCGTGGCCAGACCCCGCCCGAGATGCGCGACTGGCCCGCCTGGAAACAAGTCGGCCACACGTGGCTCCAGGGCCAGAGCATGAAGCGCTGGCACGGCGCCCTCGGCGAATACGCCTCCCGCTTCGGCGGCCTCAGCTTCCTCTGGCTCCTCGGCGCGCTCCCCGCCTCGATCGCCCTGGCGACAAGCGCCCTGCTTCGATACGTGCGGAAACGAAGTGGGGGAGATCGTGACGGACTCTACCTCTACCTCTTCGCCCTCATCGCGCTCCTGTTCCTCACCACGCCGAACAACTGGTGGGCCCGCTACACCGTCTGGATCTTCGCCATCGGCCTGCCCGCCTTCGTCTACTGCGCATCACGCCCCATGAAGCGTCCCGGCCTGTCCATACTGAAATGGTGCTGGACCCTCGCCTGCTGCGCGGTTTTCTTCTACGAAGTCGGCGTGGCGTCGGTCACCGTTGCCGACGCGAAGCCACCCTTCTGGAAGCCCACCGAAGGCACCACCTACTGGAAGCCCGCCGAAGACAGCCCCTACGCCCGCATGCTCGCCGAACCCGAGGCCCCCGTGGCGCTCTACAAGCTCATCACCCGCCGCCAGTCCATCCTCGGCACCCTCTGCCAGCCCATCGGCCGCCGTCCGGTCTACTTCCTCAGCGAAGAATGCGCCGCCGATCCCGAGGCCCTCGCCCAGTTTGTGAAAGACCACAACATCCAATACCTCATCACCGGCGAAAAAGGTGCCCAGCCCAAAGGCATCCAGCAACTCGCCCCCGAGAAGCAGCACGCGAAGGCGTGGAATATTAATATTTATGCCGTTAAATAGAAGTTTATATTGGCCTGTAGTGCAAAGCAATGGAACTGCAAATTAACGCAAATTTTCGCAAATAATTGGAGAGCGGTGTCGGTGCATTAAGGAGCGAACTTGCCCTACTCGGATCCGTAATTTGCGTTCATTTGCGTAAATTTGCGGTTCCACTTGTTTTGTTGTCTTCCGCTCCATATAGTGGCTGCTTTTCTAAAATATACTCCATTTTGCGGTCGGCCTTGACTTTTTCCAGCTCCTCCGATATGATGAAGCCATCGTTGGTGCACTCGTTTGCGCGAGTGCGGCAAGAGGGAACCCGGTGTGAATCCGGGGCTGCCCCGCAGCGGTAATTGAGAACGAAAGCCGTCATCAAGCACTGGTCCTGACGAAGGACTGGGAAGCGACGGCCGGTAGGGGATTGCGTCTCGCAATCGCGCTCATGAGTCCGAAGACCTGCCAATGATTGGTCCTTTCCGTGTGTGAAAGGGTCATGACTGCGTCCTTCGTGGGAAAGGGACGGTCGAAGACCAGGCTTTCGGTTCTTGATCGTTCTCGGCGTGGCGCGCCCCGATCAGAATCTTTCGCTTTCTCTTCTGCCTCTTCTCCCCGCAAGCTTCAACGCCACCGTTGTGCCTTGCGGGCCCGATCCCCCGTCGTTCGCCGTCGCCTTAACCGAGGGTCGCGAAGCCGAAAGGCGGGAGGTAACGCAGCATGACGCGCATGCAGGAACATTGGGTTGTAAAGAAACGGGACGGGCGCATCGTGCCCTTTGAGCTGGTGCGCATCCGCCGCGCCATCGAGAACGCCTTCCGCGCCGATCTCGGCCTCGCGAAGGATGCGCCACTGGACGACGCCATCGACGCCTCCATCCGACCCATCACCGAAGACGTGGCGGCGGAGATCGCGGGTGCGGCAGGCTCCGATAGCGGCGCGGATGTGGAAAAGATTCAGGATCTCGTCGAAGTGCTCCTCATGCGCGGCGGCCACTACACCGTCGCCCGGCGCTACATCGTCTATCGCGCGGAGCATACGAAAGCCCGCGCAGTGCGCACGCCGATCCTGCCCGAGGAAGAAAAGGCACGCCCCTGGCTTCTGCTGGAAAACGGCCACCGCGTGCCCCTCGACGGTGTGGCCGTGCGTGCGCGCCTCGTGGAAGCCTGCGCGGGCCTGGAGCATATCTGCCTCCTCGAAGAGCTCTACCAGGAAGTCATGCGCTCCATCTTCGACGGGATCACCGAGCGCGAGCTCACCCGCGCCATGGTCCTCGCCGTGCGCAGCCACATCGAGCGTGATCCCGCTTACGACATCGTCACCTCGCGCCTCATGCTCTTCATGATCTACGAGGAAACCCTCGGCGGCCGCGTGGAAGCGAAGCACCTCGACGCCCGCTATCGCCAGCACTTTGAGCACTACCTCATCGACGGAATCAACGGCGCGAATCTTTCGTCCGAGTTGCGGAGCTACGACCTCGCGCGCTTGGCGGACGCTCTCGTGCCCGAGCGCGATCACCAGTTCCAATACCTTGGCCTCCAAACCCTTTACGACCGTTACCTGCTCCATGTGGACGGACGCCGCATCGAAACGCCCCAATATTTCTGGATGCGCGTGGCCATGGGCCTCGCCATCGCCGAAAAAGAAGATCGCGAAGCCCGCGCCATCGAGTTCTACACGGTTCTTTCGACGTTTCGCTTCTGCTCCGCCACGCCGACCCTCTTCAATTCCGCCACGATCCATCCCCAGCTCAGCTCGTGCTACCTCACCACCATCAGCGACGACCTGGAGCACATCTTCAAGTGCGTGGGCGACAACGCCCGCCTCTCCAAGTGGGCGGGCGGCCTGGGCAACGACTGGACCAACGTCCGCGCGACGAACGCCCACATTCAGGGCACCAATGGCAAGAGCCAGGGCATCGTGCCTTTTCTCAAGGTCGTGAACGACACGGCGGTGGCCGTGAACCAGGGCGGCAAACGCAAGGGTGCCGTCTGCGCCTACCTCGAAACGTGGCACCTCGACGTGGAAGAGTTTCTCGATCTTCGCAAGAACACAGGCGATGATCGCCGCCGCACCCACGACATGCACACCGCCAACTGGATCCCCGATCTCTTCATGCGCCGCGTGCGCGAGAATGGGCAGTGGACCCTCTTCAGCCCGGATGAAGTGCCGGACCTCCACGATCTCTACGGCAAAGCCTTCGCCACGCGCTACGAGCATTACGAGCGCAAGGCCGACGCGGGCGACATCCGCCTTTTCCACCGCCTGCCCGCCCAGGACCTATGGCGGAAAATGCTCACGCGCGTCTTCGAGACCGGCCACCCCTGGATCACCTGGAAAGATCCCTCCAACATCCGCTCCACCCAGGATCACCGCGGCACGATTCACAGCAGCAACCTCTGCACGGAGATCCTCCTCAACACCTCCGCCGAGGAGACCGCCGTGTGCAACCTCGGTTCGCTCAATTTGAAAGCGCACATCCGCGACGGCGCGTTGGATGTTGCCCTCGTGGCCGATACGGTCAAGACCGCCATGCGGATGCTCGACAACGTCATCGACATCAACTATTACCCCACGCCGGAAGCGCGCAACGCGAACGAGCGCCATCGCCCCGTGGGCCTCGGCATCATGGGTTTTCAGGATGCCCTTCAGGCCTGCAAGATCTCCTATGAAAGCGAGGCCGCCGTGGCCTTCGCCGATACGAGCATGGAAGTAATCGCCTACCACGCGATCAAGGCCTCCACCGAACTCGCGGCCGCGCGCGGGGCCTACGGCAGCTACCAGGGCTCAAAATGGGATCGCGGACTCCTGCCCATTGACACCATCGCGCTGCTGGAGAAAGAGCGCGGTGAGGGCGTGGAAGTGGACAAGGGCGCCAGTCTCGATTGGGCTCCCGTGCGCGCCGCCATCAAGCAACACGGCATGCGCAACAGCAACTGCCTCGCCATCGCGCCCACGGCCACCATCAGCACCATTGTCGGCGTGGGCCAGTCCATCGAACCTGCCTACAAGCACCTCTACGTCAAGAGCAACCTCTCGGGCGAATTTACCCAGGTCAACGCCGCCCTCGTGGAGGAACTCAAGGCCCTCAACCTCTGGGACCGCGACATGCTCGAAGCCCTGAAGTACTACGACGGCTGCCTCGGCGAGATCGCCCGCATCCCCGACGACGTGAAGAAGCGCTTCAAGACGGCCTTCGAGATGGAGCCCCACTGGCTCATCACCTGCGCGGCGAGAAGGCAGAAATGGATCGACATGGGCCAGTCGCTCAACCTCTACATGGCCGCGCCCAGCGGGAAAAAGCTCGACGCCATGTACTTCGCGGCGTGGCAGGCCGGCCTCAAGACCACCTACTACCTCCGCACCCTCGCCGCCACCCAGGTGGAGAAATCCACCGTGGACGTGAACAAGTTCGGCATACAACCCCGCTGGATGAAAAACAAAAGCGCCTCCGGCGATATCGAGGTGACGCGAGAGGCGGCGGCATGCAGCATTCTCGACCCTGAATGTGACGCATGCCAGTAGCAATGGACAATTGACAATGGACAACTGCTCCGCCGAGTGCGGAGCAATTCCTGCTGTCTCTGTCGTCCCTGATGTCCCTGCAACCATTTTCCCGCAGTCTGGAGTCACCCGATATCACTCTTCCCGTTGTCCATTGTCAATTATCCATTGTCCATTGAATCACCCCGGAGCGTTCCCGATGTCCTCTTCCCCGTTGTCCATTGTCAATTGTCCATTGTCCATTGAGGCCCGCCGTTTCGCGGCGAAGGAAAAGCGCCTCGTCAACTGCCACCAGGTCGATGTCAACCAACTCATGCCCCTCAAGTACCACTGGGCCTGGGAGCACTATCTCAACGGTTGCGCGAACCACTGGATGCCCACCGAAGTCGCGATGCACAAGGACATCGAGCAATGGCGCTCGGGTATCCTCACGCCCGACGAACGCCGCGTTATCATGCGCAACTTGGGTTTCTTCGCCACGGCCGAGAGCCTCGTGGGCAACAATCTCGTCCTCGCCATCTTCCGCCACGTGACCAACGCCGAGTGCCGCCAGTATTTGCTCCGCCAGGCCTTCGAAGAGGCGGTCCACACCCATACCTTCCTCTACGTCGTCGAGAGCCTCGGCCTCGACGAAGGCGAAGTCTTCAACATGTACCACGAAGTCCCCGCTATCAAAGCGAAGGACGCCCTGGAGATGGAGCTGACGAACGAAATTCTCGCCGAAGACTTCGACACCAGCACCCCCGAAGGCGTACAGACCTTCCTGAAGAACCTCATCGGCTACTACCTCATCATGGAAGGCATCTTCTTCTACACGGGCTTCGTCATGGTGTTGTCCTTCCACCGCCGCAACCTCATGACCGGCATCGGCGAACAATTCCAATATATTCTCCGCGACGAAACTGTACACCTCAACTTCGGCATCGATCTCATCAACGGCATCAAGGCCGAGAACCCCGAAGTGTGGACTGCCGACTTCCAGGCCATGATCCTCGCGCGCGTGAAAGAGGCCGTGGAACTCGAAATCGCCTACGCTGCCGATTGCCTGCCCAACGGCATCCTCGGCCTCAACCGCGACTCCTTCCGCAGCTACGTAGAGCACATCGCCGATCGCCGCCTCGAACGCATCGGCATGCCGCCCCAATACGGCTCCCTCAACCCCTTCCCCTGGATGAGCGAAACCGTCGACCTCGCCAAAGAGAAAAACTTCTTCGAAACCCGCGTCACCGAATATCAGAGTGCCTCGGCGCTGAATTGGGACTGATGCGCCGCCGCAAACGTCGGATGGGGCGGGCCTCCTCGATACCCACTGCCCACGCAACCGGGAGCAGTGATCCGCAACGGGCGTGGCCCTCGACATAATCAGTGCGCACTGCAATGAGATAGTGATGCCTCCACGCCCAGGTGTCCGGGGGCGCGTCAGTCCCTGCGAGGCTTCCCTTGCACAGAACTCCACTTCAGTTTAGACTAAGGTTATTCGATAGTAGCGGCGTTTCAATTGGGGAGTCAGCAACCGCATGAGTGGCGAACATCAGAAGCGGCAGGGTAGATGGATGGTGGTAACGTACATCCTGATTGCCCTGCTCGTCGGTATTGGCGGATGGTTCACTTTTGTAGTATTTCTAGCCATAGAGCTCTCTCGTCCGTGGCCCGGGGATCTGAGACCTGAAGACTACGACCCCAATCCACAACCAGTAGATCTCGCAGCGATCGACTTTTCACTGCGATTCCTGAATGCTTCTACGGAAGGGCATATGAATAGCGTCTTCTCGCCAGTGCTTGTGAGCGAAGGGCTGCACATCGTCTACAAGGCCAGTCGGGGAAAGACAGCTACCCAGATAGACCGGCTGCTTGTTGACCCTGTTACGTTTGGGGGCGTTGAGGGGCGGCATGTCTATTACAAAGCTGTTCCTCTAGAGTCTGTTGTTCCGGGAGTTGATTGGATTGAATCGCACTCCAATATATTCGGGTTTGAGCGGACGTTTTCCCTGCCCCCCGGCAGGGACGTGAAGCTGGATGAATGGTTTCGCTGGTCTGACGCAACGGCCCAGATATTCGAAAGAGGAGAAACTTGGCAAGGGGTGGACGCCGCATGGCTCGAGCGCAGTTTCACAGACCAAACCAGAGCAGGAGTCACGCGATTGAGCATCGCGAACGATGGGGCCGGCCTGATGGACCTGGAAACTATCTTGTATAGCTCGAGCCTGTGGTCATGGCACGGCACGCACAAGGGAAGTTTGGCTGCGGGACCAGGTCTTGCTCCGTTTCATGTGAACGACACGACTACGATGGTTCGAACGGTATGCACGCTGGGTTGGGACTGGTCTGGCGCCCTCGTCAATCAAGACAAAACCGCGACAGTCGTCCGGTGGAATGTCTGGTCTGCGGGCGGACAGGAGTTCTGGATCGTGACCGACTTGCATCCATCGACGGACGAAAGCACCGCGCCATTTTTTTCGGCCAGGGACATGGAGCATTGGCTCTATACTGAGAAAGTCGGATCCAGTATGATGCCTGGCCCGAACTCGACGCAGTGGCGCCGCATTCAACACGTTCATTTCCCCCTGTTTACAGTCAGGTCCGAACTCGATCTAAAGCAGATTTGCCAGGAATTGGGGGCAGACCGCGCTTTCAGTCCAGAATATTCGGACTCCTTCAAGTTCGCGGGCAAACCTGCTTACGTGGACGAGTTTTACTCGGCGCTTACGATTTCAGTGGACGAGAACGGAATCGGAGGAGGACCAGTGTCGACGGTGCCGATGACTAACAAGCTGACGTGTGAAGCGCCGGAGCTGGTTGTTGATCGGCCCTTCGTTTTCATGCAAACGGATTTCCATGAGCTACTTCTGTTGGGGCGGATCGAGTCTCCTACTGTGTACTGATTGGATCGGATATCGGCGGTTATTGGAGCGGGATGTGCGCGCGAACTTATCAACATCCACCCGCTCTGGGAGAATCTCTCGGACGGCACAGCCAGCGCCTCCGACATCAAAGCCTGTCTTCCCCGCGAATGGGTCTGTCGGTATAGTGCCGGGACGATGATGTGCGGAGTCAAAATTGAAAATTGTAGAGGTACTGTCATCCCCGCGAATGCGGCGATCCAGTGCTTTCGCGAAGTTTGTGTAGCTTGGTCTCTGGATTCCCACTTTCGTGGGAATGACAGAGAGTCGATATCATCGTCTGTCGTGAAAACCGTAGACTGAATCGACGGACTCCTAACGATGGCGCGGAAGTCGCAGCACGATGACGAGCATCACCCCAACGCCCAGAAGCGCGATACCGCCCAGGAGACTCTGCAGGTCCAGGCCCGTTGCGCCAACCGAGACATTAAGTTCCGTGTCCGCCAGGCGAACAGCGAGTTCGGCGGAAGTGCCCTCCCCGCCCGGCGCGGGTTCTGGCGGCGTGGCAGCGGCCGGTGCTTCGGTCACTTCGGGCACGGCGGGTGATTGGGGTGGCGCAGGGGGCGCGGCCGACACCGCGCTCTCCGCCGCTGCGGGGGCCGATTCATTGGCGGCCACGGCGACCGCATCTGTTGGCGTCGGGGCCTCACCGAGGGCGAAAAGCTCATACAGCTCCGCCGCATTGGCGCCCCGATTCACCGCCGCCAGGACCAGTTCCACATCCGGACGCTCCGCCGCCGAACACACCACCGAGATACTGGGGAAAAGAACGGAAGTCTCCTCCGGCGACTCGTACTTGAAGACGACCTTGTTGCCTCGCGTCTCCATCTCGGGAATGTCCCGGCAGAAGGCCTCCGCGCCGAGGCGATTCTTGCCCAGATCGATCATGATCTCGCCCGTATAGCCGCAGGCCAGCACCAGCGGACGGATATCGGAAATCTGATTTTCAAACAGCTCTACACGGGCATTGCTCTTCAGGCTGGGGATGCCCTCGATGCTGGCGATCCGGTTTCCAGCGAGGTTCAGACGCCAGACCTCGCTCAGGCCGGACAAGGGCGAGATGTCCGATATCTGATTCTCGTCCAGCTTGATTTCCGTGAGCTTTTGCAGGCCCCGCAGTGGTTCGAGCGACGTAAACTTGTTCGAATCGGCGCTCAGCGTGCGCAGATTCACCAGCGACGAAACGAAACCAAGATCAGTCAAGCCCATCCGGTTGATGTACAGCCCCGTAAGCTGGGTCAGTCCCCCTATCACCTCGATGTTCGCAATCTCCCGGTTGCTCGCGATCGCCAGGTGCTCCAGCCCCGTGAGGCTCGCCAGCGGGCCAATGTCAACCAGCGCGTTACTGCTGAGATTCAGCCATTGCAGCTTCCCCAGCCCGGCGATGGGGCGGAGATCGCTCACCTTGTTATAGGTCAGGTAAAGATGCTCCAACTGCGACAGCGCCGCCAGCGGGCCGAGATCGCTGATCTCGTTCTCCTGGAGATCGATCTTCTTCAGGTTCGGCAGCAGTTCGATCCCGCTCAAGTTCGCAATGTCCGACCGATAGGCGAACAGATCGGTCAACCCATTCAGCGCCTCACTTGTGAGCGGCCCCTCCGGAATCTTGACCGCATTGCGTATGGCCCGCTCCAGGTTCCCATCCGGAAAGCGGGAATCGCTCGCAACAGGAGACGCGGGCACAGCCTCCGCCGCGTGCGAAGCGCTCGGAAAGGCCAAGCCAAGGCCCACGAAAAGAAGCAAAGCGCTCACCGCGCAGGCAAGCTTCGCACCAGGAACATTCATCATCCCCGCCCCTTCATCGCGCGCTCGGAAAGCGCGCATGGACCCATGAGTTTCACCAACAGAATACGGCAGCCATCGGGGCCTGTCAAGAGAAATGGGGCGCAAGTGTCGGGGCGCACCACCCACCAGCGGCTATCCCCACGTCCTCATTGACGGAAGGACCGCCCCCTGCTATTCTGAGCCAGCGGCCCTGCGGTCGCTTTGAACGTACACGCGCGGCGGAATCACAATGCGATATGGCTTTCTTCACCCGGGGCGACTAGCCCCCCCACCCCCCGCAAGCGGGCGGAATCCTGAAGTCAAAGTATCCCGATTGGTACCTCGCCTACCACTTGGGGGCGGAGAAACAATAACCGTGGCTGCCCCTAGTTTTTCCCCGTACATGTGGCTCGCGACTTGATGCTCTACGGCCTCGAATGAGATTTCGAAGCAATGAGTCTGAGAGCCGGCTATCGACAAGGAGGGCGTAATGCGTTCGAGAGTGAGTAAGCCTCTAGTATTCCTACTGGCACTGGTATGGACTTTACATATATGCGCCCAAGGCGCGGCGGATTTGTCACTGGTGCGCACGTCTGAGTTTAAATCAGCCGACGAAGCGTTACAGTACTATATCACCAGGCTACAAGACGAACGACAGAGCATACCGAGAGCCGAATTGGCCGAGAGCTTCGGTGCGAGTAAGATGGTCCAACTTATCGAGCAAAGGTTGGATGAGTTTTCGGGGCGAGAGCGGCAAGATCTTGTTTCGGCAATGGTCTATACGGCGATCGATTCGCAGGATACCGAACTCAGGCAGCGTGTCGTTGAATTCGTGCTTGGCGATGTGCTCGAAAGCCCTTCGAAATGGGGCGCTCTCAATGATCTTCCATCTGTCCTGATGGAGTCCGACTTCAATTCGGCGTCTCGGGCCCTGCTGGGAGACGCGCTCGAGATTGTTCAGGAAAATACGGGGCAATTAGCGTTCAGCGATCAAGTTATCCTCGCCATTGGTCGCGCAGGAATCGACGAAGCCGTTCCGCGACTGAAAACGATCGATTCAGCGCAGCGAGTGGGAGATTCGTCAGAAGTCAACCCCTTTGCGGGACGTTCAGCCTTGTTGGCACTGGCCAGGCTCGGCGACAAGGCTGCGGTGAAAGAAGTGATCGCGCTATTGGAGGACATGCAGGACCCGGAAGCGCGTGCCCTCAATCTGCAAACGCTTGGATACGTGCGCCAGCCCGAGGTGATTGAATATCTGAAGAGTTTCTTATTCAGCGAAACCGTCTATGACACCAAGAGCCGGGATGTCTTGCCAACCAGCGAGCCCGAACGTGCGTCTTGGACGTTGGGCAGTATGCTCGAAGGATTCCCCGTGCAGGGAAGTATTGATGAGCAACGAACGTGGATGAATGCCCAGGCAAAGTACACGTTTAAGGGGATCGTGAATTCCCAAACTCACATTGCCAACGAGGATATGTCGGTCGACGCGAGGGGCGAGGGCACACCCGGTCAGGTCCCGGCAGTTGAAGACAAATCGCAAGGCGAAGTGGTGCCTGTCGAAAACAAGTCCGGCCTGCCACTGGACGGTGATGGCGATGTCCCCCATGGTCAATTCAATAGTACCGGCACGCGTGAAGATTCATATAGCGAAACCACTAAATCGGATACGGGGGAAATTGCCTTGCGGCCCGATACCCCGTGGTTGAAGATGCTTGGTTACGCGTCCGTATTGGGGCTCGTGGTTGTTTTCTCTATAGGCGTTATTTACTTTCGCCGTTGAATCTCGCTGCGAAGTGAATGACGGGGATTGGGTTAGACACCGGTCAGGCAGAAATAGGGCCATCCACCTGCATTTGACGCGGAAGCCGATTCCATCGGCATCATTAGGAAAATGTGGACCGCCCCCCGCGCCAGCTTCTCTGTTCTCCGCCTCTCCCCCCGAGCCTTTCCTAGGTCTTCGCAGTGGGGCGGGCCTTGGGGACGGACCCGCGCCGGGGCCCTTGGGCGGGTGCGGTGGCCGGGGCGTCCGTTCGTGTCTCCAACGGGTCGAGGTGTTCGTCCGCGCGCGGGCCTGTCCCAGGGGATGCACGGGCATAGTGCCGGTTCCCGAAGAAGGGGGAAGAGGCTTCATGTGTGGCCTTGGATGATGCGTTGGTCGGCAAGCAGGTGCTATTCCAGCTCCCGCCAACCGTTCACAAGCACCGAGCATAAAAGTCGGGACCGAAGGTGGGTTAAGCTTCCAGCTTGACGTACCGCCAACGCCGCTGGTCGAAGGGCCTTGAACGGTCTTCACGGGCCATGATCGCGGAAGAACTTGCCGCGCCCTGCATGCTTTGCGTGAGCCTTGTGTCAAGCTGGAAGCTTAACCCACGTTCGGTCGACTACCCTGGTCGACGATCTCCTGGTCAGGTCCTGGCTGTCTTTTCCACCACCCGCTTTCTCCACCCCTGCGAAAAATGCCAATACTTCTCCATCTGCGGGACATTCGGTATTGGCACCCCTATGCAAAAATGGTACAATGGAGGTGTTCAAGGCTTGGAGGAACACGCATGCCCACATTTGAGTACCATGCCATCCGCGCGGAAGGCGACGAGGAAAAGTCCTTCGTCGGCGGGGTGGTTATTGCCAAGGATCGTCACGACGCCAAGGCGAAGCTGATGGAGAAGGGGCTGAAGGCGACGATGCTGAAGCAGGCGCGGGGCGTGATGGCCGTGATCAAGTGGCTGGATGCCGATATCCGGTAAGGCTGCATTTGGAAAAGAATGTGGCACATCCGTCCCGGCTGTGATTTCATGGGGGCGGGCCAAGTATGCTATGGTCGTATTCCGGCCGAATGGGGGACTGATCGATTCATCAGGCGCGGGGCCGTGTGCGCCTGAATACCGCGGCGCTTCCGGGCGCTCCCAGGCAAATGAGGACGGATGAAGCTTTGTGTCGTCATACCGGCTTGCAATGAAGAGGCCACCCTGGAGCCATTGGCCGAGGGCATCGCGTCGGCGCTGGCCGATCATGACTACCGCATCCTCTTCATCGACGACGGCAGCACCGACGGCTCCTACGCCGCCATGCTTCGGAGCCGCGAGAAGAATCCCCGCATCGATGTGGTGAAGTTTGCCCGCAACTGCGGGAAGACCCGCGCGCTGGCCGTGGCCTTTGCCCAGATCGAGGGCGACGTGGTGGTGACGATGGACGCGGACCTTCAGGATGATCCGAAGGAGCTGCCGCGCCTCCTCGCGAAGCTCGATGAGGGCTACGATCTCGTGTGCGGGTGGAAGGCCGACCGCCAGGACCCCATCCACAAGACCCTGCCCTCCAAGGTGTACAACACCCTCATCAATCAATCCTTCGGCATCGACATCCACGATGTGAACACGGGCTTCAAGGTCATGCGGATGGAAGTGGCCAAATCCCTCACGCTCTACGCCGATCTCCACCGGCTTATCCCTATCATGGCGGCCCAGTCGGGCTACAAAGTGGGGGAGATCCCGGTGAAGCACCATCCCCGCCGCTTCGGCCACTCGAAATATGGCATGTCCCGTTTCTACCAGGGCCTGCGCGATGCCGCCCGACTGTGGTTGCGCGGACGCGGCGCGCGCATGGCCGACGCCCAGGCCGCCCTGGAAGAAACACGCGGCTGCATCGAAGTGGCCCACGTGGGCGCGCAAAGGTGACGGTAGGTCGTGCCACGCGATTCGGCAACGCCGATTCGTGTGCCGAGTGCGGCAGCGATCCGGATTCTTTACAGTCACCTGAATGATCGATTTGTTCTGGGCTCAGTCTGGTATTGCCGCTTGGTCAAATCGCCTTTCAGATGGTCAGACACTTCTCCGACGGGGCACACGAATCGGCGTTGCCGAATCGCGTGGCACGTTCCCAGGTCAATCTTTATTTCCCTTGGTCCGCCCCACAAAGGCCCGCCCAATCATCACCCCCTGCACCAGCAATATACCCAGCACGGCCCCGATCAAGCCGTGGTACTGTTCCCGGTCGAAAGTCCACGCCAGCGATATCGCCGCGCCATAGCAGCCCAGCCGAACCAGCGCCCACTTGAAGGCGTAAAGCTCCAGCTTCTCCGCGCCCGGCGTCGTGAGCACGCTCATGTTCCGCGCCGTGATCCAGAAGCCCACCACCCCCGCGAAGCCCCCGAGCAGCACGCCTTTGGACGCATTCGGGTCGAAAGGCAACGCCGCCGCCGCGCAGACCAAGGCCAGCAGCAGGGTATAGCGCGCCACCGCCACGCGAAAAGTATTCAACGGTTCCAAGTTCGTCTCCCAGGCTCGATACAAAGGCGAACTCTATCATCCCGCGCGATTTTTCTGCAATAATACCGGCCCGATCCGCGATCTCGATTCGTAATTCACAATTCATAATTCTCAATTCCCCGCAGGAGCCAGCCTTGTCCAAAATCAACGTTCTCTTCGTCTGCCTCGGCAACATCTGCCGCTCTCCCACGGCCGAAGGTGTCTTTCGCCACCTCGTGGAGCAGGAAGGGCTTGCCGATTCCTTCTTCATCGACTCCGCCGGCACCAGCGGCTGGCACCAGGGCGAACTGCCCGATCCCCGCTCCATGAAGGAGGCCCTGCGCCACGGCGTCGACCTCAGCAGCCAGCGCTCCCGCGCGGTCGACGATCGCGATTTCAACAAGTTCCACTACATCCTCGCGATGGACTACGCCAATCTGAAAGAGCTGGAAAAGCGCTGCCCGGAGAAGCTCCAGGGCCGCCTCTCGCTCTTCACTTCCTATGCCCCCCAACTCGGCATCGCCGAAGTGCCCGATCCTTACTACGACGGCGCTCAGGGCTTCGCGCACGTCTTCCGCATCGCCGAGGCCAGCGCAAAGGGCCTTCTCCAGGCTATCGTGCGCGACCGGGCCCTCGTCTGAGCCATGGCCGACCTCCTCCACGAGATCGTCACCCGTGAACTGGGCACGGACATCACCACCGCGCGACCCCTCAGTGGCGGCTGCATCGGCGAGGTAGCCGCCCTCGATCTTGCCGACGGACGCCGCGTCGTGGCCAAGGTGGATCGCGGCGGCAAGCCCAAGCTCGATATCGAGGGCTACATGCTCCGCTACCTCCGCGAACACAGCGCCCTGCCCGTGCCCGAAGTGCTCTGGAGTGAGCCCAAGGCCCTTCTCATGACCTTCGAGCCCGGCGACAGCCACTTCAGCGCCCGGGGCCAGGCCCACGCCGCCGAACTCCTCGCCGCCCTCCACAGCGTCGCCGCACCCGCCTGCGGTCTGGAGCGCGACACCCTCATCGGAGGACTCCACCAGCCCAACCCGCTTACCCCATCGTGGGTCGAATTCTTTCGCGAGCACCGCCTCCTCCACATGGGCCGCCTCGCCCACCGCGAAGGCCACCTGCCCGCCGCGCTTCTTGCCCGCATCGAGCGCTTCGCCGGCGACCTGGAAAAGTTTATCGCCGAGCCGCCCCACCCGTCCCTGCTCCATGGCGACGTGTGGACCACCAACGTCCTCGCGGAAAACCACCGCATCACCGCCTTCCTCGATCCCGCCGTGTACTACGGCCATCCCGAAGTAGAGCTCGCCTTCACCACCCTCTTCGGTACCTTCGGCCCCGCCTTCTTCGAGGCCTACAACGCCATTCGCCCCATTCCGCCCGGCTTCTTCGAAGTCCGGCGCGACCTCTACAATCTCTATCCCCTGCTGGTCCACGTGCGCCTCTTCGGCCCCAGCTACCTGAGCGGCGTCACCACCGCCATCGCACGCCACGGCTACTGAGCCAGAGCCCGTCCGCCACCCGAAAGCCCGCCCGCTCCCGCCAACGCTTTTGTGTTTGGGTCTGGGCGCTCCGGCTGTGTACAATTACAGCAAGGCGGGTTGCACCCGACGTGTGCCCGAGGAAATCGCGACATGGTGAAAAACGAACAACTGTCGTATCTGCTCCGGCTGTTGGAGGATCACTCCCCCGTGGTACAGGAGGCCCTCGCACGGGAGTTCTCCGCGTACGGTCCCGCCCTGATGCACGACCTTGCCCGGCTTCCCGTCCCGCCCGATGAGACCGCCCTGGACCAGATCCGCATGCTCATCGCCAGCCACGGGCGTCAGGCCCTCCGCGCCTCCTGGGACGCCTGGCTCGCCAACGCGGAGGGCGGCGATCCCCTTGACCGCCTGGAGTCCGCCCTTGGCCTCATCGCCGAATTCCAGAACGGAATCGGCTACGAACCCGCCCTGGGCCCCCTCCTCGACAGTCTCGCCGACGAATTCCGGCTCCGGGGCGGCACCATGGACGAAGAAACCCTCGCCCGCTTCCTCTTCAAGGAAAAAGGGCTCGAAGGGGACCGCTCTAACTACTATCACCCCCACAACAGTAACCTGATCTACGTCGTCGAGGCGCGCCGGGGCCTGCCCATCAGCCTCGCCTGCGTCTACATGCTCGTCGGTCGCCGACTGGGCTTCCAGATCGGCGGCTGCAACTGGCCCACCCATTTCTACGCCCGCGTCATGCTCCGACACCGCCTCATGCTCGTCGATTGCTTCAACGGCGGCCGCATGATGGATCGCGAGTCCTTCCTGAAGATGCAAGGCCCCTCCAAAGACGCCGCCGAGTCCATCGTGGACGAAGCCGCCTCCGTCGAGGCCATTGTCATACGCGTCCTCGGCAACCTCGTCCGCGCCTATCAGCAAATTTCCCACGAGGCCAATTCCCGCCTCATGATGGAGCTCCTCCGGGACATGGAGGGGCACTTCGGGGCCCGCCGCTGAAAAGCCGTCCCAGGAACAATCGATACCAGTCCCGCCCATACGACCCATACGACCCATCCAAAACCAGGGGACGCGGATCCGACCACTCAGCCCCGGTAAATGCTGGAGTTTTGAGACAGTATTCGCATATTTCATGTAATATACCCTATGCGTCGAAGGTTTTCCTTGACTTATCGTATCGTATTGGTGTAGAAGGGTTAAGGTAAAAAATAGCAGGATGGAAAATAATCTGTGTTAACCGGTATCTCTTGTCAGATGGCGAGACGATTCGGTGTCGATGCGTGGAGCGCGGGGAGACCACCCTGCCGGCCGGCGGGAGAGCCGGTGGCTACGGCATGTGGCACGATACAATGACCCGTTGCAGGGTGCAATGATTACAGGACCACCCCTGTATTATGGAAGCTTTTAAAGGAGATTGTAGATATGCGAGGACTTAGGGCTGGAGCATTGACGGGATGTGCTGCTCCTGAGCCAAGCGGGCGGCGTCCTGCTTTGCGCGGTGTGGTTGCGGGGTGCTGTTCCCTCCTTTGGGTGGTGATGTCCGGCATGGGAACGGCCCAGGCCGAACCGCTCGCGGTCGAAGAGGGGGCCGTCGGCGGCGTGCTCGAAGTGCTCGATGCGCCCAACGCCACCGAAGCGCCGGTGATCCACGAAACCGAAGAAGGCTTCATCCGCTTCCTCGGTGCCCCTCCCGGAGGTCGATTCATCGCGCGCGAAGATGGCAAAGCCGCCGGCGCGAAGGGCCTCGCGGAAACCTTCTTGCAGGATCACGGCAAGGCATTCGGCGTCCTCAGCACCTCGACCACCTTCAAGTCCCGCCCCGAACTCGGACGGGATTCCTCCAGCTTTGTCCGGCTCGACCAGTTCTACGGCGACCTCCCCGTATTCGGAGGCCAGGTCGTCGTTCAGGTCGGCGACGACAAAGGCATCCGCAATGTCATGAGCGACATCATGCGCGATACGCGGGCCCTGGATGACGGCAGCATCAGTCTCACCCCTTCGGTCTCCAGCGGCCAGGCCCTGGCCAACGCGGCCAAATATTTCTCCGAGCAGACCACGGCCTTCAGCGCCGCCGATTTCCAAGGCGCGGGCGAAGCCAGCCTGCAGATTTTCCGCCCTTCCGTGCTCGGCCTCGACGGACAGACCCGCCTTGTCTGGCATCTCCGCATCGTGGCTGCGGGCGCCGAGGCGGTCGACAATATTGTCCTCGTCGATGCCCACACCGGTCAGGTCGCCTTCTACTACTCCCAGCTTGAGCACGCCCTCAACCGGCAGGTATTTGATGCCGACGGTTCCTTCATTCTGCCCGCCACGCCCGCGCGCGTCGAAGGGGACGGCGCTACCGGAATCCCCGCCGTGGACGATACCTACGACTACCTCGGCGACACCCACGAATTCTATTTCGGCGAGCACAGCTACGATAGCTTTGACGGCAATGGCTCCCCCATTGTGGCGACGGTCAACGTTCCTTTCCAGAACGCCTGCTGGGGCTGCACCCTCGATCCCGGCAGCGTGGATGAAGGCACCGGCGAGATCAACGAAATGCTGTTCGGCGTCGGCTTCACTATTGACGACGTGGTCGCCCACGAGCTCACCCACGGCGTGACCCAGTCCACCTCCGACTTGATCTACGTCGGCTACTCCGGCGCAATCAATGAGTCCTTCTCCGATATGTGGGGCGAATGGGTGGACGTGTCCAACGGCAGCGAAAACGACACCGCCGAAAACCGCTGGGTCGTTGGCGAGGAACTGGATCCCTTTCTTCTCATCCTCTTTGGTCTCGATCCCATCATTCCCGGTATCCGGAACATGAAGGATCCCACGATCAAAGGCGACCCGGACCGACTCGGCAGCCCCCTGCTGATAAATCCGAACGGCTTCTTCGACAATGGCGGCGTTCACATCAACAGCGGTATCGGCAACAAGCTCTGCTACCTGCTCACCGATGGCGACACCTTCAATGGCTATACCGTCGAAGGTCTCGGCGTCTCCCTCGCCGCCGACCTCTTCTTCGGCACCCAGTTTCTTCTTACGCCGGCGGCCGACTACAATGATCTCTTCCTGGCCCTCGGGGCCTCCGCAGTCGAGCTTGGCCTCAGCTTTGAAGAGCGCCTGAATATCTCCAATGCGGGCCGGGCCGTTGAGATTGTGCCCGCCTTCCTCCTGGAAAGCGGACTGCGCAATTTCCGCGCTCTGGCCACGGAAGACACCTCGGGGAACCCGGTCATCGCGCTAAACTGGACCAACCCCGATGCCAACCTGTTCACGGAAGTGGTGCTCCTCCGCAACCCCACCCGCTTTCCCACCAATCTCAGCGACGGCGAAGAGCTGGCCCGCGGCACGCTGAGCCAGTACCTGGATCGTGCGGTGGTTGCCGGTGAAACGTACTACTACAGCGTTATCGCCGACCTTTCGACCGGACTGCCCCAGGTGGTCTCCACGTTGGCCACCGCCGGTGACAGCGCCAATGATGCCCTCACGGAATCCTTCGGCAGCGACTTGGATTTCACCGGCCGCAACGCTGTTGACCTCTCCTTCAGCCAGCTTGTATTTACCCCTGTCGGCCATGCGACGAACGGACAGGGCAGCTTCAACAATTACGAAGCCACCTATATCCCCAACGCCTTCGCCCTGCCGGTCGCGCGCGAAGACAGCGAAGGCCGCGCCCGCGACATCACCACGCCCCAGGATTCGGGCATACTGATCGGGCTCGGTGCCCACCGGGTGCCCTTCTTCGGCCAGCCCTACTCGCAGATCTTCGCGGGTGCAAATGGCTACATTGCCTTTCAGGGAATCGGCTTGGATGATCCTCTTAACTACCCCAGCCTCGATTCTCACTTCGCCATACCGCGATTGTCCTACTTCTTTGCGGGCTCCGGTATCTTCGGCGACCGGATAGCCTCCTACGCCGGCGGTGCCATGTGGTACCGCCTGCTCGATGACCGCTTCGTACTGACCTACGAAAACGTGCCCCAGTTCAATTTCCTCTCGCCGACCACCATCGGCTCCACCAGCACCATCCAGGTGGAAATGTACTATGGCGGCCACATCCGCATTACCTATCTCGACGCCGTGGCGACCCGCGCTATCATCGGTCTCTCCGATGGACGTGGCGTGCCCGTCGATCCCGCGGAGCTCTTCCCGGATGTCATCAGCGTCGGTGGGCTCGCCAATCTGAGCGAGCTTCCCTCCGAGAATGTACTGCTGAGCATCGACCCCGTGCCCGCCGTCGTCGTGGACGCCGGTGAGCTGGCCGTCTTCGATGTCGCCACCTCCGGACCGGTCGGCGCCGCAGAGCCCGCAGTCCTTTCCGCGACTTGGGATGGCCCCGGTGGCGTGCCCTTCGCGGACAACGGCGATGGCACCGGAAAGTTCTACTGGCAGACCCAGACTGCCGACGAAGGCACCTACCTCGTCCGCGTACTGGCCACCAACGGGGATCAGTCCGCCTACCAGGATATCGTGGTTCAGGTTGGTTCCGTGGTCCTGCTGCCCGAGGCCGTAAACCTCGAAGTGATCACCGGCGAACCCGGCGAAGATCCGAGTGAAGACCGCGCCGTGGCCGACGAAAGCTCCCTGCTCGCGGCCTACGACTACACCCACGCCCAGCAGACGGGCGTAGTCAGCTTCTTCGATGAGGGCAGCTCCGTCATCTACTGGTACCGCAACGACCAGATCGTGACCAGCCTCACCAACCGTCTCCAGGTCTCCCCCCAGGCTACCCGCGGCGGTGACGTCTGGTACTTCGGCGTGGTCCCCGTGACCTTGTCCGGAATCTCCGGAAACATCACCTACTCGCCCCGGGTCACCATCTCCGGTATCCCCGAGATCGTCTCCGTCACACCGCCCGTCGGCGGCGTGTCGGGCGGCGAGCTCGTCCGCATCGTTGGCTCGCGTCTCTCCGCCCCCATCTCTGTAACCTTCGGCGGGGTCCCGGCCACCAGCGTTCGTGCGATCAGCGCGGGCGAGTTGGAGGCAACCACGCCCCTCCATGCGTCGGGCGCCGTGGACGTGGTGGTGAACACCATCGCCGGCCCCGGAATCCTTCACAACGGCTACACCTATCTCGGCGCCGACCAGTTGGTCCAGGTTACCGATGTGAACAACGACGGTAAGATCAACGCTCTCGACGTCCAGATCGTGGTCAATGCCGTGTTGCGTATCCAGGAAAAAGCGGTCTCCGTCAACCCCGATGCCAACCGTGACGGTCAGGTGAATGCCTCCGACATACAGGTCGTGGTGAACAAGGCGTTGCACCGATAGCCCGTCTCTGAGTACACTATGAACACAAACGCCGTGTGGCCTGCGTCACACGGCGCTTGCTTTTCAGGGCCCCGGCCGCGCACCCCATAACCCCGACGAGGAACACAATCTTGCCCCAGGTGGCCACATGCAGTTAACGGCGCTGATTTGTGCCCTCGCAGGCGCCCTGGCGCAGTCGGGCGAAGTCGCATTTATCGACAGCGCCGCGGGTCAGAGTGGGGCCGTGTTCGTGATGGGTGTAGACGGCGGCGAGGCGCGTCAGGTGGGTCCCGGTCAGCAGGATGGCCCGCCACGCTGGTCTCCCGATGGCGAGTGGCTCGCCTTTGAAACAGGAACCCCCGGTGGCCGCGGAATTCACGTAGTACGGGCCGACGGCACCGGCGGGCACCTTGTGGGCACGGGGCCCTGGTGTACCACGCCCGCCTGGGCCACGGACAGCGCCCGCCTCATCTATGGCAGCGCACCGGCCGCCGGTACGCCCGGCCAGATCCGCGTCCTCGATCTGAACAGCGGCGAAGACGCCCCCTGGGGCAACGGTGCGATCGGGATCGTGGAGCCCGTCTGGATGCCCTTCAACGACCTCATGCTCTTTCTCAGCCCCGAGACCCCGATTAAAGTTGAAGGCGTAGACGTGCCGCGCTTCCGCGCCGAAGCCCGCATGGAAGTGGAGCAAATTGACACCGAGACACCGCCGGAAGCCTTTCTGGCTATTCGGCTGCTGCCCGATAGCGCGGGAGACCGCCCCGTTATCCGCACGGATCTCGTGCTCGTCTCCAGGAGCGAGGTCCTGCCCTGGCTCGGCGTGGCGGACAAGGATCGCGCCGCCCGTGGTGCCACCGTCTGGGGCGTTACCCCGAACTGGCGTAAACAGGCCCACGGGCCGAAAGCGGCGGAACACCCGGAATTCGGCGCCTATCCACTGGAGGAAGTCGGCCAGACCACCCGCATCGCCTTCGAATCCAACGAAGGCGGCGACCGCGAAATCATGGTCCTCGTGGGAAAACGTGGCATCGTCAACGTGTCCAACCATCGTGCCGCCGACTGGAATCCCGTCTGGTCCCCCGACGGGGACAATCTGGCCTTCGAATCCTTTCGCGGCGGCACCCGCGGCCTCTACAACGTCTACACCGACACCGCCCACGTAACGCCCCTCGCCGCCACGGGCGATGCAAACTGCTGGTCGCCTGCCTGGTCCCCGGACAGCCAATTCCTGGCCTTCGTCTCGGATCGTGGCGGCCAGGCCGAAATCTATCGCGTCGGGGTCACAGGGGATGAGTGGAAACGGATTACGACGACAGGCGGGTCCAAAGCCGCGCCCGCATGGCGTCCGGAGCGCAAATGACAGAGAGATTTTCCAGACTCGCGGGTCTCGTACTCGCCCTCCTCGGGGCCACGGCAAGCATGTCAGAAGGCGTAGAATGGCCTCGCCTCGGCAGGCCCGCCGTCCTCCTTCCCGGAGGACTGCTGGAGGTCGGCGCACGCGAGGAAGGCGCCCTCAGTCTGGAGCAGGACGGCCGCCTCACGCCCCTCAATACCAACTGGGCCCCGGTCCCCGGTGCCATCCATCAGGGCCGCGCGACGGTGCCCGAGGGCATTGCGCCAGGGCGTTATGCACTCCAGCTAACAAGCTCCGGCGGTACCAGCACTCGAACCAGCGCGGTACACATTCTCGCTGAAATTCCTGAGGACTACGCCGTCGCTATGGTCCGGGGCGCGCTTTCCGCCGAAGGCGCGGCGGAACAGTCTCCGCTGCCTGTAGAGCTTCCCACGCGCCTGAATGAAGCCGGGGTGCAGGTCGTGTTCATTTTCGGGCCCCTGACCCGCCGTGGAACCGACGAGGAGTATCAGGCACTGGAGACACTGATCTCCATCATCGACTTGCCGGTCTATCTCTGCCCCGACCAAAGCGATCTTCGTGGCGACGATTTTCGCGCGCGATTCGGCAATCCGATCTACGGCACCCCCTTCGGCCGTGATGGCTTCCTGTTTCTGGGAGCCGGGCTGCCCGCGGAAGATCCACGCGCCCGGGAATCACTGGGGGAGGCCCATCTTCTGCGCCGGGCCCTGCGCTCAAGCCGATGGAGTATTGGCGTCGCGGGTGCATACGGGCTGGAATGGGACCTTCGCGCTCAGATTGCCCTCTTCGTGGATGATCCCCTCAACGCCCTCATCGCCGCTTCAGTCGCACCGGGGCTGGGGGCCACCGTACCCTGGGGCAGGACAGCCTTCGTGCTCCCCGCCGAAGGACCGCGCGAAACCATCTCGGTCATCAGCGTCACCGCCACCGGGATTCGGCTCCGAAAAGAAGCGGATCCCGAACAGGCCCCCGCCACGCCTCAGGTCGAAGCGCCCGTGGAGTGAAGGTGCTTGTTCAGTCGCTCTTGAAGGCTCGCCTTCGTCACCGGCTTGCAAAGGATATCAGTCGCCCCCGCCTTGATCGCAAGCGCAAGGTGCTTTCGTTCCTGGTCCGCCGTGCATACGATCACCGGGATATGGGCCGTCGCCGGATTGGACCGGATCCACTCGCAGACTTCGAAGCCTGACATATGGGGCATCACGAGATCGAGGATAACGAGGCGGGGCGGATCCTGCTTCATCGTCTTGATCGCATTCGCCCCGTCAGGCGCGTCAAGCACATCGTATCCGAGCGCACGGACAATCCCCGCGATCATCCGGCGCATGAACGCGGCATCGTCGACCACCAGTATGTAGCCGCTGTTGGCTGGCTCCATCGCCCGTAAACCTCCCGACACGTTGTGGCTTGTTCGGGGCTGCCCCGGAGGGCAGGTTTGGCCGTTCGACCCCGCATCCAAACTCCGGCCGCAGAACCGGAACACCCACAGTATACCAAAGGCGCGAAGCGAATGCAGGGCGCCCCCCGCTGCGCCGATCTCCAAATTCGAAACTTCTGCCGTAAGTAGCTGCTATTCCAGTCTTTCCCATCGTTCCACGTCAACGGCCCATCCTTATTAATGGCGGGCACACACGGTGCCATAACTCGAACGGATGGGAGGCAAGCAAACATGGGCAGATGGAATCAATGGTTTAAGAATCACCGGCGGCGGGTAGAGAAACCCGCACCGCAGGCACCCGCCGGACTGTTCAAGACCGTCAGCCGCACGGCGGACCTTGGCGGCTATGGCGCGCACTTCGGTGGCTACGTCGGCCTGCCCGGCGAAACGCCCTTCGCCATGCTCCAGGTCTACCGCTTTCTCCGCGATTCCATTCCCGACATCTCCGATGCCATCTGGACCTGGAAGCGACTCTGCCAGACCGGCTGGGAGGTCCAGTACCTGAATACCAGTTCCGACAACGCCACAGCGCGGGCGCGGCGATTGATCGCCGCTCTCGACGCGCGGGTAAACAGCGGCGATCGCGGTATGGAGGGACTGCTCGACATCTTCTACACCTCCCTCTTCACCTACGGCGCGGCCGCCGTGGAGATCGTACTCTCCCAAAGCCGCGAATCGGTATACGATGTCGTTCCCGTCGATGTGTGGACCGTGCGCTTCAAACGGGAACGCGGCAAGCTCCAGGCCTACCAGGTACTCGACGGTCAAACCATCAAGTTGCCCATGGACCGATTCATCTATGTGGGCATGGACCGCGAGGGAACCAACCCCTACGGCCGTTCCATGCTCCGATCGATTCCCTTCGTCGTAAAGATCCAGCAGCGCCTCATCGAAGATATGGCCAAGGCCACCCACAACGCGGGCTGGAGCAAGCTCCACGTGCAGTACGCGGGAGAAGAGCGCGCCCGCAGCGAAAGTGTCGACGCGTACCAGGAGCGCATGCGCACCAACCTCAACTCCCTGCGCGACAAACTCGCGGGCATCGAGGCCGACCAAAATCTCGTGACCTATGACAACGTGAAAATATCCATGCTGCGCGGCGACCAGCACGCCCAGGTGTTCTACGACAACCACAAGGCCATCGAGGAGCAAGTCATCACCGGCATGCACCTCATGCCCATTCTGCTGGGCAGAAACTACGGCACTACCGAGACCTACGGTACCGCCCAGTTCGAGATCATCAACCGCCAGGTCGAAGCCGTGAACCGGAGTGTCCAGAAGCTGCTGGAGCGGCTCTACAACTTCGAGCTCGCCCTCATGTGGGGCGAAGCCACGGCCAAGGTGAAGATGCGCAACAACCGCACCGTCGACGTCCTCAAAGAAGCCCAGGCCCGCGAAAAGGAAATCGGCAACGTACTGCGTCTCAAAGAGGCAGGTCTGATGGACGACGAGCAGGTAAAAGCGGTGTTAAGCAGGTAGTAATGGACAATGGACAATGGACAATTGACAACGATCCCGAGGTGCAGAGAACCACTTTCCTGTCTATGCGTTGTTATTGGTTCATTGCTGTCCCGCCGCCCTTTCTGTCTCTGCTCTCCCCGTGCCGAACGTGGGAAGCGCGCAGTACTTCCCAATCT
This sequence comes from Candidatus Hydrogenedentales bacterium, assembly GCA_942492815.1. Taxonomy (GTDB): domain Bacteria; phylum Hydrogenedentota; class Hydrogenedentia; order Hydrogenedentales; family JAEUWI01; genus JAEUWI01. Next base: position 5,587,612 of record OW818658.1, on the reverse strand, counting down.
CCTCTTCCCCGTTGTCCATTGTCCATTGTCCATTGCCAAAAACTTGGAGCCGCCCCCATGTCCTCTTCCCCGCTGTCAACTGTCAATTGTCGACTGTCAACTGCCCTCGAGCCTTTCATTTTCCGCCAGGCCGGCCGGCTCCTGACCACCCGCGCGGCACAAGCCACCGAAAACACCGAAGACCGCGACGCCGCCGTCAATCGCTATGCCCTCCGCGCCCTTACGCCGGAAGAGTATGCGGCCTTCACCCTCGACCTCTGCAACAACCAGATCGACCGCCACTTCAGCCGCTTCCCCGACGAAGAGCTGGAGCGCATCAACGAACTCGTGCCGGGCCGCCCGCTCATGGAGCGCCACGATCTCCGGGGCACCCTGCCGCGCGGTCGCTTCTTCCGCTCCGCCCTTCACCGCGACGGCGACATCGTCTCCGTGCGCCCCGAGGTCTACGTGCTCCGCACCGCCGACAATCAGGATTTCATCCTCAACATCGAAGGCGGTGTCTACCGCGAGACCTCCATTGGTTTCTCCTTCCGCATGCCCGAGTGTTCCGTGTGCGGGAAGGATTTGCGCACCTGCGATCACGTGCCCGGACGCACCTACGGCGACTCAGCCTGCCACTTCATCATGCGCGGCGTCCTCGAAGTCGCCGAAGGCTCAGTAGTCTCCTCCGGCTCCCAGGGCACCGGATTCGTCCGCGAAGATCGCGACGCGCCCTTGATGGATAGCCTCGCCACCGCGCGAGAAAGCTTCCACCAGCCTATCGAACTCGAAAGCAAAAAACTCTGGGCGCAAGAGTAGGGACGTACCGCCGCAAGGGCCCTGGACAGTATCAACGGGACTTACACCTGCAAGAGACGCCACAACAAAGGCCGCCCACGTCAACGCGGCGGCATGTCCCCGTGGGAGCTGGAATCGCGACACGAACGTTCGCCGCTTTGACCTTACATCCACTGGGACAGGCACGCGCATTGACAACACTGCCGCGATGCCGAGATCTCGTTGGGGCACCAGGCTGGAACTACACAAAGGAGAGGCGGGCGCGAGTCCGTCCCAAGGGACGTACCGCCGCAAGGGCCCTGAACAAGATCAACGAGACTCAGATCTGCAGGAGAGCCGATGAGAAACGCCGCCCACGTCAACGCGGCGGCATGTCCCCGTGGATGCTGGAAACGGGACGCGAACAATGGCCGAAGTCGCCCCACCCATCCACTGGGACGGGCACGCGCGTCCACGGCACTGCCGCGATGCCGGAATGTCGAAGGGGCACCAGGCTGGAACTACACAAAGGAGAGGCGGGCGCGAGTCCGTCCCAAGGGACGTACCGCCGCAAGGGCCCTGAACAAGATCAACGAGACTCAGATCTGCAGGAGAGCCGATGAGAAACACCGCCCGCGTCAACGCGGCGGCATGTCCCCGTGGATGCTGGAAACGGGACGCGAACAATGGCCGAAGTCGCCCCACCCATCCGCTGGGACGGGCACGCGCGTCCACAGCGCTGCCGCGATCTCGGAATGTCGAAGGGGCACCAGGCTGGAACTACACAAAGGAGAGGCGGGCGCGAGTCCGTCCCCAAGAAAGGAAACCCCATGGAAAAACCAATCTGCGGATGCCCCTACGAGCCGCTGCACGCCATGCAGATGAGCAACGTGCACGAAGACATCCGCGAAGTAAAAGAGCGTGTCGGCAGCTTGGAGACCACCCTCGCGCGGGGTGTTCTACTGCTCGTGGCCAACCTGATCGGCGTGAGCATTACCCTCGCGCAGCAACTGCTCGCGCGATAACCAACAAGGAAAGATCGCCATGCTATATCGATTGACGAGTGAAACGATTACGGAGAATCCTCTTCCGCCCGGCGAGGATGCCCGGCGCTTTGTCCTCCATCGCCACCGCGACGGGGAAGGTGCCCACCTCGACCTGCGCCTGGAGCAGGAGGGCTACCTCATGGGCTTTCGCGTCGACGGCACCACCCTCGGTCCCGAAAGCTGGGCCACGGTGAAAACGCCTCATCCGCTCCAGTGGCTCTCGCAGAACGGCGAGGCGGTGCGCGAAGACGGCGGGACCTACTATTGGGAGCGGGGTGACGCCGGGGGCGGCGTCCTCGTACTCAGCGGCCAGCGCAAGACCCTGCGCGTCACCGTGGAGCCGGTAGGCGGCGCTTCCGCCGGGGCTCTCGGGGCTTTGCGGGCTGTGGCAGAAAAACTCCGTGTGGCCCTGGGGGACCTGGCCGGCCTCGCAGAAGACGGGCGAGCCGCGCGTGACCGCGCCATCACGCGTTACTGCGGCCTGGGCCGCGAACTCGATGGCAGCAGTTTTGACGACACCTGGTGGCGCGCCATGCTCGCGGGCCAGCGCCTGTCGGTCATCCAGCAGCACCTCCATGGTTTGGAGGTGCGCTTCGATCAGAAGTATCCGCCCCTGCCCGTCTCGGTGCCTGTGGCGCTCGAAGGCGAAGGGGAACTCGCCGGAGTGGGCGGCGCCGAGCGCGCCATGGGGATTCTCTGGGGCTAGCTTTTTCCGATCGGCCTGATCCGTCTGATTGGTCCGATCAGCTTGGGGCAGCCAGCCCCAACCAAAACACACAACTCAAAAGGAGGCAACATCATGGCATTTGGCGATACCGGCGGTGCCGTCACGGAACTCATTATCACCTGCCGCACCCCCGCGGTCGGGGGCGTGGCCATCGCGAAGGGCGACGCGGTGAAACTCACGGGGGCCTACACCATTGCGAATGCGACCGACGCCGAAGACGCCATCTTCGGCCAGGCCATGCAGGCGGCCACGGCGAACGATGTGGGCATCCCCATCAAGGTGCGGGGCATCTGCATCTTCAAGTACACCGGCACCGCGCCCACGGTGGACGGCGTGAAGGGCGTCACCGCTTCGGCCACCGACGGATCGGTGAAGACGCCGGCGTCGGGCAATGGCAAAGGCATCAACGTGAAGGTGGACGCCACGGCCACCCAGGTCCACGTGCTGCTCTAGGACCACACAAACCTTCCTTCCGTGCCCGGACGCGTCGTCCGGGCACGCATCGCTTAAATCCAGGTTTTTCACAACCACGGGAGAAAATACACATGGCCTATCAAGACACCCAGATGAAAGAACAGATCCGCTTCCTCGCCCAGGCGCCCGACGCGCTGCGGCAGGTGCGTGGACAGGGGCTCTATGAAACCCTCAACAACCTGGGGCTCACGCACCAGCACTATTTCCGCGCGCTCGACACCTCGGTGCAGGATTACTGCGCCCAGGAGTTCGGCATCGACGTCAACCGGATCACCGTCGACCGCTTCTTCCAGTCCGACCCGAACGCGAAGTGGCTCTTCCCCGACATCGTCCGCGAGGCGGTGATGACCGGCCTGCGCCGCAAGCCCGTCTACCCCGATCTCATCATGCACGACGAGCACATCGAGGGCACGGCCTACGACGTGCCCTACGTCACCGAAAGCGCGTCCAACGAAGAGCTCCGCAGCGTGGCGGAGGGTGCCGCGATCCCCGAATCGGAGATCACCTACGGCGACCGCATCGTGAAGCTCGACAAGAAAGGCCGGGGCGTCCTTGCGTCCTATGAAGCGGTGCGCCGCATGAGTGTGGACATGCTCCGCGTCCACCTGCAGCGCATCGGCGAGCGTCTGGGCCGCAGCCTCGATGCGCGTCTGGCCTACGTGCTGGCGAGCGGCGATTCTTCCGGCTCGGGCACCGCGCCCGTGTCCATGAACACCGCCACGGCCGACACGTGGACCTACGGCGACCTGATCGCGCTCTACATGAAGCTGAGCCAGGAACACTACTTCACGCCGACCCACGTGCTCGCGGACACCGCCACGGCCCAGGCGATCCTGAAGCTGGCGGAGATCGCCGACAGCAACCTCTTCGATTTCGCGAAGACCGGCAACTTGCCCACGCCCCTCGGCGTGCGCCTCGTGCCCTTGGCGGATCAGCCCGCAAACAAGCTCACCATGCTCGACGCGGGCTTTGCCGTGCAGAAGCTCACCGAGCAGGACCTCCTCGTGGAGTCCGACAAGCTCATCAACCAGCAGTGGGACCGGACCTATCTCACCGTGGTGACGGACTTCGCCATCACCTATGAGAAGGCCCGCGTGGTCATGAACAGCGACTGGTAAGCATCCTGGCTGCGGGGAGGCAGCTCGCCTCCCCGCGGCAAAATGAAAATCGGTCCTATCCGTCCAATCCGTCCTATCAGGCGGCTTCGCAAGAGAGGAAAGCACCATGGCAGTTTTTGCAACCGAAGCCGGTGTGCGGCTCGCCGCGCAAATCGACGACACGGCCATCGCCAGCGCGTCCCTTATCGAGTCCTGCATCGCCGAGGCCCACGAAGGCGTCTTGGCCGATCTCGACGACAGCGTCGATCAGGAAAATCCGCCCGACGCCCTCGTGCGGGGCGAAACCCTTCTCGCGGTATCGATGCTCCTGCGCGCCCTGGCATCCCGCGACGCGGTGGAGCAGGTCGAGCTTCAGATCGGAGGTCAGCGCATCGGTGCAGGGCAGCGCTTTGCCTCACTCATGACCATCGCGCGGCAGTTCGAGAAGGAAGGGGCCCCTACCTTGGGCGCTTTTTCTGTCAAACCTGTCGCCATGCCGCCGGCTGACCTCACGGCAACCACGCCCGTACTCGGCGCGTAGCAACTAATTCAACCGAAGGGAGCAAATCCTATGACGATCAGCGTGGGAGGTCAAGTATTCGACGCCGCTTCAACCGTGGCGCGGGAGGAATACGAAATGGTGGGCGGAAGGCAGACCCGGGCTATCCGCATCACCGGATTGGTTCGCGGTGCGTCCGATCTGGCGGAGCTGATCGAGACCCTGGATGCGATAGCTCGATCTGCCTCGGAAGCGGTGCCCGCCGTGGTTTCGCTGCGTGAAGGTCGGCGGCTCTTCGCGCGGCGGGAGGCGTTTACCCGGGAGCTGAGTCCCCGGTCGCGCGTGGGGTGCTTTGTGCTGGACCTGCGCGCGGACGACGCGTGGGAGGAGTCGGAGGCACCGCACGAGTCGGCGTGGGACATCGGCTTTTCGGGCGCGACTATCGAGCTCGCCAACAGCGGCAACGTTGCCGCCATGCCCTTGGTAACCCTCACGGCGGAAAGCGATCTGGAACTGCCGACGCTGGGCGATGGAGCGCGGGTCCTGACCTATGAGGGCACGGTGCCCGGCGGTGCGACGCTCGTGTTCGACTCCGCCCTGCGCCGGGTCTCACTGGATGGTGTGGACGTGACGCCCTATACGACCGGGGACTTCCCCCAGTTGGCGCCGGGAAACAACACGCTGGAATACACGGGCGATCCGAGCGGCAGCCACTTCGCCAGCGGAGTCGTGGCCTTTCGTGATCGGTGGTGGTGACGATGCGGTACAGCGTGGAGGTATTTGATCGCGCGGGGCTGCGCGTAGGGAAGTTTGACGAAGTCCCGCTGCTGGAGATCGAGCGCAACGGCCCGGACGGCGTGGACCGCATCGAAGGGCTGCTGCCCCTCACCCTGGAGCGCTTCGGCGCGGGCTATACGGTTCGGGTGTCGCTGGACGGCGTGCTCGCGGTTTCGGCACGGGTCGTGGAGACGCGTCCGGCCTGGGGCGACACACGGCGGCTTATCCTGGATCGCTATGTGGACTTTCAAGAGCTGCTTGCTTTCACCGCCGAACGGGATCGAAGCGAGGAAAACCGGCGCGTCGCCCGGAGCTACAAGAACCAGCGCGTGGACGCCATGGTGCGCGACGTGCTCAACAGCACGCTCGGTCCAGTGCGCTATTCCGTGGCACACGAGAGCTATCCCGATGGCGCGGAACGGGAGTATGGCAAATTCTCCGCACGCCGGGCCTGGACCGATGCGCTGGAGATCGGCGGCATCACCACCGGGCAATGGGTGGACGCCAGCCGCATCGATCTGACGGGTGCGGAAGCCAACGACGGCGACACGATCACCGGGCTGGTGGTGGATGGCGTGGCCTGGCCCGATCTCCGGTTGATGATGATCGACTGTGAAGAGACGAGCCTGAACAGCCACGCCATAAATCGCCACCCGGAGATCGCGCCGTGGACCTCGGACCAGTACGACCGGAGCATCTACAAGCGCCGTGCCGATGATGCGAAGGCGCGTCTGCAGAACCTCATGGACACGCGCGGCATCGACTATATCGAGCTGAATCCCCATCAGGATGCGACCGGGGCCTTTGATGACCGCGTGGACGCCTACGGGCGCTATCTGGGATTGGTCTACGGCGACGGACAGTGCTTCAACGCCGCGATGGTCGAGGAGGGCCATGCGGACGTGTACCTCTATGACGAGGGCCGCTACCACGTTCCGGAAATGGCGCTGAAGGACTTCTACGCCTATGCCGGCCCCCATCAGGAATCGGTGGAGCCCTGTTCCGCACTTGTGGGCGCTTTCGAGGCCCGGGGCGGCGCGCTCGAAGTGTTGACGGCCCTCGCGGCCCTGGGCGACGGCTATGTCTTCCGCGTGGATACGGCAGGCGTGGTCCATTACCGGCGGGGCGACCGCGTCGACCAAGTGGTGACCCTCGATCCCGTGCGCACCGGCGTGGAGCTGGGCCACGATTTGCGCGGGCTGGTAAACCTGCTGCGCATTCAGGGCGATCCCATGCACGGCGGCGTGGATGGTTACCACGACGAGGACGACAGCATCGACGCCTTCGGCACACACCTTCGCTACTTTGCCTATTTTGCCTTGAGCCAGACGGATGACGCGGAGCGACTGGCGGAAGGGCTGCTGCGAGACTTGGCCTGGCCCGCGCGCGCGGGGCGGGCCGTTTTCCACCGGGGCGTGGCCGAGATCGACGTGGGTGTGCTGCTGGAGTTTCGCGGCGAGGCCCTCGTGGAAAGGGACGCGCCCCTGGCCGAGGTCTGGGGCTCGGGTCTGGGCGAACGCTTCGTGGGTCGGGTGAGCCGCGTGGTGCATCGGATCGCCGGAGAAAGCGTGGAGACGCGGCTGGACCTGACCTCGCCCTTCCGCTCGGTGGCGAATCCGCTGAGCTTTATCACCCGAAGCCAGGACAGCCTCTCGGCCTTCTTCCAATTTCGTCTGGACGATGCGTCGATTGGCCTGGACACGGGATTTCATCTCGACTAACAGAGGATTGAGGTTTCAGTAGCCGCACAAGGTCGAGTACTCAGGCGTGGTAAATGGTTCAGGCTTTCAGCCCTTTCAGGTTGTTTTGCCATCCGAACATGGGGCTTCACCCCATGCTGGTATCGGACTGGCCTTCGGCCCTGAGAGTGAGTCCAGGATCTTCCTGAGCGCCGAAGGCGCGGTCTATACCAGCCTGGGGCATCGCCCCAGGAAAAGGAGAAAAAATTTGGCCAGGGCTGAAAGCCCGAACCATTCTTTATCGGCAATTTATGAACGGACTTCTACGCAGAGGAGTGGCGCATGGCCATCAAAGGACTTTCCTACAACAAGACGATCTGGGCTTTCGAAGAGCGTCCGGTTTCCAGCGCGAAACTCAACCAGTGGGATGATCGTATCGAGGCCGCGCTGGAAGCGGCATTCCTGTTACTCAACCACGCCTGGGGCGGGGGCGATGGCGTGCTCCATGGCCTCGACAGCGGGGAGCTCGCCGTGACGGCCACTGCACCGGTGGGCCTGCGGGTGAGCGTGGGCACGGGCTACGCTTTTATCGACGGCAGCCTGTATCGATTGAAGACCACGACGCAGACCGCCGATGTCGTGCCGCCCCTCGTCCATGGCCGTATCGACCTCGTGCAGGCCAATCTGGCGACGTGGAGCGTCTCGGTGAAGACCGGCACCGAAGCGGCCAGCCCCGTGGCCCCGAGCGTGGACGACGGGGCGATCCCCTTGGCGCGGCTCGTGCTGCGGACCGTGATGACCTCGATCAAGGACACCGACGATGCCGTGAACGGCTACATCGTGGACGTGCGGAATTTTCTGTGAGTTGATCGGACCAATCGGTCGGATCAGACCGATCTTAGATCGGTCTGATTGGTCAGATCAGTCTGATCTCGTAAACCCAAAAACCAAGGAGGCAAAAATGGATATCGAGCTGGGAATTACCCTGTTGGGCAGTGCGGTCGGCGCGGTGTGGGCGGGCTTTAAATCGAGCGACGAGTATCAGCGCGTCCAGCGGCTGCGCTTGCGCAAGGCCGTGCTTGCGCTGGAAAGCGGCGTGGAGCGGACCTACCATGCCTACGTGAAGGCCATCAAGGCGGGTCGCGCCGATGGCCGCCTGACGGAAGAAGAAAAGGCGCGCGCCCGTTCGCTGGCGCGGACGCGGGCCATCGCCCTGGCAAAAGAGGCCGGGGTAGACCTGCTGCGCACCATCGGCGAGGACTACGTGGACGTGTGGATCGCGAAGCTGGTGCGGAAGCGCAAGGGGTAGCCGCGAGGGGACCGTCCTGCACGAATCGTGATTTCGACCGCGTGGGTCATTGGTTATTGTTCAATCGACTTGCCCGTGGGAGTAACACTGCGCGTGCGGGACCGTCCCCTGCTTTTAAAGCGCGGGACGGTCCCGAACGCCGGGCGGGCCTTGTCGGAGTAGCGTGCGGGTTCTGAGCGGTAGTCGTGTTGCGTTGTTATAGTGCCCTTGCGTTCAGGACGGTCCCGTCGGTCCCGTTGATGCCTTGACGCATCCCTTGTTCAGGGCGTAGGCTGAAGGTGTGTGCCGGTCTGGCGTGTTGGAGACTGGCCGTCTCAACGAATGGAGGATAGTGCCATGTTGGAAGAGAGCCCCTTGCTGCACAAGCGTGTCTTGATGTTTGTGGGCGACATCTACGAAGACTTGGAACTGTGGTACCCCAAGTTGCGGCTGGAGGAGGCGGGTGCCAAAGTGACCGTGGCGGGCCCCGAAGCCGGCGTGAAGTACGCCGGGAAGCACGGCTACCCCTGTGTATCAGAGGCCCGGATCGATGACATGGTGGAGGCCGATTTCGACGGCCTCATTGTGCCGGGCGGCTTCATGCCGGACGTACTCCGGCGCGATCCGGCGGTGCTGAAGCTGGTAGCCGATTTTCACGCGTCGGACAAGCTCATCGCGGCCATCTGTCACGGCGGATGGATCCCGATTTCCGCAAAGGTCTACAAGGGTGTCCGCGTGACCGGGTCACCGGGTATCAAGGATGACCTCGAAAATGCCGGGGCGATCTTTGAGAACGCCTCCGTCGTGGTGGATCGGCACTTCGTGTCGAGCCGGCGCCCGGGGGACCTGCCGGACTTCTGCAAGGCGATCATTGCGGTGCTGGCATTGCAGGGGAAGTGACCCTGTCGACTGAGTGGACTGAGTGGACTGAGTGGACCGGACATACTTTGTCCATATCGTCCACTAAGTCCACTCAGTCCATTTGGTAGTCGGCACCACCCCGGCCTACTTCACATCCTTGCGGATCGCGCCGATGATGCGCTCCATGTGGTTGAGGTAGTCCTTCAACACTTTCTTGCCCTCGCGCGTGATGGTGTACTCCGTGCGGGGGACGCGGCCTTCGAAGCCTTTGGTGCAGGCGATGTAGCCCGCTTCCTCCAGCTTGCGCGCGTGGACACTGAGATTTCCGTCGGTGGTGTCAAGGAGCTTCTTCAACTCGGTGAACGTGAGCCGGTCGTTGACCGCGAGCGCGCTGACGAGGGCCAGGCGGGTTCGCTCGTGGATGAGGCGGTTGAGGTTGACGGTCGTCCCCGTCTCCGCGGTCGTGACGGCCTTGGCTGCGCCTTTTACGGTGCCGGTCTTGCGGGCGGTGTTGCCTGCCATGGTGGTGCTTCCTTTCTGATTGGACGTCTCTGTATAAGAATTCGGGATGATTGCAGGGTGCCGCTCAGCCGCCGTATCGGCGCCAGACGATCACTCCGGTTACGATATGCATTCCGCCGAAGCCAATGGCGAGGGCGGCTTCCCCCGCAACATCGGGGTGGGTAAAGAGATTCGGGCCCCACAGTGCCCAGAAAAATGCGGCGGTGCCGAGGACCATCATGGCCGCGCCCATCATGGGCAGAACGCGCACCGAAAGGGCGCCGCCCGCCACGACACCGGCGCCGTAGAGAAGCAGCCACATGCCGGGAAGGAAGGCGTTCAGCGCGAGTTCGTAGAACATCTGCGTGAGGAACACACCCGCCAGCACGGCGGGGGCCAGGTTCAGGGCGAAGCGCCGCGCGGCCCGGGTCACGCTGGGCTGGTCGAGGGCGCGCATCTTCCATAGCATGGTCGTCAGGCCCGCGAGGCAGCCCGCCAGGGCCACGGCAAGCCAGCAGTACATCCACCATTCACGGGAAGGGTAGAGCCGGGCGAGGTGGCCGCCGCCGAGGGCGATAAGCCCCATGACGATCATGCCCTTGCCCGAGATCCCGGTAAAAGGCGTGGAGCGCTCCATGGCCTCGCGGATAAAGGAGAGGTTCTCCATGGCGCGTTCATGGAGGGCGATGGGGGCTTCGTCTTCAAACTCTTCCACGGCGCATCCTTCCTGTTTCCTGACACCCCTATTCTATCTTGAAAGTTCTTGCTACGGCAAAGACTTGGCTGCATAAAGCGCAAAGCTGGGTTTGTGCGACCGGGGCGGGGCAAGGTCGGGCGCCAGTCGAATGGACTTGACGGAATCCCAGTAGTTGGTTATAATACCAATAAGCCAAGGAGTTGAAATATGGACCCCAGGACCCGGATACGTTACGAGGCGCGGGCGAAGATTTTGAAGGCGATGGCCCATCCGTCGCGTTTGTTGATTCTCGATCAGCTTGCCGCGGGGGAGCGGTGTGTGTGCGAATTGACCGAGATGGTCGGTGCGGACAAGTCGACCGTATCGAAGCATTTGAGTGTGCTGAAGTCGGCGGGCCTGGTCACGGATGATAAACGGGGCCTCCAGGTTTTCTATACGCTCCGTGTGCCGTGTGCGATGAGTCTGTTTTCGTGCATCGAAAGCGTCATCAAGCTGAATGCGGAGGCCCACCTCGCTGCTGTTTAGCGAAGCCGGGTCCCTATTTTTTTTGAATCCTTGGTTGGTTGTTTTGCCAACTTTGCGGAGCGTAGTTCCATGAGCAACAAACAGGACTGGAAAACAGCCGTCTGGATTGGGGCCGCGTTCCTCGCGTGCTTCTACCTGCCGGTCGGCTGGGCGCGCTTCGACCATGCGGTGCTGGAAGCCTTTCACCTGGTTCGCTGGTATGCCCGGGAGCACGTGATTCTCTGCCTCGTACCAGCCTTCTTCATCGCCGGAGCGATTGCGGTATTTGTGAGCCAGGCGGCCGTGATGAAGTATCTCGGCGCGAACGCTCCCAAAGTGCTGGCCTATGGCGTGGCCTCGGTTTCCGGGTCGATACTGGCCGTGTGCTCCTGCACGGTGCTCCCGCTCTTCATGGGGATCTATCGGATGGGCGCGGGACTCGGACCCGCGACGGCCTTCCTCTACTCCGGTCCAGCGATCAACGTGCTTGCGATTATCCTTACCGCGCGAGTGCTCGGTTTTGAGCTCGGCGTGGCGCGCGCGGTCGGCGCGGTGCTCCTCAGCGTTGTCATCGGGCTCGCAATGCACCTTATCTTTAGCAAAGAAGAGCAGGCGAAGGCGCAGGCGGCGGCGGAACTCCCCGAAGGAGAGGCCGAACGCCCCCTCTGGCAGAATGCCCTCTATTTTGCGTCCATGGTGTCGATTCTCGTCTTCGCGAACTGGGGTAAGCCGGACCAGACCGAGGGCGTGTGGTTCTTCCTGTACACGTGGAAGTGGGCCTTGACGGGCGTGTCGGCCGTCGCCCTGGGTGCGATACTTGTGGCCTGGTTTCAGGTTCGCGCGTGGAAGGTCGCGGCGGTCGCGGTCGCCGTACTGGCCTCGGCGTGGCTCGTGCCGCAATGGCCCATACTCGCCTTCTCCATCGGCGCTATCGGTCTGGCGGCTGTGGCTCAAACCGGCAACGACGCCATGAAATCGTGGAACACATCCACCTGGGACTACGCGAAGCTGGTGCTCCCGCTCTTATTGCTCGGTGTGCTGGCGGCGGGCTTTCTGCTCGGGCGTCCGGGAGAAGAAGGGATGATTCCCTCGCAATGGGTCGCAGCGCTGGTGGGCGGCAACTCGCTTCAGGCAAACCTCTTCGCTTCGGTGGTGGGCGCTTTCATGTACTTCGCCACGCTCACGGAGGTGCCGATTCTTCAGGGACTCATCGGCAGCGGTATGGGCCAGGGTCCCGCACTCAGCCTGCTGCTGGCGGGACCTGCCCTGAGTCTGCCGAGCATGATCGTAATCCGCAGCGTGCTGGGAACGAAAAAGACGGCGGTGTTTGTGATGCTGGTAATTGTGATGTCCACGTTGTGTGGATGGACCTTTGGGTTGTACAGCGCGCGATAGCGCCTTGGATAAGGAGAAGGACGATGAAAAAGCTTCAGATACTGGGAACGGGTTGCCCGAAGTGCCGCCTGCTTGCCGACGCCACGGAGGCGGCGGCGCAGGAACTCGGGATTGATTATGAGCTGGAAAAGGTGACGGACCTGAACCGGATCATGGGCTTCGGCGTGATGCTGACACCGGCGCTCGTGGTGGACGGTGTGGTCAAGGTGTCCGGTAAGGTGCCTTCGGCGGACGAGGCCAAGGCGCTCTTGCGTTGAGATTAACCCCAGGGCCGTATAGGCCTGAAAAGGAGAGAAACCATGTCAAATCTACTCGGACGCAGAGAGCTCATGGGTGCGGCGGGCGCGATGGCGGTTGCGGGCGCACTGGGCGCCGCCGCGCAGGATAGCCCGGTGAACCTGAAGGTTATCGGGGTGTGTTGCAGCCCGCGTGCGGGGAAGACGACCTCGGCGGCGCTGGCCTTGTGCCTTGCGGCGGCGAAGGAAAAGGATCCGAATATCGATACCGAACTAATCGAGCTGGGCGGGCTGAGCATACCCGCGCAATTGGCTGCGGGGCTTCCCCTGCGCGAGGGCGAAGTCGACGACTTCCCCGAGATCGCGAAGAAGCTGGCCGACCCCTTGGTGGCGGCGATCATCGTCGGCTCGCCGGTGTATTTCAGCAACATGAGTTCGCTCTGCAAGGCCTTTCTGGAGCGTTGTATGGTGCTGCGGCAAGACGGCTTCAAACTGCGCAGCAAGGTGGCGGGCGTGGTGGCTGTGGGTGGCACGCGCAACGGCGGCCAGGAGCTGACCGTACAGTCCATCGAGGCAGCGCTGATGTGCCAGGACATGGTGGTGGTGGGGACCGGCAAGCCGGCGGGCCGAGCGGGCGCGGCGCTTTGGAACGTGGAGGACTCGATCGAGGCCGACACCTTCGGGAAGGACACGGCACGGAGTCTGGGACAGCGTGTTGCGGAAGTGGCGCGTCTGGTTGCTGGGTGACCGCAATCAGACGGGTTCTTACCACGGATTACACGGATGGCACGGATAAGAAGAGGCCGGAGACGGCCTGCAAGTCAATTTAACATGGAGTAACGGTATGAATACGCTTTCCAAAATACTCATGGTCGTGCTGCTCGCGGGCGCCATCGCCGGCACGCTGGTGCTGAAGCAACGCCAATCCGGCGAGCCACCCGAATCCACCGAGACCTCTACCGTTGCCGTACAGGCGGAGACGGCGCCCGGATCGGATTTGCCCAATGCGGTACCCGCGGCGAATACACCCAACCCCGGACTGCCCCGGCTCGTGGACTTGGGCGCGGACTCGTGTGTTCCCTGCAAGATGATGGCGCCCATTCTTGCCGCGCTGAAGAGGGACTTCGCGGGCAAACTGGACGTTGAGTTCATCGACGTCTGGAAGAATCCGGACGCGGGGGCGACCTATGGTGTGGACGTAATTCCGACGCAGATTTTCTACAGCGCCTCAGGCCAGGAACTGCGCCGGCACACCGGGTTCATCGGGCGGGGGGACATTCTCGCCGCGTGGAAAGAGCTCGGCGTGGACCTGGGGTCGGAGCCCGAAAAAGCAACCGCGTTCAGCCGATGGATACCTGCCGCGGCGGACGACCGGCCCAGGGAAAGCATTTGCTACCTCTGCGATGGCGACATTTCCCCTGAGACGCGCGCGCTGATGAAGACGCCCGCGGGCGACGTGAACTTCTGCTCGGTTCACTGCTACCTGATTACCTTCGCGAGCATGACCGAAGCCGACAAGAGCCACGAGATCGCGTCGGTTACCGACGCATCAACGGGAGAACTTGTTCCGGTGATGTCCGCGACCTATCTGCACGGTTTGGACGCCTCGGGCCGCCCGAGCATCCGCGCTTTCGCGGCGGAAGCGTCGGCGCGCGAGGCGGCGGGTCAGACCGGCGGAAACGTGGTTGCGTGGGCGCAACTCGAAACCATGGAAACCGCGATCCGCTGCGGCTTCTGCGATCGCCCGGTGTACGCGGTGGATGCGACGGTGGTTCGCGCGGCCGGTATTCAGACCTCGGGCTGTTGCGTGATGTGCGCACTGGGCGTGGCCGCGCGGAGCGGACAGGACATAGAGGTGGAGGCCAGAGACGCTTTGAGCGGCGACGCGATACGGCTCACCACACTGGACGGGCACGTGGCCACGCTGGAACCTGAGACGGCGGTGGCCTGGGCGGGCGCTTTCAAGGATGAAGCGGGCAACATCAAATCGACCGGCTGCTTCAAGCAGGCTTTTTTCACCAGCGCCGCGAATCTGCAGGCGTGGGTGGAGGTTCGCCCTGCGGCCACGGGTCGTCAGGTGAGTCTGGAGGAGGCCTTGTCCGAGAAGATGAAACTTTCGCCCGAACAGATCAGCAAGGCCTGCAAGATTGGCGAGTGTGCCCCGAAATAGAATCAACGTAACACTTTAGCCGTCTGAAGTATCAAACGAAACAACTCAACCACGAATGGACACGAATTCACACGAATAAAAGGGGTTCATCCGGTTTCAGCGTACGTCGCATTCTTGAGCAGCCGTTGGCCGCAATCAAGAGAAATGAACCGCAAATTTGCGCAAATTCTCGCAAATGATTTTATCGCACGCAAAGGCGCGAAGACGCAAAGGTGAGTCGGATAAGCGTTCTGATGGGTCTTGCCGGAATTGCAGGAAGAAATTGTTGTTGCTGAATTTTTTCCCTTTTTTCTTCGTGCTCTTCGCTGCCTTCGTGGTGAAAAATTTGGTTGCGGCCAATGGCTGCGCCAAGTCCATTCGTGGTTAAAGTTTCTTCTGGATTCAGTCGGCTAATGTGTTGCGAATCAATGAAGGTAGGATTTGCCATGGAAACCCTGTTTGTTACATTGACCCGCGCGGTGGAGGGCAGCGCGCTGGTGGCGGTGGGCGCGTCCTTTGCCTGGGGCGTGCTCAGCATCCTGCTGAGCCCCTGCCACCTCGCGAGCATCCCGCTGATCGTGGGTTTTATCGACAGTCAGGGCCGTACGACGGCGCGGCGCGCGTTCTTTATTTCGCTGTTGTTCTCGGCGGGCATTCTAATCACCATCGCGCTGATCGGCGTGGCCACGGCATTGGCGGGGCGCATGATGGGCGACGTGGGGCGCTACGGGAACTACGGGGTGGCGGTCATCTTTTTCGTCGTGGGGCTGCATCTGCTGGACGTGATTCCCGCGCCGTGGGGTGGTCCCGGTAGTGTGGAATTGAAACGTCGCGGCCCGCTGGCCGCGTTTATTCTCGGGCTGATCTTCGGCATTGCACTGGGCCCGTGCACCTTTGCCTACATGGCGCCCATGCTCGCGGTGACCTTCAGCCTCGCGTCGAGCAACCTGCTCCATGGCGTTGCGTTGCTGCTGGCCTACGGCGCTGGCCATTGCTCGGTGATCGTGCTGGCGGGCACGTCGACGGAGGTGGTGCAGCGCTATCTGAACTGGAGCGAGGCCTCGGGCGGGGCGACGGTGCTGAAGCGCGTGTGCGGCGTGGCCGTGATTCTGGGTGGGCTGTGGATGGTGTATACCGCGCCTTGAGTGCAAGGGGAAGGTGCGCCACACGCTGTTTTGGTCCGATCAAAGTTCCCGTGCGGTCAGGCTCGCTTGCTCCGCATGGCGGGCAGTACCTTCAAATTCTCAGATTTGCTGAACGTTGCATAGTGTGGACTATCGACGGCGACGAGGGCGATCCGGCCTTCCTGATTGAAGTGGAGACCCCAGCCATACTTCTTGGGCAGGGCGGATGCGCGGAGGCAGGCCCTGGACTTGCTGAAGAACTGGGCCCAAAGTGAATTGTGCTTTGACTTGGCCTCGGCGTGCGAGATCCCCTCGCGGTGCAGGTGGACGGCGAAGAGGAGCTCCTCCTGGGTGTAGCCATAGGGCTTTGCGGAGAGCAGCGCGAACTCGATAGCGGGGATGGACGGTGGGCCCTCCCGCTGCGGAGGGACGGTGCCTCGGGTAGCGGAGCTGTCCGGGGCAATCAGGATGAAGGTGTCGTAGTAGTTCATGGTGTGGCGGGTCCTCGCCGGCGCATGCTGCCGGGATTATGAGGGAAGTTTGAAAGTGGTGATATGGTGCCACAGCGTTTCTGCGACCTCCAACTCAGCAAGCCCGATCAGTGCGCCAATATTAGCGATGACAGAGATCCAGAACACCACGAGAAACGAGGTCTTGCTGGACTTGTGGCGCAGCACGCGCTGCGCGATGAGCGCGCCGGGCCATCCGCCCGCGAGGGCCTTCACGTGAAGCGTGAATTCCTCGATCCGCCACAGTCCATTCCGGGCGGCACTCTTGTCCTGGCGATAGGTCAGGAAGGTGAAGAAGCTCAACAGCCAGTAAAGCCCCGGGAAAACCCCGTGCAGCTTGCCCAGCAGCGCCAGCACGAGGAGTGCGACGAGAAACAGGATCGCGAAACCTATCAGCGCCACGTCGGACCTTCTCACCGACCGGAATCGAAACATCGTGCCTTCTCGCCGGACATATTTCGCCAGAGGCCGGCCGCGATCATCGGTGGTCAGCTCGAAAGCCACCCGGTCGTTCAAGATCGGGCGGACCTTTGCATCGAGGAATGCCTTGATGTGAACGAAAACCTCGGGCCCACCGTTGTCCGGCGTGATGAAGCCGTAGCCTTGGTCGTCTTTCCAGATGGTGATGGTGCCTTCAAGGCGCATGGGGGATTCCTGAGAGTGTCGGGGGTGATGCACCGAATGGTAGCGCAGATTGATGTCTCTGCGCATCTGGACGTATAGACGTATTCGGAAGCGATCACGGGACTACATAGGGACTGACGCGGACCGGTGCGCCACGGTCGCCGGTCTGCGCCGCTCGCTGCAAGGCCACCTGCGCGCGTCAGTCCCTATGTGATCTCATTCTTCCACGCGCGAAGCGATGGGGCGACGCTGTCCCTGGGTGTTTGGTATCGCGCGGATCAGGAGGAGTTACGGACTCCTGGAAATTGTGACGGCAACGTTCCCGGCGCGGGCTTCGGATCCGCGGCCTTCATGGGTAAAGGGGGTGTCTCGCGGACGAACTCGATTTCACCCTGGTTAGCGTACATTCCGCTATAGTGTTCGGGGGTGATGCTGTCGTCAAACAACACAAAGCCATTTTCGGTCTTGCGGTAGCCGAAAGGATTATCGAAGTAGGGGCCGGTTGCGATTTCCGGGGGAATCGTCCATTCCAGTTCATCGAGCGAATTCGGGTAGGCTCCTCGATCCGCCCTGTGGGCATCCACGCGCATTGCGATTCGGGTCAAGCGAATAATCGTTTCACCGTCAATCCTGAAAATCGAATGATCGTTGGGCTCGTAGTGATCGAGATCCACGAGATCGAGCTTCTCGGCGACAGGTTCGAGAAAGCGGAAGGGGTCCGCGAAAGAATTTCGCTCGACGGTGCGTGCGAAAATGACGGGCCACGGCTTTTCGCCATCGTCGAGCATTTCCGTGTAAAACCGCATGCCGTTCCGCATCTCAATGAGCCCCAAGGTCTGGAATCCAGGAATGGAGCGATAGGGCTTGTATTTCTTGAACAGACGGATGTCGTCCTCGCGAAATAACGTGGGGTCATTTTGGTAGAACGCATCCATCCGGGCCGCGAAAAGGACTCTGTCAGCGAGGGTGTTTATTCTCATGGAGCGTCGAGAATCGATCTCCGCATAAAGCGGATCCAGTGCTCTGTACGTGGATGACGGTGCGCGCTGTGTTCGAATTGTCCGGACCAGTAAATCGTTGGCTTTGCCTTTGCACCACTGTGCCTGCAACTGGAAACCGTCATCCGGCACTTGCGCCAGGGAACTGGCCAGGTGGATGAGGTTTTGCTCGGCCCGCACCAGTGTGTCCCAATCGTCCGCATGCAACGCGTTGACGCCCCGGAGCCAGAGCAGCCTGTCGATGTCGCGCAATGCTCTGGTTGCGGCTGCGGATTCCCTGGGCAACTTACTCAGGTCAACTGGGTAGCGGGCTTTTTCCAATTGTAGCGCCCCGTCCAGAATCATGAAGACGGGCTGCCGTTCGGTTATGTAGTCCTTGAGCTGAGTCAATGTTTCGTACGTATAGTCATTGCCCTTCAGGTCGCTCTCGAAGTTGGAGCGGTGGCGGTCATACACTTGTTCGTTGTGAACACCGGCCAATACTTCGCCAGCTTTCAGGTAGCGCAGCGCGGCATTCTCGGCATCGGGTACCTGGGGGTAGAAGGTATTCAGTTCTTCGAGAGTTACTGGCTCGCCTCGGGCGCGAATTGAGTCTTCCAAGGTGGCGAGGTCGTGTTTCATCCATGCACCCGCGAGGAAAATGGCACCGAAGTAAGCCACCACCGCTGCGAGAAAGAAGAGGAGCAAGGCCCGCTGGAGCCGTTTCCAGCGGGGCATCCGTCCTACGGGCTGATTCGTTCTTGCTTCAATTTTGGAATTCAAAGCTAATCCTCCTGCCGACGTCAGTATACCATCGATTTCAGCAGGTGGAAAAAGTGTCGAAACGGTGCACTGCGCCTGCTCCAGAGGGTACCCGGGGTTTCGGTGGCTGACGTAAAGACACAAGGATCCTCGTGCTTAGATTTTGCGCGGTATGACTGGATGATTGCCTTACTCCATCCGGTAGCGGAGGAAGAGACCCACCGCGATGATCACCACGACGGCGCCCCAGGCGAGGGGGCGGGTGTCGAACTTGTCCGAGGGCAGGGTGGCGATGGCTTCGGGGTTGTTGGCGGTTTCTTCGAGGCGGGCGAAGCTGTGGAGGAGGTCGGCGACGATGGGGTCTTCGGGTTTGACGAAGAGCATCTTCTCGGCAAGTCGATAGCAGGGGTCAATGAGTAAAGTGCCGATTCCTGCCCAGAGTTCATGCCAATTTTCCCCTCAGGCGTGCACATTGGGAATCGAAAATCGATTCCCAATGTGCAATTAATTTTCCTCGACGGTATACGTGGTCCAACTCCGAGTCACACGGCCCGATAGTGGGGCTGGCCCGGAATTCAGAATCGTTCCTCAGTTGGTGGTGGGGGCAGGCAACGCCCTCTCATACCAATTGCGGGAGCGGTTGCAAACGTTACAGACCGAGAGCATCACGGGAACCTCGACAAGCACACCAACGACACACGCGAGCGCCGCGCCCGAACTGGGACCAAAAAGCGTAATGGCTACGGCCACGGCCAGTTCGAAAAAGTTGCTGGCGCCAATGAGCGCACCGGGCGACGCGACATTGTGGGGTACCCGAAGGGCCCGCATAAGCAAGTAGGTAATACTCGAATTGAAGTAGACCTGCACGAGGATGGGAATGGCCAGCAGGATAACGGCAAACCACTTGGTCGTAAGGTTGTCCGCCTGGAAGGCAAATATGAGCACAAGCGTCAGAAGCAGGGCAATGACCGTGACCGGATGAAAACGGGGCAGGAATTTTTCCTCGAACCATGTGTTGCCGTAGACCTTCAGTAGCCAAATACGGGTAAGCCAACCTGCCGCGAGCGGAACAATTATAAACACCACGACCGATGTGATGAGAACGTTGGAGGGTACAATTACGTCGGCTACCCCACAAAGAAACATCACGATGGGTGCGAATGCAACCAGCATAATAAGATCATTTACCGCCACCTGTACCAGGGTATAGGCGGGATCGCCATCGGTTAGATAGCTCCACACAAACACCATTGCCGTGCAAGGCGCGGCTGCAAGAATGATCAGGCCCGCCGTGTAGTTCTTTGCCGTCTCCGGGTCGATCCAGGGTGAAAATAAGTTGTGAATGAATACCCACGCGAAGAACGCCATGCTGAAGGGCTTGACCATCCAGTTCACAAAGAGTGTCACCATCAGGCCCTTTGGCCGCTTCGTTACGCCCGCCAGCCCTCCGAAATCTATCTTCAGCATCATGGGGTAAATCATCAACCAGATGAGCACCGCGATAGGAATATTGACCTGTGAGCCCTCTCCGAATTCAAGTTCGCTCAGCGCTGTCACGGCATCCGGTAACATCTTACCCAGGAGCACGCCTACGACCATGCAAACCAGTACCCAGAGGGAGAGGTAGCGCTCGAAAAAGTTCAGCCGTTTGGGTTCTGGCGACTGATTTGTAAGACGGCTGCTCGGCTGGAGAACATCGGCCTTTTCTGGTGAGGGTGAATTCTTCATGATTGGTCAGTATGCCTTTCTTGTTGATACGGCGGACCTTATGCGCCAAGTCGATCACGGCCTGAATGTGTTGACCGGGTATATTTCGGTGCAGCGCTTCTGCATAGCGGCGTTCGAAACTGAATCCGCAGTTACGGCCTATCGCCGCCGCCAGGGATATGAGCCCGCAGAGATTTCGGGTGAAAGTTGTCCTTCGGTAGTTATGGTCGGGCCTTTCATTTTTCCTTCCGCGACCGTGGGCCCGAGGGGGCCAAGGGCTTGCTGGTCTGGTGACGTGCCGGTAACTGGCAAAGCACCTCTGGATCCACCCGGACCACATCGGTGAGTTCACGGCGGTCGCGAACAGCCTGGGGCGTTTCCCCCACAGAACGGATAACCCAGTCCAAGGCTTCATTCACCACGGGTTCGTTCCTATCGTGTGGAAGGTGGTAGTACACCCAACGCCCGGTCTTGCGGCTCTCCACCAGCCCTGCCTGGTGCAGGTTCGACATATGCTTTGACACGGTGGAAGGGGCGAGGCCGACGATCGCAATGATCTGGCAGACGCAAAGTTCGCCCTGGCTCAGAAGGAGGAGAATACGCAGCCGACTTTCGTCGGCCAGCGCCTTGGTAATCCACATAAACTCACGCATCGTTAAAGCTCCATTTCGCCATATAACGAATTATTCACGTTGATCTGTTTGTTGTCAATTTAGAATTCTCTTCCATAGATGGGAGCCTTTCGACCGTGCGGGGCACTTAGCGATTATTTAAGCCCTCGGGTAAGGTTTCCACAAAGGCGCGAATCTCATCGCGCACGCGACGATAGTGGCCCAGCGCTTCTTCCTCGGACGTTACCCCAATGGCCAGTTTCGGCGGATCGTCGAAGCCGACATGGACCACCTTGGCCTTTCCTGGAAATATTGGACAGTTTTCGTTGGCGTGACCGCAGACGGTCACCACGTAATCGAAGTCCTGTACTGGAAGCTCATCCACCGTATTGGACTGGTGGTCAGCGATATCCACACCGGCCTCAGCCATGACCTTTACAGCATTGGGATTCAGCCCATGCTTTTCTATTCCCGCCGACCACGCGTCGAACGCACCGCGCTTGAGATGGCGCGCCCAGCCTTCGGCCATTTGGCTGCGGCACGAATTTCCGGTGCACAAGAACAGGACGTTCAACTTTTCAGACATTACATTCGGTTCCTTTTTCACACGTTTTCAATCCCAAGCGTTTGAGGTCCTCACGGACGGTTGGATGCCCGTTGAGGCACTCACGAAAGCACGTATGCAGACATTGCTCCAAGCCCGTTCGCCCCTCCGCAAGTTGGTAGTGTATCCAGGCCCCATCGCGGCGCGCGGTCACAAGCCCCCCAGAACGAAGGATACCCAAATGGCGGGAAATCTTGTAATCGGGCTCGTGCAGCGCCTTGGCCAGATCGCAGACGCATGTTTCGCCATGGTTGGCCAAAAGCACCACCAAACGGAGCCGAGTAGGGTCGCACAGGGCTTTGAACAGCTCTACTTCCTGCTGCATCACATCGTCTCCTTAATTGAGGTATTCGCGTCTATGCGCATATGCGCAGTGACGCATATATTTTATCTGCGCGGCCTGGTGCGTGTCAAGTACCTGCTTCGGCTCCTGATTGGCGAGCCTTGGATGCTCGCCTTACTCCATGCGGTGGCGGAGGAAGATGCCGAGGGCGATGATCACGAGGATGGCGGCCCAGGCGAGGGGGCGGGTGTCGAACTTGTCCGAGGGATGGGTGGCGATGGCTTCGGCGGGGTCTTCGCTGTTGAGGCGGTATTCGCGGGCGAGGGCCCGGAACGCGCCGGCGGCTTCGGGGTTATTGGCGGTATCTTCGAGGCGGGCGAAGCTCTGGAGGAGATCGGCGACGATGGGGTCGTCGGGTTTGACGAAGAGCATCTGCTCGCCGAGTTGATCGTAGAGGGCGTCCATGAGGTCGTCGGCGCTCAGGGGGCGTGCGCGGGGGAAGTAGGCGTTTCCATCGAGGGGCTGGCCCGCCTCGGAGAGGGGGACGATGGGACTGTGGGTCAGGCGGTCGGGGTCGGTGTTGAGGGCAATGCGGGCTTGAACGATGCGGGCGTGGAGCCATTCGGTGCCGGCGCGGGCCTGTGGGTCGCGGTCGATGGCGGTGTTGATCCAGCGCAGGGCACTTTCGTAGTCCCCGGCGCGTTCGTAGGCCGTGCCGAGGGCGCCCGCCGTGGCCTCTCGGCCGGGTTGGATACCTTCGAGGGCCAATAGCTTCCGGATGGCGGCGTCGTAGTTGCCGTTCAGCACATCGCGCACGGCATCGTGCTCTTCGATGAGCCGGGCCTGTTCGCTGGTGGACGCGCCCTGGCCGCGCTCGCGATACCAGGCCTCGTACTCCGCCAGGCGGTCGGCGGGCCGGGCGGCCTTGCTGCTTCGCAGGAGTCTCACTTCCGCGGGCTCCCTGTAGCCTTTGCCACCGCCGGTGCCGCGATCCGGGGTGAATCCGGGGCCTTCCGACATGCAGGCGAATGCGGCATTGGCGGAAAGGAGTGTGGCGAGGAGCATGTGACGGCAAGGTATTCTCATGAAGGGCCCCAATAGATCGGACAGCTTGATCGGTGTTGCCTGAAGTGTACAGGAGGCGGAGGAGAGTGTCATTTTCTTGCGCGAGGGACGCGCATGGGAATGCGCCGCATGGTCAGGGCGGGCCGCGTCAGGCCCGTTGCTTGCTGCGAAGGGCACACGAACGCTCGTTCCTCGCGATCGTGTGGCACGACCGGGTCGTCTGGTAGTATTCTGACTGCTGAATTTTCTTCCCACTACTTTCAGGAGACCTCGTCATGAAGTGGCAGCATTGGATTGTCGTGTTTGTTCTTGTTTCCGGCGGCGCAATGGCGGAGTCGCCTGCGGTGATGTCGCCGGAGGAACTGGCTGCGCTTCGGCTGCCGGATGTTCGGATAGAGTCGGCGGTGCATGAGGCGGGATCGCCGGAGCCGGGCAAGGTGCGGGTGGGCCATGTGAAGGTGGATGGGGTGATCGGGAAGGCGATCCGCTTTGAGGTATTGCTGCCGGATGCGTGGAACGGGCGCTTCGCCATGGGCGGCGGCGGCGGACTGGTGGGTTCGGTGCAGAATTCGGTGCGCGGCTCGGTGAACGACGGCTATGCGACGGCGGGCACGGACACGGGGCATCAGGCGGACGGCACGGACGGGAGCTGGGCCTTGAACGACCTGGAGGCCTTTGTGAACTTTGGCCACGCGGCGATTCACCGGACGGCGGAGGTGTCGAAGGCGCTCATCCTCGGATATTACGGGAAGGCCCCGGAGAAGTCGTATTTCGTGGGCTGCTCGCGGGGCGGTGGACAGGCGCTGATGGAGGCCCAGCGCTATCCGGAGGATTTCGACGGGATTGTATCGGGGGCGCCGGCCTTCAACTGGACGGGCTTCGCGGCGATGGGCATCAATCTGGCCCAGACTTTTTATCCCGATCCAAAGAAACTCACGGAGACGGTGTTGACGCAGGCGGATCTGGATCGGCTCGCGAAGGAGGTGCTGAAGCAGACCGACGAGCAGGACGGATTGAAGGATGGGATCATCGACAATCCGGCGGTGGCGAAATTCGATCTGTCGCAGGTGCAAGATCTGACCGAGGCGCAGCGCGCGGCGATTGGGGTGGTGTATGCGGGGCCGCGCAACGCCGACGGGCCGATTTATCCCGGCTTCCCGGTAGGGGCGGAGGGCGGTCCTGGCGGGTGGTTCAACTGGCTCGTGGGGCCGGTGGACAATGGCGTGAATCTGAGCTTTGCCTTCAGCACGAATATCTACAAGTATTTCTTCTTTCACGATGCGGACTGGGATTACTCGACCTATGACTTTGCCACGTGGAAAGAAGATACGCACCTGGGCGGGACCGTGCTGAACGCGCTGGATCCCAATCTCGGTCCGATGAATGCGCGGGGCGGCAAGCTGATCATCTGGCACGGCTGGTCGGATGCGGCGCTGCCCGCAGGCGAGACGGTCAAGTACTATGAATCGGTGCTGGCGAAGGACCCGAATGCGGCGGACTATGCGCGGCTCTTTATGGTGCCGGGCTGCTACCACTGCGGCGGGGGACCTGGGATTTCGGGCGTGGACTGGCTGGGTGAGATCGTGAAGTGGGTGGAGGAGGGCATCGCGCCGGATGTGATCGTGGCGACGAAGGCGGGAGACGGGATCGACCCGGCGAAGTCGCGTCCGTTGTATCCTTATCCGGCTTGGGCGAAATACGACGGCGAGGGGGATGGGAATCTGGCGGAGAACTTTGTTTCAGTTGACAAGTGACAGTGGACAGTTGACAGCGGGCGCGGTTGATATGTCAGCCGCGCCCGTTTTATTTGGCGCGGGCGTTGAAGTGCTGTGCCACATTCTTCTTCGAGTCGCGGAAGAATCATTGAGTTTTCTGTTCAAGGTCGGGGAGATGGGATGATCATTACTGACGCATAGCACTGCACGGGGCTCAGGGTGACCGAAACTCGGTTGCTGTCGAGGGGCGTCAGGGTTGCGGTCACACCTGGATCGGGCGAGAGGACTTGATGGGTCAGGGGCGCGTTGCGCAGGGATTCGGGGAGGGTGATCTCGAGGGTGATGTCTTCCGTGGGGGTGACGGTGTCGGTGTCTAGATCGATGTTGAGATTGTTGATGTCGATGAAGAGGGTCTTGGTTTCGGGGTTGTGGTGGGGCGTGATGCCGATGGTGGATGGTACACCCGCAGCGGTGATCATGGGAGTCGATTCGGGGCCACGGGCGGTGCGGAGTTGATCGGCCAGGGCAGGCAGAAGGGCGCCGCGCTCTTCGTGTTTGAGGTAGTAATCCATGCCGGGATTCCCTTCGACAGCCACGGCGTTGTCACTGGCGAGTTGGGTGTGCAGGGGGCCGCGATTGTGTCGCGTGAAGTTGCCGGACTCGCCGTCGCGGATGCCGCTTTCGCCCGTGATCAGCATGCGTCCGCCGGCTTCGAGCCAAGGCTTCAGGATCGCGTTAGAGGATTCATCCATGACGGAAGCATTGGGCACGATGAGGAGATCGAGGCCGGAGAGGGTTTCGGCGTTGAGCTGCCATTCGGGCACAGGGACATAGGGCTCATGCATATCGTGGAGTGCGGTGGCCCAGCCGTAGTAGCCGAACTGGTGGGGGCGCGCGTCGAAGTCGAGGAAGCCGCCGGGAGCCATGAAGGCGAGTAGGGACGAAGACGAGTAATAGAGGCCCGTGCGCGCAATGGGGCGGCGCTGCCCGAATTGTTTGCGGGCCTCGCCGACGAAGGCGAAGAAGTCGGCGTAGACCTTCGGATCGCCGAGGACGCGGGGCAGGCTGGGGTAGGCCATGGGCAGGGCGTTGGCCGCGAGCATTTCAAAGGCCATGACGCGGGTGAGGTTGGGGTTGCGGCCATAACCTTCGTACTTCCCTTCGAGGTAGGGCCAGATACTGACCGTGTTGCTGCGCGCGTGGACGGCGGCGAGGCGGTAGCGCACGGAGTGGCGGCCGAGGGGTGGAAGCATGAGGCCGCGGCTGCCCGCATCCAGGGCATGGCCCGCAGAGGATTCCGTGCTCACCATGTCCAGTTCGCCGCGCACCCAGCCAAGGCTCAGCGCGGGGATGTCGTTGCCCGCGAGGAGGAATTCGGGTTTACCGAAGGCCTTCGCTGCGGCGTGGACCCGCTGATCGTAAGCCTCCAGCGCGCGGGTGCCCTGCTGGCGCTTGAAGATCACATAGGCGTGCCAGAGATCGTGATCGAGCCAGCGCGGGTCGATCCATTTCGGGTCGTGGAGATTGGTCGGATCGCCGCCCCAGGCCTGAAGCTGATCGCGGAGTGCCGTGCGTATGTCGAAGGTGGCGAGATCGGCCACACCCATGCGCGCCAGGGTCTCGGCGTCGAAGTGGGCTTTCAAGTAATCGCGAAAAAGCGCCACGGACCATTCGCCGAAGCCCCGCTCCACCGGGCGAATGCCAAAGCTGTCCCAGGGGCTGAAGTTGTCGCTCCACATGCCGTCCGCGCCGTTTTTCGCGGCGAAGCGCACGGCCGCTTCGTCCAGATCGAGCCAATGGGGACACGCGCTGTCCTTGTGCATGTAGAGGATGCCGGCATAGACGCCGTTAACCTTGGCGAGGCCGGCATGGGGGCCGTTCTGTTGTACCTCGGGCGAGGCGGCGTCGATCTCGAAAGAGAGTTCGCCCAGGATGTTCTTCGAACAACCCGCATCGAAGGCGCGGTGGTTCAGCGGGCTGGTCGGGTCGCCGTCGTAGCCCGTGGCGATGGTGCCGTCGGGGTAGCGCATGGGCGGCCCGCCATATTCCGCGTGGGTCCGCGTCCAGGGCCGCGCCTCGGGCAGATCGTCAAACCAACTGTGGGCCCCGGCCCAGTAGATGGGATCGCCCTTGTAATTCGCCCAGGACCAATGGCTGGACGAGGCGCGGGGGAACTCCTTGTTCAGCTCCGTATCGGGTATGGACACGACTACACAATAGGATTGGCCGAAGGTTTCGAAATAGGTGATGGCCCGTCCGCCCTGATCGGCGATCTCGGCTATGGTGTGGGGATGGCCGAAGAGCATCGTGCCCCACAATCCCCATGAGGGGGAATTGAGTCCGCCGTTGAAGACCACATCGGCGTTGTAGGGCTTGAGATCGGCGGGTTGACCCTGCACGATGCGCGGGAAGGTGCCCCACCAGGGGAGCTCGCCGGCATGGGCGAAAGGCGCGAGGCAATGAAGGAGGACGGCGAAAAAGCGTGGGTACGGCATGGCGTGGGGCACTTCCTTGGGTATGGGACCGGCGGATAGTGTAGCAGGGCGGGATATACCGGGGGCAAGGTGGCTTTGTAAATGCGTGATATTGTTGTTGACTATTCGGTGCATTCGGGCGATACTTTAAAGGCATTTAGGAGACGTCAATCGGTCTGGGTGTACCTTGTGTGTAAATTTCGACAATGCGGCACACGGCAGAATATTACGGAGGCAAAAAATCATGCGGCGACGCTTTTCCAGTACTTCTTGCGCCCAAATCAATGCCCGCTTCCCATCGACCCAACTTGCATACCCTCGCGCATCCACACTGATGTTGCTAATCATGTGGCTCCAGTTGACCTTGCCATCTGGAATAGCGGCGCAACCGTTGCAACTGGGTTTCGCGGCATCGATAGGCGGGGCTGGGATAGACATCAGTCGCGCTATAGCCGCAGATGGCGACGGGAATACCTACTTCACAGGCTACTTTGAGGGTACGATTGATGCCGACCCTGGGCCGGGGATTTTCAACTTGTCCAGCGCTGGTAATCGGGACGCGTTCATCTGCAAGCTTAATGCCAGGGGTAATTTCCAATGGGCCGGTCGCATCGGGAGTGGCGGCCATGACATCGGCTTCGGCATCGCGGTAGATCTGGCGGGAAACGTTTACGTTTCCGGGCAGTTTAGCGGGGCCGTGGATTTCGATATCGGCCCCGAGGAACTTATCCTTACCAGCACGAATTTCGGCCAAGATGCATTTGTGTGCAAGCTCGATAGTTCCGGTGTGTTGTTGTGGGCACGGGCAGTAGGCGGATCTACGGGGAGCGACGTAGCATACAGTATTGCCACAGGCTCCTCGAGCAATGTGTACATATTGGGGAGCTTTGACGGCACTGCCGACTTCGATCCGGGGCCAGAGGTGTACGAACTAACGGCCGCCGGATTTGGCGATCCATTCGTAGTCATGTTGGATGGGATGGGAGATTTTCAGTGGGCTGTTCGTATGGGTGGAATTCATTCGGAGCGCGCCATGTGCATTTCGGTCGATACCGGAGGAGACGCCTACATTTCGGGCGACTTTAATGGCGCCGCAGACTTCGATCCGGGGCCAGGAATCTTCGAACTGTCACCTGCTGAGGGGGAGGAAGTTTTTCTGTGCAAATTGGATGCGGCCGGGGCATTTCAGTGGGCGAAACGTTTGGCGGGAAGTTATGGTGACTACGCAAATAACATCGCCATCGATCCAGACAGCAACATCATCAATGCCGGACGGTTCAGCGGCACGTTGGATTTCGATCCTGGGTCTGATGCCACCCTGCTCACAAGTGCGGGCGACACAGATGTATTCGTGCGCAAGCTAGATCCGTCGGGCGCTCTCCTTTGGGTGCGGACCATGGGCGGAGCGTCTGCGGATGAAGCTCTTGCGGTGACAGTTGACGGTGATGGGCACATATACAGCACGGGGCTTTTTCTGGCTACAGGAGACTATGATCCTGGATCAGGTGTCTTTGAGCTTTCTCCTAACGGGCGATACACCATTTTTGTATCCCGGCTAGATGCAGCGGGAGAGTTTCAATGGGCAGGCGCATTGGCCGGGGGCGAATGGGATAAGAGCTTCGGGATCGCTTCAGATAGCAATGGCAATGTGTACTGCACGGGGCACATTGATGACGATTCGGATTTTGACCCGGGACCCGGCACGTTTATCCTGACCGGTAGTGCGGGCGGCGATGACATTTTTGTAACAAAGCTCGAACCCGCGCGCGCGCCGGTGGCGAATGGGGACGAAGGGCGGGTGAATTCAGACCAGGTATTCGTGTCGCATCTTGACGACGCAATCCGAAACGTGCTGACGAATGACACGGACGGGAACACGCGGGATACGCTGGCGGTGGTGGATTTTGATGCGACGAGTGCAATGGGTGCGTCGGTGACGGTAGCGCCGGACGGAACCTTTATCTATGACCCCACCGTGGCCCCGGCCTTTCAGAGTTTCACCTATTGGGACAGCGCGAACGATTCGTTCAGCTACACGATCAGCGATGGAACGGAAACGGCGGTGGGTATGGTTTCGATGTGGGTGTATGGCCCGGATTTTAATTACGATGGTGAGCCGGGTGCCGATATCTTACTGTATATCCTCGATCCTTCGGACGGGGCCACACTGACCATGGGCGAAACAGCCGCGTTGAGTGGGGAGGCCCGGAGCACTTCGGGCGCGCTTGTGGACTGCGACGGGCACTGCGACTGGTCGCTTTACAACACGGAAGACGCGAGAATTCTACTCGGTCGCCAGTCGGACAATTCGTTTTATGTGCCCGTTGTTCAGCCGGGCACTTATTCCCTCGCGCTGGAGCTGGGTAGTGTGGAGCATCTCAGATCGAGCGAGCGCGTATCCGTGACGGTTGTGGCAGGCGAAATGCCTGTGATACTTGACGAGCTCCTTGGCGCGTTGGATACGGCGGACGCGGACGACGACGGCGGATTGAATGTGGTGGAGGCGCAGACGGTGCGGCCGGGGCTTACGGCGGCGCAGTTTGGCGCAATGGATTCAGATGCGAATGGCGTATTGAGCGAAGCTGAACTTTCGGTTGTAATTGAGGGTGGCGAAGGCGAGGGTGAGGGCGAAGGCGAAGGTGAAGGTGAAGGTGAAGGTGAAGGTGAAGGAGAAGGAGAAGGAGAAGGAGAAGGAGAAGGAGAAGGAGAAGGAGAAGGAGAAGGAGAAGGAGAAGGTGAAGGTGAAGGAGAAGGAGAATCGGAACAGTTGGGCATTCTCGATCCTGCGGAAGGAACGGTCTGGGTTGTCGGGACGACGGTTCAACTTCGCGCGAATGTTTTCTATTTTGCGGAGAAGGACTCAGAGCGCTTCCATTGGTCCCTTGTTGGAGCGGAAACGGTCGATCTTGCTGATTTCGAGATCGGGGAGGTGGTCGTCCCCGACGTGCCCGCGGGCAACTACGATCTCAGTTTTCACTATGAGGGAATCTATGACCCCTTGGATGACCGTTTTTCCGTGACCATCGTCGCGGAAGCGGGCGATGCGCTGCCCCTCATTGCCCAAGGATTGCTCGATGGGCTGGCAACAGCGGACGCGAACGCGGATGGTGCTTTGTCGCTGGAGGAAGCGCAGGCTGTTCGGCCCGGATTGACCTCGGCAGAGTTCGACGTGATCGATACGGACAACGATGAGTTGCTGAGCGAGGCCGAGCTCTCCAATCAGGCAGGTGTCGGTGAAGGCGAAGGCGAGGGTGAGGGTGAAGGCGAGGGTGAGGGATGCATGCCGTCCACGACCGTCAAGGAAATTCGGTCGAGGCTGGGCGATTTCTTCCTGATTGGCCTCGCGTTGATTGGCCTCCTGGGTATTCGAGCGGCGGGTAAACGCAGGGAGGTGTAGCTTTTGTTTTATGAGGCGGCGGACGGGACGCAGCATACCCTGTTACATTTCTGAGATGGGCTCAAGGTAAAAGGACAGCTCGATGTCGCGTGTATGGCTCCGGTTGTCGGCCTTCATCGCACTCGAACTCGCCTTTCGGCGAGATCGTGTGGCACGAATGGTGTCGATGGCACACGACAGCGTCACGTGAGGTCTCGGCGATTACAGTTTCATTCTCTGGTCGCTTGCGTGTCGTCTGATGTGACCTTTTGCCTTTGACTGCGGTAGGATGAAGCCTTCGAGTTTCATTGGAGGTTTCCCATGTTCAACCGCAGAGATTTCATGAAGGCGGGTGCGATGGCGGGGGCGCTGTCGTTGCTTGCGAGCGAGGACGCGATGGCCGCACGGAGTGTTGAGGAGTTCAGGGCGTATCAGGCGGCGCGGCGGGCCGAGCTGTGGTCGCTGCTGGGCGAGCTGCCGGAGAAGAAGGCGCCGGTGGCGACGTTGAAGAAGGTGGAGCAGCATCCGGGTTTTACGCTGGAGCATCTGGATCTGGAGTTGAACGGCATGCAGACGGTGCCGGCGTTGCTCTTGATTCCGGAGAAGCGGGCCGAGAAAGCGCCGGGGCTGATGTATCACCACTGGCATGGCGGCGATTACTTTGTGGGCAAGCAGGAGCTGCTGACGGGCACGCGGGCGATGCAGGCCTATGCGCCGGTGTATGCGGAGAAGGGGATCGTGACGCTGGCGATCGACAGTTGGTGTTTCGGGGAGCGCGCGCCCTATCCGGAGAATGGCGGCAATGGCGAGGGCGATACCTTCAAGGAGATGCTGTGGAAGGGGCGGGTGCTCTACGGCATGATGATGTTTGACGAATGGCAGGCATTGAATTATCTGTGCACGCGGCCCGAGGTGGACACGTCGCGGATTGGTTCCTTCGGCATCTCGATGGGCTCCACGAAGTCGTGGTGGCTCGCCGCGTTGGACGAGCGGATCACCTGCTGCATGGATTTGTGCTGCCTGACGGATTATGAGGCGTTGATTGCGAACAAGGGATTGGCGCGCCATGGAATTTACTATTATGTGCCGTCGCTGTTGAAGCACTTTCAGACGGCGGAGATCAACGAGTTGATCGTGCCACGTCGGCGCTTGAGCTTGAACGGGCGTTATGACGGATTGACGCCGCCGGAGGGCGTGGAGAAGGTGCGGGACTATCTTGCGCCGCTCTACGCGCAGTATGGCAAGGCGGAGGATTGCCGGATCGAGTTGTTCGAGTGCAAGCACGAGGAGTTACCCGAGATGCGGGCGATTATTCTGGAATGGCTGGAGCAGTTGACGATGGACAATTGACGATGGACAACGGGAGTGGGCAAGGGGTGCTGCTTCCGGGATGCGGGGGAATTACTGGTTTTATAGGAGTCAGTACCTGCTGCCTCTGCCTTTAAATCGTCGCCAACGGTCCATTGTTCATTGTCCATTGTCAATTGTCCATTACCAACGGTGATGGGGTAGAATTGGGGCGCGAGGTCTTGCAGGCAAGCCTCGTTTTTTTGGAGCGCGATTGTGCGCTACGAATCCTGGCCAACCGATCTTTACTGGAGCAGCCGCAGCGCCTCACTTTTCGCGCGCCTCCGGGAAAGCCGTTGTTCTCATAGCATCATCACGGGTTTTACGGCATGAAACGAGACCATAACCTCCTTTTCGGAGTATTCGCGGTTCAGCTCAACAAGGTCTCGCCGGCCCAGTTGATGGACGCGGCCGGGGCGTGGGCCACGGATCCGAGTCGGGATATCCCCACGCGTCTTGTAGAGTCGAATGCGCTTGAGAGCAAGGACCGCGAGCTGCTGGAGCGGCTGGTGAGCGAGGCGGTGGCGGCGCACAACGGGGACAGCGCGGCGGCCCTGGAGTCTTTCGGGGGCGAGGACAGTATCCACGATTCTTTTCTGGGCACAATCCGGCTTACGGATTCGGGGACGGTGGAGCTTTCGGCGGCGCCGGAAGTGACGATCCCGCTGAGGCACGAAAAGCCGGACGAAGTGCCGGGGGTCATCGAAAACTCGGGGCGCTACACCAACCCGAGCGAGCACGCGCGAGGCGGCATGGGGCGCATTCTCATGGTACACGATGAGTATCTGGGCCGGGACATTGCGCTGAAAGAGCTGCTGCCCCACATGGGTTCGAGCAGTGGTGGCGACTCCGAAGAGCCGGGCACGGCGGCGGTGCCGAGTGCGCCAAGTCCGGTGCGCTTTTCGGGCGCGGTGATCGCGCGCTTTCTTCAAGAGGCGCGGATCACCGGGCAGTTGGAGCATCCTTCCATCGTGCCGGTGTATGAGCTGGGCCACCGCAAAGACGGTGCCCTGTATTACACGATGAAGCTGGTGCGCGGGAAGAGTCTCTCGAAGGCCATCCGCGAGGCGGGCTCCTTGCGCGAGCGGCTGATGCTGCTGCCCCACTTTATCGACTTGTGCAACGCCATCGCCTACGCCCACAGCCGACATGTGGTGCATCGCGACATCAAGCCGGCGAACGTGATGGTGGGCGAGTTCGGCGAAACGGTGGTGCTGGACTGGGGCCTGGCGAAGGCGCGCCGTGGGCATGACGCTCACGCGGACGTGATCGAGAAATCGATCATGTCGATGAATCTCGGATCGGGCGCGAGCTCGGCCAAGACGAACTACGGGCAGTTGATCGGGACGCCGGCCTACATGCCGCCGGAGCAGGCGCTGGGGCATACGGATCAGATCGACGAGCGTTCGGATATCTACAGTCTCGGCGTGGTGCTCTACGAAATTCTCACGGGCCGCCTGCCTTTCAAAGCGAAGACGATCAAGGAGCTGATCAGCTCGGTCATCTATGAAGAGCCCACGGGAATTCTGAAGGTGGAGTCCCAGGTCCCGCTGGAGCTGGCGGCCATCTGCGAGCGGGCGATGCGCAAGAGCCCGAACGAGCGCTACAACTCGGCGAAGGAGCTTGCGGACGACGTGACGCGCTTCCAATCGGGCGCGCTGGTGGATGCCTACGTCTATTCGGTGAAGGATATTTTCTCGCGCTACCTCCAGCGCTACCGCTCCGCGATCTTTGTGGCCGTCGGGGCCTTTGTTATGTTGCTGGCTCTTTCGGGCGTGTACATCTACCAGATCACCCACGCGCGTAACGAAGCCATCGAGGAGCGGCGCGCGGCGAACGAAGAGCGGGACCACGCGCGCAAGGCGGAGGCGGAGGCGCAGAAGCAGCGGGAGGCGGTGGAGCAGGAGCGCAATGAAGCGGAGCGTCAGCGGCGCATTGCGGAAATTCAGTCGTACTACTCGAGCATCCAGCTCGCGAGCAGTAAGATCACGCAGAAGCAGTATCCCCTCGCGCGGAAGATCCTGTGGGCGGCGAGCGAGGAGCACCGGAACTGGGAGTGGGGTTATTTCCTGGGGCAATGCTATCAGTCGCTGGGCACGCTGGAGGGGCATGAGGACCGGCTCCTGGGCGCGGCCTTCAGCCCGGACGGCACGCGGATTGTGACCATCGCGGGGGACAACGCAAAGATCTGGAATGTAGCCAATGGCACCCTGCAGTTCACGCTGGAAGGGCATAAGGAAAAGGTTTGGGGCGTGTCCTTCAGCAAGGACGGCAAGCGGCTGCTGACGCTGTCGTGGGATTTGACGGCGAAGGTGTGGAGCGTGGCGAAGGGGACGGTCATTTCCACGCTGGAGGGCGAAGCCGATCTCACGAGCGCGTCCTTCAGCCCGGACGGCACGAAGGTGGTTACCGCGGCCGAGAACCGCGCGCGGGTGTGGGACGCGGACACGGGCGAAGTGATTTTTTCGCTGGAGGGCCACGGCGAGACGGTGGAGAATGCGTCCTTCAGCACGGACGGCAAGCGCATAGTCACGTCATCGTGGGACCGCACCGCCAAGGTGTGGGACGGGGCGACGGGCGCGCTTCAGTTGACGCTGACGGGCCACGAATACGGCGTGATGAATGCCGCTTTCAGCCCGGATGGTTCACTGATCGCGACGGTGTCTAAAGACAATACGGCGAAGGTGTGGGACGCCTACGACGGGCGGCTGGTGGAAACCCTGATCGGCCATTCCGACGAGGTGTGGAGCGTGGCCTTCAGCCCGGAGGGCACGCGCCTGGTCACAGTGTCGTGGGACAAGTCCGCCCGGGTGTGGGACATGATCGACTTCAGCCTGCTGGCGACGCTGGACGGGCACGAGCTGTCCATCGAGAGCGCCCAATTCAGCCCGAACGGCATGATGGTGGTCACGGCCTCGCGGGACCGCACGGCGAAGGTATGGGATGCGCAGACGGGCAAACTGCTGGTGACCTTGACGGGCCATGCGGGGGAAGTGTGGAGCGCGTCTTTCAGTCCGGACAGCGCCAGCGTGGTGACGGCGTCCGAAGACAAGACGGCGCGCATCTGGAGCGTGCCGCTGATGGCGGAGAAAACGGAGGTGGAAGAAAACGTGGCGGGAACGGCGGAGGGGGTAACGAGCGCGTCCTTTTCACCCGACAGCCAGCGCTTTGCCACGACCTCGCGGGATCAGACGGTAAAGGTATGGGAGGTGTCCGACGGATCGCTGAAGACCACGCTGGTGGGACACAGCGGCGAGGTAAACAGCGCCTCCTTCAGCCCGGACGGCAAGCGGATCGTGACGGGATCGAGCGACAACACAGCCAAGGTGTGGGACGCGACGAGCGGCGGGATTGTCGCGACGCTGAAGGGACACACGGACGATATCGACAACGCCTCCTTCAGCCCCGATGGCAAACTTGTGGTGACGTCCTCGCGGGACAAGACGGTGTGCATCTGGGATTCGGGGACGGGCGCCCTGTTGAACACCCTGAAGGGGCATATCGACGGCGTCATCAGCACGGGTTTCAGTCCGGATGGTAAACAGGTGGTGACGGCCTCGTGGGATGGGACGGCGAAGCTCTGGCGGATCGAGGATGGCGCTCTGCTGTTCACCTTCGAAGGCCACACGGACGCGGTGACCAACGCGACCTTCAGTCCCGACGGCACACGGGTGGCCACGGTGTCGAAAGACGAAACGGCCCGGGTGTGGAGCACGCAGACGGGTGAATTGCTGGCGAGCCTGGAAGGGCATGCAAGCGAGATCGTGAGCGCGTCCTTCAGTCCGGACGGCAAGCGCATTGTGACGGCATCGGCGGATAAGACGGCAAATGTGTGGAACACCGACGACGGGTCGCTGCTGGTGTCGCTGGAAGATCCGGCTGGGGGGATTCTGAGTGCGAAGTTCGACGAGGACGGTTCGAGCATCAAGACCGCCTCGGGGGACAAGAGTACGAAGTCGTGGGACAGCGTGCCCTATCGCCTGAAGGATCTGCCGGGGGACGACAAGATGCAGTGGGAAGAGCGCTTTAATCTGTGGCGGTTGCACCGGTATCAGGAGTGGCTGCTGGCGCATTCGGCAAGGTGACAGTGTATAGTTGACAGTTGACAGTTGACAATGAAGGTGGCGGGCGATGCTGGGGCGGATCGCGTAAATGGGTCGTAT
This sequence comes from Candidatus Hydrogenedentales bacterium, assembly GCA_942492815.1. Classification (GTDB taxonomy): domain Bacteria; phylum Hydrogenedentota; class Hydrogenedentia; order Hydrogenedentales; family JAEUWI01; genus JAEUWI01. Next base: position 5,551,585 of record OW818658.1, on the reverse strand, counting down.
GGGTCGTATGGGTCGTATGGGTCATGAGACAACCTTCAACCTTCAGCCTTCAGTTTTTTTTTACTATTGCCCTTCCGGTTTTTGCCTCCTATAATACTCTGAGGGTTGTGGCGTTTCCTGTTGAACTCACGTGCTGCTCTGTGGAGCGAGGATGGGAAAATGATAGCGATGCAATGCGGGGCATGCGGGAAGTCGGTGAGTGTGGATGAGCATCTGGGGCACGGACAGCGTTGTCCGTTGTGCGGCGGGCCGGTGGGGCGTATCCCGTTGCCGCCGGTTTCGACGGCGCTGAGTGATCTGCAGGACGGGGAGTTGCCGGTACGCTTCGGGGCCTACAGCAAGGCGGCGGAGGAGCGCTGGGAAGACCCTGCGACGCCTTCGACGGCAGCGGCCTCGTGGGATGATCCCTTTGAGCCGCGGGTGGAGGAGCAGGTGGAGCGGCTGGTGGTGGATGAGGCTAAGATCGACAATGCGGTGCTGAATGTCGTGCCGCCGGAGGTCGAAGCACGCTTCCGGGCGCGACAGCGCGAGACGCGAAAGAAACTCGTGGGGATTGGCCTTGCAGTCGCTGCCGTTGTACTGGCTTTGATCGCTTTCGTGATGTACTGAGCCTAAGTTCGTGACGTAGCGAGACACTTCATACGCTAAATCAGACGTCCTAAATCTGGCCCTGCGATTTCACTGCTGGAACAGGGGAAGGGCAAGTGCAGTGAGCATGAGGCCCGTTGCCAGCATAAGAAGTCCGCCTGCCGCCAGGGCAAATTGTCTTCTGCGCGCCGGGTAAGGCCACAAGGCGGCATGAATGCCACCCAGCACGAGCCCAAGGTCAAAAACCCAGTAGAAGGCCTGGTATGCGAGAGCATTCGCGCCGCGAGCGGCCAGCCCGGTCACGGGCGGAACCGCAGTGCCGATGGACGCGAAAGTCTCCATCGCGAACGCGCTTGCGGTGAGTATGATCTTGATCAGCACGAAGATCGCGATCGGATAGGCAACGAGGCAGACCAGCGTGTCGAAATACCTATTCGACGCGGCCCCGGACTTCGTTTGTTGAGTTGAAGCGAAGATTTCCATGGGTGCTCCCTTTCTGCTCACAAACGAGTGTATCACAAGGGCCCCCGACTCGCAATTCTCGCGGACGCGACCGCCCGTCCTGGCCTAGCATCGTGATGCCACACCCGATGCATCGGCTGTTTTCGCCGATATATCGCGGTCAATGGCCTTCAAGTTGATCTCCGTGTGTTATACTTCACGCTCCACGCGCCCTGGCGCACTGTTCTATTTGGAGTTTGTATTACATGTCCCTGGTGATTGATGAGAGCTGGTATGTCCGCGAAGAGCGGCTACCAGAGCGGGTTTCGGCGGGCGGGGTGATCGTCCGGATTGAACGGGGCAATGTATATGTGGCGCTGGTGCATGAAAAGGGCTGTGCGGGCTATGTGCTGCCAAAAGGTGGTGTGGACCCCGACGAGTCGCTGGAAGTGGGCGCGCTACGGGAGATCGAGGAGGAGTCGGGGCTGACGGAGATCCATCTGCTGGGCGAGCTGGCGGTGCTGGAGCGTCTGAGCGAGAAGAAGGACAAGTGGTCGATTAACCACTATTTTCTCTACGCCACGGCGCAGATCAGTGGCACGATCCTGGACACGGAGCATCACGACGAACAGATCTGGGCGCCGCTGGACACCCTCCCGGCGATGTTCTGGCCAGACGAAGAGCGTCTGCTGGTGCGTCACCGCAAGGCGATCTATGACCGGGTGATCGCGCACCAGAATCCGTGGAAGCGTAAGAAGGGCTTCGTCTAGTCTGGGCCGCAATTGGCAGGACCCTGCACTAGTCCCGCATTGTCATTCCCGGCTGGTGCCCTTCGCACTAGCGCATCCTGCGCCGTGCGCCCCAGCAGGCGCGCAGTCCCAGCCCGGCCAGTCCTATGGCGAGCAGGCTCGCGCTCTGGGGCTCTGGTATCGTAATGGGCATGCGCGTGCTGCCGAGTACGGCCCGATAGGAATTCAGTGCGCTGTCATCGAGATGGGCGTTGTGGGGCAGGGCCCGCAGGTCGACATCGGGCGGCAGGGAAAACTCTGCCAGGCTCGGGGGTAGTGCGAAGCTTTCCGTAACCTCCCTATGCGCCCGCCCTGTCGCGGACAGGGAGTCACCCGTTGTCTTGAATTCAAGGAAGCTCGACCGGATCTGGATGTCGCGATGTGGCACGACGGAGCTGGGACTCATGCCGGTGCCCAGAATGGCGGGCGCCTCGAAAAGTGGCTGGAGCAAGGCCGTCAGCGGCGTTTCTCCAGCGATACGGTGCGTAATGGGGAAGGGGGGCGCGGGGGCGGGTTCGACCTGCCGCGGATCCAGCGGGAGCCCCGACGCGGGGTGGAGACTGGCGAGGGACACCATGGCGGAGGCCAGGTGCCGAGCAATCGACTTCATTGGGGTTGGTCCTGTAGTTGTGCGCTCAACAAGGCCGGGATAACGTTCAGAGGGTCGTCCGGCCACTTCGATGGAGGTGCGCGTTCCCGATGGGAAATTTGCGGGTGTTGTCACCATCAATAATTCACAATTGCCAAGAGTTTGCGCTGGGCAACGCCAGGACTGGGGACCTGCTAGAGCCCCGGTATGCGTCAGAGGAGACCTGGTCGTTGTGGTGCGCGCGCACCTGCTGTCCGTCGTAAGCTATGCAAGTATCGGGCCAATCAACTATTCTGGCGGGATGCGCCCTCGTCAACGGGGCTTAGTCCAATACTTCCAATATTTTGCGCGCACCGGGGTCTCGGGCGGGGGCTTCGGAGATCGATACAGCGTCTCGGCGGGCCTAACCATACGGTAGGCTGGGCGTAACGAGAACCTAACAAAGCAACCGGGCGGTGTGCGAGAAAAGTGCGGATCAACCCTGCCCGTGCATCGTGAAGAGCGGCAAGGTCAGAAAAACCGTCAAGATTGCGACCACGAGAATTGCGAAGCCAATCAGCGTAGCGATGTAGGCCCGGCGCAATCGCGGGCGTGTGGCGAGCATGACATAGACCGTGGCGATGATGAGCGGCGGAACACCAAGATAGAGGCGTCCGTGCCTCAGGGCACCCTCCACCATGGCCATGGCCTGGACAGTGACCAGCGGCAGAGCGGCACCGGTTTCCATATAGATCGGCTTGACCGTACGGGTGATTTCCAGCGTGATCTTGAGCACGATGTACAGCGCCGCGAGCGCGAGAAACATGGCGCTGAAGAACGAGCCGCCCGCCCGATGGCCCGCACGCGGGAGGGGTGGCGGAGTGGGGGGGGAATCCGGCCCGGCTGTGCTCATGTCAAATCTCCTGCGGTCTCGTAGGGGGCGATGGTGGCCCTGCCCGAATCTGGAAAGCCTAGCACCGTGGTGCGCGGCGTGCAACGCGAGAAGGATGATGCTTACCTACGCCGTCCGGCACAGGATGTACCGTTGAGGAAATCCGCTTGTCACGGGCCCGCGAATGACCTATGATAAAAGTCCGTTCGAGCGCCGCAGTGCTTCGTGAATGCGTGGGAGAGAAGGCATGGTCATGGAAAAGGGGGAAGACCGCTTCACCCGAAACGATTTTGCATTTTTCAGTGCCTTTGGCCTTGCCAAGATCCTGATTCACCTGGCGGCGATCGGGCGGTATGGGATCTTTCGCGACGAGTTCTACTACCTGGCCTGTGCCGGGCGGCTGGATTGGGGTTATGTGGATCACCCGCCCTTTTCCATCGCGGTGCTCGCGGCCTGGACGGCGTTGATGGGCGACAGCATGGCGACGCTGCGCGTGCCCGCGATGCTGGCGGGGGCGGCGACTGTGGTGCTTGCGGGCATTCTGGCGCGCGAACTGGGCGGTCGGCGCTTTGCGCAAGGCGTGGCGTGTCTCGCGGTCATCATCGCGCCCATCTATCTCGCGGTGGCGAACTTTTATTCCATGAATGTCTTCGACCAGTTGATCTGGACGATCCTGGCATGGCTTTTCGTGCGCTATCTGAATCGGGGCGATGCGCGCTTGTGGCTCTGGTTCGGCCTTGTGGCGGGCATCGGACTTCAGAACAAAGTCAGCGTACTTTTTCTCGGCGCGGGGGTCGTGGCCGGCCTGCTGGGGACGGCGCAGCGCCGCGTGTTTCTATCGAAGGAAATCTGGATCGGCGGCGCAATTGCAACGGTCATCTTCAGCCCCTATGTGATCTGGAACTTTCAGCACGACTTCGCGACGATTGAGTTCATGCACAATGCGGCGACGACGAAGAACAGCCCCACGAGCCCCCTGGCGCTTTTCCTGGGGACGGTTCTAGAGATGCATCCGGCCAATGCCCTGTTGTGGATTGCGGGCCTGGGCTATGCGCTGCTCGATCCGATCGGCCGCCGTTTCCGCGCGGTGGGCATCGCTTTCGTGACAGTGTTTCTGGCGTTTGCCTTCAGCAATGGCAAGGTGTATTACCTGGCCCCCATCATGCCGCTGATGCTGGCGCTGGGGGGAGTGGCCTGGGAGCAATGGACGGCGGCGTGCCCGAAGTGGCGTCTGGCGGTGCTGGTTCCGATGGCGATTCTGGGGCCGGCGCTGATTCCGATGGCGTTGCCGGTGTTTACGCCCGAGGCCTTCATACGCTATCAGGACCGGATCGGTCTGGCCCCCGCGCCGATGGAGCGCCACACCGCCGGCGCGCTTCCTCCGCACTTTGCGGATCGCCAGGGCTGGCGGGAGATGGCGGAATTTGTCGCGCTGCATTGTGCCGCACTTGATCCGGCGGAGCGGCCCACTGCGGCGGTGTTGGTGCGCAACTATGGCGAGGCCGGGGCGCTGGAATACTTCGGGCGCGAGCTCGATTTGCCCGAGGTGCTCTGTCCCCACAACAATTTTTTTCTGTGGGGAGTGCCGGGCAACGATGGCGCGGTGTTGCTGGCCTATGGCTATCGCCGGGAGGCGCTGGAGCAATACTACGGGTCGGTGGTGGAGGTCGGGCGCTTCACCCATCCCTACGTGATGCCTTACGAGAACGACGTACCGCTCTATGTTTGCCGGGAAGCGAAGCAGCCGATCGGGGAACTCTGGGGGATGTTGAAGGTGTTCGTGTAGGCTTTTTTGCAAGTCGCGTGCTCAATTAGAAAACGTCACAGTCTAGCAGGACGCGCCGCGCCATTTGACGTGCCACACGATTCGGTACTCCGATTCGTGTGCCCGTTGAGAAGGATTCTTCCCGCCCGTAAGGCCTACCCGCACGAGCGTTTTGACGCAGCAGCCCCCAAAGAACAAATCGCTCGCCCAAGGTCCCAACTATTGATACCGTCCTCTTTCGTCCAAGCACACGAATGCTCGTTCCTCGCAATCGCGTGGCTTGTGCCAAGATAAATCCGAAACCTTGGGAATGGACAGAAAGGAGTCCATGAAATTGGTTGTTGTTACTCAGTGGGTGCGAGACGGATCTCAATTCCCACCCGGCCAACGCTTAGCCAGCAGGCCGGTAGCGAACCCGCATGCGTCCTGGCGACAGGGGGTGTGGAGCCGGGTGTAGCGAGAATGCAGGCCGTGACATTGAGCCCCGAAATAGTTGACGTTGTGGACCGATGGGATAACCGCGCTTTGGTGCGCGGGAACGCCGACGCCCTGCCACAGTGCGGAAGGCAGCAGTTTGCGGCGCGCCATGGCGAGCGCCGCATTCACCACCGGGGTCTAAGACCGGGGCATGCATTCACAGGGGTAACTCGGGAACTTGGGAGAGCCGTCGTTCTCCTTGCCGACATGCCGGGAATAAGGTCCTGCCCGGTTTACCGATCGACCTGTCGCCTGCGGGAAGCTTCCTTCCGCATGCGAGCGAAGAAAAAGGGAGCGCATGGCAAGGTACCGGGAAGCGAGCGTGACGCGAAGCGACTCGGGACGGGACGGCGGCAGTCTTAGCTGAACGTAGTACCGATGGCGCGCGGGAACACGCGGACCGGAAAGGTGGGGAACCAAGGCCCACGGGACCCACTGCAGGGAAGGTGAAGCCGGGCATGGCGATGTATGGAAGGAACTATGGAAGACACACCGAGGTCAGAAACCGTATCAACGAAACTTCATGCAATTGCGGAACAGGCGGTCCGATATCCGGACACGGTGTTCACCACGTTGATGCATAACATCGACGTGGAGTTTCTCTTTGAAGCCTTCCGGCGGACGCGACAAGATGCGGCTCCGGGGGTGGACGGGGTGACGGCGGAAGACTACGCTGTCCACCTCGGGGAGAACCTGCGGTCGCTGCACGCGCGGATGCGTTCGGGGCACTACAAGGCCCCGCCGGTGAAGCGCAAGTGGCTGGACAAGGAAGGCGGGGCGCAACGTCCCATCGGGATGCCCGCCTTCGAGGACAAGATAGTCCAACGGGCGGTAACCATGCTGCTGGAGTCGGTCTACGAACAGGATTTCCACGACTTCTCCTACGGCTTCCGCCCCAACCGCAGTGCCCACCATGCGGTTCGCGCGTTGCGCGAACAATGTATGGCGCAGAACACCGGATGGATAGTAGATGCGGATATCAGTGGATTCTTCGATAATCTTGACCATGGCCATCTGCGGGACATCCTGCGGCGGCGGGTCAACGACGGCGGAGTACTGCGCTTCATCGGCAAGTGGCTGAATGCGGGCGTGCTCGAAGGTCAGGAACTGACGTACCCGGAAACGGGGAGCCCGCAGGGCGGGGTCATCTCGCCCATGCTGAGTAACATCTACCTCCACCACGTACTCGACGAATGGTTCGTAAACGAGGTACAGCCCCGGCTCGAAGGGCGCTCCTTTCTCATCCGCTACGCCGACGACTTCGTTATCGGCTGCGAGTACGAAAGCGACGCACGCCGGGTTCTTGCCGTCCTCCCCCAGCGATTTGGGCGCTACGGACTGAATATCCACCCGGAAAAGACGAAGCTGGTGAAGTTCGGAAGCCCGGGGGCAAAGGCTCCCCGAAATGTGGGAACGGCACATTCGATTTTCTCGGATTTACCCACTACTGGGCGACATCACGCGGAGGCTACTGGGTCATCAAGCGCAAGACGATGCGTACACGGCTGAAACGGGTCATGAAGGCCCTATGGCAATGGTGCCGGGCGAATATGCACCGGCCCATCGTGGAGCAACACAAAACCCTCTGCCAGAAGCTACGAGGGCACTACCAGTACTACGGCCTGCGGGCCAATTGCGAACTGATGCAAGTCTACTACCGCCACGTGAGGTATGCGTGGAGGTTCTGGCTGAGTCGGCGCGACCGCAAGCACGTCATCACCTGGGAAATGTTTGAAAAGCTGAGACAGAAGCTCCCATTGCCGACGCCAAGGATAATCCACCAATTTTGACCGTCTAAGGGCAGCAATGCCATGCGCCAGCGTCGTGCCGACGCGCTGGTCACCGAGGAACCGGATGAATTAATTGTTCACGTCCGGCTCTGTGGGGGGCCCGGCGGGAAACCGCTGGGCCTACCCGGAACGTCTGTTGACCCGAGTTTCCCGTTTCATTTCCTCAAAAATTCGCGTAGATATGCACGGATTTGCGGTTCGTCTTTCAGGGTACATGGGACGCATCGAACTAAAGCTTGCCGCCCGTTCGGAAATTGCCTATGATGATGGGCTGCGCCAGAACCGCATTCAACGCAAGGATTCGCACATGGACATTCCCTTCATCTTTAAAGACGGTATTCTCTCGGGCAAGGTCGCTTTTGTCACGGGCGGCGCGTCCGGAATTGGGCTGGGCATCAGCCGACGCCTCGCGCAGGCCGGGGCCGATGTGGTGGTGGCGAGTCGACGGGTGGAGCAGTGCGAGGCGGTGGCGGCGTCGCTGGTGTCGGAATTCGGCGTTCGCGCAGTGGGTCTGGCGCTCGATGTGCGCGATTCCGGGCTTGTCAACGAAGTGATGGCCCGGGCCGTTGAAATCATGGGCCGCCTTGACATTCTGGTGAACAATGCGGCCGGCAATTTCTATTATCCGGCGGAGAAGCTTCGGGACAGCCAGTGGAAGGCGGTGGTGGAAATCGATCTTTACGGGACCTTTTTTTGCTCGCGGGCGGCTTTTCCCTATCTGCAGGCGCAGGGCGGGACGATCGTGAGCACGAGCATGACGCTCCATCACACGGGTTGGGTGGGCATGGTGCCGGCCTGCTCGGCGAAGGCGGGGATCGATGCGATGACGAAGACCCTGGCGCAGGAGTGGGGCCGATTCGGGATCCGGGTCAACGCCATCGCGCCGGGTCCGATCATTACGGAGGGGGTGAAGAAGGCCTTTGCCCTGGGTGGAAGTTTTGACGATCATCTGGATTCAGTGCCGCTGGGTCGCGTGGGTGAACCGGAGGAGATTGGGAACATGGTGGTTTTCATGGCGTCGGAGGCCGGGTCCTGGATGACGGGCTCCATCGTGACGATGGACGGCGGCGAGAGCCTGACCCCGCGCAGGGCCGGTATTGCGCCGGAGGCCCTGGGCCAGTTGGCGGCGTTCATGGACGCGCAGCGTAAGGCGGAGTAGCAGACAGGAGCTAGAAAAGAACTAACCATGAATGGACTTGGAGCGGCCATTGGCCGCAACCAGAGATTTGAACCACGGAGACACGGAGGCGCGGAGAAGAAGAGGCGTTTCAGAGACGCCGGTGCCGAGTCACGACACGCTTACGTTCGAGAAGGCAATTCCTCTGCCTTCCATCCCTCCTGTTGTTTTCTCCATGTCTCTGTGCACTCTGTGGTCAAAAGAAGAGCATAGACCACGGAAGGGCACGGAACTTCACGGAAATAAACATGTTCAAATCAGTTTGATCAACGCCTTGCACACTGCAAGTGCAACCGACTTTTCAAGGCATGAATAGAATTTGCGCCAATTTGCGTAAATTTGCGGTTCACCTCTTTTGGTTGCGGCCATAGGCTGCTCTAAGTCCATTCGTGGTTAAGTTAAGTTTGTTTGCTTTTCAGAAGTTTAAAGTCACGTCACCCACATCCTCCCCCTCTGCGCTCCGCCGGGAGTGGGTGGCACCCGGCATCACTTTTGGTAATTGGAATTGATGTGGGCGTTAATTGTGAAGGGCCAAGGGTCTTGGGAATGGCAACGATTGATATGAAACGAACTGGCACAGTGTGGGTATGGGCTGGCCATCTGGCCGTTATGGCGGTTGTTTGGTGCGCGGGCGTTGCAGCCCAGGCGCAGCCGGTGGCGGGCGGGGCGTCCTTCTGGAACGAAGCCACGCTTTACCGCGATGAGTTCGGCACGCCCCATATTGAGGCGGGCTCAATTCGCGCGATGGCGTCGGCCTTTGGCTACGCGCAGGCGGAGGACCACCTGGAACCCATGCTCATGTGCTATCGGGTGGCTCTGGGCCGGGCGGCGGAAGTGGGAGGCGAGGGCTTTGCGGAGAGCGACGCCTTTGCTATCAAGATCGGGAACGCCGAGCAGTCGGCGATTGCCCTGGGCCAGGCGGACCCGGTGACGCGGGATCTCTGCGAGGGCTTCGCGCTGGGGGTCAACGCGTGGATTCTGGAGCATCAGGATCGGGTGCCGGCCTGGGCCGAGGGCGTGCAGCCGAAGGATGTGCTGGCGTGGTGGCACTATCTCATGGTGGTGCAGGCACCCTTCGACCTGCCGGGGGTCTACCACCCGAAGGTGCCGCTGGAGCGTGCGAATGCCTGGGCGCTGGCACCGGGGAACACGCTGGAGGGGAGTACCCTGCTGGTGATGAATCCCCATGAGTACTATGGTAGCCCCTACCGCTGGTACGAGGCCCATCTCATGGCGGGCCCCATGAATCTGGCGGGGGCGACGCTCTTCGGGGTGCCGGTGCTGATGATGGGGCACAACGAGAACGCGGGGTGGGCGTTGACGCCGAATCTGGCGGATACGGCGGACTTCTTCCTGGAGCACATCGGCGGCCCGCAGAAGCCCGCGAACGACCCGCGCTTTGCGGCCTCGGTGATAGACGATGTGGCGCCGCTGTTGAGTTTCATGTCCACGGCCAAGCCCTTCTACGTGCGCACGAGCGCGGGGCTGGTGGAGCGCGCGGTGCCCTCCATGATCGGGACCCGTGGTCCAATCTTTGAGGGGGGCAATGGCGCGCTGTATTCCTGGCGCAACGGGGCCTTCCTCCAGTTTGGCGGTCTGCGCCAATTGCTGTTGATGGGCCAGGCCACAGAGATGGCGGCGATGAAGGACGCGCTCGGGCTGCATCAGTTGCCGGGCTTCCAGGTGGTGTGCGCGGACAAGTCGGGTGAGCTCTTTTATCTCTACAACGCGCGCTTGGGAAATCGGGATGCCGCAGCCTCGCCGGAGGACCGCGAACCGATGAACTGGTCCATGCCGGTGGATTCGGGGCGGGAGATTTTTGCCTGGCGCGAGATCATTGCGCCGGGGCTGCTGCCCCAAATCGAAAGCCCGAAAAGCGGCTATGTGCAGGCCTGCGGCACGCCGCCCTGGCTGGCCACGGCGAAGAGCGGGCTTTCGGCGGCGGATTGGCCCCGCTGGCTGGTGGGGGAGGCGCCCAACTACCGAAGTTTCCGCGTCAACCAGATCCTTTCGGCGGGGAAATACTCATTCTTTGACATGCAGGCGATGTTGTTCGACACCCACGTTCCGGCGGCGGCGGACATGGTCCCCCTGCTGCTGGCGATGGCGGGGAAACGCCCCGAGCTGATCCGATCGGCGCACCCGGACCTGGTGACCGCGCTGCGGCTGCTGGAGGGCTGGAACCTGAGCTCGGATCGGGAAAGTCCGGCGATGGCGTACTACAGCATCTGGTGGACGCTGATGAAAAAGCGCCACAGCGCCCAGTTCGGGAGTGAGCTGGACCTCTATCAGGGCCTGCTGGCCAACACGCCCGAGGCGCAGGTGCAGGCGCTGGATGCGGCGGTGGAAGCGGCGCGGATAATGCGCAACGACTTCGGGGGGCTTTCGATCCCCTGGGGCAATCTCCACCGGATCCAGCGGGGCACCCGGAACGAGGCGGTGCCGGGCACGGACACGGGCGATTCGATTTTCTACATGGACAACCAGTCGTTCCTGAACCGCCAGTGGCAGGCGAGTTTCGGGACGGGCTTCGCCATGGTGGTGCAGTTCGGGGAGAAGACCCAGGCGGCGAGCATTGTCCCCTTTGGCGCCTCCGAAGTGGCCGATTCCCCCCATTTCGGGGACCAGTTGAACCTCTTTCTGGAGCGGCGGATGAAACCGACGAATTTCCAGTATGGCGCGGTTATTGGTCGCGCATCGAGTGGCTATGGCACGCGGGTCCTGCTGGGGACGCCCGGATTGGAGGGGCACTGCACGGTGCTTTCGGCGCAGCCGCAGCAGGTGAAGCTGGAGGCCATCGAAACTCCGCCCGGCCCGCTCCCTGCGGGGCTGGTCGCGTTTACCCCGGCGTTTCGGCCCGTTTTTGGAGCGGGGGCCCCGGCCCACACGTGGGCGCTGGAGCTGCGCGTGCCCGAGGAAATCTGTGCGGCGGAATCGCTGAGCCGCTTGCAGATCTATATTCACACCCTGGAGGAGGGCTGGCGGCCGCTCCCGGGGCATCATTTCGACAGCGCGCTGGGTGGCTTCGTGGGTCAGGGGAGCGGCTCGATGATCATCGCGGTGTTGGGCCCGGCGGAAGCGTTGAAGCAGCCCGAAGCACCAGAAGCGCCCAATGGCGTGGCGGCGGCACCAGCGGACGATTTCCTGCGTACGCCCCTGCCGTTGCCGGTGATGGAGGGCAAAGGCGCGCCCGAAGGTACTCCGGATGGCGCGGTGGCTACGGCGGAAGGGCCCGTGGCCGTCGGTGGCGAAGCGGTCGAACCGATGCCGGGCGATCCGGCCGCGACAGTGCCTCAACCGGCTGCAAAGCCGCTGTTTGATCTGGAGTTCATGGATCAGCCGGGCGTGCCGCAGTCAGTCTCCGGCCTGTTTCAGGGCCAGGGACCCACGCCATCGGGGGAGAATTCCGATGGCGGCGATGGGGAGAAAAAGGAAAAGAAGCGAAAGAAGAAAGACCGGTCGGTGGAGGAGGCTGCCGGAACGGCCCCGGCGGCACCCGAGGCGGAGGAGAAACCGCGAAAAGCAAAGAAGAAGGTGACGCAGGATGCGGAACCCCGCACCCGGGCCCCGAAGACGAACTTTAATTAGTTGACAGTTGACAGTTGACAGTTGACAGTTGACACGGGGCACGGGAGGGGGGCCCGCAGCTTGACCGCCGACCAATGGAATAAGACTGATAGGACCGATCTGATCAATCCGACCTATCGGTCTTATCCGTCCAATCGCTATCAACTGTCCACTGTCCACTTTCAACTTTCAACTTTCAATTTTCAATTTTCAACTTTCAACTTTCAACTATCAACTATCAACTATCAACTATCAACTATCAACTATCCACTGTCCACTGTCCACTGTCCACTGTCCACTGTCCACTGTCCACTGTCCACTGTCCACTGTCCACTGTCCACTGTCCACTGTCCACTGTTCCGCCTGCGGCGGATCAACTGTCAACCGTCCACTGTCAACTGCTATGATATAGGGAGTTTCGGGTTCGTCGATCCGAGCGGTCTTTGCCTAGAAGCCATCACGGCCGCTCCCGGCGCGTCTTCCGGGGGCTGCGGCTCCGTCGCATAGGAACACCATGACAATACTGGTCTATAGTTCGCATTTTCTAGGGAATATCCTGCTGATCGGTAGTGCGGGCGCCGCGCTGGCGTATCTTCGGGTGGATCAGGGCAACGCGCAATGGCTGAACGGGGCCTATCGCAGCGCGCTTGTGGCGATGTTTGCGCTGCTGGCCACGATCGTGTTCCGGACGGTTCAGTGGCATCTTGTTCCATTCACGACGGCGGCGGATTCCCTTGGCCTGCTCGCTTTTTTCTCCCTGCTGACGATCCTGGTGCAACTGGGCCATGACCGGTCCCATCGGGCGCTGCTTTGCTTCTATCTTCCGCCGCTTGCGCTGGTGGCGGCGCTGAGTATGTACATGGCGGTGCCGGCCCTGAGCACGGCGCCCCGGCCCCTGAGCGGCGCGCTGCTTACGGCCCATGTGGGCCTCGTATTTCTGGCCTTTGCCTTGTTTTTCGTGGCGGGGATCAACAGTGTGGCCTACGCGTTTCAGGCGCAGCGGCTCAAGCACCGGTTGACGACGGGCCTCTTTCAGATGCTCCCGTCGCTCGAATCGCTGGATCGGGACCTGTTCCGGTTGATCAAGATTGGCTACCCGGCCTTTGCGATCACGCTGGTGGTGGGTGGGTTCTGGGTATGGTATGAGGGGCAGAATCTCAGCCCGACCTGGTGGCTGTCGCCGAAGATCTTCATGGCGGTGGCGATGCTGGTTTTCTATGCGTTTACCTTTCACGCGCGCGCGGCGGGCCGACTGCGCGGGCCGAAGCTGGCCCATATCGTCTGCTATGGGACGGGCACGTTAATCGGGATCTACCTGATGCTGGCGCTGCTGGACGTGCTGAATTACAACTTTTATGGAGTTGCCGGATGACGATCGCGCTCACCGGCCTCAGCCATCACACCTGCCCCGTGCATCTCAGAGAGCGTTTGTCCTTTCCCGAGGATCGGCGGGGCGACGCACTCCGCCAGCTCAAGCAGCGGTTGGAAGATGGCGGCGCGGTTATCCTAAGCACGTGCAACCGTGTGGAGGTGTATACCCACGACAACGCGGCGAGGCCGGAGCACCTGCGCAATCTGGTGCGGGAGTTTATCGCGGAGTGGCACCAGATGGAGGCGGATGCGTTTACGGGGCATCTGTATGAGCATCACAACCGCGACGCGGTGGCCCATCTGTTTCGCGTGACATCTAGCCTGGACAGCATGGTGGTGGGCGAAGACCAGATTCTGGGCCAAGTGCATGATGCGTACCTGGCGGCGCAGAGTGAGGGAGCGACGGACAAAATACTCCATGCCCTGTTCCAGCGCGCCTTCAAGGTGGCGAAGGAAGTGCGCACGAAGACCAACATCAATGTGGGCAAGGTGTCGGTGTCCTCCGTGGCGGTGGATCTGGCTGCGTCGATCTTCGGGAATCTTTCGGAGAAGACGGTGCTGGTGATCGGTTCGGGCGAAATGGGCGAACTCACGCTGAAGTGTCTGGTGGAGAAGGGGGTGGGCAAGGTCCTGGTGGCGAACCGGACGCTATCAAAGGCGGAGGAGGTGGCCCGGACCTACCACGGCGAGCCGCTGGCCCTGTCCTCGCTGGAGCACTATCTTCACGCGGCGGATATTGTGATTACCTCCACGGCGTCCGAGGTGCCCATCCTCGGCGTGGATGATTTTACCCGGGCCCTGCGGAAGCGCAACAAGGCGCCCATGTTCGTCATCGATATTGCGGTTCCGCGCGACGTGGATCCGCGGGTGGCGCAACTGGACAACGTCTATTGCTATGACATGGACGATCTGGAGACGGTGGCGGCGCAGAACCTCGAGTCTCGCCGGGCGGAGATGGTGAAGTGCCTGGAGCTGGTGGAGATCCAGGTGGACCGCTTTATCGACTGGCGGCAGGGGCTGTATGCGGAGCCGACGATTGTGTCCATGACACTGGAGTTGAACGCCATCCGCGAGCGGGAACTGGAAAAGACCTTGAGTATTCTGACGGACCTGACGGACCGCCAGCGTGATGAAGTGGAGTACTTGTCCAAGCGCATCGTGAACAACATCCTGCAGCGGCCCATGAACCAGATCAAGCAGGAAGTGGTGCGCGAGGACCCGAGCCGGGTTCTGCATCTGGTGAAGCGACTTTTTGGTCTGGAGGAGAGTGCCGGATGACCCGGTTAGTTATTGGATCACGGGGCAGCGAACTGGCGCTGACCCAGTCAAACTATATCGCGGAGCGCCTTCGTGCGGTTTCGCCGGGCTTGGAGGTGGAGGTGCTGATCATCAGTACGAAAGGGGACCGGATAACGGATGTGCCCCTTTCGCAGGTGGGCGGTAAAGGCCTCTTCACGAAAGAGCTGGAAGTGGCCCTGCTGGACGGATCCATCGATCTGGCGGTGCACAGCTTGAAAGACTTACCTACGGAGCTGCCAGGCGGTCTGGCGGTGGGCGCGATTCCAGGCCGGGAAAATCCTGCGGACGCCCTGATCAGCGCTTCGGGCCTGGGGCTCGTGGCCCTGCCCCAGGGGGCGAAGGTGGGAACGTCGAGCACGCGCAGGCAGGTGCAACTCAAGGCGGTCCGGCCCGATCTGGTGCTGGTGGATCTGCGGGGCAACGTGCCCACACGCCTGAAGAAGCTGGAGACCGAAGGGCTGGACGCCATCATCTTGGCGGCGGCGGGCCTGAACCGGCTGGGCCTTTCGGAGCACATCACGGAACTGCTCACACCCGATGTAATGCTTTCGGCCGTGGGCCAGGGCGCGCTGGGTATTGAGATTCGCGAGAATGACACGGCGCTGAAAGAATTGCTTTCGCGCATACACGACGAAGATACAGCGGCGGCGGCCACGGCCGAGCGCGCGCTGCTTTCCGGCGTCGGCGGCGGCTGTCAGGTGCCGTTGGGCGCGCTGGCGGTGGTGCGCTCGGGCGAGTTGCACCTCCAAGCCTGCGCCTGCAGCCCCGACGGCACCCAGGTGGTTCGCGCGGCCTTGAGCGGTCCGGTCGACGCGCCGAAAGCGCTGGGTCAGGCGGTGGCGAAGGCCCTGATCGAGGGCGGGGCTTCGGTCTTTATTCGTCAGGTGGCGCTGGATGCCTTGAAGCCAAAGCAGCCGCTGGCGGGGCGCACGGTGGTGGTGACGCGCTCGGAAAGCCAGGGCAGCGTGCTGTCCGACGAGCTTTCCGCAATGGGCGCGAAGGTAATTGAGTTTCCCACGATTTCCATTCAGGAAGTCGCCCCCGACGGCGCGATTCCCGGCGACGGCGCGGTGGACTGGCTTATCTTCACCAGCGTCAACGGCGTAAATCATTTCGCATCGGCGCTGGCCCGAGAGGGACGCAGCCTGGCGGCCTTCCGCTCGGCGGCGGTCTGCGCCATTGGTCCGGCGACGGCATCGGCACTGCGCACGCACGGGGTGCCCGTGAGCCTGACGCCCGAGCAGTATGTGGCCGAGTCGATTCTGGATGCGCTGATGCGCCTCGAGGGTGGCGTGGCGGGTAAGCGCTTCCTGATGCCCCGGGGCAACCTGGCCCGGCCCGACCTGCCGGAGGCGCTGCGCGCGGCGGGCGCCGAGGTGACCGAGTGTGCGGTGTACGAGACAGTCATGCCCGCAGTGCCGGAAGAGACCGTGACGGCCATGCTGGCATCGGCACCGGAACTGGTGGTCTTTACGAGTTCCTCCACGGCGCGGAACTTTGCGACGATCCTGGGCGATGCGCGGCTTGAAGCGTTGAAGGGGTCGGTGAAGTTTGCTTCGATAGGTCCCATCACGACGGACACCGCGAATGCGCTGGGTATGACGGTGAGTATCGAGCCTGAGGAGCATGAAATACCCGCGCTGGTCTATGCGATTGTTGAGGGGGTCGACACGTTGCATCCCTGACAGCTCCGGGAGGTTGTGTCCTGGCAATACTACTGCAT
This sequence comes from Candidatus Hydrogenedentales bacterium, assembly GCA_942492815.1. Lineage (GTDB taxonomy): Bacteria > Hydrogenedentota > Hydrogenedentia > Hydrogenedentales > JAEUWI01 > JAEUWI01. The sequence continues at coordinate 5,535,139 of OW818658.1, read as the reverse complement.
TCTGTGGTCAAAAAAAGTTCTTAGACCACGGAACTTCACGGAAATAACATGTTCAATCCTATATGATCGAGGCTCTGTTCCAAGTTCATTTGTGGTTAAACATTTTCTCGCTTCAGGTTAAAGCTTTTCTGATTTCGTTGTTTCATTTAGTGGACTTGCCGTGTCGGTCCCTTGGAGGTTTTCGATGTTCCCTATTACCCGCATGCGCAGGCTGCGCCGGAATGAAACCATGCGCCGCATGGTGCGCGAGACGACGCTGGGCGTTAATGATTTAATTCTGCCGCTCTTCGTGCGACCGGGCTCGGGGGTGCGCAATCCGATTGTGTCCATGCCGGGCCAGTTCCAGCTTTCGGTGGACACGCTGGTGGAAGAGGCGAAGGAAATTCAGGATCTGGGGATACCCGCGATCATCCTGTTTGGCATTCCCAAGGTGAAAGATGCGCTGGGCAGCCAGGCCTATGCGAACGACGCCATCGTGTGCCGCGCCGTCGAGGCGGTGAAGAAGGCCTGTCCGGATCTCTGCGTCATTACCGATGTCTGCATGTGCGAATACACGGACCACGGCCACTGCGGCGCAATCCAGCCGAACCGCGACGGCAAGCCGGATGTGAACAACGACGAAACGCTCGACCTGCTCGTGAAAGAGGCGCTGGCCCATGCCCGCGCCGGAGCCGATATCGTGGCGCCGTCGGACATGATGGACGGCCGCATCGGCGAGATCCGCCTGGCGCTGGATGAAGAAGATTTTACGGATGTGCCCGTGATGGCCTACAGCGCGAAGTTTGCTTCCGCTTTTTATGGCCCCTTCCGCGACGCAGCGGAATCTCCGCCGAGCTTCGGCGATCGGCGCTCCTACCAGATGGATCCGGCAAACCTGAACGAGGCCATGCGCGAGATCGAGCTGGACATCGAAGAGGGCGCGGACATCATCATGGTGAAGCCCGCGCTGCCCTATCTGGACGTGATCCGGTGGGCGGCGGACAACTTCGACCTGCCCCTCGCGGCCTATAACGTCTCGGGCGAGTACGCCATGATCAAGGCGGCGGGCGCCAACGGCTGGATCGACGAGCGAAAAGCGGCCATGGAGTCGCTGCTGTCCATCAAGCGCGCCGGGGCCAAGATGATCCTGACCTACTGGGCGAAGGACGCCGCGAAGTGGATTGCGGAGGGGTGAGCGTAGATTCCCGCCTTGCAAATTGAATATTGGATATTCATAATGCAAGGTATAGGAGCTAGCTCACCATGATAAAACGCACGCTGGAACCCGTGCTGAAAGCCGCCGCCCGGCGCTATCCCGTGGTTACCCTGACCGGACCTCGCCAGTCGGGGAAGACCACCCTGGTTCGGGAGCTCTTCTCGAAGCACGCCTATGTTTCGCTGGAGAATCCGGATGATCGGGCCTTTGCGCTGGAAGATCCCCGCGGCTTTCTGGGGCAGTTTGACGGGGGCGTGGTGCTGGACGAGGTGCAGCGGACCCCGGAGCTCTTCTCGTACATTCAAGGCATCGTGGACGAGCGCAAGCAGCCCGGACACTTCATTCTCACGGGCTCCCAGAATTTTCTGTTGATGGAGAAGATCTCCCAGAGTCTCGCCGGCCGCACGACTGTGCTTCACCTGTTGCCCTTTTCTCGCGGGGAACTGTTGACGCGCCGGGCGATGGATCTGGACGCCGTCGGCGAGCGGGTTCCGCGCCGCAAGCATGGGGAGGAAGATCTTGCGGACGTCTTGTTCACGGGCTTTTTCCCGCGCATACACGACAACCACCTTCCGCCTCAGGACTGGCTGCGCAACTACTACCAGACCTACGTGGAACGCGATGTCCGGAGCCTCATCAACATTGGGGATATCGAGGCCTTTGGCCGCTTTGTCCGCCTGTGTGCGGGTCGCTCGGGCCAGTTGCTGAATATTTCTTCTCTCGGCGCGGATTGTGGCGTGTCTCATGCCACCGCGCAGCGCTGGCTGTCGGTGTTGGAGTCGAGCTTTCTGGTATATCTGCTCCGCCCACATTTCCGGAATTTCGGCAAGCGTCTGGTCAAGTCGCCCAAGCTTTACTTTCTCGATACGGGGCTGTTGTGTTATTTGCTCCGTATACGAACGGCGGAAGATCTGCGCAGCCACGCCCTGCGGGGTGCGATTTTTGAGACCTTCGTCGTGGGGGAAGTGCTCAAGGCTTCCATGCACCAAGGCAGGGAGCCCGACGTGTATTTCTGGAGGGATTCCGCGGGCCACGAGTTAGATCTTATCCTTGACCGGGGCGAGACGCTAGTGCCGATCGAGATAAAATCGGGCGAGACCGTGGCGAGCGATTTCTTCAAGGGGATCGACTACTGGCGCACATTGGCGGAACAGGCGGACGCACCTGCGGCGTTAGTCTATGGCGGCGATAGAAATTCGCTGCGCAAAGGAACTGCCGTGTATTCCTGGCGAGACTGGCTTTAGTCTGCCTGAGCCCCGTCCGGATTAGTGCTTGCCCATGACGGGTTCGAGGGGCTTGTTCTTCTTGTCTTTCTTCATTTGCTTCTTTTCTTTGGGGCTATGAGCAGCTTTTTTCTGCGTTTCTCGTTTGCCCTTGTCTTTTTTTCCGGTGTCACCCATGGTGAATTCGCTTTCTGATGTTGACTGAAATATATAAACTTTGCGGTAGTGTATCATATAAAAATTGGGGGAAGGGGATTATCTTTTGGGGTGGGGTTAGATGGTGGTGGGGGGAGCGACGTCATTTCCTCGCATGGGCCAGTCAACATAGTGCCGGTACGTCGAAGCGGTGAATTAAAGTGGAGTCGTATAGAAGCGCTGTCATTCCGCGTATGGGTCTGTCGATTTAACCCCAAACCCGACTCGGAAGCAGATTTCCGGATTTCTGTCATTCCCACGAAAGTGGGAATCCAGAGAAAGTGAAACGTAAACTGCGCGAAAGCACTGGATTCCCGCATGCGCGAGAATGACAGTCTCTTTGTAATTTCTGAATTTGATCACCTGCATCGTCGCCCCGGCATTAAATCGACAGGCCCGTATGCGGGAATCCAGTGATTTCGCGAGATTCGCTTTGCCGCGCCACGGGATTCTCGCCTTCGCGGGAATGTCAGAGTTTCGGAATTCTCTTGGCGTGGTCGAATTTGATGCGGAGTCGGCAGGCCCAGAGATGCGGGGAAATAAAAAAAGCCCACCACACCTCGGGCTTGCGGTAAGTAATTGCTACGTCAGGTCAAGCCGGGGGGGCACCGATTAAACGGGGCCAGGGATGGGCGAAATATGTGCGCTACGCGTGGATTTTGGCCACGACCTCCTGGGGATGGGGCACTTTCTTGTCGTGCTTGATCTTCCGCTTTTCCTTGAGGGAGTGGGTGGGCTTCTTCTTGTTTTCGTGCTTGCCTTTGTCTCGTGAATGGCTCATGGTGTACTCGCTTTCTGGTCTTGCACGCCGTGTGCAGTCCGCTGGAATTATACCATGAAAAGTGGCGGGGTGGGGACTGCATCCAACTGGCGCGTGTTGGCGTGTATGGAACGGAGGCGCTGGGCCAGGGGGAGGCTGTCCCCGGAGAGAAACGCCCGTGTTGTGTTGTGGCCGCTGTGTGGGCGCTTCTGCAGGGGGACAGTTTCCGATTGGTTTTTGGACACGATTTCATGGTTATCGACCTGTGCCAATCGGCAACAGTCCCCCGCGCTATTCGGCCGTTTTCTGGAGTGTGGCGAGGATACGTTGTTCGCGGAGGAGGAGGAGGTCGCCGGCGTGACGCAGGGCGAAGGGGTAGGCAATGAGGGTGAGGAGGATAAAGGCGACGGAGAGGGCCAGTCCGGCGGGGAAGTCGACGAAGCCCCATCGGTTGGCGATGCCGTCGACGAGGAGGCAGGCGGAGGAGGGGAGGACGAGGATGGCGACGATGAAGGGCATGAGAATGCCGACGAGGAGGGAGCGGGAGTGCTGGCCGCGCATCATGTTGCGGCTCATGGCGAAGGGGGAATAGATGGAGACAAAGCTGCCGGCCAGGGTGAAGAGGAGGAAGAGCTGGGCTACCTGAAGGACGCACACGGCGACGGTCTGGGGGTCGAGGGAGAAGTACCACGCGGCGAGGAGGGCGAAGAGGAGGCCCATACCACCGGCGAGGGGCAGCAGGGCGAGGTGGTAGGCCAGAAGGACGCGGTGGCGCGCGATGGGGAGCATCATGATGGCGCGGAAACTGCGGGCGTCCATGCCGAAGAGGTTGAAGAAGAAGGCGCTGAACATGAAAAAGGGCCACATGATGACGATGACGGGGAGCCCGAGCTCCTGTCCGAAAAAGAGGGAGCGGCTGCTGGCGATGGCGAGGAGGATGATCATGCCGAGGGGGGCGAGGAGGAGGGTGCGCATCTGGGGGTGTCGGGTGAAGCTTAGAAAGGCCGCCAGAGCGAGCGCGGCGGTTTCGTCGCTCAGACCGGGGACGCGCCGGGCGGTGAAGGGCGCTTTGAGGGGCTTTCCGCTGGCGGCGCGCTGTCCGGTGTTGTTTCCGGCGGCGAAGCAATAGCGCAGCGTGAGGCGGTGGCCCAGGTAGTAGCCGATGCCCCCCAGCGCGACAAGTGCAATCAGGGGGACGAAGAAGGGGCCTTCGCCGGTGATAACGCGGGTCAGGGTGAGGGCGGCCCATCCGGTGGGCGCGACGGCGGAAAAGCGCTCGACCCAGACGAACTGGTCGGGTTCGAGGAGCCAGCGTACGGTGGAGTCGCTGGCGCTGCTCTGGCCCAGGGTGTTGGAAAGGATCATGGGCATGAACCCGGCGGCCATGAAGAAGAGGGGGAGAATGCTCATGAGCAGGCGTCGTCGTCGCTTGTTTTCCATCCAGACGGTCATGAGACCGCGGAGGCACCAGGCCCAGGCGGCGGCGGTGAAGAAGAAGGCGGCCGCCGCGCCGATGCCCGCGATCAGGCCGCCGCCGGTGCTGGAATAGACACCGGTGAGCAGGCCGAGGACGGAGGCGACATAGAGCAACGACGTGATGCCGAAGAGGGAGAGGACGAAGTTGATGGCATTGATCACGGCGATGGGCACGGGGAAGTACAGCATCTTCCGCACATCGATGAGATCGGAGCGCTGTACCTCCATGGCGAGTCCCCAGAACCAGCCGACGAAGTAAATCAGGAGGAGGAGGTTCAGGGCGACGAGGGTCAACTCGGGGGGCTGTCGGGGGAACCAGACCGCGCCGAGGTAGTGGAAAAGCCAGGCGAGCCCACCGGCGAAGAAGAGTGCGCCGGTGCCGAGGACGCCAATGACGAAGTAGGCCACGAGCTTGCCGCCGGTGACGCTGTGGCGCATGAGGTGAAACTGGAGAATGGCCAGGGCCTGGAGATAGCGCATCAGCCGCTCCGCCCACCGCCGAGCCAGGAGAGTCCGCCAGACTCGGCCTGGCCGCGACCGACGATTTCGACGAAGCGGTTTTCGAGGGACTCGCCCTGGGCGACTTCGGCCAGAGAGCCCTGGAGGATGAGCTCGCCCTTATGGATGATGCCGATGTGGGTGCAGAGCTGCTCCACGATGGCCAGGATGTGGGAGGTCAGGAAGATCGTGCGGCCCTGATTCACCATCTGCTGGAGCACGTCCTTGATGGTGCGCGAGGCGACGGCGTCGATGCCTTCAAAGGGCTCGTCGAGGAAGAGCAGATCGGGATCGTGGATGAGGGCGGCGGCCAGGGAGATCTTCTTCTTCATGCCATGGGAGTATTCGAGGATGAGGGTCTTGTTGGCCTCGGCCAGATTCAGGAGGGCCAGCAACTCGTCCATGCGCTGGAGCACCACCTCGCGGGGGAGCTTGTACATGCGGCCGACAAAGGCGAGATACTCCCGCGCGGTGAGGTTTTCGAAGAGGCAGAGGTCCTCCGGCACCACGCCGATGCGGCGCTTGATCTGGAGGGGCTGGCGCAGCAGGGGAATGCCCAGGAGGCGCGCGTCGCCCTCGGTGGGCGCGATGATGCCGGTGAGCATCTTGATCGTGGTGGACTTGCCCGCGCCGTTGGGGCCGAGGAAACCGAAGAAGCAACCCTTCTCCACCTTGAGATCGAGGCCGCGCACGGCGGTGACGCCCTCGTAGACTTTCTTGAGGCCGTAGGTCTCGATGCTGTAATCCATCGTGTCTCCGATTTTGCCGTGGTGGGTGCACTGCAACGTAGTGGGCATCATAACAGACACTGTGCGCGGGCGCGAATGGGTTTTATGGGTCGTATGGGTCGTATGGGTCGTATGGGTCGTATGGGTCGTATGGGTCGTATGGGGTGGGTCGGCGGAAGGGTTGTTTCCAGCATTGGCCGGGCCCGTCGTGGTATGATAAGGCACGCTGGTGCCTTGGTGTTGCGCTGGCGGCCCACCTTGAGCGGAGCAGGCTTTTCCATGGAACCCCCAATTTCTTTTGATGCTTCCCGATCCCTGGCCGAGCTGGAGGAAGAGGGCTGGACCTTTGACCCCGAGGAGTTCGACGCGCCGCGTCATGCCCATGGGCTGGTGACGAAGCCGGTGCGGCGTTTGACGCCCGCAGAGCTGATGCAACTCATCCGGTGGCGGGTGAGCCTGCGCTTCACGGTGCCGGCGGCCATCACGCGGATGATGGGCGACCCCTTTTTGAAGGCGGGCACCCATGAAGGTGATCTGCTGGTGGCCCTGCTGGAGGCGGACACGTCTTTCTGGCGCGCAAACTACGACCTGTGGTGCGCCATGGTGGATCTGCTGGCGAAGGCGATTACGGATGTGGCCGCGCGGGTGGAGGCGGAGGACGGGGGAGATTATCTGCCTCAGTTTCTGGGCGATGATTTCATGGCGGCGGTGATGCATTTTCGAGATATTCATGAGGGATGAAGTGTGAAGGATGAAGGATGAAGGATGAAGGATGTGTCTCATCCTGCTGTATATTGTCACTTGGCATAGAGGAGAGACAAGGTTATGGCAGGAGTAAGCGTTCTTAGATACAGTGAAGGGTTTAAAATTCAGGTAGTTCGAGAGCTTGAGTCTGGGAAGCTTTCAAGCATAGGTGAAGCGAACCGTCGCTACGGTATTACTGGCGCCACTACGGTGAATAGTTGGCTTAAGAAGTATGGTCGAGAATGTGACCTACCAAGGGTGATTCGTGTGGAAAAGCCGGACGAGCGTGACCAACTCAAGCAACTGCGGGCAGAGAACGACCGGTTGAAGCGTGCGTTGGCGGATGAGCATCTTCGCGCGTCGTTAAACGCTTCCTGGTTGGAGGAGGCCTGTGCTGAATTTGGGGTGAGCGATGTTGAGGCATTCAAAAAAAAACTCGACGGCAAGCGATAGGTCGGAGTATGGCGCGACCGGGTGATAAGGTTTCGTTGAGCGGCCTTTGCGACCTGGCAGGGTATAGTCGGCAGGCTTATTACCAGGAATGCCGTGCGCGCCGGAAGCGGTCTGTTGATGAGGATGCTATTGTATCCCTGGTGAAGGAGCTTCGGAAGCTCCATCGGCGGATGGGCACACGTAAGTTGCTCTTTTTACTCGAACCGACGTTGAAGGAGTTTGGGATATCGATAGGCCGGGATCGCCTTTTCACGGTGCTGCGAAGGCGCGGATTGCTGGTAAAACGTCGCAGGCGCGGCACCCGGACCACGGATAGTCGGCACGGTTGGTACACCTGGCCCAATCTTGTGCGCAACGTGGAGCCAACGATGATTAATCAGGTGTGGTTGAGCGATATCACCTACCTGCGTACGGATGCGGGATTTTTGTACTTGTCGCTCATAATGGATGCTTATTCTCGGAAAATAGTTGGACACCATCTCAATGCGGGCCTTGAGGCCACCGGCTGCATTAAGGCGCTCCAGGTTGCACTGAAGGGGCTGGCCTCAGGTGCCCGCCCTATCCATCACTCTGACCGAGGCCTCCAATACAGCTGCAAGGAGTACGTCGGAATACTGCAGGAGAGAGGGTGTCTTATCAGTATGACGGAGCTAAACCATTGTTACGAAAATGCGACCGCCGAGCGGCTCAACGGGATTCTGAAGCAAGAGTATGGTCTTGACGAGACGTTTCGTAATAAGGTGCAGGCGGAACAGGCTGTAGTCCAAGCGGTACTCTTGTACAACGGCAATCGGCCTCATCTATCACTCGGGTACCGGACTCCAAATGCTGTTCATTTGGCGGCATGAAATTATCCGTACTCGCTCAGCTCTCCCTCCCCTAGGGGAGGGAGAGCTGAGCGAGAGAAACAACCGAAACAAGAAACAGAAGTCGGAACAGCCAATTGACAACTTATGGCCAGGACTTGACATGAACCCTAGCGACACTTGTGCCTTCATACTTCAGTTTTCATCCTTCATCCTTTTTACGACCCAGGAAAGCAGCAATTACTTTGAATGAGTTGATAGAAATTACAGTGGAAGAGGAGCACGCGGGCCTGCGGCTGGATGTGTTCCTGGCGGAAGCGGTTGAGGACTCGTCGCGCTCCTATATCAAGAAATTGATCAAGGATCAGCTCGTCAAGGTGAACGAGCATGTATGCACGAAACCGAGCCGGACGATGGCCGTGGATGAAGTGGTCACGGTAGATCTGCCGCCATCGCCATCGGCGTGGCCGGAGCCGGAAGATATCCCGCTGGACATTCTCTACGAAGACAGCGAGCTGATCATGGTCAACAAAGCGCCCGGCATGGTGGTCCACCCCGCACCGGGTCACCACACCGGCACGCTGGTGAATGCGGTGCTGTTTCAGTGCAAGGATTTCCAGCGTGCGGGCGACGACATGGGCCGTCCGGGCATCGTACACCGCCTGGACCGGGACACCTCGGGCGTGATGGTGGTGGCGAAGAACGAGCGGTCTTTCCGGCACCTGGCGGCGCAGGCCGCGGCCCACACTTTCGACCGGCGCTACCTGTGCCTGGTGCGGAGCGAGTTCGAAGAGGATCGCGGGCGCGTCAACGCCAATATCGGGCGGAGCCTGAGTGATCGGAGCCGCATGGCGGTGACGGGCATTCGGGCGAAGGAGGCGGTGACCAATTTTGAGGTGCTGGAGCGCTTCGGCATCGCCTCGTTGATCGGGCTGCAACTGGAGACGGGGCGCACCCATCAGATCCGCGTGCATATGCGCTTTGCGGGCCGGCCTGTGCTGGGTGACCCGATCTATGGCGAGCGGGAATACAAGAGCTGGCCCATTACTGATGAAACCCGTGCGGCGCTGGACGGATTGATCGGCCAGGCGCTCCACGCGGAGCGACTCGGCGTGACCCACCCGGTCACGGGCGAACGGTTGACTTTCAGTGTGCCGCCCCCGCAAGATTTCCAGGGGGCGCTGGATGCCCTGAGATCGCATGCGGCGGCGCAGGTCGCGCCCCGAACCAAAACGGAACCGTGAGGAAGTATTCATGAAATCGATGTGCATTGTCGCCGCCCTGCTCGCCCTGCCTTTTTGTCTGGCGGTCCACGCCGACGACTTCGCCGAAGCCATGCGCGGGGTGGTGGCCAAGAACGCCGCCGCCGTGGTGACGGTCAAGGTCGCGCTGAAGGAGACCTACTCCTACGACGGCGGTTCGGATGTGAACGAGTACACGCAAGATATAACGGCGACGGTCATCTCGCCCGAAGGCCTGATGGTGACCTCGCTGATGGTGGTGGACCCGTCCGTGCTGATGGAAGAGTATGCGAATAGCGAAGAGGGCTTCGACAGCAAGACGGAGATTACGTCGCTGAAGGTGCGCCGGGGTGAGGCGGAGGAAGACGCGGAGATAGTACTCCGTGACCGTGACCTGGATCTGGCTTTTCTTCGTCCCGTGAAGAAGCCCGCCGAGCCGCGTCCCTTTACGGATCTGGCTGCGAGTGCGCCGGCGAAGGCCTTTGACCCGGTTATCATTATGAACCGGCTGGGCAAGGTGGCGAACCGTGTTTCAACGGCCCAGCTTCTGCGCGTGGATGCGGTGCTCGACAAGCCCCGAATGACGTACTTCGTTGGCGAGTACGCGGGCCATGGGGCACCGGTCTTCGTCGTCACCGGCGAATGCCTGGGTATCAACGTAACGAAGATGCTCAAGACCAGTTCGCAGAACGGTATGGGTGTGGCCGACGAGTACGAGAGCAATATGGCGAGTGTGGTGATTTCCGGCGCGGACGTGCTGGAAGTGGCGAAGCAGGTGCCGGCGTACAAAGAGAATTGAGAACTACGAATTACGAATTGAATTACGAATTACGAATTACGAATTAGAAATGGCGAGTCACCGGGTTGTGACTCGCCATTTTTCATTCGCACGACGTTGCGCACGGGATTTCATTCACCATTTACCGTACGCAACTCGTAATTCGTAATTCTGTAACACTTTAGCCGCCTGAAGTAGGCCCAGGGTGTTGAGTTCGATGATTATGGGCCACGAGCCCGATCGAGAACGCCTTGACGTTGTATTCCCACGTCCAACAGAATCGAGCGCCAACGGAGGTTAGGCATTCTTGCCTGACCCAGAGCTTGCTCCAGCCTCCGATGGGCCTTTTGCACTCGTTTGCCGACCAGGGTCGCGAAACCATGAAACGGGCCGCTTCAAATCCAAGCGGGCTTTAGGTCAGGCAAGAATGCCTAACCTCCGTTGGCGCGCCTTGCCAGCCCGGGGTTGCCGCCGAAGACATCCGTATGCAGGGCAATGCGCGGGGCGGAAAGCCACACGGCCAGGCAGCTCATGTGTTGTTTCCGGTGGGGCAACTTCAATCGGCTAAAGTGTTACGTAATTCTCAATTCTTCACTCCCAACAGGATCCCTGGGAAATCGGTGTAGATTCTTTTGACGCCGAGGCTCCGGAGGCGCTTCATTTCAGCTTCGTCGTTTACGGTCCAAGCGCCGGATTCGAGGCCTGCGGCGTGGATGGCGGCGACCGTCTCGGGGGTTGCGCCCTCTGCCTTGACGATGATGGATTCGAAGCCCAGCTCCTTCGCCGTGGCAATGTCCTGCGCAAAGGGGAAGTCGGCGGGGCGGTCCCAGAAGACGGGAATCTCGGGTGCGAGTTCCTTCACGCGCTTCATCTTTGCCACGTCGCCATCGTTGAAGCCCACCCAGTCCTGAGCGTTCACTTCCTTGATCAGGGCGATGGCGTCGTCCACCACATCGGCCTTGGGTTGAATGGAGAGGCGGGTCTTTTTCTGGCGGATGATGCGCATCAGCACCTGACGCAGCGTGGGCATGGGCTCGGTCGGGCACGCAGTTTCGTCGAGGCCCTTTTCTTTGCGGAAGGCGGCGGCCATGTCCACGGCGCGGAGCTCCTGAACAGTGCTGGATGCGACGGAGATATCGCGATCGCCGGTGCGTCCGGTGCTTTCATCGTGGATGGCCACAAGGGCGCCATCCTTCGAACGATGGACGTCAATTTCAATCCAGTCCGCGCCGAGTTTCAGGGCGCTTTCGATGGCCGGGAGGGTGTTTTCCGGGAATGCGCCGGAATCGCCCCGGTGGGCGGTGACGCCATTCGCCAGAAAGTTCTTCGCATTGAGGGTATCGAGGCAATCCTTGAATTTTTTGGGTTCGTCGGTGGCGAACCAGCGGAGGTCCATGGCCAGGAGCTCGCCCAATTCGTCACAGGTGAAGTGGGAAGGCAGTACCTCCAGAACGACGCCGGCGGCCTGGGTGAGGGCCACGGCCTGGTGGAGCTGGGCCCGGGAGAGGGCGTAGGGCCAGTCTCCGGCGGCTTCGGCATTCAAGTGAAGCTGGACCAGGTCGAGGCCGGCAAATTTCTCGCTCGCGAGCTTCTGAAATTTCGTATAGATCTCGTTGGCCGTGCCGCCGATCCAGACGCCCGCGCGGAGATCGGGTACGGCAGCCTTGATCTCGCGGCAAGACTCGGCTTTATTGTGGGCGAAGATAATTTGCCTCGCCACGCCGTACTCCTTGATGAGGGCGGCGAGACGCTGGAGGTCTACGACCTTTAAGTCGAGGTAGACCTCGTAGTCCTTGTGATCGCGCAGGATCTCCAGCACCGCGCGGAGCTCGGGCACTTTCTCGCCGGCGATTTTCGGGTCGAACCAGGCGCCCGCGTCGGGCTCCTGCACTTCGGCGAGGGTCAATTGGCTGACGGGGGTGTCGGCGTTGAGCGTGGCGCTGGTGGTGCGCTTCAGGGTCTCGTCGTGGAGACAGATGATCATGCCGTCGCTCGTGGTGCGGATATCGATCTCGGGCGCGGCCCCCAGCGCCCAGGCATGGTGAAAGGCGGCGAGGGTGTTCTCCGGGACTTCCCGAAGTCCGCCCCGGTGGGCCTGGATGTGGATCGGGCCGCTCGTGTCGGCATTGACGGGGCCGGCGGACAGGGCGGTCGCCAGCAATAGAAACAGGGCAACAAAACGCATTGGTTCTCCTTGGACGTGGCCTGGCGTTCTGGCCGCCACAAGCCGGAAGCATAGCGAATTTCGGCCTGTCGGTGCGAGGCGCGGCCCCCTCAGTGCATTTTGGGAGGCCGCGCCTCAGGTCGGTCAGCGATCGAAATCTCCTGCGGCCTCGGGTTGGTATTCGATGGCCGAGACGCGGAATTCGGTGAGGCCTCTGGGCAGGCGCACCTTGAAGGTGCGGCCCACGCGTTGGCCGAGCATGGCGGTGCCGAGGGGTGCCAGGACGGAAATCTGATTGGACTCCGCCGCGCCTTCCTCGGGATAGACCAGGGCGCAGGAGAGGGCGCTGCCCGTGCTGAGGTTTTCCAGCGCGACCACGGAGCGCATCGTGATGACGTCGGCGGGGGTCTTCTTGGGGTTCTTGATGATTTTGGCGCGGTCGAGCTCCTGCTCCAGTTCGTCGAGGTGGGGGCGATCGCGGCGATCGACCTGGCTTCCGAGTTCTTCGATACAGGCGCGCAAGCGGGCCATATCGGTGGCAGTGGTCCAGATATTTTTGGTCATGGGGGTACCTCCTTGCACGCGGAAATGGCGTGACAGGGTTAGATGTGGAAATCGCCCGCTGCTTCGGGCTGGTAGAGAATTTCTTCGACCTGGTACAGGGTCTCGCCGCGCTTGTTGCGAACTTCATAGACGTCGCCGATGCGGCGCCCGAAGAGACCCAGGCCGATGGGGTCGAGAATACAAACGTTGGTCGGGTGGGCGTGCAGATCCCGGGGGAACACGAGCACAACCACCTGATCGGCCCCACTCTTACGGTCCCGTATGCGCACCCGGGAGTTCATGGTGACCACGTCGGCGGGCACCTCGCGGGGCGAGATGACCCGCGCATCCGTCAATTCGCGATCCAGGGCGTCGGCGTTGTCCTGCCACTCTTTGCGCCCGAAAACGCGGACGACGGCGATAAGCTCCTTAAGGCGGTCGAGGTCATACTGGTTGACGCAGGTGGCGCGATACTCCGCAACGCCGCTGGCCCCACCGGCATGGAGATCCGACGCGGAGCCCTCCAGCGAGCGGAATAGCATGTCGCGCATTTCCCGGGCGGCCTTCGCGATGGAATCAGCCTGGACGTTGCCACTCCAGTAGCCCATGAAGGAAGTGACAAGTCCGTCGAGGTAGACCGCCATCTTCACCGTGGAACTCCGCGGGCGGGCCGCACCCTTGCAGTAGCGGTCGAAAAGCTGCTCCACAAAGTCCACGTAGCGGCGGTGGAGCTTGTTGACCTTCGGGCCCAGTTGCTCCGGGCGCGGCTCGATGCCGAGATAGCTCGGGAAGCAGAAGGGCTGGAAAAACAGGCGGTCCCGGGTGTGGTTGTAGAGCCGCAGACGGATCACATCGAGCACGGCCTCCTCCGGCTTGGTCACGTTGACGAAAGAGGTGAGGCGCTCGATGACCGCTTCACCGATGCGCTCCGCCACCTGGGCATAGAGATCTTCTTTGCCCTGAAAGCTGTTGTACAGCGTGCCGACGGAAACGCCCGCCTCGCGGGCCACATCGTCCATCGTGGTCTGGGCGAAGCCCTTGGACTGGAAGTGGTGTTCGGCGGCGTCGAGAATTTCGTGGATGCGCTTTGGCTGGGCCATGGGATGGACCTCGGGTGAATATATATTCATTAGATGAGTTTATATTCATTCTACGTGGGATTGGCCGGAAAGTCAAGGGAGGCTATCGGATGGTGGCTATCGGATGGCAAAGTTGGATGGATCGGTCCTATCCGTCTTATTTTCGTCCAGCGCTTGCGCACAATGCCCTGATTTTGATAGACTTAAGTAGTTCAGCGCACCCGGTTAAGTATCGTGTGGGCCGATGTTGAGGAGGGTATTTCGTTGCCAGGGATTCGCGAACAACGCTGGGTAAGCACCTTGTCCTTCATGACGGACTTGTTGTTGTACTTTGCCGCGTTGAGCCTGGTGACGCCCTCGCGGCTGGATACCCTGACCCACGTGGACTTCGCCCTGATCCAGCGCGACCGTCTCGTCTGCGTGGCGATCTTCGCGATTGCCGCCATCATGACCGGCCGTCTGAACGTCTCCCGCCTCACGGATCGCTTCGATCTCATCTACCACACCCTTATCGCCCTGCTGGCCACGGGCGTGGCCACATTGCTGCTGGTAACGCTAGTGCCCGTCGAGATGCGGGTCGTATCGCGCCGGGAACTGATCTTGAGCTTGCCGACGGCGGCGGTGCTGCTGAGCGTGTGGCAATACGGCCTCGCGGCCCTGGCCGCCCGTTTCGATAGCCTGCACCGCCTCTTCTACGTGGTGGGCGAGGCCGAGGAAGCCCGCCGAATCGCCACGGAGATCGCGCTGGACCGCTCCGCCGTCGCCGATGCGCGCTGCGTCACATTTGACGAGCTGGTGGCCGAATGTGACGCCGGGGAGGGCGCGGGTTCACCGACCCGCACGGGAATCCACAGCGTCATCATCTGCGCGGGGGAAGATCAGGAGAAGCGCCTGCACGCCCTGCTCGAGTTCTGCGAGCGACGTTTTCGCGACACTTACGTCCACCCCAGCCTGAGCAGTGCCCTGTTGCTGCACCACGGCAATCTGCTGCCCGTTGCGGGCATACCGCTGGTCCGCGTGGCGGGTGAGCAGACGACGAGTCCCTATCTTTACGCCAAGCGCCTTACGGATATCGTGGTGGCGGCCATCGGCCTGCTGCTGGCCACGCCCATCTGCGTAGCGGCGGCGGCGGCGATAAAGCTGAGTTCGCCGGGCCCAATCTTTTACACCCAGCAGCGCCTTTCCAAAGGGGGGCGGCCTTTCACGATCTACAAGTTCCGCTCCATGCACGATGGTGTGCCGCTGATGGACGAGTCGGGCCACGTGCTCGCGCAAAAAGACGATCCGCGCATCACTCCGGTGGGCCGCTTCCTGCGGAAGCACCGAATTGACGAGATCCCCCAGCTCTACAGCGTGCTCAAGGGCGACATGAGCCTGGTGGGGCCGCGCCCGGTCTGGAAGGAATACTACGATCAGCAGCGGACGACACTGCCGCTCTTTGATCGCCGCCTCGTCGTTCGGCCGGGCCTTACGAGCCTGTCCCATGTGTTGGGGGGCTACAGTTCCACGCCCGAAGACCGGCTTCGTTATGATCTCGTCTACATCAACACCCTCTCCATGGACGTGGACCTGCGGGTGCTCCTGTCCACCGTACGCATCGTGCTCAGCGGCAAGGGGGCCCAGTAATGCATCGGCCGACCTTCAAACATCCGCAGCGGATCCTCGCGGCTTGGGGGATTTCACTGGTGCTCGGCGTCCTTGCCATCGGGCTCTTCGACTTTCGCCTGTCCACCTATGCCGCCGACCTGCGGGCGAACGACTACCGCACCTACCTCGGCGAGGCGATTATGCTGCTGGAGTCCAAGGATTACCTCGGCGCGCTGCAGCAAGTGGAAAAGGCCAAGGAACTCGCCCCGGAAGTCTACGAACCCTATGCCTATGCGGGCGGCATCCACTACCGCATGAACCAGTGGGACCTGGCCTACGCGAACTTTACCCAGGCCGTGGCGAAGGGCGACCCCGGTGTGGGGCCGCGCCTCGACATCGTGTGGTCCCTCATCGAGATGAAACGCTTCGACGAAGCGGCGGATTTCGGCGCGAAAGCGGTGGCGCAATTTCCAGATAATGCCACGCTGCCCCAATACACGGCGGAAGCCCTGCTCAAGGCGGCGCGGCCCGCCGAGGCCATTCCCTTCCTGGAACGGGCCCTCGGGCAGTCGGAGAACAATGTGTACCTCCTCGATCGCCTGGCGCGGGCCCACGAGCAGAAGGGTGATTCCGCCGCCGCCGCGAAGGTGCTTGCCCGCATCGAGAGCATTCACGAGGCCATCGGCCGGGTTGGAAACGTGGTGCCATGATCGAGTCCCCGGCCTCGGGTGCCGAGG
The DNA here is from genome assembly GCA_942492815.1 of Candidatus Hydrogenedentales bacterium. GTDB lineage: Bacteria > Hydrogenedentota > Hydrogenedentia > Hydrogenedentales > JAEUWI01 > JAEUWI01. Next base: position 5,518,932 of record OW818658.1, on the reverse strand, counting down.
CCCCCGGCGTTTCCATCCTGTTCGTGGTGAAAAATGAGCGCAAGAATCTCGAGCGCATGTTTCCCATCATCCTCGCGCAGGACTATCCCGGCGCGGTGGAGTATATCTGCGTGGATTCCGGCTCGACGGATGGCACGGTGGCGTTCCTGCGGGAACACGGCGCGGTGATCCGCGAGATTCCGCCGGCGGAGTTTCACCACGGGCGCACACGTAACCTGGCCGCCTCCCTGGCAAGTGGCGAGATTCTGGTCATGCTTTCGGGTGATGCGTATCCCGTGAATGAGCAGTGGCTCCGTATGTTGGCGGGGCATTTTGCCGATTCTCGCGTTGGCGCGGTGTACGGAAAGCAGACTGCCCCGGCGGGGATGGGGGCGCTGCGCACCCAGAGTCTGGCGAGCGAATATTCCGATACGCGCCAGGTGCGGGATCCGAAAGAAATCACCCGATACAATCCAGGCCACTTTCGCTTTTCCAACGCCAATGGCGCGGTGCGTCGCGAACTATGGGAGCGCTTTCGCTGGAATGAGGAACTGCTTCTTGCGGAAGATCAGGGCCTCTGTCGCGATATACTGATGGCGGGTTACCAGGTGATCTACGAACCTGAGGCGGAAGTCATTCACGGTCACGAGCGGAGCCTCTGGGGGGAGTTTAAATTTGCATTGGACAATGGCCTGTCCCTGTCGCGCATTGGGATTTTGAACAATCCAGAGGTCGGCGGTGAACTGCGCTATGGCCTGGCGCGGGTGAAGACGGATCTGGGCCACTTCGTGAAGCGCGGGCGGATCGACTGCGTCGCGCTTTCGCTAGTGTCTTTTGCGGCGCGCTATGTCGGCGTGCAGATCGGGAAGCGGGAACGGAAATTGCCGCGCTGGTTTTTGCGGCGGGTTTCCGAGGTGCACGAGAAGATGGGGATGTAGGAGCAATACTTCTTAGCCGCGAAAGAACGCAAAGTGCACAAAGAAAAGACGTTTCATCCGGTTAAAGAATACAAGCCGTTCGGGAGAGCGCAGCCTTCCAGGACTGAAACTCTTAACCACGAATGGACACGAATTTACACGAATAAGACGGACCATTGACGCGGTTCGAGGTCGCGCAAAACATTGTAGACTCATGCATGGTTCGAGAGAAGGGAGAAAGGGATTTAACCTCAAAGGACTCAAATAGAACGATAATAAGTCCTCTCTTGGCGCCTTTTGAAATCTTTGAGGTTAACATAACTCTTTGCTTCTTGGGGATCTAATTGCGAGCCTGAGAAGACGCCCATTTCTTGGATTGAATCCCGGTTTCTTATTCGTGTGGGTTCGTGTCCATTCGTGGTTCAGATCTTCTTAATGCAGCAAACAACGAGTCGATGAATCTGCCGGTAAGGCCGAAATGTACGCTCGAACCGGATGAGCCGAATAGACTAATCTTTGTGCTTTTTGCGTTCTCTTGCGGCTATTAATCATGTCTCTGTGCGGATTGCGAGATACTCTTTCAGCGCATCGCGCCAGGCGGGCATGATGTCGAGGCCCTGATCCTGAGCGTGCTTGTTTTCCATCACGGAGTAGGCTGGCCGGCGGACGGGGGACTGGAACTCGGCGGAGGTCGTGGGGGTCAGGGTGACCACGGTGCCGGTTTCTTCGAAAATGGCCTGGGCGAATTCAAACCACGAGCAGGCACCCTGGCAGGTGAGGTGGTAGAGCCCCGGTTCGCCTTTTTCCGCGAGGAGGCGCATCTGTCGCGCCAGCGCGAGGGTGTAAGTCGGGGTGGTGAATTCGTCGGTCACCACTTTCACTTCGGGCCGTGTGGCGGCGAGGTAGAGCATGGTACCGATGAAGTTACGTCCGCCCTTCGCGCGGCAGGGCGCGTTACCATAGATGGCGGCGGTCCGGACGATGATGTGGTTATCCAGCACCGAGGCGATGAGGTGCTCGCCTGCGAGCTTGCTGGCGGCATAGACGCTGAGAGGCTGCGGAAGATCGTTTTCCACGTAGGGCCTTGTGCCGCCATCGCCGAAGACGTAGTCTGTGCTTACGTGAACCAGCCGCGCACCGGCGGCCTTGCAGGCCACGGCCAGATTGCGCGCGCCTGTGGCGTTGACGGCGAAGGCCAGGGCGGGTTCCTGTTCGCACAGGGGAACGTTGTGGGCGGCGGCGGCGTTGATCACGAGATCGGGCTTGATTTCCTGGGCGATAAGGGCGTCAACAGCGGCGGCGTCGCCGATATCGAGGTGATGGCCATCGCCATCCAGATCGGCACGGTGCAGGGTGCAGTCGGCGAAGACGGCACAGAGATCCTGGCCGAGCTGGCCTTCGGCGCCGATAATGAGTACGTTCATGGATAAGTTCCTTCTTGAGAAAGCGGAGCCCCGGGGTGCAGGCGCAGTATGCCACAGGGATTTGGAGGGCGGCAAGGCGTAGGGACAGCGGCGCCACGAGACTGGGGTTCGCGTTGGAGACGGCACGTGATGCAAGGGCATTCTGGATAGCGGAGCTCGCTCAGATCGGCGCGGCTGTCCTGTCCTCTGACGTCGCGACGTTGTGCGATCGGCGTGGAATTCTGGTCGCGCCCGCGATGCAGGTTTTCGTTGAACGTGCGAGTTGTCCCCGCTGACGACAGGACAGCCTCGCCGGTCGCTGTTGACTTCCCTCGATAGGAAGCGCCTGTATCACGCGGAGTGCGCTTCGCCCATCGTTGTCGTGTGGCGACGCTGTTCCTGCGTGTCCATGCTATACTCCCCGCGCCATCTACTTGCTGTTAATCCCAGGGCCCTTTTTGTGAATCCACTCTCCATTGCCGCCGATCTCAGTTGCCTTGCCTCGCGCCCCGTTACGGGCGTGGGGTACTACACGCGGCATCTGTTTGAGGCACTCTTGCGGCAATCGCCGGGAATCGATCTGCGGGTCTTCGCCTGCGCGGCGAAGCCTATGCCCGAGGAAGTTCATGCGTTTGGCGCGCAGGCCGCGCGTTTCGTAGACCGGCGTATCCCCACGCGGCTCAAGAACGAGCTCTGGACGCGACTTGAATCGCCGCCCTTGTCGTGGTGGCTGGGCGAAACCGATATTGTCCATGGGGGATTTCACCTCCTGCCGCCCTCGCGCCGTGCGAAGCGCATGGTCACGGTTTTCGATCTAGCGGGCATGCGCCGGTCGGCGATTCATGAGGATGCTTCCCTCGCATTGCACCGAAAATTGCTGACGCATGCGGTGCCCCGGGCGGACGGGATCGTCGCTATTTCCCAGAGTTGTCGGGCGGACGTGATCGAGCTGTTGAATGCCGACCCGGCGAAGGTTCACGTGGTGCCCGGCGGCGTTCTACTGGAGGAATTCAGTGGCCCGCTGGATGAAGCCCGACTCGCCGCCGCGCGCCTGCGCCATGGCATCGACGGACCCTATTGGATTCATCTGGGTACGCTGGAGCCTCGAAAGAACCTGAAGCGGCTGGTGGAGGCCTATGCCCGTCTGCGTGCCCGCCACGAGGTGCCCCGGCTTGTCTTGGCGGGCGGCGAGGGCTGGATGTTCGGGCCGGTGCTGGAGACCATTGCGCGGCTTGGATTGGAAATGGAAGTGCTACGCACGGGCTATCTGCCCCGTGAAGACGCCGTGGCGCTGCTGCGGGGCGCGCAGGGCTGTGTTTATCCTTCGCTGTACGAGGGTTTCGGTCTGCCGGTGCTGGAGGCCATGGCCGCGCGTGTGCCGGTGCTGACTTCCAATGTGTCTTCACTCCCCGAGGTGATCGGGGACTCGGGTATTCTAGTGGAGCCGGAGGATGATGAAAGCCTCGACGCGGGTCTGGAGCGAATGCTGCTTGACCGTGGCACCGAAGCGGCACGGGTGGAAGCGGCTTGGGAACGGGCGCAGGGCATGACCTGGGACCACAGCGCGCAGGCCCTGTTGGCGGCTTATCGCGCCGTGCTGGCTCGCCCATGAGCGACGTTTCCCCGTCCACCCGCGTGGGCCTGAACGCGGCGTTTCTGATCCTTTCGCGCGTGGTCGGGCTCGCCATGGCGATGGTGCAGAGCGGACTTATTTTTCGAGCCCTTTCGCTGGAAGACCAGGGGCAATTTGGCGCGGCGCTGGGCTTCGCCTCCTTTTTTACGGTCTTTGCGACGCTCGGCATTCAGCGCCTGCTTGTTCGGGAGATCGCGCGGGACGCGACCCATGCGTGGGATCAAGTGTGGACCTCGCTCGTGGTCACGGGAACCCTGTCGTCTCTCTGCCTCGGGCTGATCTGGCTAGCGCAGCACGGGGATGCCCTCCAGTCCGTCGCGTTCTGGGCGGGTGTGTCGGTGGTATTCATCTGGGCGCTGCAGCAGCCCTTCGAGTCCATGCTGATTGCCCGGGAGCGGATGGGCCTGATCGCGGTCATGAACATTGGCGTCGGTGCGGCGAAGGTGTTGCTGGTCTACCTGCTGCTGGGCCATCCCGGGAGCGCGGCCCAGGCCCATGCGATACTCGCACTGGCCAATGGACTGGGCCTGCTGTTGTGCGCCGTAGCGGCCATCCGCGTGTGCGGCTGGCAGCGACCTCACCTGCGTCCCGGCGCGGCCATCGCACAGGCCCGGGAGTGCATCCCCTTTACGGTCGCCATGCTGTGCAGTTGGATCTACTTCAAATCGGATATTGTGTTGCTGGAATGGTTGCGCGGCGAAGCGGACGCCGGAATCTATACGCCGCCCCAACGTCTGATGGAGCCGTTGCTGATGGTGGCGAGCCTCTGGGGCACGGCGGTTTTTCCCGCGCTCTGCCGCCTCACCCACACGGACAGCACCCAGCTCCAGCAGCTCAAAGCGACTTCCGTGCGCCTGGCAGTGCTGGTGGCGTGTCCCATGGCGCTGGGGCTGGCCGTGCTCGCCCGTCCGGTGATGTATCTGCTTACGGGCGACGATCCCGCGCTGGAACAGTATGCCTTCGTGCTGCGGCTGCTCTGCCTCGTGGTACCGTCTTTCTATTTCAACAGCCTGGTGCAGGAGATGCTCTACGCCGCGCATCGGAATTGGTTCGTGGTGGCGAGTCTGGGCGTTGCCGCCGTGGTGAGCGTGGCGGGGAATCTGGTACTCATTCCGCGCTTCGGTGTGGCGGGGCTCGCGGGGGTGGCGGTGGCGGCCAATTTTTCGGTCAGCCTGATGTTCGGGATTGGCCTGCGCTGGGAGTGGACGGATGGGCGGCTGGGCGTGCTTGCGCTGCGTACACTGCTGGCAAGCGCGGTGATGGGCATTGCGGCGTGGTATGCGGCCTCGTGGAATATGGTGCTGGCCATTGTAGTCGGCGTCGTGGTATACGGCGCGATGCACTGGATGCTGGGAACGCTGAATGCGTTGGAGCGCGAGATGGTGCGGCAAGCGTTGCGGCGGTGAAGTACGCAGGCTGGCCGTCTCGCACCGGGTGATGGGCGTTATCGGTCTCCAAGAGGAAATCGTGCGGGTGAAGCGGGCCTGGCGGGGCGTTGCGGGCGGTCCATGGCGGGGCGCTGGGGTCGCTCGATGTTGGGGCGCTCAATTCTCGGCCGTTCGATGGAGCGCCGCATCTTTTCGATTTCGCTTTGTTCCGACAAAGGTTCCAGTCGCGGCGGGGCGGAATCTGGTGGCCAGGGTTTCGCTGTGGCATCGCCCTCTTTATCCTGTAAGTCGACCAGGTGCTGGCGCAGCAACTCGGGCTCTTCCAGCAACTGCGTCATGAAGGGGCCGTATTCTTTCGCGAGAGCGGGATCGCGTTGGATGAGACTGCTCCAGTAGCGCATCCATGGCGCGGCCTGCTCCACGTTGGCGAGGTTGAGGTTGCGCTGGTGCCATTTCCAGTATTCATTGGGCCGTTCCTGCAGGGCATCGTCCAGGGCGGAGGACCGAGATTGCGATTCGAGGGCATCGAGTTCGCGCCACCATGGGAAAATGGTCATGTGGGCATCGGGCAGGTGGGCGATGGCGTCGAGTGCGGTGAAGAGCGACGCCCGCCACTCGGGCTGGCGTTCAAAGGCCTTGTAGGCGGCGTCCAACGGCGCGGGGAGCGGGCGGACCTGCTTTGGATCCTTCAGGAAACGCAGGCCGATGTCCGGGTTCGCGCGGATGAAGCGCAGGGCCGCCGGGAGGCTTCGATCGGTACGCGCGCGCTCCAATTCCGTGCGGACCAGGGTCTCCACGGCGCTCCGCATCTCTGGTGAATGGGCGAGGGCCTTGTAAAAGGCGCCGAAGCGCAGGGCGGCGGTGTCGTTGTCCGTCAGGGCCTCTTCAAAGTGCAGGGCCAGGCTGCGCAGGGTGGGAACGCTGCTGGCCTGCCACCAAGCGCTTTCCGCCTCGGCCAGGGCCGGCCGCGCGGCCAATTGCTTGAGGTAGCCTTCGTGGTGCTGGAGGAGTTCCGGCTGCGCGGCGAGGAGCTTGCTCAGCGATTCGGGAATGAGGTGGGAGACGGGCAGGGGCGGCGGCGGGCTGGTGGTGCCGTCGAGAGCCGACACGAGCAGGCATAGTGCCCACAGGCCGTTCATGACAGGCCCAGCTCCGCCGCGAGATCGAGGATGGTGAAGCGATTGCGCAGGTAGCGCGCCCGGGCCACGCCGTTGTGATACTCTTCGGTGGAGACGGTAAGCTTTTCCGGGGTCGTAGGTCCGCCACAGGCCGCGATACACTCGGCCACCAGGTTGGCGGGTTGCAACTCGCGTCGGGCCTCATCGCGCAGGCGGGGAAGCATGGACTTAAAGACCTCGATCTCGCGCAGGAATGCTCCCCGGTCCAATCGCTTCTCCCGCCACTGGCCGAGGACTTCTTTGCCGACCTCTTCGCCCCAGTCCGCGAAGATGCTGGCTTCGATTTCTTCTTCGCTGGTCTGCCGGGCAAAGAGCGCTTCGGCGTCGAGGTCGGCGGGGTCCAGGGCGAGCACTTTTTCCCAGAGGCCGAGGGTGTGGATCGTGGCGACGCCTACCTGGGCGCCGTGGAGATCCTGGCCGGTGTCGTAGAGGGCATGCTTCATGTCCAGATAATGGGAGATGAGGTGTTCGCCGCCGGAGGCCGGGGCGGAGGAGCCCGCGATGACCATGCCGAAGCCGCTGAGGAGGAGGGCCTCCAAAACGAGCCGGATGCCCTCGGGATCGCCCGCGCCGATGGCCTGGGCCTGCTGAAAGATACGTTCCTGAATACCGTCGTTAAATTCGCGGGGCCGATCACAATAGTAGCCGCCGCGAAGGAGATGGGCCGCGCGCCAGTCGGCGGCGGAGGAGCACTTGGAGAGGAAGTCGGCCACGCCGGCGGCGGCCATGCGCTGGGGGGCGGTGGCGACCACGGCGGGATCGGCGAAGACCCCCAGGGCGGGCTTGCAGGGCAGGGTGCGCTTCAGGCCCTTCACTTTCAGGGCCACGATGGCGGAGGTGTAGCCGTTCATGGATGCGGCCGTGGGGTAGAGGAGCACCGGTTTGTTCTGCATGTTGGCGGCGTCCTTGGCGAGATCGCAGAGCGTACCCGCGCCGATAGCGACATAGAATTCCGCATTGCGCCCCGCGTCCGCCACGATGTTGGCCTGCTCCTTGGTGGCCTCGAAGGGTCGCACGCCGTAGGTTTTATCCTCAAACACAATACCCAGGCTGTGGAGCGCTTCGTGCACGCGACCTTCGGCGGCTTCGAGGGTGTTTTCATCGCCTACGATGAGACAGCGGTGGCCGCAGCGGGCTTTGGCGAACTCGGCGAGATCCCGGGCGGCATTTTCGCCGATGGTGCAGCGTTCGATGGGGAGTTCGTGGCGTTGGCCACAGGTGCAGTCGAAGGCGGTGCCGAGGCTGTGCCAGCCGAGTTTGGTCATAGAGGTGATTCCCTGATGGTGGTGCTGGCGAAAGTATAGCAGAGCCGGGTGACCAGGCTGTTCATGATATAGAGTTTGCGCTTTCCCATAGAGACCAAGTGATGCCTTGGAATCGACGCGTGCCACACGATCTCGCCAAAGGCGAGTTCGAGTGCCCTGAGCCTCGCCCACGGTAGGCTATATAAATACGGACTCGCCCTGCCCTTTTGACACTCGGTGGACGGGATTGACGTGCAAAAGGACCGCTCAACGTGGGGTTCATGACCTCGGCTGCCTTCCTTCAGCGCACTCGAACTCGCTTTACGGCGAGATCGTGTGGCACAAGGGGGCTCGACGGAACGCGACATCGTGTCATGAATTCTCTACACGCCCGGCCTCTCACGGCGTGGGCCTACTCGTGGGAGCCCTGGCCCGACATCTTCCGGATGGTTTCGATCTTGCGCAACTTGCGCCAGAGGGTGTTGCGCCCGATACCGAGCACGCGGGCGGCCCGAGCCTGATTGTTCTTGCAGCGCCGCAGCACGCCCAGAATATAGTCCGATTCAACATCTTCGAGGCGGCGCAGTGGACTTTCGGGTGGGGCCGCGCTCGATTCCGAGGTGGCGGCCCCCAGGGCGCGTTGCACCATCAGGCCAGCTTCGCCCGGTTGGAAGGGGAGGAAGATGTACCCGTAGACGCCCTTTTTCATGGCGTCCACGGCGCGCCCGACTTCGTCGGAGGTGCAGAGCACCAGTACCGTGGTCGTTTCCGAGACACGGTCCGCCGCGCGGTCCAGATCGTCGGTGACGAGCAGCGGTGTGCCAACGTCACCTTCCAGGATCCGATGCCCCTCCAATTCCAGCATGGCCTTCAGCGTCAGGCGGTTGGCAGGGTCGTTTATGTGGAGTCCGATCAGTGCCATGCCCTTGAGGCTACACGGAAATGTCGAAAAAGTCCAGTACGCAGTTGACAGTTGACAGTTGACAGTTGACAACGATAGGACGGATACGACCGATACGACGGATATTATAGTTCGGTAGTCTCTGGCACGCGGAACCTATTATTGCCCATTGCCCATTGCCCATTGCCCATTGCCCATTGTCCATTGTCCATTGTCCATTGTCCATTGTCCATTGTCCATTGTCTCCAGCCTCCGAAAAATGCCTTTTCTACCCTAAAGTATGCTAACCTATAGCGTTTTGGGCGAATTGAGTCAGCGAGGTCGAGCATCGTAGTGAGTTCCGCAGTGCATCAGAAGGATGAATCGCGCTGGACCGGTGTGCGTGAAATTACCGTCATGTCCGGGCCTATTATTCTGGGTTCCCTGTCCTTTGCGATCATGGAATTCACGGATCGGGTCATGGTCAACATGCTCGGCACCGAAGAGCTGGCGGCGGTTGGATCGGCGAGCATCTGGTCCTACACGGTGAGCACGCTTCTCCTCGGGATCGTGGGTTGCGTCGGCACCTTTGTGGCCCAGTGCATCGGACGAAACGAGCCCCATCTCTGTGGGCGCTATGCGTGGCAGGGCCTCTATCTTTCGCTGATTGCGGGCTTGATCTCCGTCATCTTCTATCCGCTGGCCCCCTACCTTTTCGGCCTCATGGGCCATGGTGCGGAGGTTACGCGGCTCGAACTGGAGTATTTCCAGCCCCGGATCTTCAGTTATCTGCCCCTCGCCTTTGTGACTACGCTGGCCGTGTTCTTTCAGGCCTCCAACTATGCGGTGGTGCCCATGGTGATGGCGATCATTGGCACGGTGGTCAATGTGGTACTCAACTACATGTTGATCTTCGGCAACTGGGGCGCGCCCGCCATGGGGATAGCGGGTTCGGCGTGGGCCACCAATGCCTCCATGTATCTCCAGTTTATCCTGCTCTTTGCCGTTTTCCTGAGCGGGCCCTTTCATCGCCAGTTCAACACGCGGGGCGAGATCGCCTTCGACCGGGCCAAGATTCTGGAGCTGGTGCGGGTCGGCGGGCCGTCGGGCGGCATGATGTTCCTGGACGTGGCCAATTGGAGCATTTTCATCAGCTTTGTGGTGGGGCGGCTCGGTGCGGTGCCGCTGGCGGCAAACAACGTGGCCCTGAGTTTCATGCAGCTTTCCTTCATCCCCGCGTTCGCACTGAATCAGGGGGTATCCGCCATCGTGGGGCAGTATATTGGCCGGCGCGATTTCGAACGGGCCAAGGCCCGGACCTACACCGCTCTGCGGATGGGGATGGCCTACATGGTGGTGATGGGAGGGATTTTCGGGATCTTCGGGAGCGATTTGATCGCGCTGGTTTTCGATCCCGAAGAACCCCTCGTGCTCAGCCTGGGCCACCAGTTGCTCATTGTGGCGGCCGTCTTCCAGATCTTCGACGCCATCGTAATTGTGATGAGCGGGGCGCTTCGGGGCGCGGGCGACACCCGCTGGATGCTGGTGGTGACGTTCCTGAGCGCCTATGTGGTGTTTATTCCCTGCGCCACCGTGCTGGCCTTCCGCTACAACGGCGGCGCGCTCGGGGCCTGGGTGGGCGCCGCTTTCTATATTTTTGTGCTGAGTTGCTTCATGTGGTGGCGCTTCAAGAGCGAACGCTGGCGGCATATCAATATCTTTTCGGAAAGCGAATCCCCCGCGTCTGCGGCCCCTCGCGCCCCGCAGACGGCGCCCGAGAACTAATTGACTTGCATTTCGGGGATGTGCAATACTTTCCCCAATTTGGATGAGAAAAGAAGTGCCCTGCGAGCGAGGACGGGGTTGCAAACAACACTGCCGGCCGGGAAATTCCCCCTTCCCGCCAGACTTCGGGGCCAGCCCCAAGTCCCGCCTCGCGCTCTACGCGCCGCCTCTTTTTTCTCTCCATCCAATAAGTTCTGACACAGCAGCGGTGCGCCGGGGAACCGCGTGGCGGCATCAGAGCGATGCCTGCTGATCCTGCATTAAAACGAGCGAAAGGAATGTACTCATGGCTACAAAGATTGGTATCAACGGCTTCGGCCGCATCGGCCGCAACGTATTCAAGCTGTTGCTGGAAACGCCCGGCTTTGAAGTGGCGGGTATCAACGACCTGACCAACGCCAAGACCCTGGCCCACCTGCTGAAGTACGACAGCGTGCACGGCAATTTCAAGGGCACGGTTGAAGCCAAGGGCGACGCGATTGTCGTCAACGGCAAGGAAATCAAGATCACGGCCATCAAGAACCCGGCGGAAATCCCCTGGGGCGAGATGGGCGTTGACATCGTCCTCGAATCCACCGGTATCTTCCGCGCCAAGGCCCAGTGCGAAATGCACCTGCAAGCCGGCGCCAAGAAGGTGCTGCTGAGCGTGCCCCCGAAGGATGCGATCGACGCGGTTATCGTGATGGGCGTCAACGACGACACCCTGAAGGCGACCGATAAGATCGTTTCCAACGCGAGCTGCACGACCAATTGCCTCGCCCCGCTGGCCAAGGTGCTCCACGAGTCCTTCGGCATCAAGCGCGGTCTCATGACGACGGTTCACGCGTACACGAACGATCAGCCCGCCCAGGATCAGCCCCACAGCGACCTGCGCCGCGCCCGCGCCGCCGCGCAGAGCATCATCCCCACCAGCACCGGCGCCGCCAGTGCCGTGGGCGAAGTGCTGCCCGCCCTGAAGGGCCTGCTTGATGGCATGGCGCTCCGCGTTCCCGTCATCGACGGCTCCGTGGTTGACCTGGTCGCCGAACTGAACCAGGAAGTTACCGTCGAGCAGATCAACGCCGCCGTGAAGGCCGCCGCCGAAGGCCCCCTGAAGGGCATCCTCCAGTACACGGAAGACGAAATCGTTTCCGTGGACGTCATCGGCAACCCCCACTCCAGCGTGTTCGACGCCCAGTGCACCTCCGTCATCTCCGGCAACCTGATCAAGGTTATCTCCTGGTACGACAACGAATGGGGCTACTCCAACCGTTGCATCGACCTCTTCAAGAAGATGGCCGGCTGATCCCATGAACAAGCTCAGTATTGACGACCTTCAATTGAAGGACAAGACGGTGCTCATGCGGGTGGACTTCAACGTCCCCCAGAATGAGGACGGTACCGTGCGGGATGATACCCGCATCGTGGCCGCGCTCAAGAGCATCCAGTATGTCCGCGACCAGGGCGGGAAGCTCATACTCATGTCCCACCTGGGCCGGCCGAAACCGGGCAAGGACAACAGCAAGCTGAAGATGGACCCCGTGGCGGATTGCCTTCGGGCGCTCGTCGGCGGCAACGTCACCAAAGTCGACGACATCGTCGGTCCCGAAGTGGAAGCGGCCGTGGCCAAGCTGGCCCCGGGCGACATCCTGCTGCTGGAAAACACCCGGTTCAATCCGGGAGAAGAGACCAACGACCCGGCGCTGTCCGAGCAGTTGGCGAAGCTGGCGGATGTGTATATCAGCGATGCGTTTGGCACGGTTCACCGCGCCCACGCCTCCACCGAAGGTGTGACGAAGTTCATCGGCCAGAGCGCCGCGGGCTTCCTGGTGGCGAAGGAGCTGGCCTATATTGGCGGCGTCCTGAGCAACCCGAAGCGCCCGCTGGTGGCGATTCTTGGCGGCGCGAAGGTGTCCGACAAGATCACGGTCATCGACAACCTGCTGAACCTGGTGGACACGCTCATCATCGGCGGCGGCATGGCCTATACCTTCATGAAGGCCCAGGGCTATGCCATCGGCAACTCGCTGCTGGATAAGGACGGCCTGGACACGGCGCTGAAGGTGATGGAGAAGGCCAAGGCGAAGGGCATTGAGTTGCTTCTCCCGGTCGACAATATCATCGCCGACGCTTTCTCGAACGACGCGAACACGCAGGTGGTCGGCGTCGGCGAGATCCCCGACGGGTGGGAGGGCCTGGACATCGGCCCGAAGACACTCGAACTGTTCAGTGAAGCCATCAAGAAGGCGGCCACCGTGGTCTGGAATGGCCCCGTGGGCGTATTCGAAATGGAGAACTTCGTCAAGGGTACGCGCGGCATCGCCGACGTGCTTGCGGCGAATCCGTCCATCATCAGCATCATCGGCGGCGGCGACACCGCGGCGGCCGTGGTGCAGTTTGGCCTGGCGGACAAGATGGCCCACGTTTCCACGGGCGGCGGCGCCTCCCTGGAGATGCTGGAAGGCAAGATCCTTCCGGGTGTTGCCGCGCTCAGCGACAAATAACTTGCGCCGGCGCTGTGCCGGTGTGAGAATGTGAAGGTGCCCACGGCTCGGCTTGCCGAACTCACCGACGGCTGACTTGGCTGCGGGCGAATAACAGAAAAGGTGAAAAGAACATGTCGATTGCAAAAGAAAAGAAGCAGGAATTGATCAAGAAGTTCGGCGGCGCCGAGACCAACACGGGATCGCCGGAAGTGCAGGTGGCCCTGCTGACCACCCGGATCAACCACCTGACCGAACACTTCAAGATTCACAAGAAAGACTTCGCCGGACAGCGCGGCCTGCTGCGCATGGTGGGCAAGCGCCGCAACTTGCTGGCCTACCTCCGGACGAATAACCTCGAAGGCTACCGCGCGCTTATCGCCGAGCTTGGCCTGCGTAAGTAACAATGCCCTTGGGGCGGCGGCAACGCCGCCCCAAGTTGTTTAGTGGCCCGGCCGGGACCAGCAGCAGATGCTCCGGCAGCCGCTCCGCGCCCCTCGTGCGCGTTGCACCGCAATCGGTGCATGGAAGAACAAACGAAAAGAAAGAACAATCGAAAATACGGGCTGGGTCGTTGTGGGAGGCGATACTGTGTCCAAGGAGTCAACAACAATGTCACTAGTACGCCTTTCAGTACAGCTTGACGACGTCACGCTGGAATTTGAAACCGGGCGCATCGCCAAGCAGGCGCATGGTTCGGTTATCTGCCGCAGTGGCGACACCATGGTGCTCAGCGCCGTGTGCGTCGCGCCCGACACCAGGCCGGGCCAGGATTTCTTCCCCATGACCGTGGACTATCGCGAGAAGTTTTACGCGGTGGGCCAGATCCCCGGAAACTTCTTTCGCCGCGAAGCGCGCCCCTCGGAGCGGGAGATTCTTATCTGCCGCATGACGGACCGCCCGCTGCGCCCCCTGTTCCCCAAGTCCTTCCTGAATGAACTTCAGGTCTGCCAGATGGTCATGTCGGCCGATAACATCAACGATCCCGACGTGCTCAGCATCAACGCCGCCTCCGCCGCGCTGCACATCTCCAAAGTGCCCCTTTCCGAGCCCATCGGCGCAGTCCGCGTCGGCATGATCGACGGCCAGCTTGTCGTCAACCCCGGTACGGACCTGATGCCTCAGAGCGAGATCGATATCGTGATCGCCGGCACCTTTGACGCCATCACCATGGTGGAAGGCCACGCCCACGAAGTGTCCGAGTCCCTTATGCTCGACGCGCTCGAATTCGGCCACGCCCACATCCAGAAGATCATCACCTGCATCCACGAACTCCGCGAGAAGGCGGGTGTCGAGAAGATGCCGGTCGACGAGGTCACGCTGAATGAAGACGTCGTTGCCGAGGTCGAGCGTTTCGCCGGCCGCGTGAAGGAAGCCCAGGCCATCTCCGAGAAGGCCCTGCGCTACGGCACCATCGACGCGCTGAAGGACGAAGCCCTGGCACACCTGGCCGTGAAGTACGGCGAGGAACTCTACGCCGAACGCGTCGAAGACGCCAAGGCCGCCTTCGGGAAGATGAAAAAGCGGGTCATGCGCCAGCAGGTCATCGAGACCAAGCGCCGCATGGACGGTCGCGCGCTGGACGAGATCCGCAACATCAGCATCGAAGTCGGCATCCTGCCCCGCGCCCACGGTTCCGCCCTGTTTACCCGCGGCGAGACCCAGACCATCGTGGTCGCCACGCTGGGCACCACGCGCGACGAGCAGCGATTTGACGAGCTCACGGGCGACGAATTCCGCCGCTTCTTCCTGCACTACAACTTCCCCTCCTGGTCGGTGGGCGAAGTGCGCCGCATCGCGGGCCCCGGCCGCCGCGAAATCGGCCACGGCAAGCTTGCCGAGCGCGCGCTGATGAACATGGTGCCCTTCGTATCCGAAGAGGCCCGTGCCCAGGACGAGACCCTGAAGGACTTCCCCTACACCATCCGTATTGTGTCCGAAGTGACCGAGAGCAACGGCTCCAGTTCGATGGCGTCGGTCTGCGGCGGCACCCTGGCCATGATGGACGCGGGTATCCCGATCAAGTCGCCGGTGGCCGGTATCGCCATGGGCATGATCAAAGAGGGTGACGACATCTGCATCCTCAGCGACATTCTGGGCGATGAAGATCACTTGGGCGATCTGGATTTCAAGGTCTGCGGTACCGAGAACGGCATCACGGCCTTCCAGATGGACACGAAGGTCAAGGGCCTTTCCCGCGCGACCATGCAAAAGGCGCTGGAACAGGCGAAAGCCGGTCGCGAGCATATCCTCGGCAAGATGAACGAGTGCATCGACACGCCGCGCTCCGACCTGTCGCCCTATGCGCCCCGCATCTACACCATCAAGATCGATGTGGATAAGATCCGCGACATCATCGGACCGGGCGGCAAAGTCATCCGCGAAATCCAGGCCACGACCGGCTCGGAGATCAGCGTGGAAGACGACGGCACGATCAACGTGGCGGCCGTGGACGCGGCCAGCGCGCAGGCGGCCATCGACCTCATCCGCGAAATCACGGCGGAAGTCGAAGTGGGCGCCATCTACCAGGGCACGATTACCCGCATTATGAACTTCGGTGCCTTCTGCACCGTGGTCGGTAATAAAGAAGGTCTCATCCACATTTCCGAGCTGGCCCCCGGCCGCGTGGCGGAAGTGACGGACGTGGTCAACGTCGGCGACGAGATCGACATCAAGGTCATCGAGATCGACAAGATGGGCCGCGTGAACCTTTCCAAGGTTCAGGCCGATGTGGAGCTTGGTCGCGTGGACGCGAGCGAGGTCGAAAAGAAGGAAGCAAGTCGCGATCGCGGCGACCGTGGCGGTGATCGCGGTGGGCGCGGCGGCGGCGACCGTGGCGGGCGCAGTGGCGGCGGCGGTGGTGATCGCAATCGCGGCGGCGGCGGCGGTGGCGGACGCAGCGGTGGTGGCGGTGGCGGTGGCGGTGGCCGCCGATAGGCAGCTAGCATAGTCCGATGGCGCTTCCGCGTGGGAGCGCCATCGTTATTTCACGCTTGTGACGCGTCGGGCCTGGCGGCAGTGATCCGGGCCTGCGCGGCAGGTGCCCCGATTTACCAAAGGAAGACCAGCTCTTGAGCGAGATCACCTATCCGCGCGATGCGGCCGAAATAACGACCCTGGCCAACGGCCTGACCGTGTGCATGGAACGCCTTCCCTATCTCCACTCCGCGAGTGCGGGAATCTGGATCAAGACCGGATCAGCCAACGAGACTGCGGCGGAGAGCGGCATCGCCCACTTTCTGGAGCACCTGTTTTTCAAGGGCACCAAGACCCGCAACGTGCATGAGATCATGGAGGCGGTGGAGAGCCGCGGCGGCCAACTCAATGCCTTTACCGCGCGGGAGTACACCTGCCTCTATGTGAAGGTGCTCGACAAGTACACCGCCACGGGCATCGAGATCCTCGCGGACATCGTGAAGAACTCCCTCTTCAACGATCTCGTGAAGGAGCGCAATGTTATCCTCGAAGAGATCGCCTCCGTCGAGGATACGCCCGACGAATACGTGCACGATCTCATGACAGAGCATCACTGGCCCGATCACGCTCTGGGCCGCTCCATCTCCGGCTCCGCTGAATCCGTCTCGGCCCTGGAGTATGAGCACGTGGTCGATTTCTTCCAGCGCTGGTATCGCCCGGAAAATATGGTGTTTTCCATCGCGGGCAATATCGATACAACGGCCGTGCTCGATCAGGTGCGCCGCGAGTTTGAGTCCATTCCCCGCGCCGCCGCCGAAGGGCCCGGCGAAGCGCCCCGCTTCAATGCCGGTATCGTCACCGTGGAGCGCGATATTGCCCAGTCCCATATTACCGTGGTCTTTCCGGCACCCTCGCTCTACGACGAGCGGAAGTACGCCTTCGACATGACCAGCAACATCCTCGGCGGTGGATCCACCTCGCGCCTCTTCGAGCGAATCCGCGAAGACGAGGGACTGGCCTACAGCATCTACACTTTTGACTCCTTCTACATGCGCGGCGGCGCCATCGGCGTCTATGCCGCCGTGGCCCCCCAGCAGCTCGGCAAGACCCTCGACCTCACCTTTGAGGAGCTCCGCAAGTTGCGCGACGAGGGCATCCCCGAAGACGAGCTCGAAATGAATCGCGAGCAGATCAAGGGCGGCATGCTCATGGCCATGGAAAGCACCTTCACCCGCATGGCGCGCATGGCCAAATCCATCATGTATTACGGCAAGCTGATCCCCATGTCGCACATCGTGGAAAAGGTGGACGCGATCACCGCCGCCGACATCCAGTCCTGCGCCCAGTCCATCTTCCAGGCGGACCAGTGCGCGCTGCTCGTGCTCGGACCGAAGAGCGACACCATGCCCGATCGGATCGCGCTGTGAACCCGGTGGCCGTTCTCATCAAGCAAGAGCCCGGCTGCAATGATCTGCCCCTGCCCGCCTATGAAACCGAACACGCGGCGGGCATGGACCTCCGCGCCGCGGTGACCGAGCCCATCGCCCTCGCGCCGGGCCAGCGCGCCATGGTGCCCGCGGGCATTCGCATTGCGCTGCCGCCCGGCACCGAGGCCCAGGTGCGCCCCCGCAGCGGCCTGGCCATCAAACACGGCATCAGCATGGTCAACAGTCCCGGCACGATCGACGCCGACTATCGCGGCGAAGTGAAGGTGCTGTTGATCAATCACGGGCAGGAAGAATTCACGATCAATCGGGGCGATCGCATCGCCCAGATGGTGATCGCGCCGGTGCTCCAGGCGCAGTGGACCGTGGTGGACGATCTGGAAGCCACGGCGCGCGGCGAAGGGGGCTTCGGGCATACGGGGGTGTGATGGGACTGTCCAGAAAAGGGGATTGCCGTCCCCAGGAAAGCATCGCACAACTTTGACATCATAGACCGAGGGCAGCGCAACCCGGATAGGACTGTCCCACGCTTTACAAACGCGGGACGGTCCCGAACGTCAAGTCGGCTTTGACAAATCGCAATTCGCTGGCAGTGCGCTGGGTCAAGGTGCGTAGTATCGGTGCCCGTGCGTTCAGGACGGTCCCGTGTCCTGCCATGGATTGATCAACTCTCTCCCGCAGCCTTCGAAATCGCGGGTGTTGCGCGTGGCGAGTTTGGCGTTGTGGGTGAACGCGATGGCGGCGATCATGAGATCCAACGAACCCGTGTTAAAACCACTCTTCAATTTCGCCCCCGCGAGCGCGCCGAATGCGCGGGCTGCGGTCTCATCGAAGGGAAAAACCCGGCCTGAAAACGCGTCCAGCATGAACCCTTCGAAGTCAGCCCGAAGTTCATTCCGGCGTTTTCCATCGGGCAGCCGACAAATGCCCTTCTCAATTTCGGCGATTGTGATGGTGCTAATGGCAACATCGGCTCCCGGCTGCTTTCCGAACCAATGAACTACCTTCGGTTCACGTGAACTTCGCATCAGTTCGGAGACAACATTTGTATCGAGTACTATCACTCGTCAAACTCGACGATAGGACGCTCGGTGTAGTCTCTCGACAGGTCGAGCTCGATATCGCCATAGCGTCCGAAGTACTTGTCCGCGAGCGCCAGTATCTCGGCACCGTCCTTAGGCACGGCTCCGGGAAGTTTTTCGATTGCCTGGCGGAGGTAGGATTCCAAGGTGAGTCCATGTTTGATGGCATAGGACTCCAATCCGTTCCTCATTGAATCGGGTACGTCGGGGATGGTGATACTCGTCATTTCCTTACTCCTCGTATGAATACTTGAGACGGCCCACTCAGAACTTCACTCATCGAAATCACTAAAGTCGATCGGAGGACGTTCTGACCAGTCGCGGCTGAGGTCCAAGTCCACACCATTCTCCGGGCCAAAGTACTTTTTGAAAGCTTCCACAATGCTCATTCCCGTCTGGGGAGGGGCGAGTGTCGAATCCACCAGAGACTCCTCGACGTGGCTTTCAATGGAAATGCCCAGTTCAGCGGCACTTTCATCGTGGCGGGTTTGCTCGTTTTCGGGAAGATTGTTGATCATAACAGGATCCGTAGCATTGCCTTCTTCTTTCCGTCTATTCTAGTTCAAGTTTATGTTTCTAGCAAGTCGTACGTCTTCTCTGTTCGACTGCCTGCCGCCAAGTCGCACTCCCGCGCTTCAATATGGCATCATGGAACTTCGTTGTTCCCGGCCATCAACCTCCGGCGTATCGCACCCCGTGTAGCGCAACAGAAAGCCCGTCCATGTCCCTGTTTCCCGCGACCATTGACACCGTCGAGACCCTGGAAGAATTGCTGAGCCGGCCCACGCCGGGGCTTGTTTCCATGATGGGACGCCTGCAGGGCGATATCCTCTTCCTCGGCGCGGGCGGGAAAATGGGACCGACGATGGCGCGGATGGCGAAGCGGGCGACGGAAGAGGCGGGCGTGCAACGACGGGTGATCGCGGCCTCGCGCTTTAGCGACGACCGCGCGGAGAGCGAACTTCAGGCGCACGGCGTCGAGACGCTCCGCTGTGATCTGCTCGATCCTGCTCAGGTGTCCGCGCTGCCGAAGTCGCCGAATGTGGTCTATATGACCGGGATGAAGTTCGGCGCGAGCGGCCAGGCACCCTTGACGTGGGCGATGAATACGTGGTTGCCCTCGCTGGTATGCCAGCACTTCTCCGAGTGCCGTATTGCCGCCTTTTCCACGGGCAATCTCTATGGTCTTACGCCCCTGTCCCTTGGGGGCTCGGTGGAGACGGATGTGCTTCATCCCGTGGGGGAATACGCCATCACCGCCATGGGCCGCGAGCGCATCTTCGAGTATTTCTCCCAGACGCAGAATATCCCCACGAGTCTGTTGCGCCTGAACTACGCCACCGAAATGCGCTACGGCGTGCTGGTGGATGTGGCGCGCAAAATCTTCGCGGGCGAGGCGGTGGATGTGTCCATGGGTTCGCTCAACGCCATATGGCAGGGCGACGCGAATGCGATGTCGCTCCTTGCGCTCGAGCACGCGTCCACGCCCGCCTGGGTGATCAATATCGCGGGCCCCGAGCAGATCAGTGTGCGCCGCGCGGCGGAGACTTTTGGCGCGCTTATGGGAAATACGGTGCTCATCGAAGGGGATGAAGCGCCCGACGCGCTCTTGAGCAATGGACAGAAAGGCCATGCGCTCTTCGGCTACCCCACGGTGCCCCTGCGGCAAATGCTTGAATGGATCGCGGATTGGGTCATGCGCGGTGGGGCGAGCTTGAACAAGCCCACGCACTTTGAAAACCGCAAGGGGGACTTTTGAGGATGGATTTTCGTTCGGATACCCCACAGGCAACCACGGGTGCCACCCTCAAGCGGAGGAGCGCAGCGGGGGAGCTTGTGGGTGTTTTTCGACGCTATCAAACTTCATTTGTAGTGTCGAGTGATCTGGTTCGCCGCCGTCACCTCACCCACAAGGCCGCTCGTTCCTCGCGTTTGTGTGGGTCGGAGACGCGCCGAGGCGGGGGGCACCCGCAGCCGGCGCAGAGTGCATGGAGTCACGCCCATGCCCGCTAGCCACGCCTTTCGCGCCATCCTTGATCGTGGCGTCGTCATCCCCGCCCAGCCCCTGGCCCTCACATCCGCGCGCAAGCTCGACGAACGTCGCCAGCGCGGCCTCAGTCGTTACTACATCGACGCGGGCGTCGGTGGCATAGCGGTGGGCGTACACACGACCCAGTTCGCCATTCGAGATCCTAAGGTGGGCCTCTTCGAGCCGGTGCTTTTGCTGGCGGCGGAGGAAATGGCGCGCGCCGAAGCTCAAGGCAAAGGCCCCTTCGTTCGCATCGGCGGCATCTGCGGCCCCACGGCGCAGGCGGTGAAGGAAGCCGCGCTCCTGCGCGATCTGGAGTATGACGCGGGTCTCCTCAGCCTCGCCGCGATGGCGGACGCCGATGTGGATGCGCTGATCGATCACTGCAAGGCCGTGGGACAGATTATGCCCCTCGTGGGCTTCTATCTTCAGCCCTCGGTGGGCGGGCGCGTGCTGCCCTATGAGTTCTGGCGGCGCTTTTCCGAGATCGAGGCGGTCGTCGCAATCAAGATCGCGCCCTTCAACCGCTACCAAACGTTGGATGTCATCCGCGCCGTGGTCGAAGCGGGCCGCACGGACATCACGCTGTACACCGGCAATGACGACAGCATCGTGGCCGATCTCACGACGCCCTATCGGCTCGTACACGGCAAGGAAGTCGTGGAGCGTCGCTTCGCGGGAGGGCTGCTCGGCCACTGGTCCGTGTGGACCCGACGCGCGGTGGAGCTGCTGGCGCGATGCCAAGAGGAGTCCAAGCGGCCCGAAGGAATTTCGCCCGAGCTACTGGCCCGGGGCATCGCGGTGACCGATAGCAACGCGGCGTTTTTTGATGCGGCCAATAGATTTTCCGGGTGCATCGCCGGGCTTCACGAGGTACTGCGCCGACAGGGCCTGTTGGAGGGCCTGTGGTGTCTGGATCCCGAAGAAGGCCTGAGTCCGGGACAACTCGCAGCAATTGACCGGGTCTACGCCCAGTATCCCGAACTGAACGACGATGAATTTGTCGCCGCGCACCGCGATGCGTGGCTGAAGCCCTGAGGAGTTGAAATCATGACGCAAGAACAGCCCTGGTACAAACGCCTCGGCCCCGGACTCATCACCGCCGCCGTGGTCCTCGGCCCCGGCAGTATCGTCTCCGCGAGCACGGCCGGCGCCCGCAGCGGCTACGGCCTCATCTGGATGCTCGTGGTGGCCGCCGTGGTCATGGCCACGTTCACCTCCATGGCCGCGCGGATCGGTTGCGCGCTGGACAAGTCCTTCCTGACCTTCCTCGCGGAAAAATGGGGACGCCCCGTGGCCGCCGTCACCGGTATCTCCGCCTTCGTCGTGGCGGCGGGCTTCCAGTTCGGCAACAACATCGGCGTGTCCGTGGCCATGCAGGGCGTGTTCCCCGCCGTGCCGGGTACGGTGTGGCCCATCGTCTTCACGGTGCTTTCCATCCTCTTTATGAGCATCGCGAAGGACGTCTATCATCTTCTCGAAATCGTGATGCGCTTTCTCGTGGCCGCCATGATGATCGCCTTTGTGGGGAACCTCTTCTTTACCGGCATTAATCCAGTGGAACTGGGCAAGGGCCTCGTTCCCGGCACCTTCAAGGAGGGTGAATTTCTCGTGGCCGCGAGCATGCTCGGCACGACCTTCTCCGCCGTGGCCGCCTTCTACCAGGCCTATCTCGTGCAGGCCAAGGGCTGGAACCGCAGCAACGTCCGCTTCGCCATCCAGGATGCGTGGATCGGCATCGCCATTCTTGGCGGCATCAGCATGGTCATCATGATCGGCGCGGCCCAGTCGCTTCACGGGCAGGGCGGCGAGTTTAAGAACATCGGCGAACTGGCGGCCCAGCTCCGGGGTGTGCTCGGGGACAACGCGGTCCTCGTCTTCAGCTTCGGGCTCGGCGCGGCCGCTTTCTCCTCCTTCATCACCAACGCACTCATCGGCGGCGCACTGCTCACCGATGGCTTCGGTCAGGATACCCACATGGAGTCCCGCCCCACGCGCATCGCCGCATGCGCGGGCCTGTTCATCGGCTGCGTCGTGGCCGTCGTCACCATGTCCACCGGCATCGGCGGTCCGCAGAGCGTGCTCATCGCCCAGACCTCGACGATCATCGCCTCGCCCCTTTGCGCGTTGTTGATGTTCTACTTCGCCAACAACAAGGCCCTCATGGGCGACCTGCGCAATGGAATCGCGAGCAACGTCATCGGCGGCGCGGGGATTTTGATCCTGCTCTACCTGGCGTCGCAAACTTTCCTGAAAGTGACGACGGCGTTGTTTGGCGGGTGATGAGGCAAGATCGCGTCCAACATGGCCGTGGCCATTGATAGAGGAAACTTCAGCAACGCCTCGGTTTTTATTGCTGGATTGTGTGACTACACATGACTGCCGTTGAAAATGGCTATCCCAATACCCCATCCAACAACGCCGCCAGCTCCTCCACCGTCGTCACCGGGGCCTGGCAGGTCTGGTTACGACACACGTAGGCGGCGGGTTGCCCTTCCTTCAACGACTTGCCGGTACACATGGGAGATTCATCGGTGAATGCCGCGTGCTCTGGATCCACCAATGCCACAATCTTATTCGGCATATAGCGTTGTCCGATCACGCGGTGCAGGGCCTTTACGTCGTCACTACCCTTGCGGCCCACGATCGTAATCTCGACCGTCGGGTGGAGGATGACATCCACGGCCCACAGCATGCGGAGGTAGCCCTGGGGCCCTTTCTTGATCAAGGGCAGGGTCGTCTCGATGACCTTGCGGCCCCAGTGGAGGAAGTCCTCGTTGCCCAGCAGATTGCCGAGGCGCAGCAGGGCCATGGCGGCCACGGAATTGCCCGAGGGCTCCGCGCCGTCGTAGGTGGGGCGGGTGCGGATGATGAGGTTCTGGTGCGCCTTCTCGGTGAAGTAGAAGCCGGTACCCTCTTCGTCGCCGAAGCGCGCGATCATCTGCGCCGTGATTTCTCGCGCGTGTTCCAGCCACTTCGCGTCGAAGGAGGCCTCGTAGAGATCCACGAAGGCGTTCGCGGTGAAGGCGTAGTCGTCCAGGTAGCCCGGCAGGCGGCTTTCGCCGTGGCGGTGGGTGCGCAGGAGGCCGCCGTCTTTCCACATATGGGTCATGATGAATTCGCCCGCTTCCGCCGCCGCCTGGACATAGCGCGCCTCGCCAAAGGCCGCGCCCGCCTGTGCCAGCGGCGCGATGAGGAGCGCGTTCCACGAGGTGAGGACTTTGTCATCGAGCCCCGGCCGCACGCGCTTATCGCGGATGGCCTTGAGCTTCGCCTTCATCGGCGCTATGCGCGCTTCCAATACCTCGGGGTCGAGGCCCTGCTCCGCCGCGATGGTTTCCGGTGCGCGGGTGATGTGGGGGATATTCAGTCCGTGGTGGTAGGCCTCGTGGGAGGTGAAATTGCCACGCTCCTTGATGGCGTAGTACGCGCAGAAGAGGGCACCGTCTTCTTCGCCAAGGGCGTCCATGATCTCGCGGTGACTCCAGATGTAGAAGCGACCTTCCTGTCCCTCGCTGTCGGCGTCCTCCGTGCTGTGGAAGCCGCCGAGGGTGTCGCGCATCTCGCGGATTTCGTAGTCCAGGATTTCGCGCACGATCTTTGCGTAGTAGGGCTTGCCCGTTGCCTGCCACGCTTCCAGATAAACCTGGGCGAGCTGGCCGTTGTCGTAGAGCATCTTTTCAAAATGGGGGACGAGCCACTCCGCGTCCACGGAGTAGCGGTGGAATCCTCCCCCGAGCTGGTCGTACATGCCGCCCCGGGCCATCTTGTCCAGCGTCTCTGCGGCCATCGCCAGCAGCTCCGGATCGCCCGTGGACTTGTGGGCGCGGAGGAGCAGGCCGATGCCGCCGCTGGAGGGAAACTTCGGCGCGCCGCCCCAGCCGCCGTGTTCGGCGTCGTAGTTGTTCTTCAGTTGCGTGCAGGCCCGCTCCAGGACCCACGAGGCGATGATGGTTTCGTCGCCGATGGGCTTGCGCGATTGCTCGTTCAAGAATGATGTGATGTTCGCTGCGCCCTCCATGATCTGCTCACGCTTGTCCTGCCAGCGCTGGGCGATGCCTGCGAGGAGCGTGAGGAAGCCGATGCGGCCGTAGCGGTCTTCCGGAGGGAAATAGGTGCCGCCGTAGAAGGCGTGGAGGTCGGGCGTGAGGAAGACGGTCATGGGCCATCCGCCCTGGCCCGTGAGGCCCACCACGGCGGTCATGTAGATGTCGTCGATATCCGGGCGTTCCTCACGGTCCACCTTGATGCTCACGAAGTAGTCCGAGAGGAACTTCGCCACGGCCTCGTTCTCGAAGGACTCATGCTCCATCACGTGGCACCAGTGGCAGGCCGCATAGCCGATGGAGAGAAAGATGGGTTTGTCCTCGTCGCGCGCTTTGGCAAAGGCTTCCTCGCCCCAGGGATACCACTCCACGGGGTTGTGGGCGTGCTGGAGGAGGTAGGGGCTCGTCTCGTGGATGAGGTGGTTGATGTAGAGGGGCTTTTCGGGCGTGTCGCTCATGGGGCGCTCCGGAGAATGGTGGGGTGCGGGTTACTGCTGGGAACACCATAGCATATTGGAGGTGGGGCGGTGAAGGATAGGACGGATTTGACCGATAGGACCGATTATCCGTCCTATCCGTCGAATCGGTCCTATTCGCGGCCCTGTACTTCGCCCCGCTTGCCCTCTACAATACCTTCCACGTAGTCGGGATCACCCAAAGCAAACCCAAGGAAGTGACCATGGCCCGCTTTATTGTATCTGCGCTGTTGTTGATGGCCTTTGCCGGTGTTGCCTCCGCCGAGTCCGTGAAGGCCTGGGAAGGCACCCTCGAGCTTGAGACCTATCCCTGGCTCGACGATCCGAATCCCGTCTACGACGTCTACGAAGGCAGCATTTACTATCCCTACACGCGGCAGGACCATCTTTTGAAGACCAAAGAGCTGCGGACGTATCGCGCGCTCTTCCTGGAGAACGAATACCTCAAGATCACCTGCCTTCCCGAACTCGGCGGGCGCATCCACTCCGTATGGGACAAGACCACGAACCACGAGGTCTTCCACACGCCCGGTATCATCAAGCCCGCGCTCATCGCCATGCGCGGCGCGTGGATCGCCGGGGGCATCGAGTGGAACGTGGGACCCCAGGGCCACACCGCAACGATTGTGTCGCCGGTCGACGCCACCATCGTGACCAACGAGGACGGCTCGGCCACGCTGGTCATCGGCAACACGGAGAAGATGTTCCGCACGCGCTGGACGGTCCGTGTCACGCTCCACCCCGGCAAAGCGTATCTCGACGAGTCCATCCGCATGTTCAATCCCACAGACGGTACCCACACTTACTATTTCTGGAACAACACAGCCTTCCCCAATCTCGAAGGCACGCGCTTCATTTTTCCCATGAGCCTCGGCAGCAACCACAACGGCGACGAGTTCTTCTCCTGGCCCCTGCATGAGGGCAAGGACATGACCTGGCTCAAGAATTACCCGACCATGAGTTCGGTCTTTGGCTACCAGTGCGATCAGGATTTCTTCGGGGCCTACGACGTCGATCTGGATCGGGGCATCGTGTCCCACGCGGATCACCATTCCGTGCAGGGCAAGAAAGCCTGGACTTGGGGTAAAGACGATTTTGGCGTCATGAGCCAGATGGCCCTGAGCGACAGCGGTCCGGTGGATTCGCCCTATATCGAGGTGCAGTCCGGCCCGCTGCTCACCCAGGCGGATTATGGGTTCCTTAGGCCGCTGCAGGAAGTGGCCTGGCGGGAGTACTGGTACTCGGTGCATGGCCTGGGCGATGGCTTTGAATTTGCCAATCGTGACCTGGCCGTGAACGCAACGCGGAAGAATGGCGCGCTGGAACTGCGCATAATCGCCACGGGCGAATTCCCCGCGGCAATGTGCCTGCTGACCAAGGAAAATATTCTGCTGGCGGAAGCGCATGAAAACCTCTCGCCCACGGAGCCTGTATCATTGATATTGCCCGAGGCCCCCGAAGGTCCGATTGACGTGGCCGTATACGATGCCGAGGGAAACTTGCTCTTGAGTTATGTCACACCCCTCGCAATCGAGCCCGTGAGCCCGCCCGACCTCGCAGGCGAGGCTGCGTGGAAGAAGACCCTGCCTCTGCCGACGCAGGCCTTCATGGACGCGGAGCTGCTGAACCGCGAGAACAAGCCCGAGGCCGCGAAAGCGAAATACGAAGAAGTGATCGCGAGCTCGCCGGGCCATGTGTCCGCGTTGACGGCCCTGGCCACGCTGCTGCTGGAGCGCGGCGACTATGAAGGTGCCATCGCGCGATGCAAAGAGGCCATCCGCGTGGAGGAAGAGAGTTCCGACGCGTGGTATGTCCTCGGCGCGGCGCAATTGGCCACCGGCGATTTTCAGGGCGCCATCGACGCGGGGCACGCCGTCGCGCGGGGCCTGGCGAATCGCGCGGCGGGCTACAGTCTCGCGGGCCGGGGCCACATGCGGCTGGGGCAGATCGACAAAGCTATAGAACTACTGGAAAAAGCCCGCGCCCTCGCGCCGGAGAATCCACAGATCCGCAACTGGCTCCTCACGGCAAAATTTGAAGGGGACCTGGATATTTCGTCCGAAGTTGCCGCCCTCCACGAGTCGGGCGACCCAGCGGATTCTGTCGTCAACGCCCTGTGGGCCTTTGCCAACGACGCCAAGGCACCCGAATCGTTCGCGTTCTACGATAGCAATTTCGGCGAAAAGCTCTTTACCCTCATTGAGACGGTTAACTTCTTCACGAACTTCGGCTGCCATGGTCTTGCCGAAGCGGTACTTGAGAAACTCGGCGCCGACGATGAATCAATCGGCCCGCTACCACTCTATTATATGGCCTGGATCGCGTCCGAGGCGGACAATGATTTTCGGGGGCATGCACTCGTCAAGCAGGCCTGTGCAATGTCTCATGACTATGTGTTTCCCTCACGCCCGGAAGACCGGATCGTATTCCAATACGCCGCAAGCGTACTGCCGGACGACCCGCGCATTCTGACCGCGCTGGGTTGCGTGGAGGCGGGTCTGTACAACACCGCAAAGGGCGTGGAATGCTGGGAGAAGGCCTCTGCCCAACCGGGCGTATCCAGCGTCCCGCTGCGGCTCCTCGCGCTGGATGCCTGGAAGGTGAAGCAAGACCTGGACCGCGCGGAAAGCCACTTCCGCAAGGCCATTGCGGTGAACTCCGATGATCAGTTGAACTACCGCGACCTCGCGCTGGTCCTGTCTGAGCAAAAGCGGACGGTGGAGGCCATCGCGCTGCTGGAGGGCATGCCCGAGGCGCTTCCCGCGCGCTTCGACATCGTGTTGTGGCTCGCGGAGGCCTACGTGGGTGAGAAGCGTTACGACGATAGTCTCGCGCTGCTGAAGGGCGCGAAGTTTACGAACTTTGAGGGCTCAACGCGGCCCCACGACGTTTTCGAAGCGGCGCTGACGGGCCGGGGCAAGGATTACTTCGCCGCGGGCGACTACGAGAAAGCCTTGGCGGATTTTTCGGAGGCGTTGACCTATCCCGAATATCTGGAAGTCGGCGCGCGCTATGTACTGACCGACGCCGAACTGCGCTACTGGCAGGGACAGAGTTTCGCGAAGCTGGGCCGCTTGGACGAAGCCAAAGAAGCCTGGAAAATCGGCGCGGCCCAGTTGTCTAAAGATACGCCGCCGATGACGTACATCAATGTGGATGACGTGCAGGATCTACATGTGAAGAAGTGCGCCACGGCGCTGGAGGTGATGGGTGGCGCGTAGGGACGTACCGCCGCAGGTACACCACCGGAAGCGGATGACAACGCTAGTGTCAATGGCGGTCCGAAATCGTGCGTCGTGAGCCCCAAAGCGGCGGCATGTCCCTGGGGATGTAACGGGGCGACGTTGAGCGTTCGAGTGATTGCCGTTGCTCCACTGGGACAGGCCCGCGCACCTGGCGCGTTGTATTCCGACGTGGATAGTGCGCATGTGCAGGGTTTCGTCGGCTCATCGGAAACGTTTTGCGCGGGTCCGTCCCCCGGTCCCCACGCTATGAGTTGGATGGAGATTGGTATGAACCAGGTTGGAAACGAAGCAGAATCTGAGAAGGCAAAGATTGGGAGGATAGCGACCAGAATTAAGGTCGGCTGTCTGGTTTTACTCTTGCTGGGTGCAAGCGCAACGCTGATTGCCAGAGAGACGCTGGAGTATGAGTTTTCCAGCGCGTACGTTGGAGCTGCCCCTTGGGAGATCGCGGGCGGAAAATCCTATGTCTACCGCAGCGGATTTGGCGATGTGAGTTGCAACTACTACGTATCGTCGGACGATGCGCCCGATGACTTGTATCTGATGGCAACTTGGTTTACAGATTCACCTCATGGAGGCGCGTTTCTCATCTCAACAGATGGAAAGCTCGCGGTGACGGAGTCCGACATGAACACCGACGAACATAGTTCGTTCAACGTCGGAACTCGAGACATCGAATCCGATCTTCTTTATACCCACGCGTTCGATGTGGAAACCATGGAGTACATCAAACCAGAAGATAACGCCCGTAGTGAAGACGAAGCGGAGCACCGCACGCGACATGAAGTTATCTCAAAGCTTCTGGATGCGCACGGTGGCATTGGCACCAAGTTTACGCTTTCGAGGAACTCGATCGAGATGCGGCGCTTGGGCTACTGGGAATGGCGCCGCTGGCGAAAGATGGTGATCGCGGCCTACGATCGCAAGCCGAATAACTGACCTTTGCAACGGGGCGACGTTGAGCGTTCGAGTGATGCCCCTTGCTCCCCTGGGACAGGCCCGCGCACCCGGTGCGTTGTATTCCGACCTGGATAGTGCGCATGTGCAGGGTTTCGTCGGCTCATCGGAAACGTTTTGCGCGGGTCCGTCCCCCGGTCCCCGCCTTTCATGTTAGACTCTCGAAAAATAGAAGCAGATTTTTCATGAAAGGATACGCTTCGAAATGTTTGCCCGACTAATTCTGCCCGCCCTTTTTCTATCCGCGTCGGCATCCTTCGCCGACCCCGTCGATCTCTTCGCTCCCGGCGATCTCTCTCAATGCCGTGCGCCGCTGGGTGATTGGGCGATGGCGGGCGAGGTTTCGGTGGATCCCGCCGATGAGAAGCGTCTGGTGTGGAGCTCGGGCAATACCGTAGCGGTGAACGGTGTCAAGGGCAAGACGGAGGATCTCCACACGGCGGCGGAGTTTGGCGATGTGGAGGTTCATGTGGAGTTCATGGTGCCGAAGGGGTCGAACTCCGGGGTGTATCTGATGGGGCGCTACGAGATTCAGGTGATGGACAGTTGGGGCGAGGAGCACTTGAAGTACAGTGACTGTGGTGGAATCTACCAGCGCCATGACGAGGTGAACGACAAGGGCTTTGAGGGACACGCACCGAGGGTCAATGCGTCGAAGAAGCCGGGCGAGTGGCAGACCTTCGACATCACTTTTCGCGCGCCGCGCTTCGATGCCGCAGGTAATAAGACCGCCGATGCCGTCTTTGAGAAAGTGCTGCTCAATGGCGTGTTGATTCACGAGAACGTGTCGGTGAGCGGCCCCACGCGCTCGGGGACGTATAAGGACGAGAAGCCCGTCGGGCCGCTGATGTTTCAGGGGGATCATGGGCCGGTGGCGTATCGGAATGTGACCATAGCTACACTCCAATCCGACAAGCAGTAAAGGTGGCGGTATACGTTTAAGTCGCGGTGACGGAGAAAGGGTATTCGAACGTGCCACGCGATCTGGTAACGCCGGTTCGTGTGCCTGTTGTGAGATTGTTTTGACTCATGAGTTTCACTCTTACGAGTGAAGTGGGGAAAAGGATCAAATCGCTCGGGCAATAGAGTAAAACGTCGCAAGATGCCTACCGTTTAGCGCACACGAACCGGCGTTGCCGGATCGCGTGGCACGACTGAGAAAATCTCATCGGGTGAAGTGAACCGGTGATCGCCCGATATTAGTGTGTGTCTCCGCCGCCGAGCTTTTGCTCGAGCCAGTCGCCGTAGTAGGCCATCTCTTTCACGGCATCGCGCACCATGCCGGGGGTGACGTGCTTCGGGTCGAAGTGGGCCACGATGGTGAGGTGATCGACCCCGTCGCGATCTTCCACATTGAAGGCGCAGTAGATGCACTGGTCGTTGTTGCGCACGGCCCAGGCGATGCTCTCGGGGTCGGCGGGTCCGCACTCGGTGTAAACGCGGATGAGCTCGCGGCCATCTTCGCGCTTGAAGCGTGAAATCGTCACGTCCTGCGTGCGACCCTCCTTCATGGCGGAGCGCACCACAAAGCCCGTGCCCTCCCGGCGCACCGCGCGCTTGGGTTTCTTCACGCAGGCCAGGGCCAGGGCCTTCATGGTGGGTGGCGTTCCGGGTGCGGCTTCCCCTGCGGACTCCGAAGCACCACCACCAGCGTTGCCGACGCTCGCGAGGGCTTTTTCCACCGCGCTCCGCACGTCGGTGTCGTGCTCGTTGACGTTGGCTTTCAGGGCGGTGAGGGAGCGTTTGGCCAGCTCGCCGAGCAACTCCGCGGCGTCGCGCCTGATGACCCAACCCGCTCGGGTGTCCGCCAATGCTGCGATGGTCTTGTTCAGATCTTCAATCATGGGGTGGTCCTTGGTTGGGGGCCATTCTACCAAGGAGGACCCTTGCGGGCAAGGGGAATGGTGAGTGGTGAATTCAGCATAGTGAATGAATTGAGCCTGCGAAGAAGGGGCGGTTTATTCGACCCATCAGATTGGTCCGATCCGTCCGATCGGTCTGATTCTGCCTTGAAAGGCGGATTACACCTGCTCTTCCTTTTCCTCGGGGGCCGGGTCGCCGGGGAAGCGGCCTTCGTCCAGTGCGGCGATCAGGGTGGCTTCCTGGCGTTCGAAGGGGGACTGAACGGCGGTATAGACCTGGCGGGTGTGGCGGAAGGCATAGGGTACCCCTGCGAGGATCGCGAGGAGCACCATGGCCGTGGCGAAGCGGGGCACCGCACCGGGGATTCGGAGCTTTGGCAACTGGTAGCGGAGCACTTCTTCCAGCGGTTCGATGGCGGCCATGCGCGCGCGCAGGGCGTCGAAGGCCAGGGGGGCGCCCTGGTAGGCCAGGGCCTCGCCGCCCAACGCCAGGAGTTCCCGGGTCGATTCCCATTCGGCCGCGCATTCGGGGCAGCACTCCAGATGGCCGCGCACTTCGCTCTCGACAGCGGGGCGCAGGTCGCCATCGGCGAGTCCGGACAATGCGCGGCGTATGTTTCGGCAATCCATGAGCGTGCGCTCCTCTTCTGGCGAAATATTCCGGTGTCAGGGTCCTGACCACGTGTGACCAACGGCAACACCGGGTAATTTCGCGTAACGATGAATTTGGTATGTAGTTATGTATTCCGGGCGTGCCGGGGTTCCATGATCGATTCCAAAAGGCGCCGCAGTTTTTTCACGGCCAGTATCTTGCGCGAGCGCACCGTGTTGACGGGGCAATCCAGCACGGCGGCGATGTCTTCCAGCGAGAGCCCGTCGATGGAGCGCAGCACGAAGACCATGCGCTGCTCCTCGGGCAGTTCATCGAGCGCGGCGTAGAGGTGGCCGTGCAGTTCCGAGCGGTTGGCGTGCCACGAGGGGCACGCGGTGTCGTCCGCCGGGAGGTCAAGCAGCCGTTCCTCGTCCTGGCGGAGGCCCAGGCGCCATGTTTTCTGTTCGCGGCGGCAAGATTCCAGCCATATCATGCGGGCAATGCCAAAGAGATAGGCCGGGAAGGAGCCCGAGGCGCGGTAGCGCATGCGAATCTTC
The DNA here is from genome assembly GCA_942492815.1 of Candidatus Hydrogenedentales bacterium. Taxonomy (GTDB): domain Bacteria; phylum Hydrogenedentota; class Hydrogenedentia; order Hydrogenedentales; family JAEUWI01; genus JAEUWI01. The sequence continues at coordinate 5,486,856 of OW818658.1, read as the reverse complement.
CAGACGCGGAGGAAAGTCTCCTGGACGAGATCCCGCGCGGTGCAGGGGTTGCGCGAAAGGCCGTGGAAGAAATTCAGCAGCGGACGTTGATAGCGGTTGAACAGCGTCTCAAAGGCACACTCGTCCCCGCTTCGCACCCGCATCATGAGCGCGATCTCTTCGTTTTGCGCTGGAACGTCCATAGCCTCGGCACCTTCTACCGATACTATGGCGCGGATCGGGGAAAATGATCAATGGAAATTTTCTTAGCAACCCTGCGGGAAGCGAAGCCCTTCCGGCGGCGGCTACCATCAGACGGATCGGACCGATCAGACAGATCGGATCGGATCGGTCCAATCCGTCTGATTCGTCCGACTTGTTATTCCGCAGTCCAGAAGCGCGATTTTGATCCGCCGGGGCCGACTTTTATGGTGATCGAGCGGGTGCAACGGGGGCAGTGGCCGAAGTAGGCGGTGCCGAGCCGATTCAGGTAGATGCGGAGGTAGACATTGCAGCACTTGAAGTGCACGGCAATCGAGGGCCTGGGGCCTGGTTCGGGGGGGACGGACATCACGAGGCCTCCGGATTATTCTTTGGCCTTGGCGGCTTCTTCGGCCTTCTTCAGGGCTTTTGCTTCGGCTTCGAGGCGCTTTTTCTCCCGGCGCGCAGCGATTTGCCCGCCCAGGAGGGACAACAGGTCGAGTCCCACCCAGGTGCAGCCCGCCGCGAAGGCGCCCGCACCCAGGGAAATCACCACGATCATCATCGTCTGACCCGTCATGGCGCACCATACTCCTGGGACTGGCTGAGGGGGATCAGCGGCGGTACACGGGGCTTGTCGCCCTGGAGGGCGGGAGCGGCCGCGCCATTCTTGCCCGCCTTCATCTCCTGCAGTTCCGCCTGCACCGCCATCATCTCTTTGAGCAGTTCCTGATTGACGCTCTGGATCTCCTGCAGCGTATCCGTGAGTACCTCATTGGCGCTGCGCAAGCGCCGCACTTCCGATTCCAGTTCGTTCACGAGGGGGAGCACGGTGTCCTGGGGGAGGGTCGGCTGCTCAAACACTTCGTCGGGTTCGGCGAGCTCCGCAGCTTCCTCGGCCATGATCTCCTCGACCGCGCTTTCCGCCACGGCGTCCGCATTCGAGTCCGGCGCCTCGGGGGAGGCCTCGGGGGACTTCGCCGGGGCCTCAGTTTTCTCTTCTGGTTTTACATCTTCCGCCAGTGCGACGGAGAGGTCGTCGAACCAGGCAGTTCCCGAACCCATCAGCACGCAACGCAAGGTGACGAAATCCGCGCCCTCCGGCACGGGCACATCCATGGAGACTTCCTGCCAGTCCTGGGTGCCGTAGACGGGCATGTCGATGCTGGTGCTCGCCGCGCCCAGTACGCCCCAGGGCTTTTTGCGCCAGAGCTGGAGCCAGATGGTGGCCTCCTTCGCCTCCTCCACGCGAATGAAGCCCGAGACCCGCAGGGTCTTCCCGCCGAAGTCGCCCATGATGTTCTGGCTCCAGTTGTTCACCGGTTCCTTCTCATAGGGCGTCGGGATATGCAACTGCACCGCGTAGGCGCCGCCGTGGGCCGTGTCCGAAAGTTTCGCATCGGCGCCGGGCATGGGTTGGACAAACTGATCCCAGCGGGCGGGCTTGTCCCCCGCGAGATCTTCGAAGCCGGGATTGGCCACGAGGTTTTCGGCGGATGTGTTTGCGGCGAAGAGGAGGAAAAGGCCGAGTGCGGCGCGCCATGGTTGCAGAGACAACAGGGACGGCAGCGACAGCAGGCTGCTTCGTTCCTGAAGTCTCTGGATTGAGGCCATGCCGACGCTTACAAGCAGGCAGGCCATCCATCTCACCGACACCATGGCGATTCCTCGCATGCTTATTTCACCGACATGCCCTGCATGCGCAGCTTGAGGTCCTTCTGGCTGGTGGCGTTGAGCAGGGCGACTTCCGCCGTGATCTTCTGCTCCTTCCACAGGTCGTAGATAGCCTGGTCGAAGGTCTGCATGCCGTATTGGTCGTTGCCCTCTTCGATCAACTGGACGATGTCCTTGAAGGACTTTCCCTTTTCGATGAAGTCGCGCACCGTGCGCGTGCCCAGGAGCACTTCGGCGGCCACGCAGCGCCCGTGGCCCGTGGCCAGGGGAAGGATGCGCTGGGATACCACGCCGCGCAGCACGGAGGCGAGCTGCTTCCGGATCTGCAACTGCTGGTGGGGTTCGAAGAAGTCGATGACGCGGTTCAGGGTTTCCACGGCGTCCACGGTGTGGAGGGTGGAGAACACGAGGTGGCCCGTTTCGGCGGAGGCGAGGGCGGTGCGGACGGTTTCCGCGTCGCGCATTTCGCCGATGAGAATCACGTCGGGATCCTGGCGCAGCGCGCCGCGCAGGGCGTTGGCGAAGGAAAGGGTGTCGTGGCCGATTTCGCGCTGGGTCACGATGGCCCGCTTGTCTTTGTGCAGGAATTCCACCGGATCTTCCACGGTGATGATGTGGTCGGGCCGTTCGGTGTTGATGTCGTTGATGAGGGCCGCAAGCGTGGTGGATTTACCGCTACCCGTGGGGCCGGTGACCAGCACGAGGCCGTTCTTCAGCACGCAGAGCTTCTTCAACACCACGGGGAGCTTCAGCTCTTCCATCGTCTTGATGATGAGCGGGATCAGTCGCATCACGATGCGCGTATCGCCGTCGTCCTTGCAGACGTTGATGCGGAAGCGGGCCCGTCCCTCGTAAAAGTAGGAGTTGTCCAGCTCCATGACCTTCTGAAACTTGACGATATCCGCGGGCGACGCGATCTGCTTCAGCATCTCCTGAAGGTCATCCTCCGTGAGTGCGTCCTGCCCTTCCATGCGCACCAGTTCGCCGTCGATGCGGAGGATGGGCGGGTTCCCCTCCTTCAAGTGGATATCCGACGCGCTCTTGTCGAGGGCATCCTGCATCAACTGTTCCACCGTCATGGCCATATTTTCTGCTCCTCCTCGCTTCCGCGAACGCATGATTCCGCAATCTCTCGCCGCCCGAATGACGCCGGTGCCGCACCTCAAATACTATCATACCCGATTCTGCGATTATTCACGACATACCGGGAAATCGGGTGTGCTACAGGGACGGCAGAGACTTCAGGGACGACAGGTAATGAAGTGCCATTTATTTCTGTCGTCCTTGCTGTCTCTGGCGTCCCTGCAAAGCGCTGGCAAGGGAAAATTCAAGGCACCATCGCCAGATCCATGACTTGCAGGAGTCCCGTGCGGCCGAAGAGGACTTCCCCCTGGAAAAGTCCGAATTTGAACTGCCATTGCAGGGGTTCCGCCACAATCTGATTGGTCAAAATGACGAAATCACTCGGCACCCATTCCGTGGCCGGCGGTTGGGGATCGAAGTTCCAGTCCACGTAGCCCTGGGCCTGTTTGTCGGCGGGCAGGCGCGAAAGGTTTTCCGGCGACACGAATCCGTGGAAGAGCATGCGCCAGTTTCGATCCAGGGCCTTGTGTACCTGAAATACCATGCGGACGCGATAGGTCGTCGCGTCCACCCGGGTGGTGTCGGCCGCCATGAAGGTCACCGAGTCATTGAGTTGAAACGGGGTCGCCACCGCTTGGAGCTTGGTCTGAAAGGTGCTCTGGGCCAGGGCGCGCAACTCCGGCGCCAGGCGCTGGAAGTCCGCGGAGTATTTCAGTTCGTGAATATCGTAGAGGCTCATGGCGGCGATGGAATCCGCCGTGACGGGCACGAGCTCGCCTTGAAGCTTTCGCGCAAGCACGCCATAGCGCGCGGCGGGCACCCAGCCAAATTCTGGCTCGTCAAAACTTTCGATCAGGACATAGCCCCGTGCCTCAAAGAAAGCCTGATAGCCCGCCGCAATTTCCGGTTGGGCCACCGGCGCTTCGAACACGATGTAGTCCGTCTCGCCAAGACGCGGCAGGAGCTGGTCTGGCTCGGTGCCCATGTGGATCATGGTCAGGCGCCGCTCGGGGGTATCTTCGGGCGCGAGCGATGTCAGGCGGTAGGGGTTTTCCCCCGGCCAGTAGTGGCGCTCGTGAAACTCCAGGCCCCGCGCGTTCAGCTTCTGGTAGTTGGCAAATTGCCCCGTGCGCACGGGAAGTTCCTTCTCGTGCTTCATCATCGCCTGGAGCAAGCGCTCCTGATAGTTTTCCGATTCCGGTGCGCCGAGGCGCGCATAGGAGAAGCCCAGGGCCAGATTATCCTTGAAAACCACCAGGCCGGGATCCGTGAAGTAGTGGGCCTTGTCCGGGGGGAAGGTGACGGGGATGTCGAGGCGCGCGTTGGGTCCCATGGGCTGGATGGTGAGCAGGGCATACTGAAAGAGGAGCACGATGCTCAGCATCGCCCCGGCCGTCATGCGAATCCAGCGGCCGGGCAGGGCGAGGATGGCCAGGGCGGCGAAGAGGGCGAGGGCCGGGGCCACGGGCAGGCCATAGCGCGGCGTGGCGGAGCGGAGGATAACCGAGAAGAAAGCCCAACTGCCCAGAATCCACAGATACATGCAGGCCAGCGGCAGCGTGCGGAACTGGGCGCGCAGGGGGGCAATAACCATCCCGAGCAGGGCCAGTCCCGCGAGCACGGCGAAGAGCCCGTCGTTCACCAGGTAGACGGGATAGCGGATCCAGGCCACGGGTGGGTTCGTCGTCTTTTCGGAGACGGTCCGGACGATTCGGGCGTAGGTGCTCTGATCCGCCAACGGTGTGGGGGCGGCACCTGCGGCGGCCTCGGCAGCGTTGACTGGGGGCGGCGGCGCGAAATTGGTCAGTGGCCCCCGCGTCCCGGAGATTTCCTTGTTGGACCAATAGTCATAGAAGGGTTCGAGATTCGTAGCGTACCACGGGGCGAAAATGCCCACGGTCACTACGAGGGCCATGGTTACGTTCACGACCAGGGTTCCCCATCCGGGCTCCCAGGACTCGCGGCGTAGCGTGGCGACGATGCCGACCAGGCCGGTCAGGATAGCCGGGACGAGCATATAGGCGAAGGTTACGGTGCGCGTGAGGATACCCAGGCCGTTGAGCACGGCGAAGAGGAGTGCCCAGCCGGGGTGGCGGAGGCCCTGACTCTTCACCAGCGCAAAGATTGACCAGACCACGATGACCGCCGAGCCGTAGTCCGTCATGAAGAAACGGGACGAGGCAAAGACGATCGGCGTCATGCTCACGACAAAGACCGCGAAGAGGCTCTGCCAAGGCTGGAGAAAAGTTCGCGCGAGGGCGTAGCAGCCGAAAAGGAGCAGCACGAACATCACGGTGCTCGTGGCGGCGATGGTGTCCGGGCTGTAGCCGAAGATCTGGATCATCAGCGCGCCCAGCAGTTGGAAGAGGGGCGGGTGCGCGGGAATTCCGGGGCGTATCTGCGACACGGCGATTAAGCGGCGGACCGGGTCGGGAAAGTCCTGGACAAAAAGCACCTCGTGGTATTGGCGGGCGAACTGCATGTGCCCTTCTTCATCGGTGCGGATGGGGTGGTTGTCCTGCTGAAGCCACCAGAGATTCGCTATCACGTGGAACGCGGCCAGACACAGCATCAGGAGGAATGGGCCGAGCCACCCCGTGCCTTCCGTGGCGTCCTCAACCTCCTCCTCCGTCTCGGCGTTCAAGGCGTCCAGCGACGTGACCACGGCGGGGCGATGCGATATTCGGGGCTCCATTTCGAGGGGCACGGCGGTGCGCGGCCGGATTGTGGGCTGCTCGGGCAATTCCACCTGGGGGCGGGGGGGCAGCAGGGGCTCCAGGCCGATGTCCACCGTGCGGTGCGTTTCGGCCTCCGGCTCCGTCGTTGTTTCGTGCAGGATGCGGGTCTCGGCGAGGGATTCCAGCGTGGTTTCGCCCCCGTGGAGCTTCGCGGCCTCCGGCTCTTCGGAGGATTCGCCGATGGGACGGGGCGGCAGCATCGGTTCAAGCGAGGGATCGGTCACGGGTTGAAGCTCCAGAGTCAGAGGTCGAAATTTTGCACATTGTTCCCGTGGTCATCGCCGGGCAGGGCACATTAGGCCTGATAGCCGCTCAGCCGCCCATGGCCGACATGGGCGCCAGATGGAACTGCCAGGGCTGGATGCCCAGATTCTGAAGCGTCACGCACAAGCCCTGGACCAGGCCCGCCACCAGCAGGCCGCTCAGAAACAGCAGATAGGCCCAGCGCAGGTAGCGGTACTTCCGATAGGCCAGAAAGCACCCGAGGGTGTAGATTTCCCGCACCATCAGCTCCACCGCTTCCGAAGGGTCGTTCACCGCTTGCTCCATTACATCGTTGTACTCTTCCAGCGTCATGTGGATGAAGGTGCCGAAAAAGAGCGGGTTGTAGTTGGGGTCCTTCGTATCCGGGCGCGGGCGATTCTTCCCGGGCAGTTGCACCCGGGGCATGGCGGAGTAGATCGCCGCCACGATGGAGGCAAAGCAGAATACAATCAGGGTCAGCGCGGCCCATTGAAAAGCCGGATCCGCCAGATAGCCCACGGTAAAGGTCAACACGACCGAAGCCACGGTCAGCATCATGTTCGCCTTCATGTCGGCCATGCCGCTCAACTGTACGTGATGGATGCGGGTCTGGCGTAGAAAGTGATCCAGAAAGGAACCGGGATTCTCGACTTTCATTCCGAATTATACTCCGCTGCGTGTTAGAAAAGGGTTAGCGCATAGTATAGGGTCCGGCACTACCCGTCGGCAATTCGCCGCAGGTTGGGGGTGCACCCGGTCCCCCCGCGTACGTCCGTGCCGTCCGCGCCGGTCCCTTCGGACGCTTGCACCGGGGCTTTCCGCGGGGCATACTGTTGGGCAGGGAGCAAAGCGGAGAGGCTTTAATAACCCCTTGGAGAGTAACCCTGCCATGATTTCATTCCCGATATATCCATCCTGCCGCCCCATCGGCCGGGCCGCCGTGCTTGCCGCCTCGTTGCTCGTCTTTGCAGGCTGCCAGACCACCGTTCCTCGCGCGGAACTCGAAGAGCCGGTGGAGACGCTGGACATTATCCCGAATGTCCCGGCCCAGCCCATCATGGCCGCGAGTCTGCGGTTGGACGAGGCCCTGCGCTACCTGGGCAGCGGCTTGGGCGAGGCCGATTCCGCCCGCCTGAAGGCCCTGTCGGAGAAAGAGCACACGCCCGCCGTGGCCGAAGAGATCCAGGCGATCCTCGACCCCTACTGCCTCGCCGCAGTCAATATCAACCCCGAGGCGCGGGTGAAAGTCATGCGGGGGCCGGCGGATGCCGACCTGCAGCAGGGCGGCTGGAAGAGCTTCCTGATCAAGGTTCACAACGAGTCCGGCACCCGGGCACCGATCGAATGGGAATCGCCCAACGCCGAGCCGAGGCTCCACGTTTCCACGGGCAGGCCCGAGCCGAAGCCGGAGAATCTCTTGTCGCCCGGAGAGGCGGCCAACCGCTATCTGGAGCTGAGCTTATATGAGAGCCGTCCCCTGACGACGGCCCTGTCGGGGATTCCCGTGGAGTACAAGGTGCTTCAGGTCTACACCGATGAAGTCGGGCCCCGGGAGGCCAAGCTGGGCTTTCATGTGGGCCAGGGCTCGCAGGACGTGGGCTACCGCAACGCCGTGACGGTGTTCTTCGACTGCAAGCCCTCGGTTAAGGTGAAGCTCCAGGTTAAGGATCACGACGGCGGCCCCGCCATGGCGTCTTTCATCATCCGCGACAATATTCAGCGGCTCGTGGACACCAGCGAGAAACCCGCCGTGCCCAATGACTATCGCCAGAGCAAGGCCCTGAATGAACCCTGGGCCCGCCCCGGCCTTTCGGCACAGCCGCTCGTAGGTGTTTATCCGCTGCCGTCTCGTCGGGTGACGACGGAAAGCGATTATCCGGACTTCTTCTTCCATCCCCAGGTGTATCGCACTGATGGCGAGCACGTGTACCTCCCGCCCGGCACCTACGATGTTACCTGGACGCGCGGACCGGAATACCTGACCCATTCGCGGACCATTACGGTGCCCGAGGGCGTGAAGGAGCACACCGAGACTTTCCAGTTGGAGCGCTGGATCAGCATGAAAGAGAAAGGCTTCTTCAGCGCCGATCATCACGTGCACGCGGGCGGTTGCAGCCACTATGAGAGCCCTGAAGCGGGCGTGCGCCCCGAGGCCATGCTGCGCCAGGCCCAGGGCGAAGATCTCGACGTGTCCTGCGTGCTCACCTGGGGCCCCTGCTGGTATCACCAGAAGACTTTCTTCGAGGGTGAAGTCCACAAGCTTTCCACCCCGGAAAACATCATGCGCTACGACGTGGAGGTCTCCGGATTTCCTTCCAGCCACGCCGGCCACCTGTGCCTGCTGCGCCTTAAGGAAGACGATTACCCCGGCACGACGCTCATCGAAGAGTGGCCGAGCTGGACTCTGCCTGTGCTCCAGTGGGGTAAGCAGCAGGGCGGCATCGTCGGCTATTCCCACAGCGGCTGGGGCCTCGCGCCCGAAACACCGACCGAGAAGATCCCCAACTACGTCATGGCCAAGTTTGACGGCATCGGTGCGAACGAGTACATCGTCACGGCGACCCACGACGCGGTGGATTTCATTTCAGCGGGTGATACGCCGCTCCACATGGAGTTGAACATCTGGTATCACGTGCTTAATTCGGGCTTCCGGACGGCCATCAGCGGAGAAACGGATTTCCCCTGCATTTTCGATGATCGCATCGGCATGGCCCGCAGCTATACGCGCCTCGGCGAGAAGCTGGATTTCGACAGCTTCGTGGAAAAGATTAAAGAGGGCGCCAACTACGTATCCGATGGGCGCGCCCACCTCTACAACTTCAAGGTCGAGGGCAACGAGCTGGGTGCGAACAAGAACGAAGTGCGCCTGGAAGGCCCGCGGGATGTTACGGTGACGGCCACGGCGGCGGCCTGGCTGCCCGAGGTACAGGACGATGCGGGGAAAAAGATCGCCGACGGCGGCTTCATGGGCCGTCCCTACTGGCACGTGGAAAAGGCCCGCATCCCCGGCACGCGCAAAGTGGCGGTGGAGCTCATCGTAAACGGCTATCCCGTGCAGAAGCAGGAGATTGTCGCGGATGGCCGGGAGCACGAACTGAAGTTCACCCAGGCCGTGCACCACTCAAGCTGGATTGCGCTCCGCGTGACGGCGTCCGCCCATACCAATCCCATCTACACCCTGGTGGGCGACAAGCCGATCCGCGCGTCGCGCCGCAGCGCCGAATGGTGCCGCGCCGCCGTTGATCAGTGCTGGAAGATGAAGGAGACTCAGATTCGCAAGGAGGACAAGGACGCCGCCGTGGCGGCCTATGACCACGCCCGCCGCGCTTATGATGTGGCCATCGCCGAGTCGGTGGATGATCGGCCCCCCGCGCCACGGAACTGACGGGGAAGGCGATCGCGATAAGAAGGTCGGGTAGCTCAGGGCCATGTCTCGATTTTTGCGGCACGATGGGTCGTGTGGGGCGTCGGCTCGCGGGTAAAATACGCCTTTCGTCCGCTGGATCAGGTATACTATCGCCCCAATCCCACCAACTTTCCAATTTATCATCCCCACTTACCTGTGAAGAGTCCCCATGAAAACGCTCGTCAGCGTCGTAGTCCCCCTCTACAACGAACAAGACAATGTCGCGCCGCTCGCGGAGAAAATCCGTGACGCCTTTGCGCCCCTGGGCGACTATGACTTCGAATGCATCCTTGTCAACGACGGCAGCACCGACCAGACTGGCGAGCGGCTGGCCGAAGCGAACCTTCAGGACCCGCGCGTCAAGCCGCTGACCCTGGTTCGCAATTCGGGCCAGTCCGCGGCGGTGGTTGCGGGTATGCGCCATGCCAGTGGCGAATTTATCCTGACTCTCGATGGCGACCTGCAGAACGATCCGGCGGATTTTCCCCGCTTCCTGGAGCTACTTAAAGAATTTGATTGCGTCTGCGGCTACCGGGCCAACCGCAACGACACGTGGATACGCCGGGCTTCAAGCCGCGTGGCCAATGCGGTCCGCAATGCCGTGCTTCACGATGGCATCCGGGATTCCGGTTGCGGCAGCAAGGGCTTTCGCCACCACTGTGTCCAGCATCTCGTTGCGTTCAACGGTGTCCATCGTTTTCTTGCTGTTTTCATGCGAGCCCAGGGCTTTTCCATCGTGGAGTGCCCCGTGCTTCACCATCCCCGTCACTCCGGGGTCTCCAAATACGGCATCAATAACCGGCTGTGGCGCGGATTGTATGACCTCGTAGGCGTCGCCTGGCTCGCGAAGCGGCAAGTTGTTTTTGAGGTTCGGGTACCGGAAAACGCAGGGACAGCGGCACCACGGGACTCGGAATAGCGTGGCATCCGCTGCGTCGCCTGAATTACTTGATTGGATAAGGTCAACGTAGACCGGTGCGGCTGTCCTGTCGTCTGCGAAGAGATCTCGCACGATCTGATCAAGCTGCGATCTGCGAGAGGACCTCCCCCAAGGACATTGCGCGACAACCGGATGCCTCTGATTGGGCCAAGCCATGACGTCATACGACAGGACAGCCTCGCCGGTTACCATCCTATTTGCTCGTGCAAGACTTCGAAGTCGCACGTAGACTTCTTTGCGCGCCGGGTATCGAGGCGACGCTGTCCCTACGGCACCGCATCCGCCACCGGCAGTTCGTCCGTTCGGAAGGGCACCGCCGGCAATCCCGAGCCATTGTAGAGGGTGCAGGGTGGATCGGGGAAGGCCTGCCAGCCATAGCGCACGTGAATCGGATTCAGAACGCGCTCGGATCGCACGATCACCGTCTGGCCGGCGATGGCGGCGTTCGCGGGCACGAATACACCGTCTTCGCCCGCGACTTCAAAGCCCGTGAGGGGCTTCGCGCTGCTCCGCAGTCCTTCGGAGGCGTTTTGGAAGTAAACAATAGCGAGGCCCTCGCGCTTCTCCAGCTCCAGGAAGAGAGGGCCCGTGGATTCAATATCCTCGCCATAGGCCGCATTGCGCGCCGCCGTCAGCAGCCGCTTCCCCACGGTGGCCTTGTCGGTCGGGTGGATGTCGTCTTTTTGGCCCACGTCGATGGTCACGGCCATGGCGGTGTCGGAGAGGGCCAATGCGGCGGTCTGTGCATCGCGCAGCACGGGCCATGCGGGATTGTCCGAATAGGCGGCAAGTTGCACGAAGAGGAAGGGGAATCGGGGCTGTCCCCAGCCCTTGCGCCACTCATTGATGACGGCGGGGAAGAGCAATTTGTACTGCTCCGCCGAGGCCACGGATTTGGCATTGGCCTCGCCCTGATACCAGAGGGCACCCTTCACGGCGTAGGGCTGGAGCGGCGCGATCATGGCGTTGAACAGGGCGCCGGGCCGCTTCACGTGCTGCGGGCCCATGGGTTCCGCGGGGCCACGGAGCTCCTGGGCACTCAGTTCAACGCCGTCCGCCTTCGCTTTTTCCAGTTTAGCCGTATGCTCCGCCAGCGCGGTGTCCCAGGCTGCCTTTTTCTCCGGATACTCGGCCAGGGCTTTGTCGTAGTCCGCCAATATATCGGCAAATTCCGGGGTCGCGGCCAGCACCTCTCGAGGAAGCCACGACGAGGCATTGGTGCCGCCCAGGCAAGACTGGATCAAGCCCACCGGTGTATTCAGATGACCGTGGAGACCCTGGCCGAAGAAATAGCCCACAGCGGAAAACTTCGCCACGGTCTCGGGCGAGCATTCCACCCATTGGGCTTTTACATCGTCCTGGGGTGTGTCCGCGCCTGTAATTTCTACCTGAAACAAGCGAATTTTAGGGAAATCTGCCCCCGCAATCGCCTCGGCCGACGTCGAAGATTTCTCTACGGGCCACGCCATGTTGGACTGGCCGCCGCAGATCCAATTTTCGCCTACGAGGATGTTCTTAATCGTAATTTCGTTTTCGCCCCGAATAGTCATCTCGTGGGGACCACCCGCAGGTACGGCCTCCAGCAGGACTTTCCACTTCCCTGCGGCCGCCGTGGCGGTCACCTCCTGGTCCAGGAATTTGACCGTTATTGCTTCCCCATCTTTGGCCCAGCCCCAGACGGGCAGGACACTGCTCTGTTGCAGGACCATGTTGTCCGAAAAAAGCGCGGGCATTCGGACTTCGGCCCGGGCGGCTAGCGATAGGACGGCGGCGACGATGCCGGCACAGTAAGCGATCATTCTTGTCATGGCGATGTGCTCCTGTCTAAGGAATAGGTTTGGTCGCATGGTAGGGAAAAGTATCCCGGTGTTCAAGTGGGCGATGCCCCGGGCTGGTCCGGTCGTGAGATGAATGTGCAGGTGGGGCCGTCTTCGGGACCGGCAGAACGCAATCTTTCTCGAGACTATTTTGATCAGTTCCCCGCCGCGCCCTATAATCCCCATGGAACACGCGTGCATTCGTGCATCAGGCAAGGAACCTATGGGAACACCGAACAGCGAGTTGCTCGCCCAGCTTCGTGGCGCTATTTCCAGTTGGACCGCCGAAGTAGGGGCGGCGCAGCAGGGGCTCGCACGACAGATCGACGGGGCAAACACGCAGTTGAGCCGTTTGCTGGCGGTGCTGCAGGAGCGGCAGCAACTCACCGCCGCCCTGGCGCAGGCGAATGGCGAGCTGAATCGCCTGAAACAGGCCATGGGGCAGGAGCAACTTCCCGCTGGCGCCATGACGCGCTATACCGTGGCCTCCGCACCCGCCCCAACCGCGGCGGGTGACGGCGCGTTGCGCGAACTCGAGAGCACGATCGGGCGGCTTCAGGGGGCCGTTCAGTCCTGGACCACCCAGGTAACCGGGTCGCAATCCGGATTGCTGTCGCAATTTGCCACGGCCAACCGGCAGCTCGCCCAGCTTCTCGACATTCTGGCACCTGGCGCGGGCGCAGCGCCCGCTACTGTGGAGTCTTCGGTTGCGGCGCATGACCCCGCCCTGATCGACGAGGTGGAGCAGCTCCGTCACGAAAATCGGATTCTGACGTCCGAGGTGCATGCACTCAACATCGAAATGGAATCATTTCGACTGGAGCAGGAAAATTTTGCCTCGGCGAATCTGGCGTCGGAAACCGAGCGGGTGGTCAAGCACCGCCGGGAGCACGAACGCCTCGAATCGGCCCTGGCCGAGCGCGATGCGGAACTCCAAAGCCTGCGCCGGGAGCACGAAGAACTCACGCGCGAGGCGGAACTCCTTCGCAAAGAAGCCGCGCGGCTCCAGCTCTCCGAAGAACGCCTTCAGGGTGCGGTCGATCTCCAACGCGCGGAAACCGCGCAGCACGTTGCGGCCCTGGGTGCCCTTTCCCACGAGATGGAAGCCCTTCGCCGGGCCTTCCTGGGCGAGGACGTACAACTCGCGGCGCAGGAAGGGGACCTGAATGATCCCGCTGAAGGAGCCGACGGCGGCGAGGCGCTGGAAGAGGCGGAAGGACGCATAGCATCCCTGGAGTCCCGGCTGTCCCAGATGGAACTGGAACGCCAGGAAGTGGCCGTGCTCGAAGAGCGCATCGCGGCCCTGAAGGAACAATTGGTGGTGCTGGAGCAGCGCCCGCCTGTCGAGGCATTGCAGGCCCTCCAGCAGCACATCGACTCGCTGGAGGCCGCGCTCGCGACAGCACCCACCGCGGATCAGTTGGCCGCACTCCAGGCGGAACTGGACCAGCGCGACAGGGCGCAGTCCGAGCCCGATCCATCGGAAGAAGACCGCGCAGCGACGGCGGCACGAATCGCCGCACTGGAATCCGAGCTCGCGGAGCTTTCCACGCGTCCGACGGCGGAGGAGCTGGCCGCAAGTGCGGCGCGTGCTGCCGAACTCGAATCGCGCATCGCGGAACTGGAATCGGAACTGGCGGAACTCACCCTTCGTCCAACTGCGGACGACCTTGCCGCGAGTACTGAGCGCGCCGCCGAACTAGAATCGCGCACTGCGGAACTGGACTTGGAACTCGCGGCGCTTTCGACGCGCCCGACGGCGGAGGAGCTGGCCGCAAGCGCGGCGCGTGCTTCCGAGCTTGAATCGCACATCGCGGAACTGGAGTCGGAACTCGCGGAACTTTCGACGCGCCCGACGGCGGAGGAATTGTCCGCAAGCGCGGCGCTAGCTGCCGAACTCGAATCGCGTATTGCGGCGCTGGAGTCGGAACTCGCGGAACTTTCGACGCGGCCGACAACGGAGGAACTGTCCGCAAGTGCGTCGCGTGCTGGAGAACTTGAATCGCGTATCGCGGAACTGGACACGGAACTCGCGGAACTCTCGACGCGGCCTACGTCGGAGGAACTGTCTGCGAGTGCAGCGCTAGCTGCCGAACTCGAATCGCGCATCGCGGAACTGGACGCAGAACTCGCGGAACTCTCGACGCGCCCAACGGCGGAAGAACTGTCCGCAAGTGCGGCGCGTGCTGCCGAACTCGAATCGCACATCGCGGAACTGGACTTGGAACTCGCGGAACTCTCGACGCGCCCGACGGCGGAGGAGCTGGCCGCAAGCGCGGCGCTTGCTATCGAGCTTCAATCGCGCATTGCGGAGCTTGAGGCGGAGTTGGCGGAGCTTTCTGCGCGCCCGACGGCGGAAGAATTGTCCGCACAAAAAGACCGGGTGGATACGCTGGAGCGCGCGCTGGAGCATCTTCGGGCCGACAGCGAAGCCGCATCCGAGATGGCCGGGGAAGCTACCGCGCTCCGCGAGCAGTTGTCGCTGATGCAATCGTTTATGAGCGAACTGAATGACCGTCCAGAGCCCGGCGAACTCGAAACGGCACAGGACCGGGTCGAAGACCTTGAAGCCGAGGTCCACGCCCTCGAGGCGCGCCTGGCCGCGTCTGAGCAGGCTCAGGTGGATGGGATGAGCGCCGAGCGGGCGGGGCTTCAGTCCGCCCTGGCCGCCATGGAAAACGAACTGGCCACCATGAAGCGGCGAGAAGAAGAGACGGTGGCCACAGCGCGCACCCTTCTGGTGGAAATGGAGACGCACCGCACCTACGAGGCGGCGCAGTCCACGGCCCTGTCCCAGTCGCGCAATGAGGCCGCCCGCCTTCAGGATGCCCTGACCGAGCGCCAGCAGCAGCTTGCCGCCGTGGGCGCGGCATTGGCGGCGGCGGAGGCCGCGCGGAACGAAATGGCCGTTGCGCTGGCCGACGCCAACACCAATCGCATCGATGACGAGACCCTGGCGGAATTGTATTCGGCGGTGGAGCGTCTTGAAGGGGAGAAGGCGGCGCTCGCGAAAACCGGTGAAGAGGCCGAGCGCCTCATGATCCTCGTTGAAGCGCAGGCGGAGGAATTGGAGGCCGCGACACGGGCCATCGCCACGCTGGAGAACCAGTCCCGGGATCGTGATAGCAGGATAGTCGCGCTGGAGGCCGATCTCTCGGGACACGCAGAGTCGCTCATGAAGGCCACGGCCTTGGACGAGACCTTGCAGATTGCGCGAGATCGGGTGGAAGTGTTGGAGGCATCGCTGGAGGCCGCGCGGGAAGTTGAGCCTGATAGCGATTTGACGGCGGCCCTCACGGCCAGCGAATCCATGGTTCAGGCCCAGCTCCGGGAGTTGGAGGAACTCCAGGGCTCCCGGCAGACTGCGGAGGGCCGAATCGCGGAACTGGAGCAAGCGCTGGAGGACAGTGTTCGAGAACATGCGGCCCTGAAAGAACATCTTGCCGAATTGACCGAGCAGCACGAGGGCAATGCCGCAGAACTCGAAGGCCTACGCGCGAGGGACTCCGCCCGCCGGGAGGCGATTTCCGACGCCCGAGCCGAGGCGGAAGCCGCCCGGACCGGCGCGGCGGAGCATGAGCAGAACCTTGCCGTGATCGCCGCCGAGCTGGAGGAAAAGAAAGCCGCGCTGGAGGCCTTGGAAACGGAGAAGACCCTGCTCAGCGAGGAATCCCATACCCGCCAGGAGGAAATCCGCGAGGCGATGGCCCAGATGAGCCAGGTGCTTCACGAGCGGGACGAACTCTCGGAAGAACTGGAGGCGGAGAAGTCCCGCCGGGAACGCATTTTCGGCGGACCCGCCGGGGCCGGAAAGAATGCCGTCGAGGCCCTCGAATTGCGGGAGGAGCGCGCCCGGCAGCAGGAGATTCTCCTGTCGGAGCTTGCCCAGCCGGGCGAGAGCCGGAGCCTGGGGGATATTCTGGTGAACGCCGGTATCCTCACCCACGAACAGCTCGGCGAGGCCCTCGACGAACAACAGAAAGACCCCACCCAGCTCCTGGGCACCATTCTCATCGAGCGTGACTTTACGACGGACGACGCCATCGCCCAGGCCGTTGCGTGCCAGTTGGAGAAGCCCGTCGTCAATCCCATGGAAGTTCATATTCAGCAGAATGCCCTGGACGCCCTCCACCGCGATCTGTGTACGTGGCACGTCTGCATTCCCCTGAGAATCACCCCCGACCGCCTCGTCGTAGCCATGGCCAATCCCCTGGACGAGTCCGCCATCATGAAATTGCGCGATGTGAGCCAGCGGGAGATTACGCCGGTCGTCGGGACGCCTTCCCATATCATGGGCGCGATCGACAATTACTACGGGACCTTCTGAGCGGACCGCGCCTTGAACCAAATTGCCGGATCGTGACACAATACACGGCTACGCTCCATGGCCTGCGCAGGTTGCGGCCCACCATTTCAATTACCCGGCACCGTACGCCGCTAAGAGGACCCGAGATGACCTACATCTGGCATGACGACGAAGACGACACGAAGAAGAAGGACGAAAAGGGCGGCGAGGGCATCATGCAGAAGATGCTGAAGTCCCGCACGATCCTCGTTGCCGGCACGGTGGATCAGGAACTGGCGGAGAAGGTCATCGGCCAGCTCATCATTCTGAACACCGACTCCCACGAGCCCATCAAAGTCATCATCTCCTCGCCCGGTGGCCACGTGGATTCCGGTTACGCCATCCACGACATGATGCGCTGTATCGAATCGCCCGTCTATACGATCGGTGCGGGCTGGGTGGCCAGCATCGCGGTACCGATCCTGTTCGGCGGCGACAAGGGCAAGCGCTTCTCTCTGCCGAACACGCGCTATCTCCTGCACCAGCCCAGCGGCGGCGCGGGCGGTCAGGCCTCCGACATCCGCATCGAGGCTCAGGAAATTATCAAGATTCGCCAGCGCATCAACCAGCTCATCGCCGGCGAAACGGGCCAGCCCGTTGAGAAGATCGCCAAGGACAGCGACCGCAACTTCTGGATGAACGCCGAAGAAGCTTTGGCCTACGGTCTTGTAACCGGGATTGTGACCAAGCTGACCGAAGTCGTCTGATCCCGAAGAAGGCTCCAATCGACGCCGGACTGACGCGCACGCGCTGGTCCGGCGTTTCTCTTGGTGACGAGGTGCGACGCACTACCAGGTCGTCTCGCCCGGCGGCTCGGGAAACCACACGAGTTGCTGTTCCGTCAGCACGAAGAGGATGAGGTCTGGTTGCTCCGCTTCGGCAAGGGCGGGGTCGAAGAAGCAGTAGCGGAAATCCGTGTAGAGAATGCGCCGAAAATGCTCCGAGAGCAGGGGCACCAGGGCCCAACGGAAGGAGCCGCCGATCACGAGCGCCGTGGGGAGGCTCGGGTCTTCGATTTCCGTGGCATAGGGTACATTGACCCCGCCCACCTTCCGCGTTGGTGCGGGGAAGTCCTGCGTGGAGCGGGCTCGGGGTGCAGCAGGCAGCAGGCCGAGCCACGATTCGGGGGCCAGGTCGCGCACGCCCAGCAGGCCCGCCAGATCCCCGGTCGAGCGCCAGGCTTCCGCGCCGAGGCCCGGTTCGTGGCTTCGCACCAGGTCGCTTTCCTCCATCGGCTTCAGCGGGGGCAGGCTCGGGGACAAGCGTTCGATGATCGCCCGGTAGCCATGCCAGGCACCCACGCCGTTCCAATGGGTATCGGTCTTGAGCCACACCGGATCGCCACCGGTTTTCTTCGCCTCGCGCAGGGTTTCCGTCAGGTCCAGCACCGGCGTGCCCAGCGGGGCCAGGGCTTCGAGCAGTTGTTCCTTTCGTCGCGATTCAGAAGCGGCATACCAATCCGGCAGAAACTCGGGGAAGACCCGCTGCTTGTCGGGCACCAGCACAAAGAGAAAGGCACCGCCGCGCGCCTCCTGCCATTGTCGGATGGCGTCGATTTTCGCGGCCCAGGCCTGGACTTCCTTTTCCTGCAGCGGGCTCAGGCCCCGGGATTCGTCGATGAGGGCCTTTCGACCGAGGTAGAGCCAGCCTGCATTCCCCTTCACGACCTTTTCGGGATCCGCGATGCCCAACCAGCCAAAGTTTACCGTGTGAAACTGGCGCACCAGGAAATTTCGGAAGCCGAATCGGTCGTCGTAAAAGGCCTCGAAACTCCGGGGGAATTCCTTCAGGGCCTGCTCGGTCAGCTCCAGGCGCGGCGCGGGGGAGAGGCTGCGGTTTTCATCCGAAGGGCGACTCCGATCCAGATGAAGCGCATTGTCCGCCAGCGGTAGCCAGAGCAGGGCGAAGAAAATGACCACCAGGGCGATGTGGGCGCCGCGAGTCATGGATGCCCCCCAAGGGTAAGACAAGGACGGACATAAAATAAATTACCCCCCCTGCCCCCCCGCAAGCGGGGGGGAGCAAGAGCGGAAGTCGCGCGGAATGTGACTTCGCGCAAGCGCGGGAATAGTAAGAGCCACCTCGCATGAGAAGGTCCCCCCCGCTTGCGGGGGGGCAGGGGGGGTAAATCCTCCATGTGAGCGCACTCCTCAGCCGATGATACCGGTTGCCGGGTTGTGAACGAGGTGCTCATCTCAAGACCTGAAATAAATAAACGGGTTGTAGGTCTGGGCGGAGAGCGTCACGGCGCAAGCGTAGAGCAGGGCCACGTGGCCCGCAAGTGCGCCCAGTTCCACCATCATTTCCCTGCCGTCGCGTCGGTTGAGCCATGCGCGCAGGGCCGGGAGCACGGGCATGGCCGCGATGCACCCCACAGCGAGCGCCAGCACCCGGTCGGGCGTGCAATACATGGCCAGGGGCCGCACGGCGCTGCTGCCTTCGGCGAAGCCCGCGAGTGCGCTGAAGTAGACACCCGCTTCCGCCAGGCTCTCTACGCGAAAGAGTACCCAGCCCGCCATCACGACGAGGAGGGTATAGCCATGTTGCAGAAGCCGCGGCCAGCGCCCGAGCCATCTCCCGAAGGGGCCACGCTCCAGTACGAGGAAGGTGCCATGAAAGAGGCCCCAGAGGGCAAAGTTCCAGGCGGCGCCGTGCCAGAGTCCGCAGAGGGAAAATACCATGACGAGATTGAAAGCGGTGCGTCCGCGACTGCCCCGATTGCCGCCGAGGGGGATGTAGAGGTAGTCGCGAAACCAAGTCGAAAGGGAGATGTGCCAGCGCCGCCAGAAGTCCTGGATCGACCGCGCCACATAGGGCCACTGGAAATTCTCCAGAAAGTGGAAACCGAAGATGCGCCCCAGGCCGATGGCCATATCGGAATAGCCGGAGAAATCGAAGTAGATCTGGATCGTGTAGCAGGCGATGCCGAACCAGGCCAGGGGCGTGGTCAGCTCGTTGCCGGGCAAATCAAAGACGAGATCCGCGCCCGTCGCCGCCGTATTCGCAATCAGCACCTTCTTCGCCAGGCCGATGATAAAGCGCTTGATGCCCTCGGCCAGATCATTCAGCCGCGACTCCCGTGTCAAAATCTCGTCCGCGATTTGCTGGTAGCGCACGATGGGTCCGGCGATGAGCTGGGGGAAGAGGGCGATGTAGAGTGCGAGGTTCAGGGGGTTCTTCTGCGGTCTCGCATCGTTCCGGTAGACATCAATGATGTAGGACATGGCCTGAAAGGTGAAGAAAGAGATGCCCGCGGGCAGGTGGCGGCCTTCCAACAGGATAGGCGCGCCGCCGAACCAGCCGATGGCCACGTTCAGATTGTCGATGAAGAAAGTGCTGTACTTGTAGAGCGCGAGTAACTCCAGATTTACCAGCACCGCCAGCACCAGCGGCAGGCGCGCGCGGGCCGTGCCCCGTGTCCTGCCGATCCACAGGCCAAAGCCATAGTTCATCGCGATGGAGGCTAGCATGACGAATACAAAGGTCGTCTCGCCCCAGGCATAGAAAAAGAGGCTCGCGGCGAGGAGGAGCACATTGCGTGCGCTCCGAGGGACGAGGAAATAGGCCGTGGCCACGACGGGAAGAAAGAGAAACAGAAAGACGATGGAACTGAATACCACGGTCTGTGTTTCTCCTTATCGGGAAGGGGTTTGTATTGTGAGTCGTAGTAGGATGCAGAAAGCGCAGAAGAGAAACGCCTGGTGGCCTCTACAATTTCCTGCGGCGTGCTGTATGCTAACCCCAAAGCAGGGGAGATGCAAGTAGGTACGAACATTTGACCGGACTTTCCTTTCCGTGCATTTCCGTGCCCTTCCGTGGTCAAAAAAAGGAGCGACCACGGAAGGGCACGGAAATGCACGGAAGGAATAGAGCGAGGTCTCACACCATTCGTGAAAACTCCTGTGCGTTCGTGGTTTACTGTTATTGGGAACTATGCCTCCCACCACCAATCGGAATCACATCGTGGGCCTCATATCTTCATCCCTTTCCACCAAAGACATGGCGCGGTTGTGTCACACCCTTTCGACGCTCTATGACGGCGGCGTGCCGCTGGTGCGCGCCTTCAAGGTGCTGGAGGAGAGTGGGGGCAGCCGGGATCTGCGGCGTGTCGCGGGCGATCTGCGCCAGGCCATCGAGCGGGGCGCGACCCTCGCTCAGGCGGTCGAATTCCTTCAAGAGCGCCTCTCTCCGGTCTTCGTGAAGATGATTTCGGTTGCGGAGCAGACCGGCGGACTCGCCGTTGTCCTGCCCCAGCTCACGAAGTACTACGAAGACCTCCGCGCGATGTACAACGCCGTCATTCGGCAAGTGGCCTATCCCGCTTCGGTGCTGGTGGCCATGTTCGTGGGCATTCCCATCCTCAAAGCGTTCCTTTCCGATGTCGCGGGAATCGCCAAGGAGCCTTTTGAAATTCAGCTCTTCTGGTTGGTGTCGAACCTAGGCCTTACCGTGGGTGGGACCTTGCTCGCCGTGGTCGTCATCGCCCGACTCACCCTTTCGCTCGCCACCCGCGAGTCCATCCTCATGCACTGCTGGCCTTTCGCCGGAATCGTGCGGACCCTCCTGCTCTCCCGCTTCGCCTGGGCCATGATGGTCTTCACCCGCGCCGGACTCCCCCTGCACCACGCCGTGCGGATGTCGGGCGAAGTGACCGGTGCGAGGCGCATCGCGGCGGACTTTGAAAAGCTCGCTCCGCTCCTGCAGGCGGGTTTCACGCTGGAAGAGGCCCTGATCCAGTCGAAGTTCTTTCCGAAGAAAAACCTGGTCTACATCAACACGGGCGAGCACACCGGCAAGCTGGACGTGGCGTTTGAGAAGTTGTCGGGGTCGCTCTACGACAGTGCGGTATTCAGGCTGCGGATACTCATCGGGCTGATCGAGCCCCTGGCGGTGTTGCTGTTGGGCGGCTTGGTGCTAAACGGGATGTGATTCATCGGCAGAGACCTTACCTGATCACAGGGACAACTGGGACAGCAGGGACATCAGAAAACAGATTAACCTGTCGTCTCTGATGTCCTTGCCGTCCCTGAAACCGAGGCAGGCTACTCCCCCGTCTTCATCTCGCCGCCGTACAATTCCGCCACCCGCTCCCTCACCACTTCCGCCTTCACCTCCGCAGCGGGGATCGCAGCGCCAATCCTCAGCTCCACCCGCGCCCATAGCCAGCGCAGCGGATTCCCCTTCAAGGCCCGTCCCTCTTTGCGGCTGAACCAACTGCCCCATAGGCCATGCAACGCAATCGGCACCACGGGTGCGGGATTCCGCTCCACGATCCGTTCGATGCCCGCCTTGAACTCGTTGAAATTGCCGTCCCGCGTGATCTGGCCTTCGGGAAAAATGCACACGACTTCTCCATTCTCCAGGGCCTGTGAAATTTCTTCGAAGGCCTGCTTCAACACGGTGGACGATTCCTTCGCCGACGCAATGGGGATCACCCGGGCGCCCTTGAAGAACCACTTGGCCACGGGGATCTTCATGAAGCTGTGGTGCATCACAAAGCGCGCGGGGCGATGGCAGGCCCCGGCGATGAGCAGCCAGTCCACGAAGGTCACATGGTTGCTCGCCAGCACCGCGGGGCCCTCTTTGGGGATGTGCTCCTCGCCGGTAATCTTCAGCCGGTAGAGCACGTTTGCCAGCATCCAGCAGCAAAGGCGATACATGAACTCGGGGATAAGCAGGTAAATGTACACGGCGATGGCCGCGTTCATCAGCGCCAGCACCAGGAAAATATGAGATGTATCGAGCCCGGCCCACTCAAACAGGATCAGCAACACAGCGGAGGCCACCATGAACAGGGCGTTGACGATATTGTTGCCCGCGATCACCGAGGCCCGCTGGGACGCTTCGGAGCGCTGCTGGATCATCGTGTTCAGCGGAACGATATAGCAGCCGCCGAAAATGCTGAGCAGGAGGATGTCCGCCGTGATGCGCAGGCCCGTCCAATCGGATAGAAAAGCGCGCAGGGTGAATTCTCCCGCGAGCGTGGGCGTCCCCGCGAGGAAAAGATCCAGGGCGAATATCGTCAGGCCGACGGAGCCAATAGGCACGAGTCCAAGTTCCAGTCGGCCCTTGGAAAGGCGCTCGCACAGGATGGAACCGATGCCCACGCCGATGGAAAAAACCGCGAGAAAGAAGGTAACCAGATGCTCCGTGCCGTGGAGCACGTCTTTGGAGAAAACGGGGAACAAGGTCAACATACTCCCCCCGAAAAACCAGAACCACGAAATGCCCAGGATGGGCAGGTAGATCCCCCGGGTCTGGCTTACGCCCCGGAGAATGTGGAAAGCGGCGGACAGAGGATTGATATTGATCTTTTTGCCTGGATTGTTGGAAGGCGTAGGGAGGAGGAGAAAGGTCGCGAGCCAGCCCACAATCGCGACGACCAACACCGCGGCACTCACCCACCACGCGCCCCCCGGCAGCGCGATCAATATGCCGCCGGTCAACGTGCCCAGGAGGATCGCCAGAAAGGTCGCCATCTCCACCAGCGCGTTGCCGCCCACGAGATCTTCTTCGGCCAGGATTTCCGGCAGGATGCCAAATTTAATCGGGCCGAAAAAGGCCGAATGGACGCCCATCAGAAAGAGCACGATCAGCAACAGGCCGAGGTGCTCCTTGAACAGCCCCACGGTCGCCAGGAGCATGATCAGGATTTCGGCAAATTTGATCCAAGGGATGATTCGCGTCTTCGGCCAGCGGTCCGCCATCTGACCCGCCACGGCGGAAAAGAGGAAGAAAGGAAGGATAAAGAGTCCCGCACACAGGGGCACCACTTGCGACGGAGCGAGCCCGGCAATGCCCATGGACTTGAAGGTTACCAGGATGATCAGGGCATTCTTGAACACGTTGTCGTTGAACGCGCCCAGCGCCTGGATCCAGAACAAGGGCGCAAAACGCCGCTGCCGAAGTAGTCCCATGGAATGCATTGTGGTCGTTCCTTTTTCCGTCACTGCTGTTGCTCACAGCCATCCTACCATGTGATTGTTAGAAATGCAACAGTTAGTAGCAAGTGTGGCGCGTCGGTACGACGGATACGACCGATAGGACCGATTGATCAAATCCGTCCTATCGGTCCGATTTGTCCTATAGCTTTTCTGCATTCGCCCAACCCATGCTAAACTATCGCCAGCAACCGGAGCAGCAGCATGAGTCACACCCCCTATGATCTCGCCCTCGAAGAAGCCTGGGAAGAAGACCTGAAGCGTCGTTATCCCGAAACCGACTACGACCCCAACGGCAAGGAGAAAGAAGCGTTTCGCAATTACGACGACCCGGGGCGCGACTCGGTCCGCGAGTTCTACCGCGTCAACCACGAGGGTCAAACCTTGGACTTTGTCCTGGGAAAAAAGGCCGAGTACCGGCCCGGTCTCCATGGCCGACGGAGCATCTGGGAATCCATGGAGTTTCTGAACACGCTGGTGGATGACTCAGATCCCGACACGGAGATGTCCCAGATTCAGCACCTTCTCCAGACCGCCGAAGGCATCCGGAAAGACGGCCATCCCGACTGGTTTGTGCTCACTGGGCTCATTCACGACCTCGGCAAGGTCCTCTGCCTCCACGGCGAGCCCCAATGGGCCGTGGTGGGCGACACCTTTCCGGTGGGCTGCGCCTTTTCCGACAAGGTGGTTTATCCCGAGTTTTTTTCGGCCAACCCCGATATCCACCGTCCCGACTTGACCACGAAATGCGGCATCTACGCACCCGGTTGTGGCCTGGACCAGGTTCACCTGAGCTGGGGCCACGACGAGTACCTTTACCAGGTCGTAAAGGACTATCTGCCCGAAGAAGCCCTCTACATGATCCGCTACCACTCCTTCTACGCCGCCCATCGCGAGCGGGCCTACGACCACCTGATGAATGATCACGATCAGGCCCTCTTTCAGTGGGTGCGCGCCTTCAATCCCTACGACCTCTACACCAAGAGCGACGCTCCGCCCGAAGTGGAGGCACTCCGCCCCTGGTATGAGGACCTCATTCGGCGCTACTTCCCGGCGGAACTGGCCTGGTAGGTACTTTATCATCCGGGAAAACAGTTGACACGCGCCGGGCGGAACCGTACTATGAATGTCACGAGAGAAACCGCTGGGGTACCCGGCAACCGTTGTCTGTTGAAATAAGGAGCAAACCATGCATGTAAAATATTCGTGGGCGGTAGCCCTGATCGCTCTGGGCGCGGCCCTGGCCGGTTGTACCACGATGGGGAATAAGACCGTCGTGCCCGCTTCGGTCACCGTGCCGGGCCCCGGAGAATACGTCAGCCTTCATGAAGTGATGGTGGTCGTGGACGCGTCCGGCTCCATGTACCCCGGGACTTCCTTTACCTATGCCAAGGCCCTGACCCAATCCATGGTCAAGGCCTTCCCCGACGGCAACTATAAGGCCGGGCTTCTGTCCTACGGCGGCGAGTGGACCTTCCAGTGGATCGATCACCCCCTTGTGCCGCTGAACCGCCCGACGCTGGAGAAATCCGCGGACGACCTGCGTTTCCTCACCGGCTCCACGCCCCTGAACGAAGCCATTGATTACGTGGGCAAGAAGTATTTCAATACCTCCGCCAACCGCGCCCTGATCATCATCTCCGACGGCAAGACCGATCCCCAGCCGGTGCTCGACACGGCCGTGAAGATGGCCTACGGCGGCAACCTCTGCATCCACACCATCCAGGTGAACGACGATGCGGCGGGTGGCAAACTCCTGGCCGATCTGGCCACCGTCACCCCCTGCGGCACCTACCGCCATGGCGACAGCATCGCCACCGACACGGGGATGGATGCTTTCATCCGCGAAGTCTTCTTCCAGGACCTCGCGGTGCTTGAGACCGTCTCCGCCGACGGCACCCGGAATATCCTGGGCATCGTCTACTTCGATATCGATAAGTCGGTCGTGAACAGCGAGTACTTCGACATGCTGAATGATGTCGCCGCCACGATTAAGTCGACGCCGGGGATGGTGGTGCGGGTTCAGGGACACACCGACTACACCGCTTCCAACGGCTACAACATGGCCCTTTCCAAGCGCCGTGCCGAAGCCGTAGCCGCCGCGCTCCGCGCCCAGGGCGTAGGCGAGGGCAGCCTGGAGATGAAGTACTACGGTGAAGAGTCGCCCGCTGCGGATAACAGCACGCGCGAGGGCCGCACAAAGAATCGTCGCGTCGAGCTTTCCGTCGCTAAGTAAGCCAGAACAAACCACAAACCCCGCGAGGCCCAGGCTTCGCGGGGTTTTTCTTATTGGGGAGCGGGGTCATTCCCGCCCAGGCGCGTCTAAGACCAGCCCCCGAATAGTGGAGCGCCTATCGGCGAAAAACCACAGCCGGGACTCCCGCCCAGTCGCGTCCCTGAGCTGTGCCACATTCTTTTTCTTTACTCCGGTAGTTTCCAAGGTGCCCGGTATTCATAATGGAGCATCTCATTGACCGACTCCGGGCTGATAACCCGCTCGCCCGCGGCATCCCATTTGATCCGGGCCTCCGACGCCAGGGCCATGTTGCCCAGGTGGGCGAAGATCGTTGATTTATGGCCCTCCTCCACGTCGCAGTTCGGTGTCGCGCGGCTCTTGATGCAGTCCAGGAAATTCCGCATGTGGGCCTCCGTCAGATCGCCCTCGTCCGTCGTCAGTTCCATCTCTTCCATCCGCAGTGCAGCATCCTGGAACTGACCGCCCGTCTCGCCAAGGATCTTGCAGCGGCTCGCGTGTCCATGGACGATGCCCTGGGTGCCCCGCAATTCAAACTCGGCACCATAATCCAGCATGGGCGCGCCACTGGCCTCCAGTTGGCCGAAGAGCATGAGACGTCCCGAAGCAAACTCGAAGATGGTCTCCAGCGTATCGGGGATGGTGCGATCATCGTCGATGGCGAAGCGGCCGCCATGGGAGGAAACCGATGCGGGGGCATCCTCGTCGAGCATCCAGCGGATGAGGTCGAAGTAGTGAACGCCCCAGTTGCCCAGTTGGGAACTGTAGGGCAGCCACCAGCGGAATTTATAGGGGGCGATGTTGCCCTGGAATTGCCGGAAGGCTCGGGGCCCGAGCCAGCGGTCCCAATCCAGCGTGGGCGGCGGATCGCCCGGGGCCATCTTGCCGATACCGTTGGGGTACATGTTGCTCAGGCGGTAGGAGCGACCCATGGTGATCTTGCCAAGCTTGCCCGAGCGCACGAGATCGCGCAGTTCCAGCAGCAGCTTAGACGAGCGGCGGTGCAGCCCCACTTGGACCACGCGATTTGTCTGCCGTGCTTTTTCCACCATGCGCCGACCTTCGTAGACGGTCATGGCCAGGGGCTTTTCAATGTAGACGTCCTTGCCCGCGTCGCAGGCCTCCATCGTCTGGATGGCGTGCCAGTGATCGGGCGTGGCGATTACCACCGCGTCGATATCCTGGCGCGCCAGCAGTTCCCGGTGGTCCTTGTAGATCTGGGGCGTCAGGGGAAGTTTCGGATTGCCCTTCCAGAGATTGATCGCGTTCTCGTCGATGTCGCAGAGCGCCACGATGTCGGCGTCGGCATGGGGGAGGGTCGCCTCGATAAGCTGGCTGCCCCGATTGGCAATGCCGATAAAGCCGAGGCGGACGCGCTCGTTTGCACCGGCGGCACGGCCCGAAGACAGCGCCGTCGCCAGACCCAGCGATGCGGCCGCACCGCCCACCATGAAACTGCGGCGTGATACAGAGTGATGCATGGAGTCTCCTCATGTGAAGGCTATAGGCTATAGGCTATAGGCTGTAGGCTGTAGGCTGTAGGCTGTAGGCTGTAGGCTGCCAACTGTCAACTGTCAACTATACAATGTCGAGATTCATCCTTCCAGTGTATCCAGAATCTGCCGGACAAAGGTTTCCAGGTCAAAATCCCGCCCGCGCGTTACGCCCAGGCGTACGATGACCGCCCTGCGCGATGGAACGATCACGACGAACTGCCCCTCATGGCCCGACGCGTAGTACAAGTCGGGCGGCAGGCTTGGAAAGGGCCGGTTGTCTTGATTTTCCGGCTCGCCCGCATTGAGCCACCAGTGGGCCCCATAGCGGCCCTGAGGCGCACCGGGTGCCGGGGTGGTGGAGTACTTCACCCAGCCCTCCGGCAGCAGCCGCTCCCCGTTCCACACACCATCCTGCAGGTAGAATTGCCCGAAGCGCGCCCAGTCCCGCGCCGTGGCATAAGCATAGGACGATCCAGCGAAGGTGCCCGACGCGTCGGGCTCCAGGATGGCGCTGGTCATGCCCAGTTTTCCAAACAGCGCGGTCCGGGGGAAGTTGAAGTAGTCGCTGTCTGTGCCGCCCACCCGCTGGCGGATGATGCGGCAGAGTAGATTTGTCGTCCCACTGGAATAGGACCACACCGTACCCGGTTCCGCCGTCAGGGGCTGCTTTGCCGCATAACCGGCGTAATCTCCCTCCAGGAAGAGCATGTGCAGCACGTCGCCATAGGGGTTCAGGTAGGCCTCGCTGAAGGAGAGGCCACTACTCATCTGGAGGAGCTGGTTCACCGAAATCGCCGCGCGGGGATCCCCCGACTTGCTCCACTCCGGCACCGGCGCGGGCACCTGAATGTCCAGTTTGCCCTCCATCACCAGAACGCCGATCAAGGCGTTCACGACGCTCTTGGACATGGACCACCCGTGGAGCGGCGTACTCAGGCCAAAGCCACGGCTGTAACGCTCCGAGAGGACATGGCCACCCTGGGCCACAATAATCGCCCGCGTTCCCCATGATTCGTCCGGCTCGGGATCAGTGAAGGCCCACTCCACCGTTGCATCGAGGGCCGTGCGCTTGCCTGGCTTCATATCCCGTTGCGAGGTGTCATCGCCCAGCGGCCAGTAGGCGTCCAGATCGGGCTTCGGCACCGGAAGCAGGGTGTAACCCGGATCGAAGGAAACGTCTTTCCGGTCCGGGGGCAGGAGCGTCGCGCCAAGGCCCTCGTGGAAGATTGCCGTCCGTGATGCAACGCCCCACAAGGAGACCGTGACGGAGCGCTTCTCCTGATCAATAGACCAGGTGAGCTTGCGCGCCAGGAGATCCACGTCCTGCTCGATGACCGATTCAAAGGAGCGTCGCGCCACGAAAACACCCGAGGCCAGCACCTTCGCTTTGTAGCCCGTCAGAACGGGAAGCGCGGTAAGAGAGAACCAGATCACCCCGAGCAGAACTGTTCCCACCAGCGCCGCGCAGAGCTTCACCCAAAACCGCCGACTCTTCCACATACCACTCTCCAGAATGCGCGATCTGCCGGGCGGCACGCCCCCGAATTGCACTTCGCGCAGCCCGATTACCAACTCCGCAAGACTACCGGAGCCTGTGAAGGGAATACAACCGCAGCGCGCGGTATCCTTGGGGGGCTATTGAGCGTACTCAGGAGAATGGGTTAAGCCGGTCGGCGCGGGGAATAGCACCGGTCAGGCGCGAGGTGCATCTAGGGGGCCCGTCACGGAGGAGCCAGCTATCTGCCGTGGTCGCGTTCGCTTCGGTTACAATGCTCGCCGGAACCCCGTTGATTGAGAACCAAAAGAATTCAGGAGCATCCTATGAAAGCCATCGGTTACAAAGAGTCCCTGCCTGTCGATGCCCCTATGGCATTGTTCGATTTTGAGTTGCCCAGGCCCACGGCGTCGGGGCGGGATATCCTCGTACGCGTCGAGGCGATTTCGGTGAATCCCGTCGACGCCAAGGTGCGGAAACGTGCGCAGCCGGAGGGGGACGAGCCGAAGATCCTGGGCTGGGATGCGGTGGGGGTCGTGGAGGCGGTGGGCGATGGCGTAACGCTCTTCAAGGTCGGCGATGAGGTGTGGTACGCCGGCGAGTTGATGCGCCAGGGCTGTAACTCGGAGTTTCACCTGGTTGACGAGCGGCTCGTGGGGCGGAAGCCGTCGTCGCTGAGTTTTGTTGAAGCTGCGGCGTTGCCGCTTACGACGGTGACCGCGTGGGAGATTCTGTTCGATCGGTTTGAGATTTCGGAGTATCACCTTGGCGCGATTCTGGTCGTTGGCGCGGGCGGCGGCGTGGGCTCCATCCTGATGCAGCTTGCGAAACAGCTCACGTGGCTGACGGTCGTCGCGACCGCGTCGCGGGAAGAGACGGTGGATTGGGTGAAGTCGCTGGGCGCGGATCATGTGATTGATCATAGCAAGCCGATGGTCGAGCAACTGGAGCGTATTGGCGTCACCGTGAACTACATCGCGAGCCTGACCAACACGGGGGATTACCTGGACCAGTATGCGGCGTTGATAGCGCCGCAAGGGAAGATTGCGGTGATTGATGATCCGGTCGCCATCGACATCATGCCCTTCAAGCGGAAGAGCGTTTCGTGGCACTGGGAACTGATGTTCACGCGGTCGTTGTTTCAGACCGAGGATATGATCAAACAACACGAGATGCTCAACCGCGTCTCGGAGCTTGTTGACAGTGGCGATATCAAAACCACCGTCGCCGAGAACTTCGGCACGATCAACGCCGCGAATCTGCTCAAGGCCCACGCCCTGCTGGAGAGCGGTAAGTCGCGGGGGAAGATTGTATTGAGTGGATTTTAGTTCACATAGGGACTGACGCACGCAGGCGCACTCGTAACTGGCGGCGCAGACCCAAGGCCTAAACTAGATTGGTGGTAGCGGCAGGCACGTCAGCGCGTGTGGCCGTCCCGTCGTCAGGGAGGTGCGCGGGATACATCAACGTATTCCATGGTCCTCGTCAATGGTCCAGAGCCCCGACGGTGTAAATCCTCAAAGGAGCTGAACCACGAATGGACTCGAATTCACACGAATAAGAATTGAACATCGTTCCAAAAGCAGGTTTGAGATCAAACCACAAAGAACGCAAAGAGCACAAAGGAGGGGCCTGTGCGTTCTTTGTGGTTTGCCGTTTTTCTTATTCGTGTGAATTCGTGTCCATTCGTGGTTCAGTCAGTATTGTTGATGCTTCCAGTGGATAGCGTTTGAAGTGAAAACGCATTCTGCGTGAGCGTTTCTTCAGGGGGACAGTTTCCGATTGGGGCGACGACCTGACTTTGTGGTGGGGTCACGTGCCAATCGGCAACTGTCCCCGTCCTTACTTCTCGCTCAGAAAATCGACCATGCGCTTGATGCCGCCGAGGGTCATGTCTTCCATGTGGAAGATGTTTCGAATCTGGTTGAGGGTGTAGTAGCCGTAGGTGTCTTTCCAGAGCTCTTTCGAGATTGGGTTGAGCCAGCAGGTGTGGGGGAAGCGCTCGGCGAAGCGGTTGAGCCAGTAGAGGCTGGGGCGCTGGTCGCCGCCGCCGTAGTTGGTGATGGATCCGCCGTGGGACACGAGCTCCTCCGGGGCCATGGAGGCATCGCCGAAGATGACCACGCGGGTGTCGTTGCGGCGTTGAAGTAGCAGCTCCGTGGGGTGGGCGCGGAGGCGGCGGAAGTCGGTCCAGACGTTTTCGTAGACGGTGTTGTGAAAGTAGTAGACCTGCAGGTCTTCGAAGCGCTCGTGGAGCTTGGTGAAGAGGAGGCGCGTGATCTCCACGAAGGGCGTCATGGAGTAGCCGCCGTTGTCGATGAGGAGTACTACGCTGATCTTGTCGCGGAGATCGCGCTCGAAGCAGAGGTCGATGTCGCCGCCGTTGCGCGCCGTGTTGCGGATGGTGTCGTCCAGGTTCAGGCGGTCGCGGGGGCCTTCGTTTTTCATGTGCTTCATGGATTCGAGGGCCTGGCGCAGGTTTTCCGCGCGCAGTTGCTGGGTGTCGGCGTATTCCACGTAGCGGCGATCGCCGATGGCCTTCAGCGCGCTGCGGTTGCGCGATTCACCCTCCACGCGGATGCCCCGCTCGGAGTTGCCGCTGTGGCCGAAGGGGGAGTTGCCCCGCTGGCCGACCCACTTGCTGCCGCCCGCGTGGGCCTCCATCTGTTCGCGCACCGTCTCCCAGAATTTCGCCATGAGCTCGTCGGGGTCGTAGTGCCAGACGGCCTTCTTCGGGATCTTGCCGTCTTCGATCTGCTGCCGGAGCCATTCCTTGAATTGCTTGGTGTTGAAGAGGGCAAAGTCGCCCTCGGCCACGGGGGGGATATCGATGCCGTAGAAATAGAAGCAGAAGGCCCGCTCGAAGGCGTCCATGTACTCCACCTTGCGCACGAAAACGAGGCGCGCGAATACAAAGAGGTCGTCGAGATCCTTGACCAGCCCTTTCTCCAGGCCCGCGTTCAGCTCCAGCAGGTCCTTCGGGCTGACGGGCACGCCATACTCGCGGAGGCGGTAGACGAAGTCCATGAAGAGGACGTTGCTGTAGTCCGGCGAGACCGTGAGCATCAGTAGTTCGAGCCTCGGGTCTTGCCCGCGCCGCCGCCGCGATAACGGAGGATATCGCCCGCGCGCTTCAGCAGCGCACCGGTAAGGGGCGGCATTTCCCGCGTGGGCATCTGCCCCGTGGCCTCCAGCGCGCCGATCCAGTCGAGGAGTTCGCTCGTCGCCGGGGGCTTTTCAAAGCCGCGTTCGCGGAGTTCGTAAAAAATGTTGATGGCCGCTTCCAGCAGCTTCGGGCTGGTCTGGGGATAGTGAAGGTTCACGATCTGCTTCATGTCATCGCGCGAAGGAAAGGCGATGTGGTGGCAATAGCAGCGGCGGAGAAAGGGATCGGAAAGCTCGCGCTTGGCATTGGACGTGATAAAGATCGCCGGGCGGATTTTGGCTTTGATCGTGTCATTCACTTCCCGGATGGTGAACTGGCAGTCTTCCAGGATGTCCAGGAGGTTGTCCTGCACGTCCGACTCGGTCTTATCCACCTCGTCCAGCAACAGCACCACTTTCTTGTCCGTGCGGAAGGCTCGACCGATGGGTCCCCAGATAACGTAATCGTAGAAGCTCTCCACATTGCGGCCCGAGTTGCCGCCGCCGAAGCGGGCGTCGTTCAGGCGCAGGACCGTGTCCTGAGTGTAGCAGGCTTCCTCGCCTTTGATGGTGGACTTGCAGCGGAGGATTTCCGTGTCCATGCCCAGGGAGCGCGCCACTTCCATGGCGAGCTGGGTCTTGCCCGTGCCCGCCTCACCCGTGAGCAGCAGGGGTTTTTCCATCGTCAGGGCAATATTGACGATGGCCTTGAGCTCGGGGTCGAGGTAATACTGGTCGGTGCCTTCAAAGTGCTGCAGGGTCATGGCGGGGACGGGTTGCTCCGGGGATTTGGGGGTATGGGCTGTCGGGGTATAGTTTAAGGCACACGGCGGGGGACTTCAATGGGGACTGCCTCCCACCGCAGGGTTGGCTTCGCCGCGTAAGCGGTTCGAGAGTCGATAAGCGGCGGGTGGCTGTACCCTTGGAGAAACGGCATCGACGCGGACGATTCTTTGGGGGGACAGCCACCATCTGCGGCGGGGACGTGGCTCCGTGCTTCTCGTCGCGTGGCAGACGGATGCAGTCCCCGGGGACTGCATCCCGCCGCAATACGATCTTGGCTGCGGAAGCGGTGGAGGCGACTTTGAGCGGTGGGTGGCTGTACCCTTGGAGAAACGGCATCGACGCGGACGATTCTTTGGGGGGACAGCCTCGATCTGCGGCGGCGACGTGGCTCCGTGCTTCCCATCGTGTGGCAGACGGATGCAGTCCCCCTGAAAAGACGCCGCCCATAATGAGATTCACAGATCCTGGGTTCAAAATCGTTATATCATTGTCTGAAAACAATTTGAGGAGGCCCGTTATGAAACGCAAAAGCTTGAGGTGGGGATGGGTTGTGTTGCTGTGTGCCGCGAGTTTCTGCCTGGGAAGGTTAACCCAATTCGATGGGGTGCGGGCGGAAACGGACAAGGTGGGCGAGGTCTACCGCTTTGGCGACTGTGTGTATGCATTGGGGCAGAAAGAGGTCGAGGTGCTCGAATCATTTCAGAGGGAGTTTCTGGTTAGTATGAGCCAACCCGATATCGACCAGCCCGAGATCTCGTTCTACACGATTCACAAGCGCGAAGGTAACAAGGAGCATATTGGATCATTGCACTTCGAACATGGTGTGTTGACACGTGTTATTCGCACCCTTGGACGCTTTGAAAGCCCCGAAGGCGGAACGATAGTTTCCAAGCTGGTGAGCGCGCTCGCGGAAATGGCCGAACGCAGCAAGGCTCCCGTCGGCGTTCGCTGGGACAACGGGGTATTTCAGGGAAGAAAGATCGGGAACACGACAATTCAGTTATATTCGGGCAGTGAGGTGGTGGAGGCTACCTACTACGACGGTCCCGGTGCTGCCCAGAACGTGTGGATATACAGCAGTATCTCGGATATTCCTGTGGAGAAGGGTTGATCGGGGCTGGTAAGTTTGACCATGGGTATACCTTTGAAGAACTCGGTAGTTGTTCAAGAAGAGGTTGAAACGCCTCTTACAAGCGGGAGATAGGGAGCGTTTCGCGTGGTACTCTGGATGGAGAAAGGACGTCAGTCATGCGCTACGCCATCATTGCCGATATTTACGCCGACGAACCCTCGCTGCGTCAAATACTTGAATCTATCGAGGCCGAGGGCGCGGATCAGGTCGTATGCCTCGGCAACATCGTGGGGTATGGCGGTCAGCCCAACGAATGCATCGCGATCCTTCGGGGCCGAGGCGTCCTGGCAATACGTGGTTCCCACGATTCCGTGGCCTGCGGCCTGGCCGACCCCTGGGGTTTTTCGCGTGAGGCGCTGGCAAGTGTGCTGTGGACGCGGGAAGTCCTGACGGATGAAAGCTCGGCGTGGTTGCGGGGCCTGCCCATTGGGCTCCATTTCGAAACATTCGAGGTGTTTCCGGGCAGCCCAAGGGGCCCCCGTGAGCCAATCGGTTTCGTGGAGCTGCTTCGGGAGTACGGGGCCTTCCCGGAAGGGCGGAGCGGCGGTATTTGTTGCGTGGGCCATTCCTGCCCACCCGGCGTGATTGCCGAGACTGGAACGATCCCAATTGTGCCCGGTGGGGTGATTTCACTGGATGGGAATACGCGGTATTTCATCCTGCCGGGCGGGGTAGGCAGCGTAAAAAGCAAAAGTCAGAGCGGCCGGTCTGGTGCCTTTGGCATCCTTGATATCGGGAATGGGAGCTATCAGGCGTTCTTTCCTGATGAGTTGGGAGGTTGCAGAGTGCGGACTTGAAGCTAGTTTATCATTGAAATCTCGGAGTGACGCTCCGAGATTTCAATGATGGCTGCAATAATATCTCAAAACACACTTTTCGTATATACGATGATTTTCGTAAGTGCAGGCAATAGGCGTTGACGGCTTGTTGGTAGTCCCCTCACTCCGCCTCGGGGACCGGGGCGGGCATGAGTTCTCGCCGAGCGCGGTAGCCGTGCATCTGACCGATGGCGAGGATGGCGAGTCCCGACCAGACGAAGATGAAGCCGATGAGTTTGTGGGTGTTCATGGGTTCCCCGAAGACGAAGAGTCCGATGGAGAACTGGAGGCTGGGGGTGATGTATTGGAGGAAGCCCATGGTGTTGAGGGGGAGACGCTGCGCGCCTTCGGCGAAAAGGATCAGGGGGATGCAGGTGACGAGGCCCGCGAGGAGGAGGAGCACCTGAACATGGGCCGGCCCATTGAAAAGACCGAGCTTGCCCTGGGCCGCGAGCACGGCGAGGTAGATCGCCGCGATGGGCGCGGAGATCAGAGTCTCGATGAAGAGGCTGGAGATGGAGTCCAGCGGTATGTGCTTCTTCATCATGCCGTAGAGCCCGAAGGAGGCGGGGAGAATCAGGGAGATCCAGGAGACGGAACCGAGCATGGCGATCTGGTAGATGACGCCAGCGGCCGCCAGCGAGATACAGATCCTCTGGTAGGGGTTGAGCCGCTCCTTAAATACGAGGAGGCCGAGCAGGATGAGGATAATGGGATTGATGAAATAGCCCAGGCTGGCCTCGATGGTGCGGTGGGTGGCGACGGCGTGGATGTAGACAATCCAGTTGGTGGTGATGAGGCCGGAGGTGATGGCGAGCAGTCCGACCAGCCGTGGGGAGCGAAGGGCCTGGAGGGCGGCGGCGTGGCGTCCCTTCCACCAGAGCAGGACGACGAGGGCGATGACGGACCAGACGATGCGGTGGGAGAGGACCTCCCAACTGCCGACGGAGGTCAGGTAGTAGAAGTAAAGGGGGAAGATGCCCCAGAGGATGTAGGCGGAGGCACCCATGAGGATAGCGGGGCACTTTAAGAGGGTGGACATCGATTGGGGGCTTACCTGGGATGTGGGTGGTTTCGGGACTCAACAAACGGGGCGGGCCGGGTGAAGACTGCCTCTTGCACTGCACCCCGCCATGCATATTTCGGGGAGGCGGGCTCGGGCCTGCAGACACCCGCCATTATACCTGCAAGGACCCACACCACGGCGGAAAGGTTGCATCGCCAAGCGGCATAAAGTACCCTTTTGCTGCGGTGGGCCGCGTCTTGCCGTTTCCAATCCATAGAATTTTCCCTTTTTTACCGAGAGAGCCGGTAGCAGCCCCAGGAGACCCCCTATTCCATGACACCGATGATTTTTCTGACCCTTCTGGTGGGTCTCACGATCCTTACGGTGGGTGCGGAGTTCCTCGTGCGCGGGGCATCCCGGCTCGCGGCCCTGGCGGGCGTGTCCTCGCTGGTGATCGGGTTGACGGTGGTGGCCTATGGCACCAGTGCCCCGGAATTTGCAGTGAGCATGAAGAGCGCTCTCGCCGGCCAGAGCGATATTGCTCTGGGCAATGTCATCGGGAGCAACATATTCAACGTACTGTTCATTCTCGGCATTTGCGCGATGATCTTGCCGCTCAAAGTGGACAGCCAGTTGGTGCGCATGGATGTGCCCATCATGATTGGCGTGTCCATTCTGGGATTCGTGCTCTGCCTGGATGGGAGCATCGGGCGCGTGGACGGCCTGATCCTGGCCTCGGGCGCCATCGGATATACGGCTTTCACCGTGATCAAGAGCCGGCGGGAGACCAAGGCGATCAAGGCGGAATTCGATCAGGAGTATGCGGTTGTCCAGGAGCACAGCCCGAAAACGGTTGCGTGGAATTTTCTCCTGCTGCTGATCGGTCTGGTGCTGCTGGTGACCGGCGCGCGCATGTTCGTAGATTCGGCCATTACCGTTGCCGAGGCCATGGGCGTGAGCCAGTTGGTCATCGGGCTTACCATTGTGGCGGCGGGCACCTCCCTCCCCGAAGTGGCCACTTCAGTCGTCGCCACCATCCGCGGCGAGCGGGACATCGCCATCGGCAATGTGGTGGGTAGCAACATCTTCAACATCCTCTCGGTGCTGGGTTTTACCGCCATCGTGTCGCCGATCAACGTCCAGGCCTCGGCCATTCAGCTCGATCTGCCCGTCATGATCGGCGTCGCCATCATCTGTTTGCCCATCTTCTTCACCGGCCTGCTTATCCTCCGGTGGGAAGGCGCGGTCTTCTTCGGGCTCTACATTCTTTATACCGTCTACCTGGTGCTCCACGCGGGATCTTCGTCCTCCCTGCCGACCTATTCGAAGGTCGTGGGACTCGGCGTACTGCCCGTTGTGGCCCTGCTGATCCTGGGCACGGCGATCTACGAGTTCCGCCACAAGCCCGCGAAGGCGGCGTAAATCGATTTTGAATTGACACACAAAAGGCGCGGGAGTATTTCCCCGCGCCTTTGTCTTTCAAAATCGGATTGCTACAGCTTTAACACGTATTTTCCCAGCATCGTGTAGAGGTTGATGAGGGCCTTGTCCATCATCTGCTCGCCCGCGCCGACGGGGACCCAGCTCACGGTGGCATCCGCGCCATAACCGCCGACGGACGCGCCTTCTATGGTGGGGAAGTACATGTGGTGGCCATTGCAATAGCCCACGAAGATCGTCTTCAGGCCCCAGGCGCGCTCTTTCAGGCGATTGGAATGATCGCAGAAGAACTCGCCCGAGCCGCCCACCAGCGCGAGCTCCTGATTGATGAGAATCGTAGTGAGGTGGGGCGTAATGCGGTCGCCCTTCATCGCGTCGACGGCGGCAGCGGCGAGCTCGGGGAAGAAGGCGGTGGAGAGCACTCCCAGGGTCATGGGATTGTCCAGCGGGATGCGGGTCTTGAAATCGAAGTCTTCATCCATGCCCTGAATGCGGGGATTTTCGGGCACTTTGGTTTCAATGGCTTTAGCGATCTCGATCACTTCCGCGCCGATGGCCTTTCCGAAGGATTCGATGTCCTTCGTGGTATCCGTCGGCTTGCAGGACATGTCGCCCGCCGCGCCCTGGAGGAAGCCCGCGTTCGTGCCCAGGCCCTCTTCCACCGTGTACATCATCTGGCCCGGCCACTCCGCGGAGAAA
Organism: Candidatus Hydrogenedentales bacterium; assembly: GCA_942492815.1. Lineage (GTDB taxonomy): Bacteria > Hydrogenedentota > Hydrogenedentia > Hydrogenedentales > JAEUWI01 > JAEUWI01. Next base: position 5,449,219 of record OW818658.1, on the reverse strand, counting down.
CGCAGATCCTCGCCCGGCAGCATGGTCGGGTGGGCCGCGAAGTTGATCATCAGCGCGATGGGCTTACCCGCGAGGTCGTCAAAGCGAAGCACGCTCAATTCAGGGTCGGTGGGTTTTGGGTCGAATTTCTTGTGGCGGTTTCGGTTGCGATCCACCATGGCCGAGCCCCAGCCGATGCGCGCATCCTGCGCGGAGGCGGCCGCGTCGTTGATCACAGCGATGAGTTTTTCTTCCAGGGTCTTCACATAGGCCACGGCGTCGTCGAACTTGCCCTTGCCCATCCCCTCCTTGTCCTGCATCTCCAGCACCGGCCCGTGGTGGGTGTGGGAGCCCGACAGCATGACGAAGGTCACGCCCGAGGTGGCCTTCACGGCGGCGCGGATGCGGTCCATCATGGCGGCATCGGGCGAGCGGCCCAGATCCAGCCCCACAAGGGCCACTTTCTGGTCCCCGGCCTCCACGACCACGGCCTTGGCAAAAAGCGGATCGCGCACGCCTTGGGACAGGACATCGTGCCGCGCGCCATAGCCCCACATGGGCATGGGGGCCGTCGGGGTGATATCGGCCTTGGCGAAGCCCGCTTTGAAGGTCTCGGCGGTGGCGGGCAGGGACAGCAGGGAGGTCAGGGCAAACACGAGGATTATGAGGTTCTTGGTAGGCATGGCGGTGTCCTTTGGGTTGCGTTAATGGGTTAGACGCTGCAATCCGACAGTAGGATTCACCCCAAGGGGACCGTCCCGAACGAAAGGCCCCTTGGAGCGCAAGGGATTCACTCGACCAATTAAAGACGCCTCTGTTGAGGGCGGGCTTCCAGGCGTGCGGGACCGTCCCCCGTAGTAAAACTTCACGGGACGGTCCCGAACGCCTGGCAGGCTTTACTTTGTTCGGGCTTGCGTGTTTGGCACAGGTTCACGACCCGTTGTCGAGTGCCCTTGCGTTCAGGACGGTCCCGTCGGCTCGCGGGGACCGTCCTGCACGAAAGGCCGCCTGGCCTTTCGAAATTTACCTGACCAATCCGGGATGACTTCGTGGAGGAAGGGCCGCCAGGCGTGCGGGGACCGTCCCCCGTATTACCGTTTCTCCTGTGTACAGCCACCCGCCGATGGAAGGTGCTGGAGCGCTTGCGCGGCGGAGGTTCTGTTGCGGCGGGAGGCAGTCCCCACGCCGCGCTATCCTCTGGGCCGCTTGAAGATCACCACGACGTCTCGGGTTTGTCCGTATGATTGATTCGTGTCGAAAGCCGTGGTCAGTTCCCACCCCTGCGAACCGAGTCGATTCATTAGCGTGTCAAGTTCTATCTCGTCCACTTTGCCCCCCATGAAGCCCGTTGCACCGATCTTGATGGTCTTGTATTCCCAGTTCATGGATTGGCCTGCCTCTCTCTGCGCAACTCATCAAAAAACTCGGATGCGAGCTGGTATTCTCCGGTCTCGATCTCTTTTCGATCTATGGCGAGTATATTCAAGAGCGCCGTTGATTCTTGACAGCGCTTATGTTCCCCATGGGTGGGCCATTCAATTAAGGGTTTGAACTCGTCTCTCTTTTCCATGGTTTGCCTCCTTGTCTCGCTATTGTCGCCGAATATCGACCAACCGTCAACCAGAGAGATCAACACTGCGCGGGAGGCTCCAGCACTCGTTCAGAACGATGAGGCGGATTGGATTGCCCCGCGTCGGGATTTAACATCCACGGGGACATGCCGCCGCTTTGGAGCAGGCTTCGCTCGACTGGGGTCGGGGCGAGGGTGTGGGGGTTACATTGGTGCTCAGGGGGCCTGTGCGGCGGTACGTCCCTCAAAAGCGCGGGACGGTCCCGAACGCGCAGTGGGGCTTGATCGGTCTGGGTGGAGTGATTTGGTCTTCGATCACGCCTCTTTGTTGAGGGGCCTGGCGTTCAGGACGGTCCCGTTGGGTCGTCGAGCGCCACAAAAAAGCGCACCAATTGTTCTTCCTGCCAGTACTTTGCCTTCCAGGGCCAGGCACCGTAGACAAAGCCCGCGTGGCCGCCGTGGGTGGTCCAGAGGGGATAGAGGTAGTCCGAGGCGTCGGCGATTTCGCGGGGGATGGTGTCGGCGGGATTGAATGCGTCGTCGGCGGAGGTGTTGAGGAGGGTGGGCACGCGGATGTCCGCGAGGAACTGGTGGCAGCCGACTTGTTCCCAGTAGTCCACGGCGTCGCGGTAGCCGTGGAGGCGGGCGGTGACTTCGGTGTCGTAGACGTGGAAGCTTTTGCAGTTGCGCACTTTCTCCACGTCGATGCAGCCGGGGAATTGGCGCTCTTTCTCCAGCGCCTTGGGGATGAGGGTGCCGAGGAAGCGGCGGTTGTAGATGCCGAAGAAGGCCTTCTCGAAGAGGCTGACGGAGATCTCTGGGCGAAAGGGCGGGGAAAGGGCGGCCGTACCGGCCACGTACTCCGGCACGTTGTCGCCGAGTTCGCCGAGCCACTTGCAGAGGACGTTTGCGCCAAGGGACATGCCCGCGATGTAGAGCTTGTCCACGCCGCGCTCTTCGCGAAGCTGACGCACGGCGAAATCGAGGTCGGAGGTTTCGCCCATGTGGTAGACGCGCTTCGCCTTGTTGATGCCGCCGTCGCAGGACCGAAAGATCAGGGTGACCACATTCCAGCCGAGGGCGTGGAAGGCCTGGTTGAAGCCGGGCAGATAAAAGGAATTGATGTGGCCTTCGAGACCGTGCAACAGCAGCACCCAGGGCTTGTCCGCGTCGCCGGGAAAGAAATAGAGGGCGAGCTCGTCGCCATCGGGCGTGTCCCACACTTCCTTGTGGTAGTCCATGGCCGGTGGGCGGCGGAACACGGGTCCCCAGATGGTCTGGGCGTGGCAATTGCGCAACCACCACGCGGGGCGGAAGGGGAACTGGTTCAGGTGCGCAAGAATCGCCTGCTTGCGCTCGGCGAGGGTCTCGTTCTCGGTGATCTTGATGGTACTGCTCCTCGGGACTGCCACGTACCCGCTGCCGGGGTGCTGGTGCTTGCGCTGGCGAACTGCGGCGCATTGTACCACCTGCGGGGTCCCTGCTAAACTTCGGGAAGGCACTTTTTAAAGGAGAACGATGATGAGTTTCAAGACCGCCGACCTTTGTGACCACTTTTCCGATATCGTCCAGATTGCCGAGGAGCAGATGGGTGATTTTGGTGGATTGGGCGCTTTCAGCGGGGTGATCGAGACCGTGAAGGCTTTCGAGGACAACAGCAAAGTGCGGGAATGCGTGGATTCGCCAGGGAAGGGGAAGGTGCTGGTGGTGGATGGTGGCGGATCGATGCGCTGCGCCATGCTGGGCGATCAGCTTGCGGCGAAGGCTGTGAAAAACGGCTGGGCCGGAATCGTGATCAACGGCTGCATCCGCGATTCGGCGGACATCGCCGAAATGGAGATCGGTGTAAAGGCGCTGGGCACGCACCCATTGAAGACGGAGAAGCTGGATGCGGGAAGCCACAATGTGCCGGTGCGTTTTGCGGGCGTGGATTTTATCCCCGGACACTATGTGTATGCCGATGAGGATGGATTGCTGGTCTCGGAGAAGGCGCTGGAGTTGCCGGAAGGATGATGGCTGGGCGGCGCGGACCTCTGTGGAGTCTTACAGGGACGGCAGCGACGACAGGGACGGCAGGATTGGTTCCTCTCTTTGTTCCTGATGTCCCTGTCGTCGCTGTTGTCCCTGCAATCCGCACACGGAAATCCGCGTGTGCAATTGATCCTCCCAGCGTGGCCGCCTGATGATTGCCTGGACGCCCAAATTTCCGAAGTCGGCCCTTCCGCTGGCGTACTGGCGCTTGCTGCGGGCTCGGCACGGGTATTTTGATCGCGTGGGGCTGCGGATCGGACCCTGGGGCCTCCCGCGCTTCACCCACGTGGCCGGGAGCCAACAGCGCATCGCCATGATGCGGGACAAGTGCAGGGGCCAGCGCTGTTTCATCATTGCGAATGGCCCGAGCTTGAAACAGCTCGATATGACGAAGCTGCGCAAGGAAGTGACCCTCGGCTGCAACGGCATCTACCGCGCCTTTCCGGAATGGGGCTTCCACACGACCTACTTGCTCTTTGAGGATATCGAGCAACTGGAATTGCGGCGTCACGACGTGGGGCGGGTTCAGGGGCCGATCAAGATGGCCGCGCTGTACAACGCCTACGCCTTCAAGGCGGATAAGCGAACGATATTCTTCAACGCGCCCCGGATGCGCGGGCAGCTCTATTACTGGCGAGATTTGTATCCTCAGTTTTCCACGGACTTCGCGTCGGTCGTGCACTTGGGCAGTACGGTGACCTACATCATGCTGCAGCTCGCCTATCATCTCGGCTGCGATCCCGTGTATATCGTCGGACTCGATCACGACTACGGCGAATTGCCGAAGTTGTTCCCACCGGGGAAGATTACGATCACCGAAGAGAACATCGAGCTCATTCGGGGGCTGCACTTCAGCAACCAGTACTACCAGGTGGGTGATCAGATCGGCGTGCCCGATGTGGCCATGCAGGAGGCGGCCTATGGGGCGGCGCGCGAGGCTTTCGAAGCCGACGGGCGGCGGGTGATTAACGCGAGCGCCCACACTGCGCTGGACGTGTTTGATCGGTGCGAATTTGCTGGGTTATTTGGTGGCGGGGCTTCCGGCGATTGAGCAGAGGTGCAGGCGTTTCATTCGCGTCGTGATTCAGAGTCGTAACGGAGACGGGCACGGCGGGATTTCTACAGCGAACTTTCCAATTCTTCCGGAGTTGGCCAATCTTTCAGGGCCAGGGTTTTGCCGTTGCGAATATCCCGCATCCAGATGCCGCTGAGGGGATCGGATTCGCTGGTGAAGGGCTTTCCATTGCTGGCGAAGAGGAGGGGGATGGCGTGGCCCGTTTTGGAGTCTTCGGCAATGGTCTCGTCCGCAAGGATCTGATAGGCCTTGCCGTAGCGTGCGGCGTCATCCAGAGCGGCGCGGAGATCGGTGTTGCTTCGCTTGGCCTCGATGACGGCGGCGGCGCGCAGTCCGCAATAGAGGATGTAGTCGGCGGGGCCGGCGCTGGTGGGGACGGCCGCGATGGCCATGTTGCGGCCGGCCTCGGGGCGCGCGCTGTGGGCCCAGGTGAACACGACGGCGTCCGCCTCCCAGCCTCTCGCGCGGAGTTGGGCGTCGATCAGGTCGCGGGCTTCTTCCTCCGAAAGGTCGAAGGCGCGCGCGGCGCTGCGGGCCTGATGCTGGCGCGCGGCGCGCTCCTCGTGGCTGGCCGCGTGGGCTTCGGCGCGGAGTTGCTCCACCGTCTCTTCATGCCGCCGCGCGATGCGTTCGTGGCGCGGGTCGCTATCGTGTACGAGGGCCAGGGCGGCTTCCAGGTCGGCGTAGAGCTCCGCCGCCTTCGCTTCCGCCGCCGCGCGCTTGCGCTCGGCTACTTCCAGGGCCTCTTCCGTTTCGTCGGCCTCGCGCTCCGCTTCCCAGCGGGCCTTGCGCAGACGCTCCAGCTCCTCCTTCAGCTCCGGGGAACCACCGTCCGGCGCGGGCGGCAGCAGGAAGGGCTTCGGCTTGAATGCCGGATTGCGAAAGGCCCGGTGAAACCACACCGCGAGGCGGTGGGCCAGTTTCAATTGCGACACGGCGTCTTGCCGCGTGCCGCCGCCCTCGTGCGCCGCTTCATTGCCCGCCTTGCGCAGGCCATGAAAGATGTCCGCCATTTCCTGCGTGATGATGTCCTCGCGCTTGAGGCGACGGAGGATGTCGCTGAAATCGTCTTCGGGAAGGAGGCGCATGCCGTCGTAGGCCGCCGCGTCCTCCGCCAGGGCCTCGGCGAGTTGGCGCAATTTAATCAGGGTGGTGTTCGGGTCGTCGAGGACATAGCGCTCCGCCCGCGCCGCATACTCCAGAAGCTGGGGATCGTGATCGGCGAGGAAATGGAAGTTGGGCGATTTCAGGGCAGGTGGGGTCATGGGCGCTCTCTTTCGGTGGGATAGTTATACCGCAAGAGCGATGGCGGGATGCAAGGAAGATGATTGGCCGCAAAAGAACGCAAAGAGCACAAAGGCATCGGGCAAAAATTCACATTGTCATAGGACAGCCCCGCCTGTTGAAGCGAACTTCGCTCGACCCCGCCAGGACCATGGACCGTAGCGATCTTCGCCACTTCAGGACGCGGGGCGACGCTGTCCCTATGACCCCGTGAATGGCTATGCAGCGTGCAACTATCAAGAGGGCTCATGTGTTGGACACCGCTCGTCCCGGCGCTTCTGTGGTCGTGTCAATTCCACCACGAGACTGGCACACGAACCGGCGTTGCCCGATCGCGTGGCACGTTTCCAATCCCACTTGACCCCTCAAGTCGCCACTGGTATCGTAGCCCCAACATGATCAACCCCAGGAGCACGCCCATGAACCGCTTCATTGCCCTATCCCTGCTGCTGCTTTCCGCGACACTCCGCCCGACCTTCGCCGAGGCCCCCGCCGCGCCCCCGGTTATTGGCGAGGAAGCCCACAAACTCCTCGTTCGGATGTACGACTACGACGCGACGATCCCCCTTGAAGCCCGCGTGGTGGAGCGCGAAAAGAAAGAAGGCACCGTCCGCGACAAGGTGGTCTTCCGCAGCACCCGCAGCTTCATGGTGCCCGGCTACTTCGAAGTCTCCGAAACGGCCAAAGCCCCGTACCCCTGCGTGGTGCTCATGCACGGCTGGTCGGGCGGCAAGAAGAACTGGTGGGAAGACGGCGGTTACATCCACGGCGGCGAAGTGCGCAAGGCCCTGCTTGAGGCGGGCTTTGCCGTCTTCGCGCTGGACGCCCAGGGCCACGGCGACCGCATAGCGGAAAACGACTATCACGTGGTGAATCTCTTCGAAGAGCCCGGCGCGCCGCCACGCAAGAACTACTTCACCCTCCGGGATGTCATCACCCAGACGGTGCTCGACTACCGCCGGGGCATCGACTACCTCGCCACGCGGGGCGACGTGGACATGGCCCGCATCGGCGCCATGGGCTACAGCATGGGCGGCTTCCACGCGGTGTCGCTGACGGCGGTGGAGCCCCGCATCAAAGCCTCCGTCGGTTGCGTGGTGCCCGTCACCTGGCGCGACGACCCCATTCTCGACCCCGCGAACTACCTGCGCGGCATCGGCGAGCGCCCTTTCATGATAGTCCAGGGCAAGACCGACGAACTCTGCAACGAAGCTCAGGCCTTGGAGCTCTATAAACACCTCGAAGGACCCAACACCAGGCTCGAACTCTTCGAAAGCGGCCATAAGCTGCCGGGCGACTATGTGGGCGTGGCGGTGCCGTGGTTGATCGCGCGAATTTGAGACAAGAGATCGGACGGATCGGACGGATCAGACCGATCTGACCTATCTGATCGGTCCGATCGGTCTGATCAGTCCGATGAAATCCCCCGCAACCTCGGATAAGCCGCCAGCAGGTGCTCGGGCAGTTGAAAGCGCGCTCCCCCCAGCGTGGCCTGTATTTCCAGGGCATTCGCCACGGCCTGGCCATGGAAGTGGTTGTTGGTCACCACATAGACGTTCTTCGCCTTGCCCTGCATGTTCTTGATCAACCCCAGCCACGGCTTGAGTTCTTCCTCGCTGTAGAGGTAGTCGTAACGCTCGTTCTGGCTCACGCCCTCCTTGAACCAGTTCGCCTTGTTGCGCCCGTGAAAGCGCACGTAAGCCAGCGGCGCGGTGACGTGGTCCGATGGGGCGATGGAATCGTCAAACAGCGACTGATCGATATTGCAGAAGGCGATCTCCCGGGCGCGCAGGCCGTCGAAGACCTCCGGCGTGTTCCACGTCTCGTGGCGCACTTCCACCACCAGCGGATAGCCCTCGAAGCACTCCGCGATTCGCCCTAGCCACACCCGGTTCTCCGGCGTGCGGCGGAAACTCCAGGGAAACTGCACCAGCAGGGCACCCAGCCGCCCGGCCTCGACCAGCGGTGCGATTCCGTCCTTATATTGCGCGATCTCGTGCGACGTGGGCCACGAGTCCCGGTGGTGCGTGAAGCGCTCCCACAGCTTCGCGGCGAACTGAAAATCCTCGATATCGTCCACCAGCTTTGCCCATGACGCCGCATGCTTCGCCTGGGGCGGATGGTAGAAGCTCGAATTGATCTCCACGCAGTTGAACCACTGGGCCAGCCAGCGCAACGGATGAAAGCCCTTGCTGCGGGCCTCGGGATACACGACGCCGTTCCAGTCCGCGTAGGACCAGCCTGCCGTTCCGATGTAGAGTTTGCCTGGAGTCACGAGGTGCCTTTCGGTGCCAAGTATAACGGAGAAACAGGACCGATTCGACCGATAGGACCGACTGCCAGAATCCGTCCTATCGGTCGAATCCGTCCTATCTCCTGAAAATTAACCCTTCTCTAACAATTGCCGTACATTCACCCGGTATCATTCCGCCAACTAAAGAACGTAAAACGACAACCAAAGCACGGCGGCCCACCCGAACCTACTCGGCCGCCAACGCGCGGGCCACGTAGTATCCGCCCGCGCAAGAAAGGAATACCCCCATGAAACAAGGCTTTCTCATCGACATGGACGGCGTGATCTACCGCGGCAATGAAATGATCCAGGGCGCGGTCGAATTCGTCGCCGCCCTGCGCGCCCGGAAAATCCCCTTCCTCTTTCTGACCAACAACAGCCAGCGCACCCGCCGCGACATGGCCACCAAGCTCCAGCGCCGGGACTTCGACGTGGAAGAGAAGCACATCTTCACCTGCGCCATGGCCACGGCCCAGTTTCTAGCGCACCAGAAGCCAAATGGCACGGCCTATGTCATTGGCGAAGGCGGGCTCCTCAATGCCCTCCACGATCACGGCTATTCCATCGTGGATCACGACCCGGACTACGTGGTGGTGGGCGAAGGGCGGACGCTGAATCTGGAACTCATTGAGTCGGCGGTCAACTTTATCCAGGGCGGCGCGAAACTCATCGCCACCAACCTGGACCCGAGCTGCCCCACGCCCAACGGCATCCGCCCCGGCTGCGGCGCCACCATCGCCATGCTGGAAGCGGCCACGGGCGTGAAGGCCTTCAGTGTGGGCAAGCCCAGCCCCATCATGATGCGCGCCGCCCGCAAGGTCCTGGGCCTCAGCGCGGACGAAACCACCATGATCGGCGACACCATGGAGACCGACATCCTCGGCGGCGTGAACATGGGCTATCGCACGATCCTGGTGCTCTCCGGCGGCACCCGCGAGGAGGATCTGAAACACTACGGCTATCGGCCCGACCTCGTGGTCAACTCCGTGGCCGATTTGTATAGCCAGGATTTCCTCCGCGACTCCGCAGCCTGAATGGTGTAGTAAACAACAATCCAGTTTATGACTCGCTACCGAGTTGCCTCAATTGTGGAGGGGGGCTTTCCAGCCCCCCCCTTTTTCGTGCGACACCGCCGCATGAAGGAAATACCAAATCTTGCCGCGCAACTTGCCACAACTCGGGGGCTGAAAAGCCCCACCATATCGCTCGAAAATTCTGAAGGAATACGCTCCAAGGCTGTCGCGCTATTCTTGTTGTCCCAGGCTCAGCGCGCACCCGCGGCCCACGACTCGGCGGCTTTCTGCTGCGTCTCGATCAGCTTCCCTTCATAAAACCAGATACGGCCACGAACCACTTGCCGCTCGCCCGACGCCGCGTCCGGAAACTGCGGATCCACGTGGGCGCAGGGGCATTTCGCATTGCCCCAGCAGCGGTCCACCGGGTCAAAGGCGATGAGCAACCAGCGGGTCCCGTCGGCGTTGCCCACGGTGGTGACCGGGTCGGCGAAGGTCTTGTTATCGTTGGTCTGGGCCTCAAAACCCACGAGGTCCTTCAGCATCAGGCAGACCTGGGCGCGCAGATCGGTCAGCGCGGCATCGGTCCCGTTTTCGATCCACATTTCGATATCGACGGTGGTATCCGCTGCGCTGAGGTTCACCCCGAAGGACACCTTGTTCGGTAGCGTGCGCGACAGTGACAGGCCCGTCTCCGTGCGGGTCCAGTCGATGTTTTCTATGCGCTCGTTCTGTGCGTCCCAGTAGGTGGGGATGTGGGTGTGGGCAAGATAGATCAGGTCTTTCTGGTGCCAGATGGCCTCCGGCACATCGAGCACGGCATAGCCGCCGCCCTCCCACGGCGCGAAGATGCTGGCCTTGGTGCCCCGCTGCGGCGCGACGGCCCCTTCGAGAAATCCGATTCGCGGATGGCGTCCGCCTGGGTAGGGCAGGATCTTCAGGCCGGGTTTGCGCGCCCCTTCCAGCGTTTCACGCCCGAAGGCCGCGGCCTCGGCAATCTGGGTCACGGTCTCCACATCCCACCCGGTCACCTGGGCCGCCTCCTCAAAGGAGTAGCCATGATGAACCAGCATGTTTTCCAGCCAGTAGCGCAGATCGGCGCGGGTTGCGGCCACCTCCGGCGACTGAGCGAGCATTCCGTCTTTGGGAAGCGGATAGCGATCGGCGGGCATGCCTTTCGCCTCGGGATTGGCATCGGCCAAGGGAATGAGATCCCGCAGCGCAATCACGTTGAAGTTTTCCGACTTAAGATAGTCCATGAACTCGATAAACCGCGCCGGGTCCGTGTGCACCCAGGGGTGAGCTACATCGGGCACGCCGTGAAACTGGAGAATCACCGGTTGGCCCGGTTTCCCGGTATGCACCAGAGTCTTGAAGTGCTCCAGCGTCCAATCGGGATAGGCGTCGCCCGTCGTGGGGATGAGCAGGCGGTGGTGCCGGTCGGGCTCATAACGCGGGCCGAGTTCGATCCGGCCATAGGGCATTTCCGGCTGCATGCCCCGGCGCGCGATCTTGTAGCCGCATTTTTCCAGCACCTGCACGCCCTCGATGCTGTACGAATTCCCCGGCCATGCAAAGGAAATCGGCTTGGGCACGCCCACCTTCTTCAAGGCATACTCCACCAGCGCGAGCTCGCCCTCCAGCAGGGCGGCTGACTTCGGACCCGCCACGCCCAGGTGGGTCCAGGTGTGGTTGCCGATTTCGAAGCCCATGGCGTTGATCGCCGCCACGTCGTCCCAGGAAAGGAAATTGGCCGTATCATTCATCCAGAGCTGGGATATGAAGAAAGTCGCCCCGAATCCACGTTCTTTCAGAGCAGGTGCCACAAAGTCCACATGGGACTTCACCGCATCATCAAAGGTCAGTACCACCGTTTTTTCGGGCAACTGGGCCACGGCCGAGGCCGCGCCGAAAACGACGATTGCAAGACTGGTCCACCACGACATGATTGCACTCTCCTTTTGAAACCGGGGCCTGCGCGCTCGCGGCAGGCCCGGATGGGTCTTATGGGTCTTATGGGACCAATGGGCTCGCAGCGCATCCACCGATCGCCCATCAAGTCCTTTAAGTCCCTCTTGTCCTTTAGGTCCTTCGTTGCTTACAGTTCCTTGAACACTTCCCGGGCTGCTTCCAGCGTCCGGTCGATGTGGCTTTCTTCGTGGGCCGTGCTCATGAAGCACGCCTCATACTGGGACGGCGCGAAATAGACACCCCGCTCCAGCATGCCCCAGAAAAACTTCGCGTAACGCGCGGTGTCGGATTTCGTCGCCTCTTCGTAGTTGCGGATGGGACCTTCGTGGAAGAACATGCACGCCATCGAGCCCGCCTGGGTCTGGAAAATCGGGATGCCCGCCTCCTTCGCGATCTGGCCGAAGCCTTCGCTCAGGCGCGTCAACTGGGCTTCGAGTCCGTCGATCACGCCGGGCTGCGACAGCGCGCCCAGGGCCGCCAGACCCGCCGCCGTGGCCAGGGGATTCCCGGAAAGGGTGCCCGCCTGATACACCGGACCCACGGGCGACAGGTTATCCATAATCTCCGCCGGACCGCCATAAGCCCCCACGGGCAATCCGCCGCCGATGACCTTGCCAAGCGCGCAAAGATCCGGGGTGACGCCATAGCGCTCCTGCGCGCCGCCCAGCGCCACGCGAAAGCCCGTCATCACTTCGTCGAAAATCAGCAGGGAACCATATTGCTCCGTGAAGGATTTCAAGCCGGCGAGATAACCTGGCTCGGGCAGCACCACACCCATATTGCCCGCTACAGGCTCCACAATAAGGCAGGCGATGTGCTCGCCGTGCTCTTCGAACACCGTGCGCACCGCCTCCAGATCGTTGTAGGGAATCGTGAGCGTCGTCGCGGCATAGGCCTTGGGGACGCCCGGACTCGTGGGCACGCCCAGTGTCGTGAGGCCGCTGCCCGCCTTCACCAGCAGGCTGTCCACATGGCCGTGATAGCAACCTTCAATTTTCACCACCAGATCGCGGCCCGTGTAGCCCCGCGCCAGACGGATCGCACTCATGGTCGCCTCCGTGCCGCTGTTCACAAGGCGCAGCTTCTGCACGCAGGGCACGATGGACGCCACCTTTTCCGCCAGGCGGATCTCCGCCTCCGTGGGAATGCCGAAGCTCGCGCCGCGCGAAAGCGCATCGCGCACCGCCGACTCGATTACTTCGCTCGCATGGCCCAGCACCAGCGGGCCCCAGGAGAGCACATAGTCGATATATTCGTTGTTGTCCACGTCCGTGATCGTGGCGCCCTTGCCCGATTTTACAAAGAAGGGCTCGCCCCCCACGCCCTTGAACGCGCGGACGGGGCTGTTCACCCCGCCCACCAGGGTCTGATTCGCCGCCGCAAACAACGCTTTGGATTTGGTGTGATTCATCGTGGAAAACACTTTCTAAGGCAAGTTGGATCATTCCCACCGGCATCCCGCCGGCCGGAGGATAGTGTAGCAGGTGGTAATTGACAATGGACAATTGACAATGGACAACGGATAGCCGGGCGTATAAAACCGACAGGTGAGGTTTCTCTGGACACGATCGATCTTGTCTTTGCTGTCTTTCCCAGTTGTCCATTGTCCATTGTCAATTGTCCATTCATCCGCTATCATGCAGGTTCACCCGGCACACGAAAGGAAACCCCATGCGACTCTTAGCCCTCGCCCTCCTCCTCCTACCCGCACTCTCCTTCGCCGCGCCGCCCAATGTCGTCCTCATCCTCAGCGACGATCAGGCCTGGGGCGACTACAGCTTCATGGGCCATGAAGCCATCCAGACGCCTCACATCGACAAGCTCGCCGCCGAAGGCATGACGTACACCCGGGGTTATGTGCCCACCAGCCTGTGTCGACCGAGCCTGATGACCTTCGCCACGGGGCGCTACCCCCATCAACACAAGGTCACGGGGAACGACCCCGTAAAGGGCGTGGATCGCAACCTCATGCTCAAGCATATCGATGCAGCCACCACATTGATGGATCGATTGGGCGAGGTCGGCTATGTCTCCCACCAGTCCGGCAAATGGTGGGAGGGTGCGCCCAGCCGCGGTGGCTTCACCCACGGCATGACCCACGGGGACGTCGCCCGGGGTGGTCGCCATGGCGACGACGGCCTGAAGATCGGTCGGGAAGGCCTGGCACCCATCGCGAATTTCTTGGACGAAACGGCGGGGAAGCCTTTCTTCCTGTGGTATGCGCCGTTCATGCCCCACGAGCCCCACACGCCACCGGAGCGCCTGCTGGCAAAATACCGCGTCGAGGGACGCTCGGAGTATGTGGCGAAGTATTGGGCCATGTGCGAGTGGTTCGACGAGACCATCGGCGAACTCATGACCCTGCTGGAGCAGCGCGGTGTCGCGGAGAACACGTTGGTCGTCTACGTCACGGACAATGGCTGGATTCAGAATGAGAACGAGCGCGGCTTCGCCCCCAAGAGCAAGCGCTCGCCTTACGACGGCGGCGTCCGCACCCCGATCATCTTCCACTGGCCGGGGAAGATCGCGCCGTCACGCAATGACACCGCCCTCGTGAGCAGCATCGACATCGTGCCCACGATCCTGGAAGCCTGCGGGATTGCGCCGGTAACGGAATTGCCCGGCGTGAGCCTGCTCCAGGGCCCGCCTGCGGGTCGCGATCAGGTCTTCGGCGAGATCTACAGTCACGACCTGGCGGATATCGACAATCCCGCCGCAAGCTTGTTCTATCGCTGGACCGTGGCCGGGGATTGGAAGCTGATCCTGCCCGCGCGAGCGGGGGAGACGGCGGAACTGTACAACATCACCGCCGATCCGTGGGAGAAGGAAAACCTGGCCGGAATGCAGCCCGAGCGCGTGGAGGCATTAACAAAGAGCATCGACGCCTGGTGGCTGGGAAAATAGAAGTGGATTGACCACGGAAAGGCACGGAATTTCACGGAAGGAAGAGGAAAAAAGAAGGCGAATCGGAAAATGACCATGGGTACTGCATTAACGGGCAGACTCCCATTTTCCATTTTCCGTGAAATTCCGTGCCCTTCCGTGGTCAATCTCCTTCCTCTTCCCTACGCGATCACATCCTTCACCACATTCCCGAACACATCCGTCAATCTAAAGGCCCGCCCCTGAAAATCGTACGTCAGCCGTTTGTGATCGATGCCCAGCAAGTGCAGCAGCGTTGCGTGGAAGTCGTGGACGTGTACGCCGTTCTCCGCCACGTTGTAGCCCAGTTCGTCCGTCGCGCCGTAGGTCGTGCCCGGCTTTGCGCCGCCGCCGGCCATCCACATGGAGAAACAGCGCGGATGGTGATCGCGACCATAATTCGTGGCCGTCAGCTCGCCCTGAGAGTAGTTCGTGCGCCCGAACTCGCCGCCCCAGATCACCAGCGTGTCGTCGAGCATGCCGCGCTGCTTCAGATCCGTGATTAGCGCCGCCGATCCCTGGTCCGTGAGCTTCGTCATATTGCGCATGCCGTCGGGAATGTTGCCATGATGATCCCAGTCCTGGTGATAAAGCTGGATGAAGCGCACGCCACGCTCGGCCAGCCGCCGCGCCAGCAAGCAATTCGCCGCATAGGTACCGGGGTTCCGTGCGTCCTCGCCATAGAGCTCAAATATATGCTCCGGCTCGTCGGAGAAGTCCGTCGCATCCGGCACGGACTCCTGCATGCGGAAGGCCATCTCATACTGGGCAATGCGCGCCTCCAGTGCGGGGTCGCTGTGCTGGGCTTGCTTGTGGAGGTGCAATTCGTTGACCGTGTCCAGCAGCTTGCGGCGACTTTCCCGGCTTACGCCTTCGGGATTCTCCAGGTAGAGCACCGCGTCCTTCCCCGAGCGAAAGCGCACGCCCTGGTGGGCCGCCGGGCAGGAAGCCATTGCCCCAGAGGCGCGAATAAAGCGGCTGGCCGCCCATGTCCTTCGTCACCAATACCACGAAGGAGGGCAGGTTGTCGTTCTCCGAACCCAGGCCGTAGCTTAGCCACGAGCCGATGCAGGGCCGTCCGGAAAGCTGCGATCCGGTCTGCAAAAAGGTGATCGCGGGATCGTGGTTGATCGCCTCGGTGTACATGGAGCGAATGATGCACAACTCGTCCGCCACCTTCGCCGTGTGGGGCAGCAGTTCGCTCAACCACGCGCCGCTCTGGCCGTGCTGGGCGAAGTTGAAGATCGATCCCGCCATGGGCAGGCTGGCCTGATTCGCCGACATGCCCGTAAGGCGCTGACCCGCGCGCACGGAGTCGGGCAGTTGCTCGCCGTTGTGCTTCACGAGGCTGGGCTTGTAGTCGAAAGTTTCCAATTGCGAGGGGCCACCGCTCTGGAACAAATAGATCACCCGCTTGGCCTTGGGCGCGAAGTGGGGCGAGGCCAGCGAGGGCGCGTTTTCCGCCACGGCCGCGCGGGCCGCGTCGGTGTGAAGCAGTTGACCAAGCGCGAGGGCACCGAGGCCCATGCCGACTTTGCTGAGGCACTCGCGGCGCGTCATGCCCAGAAGCGGGATGGAGCCGGTGCAGAGGGGGTTGGGCGTGTTCATTGTTTTACCTGAAACTCCTCGTGGTTCATGATCGCCTGGGCCAGGGCCGTGGCCGCCGCGAGTTGGACGGGATCGGCCCCTTCGGGCATGGGCTTTTCGCCGATGGCGAGATAGGTCTTCGCGCTTTCGGGATCGCCCGCGAAATGACTGCGTTGTTCGTCGAATGCCTCCGACAGGATGCGCAACTCTTCACCATCGGGCGCGCGGCTCGTGAGGCGACGAAACACGGTGGTGATCCAGCCTTCGCCGTCCGCGGCCAGGGCTTCCGTCGCGAGCACGCGGGCGGCCTCGATGTATTGCGGGTCGTTCAACAGCACCAGCGCCTGGAGCGGGGTCATGGTGGATTCACGCCGCACGATGCAGTATTCCCGGCCCGTGGCGTTGAAGGTAAGCAGGGATGGGGGCGGCATGGTGCGCTTGATAAACGTGTAGAGACTGCGCCGGTAGAGCCCTTCGCCGGTGTCGGGCTTGTAGGACGAGGTCGGCCCGTCTTTCCACAGGCCCTCGGGCTGATAAGGCTTCACGCTGGGCCCGCCCTGCTTCAGCACCAGCAGCCCCGCACTCGCCAGGGCGTTGTCGCGGATCTGCTCGGCGCTCATGCGGTGGCTGGGACCCCGCGCCAGCAGGGCATTGTCGGGATCGCGCTCCAGCAGGGCCGGACTCGCGGTAGAATCCTGACGATAGGCCGCCGTCATCACTATTTTTTTCAGCAGGGCCTTCACGTCCCAGCCGGATTCCACAAAATCCAGTGCGAGATTGTCGAGCAACTCCGGATAGGTCGGCGGGACACTTCGCGTGCCAAAATCTTCCTGGGTCTTCAGGAGCCCCTGGCCGAAGACATCCTGCCAGAGCCGGTTCACGGCCACGCGCGCGGTGAGGGGATTGCGGGGATCGGTGAGCCACTGCGCGAGTCCCAGGCGGTTGCGCGGTAGCGCGGGATCCATGGGCAGGATCTCGTCCGGTACGCCGGGCAGCACCTCCTCGGCGCGGTGGTTGTACTCGCCGCGCTCCAGGCGGTAGGCCGGGCGCACCTCGGCCATCTCCTCCATCGTCATGATCTCGCGCACACCGTTGACGAAATCCGCCTCTTCCTTCCGGGCCGTCTCCAGGGCCGCCAACTGCGCGCGGAGCGGTTCATCCGATGTTTCGGCGTAGTAGGCGACAAGGCGTTCGTCGGGCTGGGACAGCGCCGCCAGACGATCCACTTCCGCCGCCAGGTTGGTCTTGCCCGCCAGAGTGAGCGCTTCCAACTCGGTCAGACGCCGATTGAAAACCTTGAAGCTGTCGATGCGCCCGCCCTGGAAGCCGGCATCGCGGAAGCGCATGGCCAGTTGCAGTGGCGGTTTGGCCGGGTCCGCTTCGGATTCGTAAAGGATGGACTTCTTAAGCCCGTCGCGAACGATGGTCAGCGGGGCCGGTGCGCCATCGATGTAAATGGAGACGCCGTCGGCGCGGGAACTGCCGTCGTAGGTGATCGTGCAGTGGGTCCACGTGTTCGCGGGAATCGCGGGGGCCTGCACCTGGATCGCGTTGCCGGGCCAGAAGTGGCAGAGGCTGAAGGTGGGCTTTCCTTCCAACAGTAAGAATTCGTAGCCTCGATTGGCCGCGTCTTCCGCCGCCATGCTCTTGTGAAAGATCACGTAGCGTGCGGCAAGATCCGGCGTGCGCAGCCACAGTGAGAAACTGAAGGGCTGGTGGCGGTCGAAGGCCGCCGCCGCAGACAGAAGATCCAGGCCGTTGTCGCCGTTGAACTGCAACGCCCCGCCCTCGGGGCCCGGCACGCTCTCGGGTGCGCGGGAAAGGGTGGCCTCGCTGCCCTCCGCCGCGATGTTGCGTGTCTTGCCTTCGGCCTGTGCGTCCAGTGGCAGAGCCACCACGGGCACTGACGATGGCGCCGTGCGATTGGGATCGGTCCGCCACGCCTCGAAGCGCCCGGTTGCTTCGGTGCGCACGTGATCGACTTCCCCTTCATTGCCTGAAATCGCGGCGCGGAGCGCTTCGTGACGCTCCTTTTCTCCTTCGCCATAAACAAACATGCTGGGCGACGGAATGGGCGACGTGAAGTGGGAATACATGCCCGATTCGTCGATATTGTTGAAGTACGCGAAAAGCTGGAAGTAATTCTCCTGCGTGACCGGATCGAACTTGTGATCGTGACAGCGCGCGCAGCCCACCGTCAGGCCGAGAAAGGCCGTGGCAAAGGTTTCGGCGCGATCCGCCACATAGTTGACACGAAACTCCTCTAGCACGCTCCCGCCCTCGTTCGTCTGTCGGTGGAGACGATTGAATGCCGTGGCCAGGCGCTGGTCCTGCGTGGCGTTCGGCAGCAGGTCCCCCGCTATCTGGGCGCGGATGAACTCGTCGTAGGGCATGTTCTGATCGAAGGCGCGGATAACCCAGTCACGCCAGGGCCATACCGTGCTGTCACGGTCCGCCTGGTAGCCGAAAGTGTCCGCGTAGCGCGCCACGTCCAGCCACTGGTTCGTCATGTGCTCCGCGTAGTTCGGGCCATTCAGGAAATGGTCCACCATCGTCTCATAGGCCACGGGCGACGAGTCGGCCAGGAAGGCGTCGATCTCCGGGAGCGTCGGCGGCAGGCCCGTGAGGTCGAAGGCCACGCGGCGAATCAGGGTCTCCTTGCTTGCTTCGGGCGCGGGCGAGAGGCCCTCCGCCACCAACCGCGCGCGGATGAAAGCATCCTCAGGCGTGGGCGCATCGGCCACGGCGGGCACAGGGTGTTGCGTCGGCGAGATGAAGGCCCAGTGCTTCTCGTACTGCGCGCCCTCGGCGACCCAGCGCTTCAGGGTTTCCCTCTGCGCATCGGAGAGTTCCAGCTTCGCTTTCGGCGGCGGCATCAGGTCGTCGGCGTCGCTCGCGAAGATGCGCGCGATGGCCTCGCTGCCCGCAACGTCGCCGGGAAGAATCGCCTTTGCCGCCAGGGCATCCGCAGCCCGGTCCAGCCGCAATTCCCCCTTGCGCGCGGCGGAATCGGGCCCGTGGCAGGCGAAGCAATGCTTCGAGAGGATGGGGCGGATGTCCCGGTTATACTGGAGGGGTTCTTCGGCGGGCGCGGAGAGGGCCATTATGGCCGCCACCAATCCCGAAACCCAGGTTGAACGACGTCGATGCATGACTGATGCTCTCACAATACACTGCGGGGTGAAATTTCCAGACTCCCCTTTAGTCTACAACCTGCGGGGACCCATGACAATATCCTGTTTGGACCGGCCAACGACCGCTTGCCTTTGCCCCGCCCACGGCGCTAGGATCGCAGCGCTGTTGGATGGCAAGCAAGGAGAGAACCATGGGAAGCTGGGGCACCGGCACCTTTGAAAACGACGATGCCTTGGACTGGGTCTTCGATCTGGGTGAAGGTTCCGGGCTGGGCCCAGTGGAGCGGGTGCTCCGCGCGCCCTGCAACGGCGAGTACCTGGAAGCCCCCGAGGCCTGCGAGGCCCTGGCCGCCGCCGAAGTCGTGGCCGCACTTCTGGGTCACCCCGCCAGCGACCTGCCCGTCGACGTGGCGCGCTGGATCGCCGAGCACCGCGGGTTGGATGCGCGACCCTACCGCGAAGCCGCCCTGGCCCACGTCCGCGCCGCCCTGGGCACCAATTCCGAATTGCGCGAACTCTGGGCGGAGAACGAGGCGGATTTCCCCTTCTGGAAGGCCACCGTGGAAGCGCTCATCGCGCGGCTGAGCTCGGCAGGTTGACCTCCATCGGACGGCCAATACTCGGCGCTACAACTGGAGGGTAAACATTTGGCTTTGGTCTATGGCTTGCTGATATTTGCCGCCATGTATTTTGGCATCATGTTCGTTGTCGTTAATCCGCTGATAATCCTCACTCTGCGCAGGCTCTCGGAACCCGAGAAACTCATAGAGGTCGTGGAAAATGGTCCTGCGGTCATGTCTGCGGGGGGCCATTATGATGCGGTGCGGCACTGGGCGCAAGATCATGAATTCTCGCCGGAAATGCTGATCCATTTCCGGTGCGAGTTAGGTGGCAAGGCTACGGTATTCGCTGTTTGGAGAAGTCAGAGTGGGCATGACTTTCTGTGCAACGTCAAAGCCCCGGCGCTAACATACACGGAATTTGTCACGACATTGGGCGAGGACTCGGATCTGACCACATCCAACACGAAGTTGGCCATGATGCTGCCAACCGCACCCCAGCGGTACGTGCAGGCTTTCAACCGCCTTCAACTTGATGATCTGTTTCAACGTCACAATCAGGGCCTTGAGCATCTTCGCAATTCCAGACACCTTTCACCGATCCACCTCGCCAAGTCGGCGGATCGGCTCATTGCAGAGTCTGTTCGCAGCCAGGTGAAATATATACGCTCGTTGCCCTTTTGGCAGATCCGAAGCACTTGGTGGTATTGGATGCGACGCAATCTACTGCACAACAAAACCATCGCGGAACGCTATCCCGCCGGATAGTCCGCTTATGAACATTTTCTCAAACCAAGGGGAGCAATCCATGCAAAACAAAATCGACACGCCGCAACTCACCAACGAGGACATCAGCCAGCTCAATAGCCTGGCCCTGGCCTACTACATTGTTGGCGGATTGAATGCGTTGCTCGGCCTCTTTTTCCTGATCCCGGTCGCCGTGGGCATCGGTATTGTCTCTGGCGCCATTGAATTCGATGCGCCCCCAGCGTCGGGCTGGATCTTCGTGGCCGTGGGGCTCCTGGTCATTGCGATCAGCGAAGCGTTGTCGATCTGCATGGTCATTACCGGAAAGCACCTCAATCGGCGCACGGGCTATACCTTCAGCTTTGTCGTCGCCTGCATTTCCTGCACCAACACTCCTCTGGGCACCATTCTGGGCATCCTCACAATCATCGTACTGTCCCGCCCCTCTGTGAAGGCTGCCTTCGGAGAAGCCTGACACTACCGGTATGATGCAAACGGTCGCCACCTGCTATAATCACGCCCGTTCACATTGCATATCCTATCCCGCAAAGGAATTCTCATGCCCGACCAGCTTACCGACACCTCGCGCCTCTGCGTTCACACCATGACCACGAAGCCCCTCTCCCTCAAGGAGGCCCTCCCGGCCTATGAGGCCGCCGGTGTGAAGGGCATCACCGTGTGGCGCGATCACATCGAGCCCTACGGCGCGAAGGAAGCCGGGAAAATGCTGCGCGATTCCGGGCTGGATGTGGTCAGCCTCTGCCGGGGCGGTTTCTTCCCCGCGACCGCCGGCATGGCGCGCGAGCAGGCCCGGACGGACAACCGGAAAATCATCGACGAGGCCGCCGAGATCGGCGCGCCCCTCGTGGTGTTGGTCTGCGGGGCGATCCCCGATCTCGATCTTCAGACCCAGCGCCAGCAAATCGCCGAAGGCATCCACGCCATCGTGCCCCACGCCAAGGCCGCCGGCGTGCGCCTCGCCATCGAGCCCCTCCACCCCATGTACGCCGCCGATCGCTCCGCCGTCAGCACCATGGACCAGGCCAACAACATGATCCTCATGCTTGGCAGCGAGCAGGTGGGCCTGGCCGTCGATGTGTACCACGTCTGGTGGGACCACTTCCTCAAGGCCGAGATCGAGCGCGCCACGGGCACCATCTTCGCGTTCCACGTGTGCGACTGGCGCGTGCCCACGCGCAATCTGCTTACCGATCGCGCCATGATGGGGGACGGCTGCATCCGCATCAATGAGATTCGAGGCTGGGTGGAGAAAGCGGGCTTCAAGGGCTTCATCGAGGTGGAGATCTTCTCCGACGACCTCTGGGCGATGGATCAGGAGCGCCTGCTCAAGCGGATCAAAAATGCGTACCTGAAACACGTGTAGGGCAAAAAATGGGTCGTATGGGACTTATGACTTTGTGGTTTCAAACATCACATGACCCATAGGACCCATGGCCCCTGTGCCCCCTACAGCAGGCTGCCCAGCAGCAGGCTCAGCGCCGATATCCCCTCGGTAACAAAATTCAACACGAAGAAAAGCGTATCCCGCACCAGCAAATAGACCACCAGCAAAATCTGCATGTACTGCTCCAGCGCGCCCGGGCGGCGCGCGTTCTTTATCGGCTGGCGGCCCGAAGCCGCCAGATGCTAGGATCGCCATTTACGATCGACGGCGCAGTATAGCAGAATCCCAATAACATCAGGAGCCTCCCCATGTCCTCGGAGAAGTTGGAAACCCTCAAGGCCCGCTTGGGCGAAGTCAGCGATATCCACAGCGCCATCTCCCTCCTCCACTGGGATCAGGAAGTTATGATGCCGCCCAAGGCCGCGCCGGGTCGCGGACAACAACTCGCCACACTCTCCGGACTCGCCCATCGCCTCTTTACGTCGCCCGAAATCGGCGGCCTGCTCCGCGATCTCCACGAGGGCGACACCCTGACGGGGGATGATGCCAAGATGGTTTCGGAGGGGCTCCACGACTACACCGTGGCCACGAAACTTCCCGAGGCCTTTGTTCAGAAGCTCGCCATTGCCCAGAGCCGCGCCTACGAAGCCTGGGTGAAGGCTCGCGAGGCTTCGTGCTTCGCCGATTTTCAGCCCCACCTCCAAGGCATGGTCGATCTCATGCTGGAAAAGGCCGAACACCTCGGCTATGAAAATTCGCCCTACGATGCGCTGCTGGACGAGTACGAACGCGGCATGACCGCCGACTACCTCGCTGGGCTCTTCGGCGATCTCGCACCGCGCCAGAGCGCGCTGGTGGAGCGCATCGCCAACGCGCCGAATCAGCCCGATCTCGCCTGGCTGGATCAGGAGTGGAATCCCGACGCCCAGTGGAAGCTCAGCGTCAAGATCCTCAAGGAAATGGGCTACGACTTCGATGCCGGACGCCAGGACAAATCGGTCCACCCCTTCAGCACCAATTTCGACATTACCGACGTGCGCATCACCACGCGGATCAATCCGCGCGACCTATTCTCCGGCCTCATGGGTTCGATGCACGAAGGGGGCCACGCCCTCTACGAGCAGGGCCTTCGCGAGAGCGACCGCCGCACGCCCCTGGGCCAGGCCATATCCCTCGGCATCCACGAATCCCAGTCGTTGACGTGGGAAAACATCGTCGGTCAGAGCCTCCCCTTCTGGAAGCGCCAGACCGCCCGCCTGATCAAGGCCTACCCCGGCCAGCTCGACGGCAAAACGCCGGAAGACCTCTACCGCGCCGTCAACCGCGTCCAGCCCAGCTTCATCCGGGTCGAGGCCGACGAATGCACCTACAACCTCCACGTGATCCTGCGCTACGAGATCGAGCGCGCCCTGATCGAAGGCCAGATGAAGGTTTCCGAGGTACCCGAGGCGTGGAATGCGAAAGTGAAGCAGTACCTCGGCCTCGACGTGCCCAGCGACGCCATGGGCTGCCTCCAGGACATCCACTGGTCCCACGGCAGCATCGGCTACTTCCCCACCTACGCTTTGGGCAATCTCTACGGCACCCAGTTCCTCGAAGCCATCGAGGTAGCGCTGCCTGAGCTGTGGAGCGACATCGAAGCCGGACGCTTCGCCCCCCTCCTCGCCTGGCTCCGGACCAACATCCACCAGGTCGGCCGCCGCATGACTGCCGCCGAACTCATCACCCACGTCACCGGCAAGGCCCCCTCCGCCGAGCCCTTCATGAAGTACCTCGAAAAGAAATACCTACACCTCTACGGGCTGGCCTGAGGGGACTGACGCGAAAAAAGGGAACCATGGGTGCCACCCTCAAGCGGGGCAGCTTCGCTGCGGGAGCTTGTGGGTGATGAGACTTCACACGAGCAGAATCCACCTCAAGGCCAGTGAAAACTGACCTACAGCAACTTTCCAAGTGCTATGCTTCTGAACCCACCCCACCAGAGGTCGCGACCGCTTTGGGCGGAGGGCGTAAATGAAACCGCCGGGCTCGGGCTTCATGCTGTAGTAAGTCATGGATGCATGTTGAGCGGGCTTTGCCAGGTGTAAGTCCCGTCACCCACAAAGTTCCCCCGCTTCGCTCCTCCCTTTGAGGGTGGCACCCGCAGGGCCCAACATTCACTATTCAAAATTCTCTATTTCCCAAAAATGTCCACCCACGTCTCCTCCTTAAATCCCACCGTAGCCACGCCATCCCCCATCACGAAGGGTCGCTTCACCAGATTCCCATTCGATGCCAGCAACGCCAGCGCCTCCGCCTCGCTCATTCCCGGCAGCTTGTCTTTCAGGTTCAGCGCCTTGTAATCCACGCCCGAGGTGTTGAACAGCTTCCGCACATCTCCCCCCATCGCCTTCAGCATTTTCTTCAGCTCCGCAACCGTCGGTGGCGTCTCGCGAATGGGCATTTCCTTGAAGGCCACGCCCTGTTTGCCCAGCCACTTTACCGCCTTTCGGCAGGTATCACAATTCTTATAGGCATACACTTTAATCGGCACGACAAATCTCCTTCGCAATCGAACTTTCGGTGACTGAATTTTCCCCAGACATTACACCGCCCCGCGCGCGCATTGCCAACGTATCACATGGTTGCAGGGACAGCAGAGACAACAGAGAGAGCAGGAAAGAAATGCCCCGTCGTCCCTGTTGTATCTCCCTTCCGTGAAATTCCGTGCCTTTCCGTGGTCAAATCTCTTCACTCTCTTTTGTGATCCCCCGTGCCCATGCGCTACCATTCTTCGAGAGCAATATTCGGGGGTAACCATCTAAAGGAGCCCATTTCCCATGTCCACCACCACACGCCTGCTAAGCACCTGCATCGCGCTGGCCGCGTCCTTCGCCGCCTTCGCACTCCCCGCAAAGGATCTCTCCCAATGGAGCATCCTTGTCGCGCCCGACGCCATCCCCAGCGATCAATTCGCCGCCCAGGAATTCCAGACGCTCTGGCAGACTTGCAGCGGCGTCACCCTCCCCATCAGCAATGTTGGCGAGACCGGCAAGAACTACATTGTTATCGGCCCCGGCATGGCGAGCCAGGCGGGCGTGAACAACAATGATCTCGGCGAAGAGGGTCTCCGGATCCGGGTCGCCCCAAACGCCCTTGTCATCACCGGTGGCCAGCCGCGCGGCACCCTCTACGGCGTCTACGAGTTCTTCGAACGCTACATCGGCGCCCGTTTCCTCACCACGGACCACACCTGGTTCCCAGAAGACGCCGCCACCCGCGAACTGAAGAATGGCGAATACCGCTATACGCCGCCCTTTGCCTTCCGCTGGAGCTACTACGGCGAGAACAACTACAACCCCGCCTTTGCCACGCGCATGCGCGTCAACACCGTGGCGACCGACGAAAAGTTCGGCGGTGTCACGCCCCAGAATCTCATCAGCCACTCCTTCTACCACCACTGCCCGTCCGAAACCTACGGCAAGGAGCACCCCGAGTATTTCGCCCTCGTCGGCGGCGAACGCAAGCTCGAAATGCACGGCGGCGGCCCCGAACTCTGCCTCACCAACCCCGATGTGCTCGATGTCGTGACCGCGTCGGTCCTGGCCGATCTCGAGAAGAGCCCCCACCTGCGCAACATCAGCGTCAGCCAGAATGACAACGACGCCTACTGCCGCTGCGCGGACTGCGAGGCCATCAACCAGCGCGAAGGCACGCCCATGGGCACCTACCTCGCCTTCGTCAACGCCGTGGCGGAGCGGGTCGAGCCAAAATTCCCCAACACGAAGATCGGCACCCTCGCCTACTGGCACACGCGCAAGGCCCCGAAAACCATCCGCCCGCGCCACAATGTCCAGATCCAGTTATGCAGCATCGAATGCTGCACCCTCCACGCCATCAACGACCCCGCGTGCGCGAAGAATAAGGAGTTCTGCGACGACCTCGCCAACTGGAAGGCCATCTCCGAGGACATCTGGGTCTGGAACTACAACACCAACTTCGCCAGCTATGACCTCCCCTTCCCCAACCTCCGCAGCATAGAGCCCAATGTAAAATACTTCCTGGATAATAATGTCCACGGCCTCTTCATGCAGGCTTCCGGCAACTGCCTCGGCGGCGAAATGAGCGACCTCCGCAACTACGTCATCAGCCACACCATCTGGAATCCCCAGGAGGGCGGCTGGCCGCGCGTCGAGGAATTCTGCAAGCTCCACTACGGCCCCGCCGCCGGACCCATCCTGGAATACCTCAAAGACTTCCACGACCGGGCGGAATCCCTGAAGCTCCACCCGGACTGCTTCCCCACCGCCATAGAAGTCGGCCTCGACCGCGACTTCGCCATCAAGGCCGTCGCCTTCTTCCAGCAGGCCCTCGAACTCGCCCCCGATCAAGTCACGAAGGACCGCGTGGAGAAGGCCAGCCTCTGCGCCTGGAAGGGCCTCGTTGAAACCAGCGGCGGCACCCACTATGAAAACGGCACGTGCTACCTCGACCTTCCCAAAGGCTACGAAAACCTCGTCCAAACTTACATCGCCCTCGGGCGCAAGGCCGGCCTCACCATGGCCCGGGAAACCCAGACCGCCGAAGAGTATTACACCAGCCTGAAAAGCATGAGCGGAGGCTTCCCCGCCACGCGCATTGAAAATGACGTCTGGCAGATCACCGTGCTGCCCACCCAGAACGGCAAGCTCGCCTCCATGATCTACAAGCCCACCGGCCGCGACATGGTCTTCCCGCGCGGCCGCATGTTCACGCGCCATCGCGCCATGGAAGAATGGGGCGTCGCCGGATTCACCGATAAGGACCTGCTGGACTTCAGCGCCGAGGTGATCGACAACGGAGTCACCCTGACCGGCAAGCTCGGCGACCGCCTCACCGTCGTGCGCCGCATCGATTTCGATCCCGCCGATCCGGGCCGGGTGCGCTTCCACACCACCCTCACCCACCACGGCGCCGAACCCGCCAACTACCAGGTCTGGATTCACCCGGAATACGACACCAACACCACCGCGGCCAACGAAAAGGCCGTCACCGGCTACGTAGAATACGACGGATGGAAAGCCCTCGTCGAAGATGACAAATTCGGCGGCGGACCCAACGAGGAAACCCTCCGCAAGGCACCCGGAAACAAGATCGCCTTCTTCAACCGCGAAGCGGGCTACGGCGTCGTCCAGACCTACAACCGCGACGAGATCGAGCGCCTCGACCTCTACTGGCGCCCCAACCGCTCCCAGATCAATCTGGAGCTCTACACCCGCTCCCAGGAGCTGAAAAGCGGCGAAAGCTTCGACTACGGCTATACCGTCCAGTATCTGGACAAAGCCCCGGAGTAGATTGGTACAAAACGGCACACAAGCTAAGGGCCCGCGCAATCCGCGCGGGCCCTTTTCTGTTTTCCGGCGCGCACGATAGGACGGGCAACACACACCCACCGGAAGCGAGCGCCCACGCGCAGACTTCGGCCTTCAGAAGAACGTGCTTCCCAGAACTCGCCTCATATTGTATTATGGTGCTTCAACATCACGGGAGATCCACAGGATGAAGTCGCTTTTCGGTTTGCCCCTCCTTTGCTCGGTCGCGATCATTGCCGCCATTGGCCTGCTCTCTACGGCATGTACGCCGCCGGAGCCCGACGTTCCAAGTGCGGCGTTTACGGCCTCCCCAGCGACCGGTCCCGCACCGCTGCTGGTTCAATTCACCGACGCGTCCACGACTTCCAGCGGCGGCACCCCGGAAAGCTGGCTCTGGGACTTCGGCGACGGCAGCACCAGCACAAGCCAGTCCCCCTCCCATACCTACGAAGACATTGGTGTTTATACCGTCTCGCTGACGGTGACGCTGGGCGAGGAAATCGACACCGCGACGGAAACCGACCTGATCGAAGTCCGGGACCCCGATGCGCCGCCCAGCACGCCGGCCAACCTTGTATTCCCCCTGACGCCCCTCACCGGAACCGCCGCAACCATTTCCGGCTCGGCGGACCCTAACACGACCATTCATGTCATCGTAACCACGAACATGACTTTTACGACCGTCGCGGATGAATCCGGCGCCTTCTCCGTGGATGTAACGCTCCTGGCCGGCCAGCGCAATCGCCTCTCGGTCATCGCGGAGAATGCCCTCGGCCTCCGCAGCGCCCCGGCCCCGGTGGAGATCACTCAGGACGCACAGGCGCCCATGGTGGCCATCGACTTCCCGGAAGACGGCGCCGAGCTTACCAATGAATCCGTTCAGGTCGCCGGGCGCATCAGCGATGTGCTCAGCGGCTTCCTGGGCCTGGAAGTCCAGGTCAACGGCGGCGTGGCCGAGGTATTCCCCGGCATCGGCACCAATGGCTCCTTCGAACGCCAGGCGGTGCCCCTCGCCCTCGGTGCCAATGTCATCACCGCCACGGGCGTCGATGCGGCCGGCAACAGCACGACCGCCACGGTGACCGTCACCCGCGTGGCCGCGACGGGCCCGCGCATGACCATCGTCTCCGGTAATGACCAGAGCGGGGAGATTCGCGCCGAACTCGCGAACCCGGTCGTCGTGAAGGTGGCCAACGAAGACGGCTCGCCCTTCGCCGGGAAGACCGTGAACTTCCACGTCACCCGAAGCGACGGGCGCCTCGCCACGGCGTCGGGTGCGGACACCGGTGAGATGACCCTGCAGACAAGGACGGATTCCGAGGGATTGGCTACGGTTTTCTGGACGCTGGGCTCCGACGCGGGCCAGGGCAATAACCGGATCAGCGTTACCAGCGAGGATATCGCGGGGACCACCTTCTTCTGCGCTTCGGCCCTGGCCGGGCCGCCTGCCCAGATCAACATCATGATGGGCAATGATCAGCGCGCGGAAACGGGTGCCCCGGCACCGGAGCGTCTGATTGCCTGGGTGAGTGACGGCGGCAATTCCGTGGGCGGCGTCCCCGTGACCTTCCGGGTCGTGTCCGGCGATGGCGGATTCGAACCGGACGGGACCCCGGAGATCACCATCGATACGGATATCACCGGGAATGCGCGGACCTACTTCACTGCGGGGGAGACACCCGGAAAGAACATCATCGAAGCGAATTTCGAAGGCAACACGGGCCTGCCCGCCACCTTCACGATTGAAGGGGTTCAGCGCACCGAGGGGCAGCCCACGACCTTCTCCGGGGTTGTGCTCGACAACGCGAGCTCGCCCGTCGGCGGTGTGGAGGTGGACATCTCGGTCAATGGCGTCTTCCTGGAACCGGCCATCACCGATGAGGAAGGTCGCTTTCTGTTTACCGGCATTCCCGATGGCCCCGCCCGAGGTCGCTTCGACGGGCGCACCGCCACAACCCTCGGCGGAGAACCCATCACCGGCGGTGGCTTCCCCCGGCTGCCCTTCGAGACCACCATTATCGCGAACGCCGCCAACACGCTGCCGCGACCGGTATTCCTACCACAGCTCGACCCCGCGAACGAGGTGCAGTACGACGGCACCCAGGACGTGGAGCTGCGCGTCGTGGGTGTTGAAGGGCTGAAAATGGTGGTCAAGGCAGGTTCCATGACGAACTCCGACGGCACCATTCCTTCCCCGTCGAATCCCGCCACCCTGTCCCTCACCCAGGTGCACTACGACGACGTGCCCATGGCCCTGCCCGGCGGCGTGGCGACGCAGTTCGCCTGGACGCTGCAACCCTCCCAGGCCCGCTTCGACCCGCCCGTGGAAATTACCTACCCCAACATGTCCGGCCTGCCCGCCGGGGCCGCGGCCTACTTCCTCAGCTTCGAGCATGGCACCAACGCCTTTGAGATCGCAGCTTCGGGCCGGGTGAGCGACGACGCGAGCGAGATCGTTTCCGATCCCGGCTCCGGCCTCTATGTGGCCGGCTGGGGCGGCAATTGCCCGCCCTACGCCGTCACCGGTGTCGTGCGCAACTGTTTTGAGGTCGCCGTGGCCTTCCTCGAAGGAGGACCGAGATGCCCACAGGCCTTCCCCGGGCTCTGCCCCGAAGAATGGAGCGCGGGTGACTTCTCCGCCGCTTTCGGCCCACTGGCGGACAGCCTGCGGGAAATTGAGCCCTATCGCGTTACGGCAAAAGTCTTCCCCGCCGCCAATTCGGCCGCGTCACAGCTCTTCGCCGTAAACCAGTGGCTCGATCGCCTCACAGAAGAAGCCCGGGAAAATGTGCCCGGCTCCGCCGAATGCCCCCGCCCCTTCCTCATCCTCGTGGGCCACAGCCTGGGCGGCGACACCGTGCGCCTCTCGGGGGATCTCAACCCCGATGTCGCCATCATTGCCGACGGTATCAGCCGCGATCTCGTGTTGCAGGATTTCCCCGGTGTCCCCTTCTACCAGCGCGATCAGGTGCTGCCCGGCGTGGGTGGTGTCATCAATTTTGTCACCCCCGACGGGCTGACCGATGTTGAACGGGCGAACTGTTCCAACATCGGCGTGGACAACTTCGGCGACATCGAATGCCTGCGCGGCTTCCGGGTCGAGGGCGACAGCGTGATTGAAGTGCCGGGAACCGATCACAAATCGATCATCGAGAGTACGGCATTCCAGGACCGTGTCCGCCAGGAAGTCGTTGTAGCCCTCGATCTGCCAACACCACCCAAGCAGGGCGATGATCCGCCCGTACTCCTCGACAGCCGCTATACCCTCTTCGCCAATGGCCAGGCCTTCCGCGTCGACGACGATGGCCTCTTCGTCATTCCCAATATTACCGCGCCCGATCAATTTGGAACCGGCGGCCCCGGATCGAGGCCGGATTTCGTGGCCGACGACGTGATCAGCGTGGTGGGCGTGGCCAACATCGACGGGCAGATGAAATATGCCACCAGCGGGAGTTTCCGCGTGCTGAACAATGGCGTCGCCATCGTAAACAGCTTCACGCTGTCCGACACGCCCCCGCTCTTCCCGAAAAAGCTTGACCTGGACGCCGCCGCCTCGGTATTGCAGCCCGAAGCCACCACCCAACTCGCCGCGACGGCCATCCAGTTCGACGACACGGAGAATGACGTCACCCCCGTGGCTGCGGGAACGACCTACCGCGTGAGCAGTACCGATTTCATCACGGTGGACGAAGCAGGCGTCCTCACGGCACTCCAAAACGGCGTCGCCGTCGTGACCGCGTCCAATCAGGGCGTCACCTCGGCAAAACGCGTCACCATCGCCTCAGATACGATTTCCACGACCATTGAGGGCTTCGTGCGGGACGCGGAAGGCAACCCCGTGGCCGGGGTCGTCGTAACCACAACGGCCTTTGGCGGCACCGCCACCACCGACGCCAATGGCTTCTTCACTCTGGTCCTCACGCTGCCCTCTACGACCAACTTCGTCACGCTCGTCACAACGGTCGGTGAAGACGAGCTCGACTCCGGCCTCATTCCCGTCGTGGCGGACGGAATCACCGACGCGGGCATCCTGGCACCCCGGTTGGTGCTCTTCTCCACGACGGTAAGCGGCACCGTGCAACGCGAAGACGAATCGCCCGTCGAAGGCGCGGCCGTCTTCACCAGCCTCGGCGGCCAGGGCCTCACCAATGCCAGCGGCGCTTTCTCCTTCGTGCTCCAAGGCAATGTGCCGTCCGGCGGTCTGCCCCTCCTCGATGTTACGGCGCGCCTCACGACCGAAGAGACGACCCTCTCCGGACAGGTCACGGGACTGACCATCGTGCCCGATGGCGTCACCAATGCGGGTGCGATCACGATTCAGGAAACCATCGCCCTGCTCTATCCCGGCGCACGATTCCCCTACGGAGGAACGGCCCAGGATATCGCCACGGGCGACATTAACGGCGACGACCTGCCGGATATCGTCGTGGTGACCAACGACTCCCTGAACAACGTCACAACCGCCGCGCTGGTATCTATCCTGAACCGCGGAGACGGCACCTTCAACTCGCCGAACTCGATTGCCATCGGCGCACTCCCGGCGGACGTGACGCTGAAGGACATGAACGACGACACGAACCTTGATGCCGTGTTCGCTGGATTCATCGATGACAGCGTCTTCATCGCGCTGGGCAACGGGGATGGTACCTTCGGCGAACCCGTCGGCTTCGCCGCGACCGCAGAAAGCACCGGCGATTTAGCCATCGGCGACATCAACAACGACGACGTCCCCGACGTGGTCGCCAGCAGCAGCAACTCCGGGTTCATGAACTTCTTCCTCGGAAACGGCGACGGAACCCTGCAAGCGCCCACCACCCTGCAAATCCCCGGAAACAATGTGCTCGATCTCGGCCTGGCACGCGCCAATAGCGATGACAATCTCGATCTGTACGTGCTGAATCGCGGGCTTTCAAAGTTCGAGATACGGCTGGGCAACGGAGACGCAACCTTCCAGGATCCGATCAGCTACGATACGGTCTTTGCCCCCGACCATCTCGTGTTGGCCGATTTCAACGGCGATGATTCGCTGGACGTTGCCTTCACGGGACAGGAAGCGCCGCTGGGTGTGTTGCTCGGAGCCGCGGATGGAACTTTCGGTGCGCAGGTTACCTATCCCATCACCGGAAGCGCCCGCTGCCTCACGGCGGGCGATCTCGACGGGAATGGCAGCATCGATCTGGCCACGGCGAATTCGGTGATCAACTCGGGCGCCATCAACGTCTTCTTCAACGACGGCGACGGCGGTTTCGCGGACAGTCGGCTTGTCGGCTCGTCGCGATTCTCCCCGTGCATCACCAATCTGGACGCGGACGGCGACGCGATCCCCGATCTGCTCCCCATTACGGGTTCGGGCTATGGCGAAATCGTCGTGCTGCGCGGTCTGGGCGGTGGCGAATTCGACACCCAGCTCATCGTCCAGACGGGCGATTTCGGCAACCGCTCGCTCAATGCGACCCACATGGATGGAGACGATCACCTGGACCTGGTCACCGTTCGTACCTCCGACGGACAGGTGCTGGTGCTTCCAGGCAATGGGGATGCCACCTTCGCGTCCCCCATCGCCTCGCCCCTCGCCACCGGAATCAATGACCTGGTCGTCGGCCGCGTTAACAACGACACGTTGCCCGATGCGATCTCCGCCCACGCATCGCCCGGCCGGATCGGGATACTGCTGGGAAGCGGCGAAGGCGCTTTTGAAGCACCTACGTTCATCACCTCCGGGGACCGCGTCGCGAGCGTTGCCCTCGGCGACTTTGACCGAGATGGAGCCACGGACGTGGCCGCCGTGCCTTCGCCGAGCAACGGGGTCGCGATCCTCCTCGGGATAGGCGACGGCACTTTTCAGAATTCCTTTGACGTCTCGGGCGGCAGCTCCCCGCAAGTCGTCAGAGTCGCCAACATCAACGGGGACAACAATCCCGATCTGGTTACCGCCGACGCCGGGGGGGGGGCGCGGGTCTACCTTGGCAACGGAGATGGATCATTCCAGGCACCCTCCTCGGCCGGGAACGGGCAGTACGCCATCGCCGTGGGCGACGTGAATGGCGACGGCGATCCCGATGTCATCGGAACCAACTTTAACGATAGCACCATCTATGTAAGCCTTGGTCGGGGCGATGGCAGCTTCAACAGTTCCGTCCCCTTCGAGATCCCGAATCGCCCCTACGACGCCAGCTACAGCCACTTGTTCATTGCCGACGTGAATCTGGACAGCACACCGGACATCCTCTTCACTGAAGAACCCGGGATCGAGGCGGTCGGCATCCTCGTCGGCGATGGCACGGGCTTCTTCTCGGGTATGAGCAGCTACAATCTGGCCGATCCCTTTACGAGTGGCATCGTCACCGGCGACTTCAACGAGGATGGCTTGCCCGATATCGCTGCCGGCAACAGTGGCGCAAGCAATATATCAATCCTCCTTCATCGATAGGCGGCACGAAAGCAAAGCCGCGGATGGCGACATCCGCGGCTTTTTTTTACCCGGCCCATGTCCGCTGCAAAATAGTGATTGACAAATCGGACCACGATGGACTATTTTTATAGTTACAGCCTCAATTTTATAGTCGCAACTACCCGGAGCGCTCCATCATGGTCCGTAAAAAGAACGACGAAAAGCGTCCCAATGACCTCACCCGCCTGGAAGAGGACGTGATGGCCACCGTGTGGCGCTTGGGCGAATGCAGCTCAGCCGAGGTCATCGACGCCTACAACGATGCCAACGAACCGCTCGCCAAGACCACCATCCGAACAGTCTTGGCGAATCTTCGCGAGAAGGGTTACCTGGAGCCCGTGGCCACCACGGAGCGGGGCTTCCGCCTCCGGGCCACGGTCTCGCGCAACGACTTTGCAGCGCGCACGCTGCGGCAGATTACCCGGCGCCTCCTCGATGGCAGTCCGAGGCGCGCCATCGCCTGTCTGATCAACGATCACGACATCGACGAGGCCGACCTGGAGGCCATTCAGGCCCTGATCAAAGAACGCAAAAAAAGGGGCAACCAATCATGAACACCGATACGCTCAACACCTTTCTCGCCGCCATGGACGCGCACCCCCTCCTCGAGCGCCTCTTCTTCGCCAGCGCGGAGCTGGCCGTACTCGCCGTCGCGGTCGCGCTCGCCATCACGGTCTTTCGCATCCGTTCGCCACGCGCCTGCGCCATGCTCTGGCTCATCGTATTGGCCAAACCCATTGTCACGCTCACTTTCGGCGCGGTGGTTCCCGTGTTGCGCCTCGCGCCGCCCGAACCGATCATCACGGCAGCCCCATTGCCCGAAGCGCCGCCGGTTCGCAGCGAGGCCATGCCGCAGATGTCTGCCCTTGAACTCCCGCCTGCACCGCTTCCGGCCACCCCCGCCAAGCCGGCCGCAACCGCCATCCCCGTGCGAACACCGATCAACTGGAACGTACTCACACCGCGCATCCTCGCGTCCCTCTGGCTCGCGGGCGTCGTGCTCCTCCTTGGCTCCACGCTGCTCGATCGCATCCGCCTGCGCCGTTTTATCGCGCGCACAACCTCTCCGTCGACCCACGCCACCACGGCGCTCGCCCAAGGCGCGGCCTCGCTCCAGTTGCGCACCGTTCCGCCCCTGCGCGTGACTGCGGAGCTCGAATCGCCCGCCGTGGTGGGCTGGTTCCGCTCCACCATCGTCATCCCACAATGGCTCAACGCGCCCGAGAATGAAACCGCACTCGCCTGGGCACTGCGCCACGAACTGACCCACCTAAAACACCGCGATCCCATCGCCAATGCCCTGCGACGCCTCGCCCAGATCCTCTTCTTCTTCCACCCCGTCACCTGGTGGGCCAGCCGACGCTGGGAGGCCGCCGTGGAGCTCGCCTGTGACCGCGCCGTCGTCCGCACCGACGACGACGTCACCGCCTACGCGGAACAGCTCTACGCCATCCTCGTCCAGGCCCGCCAACAGCGTCAGCGCACCATGGCCACCGGCCTCTTCGCCACGCGCACGCAGATCAACACGCGCATCGCCGCATTGCTCGGCAATTCCCTGAATACCCCGGCGCGCCTCGGCATCGCGGCGGTGCTATCCCTCATCCTGTTCGCCGGCACCGTGTTTGCCGTGGGTGGTGCGATTGCCGATCGTGAAGAAGCAAAGGAAGAAACCGCGGCTGAGGAAACCGAGCAATCACTGCCAAGCCCGCAGGCTCCTGCATTGCAGGCAAAATGTGAGTCCCTGCTCGAAGGCCAGGCGGGTGCCATCGTCGTGCTGAACGCCGATACCGGCGCGGTGCTCGCCATGGCCAGCGCGCCCTTTGGCACGATGAAAGAGGTGATCGAAGGTCAGAAGGCCTCGGGCAACGCATCTCCGATCCGGCCCGCCTACACGCGGGCCTACCAGGAACAGTATCCGCCGGGATCGACCTTCAAGATCCTCCTCGCCGCCGCCGCGCTGGAGGAGGGCGTCATCACGCCGGACACCACGCACTACTGCGGCGGTTCCTATCGAATCAACGGGGGAGGCCGGGCGTGGGGCTGCTGGAAGCGCGACGGGCATGACGGGGTTAATGTGACGGACGCGCTGGTCTATTCCTGCGACGTGTTTTTCTACAACGTGGGCCTCTCCCTGGGCGTGGACAAGATCAACAAGTGGGCCGGCAAGTTTGGCCTGGGAATTTCCACGGGCATCGATCTACCCCGCGAAATCAGCGGCCTCATCCCCAGCCAGGACTGGAAAAAGCAGAACTACGCCGACAAAACGGTCAGCGAGCAGAAATGGTATCCCGGCGACACCGTCAATCTCAGCATCGGCCAGGGCAGCGCAGCCATCACGCCCCTGCAGAACGCCGTGATGATGGCGGCCATCGTGAACGGCGGCTTCCGGGTCGCACCCCGTATGAACGCGGAGTTGCCTCCTGATCGCAGCGAACGAATGCTCAGCGACGCCACACTGGAAGTCCTTCACGCGGCACTCCGCAAGACCGTGGAAAAGGCCCCGCCCGACTACCCCGCCGGCACCGGCTGGCGCGCGGGAGTCGACGGCGTTCAGGTGCTTGGAAAAACCGGAAGCGCGCAGATCATGAGCGCCACAAAGTGGTCGAAATACGCGTCGGATGAGGAGATTCCCTACGAGATGCGGGACCACGCCTGGTTTGTCGCGGGCGTGATGGATCGCGAGCCGAAGATTTCCGTTAGCGTACTCCTGGAGCACGGTATGCACGGCGGCACGGGAGCTGCGGAGATAGCGCGTGCCGTGATTGCCCAAGCCTATGGCATAGAAACCTCTGTCCGGGAGAAAACGGTCGTCATCGATGGTGAGACGGTGACACTCACGACACCGGAAGACGAAAGTCAGGAATTGCCCACGACGCGATCACGCCGGTTTTCACTGGAGAAATCAACGGGCCCGACCGTGAAAGAGCGGCCGTACATGGTCCACCTGCGCAGCGGGCACAGCCAGCCTGCGGACGCCGTCGAGGAGGATGAATCGTTCTACCTGCTGACCTACGATAACCACACCTTTAAGATCCGAAAGGCCTTGGTCCGCGAAGTCGTGAAGCAAGAAGAAGGTGACAAAGGCAAGGGCGCGGAAGTGCTTTCCGCGCGCACGCTCTCCTTTCCGGCGGATAGTTCCCTCGGCACCCTCTACCTCCATGATCCGATGGACTATACCTATACTTCCGAGGCCAAAACGTCGATGCACTCGGAAGAAGGCTGGGAACTGATCGGCGAGGCAAAGGGCAACGTGGAGATTCCGGCGGGAAAAATGGTCCGCCTGGACGTGGCCGTTTTAGGAATAACCCCAGCCTTTTCGAGCCTGCCCGCGGATGGTATCCAGTACCTCAATCTTCGAGGCATAGGGGTCTCCGGCGGCACGCTGCGCCACATCGCCGGGTGGACCGACCTGGAAGCCCTCAGCCTCCGGCGTTGCAGGGTGCCCGATGTGGAGCTGAAACACTTGAGGCCCCTGGCGAACCTGCGCTGGCTAGACCTGGAGGACGCAGTACTCCAAACCCGCGATCTCACGCCCCTTGTCGTCCTGAAGCAATTGCGCCATCTCAGCCTGAGGGGCGTGGAACTTTCAAATCGTGCCGCGACGGCCCTCCCGCAACTCGGCGCGCTCAATATTACGGTCCCGAGTCTGAATCGAAGCCCCCTCCAGTGCGTGGCCGAGCTGGACCGACTCCAATCCCTCGATCTCTCCTTTACGGGAATCTCGGGCGAACAGCTTGATGATCTCGCTGCTCTCACCGGGCTTCTGGCGCTCGATCTGGAAGCCGCCCCAATTGCCAACGAGGACTTGCGCTATATTTACCCTTATGAAAAACTCGCTGTCCTGTCCTTGAAGAAAACCCGGATCACCGAAGGTTACAAAGAGTTCCTCGCGGCGCTGCCCGGGCTCGCGTCTATAGACGTGGACTACACCGCCGCGCCGGATGCGGAACACCAGATGATCACGCTGGGCGGCCGCGTGGTAAACGAAAGCGGCGAACCCGCACCGAACGTGAGCGTGGGGTTGATAGGTGAGTACGAAGACACCGTGCCGATGGGCGATAGAGGCATCACCGCGAGCGACGGGCACTGGGAGGTTAGAATGCCAACCGGTTGGAACCGCCTGAAGGTCGCGCTGAGCACCGACGAATATGTAAGCGATTTCTCGCTGGAAAGCCGCGTAACCCCACCCGAATCTCAGTTACGCGATCACACGGCGGAGCTTGTCGTGAAGGCTGGCGTTTCGCTATCAGGTGCCGTGCGGGATAGCGAGGGAAATCCAGTCGCAGGGGCCACGATTTGTCGTGACATACGCGAGCTGCGCTCGGAAGAACAGACTGCCAGCGCACGCACGGACGAGAACGGAAAGTTCACGATTCACCACGTGGACGACACGCAGGATCAGACGATGACCGTGCTCAACGACGTTCACGCACCGGAAGCGATCACCCTGCTAGCGGATTCATGGAAATCGTCTATATCTATCACCCTGAGCGAGGGCGCCGTGCTGCGCGGTGAGGTTATCGATGCGGGGGGTGCGCCCGTGGAGGGTGTCACCGTCACTTTCAAGGGATGGTTAGCCGACCTTGAGGGCAATGCGGCTGGAGGTTGGCACTCTGTCAGGCCTCCTGCCGTGCTCCGGCAGACTCGCACCGGTGCCGATGGGCACTTTGAAATGCCCCACACGCCACAGCAATGTAGAATCCTCTTTACCTTTGCCCATAGCGACTATTTCGATGCGTCCATCCAGGTAGAACCAAGTTTCAATGAGCCGCTCCGTGCCAACTTGATTCTCAAGAAACCCTTTCGCGGGCGTGTCGTGGACGCCAACTCAGGCCTTTCGGTCCCAGTGCCAGAAGTTGAGATCGGCCTGGGAATGGTCGGCAGTGAATTTAATTGGATCAGCACCGAAACGGTGAAGATAACCCGCGGCCCCGACGCGGGCGACTTCACCATCTTGCCACGATGCTGGCTGATGGCGGACCGCCAGACGGAATTCGCCGCCCGAGTATCGGCCCAAGGCTACGTCACCGCCACATCGGAACCGGTCAACGGCGCGCGACTGGGCGAAGTTATCACCATCGCACTCCAGCCGATAGGCCAAGATAAAGAATAGAGAGCATAGCCTTTTGGCGCGGGGCGAAGTTCGAAGGTTCACCCGACATTGCCGCATAAAGGATCTTGGACATTCCTGTCCGAGGCAAGGCGCGCGCCAACGCGGAAGGACCCGTCGAACATGCTCCGTGATCGTGTGTCGCCGAAGTTGTGACTCAGGATTCACAGGCGACCTGCACGCGGAGAAAGTGCCTCCATGCC
This sequence comes from Candidatus Hydrogenedentales bacterium, assembly GCA_942492815.1. Lineage (GTDB taxonomy): Bacteria > Hydrogenedentota > Hydrogenedentia > Hydrogenedentales > JAEUWI01 > JAEUWI01. The sequence goes on along the minus strand of OW818658.1, from coordinate 5,410,554 downwards.
GTAACGCCTTTTGCCTCGGACAAGAATGTCCAAGATCCTTCATTCCGAAATTCCGGGCGTTACTCTTTACGTCCTTTCCCGGCCAATCATTCTTCCTTGCATCCCGCCATCGCTCTTGCGGTATAACTACCTCCACCGAAAGAGAGCACCCATGACAGCACCTGCCCTGAAATCGCCCAACTTCAATTTCCTCGCCGATCACGATCCCCAGCTCCTGGAATACGCGGCGCGGGCGGAGCGCTATGTCCTGGATGACCCAAATACCACCCTGATCAAGTTACGCCAGCTCGCCGAAGCCCTGGCGGAGGACGCGGCGGCCTACGACGGTATGCGCCTGCTCCCCGAGGACGATTTCAGCGACATCCTTCGCCGACTCAAGCTCGAAGACATCATCACACAGGAAATGGCGGACATCTTCCACGGCCTGCGCAAGGCGGGCAACGAATCGGCGTTGCCGAATAGCGTAGCACACCGGGAGCCGAGCGTGTTTCCAAGCACAGCACACGGGTGCTTGTATGTGAGGTGATGCATCGGCCATCATGGAGGGTGGACTTCGGAGCGTAGCTCCGGGGACTGCATTCCCAGGCAGAGCCCTTGTCATTACCCATATATTGTTGTTTATATTTAATATCCATACCATATATAGTATTTTCTTGCTAAGCTATTGCTGGGAGTATGGTTATGGATACATCGACGTGGGCTCATCGGCACTTTTGGGGCGCGGCGTTGGGTGACCTTCGCTTGCTCCGTCGTCTTGTGGAGGTGGCCTCGTGTATTCGCAGGAATCCTCGTGGTACGCTTCCACAGGCCATTAACGATGGAATGGCGCTGAAAGCCGCTTATCGGCTGTTGGGTAATCCGAAGGTGACGCACGAAGGTATATTGAAGCCACATGTAAGCGCGACACGCGAACAGTGCCGAGAGCCGGGCGAATACTTGTTGATCGAGGACACGACAGCGCTGTCCTTTACGCAGCGAGGAGCGATTCCGGGAATGGGGCCGCTCACATGCGATACCAGCCAAGGGCTCCTGGTTCATACCAATCTGGCGGCACGCATCACGCAATGGGGTAACGAACACGAACCGCAAGTGGTGCTCGTGGGAGTCTTTGGACAACAGGCTTGGGCCCGTACGGAACCCGAGGGCACCCGGGCTGAACGCAAGCGCGTAAAACGGATCGAAAAGCGCACGAAAGGCAAAACGGGTGAGTCCTGGCGCTGGGGCCGGGCCATGGCAGAAGCCGGAGCACCGCCCGAAGGGGCACGTTGGACGTTGGTGTCGGATCGGGAGTCCGATATCTTCGAGGTGCTTGAACAATGTAACGCGGCCTATAAGCCAGGATTGGGTGATCCGCGCTGCGCAGGCTCGACGCACCACATCGGAGGCTGGCAGTGTATTCGCGACGGTGGCCCATGCTCCCGTGCAGGGGCGGTACACGCTGGATTTGCGCGCCCGTCCCGATGTTGCCGCACGAAAAGCGCGGGTAGAAGTACGGGCGGTGAAAACCGAGATCGTGCCGCCGCGCGACTTGCCAGGACGCCATGCCCCCCAGTCGACTAGCGTGGTGGAAGTGCGCGAGATCGATCCGCCGGCGGATGTAAAGGAGCCTATCCACTGGGTCTTGCTGACCAGTTGGCCATGCGAGCACTTCATCCAGACCCGGCGCGTGATTGGCGCCTATGCGTGCCGCTGGCTGATCGAGGAGTATCACAAAGCTCTCAAGACGGGCACCCATATCGAAGACAGCCAGTTGTCCAGCGCCAAGCGGATCGAAGCCCTGCTCGCCATTCATGCGCCCATCGCTGCGGATCTGCTCCAACTCAAGCTCCTCGCCAATAATCTGCCCGACGAGGCCGTCAGCCCCGGCCTGCTGCGGCCCGAAGCGCTGGACATCCTCGAAAAAACCATCGGCCGTCCCAAGTGCGGGTGGACCAACGCATCCGCCATGCGCGCCATCGCCCGGATGGGCGGCTACGTCGGGAGAAAAAACGACGGCCCACCCGGCTGGCTCAGTATCTGGCGAGGTTGGCTCCAACTCATGCTCCTACTTGAAGGGTATCTAATCGCACTAGGACAGAAAACTTATGGGTAATGACAAGGGCAGAGCCTGGGAACGAGGAACGAGCGAGCGCACGGAAGATGCCGTGCCAATCTTGTGTGAGATCACGGTGATGGCCGTGCCATTTGCGGCCGACAAAGTGGGGAATGCCGGTGCCACTGCTTAAGTGGAGTTCAGTAGACTTTATCCAATGTCTGGGCGTCGTTCCAGAAGTGGAAGAGTACGACATCAGCCACACCTTTACCGTTATGAAGGATGAGATGCGTCTCGTGGTGAAGGTGCGCCAGTTCGATGGGGACGTAGACATTGCATTGTTTCGTGATGGCTGTGCCCTGGCGATTGTGGACTGTCGGATTGCAGAAAGCGATGCCGCGCGGTGGGTGAACGATTCCCGGGGCAACTATGTCGAAATTGGTGGCGGATGTCTGTTTGGCGGTCGATATGACGGCGACGCGCCCATACCTTACGGTGCGCGCATTCGCATCGAGCCAGGTATTCAAATCGAGTTCTTCAGGGTTCGTGCATAAGCCCAATGGCAAGTCTGGATTAAGGAATTACCCCATGATGAAGTATTTATCGCTCATAATGCTGGCCGCCGCGCCTTGGTCCGCATCCGCCCTGGACCTTACCGGCATCGCCCTCTTTGAAACCGACGAACAGGGTACCGTGAATCCCCGGCATCGCTACAACGCGGGGCCGGTGGATGCCGCGTGGGACCTTTTTGTGTATTCGGGGGAGGCCGCCGCCGCGCCGCAGTGGCTGAACGGCGCGGGGGACAACACGATTCGCATTCCCCTGACGCCGGGTACGCACACGTACACCTTTCACGCGGAGTTTGGCGAAACGTGGAAGCACACGGGGCTGAATCTGTTTTTCGACGGCGCGCAGGACAAGGCGGGGCTCTCCGCAATAACGCAGATGGCGAAAGCGGGTGCTGCCGCGCCAGCGTTGAAGGCGAACGGCGCGAAGGTGACCATGGGTCTGCCCATTGCCGACATCGCTGCGGCGGGCACGCTGACCCATGGGGACAATCCGGCGGGGCTGTGGGTGTTTACGGAGCCGGGCAAGCGACTGAAGGCGACGCTGACGGATTTTCACTTTGCACCGCCGGCCGTGGCGGACAATCTGGACCTGGTGGGCGCCCATGCCACGGGCGCGAGCGGCACGCCGGATTTCGTGGGCCAGTTTACGCTGCAGGTGGAGAAATATGAGCCCGCGCCACCGGCGCTGCTGCACTGGCTGGGCACGCAGGCGGACATGACCCTGGGCGGTCCGGACCGACGCGCGGCGTGGAAGGCGGCCCTGGGTGATGGTCCGGTGAGCGCGCCATTCTCCTTCGTATATGGCGGGGTGGCTTCCGACGCGGTGCTGGCGCGGAGCGCGCGCACGGATGAAAGCACCGCGCTGGATGGACAGCGCACGGCCCACACGATCACGTGGAAGGATCCGGAGACGGGCCTGGAGGTCCGTTGGCAGGGCCTGGAGTACCGCGATTTCAAGACGGTGGAGTGGACGGTCTACCTGAAGAACACGTCCTCCGAGACAACACCGTTGCTGGAGAAGGTTCAGGGCATCGACACGACCTTCCAGCACGACGCGGGCGATGATTTTGTGCTCCATCACAACAACGGCGACAATCTTTCGGCAACGGCCTATCAGCCCCTGGTGACACCGCTGGGCGCGGGGGAATCGTTCCACAGAGTGCCAGAAGGCGGCCGGGGCACGAACTTCGCCTATCCCTATTTCAACCTGCGCTCCGGTGACGAAGGCGCGATTGTGACCATCGGCTGGCCGGGCCAGTGGGCGGCGGACTTCAAGCGGGACGTCGGCTCTGGAATTCAGGTCCAGGCGGGCCAGGAACTGACCCACCTTCGGCTGGAGCCGGGCGAAGAGATCCGCACGCCGCTGGTGGTGGTGCAGTTCACGCAAAACAACGACTGGATCGACGCGCAGAACATCTGGCGTCGCTGGATGATCCAGTACAACATTCCTAAGCCCCACGGCGAGCGAATCAAACTGCCCTTCTTCGCGGCGTGCAGCTCCCACCAGTTCGCGGAGATGACCAAGGCGAACGAGCAGAATCAGAAGGATTTTCTCGACAGCTACCTCGCCAAGGGGCTGAAGATCGATTACTGGTGGATGGACGCGGGCTGGTATGTGGGCGCGGCGGAGAACAACTGGCCCTGGACCGGCACTTGGGAAGTGGATCGCAGCCCGAACCGCTTTCCCAACGGCCTGCGCGCGGTGAGCGATCATGGGCGCAGCAAGGGCGTGAAAACCATCGTGTGGTTTGAGCCCGAGCGCGTGGCGGGGGGCACTTGGTTGGCCACGGAGCACCCCGAGTGGATCTTCGGCGGGGACAAGGGCGGGCTGCTGAACCTGGGCAATTCCGAAGCCTGGAACTGGCTCGTGAACCACATCGACCAGATCATCACCGACGAAGGTATCGACCTGTACCGCCAGGACTACAACATCGACCCGCTCAAATTCTGGCGCGAGAACGACACGGTAGAGCGCCAGGGCATGACGGAGAATAAGTACGTCATGGGCTACCTCGCCTACTGGGACGAGCTCCTGCGGCGGCATCCGGGAATGTTGATCGACTCCTGCGCTTCGGGCGGACGTCGCAACGATCTGGAGACCATGCGCCGGGCCATTCCCCTGCTGCGGAGCGACTACCTCTTCGAGCCCGCGGGCCAGCAGGGCCACACCTACGGCCTGTCCCTGTGGCTGCCGATCTTCGGCACGGGCTACAACCCCTCCAATACCGTGGGCTGGGGCGAAGGCACGGGCGGCTCGTCCTACCATCCTTACATGCGCCGGAGCAACATGTGCCCCGCCAATATCGGCTGCTTCGACTTCCGCGTGGCGGTGGACGACGCGCTGATCATGAAGCTCTATAAGGAGTGGCTGGAGGTCGGTCCGAACTACTACGGCGACTACTATCCCCTGACCCCCTGGAGCGTCTCGCAGGGGAATTGGATCGCATGGCAATACCATCGCCCCGAAGAGGGCACGGGCTTTGTGCAGGCCTTCCGCCGGAACGAAAGCCAGTTCTTCGGCGCAACCTTCCCCCTGCGCGGTCTCGAAGCGGATGCGGAGTACGACGTGCGGAATGTGGACGCGGAAGGCGCCATACGCATGACTGGGAAGGCCCTGATGGAGGAGGGAGTGGCGATTGAGTTGAAGGAGAAGCCGGGTGCGGCGGTGGTGATTTATTCGAAGGCGAAGTAGGGAAGTTTTTTTGCACGCAAAGGCGCGAAGAATGTGAAGCGATGACAGGTCGACAACATTGAAAGTTTGTGGCACTTCAGAGGAATGATACGGAATGGCAATCACGCTCCATCAAAGTATCCAACATCAAGTGAATCGCCTTCAAAGGGCCTCAGACATTCCTGTCTGAGGCAAAGCCCATTGGAGCGGCCAAATGGCACTGTGAACTTGTAAAGGAATCAATGGTCTCGTCATCCCCACGAAGGTGGGGATCCAGAGAATTCACGGAGTGCACTGCACCCGCGCACTGGATTCCCACTTTCGTGGGAATGACATTTCTCGTTGTGGCGACGCGACACACCCCGGTGGCCTTCGGTGACCAAGGTGGGTCTTGCCTCAGACAGGAATGTCTGAGCCCCGCAAGATCGGCTTCCTGCTTGGTGCGAGAAGAGTCCTAGGAGCGCACTTAATTCATTCGGCTAATGTCTTACAGAAATAGGAGTTTGAACGCATGAAGATATGCGGAGGATTGGTCCTGAACGGTTTGATCGTGTCTTGCCTGTTGGCGGCGGCTTCGGTGCTGGCCGTACCTCTGGTGGAGCAGGGGAAGAGCGACTACCGCATCTATTCCTCGCCTTCCGCCACGGCGGCGGAGCACTACGCGGCGTCGGTGCTGCAGGATTATATTACGCGGATCAGTGGTTGCACGCTGCCCATTGTGTCGAAGCTGGACGAGAGCGCGAGCCTGATATACGTGGGCTTTCAGGATGCACCCGCGGCGGTGATTGGTGATCTTGACCCAGCGTCCTTCGGGAAGGAGGAGTACATCATTCAGCAGGCGGGCGATGACCTGCTGATTGCGGGCGGGGCGCCCCGGGGCACGCTGTATGGCGTTATCGGGCTGCTACGGGATCACTTCGGGTGTCGGCGGTACACCCGCGAAGTGACGAAGGTGCCGAAATCGAACACTTTGCGGCTGGACGGTCTGCCGGATCGCCAGGCGCCGGCCTTTGCCAATCGGGAGCCGTGGTATCGGGAGGTCCACGACATCGATTTTTCCGTGTTCAATCGCGTCAATCCGTCCATGGTGCCCATCCCGGATGAAAAAGGCGGACGCTTTGTCGTGTTCCCCTTTGTCCACACCTTCAACCAGCTCGTGCCGCCGGAGGAGTACTTCGACGCGCACCCCGAGTACTTCTCGCTCGTGGAGGGTGTGCGGCAGCGCGAGGGCAATCGCGTGCAGCTCTGCCTGACGAATCCGGAGGTGCTGCGCATCGCGACGGAGACCACCCTTCGGTGGATTGCAGAGCATCCCGAGGCGGACGTCTTCTCGATTGATCAAAACGACGGCTACGGCTACTGCGAGTGCGCGAATTGCGCCGCGCTGGACGAGGCCGAGGGCAGCCATTCGGGGACGCTGCTGAACTTCGTGAATCAGATCGCCGATGTGGTGGCGGTGAAGCATCCGGGGGTGCGCCTGCAGACGCTGGCCTATGTTTATTCCGAGGTGCCGCCGAAGACGATCCGGCCGCGGCCCAACGTGACCATTCGCATGTGCCACTATGAGTACTGCGAGGCCCATGCTATAGGCGAGTGCGACGACCATCAGGTTTTCGTGGAGCGGCTGGAGGCCTGGAGCAAGATTACGGATTCCATCACGATCTGGGATTATTACACCAACTTCCGCCACTACCTCATGCCCTACCCCAATCTGACGTCGGTCATTGCGCACCCGCGCTTCTACGCCGAGCGCAACTGCATCGGCCTCTTTGCCCAGGGCAACAACGTGCGGGAACACGGCGGCGGTGAGTTCTCGGCCCTGCGGGCGTGGGTCTTTGCCCAGCTCATGTGGGATCCGTACCAGGATGGTCGCGCGCTGATCGATGAGTTTGTGGCGAACGTCTACGGTCCCGCGGCGCCCCATATCGCGGCCTACATTCGCGAGGCGGAGGCGGCGGTGCAGTCGAAGGATCTGCGCTTCAGCATCTTCGCCAGTCTGGATCAGATGGCCTATCTGACACCGGCGTTCCTCGATCGGGCGGACGGGCATTTCGAGAAGGCGCTGGCCGCCGCGAAAGACGATCCGGCGCTGCTGAAGCGTGTGGAGCTGGCCCACCTGCCCATCCTTTATGCGCGCCTCCAGTTCTACGCCGTCGGCGGCTCGGCCTATCTGAGCAAGGAGGCGCTGCCCCCGGTGCTGGACAGCTTCAAGCGGATCATGGCGGAACATCAGATCAAGCAATTCGGCGAGCAGTTGGGTGAAGACGCGATCGCGGCCTTTGTAGCCGAGGTGGAGAAGGCCCCGAGCTATGTCACCGACTGGCAGGTCATCGGCCCCTTCGACAATCAGGGCCGTGCAGGCTTCGACACGGCCTATGCGCCCGAGAAGGAGATCGATCTCGCGGGGGAATACACCGGTTTGGGCGGCGCGCCGGTGCGCTGGAACGCCACGGATCCGGGCCGAACGGGCTATGTGGATTTTGCGAAGATCATGAAGCCCGCCGAGGGCGGCGTATCCTATGCCTGGCGGGAGTTTGAGGTGAAGGAGGACACCGAGCTGAAGGTGGCGCTGGGCAGTAACGACGGCGTGAAGCTGTGGCTCAATGGCGCGTTGCTGTTGTCATCGAAGGCGAGTCGCGTAGCCCGGCCCGGGGATGAGCAGGTAACCTTGCCCCTGAAGAAGGGGAAGAACTCCGTGCTCCTCAAGATCGATCAAATCGCGGGCGGCTGGGGCTTTTATTTCGCAGTGGAAAAGTAGGCGGAGGAAGATGCGAATTCCCCGTCGTTCATATCTTTGATGTCCTTTAGTATCATCATTCAGGGCGCGCGGCGTAGCTCCAGGTGCGCCACGGTCTTTCCATCAACCTTCACCGGCAGTCCTGCGCGGAGGGTTTCGCCGGAAGTCGCGGCGCCGTCCACGGTGAACTGTGCCTCCGGTTTCACGGTGAACCATTCGGGGAACTGATTGAGCCGGGGGTAGTCCGTAGGCATCTTGAAATACTCCGCGTGTCGCGGAACGTCGAAGTGGATCTTGCCGGCCCAGGGCCAGTCGGCAGACACGGCAATATGGAGGCCGCCCGCGCCATCGGACACCGCGCCGATGCGCAGATCGTTGCGCCAGGGTTCGAGGTAGCAGCCCTGGGTCTTCCACAGCGCCCACATTAATGCCGTGCGCGCAAAATTGCCGTCGCCGTGCCAACCGGCGATGACGCCTGTGTCGCGCTGCTTGGCGAGGAGGCGCGCGGCCATGTAATCGGCCCATTCGGCTGCGGCGGGGTCCGGCAGGCGGTTCATGAGGTTCAGTCCGCCTTCCAAGGAGTCCGCAATGCCATCGGCGATGTCGCGCTCCCAGGGAAAGTCCTTGTTCGTCATGAGATTCCGCAGTGCGAAGGCCACGGCCTCGCGGTAGCGCGGTACATCGTCGATCTGGTCGACCACTACAAAAGCGTTGTAGTTGTAGCCCCAGTTGTCCGTGCGGTCGTCGTCCAAGATCTTGCCGTCGCGGGGGTCGATCTTGTTGTACAGCAGGCCGTTTTCATCGCGACCCACTTCGAGTATGCGGTCGAGGATTCGGTGCATGGCGGGCTTCCACCGCGCGTGGCGCTCGGGATCCTGCTGCGCGGCGATGTAGTAGGCTTCCGACAGGCCGCTGATGACCTCGCAGCCGTGGTCGTCCAGGCGCAACTCGGGGGCATCGACGGGCGAGTGGTGTTCCAGGAAATAGGCCGCAAGTTGATAGGTGTGATCGCGATAGGCGGCATTGCCCGTCATCCAATACGCGCGCGAATAGCCCTGCATGAGATCGCCGCTCACCTCGTGGGAGGTGGAAGGCAGTTTGCCCACCTCGGAGTCGATCGTGGCGTGTTCCCAGATGCCGTCCAGCAGCCCCAGCATGCGATCCGTCCAGGGACTCGGCCCGAGGAGTTCGTTCAGCGGCAGCAGGCCGTCCTTCACGTACTCGCTGGCGCCGAAGACGATGGCGGCCAGGTCGGGCGTGTCCGTGCGAAAGGCCTGGGTGGCGAAGAGGAAATCATCGGGCAACACGCCCACGCGATTTGCCACGCGCTGCTCCGTGGCGAGGATGGCGTGCATGGGGCCGTCGAAGAGGGCGCGGTTGGTAAACCACGTCGAGAGGACCATGAAGGGATAGTTGTCCGCCGCCGCGTCCTTCGCGTTCCAGTAGAAATCCTGCGTGAGATTGCGGGGGATCAGGCCGGAAGCGGGGTCGGCATGCTGCAGCCAGCCGTCCACAAAGCGGGAACAGGCCAGAAAGGCGACGCGCGCCTGCTCGCCATTGCGCTCGGCGTCCTGGGCGGGATCGGCGAAAACGGGCATGCTGAGGAGCAAGAAGAAGCACAAGAAAGACATGGCGCGCATGGCGGCCTCCTTTCCCGGGGGAGGGGTGTCCGGTTCCCCCCCGGACTGGGGACTATGGTGGCACAGGGGGGCGGCGGGAGGCAAGGGGGGATCCGAACCGGCTCACGATCCGTGTTCTTTGCGCCTCCGCGTCTTTGCGTGCCAAATCTTATTGGACGCACGCAAAGACGCTAAGGCGCAAAGGGAGGAAGGGAAGTGAGCTCCAAGGGGAATGGCTAAACTTCGAAGTTGCGACGGTCCATTGAAGTTCGTAGGTGCAGAGAATTAGGGAGGCGGAGCAAGGCGACGAAATGAGACCTGTTGGAACCTTCTCAACACAACAAGCTCGAAGGAGAGGTTCAACTTCATAGGCTCGACATGCCCGGATCCGGGCGTGCTCGTGCGAATTTTTCCTTTGCGCCTTAGCGCCTTTGCGTGAGATTATTTTTGTTTCGACCAGTCACGCAAATGCGCAGGGACGCTTAGTGCGTGGTGGTTTTCAACATTGCCCCCAACCGGGCGGCAGAGGAGCAGAGCAATGACAGAAAACGAAATTTCGAAGCAGGTGGTGGATGCGGCTTACACCATCCATGTGGCGCTGGGGCCGGGGCTGCTGGAGTCGGTCTATGAGACAGTCTTGTGCCATGAACTGCGTAAGCGGGGACTGAACGTGGAGCGGCAAGTGGCGGTCCCGGTGATCTACGATGGCCTCCAGTTCGAGGAAGGTTTCCGGGCGGATATTGTGGTGGAGGGCAAGGTGATTTTGGAGCTTAAGTCTGTGGAGCATGTCCTGCCCGTACACAGCAAGCAGACGTTGACCTATATCCGGCTGATGGACAAGCGACTGGGATTCTTGATCAACTTTGGCGCGGCCCGGATCAAGGACGGAATCTGGCGGATTGTAAACGGGCTTGAAGAGTAGGAGGCTTTGCGCCTCTGCGCCTTTGCGTGCCAGGTCTTTATCGGTCTCACGCAAAGGCGCTAAGGCGCAAAGTTAGGATGCCGCGCCGCACCGCATTACTGGAACGGCGGGTTGCTGGGTTTTGGCTCTCCGTCAAACGTGAGTTCGATGACGTTCATGTGTCCATCGGGTGGGTAGGCGGGAAGGTCGTGCAGCCAGACGCGGTCGTCGCGCTGTTCAATCCGCACGGCTTGCCCCGTCGACAGCAGCTTCGCCGAAACCAGGTTGTCGCCAAACCACGCCAGAGGCGCGGTCTTGCCGGGCCAGCGCTGGCATTGCAGATAGACCTTGTTGCCCACGCGGGTGGTCATGCCCAGGCTCGGCGCATCGATGGGGGATTTAACAGCGCCATAGATAGAGCGGCCGTTCACGTTCATCCATTGGCCGATCTCCCGGAGTCGGTCCACCTGCTCGCCGGGGATTCTCCCCTCGCGGTCGGGACTTACATTGAGCAGCAGGTTTCCTCCGTTCGAGGCGCAGGCGGCGATCAGGCGGATCAGTTCGGCGGCGGGCTTATAGTTGGTGTCATAGGGACAATAGGCCCAGCTCCGGTTCATGGTGTAACACGATTCCCAGGCGTTCGCGCCCGGCGTGACGATATTTTCCGGCGTTTCGAAATCAGCGGGCACGCCCGCGCGGTTGTTGATGAGGATATCCGGTTGCAGTTCACGGGCCATGGCGTTCAGCTCCTTCGAGCGCCACAATTCCGGGTCCGCAGGGGTCAGCATGTCGTACCAGAGAATATCGATTTTGCCGTAGTTTGTCAGCAGTTCACGCACCTGCGCATGGGCCTGCTCGATCATCGGCGCATAGACTTCCGGTTCGCGTTTGACGCTGATCGGAAGCACGCCGGGAAAGCGCCAGTCCACCAGCGAATAATAGAAACCGATCCGCATGTCCGCCTCCCGGCAGGCCGCCACAAACTCGGCGATAAAATCCCGCTTCGCGCCGGTTTTTACCGAGGTGAAATCGGATACCTGACTGTCGAAAAGACAGTAGCCGTCATGGTGGCGGGTGGTGATCACGACATACTTCATGCCGGAAGCCTTCGCCAGCGCCACCCATTCGCGCGGATTAAAATCACGGGGCTGGAACTGCTCCGCCAGCGCCGCGTATTCGTCGGCCGGGATATGCTCCTGGTACATGATCCACTCGCCCCGCCCCGGAATGGCATAGACGCCCCAGTGAATAAACATTCCGAAGGCCGCTTCCCGCCACCAGTCCAGACGCTCGGGCTGTGCGGCGGATTCCGCGGCCCGTGCGGGCACCATGCCCAGCAACAGGGCCGACAGAAGCAACACGCGAATCGGACAGCGCAGCAATGAGAGCAAAGCCAAAGACAGCAATGGGGAAACGGGGCGATTCATACCCTAATCCTTTCCAGGCGCCAGGCCGGTCCCAAGGCGCAATACTACCGAGCGTACCCACATCGCTTGACCGGTGGCGAGGGAAAATAGGAGCTCGATTGGCCCGGGGCGGGCGTGTTCCTGGAACAGAGGATAGACCCTTTTTCCCATGGCTTCAAGGTGGCACGGGGCGAAAGGGTGAGAGCATGGCTGGCGAACGTATTGACCAGCCTCCGCCACAGCAATGCGTTCGCGAACAGCAGCGCATACTATCGTGTTCCTCGTTGCGCTCCGAGGCCGTGAGTTTTTCACCAGAATGATCGCGAATCGGGAACGCGGGTTTTCTTACCCGCGTCTCGTGCGACGGAGTCGCACGAAAATCACGGACTGGAAAGTCCGTGCTCCCGGCGGATCTTCTCACTTCGACTTGAGCGGCTCCGTGTAGGTGAGCATTGCCGCTGCGGGTGCAGCGGACAGCGCGATGCTGACCTCTGCGCCCCGGCGTGAGATAGTTCTCGTTTCACGCAAAGACGAAAAGGGAAGTCATCGGGACTGGAGATCCGCCAAACGGCGTCGGATCGCATCTCGGCACGTGGACAATGCGCTTTCCCGGACTACCCGTGGGTCAAGCTCATCGTACTCAAAGTCCTGGGCGAGGTAGTGTTCGCACACGGTCAGGGCGCCAGGTGAGGTGGCGGGTTCACTAAGGGCCATAAGTAGGAGGCGAAGCAGCGGCGCGCCGAGCCGGTCTATGAACACGGAGTCGTAGTACCAGAACTCGACGCCGGACAGGCCACTTCGCCGGAACCTGTCGAGTACGAGTTCATCCAGCGAGGGGTTTGCCAGAGTTCGAATTGCTTCAAAGCTAAGTTGTTCCTGAGTTCGGGTGGGCTCGTGTCGTCCTGTGCTCAATTCGTTCAGGTAGCCCTGCCCCCGGTTGTCACCGAGGTGATGCAGGAGAATGGCCAATATGCTCTGCCCCATGATGTCTCGCCGATATTCGTCAATTAAGATCGGCAGCGCATTTCGCGGATCGGCCTTGGTGAATGTGAGCACTAGACCAAAGCGCGCCTGACGGATGGACGCATCCTCCGCGCGCAGCGCCGCTCGGAACGCCGGTAGGCACGGACTCTCTGTTTCCTGTGGCGAAAAGGAAGCGCGAACGTACGGTCGTACTATGTCTACCGCGTCCGAATCCACCAGGGCGCTCAGGAGGGTGGCACGGAGCACAATCTCCTTGGAAAGGTCTGCCTGATCGTCCGCAGGAAGTGGCTCCTGCAAGCGTGCCACTAGCAGACCGACGGCAACCTCCACACCGCCGCAATCGGCGAGCGCCTTGATGGTCCCGCTATCCATGTCCTCCTCGGCCCAAGATCGCAAAGCGGGAACAAAAGCCGGATCGGGAATCACACCGACGATATCGCGAACAAATTGGTGCCGTGCCCCCCCTTGCCCGATCGCGGCCTTGGCCAGTACTTCCGCGAGGTTCGCGTCTTCCGGCCGCAACAGGCCCGCGAGATAGCCGCAGAGGCACGAGTCCCCCGCGGCAATCGCTTCCGCGAGATCGCGCACGTCCGCCGCTCGTTCCTCCTCGGATGTCGGGATGGCGTGATAAGAGTTGCGGGCGGATTGCTTCAGGTCTTCAATCCTGTTGGCGAGTTTGACGCCCACATCTGGTAATTCGGGATCCAACACCCGCGCCCTGAGATAGGCGCGCAGGCGCGGGTCATTCCGCGCCGCCAGGCCGCTCCACACCTCTTCCAGGGGCCAGCTATCGGTAATCCCGTAAACCCCCGGGCTTTCGAGCATCCGCCACAGCAATTCTCTTACCGGCTGGCCGGGGGTCTGGGCAATCGAGGCTACCAATAGTCTTCTGGATTCAAGGCGGGTCCCAAGCAGCGCGGCGAGACGCTCTACATTATGCTCATTGGGCGGAGTGAGCAGCAGCGGCACAACGAGACAGTCCGTGTCATTTGCGGCGAGCATGTGCGTGGACGTCCGGTCCGTAAAGTAGAGATTCGCCAACACTTTCGCGGCTTCGCCGTTTCCGAAACGTGCGATGCTTTGCGCCGCCGCTTGATATAGGTTCAAAAATTCGAACTCGCCGTGGCGGCGATCCGCAGCGCCCGATAGCGCCTCGAAGTGCCTCGAAACTGAGGCGGTCAGGGCCGCGGGGTCGATGTTCGGAGCGCACAGTTGCTCCAGCAGAATCAGCGCCAATCGCGATTCTCGCGTGCTGCCGGTATACAAACGTTCCAGCCAAACGTCACGAATGGCGTCCGGTAGCTCACCATCCTGGTCCACCAGCAATCGCATGTCGCATAGCCATGCCCACTCGGTATCCGAGGCGCCTTCTGTGGCGTCGTCGGGAAGTCGCCAGATGGCGTTCTGTGCGTAATCCGGGGGGCTAAAGGTGTCGCCCGAGCCAGACAAGGCAAGAAAATGATCGCCGCCTCCCCCGTACCAATCGGAACAAGTATTTCCGCCGAACTCGACGCGAATAACGGCGGGCAGGCCTGGATCCGTCGATTTCAATACCTCCACGAGGTCCACGCGGCGAGTGTCTACGGTCTCGGAGCCCAGCGACCGCCCCCAGACGTATACCGTCGTATTCAGGGCTATTTTGTATTCCGGCCAAGACACGCAGTCGGTGGCCGCTGCCTTTCCATGCCCAAAAAGCGAAAAGAAGAATGCGCCCAACACGAGCAAGGATAGGAGCGAACGACGGAGGCCCTTGAGTCTTCGGAGCGGCACTATCGAGTAACTTAAACAACCCATCGCGGAGTACCCCGACCGCACGGCACACCCGGCGGCTTACGGATTCATAATTCACGAACGCAAACAAAAGTTTCCTGATTGTGGATTTCTTTGCGTCTCTGCGTCTTTGCGTGCCAAATCTTTTTAATCTCACGCAAAGGCGCTAAGGCGCAAAGGGAATAAACAAGAACTATTTCGCGACGGCCTTGTAGCGCAGAATTTCCGCCAGCGGGTGCGGTGAACAGGGTAATGCCGACTTCGGCGCAGCCTTTTTCATCGGCAGTGACGGGTGCGACTTGTCCTGAATCCGTGTTGCTCACTTCATACGACCTCCCTGGCGTGAGTCCCTGGAGCGTGCAGACCAAGGTGCTCTCCTTCGCATCCTGCCGTCGAAACGCCTGGACCGCGCCGGTCTGTGTTTCCGGGTCGTGGTATTGCCAGGCCATCCAGGCGTCGTTCTGGGTCGTGTAGGGCGTGAGGGGGTAGAAATCCTTGCGCGCGAGCGGAGCGATGGCCTTGCACTCTTCCAGCGCCTTGCGGGCGGCGTCCCACACCGCCGGGTCCTTCGAGAAGTAGTCCACGGCGAAGGTGAAGTGGGAGCCGTAGCCGGAGCGGCATTCGTATGGGCCGGTGCTGGCGGCGCCGATGCCGGTGATGGGGATCCACTGCGCGAGGCCATAGGTGTGGCATTGCTGGCCGGTGGGGTCCCAGAGGTAGTCGGAGCGGGTGAGGATGAGGGCGCGCTTGAGCATTTCGAGGTCGATGCGGCGCCCGCCGCTGGCGCAGGTGTCGAGGAGGAGCTGGGGATGCTGTGCGCGGAGGGTGTCGAAGTATTGGTAGAGGGCCGTGACGTACTTGATCTCGTTGATGCCCTGGCGGTCGGGCGCTTCGTTCGCGCGCCAGTAGTAGGAGGGATACATATTGAAGTCGTTGCGGTAGGCGTCGATGCCGACCTCGGTGATGGTGTCGGAGACGGTTTTCGTGACCCATTTCGCGGCTTCGGGCTTGCCCAGGTCGAGGAGGTGGAATTTGTCGTTGAACTGATACATGAGATCGGCGGGGAAGTCGTTGGGCGGCTGGATGAGCCAGTCGTGGTGTTCGTTGAAGAGGTAGGTGTCGGTCATGACGCGCTCCGGCTCGAACCAGAGGAGGAATTTCATTCCCGCCTCGTGGGCCGCGTCGGCCACGGGCTTCATCCCGTTGGGGAAGCGCTCGGCATCAGGCACGAAATTGCCCACGCCCCGGGCCCAGTTTTTCTGCGGGGAGACAAACCAGCCCGCGTCGATCCAGAAATAGTCCACGGGGAGTTTATTCGCCGCGATGTTGCGGATGGCCTCGACGCAATTGGCCTCGGTCGTGCCTTCAAAGGGGATGACGGCGTGGGGCGAAGCCGCCAGGAGGGGCGCGGTGGGTGCGCCGTCGTACTGCGGCACGATCTCTTCCAGGAGGAGCCTGCGGAATTTATTCTGGCCCACCATGCGGTCTGTGCCCGTCCACGGCATCACAAGCACCGAGGGCGTGCGCACCGATTCGCCGGGCAGGAGCTTGAAGTGGGCCTGCTCGAAGCCCGCCTGGATCTGAACCCCAGCGTCGGTGCGGTTGAACGACGCCGTCCATTGTCCTGTCCAGCCGATGGCGACCATCAGGCCGCCGTCGGGTCCCGCGAGGTTGAAGAAGGGCAGAACGCCGTCCGAGGAGCGTCCGCCGAAGGGGGTGAAGGCGGCGGGCGTGCCCGCTTCGAGGGGCATGGACTTCGGCTGGAAGTCCGTGATGATCGCATGGCTGCCCTCGGCGTGGTGGAGGGTGATGGGCGCGGCTCCAGCGTCCTTCCACGCGAAATCGGCCACACGGATGCTTTCGAGGATGGACGTCTCCGCGCTGCCGTGGTTGGTGAGGTGGAGCACCCACTCGACGGCGTCGAAGTCGGTATAGCGCGTGAGCTCAATGCGCACTTCCAGGCCCGTCGCAGGGTCGGTCCACTGGGTGCTTCGCTGCTGGCGGTCGGCAGGGAGATCGGCGGCGGATTTGTGCGCCATAACCCAGGCGTCGGGGAAGGTGCCGACGTGGGTTTCGCCGCCGTAGGTCAGGGAGAACGGTGCGGTGTTGTTGCCAAGGAGGTCATTCAGATCCTCGGCGTTGGACGAACTGGCTACTATGCAGAGCATTGCAGCGATGTAGCAGATGTATCGAAACATGGGGAAACTCCAAAGGGTGACATAGTGCGCGGTGCTATCAGGATTGGCCGAGAAAGAACGCATAGCGCACAAAGAGTAGCATCTTCGCCGTATGACAATCTGTATCAAACGCTATTCCGTGAAATTCCGTGCCCTTCCGTGGTCGAGAAAGAGAATTGACCACGGAAGGGCACGGAACTTCATGGAAGGATATACCGAACGGCAGCCGCAGCAAATTTGGCTTCGACCGCGCCGATGGTCCCGTGTCTATTAGCAACTGTTGCGTCGGAGTTAACTGGGACCGCTAGTGTTCATCATTCTCCAGCCACTCGACATCTGCAAGATCCTGCTTTCTACCGGACGCACGTTTATTTTGAATCAAATAGGCTCTCGATAGCACAGTGACGGGAACTCCGGCGAAGGTGGCAAGCACACGACCATCCCAAGCTTCGTCAAATGTCACCCCATCGATCTGAGTCAGTATGTCAATGCGCAGCGGTTCCACACCGATCTGAAAAGTGATTCCCGGTTCTGAAAGGTCGGATTCGCTCAGGTCGAGCAATGGCGCGCCGAAATTTCGCAGGGCCCTCAATACACGTCGCGCATTTGCTGGATCGGGGCGTGCCCATACATCGAGGTCCTTGGTGGCCCGGATATGCCCGTGAGCGGCCAAGGCATGAGCACCCACGACGAGATACTCAACGCGCTGGGCGTTGAATTCGGACAACAGATCGCTGAAGTCTTGGTTCACCATCAATGCCCCCGTTCCAGGCGAGACAGGCCAAGGTTAAGGTCCATACAGCTTCCATGCGTTCGCCTGGCGTTGAAGGGGCTGGCTGGGGCTCGTCCTGCGGCGTCGCACCGGGGCGAATCACCCGACTGGTGCAGCTTCGTTGGGTTGGGATTGACGTCATTGCGTGTTGCTATCCTTCATTGAATGCACTCGGGCCTAGCGTTTACCACAGTCTATCCCGCACTCCATTGTACACCTTTTTCGCACCATTTTGCGCAACGTCAAAGCCTTCTCCAGCCGAGGAATTCGTTTTACGGCAGCCGCAGCAAATTCGGCTTCGACCACCGAATCTTCGAGGCCCACACCGCGCCGGTGGCGCCGTGTTGTTCTGGTTCGCCGGATTTGTGCATGCCTTCGGCGTCGGTGATCCAGGTCTCGCCCGGGCTGACGGTGACCACACCAAAATTGCCGAGCATCGCGCCGCGCTCGGGGACGACGATCTGCTCCGTGGCGCGGAGGAGGCACATGCGTTCGGTGTCCACCTGGCTCATGAAGAGGGGCGCGCGGTGGCGCAGGATGTGATCGTTGTTCGCGCCTTTGCGCGTGTACACAAGGAAGAGGGCATCGCTGTGGGTGACCCAGTGGGCCTGGGTATTGTAGCTGCCGATCTCTTCGCCATCGTCGAAGGTCCAGGGGCGGATGGGATCGAAATTCAGACCGTCGGTACCCCTGGAAACATAGGCGCGCTCGTCGTTGCGCAGGGTGAGGTAATACTTCCCCTGGAAGCGCGTGAGCGATGGTTCGTAGGCGCCCCGCGGCGTCACCACGCGCAGCGGCATCCCGTGTTCTATATAAGTCACCGTCTCACTATCGAATCGAAGGCGCATCACCGCGCTCGCATAGACATTGCTCCCCTTTTCCTTGAAGTAGAAAGGCACCAGCAGATCGCCCGTGTCGTCCACCAGCCATTGCCCGCAGCCATTGCCGCTGTTGTAGAACTCGGGCACATCCGGCATCGCAATCGTTTGCCACGCGCGCCAGGTACCCGCCTCGGCATCATAGACCGACCAGGCCGTTTCGCGGGGGCGCGGGTCCTTCATCAGTTTGCCGTCCTGGTAGCGCACGGTATGCCCAAAGCCCAGGAGCTTCCCCGATTGGGGGTGCCAGCCAGGGGTGAAATCGCAGACACCCACCGTGGTGGCTTCATCTTCCTTGCGCATGGCCAGGGCATCGACGGCGATGGGGGCTGACCAGGAATTCCCCAGATCCGTTGACTGAAGCATACTCAGGCCCGAGAAAAAGTCCGAAATGTTTACGTGCCAACGCTGCATAGTCAAGACGATCGTGGGGTCTCCATCTGAACTTGGAATGACCCCGGCGCGGGGATGAAACCAGCATTTCTCCCCATCGAAATCCTCGATAACCGTAGTTAAATCAATGGTATAGGTGAGATCGTCGCTGCCGGAAACGGCATGCGGTCCCGGGGTGGGCAAGGGCCCTGCGACATATAGTAAGAGACTGGTGAGGAGACTGAGGGTAAACATGGGCACGTTCTCCGTCGGGGGTGAAACCTCAATGAATACTAGGTCAGTCACGGGAGAGCCGTCAACAGATAAAGGCAGCGCAAAAAGAAAAGCAGCGGGAAGCTTGACATGGCCCCCCCACAAAAGGGATAATATACGTCTTGCCCCGAAGTCCCCTGAACGCGCAGGCGAAACCGATGTCCTTGGAAAGAACAAGGGCCTTGACAAAGCCAGCAAATTTTGCTATGCTTCTGGGCCGTTGTCTGGGCGGAGTTCTTCTGCCCTCGCAATCCGTTTCCCAATTAGGAGTAGTCGTTTTGCCTACAATTAATCAACTGGTACGAAACTGTCGGAAGACGAAGGTTTCGAAGACAAAGTCACCGGCCCTGAAAGCTTGCCCGCAAGCTTCGGGGACATGTACTCGTGTCTACACCATGACGCCGAAAAAACCAAACTCGGCGTTGCGGAAAGTGGCCCGTGTGCGCCTGAAAAACGGCATGGAAGTGACTGTGTATATTCCGGGCATTGGCCATAATCTGCAAGAGCACTCGCAGGTTATGATCCGTGGCGGCCGCGTGAAAGACCTTCCCGGCGTTCGTTATCACCTGATTCGTGGCGTTCTGGATTCCCAGGGCGACTGCGGCGGTACCGCGAGCGTCAAGATGGATGGTGGTAAAGAGATTCACGCTGGTCGCTGGGTTAGCCGCTCGAAATATGGCGTTAAAAGGCCCAAGCGATAATTTTCGTCTTTGTATTTACGAGTAGCAAAAAGCTAATGGAACGATAAAATGGCTCGACGGAGAGAAATTCATAAACGGGAAATCCTGCCTGATCCGAAACACGGCAGCATCACGCTCAGCAAGTTCATCAACGCCGTTATGGTTGATGGCAAGAAGAGCGTGGCGGAGGCCATCGTGTATGGTGCTCTGGAACTGGTGAAAGCCAAACTGCCCTCGGAAGATCCTCTGTCTGTCTTCAACACGGCCATTGACAACGCGAAGCCCATGCTTCATGTCAAGTCCCGGCGTGTTGGCGGTGCGACGTATCAGGTGCCTGTGGAAATCGCTCCGGCGACCCGCACGGCCATCGCATTCCGCTGGATGATCGAATTCTCCCGCAAGCGCGGCGAGAAGACGATGCGCGAGCGTCTCGCGGGTGAGCTCCTGGATGCCTACGGCCGCCAGGGTACCACCATCAAGCGGAAAGAAGATACGCACCGTATGGCGGAAGCCAACAAAGCGTTTGCCCATTTCCGATTCTAGTTCCGTGGCTCGAGGTTGCCCCATGCCCCCGTGGCGTTCGGTGTGATCCTGGCCCGCGCAGAAGAATTGCCAGTCTTGCGCCTTGTCTTTGCTAAAAGACAGGGTGATGGGCTGTGTTGTGTGTGCCTGCCGCCCGGTATGGGTGTGTTCAGGGTTTGCGCGGTTGAAGCGCAGCACACGCCAGGCGTTTTACAGCTAATTTAAGAGGAATACATTGTGGCTCGTTCACTTCCACTGGACAAAGTTCGGAATATCGGCATCATGGCGCACATTGACGCGGGTAAAACCACCGTCACCGAGCGCGTGCTGTTCTACTCCGGCCGCGTGCACCGCGTAGGCGAAGTGCATGACGGTGCCGCGACCATGGACTACATGGCGCAGGAACGCGAGCGCGGCATTACCATTACGTCGGCGGCCACAGCCTGCGAATGGAAGGGCCACAAAATCAATATCATTGACACCCCCGGCCACGTGGACTTCACGGCCGAGGTTGAGCGCTCTCTGCGCGTACTGGATGGTGCGGTTGCGGTGTTTTGCGCGGTTGCGGGCGTTCAGCCCCAGTCCGAAACGGTATGGCGCCAGGCTGACCGCTACCACGTTCCCCGCATCGCCTTCATCAACAAGATGGACCGTGTCGGCGCGAACTTCGAAAAAGCCATGAAGACCATGAAGGACCGCCTTGGCGCCAACCCGATTCCGGTCCAGCTCCCCATCGGTGCGGAAGACCTGTTCACCGGCGTAATCGATCTGGTCACGATGAAGGCCTGGACCTGGGTGGGTGAAGGCGCTGCCACCGAGCAGGTAGAGATTCCCGTTCCCGCCGAGCTTCAGGCTCAGGCCGAAGAGTGGCGCCACACCCTGGTGGAAGCGGCCGCCGAGTGCGACGAAGCCCTGATGGAAAAGTACTTCGCGGAAGAAGAGCTTAGCCATGAAGAAATCATCGCCGCCATACGCAAGGGCGCGATTAGCGGCGCCTTCACGCCGGTCATGGCCGGCACGGCGCTCCGGAGCAAGGGCGTCCGCCTGATGCTCGACAATGTCGTGGCCTACCTTCCCTCACCGGTCGATGTCGATGAGATTGTCGGCGCCGAGCCCCACCACCCTGAAAACAAGATGAGCCGCAAGCCCTCCGACGACGAGTCGTTCTCGGCCCTGGCCTTCAAGATTATCACCGACCCCCACGTCGGTCGCCTCACCTTCATCCGTGTTTACTCGGGTGTGCTCAAGGCGGGCGACCAGGTGGTAAACGTGCGCACGGGCCGCCGCGAGCGCCTCGGCCGCCTGCTGGAAATGCACGCGAACGAGCGCTCCGACCTGGCCGAATTGCGTGCCGGCGACATCGGTGCCGTAATCGGTTGCAAAAACACCACGACCGGCGACACCCTCTGCGACGAGAAGAACCCCATCGCCCTGATGAAGGTGGACTTCCCCGAGCCCGTGGTACACATCGCCATCGAGCCCAAGACCAAGGCCGACCAGGACAAGATGTCTGACTCGCTGGTCAAGCTGGCTGAAGAAGATCCCACCTTCCGCGTATACAGCGACGAAGAGACCGGCCAGACCATCATTGCGGGTATGGGAGAGCTTCACCTCGACATTATCGTCGACCGCATGAAGCGCGAGTTCAAGGTAGAAGCCAACGTGGGCAAGCCCATGGTGGCCTACCGCGAATCCATCCGCAAGCCGGCCGAGGCCGAATGCAAGTTTGTCCGCCAGTCCGGCGGACGCGGCCAGTACGGCCACGTGGTCCTTACCCTGGGCCCCGGCGAGCCGAACTCCGGCTTCACCTTCGAAAACAAGGTGGTCGGCGGCGTGATCCCCAAAGAATACATTCCCGCGGTGGAAAAGGGCTGCCGCGAGGCAGTCGTCTCCGGCGTCATCACCGGCTACCCGATGGTAGACGTGAAAGTGACCCTGACCTTCGGATCGTTCCACGAAGTGGACTCCTCCGAAATGGCCTTCCAGATCGCGGGCTCCATGGCCCTGAAGCAGGCCGCCCCCAAGGCGTCCCCCGTGCTGCTTGAGCCGGTGATGAAGGTGGAAGTGATTACCCCCGACGAGTACACCGGCGACGTGATCGGCGACTTCAACAGCCGCCGCGGCCGTCTCGAAGGTATGGAAAGCGAAAGCACGACCCAGACCATTAAAGCATTCGTGCCGCTGGCGGAAATGTTTGGCTACGCCAACACCCTTCGCTCGCGCACCCAGGGCCGCGCATCCTACAGTATGGAATTCGCGAGTTACGAGCCCGCGCCCACCAGCGTGGCGAACGAAATCATGGAAAAGGCTGGCAACAGCTTCCGGTTCTAGTATCCGGCATTGCGTTACCCAAGACCGTAAATTTGGAATCGCCGCATTAACCCCGCGGCAGCCGTAAAGAAGGAGAAACGAAGACATGGCGAAGGCAAAATTCGAGCGCAACAAGCCGCACGTTAACGTGGGCACCATCGGTCACGTTGACCATGGCAAGACGACGCTTACGAGCGCCATCACCAAGGTGCTTTCCAAGACCGGCGGCGCCACCGCCATGAACTTCGCGGACATCGACAAGGCTCCCGAAGAAAAAGAGCGCGGTATTACGATCTCCATCGCGCACGTGGAATACCAGACCGAAGCGCGCCACTACGCGCACGTGGACTGCCCCGGCCACGCGGACTACGTGAAGAACATGATCACCGGTGCCGCCCAGATGGACGGCGCGATCCTGGTGGTCGCGGCCAACGACGGCCCCATGTCCCAGACGCGCGAGCACATCCTGCTGGCCCGCCAGGTGAACGTGCCCGCCATCGTGGTCTTCATGAACAAGGTGGACATGGTGGACGATCCCGAACTGATCGACCTGGTGGAGATGGAGCTGCGCGAGCTGCTGACCAAGTACGAATTCCCCGGCGACGACACCCCCATCACCAAGGGCTCGGCCCTGGCGGCGATGGAAGATCGCGACCCGGAAATCGGCGCGAACATGATTCTCGAGCTGATGAAGACCGTGGACGAGTTCATCCCCACGCCCAAGCGCGACCTCGACAAGCCCTTCCTGATGGCCATCGAAGACGTGTTCACGATCACCGGCCGCGGCACCGTTGCCACGGGCAAGATCGACACCGGCATCGTCCACGTGGGCGACAAGGTCCAGATCCTCGGCATCACGGACACGCGCGACACCACGGTTACCGGTGTTGAGATGTTCCGCAAGCTGATGGACGAAGGTCAGGCCGGCGACAACGTGGGCCTGCTCCTGCGCGGCATCAACCGCGAAGACATCGAACGCGGCCAGGTGGTTGCGAAGCCCGGTTCCATCACGCCCCACACGCAGTTCGAAGGCGAAGTCTACGTGCTGACGAAAGAAGAAGGCGGCCGTCACACGCCGTTCTTCACGGGCTACCGCCCCCAGTTCTACTTCCGCACGACGGACGTGACGGGCAAGCTGGAGCTTCCCGAAGGCGTGGAAATGGTAATGCCCGGCGATAACGTGACGATCACGGCCGAGCTTATAGCGCCCATCGCCATGACCGAAGAGCTTCGCTTCGCCATCCGCGAAGGCGGCCGTACCGTGGGTGCGGGTGTCGTTACCAAAATCATTAAGTAATTGAAGTAGATTCGCTCCCCACCTCCCGTGAGGCGGGGCAGCTTTCGAGATTGAACCTGAGGCATCAGCGCCTGGGCGTTAGCTTGGAGACAGTCAATGGCTGCCAGCCACAAGATACGAATCAAATTACGGGCCTACGACCACCGGTTGTTGGACCAGTCCGCGCAGGAAATTGTCGCGGCGGCCCAGCGCACGGGTGCGGACGTGAACGGACCGATTCCGCTGCCGACCGACATGACCAAGTATACGGTGCTGCGCGGCCCCCACATTGACAAGAAATCCCGTGAACAGTTCGAAAGCCGGACCCACAAGCGCCTTATGGATATCGTGAACCCCACGGCCTCCACGGTGGACGCGCTGATGAAACTGGTGTTGCCGGCTGGCGTGGACGTGGAAATCAAGCAATAGCTTCCAACGAACGAATGCGTGCCTACGCATTGAATCGTAGGGCGGTGTAAGGATTACCAAAGCATGGTAAATGGACTGTTAGGGCGAAAGCTGGGCATGACCCGGGTATTCACCGCGGACGGGCGCTGGATTAGCGTAACGCTCGTCGAAGCGGGCCCGTGTACCGTTATCCAGAAGAAGACCCAGGACTCCGACGGCTACGACGCTGTCCAGGTTGGCTATGGCGAAGTGAAGGAAGCGCGGGTGAACAAGCCCGTCTCCGGACATTTTGCGAAAGCGGGCCAGGCACCGAAGCGCATCCTCAAAGAGTTCCGCGTGGCGGCCGATTCGGCCCTGAACGTTGGCGACGAAATCCGCAATGACATTTTCAAAGCGGGTGACCGGGTTGACGTTTGCGGTACCAGCAAAGGCAAAGGTTTTGCCGGCGTTATCAAGCGTCACGGGATGAAGGGCGGCCCTGGCGGTCACGGCTCGCACTTCCACCGCGCGCCCGGCTCCATCGGCCAGAGCGCGGATCCCTCCAAGGTCTACAAGGGCAAGCGCCTTCCGGGCCGGATGGGTAACGTACAGCGGACCACCCAGAACCTCGAGATTGTCGACATCGACGCCGAGAAGAACTTGATCCTGCTCCGCGGCCCGGTTCCCGGCGCCAACGGCGGCCTGGTGGTCGTAAAGCACAGCACGAAAGGGGCCAAATAATCATGGCGTCCTTGAAGATCGTAAACGTACGTGGCGAAGAGCAGGGCCAGGTTGAGGCCAGCGACGCCGTGTTTAATGTAGAGCCCAACGAGACGTTGGTCCATGACGTGGTCGTAGCGCTGCAGGCCAATCGCCGGCAGGGAACGCACTGCACCAAGACCCGCAAGGATGTCAGCGGCGGCGGTGCGAAGCCCTTCCGCCAGAAGGGCACCGGCCGGGCACGCCAGGGCAGCAGCCGCGAACCGCAGATGCGCGGCGGCGGCACGGTTCACGGCCCGGTACCCCACAAGTACCGTCACGACGTGTCCAAGCAGGTCCGGCGCCAGGCCCTCTGCGTGATGCTCAGTGACCGTGCCCGCGGCGAACGCCTCAGCGTGGTCAAAGGCATGAATTTTGACACGATTAAGACCAAGCCGGTCGCCGACATGCTCGACTTGGTGTCGCGCGAGGGTCGCAAGACTCTGCTCGTCACCGCCGACCATGATGCTACCCTCCTGCTGTCCGCCCGCAATATCGCCCGCATGACGGTGCGCACTGCGGCGGAAGTGAACACGCTCGACGTGATTTCCGCAGTTCGCGTGGTGGTCCAGGAAGAGGCGTTGGCCAAACTTGAGGAGCGCCTCGCATGAGCAGCCTGTCCCCCTATCAAATTGTGAAGCGGCCCATCATCACCGAAGAGTCGCAGATCCAGACGACCAAAGGACCGAACTACACGTTCGCCGTGGCGCCTGGCGCGAACAAGCACCAGATCCGCGAGGCCATCGAGGCCATTTTCCCGGACATCAAGGTGGTCCGCGTGAATACGATGAACTACAGCGGCAAGATCAAGCGCCAGCTCGGCGCCCGCAAGACGGGCCGCAAGTCCGACTGGAAAAAAGCTATCGTCACCTTGCGTGACGGCGACAGCATCGAAATGATCTAACGGAGTTATTGGAATGCCAGTAAAGCGATTCAGACCCTATACGCCATCGCGGCGCGAGATGACCGTCGCCGATTTCTCCGTCGTAACGAAGACCACGCCGGAGAAAAGCCTGACGGAGCCGAACCACAAGTCCGGCGGCCGCAACAACCTCGGTCGCATCACGATGCGGCGCCGGGGCGGTGGCCACAAGCGCCTCTACCGCGTGATTGACTATCGCCGCAACAAAGACGGTATCCCCGCCCGCGTTGCTTCGATCGAATACGATCCCAACCGCACGGCCTACATCGCCCTGCTGGTCTATGCGGACGGCGAGAAGCGTTACATCATCGCGCCCGAAGGCCTTAAAGTCGGCAAGACGCTGAACAGCGGCGAGAAGACCGACTTCGAAGTTGGCAATTGCATGATGCTGAACAACATGCCCCTGGGTACCAACGTGCATAATGTTGAGATGACCCCGGGCAAGGGCGGGCAGATTGCCCGCTCCGCCGGCAACGGCTGCCAGCTTCTTGCGAAGGAAGGCCGCTACGTGGTGTTGCGTCTCCCCTCGGGCGAGATGCGCCGGATACTGAGCAACTGCCGGGCCGTGGTTGGCGAGGTGAGCAACGAAGAGCACAGCAACATTAATCTTGGCAAGGCGGGCCGCGCGCGCTGGCTGGGACGTCGTCCCAAGGTCCGCGGCGTGGCCATGAACCCGGTCGATCACCCCCACGGCGGCGGCGAAGGCCGCACCTCGGGTGGCCGCCACCCGGTGAGCCCCTGGGGCACGCCGGCGAAGGGCTTCAAGACCCGCTCCAAGAAACACCGTTCGAACAAGTACATCATCAGGCGCCGCAACGCCTGATTCAGGCTGGCCTAAAGGAGATTTATTGTGTCGCGTTCAGTCAAAAAAGGCTTCTTCGCCGACGAGCACCTGCTCAAGAAAGTTGACACCCAGCAGCGCTCCGGCGACCGCAAGGTCATCAAGACGTGGTCCCGGCGTTCGACGGTCATCCCCGACATGGTGGGCCTGACGATAGCGATTCACAACGGGAAGAGCCACCTTCCGGTGTTCATCACCGAAAACATGGTGGGCCACAAGTTGGGCGAATTCGCCCCGACACGGACTTTCCGCGGCCACAAGAAATAAGGCTTAGAACGAACTGGTTCCGCCCGCCGGGTGAAGGGACGCAGGAGATATACGATGGCAGAAGCAACAGCCAAACTTACGAATTTACAGATGTCCGCGCGGAAGGTGCGCCTGGTGGCGGACCTCATGCGTGGCCGCAAAGTAGCCGACGTGCGGGATATCCTGCAGTACACGCTCAAGGATCCGGCCAAGCCGCTGTTGAAACTGCTTGACTCCGCCGTGGCCAATGCGGACTACGCGGCCCAGGAAACCCACGCGAACGTGGACACGGACCAGATGATCATCAAACGTATTGTGGTAAATGAAGGCCGGACGCTGTATCGGTTTCAGCCCGCGCCGCGCGGCCGCGCCGCCCGCATTCGCACGCGCAGCAGCCACGTTGAAATCCAGATCTCGGATAAGTAGAGGAGCACACTGTGGGTCAAAAGGTACATCCAAACGGGTTCCGCCTCGGCGTGATCCAGAATTGGTCTTCGCTGTGGTACGCGCAGAACAAGAACTATGCCGACCTCCTTCACGAGGACCTGAAACTGCGCGACTACGTCAAGAAGCGGCTGTACCACACCGGTGTCGCCAAGATTGACCTCGAGCGCGCCGGCCGCAAGACCAAGATCCATATCTACACGGCCCGTCCCGGCCTGGTGATCGGTCAGCGCGGCGCGGAAGTGGACAAGCTCCGCTACGAGCTGGAGCAGCTCACCGGCCACGAGATGATGATTAATATTCACGAAGTTCTGAGCCCCGAGCTCTGCGCCACCCTGGTGGCCGAGAGCATCGCGCAGCAGCTCGAACGCCGCATGTCCTTCCGTCGCGTGATGAAGAAGGCCGTGCAGAACACCATGCGCCTCGGCGCGAAGGGTATCCGCCTCCGCGTGGCCGGCCGCCTCAACGGCGCGGAAATTGCCCGCTCCGAGAACACGGCCGAAGGCAGTGTTCCCCTGCACACACTGCGGGCGAACATCGACTACGGCGTGGCGACCGCCCACACGACCTACGGCTGCATCGGCGTCAAGTGCTGGATCTACCAGGGCGACATGCTGCCCGGCGAGCGCGTGACAACGGTTGGCGGCGAACGCCCCGCGGGCCAGGCCGCTCCCGCGCAGGGACAGCGCCGCCCGGGTGGTGACCGCCAGGGTGGCGATCGCCAAGGTGGCGGCGGGCGCGGACCGCGCAAACGCAGCGAACAAGAGTAGGAGCGCATAAATCATGTTGATGCCCAAGAGAGTTAAACACCGCAAGCAGCAGCGCGGCCGCCGTACCGGTGCCGCCAAAGGCGGTACCAATCTTGATTTCGGCGAATACGGCCTGAAGGCCCTGCAGGACGGCTGGATTACAGCCCGGCAGCTCGAAGCGGCCCGTGTCGCGATCACGCGCCACATCAAGCGCGGCGGCAAGGTTTTCATTCGCGTGTTTCCGGACAAGCCGATCACGAAGAAGCCCGCCGAAGTGCGAATGGGTAAAGGTAAAGGCGCTCCGGAAGCCTGGGTGGCGGTTATCAAGCCCGGCCGTATCATGTTCGAAGTTGAAGGCGTATCCGAGGAGCTCGCCCGCGAGGCCATCAGCCGCGCCGGCTACAAGCTTCCCATCAAAACGAAATTTGTAAAGCGCGCCTAAGCGCGGCCCGGCCCCCCGGTACGCAAGGAGACGAAGAGTGAAAGCGATCGAGCTCAGAGACAAAGACAACGCTACGTTGTTGAAATACATTAAAGAACGCGAACACGACGTAAGCAGCTTCCGCATGCAGGTCGCCACCGGCGTCGTCGAAAACGTACGGGCCGCACGCGCTGCCCGCCGCGACATCGCCCGGATCAAGACCATCCTCAGACAGCGCGAGATTGCCGAAGCGAAAGGTAAGAACTGAACATGAGCGTAGAGCCCAACGCGATTGAAGATACACGCGGCCGCCGCAAAGAGCGGGTTGGTTACGTCACCAGCACCAAGATGGACAAGACCATCACCGTGTCGGTGGAGGGGGTGAAATACCATCCCCTGTACAAGAAGGCGATGAAGTCCACCAAGAAGTACAAGGCCCACGACGAAGAGAACACCTGCAACGTCGGTGACTTGGTCCGGATCAAGGAAACCCGCCCGCTCAGCAAAACCAAGTGCTGGCGCCTGGTTGAAGTGGTCAAGCGCGCCGATTAAGCCCGCCCGCCGTACCGGCAGGATCCCGTCAACACAACGTTCGTACCACGAATAAGGTTTGAGAGAATGATTCAAATATATTCGCGATTAAAGGTCGCCGACAATTCAGGAGCCCGGTTGATCCGGGTGATTCAGGTCATGGGCGGTTCCAAGCGCCGCTACGCCGGTTTGGGCGACATCGTCACCGCCAGCGTGCGCGAAGCCCTGCCGAATGCGAATGTGAAAAAAGGCGACGTTGTGAAGGCGGTTGTCGTTCGCGTCCGTAAGGACACGCAGCGGCCCGACGGCACGACCATCCGTTTCGACAGCAACTCGGCCGTCCTGATCAACGCTAACAAGGAGCCGCGCGGCACCCGTATCTTCGGGCCCGTGCCCCGGGAACTGCGCGACAAGGGCTTCATGCGCATTCTCTCGCTGGCGCCGGAAGTGGTATAGGAATCGAACAATGAATATTCGCAAGAACGATACTGTGCTCGTCATCCGCGGCAAGAACGCCGGCCAGCGGGGGCGCGTCCTCGAAGTACAGCGCAAAAAAGATCGCGTGCTGGTCGAGGGGCTCAACATGATGAAGCGCCACACCAAGGCCGGCAGCCGGACCCAGGCGGGCGGCATCGTGGAGCGCGAAGCGCCCATCCACATCTCGAACGTCGTGCCCTGGTGCGACGCGGCCAACGGCCCCTCGAAGATCGTGATGAAGACGCTGGAGAACGGCACCCGTGTCCGGGCGTGGAAAATAAACGGCGAAACTTTGGACGACTAATCTCCGGCGCCAGGCGCGGAAACAAGAATTCGAGGAGTGGCATACAATGCCGTCAGCACTCAAGCTTAAATATCAAGACACCATTCGCGTCCAGCTCCAGGAGGAGCTCGGAATCAAGAACGTGATGATGATCCCCCAGATCGAAAAGGTGGTGGTGAACATGGGCGTGGGCGATGCCATCGCGGACGCGCGCCTTCTGGACGCCGCGGTGGAGGACCTGGCCCAGATTACCGGCCAGCATCCCAGCGTGCGCGTGGCGCGGAAGTCGATCTCGAATTTCAAGTTGCGCGAAGGCGCGAAGATCGCCTGCATGGTCACGCTGCGCGGCGAGCGCATGTACGAGTTCATGGACCGTTTGTTCAACGTCGCCATGCCCCGTATCCGCGACTTCCGCGGCGTTTCGCCCAAGGCCTTCGACAAGTTCGGCAACTATACGCTGGGCCTGAAGGAGCAGACGATCTTCCCGGAGGTCGATCAGGACAAGTCCGATCGCGCCCGCGGCATGAACGTGACTTTCGTGGTGAAGAATACAGATTCGGCCGATGAGAGCCGTGAACTTTTGCGTAAACTGGGCATGCCCTTCGCCAACTAGCGGCGCCGTTTCAGGAGATTACCGTGGCTAAGAAATCGATGATTGAAAAGTGCAAGCGCCCGCCGAAGTTTCAGGTGCGGGCCTACAGCCGGTGCCGCGCGTGCGGTCGGCCCAGGGCCTTTATACGCAAGTACCAGATCTGCCGCATCTGTTTCCGGACGCTGGCGCTTGAAGGCAAGCTGCCCGGCGTGACGAAGTCGAGTTGGTAAGGAAACCGCCGCGCGGGAAGCGCGGGGACGAATAAGGATTGAATGACCCATGTCAATGAGTGATCCCATCGCCGATCTGCTGACCCGCGTTCGCAACGCGGCCCAGGCGCGGCAAGCAACGGTCGACGTGCCGTCCTCGAAGCTCAAGGCGGAGATCTGCCGGGTGCTGAAGGAAGAAGGCTACATCAGCGAATATACCATCGTCGCAGAGCCCCTTCCCGGTTCCATCCGCCTCCACCTGAAGTACGCCCGGGACCGCAAGAGTGTCGTCCAGGGCCTCAAGCGGGTGAGCAAGCCGAGCCTGCGCGTCTACGTCGGCAGCCAGGACATCAAGCCGGTCTGCAGTGGCCTGGGCATCTCGATCCTCAGCACCTCCGAGGGGGTGATGACGGGCAAGAAGGCGCGGAACGCGAAGGTTGGCGGCGAAGTTATTTGCGAAGTGTGGTAACTGCGGGCCGTCCGCCCCGGTTAGCACAAGAAAGAAATTCGCGGCCCGCGAGGGCTGCATGTGAAAGGATAAGGTCGTGTCGCGAGTAGGAAACCTTCCCGTGCCCCTTCCCGAAGGGGTCAAATGCGAGCTGAAAAACAGCACGCTGACCGTTACGGGCCCCAAGGGCAAGCTGGAGCAGTCATTTCAGCCGTCCATCGGTATTGAGATCGCGGATGGCGAAATCGTCATCAGCCGCAATTCCGACGATCGCCAGGTTCGCGCCTTCCAGGGCCTGACCCGCGCGCTGATCAACAACATGGTGCTGGGCGTCTCCCAGGGATACGAGCGCACGCTCCAGATTGAAGGCGTGGGTTACCGCGCTTCGGTCCAGGGACAGAACCTCCACCTCCTGCTCGGTTACAGCCATCCGATCCACGTGACGCCCCCGCAGGGCATCACCTTCGCGGTGGAAGGCACGCAGATCATCAAGATTGCCGGCATCGACAAGCAGCAGGTGGGCCAGGTTGCCGCCGATGTCCGCGCCTTCCGCAAGCCCGAGCCGTATAAAGGCAAGGGCATCCGCTACCAGGGCGAACACGTCCGCCGCAAAGTTGGCAAGTCCGGCTCCAAGTAAACTGATTCAACGGCTTTTCCGCAGGGCGCCCGGGTTCGGTGAAACCGCCGGAGCCTGCACGAAAGGGATACCATGGCTAATAAGACGAATTACAACAAGGTGTTGTTGGAACGGCGCAAGCGCCGGGTGCGCAAGCGCATCAGCGGCACCACGGAACAGCCCCGCCTTCGCGTCAGCCGTTCGACGAAGCACATTTACGCGCAGATCATCGACGACACGACCGGAGCGACTATCGCCGCGGCGTCCTCGCTGGCGCTTAAAATCAACGGCGGCAACATTGACGCCGCCAAGGCGGTGGGTAAGTCCCTGGCGGAGAAGGCCATGGAAAAGAATGTTGGCAAAGTATGTTTTGACCGAGGCGGACTTCTCTATCATGGCCGTGTAAAGGCCCTCGCCGAAGCAGCGCGTGAAACGGGTCTTCAATTCTAGGAGCATTCTCTTGAGTACAGAGCGTGGCAACAAACGAGAAAAGCGCAGTCGCGATAATCAGGAAAAAGATAGCGAATTCATCGAGCACGTGGTGAAAATCTACCGCGTTGCGAAGGTGGTGAAGGGCGGTCGCCGCTTCAGCTTCAGCGCTATTGTGGTCGTTGGCGACGGCAACGGCCGCGTCGGTGCCGCTATGGGCAAGGCCACCGAAGTGCCCAATGCCATTCGCAAGGCCATCGACCGCGCCCGGAAGGACATGGTTCGCGTGCCGATCGTTAACACGACTGTACCCCACCAGGTGCTCGGCCAGTCCGACTCTGCGGCCGTGCTGATGAAGCCCGCGTCGCTGGGTACCGGCATCGTGGCCGGCGGCGCCGTGCGCGCCGTCGTGGAAGCAGCGGGCTACCAGAATATTCTCACCAAGTCCCTTGGTTCGAACAACGCCACCAATGTGGTGTGGGCGGCCATCGAAGGCTTGAAGTCCCTCAAGACCGCCGAGCAGATTGCCGCCATGCGCGGGCTCGAGGTTGCGGACATTCTGTAACACAACGGGCCGGCGCCGAATCGCGCGCCTTGGACTGAAGAAAGAATCGAGCACATGGAATTACACGATCTGAAGAGCAACCCGGGCGCCCGCAAGAAGCGGAAGCGCGTCGGTCGCGGTCCGGGCTCCGGACAGGGCAAGACCGCCGGCAAGGGCCACAAGGGCGCCAAGGCGCGCGCGGGCTATTCCCGCCGGCTCGGTTTCGAGGGCGGCCAGACCCCCTTGCACCGTCGCCTGCCCAAGCGCGGTTTCAACCATCAAAACCGCTCGCCTTTCGCGATTATCAACCTGGACGTCCTGGAAGCCGCTTTCGAGTCCGGTGCCGAGATCACCACGGAATCGCTCATCACGGCCGGTCTGGCGAAGTCCGCCAAGGGCGGCGTCAAAGTGCTGGGCCGTGGCGAAGTGACCAAGAAACTGAACATTAAGGTTCAGGCGATCTCTCCTGCCGCGCACGAGAAGATTGTCGCCGCCGGCGGTTCCGTCGAACTCATTGATACCGTCGCTCCCGTGGCCGTTGATGGCCAGGCGCAGGCCGAGTAAGGAGTAGCAGGGTGTCCGAGCCTATCGAAGCATTCAAGAATGCCTTTAGAATTCCCGAGCTGAAGCAGCGCATCATTTTCTCGCTGGTCATGCTCGCGGTTTACCGTCTTGGCTGTCACATCCCCGCCCCCGGCGTGGACGGCGGCGCCCTGGCGGAGAAGATCGGTGGCGGAGGCAGCATCCTGGGCTTCTACGATATGTTCACGGGCCAGGCCTTCTCGAATGCCACCGTGTTTGCGCTGGGCATCATGCCGTACATCACGGCGTCGATTATCCTGTCTCTCCTGATCCCGGTCATCCCGGCCCTGGAAGCCCTGCAGAAGAGCGGCCAGGAAGGTCAAAAGAAGATCACCGAATACACCCGATACGGCACCATCGTGCTGTGTCTCGTGCAGAGTGTCGCCATCGGCTTCTTCCTGCAAGGTCAGGGAGCCGAGATTGTACCGAATCCCGGTATCGGATTCCTGCTCATGTGCGTGATCACCTTCACCACAGGAACCGCCTTCATCATGTGGCTCGGCGAGCAGATCAGCGAGCACGGCATCGGAAACGGCATCTCGCTGATTATCTTCGCGAGCATCATTTCTTCCATGCCCGCCGCCATCATGAATCTCTTCCGCATGATCGGCAATGGTCAGATCAACATCTTTGTCGCCATCGTGCTGGTGTTCCTCATGGTGGTCGTCGTTATGGGTGCCATCCTGGTAACCACAGGCCAGCGCCGGATTCCGGTGCAGTACCCCCGCCAGGTCAAGGGCCGCCGCGTCATGGGCGGACAGCGGTCCTACCTGCCCCTGCGCGTCAATCAGGCCGGTGTTATCCCCATCATCTTCGCCAGCTCCCTGCTCATGCTCCCCGGCATGATCGGCCAGGGCATCTCAAACGTGACTATCGCCAGCATCATTAACAATATCGCCAGCCCGGACTATTTGATTCACAACGTGCTCTACGCCGTGATGATCATCTTCTTCTCCTTCTTCTACACCGCTATCACCTTCAATCCGGTTGAGCTTGCGGACAACATGAAGAAGTACGGCGGCGTTATCGTGGGTGTGCGTCCCGGCAAGGCCACAGCCGACTACCTGAACCGCGTGATGACGCGTATCACCCTGGTGGGCTCCCTGTTCCTGACCGCGGTTGCCCTGCTCCCTTCGGTGGTGTATGTCGTTCTGAATGTTCCGGACTGGACCATCGTACAGTTCTTCGGCGGCACCAGCCTCCTGATCCTGGTCGGCGTGGCGCTGGATACCATCAAGCAGATTGAGCAGCACCTGACCATGCGTCACTACGACGGATTCTCCGGCAAGAGCGGCGGTCGCATCCGGTCACGTCGCGGCGGTTGACGGGGCTTTCGGGCCCGATTGTTGAAAGTTAAATCCGAGCGAGACTTTTGTTAGTCCGTTAGTATACAATACCTGCCGTTTGACCGAAAGGGAGAGCGGGAGAAGTTCCACCACCAAAAAGGGACACGGCCCGGTGGGCTGTGTTGTGTAGCGATGATTTCGGTCCGTAGTGAACGGGAAATTGACCTCCTTCGGGAGGCCAACCAGATAGTGGCCCGGGTGCATGACACCCTGCGCGCGCTGATCAAGCCCGGTATCACTACGGCCGAGTTGGACGTTGCGGCCGAGGAGATTATCCTGGAGGCGGGTGCCAAGCCGGCCTTCAAGGGTTACCACGGCTATCCGGCGTCCACCTGCATTTCGGTGGACGAGGTGATCGTCCACGGGATTCCCGGCGACCGCGTCATCCGCGAGGGTGAGGTGGTCAGCATCGATGTTGGTGTGGTGTACAAAGGTTATTTCGGCGATGCCGCCGTCACCTGGCCCTGTGGCGAGGTGGATGAAGATCGGCGGAAGCTGTTGGAAACGACGGATCAGGCGCTGGCGCAGGCTATCAAGGCCGCCGCTGCCGGCAACTATCTGCGTGACATCGGGCGGGCCGTGGAAGCGGTTTGCAACCCGATGAATTATGGCATTGTACGGGATTTCGTCGGCCACGGCATCGGTACGTCGATGCACGAAGAGCCGCAGATACCGAATTTCGACACGGGCCAGAAGGGTCCTCGGCTGAAGGCGGGGATGGTGCTGGCGATCGAGCCCATGGTGAATCTGGGCACCGAAAAAGTGAAGGTATTGAAGGACGGCTGGACTGCGGTAACCGCGGATGGCAAGCCGAGCGCGCATTTCGAACATAGCATCGTGGTGCGCGAAGGTGGTGGCGAGATATTGTCGGATTCCAAGATAAACATCTGGGGACAACAGAAGGCGTCGTAGTCAGGCGGCCGTTGCACTTCGCGTGCGCGCCCCAAGGAGAATGAAAATGAAAGTGCGCAGTTCAGTAAAAAAGATTTGCGAGAAATGCAAGATCATCCGGCGACACGGCCGGGTCCGGGTCATCTGTGAGAACCCGAAGCATAAACAGCGCCAGGGTTAAACTGGCGCGGCCCCCCCTGCCGTACAGCGTTAATTAGGAGATATACAGAGATGGCTCGAATTGTAGGCATAGACCTTCCCCGTGAGAAGCGGGTAGAGGCCGGGTTGCAGTCGATTTATGGAATCGGCCTGACTCGGGCACGCCAGCTTCTTGAGAAGACCGGCATCAGCCCGGACACGCGCGTCCGCGATCTGACCGACGAGGAAGTGAACCTGCTTTCGTCGACGATCCAGGCGACCGTCAAGGTGGAAGGCGACCTCCGCCGCGAGATTTCCGCCAATATCAAGCGCCTCATGGAAATCAACTGCTACCGCGGCCAGCGCCATAAGAAGGGCCTGCCCGTTCGCGGCCAGCGGACGAGCACCAATGCCCGTACCCGCAAGGGCCCCCGCAAAATGGCCGTTAAGAAGAAATAATACGACTGCCAGTCAACCTTGATGCCAAAGGAGGCACCGTCACGTGGCGAAAGAAAAACGTAAGACCAAAAACAAGAAGCGCCGTGTAACCCTGAGCGTTACTTCAGGTGTCGCACACATTCAGGCGACTTTCAACAATACGATCGTGTCCATCACCGACCCGCAGGGCAACGTCATTGCCTGGTCGAGCGCCGGGCAGGTGGGCTTCTCCGGTTCCCGCAAGAGCACGGCCTTCGCCGCTCAGTTGAGCGCGGAGCAGGCGAGCCAGAAGGCGTTGGAACTGGGCCTCAAGGAAGTGCGCGTCTATGTGAACGGCCCCGGTGCCGGTCGCGAGTCCGCCATCCGCGCCATCCAGGCCGCAGGCTTGGCGGTCTCTCTGATCAAAGACGTGACCCGTGTGCCCCACAACGGTTGCCGTCCCCCCAAGCGGCGCCGCGTCTAATCCGGCGCATTGTCTGCTTTGGGTATTGACCGTGGCACCTTGGCGTTGGCGTATGCCGGGGCTGTTTACAAGCGTGAGTCCTGAAAGGCGTGGATAGATGATAGCAAAAGAATTTACGATTCCCAGATACGTAAAGATCGATGATGATACGAGCGGAAAGTACTCACGCATAACAGTGGAACCTTTCGAGCGCGGGTACGGTACCACCGTGGGGAATTCCCTGCGTCGCGTGCTGCTCGCTTCATTGCAGGGTACGGCCGTGACCGCGATCCGTATCGAAGGCATCAGCAACGAGTTCTCCGCCATTCCCGGCTGCCGGGAAGACGTGACCGAGGCCGTGCTGAACCTCAAGAAGTGCGACATCCTGCTCGACCGCGAAGAGCCGCTGATCTTTACCTTCAGCTACAGCGGCGAGGGCGAAATCACCGTCGGTGAAATCTTCAAGGACCAGCCGCTGATCAAAGTCTTCAACACCAATCATGTGATCCTGACCTCCACCTCCAAGACCACCAAGCTGGAGATGGAAATCAAGGTCGCCCGCGGTCGCGGTTACCTCACCGCCGAGCACTTCGAGCTGGAACACGCGCCCATCGATACGATCTACCTCGACGCGAATTTTTCGCCGGTGAAGAAGGTCAATTTCCAGGTGGAAGACGCCCGCGTCGGCCAGACGACGGACTATGACCGTCTGCTCCTCGATATCTGGACGAACGGTTCCATCACGCCGGAAGGCGCGCTGGAAGAGGCCGCGACGCTCCTGATCAACCACCTGCGGATCTTCGTGAAGCAGGAACAGGAAGGCGACGAGAACGGCGGCGGCGACAGCCCGGAAGATCCCGAGTTGGTCCGCACCCTCTCCCGCACCGTCGATGAACTGGAACTGAGCGTGCGCGCCGCAAATTGCCTCAAGGCCGCAAACATCCGCACCATCGGCGACCTGGTCGCTCGCGAGGAAAGCGAGATGCTCCAGTTCCACAACTTCGGCAAGAAGTCACTTGATGAAATTAAGGCCCTTCTCGACTCGATGGGCATGTCCCTTGGAATGAATGTCGGATCCGCCGCTGCCGCCGTAAGCATACCGGCGCCGGTCTCCGAAACCGATACTGATGAGGATGAATAATCATGCGCCATCGTAAAGCAGGCCGGCGCCTCGGTCGGGACACGTCCCACCGCAAGGCCACGATGAAAAGTCTGGCCATTGCACTTTTCCACCACAATGCGATCGAGACGGGCCACCTGAAGGCCAAGGAACTCCGGATCTTCGCCGAGCCCATTATCACCCTCGCCAAGGTGGATACGGTGGCTAACCGCCGCCGCGCCTTCGCCAAGTTGCGGGATAACGAAGCCGTGTCGAAGCTGTTCAACACCATCGGCCCGGCCTTCGCCGAGCGTCCCGGTGGCTACACCCGCATCCTGCGCACCGGCAACCGCGTCGGCGATGCGTCGCCCATGGCCCGTATCGAACTCGTCGGAATGGGCGAGTACAGCGAAGACTAAGCCCCGTCGGGTAACCCCACAGACCCTTCAGGAGCAGCGCGATGTTGCGCTGCTCCTTTTTTGTGTTTGGGCCGGCGCTCCCGCGTGAGGGGCCGTGGGTTCCATTCCGGCGCGCGCCGGCGGGAGCCGTTTGTATCTCGCCATTGCCTCGTATAGAATACAACGCAAAACCGGCCCCACCCGGGAGCGGCACACGCGATCCCGAACCCTAGAGAGCCTGCCCCATGGCGAAGCTGCCTTTTGCACTGCAACTCTACTCCGTACGCGGCCCCTTGGAGACGGATCTGCACGCCACGCTCCAGCGCGTCAAGGCCATCGGGTACGATCACGTGGAGACCGCCGGATTGCACGGCCATTCCGCCGCGACCTTTGCGGAAGCCCTCGCAGAAGCGGGCCTGACCGCGATCTCGGCCCACGTCGCCTATGAAAGTTGTCTGGCGGATCTCGACGCGGTGATTGACGAGTGCCGGACCCTCGGGGTCAAGTGGGCGGTGATCCCCTGGCTCAGCCCGGAGGAAAACCGTTCTGCGGATGACTGGAAAGCCCGCGCCGGGGAGATGGCGACCTTCGGCTTGCGTTTCCGCGAAGCGGGGATACCCCTTTGCTATCACAATCATACCCATGAGTTTGAATGCCAGGACGGCAAGACCCTCTTCGATCTGATTTTTGATACGGCCAGTCCTGAATCCCTGCTGGTCCAGCTCGATGTGGGCTGGGCGCACTACGCGGGTGCCGATCCCGTGGCCCTCCTGAAGGCCCACGCGGGCCGGGTTCCCATGATTCACGTCAAGGACGTTAAAATCCGGGTGGAAGGCGAGGCGCCGGTGCCGACGGAACTCGGCAACGGGGCAACGCGATTCGCCCCCATATTCAAGGTTGCGGGCGACACGGGCGTACAGTGGTTAATCGTGGAACAAGATGAGTCCATGCGGGATCCATTGGAGAGTGCCCGCCTGAACGCCGCCTATATGCGGGTTCACATTTACTGAACGCGGCGGGGCGGCAGTGGCCGGTTGGCCCACCCGAGTGGTGGATTAACAACATACGATAGAAATGCAGGCACATGAGTGGTGGGATAGGATTTTGGTACGCTTCCCCGGCCAGGCCGGCGCTCCCTTGCGGCGCCCCCTTCTGGGTGTGGGCTCTTGTCGTGTTGCTCGCGGGCTGTTCGCCGAAAGTGGGCGTCCAGGGTCTGGTGTACAACATCGAAGGCGAACCCCTTCCGGGGGTTTCCGTGCGCGTGGAGCAGCTCGGCGCATTCGGTGTCAGCAACGGCAACGGGATCTTCGGCAAGCGGCCGAATACCCTCTCGCTCCCGCCCGGGACCTGGGAGCTGGCCTACTTCAAGACCGGTTTCACGACCGTCCGGCAGAGCATCACCACCGGCGAAGGCAGAACCTTCGAGGCCCCGCCGGTGCAATTGTGGCCGCTGCCTTCCGCCAAGGGCGTCTACGCGCTGGAAGGCCTGCGCTACGACACCTTTACCCGTGTCTCGCCCGAGCGCTATCTCCGCGAAAACAATACCCCCGTATTCGGGATCAAACTTGCGCCTGAGCTGAAGCTTTCCGTGGCCCCCTCCATGATCATCAGCCACCGGATGGCCACCTACGACTGGCAGTTGAGCCGCCTCGAAGAGGTGACCGTCCTGCGGGAAGGCTTCGAGGCCCCCGCACCTGGGGAAGAACCCAAAGAAGGCGCGGAAAGCCGCACGGAGATAGTGTGGGCGGCCTCCGTACGGCTGCCGATTCAGGTCGCCGCCATCGACGAACCAGAGCAACAGCTCTGGCGAATCAGCCCCTCCGTGGAACTGGGACCGGGGCGCTATGCCGTCCACTGGGGTGCCCTCGATGGCGATCCCGGAACGGAGCCCACGGCCTATCTGCTCCAGATCATCGATCCGAATGCTCCGCCCGAGCCCGTGGAGGCGGAAGAGGCGGAATCCAGCCCGGTGAAAGAGGAAGAGCCCGAAGAAGAGATGGAAGTCACCGAAGAGGCCCCCGAGGCCGAGCCGCCCGCGGCGGATACCCCTGCAACCGAATAATACCAATGCCCGTCAGTCACGGGGCAGGCGGGGCCGCAGCGGCCAGTCGCCACCGTGACGCGTTATGGAGAACCCCATGAAGAATCAGTATGTAAATGCCCTTCAGGAAGGCGATGTCGTCAATGATATCTTCATCGCCACCCGAAACGACCTGCGCGCCAAGCAGGACGGCGGTAAGTTCCTGGGCATGGTATTCAAGGACCGCACCGGCGAGATCGGCGGTATCCTGTGGAACAACGCGGCGGATGTGTCGCGCCAGTTCAAGGTGGGTGACGTGGTCGTCGTCAAAGGGAAGGTCAGCTCCTACCAGGGCCGCCTCCAGTTGCAGGTGGAGCGCGTGCTGCCCCTGCGCGATGGCGAATACGACGTGTCCGACCTGGTCTACACGCCCGACGACACCCAGAACGACCTCGCCGCACTGCGCGGCATCCTGGACTCCCTCCGCAATCCGTGGGTCCAACAACTGCTCCAGAGCTTCTGGGCGGATGCGGACTTCATCGCCCGGTTCACCGCGGCCGCGGCGGCAAAGAAGTGGCACCACGAATACCGGGGCGGCCTGGTGCGCCACACCTACGAGATGTGCCGCATCGCCGAGACCATGTCCGAGCTTTACGCCGACATTGATCGCGACGTGCTGCTCGCCAGTATCTTCCTCCACGATCTGGGCAAGCTCGACGAGATGACCCATGACCTCTGCGTGGAATACACAACGGCGGGCCGCCTGATCGGGCACGTGCAGATGGGCGCCGACATGGCCAACGTGCGCATCGGCGCCATAGAAGGTTTCCCGGAGAATCTCCGACTCCAGATCATTCACTGCATCCTCTCCCACCACGGCGAGTTGCAATACGGTTCGCCCGTCGTTCCGAAAACCCTCGAAGCGATCGTGCTCCACCACATCGACAACCTGGACGCCCAGGCCGCGGCCTATGCCCGCATCGCCCACGAGTCCCGGGACAAGAACCAGTCCTGGTCGGAGTACATGCCCCTGATCGACCGAATGATCTGGACCAAGGAAGGATAGGGGCCCCAGGCCCCGGAAAGCCTGACCATGCCCCTGCGCGTCTGCATACTGGCCCGGGAGAGTCTCCTCAGTTGGCCGTGCTATTTCCTGAACGCCTTTCGGGAGCAGTGCGACGCTATCAGCATCGGTGCGGCGGCAAAACGGGAGAACCACGACTTTCCCGACTGGGCGGCCGTGGAAAAATATATTGTCCGCAACGACATCAACAGCGACGATCTCGATGCGGTCGCGCTGATGGGACTGCTGCCCGAAGATTGGACGCCCGACCTCGTCGTGGTGATCCAGTCGGGCGCGGGCATCGTCACCGGCGTCACCGAGCTGGGCTGCCCCACGGCCTATCTCTCCATCGACACCTGGCACGATCCCCGCGAGTTTGTCCACGCCCACCAGTACGACTTCGTGTTCGTCGCCCAGAAGGGCATGGTTAAGTACATGCGCATGGCCGGGTCCTGCCGCGCCTTCTGGCTGCCCCTGGGCTGCGATCCGCGCTTTCACTATGCGGCCGAAGGC
The DNA here is from genome assembly GCA_942492815.1 of Candidatus Hydrogenedentales bacterium. Classification (GTDB taxonomy): domain Bacteria; phylum Hydrogenedentota; class Hydrogenedentia; order Hydrogenedentales; family JAEUWI01; genus JAEUWI01. The sequence goes on along the minus strand of OW818658.1, from coordinate 5,368,777 downwards.
GAGGCGAAATTTGATATTGGCTTTGTCGGCAGCACCCACTTCATGGTCAACCGCCAGCGTGTCGCCCGGCTCAAGGTGCTCGAAGATCGCTTCAATCTGGGCTTCACCTTCGGCCTCGGTTGCGAAGAGATGGCCGAGGCCTACAGCCAGACCCGCCTTATCTTCAACGCCAGTATCGCCAAAGATGTGAACATGCGGGTCTTCGAAGCCCTCGCCACGGGAAAGCCCCTGATCACCAACCGCGAGGCCGAGGCCAACGGACTCTTTGATCTTTTCGAGGACGGCAAGCACCTCATCACCTACACGGACGACGATCTCGTTGCGCAAGTACAGCACTGCCTCGACCACCCTGAATGGGCGGCTGGTATCGGTGCGGCGGGCCAGAAGGAAGTGCTCGAAAAGCACACCTACGCCCACCGCGTGAGCGAGATGCTGGCGCTGCTCCGGGAGTACATGCCCGACCTGGGACAACGGCCCGTTTCGCGGATCAAGCCCGGCAAGCGCGTGGCCGAGTTCGTGCCCTACGGCACGCGGCGACTCCTGGATGTGGGGATGGGCCTGGACACCAGCCGCGTGGCCCTGCGGCGCCAGGGTATCCAGCACGTGGCCGCAGTGGCCATGACCCCGGAACTTCTCGAACAGCGCGGAAAGTCCTACGATGTCGCGACCCTTTTCGCGGATGGGATCGCCGTGCCGGAACCGCGCTACGATGCGGTGCTCTGGTCACAGCCCCTCTCCCACGGACTGACCTTGGAAGAGGTGCTGGAGACCTCGAAAGGGTTAATGGTTGAGGGCGGGCGCGTAATGATCACCTTCGAGGAAGATGAACTGGCGGAACTCGCCGGCGATTTGTCCTTTAGTGGCCTCTACCGGTGGCTCTTCCCATTGGGCTACAAGCTCCTGGTGTGGCGGCGCAGTTCGACCGACTCAGATTACCACCTCATCACGGCGTGTCACTTTGCATGCCCCACGGACGATGTCCTCGCCCAGGTCTACGTGGAGTTCCCCGTAAATGGCGTCAGTACCGATCCGGGGATCCGGATCAAAGACGTCCCAGAAGCCGATTCACCAGTCGCTGGACGTCCGTAGCGGAGACCCCGCCGCCATCCAAATCGGCATTCTCGTCGGGCGCGATGCCCAGCAGCGCGTTGATGGCCGATTGAAGATCCACCGCGTCGATCGCGCCATCGCCATTTACATCCCCGCGCGACAGCGTCACATCCAGGCGCGTAGCCTCGCCTTCGCCCACCGTAGCGGGACCAGCCGTATAGGGGATATAGCCCGGTGCCTCGACGTGAACTGCGTAGCTGCCCGGCGTGATCAGGCGGTGGTAATCACCAACCTCCGGATCGGTAAACACCGGCTGGGGATTATCATCCACGCGCACGCGGGCCGTCAGCACCTCGCCCGTCACGCGATCCGTGACCACGCCACGAAGACCCCGATGCACCCAGGCCAGATAGGCCATCATGGAGTCCCGATTGTCCTCCCAGAAGGACGGCAGCGTGTTCGCCCCGGGCGTCTTGAGGCTTGAGACTTCCATAGTGATGTCGATGGCACCCATGTAGCGATAGTGCCAGTCCTGCATGCCCCCGGTGACGCTGTACCACGCGGAGCCATTGCTTATGCCGCCGGGAAAGAAGGGACTCGCCAGCAGGGCCGGGTTGCTCGCCGCGTAGGAGGTGGAGATATCGCGCATGAGCAAATCGTCCGGCGTGGGCGCGTCGCTCCCGCTGGGAATGCCGGGAACATAGTCGTAGGGATAATTCACCACCAGCGCACCGCCGTGATAATTCGCCAGCAGCGCCAGGCTCCGTTCCGCGCTCCAGTTCATCACATGGGCGACTTCCGGCTGGCGGCCCTCTGTCGTCATCTCTTCCGTGAGGATGGTGCCGCTGAACTGGTTCGGATATTCGGGAAACACACGGTTCAGATCGGCGTCATTCGCGTTCCAGCGGATGCCCAGCGTGTAGCCATCCGGATTCATCAGGGGAATGAGCCAGATCTCCGTATCGTCGATCCACGCCGTGATGGTCTCGTCGCTCCCATAGCCTTCCACCAGCATCGCCAGGAAATTAAGACAGAGCACCGTCCCGACCTTTTCGTCGCCATGCATCGTCGAAATATACGCGAACTCGGGCTCGTCCTCCTCAACGCCGGGCTGATCGGAAATCTGGATGGCCCACAGTTCCCGGCCCTGCACCGACTGACCCAGGGAGACCAGCCGTGCAATTTCGGGATGCTCCGCCACGGTCGCGGCCAGGGTCTCGCCCAGCTCCACATAGCTCGGATACCCATCCAGTTGTTTGTCGGGGTCGGGCTGCATGGCAAGAATCCGGTGGGGGATACCCGCGTTGAGGAAATCCTGCCAGCGGCTGTGATGCACGTAGGCCCGCACCTCATCGCCATCGAAATGGTCAATCACACCGCCCGCGTCTTCGGTGCGCAGCAGCGTGCCATAATCGGCACCGGGAAGGGTGACGATATAGGTGGTGTGGTCTGTGGGCGGCGCGGCCTCGGCGCGGGCCACAGGCCAGAGTAACGTCACGGCGACCGCCGCGGCCCGCAGGATGCCTTCAGGTTTGAGAAAGGCTTTCAAGTCAGCATACATCACAGGAAAAGGTCTTTCGGTTCATCCACCACGCCACGATCCCCGCGCCAACAGCGATCCCAATCGTGCTTCTATTGTACCGCGTCCACCACCACGTGGAAGCTGTAGTTCGCCGACTCGCCCGCCTTCGTGGTGAGCGCCAGGGAGACGGCGTGCCGCCCCGGTTTCGTGTAGGTGTGTTCGACCCGCGCATCTTTCGATTTCGTGCCGTCGCCGAAGTCCCACTGCACTTTTTTCAGTAGTTCCTGCGTGTTGTAGGGCGCGGAAGTGCCGACCGGGAAGCGCTCCGACAGGGTTACCGGTAACCGGCCGGCCGGGCTGAGGATGAGATCGTGCACGTTGAAGGTGCGGGCTTCTCCGGACTTGACGCTGATATCGCGGCCCACATCACGAAAGCCGATGGGTGCTACCCCGGCAAGGATATTGCCCATGGCCGCGATGGTTTCTTCGTACTTGGTGGGGTCGCAATAGGCCAGCACCACGGCCTCCGCCTCGGCCAGGTGGGGCAGGTTGCTCGGATAGCCCAACAACACCACAACCACCTTCGCGCCTTTCTCCTGCAGGGCGCGCACCAGCCGCACCTGCCCTTCCGGCCGGTCCGTATCGGTGAAGATGCACACCACCGTGCGGATACCCCGGATGTGGCTGGTGATCCGCTCAATCTCGAAATCTCCAATCTCGCCAATGTGCCGCGCCGTCGTAATGAGCTGCTGCGAGATGGGCTTGAAGTGCTCTTCGAGGCCGTGGGTCAGAATCTCCACCCCCACCGTGCCCGTCACCCCCACGGGCATGGACGCGTTCTTGCTCAACGGCAGGATGCCCCCCCGGTTCTGGACGACCGTGATCGCCTGGTTTTCGATCGCCTGAACCCGCTTCGCCAGTTGCTTCTGCTTGTCCAGCCCCGCCGACTTTCGCTCGCTGCCCGCCACCTGCGCGAGCAGACTCCCAAATTTGTATTCCAGCACCCGCTTCAGCGCCGCGTCAATCCGGGATTCATCCAGACGCTTTTCGTTGACCGCCAGCACGATGTTATCCACTGCGCGCATTTCCGTGTTGCCCGCGCCGTTCCAGTAGATCATGTCCGCGCCGTTCTCCAGCGCTCGAATGGCCGCCTCCGCCGGATCGAGGATCCCCGCCACGTCCTGGGAATCCATGGGGCCCGCCATGATGATGCCCTCGTAGCCCAGTTCCTTGCGCAGCAATCCGCTCAGCACCGCCTCGGAAACGCAGGCCGGCGGGCTGGCCGGATCCAGCGTGGGGACCAGCGTATTGCCCACGTGAATCATCGGGGCCTTGGCCTCTATCGCCCGGATAAAGGGCGCCAGGTCCGTGTCTTTCAAAATCGTGGAAGGCGTCAAGAGCACCGCCGAAGACTTCTTTGGGCGGTTCGTCCCGCCCCCCGGGAATCCCAGTGGCACCGTCACGATTCCATACTGGTCAAAGACGCCCCGAAAAATATCATAGGTGTCCGCGATAAAGCCCACATCGCTGCCCAGGCTGTACACCGTGCCCTCCGCCGTGGAAAGCGTCGGGGCGAGTTCCAGCGAGGGTCCCAGGTGCAGATTGAATCCCATGGCGGAAAGGTGGTCCGCCATCAGCTCCGCCAGCGCGGTTGTGGTCGCGGGATCGTTCGCCGCAGCAAGCGAAAGGGGAGACGGAAGCTGGATGAATTCGCTCAACTCGTCCCGCTCCACACGGGTCAAGCGGTAGAGATTGGTGCCGACCCAGAGCGGCACGCCGGATATCTGCTGCACGCCCCGCAACTTGGCCACGTAAACCGCCGCGAAGGCCGGCTTCAGTACCTTCGGAATGATCGCCGCACCGGGCGTGTAGGCCTTCAGGTAGGCCAAGTCCCCCGGATTCGGCGTATGGGCGCCCGACATGGTCACCACCATCAATTGGGCCACCTTTTCCTGGAGCGTCATGTTCGCAAGCGCATGGCCCAGCGGATCCGCCTGCTGCGCGATATCCGGTACCGCAGGCGCGGCTTCCAGCTCGGGAACGCTGTCCACGATGCCGGGCGCCGCCTCCGCCGCGGGCGTTTCCGCAGCCGGCGCCGGGGTGGACTCCAGTATTCCGGGGGCCGCGGCGCGTTTCCCCTTCTGGGCATGGGCCGTACAGGCCATCCCCACACACAGCAGCCCCGCGAGTAGATATCGAATCATGCTGACCATCCTTTTCTGTTCACTGTCGCGATTCTAGCAGAATGCGGAGGGAGACAGTAGCCAACGGGCACCTTTCGATCTACAATTCACTATTCTCAATTCACCATTCTAAACTCATCCCATGGACAACCCCGCCCCCTAGCGGCTAAAATACCCCCCGCAGTACGCGGGCCACTCCCCACACCCCGCTTCCATCGAAAGTACCCCTCCCATGAGTTTCAAGCCCACTATCGAACAATGGCCCGCCGAACGCCTCAAGCCCCTCTATCAGGACGCCACCTCCGCCGACGTCGAGCGCGCCCTCGTCAAAGACGACCTGGATATCGCCGACCTCGCCGCCCTGCTGTCCCCGGCGGCCCGGAACTTCCTGGAGCCCATGGCCCGCAAGGCGAACCGCCTCACGCGCTGGCACTTCGGCCGCACCATCTCGCTCTACGCGCCGATCTACATTTCCAACCTCTGCGCGGCCGACTGCGTCTATTGCGGCTTCTCCGTGCGCTCGGGCAACAAAGAAAAACGCGTCACGCTGAAACCGGCCGAGATTCACCAGGAATGCGCCGCACTCGCCGCCATGGGCTATGAGAACATTCTTATCCTCACCGGCGAAGCGCCCAAAGCGGTCGATGTGGAGTACATCGCCGAATCCATCGCTATCGCCCGCGAATATTTCAGCGGTGTCTCCGTGGAGATCTACGCCGTGGACGAGCCGGACTACCAGCGCTTCGTCGAGGCCGGCCTGGAGGGCGTCACGCTCTACATGGAGACCTACCACCGGCCCACCTATGATCAAGTCCACCTCGAAGGGCAGAAATCGATCTACGATTATCGCCTCGACGCCACCGAGCGCGCGGGCAACGCGGGTGTGCGCAAGCTCAGCATCGGCGCGCTCCTCGGGCTCTACCAGTGGCAGGAAGAACTGCTCTGGGTCGGCCTCCACGCCCGGCACCTGCAAAAGCAATGCTGGCAGTCGGCCCTTTCCCTCTCCTTTCCCCGCATCCTCCACATGCCCGAGCGCTTCCAGGTGCGCGATTTCGTCAGCGACGCCGATCTGGTTCAGGGCATGCTCGCCATGCGCCTCTTCCTGCCCGAAGTCGGCTTCAACCTCTCCACCCGCGAAGCGCCGTCCTTCCGCGACAAACTCATCCCCCTCGGCGTCACCCACATGAGCGCCGGATCCAGCACCCGTCCCGGCGGCTACGCCACCCGAGGCGTCGAAGTGCTGGAACAATTCGAGATCGAAGACACCCGCCCCCCAGCGGAAGTGATCGAAGTCATTCGCACAGCCGGCTACGATCCCGTCTGGAAAGACTTCGACCGCGCCTTCGATCACGCCTGAAGTCGAAGGGACTGACGCACCCACCGTGCCCCATGGAATGGGATGCAACCCCCCAAGTTGACGGTTGCCCTGCATTGACGATGTGACGCAATCGGGTGTGGCTGTCCCGTCGATCACGAAGTCGAACGGGTTCCGCCAACGAAACTCCAACAGGCAACACGTCGTCTGCTTTCGTGGCGATAGGTATCGTAGTCACCTCCCCAGACAACGGGACAGCCACACCCTGCGACATCACTTTACGCATTCGAGTGATAGATTGATTGTGGCCAACGAAGATCTTCAGCTTGACCGTGGGTGCGTCAGTCCCTCGATTCATCCACCAGCCGCCTCGGCCCCTGCTCCACGCCCTCCAGCTCCGGAATATCCCCGCCCTTCGCAGCGCCAAGATCCTTGAACTTTCGCGCGCTCACGAGCACCCGGCTTTCCAGCGTGCCCACGGCCTTGTTGTACGCTCCGTTCGCCCGATCCAGGCCCTTGCGCAATTCTTCAAAGTGCTCCGTCAGCGTGCGCAGGCGCTCGTAAAGCTGCTGGCCCAGTTCGCTGATGGCCTGGGCATTCTCCGCGAGCTGTTCCTGACGCCAGCCGAAGGCCACCGCCTGCAACAACGCGATCAGCGTCGTCGGCGTCGCGATGATCACCTTCTGCGACACGCCCCGCTCGATCAGATCCGGCTGCTGCTCCAGCGCCGCGCCAAAGAAATGTTCGCCGGGCAAAAAGAGCACCACAAACTCCGGCGACTGCTCAAACTGGCTCCAGTAGGCCTTCGCGCCGAGCTGCTGCACATGCACCGCCACATGGCGCGCATGTTCCTTCAGGCAGAAAGCGCGCCCCGCCTCGTCGGCCATCTCCAGGCCATCCAGATACGCCTTCAGCGGCACCTTCGCGTCCACCACGATCCGCTTGTTGTTCGGCAGCTTGATCACCATGTCCGGGCGTTGCCGCCCCTGCTCCGTACCGTGGCTTTCCTGCTCCACATAATCGCAATAGGCCACCATGCCCGCCATCTCCACGACGCGCTTGAGCTGGATCTCGCCCCAGCGGCCCCGTGACTGCGGCGCGCGCAGGGCCTTCACCAGATTGGCCGTCTCCGCCTGCAACTGACCGTGGCCCGCCGCCAATACCTTTACCTGCTCGGTCAACTGCGCGTAGGCCGAGGCGCGATCTTTTTCCACCGCATTGATCCGCGCGTTGACCTGTTCCAGCGACTCCTTCAGCGGCTTTACCAGATCGCCGATGGCATTCTGCCGCGTGGTCAGATCGCCCTGAGCCTTCTCCTGAAATTGCGCCAGATTCTCTCGCGCCAGTTGGAGGAAAGACTGGTTGTTCGTCTTCAGCGCCTCCGCCGAGAGCGACGAAAACGCATCGCGGAAATGGGCCTTTGCCTCTTCCAGCATGGCGAACTTCTCATCCGCCGCGCGCCGCTCATCGTCGAGCAAGGTGCATAACTCGGAGATGCGCGACTTGTGGGTCGAGTTCTCCTCCCGCAGCATCCGGTACTCCGCCGTGGCATTCGCCAGTTGCGCCTCCAACTCCGGCACCCGCGTATTGCGCTCCAGACTCGCAGCGAGCCGCGCGCGGGCCGTCTGCAAGGCCTCCTGATACTGTTCCAGCGAACGCCGCCCCTGCTCCCCGTTGTGCTGCAACTGCCCCAGATATTTTTCCAACTGGCGGATGCGTTCTTCCGCCGCGCCCTGCGTCCGATCCTGCTGCCCCGAAAGCACCGCTTCCCGCGCCTGCGACTGGGCACGCACCAGCACCCACGCAAAGACACCACCCAGCAGCGCACCACCCGCCACTCCCGCAAACAATTGCCACAATTCCATGCGAAACTCCCGTACCTGCTCAACCCCGCATCATCTTGCTCCATCATAACAACAAAGAGACATCGGCTTTGAGTATTCGCACCCATTGCAACCCAATGTTTCACCACGAAGGCCACGAAGCGCACGAAGAAGAAAAAAGGAAGGAATCGTCACGCGCCTATGATTCCCCCCGCAATCCTGGCAAGACCAAATTGAACTCGCATCACAACTTTCTTTGCGCCTTCGCGCCTTTGCGTGCAACTCATCCCTGTTTTGTTCCGTGAAGTTCCGTGCCCTTCCGTGGTCAATCCTTCTCCCATGGCATTCCCCAACCCAAAGATGCTACCCTGCGAAATCACCACACAGGAGCAGGAACCCATGTCCCAACCCACGCGCAGAACCGTCCTGAAGCTCGGTATCGCGAGCCTCCCCACCGCCGCATTCCTCGCCCAGCCCAAGGCCCCGGCGGCTTCAGCATCACCTGCCGCAAGTCCGGACGCCATCGAAAAAGCCTCCATTTGTTTTCGAATCGGACAGCCTATCTGGGCCAACGAAGCACGCTTCAACGAACTCCTCGATCTCTTCGATGCCCATCGCGGCGTGACCGACGAGGTCACCCTCTTCACCTCCGAGACCCACCCGCCCCTGCCGCTCGATGTGATGCTGGCGCGCATGCCCGTGCTTCAGGCGCGCATGGCGTCGGCCCGCGCGCGGGGCTATCGCTCGGGCGTGAACATTCTCGCGACCATCGGACACCACGAAGAGAACCAGGCCAATGCCCTCCAGGGCGACTTTACCCCGGCCACCGATCCCAACGGCAACGTGTGCCTCGGCTCCATCTGTCCCAATGATCCGGCGCTGCACGCTTATGCCGTCGAAGTCTACCAGGCCCTCGCTTCCACACAGCCGGACTACATCTGGATAGACGACGACGTCCGGCTTTTTGGCCATTCCCCGGTCCGGGCCACGTGTTTCTGTGATCGCTGCGTGGGAATATTCTCGAAGCAGGTCGGCACGGACTTTACCCGCGACAGCCTTCGGGAAGCCCTCGGCGCCGGTACGCTGGAAGAGCGCCTCCAACTTCGGCGCGTCTTCCTGCAGCACAATCGCGACACCCTCAGCCGCCTCTTTGCCCTCATCGAAGGCACCGTGCACAGGGCCGCGCCGGGCATGCCCCTGGGTTTCATGACGGGTGACCGATTCTACGAGGGCTACGGATTCGACACCTGGGCCGAGGTGCTCGCGGGCCCGAGCCATTCCCCCGTGCTGTGGCGGCCCGGCGGCGGCGCCTATCGCGAAGATCGCCTCGACGACTTCCCCGACAAGGCCCACGCCATGGGACGCCAGGTGGCCCTGCTCCCCCAGCACGTCCGCGTGATTCAGTCCGAAGTGGAGAGCTTCCCTTATCAGCGCCTGAAGAAGAGCATTCACACCACTGCCATGGAGGCCGCCGCCTACATCGCCGCAGGCTGCACGGGCACGGCCTTCAACGTGCTTTCCATGTACGACGAGCCGCTGGTCGAATATGCGCCCCTCGTCGCGGGCCTGAAAGAAGCGCGCCCCTTCCTCGATCTTCTCGCTGCGCACCAGGGCCGCGTCGCGCCCACGGGCCTGCACAGCGGCTGGGTGAAGGACTCTTACGCAGCATCCAACCCCGACGGTCCCTGGCTCGGCGATCCCGGTTCCCCCAACCACTGCAACGAGCTCTGGACCACCGGCCTGCCCGCGGCCTACGCGGCCGACCACGCCGCAGTGACCGCCCTCTCCGGCGATGGCGTCCTTGCGCTCAGCGCCAGCCAGATCGAAGCCGCACTCGCGGGCGGACTCTACATCGACGGACCCGCCCTCACGCGCCTGAACGATCTGGGCTATGGCGAACTCACCGGCTTCGCTGTGGATCAGGTCTTGAACATCGACTGTATCGAGGAGTTGACCGGTCATGCCCTCAACGGCGACTTCGCCGGACGCCGCCGCAACGGCCGCCAGTCCTTCTACAAATCCCCCGCCAGCCTGCTGCGCCCCACGGCGGCAAGCGCGGAAATCCTCTCCCGCGTCGTGGACTATACCTACAGCGAAACCGCCCCCTGCTGCATGGGGATCTTCGAGAACAAACTCGGCGGCCGCATCTGCGTCGCGGGCTACTACCCCTGGGACCAATTGCAGAACCTGAGCAAATCCACCCAGATAAGAACCGTCATGCAATGGTTGTCGAAAGACAGCCTCGCCGCCCACATCGCCTCCTTCCACCGCATCAACCTCTGGGTGCGAGAGACCGCCCCCGGTCGATTCGCGATTGCCCTGCTGAACGCCTACGGCGATCCCGCCGAGAGCATCGAAATCATCGTGCGGAGCCAACAGCCAACGCTGACCCACTACGACAACCGCTGCACAACGACCACCCTCAGCGCCACCACGGCACCAAAGGGCCACGTGAAATTCACCCTCCCAAAACTCGAGCCCTGGGGCATGGCCCTCCTGAACATATGACGCGGGATATCCAACGTACCCAATCGAGGTATTCCTCACCCAGGAAAGTCGGGCCAAGGTGGCTTAACCTTCCAGGTTGAGACAAAGGCCACTATGGTGTCTAAAGGCCACACGGAGCTTGGAACAGGGACATCAGACAAAACACATCACCACCGGGCCCACTACAAGTAGACATACGCATTGTGTCAACCTGGAAGGTTAACCCACCTTCGGCCCCCTTCTTTTTCAGGTGATGTGGTGTGCTTGCGAAGCATCCCTGCCTTAGCGGGAAGTGCGCCCCAAGAGGACTTTCCCCGCTTAAGACGGGGCCGTACCCCAGAGCGCACCCAACGCCCCGCCTGTGCTAAAGTACCCGCGTCATGATCACACCCTCCGCCAACACCCCAACTCCTGCGCCGCAATCCGCCAATCTTGCGGAAATCGTGCGCCGTTTCTGGGGTTATGGGAGCCTGCGTCCCTTGCAGGAGAAGGCCATGGAGTCCGTGATTGCGGGGCGGGACTCGCTGGTGGTGCTGCCCACGGGCGGCGGCAAGTCCCTGTGTTATCAGGCGCCCGCCCTCGCGCTGGACGGCATGGCGATCATCATTTCACCGTTGATTTCATTGATGAAAGACCAGGTGGACGGCCTGCGCGCCGTGGGCGCTGGCGCGGCCTGCATCAACAGCAGCCTCACGGTGCGGGAGCGGCGCGAGACCCATGAACTGATCCAGGCGGGCCAGGTGAAGCTGCTCTATGTCGCGCCCGAGCGCGTGGTGAAGCCCGACTTCATCGAATATCTGAAGCAGTTGAAGGTGTCCTTTGTCGCCATCGACGAGGCCCACTGCATCAGCCAGTGGGGCCACGATTTTCGCCCCGAGTACCGCGCGCTGGAAAGCCTGCGGAGCGCCTTTCCCGAGATTGCCTTCCACGGCTACACCGCCACGGCCACGCCCCAGGTGCGCGCCGATGTGTGCGCCTCGCTCAAGCTGAAGAAGCCCGAGATCCTCGTGGCCTCCGCGGACCGGCCCAACCTCGTTTATGCCGCCGAGCGCCGCACCGACGAAGTCGCCCAGGTCCTCGAAGTGGTCGAGCGGCACAAAGGCGAATCGGGTGTGATCTACTGCATCACGCGCAAGAAGGTGGAGGAGCTGTGCCAGCAGCTCAACGCGAAGGGCCACGCCGCCCTGCCCTACCACGCGGGGATGGACGCCGCCACGCGCCAGAAGAATCAGGAAGCCTTCTCCCGCGAGGGCGCGGAGATCATCGTGGCCACGGTCGCCTTTGGCATGGGCATCGACAAGCCCGACGTGCGCTACGTGGTCCACACGGGCATGCCCAAGACGATAGAGCACTACCAGCAGGAAAGCGGCCGCGCCGGGCGCGACGGCCTCGAAGCGGAATGCCGCCTCCTCTATTCCGGCACCGACTTCAGCCTCTGGGAGTATCTCCTGAAAGACCAGGACGAAGCGGCGAAGAAGATCGCCCGGTCCAAGCTCAACGACATGTACAACTACTGCACCGGCGTCACCTGCCGCCACCGTGTGCTCATGGCCTACTTCGGTGAGACCATCGAGAAAACCCACTGCGGCGCCTGCGATCTCTGCCTGGGCAATGCGGACATGGTGAAAGATGCCCTCGTCATCGCGCAGAAAATTCTTTCCTGCGTCGTGCGCCTGGGCGATGTCGCCGGACCGAGCTACACCACGCTGATCCTCACGGGATCGCGCGAGGCCCGCGTGCTGGAAAAGGGCCACGATAAATTGAGCACCTGGGGCCTGCTGCAAGAGCACGATGCGAAAAACATCCGCAACTGGATCGAGCAACTCGCCTCCCAGGGTTACCTCCGCAAGGCTGGGGAATACAACATACTCGAAGTCACGACCAAAGGACGTCTGCTCCTGCGCGGCGAAGAGACGCCCCGTCTCCTCAAGCCCGCGGAAGGACCCCGAGCGCGCTCCCGCGAATCCGCCGCCTCCGCGAAGTCCTGGTCGGGCGTGGACAAGGCCCTCTTCGAGGCCCTCCGCAGCCTGCGCCGCGAAATCGCCCAGGAAAGCGGGATTCCAGCCTTCGCCATCTTCGGGGATGCCGCCCTGCGCGACATGGCGCGACGAAAGCCCACGAACAAGAAAGAATTCCTCCAGGTCAGCGGCGTGGGCGAGAAAAAGTGCGCCGACTACGCCGCCCGCTTCCTGCCGGTGATCCAGCAATATGCCGGTGAGAAAAAGACCGCTGCAAAGAGCGAGAAAGCCGCCAAGCCCAACAAGGCCCGCGACGAAGCCTTCGCCCTGTACAAGCAGGGCTGGGGCATCGCCGAAGTGGCTGAGCACCTCAACCGCTCCAGCTTCCAGGCCACCATGCTGCTCAAGGAATACATCCGCGCGAACGGCATCACCGATCCCACCGAGTGGGTCGATCCCGTGGTCGCGGAGGATATCGCCTATGCCGTGGAAGAGATTGGCAAGCGCCCCATGGAAGATCTCTTCGAGCGCCTGAATCGCGAAGTGGACGTGGAGCTGATCAGCGTGGTCATCGCGTGCCTGGAGAACGAGGGTGTGGTGTAATTTAGTTATGTCTAAGAACTAACTCTGTAGCTTGCTGGAAGGCAGAAGTTGCCTTGTTGATCCATAGTTGCGTACGAAAAGTGCCGACTACAAGTTCTCATTGGCGCTGTACCCCTTGTATTCATCTGCTCTAAGGAGCGGGTTCCACTCGAACCTGCACATTTCGAGACTTGCTATGGTCGTATCGCCATCATTCATGGTAGCGATCAGTCGCACGTGGTCCACGCCCTTAACCAAGAACATCTTGCCGGCGATCAGTGGCATCCTTTCAATAGTCGATTTTACGATTGTGGATTCATTTCCTGTTGCCTTGGAGTCAAGGTACTTGATTCCAATAAACGCCATTGCACAGCTTGCCGACTTTATTGAGGCGTCGTTCGTCAGGGCGTCTCGGATTTGTCGTTCCAGTTGAACGCAGTCGCGAGAAAAGGCGCTTTGCATGACTTTTTCCGAAATTGCTTTCACATCATTCGAACTTATTCCGAATCTCTTCGCAACGTCGTCCAAGGCATCTTTCTCGGAAGCAATGGTGGATGACATAAGGGCGCGGTAGATCTCGAACTCCTCACGACTGTAGTCAACCCACATTTGCTCGGACTGAATCGCCTCCAGTGTTGGTAGAGCGCGCTCTGGTAAACCTATCGGGTTGATTTGTTGCGAGTGCTTTTCTTGGGCTTCCGAGAAGGCCGTGCTGGTGCTAGGCGTTGTAGTACTGGTCTCAAGATTGACTTGAGAATGATTTGCATCACGATTACCAGCTGTAGTCAAGAGTAATAGTATTCCACCCCCAAATCCCAATATGACAAGCGTAATTTTTGTCCGGCTGCTTCCAGTTTTTTGCCGCGATAGAACGGGGTCACTGTGGCTCGTCCCATTGGGCACCACCAATCGAGCACCGCAGTGATTGCATGTGCCCGCAGTTCCCTGATACTTCCGTGAGACTGCCAATTGTTGTCCGCAATTTGAACACTCGAATCGAATCATTCTATGCCTCCCTATTTCCGCTATGCGCCCTTTTGAGTGATAATTCGCAACCAACGACATGACAATAAGTCGTAAGTTGCACGTATACTGTCTTTGGACGAGCTCACCAGTTCGAGAGAGAAGACTATACCGGCATTCTGAGTTGTGTCAATGCGTGCTTCTACCAAACCAAGTCTGGTTGATACAGTTTATCTTGGTCTCCTCACTTTGTACAGCCACATGGACGGAAGAGATCGCGCCCTTCCAAAACCCGGTTGCGCTTTTGCTGGTCCGTATATTACTGTTTATCGATTCACCCACAACCGCACAGGAGCGTTGCCCCCAATGCCAAAGCAGAGAATACTCGTAGCCGCACTTCTCACCACCACCTTCGCCTTCACCGCCGCCCACGCGGACTTCGACAAGCCCGTCGTCAAGCGCTGGACGAAGATGGAGAAGAATGACAAAGGCGAGATGGAAGAAGTGAAGTACATGACCATCGACGGGATCATGGTCCACGAGGAGGACCCGAAGATCGTGCCCCAGCCGCCCATCGTAACGCCTGGACCCGCGCCGGAGAGTGGGGTGATCACGCCCGCGCCTTCCGATGCCATCGTGCTCTTCGACGGGGCGAACCTCGACAACTGGACGGCGACCGACGGCTCGGCGACGAAGTGGATATTGAAGGACGGCGTGATGCAGCCGACGGAAGACTCGGGCTACATTCAGTCGAAGCAGCAATTCGGGTCCTGCCAGTTGCACGTGGAATTCGCCACGCCCGCCGTGCCCGAGGGCGAAGGCCAGGGTCGTGGCAACAGCGGCGTGTTTCTCATGGGCCAGTACGAAGTGCAGGTCCTCGACTCCTACAACAACACGACTTATCCCGATGGCCAGTGCGCCGCGCTCTATGGACGCAATGTGCCGCTGGTGAACGCCTGCCGCAAACCGGGTGAATGGCAGAGCTACGACATCATCTTCCACCGTCCGATCTTTGAGGGCGACAAGGTCGTGAAGCGCGCCACTTTCACCGTGATTCAGAACGGCATCGTAGTCCACGACAACATTGAACTCACCGGCGGCAACACCTGGGAGGGAAGTCACTCCATCAGCGAATATGTCGCCCACGGCGACAAGGGCCCCCTCCAGTTCCAGGACCACGGCAACCCGGTGTCTTTCCGCAATGTGTGGGTGCGGGAATTGAAAGACTGATCGCGATTGGTCCGATGTAACTGTTCGTCAATACAGGGACGGCAGGGACTTCAGGGACAGCAGGAGTAAACCCCTGCCGTCGCTGTTGTCCCTGCCGTCCCTGTAAGCGTTTCTCTTACTCCAGCGCCTTCAGCACTTCGGCGGCCTTCGCCTCATACAGCGCCTGCCATTCGGGGGCCAGCAGACACTCCACCGCTTCATAGCCGCCCATGGCGTATTCCGAGGCGGGCGGGCCGTAGTGGATGTAGCCGTTGCTGTAGGCGGATATGAAGGTGTGCTCGAAGGGCGACGCGCTTTTCACATTCAGCCCCACGGTCGTGAGCATTTCCGTGGGCGAACTCACCAGCACGAAGTCGCCGATGCGGAGGCCCATGACTTCCGTTGCCACGGTGGTCTCGCCCGAGTCCGCGTTGATCTTCTGGTGGCGACGCAGCGTGGCGATGTCGTCCTGGATCCGCGTCAGCTCTTCCATCGTGCGGATGTTCTTCATGTACTTCGCGAGGTAATCCCGATTCTGTTGGTCGATCATGCCGAATTCGTTCTCGCCGATGGACGCGGACTGCAGGTAGCGGTAGGAATAGTCCAGGGGATGCTCCGGGTCCATCAGGTGCTTCATGTACAGCGGCACGAAGGTCTTGAAGTTCAGGCTCATGCCCCGGAGTGAAGCGAGCAACTGGGCCTCTTCCTCTTTGAACGCGGCGATGCGCTCTTCGAAGTCGGCCTTGCGCGGCAGGGGAAGCGCTTCGTTGACGACCTTCAGATTGGCGGGCTTCGTTTCGACCGCCCGAACCGTCTTCAGCGTGCTCAATCCGAGGATGCGCCCTTCCGGTGCCGAGTCCCGCGCGCGGTTCACGTCTTTGTAGAGAATCGGCGTGATATCGCCGCCCGCGCCCTGAATGAATATCGCCATGGCGCCCGGCAGGTTGTCCTCGATGACTTCCGAAGCAAAGCCGGGGTAGTCCGAAGTCACGCCGCCCTCGGGCACGGTGACGTAGGGGTGGCACGCGAAATTGTAGAGCACGGCCAGGGTCGAGCCATCGGCGCGGTCCAGCCGCAGCACGCCGATCTCCGGATCCACCGGCCCCACGCTCTCCACCACGTCGTCCGGCGGAGAAGGATTGCTGTGGCGGATGGTCCAGCCCGTGCCATCTTTCAGGCGGAGCGTGCGGTTCATGGAGATGCGCTTTTCCTCGCCCGATCCCGCACCCGCGGTGACGGGTTCCAAGGCGTCGTGGGCCCGCTTCACGGCGTCGAAAGCCCGGGCCACCTGCTCCTCGTGGGAGCACAGGAAATTGTGGGGCGGATGGTTGTGGGAAGCGTTTACCAGCACGTGGAGCGGCGGAATGCCCAACTCCGCCTCAAGCCTGGCGCGCAGCTCCGGCAGAAAGGCGTCGGTGACCTCGCCAATGCCGCCGATGGCCGTGACGTCCATCGCGATGATCGCAACCTTCGTATCGCCCTGCGCGAGCACGAGGGCCTTGGCGTATACGGGGTCATTGATTCGGAGGCCCGCCTCCACGCGGGAGATATCGCTCTTCGCCGCGCCCGCCCGCAGCGGCGCGGGAGCCTGGGCGAGGGCGGGGCGGGGCGCCAGCGCAGAGAGAAGGAGCAGTGCGAAACTGAAATAACGCAGGCGCATGGGGAGATTCCTGTCTGGAAATAGGGCAGCCAATAGACCATTCACTGCGGTGAGTCTACTGGCCGCCGGCGGACAGGGTCAAACCATCGGGCGGCCGGACGTTTCTGCCCGGCGGGGGCAGGAAGCCTGCCACACCGTCAGGAAATCAATGCAACACCTCGCCGGCGGTCGGGTCGCCGGGCACGTCGAGGATCTGGACGCTGGAGATGGTCTTCATCGTCTTGTGGTCCTGGAAGGTCCACACCACCTTCTTGTCCGGGGTGACTTCGATGAGGTGGGGGGCCTTACCGAACTGGTTGTGTCCGACCCAGTTCGACAGGACGGTGTTGCCATTGGGGAGACGGTGGATGCCCGCGATAAACTTGAGGGAAATGCCGGGAAGCTCGTCATGCTCCACTTTCCAGACGACCTTGCCGTCCGGGTCCACTTCTAGGACCATGGCGGCCTGGTGCATGTCGCCGCAACTGATCAGGGTATTGCCGTCGGGCAGGCGAATGGCCGTGTGGGGACCGCCGGGGGCGGGAATTTTCCGAAGCACCTTGCCGTCCGGCCCGTACTCCCGCACGATCTCTTCGCCGGAATGGGCAACGAGAAAGTTGCCATTGGCCAGCTTGCGCGCATTGCGCATGTAGACGTGCCCGCCGTCGGTGCCCTCGGGCAGGAGGCGCAACTCGCTCACGACTTTCCCGGCCGGATCCACTTCCAGCAATCGCCCGGTGTTGCATTCGCCGATGAAGGTGTTGCCATTGGCCAGGCGCTGGCAGGCGTAGATCTCGCTCTGGGCGCTGTACCGGAAGATCACTTCCTTGGCCTGATTCACTTCCGTTACACCGGTGCCGGTGTTGAAAAGCAGGTTGCCGTTGGGCAGCATCCAGATCTCATCGCAGGCCCCGCCCGTATCGTATTCCCACTCCACCGCGCCATCCGCGTTAACGAGGAAGACCTTGCTGCCGCTGTAGTCGGCTGCGGCGAAGCGATGGCCCGTGCCGGTTTGGATGAGTTGGGTTTCTTCCTGGGCCTGGGCGAAGACCGGGCCCGCCACGAACAGGCACAGGGCCAGGGCTCCAGTTAACGAAGGTAGCATACGACGCATTTGATCAATCTCCCGCCCTGTCGGGCTGGTTTCCCACACACCATTTCCCAGTTCCCCTCAACGCACATGCACCCCAATTCAGTCGTGTGCATGCCGACGCAATTCGTCTCGAATTTACTCCAGCGCCGGTCCTTCGATGCGCTCGCCCCGTTGCTGGCGGGCCTGATCTTCCGGCGAAAAGGTGCCGTAGAAGAGGGCGTTGGCGTCCATCCAGGTCACGAGACGGTCGAAGTCTTCCTGCTGAAGCTGGACCCCTTCGTGTCCGGCCCGGAGCATCGTCATCAGATCGCTGGCCCGTGCGCCAAAGCGGTCTGCACCGGCGGCGGGTTCGCTGTTGGCCTCCAGGCTCGGACCCCAGGCGGAGAAGGGCACGCGCCGCGCCAGGACTTCGTATGATTTCGTGTAATGGCCTTCGGGTCCGCCGGTCAGCACGATGGGGGACTTGCCGGGTACGGCCTCCTGATTCTCACCGTGGCACGACACGCAATGGCGGTCGAGCACCGGTTGGACCAGGATCGGATAGCTCAGCGGCTTGGAGCCGTCCGGCCCCGGCGTGATGGTGGAGGGCGGGCGGTTCAGGGCGATGCCCGCAGGCACATGGGGCGGCGCGGTCATGCGGTTCTCATGGCAGCCGACGCAGGACGCTTTTTCTCCGGGCTGGAGATAGGTGATGCTGCGCATGGTGTGGATAGACTGTCCGTGTTCGTCCAGCACCTGAAAGCTCAGGGGTATGCCCGCAGGCGCGCGGAAATAGGCGGAGCCATCGAGTTCGACGGGGACAGTGCCGAGCACTTGCTTGCCGGGCGACGCATTGGCGAGGCCCACGGAGGGATTGTTGGCATTGGGCGTGGTTTTGGGCAGCACTTGAAGGATGCGCATGGCCTTGACGGCACCCTGGGTCAGTTCCACGTTGCTTTCATAGACATTTTGGACGTAGAAGGTGCCTTCCTGGCCCAGTCCGGGATCCAGCATGCCCGGAAGCACATGGGGCCGGGGGCGCGGACGGATCGGGACGGGCCACTGACTGGCGACGTTCATATCCCGGTAGAGGAGTTCCTTGTTGCCGAAGGCGTCCACCAGGTAGAGGCCAAACATGTTGGCGCGGTTTTCGTCGGGCTCGCCGATGAGCGCGTCGAAGCTGTACGCCGCGAGGAAGTAGTCTTTTGAGAGGGGCCAGGGACTCCGATAGCAGTGTCCCGGCCAGCGCTTTTCCTCCTCCGGCGTGGCGTATTCCGCAGGGCTTCCCGGCGCGTGCCAGTTGCTGGGGCGCACGTGAGTCTCGCTTTCGGGGAAGGGCGCGTCCGGCGTGAGGCGCGTGATGGGCTCCGCGCCGTCGACGCCCTTGGTGGTATCGAGGAGAATGATCGAGCCGGCGGTCATGGCGTGGTGCGCGGCGGCCGTCGCCATCACGTGGGGCGAGCCGGGCACGGAGCGTGCCTCCCACACGCCCACGGGGCTGAGGGTGTTGTTGCCGTAGTAGGCGAGGGGCGAACTGCCGTCGGGGCGGGTGGTCCAGAGCTGCTGGTAGTGAACCGCGTTGCGATCCACATAATCCCAGCGCGTGTAGATGACCCGGCCATCCTCCAGCACGGCGGGATCCCATTCCTGGGTCTCGTGGTAGGAGATGGTGCGCGGATCACTGCCATCGGCTTCGGCGGTGGCCAGGGTGTAGACATCGCAGGGGCCCGCGCCGCAGCGATGAAAGCCGCCGCGCCGCGTGGAGATGAAGATGAGCTTGCCACTGGGAAGCTCTTTCGGGGAAAAGTCGTTATAGGGCCCTTCAGTTATCTGGCGGAGACCCGTGCCATCGGGCTGGATCTCGTACAGATGGTAGAAGCGCTCAAGTCGCCCCGGATCGGTCTTCGGGATCATGCTCGTCACGGCGCAGAAGGCAAAGAGGATGCGGTCGCCCGTGTAGGTGACCTCGGGCTGCATGAAGCTGCCTTCCGGGAGTTGGCCCGCCGTGAGGCCGCGGGCGGCCATGCTTTGCCCCGGGGTGTCCAGCACGAAGAGCCCGCCGCCCGGCCTGGCGCAACGGCCATAGTACTGGGTGAGCTGGTGACTCATGTCCGAAGAGACATGCTTGGTGAAGAGGAGCGGGCCCACATCGGCCAGGGGATTGGCCAGGGCGATCTGGCGACGGAGCTGGTGGGCTTCCCGCCACAGTTGCTCCCAGGCCGGGTCCTGCGCATCGATTCCTGTGCCGGCGAGGGCGGAACATCGGTCGCGCAGGGCTTGCCAGGATGCCAGTGTCTCCACGGGGAGCGCGCCGCCCCCCTGGAGATCCGCCACGAGGCGATCACCCCTCGACAGGAGTCGCTTGATGGCTGTCGCATAGGTCACAGGCTCGCGCTCGGTGCCGATGCCGTCCTGCATGCGCCAATCCCACTCGACCAGCATGGATTCCATGGCGGGGCGCAGGGCGGGGAGCACGGGAGGCGGATAAACGTCTCCGGCGGAAGCCTCGGGCAGAGCGTGGAGCGGGAGCGTTCCCGAAGGGCCGACCCACTGGATATTTCGCCAACGCACGAGGCACTCGGTGCCGCTGCCCCGGGTGCGCAGGCGCAGCGCGAGATCTTTGCTGGCCCCATTCACCGCGAGGGCAATTTCATTGGCGCCGGGCTTCAGCAGCTTGGACTGGATTGTGCCGCCGTCGATGGCCAGACTGGCGTCCACACCGTCGCCCTGGAGCAGATCAAGGGTGGCTTTCAGCGTGAAGGATCCCGGTGCGTTGGCAACGGGAATGAGCGATTCGACAATCTCGCCGTCGCGCAGGCAGAGGGCGAAGGCGTCGCTGCCCAGTCGCGCGGCCTGGGGGCCTTGATCGTTGGCGATGAGGGAGAAGCCCGCCACGGCCGCGCTGGGGGTCGGGGCCGTCGCTCCGTCAAAGAGCAGGGAGGGCGGGTCAAAGCGGAGGGCATCGGGATCGCGGTGGAGCTGCGCCAGGGCCCAGTTGGCCATGTCACTACTGATGCCGTCGCCCCCGTCACCGGAGACCAGACGGAGTTCGCGCGCGCCCGCCAGGGAGACTTCCACAGGCTTCGGCGGGTCGCTGTCGGTCATGAGGCCGCTGTCGAAGCGCAGTTCGCCATCGACGTAGGCCTGGAAGACCACACTCCCCTTGCCGCCTTCCTGCCATTGGACACCCACCTCGGCACTGAAGGCCGTATAGGTGCCGGGGGGCAGGGTGTACACGAGTTCGCCCGGCGCGTGGTGGCCGATGCCGTGATCGTAGACCGTCTCGCCGATCCGAAGGGTGGCGGGTGGCTTGCCGGGCGCGGCGGTGGCGGAGTCCATTCCCAGTGTACCCCAGCCCTGAATCGTTTTTGTCAGGATGGGTTGGTGGAGCTCGCCCAGGCAATCATGGGCTTCGGAAAGGGCGGGTTGCGCGAGGAGCGTAACCAGCATGGGCACCCCGAGTACGTAGAAGCGCGTTGCGTTCATGTACATAAATCCTCCCCCGTAAAAAGCCGTGAAAGGGGGGCAGCGTGTGAATCACCTTCGGTAATGGGCGATTCGTCGGGCGGGCGTTGGATACCTGGCGTCGGGGTTGCGTCGGGGGCCGTGGTGCTCGAGCGTTAGATGATTCTGTCCCCTGTCATCCTCGACCATGATACGCCTTTCCACCGGCCCAAGCAACGGGAAAAGTGTGGGTTCCCACAGTGCCTGCATATATAGGGTTGGGGGGTTCCTCTTTCGCACCACAACGACCCGTTGGGAAGCGTGTTGACGGACGCGGCATTCGTGTGCGACCATGAAGTCAGGGGACGGGGGAACCCAAGCGTCCCAGGTACGCCGTGCGCGGGTTGTTTTAAGAGAGCGCCCCGCACTTGAAACGAAGTAGCCATGTCTACCCGGCTTATTCAGACCGTCCTTTTCACGATCATCGTGAACGCCGGCGGGATTCTTCCCGCAACCGGTACGTCTCCTTCCATTGATGCCGGTTTCCGCATCGAGTTCGAGGCGATCTCCCAGCAGTTAACGGAGTTTCGCGCCCATCCCGAGGGCGAAGAGCGGCTACGAAAAGAAAGTCTTCATCCAGCGGCCCTGATCGAGCCCACCGATGTTCACCCCGTGGATGTGGTGTTGCGCCGGACGCAGGCGCTCGTCGAAGATCTCGAAGCGATGCAGCCCGCGCCGGATCTGGGGCGGGAGAAAGAAGCGCTGGCCCTGCTCGTCGCGCGGCGTCTGGATTCCCTCGCTGGGGGCGTAACGGGCGATGCGGACGGGCAGTTCGTGGAGGCCTGTGCGCTCCGGCGTCGCATCGCTTTCAAGAATCCGTTGTTGAATCTCGACCGGATTGCCTTTCTCACACACCAGCGCGCGCGCTATGAGCACATGGTGGACCAGTACTACGGCTTTCACGCGGAGCCGGTCGGCGGGCTATACGTTTTGGAGGACCCCTTTTCGGACCATCCTACCCTGCGCGAGCCCCTGAAGGATGTGCCCATCGCGAATGGCC
This sequence comes from Candidatus Hydrogenedentales bacterium, assembly GCA_942492815.1. Classification (GTDB taxonomy): domain Bacteria; phylum Hydrogenedentota; class Hydrogenedentia; order Hydrogenedentales; family JAEUWI01; genus JAEUWI01. Next base: position 5,346,470 of record OW818658.1, on the reverse strand, counting down.
GACTACAGGGCGAGACCCTGGCCGACGGCTCCTTTATATCGCTGGATCTTGACTTCGACGGTCAGACTTTTCTATTCGCCTGGTCCGAGGCTCGCGTGCCGGTGCCGCCGGAAGATCTCACGCCGCGCGAGAAGCTCTTCACGCCGGAGAGTACCTACCATATCTTCAAGGCCGACGTGGCCGGGACGACCCTGACGCAGTTGACGGACGGGCCGGTGAATGACTTTGATCCGTGCTGGCTGCCGAATGGGCGCATAGCCTTCGTGTCGGAGCGGCGGGGCGGCTACCTGCGCTGCGGGCTCCGGCCCAACCCCACCTTCACGATCCACGGCATGGGCGCGGATGGAGCCGACATCATTCCGCTGAGCTTCCACGAGACCCACGAGTGGCACCCGAGCGTGAACAACGACGGCATGATCGTGTATTCGCGCTGGGACTATGTGGATCGGGACTCTGACATTGCCCACCACCTCTGGCTGACCTATCCAGACGGCCGCGATCCGCGCACGTCCCACGGCAACTATCCTGCCTTCCGCGAGTCCCGCCCCTGGATGGAGCTTTCGATTCGCGCCATACCCGATTCGAGGAAGTATGTGGCCGTTTCCACGCCGCACCACGGGCAGAACTACGGGTCGATGGTACTCATCGATCCGGCGATCCCCGACGACGGCGCGATGGCGCAGTTGAAGCGCATCACGCCCGACGCGGCCTTTCCGGAGTCTGAAGTGTGGCCGGGGGTATCGTGCGAGCCCCATCGAGGAAAGAACGTTGGCCGCGCAGAGCGCTATGGCACGCCCTGGCCTTTGAGCGAGATCTACTATCTCTGCGTATACGATCTGAATCAAAAGCATTACGGGCTTTACCTGGTTGATGCTTTTGGCAATCGGGAGCTGCTTTATCGGGATCCGGCGGTGGCCTGCCTGGACCCCATGCCCCTTCGGCCGCGCAAGAAGCCGCCGGTCATACCATCGCGCACGCAGCAGGCTGCGGAGGATCGCCAGGGTGACGCGCCGAAAACGGGCTATCTCGCGGTGATGAATATCTATGAGAGCGGCTTTGCCTGGCCCGAAGGCACGCGGATTACGGCGATGCGCGTGATCCAGTTGTTCCCCAAGACGACCCCGGCGGCGGACGATCCCCAGATTGGCGTTGGGGCACAATCGCTCGTGCGGGGTGTGCTGGGCACGGCGCCGGTGGAGGCCGACGGCAGCGTGTACTGCGAAGTGCCTGCCGGAATCCCCCTTTATTTTCAGGCCCTCGACGAACGGGGCCGCGCCGTGCAGACCATGCGTTCGGATACCTATGTGCACCCCGGCGAGCTGCTTTCGTGCGTGGGGTGTCATGAAGACAAACAGAAGGCCTTGCCGGTGGCCACGGCCGCCACGCCGCTGGCCATGCGGCGACCGCCCTCGATCCTTCAGCCGGAGGTGGAGGGGGCCTACCCCGTTTTCTTTCCGAAGTTGGTGCAGCCGGTGCTGGATGCACATTGTGTGGATTGCCATGCCAAAGAGGAGGCCGCGCCTGGTCTGGCTGGAAACAACTTTGGAAAGTGGGGATGGCCCGAGTCCTACCAATCTCTCGCGCCCTTCGCGTGGGCGAAGCATGGCGGCAATGGCGCGCTGGCGAAAAGTAAGACTTCCTACTCTGTCGCGGGACAAGTGGGCGCGCTGGGCTCGACCCTGTTGCCCATCCTCGACGGGGAGCATTACGGCGTAACATTGAGCGAAGCGGAGCGCCACCGAATTACGCTCTGGCTCGATTGCAACAGCGTCTTTTATGGCGCGTATCACGATGCGGAAAAACAGGCGAAGGGCGAAACCGTGATGCCCTGGCTGAAATAGGAGGCCCCATGGAGCAACGTGCGTACCCGCACCGGCGGGGTGGTGCGCTTCGGAGCGTGATCAGTCTGGCGCTATTGCTCTGCGTTCTCCGTGCGGGCGCGGAGGGAACGCCTCTTCCCGTCCTGGATTCCACCACCGACACACTCCTGGCCCAGGCGTTGGCTGGCCCAATGGCCGCGTCGGAGGAAATTGTTTTCGCGCTGCGCAAACCCGGCAAAGACGGGCATTGGTATGCCAACTTCAGCTACTACGCCGAGGGGCCGCAGCGGGTGACCTACGAGCCCGGGGGCAAGCTGCTGAAGCTGAACCTGCGCACAGGGGTATTGACCACCCTGCTCGACGATCCCTTCGGCGGCATTCGCGATCCCCAGGTACACTACGGCGGAAAGACAATTGTCTTCTCGTATCGCAAAGGCGAGGGCACCCACTATCATCTCTATGAGATTGGTATCGACGGAACAGGTCTGCGTCCGTTGACGGACGGCGACTACGATGATATCGAGCCCGCCTATCTGCCCGATGGCGGGATCATGTTCGTATCCAGCCGCTGCAAGCGCTGGGTGAACTGCTGGCTCACCCAGGTGGCGGTGCTTCACCGCTGCGATGCGGATGGCACGAACATCCGGCAGATCTCCAGCAACAACGAGCACGAGAATACGCCGTGGCCCCTGCCCGACGGGCGCATCCTTTACCAGCGCTGGGAGTATGTGGACCGAAGTCAGGTGCACTACCATCACCTCTGGACCACGAATCCCGACGGCAGCGGCCAGATGACCTACTACGGCAACATGGAACCCGGCATCCTGATGATCGACGCCAAGCCCATCCCCGGCACGGGCAAAGTGCTGTCGCTGTTCTCGCCGGGCCACGGGAGCCGCGAGCACGCGGGCAAACCCACCATCATCGATCCCAAGGCCGGGCCCGACGCGCTCGGATCGGCCCGTACCGTGCACGAGGATGCGAACTTCCGCGATCCCTACCCTCTGTCGGAAGATCTCTTTCTCATTGCGCGAGACCAGCGTCTCTACCTCATGAACGGGGCCGGCGCGCTTCAGGTGATCTATGAGATCCCGGAAGCGGAGCGGGCCGCAGGTTTTACGTGCCACGAGCCGCGTCCCATACAGCCTCGTCCTGTGGAGCTCGTGATACCGCCCCGGAGCAAGCCCGGGGAGAGCACCGGGCGCTTTGTGCTGGCGAATATCTACGAAGGCCGCAACATGACCGGTGTGGTGCCCGGCGAGATCAAGAAGCTCCTGGTGCTGGAATCGCTGCCCAAGCCCATCAACTATACCGGCGGCATGGAGCCCCTGAGTTATGGCGGCACCTTCACGCTGGAGCGGGTCATGGGCACCGTTCCGGTCGAGCCCGATGGCTCGGCCTATTTCGAAACGCCCGCCTTGCGGAGCCTGATCCTGGTCGCCCTCGACGAAAACGATCTGGCCGTGAAGCGGATGCAGAGTTTCTTCACGGTCCAGCCGGGCGAAATGATGAGTTGCGTGGGCTGCCATGAGCAGCGGACACGTACGGTCCTTCCCGCGTCAGGCCTGCAGGCCATGAATCGCGAGCCGAGCCCCATCGAGCCCATCTCCGACGTGCCGGACGTATTTGATTTTCCCCGGGATATTCAGCCCATCCTCGATCGGCTCTGTGTGGACTGTCACGACTATCGTCCTGGGGTACAGGGCGGCCCCATGGCGGGCCACGTAATCCTGACGGGGGATCGGGGTCCTCTCTATTCCCACAGCTACTTTACGCTGAGCGCCCTGCGCCAGTTTTCCGACGGGCGAAATGCCCCGAAGAGCAACTATGCGCCGCGGACCCTGGGCAGCGCTGCGAGTCCCCTGTTGAAAATGCTCGAAGGGACCCACCACGGCGTGCAGGCAACGGAGCGTGAACGTACGATCGTGCGCCTGTGGATTGAGACGGGCGCGCCCTATCCAGGCACCTATGCCGGGCTCGGCTCGGGCATGGTCGGCGGTTACGCGGAGAACATCATCGACCGGCGGGACCTGTCGTGGCCCTGGGTGGACACCGCCCGGCGCGTGCTTGCTGGGCGCTGCGCCGCCTGCCATAGCGGCGCGATGAAGTTGCCCGAATCGCCCTCGGACAACATGGCCATGCCGCCCTGGGAGATCAACTACAGCGATCCCCGCCTTCGCTTTTCCCGGCATATTCTCTACAATCTGAGCCGGCCCGAGCGCTCTCTTCAGATTCTTGCGCCCCTCGCGGTGGAAGCGGGCGGGCTGGGCATCTGTAAGGGTACGGACGGGGCGGCGGTGTTCAAAGACACGGGGGACGGCGACTACCGCGTGCTGCTGGCGGCCATTGAGGAGATCAAGGCCTATCTGGACACGATCAAGCGCTTCGACATGCCGGGATTCCAGCCGCAGAAGCCGTATATACGGGAGATGCGCCGTTATGGCATTTTGCCTGCGGATTTCCCGGATGACGGCGCGATCAATCCTTACGAAACAGACCGCGCTTACTGGGAGTCTCTATGGTGGAAACCACCCGCGCCGGTAGAACCCCTGGCCAGCCGGGAACAATGAGCAATGAAGCTGTCATGTCGTCAATGATCCAGGAGAACTTCGAGTGAGACACACGATGATTCAGAGCCTTTGCTTATTGCTGGCCACGTTGATTTCGGTATCGGTCGCGAGGTGTGCGCGCGGGGAAGAAATCTATCATTCGCCCCTGGCCCTCGCGGCGTGTGGAAACCGGATTTACGTGGCGGACTATACCGCGAATCAGGTGGCCGTCTTTGATACAACGGGGAACGTGCTGGAGAGCACCATCGCCCTGCCGGGCCCGCCCACCGGACTGGTGCTCGCTCCCGACGCTACGCTGCTCTATGTGACCATCGGCGGGCCGGAAGGACAGGTCTGTGTGATTCGGCTCAGCGATGGGGCCATCGTGGCCACCTGGCCTGCGGGGCATACTCCCGGCGCGCCCGCAGTGACGCTCGACGGCAAGACGCTATTTGTCTGCAATCCGTACAACAACAGCCTCGCCGTCCTCGATCTTACTTCGGGCGCGACGGTGCAGACGATTTCTGTGGGCCACGAGCCGTCCGCCGCCGTGATGACGCCCGATGGCGCGCGCCTCTTCGTGGCCAATCTCCTTCCCGCGAGCCGCGCCGATGGCGATTATGTCTCCGCCACCGTTGACGTTGTTGATGTCGCTGGAAGGGTCCTTCTTGGATCGGTAAAGCTTCCCAATGGCAGCAGCAGCCTTCTGGGTATTGCGCTGTCGCCTGATGGACAGTTTGCGTATGTGACCCACATCCTTTCCCGCTATCAACTGCCGACCACCCAGCTCGAACGGGGCTGGATCAATACGAATGCCGTTTCGATCATTGATGTCGCGCGCATGGAACCGGTGAATACGATTCTGCTGGACGACGTGGACCTTGGCGCGGCCAACCCCTGGGGCGTCACCTGCACCGCCGACGGGAAGTGGCTCTGCGTGGCCCATTCCGGCACCCACGAACTCAGTGTGATCGATCGGACGCGACTCCATGAAAAGCTGGCGGCATCCACCGCCGCGGGCGAAGCGGGGGACGTGCCCAACGATCTCTCTTACATACTGGAACTGCGCAGGCGCGTTCGACTGGAGGGGAAGGGACCGCGCGGCATGGTAGCCCTCGGTTCGCGCGTGTTTGCCGCCGAGTATTTCAGCGGCACCCTCGCGTCGGTCGATCTGGCCGTTGATGGCGCGCTTCGTAGTCAGTCCTTCGCCCTCGGCGCTCAGCCCGAAGTGTCAGCCCGGCGCGCGGGCGAGCTCTTTTTCCACGACGGCACCGTCTGCTTTCAACAATGGCAGAGCTGCGCCAGTTGCCATCCGGGCGACGCCCGCGTAGACGGGCTCAACTGGGATTTGTTGAACGACGGCATGGGCAATCCGAAGAACACGAAGAGTCTGCTTCTTTCCTACGAAACACCGCCCACGACCGCAGTGGGCGTGCGGGAAGACGCCATGATCTCGACGCGCTCGGGCATACGCTATATCCTTTTTAATCAGGTGTCCGAGGAGCATGCCGCCGCCGTGGATGAATATCTCAAGGCGCTCAAGCCGGTGCCGAGCCCTCGTTTGGTGAAGGGCGTGCTGTCGCCCGCGGCCGAGCGAGGTAAGGCCCTGTTCGAACGGGTGCAGTGCAACGTTTGTCACCCGGCGCCGCTCTTCACCGATCTCCAGGCCCACGACATCGGTACGGGGCGCGGGCGCGAAGAAAATGTGCCCTTCGATACACCGACGCTGGTGGAAATCTGGCGCACCGCGCCCTATCTTCATGACGGCCGCGCGGCGACGTTGAAGGAACTGCTGACGACCTTCAATGAAAAGGGGGCGCACGGCGACACCGCGTCGTTGAACGCCAACGAATTGGACGAGCTTATTGAGTATGTGCTTTCCTTGTAGCGCAGCCGGACGCGCATGTTCGCGTCCGGGATGCCGCAATTGCGATGCGAAGTACTGAGGAGTGTGTATGAAGCCGGAACTACAGGGCGTGCAGATCGCGTCGCCTCAGGGGGCTGGATGCGGTTCCCATTTCATCACGGTGCCTCGCGCGCCGGGGGAATCTTTCACGGGGGTTCTCGAGCGCGCCATGGCGGCCTTGCAGGACACGGGCGCCACGCTCGTTTCCATGGATATCCTGGGAATTCCCTTCGCGCCCGGAATAGCCGCCGTAGAAGCGGTGACCGGTCCCGTGACGTGGCCCCTGCTCTGGATTGCCGGGCCGCGACTGGCCGAAGCGGGGGGGATTCAGCTCTGGGCCGAGAGCGATGCCACTGTGAGCCCTGTGCAGCTTCGCGGCCAGGTGGTGGGCTCGGTGGTGGACCTGCCCGCCGCGACGCTCTGCCGCCTCGGCGGTATTGACGGACGAATCCCGACCCGCACCGAAGCCGAGCAAACCCTCGCTGCGCTTAATCAGATGGAAACCGCGCTTCACGCCGTCGGCATGGACTTCAATGATACCGTGCGCACGTGGTACTACAACTGCGATATCGTTTCCTGGTATGAAGATTTCAACCGGACCCGCAATGGGTTTTTTTCGGCGCACCGGGTTTACGAGGGCCTGCTGCCCGCCAGTACGGGCATTGGCGCCTGCAACGTGAGCGGCTCTTCAATCGTGAGCGGGTTAATCGCTGTGAAGCCGAAGAACGATAAGGTCCGCATGGCCGCCGTACCCTCGCCGCTCCAGTGCTCCGCCACCGACTACGGCAGTTCCTTCAGCCGTGCGGCCGAGCTCGTGCTTCCCGACTGGCGCCAGATTTTCATTTCCGGTACGGCCAGCATCGAGCCCCACGGCAAGACCATTCACGAGCACGACATCGACGGGCAGATTCAAGTCACCATGGACGTGGTCGAGGCCATTCTGCAATCGCGCGATATGAACTGGGGCAATGTGACCCGGGCCATCGCGTACGTGAAGTATCCCGAAGATATCCCCCGCTTCGAGCAATACCGGATCGACCACGGACTGGAGTCCTTGCCCATCATCACCATGACGGCGGAAGTTTGCCGTGACAACCTGCTCTTCGAGATGGAGGCCGACGCGATAATCGCCACTTAGGAAATCGACGCTGTCGTTGAGCACGGATACCGGGATGCTCCGCGCGGAGGGTCCGAAGGGCAAAGAAAAACCGCGCAGGGAGGGATTGGGCAATCCACTGCGCGGTACGTGTTTCAATGGTGGGCGATACAGGACTCGAACCTGTGACCTCTGCCGTGTGAAGGCAGCGCTCTAACCAGCTGAGCTAATCGCCCGAGAGGACCCAAATAGTAGCACAGGCCGGACGCGCCGCGCAAAACTTTGCCTGGGCGTGGGGTTACTTGATTCGTACGACGCTGGTCGCGAGGCAGAGTTGGGCTGCGTAGTAGAGGGGGAGTCCGATCATTGAATTCCAGGGGCTGGGTGTTGCGAATTTCTGTCGCGCGACGAAGAGGTCGGAGGCGTAGAAGAGGGCCGCGCCGATGAGGATGAGCCGGGTGGCGCCTCGTCCGTGGGTGCCTGCTGCGAGGGCCAGCATGAGGCTGATGACCGCGATGTAGGCGCAGACCGGCAGCTTCATGGGGCCGAGTTGTTCTTCGAGCCAGAGATAGACCGCTATCGCGGGGATGAGCAGGATCACCGCGGCGGCGAGGGCCCAGCGGGTGTTGGTGCCGTGGATCAGGAAGGCGGCGGCGAAGCCGAGGTGCCCCAGGAGAAATGCGACAAGTCCGAGAAGAAACGAAGTTTCTGATCCTCTCGTGAGAAAGTAGTCGCCCCACCAGCACAGAATGAGTGCGGCGAGAATGGTCCGTCCGTAACCACCGCGCAGGGCACCCGCAGCCAATGCAGTCACGAGGAATCCCGTGGACGCGGCCATCTTCAGCGAGGTTCCCGAGGCAAAGCCGACCCGGCTGTTGGCCAGCATCAGGACCACCGCGACCGCCGTGAAAATCATCGCGCCCGCGATGGCCCGAGTCTGTTGTTGAGCGCTCACGATACGGCGACGAACTCGTGCTGGATCGTCTCGCCTTCCATGGTGAACACGCGGAATCCCTTTTCCGTCGTGCCGTCATCGTTGTCCACCGTGGCGCCGCAACTGGCCGTCGTCACGAAGAGCACGCCGTCCCGCTCTTCTTCCTGGTTGCCGTGGTAGTGGCCCGAGGCCACCAGCTTGAGGTTATAGCCCGCAAAGAGGGCGAGCACTTCATCGGCGTTGGTGGCACGCTCTGCCTTGGTGTTCGGGCTCAGGGGGTGATGGGTGAAGAGGGCGATGGGCTTCTTCTTTTCGGTGTGGGCCAGTTGGTCCTGGAGCCAGTCAAGGCTGGACTGGGGGACGGTAGTCTGGCTTGCAGTGCCGTCGCAGGTGTCGAGGCCGAGGAGCGCCCAGCCCGCGTTGCTTTCGCGCCACTGGGTTTTCTTGAAGGCGCGCTGATAGAACTCGTATTTGTTTTCCGTCGCCGGGTTGTTGTCGTGCTCGCCGGGGATGCAGTAATAGGGCTTCACCAGGCGCCCCAGGGCCTGTTGGGCCAAGTTCGTCTCCGGCAGTGTCCCGTGGGTGGTCAGGTCGCCGAGGACGACCGTGAAGTCGATCGCCTTGTCGTTGTTGATCAAGTTCACCGCGCGGCCCACGAGCCCCCCGCTTCGCGAATCGAGCATGTGCAGGTCGCCGATCGTGGCGAATTTGAGTACGCCGTCATCGCCAAATTCGAATTCCGGGGTAATCTTGCCCAGCTTGCTGTTCTCGATTCGGGCGCAGCCCGCCAGACCGGCCAGGGCGGAAAAGCCCAGGAAACTTCTGCGAGAAACCTTCATGCAATCACTCCTTGTAACCCAGTTCGAAAAACGGGTATTGTTCGCATACCCGTGTCCATACACAGCGGACCGGTATTGTACCACCTTTGGATTGGACCTGCCCATGCGCGTTGTCATCGCCCCGGATTCGTTCAAGGAATGCCTGCGCGCGAGCGAAGTGGCCGATGCCCTTTGCGCGGGCTGGCTGGAGGGCATGCCCGAGGCCGACGTGATCGCTTTTCCCATGGCGGACGGTGGCGAGGGCACGGTGGATGCCGTCGTGCGGGCGGCTGGGGGCCAGCTTGTCACGCGCACGGTCTCCGGGCCGCTGGGCGCGCCGGTGGAAGCGGACTACGGCCTGATCCAGAACGGGAAAGTGGCGGTGCTGGAGATGGCGGCGGCCTCCGGTCTGGCGCTGGTGTCTCCGGAGAAGCGGGACCCCTGCCGCGCCTCCACCCGGGGCACCGGAGAGCTCATCGCCCATGCCCTCAGCGAGGGGGTGGAAGACATCATTATGGGCGTCGGCGGCAGCGCCACCAATGACGGCGGCGCGGGCATGGCCCAGGCCCTCGGCTATCGCCTGCTCAACAAGCGCGGGGTAGAGCTGGAGGGTGGCGGTGTCCGGCTCGTGCAGTTGGATCGGATCGACGCATCCGGGCGTCACCCGCGTCTCGACGGGGTCAATTTCTATGTCGCCTGCGACGTGAACAATCCCCTGTGCGGCCCGGAGGGGGCCAGCGCGGTGTATGGCCCCCAGAAGGGCGCAAGCAGCGAGGATATCCTTATCCTGGATCACGCCCTGTCCCACTTCGCCGGTGTTGTCGAGCGGGATCTCAAGGTGAGCCTTCGCGACATGCCCGGTGCGGGTGCGGCGGGGGGCCTGGCGGGCGGGCTGATGGCCTTCGCCGGGGCCACGCTGGAAAATGGACTGGAGCTCATCGCCACCCTTTGCGGCCTCCATCAGGCCCTGGCCGAAGCCGATCTCGTCATTACGGGTGAAGGCAGCCTCGACGGACAGAGCGCTTTCGGCAAGACGCCCGCAGGCATTGCCCGGCTGGCCCGGAGCTACAATGTTCCCGTGATCGCCCTGGGTGGCCGGGTTACCCATGAGGCCGATGTCCTGCGTGACCACGGTGTAACCGCGCTCTTTTCTATCTGCCCCGGCCCCATGAGTCTGAAGGAAGCGCGGGCGGGTGCCGTGGAAAACCTGCGCTTCACCGCGCGGCAACTGGCAACGCTCTGGTCCGCGGCGCGCGGCTGAGGCGTCGTCAGAACTCCAGGGGCACCCCGCAATGCATGCAGAATTTTGCGTCGCGGTGGTAGCAGTGCCCGCCGCAACTTCGGCATGTCTGCAGCACGATCTCCCGCACACAGGACAATCTCAGCGCGTACTCTACGGTGAACAGTATCGTGAAGAACCACTCCAAGGCATGAATATGGTGCCATAGGCGTCGTTCAGCGACTGCACGCTGTCCAACATAATTACGACCACGCTCAGCACGATGGCTGTGATGAGCGACATGTCGAAGAAGCGGCCCGCCGACGTGTCCGCCTCGAATACGATTTCGTGGGCCCGGCTCTGGTAGCGTGCAAAGGCGGATTGGACTTCGTTTTCGCTCATGGTTCACAATCCTGGTTGGGCGGGCCGCCGCGACGGGGCGCGGTGACGATACTGACAGCGTACACTACACCACCCGACTTCACTTCATTCAGCCCGGGCGTCCATCGCGCGGGAATACGAAAGCCACGGTAGTATGCAAAAGGCACCCGCCATCCGTAAAGCCCTCCTGCGCTGGTTTCGCGAGGAAGCCCGCGATCTCCCCTGGCGCAAGACGAAGGAACCTTACCATGTCTGGCTGTCGGAAATATTGCTTCAGCAGACACGGGTCGATCAGGGGCTGCCGTACTACGAGCGATTCCTCGCAGCGCTGCCCACGCTGGAGAAGCTCGCCGCCGCGTCGGAGCACGACGTGCTCAAGCTCTGGGAGGGACTGGGCTATTACACCCGTGCACGGAATCTGCACAAGGCCGCCCGTCAGGTGATGGAGCAGTACGGCGGCCGCCTGCCCGAACGGGCCGAGCTGTTGCAACTGCTCCCCGGCGTGGGCAAATACACCGCCGGGGCCATCGCCAGCATCGCTTTCAACGAGCGCGCACCCGTGGTCGATGGTAACGTCAAGCGCGTCCTCAGCCGCCTCTTCAATATCGCTCAATCCATCGACGACAGCGCGGTGGACAAAAAGCTGTGGGCCCTGGCCGACGCCCTTGTGCCCGAGAGCGACCCCGGCGATTTCAACCAGGCCATGATGGAGCTGGGCGCGCGGATCTGCACGCCGAAAAAGCCCGATTGCGGGTCGTGTCCGGTATCCGTCGAGTGCGAAGCGTACAAGCGCGGCGTACAGGAGAAGCGTCCCGTGCGCAAGGCGAAGAAGGCCGTGCCCCACAAAGAGATCGTTGTGGCGGTCATCGCGAAGGACGGGCGTTACTTAATCGGCAAGCGCCCGGCCGAAGGTATGCTCGCTGGCCTGTGGGAGTTTCCCGGCGGCAAGCTCGAAGCGGGCGAAAGCCACCAGGACGCGCTCCGCCGCGAATGCGAAGAAGAGCTTGGCGTGAAGGTCAAAGTGGGGGGGATGATTGCCTCGGTGAATCACGCCTACACGCACTTGAAGGTCACGCTCAACGTCTACCGCTGCACCATAGAGAAGGGCAAACCGAAATCAAAGATCCACGATGATTTAGCGTGGGTCACGCCGGATGAGTTCGACCAGTATGCCTTCCCGAAGGGGAATCATAAGTTTCTGGGGCTACTGCGGGAGCAGTTGTTTTGAAGCGCGGGTGATTGCAATCACGCCCGCGCGCTGGGACGTTTGCGCTATAAACTAGTACAGGTCCTTATTTTCATTCAAGGATCGTCTTCTGTAGCCTCCAAGGTAATTGTCTCGCATGTAACCACGTTGTTCTCAGTCGCCATATATAGATCGAATTGGTCTGGCCTGGATTTGCCTCGCAAGTCAATCAAAATCGAACCACCACCAACATCACGACTCACCGCGTAAAATCGCTCAGTACGGGACGAAGCGCCTAATAGTAATGCGTCCGAATCTGTTCCTTCTGTAAATTCCGCAGGTATGGCGAACAGCCCATCGGAATTCACTTTCTTCGCTATACGGGCCTTCGCGTTTTTCAATTTAACCGGATTGGGAAATGCGCCCATGGGCGCCACCGTCCTGTCTTCTTGGATGATCCCTAGGATTTTGTTGGTCGTTTTCTTCGTCGCCTCCGTTTCGCCCATCCAACCAAAAGATATACAAATATTTCTTTCTCTCACTATGATGGCACCGCTGGTTCTGCCAATTCCTGTCATTACAAACTCTGACCCAATTGTGTTCTCTTCTGTCTGTGGGCGTAGTGACAGGTGCGAGGCCGCTTTACTGAAGCTTAAGCGTGCATTTTCTACCGTGTGATAAACGCCAATACTGATATCGTAGATTTCTTTTGGTGGTTTATGCATGATATACCCTACTCCACGCTCTCCGATGACTCTCTCATCATATAAAAACCCTATTCGTTTGAATAGTTCTTCGTGATGGACTCCGGTGTAGAGCAGACCATCTTCTTGCCCCTCCATTTTGCTCTCCCGTTCGTGCCCTATTTGGGATTCTGGAATTGCCGCGCTGCCATTCTGTTCGCCGACGACATGCGTCGAGGCTACCTGGAGCGCCAAAACAACAACAAGACTGGATCGAATTTTATACTTCGTATTCATATTTGTAACTCCCAACGGCATTCGACTGAATCCAAGCTAATCCACCGGCTCTGCCGGTGAGAATTCATTAGGCGCTGCCGTTCCGCCGTTGTAAACGATGATGCGCGAACGACTCGGGCCTGAATAGCAACAAGTATTTGAAGAAATGACTGTATTAGCTCCATAGGAGCGGCATATCGTAGCCCAGGGTGAAGCGAGGTACGAGCGAACCCTGGGTATCGGATGCCAAAAGTTCAGAGCCCCAGCGGGGCGGCATAGGAGAACGTGGGAGTTCGTCCCCGGTCTTCTATGCCATCCCTTCGGGATTCAAGAGTTTTGGGCCAGTTGACCCAGGGTTCGCTCGTACCTCGCTTCACCCTGGGCTACGATATGCCGTCCCTTCGGGACTAGAACTTAAGGAATCGATTTGTATGTGTCAGTGTGTTCGGCCCCTTTTAGGGGCCTTCCTCATACCACCGGTTCTACCGGTGGTTACTGATTTGCGCGCAGGGGATCACGCGCGCCGTCTGTTCCGCAGAGCGGAACGGTATGCATTGCCACGGAGGACCGTGGCAACGAGCGGTGGGTATTTTAGAAGCATCCACCGTTTCTCTGGTCTCCCCCCGTTATGTTGCAGCCCCTTGTGTTGCGCTTGCGTCATGTTTTTGCCCTCCGGGGATTACCCTGCCACGTATCCTTTCGCGTTGCGAAAGGTTGTGGGCAGTCTAGCAGAGGGTAAGGCGGTCGTCAACGGCGGGTGATGGGTGGCTTTTCGTAAGGGGGCAGGTGGATTCTTTCGAGCATTTCCGCGCGGCGGGAGGTGCCCACAGAGCTTCGCAAGGGTCCGGCGGCGTTCCTCCGCATCCATTGGGACAGGCCCGCGCTGGGACGTTTGCTTTGCCCCGTTGAAGGGGCCGAAGGTCGCTGGGGGCCGCTCCACCCGGCAACGGGCCACGGCGCGGGTCCGTCCCCCTTGGCCTACGATGGCCCATCTAATACCATTTGCGTGGTTGGGAAATCTTAGAACGGGCTTTCGCCGTCTGCATCCGCGTCGTCCTCGTCTTCATCATCGGCTTCGCCGAGGATGGAGGCGTCCTGGGCAGCGCTTTCCATGACTTCTTCGGCCACCATGATGGGGCAGCCGACGCGTACGGCGATCGCGATGCCGTCGCTGGGTCGGGTATCGATGCGGAGGATTTGCTCGATGTGGCCTTCGTCGTTTTTCTGCTCGACGTTGAGGTGGGCGAGGAAGGTCTCGTTTTCGAGTTTGTAGATGTTGACGGAGGTGAGTTCGCCGCGGAGGCCCACGAGGAGGTTGCAGATGAGATCATGCGTCATGGGCCGCGCCGTTTTTTCGCCGAGCAGGCCAATCTGGATGGCGCTCGCTTCCGGGAGTCCCACCAGAATGGGGAGCACCTTGTTTTCATGGCGCAATAAAACCAGCGGGTACTGGTGTTCTTCGGCCTGGCTTACGCCCAGGATCTCAACTTCAAGCATGGTAACCTCCTGTCCATGGCGTGATTATACAGAAAAGCACTGCGATCGCGAAGGAATGATTTTGGCGATGCAGGCGATGAGTGGGATATTGGCAGGCTGGTGGAACGGCTATCCCGTCTGATGCCTCGTGGAGGAGAGGAGCTCGCCGCAGTTTCGTGGCTGTGTTGACGAATCAGGGACTTGACGTCAGACGACGGGACAGGCCCGCCGGTCGGGTGCGTGACACTCGAAGTAGTGGCATTGTTTACGCCAGGACTACGCCGCCATCAGCAATCGCGGGGCGACCCTGTCCCTATGCGATGTAGTTCAGCAGTGCGTCGGCGATCTGGCCCCGGCTGCCATCGTTCTTAAGGTAGGAGGCGATCTGGGTGAGCCGGTTGCCGCCCGCAGCCTTCTGGTCCACATCACGATAGTTTAGCAGGATCTCATCGATGCCAGCGTCGGCGAGGCCGAGGAGTTCACCGGCTTCGGTCAGGCCGTTGCCGTTGTCTTTGAAAAGCCGCAGCTCGTTGAATATGGCGTCATTCCGGTTGATGGTGCCGTCGCCGTTCAGGTCGAACTTGCGGAGTTCCTCAAAGCCATTGCTCGCGCCATGTTGCTCGCCGAAAAGCTCCAGACCGCTGTTGATGCTGCCATCCTTGTTGCGATCGAGGGCGAGGAAGGCGTCGCCGCCATTCACGAAGGCCGTCTGCTGGGCGCGTCCGGTGCCCATCAGATCAAAGCGGGCGCCCTGCTGGTAGTTGCTCAGTTCGACACCGTCGTTGTCGAGATCGAATACGATGGGGTCGCCCTGCTGCACCTGGGTTTCCGTGGTGGTGACGGAAGCGCTGAATTCAAACTTGAATTCGAGTTGCACGGACGTAGATTGGGCTGACGTTCCCGATTTGCCCGATTGACCGGCGGCATTGCCCAGGCCCAGGGCCGCGCCAAAGTCGCCGGAGAAGGCTTCCAGGAAGCCGGAGACGAATTCATTGAAGAGTTCATCCAGAGATTCAGCATTGAAGGCGCCATCCGTGCCATCCAGTTGGGAAAAGAATTGATTGATGAATTCGTCCGCTTCACCCAGCAATTTTTCCGTGGCTGCCAGCAGCTTGTCCATGAGCTCATTGGAACCGCCCGTGCCCTCGGCGGTCTTTGCGAAGCCATTCAGCGCCGCGCCGGAGATTGAAACGGAGAACTCGAATCGTGTGGAGATTTCCCGGCTGGCCGCGTAAAAGGAGGTTTGGCGTTCGCCGTCAAGGTTTTCGCCTGCATTCTCCGTGCGCTGCTGGAACAGGGCCAGTTCCTCGAAGCGTGTTTCCTCGAAGAAATCAAAGGTGAGCTGGGTCGTTTCCAGCGAGGCTGCCGCGCCGCCTTCGGTACCGCCCTGACCCAATTGGGCGTGGGTGGAGGAAAGTTGCATCGAGAGAGACTGTCGGGTTTCCAGGGAGCGGTAGACCGCCCCTTCAAACGCTTCCGTGAGGGCCTGTTCCTGGTTGGGTTGGACTAGGGCGGCATCCCGTTGCGGGGCGGGACGTGTAGGAAGGAGAGCAGCAGCGGTACCGCTCCCTGGAAAGTTGGAAAATCGGGGGGCATAGTTGCTTGCCAGAGAGGATAGCGCAATGGTTCCCATGTGTATTGTCTCCTCAATGGATGAGTGAGTATTAAATCCGTCGCAAACTGTTTATCGGCGAAGAAGGGCGATTCTTTAGTCCTGCGGCGACCGCAAGGTGAGCCGGGGGGCCGATATCCGCTATACTTCCCGTTTCAACCCCCTGAAAGTAGACCCCGAGTGACGCTTCTCACCCGCTATACCCTGCGACAGATCTGGATTCCCGCGTTGATGGCCGCCGTGGTCATCAGCTTCGTGGTGTTGCTCGGGACCATCGGCGAGGAGGTCCAGAACCTGCTCGAAAAGCTTCCGGTCGCCCAGCTCACGGTTCTCGATATCTCCCGCATTTCCCTTTACTCGCTGCCGTCGCTTGCCGGACTCATCGTGCCCGTGACCTTTCTGCTGGGCATCATGATGGCGTTCGGGCGCATGGCCCAGACCAGCGAGTTGACCGCCGCCAAGGCTGCGGGGATTCCCCTGCGCCGCCTGGTTCTCCCCATTGTGGCGGCGGGCGCCGCCGTCAGCGCCGCCTCCTTCCTGCTGCTCGATCAGGGCCAGCCCTGGGCCTTTCAGCGCCTGTCTTATCTCATCGGCAGTGAAATGCCCCTGCGGGTAACGCTGGATACGGTCCCCACGGGCGTGATGCACGAATACGGCGGCTGGCGCGTCTACATCGGCAGCCGGGATGCGGACCGGACGCTGCACAACGTCATCGTGCTCCAGAAGCGCGGCCAGAATATTCACGCCCACTACGCCAAGTCGGCCCGTGTTATCGACGAGAACGGCGTCGCGCGCCTCGAAATGAAGGACGTCTGGCCAATCCAGGAAAATCAGATGACGGTGAATGTGGAATCCTCTCGGATTACGTTGCCCCGGCTCCAAACCTTCGAGCGCGAAGGCCAGCGCCAGGGGTGGACCTTGAGCCGACTGCTTCACGAAGAGGGCGTGCTCCGGGAAACCGCCAAAGAGGGGAACAAGGTCATCAAGGTAGAACTGGCCAAGGTCCGGGGCGAGATCGGCGACCGGCTGGCCTTTCCCCTCATGTGTCTGGCTGTCAGCGTGGTGGCCGCGCCCATCGGTGCGCGCGCGCGCCGTTCGGGCCGCTCCTATACCTTCTCCAGCGGCCTCATCATCGTCGTGGCCTATTTTGTACTCCGGGCCATGCTCAACGGCAGCCTGGGCACCGTCGCCGAAGCCGCTATCATGAAAGGCGGCTCCCTGCCCTCGCTGAACACCGTTATACTCCTGTCGCAGGTGCCGAATCTGGCCCTTATCGGCGTCGGACTGCTCTTCCTCTGGCGGGTGGATCGCGTATGAACCTCTATGAGCGCCGACTCGCCGTCAAGCTCCTGGGAGCCCTGGCCCGGACCCTGCTGGCCTTTGTGCTACTGTATATTGTCATCGATCTGCTCACGGCCCGCCAGAGCTCCATCGTGAAATACGATATCCCCTGGCCTATCGTGGTCCAGTACTACGCGAGCCATGTCCCCACGTTCATGTTCAAGTTTCAGGCCCTGGCTCTGGCCTTGCTGGTTGCCACGCTACTGGTATTGGGCAAGGCCGCCCAGGACCAGGAAATTACGGCCCTTCTGGCCGGGGGGGTGAGCCTCGGTCGTATCGCACGGGTCCCGATTCTGATCTCCCTCCTGCTTGCTGTCGCGGTCTTCGCCTTCGAGAATACGATCGGCATAGAGTCCGCCCGAACGGCCAACCGCATCGATCGGGAGTACTTCCGCCGTTTTACCCAGGCGGATGGGGCCGGGCCGAGCTGGACCAATCTGGGGGAGAAGAAGTGGTCCTGCCATATTCTGCGCTTCAATCCCGTGGCCCTCACGGGCAAAGACGTGTTTATACACGCCTTCACGGAGAACGGCATGGACGAGATCCGGGCCAACCGGATTTACTGGGATCCCGAGCGGAGCCAGTGGATTCTGGAAGACGGTCGCTGGGCCTCGTTCCGGCGGGACAAGTCGACGCGCAATACCGCGCTGATCAGCCAGCAGCCCGCGCCCTTCAGCGAGTCGCCCGACATGCTCTTTGCGCTGACCCAGCCTGCGGAGGGGAAATCCGTCTCCACGCTGTACGACGACTTGAAGAGCGCCGAAGACATGGGCGTGCCCGCAGGCAAAGGGTGGGTGGCATTCCACACCAAGTTTTCGCGGCCCATCCTCTGTTTTGTCATCGTTTGGCTCGCCATACCGTTTGCCTTAAAGATTCGGCGCGGCGGGATCTTCATCAGCTTCGGTATCAGCATCGCGCTTGGCCTCGCCTACGTAATGCTCTACGCGGTGTCGGTGGGGCTCGGCACGATTGGACTTCTGCCGCCGCTGGTGGCGGCCTGGCTGGCCACGGCGGTGTTTATGGCGGCGGGTATCTATTTGTTCCGGCGCATGCCAACCTGATACCGTGTGGGGTACTGCAGCGATGCCTGCGGGCAATGCGGCGGTGTCGGTCGGGCAAAGTGCGAAAATCAATACAAGATGCACACCAAGTAGCTTGACACCCCACAAGATGTAGAATACACTATCCGAAGTTCACGGGAGGACCAACTCTTCTCGATACCCGGCGGGTCCCAAACCGGAGCATGAGCGCAAGGCCGCTCGGTTCCACCCACCACGGAGGCCGCGGGTGCCAGTTGATTTCTGGAGGATACTTGGAGACGGGCCCAAATCGTACTGCCGGGGGGAGGTATAACCCGGCGAAGCGAACACGGGCGAGTGTGAAGGGGTGACTGCGTGATACGCAATCGCCACACTGGTCCGCGATGAATGTGCGGGCGATCCAAAGATACAGGGTCATGAGAGCAATACCGACCCCGGATCGCCGCTCAATGCCGTCACTAACTAAGGAGCTATTCAGCCTTCTATGAAGAACTATAACTTTTCCACCCTATGCATACTAACGCTGGCGCTCACTTTCGTTTCAGGATGCGCCACCACCAGCAAGAATGCCGCCCGGGACACGGAGCAGTTCGAGCCCCTGCCCCCCACGGCCGCCGTGGAGGCGGAGACGCTGGAGTCTCTCGAAAACGTCGGCGCGACCGGCGCGAGCCGATCGGTCACGGACCTGCTCCGGGAAGCGGACCGGGCCTTCCAGGCCGCCAATGCCGCGCAGGAAGCCGGCGATGAGGAGGCGGCCCTCCGCCAGTATGTTCTCATGCTGGAATTGCTGACCGAAGCTGACCTGGACCCCAAGATCTTTTATTCCCTTCGGGAGGAGTTTGGGGCGATCCTGAACGGCTCCACCCAGAACGCCGGTCTCTATCAGGCGCGCCCGTCCAGTCCGCTGGATGACGGCGCCGTTGCACCGGCCCCGGAACACGCCTCCCCCGGCGATCTTTCCGCGTTCCAGATTCCCTTTCCCCTGCCGGAACCCGTCTTGCAGGAGATCGACAAGATCCAGAACAGCTACCCCAAGAACTTCCAGATTTTCCTGGATCGCAGCCACAAGTACCTGCCCCACATCCGCCAGCGGCTCCGGGAAAATGGGATGCCCGAAGAACTGGCCTATCTCGCCCTCGTCGAAAGCGGATTCCAGCCTAAAATTGTCTCCCGCGCCGGTGCGGGCGGTATGTGGCAGTTCATGCGCCCCGCCGCTCAACGATTTGACCTCCGCGTTGATTCCCACGTGGACGAGCGCTACGACTGGATCAGCGCCACCGACGCCGCCATCGAATACATGAAGGTCCTCAACACCCACTTTAACGGGAGTTGGCCGCTGGCCCTTTCCGCCTACAACATGGGCGAGGGCGGACTTGAGCGCGCCATGGCGGCCAATGGCGGAGAGACCGATCTGTGGAAATTGTTTGAAACGCCCCCGGCGTCCAACCGTATCCGCCTCGAAACCAAAGAATACTTCCCCCGCTTCGTGGCCTCCGTGATTGTGGCCCACTCCCCGGAACGCTACGGTTTCAAGGTCAATCCCGTTTCAGCGGAAGAACTGGTTCAGGTGCCCGTGACGGGCGCGTACTCGCTCAACCGGCTTGACGGCCAGATGGGCTATACCGAAGGTACTCTGGCGCGCCTCAACCCCGCGCTGCTGAATGAGACCACGCCGCCCACCGGTTCCTATCACGTGCTCGTGCCCAAGACGGATACGGAGCGCTTCGCCAGCGCCCTCACCAGTTCCGAGCCGGTCACGGTCCAGTATGCCAGCGATAGCTACAAAGTAAAGCGCGGCGAGACGGTATCCCAGATTGCCACGCGCCACGGCGTCTCCGCCACGGAGCTGATGCGCATCAATGGAATCCGCACGGCCCGCGGACTGCGCGCCGGCGAAACCCTCAAGCTGCCGGAAGGCGCCTCCGAAGGCAAGGGCGGCAACTCCGGTGAAGACGCGCTCGAATCCGTCGAGGCCGTGGAAGCGGAAGAAGTCGTGGTCGCCAAGGCGGAGACGGAAAAGGCATCCTCCTCCCGCAAGGCGGGCAGCGTGGGCAAATCCAATCGCGCCAAGGCCACCTACACGGTGAAGCCGGGCGATACGCTTTTCGACATCGCCAAGGCGCACAAAGTCTCCGTGGCCGACCTCCAAGCTTGGAATGGTAAGGATCGCCGCGAGCGCCTGAAAGTGGGCGAAAGCCTTCAGGTCGGCGACACGGTCGTGGCCGAAGCGGAAGCCCAGCCCGAAGTGGAAGAGGCCGCGTCCGTGAAGGTCGCCTCCAATGACAGCGGCGAGTTTCATGAAGTGAAGCCGGGTGACTACCCCGCGAAGATCGCCCGTGACTACGATGTGCCCCTCCGCGATTTCCTGGCCTGGAACAACCTCGGCTCGAAATCCACCATTAAAGTGGGCGACAAGCTGGTCGTGGCCGCCGGTACCCCCGAGCAGGTCCGGGAAGGTGCGGAACCCGCCATGAAGCAGGTCGCCGAGAAGGCACCGGAAGAAAAGGCCGCCGCAAAGAAGGAAGAGGCTGGCAAGAAGGAGAAGGCGGAAGAAGAAGAGATTAAGGTTGCTTCCGCCGCACCCGTCAAGAAAGCCTCCGACGAAAAGAAGAAGGCATCAAGCGCCAAGGCCGAAGCGGCCACCCATACCGTGAAGAAGGGCGAAAGCGCCGGTGTTATCGCCGAGAAATACGGCGTAAAGCTGAGCGAATTCCTCGCGTGGAACGGACTCACCTCGAAATCCGTGCTGCAGGCGGGCAAGGCCTACAAGGTCTCCGGTGGTGGCGAAGCCACGACGCCTCCCTCCAAGCGCGCGGCCGCGGCCCCTGCGGAAACCTCCCACAAGGTTGCGACGGGCCAGAATCCCACCACGATAGCCCGCCGCTATGGCGTCAAGATCAGCGACCTCTACAAGTGGAACAACTGGCCGAAGAATCATGTGCTCCAGGTGGGCGACACGGTGGTCATCCGCAAGGGCTGATTCATTTGATTAGATTTTGGCGCCGCATTGCAGTCACGAGCAATGCGGCGTTTTTCGTATCGTGGTTCAGAAAAGGGGAAGCGATGAATAGATACAGCAAATCCTTCGGCGCGGCTTATATTGTGGCGATGATCGGCCTGTTGGCCGCAGGCTGCGCCAGCAACTCCCCGAGGGCGAGAGAAAATTCCCCGATGGAGCTTGCCTCGGCCCGACTCGTGCTGGAGCAGATAAAAGACGGCCTCAGCCAAAGCTTTCCCACGGGGGCCGCGCAATTTGATATGGGCGAACTCGACGAGGGCTGTGCCGTTCTGCTGGTCGAGATAAACGGCAATCCGGTTGGCGCGGCGTTCTGGACTTCGGAGGGCGTTGTGCATTATGTCAACGAGCCCGCTCGAACGCTGAATCCCTCACTGCCCGCGGCCCCGAAGCACATTTCGGAGAAACGGGTGCGCTCGGTCGCGCATTAGGCGCGCGGCACTGGGGGGCTATGGGTCTTATGGATCTCATGGGTCTTATGGGTCATATGGGTCGTATGGGTCGTATGGGTCGTATGGGTCTTATGGGTCTTATGGGTCTTATGGGATCAGCTACCAACTGTCAACTATCAA
Source organism: Candidatus Hydrogenedentales bacterium (assembly GCA_942492815.1). Lineage (GTDB taxonomy): Bacteria > Hydrogenedentota > Hydrogenedentia > Hydrogenedentales > JAEUWI01 > JAEUWI01. The sequence goes on along the minus strand of OW818658.1, from coordinate 5,324,545 downwards.
CTATCAACTATCAACTCCAGTTTGAACCTGCTCCCGCACAATCGCTAAGGTATCCACGGAGACGTGGCCTCGCCGCCGCGAGAGCAGGGGAGTCTGGATGAACATATTGGTGGTACTGGGCACGCGCCCCGAGGCCGTAAAGATGGCCCCGGTCATTCGCGCCCTGCGCACGCATCCCGCGGGGCCTACCGTTGAACTCTGCCTCACGGCCCAGCACCGGGATCTCCTGGATCAGGCCCTCGCCCTCTTCGAACTCCCCGTGGACTACGACCTCAATCTCATGCGGCCGGACCAGTCTCTCTCCGGCCTGACAGGCGCGGTCCTCGCGGGCCTGGAGCCCATCCTGGTGTCGGAGCGGCCCGATCTCGTGCTGGTACACGGGGACACGACGACCTCCTTCACCGCCGCGCTGGCCGCGTTCTATCACCACATTCCAGTGGGGCATGTGGAAGCGGGGCTCCGCAGCCACCATCCGGGGCAGCCCTTTCCCGAGGAGCTCAACCGCCGGATGACCGATGCCCTGGCCACCTATCATTTCGCGCCTACCGAGGGCGCGCGGGAGAACCTGCTCCGGGAAAACATCGATCCATCCCGAATCCTGGTGACCGGTAACACCGTTATCGACGCGCTGCTTTTTGCGGCGGCGAAACCCTGCCCCGTCACTGATCCGCGCCTGGAGGCCCTCGGGCGGGAGCGAGATCTTATCCTCGTCACGGCCCACCGTCGTGAGAGCTTTGGTGCGCCCTTTTTAGAGATCTGCCGCGCCCTCCGGACCATCGCCGATGAGCACCCGAACGTGGAGATCGCCTACCCGGTCCATCCCAATCCCAAGGTCCACGACGCCGCACGAAAATTGCTCGGTGGACACGACCGCATTCACCTCCTCCAGCCCTTGGAGTATCTGCCCTTCGTTCACCTGATGAATCGGGCCCGGCTTATCCTGACCGACTCCGGCGGTATACAGGAAGAGGCACCCTCCTTCGGCGTGCCGGTGCTGGTTCTGCGCGACGTCACGGAACGCCCCGAAGCCGTGGCGGCGGGAACCGCACGCCTCGTGGGCACCCACCACGACACCATCGTCGCGGCGGCGGGCGAACTGCTCGCTGATTCCTCGGCCCGGACCCACAAGTTCCCGGCGGGAAATCCCTTTGGCGATGGCCAGGCCGGCCAGAGAATAGCGGACTACCTCATGCAGCGAGAGAGGCGGACACCATGAAAAACATCTGCGTGATCGGGTTGGGCTACATCGGCCTGCCCACGGCCAGCATTCTCGCTACCAACGGCTTTCACGTTCTGGGGGTCGATATCGATGCCGCCGTGGTCGCCACGGTGAACCAGGGTCACATCCATATCGAGGAGCCCGGACTCCATACCGTGGTGCGCGCCGCCATCCAATCGGGAAACCTCAAGGCCGCGCTGAAACCCGCTCTGGCCGATGCCTACATTCTCGCCGTACCCACGCCCCTCACCGAGGACAAGCGCCCCGACATGAGTCATGTCCGGGCGACTGCGGAGGCCATTGTGCCGTTCCTGCGCCGGGGTGCGCTCGTCATCCTGGAATCCACCTCGCCGCCCGGCACGTGCCTCGACCTGCTCGTGCCCATTCTCGAGCGCTCGGGCCTCAACGTCGGAGCCGATATTCACCTGGCCCACTGCCCGGAGCGGGTCCTGCCGGGGCATATTCTTCGCGAGCTCATCAGCAATGATCGCATCATCGGTGGTTTCGACACCGCCTCGGCGGAAAAGGCGCGCGATCTCTATGGCACCTTCGTCGAGGGTGCCATGCTCCTCACCGATCTCACCACCGCCGAGTTCGTCAAGGTGCTGGAAAACACCTATCGCGACGTGAACATCGCCCTGGCCAACGAGGCTGCGTTGCTCTGCGAGGGGCTGGGCATCCAGTTCCGCGAAGCCGCCCAACTGGCCAACCGCCACCCCCGCGTCAACGTACACCAGGCGGGGCCCGGCGTGGGGGGGCACTGCATCTCCGTCGACCCCTGGTTTCTCGTGGACCGCTTCCCCGAGCAGGCCAGCCTCATCCACCTGGCCCGCCTGCGCAACGACGGTATGCCCGCCCATGTGGCCGACGTGATCCTGGAGCTGCTCGCCGGCGTTGAAGCGCCCAAAGTCGCCGCCCTCGGCCTGGCTTTCAAGGGCAATATTGATGATACGCGCGAAAGTCCCGCGCTGGCCGTGATCCGGATTCTTCAGGCGGAAGGCATTGAGGTGGTTGCCCACGATCCCTTTGTGCGCAGCGCGCCGGTGCCTCAGGAGACCCTCGACAACGGGCTTCAGGGCGCGGACTGCCTTCTGGTGTTGACCGACCACGATGAATACCGCCACCTCACGCCCGCCCACGCAATTCGCCTGATGCGCGGCCGCGTTGTCTATGACACCCGCAATGTCCTCGATCATGGGCAATGGCGCGCGGCGGGTTTTGAAGTCAGGGTACTTGGCGGCGGGTGAAGCGGCGGCTGGCAGGAGTTCCCACTCGCATACATCGCATATAGGGGACGATTTTCCCACAGATTTACACAGATCCACACAGATAAGAAGAAGAAATGCAGGAACGGAGAGTTCGGTTGACAAAGTAAGAGATTGTCCTTGTATTATCTGTGCAGATCTGTGTGAATCTGTGGGGAAATTTATGGTTGCGGCCAACGGCTGCTCCAGGAATTTCCGTGGTCAAAAGAAGAATGTGGACCACGGAAGGGCACGAAAATTCACGGAAAAACTTGTCCAACTCAGTATGACCAACGCCTTGCGTAGAGCAATTACAAGCGACGTTTCACGGCCTTCAAAGATATGCGGTTCCACTCGTTCGGTTGCGGTTATCTCCCGGAGTGCCCGGCATGAACTTGTCCTCCGGGTCCATGTGAACAAGTACGAAATACCGTGGCTTGACGGTCCGGTTTTGCCGGCGCCATATTTCGTCATATGGCGCATGAAGGAAGTGATCTGTAGTCTCTCGTCAACATTACCAAGACCCTGGCCGATGAGAATCGCGTGCGGGCCCTGGGTGCGCTCCAGCGGCAGGCCGGGCTGGTGACGTCGAAGAAGGAGGGGCGCTGGATCTACTTCCAGCGCGCCGGCGAAGGAGCCCCCGCCGAAGTGGTAGAGACGCTCGAATGGCTCTATGGCCAGTTGGAGCGTTCGCCCGCCCATCGGGACGACCAGAAGAAACTGAAGCTGATTCTCAAACAGGACCCCGCGATTTTATGTCAGATGCAGCACAAAAGCTGAAGATTCTCTTTCTCTGCACGGGGAATTCCTGCCGCAGCCAGATGGCGGAAGGCTGGGGCCGCCACCTGAAGGGCGAGCGGGCCGACTTCTATTCCGCGGGTATTGAAACCCACGGCCTGAACCCAAACGCGGCAAAGCCGGTGGATTGGCTCGGGTTCAGCCCTGCGTCGATGCGTTATGCTTTAAATGTCTTTTCATATGAAAGTTAGTTTCTGTGTGTCCGCGCGATGCGCTGCCCACATTCACTCTTCTTTCTTTTCGTGCTCTTCGTGCCTTCTTGGTGGTAATTTTCGAGTCGCGACCCCGTGACGGCGCTACCGTCAAATATTTGTGGTTGACGTGCCAGGGAAACTTTACTATACTCCGTAATTGAAGTCGGCTTTCCCATTTTGAGAAACGCGCCAGCCAAAACCCATGTTGTTCCACTTTTTATCATATTGCTCTTATCATTTTCTCGTGTGAACATCGTTTTGGGAGGAGCCCGTCGTGGCCGTTTTTAAATTCAGCGCACTTGCCTTGGGAAAAGAAAAAGAAGACCACTATGAAAAGGGTACGGTTGTAGCGCAAGACCAGTTGGATGCCTTGGACAAGCTGCGCCGCGCCCGCTATACCCACATCAAGCTGAAGCAGATGCGGGGGCTTACCGCCCTGATCAGCCAGTTCACCGCCGACGTTCGCTAGTAGCCGCCGGACCCATCGCCATGTGGGAGTGTTGCGCCTGAACCCTGCTGAATCAGGGTAACCTGTGCCGTGCGGCAAGGGCCACGGCCAGGACGTCCACCTCGGATGCACCCGCGCGAAGCAACGCCTTTGCGCACTCCTCCACGGTGCCGCCGGACGTCACCACGTCATCAATCAACAGGATTCGTTTGCCTTTCGCTTCATCCCCAAGTACGGCAAAGGCGCCCTTCACGTTTTCCCGGCGTCGCTTTCCCGCCAGCTTGCTCTGCGTGCGTGTGGGCCGAATCCGTTGGAGACCGTGCCAGACGCGGGCCCGGGGAAAGGCGGCGGCAACCTCTTCCGCCAGTAGGGCGGATTGATTGTAGCCCCGCTCCCGATGCCGCACCCGGTGCAACGGTACCGGCGCCAGCAGGTCATAGGCGTCAGTATCCAGGTAAACAAGGGCGTGCTCGTGCAGCAGGGTGCCCAGGGCGTTCGCCAGGCGCTGTTTATCGTGGAATTTGAGCAGCTTGACCCCCTCGGCAACCGCGCCCTCGTACAGCGCGGCACCGTAAATGCGATGTACCGCCTTGAGAGGTTTTTCCCGGCAGTCCGCACAGGGGAAATTGCGGCGATTGCCCAGTCCCGTCATGGATTCATGGGGACGCCCGCAATGATTGCAGAGAGGAGGCTCGATCCGAGGCGCCAACTCCCAGCAGGTCGCACAGAAAAACCCGTTTTCCTCGGTCAACAGGCGCTCGCGGCAGGCCAGACAGAAGATGGGAAAGAATAGATTCTTGAAGGCCATCTTCCAGGCCGAAATGTGGACCTCTGGCAGCACCGCGTACCCACCTCCACATTAGTAGTCGGCTACACTCCCGAGACTGAGGTAACTAGCCGTATAGCAAAAGTGCCGCATGGCAGAAATTTGTCACTCGTGATTACATAATATACGATCTATACAGACACAGATCAACCCCATCGCGTGGCTAACTCCGGCTAAGTAACAGAATATCAGGGACTTAGTCCAGCGCCGTCAATTGAGGCATGATTCTTGCGTAAATTTCCTCAAGAGTGGGAAGAGAGCACGCTCGGGCAAGGCGTTTTGGGGTTGCTTCTTCGTCTTTTGACTCACTTTCGGAAGGGTCTGGTGTGTGCGCCAGGCTTTGGGACACGGGCGGGGTCTAACCCCGAAAGAGGAGATAGGGTTGTGAAGAAGCTGTATATTTCATTATTGGCTGCCGTCGCTATCGTGGCGGGAACCGCGCAGGCGGACACGTTAACGGTGGTAACACCAGACGACCTGGCCAATCAGGCCAATTTTCCTACCAGCCCTTACGGCTGGGACTGGGACCAGGGCGCGCCAGAGGGCTCGACTGCCGTTGGCGGGGCTCCCGGCTACGGCACCAGCAGTTGGTATTCCAATGTACAAGGAAGTGCCGCGAACGTTCTGGGTGACCGAGACTACACGACACTTCGACTCAACATTACCCAGATGTTCGGCGGTGCCGTGACGATGGGAGACTTGGAAGAGATCTCTTACTGGACAAACCTCCAATCAGGCACCGTTGATTGGCAGTTGAAAATCTATACTGCGGAAAACTCCCCGGGTGTCGGCTCGTCTTGGTATGGCCACCGTTTCAACTTTGATACTCCGAACTACGCGGCCGGCAGTGGGTGGAATGAGAGTAGCACGAGTTCCAATCTGGATGTAAACTGGGTCACCAACGGTGCCACGAGCGACTTCAGTTCACAGACTCTTGCTAACGTATCGTCTTTTTTCGCTACCGAGACTATTCTATTTATTGACATTATCGCTGGGTATGCGACCGCCAGCCCTCCGGTATATAGTTACCTTGACGGCGTCGCCATTACCGTTGACGGCGTTACGCATAGTCTCGATTTGGCCGTCGTCCCCGTCCCTGCTGCCGCGCCGCTTGGCCTGCTGGGCATGGGCTTGGTGGCCTTCGTGCGTCGTCGCAAGAACGCCAAGGCTTAAAATCAACACCGCGAAACAGGATTAGAACACGAGTCCTGTCATATCATCAATACACCAAAGGCCCCGCGCTCACCCGAGTGCGGGGCCTTTTCTTGTGGACTGCATCCGCCTGGCACGTGATGCAAGCATGAAAACGCGATGCAGATCCAAGTGGAGGTCGAAGATCCGCCGCAGCAGGACTGTACCCACAAGTCGCGACCGCCGGTTGCGGAGGTTCGAAAAAGAAACCTAGGGGCGCGTCGGGACTGACGCACCCGTCGTGGCCTAACCGAATTGCATTGTCCTGCGGCCCAAAGCCCACTGCGACAAGGCGTCGTGAACTTTCTGGGTGTGGCTGTCCCGTCGTGCGGGGAGTGGACCCGACGTCACCATAGACAAATCGACAGGCAACATGGCGTTTGGGCGATGGGGCACTTTGGACCGGGGTTCCCTCCGAGAGCGACGGGACAGCCACACCCGGCGATATCGCGGGCTCGATCTCGGGGCAATCGATGGATCATGAATAACGAAGATCTTCACCATGTTCGCGGGTGCGTCAGTCCCTACGGTATCCGTATTTTCTTGGTAGAATCACCCGGCGCGATGACCGGATGCCAAATGGCGTTTCCCATGGGTACAGTTTCCGATTGGATGGTCCACATGCAACAATGTCTATGTCACGGGCCAATCGGCAACAGTCCCCGTAGCCCTCAGCCGAAGGTATCCTGCACCGCGGCTTCGTGACGGCTGAGGTATTCTTCGAGCATGGCCTCCGCGCTTTCCATATCCAGCCCGAGGAGCTCGAGCGAGGACTGGTAGCCGTCGAAGGCTGCGGGATTGTCCTCCAGACGCGTTCCGGAGGCCTGAACCATGGCGTCGGAAAGCGCAACAATGGCCACGTGCTCCCGGGAGCTCGGAGCCAGTTCCGGGTGGTGATGGAAGCGGATGGACTGGGCGATTTCATCGGGAAGAGCCCAGTGCCTGGCGAGCTCGTAGCCCGCTTCCGCGTGAGTCAGGCCCACGACCGATTGTTCGGCTTCGAGCAGCGCCAGACCGGTGAGGGAGCTGTCGATGCGCTTGCACTTCTGCGGAGCCACATCCCACAGGGCGGCACGCCCGATGTCGTGGAGCAGGCCCGCAGTAAAGACGCCGGGCAGTTGACGCCGCCCGCTGACCTTGGCCACGATGCGCGAGGCGCACGCCGAGCAGACGGACTCCAGCCAGAAGGTGCGGTAGTCGAATTCCTCCAACTGGCTGACGAGATCCACGATCGCCGCGGATAGCACGATGGCATAGGTTTCTTTCAGGCCCATGAGCGAGACCGCCAGGGTGAGATCGGTAATCTTGTGGGTGAAGCCATAGGCGGCGGAGTTGGCCACACTCAGAACCTTCGCCGCGACGGGCGGATCGAGCGTGATGATGTCCGTCACCGATGTCACCGAGCTGTCCGGGCTCATCATGGCCTCGCGAACACGGTGGACTGTTTCGGGGAGCGCGGGAAGGCTCTGTATCTGCCGGACCATATGGGCCATGTGGGAGAGCTTGATGGGCTGCTGGAGACCGACGATGCTGGTGAGTTCGTCCTCCTTTGGTGCGCCGTTGGGGGGATAATAGCGCTTGAGCGCACCGTCCACATCGGCCGCGGCACAGAGGAGTACTTTGACTTTCATGCCCGCAACCTGCTCGAGCTGTTTTTCCTGATCCGGCGAGATGGGCGCTTTCGCCGCCAGGGTGAGCATGTCGCGGTAAAGATCCACGGGAACCACCCCGAAGAGATGGGCGAGGTCGGCGGGTATCACCGCAAGCATTTCCGCCTCAATTTCCAGGTCCTTGATGTCCGTGGGGAGCACGCCGGGATAGGTCAGCAGGAAATCCATGAAGGCATTGGGTTCCACTGCCCCGAGGGAGAAAAGAATGTCGATCAACTCGGCTTCGGTTTCCTCCTGGATTTCAATCGCCGCATCGTAGTGCCCCTGGGTGATCAACCCGGCTTTAAGAAGCAGTTTGCCAACCCGTTTCTTCATTGCCATTTCATTTACTCCCGTCGCACGTTGTAGGTTCCGCGGCCACCCGCCCAGATGGGATGCCCACGCGCAACCATTCATACAGGTTCGCGTCACCCCATTGAGTATAGCGCAAAACTTCTGCGAAGATGAATAGTCCCTTGACATTTCACGCGGCATTCGAAGATTGCACCGCAGCCTCACCTTGAACAGTCCTGACAAGGGTGAGTCGCCGACCTGCCTTCCATCGAGCCCATGGGCAGGCTGGTCCGTCCGCCTGAATTGACAGGGGCGACCGCAGCGGCTAGAATCGGGACCGACAGGGTGCCACCGACTCGGGTAAATGATAGTCAATTGTAGGTAGTATTTGGCGAATCGTCTTGCCTGTGACGGATATCGGGCGGTTGCAATGAGGCGGTTGGCGCGCAAAATCGCACAATTCGTTCCATACTGCCGCTATGGGGCGGGTTTTCAGCCCGAAGAACGCGCGGCGCTCAATGGTATGTAACTTGCTTACCTTACGGGTAGTCAATCGGTATGTCAATCGTGACCTGCCCATGAGAGGAGAAGGCTGCACATGGATCATCCCTGGATGTATACCATGGATACCTATGGCGAAACCCCCACGACGCGCGCACGGAAAAGCGGTTACACCGTATTGGCGGAAATGCTGTTGAGTCAGGAGCACGCCCTTGCGGCGAAGGAGACGCCTCCCCCACAAGCCTCGGGGGACGGGAACGCCTATTGGGGCATGAGCCACTCGGTCCACAAGATGGTACGCGACGCGCCCGCTACGGCCCGTGCGGACGGTGATATTGATCGCCTGCTGCATCAGGCGACGCAGAATGGCGATGTCGAACAGGTGAAGCACCTGATCGAGCAGGGCGCGAATGTCGATCATGAAAACGAACAGGGCCTGACCCCCCTGCACTGGAGCGCCCTGAATGGGCGCTCGGATCTGGCCGAACTTCTGATCGAGCACGGGGCCACCATCAACCATCGGGAAGGCTACACCGGCAAGCTCACTCCGATGGCCATGGCGCTTCTCATGGGCTACGACGATGTGGTTGAGTTCATGGCGGCACGGGGCGGCGTTTGCTGAGCACACGGTCCTGATTGAAGCCCCGGCCTCAAGGGATTGGAAAGCGAAGCACGATATCCTGCAGGCCCGAAGGGCCGATGGTTACGGGCCCGAACGAGGCCGATTCACTCCCCAGCAGCACGGCCCGAACTTCCACCTGATCCGCTCCGTGAAATCCCGTGGCCAGAAACTGGCCGGCCTGATCCGCGCCGAAGGTCAGCGGGGCTCCGGGATGGTTCTGGATACGCACGACTATGATCGCCACCGGCACGGGCCGCCCATCCCCATCGAGCACCACGCCGGCGAGCGACACGCCGGACACCTCGCGAAGCACGGGACCCGTCGGAGTTCCCCCCTCCTCCACCACCGCAACACCGTCGCCCTCGGGTACGAAGACCCGTCCCAGGGTGCGATCGGTCGCCGCCTGATAGTTTCCCGGCGCGAGGGACTTGAACTGGTAGTATCCAGCCTGATCCGATTTCGCCGCCGCCACGAGAATGGCGCTTTCCGGCTGGAAAAGCTGTACAACGACGCCGGGGACACCCACATCGGCCCCAGCCTCCAGAATCCGCCCGCGCAGTGAGCCCGAGGCCCGGGCACGCAATTGAAGCACAGGCGGCGCTGCGACTGCCGGCACGGGCCCGGGCGACGGCAGGGCGGACTGGTCGGTGGCCACGGCTGTCCCGGTGAGGGGATCGATCTTCATGTTGCGCGACAGCGGGGTGGCCGCGGGCGCTGCTTCCAGATGTTGGGCGGACACGGTGACCTTCATTTCCGCGCGCAAGTCACCCGGTGCCAGACGGAGCGTGTAGTCGCCGGGCCGGAGCGTGTCAAAAGTGAAATAGCCCTGACCGTTAGCACGGGTGCTGTAGTGTTCGCCCGCGCGGTCAGCCGCAGCCAGCTCGACTTTGGCGTTATTCACGGGGCGCTCCCCTTCGTCGCGCACCACGCGACCGGCCAACTTCTCGCCCCGCTCCAGCGCCGCCCGAAACACACCGTCTTCATCGGCCGAAACGAGTTTCGGGGCAAAGCCCGGGGCCGAAATCAGGAGTTGCCAGGTTCCCGCAGGCAACAGCGGATGTGTGAAGGTTCCGTCGGGCTCCGTCGCAACCGGCAGGTGCCGGAAGGGCCCTGAATCATCCGGGAAGTCCGCCGCATGAACCGGGACAATTCGCGCATCGGGGACGGGTTTCCCATCCGCGATCACCTCACCCCGCCGGGCCTCACCCGGCCAGAGGGAGACTTCGGCCTCGGCGAAAGCGCCTCGTTCATTCACCTTCACGAGGGCGAGTCCGTTGGCGCTTTCTTTTGAAGCGAGGATTAAGAAATCGCCTTCGGGCAGGGTCCGGAACTCAACCACCCCTTTCGAACTGGAGGATGCTTCCCAGTAATAGGGAAACTCTTTTTCCGCCTCGATGGGATTCGCCTCGGGATCAACGGGGCTCAGACGGACCGTCGCGCCTTCCACGGTGCCGCCATCCCCGGCATGCACGACGCAGCGCAGCAGCCCCGAACCTTCCACCGGATTCTTTTTCGGCTGACGCTTGAACTCGCCGGACAGGAGCGCCTGGATCTTGTCCTCTTTGGTGGCGACCGTCCCGTTGCCGCCGCCGGGCGGGAGCGACGGGGTGCCCAGGAAAATCCCGAAAAGCAGCTTGACGCCCCAGAAGACGGCCAGCAAGGTAAAGACAACGAAGAGCGTTCCGTTGATGCGCATGGATGAAGGACTCCCGAATTCGGCCGCCCCGCCGTTCTCTACCGTAACACCCGTACGAAGAGGCGGCGGACAGCACCACCCCATACCTTACGCAGGGCGAGCACGGCAGTCAATGTGCCGCGGTGACCAGGGCAATGGCATTAAATGCAGGGGGGGGTATGGAGTGGGGGCTTTTCAGCCTCCGGAAATTCCCCTCCGGCTTGACAGGGCTTGTCCCGCCTGGACTACCATGGACGCTTCGTGCAATGGGATACGAAACGGGATGGGAGACGTGGCATGTTTGGATTAACCCCCTGGGATTGGCTGGCCCTGATCGCCTATCTGGTCTCCGTCACCGCGATCGGCCTGTGGACGGCACGGCGCATCAAGGATACCGCCGATTTCTTCATGGGGGGCCGGAATTTCGGCAAGGTCTCCATGGTCTTCTTTTCCTTCGGCGCGGGCACCAGCGGCAATGACGCCGTGGGCGTGGCCGCGAAAACCTACACCAACGGCCTCTCCGGCATCTGGTACGCCTGGCTATGGCTTTTCGCCACACCCTTTTACTGGCTCATCGCGCCGGCCTTCCGCCGGATGCGCGCACTCACCACGGGGGACTACTTCGAGTACCGCTATGACAAGAGCACGGCGGCGCTCTACACCCTCGTGGGGGTGCTCCAGCTCTCCGTGAACATCGGCGTGATCATGCTGGCCTCTTCCAAGTTCATCGAGGCCATTACCGACGGGGGCATCGGCCAGACAGCATCGGTGCTGATTACCACGGTCCTATTTGTCGCCTATGGCATGGCCGGAGGTCTGGCCGCCGCGATCGTGACCGATCTCATGCAGGGTATTCTCACCATCATCCTGTCGTTCATGATCCTGCCGATCGCATTAAAGGTTGTGGGCGGCTTCACGGGCCTCCACGAGTCCATTACCGATCCTCACATGTTCAGCCTGGTCGCGCCCGGTGAAATTAATGGCTTCCACATCGCCATGTTCGGCCTGAACGCCCTGATCGGCATTGTGACCCAGCCCCACATCATGGGCGTGTGCGCGGCGGGTCGCACGGAGCTCGACGGGCGCGTGGGCTTCGCGTGCGGCAACCTGCTCAAACGCGTCTGCACCGTCGCGTGGATGCTCACCGGGCTCTGCGGCGTCGCGCTCTACATGAAGACGCGCCCCGATCTCCACCCCGATCTCGTCTACGGTCAGATGGCGCGCGAGTTGCTCCCGACGGTACTGCCCGGCCTCGTGGGGGTCTTCCTGGCCGCACTCCTCGCCTCGGTCATGTCCTCCTGCGACGCCTTCATGGTGGCGTCCTCCGGCCTATTCACGCAGAATTTTTATCGCCGCTACCTGGTGAAAGACCGGGAAGAAGGTCATTATGTAAACGTCGGCCGAATCTCGGGCATGATCATCGTCATTGTGAGCATCACTTTCGCCTTCGCTTTCGAAAACGTGCCCGCCGGCCTGGAAACCTTCTGGAAGATTCAGGCCATGATGGGGGCCGCCTTCTGGATCGGCCTCTACTGGCGGCGCGCAACCCCCGCCGGGGCGTGGGCCGGCACCCTGGGTGCCTTCGCCGTCGTGCTCCTGACGGGCACCGATGGATTCAATGCCTGGGCGGCGACCAACCTCCCCGAGTTCATGGTGTGGGACGGGAAGTTCCGGATTTCATGGCAGATGTTCTGCTATCTCTCCACGGGCTTCGGATTGTGCATCGTCGTGAGCCTTCTCACGCCGAGGTTGCCCAAAGCCCAGCTCGACCGCTTCTACAATTGCCTCCACACGCCCGTGCGCGGCGACGAACCCCACATGCGGGAGCCCTTTAGCCTGCCGGCGGGTGTCCAGCCGGATGTCCCCCGAAAGCTCTTCAATCACCCCGACTTTGAGTTCCCGATGCTCTCGCTGGTGGGAGCAGTGGGCTTTGTGACCCTGTGGGTCTGCGTGGGCCTCATGGTATGGTTCGTCTTCGCCATGGCCCGCTGGGGCACCTGAGAAGGACGGCCGGGCTACGGCAACACTTCGAGGGACACGAGCGAGATGTCATCGTCGAAGCGTGAACTGCCTCGGAAGGCCTCCAACTCCTGCATGAGCTTGTCCTGGCAATCCGCCAGCGGACAATCGCCTTTGCAGTGCAGGCTTTCGAGGAGTCTGTTCACGCCGAAGAGTTCGCGCCCATCGTTCATGGCCTCGGTAACCCCATCGGAATAGAGGTGGAGTCGATCGCCCGGGGCCAGTTGGATGCTCTGCTCCACGTAGGGTTCCAGAGCGAGGCCGATGGGCATGCCGCTGCTCCGCGTGATCACCGGTGCCTGTCCCCTCACGAAATGAGCGGGGCCGGGATGGCCCGCGGAGACATAGCGAAGCTCGAGGGTTACCGTGTCGAGCACGCCATAGATAAGCGTGAAGAACTGGCCCGTTTCCGCGTCCCAGGGGAAATGTACGTTGAGCTCCTCCGCCACGCGCGCGGGAGAAACGACCGCGTAGTCCGAGGACGACTCATCCTCCTCGCGCACCAGCGACGAAGACAGGGCCTTGGGCGAGAGCATACGGCTGACCGAAACCGCCATCAACGCGGCGGCGGTGCCATGCCCCGATACGTCGAGCAAATAAAGCCCCACCGACTGGCGGTTAATCCGGAAGATATTGAGGATGTCCCCGGCCAGCTCATCGCAGGGCTTGAATTTCCAGGCGAAAGTGACCCCCTTCACCTTGGGCAGGTGTTCGGGCAACAGGGCATACTGCACTTTGGCCGCCGTCTGAAGATTCCGCTTCATCCGGCGATTGACCCGCGTCAACTGGACGTTCGTCTTCTCCAGTAGTTCGAGCGCCGTCTGCACATCCGCGTTGGACTGGGTGCGATCACTGACGTCGGACTGGATCGCCACGAAGTGAGTGATTTCGCCCGCCTCATTGCGGATGGGATTCAGCGAAATGCGGTTCCAGAAAGGCGACCCGTCCTTGCGATAGCTGACCAGCTCGGCGGTGTAGGACTGGCGCTCGTCGATAGCCCGACGGATCCGCAGCAGCGTGCCGGGGTCCGTTTCCGGACCGTGGATAAAGCGCGCGCTCTTCTTGAGCACTTCGGCGCGCGTATAGCCCGTCTGCCGCTCGAAACCCGTGTTGACATAGACGATGGGCGTGCCGGGCTCGCGCACGTCGAAAATGACGATACCCTCATCCGTCGCTTCCATGGCGCGCTCGCGCAGATCGAGGTCGGCGTGGATACGCAAAAATTCACGGCGAAAGCCCTCCGCCTCGCTGGCATAGCGGGTGAGCTGCTCCCGCAACGCGGCCATTTCCGCGGCGGTATCAATATTGGGAGTGTCTGGCATGTTTCGTTCGATGTTTTCGCGTATTGGCGAATTGCGGAAGAAATTTGTTTGAATCGTAGCAGACCGTGAAGCATGCATACCATGAAATCCGGGAGTAGGTGCCTGCCTTGGGGTCGAATCAGCCTACCCGCTGATCCCCGCCGCGCCGATAATTCTACTCCGGAAGTCGGAATACTCCAGCCCTTCCGCCGAACTGAGTGCCGTCATCGTGTAGAACCGGTCCGTCGACGGCGACTCCTGGTGGGCCATGGCCGGATCGAAGCGGGAGACGTTGACAACCGTCCAACACTCGACAAATCCGCGTGCCCGAGCCTTCTGATGGCTTTTCTCCGCTTCGCCAATTCGATTGTGAATGTTGGAAAAATCTGTGCCGCCTTTGACTTCTATCGCGATCAAATCGCGGTGACCGCCTCCAGACATTTCTTCCCGAATCACAATGTCGGGATCCGCCGAGAACTGGATCGATACCGTGCGCCCCGCCGCATTGGTCAGTACAATCCGATCGCTCTTTGCAACGGTAGCGTATTCCCGGACAATTTCGTGAATCACGTCGAATACGGTGGTGATGGCGGTCATGCCTTTTTTGACATTTTCTCCACCCCGTAATTGGGGACCGAGCGTCAACAAGGTCAGATCGTCGAGGAGCGAAAGGCTCATCCGATCGGAGCCCACGCCCTCCATAAGCCGTGCGGCCATCTCATTCAGGCTCGCGCACAATTCTTCCAGCCTCGGTGCCAGCACGGGAGCCAGCATGCCCGCTTCTTCCAAGCGCTTAAATGCCGTGAGCCCTGTTTCGCCGGTGTAAAAGATCTTCTTGCTGTGCCCGAGGAGCAACCGATAGTAACCCAGCAATTGGGGATTCTGAGTGAGGACGCAGGGAACCGCGAAGAGCAACTCGCCCCTCAGGCCTTTTCGCGCAAGCGTCTTAAGGGACTCCGCGGGAGCCAGCGCCGCCAGCTCCCGGTCAACTTGGCTCAACTCCAGTTGTTCGATTGCATCGCCCAGTGCATCTTGTAGCATGGTCTTACGCAGGTGAAGCAGCGCCATGGAGAAGTCCGCTTGCATCGCCGGGTCGGGGATTCGTATCGGCTTCTGCGATCCCACGTTATACAACAACCCGGGCCGGGGAGTTTTCCAGCGCCGTCAACCGTTCCAGGGCGATTGCGACGTATTCGCTGTTCAATTCAATCCCCACGTAATTGCGTCCCGTGTCCTGGCAGACGACCCCAACGGTACCGGAGCCAAAGAACGGATCCAACACCAAATCGCCCGGCTTGCTTCCCGCCAAGACGCAGGGCCGCACCAGTTCGGTCGGGAACGTGGCAAAGTGCGCCTTGGGAAAAGCCTGGGTATTCACATCCCAGACTGACCGGCGGTTACGCGTGCTCGTGCCCGTGGATTCCTTAACCGATTCAACGTCGTAGTAGTACTTCTCCGATTTGGTCATCATGAAGAGGTATTCGTGGGACCGCGTCGGACGATCCTTGACGCTTTCCGGCATGGCGTTGGGCTTGTTCCAGATAATATCGGTGCGCAAGTACCAGCCCCTATCTTGCAGGGCGAAAGCCAAGCGCCACGGCACACCCATAAGGTCCTTGGACTTCAAGCCTTCCGGCGTATCTGGTCTTACGCTCATCGCCCGCGCGGGATTCTTTTTGTCGGGTGCGCGCCAGCCGCGATTGCCACTGGTATACCCATCGCCAATGTTCAGCCACAGGGTACCGTCGTCCTTCAACACACGGCGCACCTCATCGAAGACATCGGCGAGGCCGCCTATGAATTCCGGCAGGGTCTTCTCCAGACCAATTTGACCATCGATGCCGTAGTCGCGCAAACCCCAGTAGGGGGGCGACGTCACAACGCATTGGACGGATCGGGCCGGGAGGCGTTTGAGCACGGCGAGGGCATCACCCTCAAAGATTGTGGAACCGTTGATCGCCAAGCGCCCGGTACCCTCTGGTCTTCGTGCTTCCACGCCTGATATCTCCCAAATACGAAACTTATGGCCGACGTTACTTGGAAATAGTATCATCTCGGGTCGAAAAAATACAGAACATTTTTTCAGTCATATCGTTTCTACTTCCGCAGCTTCCTGTACCGTGCGCGGCGGTTTTCGAAGAGCTTGCTGCCCAGTTCCTTCACGCGCCAAGCCTCGTAGTCCTGGTAGTTCCCTTCGAACCAGCGGACGTTGCCCTGTCCCTCGAAAACGAGAAGGTGGGTGCAGACGCGGTCGAGGAAGAAACGGTCGTGGCTGATGACAAGGGCGCAGCCGCCGAAGTTGAGCAGGGCCTCTTCGAGGAGGCGCAGGGTGTTGACGTCGAGGTCGTTGGTCGGTTCGTCGAGGAGCAGGACGTTGCCGCCCTCTTTCAGGAGCTTCGCCAGGTTGCAGCGGTTGCGTTCACCGCCGGAAAGCTGGTTGGCCATTTTCTGCTGGTCAGCCCCCTTGAAGCCGAAGCGGGCGAGGTATTGGCGCACGGAGACTTCCTGCTTGCCGATCTTCACGAAATCGGCGCCACCGGCCACTTCATCGATGAGACTCACGTCGCCCGCGATGGAGCTGCGCTCCTGATCGACATAGGAAAGGCTGACGGAGGGGCCGACGAAGACCTCGCCCGCGTCGGGCTGTTCCTGGCCCAGGATCATGCGGAAGAGGGTGGTCTTGCCGGTGCCGTTGGGACCGACGAGGCCCACGATGGCGGAGCGAGGGATGATGAAGTCGAGATCCTTGTAGAGCACGTCGTCGCCATAGGCCTTGGCGGCGGACTTGCACTCGATAACCTGCTGGCCGAGCTCGGGTCCGGGCGCGATCTGGATCGTCGCGCTGTCGGCGTTCTGCGCGGCGGCTTCTTTCGCCAGCATCTGCTCGTATTCCGAAAGGCGGGTGCGGTTGAGCTCGTGGCGATCGGCGCTGCTCATGCGGATCCACTTGAGCTCGCGCTCGAGGGCCTGGGCGCGGGCGGAGCCCTTCTTCTCCTGGGCCGCCATCTTTTCCAGCTTCTGCGAGAGCCAGCCGGAGTAGTTGCCTTCCCACGGAACGCCGACGCCATGATCGAGTTCCAGGATCCATTTGGTCACATTGTCGAGGAAGTAGCGGTCGTGGGTCACGATGATGACCGTGCCGGGATATTCGCGCAACTGCACTTCGAGCCAGTCCACCGTCTCGGCATCGAGATGGTTGGTGGGTTCGTCGAGGAGCAGCAGGTCGGGCTTCTCCAGCAGGGCCTTGCACAGGGCCACGCGCCGCTTCTCGCCGCCGGAAAGGACGCCGATCTTTCGGTCGTCTTCAGGAAGGCATAGGGCTTCGCTGGCCTGGTTCAGCACCTGTTCCAGGTTCCACGCGTCGGCGGCATCCAGCTTGTCCTGGAGCGCGCCCATTTTCTCCATGCAGGCCTCCATATCGTCGTCGGACATGGGCTCGGCCATCTTCATGCCGAGATCCTCGAAGGCCTTCAACATGGCCATGATCTCGCCGAAAGAAGCCTCAAGGGCCTGGCGCACGGTGAGCTCGGGATCGAGGATCGGCTCTTGCAGCACGATGCCCCGGGTGAAGCCCTTGGTCAGTTCGGCCTTGCCCAGAAAGTCGTCGTCCATGCCCGCCATAATTTTGAGGACCGTGGATTTACCGGAGCCGTTCTCGCCCACGATGCCGATCTTGGCGCCGGGGTAGAAGCTCAGGTTGATATCTTTAAGCACCTGCTTCTGGCCGTAGTACTTATTCAGACCATACATTGTGAAGATAAATTGTTCTGCCATGGATCCTCGTTCGGGCATAGCCGGGCAAGCCGGATGGGTGGAAAAATCGGGGGAAAAGCGCCGCGTATTGTAGTCGGTTGCTCGCAGAAGCGTCAAACCGGCAAAGTATGGCCTACTCGAATTCACTTGTGAGCCCGCCTGAAATGGGTGTATCATGTGCATCGTATAGTTATTCGTAACCACCCGAGAGAGGAATTAGGGGTATGCCCGATCAGGGGCCGGTATACAGCAACGCCCACTCCATCGAACAATTGGGCAAAGCTTTCCAGAACATGGACAGTGAGAATGTGACGATCTCCCGACGTGATTGTGCGGATGTTCCGGATTTCATTCGCCGTTTGCAGGCAGCTCAGGAAGCCACCCGGAATCACAGCATTCAGTTTGGCTGAATCGCGCCATGGGGGAAAGTCATGTCGTTTGCGCGGTTGGGGCGGCCAATCAGGGCCGATTTTCACGATATTAGCCCGCCCTTCTCTAATTTCCAATTCGTTGACGGCCTATTTCCAGGCGACGATTACAGCGCAGTGCGCCGCCTGTTCTCCCTGGCCCGAAAAGACGATCAGGGCAAGTCCGTCGTAGTCGAGGACATTGAATCCTCCGGGGCCGTTGCCGATGAGATTGACGAACTGGCGACATACGATCCGAAATACCGTTGCGACGGACTCAAGCGACTGACTTTCTGGGGGAAGGCCTGCGCCTCCGAGGCAAATATCGCGGAAATGTCCGACGACGACCTCTTAGGCTACGCGATCCTCAAACAAGATACCGTTCCCGGCTACCACTCTCGGTGGCATATTTTCGAGTCCGTTTTTCGAAAATATGGTCATCATCACAACTGCGTTCCGGGTGAAGGAAGATTCAAAGTCGCATGTGGGCAACAAACTTTCGAGGTCCCCGGCGTAATGTACTGCCAGCAGAACTCGCTAAATAAAGCCTGCGCCCAGGTCGCCTTGCGGAGTCTGCTCAGCCGCATACTACCCGCGCAGGATATTCTCTACCGTGATATGAACGCCATCGCGCTCCAGATCGACCATAACTTCAAAATAGGTCAGGGATTGGATTCGACGAAGATTCGCGCCATCCTCGACCACTATGGAGTTCTATATGATGATCTCGACTATACGGCCCCCAGTGTTTCGACCGACTTTCCCTATTCTCGATTGCTTTATTCGGGCATAGAAAATGGGATGGGCGGACTGCTGGGATTCGAACTTACCGGGGCCGGCGCACAGGGCGAGAGGCATATTATTCCATTCTACGGGCATACCTTTAACCAGGACTCATGGGTGCCCCGAGCGAGTCTAGCCTACTTCCATGTCGGCGACAACACCCGCTACATTTCGAGCGAGGAGTGGATGGGAAGTTTCATCGGGCACGACGACAATTTCGGCAGCAATTATTGCGTGCCGAGGAGATTCCTGGAAACGGACCAGGTGAAGTATGTAGTCGCGCTCCGCCCGCCCGACACTGCATACGGCGCGATATATGCCGAAGCCATCGGTGTAGACTTCCTGTACTCGATGGAAGATGAGCTACGCGCAAGTGGCAACTACTGGGTCCAGAAGCTCGTACATCATATCAATGAACAAGATGTAGTGCTGCGAACACTTTGTATGACCCGGGACGAGTATGTTGCCCACCTTCGATACGTTCGTGATTGGCAAGGCAGTGCGGAAGGAGAGGCAATACCCCTTGCGTTCCAGTCGAGTCTTCCCGATCATCTGTGGATTGTAGAGGTGTCCATACCCGAATTGTTTCCCGCAAACTATCGGAAGTTGGGAGAATTGATTCTGGATGCGCGCGTCCCGACAAGCTTCTATCAATCTGGTGTGCGGGTCGAGCTCCTGGCGAGACTTCCCGGAGCCTACTACATTAACCTGAATTCCGCGGGTGTTGCAGCGGACTTCAAATCCATTCCCAGCTCGCTTCAGAGTCACGTCGCTGTCCATCGAGGTCGCACGGTACCAGGTAACTGACCCATAAGGAATCCGTTTTGGACGTTGCGCGGTCACAGTCAGGGGACTATACTTCGCGCCTGATTCGACCTGATAGCGGGAGTCCCAAATGAAAATACTCGGCGAAGGCCGCTTCGTGCGTCTCTTGGAAGAAAACGGCTATGAATACGCCGAGCGCAAGGGGTGCACGGGTATCATTTCCGTGGTGGCGCTGACGGATCGTGACGAGCTGGTCTTTGTGGAGCAGTTTCGCCCGGCCCTCGGCTGTCGCACCATCGAGCTGGTGGCGGGCCTCGCGGGGGACGAGGGGCCGGAGTCGCTGGAAGCGGCGGCGCGGCGCGAACTGCTGGAGGAGTCGGGCTATGAAGCCACAACACTGGAGCTGCTCCTGGTGGGCCCCAGCGCGGGCGGCATCAGCACCTCCCGGGTACACTTCTACCTGGCGCGGGGCGCGACAAAAGCCCACGAAGGCGGCGGCGTGGAAGGGGAAGACATCACGGTGCACGTGATCCCGGTGGCGGCGGCCTATGCCTGGCTTCAGTCCCGCTCGCAGGGCGAGACCTTGGTGGATCCCAAGGTCTTCCTCGGCATTGCCGTGGCCCACTTGGGCTGGAACGGCGCCGCGACACCCACGCGATGAGCACCGGACACCGCAGCATCGATCGTCACTTCGGTCAGGTCAGCCGCCCCATGCAATGGCTTTGCCGCGCACTGCTTCGACTCCTGGACTGGAAGACCACCGGCGTTTTTCCAGAGGATCCCAGGCTGGTGGCCATCTTTGCGCCCCACACGTCGAACTGGGATTTCGTCATCATCTTCCTCATGGTGACGGCACGGGGCATCAAGGGAAATTTTTTCGCCAAGCATACGCTCTGCCGTCCGCCTCTGGGCTGGTTCATGCGGGCCGTCGGTGCCATTCCCGTAGTGCGTCGGCGCACGGAAAACCTGGTGGACAGCGCGGTGGAAGCGCTGGCGGGCCATGAGCAGTTCTACCTCGGCCTCGCGCCCGAGGGCACGCGGCGCTACACCGATCACTGGCGCACGGGCTTCTATCACATCGCGGAACGGGCGGGCGCGCGGATCGTGCTGATGTACGCGGACTACGCGAAGAAGGAAACGGGCTTCGGGCCGGTGATTGCGCCGACGGGGGATATGGGGGGGGATTTCGAGGTGATTCGGGAGTTTTATAAAGATAAAGCGCCGAAAACGCCTGAGAATCGGAGTGATGCGGTGCTGGGGAGGCCGCGGGGAATGGAGTAGGCGGCTGGAGTACGCTATTCCGCAAGCCGACGAAGGACCTCATGATCCTCACGCATTATGCGTTCGACGATTTCCATGCATTCCGCAAGGTCGGTTTCTGAAGAGGTGTTCCTCCCTCCGCCTGCCACATTGAGACAATACAGTATGTCACCCGCTTTGAGTTGATGTCTGGCCAACAGCCCAGCCGGGATAACGACGCCCAGTTTTTCGTCGATTTTGGAAATGATCAATTCCATCTTGCAGCATTCCGTATTGTACCCGTGCAGATACACTGTCGTGCAGTTGCGGCGAGCCTTTGTGCTCTTTGCGTTCTATGTGGTTGCCATTCTTTGAACAGCTTCGAGTGTCGAAGACGATGCCTATTCCGCAAGCCGTCGCAGCGCGTTGTCGTTCTGCGACATCACAAACTCGGCGTGTTTCATCGCCTCGTCAAAGTTTCCGTTGTGTGCGGCCAATCTGAAGCCATTCTCGGTTTCCGTGAAGTGAAGCGTATCCCCCACCGACACTCCGAGATGGTTCAGCACTTCCGGATGCAAGATCAATAGGAAGTCTTCGCCAATTTTGGTAACGGTCAGTTCCATTGCAACTACTCCTGCGCTTCACTTTAACTGCGCTCGCGCGAGTGGGGCTCTCTTGAGCGCGGTTTCCATTATAGCACTGGGAATATGCGCATCAGGCAGGTGATAGCTCAACATCGCGACCTTGACGGATCGGTACAGCCACGGACGATACGTTTGGCTCGCTCGCCTGGGGCGCGATGGTTGACGGTTGGTCGTTGTTGCTTTCTGGGTCACTGGACCGTGTCAGTCCCTTGGAGGCGCTGTATTGCGGCGTCGGTGAGGACGCCAGCGTAGAGGCGCACATCGGCGATGCTGCCCTGGTAGCCTTCGAGCTGGTTGTAGTTCGGGTTGCAGCCGAGGCCGATGGTGGTGGCGGTGGTTTCGAGTTCGGGGGGAACTGTTGCCTGGTGTACGACCTCGCCGTTGACGTAGAGGCGCAATTGCGTGTCTTCTTTTACGACCGCCACGTGGGTCCACTCATCTTCTTTCAACAACGGGCCCTGACAACGAAACGCGCCGACGAGGATCTCGATGTTGGCCGTGATCTGCTTGTTCTGTACGGAGACGCGCAGTGGATCGTCGGAGGGCTGGCACCAGGTGGAGAAAATGTGGTGCCACTTGTCATCATTGGCCGCGAGATTGTCGGGGGCAAACCACGCGCTGAAGCTGAATTCGCGTCCGGGAAAAGCGCCGATGTCGTAGACCAGCTTGGTTTTCTCTCCGTCGAAGTAGAGCGCGCCGTTCTCCTTGCCATCGCGACCGGGAACGGCCTTTGCATGCTCGTTCACGATGAGCTTTCCCACCGCCGCGGCGGACTTGCCGTGGAGCGGCGCGTCGAGGAGGAGTCCGGCTTCGGCGGCGGGAAGCGCGGGATCCACCGCAAATCTGAAGGGGCCATTCTGGCTCGTGGAGTTGCCGCCGGGCAGGCTCGCGACGACCGCCCAGTAAAAGTCGCCCTTCTGCGCCGGAGGCTCATAGAAATGCGCGGTCTCTTCGATGCCCTCGACCTTCTCCACTACATCCTTCATCGCCACATCACGTGCGATGGTCAACGTATAGTGCGCGTCTTCACCCGCGCCAGACCACTGAAGAAACACTTCACTCGCGGGCACAACATCGCCACTGTCGGGACGCAGCAGATTGATTGAAACAGGGGGAAGATTCTTGATGGGCAGCCAGGACTGATAGTAGGTGCCGTGGGCACCAGCCGTGGCGTAGTCCGTGAGGATGAGGGGCTCGGCACCGGTCTTCATTTCGAGAAGCACCATGGGCTGGAATCGCGCGTCGGTCGTGGCGGGCCTGGCCTGAAGCGCGTTCAGATCGAGCGCGGGAATCGCCTCGGGATCGACTACGTTGTGCTTCTGGTCATAGGCCAGCAGGAGCGGCCCCCGGTAGAGGGAGCCCTTGAAGTCCACGAAGGCATCGCCGGGCAGGGCGCGGAGGGACATATCTAGATTCAATTCGATCACGTCGTCCTTCTTCCAGGCACGTTTGAGCGCCAAGTACGCACCGGCGGCGACACTGGAAACCGCTTCGCCATTGACCGCTACTTTCGTCTCTTTCGACCACTCGGGGATGCGCACGAATAGCGTGGTTTCTTCACCATTTCCGGGGGTCACGTGGATCTTGATGGCACCATCGGCGGGGTAAGCCGTCTCTTGATCGAATGCCCAGGTGCCCCGACCCTTGGTAGCCGCATGGATGTGGCCGGGGCCGAAGTAGTTGAGGTAGATTCCGCCTTCCCCTTCCAGCACGCCCCAATCGGCGATGATGCTGAGCCCGCGCGCGCCGTTGACGGAGCAGCAGTTCAACTCCGGCGTGCCTTCGCGCGATTGAAACACGATGGTGTGGGCCGAGGCCGGGCGCTTGCCGTCCATGGGCGTGTCGTAGGTACACCAACGTCCGCTGGGATGTTCATAACCCAGCACGGTGTTCAACGTGGCGAGTTCAATCGCGTCGGCAATCGTCGGATCGGCGGAGAGGCGCAGGGCGTCCACGCTGTAGGCGATCCAGGCCACGGTGCAGCAGGTCTCAATCGCGCCGGGCTTGAAGGGGTTGCCGATGGCGCCTTCGCCGGTGGAGAAACTGCCCGCGTTGTGAATGTCGGAATGGCGGATGCTGTGCCAGAAGTGCAGCAGCGCGTCGCGATACTCTTCCTCGCCCGTGATGCGGTAGAGTTCGCCGAGGCCCTGCATGCAGTGAAGGCTTTCCCAGCGCGGCTTCGGGGTCTTGTAAAAGGGCACCTTGTCCACGCCGGTACGGAGGTAGTCGCCCGCGGGCGCTTTCTCCCAATCCTTCTCAATCTCCTTCATCAGGCGGATGTAGCGATCATTGCCCGTTTCGCGGTGGAGGATTCCCAGCGCATGCATGATCGCCATGTTCATCTCGTGGCTGTCGGCATCGTGGACGCGCTTGTCCGTGTCGAGGTAGGTGTCGCAGATGAAGTCCGCCGCTTTCGTCGCGGCGTCGAGTGCGGCCTGGTCGCCGGAAGCTTTGTACCAGGCATGAAGTGCATAGAGCACATGGTAGTGCCCCCATAAATCCCACTGGCCAAGGAGACGCTCTTCCTTGCGGAAGGGCCCGAGATAGCCTTCGGGGCTCTGGGTGGAAATGAGTTCCGCGACCACGGCCTCTACCTCAGCGCGCAATTCTGGATTGTCGGTGAACTGGAGCAATTGTACCGCGGATTGGAGATACTTGCCCACGAATTCACCGGCCCAGGGCACGGGGTTGGCGTAGGCCGGATTGCGATCGCGCAGGCGGAACATTTCCAGCAGCGCGGGGTTCGCATCGGGCATGGGCAGCACCCAGTTTTCCAATACCGCCTCGGTGCGGCGGCCCACTTCGCCTTCGAGGCGGAGAGTGGACTGGGGAATCGCGAGTTCTTCCGCGAGGATGCTCGCGCTGCAAATCGCCGCCACGACAATGGCTGTGGTCTGGATCAATCGGGTCATGGTGCGCTCTCCTCTTTTTGGGCAGGCCGCTATGGTAGCGGAAAGTTGCGGCGGTGTCGAATGGAAATCAGACCGATCAGACGGATCAGACCGATCTGATTGGTCCGATCCGTCTGATCGGTCCGATACAAGTTGACAAGCGCCCCCTTCCGCCGCCAGTATGCTCCGGTTGTCGTTTCGCCGAAACCGCGAGGAATCCCCCATGAAATACTTCGCCCTGCTCCTGCTTGCCGCGCTCCTCTCCCCCATCGCCCTGGCCGCCGAAAAAGCCGCGACGTGGAAGCATCCTCTGGTCAACTGGACCAAGCTGGATTCCCCCCTCGTGGAGACGACCCCCTTCGTCTTCAAGGACAAGCTCTACCTCATGGAGAGCTGGCAAGTGCAGTGGGAGACGCCCGGTGTTCCCGAGGGCAGCAGCATGCAGCACGATCAGGTTCGTATCCGCGACGTGGCGGGTGACCGCATCATTTCCACGCCTTTGGTGGGCCACGGCCTGGCCTTTACCTTCGTGTGGGAAGGGCGCGTCTATGTTTTCGGCAGCAACTGGGGCACGGAGAAGAAGTGGCAGGTGAAGGACGTGAGCGTGACGTCGTCGGATGATCTGGTGAACTGGACCGAGCCGAAGGTGGTGCTGCACGCGAACAACGACGAAAATTTCTTTAACGTCGCCGTATGCCGGGGCGCGGACAAATTCGTATTGCTCGTGGAGACCAATGATCCCCGCTGGCCCGCCTTCACGTTCAAATACTTCACATCGGACGACCTGACGATGTGGACGCCGGTGCCGGAGGCCTACTACGGTACCAACAAGTACGTGGGCGGCCCGGCGCTCTACTACGAAGGCGACCATTATTACACGCTCTATCTTGAGGCCTTGGGCAATGCCCACTACGAAACCCGCGTGGCACGGTCCAAAGATCTCGTCACCTGGGAAGACGCTCCGGAGAGTCGCCCCTTCGTGACCTACCAGCCCGAGCTCAAGGTCCACGCGCTCCGCCCCCACTACATTCGCGAGCAGAATGCGTCGGACGCGGAGATAGTGTACTTCGGCGGCAAGACCATCGTGTATTACACCGGTGGCGACCAGCAGATCTGCGGCGATCTTCAGCGCGCCGAATTCATGGGCACGCCCCGCGAGTTGTTGGAGCACTTTTTCACGCCGGAGGGCGCGCTGGTGCCTTCGCCGCGCCAGGCCCGCTATCAGGAAAGTCAGTTGGGCGCTTTCGTCCACTATGGTCCGGCGGCCTACACGGAGAACAGCGACATGTTCGCCACGCCGCCCGCGGAAACCTTCAATCCCGAACAACTCGATACGGAACAATGGGCGCGCACCGCGAAGGCATTCGGCGCGAAGCACATCGTGCTGACGGCGAAGCACCACAACGGCTATTGCCTCTGGCCGACCAGCACGACCGACTACGACATCACCCAGTCGCCTTGGAAAAATGGCCAAGGCGATGTGGTGCGCGAATTCGTCGATTCCGCGCGCAAGAACGGCCTCGCCCCTGGCCTCTATCTCTCCGCGGGCGATAAGAAAGAAGGCGTCACCAGCACGCCCGACCCCATCGGCAAGCGCAAGCTCATTGGCGATCTCAATGCCTACTTCCCAAAGTTCATGGAACAGGCCCGCGAACTGCTTACGAACTACGGCCCCCTCGAAGTCGTGTGGCTCGACGAAGCCTTCAGCCCCATCGGCGCGGATGTGCTGGATGACAACGGCAAGGCCATCGGCACGCGCTACGGCGACGCCGTGGTCGATCTCATCCGCAGGCTCCAGCCCGATGCCGTGATCATGGGCGGCACCCAGCAGGACCTCCGCTGGTCCGGCAGCGAGCAGGGCCTGGCGGACTACCCCCTGTGGAACGTGGTCAACCCCGGCGAGGGCACAAAGAATTGGGTGCGTCACGACGCCGAGGGATGGTTCATTCCCGAAGCCAACATCTTCACCCGCGCCCACTGGTTCTGGTCTCCCGACTCTGATGGCACGCTGAAAACCGTGGATCAGATGATGGAAGTCCATGGCCAGTCCATCGGCCACGGCGCCAATCTGCTCATCAACATGACTCCGGATACCTCAGGCCAGATTCCGGCGGCCGAAGTGGCCATGCTGGAGGGCTTCGGCGCGGCTGTGGCGGCGCGCTACGCCAACCCCGCGATGGTCGGCGCGGCATTCCCCCCCGTGCAGGCGGGTGTACCGGTCGAGTTCCCACTTGCCACAGCCGCTCCGCTTCGCGAGATCGTGCTGGAGGAAGACCTGAATCACGGGCAGCGCATCACGGAATACACGATCGAGGCGAAGGTTGGAGGGATCTGGGAGGAAGTGGCCCGCGGCGAGTCCATCGGAAGGAAGCGCATCCAGGCGCTGAAAGCGGTGCAAGCCTCCGCGATCCGCATCACACTCCAAGGCACGACGGAAGATCTCTATCTGCATCGGGTGACGGCATACGGCGAGGCACCGGTGCAGTAACAACGCCCCCATTTTCCGGGCACTGGCAATTTTTCCCAAGGTCGGCTACACTGACGGTGTAGTGGGATCCGGCATGGTCGGGGCTCATGAGTAGCATCCCGGAGCAGACCTCCGTGGAATATCGGGGAGAAATGCACGGGGAATGGCTTCTATGAAGAGCGTGGCGGACGTCCTGATATCGCTGGGCCAGAACATGGCCCTCGTCCTTGCCCTGCTCTTTATCTACCAGTGGCTGGAATCCCGCGCGGAGCGCCTGAGGCTGCGCTGGGAGCGGGTCAGTTTCGGGTTGCTGTTCGGCCTGGCCGCCTGCGGCGGCATGCTGGTTCCCGTGGAGCTGACCCCGGGCGTGATCATGGACAGCCGGGGCATTCTGGTGGCCCTGGCCGCATTTTTCGGGGGGGCGTCGGCGGGAGTGGCTGCGGCCCTGCCCGCCTGTATATTCCGGCTCTACCTCGGTGGCGCGGGCGCCTGGCCGGGAACCTTCGCCACCCTCTGCGCGCTGGTGGTCGGGCTGCTCTTCGCCCGTTTTTTCGGCCCGGTCCCGGAGAAAGCGAAACGCCGCCATCTTCTGGCCCTGGGCGTCGTCGTCGGTACGATCTTCCTCCTCTGGACCCTCGCCCTTCCCGAGGAATCGGGACTGGCTAATTTTCGCCAATATCTGCTTCCCCTCGGCATCACCTATCCCCTCGGGACTCTCGTCATCGGCAGCCTGGTCCTCTCGGAAAGCCGGCGGCGGCTGGCCGAGGCCGCCCGCGACCGGGGTTCCGCGCTGTTCCGCCAGGCATCCCAGGCGACGCGGATCGGCGTTTGGGAACTCGATCTGGCCACGGGCAAACTGGATTGGTCCGAGAACGTCGAGTCTCTGCTCGGCTTGCCCGCGGGTGCCTTCAAGGGGACCTACCGCCATTTCCTCCAGGGGGTCCGCCGTGAGGATCGCCCCAAGGTCCTTAAAAAAGTCCGGGAGGCCTTGAGCGGCTCGGGTACCTTCAGCGCCGAGTTTCGCATGCGGTGGAACGACGGTGTCACGCACTGGTACTCCGCCAACGGAACCGTGCAACGGGGCGGCGGGAACTTGATCGGTGTCCTCACGGACATCTCTGAACGGAAACGGGCCCAGCGCGACCTGCGGGCGAGCGAAGCCCGGCTGGCGGAATCGCAGCGGATCGCGCGGATCGGTTCCTGGATCTGGCGTCCAAATGCCGGCTTTGTCTGGTGCTCGGATGAAATGTTCAACCTGCTCGGGGCACGGCGCCACGAGCTGGATGCGACCTTTGATTCCTTCCTGCTCCGTGTTCATCCCGCCGACCAGCAGGTGCTTCGCGAGCAGGCCCGACGCCTGGTTCGGGGGCGGGAGACCGTGCAGGTCGAGTGGCGGCTGCTCCATCCGGACGGCACCGTGCGCCACATGTTTTCCATCGCCCGACCGAACGTCCGCACCGACGGTCGAATCATAGACTACCGGGGAATCTGCCAGGACATCACAAACCAGAAACTGGCGGAGCAGGGGGTGCGCGAGCGCGAAGAGCGCTACCGACGGCTGGTGGAGGGGCTTCCAATTTGTATTCATGAAATAGACACGGAAGGCTACGTGGTCGCCATCAATCGGGCGGGCCTGGGCATTATCCATGCCGCGCAAGCATCGCAGGTCTGCGGCAGGAAATACCTGGATATCATGGCGCCCAGCGATCGGGAGCGCATCGGAACACTTTTCGACCGGGCGATGGCGGGCGAGCCTTCGGAGTTTGAGGTCACCCCGGAAGTCGCCGGCGCAACGCACATTTTCAGTTCCAGCTTCATTCCATTGATGGATGACGACGGCAAGGTCTATCGCATCATGGGCCATACCATCGACCTTACCCAGGAACGGGCCCGGGAAGCCGATCTCCATCGCCTCGGCACCGCCATCGAGCAGGCCGTGGAATCCATCGTCATCACCAATCCCGATGCCGTGGTCGAGTATGTAAACCCCGCCTATGAAAAGATCACCGGATATTCCAGGGCGGAGTCCATCGGCAAGCACATTTCCATCGTCAAGAGCGGCATCCACGACGAAGACTTCTATGCCAACGTCTGGAACACCATTTCGGGAGGCCAGACCTGGCAGGGCGAGTTCCTGAATCGTCGTAAGAACGGCGACTTGTTTCACCAGCGCGCCACGATCTCCCCCATCTTCGGGCCGGACGGCAAGATCGTCAATTACGTGAGCGTCCAGCACGACATCACCCACGAAGTGGAGCTGGAGAAACAGCTCCGCCAGGCGCAAAAAATGGAGGCTCTGGGCACCCTGGCCGGCGGGATAGCCCACGACTTCAATAATATCCTCCACGCCATGCTGGGCTTCTGCCACATCGCGCGCGAAACGGGGATCCAGGATCCCGACGCCCTCGACCAGAGCCTGCGGGAGATCGAGCTGGGGGCCCATCGCGCCGCTTCCCTGGTGGAGCAGATCCTGATCTTCAGCCGCACCTCCGATGCGCGATTTACCACCGTCCGTCTCGTCGGCGAGGTGGAAGACGCCGTCCGGTTCCTCCGCGGCTCGCAGCCGCCAAACGTCGAGATTCAGTTCATCGCCGAGCCGGGCGCGGGCAATGTCTTCGGCGATCCAACCCAAATCCACCAGTTGGTCACCAACCTGTGTACCAACGCGTTCCACGCCATGGAGGAGGCGGGCGGCATCCTGCTGGTCACGGTGGGCTCCACCCGTTTGAACGCCCCCAGGCAGACCCTCAGCGGATTGCTGCCGCCCGGCGATTACTGCGTGCTGCGGGTCCAAGACAACGGCGTGGGAATCGATCCGGCCAGCTTCGACAAACTCTTCGATCCTTTTTACACCACAAAGAACGTGGGCAAGGGCACCGGCCTGGGGCTCTCCATGGTCCATGGCATTGCGACGCGGATGGACGGGGCCATCGAGATCGAGAGCCAATTGAACGAGGGCACCTGCGTAACGGTCTTCCTGCCGGAAAGTCTCTTGGCCGTGAAAGAGGGGAGCAAGCCGCCCGCCGTCGCCCTGAGCCCCGCGCGAGGCTCCAGCAACGTGATGCTGGTCGACGACGACGAATCCATTACCAACATGGTCTCGATTGTGCTGCGCCGGCAAGGCTTTAAGGTAACGGCCTTTAATAATCCCGCCCTTGCGCTGGAAGCGCTCGAAACCTCCGCCGTGCATTTCGATGCAGTCATCTGCGATCTGACCATGCCCCGGATGAATGGTATCGAGCTCTCCCGATCTATCCGCGCGCTTCGGCCCCAACTCCCGATCCTGTTGGCCACCGGCGTCATCGACGATGAGAAGCTGGACGCGGTGCAGGAGAGCGGCATCCGGGAAATTCTCCGGAAGCCCTTCCACATCAACGAGTTGGTTGAAGCCATCAATCGTTACGTCTGATTGACGTCAAACTTTCTTGGGCCTCGTCCGTTGCGGACCTCCTCCTGAGTCTGAGCTCCGGTTTCCTGTCGATCTCCGGCTACTTCATGTTCGTCGCAAAATGGCGCAAGGCGGGCCGGGCGGCTTCACGGGGCGCGAACACGTCCCGAGAACGCGGCGGCTCTCTCGATTGAACCGTGTTGAAAAGCAACGGGCGATGAAACGCTACAAAAGACCCGACTTCTGGCCATGGACCTGTGGCCTGGCGACCGACCCATCCCGCCACATGCACTGGGGCTCCCCGCAATTACACGGCCTCGGGGGACTTGCTCGGAGCAAACCAGCCCTCAGTGCGCGTACAGAAGCGTACCAAGGCCAGCATGAGGGGAACCTCAATCAACACGCCCACCACCGTGGCCAAAGCCGCGCCCGACGAGAGGCCGAAGAGCATCACCGCCGCGTTGCAATCGCCACTTCGAAGTGGTTGGCCCCCCCGATGAGGGCCGAGGGCGCGGCGTCGCGATAGCTGAAGCCCAGCACCTTCGCAAGGAAGTAGGTGATCATGAAGATCAGGATCGTCAGGATCGTCAGGGGAATGGCAATCCAGAGAATCGTG
This sequence comes from Candidatus Hydrogenedentales bacterium, assembly GCA_942492815.1. Classification (GTDB taxonomy): domain Bacteria; phylum Hydrogenedentota; class Hydrogenedentia; order Hydrogenedentales; family JAEUWI01; genus JAEUWI01. The sequence continues at coordinate 5,293,611 of OW818658.1, read as the reverse complement.
AGGGGATTCGCCAGGATGGGGACGGCGCCCTTGAAGGAAAAGAGCAGCACCAGGGTCAACAGGAGCGCCGTGATGGTGATGGGGGTCAGGACGTGGAGAAATTTCTCCTTGAACCAGACCTCGCCCTTCGCGCGCAGAATCAGCTTTCGGCTGGCGTAGCCACAGACCAGGGGCAGGGCTACATAGATGGCGATGGAAAGGAGCAGGGCTTCCCACGGGACCGGCAGCTTGCCGACGCCGAGGAGAAATCCACCGATGAACTCGTTCAGGATCCCGCCGAGAAAGAGCACCGCGATGCCGTACATGGTGAAGGGCTTCACCGCCCAGTTGATGAAAAGCGTCAAGAACACCGGCTTCGTGCTTTTGCCGGCCATGCACAGCCCCACCCAGACGGTGAGATAGCGCTTGAAGAGGCTCATGGAAGGTTTTAAATCGGGGCAGGCGGGCTGGTTCATGGGGCAACTCCGTGGAAATTGAGAATAGTGAAAAAATAGAGCAGGCGGCGCTCTAGAACTATGATTCCCTCCTGCATTCTAAGGAAGTCGCATTGAGTTGGCGTCTCAATTATCTTTGCGCCTTTGCATGCAAGACAACCGGAAGACGGCATGCCACGCGTGATTACTCGACCGCGCCGCTCAACGTGTTTTCCCACAGATGCGACTGGGGCTGCCTTTGGCCGCAACTAAGAGAGTTATCCCACAGATAGACTCAGATAGATACAGATAAATCGGACAGATATATTCTCCTTTGATCTGGCGTACTTCTACATCGAATTTTCATTCTCTCACCCGCGCGCAACATTCAAATGCGGCGAATTTTTACCTCTTATCGGTGTGTTTCGGAGGTCATCTGTGGGAAAATCTCCTTCCTCGGGTACCGCCACGATTTCGGCGTGTAGTACAATGTCCGCAACTTGCCGCACCGAGGGCACAGGCCCTTTTGACCATACGAGCGGCCTCGGAATCTCTGTAACGCCTGAAACCGGAATCCATGCAGACGACCATCCAGAATACCCTCAAGAAAGCGACCGCGTGCGAACTTCGTTTCGATGACCATTCTCGCCAGCTTTATGCGACCGACGCGTCCATCTACCAGATCGTCCCCCAGGGCGTTGCCTTTCCCCGGAGTATCGAAGAGGTGTCGACGCTGCTCCCGGCCCTGATTCAGGAAGGTATCCCGGTTACGCCGCGTGGCGCTGGGACGGGCCTGGCGGGCGGGGCCATTGGGGATGGCGTCATCATCGATCTGGCGCGCTACAATCAGGCCATCACGGATCTGAATGTGGAGGCCAGGACGGTGCGGGTGGGTGCCGGGGTGGTGCTGGATGAGCTCAATGCCTTCCTGAAGCCCCACGGCCTCGCTTTTGGGCCCGATGTGGCCACGAGTTCACGGGCTACGCTGGGCGGCATGATCGGCAACAATTCCTCCGGCGCGCGGGTGCCGCTGTACGGCACGACGATCGACCATGTGCGCTCGCTGGATGTGATCCTTCCGGACGGATCCTTCAAGACCATCGGCCTGAAAAATCAGGGGGAATTTTCCGAGATCGATGCGTTGATCCGGGCCCATCAGGGTGAGATCGAGTCGCGTTTTCACGCGGGCATCATCAAGCGCTGGCCGGGCTACGGTCTCGATCGTTATCTGCGTTCCGGCGGCAATTTTGCGAAGCTTTTTGGCGGTGCGGAAGGGACGCTGGCGGCGGTGTTCTCCGCCGAGCTGGATCTGGTTCCGCTGCCCGCGGAGAAGGGCATCGGGCTGCTGTTTTTCGACACGGTCAACGAGGCGATGCAGGCCACGGTGGAATTGATGGAACTGAAGCCTGCGGCGGTGGAGCACATCGACGACGTGCTCTTTGATCAGACCCGGGGCCAGTTACAGTTCAAAGCGGCCCGGGATTTTCTGGAGCTGGACGACAAGCCCTGCACCTCGATTCTGCTCGTGGAGTTCTATGGCGACGTGGAAGAGAAGCTCGCGCTGCTGGAGAAGAAGAAGCTCGGCAAGCGCAAGCGCATGTGCCGTGACGCGACCGATCAGGTTCATATCCTGAATCTCAGGAAATCGGGTTTGTCTCTTCTGACGGGCTGCAAAGGCGACGCGAAGCCCACGGCGGGTATCGAAGACGTGGCCGTGCCGCCGGAAAAACTTCCAGAGTATGTGGCGGGGCTCCAGTCGCTGATGAAGCCCCTCGGACTCAAAGGTTCCTTCTACGGTCACGCCGCGTCCGGCCTGCTTCACGTGCGTCCCGTGGTGGACATGCACAAGGCGGAGGACATCAAGAAATTCCGCAGTCTCGCCGAGGGCGTGTCCGCGCTTACGCTGCAATTCAAGGGCGCGCTGGCCGCGGAGCACGGCGTGGGCATTGCGCGTACGGAGTTCATGGACGAGCACATCGGTCCGGAGTTGCTGGATGTGATGCGCACGATCAAGGCCCACTTCGATCCGAAATCGCTGATGAATCCCGGCAAAGTCTTCCCCGACGGCCGATACAAGATCGATACCAACCTACGCCAGGGCGACGGCTCGAAGATGGACAAGCTTCCCTTTGAACCCGTATTGAAATTCGCCGCGAAAGATGGCTCCTTCGTGGGCAATCTCGAGCAGTGCAACGGTTGCGGCGGCTGCCGCAAGTCCACGCCCACCATGTGCCCCACCTTTGTGGCGACGGGTGAAGACGTGATGGCCACGCGCGGCCGGGCGAACACGATCCGCGCCGTGCTCGAAGGGCGCGTGGATGCCGATGTGGACCCGCTCCTTTCTCCGTCACTCGAAAAGGCGCTGGAAAACTGCCTGTCCTGCAAGGCCTGCACGACGGAGTGCCCGTCCAACGTAAACATGGCTCTGCTCAAGGCGGAACTGCTCTATGCGAAGATTCGCAAGTATGGCGTGCCCCTTTCCGCGAGAATGGTGAGTCGTGTGGATATGCTGGGCGAACTGGCGAGTCTTGCGCCGCGTTTGGCCAATGCGACCATGAAGTGGGGCTGGTTCCGCGCGCTGCTGAAGCGTTTTGCCGGCTTCGCCACGGAGCGCCCGCTGCCGCCCTATGCGCTGCAACGCTTCGATACCTGGTTTCACCGCCGCCAGGCGCCGTCCGTCATCGGCGAGCGTGGAACGGTCTATCTCTGGGACGATTGCTTTGTCCGTCACAACGAGCCCAATATCGGCAAGGCGGCGGTGAAGGTGCTGGAAGCGGCGGGCTTCACGGTCAACCTAATCACGCAGCGCGCCTGCTGCGGGCGACCGGCCTTCAGCACGGGCCGGCTCGACGTGGCCGCGGGTTTCGGTAAGAAGAACATCGCCGTGCTCGCGGGGTCGGAAGCCCCCATCATTTTCCTGGAGCCCTCCTGCTACTCCATGTTCGCGGAAGATTACCGGGAATTGGGACTGGAAGGGGCCGAGAATCTGGCGCGGCGAAGCTACCTTTTCGAGGACTTCATCGAGAATTTACTGTCCCACGATTCAAAGGCCATACGCTTCAGCGGCGGACCGGCGAAAACGGCTATTCACGGCCACTGTCACGCGAAGTCGCTCACGGGGACCGCGAAAATGGTCAAAGTGGCCCGTGCCATTCCTGGAAACGAAGTGACGCTACTCAATACCGGGTGCTGCGGCATGGCGGGCGCTTTCGGCAGCATGGATGCGAAGTATGCTTTGTCGCTCGAAGTGGCCCGCCCCTTGGTGGAGCAGGTGGACCAGCTTGACGACGACACGCTGCTGGTGGCCTCGGGCACCAGTTGCCGCCACCAGATCGATCACCTCGCGGAGAAGGCTCCGCTCCATATGGCCGAACTTCTCGCCCGGTTTATTGAGTGACCGGCAGTATGCGTGTTCGTTGGAGTCGCCCTTCAAGTGCACTACTGAGGCCGACAGTATGACCGGGGAGGGAACCCGTTGAACGGCGACCAGATTTTGTTGCAGGTACGCCAGCGCGCGGTGACCCTGGCATTGCTGCTGTGCGTCGCTCTGTCCAGTGGGATGGCTGGCGCCGCCGAACAGTGGGACTGCCGTTTTCTTCTCTCCAACCAGGGCGTCCAGTATCCCGAAGTGAGGGAATTTGTGGAGGACCAGCAGGGGCGGATCTGGGCCTCGAGCTGGGGCGGCGGTCTGGCCTGCATCGATGGCACCACGTGGACCTCGTACCGGGAGGCGGATGGTCTCGCCAGTGACTGGGTGCGCGGCATCGCCCTGGGCGAGGACGGCACAATCTGGGTCAGCACTCCGGCGGGACTGTGCTATTTTCGGGACGAGAAACTCCACTGCCTCCACCGATCCTCGCTGCCCGCGCTTCAGGGTGACGAACCCGACCTCATCTATTTTGACCGGGATGGGGCCCTCCTGATCTCCACCTATGCGGGTGCGCTTCTGCGGATTCCCGGAGTGTCCACGGAGGCGTCGGTGCTTTGGGAGGATACTGGTCGTTGGGATGTGCTCCTCGCCCGTACCGATCCCGGGGCGTCCCGCGCAGCAGACTTCGAGGAGGACGGCTCCGGGCGTGTCGTGGTAACCTTCAAGGATGACACTTGGGCCGTAATTGACGACAGCGTCCTCGAGCGCACGCCCGGTCCGGGTGGAACGATGTACATCACCTGGGATGCCGGGGGCGCGTCCGCCCCGGTGCTATGGGCGGCGTCTTCCGATGAGGAAGCGTCTTCCAGGCTCTTCGTGATGGAGGCGCAGGGGCTGGTTCAGAAGCACGTGCTGCCCGAGGTCGTTCGCGGCCTGGTTACCGGACCGGACGGCTGGTGTTATGCCGCAACCACCGCGGGCCTGTACCGCTTCAACGAGACCTCGCTGGCCAAGGTCGATCTGGGACATCAGGTGGGATCGCCCGAGATCAACGAAGCCTTTTTTGCCGCGGACAACAGCCTTTGGCTCGGTGCCCGCGAGGGCCTGGTTCGGGGCGCGCCCCATGCCTGGAAACACTATCCCGCGACGATTGAGAATCACCGTCTCGTCGCCATGCTCCAAGACCCCGCCGCCCCCGAGCACTTATTGGCGGTGGACGAATACGCCTGTCTGGCCCACCTGGAGGATGACGGCTGGTCCGAAATCACCCAACTGGCCGCGCCCGAAGCGCTGGACGGCTTTGCCACCTTTGGATCCAGGCCCGTGGTATGGGCGATGGGCGAGACAACGCTCTATCAATTCGATCGCAACACCGGGGCGCTGACCGGAAGCTATCCCATGCCCCGTACCAGCGAAGATCGCACGTTGTTCATGACCTCCGCGGGCGAACTGTGGCTCACCGGAGCGGACGGGGTCCATGCTCTGGTCGATGGGCGCTGGGAGCAGCGGCCGGCAACGCCCGGCTATGAGCGGCGGACCGTCAGCGGGTTCTTTGAGCCATCGCCCGGTCTGATCTACGTGGGCCTCCACGATGGTATCGAACGGTGGCTCGGCGACGAGATCACCTATTTCGGCGAGGCGGCGGGGGTATCGGAAGATGACGCCGTTTATACCATCTGCCAAACGCGAAATGGCGATCTTTGGTTTGGGAGTTTTGGCTCCGGCGTGTACCGTTACGACGGGACGACCTTCGAGCGCTTCGATGACACGCGGGGGCTGTCCCACCATTCGGTTTCCAATATTATCGAGACGTCCGACGGCACAATCTGGCTGTCGTACCGCCGCGTCGGCCTGGCCTCCTACCGTGAACGGCGCTGGCTGAACTTCGGCTACGCCAATGGTCTGACCAACTCGCCTATCACGCAGATGGTGGAAGGGGAGGGAGGCAGCCTCTGGCTGGTGACGGGGAAAGAGGGCTTCTACCAGTATCGCCCCGATACCGAGGCGCCGGAGACTCAGTTTACGGCCGCAACCGATTCTGTCCCCTATGGCGGCGTTGGCGTGTTCTCCTTTCGGGCCACGGATGCCTGGCAGCGTACGCCCTCCCACGTGCTCCTCTACTCGTGGCGCGTGCTGGACGGCAGTGGAAATACGGAATTGCAGCCCTGGAATAGTTTTTCCGCAGAGACGTCCTACATTGCCCATAACCTCAAGCCCGGCGCGTACCAATTTCAGGTTCGGGCCTCCGATGACGCGCGTAACGTGGACCCGACGCCGGCCACCGTGGCGTTTGCCGTGGCAAACCCCCTTTGGGCAGAGCCTCGGGTCTACCTGCCCGTGGGCTTCATGGTGATGCTGGTTGCGGCGGCCTTTGTGCTGCGTATCCGCTCTCACCACGCCCTGCGCCTTTCGGAGGCGGCCCTGTACGAGTCCAACCAGCAATTGATGAGCGAAATCCGGGAGCGGCTCCAGGCGGAGCAGCGGTTGAACGACCATTTCGAGCAGCTTGAGGAGCTGGTGCGCGGACGCACTGAGGAACTGGAGGCCGTGCAGCGCGCTCTCGTCGAGCAGGAGCGCCTGGCCACGCTTGGAAAAGTCACGGCCTCGGTAAGCCACGAGCTGCGCAACCCGCTCGGCACCCTGCGCGGGACGCTGTTTATGATTGGCCGAAAGGTCCAGGGGCTGGATCTCGGCCTGGAGGAGGCCCTGGCCCGCGGGGAGCGCAGCATCCAGCGTTGCGACCGGATAATCGAGGAGTTTCTGGACTTTACCCGGACCGTGGCCATGGAGCTTGAGCGAGTTCCCATGGACACGTGGCTTGCGGGTGTGCTCCAGGAAATGGTCGTCCCGCTGGAGATTCACAGTGACTTTACCTTCGAAAGTGGCGTTGAGCTGGAAATCGATCCCGAGCGATTGCGCCGCGCGGTGATCAATGTGGTGAACAACGCGGTCCAGGCCATGGAGGATTGCAGTGCGGACTACAAGCGACTTCGGGTCAAGAGCAGAAAACGGGATGGGCGCTTTGAGATTGTGGTGAAGGACAACGGCCCCGGCATGTCCGAGGAGAGCCTGTCCCGAATTTTCGAGCCGCTGTACAGCACCAAGGGCTTTGGGGTGGGTCTCGGTGTTCCAATCGTGAAGGGCATCATGGTGAAGCACCACGGCGGCGTGGAATACCACAGCGTCCCCGGCAAGGGAACCACGGTCGTTCTCTGGATCCCGTACTGAGCGGCCGCCTCAGGTTCCCATCACGTCGCGGAGCGCCAGGGCCAGGCTTCCCGTGAAGATGGCCATACCGACCATCAAACCCACGATGAAGAATATGATGCGGAAGATGTAGAAGAAGCACAGGCCGACAAATCCCAGGTTATAGGCCTTGGCAAACCACATGATGGTCAAGAAGATGCCGAAGAACGAGCTTTCCAGAAGCGTGGCGACCATCACGCTGGCGCTGATGTTGAAGGAATTGCTCCACACGTCCTCGTAGGGCAGAGAGCGCATCAGCATGAGGGCGATATAGGCGCCCACGGTCTGAAACCCGATGATGACGACGAAGGTGGCGAGCGCGCCCAAATAAATCATCGCGCGGTTGGCCGAGGTGACCCCGGCCGCAGTAGCCTCTGCGGTTCCCGGCGGCGGCGGCTCGTAGTTCACCAGAGGCACGATGATGATGGCGAGGAGGACGACCACCCCGAGCCCGATGAGGCCATACTTGAGCCAGGGAATGGGATCGGGTTCCACGGGCTTGTACTGGAGCGTCGTGGAAGGGATGTCGAGCAGGTCGCCCTGGATTGCGGAGTCGTCGAGGCCGGAATAGTCCAGGCCGAAGAGGTTGTCCGCGGGCTTTGGCACCGGCATCTGGCTGATACGTTCCTTCAGCGCGATGGCCCGCGGGTCGTTGAACTGTTGGATGAGCTGGTCGCAGATGGGCAGGGCATCCGTCCCGCGTCCCAGTTTCTCCAGACACATGGCGGCGGGGTACAGCACGTTCTTTGTGTTGGGAAAGGCCTGATTCAGGCCGGAAAGGATGTGGAGCGCCTGCTGGTACTCCCCTTCGCGAAACAGGGTATCCGCGCGCTTGAACCGCTCTTTGCTTTCACGGGCTTCCACGTACTGTCCTCCCTATCCAATGTTCACGCTTGCCGTGCTGCTATTCTAGATAGTTCCGCAGTCCGGTGCAAGCCCTTCGGGGGCGGGCCAATCGAAATCAGTAACCACCGGTAGAACCGGTGGTATGAGGAAGGTCCCTAAAAGGGGCCGAACACACTGACACATGCAAATCGATTTCGTAAGTTCTAGTCCCGAAGGGACGGCATATCGTAGCCCAGGGTGAAGCGAGGTACGAGCGAACCCTGGGTCAACTGGCCCAAAACTCTTGAATCCCGAAGGGATGGCATAGAAGACCGGGGACGAACTCCCACGTTCTCCTATGCCGCCCCGCTGGGGCTCTGAACTTTTGGCATCCGATACCCAGGGTTCGCTCGTACCTCGCTTCACCCTGGGCTACGATATGCCGCTCCTATGGAGCTAATACAGTCATTTCTTCAAATACTTGTTGCTATTCAGGCCCGAGTCGTTCGCTCATCATAGTTTACAACGGCGGAACGGCAGAGCCTAATGAACTCTCACCGGCAGAGCCGGTGGATTAGCTTGGATTTAGAATACTGCGCTATCAAGGGCTTTCGAAAATATGGAGGGGGGGCTTTCCAGGCCCCCTTTTTGAACCACGCACACCAGCGCTCGTTTTATGCTGAGTTCCCGTGCAACGGCGTTGCCCGAGCTCGGGGGCTGGAAAGCCCCCGCTCCATGGATTTACGATCTCTTGTAGCTTTTAATCGGGGGGCCGTCAGCCGAGGAAGAACGCCATGATCCCGCCCGCGCCCACGAGGGCCAGGACGGGGAGGGCCACCAGCACACAGGACAGCACGAAGTAAATCACCGCGAAGGCGATGAGACCGCCCGCGCCGAGATTGTAGTTGCGGTAGAAGGCGTAGAGCAGGATGGCGATCTGGATGATGGCGACGGCAATGCCCAGGGCGGGGGACTCGGCCCGCCAGACGAGGAGGGTGAGGACGGCGGAGATGAGATTCACCACCACGATGGTTCCGCCCACGTCGAGCACTATTCCACCGATGGTGTTGGCGGGGAGTTTGCCCAGGGCGCCGAGCCCGAGGATCCCCGTAATCGTTCCGGCCACGATGGAGTAGGCGAAGGCGAGCAGCACAATGCCGATCATGACCCCGGTCTGCTCCGGTGTCAGGGTGCCCGCTTCGGCGGATGAAGCGCCGGACTCTCCCTGCCCCGAAAACATGGGCAGCAGGAGCAGCCCAAAAATGAGGAGCGTGCATCCGCCGCACAGGACGGCCATAGGCCACCGGGACTCTTCCGCTTCGGATTGTTCCGGCACGGGAACCGTGGTCATCGGTCCCAGGTCCGGCAGGTCATAGGCGGCCGCGAAATCATGGTCGCTGATGAGGGCGTCCACGTGAACCTCGGGAAGGGCCCGGGGCAGGCGCAAGCGCTCCGCCAGCGCGCGCGCCCTGGAATCGGCAAACTTGCGTGTCAGCCGCTCCGCCAGCGGCAGGGCCTCATCCTGCCGGCCAAGCCGTTCCAGGCACATGGCCATGGGGACAAGGATATTGCGCGTATCCGGGTGTTCCCGGTCCAGTTCTTCCAGCAGCGCCAGCGCCTCGCCGAAGACGCCGTCCCGGAACAACTGGTCTGCGCGCTTGAACTTTTCGCGACTTTCCTGCCCTTCCACCATGATCGCTCCCGTGTTTTGCATGGTATTCCGAACATCATGGTACGGAAATGGGGGGGCAGACGCAATAGGCCCGCACGCAGAGGTTTACACGCTTCACGCCCGCCTGTTAGCATGAACCCATGTCTTACGCGCCACCAGAGCCTTTCGCCTTCAACTACTGCGGCAATTGCGGTCGGCAGTTGGTCGTGGCCCATGACGGCCAAAGCGATAAACCCCACTGTCTGACCTGTCGCCGTTTTTTCTACCACAATCCCGTTCCGGCGGCCTGCTGCTTTGTTTCCCGCGGCCCCGGGGAGCTTCTCTTCGCCCGCCGCGCGGTGGAACCGTGCAAGGGCGAGTGGTGCCTGCCGGGCGGGTTCATCGAGCTGGGAGAATCCTCGGAGGCGGCGGCCTTGCGCGAACTCCGCGAGGAGACCAACCTCCGTGCCCGTCACGCACAACTTCTGGGAGTGAGCACACGGCAGAGCCCGATATCTGGCGCGGTGCTCGTGCTGGGTTACCTGGTGGACGACTGGGAGGGGGAGGAGGATATGCGGCCCGATTCCGATGCGTCGGCGCTCGCATTTTATCCCCAATCCGAATGGCCGGAACTGGCGTTCAGCGTACATCGGGACCTGCTGGCACTCTACACGCGACACAAGGGTCTCTGACAGGGAACCCTCCGGGAGGTGTCCCAAGATGGGAAACCTGTCCGTAATTCTGGCTGTCGAATAGTGGAAATATCGATATTTACATTACCGATGCCGGATGCCTATTATTACACAAGTAACTGGTGAAAATTACGCATCTAGTGTATAGTTAATGTAGGTCCACCGACCTCCCGATTGGGGGTTGGGCATGGTGCGGCGTGCAATGTATCAGGCAGGGAGTAGCGGGAATGACACTCACCCAGAGCAATGCGCTCAAGCGTATTCAGACCCATGGCGAGGTTCCGACCCTGCCCGAGATCATGATCCGGGTGCTGGATGTACTGGAAGACGAACATTCCTCCGCCGATGATATCACCGCGGTTCTCTCGTCGGACCCGGTCATCACGGCGCGGGTGTTGCGGCTGGCCAATTCGGCATTTTTCGGGTCGCGATTTCAAATCGACAGTATCCACCGCGCGGTGGTTACCGTGGGCTTTGAGGCGGTGAAGCAGTTGACCCTGGCGACGACGGTGCTCCAGAGTTTCTCCCGATGCTCCCAGCATTGCCTGGAGCCCAACGATTTCTGGATGCATGCTTTGGGCAGCGCCAAAGCGGCCCAACTGGTGGCCTTCAGCACCCATCAGATTTCCATGCCCGAAGCGTGCTTCACCGCCGGGCTTCTCCATGATCTGGGAAAACTGATGCTCTCCATCACACTCGGGGAGGAGTATGGCGAAGTCCTCCGGCGGTCGGCGGAGGAGCGCTGCAAGCTCCAGGTGATGGAACAGCGCCTGCTGCAGACGGATCATGCGGAGGTGGGGGGCTGGCTCATGCAGCAATGGGGCTTTCCCGCGCTGATCGTTTCGGCGATCCAGCACGCGTATACGGCGGAATGGTACACGGGGCCCTTTCAAAAGGAAGTTTTGATCGTGTCAATCGCCAGCGATATGGCGCGCCTGTCGGGCTTCGGAGACGCGGGGGAAAGCACCGATGCGGCTATTAACCCCGACCGGATCGGGGCACTCGGGCTGGAGATGGCCCAGGTAGAGGAGATCTGCGAGACCCTCGCCATCATGAAAGATGATGCGCGCACCCTTTTGGGTCTATTTCAGCAGACATGACGGGAGACCGGGGTAACGGGAAATGTTGGAAACAGGACAAACGAACTCAAACGCCGCCCTCGCGCAGATGACGGAACGCTACGAAGCCCTCGTACGAGATTTCGGCCTTTTGAGCCAGATCGAAGCGCTGGAAAGTGAGCGGCTCTCCATGGCGGACGCCTGTGCACGCCTGGTGGCCCTGATCGCGCTGGAGGGCATCGCCGAGTACTGCTCCATCATGCTGCTCGACAGCGAGGGGAGCTATCTCGAATTGCGCGCTGTGGCCACGCGCTACTCTACGCAGGGCTTTCACCTGGACTCCGAGGTATGGAAGGGCAAGCGCTTTGCCCTGAGCGAAGGCATCGCCGGCCAGGTGGCCGCCACCGGCATCCACGTCCGGATTAACGACACGCTTGCGGACCCGAATTTTCTTCGCCTCCCCGACAGCCCGGTCCATATACGCTCGCTCATGTGCTTTCCTCTGGCCGATCGGGGAGAGCTCCTGGGCGTCCTCAACTTGAGTCAGGGCAGCCCGGATTTCTTCAGCGTGGATCGGGAGCGGGCGATGGTGCTTGTGGCGGCGCGTGTCGGTCGGATCCTGGGCGGGGCCCTGCATGCGGCACCCCCGCACGAAGAAGCCGACCAGGGACTGTTGCTGTTGCTCGACCGGGAGGGCCGGGTGCGGCGGATCAGCGACAACTGCATGGCGTTGACCGGGATGGACGCCGCCGAGTGGATCAATGGCGGCTATCGCTGGGCTGATTTTGTCGCGGAGCGGGACAGGCCGGACTACTTTGCCCACCGGGCAGCTCTGGCAAAGGGGCGGCCGAACGAGGGCCTTTCCTATGCTTTCGTGGAGTCTGGCGGCGCGGAACGCCGGCTCAACGAGTACGCAATACCCCTGCTGGCGGAAGCCCCGGATGGCGGGTGGGTCGTGTCCGTACGGGAAGACCTGGCTGCGGTATCAAATGGGCGGTGGCCCTCGAGCCCGGCGGCGTCGCGCATGCTCCACGCCCAGCGTATTCACACGATGGGCCAGTTGGCCAGCGGTATCGTGCACGACTTAAACAGCCTGCTGACGGGTATCGTGGGCAATCTGGATCTGGCCCTGGCATCCACCTCGGGCGATGAGTCGGCGGACCTGATAGCGCGCGCCCGTACGGCAAGCATTCGGGGCGCGGATATCGTCAATAAGATGGTCAATTTCGGACGCGCGGGCACACGGGAAGGGGAGCAGGTTCCCCTGAATCCGGCCGGCGTGATCGAGGAGGCCGCGGGTATCCTGCGCAGTTCCCTCGATCCTCGGATCGTGTTGGACGTGTCCGTCCCGACTTCGGTGTTGCCCGTATGTGCGGATGGCGGCCAGTTGTGCCAGGTACTGCTGAATCTTGGGCTAAACGCCCGCGATGCCCTGGAGCAGCGCGGGCCCGAGGGCGCCGTGTCGGACTGCACCTTGAAGATGGGGGTGGAGAATATCCACCTGGACGAGCACACTGCCGGGCCTTGGGGGCAATCGCTTGCGGGCGACTTCGTGCGTATCTACGTGGCCGACAACGGCGCCGGGATGACGCCCGATGTGATGGCCCGGATCTATGAGCCCTTCTTCACCACCAAGACCCAGGGTCAGGGCACCGGCCTCGGTCTCGGCCTCGGCCTTTCAACGGTGTACCGCATCGTCCGGCACCATCGCGGCTGGATCGACGTACACAGCACACCCCGGAAGGGCACGACCTTCAATATCTATTTGCCAGCCTGTCCGGTCGAAACGACCGAACCCGGCGGTGCGGCGGACGCAACCGAACCCGACGGGCTCGAGTGCGTGTTGCTGGTGGATGATGAAGCGCTGGTGCGCAATCTCGGCGCGGCCATCCTGAAGCGGCTGGGGTACAATGCCATCACCGCGAAGGACGGCAAGGACGGTCTCGAAAAGTTCAAGGAAAACCAGAGCGCTATCGATCTTGTCATCCTCGATCTGCAGATGCCCGACATGGGCGGCGAGGCCGTGCTCCAGCAGATACGGGAACTCGATCCGGCCATGCCCGTCGTCTATTCGACGGGCATGGCCTACTTTGAATCCGACGGTCTGCCCGAGCACCTGCGCCCTACGGGCATGCTCAAGAAGCCGTACCTCATCGCCACCATGTCGGAGATTATCCAGGACGCGATCAGCCGTTCGAAATAGTTCAGGCTTCCGGCGGGACTTTTGCGCTGCGCACTTTGTCGGCTTGGGCCTTGCGGTAGGCTTTGAGTTTTTCCGTCAGTTCCGGGTATTTATTTGCCAGGATGGCCACGGCGAGAAGTCCGGCATTGGTGGCGCCAGCCTTGCCGATGGCGAGGGTGCCCACGGGAATTCCGGGGGGCATCTGCACGATCGCGAGAAGCGCGTCCTGCCCGCGAAGCGGGCCGCTGTCCACGGGCACGCCGAGGACGGGTCGCGTCGAATAGGCGGCCACGACGCCGGGCAGGGCGGCCGCAACGCCGGCCCCGGCGATAAAGACCTCGGCCCCGCGCGCTTCGATGTCTTTGAGCCATTCGACGAGGTCGTCGGGCGTGCGGTGCGCGGAGAGGACGCGGCATTCATGGGCAACGCCCAGTTCATTCAGGATGTCGTGGGCACGCACCATCACGTCCCAGTCCGACTGGCTGCCCATCACGATTCCCACGAGGGGGGTTGAGCTTTCACTCATGCTTTGTACTCCCTTGAGTGTTTGAATTTTGCCTGTTCGCGCCGGCCCCGGCGCGACTCAGAAGTGTCGGTCGATGTAGGTCAGGGCCTCGTGTACATTCGGCAGAATCTTCGTACAGTGTTTCACCATCCAGGGTGACATGTCCTGGTACTCGTAGGGACTGAAGGCGATCACGAATTTGCCCAGGTCGTGGGAAGCGTAAAAGACCTCCATGGAAGTGCCGATGGAGGCCTTGCCGTAGTTCACCAGCAGAATATCCGCGTCGCGCACGTCCTGGAGGTCAAAGTCCACGATTTCGTTCGCGCTGTCGATTTCGCGGTCGCGGAAGTTACGGCGCATGGGGTCCAGGATGACGAACTTGCCCGAAAGCTTTTCCTTCGCCTTACTGCGCCAGTCGGTGCTCTCATCGCTGGTGACGTCCATAATGGGACCACAAAGGTATATTTTCTTGGGGGTATTGCTCATTGCCCGTAGATCCTGTTGCCGATGGAAAGGGGGGATTTTACCTGATGGCGGCGTGCCGCGTCGAGTTGGACGGGGCTCACGGAATCACGAGCTTCCGTTCGTAGCTCCGTGAATTGCCCGCTTCGTCCGCCACCGTGAGGGTCACCGTCTGCGGGCCGCTGGGCAAGTCCTCGTCCTGTTCCCAGCGGATTTCGTCGTGCTCGGGGTCGTAGGCCGTGAGGAGCCATTGCGTGCCACAGCTCATGGAAAATTCCGCGATCCCGCTGCCCGCATCCGACACGTTGGCTCGGATTTCCGGACGCCGGGTCTGGGCCGCGTAGCCCTCCATGGGGCTGACGTTGGCGAAACCCGGCGCATCGTCGTCTTCCATCGCCATGAAGACGCCGGGGGTGTCCATCTTGAACGTGGCGCGCCCTCCCTTAAAGGTGGTGTCTTCACGACTCCAGGCGTTGCCCTTCTGGCGATAGATATGGATGTTTCTTGATGGAGAGATGCCGGAATCGAGGGGAAAAGAAACCGTGGCGTCTTCGAAGAGGGCGGCGCTGTCCGGCCAGACCTCCCAGGCGGCGCTGCGTGCCGGCATGGGGTGGGTCGGCGGATTGTCCACCGTCCAGGCGCGCAACATCAGGCTGCCATAGGGGGCGTCCGGCCCGGCGGTGATCTGGAGGTCGCCCAGTGTGATGGTCTTTTCCGGCGCGCCCTGGACCCAGACGGCCACGTCGCGCGGGGCGACGTCGAGGGCCGGGTGGCGAACTTCGAGGGTGTAGAGGCCGCTTGACTGGGGGGCAAAGAGCGCCCTGTACACTTTCTCGTTCATGGCGGAGAAGGCCGGGCCTTCGCTACCGTTGACCAGGAGGGCGGGGGCCTCCGCGACCGCCTGGGAGAAGCGGGCACTGACCAGAAGATCGGTCCCCAGCGGGTTGAGATCCACGCCCTGGCCCGCAGCGGTCTTCGCGGCGGTGTCATTGCCGGGGCGGACGGGGATGGTGACTTCGACGCGATTGCCCAGAAAGTCCGACGCTTCGATGGTGAATTCCGTAGCCGTGTCTGGAGCGGCGACCCAACCCTCGCCCGGGCTGTGGCTGTAGCTGTCGCAGCGGTTGCCGGGCCAGCGCCAGAGCACCAGGAAGCGCCCGTCTTCGCGCATCTGGGGGTGGTAGGAGACGGCCGCGTTCTTGTGGTTGTTATAGCTCATGAGGTCATGTTGCATGCGGAAGGCTTCCTGACCCGCCACAAGCAGCCGCAACTGGTATACGCCCAGATTATAGCCACCGGCACCCGGATCGAGGACATCCGCGCCAAAGCCGACGAAACCGGTAAGGTTGACGGGGGCGGTGCGATACTGGCCCTGTTCATTTCGGACGACATCGAGCACCACGGGCACCACGTCGCCGTTCACACGGCCCTCCATTCCCTTCGGAGCGACCATAATCTTGCGGATGGCGGGGGGCGTCGAATCGGGCCAGTCCACGCCCAGGAGGCGGGGGTTGATGGGCTCTTCCGATGCGTTGCGCAGTTCATAGTGCAGGTGGGGTGCGCCGATGCCGGTCTGGCCGCTGAGGGCGATGAGCTGTCCGCGCTGAATGGGGAATTGACCGGGCCGCAGGGTCACGTCGATGGTGTAGTTCTTGGTGCGGTGCTGTTCCTCGCGCACGAAGTCCGCCAAGGCGGGGTAGTAGCCCGAGAGGTGGGCGTAGATCGCGGAGTTTCCGTCCGCCAGTTGAAGGTAGACGGCTTTGCCATAGCCATAGGGGGAGCAACGGACGCGGCTTATGTAGCCATCACCCGCGGCGAAAACCTCACGGCCAACGCCGCCCGTACGCAGATCGATGCCCGCGTGAAAACGGCCGGGCCGGTATTCCGCGAAGCTGGAGGTGAGGGCGGGTTCCAGTTTGAGGGGCCATACATAGCCGGGTTCCGCCGGGGCCGCTGTGGCGAGGAGCAGGAGGAGGGCATGGAGCATGGGGGATACCTCGGTTCAGGCTTCAGGCTGTAGGCTGTAGGAAAAAAATCGGACGGATCGGTCCGATCCGACCGATCCGTCCGATTGATTTTCACCGTTCAGCTTATTCGTCCTTCTTCTTCTTTTTTTTCTTCTCTTCGGGCTTCTTCTCTTCGCCCTTCTTGGTGTCCGCTTTCTTTGCGGGCTCGGCCGGTGCTTTCGCGACGGCTTTCTCCGCAGGCGCGTTTTCTTCCGGTGCGCGGAGATGGAGGAAGATTTGGACCCGCTCTTCGTCGCCCATGATGGGCTGGCAATACTCGCCCACGGCGGCATCGCGCTTCACGAGGATGAGGCGGTTCTTGATGAATTCCATGGCCTCTTCAAAGGGAACATTGGCCGAGCCTTCCCGGGCCACGAGGCGGAGGATGTGCCAGCCGTGCTCGCTCTTGAAGGGGGGCGTGGTGTCGCCGATCTCCATGGTCTTTGCTTTTTCCACGTATACCGGCGGCAGGGCCTGGGCGGGGCGCGGGCCCATGTCGCCGCCATTCTCTTTGTCCTTGCCATCGGAAACGGTCTTGGCGACGCCCTCGAAGCTCTCGCCTACTTTGAAGCGGGCCTCCGCGTCCATAATTTTCTTTTCTGCGGCGGCCCAGGCCTTCTCATCCGCCGTGGCGGGATTTTCGCCGGGGCGGGCGTAGATCTGCTTCAGGTGGATGGTGTCGGGGCGCTGGAAGCGCTCGGTGTTGCGATCATAGAACTCCTTGGCTTCCTTATCCGTGACTTCGACCTTCTTCTCCTCGGCCAGCGCTTTCGTGGCCTTCTCCACCATCAGGGCCTTGTAGATGTCGCGCATGGCATCTTCTTTGGACTGGCCGGAGCGCTCCAGGATCTCGGCCTCCGTGGGCGTGTGGGTTGGGGCGGTGAATTCCTTGATCAAGAGCTTCATCTGCTTGGCATAGGCGTCGTCGATCTCGGCCTGGGTAACCTTCAACTGCTTGCGCTCGCCGTACTGGCTCACGATTTCGCGCTGGATCAACTCCGCAACGGTGTTGATACCCGCCTTGACCCGCACATCGTCCGGAATCTCCTTGCCGTCTGCGGCGAACTCCATCCGCGCGAGCTGGCTCTGGTAGAGAAACATGAAGTCATCGCGGGTGACGGGTTTGCCGTCCACCAGCGCCACCGGGCCATCGGGAAGGGCGCGCTGCACCGTGTCCATGGCGGACAGGTCGGGGGCCTGGGCGCCTGCGGCGGTTATCAGCAGAAGGGCGGGCAAAATCATTCCCCGCAGGGCAAAACGGTGTGTCATGGAAGTTCCTCGGATTCAGCGGGTTCGGGCCCGTCGCTATGGGGGTTGTCGTGCATGCCGCCCCCCCCTAAGTCCAGCCCATGACTGTGGGCGGGCTTGACGGGGGCCTGGTCCAAGTTGTCTTCCGCCGTGCGCAGCAGATACCACACATAAAATCCGGTACCCGCATAACTCACGAGGAAGGTGGTGGCCACGCCAATCAGTATCGTCTGTGGTTCTATATCATGGCCCAACAAGAGCCGGACGAGATAGAGTATCATTGTACAGGTGGCGAAAAACAGCCCCCCAATGGGCGCGAGCCGCACCGGTTCCAGCTTCAGCCATTTCTGCCCCTGCCGGGGAAACCAGCGGCGCGTCTTGGGGCGAAGTGGATTCTTGGGTTTCTTTTTCAGCACGACCCTATGCTAACACCTGCAAAAAAGGCCATGCAAACCCCGCAGGCCGGATCCCCTCAGGAATGGGGCAGGGCTTCCGCGTCCACCGTCTCCCAGTCGGCATCGAATCGGTGCCAGGCCACGGCAAACCCCGTCGCATCCGTACGGATCGTGCTGAAGGCACCCCGGCAGGTGTCCCTGGGGCGCTTGAGGAAGAAGGCACCCGTCGTCAGGTGGAGCAGGTTGGGGTATTGATTGTCCCGGGTGTAGCTGAAGCGATGGACGTGACCGGCGATGTACAGGATATTCCGACCTGTTTCGCCGAGGGTCTTCCGGAGGGCCTCGGCGTTGCGCAACCGGCGCGACTTGCCGCTGGTGTAGCTCGACGTCTGATGGAGCATGGGGTAGTGGCCGGCGACGAGAATCGGCCCTTCCGCGCAGGCCTCCACCAGAGCGCGGGTGGCCGCGATCTCGTGATCCGTGATATGGCCTGCCGAGGACAGCAGATTGGGGCAGACGGTGGGGGCCAGGATCAACGGCGTGCCGCCGGGGAGGTCGATGCGGCTCGGATAGCCTTCCGCGGGCGCAAAGGCGCCAAAATACTGTTGGAAGCGCCGGGTGCGGACGGACTCGAAGGTGTATACGTCGTGGTTGCCGGGCATGAGGTGCACGTTCATCCCGCCGCGCACGAGGCTCTCCACGAATTCCTTCCCCATGCGGTATTCGCCGTGGGTGGCGGTGGAGGTGAAATCCCCCCCGATCAGGCATTCCCGGATGCCCAGGCTGGCCAGATGCGCGCCATAGACGGCGGCCTGGGGCATGTGGAACTCGTGACGGCGCCGGTAGATCACGTTGGCGTTGCCCAGGAAGCGCTTGTTGAGCAGGGCAAAGGGGTTCTTCACGACCTCCCAGAAGTGGAGATCGGTGATGTGAATGAGGGTGTCGCTGGGTGTGGTCATGGGGCGATGTGGAAATCGGACCGATCAGACGGATCGGACCGATCAGGGAGTTTGTCGGGACGAATCCGATCAGTCCGATCCGTCTGATCGGTCCGATAGCGCGTCTCCGAGTGCATGCAACTCCCCATCACTTCAACAAACCCAGCAGTGCGGCGTCGCCCGCGTCGGGCGCGACGGCTACGGCACCGAGCATGCCTGCCGGTGCGGCGGCGCCCACATTGGCGACGTAGAGCGCATGGGGGGCGACCAGCGCGGCGGCCGTGCGCACGTCGCCGATGCTGCGGATGCAGGGTACATAGTACTGGGCAACCCAGGCCTCGTCGTTGGCCGGATCGAAGCCACTCAGGTCGGCGTAGGTCGTCTTGATGTCGCCGTCGACGGCGCTGCCGAAGAGGGCCCAAATGCCCGCTTCGCCCAGACCGGCGACGGAGATGGTGTCGGAGAGATCGCGGCGGGCGCGCAGGTAGGCCGCGGCGGTGACCACGTCCTGAACGCGGTAGGCCGTGTCCGTCGGCTGGAAGGTGTCCATGAAGGTGCCGATGCGGACGCGCTCGGTCATGGCGGTCACGCCGAGTTGTTCGCCCGTAAGGAAGGGATCGATGCAGAGGACGGCCTTGCCCCCGGCGATGAGTCCGGCGACCAGCGCGCCCGGCTGCCCGGTCGTGGAATCGATGAAGGAGGCTTTGCCCGCGCCGCTCACGAGGAGGACGGCATCCTGGGGCTTTGTGCCCGTGCCGCGGAAGAACAGCGCGGGGATGGCGTCGCCCGCGCCTTTGCGCCCGAGGATCCAGTTTTCCTGCACATAGCCCTCGCGCTCTTCCATGCGGGTGCGCTCGCAGGCGAGGTCATTGGCCTGGGGCACTTTCGCGCCCAGCACCTGGGCCAGGGCGTCGCGGTGGGCGGCGGCAAAACCGGCGGGGTCGGTTTCGGCCTGTTTCAGTTCTTTGTCCCACTTCGCGCCGATGGACTTGATGAGGCTATCGATGATTTGCCGATTGGCTTCGGTGGCTTTGGTCTCATCGGGGAAAAGGCGTAGGGCCTCCTTCGACTCCACGGTGAAGGCGGGCTCCACGTAGGACTCCCAGCCGGGCTCATTCAGGAGCCAGCGGCCCATGAAGCGGTACATGGCCTCGCGGCTGTCCTTGTTGTAGTTGTGATCGGCGGTCACATGGACGTTCTGGATGCGGTCCTCGGCGTCATAGAGCGCGTAGATGCTCTTAAGCGCGGGATACTCCACCCGGGGCGTCTCCCGGGTCCAGTCGCCCGAAGCCGAGACCATCAGGAGGGGCTTAGGGGCCATGAGCGCGCCAATTTCCATGTTGGAGTTGGACAGGCGCAGGATGGGGGCGTTCTCACAGTTGCAGCCGCCTTGCATGCGGGAGGAAATCATGTTGACCGGGGCGGAAGCCTGAATCCGCGAATCGATGGCAGTCAGCGCGAAGGTCTGGGTGCCACCGCCGGAGGCACCGGTGCAGCCGATGCGATCGGGCATCACTTCGGGCAGGGTCTGGAGAAAGTCCACGGCGCGGACCGAACCCCAGAGCTGCAAGCCAAAGGCATGGATGCCCCAGAGTTTCTCTTTTTCCGTGCCCCAGTTGTGGGGGAACTGCTGGCTGTCGTTGTAGCCGATCATGTCGTACATGAAGGCCACAATGCCCATGCGCGCCAGCGTGATGCCCCGACCGGGTACCGAGCCCAGTTCCGCGTTCTCCAGACGGCCGGTTTCCCAATGGCCGTGGGGGTTAATCATACCGGGGAAGGGGCCTGCGCCGATGGGCTTGTAGAGGTTGCCCGTGACGAAGTAGCCGGGGTAGGCCTCGAACTTCACTTTTTCAACGGTGTAGTCTTCGTGGGTGACCTTGCCCGTGACCTCCGCGTTCAGGGGCGTCTTTTCGGGGAGGGGATAGAGGCCGGAGGACAGGGCGACCTGCTTGCGAAGGGTCGCCGCGTAGGCTTCCCACTCGGCGGCAGAGTGGAACTCGGGCATGGTGAAGATCGTGTCCGTGTGGCGCGCATGCTGGCCGCGCTCGTCAATGACGGCTTCGGGCACGCTGAGCGCCCGGGTATTGTTCGAGACTTTGTTGGCGTCGAAGTCGGGTGCGGTGGAAAGGGCGAGACCCGCCACGCCTTCACCGAGCGCGACGGTCACTTTGCCGTCGGGACAGGCCGTCTCACCGGCCTTCGCCCAGTGGTACGCCGACTTATAACGGGAGTTGGCGTTGTTGTCGCTTGCGGGAATAGCTAAGGCCTGACCGTTGACGGTCAAAGTGCTCTCCGCCTGGATCGGTACCCAGGCCCAGACCTGGTAGGTACCGGGCGCGACGGCGAGGGGGGCGTCCGTGACATCCATGGCGTTGAACCAGTGGGTGGAAGCAGGCGCTGCGGCCAGGCAGAGCATGGTGGCGATGAAGGCATTCATGGGGGCACGTTCTCCGGTTAGGGTAGATGAAGTGCCCATGATAAGGGATTTTCGACACTGCTGCAAGGAGCGGGGTGTGCTTTGGCCTCCGGATAGCTGTTTGATCTTCCGCAGTATCCCAGGTATGCTTGAGGGAGGTGGCAGGAGTTTTCAAGGCCGGGACTGGTGGCACCAGCCAGCGGTCGTCGGAAAGTTCGTACAGGAACCGAGTCAATCTTCAGGGGTATCCAATGGAGCGTCCTCTCTCTTCCTTTATTTTCGCCCGGTTGGGCCGGATCAGTCGCCTGCTTCAACCTCGCTGCGCGGTCTACTTCTATCTCCTCTTCTTTGCTTACTTTCTTACCGCGGCCATCGTGCTACACCTGTTCATGGGGGAGTTTGGGTTCGGCGACGCCAAACATTCCTGGCTCAATTTCGAGCGCTATATGGATCACGAAACCAAGCGCCCCTATGCCTATCGCGTGCTGACGCCCGCCGCCATCAACGCCCTTTCCGCGATCGTGCCGGAGGGCATCCGCCACCGGATTGAAACGGTCGAATCCGTCGCGCCGGATTCGGCGCTCTCCCAAAAGCTGCGCGAAGTGAGGGCGGTGTACAACTGGCGCACCGAGCGCACCGTGGAACGCATCGTGGGGCATGTCTTTCTCTTTGCGAACCTCTTCGGCGTGCTCCTGCTGCTGCGGCATATCACCCGGCGGGTCTACGGCTATTCGCAACTCTTTGTTGACTTCGCTCCCGTGGTGGCGCTTCCCTTTCTGGCTTTGACCTTTCTAAATTGCGGTTTCATCTACGACTTCCCCGAGATATTCTGGGCCCTGGCCTGTCTCGCGCTGCTCCTGGCAAGGCGCTGGATTCCCTACTACTTTTGCTTCATACTTGCCTGTCTGAACAAGGAGACGGGCGTGTTTACGGTCGTGTACTTCCTGGCCCTGTATTTCGGCGCGATGCCCCGAAAACAGCTCGGGCTGCACGTGGCGCTGCATGTGTTGCTGGGCGGGTTAACGGTGCTGTCGGTGCGCGCCGCCCTCGCGAACAATCCCGGCGCCCACGTGGAATTTCACCTGTGGGACAACCTCGCCTTCTTCCTGCGGCCCTCCACCTACTACGCTTTCACGGACAACTTCGCCCGGCTTATTCCGGTGCCGCGTTCCTATAATGTGCTCAACCTGGCGCTCTTCATTCCCCTCGTCCTTCTTGGTTGGAAGGACAAGCCCCGCTGGGTCAGAAGCATGTTTCTCGGCATCATGGCGTTAATAACTCCGCTCTATATTGCATTTGGCGCCATCGACGAAATTCGGGTTTACTATCTGGCCCTTCCCGCCGTCTACCTGCTCTGCATCCACACGGTACACACCTGCGCCGCCAGTATGTCCGCGCCGCTTGCCGAGGAACGCGCGACCTAGCAGCGGCCAGCCACAGCGCAACAGGGACGGCGAGGCAAAGGCTGCCCTCACAGCTTGCGGACATATGCCGTACCGTGTACATTGGAGCACACCCGGATATTTCCAGAACCCCGAGAGCCCCATGTCTAAATTCATCCATGCAGCCGATCTCCACCTCGACAGCCCCCTCCTTGGACTGGCGCACTATGAAGGCGCGCCGGAAGAGGCCCTCCGCGGCGCGACCCGCCGCGCCCTGGAAAATCTCGTCCATGTCGCGTTGGAGGAAGAAGTAGACTTTGTCCTCATCGCGGGGGATGTCTACGACGGTGACTGGCCCGATCACAATACCGGGCTTTTCTTTGCCCGCCAGATGGCGCGCCTCCGGGATGCGAAGATTCCCGTGTACCTCATTGCAGGCAACCACGACGCCCAGAGCGTCATGACCAAGAGCCTCCAACTGCCGGACAACGTCCACCGATTCACCACGAAGAAGGCGGCGACGATACAACTGGAAGACATCGGCGTGGCCCTTCACGGCCAGGGCTTCGCCACCCGTGCGGTGACCGCGGACCTCAGCGCCAACTATCCCAAGGCCGTGCCGGGCGTGTACAACATCGGTTTGCTCCACACCAGCCTCACGGGCTACGAAGGCCACGACACCTACGCCCCCTGCACGATTGAGGGCCTGAAGAAACTTGGTTATGATTACTGGGCCCTGGGTCACATTCACAAGCAGGAGGCCGTCCGCGTTTTCGATCCGGCGATTTGGTTTCCCGGCAATATTCAGGGCCGCCACATTCGCGAGACCGGGCCGAAGGGCTGCCTCGTGATTACTGTCGATGATCACGGCCGTCACGAGGTCGATTTTCGTGAACTCGATGTGGTGCGCTGGGCGGAGATCGCCGTGGACGCATCGCGCTGTGCCACGCTGGACGAGTGCGTTGACGATTTCAAGGATGCCCTGTTGCAGGCGCTCGATTCCTGCGGCGATCGCATGCTTGCGGTTCGCGTGACCTTCACGGGTGCCAGCAAGGCCCACGGTGAACTTCTGGCCCAGCCCAAACGCCTGGTGGGCGAGATTCGCAACATCGCCAATATCCACGGCGGCGATCAAGTCTGGATTGAGAAGGTGAAGGTGAGCACCACGGCGCCGAAGTCCACCAGCGAGCCCTTCGACGACGGCCCCTTCGCCGAGCTGGCCGAGGTGATCGCCTTCATGAAGACGGACGAGGTCTCCCTCGCTGAACTGGCTGCCCTGCTTGAACCCCTGCATGGGAAATTGCCAGGGGAACTCGCGGAAGGCGAGAGCAGCCTTGGTCTGGATCGACCCCAGCGACTCGTGGAATGGCTCGATGAATCCGAAGCGCTCCTGCGCGCCGTCGGGCAGCGCCTGGAGGCGGGCAAGTGAAACTCCAGCGGCTCCACCTCAAGGCCTTCGGCGCCTTCA
This sequence comes from Candidatus Hydrogenedentales bacterium, assembly GCA_942492815.1. Lineage (GTDB taxonomy): Bacteria > Hydrogenedentota > Hydrogenedentia > Hydrogenedentales > JAEUWI01 > JAEUWI01. The sequence continues at coordinate 5,269,351 of OW818658.1, read as the reverse complement.
CCGATCGCAGCCTCGACCTCTCCGGCGGCAAAGAAGGACTCCACCTGATCCACGGTCCCAACGAGGCCGGCAAGAGCACCACCCTCCGCGCGATCACCCAACTGCTCTACGGCATCGAGACCCGCACGGCGGACGACTTCCTCCACCGCATGGCGGAGCTGCGCATCGGCGCGACCCTCACCAATGAAAAGCAAAGCATCACCCTCTATCGCCGCAAGGGCAACAAGGCCACGCTCCTGGCGGAGGACGAAAAGACCGCGCTTCCCGACGATGCCCTCGCGCCTTATAGCGGCGGAGTCGATGTGGACGCCTTTCGCAATCTTTTCGGCTTGACCCACGACCAGTTGGTCCAGGGCGGCCAGGCCCTTGTGCAGGGCGAAGGGGACGTGGGGCAGGCCCTCTTCTCCGCCGCGTCGGGCATGGGGCACCTCCGCGCGCTCTTAGCGAAGCTCGACAGCGACGCGGGGGAGCTTTTCAAGCCCGGCGCTGCCAAGCCGCGCATCAATAGCGCGCTGGCTCGACTCGCCATTGCCCGCAAGACGGTGAAATTCGCGCAGCTCTCGTCGCGCGAGTGGGAAGCCCTGGATGGCGAAAGGAAGGCCGCCGAGGCGCGCCGCGCCGAACTGGACGATCGACTCCGCGAGGCCCGTGCGGAGCAGGCTCGCTTGAAGCGCATCCACGAGGCCCTGCCGCTTGTATCACAACGGGCTACATTGCTGGAGGCCCTCGCGCCCCTGGCCGCAACGGTTTTGTTGCCCCCGGATTTTTCCGAGCGGCGGATCCACGCGCAGACCGCCGCCCGGAATGCCGGCGAGACCCTTGTGCAGACTGGCGCGGCCATTGCGCGGTTGAAGCGGGAGTTGGAGCCCCTTCACGTCAATGCCCTGCTGCTCGCGCGGGAAGACGAGATCGAAAAGCTGCATCAGGACCTCGGCGTCAATGAAAAAGCGCGCAACGACCTCGAGCGCAAGCTCGCGCCCGAACTGGCGCGCCTGCGGGATGAAGCGGAGCGCACGCTGCATCACCTGCGCCCTCACTGGTCGATTGAGCAGGCCGAAGAATTGCGCCTGCCGCCGGGACAGAAGCAGCGCCTGGCGGAGCTGGACCGGCGCGGCCAGTCCTGTCGCGATGGGCTGCACCACGCAAACGTCGCTCTCGATCAGTTGCAACGCCAACGGGAACTGGCCGTGGCGGAACTTGCCGTTGTGGGCGTCGCCACGGATACCGCGCTCCTTGATGCCGCCTTGAAGCGTAGTCGTCAGTCGGGAGACAGGGAAAGTGCGCTGCGCGATCATGAAGCCCGCGCGGAGAGCCTTCACCAATTGATTGCGTCGGGCATCGCGCGTCTGGGACATTGGTCGGGCACCATGGAGGCCTTGGAGCTCCTTTCCGTGCCATCGGCGGAGAGTATCGAGCAATTTCGCCTGGATATGGGCGAATCCATTCGCGCGGCCGCCGAGGCGGAGAAGCAGTTGGCGGCGATCGAGGCGGAGCGGGCGCGGGCCGAATCCGATCTGGCGGCCTATCAGCGCGAGCACCACGCGCCTTCCCTCGAAGCACTGGAGGAAGCCCGCGGTCTGCGTCAGCAGAGTTGGGCCTTCGCCCGCGCCGCCTGGGAAGGGGCTACGCCGCCCGACCAGGTCGCCACTCCCGAAGCAAGCGCTATCGTGGAAGACGTTCGCGCACGCCACCCCGAGGTCCAGAATCTGGCCGATGCCGTGGCGGCGCTCGTGACGGATGCTGACGAGCTGTCGGATCGCCTTCGTACGGAAGCGGAGCGCGTGGCGCAGCGCGCGCAACTGGAAAGCGCCGTTGCGGCCCTTGGGGAGAAGTGCGCGAAGCAGCACGCCGTCCATGCTGCCACACTCGCGAGCCATCAAAAGCTGGAAAAAGCGTGGAAGGCTCTGTGGCAGCCTGCCGATATCGAGCCCCGTACACCGGCGGAGATGGCGGCCTGGCGCAAGTCCTTCGATGCACTTCAATCCGAGATCGCCGCGCTCCATGAAACCGCGAAGTCATTGAAGGCCTTGCGCGCCTCCAACGTTACACAGCGCGCCGAGTTGGAGGCGGTCCTCGAAGGCTGCGGCCTTGATTGCCTGCCTGCTGAATCGTCGCTGGCGGCCCTGATCGATCACGCCGAGGTCGCGCTGGCGCGACAGCGCGAGATCACCCAGCAACGTGCCCATATGGAAAAGACGCTCGACAAGCTCGAGCGCGTCGACTGCCCCGCCGCCGAAGGGGCCCTGGCCCGCGCGCGGGAAGAGGAGGAGGCCTGGCGCGATGCCTGGTCCGCGATGATGCAGGCTATCGGTGCCCGTCCCGATGCCGTCGGCGCGGAAGCCCTCGCCATCGTGGAGGCGATCGACGAGGTTCTGACGAAGCACGCAAGTTCAGTGGAGCTTCAGCAGCGCGTGGATTTCATCCTGCGCGACGACGCAAATTTTCGTAGCGAAGCGCGGGCCCTGGCATCGACTGTTGGACTGGCGGTCGAAGGGGACGAATACGCCATCGTGCGGGCCCTCTATCAGGCATTGAAGCAGAATCGCGAGGCCAATGGCGAGCAGAAACGCTTGACGAAGCAATTGCACGATGAAGAGGAGCGCCATCGCGCCGCCGAGGCGGCTCTGGCACGCGCGGAAGGTGAGTTAGCCGCGTTGTGCGTCGAAGCGCGCGTGGAAGATGCCGCCGCGCTGCCCGACGCTGAAAAGGGCTCCAACGAGCGGCAGCGAATCGAGGACGCACTGCGCGATATCGAAAAGCGCCTCCTTGTCCTGTACCCTGGGATTGCAATAGCGTCCATAGACGAGTTGGTGGCGGCGGAAGATTCAGACGCTCTCATGCCAGCCCTGCTGGCACTTGAAGAGCGACTGGATGAGTTGAAAATAGAACACGACGCATTGCTTATCTCTATCGGCACACTCGAGAACAGACTGGCCCAGATGAACGGCGGAAGCCAGGCCGCCGATGCGGCGGTGGAGACCCAGTCCCTCATTGCGACTATTGCGGAAGATGCCGAAGAGTATGCCCGTCTTAGGGTCGCCCACTTCACGCTGAATCGCGCTATCGAGCGTTACCGAGCGGCGAATCAGGAGCCGTTGCTCTCCCGGGCGGGTGAAATCTTTCAGACGTTGACGCTGGGATCTTTCGCGGAGCTTCGCGCCGATGTGGATGATCGGGATCGCCACGTGCTCCTCGGTGTTCGCGCGGAAACTGCATCGCTTGTCGAAGTGGCGGGCATGAGCGAGGGCACGGCGGACCAGCTCTATCTGGCCCTGCGCATTGCCAGCCTGGAGCGCCACCTCGAACGCCACGCGCCCATTCCCTTCATTCTCGACGACATCCTCGTGAACTTCGACGACGCCCGCGCGACCGCCGCACTCGACGTGCTCGCCACGCTGTCCGAGCGCACCCAGGTGATTTACTTTACACACCACCAGCATCTGGTAGAGTTGGCAAAAGCGAAAGTGGCGAAGCAGACGTTGTTTGTTCATGCGCTGAGCGGCTGACGGGGGACGGACTCGCGCCCACGACTACTGCGAGCGGGGTGCACATTGAAGTATTCAGGATGACGAATGTGGGCAAAGTACCTTACAACGCGCGTGCCCGTCCCAGTGGATGTGCGAAAGGCGCGTGAACGCTCCAGATCGCCGATTTTGCGAATCCGGTCGAGCGTTCTCCGCAAGTTGACTACATGTTGCGTTCACGTCATGATTCTACATCCACAGGGACATGCCGCCGCACCAGAGCGTGCTTTGTCAAAATCGAGTGTGCATGGCGATTCGTGTTTACCGCGTCTGCCCAAGTGCCTTTGCGGCGGTACGTCCCCGGGGACGGACTCGCGCCCACGACTACTGCGGGCGTGGTTCATATTGATTATTCAGGATGACGAATACGAGCAAAGTTTACGACAACGCGCGTGCCTGTCCCAGTGGAAGTGTGGAGTACACGCGAACGCTCCACATCACCGTTTTTGTGGATCCAGTCGGGCTTCATCCACCGGGTCCATTACCGAAAGCTTCGCGAAGTGTTCACGTCACGTTGCAACATCCACCGGGACATGCCGCCGCACCAGAGCGGGCTTTGTCCCTATCGAGTGGCAATGACGATTCGTGTTTACCGCGTCTGCCCAAGTGCCTTTGCGGCGGTACGTCCCCTGGTACCCCTACGCAATAATGTCCCGCACGACGTGCCCGTGTACGTCCGTCAGTCGGAAATCGCGGCCCGCGTAGCGGTAGGTCAGTTTTTCGTGGTCAAAGCCCAGTAAGTGGAGCATCGTCGCGTGGAGGTCGTGGACGTGGACCCGGTTTTCCACCGCCTGGAAGCCGAACTCGTCCGTCGCGCCGTGGATGTGGCCGCCCTTCACGCCGCCGCCCGCCATCCAGGCTGTGAAGCCGTAGTGGTTGTGATCGCGGCCGTTCACTTTGCCCGCGTTTGCGCCGGGCGTGGGCAGTTCGACGGTGGGCGTGCGGCCGAATTCGCCCGTGCAAAGCACCAGCGTCTCGTCCAGCATGCCGCGCTGTTTCAAATCCTTCAAAAGCGCCGCGATGCCCTGATCGCATTCCTTCGCGAGGTTGCCGTGGAGTTTCTCGATGTCGTCGTGGCTGTCCCAGGGCTGGCCCGCGCCGTGCCAGAGCTGGATGAAGCGCACGCCCCGCTCCAGCAGCCGCCGCGTGATGAGACACTGACGCCCATGCACGCCCGGCCCATACATCTCGCGGATGCTTTCCGGTTCGCGGGAAATGTCGAAGGCGTCCGTTGCGTCGAGCTGCATACGGTAGGCCAGTTCGAAGCTCTGAAGGCGCGTCTCCAGTTCGCTGTCCTGGTCGCGTGCGGCGAGGTGGCGGTGGTTTAATTCGCTGAGCAGGTCGAGTTGTTCGCGCTGCGATTTGCTCGACTGGTAGTTGTTCTCGATGTGGGCGATGAGCTTTTCCATCTCTGTGTGCTGCGTATCTATGTAGGTGCCCTGGTACACGCCGGGGAGGAAACCCGACTGCCAGTTCTGTGACTCCTGGATCGGGTAGCCGCTGGGGCACATGGAGATGAAACCGGGCAGATTCTGGTTTTCCGTGCCCAGGCCATAGGTGACCCACGAGCCTACGCTCGGCCTAATCTGGCGCGCGTCGCCGCAATTCATCAACAACAGCGACGGCTCGTGATTCGGCACGTCCGCGCACATGGAGCGCACGATGCACATGTCGTCCACGCACTCGCCCAGGTGGGGGAAGAGACTGCTCACGGGAATGCGGCTCTCACCATATTCCTTGAAGGTGAAGGGTGAAGGGAAAGCCGCACCGGTGGGCCGCTCCGTGCGGAGATTCAAGTTGGGCAGGTTCTGGCCCGCGTACTTCGCCAGCGAGGGCTTCGGGTCGAAGGAGTCCACCTGGGAGAGGCCGCCGTTGTGGAAGATATGGACCACGCGCTTCGCCTTGCCCTCGAAGTGGGGCCGCTGCGGCGCGGTGGGATTCAGCGCGCCGAAGGCGTTCGTGCTGCCGCCGAGCAGGGTGCTGGCCAGGCCCATCGCGCCAAAGCCCATGCCGGTGCGCTTGAGGAAATCGCGCCGGTTTAAGACGAAGTCGTCGGCGGTTGGTTTATGGTGACTCATTTGGTTTTACTCCAGTACTCGGGAGCGCGGGTTTTCTTACCCGCGTATCGTGCAACTCCGTTGCACGAGGACACGGACAGGAATGTCCGTGCTCCCGCTCAATCCACAAACATAAACTCATTCGACATCAGCAGCACCTGGGCATATTTCCCCCAGGGCTCGATGGGCGGCGGGGGCGGTCCCTGGAAACCCAGGCGGGAGCGCCATTCGCTTTCCCGGCCCGCGCTGGTGTCGCCATCCGCAGCCGCCAGCACGTGTATACGCGGGTGCCATGTGAAGGAATCGAAGTCCTGGCTCGCGCCGCAATCGACCACCAGGTCGATCGTGTCACCCGCCTTTACCTCGAGGGTTTCAAAGATGCTTGCCGTGCTGTTGTTGTGGGCGCTTCCGCGCCACAGCACCTGGCCGTTCGAGGCCACGGCGGAAGCGAAGACGCCATCGCCTTCGGCGGAGCCGTGCTTCAAATCGCCGTCCATGGCAATCGTCGCGTCATAAGGCGCGGTCCAGCGCCGGACCACCGCAAAGCCCGCCGGGCCAGGATGTCCGCCGTGAGAATTCAGCGAGGCCCAGTTGCTTACCGGGTCGGGAAGGGTCGGGCCGCCCTGCCACGCCGTGCCCGTGAAGTGGGGCATGGCTGTGAAGGAATTCAGCGCGCCGGTATCGCCGTTTATCGCGCCATAGCCATACTGCCAGCGCGGATGGGAGAACTCATCGGGGGAGGAGGTCTCCTGGTGCTCCACAAAACGCTTGCCCAGCGCGATCTCGTCCGGCGCGGGATCGCGTTGGAAGACCGCTTGGTACAGTGCGGCGATGCGCTCTTCGGGCGTCGCCTTCTGCGCGATCGCGTCCCGCGCGGCAAGTTGCTCGGCCTGCTCCACGAGGAAGGGGCTGTTCATGAGAAATAGGGCCTGCTGGGGCACGGTCGTGTTCACGCGCATGGGCGTGTGAATGTCCGGGCTCGCAAAGTCGAAGGTGCGGAATACCGCCGGCAGGTTCTGGCGCTCCACCTCGCCGTAGATCGTGCGGCGCGTGGAGAAGGGGGCATCCACAATCGATACCCCTTCGCCGCCCATGGTCGTGTCAAGCCGGCCTGCGGCCAGGAGCACGCCATCGCGCATGGACTCAAAGCCCAGGCGCTGCCGGTTCTGCCGCCATAGCAGCCGGTTCTCCGGATCGGCGACTTCACCGTCGGGCCGGGCGAGGCTCTGCTGCTGATACACCGCCGAGCGCATGATCATCCGGTGGAGATTCTTCACCGACCAGTTGCCCGCCATGAACTCGCTCGCGAGATAGTCGAGCAATTCCGGGTGGGTGGGCAGATCGCTTCGCGCGCCGAAATCGCTCGGGGTACCCACGAGCGGGCGGCCGAAGTGGTGCATCCAGACTCGATTCACCATCACCCGCGCGGTCAGGGGGTTTTCGTGCGTGGCAATCGCGTTCGCGAGTTCGAGGCGACCGCTTCCATTCGTATAAGGCTGGGACGCGGGCGTGGAGAGCACATCGAGAAATTTCCGGGGTACATCGTCGCCCTTGCTGCCGGGCTGGCCGCGACGGAATACATAGGGATTGAACAGCTCGCCGTCCACCAGCGCCATGGCCCGATTCGGGCGGCCGGGGTGGGTATTTTTCACCCGTGTGATCGCGTTGTCCTTGTCCCGTAACTGGCCCTGAATCGGCACTTCACTCAGATTCCAGACATCGCCCCGGGGAATGTTGGCGGGGCTGTCCTTCGCGAAGAGGACCTGCCGCACGGCCTCCTGGTTGAGGTCGGGTAATGCCTGGGGCGCTTCACCCGCGCGCTCGGGATTGTTCAGCGCAATCTGCTGCCGGGAGGCCAGCAGGTCCGCCCAATCCTTCGAGGCATCGCGGAGCGCGTCCACGTAGCGCTGGGTGACCTCGTCCATGGTCTTCGGCGCTTCGCCTTCAAAGCTTTTGGCAATGCGCGGGTTCACTTCATCACCGTTGAGGGATTTGCCCGCAATCTGCGCGGCCAGTTCGGGGCTCTTTGCGGCGAACTCCGCTTCGGGCAGGGCGCGGTAGGCGAACCACGGGCCGAGCACGGGGTGGGGATTGGCCGACTGGGCTTTCAGGTGATCGCGCCAGCGCGTCACGACCTGCCACTTCACTTTCAGATCCGCAGCCAGTACCCGCAGCGTCGGGTCATCCATATCCCAGGCCTTGTGGGCCGCCGTCAGATAGGTGCCAATCTGGTCCCGACAGTGGGTCAGCAGGTCGCCCTGGATCTGATCTACCAGCGCCTCTTTTTCCGCCTGCTTGCGGTTGAACTCGGCAAGGAACTCCTGATACTTCGGATCGTCGGGATTCGGCTCCTCGATCAGCGGCAACTCCGCGGGCTCTGTGGAGCTGCGGAAGATACCGTAGAGGCCGTAATAGTCCGCCGCGGAAATGGCGTCGTACTTGTGATCGTGGCAGCGCGCACAGGAAACCGTGAGGCCCTGCATGCCCCGCATGACCACGTCGATGCGGTCATCGGTGATGTCGTGAATATTGCCCACGAAGCGACGGCCCAGCGAGAGATAGCCCAGCGCGGCCAGGGGACGCTTGTCCTCGCCCAGATCCATCAGGTCCGCAGCGAGTTGCTGTTTCAGGAAGGTGTTGTAGGGCAGGTCTTCATTGAAGGCGCGAACGACATAGTCGCGGTAGGTGTGGGAAAAGCCGAAGCTCCGCTCCTCCTGAAACACATAGCCTTTCGAGTCCGCATAGCGCGCCACGTCCAACCAGTGACGGCCCCAGCGTTCGCCATAGCGCGGTGATGCCAGCAACTGCTCGATAACTTTTTCGAAGGCCTCGGGGCTTTCATCCGCCTCAAAGGCCCGCACCTCGTCCATCGTAGGGGCGAGGCCCGTGAGATCCATGTACGCCCGTCGGATCAACGTGCGCTTGTCCGCCTTGGGCGAAGGCGTAATCTGTTTCCCTTCGATCTGCGCCAGGATGAACTGGTCGATGGGCGTCTGGGCCCAATCTTTCGCCGTAACCTCCGGCGCGCTGGGCAAGTTAACCGGCTGGTAAGACCAGTGGGAGGCTTTGGCGGCCGCCATGCGATCCGCCCATGCCGTGGATTTGTTCGCCGCCAGCACTTCCTCGCCACCCGGCCACGGGCTACCCATCGTCACCCATTGTGTAAGGGCGTCGATTTCCTCCTGCGCCAATTTACCATCGGGAGGCATCTTTGTCTGGGTGTCATACTTGATGACCTGGAGGATGCGGCTGTTCGCCGCTTGATCGCCCTCCAACAAGACCGGACCACCCTCGCCGCCCGCCAGCATGGCCGAGCGTGCGTCGAGGCGCACCCCCGCTTTTTGCGTCTCGGGGCCATGGCACTTAAAACAACGGTCCGCCAACACGGGGCGGACCTTGGTCTCAAAAAACTCGATGGCTTCGGGGGACGGCTCCGCCGCTCGCGTACTCACAGAGCACGCCAGCGCGGCCAAGGCGGCGATACATCGGGCAAGCCGTTCGGGATGGTCAATCGTCAGGTGGTACTTCAAGATGCTACTCCTACGTTATTCTGTATATCATCCCCTATTGGTGGGAAAAGTTGCAAGGAGAAATAAAGTTTTCTTTGATGGACTTCGCCAAAATATCAATAAAACTGCGTAAGACACCGGTGTCATGGTAAAATGGCGAGGATCGGGTCGTATTTGCCCGATCTGACCAATTGGTAGGGTTGGATGAAATTTGAAGGATGAAGGATGAAGGCTGAAGAACGGGTGCGGTTCCTCGCTCACTTCATACTTCATCCTTTAACCTTCATCCTTTAACCTTCATCCTTCAAGTTTGCCTTCAGCCCCGGCCATCCGTATAGTGACGGGGCCCTTCGGCGGGCGGCGATTCCGCTCGCCGGGCATACCCAAGAGACCCGGGCGCTCCAAAGATGGACGCACCCTCAAGAAGGAGAATAACCCATGAAAGTCGGGATGAACTTGTTGCTGTGGACCGGTGGCGCGGACGAGAGCCACCTGCCCCTGCTGGAACAGATCAAAGGCTGGGGCTTCGACGGCGTGGAGTTTCCCATGTTTTCGGCCGATGGATCCCCCTGGGCTAAGCTGGCCGCCAAGTGCGACGCGCTGGGCCTGGGCCGGACGGCGGTGACGGTGTTGCCCGCCGGCACGAACCTGATCGGTGAAGACGAAGGCGAGCGCAAGGCGGCTGTCGTCCATCTCAAAGCCTGCATAGACGCTTGTGTGGTGCTGGGCGCCGAGGCCCTCTGCGGCCCCCTGTACAGCCCGGTGGGTCGGCTCATCGGACGCGGCCCCGTGCCTGATGAAATGGATCGCGCGATCCAAGGCTTCCGTGAAGTGGGTGCCCACGCCACGGAGAAAGGCATCAAACTCGCCATCGAGCCCTTGAACCGCTTCGAGACGTATTTCCTCAACACCCAGGCGGATTCCGCGAATCTTGTGCGCGCCGTTGGCATCGAAGCGGTGGGGGAGATGTTCGACACCTTCCACGCCAACATCGAAGAGAAGAATTTCGCCGAGGCGATCCGCGCCGGTGGCAACTGCATCAACCACGTGCATATCTCCGCGAACGACCGTGCGACACCCGGCGACGACCACATCGACTACGACACCTGCTTCGCGGCACTCAAGGAAATCGGCTACGACGGCTGGATGGTAATCGAAGCCTTTGGCTCCTGGATCCCCGATCTTGCCGGTGCCACCTGCATCTGGCGCGTCATGGCTCCGAGCGAAGAGTACCTCGCCACGAACGGCCTGAAGATGATCCGCGAGAAGTGGGGCGCGTAAAGGGACGGACTCGCGCCCGCGACGGCTGCGGGCGCGGGCGCGGGTCACTCCGCACATTCCTATGACGGTTATGTGCGACGCTCCCGGCAACGCGCGTGCCCGTCCCGGTGGACGTAATGGAGGGTCTTGGATTATTCCGCGTCACGATTCCAGTATCCCCAGGGACATGCCGCCTTGGTGTGAACGTTCCTCGGTTGAATGGATCCAGAGCGCGCAGGGTGGTGTGCCCTTCACGGGGAATATTGTCGGCGGTACGTCCCCTGGGACGGACTCGCGCCCGCGACTTGTGTGGGCGCGGGTCACTCCACGCATTCCTATGACTGTTATTTGCGATGCTCCTGGCAGCGCGCGTGCCCGTCCCGGCGGATGTAATGGAGCGCCCTGGATTTATTCCGCGTCGTGATTCCAGCATCCCCAGGGACATGCCGCCGCGTTGGCGTGAACGTCCCTCGGTTGAATGGACTCATAGGGCGTAGGGCGGTGTGCCCTTTACGGGGTTTATTTGCGGCGGTACGTCCCCTCAGACAAAAAATCGCCGCGCTCCAGCATCGTGGAGCGCGGCGATTCAGATTTACGTGCTTACTTGCCCGACTTCGGACAGACCTTCGGGGCATCGCCCGTTTCCAGCGTCTCGAAGAGGGCCTTGGCCAGCAGGGGGAAGACCGTCGTGGCGTCCGCGTGGACTTCGGCGTGTTTGCCGCCTTCGGAGCGGGGCACGAACTTGCCCCAGCTCACACCTTCGCTGTAGGTGCAGCCGGAAAGGCCGCCCCAGTGGTCGGGCTCGGGGCAGATGCGCACCGCATACTTGAATTTGATCTCGGGCAGGGTGATGCCAAGGCGCCGCGCGGTGATGTCGGCGTAGGGGCCCACTTGCTGAGCCCAGTTGCGCGGCACGCCGCCGCCGATGGTGAAAATGCCCAGCGTCGAGGCGCCGATGGCGCGCTTGGCATAATCCTGCAAATCGAGGAAGGGATTAAAATTCGGGACGGTGTCGAGGCACGCCTCGGGGGCCGCGCCGGGCTTCAGGCTTCGCGCCATGGCCCAAGTGGAGAGGTCAAGTCCCATCTCGCTATCGGTAAAGGCGGGGATATACACGGGCACGCCACGGCGGTAGGCGCTCCGGAGAATTCCGGGTCCTTCGTCGCGCTTGTCCAGCTCTTCGCCGATGGCGCGACAGATGGCGCTGGAACACCACGCGGTGTTCGCGTCCTGCTTGTCCATGATGCCGGCGATGATTTCCGCCAGATCGTTGAGGTTCGCTTCCATCTCCAGGGTATCGTAAATCCGATTGTAGCCCTGGTCGAAAAGCTCCTCGTCCGTCGCGTCATGGGGCACCGCGTAGTGGGTGTTGCCGAAGGATTCCGTCAGGCCGTGGGTCACCAGCGCACCGGTGGCCACGACTGCGTCAATGACGCCGCGGTCGATCAGGTCTGAAACGATCTTGCCCTGTTTTGCCACGGTCATGGCGCCAGAGATGCTCATGACTTTGAAGCATCCCGGCGTCTGCACCATTTCCGTCAGCGTTTCCAGTGCCTCGCCCAGCCTTCGTCCGCCGAAGGCCGTGTGAGACATCGCCTGGACCAGACCCTTAAAGGTGTGGATCTGGTCCAGGTCAAGACTTAAGAGAGGTTTCAGTCCGTCTGCGGAACCGCTGTGGAAACAGCGGTTATCCATGCCCGTTCCCGCTCGTCGCGAGTTCGAATGCCTCGGTACGGAAGGACTTCAGGGAGACAGCAATCTCAGGCGCTCTAAAGCGCTCGCCGGGCGTATGGAACCGTTCGCAATGCTGCACGGTAATATCGCCCAGATCGAGCATCTCCTGCATGTACGCCAATACATCCCGGGGGTCGGTGTCCCCGCAGGTAAAGATATCCAAGGCGAGCAGGCCTTCGTCCGAATACGCATGCGCGGAACAATGGCTCTCGTCCAACAGGACCATGGCGGTGAAGCCAGGTGCGGAATTGTGCCCAAAATGGTAGCGAACCTGGGAGATGACGGTTGCACCGGCGCGTTCCGCGGCCGATGCCATCGCCTTCAATACCAGCTTGTCGTCGCCACAGACTTCCCGGGGCACATTCACACAATCGATGAGAAGGTGTCTTCCTTTAGCCAACGTATAAATCCTCCTTTCGAATACCGCAGCACTGCGGTAAATCGCAAGAGTTAGCCGGGTTTCTAGTCACGGCAACCTAGGGTAAAAAATGGCAAGAACACACTTACGGCCTTGTCATTTAATATGCGCGGTGCAGAGCCCAAGCCTGCGAGATGGTATTGATGGCTGGCGCGATGCCCTCGCGGGAGCGCGCGATTGCCGGAGAACATGCGCAGGGATGATGCACAAGGGTATTCCGGAAAACCAGCCATTGTATTCAACTGTGTGCGCCGAATGCAACATTTTCGGGGTTGCTTATTCTGAAGGGTCACGCGACCGGCCTGGCCGGGAGCATTCCCGCCGGGGACCGGCTCTATACACCCGGGGATGCTATTACCCATTTGGGCCGAACAATATTCACCCTTGCGGAGATTATTATTGTTCGAGGCGGCGGGAAGGGCCTCCGGGCAAAGGGAAAGGCCGTCCTGCGAGGGGGAATTGCTTCCCGCGAGCGACGGCCCGAATAGCCCCCGAAGCGCCGACGGGCGCAAATGTGCGCCCCAGTCGGCCAGGCCGGGAGTGTTATCGAGGTTATGTGAAGCTAAGCGTTCCATTCAGGATTCCGTAGACGTTGCTTTTTCGGCTGAAGCGCACCGCGCTTGCACGACTCTGCTGAGAGTGTGCGGCGCTGGTGGGGAGACGGCAAGCAGCCAGACGTATGACGGTCCAGCAGGCTTAGCAGCACTTCCCGCGTCAGCCGGGACGTGCGATTGGTAGTTCGGCGTCCTTCAGCGTTCATCTTCGGTCTCCTGATTGATCGGGGTGATCGCGCATACAATACATGGGTAAGAAAAGCAATAACAAGTCCCAAGGCATTTTTTTTGAGCGGGCCCGCCCGACCCGTCTGCCTGAGAAACCTGCTATAGTGAAGTCGCCCGGCGAACTGTTGCACGGGTGCCCGACACCGTGGCGTTACCGCGAGAGGTGAACCGCATTTTGGAATCCCTGTATCTCCGCCTCTATGCCTGGGGTGACAGCCCCTGGATCTCCGTCGATCCGCTCTCGTGGATTGCCCTCTTCGCCTGCCTTATCTCCGGGGGCATCATCGGTCTGGAGCGCCAATGGCAGGGAAAACCCATCGGCATCCGCACCAGCGTGCTTATCGTTGTGGGTACGTATATCTTCGTCGCCATCGGACTTGTCGTGGTTAACCCCACTACCGACCCCACGCGTGTCATCGGGCAGGTGATCACGGGCATCGGTTTTCTCGGGGCCGGGGTCATGCTGAACCGGGATGGCATGGTCGTGGGGGCAACCTCCGCCGCGAGCATCTGGGTGCTGGCCGCCATCGGTGTGGTCATAGGCACGGGGTCCCCCTTCCTCGGCGTCAAGCTGGCCGTCATCGCCGTGGCCATCCTCGTGGGGATTAATGCCCTGGAGGAGCGCTGCGAGTGGTTGCAGCGGGGGATGCATCGTCGCGCCGCGGGTGAGCCCGCCGAAAGCGGGGTGGAGAACAAGCGGGAGCCGGAGCGCGGGCCCCGACGCTGAGGTGCCAACGCCCCTCCCCGGAATTCCGCATGAGGGGAAATCTTTACAGAGCGTGTGATGAAAATCCATGCTTTCCTGTATAATCCTATAGACTGACAACAATACACTACCGAAAGTAGCGTCTATACAGGCTGGGCTCAGCAGGGAAACTCGCAATGCACGTTTATATTAATTTTCGACGCTGTTCATTTTTTCTTACTTTGGCCGTGCTGAGCTCGATTGCCCTTACCAGTTGTCCGCCCCCGACACCCGAGGAAGAGAGCCTCAAGGTTCTCCTCGCCACGGGGGCGCTTGACGCCGGGAAATTGATCCCCAAGGGACTCGTCCCGGTGGACGACGCGGCCATTCTGAGTCTGGAGGCTCGAATCCAGGCGATTCGCGTTCTTTCGCAGGATGGCGCTGATACGGTGTCCACCAGTGTCCTACCCAGCGCGAAAACGGTGGATCTCTTAGATCTGACCACCGTGGCGGCGCTCCTTTCGGATACGACAGTCCCCGCTGGCGCGTATACCGGCGTGGAACTCGTAATCTCCCAGGCCAGCATGGTGCTGGTCAGCAATCCTCTGGAGACCATCACGCTGGCACTGTCTGACGGCGGAACCTACACCCTGGACTTTGATTTTGAGATTGTCGCCGACAGCGCGGGCATGCTTTATCTCGAACTGGGTGGCCTCAACGTGCTCGAAGGCGAGGGCGGCAACTATACGCTGGCGCCGACGCTTTCCGCCGATCTCCGGGAATCTGTCTCCCATACCCGGATCGAAGGCACCATCGAGAGCACGGACAGTGCCGCCGAGACCTTCGTCCTCGCAGCCGGCACGGCCCGGTACACGGTGGACTACAGCGACGCCGATATTTTCGTGCCGGGCGACTATGGCACCCCGAGCGGCACCCCCGCGATTCTGGCAATCAACACCGATGTCGCCGTGGTGGGAACGGCCGGCTTGGACAGTTCCATTGCACCGCACACGATTGTGGTGCTCGATCTTCCCGGCACACCCGAGGATGATGGGGGCGACCTTGTTACCGTGTGCCTGCTCTTCGGCGAAGGCACGCCGACGGCGGAGACCCTGCAGGTCAGCCGTAACCGCCTCGATCAGATTATTGCGCTGGGTGGTTTTGAAGGCCCCTGCGATGGGGGCGATCCCTTTTCCCTGACCTATGCGGCGGGCCCCGGCGGCACCATCGAAGGCACTACGCCCCAGAGTGTGGCCCCCGGCGCGGACGGTTCCGCCGTGACGGCGGTGCCTCTGGACGGTTACGCCTTCGTCAACTGGAGCGATGGCAGCACCCTCAATCCCCGCCGTGACCGGACGGTGGGCGCGGACATTTCCGTGACCGCCAACTTTGCCGAACTCTTCGCGCTCACTTACACCGCGGGCGCGGGCGGCACGATCGCGGGCAACGCCAACCAGCTCGTGCCGGAGGGCGGCAGCGGCTCGCCCGTCACCGCCGTGCGCAACGACAGCTTCGTCTTTGAAGACTGGAGCGACGGTCGCACGGACAATCCGCGCACGGATCTTAACGTGACGGCGGACCTGGCGGTTACGGCCAACTTCCGGGAAGTCTTCCAACTCACCTACACCGCCAGCGCGGGTGGCACCCTGGAAGGCGTGACCCAGCAGTCCGTCATCGACGGGAACGATGGCACGCCCGTCAACGCGGTGCCCGGCGAGGGTTTCATCTTTCTTGGCTGGAGCGATGGCAGCGAGGACAACCCCCGCACGGACCTCGATGTGGATGGGGATGTGACGGTTACGGCCAATTTCCTGGCCCAGTACACGCTGACGTATGTTGCCGGGGCCAACGGCTCCCTCACGGGCGCGACCTCGCAGATCGTGAATGACGGCGAGGACGGCACGGCGGTGACAGCGGTGCCCAATGCGACCTTCGGCTTTGCGGGCTGGAGTGATGGGCGCTCGGACAATCCCAGAACGGACGTTGACGTGGACGGTGATGTTACCGTGACCGCGAACTTCGCCACGGCGATCGATTTGGTTTACACGGCGGGCTCGAATGGAACCCTGACGGGGGATACGGAGCAGGTGATCGGCAGCGGCGGCACAGGTACGGCGGTTACCGCTGTGCCCAATGAGGGCTATGGCTTCGATCAGTGGAGCGATGGTCGCACGGAAAATCCCCGGGTGGACACAGGCCCCACAAGCGACCTGAGCGTAACGGCGGAGTTCGTGCCGGCCTATACCCTGACGTATCTGGCCAGCGAAGGCGGAACGCTGACCGGCACGACGACCCAGATTGTGAATACAGGCGGTTCGGGCACGGCCGTGACGGCCGTCGCCAATGCCAGTTTCGTGTTCGACAAATGGAGTGACAACACGAAGCAGAATCCCCGTACCGACGTTAATGTAATCAGTGATGTGACGGTGACCGCCCAGTTTGTTGAGCTGTTCACCGTGACTTATATCGCGGGCAGCAACGGGAGCCTGACCGGGCCCACGAGCCAGACCATCCGCGATGGTGCGGATGGCCGCGCGGTGACGGCGGTACCCGCCAACGGATTTGGCTTCGACGGCTGGAGCGATGGCGTTCTCGACAATCCCCGCACGGATCTGGATGTCAGCGCCGATATTTCCGTCACGGCCAATTTCTCTGCGACACTTACGGTGACCTACGAGGCCGGGGAAAATGGGAACATTGCCGGTGTCGCCGTTCAGGATGTTGCGGTGGGCGCGAGTACGGCAGCGGTGACCGCGGTCCCCGATGAGGGCTACCTCTTCTCCCAGTGGAGCGATGGCAGCACCGACAATCCTCGCGCGGACACCGAGGTGGTCGCCACGAGCACCTTCAGCGCGTCCTTCTTTGAAGATGTGGTCATGATTCCCGTGCCCGCGGGCACCTTTACCATGGGGCCCCGGGAAGACGGCGATGACGCGCTTTTCGATCAGTCGGATGAGCTTCCCCGCCGCGACGTTACGCTGGACGCCTACGAGATCGGCAAATTTGAGGTGAACAACGCCCAATATGCCGAGTTCATGAATTACATGCACCATCCTTCCCGCGATTTGCTCAAGCGGCCCAACGGCGCCACGTGGCGTGGCTTCCCCGAGCATGCATGGTTCTACGACAGCGTATTGCCTCGGGTGGTCTTCGCTTTCGCCCTCACGGAGGACGGGATTGACTACGATCAGACTTCCAAGGCCTTCGTGACGAAAAGCCTTGAAGGGATCCCGGCCGGCACCTTCTACGACAAGGCGACGCATCCGGTGACCGAGCCCACGTGGTATGGCGCCGTGCTCTTTGCCAACTGGCTTTCCGAGCGTTCCGGCCTCGAACCGGTCTACGATACGGACACGTGGACCGGCGACTTCACGAAGAATGGCTACCGCCTGCCCACCGAGGCCGAATGGGAGCGGGCGGCCGCCTGGGACGGTGAGAAGCACTGGATCTATCCGATCACCAGCGACGAGCTGACCACGCGGGATCGGGTCAACTTCCACGTGGACGCCTTCCGCCCCAATCCGGATTACGGCAGCACGAGCTTCATCAACCCGCTGGGCATCCTCCAGGATGCGAAAGAGTCCTATACCTCGCCGGTGGGCTGGTTCAATGGAATCAATATCAGCCCCAACGGCAATATCCAGACCGTGGACAGCCCCAGCCCCATCGGGGCTTATGACATGGCGGGCAATGTGGTTGAATGGTGCGATGACTGGTATCTGGACACGTATTACAGTCAAAACGTGACGGACAATCCGCGCGGGCCGGAAGTCGGCACCAACAAGGTTGCCCGCGGCGGCGCCTGGGCCCGACTGGTGAAAAAAGAGAACCAGCGCTCGTCCCGACGCTTCCGCTACGACCCGAACCACTCCGACGGTATCAACGGATTCCGTCTGGCGCGATAAGTCGGCCCCGTGCTGATTGAATAGTCTTATTGGAGCCCCGCCCGGCATGCGCCGTGGCGGGGCCTCGGCATTCGGGGCAGGGTCGCCCTGTCACCGGGACCCGAGCCGCCCGTGACTCGCGGCGGAAGCGCGGAACTCCTCGGATGAGGGGGCGGGCTGCCCGACTTTTCGCCCGTGCTCTTGTTACTTTGAAATATCGAGGTAAATGCTTTACAATCCCGACCACTACGCGGTCGCAGTGAAGTGTCCGGGATGATCTTCAGTAATGATAATGCATCCCCGCCTCATTGCCGCCCGTGCCCACGGCAGGCGAGTTTTCCAGAATGTGGAGGATTGCCTGCACCATGTCGGGGTTCGAATCGGAGTGGGTGTCGCCGGAGTTCCGGGGAGCGGAGTTGGTCCTTGGAGGCCGTCTTCCGGGAGCGGGCACACCCGCATGAATGGATTGGAATGGTTCACTGCAACCACTCCAGCCGTGGGTGATCTGCGCGCCCGAACTGCATTCGGGTCATCTTTCGGGGGTGGCCGGACATAGCCCCTGGCTGAATTGAACATGAGAACAACCACGAGCCACATTGGATAAGCGGAAAACCTGGCCCCATGCTGTTTAACTCGATAGATTTCCTGCTTTTTCTTCCGCTCGTGGTTGCGACGTACTTTCTCGTCCCTCACCGTTTCCGGTGGTTCCTTCTCCTCATCGTCAGCTACTACTTCTATATGTGCTGGAAGGCGGAGTTCATCATTCTCATCGTGCTGTCCACCTTGGTGGACTATGTTGCCGCGCTGGGGATGGAGAAAACCACCAGCAGTCGGATGCGCAAGATGTGGCTGGGTTTCAGCCTCACGTCCAACCTGGGGATGCTCTTTACCTTCAAGTATCTGAACTTCTTCAGCGCGAGCTTTCAAGAAGTCTTCAATACCTTCAATATTGGCTACCACTTTCCCACGTATAACCTCCTGCTGCCCGCGGGCATTTCGTTTTACACTTTTCAGACCCTGAGCTACACCATCGATGTGTATCGGGGGCAGAAGAAGGCGGAGCACCACTTTGGCATATTTGCCCTGTATGTGTGCTTCTTCCCCCAGTTGGTGGCCGGGCCCATCGAGCGCGCGGTCAGCTTTCTGCCCCAGTTCCACGAGAAGCACGCCCTCGACATCCAGCGGATCGTGGACGGTTTGCGCATGGTTCTCTGGGGGCTCTTCAAGAAGATCGTCATCGCGGACCGGCTGTCCATTTACGTGAACACGGTTTACAACAACCCCTACCATTTTGATTCCGCGCCCACCTTTATCATGGCGACCTATTTCTTCGCCTTCCAGATCTACTGCGACTTTTCGGCCTACTCGGATATCGCCATCGGCTCCGCGCGCATGCTGGGCTTCGACCTGATGGAGAACTTCCGGAAGCCCTACGAGTCCAAGTCCATCTCCGAGTTCTGGTCGCGCTGGCACATATCCCTCTCCACCTGGTTTCGCGACTACCTGTACATTCCCCTCGGCGGGAACCGGGTCGGGAAAATTTATTATTACCGGAATCTATTCATTATCTTCCTGGTCAGCGGACTCTGGCACGGGGCCAACTGGACCTTCGTCATCTGGGGCGCGCTCCACGGCTTCTTCCTGGTCTTCGCGCTGATCAGCAAGTCTCTGCGCGAATCATTTTCGGAGAAGATCGGGCTGAAAAATTTCAAGCGATTGCACGGGGCGGTACAAGTCTTCATTTGCTTCCACCTCGTCTGCCTCGGCTGGATCTTCTTCCGCGCGAACAATGTCTCCGACGCGTTCCACGTGATCGGGGCCATTTTTGGCCCCAATTGGTTCTCCCTGGATATTTCCAATGCCAGCCACTTCTTCTACGGCATCCTGGGCATTGTCTCCCTGCTTGCGGTGGAGCGGCTCCAGGGGAACCGGACGATGGTCGAGAGTTTCAACCGGTGGCCCACTTGGCTGCGCTGGGGTATTTACTCGTACTGCATCCTACTCATTTTGACGATCGGCGTGATTGATGGCGGACAATTCATCTACTTCCAATTCTAGTATCAAGCACTTCGCCCTGCGCGCGCTGCTGGCCGCCATCCTGATCATTTCAATCGATCAGGGGCTCGGCCTTGTCCTGGGGAAGCTGTACGCCAGAACCCAGGAGGGCGACTTCGGCGGGTGCATCAATCTGACCCTGGAGCAACGCAACGATGTGGTTGTTTTCGGCTCCTCGCGCGCCAAGCACCACTACATTCCCGACGTGCTGGAAAAGTCCACCGGGCGTAGCTTTTTCAATGCCGGCATCGATGCGCAGAATCTCCTGTGCCACTACGGGATCGCCCAGCTCGTGCTGGGGGAATACACGCCAAAGGCGTTTGTCCTCGATCTGAATCCGGAAGATCTCCGGGATGCCGGCGGCACCGCCAGTCTGGATAAGCTTTCGGTCCTGTTGCCCTACTACAAGCGCGACAACAGCGCCCTCAACACACTCCTCCTGGAACGCAGCAAGTTCGAGCGCGTGCGGCTGCTCTCCGCCGCCTATCCCTACAATTCCATGCTGATGCCGCTCCTGAAGTACACCCTCAAGCCCGATTCAGCCGGCACCATCAAGAGCCGGGGCTTCCTGCCTTACTACGGTTCCGATGTGCTGGAAATCGTTCGGATTGAGGAGATGAATGCACCGCCAGAAGCGACTACGGTTCCCGCCATCGACCCCTTCCAGGTAAATACCCTGCGCAACTTCGTGGCGTCGGCCCGCGAGAAAAACGTGACGTTTATTGTGTGCCTGGGGCCCCTGTGGGAGAAGAAGGGACAAGACCTCGCCGACCACACGGCCCTGCTGGATGCCTATCTTGCGCTGCTGGAGGAGTTGGAGGTGCCCGTGGTTCGCGTGGACAGCAGCACGAGCGATCTCTTCCTGAATCCGAAACTCTACAAGGATCGCATTCACGTCAACAAAGAGGGGGCGACCGCTTTCTCTGAGGTTCTGGGCGAGCAATTGCGGCCCTACCTCGCGGGTTGATCGGACGCGGCAACAGCCGAAGTGACCGATTCCAAGTATTGTTGAACGACGTTGAAGCCCCGCCCCGGTATGTGCCCGGGGCGGGGCTTCGGTTGTTCCACAGGAAGGAGAGATCGTTTTCCCTGTCAGGCGGGGCCGCTATTGGCCGCGCGATCTATGTGAATCAGGACCCGTGGTCCTGAGCGAGGCCCTTAGCTTACCTTCACCTCGATCTGCCGGGGCTTGGTTTCCTCGGGCTTCGGCAGCTTCACGGTCAGTACGCCATTCTCGAAGGTGGCCTCTACTTTGGCACCATCCACGCCGCCGTTGATCCGGAAGCTCCGCTCGAAGGTGCCCTCGGCGCGTTCATAGCGGCGATAGCCCTTTTCCTCGTGGCGCTCTTCGCGCTTGCGGCTACCCTTCAGGGTAATCCGGTCTTCCACGATGCTGACGGTGATGTCCTCCTTCTTCATGCCCGGCAAATCGGCGACCAGTGTGTAGGCATCTTCCGACTCGTGGATATCCACCGGCGGCATCCACGTGGCACCCGGCTGTTGCTCGGGGGTTGTGCCGGGGTTGAACATGCGCTCCAACTGCTGCTCCAGTTCGCCAAATCCCGCCCAGGGGAAGACGTTCGTCCGTTTGATGGGTACTAGCAGGCTCATGGTGATTCTCCTTATGTTGTTACCACCCTGAGGTGGTGTTTCTTGTTGACTGACGCCTTTCTATAGGCCAAACCCGTGCCAATCCAACCCGTCGCGCGTTTTAAATCGTGTAAGTTGTTTAATATAAGTGTCTTGTGTTGAACACAGCGCCGGGGTCGCGCTTGTCCTTGGTTCGCTCCGTTCGTCGCAGACTCGAGCAGGGTGTTTCGTTTTGAATCGCTTTTCGTGATGGGAAAGCGGCCACGGGCTTCCAAGTGAGGGGTATTTCGCGGCGTCAGTAGTTAATTGACAAGTACCGGCGGCTGTGCTACACTCCGAGAACCATATTGTTTTACGGGAACGTGTTTGTTTACAGGCACTAACAACAATGGATGTGGAGGGAGCATTTTGGCTACCAAACACCTGATTATGCGAAGTGGGATTGCCGTGCTGCTGGTAGGGGTGATGCTGTTCCAGGTGTCGCCTGTTTCGGCGCAGTTGTACAATCCCGAACTGGACCTTCCCAAGCCGACCGGGGTTGAAAAATCCCTGACCAAGCTGGGTCGCGGCGTCTCCAACGTGCTCTTCGGCTGGGCCGAGATCCCGGTAACCTTCGACAAGAAGTACAAGGAAGGCAAGCCGCTGGCGTACCTCCTTGGCGTCGTTCCGGTGCTGGGTGGTGCTCGCGCGATCATGCGCACGAGCACGGGCGTGTTCGAGATGGTGAGCTTTCCCTTCACCGACAAAGCCGTGAACTACGACGCGGTCCTCGAGCCCGAATACATTTTCTGATTCCGCGAATCCGCCCGGCAGCCGGTGCCTCAGGGTGTCCTGGTGCCGGAGCCTGATTTCGAAACGTCGCGGCATGCCCGAGGTGTGCCCGTTGGAAAGTGAATCCGCAACTTGATTACGTGGAAAAAGCAGGGCGAGGCGCTCGTGGGTAGTCTTGCGCTGAAGCAAGGTGGCAAGGGCAGCATCATCGTGGTGGGGCCGTCCAGCAACCCCAACGGCGCGACGCTGGTTACGCCGGGGGATGATCCTAAGAAGCCCCATACCGCCCTGTTGCCGGCGGGTTGCGAATTTCTGACCCCCGGCCAGTACCTCGAAGTCCTCTGCATGCAGGAACGGGGATTTGGCAGTCACTCTTTTCCCGCGCCGGCAGGGCTTGATTGATGGCACCCGACAACGCCTACGATATTGAAACCCTCCTGGACGAGGTGGTCACGCTCCCGAGTCTTCCCGATTCGGTGGCCAAGTTGACCGAAATGCTCAATGACCCCACCTGCGACATGAAGTCCGTCGCCCATGTTATCTCCTCCGATCCCGCTATTGCCCTGAAGACCCTCCGCCTGGTGAATTCCGCCTACTACGGACTCGGCCAGGAAGTCACCAGCGTGGAGCACGCCACCGTGCTGCTCGGGGCGAAAGTCCTCAAGAATCTCGCCATGACCGCCACCGCGTTTGACTGCATGAAGTCGAGCGCGACCCATTTCCTCCAGCATTCCGTGGCCTGCGGTATCGCGATGAAGTCCATCGTACTGTCCGGCTGCGTCAAGGGCTTCGTGGGCTCCGAAGATGAAGCGTTCACGTATGGCCTCATCCACGACATCGGCAAGGTGATTCTGGAAGAATACCTGCCGGACGAATGCACGGAGATTGAAGCGCTCGTGCGGGAGGAGAAGATCGCCTGGTACGAAGCCGAACGGCGGGTCATCGGCGTGGACCATGCCGAACTCGGCGCCATGCTCGCCCAGAAATGGAAGCTGACGCCGGCCGTGATCAATGCCATCCGGGGCCACCACGACCTCAATGCCTGCGACCCCCAACACAAGGTGCTTGCTGCCTGTCTCTCCATCGCCAACCAGATGTGCAACCTCAGCGGTTTCTACTCCCACCCGGACAACCGCACGGAGGTCGTGCCGGAAACCTACGAAGTGGCCGACATCGATTGCGCGAAGCTGGCCAAGGTTGCCGAACAGTACTTCAACATGCGGGCCTCCATCGACGAACTGCTTACGCTGGCGGAATGAGGCGCGCCCGCGTCTCCCGCTTCGACGTTCACCATGGCCTTCGGGAAATTACGCTCCCGCGCAACCGGGTAAACTAGCCCCATGTGGTTGACCCAACTCACCTGCCGCCGCTTCCGCTGCCTTGAAGAACTCAGCTTCGCGCCCGAACCCGGCCTCAACATCATCCACGGCGACAACGCTCAGGGCAAGACCTCGCTCCTGGAGGCCCTGCTCTACGTCTGCACCGCGCGCAGCCACCGCACACTGAACGAGCGCGAGCTTGCGCGCCACGGCGAGGAGGGCTTCTCCATCACCGCCACGGCCCAGCGCAGCGATCGCGAGGTGCAGCTCGAAGCCCACTACTGGCAGAAGGCCAAGCGCTTCAAGATCAACGGCGTTCCCCAGACCCGCGTCAGCGATATCCTGGGCCGTATCAACACGGTCTTCTTCTCGCCCGAAGACGTGGCCCTCGTCAAGGGCAGCGGCTCCATGCGGCGGCGATTCCTCGACATGGAAATCTCCCAGATTAACCCCCGCTACCTTGGCGCGCTCCAGCGCTATCGCCAGGCCCTCAAGCAGCGTAACAGCCTCCTCAAGCAGCACCGGCCCGATCCGGCGTTACTCGAAATATGGGATGCCCAGCTCGCGCCCGCCGGGCAGATCCTCATGGAGGAGCGCGCGGCCTTTATCGCCGATCTCTCCGTGCAGGCCGCCGGGGCCTACCAGCGCATCGCCACCGCCGAGACCCTCTCCCTGACCTACACCCCCGATCTCGAGCGCGCCGAAGACTTCGAGGCCATCCTCCGCGATACCCGCGATCACGACATCCGCCGCAAGCAGACCCTCCGCGGGCCCCACCGCGATGACATCGAGATCCTCATCGAAGGGCGGCCCGCCCGTATCTACGGATCCCAGGGCCAGCAGAAATCCGCCGCACTCGCCCTCAAGCTCGCCGAGATCGAACTGGTCCAGGCCCAGACCGGCGAATACCCCATTCTCATGCTCGACGAAGTCCTCGCCGAGCTGGATGCGCACCGGGCCCAAGCCCTGTTCGAGTCCCTCCAGGATAAGGTACAATGTCTGGTTACCACCACCGAACGGGAATTGGCGGAAAAAATCGGCGGGCGTCCCTACCGCCGCTACCAGATGACGCGAGGCACGCTTGAAGCGGAGTAAGTTGGAAGGCGTTGGCGACATCCTCGCCAAGATGAAGAAGACCACCGATCTGGGCAAGCACCTGGAGCACGCCGAGATCTGGGAACACTGGCCCGAGATCGTCGGCGAAACCGTGGCCAAACACACCCGCCCCCAGGGCATCAAAGAACTCCAGCTCCGCATCGAGGCCGACAGCGCCGTGTGGATGCACAAGCTCAACTACCGCAAGTGGCAGATCATGAAAAAGATCAATAAGATAGCGGGGAAAGAGCTCGTGTCGGATATGTATATCGTGCTGTTGCCCGACGGGGAAGAAATGGGGGAGTAGGGGGGAGTTCAGGACGGAAACCGGGAGCACGGGTCTTCCTACACGTGGTTGCGCCAACGGCGCATTCGGTTCCGCCCGTAGCCCCGCCTCACTTGATCGCGCAACTAAGTTGCCCGATACGCGGGTAGGAAAACCCGCGCTCCCGTTTGCGTTGCGCCATCCCCGCAGCCTGCGCTAAGCTTTCAATATCCCGTGCGGCAGTATGGATTCCAGTGAGCGCCGCCACCAGCGACGTCAAGCACCGGGGGCACGGGACAACGGGAGGGCCGCATGCCGGAACCACAATCGGAAATCCTCATATACCAGCCCGAGGGCGGGAAGACGCGCATCGACGTGCGCTTGGAAGACGAGACCGTCTGGCTCAGCCAGGCGCAATTGGTAGACTTGTTTCATAGCAGCAAGCAGAACATAAGTCTCCATATTCGAAATATTTACGAGGAAGGCGAACTCGACGAAGGGGCAACTGTCAAGGAATACTTGACAGTTCAATCCGAGGGCGCGCGGGAAGTCCAGCGGGCAATCAAACACTACAACCTCGACGTGATCATCGCCGTCGGATATCGCGTTCGCTCCCACCGGGGCACCCAGTTTCGTCGCTGGGCCACGGAGCGGCTCCGGGAATACCTCGTCAAGGGCTTCGCCATGGACGACGAGCGGCTCAAGGAGGGCCGCAATCTCGGCGCGGACTACTATGACGAACTCCTGGAGCGGATCCGTGATATCCGCGCTTCGGAGAAACGCTTCTACCGGAAGATTCAGGATATCTACGCCCTCGCTGTGGACTATGAACCCAACTCCGAACAGGCCCGACATTTCTTCAAGGCAGTGCAGAACAAACTTCACTGGGCGACCCACGGCCACACGGCTGCCGAGCTGATCGTGGAACGCGTGGACGCCACCCAGCCCAACATGGGCCTGACCACCTGGAAAGGCGCAAAAGTTCGGAAGGGCGACGTGGCCATCGCGAAAAACTACCTCACCGAGGAGGAAGTGCGTGGACTCAACCGAATCGTAACGATGTACCTCGACTACGCCGAAGACCAGGCGGAGCGAAAGCAGCCCATGCACATGGCCGATTGGGAGGGGAAGCTCAATGCCTTCCTCCAGTTCAACGGGCGGGAAGTTCTGGAGAACGCGGGCACCATCAGCGCAGACCTCGCAAAATCCCGCGCGGAAGGGGAGTACGAAAAGTTCAACCGGCGAAGACTGGATGAAGAGGCCGCCAGCGACGAAATGGCTGAACTGGAGCGGGAAGCAAAGCGGATCGAGGAAAAGGCGAAATAGCCCGCCCCGCTTCCCACTTCGGCCCGGTGCCATGTACAATAGCCCCACCGAGCCCGGGCGGGATTCATACAAAACAGGCACACAGGGGCACACGTGGACAAAAAGGCACTGACAGAGACCGACATCCGCACCAAGTTCATCACGCCGGCGATCCTCGGACCCGGCGGATCGAAGTGGGACGTGATGACCCAGATGCTCGAAGAGTATCACTTCACCAAGGGGCGCGTGATCGTCCGGGGCAAGTCCGTGTCGCGGGGCGAGGCGAAAAAAGCCGATTACCTCCTTTTCTACAAGCCCAACATGCCCATTGCCGTCGTCGAGGCCAAGGACAATAACCACGCTGTGGGCGCGGGCATGCAGCAGGCGCTCGAGTATGCCGAGATCCTCGACGTGCCCTTTGCTTACAGCTCCAACGGCGACACCTTTCTGGAGCACGACCGCACTGGCACCGGAGGCACAGTCGAGCGCGAGATCCCCCTCGATCAATTCCCCACGCCCGAAGAACTCTGGGCCCGCTATCGCCAGGCCAAAGGCTACACCGACGCGCAGGAAGCCGTGACCACCCAGGATTACTACGACGACGGCTCCGACCGCGCCCCGCGCTACTACCAGCTCGTCGCCATCAACCGCACCGTGGACGCCATCGCGCGCGGCGAGAAGCGCATCCTCCTCGTTATGGCCACCGGCACTGGCAAGACCTACACCGCCTTCCAGATCATCTGGCGGCTGTGGAAGGCCGGGGCGCGCAGACGCATCCTCTTTCTCGTCGATCGCAACATCCTCGCCGACCAGACCAAGAGCAACGACTTCAAGCCCTTCGGCAAGGCCATGACCAAGATCACGAACCGCACGGCGGACAAGGCCTTCGAGATCTACCTCGCCCTCTACCAGGCCGTCAGCGGCACCGAGGAAGATCAGAACATCTACAAACAGTTTTCGCCCGACTTCTTCGATCTCATCGTGATCGACGAGTGCCATCGCGGCAGCGCGGCCGACGACGCCAACTGGCGGCAGATCCTGGAGTACTTCAGCTCCGCCACCCAGATCGGCCTCACCGCAACGCCCAAAGAAACGCGCGACGTGTCGAACATCGAGTACTTCGGCGAACCCATTTACACCTACTCCCTCAAGCAAGGCATCGCCGACGGCTTCCTCGCGCCCTACAAGGTGGTCCGCGTCGGCATCGACAAAGACCTCGACGGCTGGCGGCCCGAGCGCGGCCAGACCGACAAATACGGCCACGAAATCGAAGATCGCGAGTACAATATCCTCGACTTTGATCGCAACCTCGTCCTCGAAAAGCGCACCGCCCTCGTGGCCGCGAAAATCACCGAGTTCCTCTACGCCACCAACCGCTTCGCCAAGACGATAGTCTTCTGCGACGACATCGATCACGCCGAGCGGATGCGCCAGGCCCTGGTCAACGCCAACCCCGACCTCGCCGCCGCCAACGACAAATACGTCATGCGCATCACCGGCGACAGCCCCGAGGGCAAGGCCCAGCTCGACAATTTCATCGATCCCAGCCGGGACTATCCGGTCATCGCCACCACCTCCCAGCTCATGTCCACCGGCGTTGACGCCCAGACCTGCCACCTCATTGTCCTCGACAAGCGCATCGCCTCCATGACCGAGTTCAAGCAGATCATCGGTCGCGGCACCCGCATCCGCGAGGACTACGGCAAGCTCTATTTCACTATCATGGATTTCAAGCGCGCCACGGCCCTCTTCGCCGATCCGGATTTCGACGGCGATCCGGTGCAGATCTATGTACCCGGGCCCGACGATTCCGTGGTGCCGCCGGACGAAAGTTCGACGAACGCTCAGGAAGAGGGCGAGGTGTACATTGACGGTGAGCCCTGGCCCCTCGACGGTGAGGGCGACAGCGGACGGCCGAAGAAGTACTACGTGGACAACGTGGAAGTAAAGATCGTCACCGAGCGCGTGCAATACCTCGACGCCGACGGCAAGCTCATCACCGAATCCCTCCGCGACTACAGCCGCCGCACCGTGCAAAAGTCCTTCGCCACGCTGACGGAATTTCTCACCGTTTGGAGCGATGCCGAGCGGAAGCAGGCCATCCTCGAAGAGCTCGCGGGCAAGGGCGTCTTCCTGGACGAACTCGCCGAGCAGGTGGGCCGCGACTACGACGCCTTCGACCTCATTTGCCACGTGGCCTTCGACGAGCCGCCCCTCACCCGGCGCGAGCGCGCGGAGAACGTGCGCAAGCGCCACGTCTTCGCGAAATACGGCGCGGAGGTGCGCGCCGTGCTCGACGCGCTGCTGGACAAGTTCGCCGACGGCGGCATCCAGAGCGTGGAGTCCCTGGAAATATTGAAAGTGGCTCCGCTGACCCAATTCGGCACCGTCACGGAGATCGTGAAACTCTTCGGCGGCAAGGAACAGTACCTGGAGGCGATCCAGGCCCTCGAAGCCGAGCTGTACCGGAGGGTGGCGTAAAATGTGCGGATTATCCGCCCTCATTCACAGGGACAGCAGCGACATCAGGGACGGCAGAATACTCTCTTCCTGTTGTCCCTGATGTCCCTGCCGTCCCTGTAAACTCACCCGTGCAATCGCGCACGTAGAAGCAAGCCCAATCCATGTCCAACGTTTCCAATATCGTAAAATCCATCCAGGACATCATGCGCAAGGACGCCGGCACCTATGGCGACGCCCAGCGCCTGGAGCAGCTCGGTTGGATGTTCTTCCTGAAAATATTCGATGACCGCGAGCAGGAACTCGAACTCATCCGCGACCACTACAAGTCGCCCCTGCCCCCGCACCTGCGCTGGAGCCACTGGGCGAAGGACGAGGAAGGCATCACGGGCGAGGCCCTCCTCGATTTTGTGAACAACACGCTCCTGCCCAAGCTCAAGGCCCTCACCGGCGGCCAGGACAAGATTGCCGGGCTCATCCGCATGAGCTTTGAAGACGCCAACAACTACATGAAAAACGGCACCCTCATGCGCCAGGTGATCAACAAGATCAATGGCATCGATTTCAACGCCTCCGACGACCGCCATATGTTCGGCGACATCTACGAGCGCATTCTGAAAGACCTCCAGTCCGCGGGCAACGCGGGCGAGTTCTACACGCCCCGGGCCGTCACCCAGTTCATCGTGGAGCAGGTCAACCCGCGCCTCGGAGAGACCCTCCTCGATCCCGCCTGCGGCACCGGCGGCTTCCTCACCTGCGCCATCGAGCACCTGCGCAAGCAGGCCAAAACCGAGGCCGACGAGCGCGCGATCCAGGACTGCTTCCACGGCATCGAGAAGAAGCACCTGCCCCATGTCCTCTGCATGACCAACCTCATGCTCCACGGCATCGACGTGCCCGCCAACGTGCGCCACGACAACACCCTCGCCCGGCCACTGCGCGACTGGAAGGCCACCGAGCGCGTGGACGTCATCGTCACCAACCCGCCCTTCGGCGGCATGGAGGAAGACGGGATCGAGGCCAACTTCCCGACGGAATTCCGCACGCGAGAAACAGCCGATCTCTTCCTCGTGCTGCTGATGAAGCTGCTCAAGCCTGGCGGCCGCGCGGGGCTCGTGTTGCCCGACGGCACCCTCTTCGGCGAAGGCGTGAAGACCCGCATCAAGGAGCGGCTCCTGACCGAGTTCAACCTCCACACGATCGTGCGCCTGCCCAACGGCGTCTTCAGCCCCTACACCGGCATCCGCACCAATCTGCTCTTTTTCGACGCGGGCAAGCCCACGAAGGAGGTCTGGTACTACGAGCACCCCTATCCCCCCGGCGCCAAGAGCTACAACAAGACCAAGCCCATCCGCATTGAGGAATTCGCGCCCGAGAAAAAGTGGTGGAAGAAGCGCGTGGAAAACGAGCAGGCCTGGCGCGTCTCCGTGGCGGCCATCCAGGCGGGCAACTACAACCTCGACCTGAAGAACCCCCACAGCACCGACACCGGCCCCGGCAACGTGGACGAACTCCTGCCGGAATACGAAAAGCTCCTGGCGCAGATCGCCGAGACCCGGGAAGCATTGAAGGCGCAATTGATGGAGGCGCTGACGCGATGAGAGGCTACTCGTTTTCGGGGAGTATTACGCGCAGCTTCGATACGCGGTACAAAGGAGCTTGGACATTCCTGTCCGAGACAGCGCCTGCGCCAACACCGAAGGGCCCTGTGAAGTTGTCTGTAAAGCCAGGCGTGCCAAAGTCCCGATTTTTGATAGCGGAGGTTTCGCACATGCCAGCGGGCCTGTCAATTTGTAACGCAGGCTTTGTCTCGGACAGGAATGTCCAAGCTCCTTTGTCTGGCCGCTCCGGTTGGCTTTCCCGTGCCCGTGGCGTCGCGTCAGTCGCCGATGCGACTTGCCTGCGAGGGGCCTGCGATGGTGTGAAGGGCAGTCTCACAGGGACTGACGCGGACCGGTGTATTCCGGTAGCAAAGGCACCATGGATTGACGGGGGTCGTTTACGAGCAACAGGTATTTCAACGTCCGTGGCTGTCCCGTCGTGGCCCGAGCGCCCTCGACGCACGCGCGACGCCCGTATTCAGGGGGCGTGTCGCGGACCGGGCCTGTCTTTGAGTATCGCGTGCATCTCCCTCACGACGGGACAGCCACGCGCATGGGCGTGCCTGCCGCTTTCACCATCGCCGATTGACCGCCTGGTCTGTGCCGCTCGCGACAAGTGCGCCTGCGCGCGTCAGTCCCTGGGGGTACAATGAACCTCGACACTTTTTTTGAGAACTTTGAGCTGTTCGCCGACGCGCCCAGGGCTGTGGACAAGATGCGGGAACTGGTGCTTCACCTTGCCTTCTCGGGAAAACTGTTGCCGGTTGGCGAGCCCTGGCCTTTGGTGACTCTCAAGTCGTTGGCTTCCAAGATCGGCAGTGGTGCAACACCGTCGGGAGGCCGGGTCTCTTACGTGACTCAAGGGATTCCGCTCATTCGTTCGATGAACGTTCACTTTCGCGGTTTCGAACCTCTCGGCCTTGTGTTCTTGACGAGCGAACAAGCAGATAAGCTCTCGAATGTGATCGTGCAGGCGGATGACGTTCTCCTCAATATCACAGGTGCGTCGATTGGCCGAGTCACGACGGCGCCAGTGGAGATGGTGGGCGCGCGGGTGAACCAGCACGTGACTATAATACGTCCCACACCCGATCTGGACCCGGTGTTCCTTGCGAAGTTTCTGGCCAGTCCGGCGATTCAAGTGATGATCGATGATGTACAAGTTGGAGCAACCCGGCAGGCGCTGACAAAAGGGATGATTGAGCGATTCGAGATTCCCCTCCCGCCGCTCGCGGAGCAGAAGCGGATTGTGGCGAAGGTGGATGCCTTGATGGCCCTGTGTGACCGGCTGGAGGCGCAGCAGCGGGAACGGGACGCGCGGCACGCCGATCTCGCCCGCGCCAGCGTGTCCCGGTTCAACGAGGACCCGACCCCGGAAAACCTCAAGCTCCTCTTTCACCCGGCCTGCCCCATCGACCCCGCCGACCTCCGCAAGTCCATCCTCACCCTCGCCGTTCGGGGAAAGCTCGTGCCCCAGGACCCGGCAGATGAAGGGGCGGAGGAGCTCCTCGCGAGGGTGGAAAGCGCTAAACAAATCGCGATTAAATCAGGGGAGATGCGTAAACCAAGAGCACTGGCTGATTCTAGCCTGAGTGGGCACAACCATCCGCTTCCAGAATCCTGGACGTGGTGCAGAATTGGCGAGATAGGGAATGCTTCAGAGTCAGCGATTGTCGACGGGCCCTTCGGTCAATCTATAAACATAAAGACGGATTACATAGAGACGGGTGTCCCCGTGATTCGAATGGTGAATGTTAAGCCGTTTAGGTTTAATCCCAACGACCTTCGATACATTCGAGAGGAAAAGTTCGCGTTGCTGAGGCGGCACAACGTATTGCCGAACGATGTACTCTTAGGTAAAGTCGGAAGCATTGGACTCTGTGCCATCTATCCGGAGTCGATGCCGGAGGGGATGCTCTCCACAACGGGTTTGTGCAGATTTCGCGTAGGTGAGGTGGTTACGGCCCAGTATTTGTGCATCTACTTGAATGCTATAGCCGAGTATCTTCGTGGGATTGCATCCGAGGCAGTCCAGCCATTTTTGAACATGAAAACTATTTGTTCAATTCAATTTCCTCTCCCACCCCTCGCGGAACAACGCCGCATCGTGGCGCGGGTGGAGGAGTTGATGGGGCTAGTGGACCAGTTGGAGGCGCAGATCGCGACGTCGCGCCGGACGGCGGTGGCGCTGCTGGAAGCGGGCGTCAGCGCGCTGACGAATTGAGAATTATGAACTATGAATTACGAATTGGGTGTGAGTGAACCAGGAATATGGGGAAAACGGTACAGGGGGAGGTGTTCTCCGAGCGTTTTCTTAGTCCACGAAGTGGACATCAGTCATTAGCCTGGGGCTTCAGCCCCAGGTCCGAATGCCCCACTCTTTGAATCCGCGAAGCGGATGGCAGAGCATGGTCTTCGTGACCTGCCATCCGCTTCGCGGATTCGATGTGTTTGTTTGGTGATCCTGGGGTTGCGCTCGTGCCTCGCTCCACCCCAGGCTACAAACTGCCGCCACTTCGTGGCTAACGCCTTCCGGCCGTTCGAGGTACCACTTTTCCGCTCCTGGCGGAACAACGTCGCATCGTGGCGCGGGTGGAGGAGCTGATGGGGCTGGTGGGCCAGTTGGAGGCGGGCGTCAGTGAACTGACGAATTGAGAATTATGAATTATGAATTACGAATTGGGAACGAGTGAACCAGGAATATGGGAAAGACGGCACAGGGGACGGTGTTCTCCGAGCGTTTTCTTAGTCCACGAAGTGGACATCAGTCATTAGCCTGGGGCTTCAGCCCCAGGTCCGAATCCCCCACTGGTTGAATCCGCCTGCGGCGGATGGCAGAGCGGGGTTATCGCAATCTGGCATCCGCTTCGCGGATTCGATGTGTTTGTTTGGTGATCCTGGGGTTGCGCTCGTGCCTCGCTCCACCCCAGGCTACAAACTGCCGCCACTTCGTGGCTAACGCCTTCCGGCCCTTCGAGGTACCACCCTCCCACCCCTCGCGGAACAACGTCGCATCGTGGCGCGGGGTGCGGTCCCAAGGGGCTTAGACATTCCTGTCTGAGACAGCGCTCACGTTGCCATTCGACAGGCCTGTGGGCGTGTGCGCAAGTCTCGGCATTCGAGAACACGACGTTGTGATCCCAGATCGCCTTACATACTCGCCGGGCCTTTCCATGTCTGGGTGAGCCCAGTCTCAGGCAGGAATGCCTGAGCCCCTGTTGGGCGGCACCTTGTTGATTCTTTCCGACGGGGTCCCGGATACTACGCCGCAGCCAATTTATGGAAAGGGGTATCGGGATCGATGAGTAGTGACTACAAACCCACGTCGCGCAGGCCGATTGCGGGGCTTTTTCGGAGTTGGGCGGGCGGGTCGGTTCGTTTTTGTGTTCGGTGGGATGTCCACCCGAACACGATTTCTTATCTGTCCGTCGTGGCGGCGGCTCTGGCGGGGCTGTGCTTCTGGCAGGCGTCGGCCTATCCGTGGCTGCTGATGGCAGGCTCGTTTTTCTGCTATGCGCGCTTGTGGTTCAACATGCTCGACGGCATGGTGGCGCTGGCTTCGGGCAAGGCGAGCCTGAATGGCGAGATCGTGAATGAAGTGCCGGATCGCGTGTCCGATGTGATGATCTTCGCGGGTGTGGCCCACAGCGGACTGTGCCTGGTGCCCCTGGGCTATTGGGCGGCGATCCTGGCAGTGTTCACGGCCTACATCGGCATCTTCGGTCAGGCGGTGGGCGTGCAGCGGGAGTTCAGCGGCGTGATGGCGAAGCCCTGGCGCATGGTGACGCTCCACATCGGCGCGACGATCCTGCTGCTCCAGATCTGGGCCGGGTGGAATCTCCCAACGCTGTGGCATCTGACCGTGATGGACTGGACCTTGATCGTCGTCATCGCGGGCTGCGTGCAGACGGTCGTAGTCCGCTTGCGGCGTATTATTGACGCGCTGAACCGCAAGGCGGCGTCATGAATTTTCACGCCGCGCTGCACGACCCGAGTGTTCGCTTCCTCGGCGGGTTTATTCTCGGCGCGCTGATTGTCGCGGGCCTGGCCCTGTTGCTGCTGAAGTACGCCTTCGGGAAAAACGTCACCGCCGTGTGGCGTATCTACCAGGGCTGGCTGATCATGATCCCCACGGTGCTGGCCGCCGTGCTCCTCGGGCGCGAGGCCACCATCACACTCTTTTCCATCGTGGCCTTGATCGGTTTCCGCGAGTTCGCCCGGGCCACGGGGCTCTATCGCGACTGGTGGATGACGGGCGCGGTCTATGTGTCCATCGGGGCGATTTTCCTCATCGCGATCCTGACCGATCCCTACAATGGACGGCACGGCTGGTTCGGCATGTTTCGAACGTTGCCGGTCTACGCCATCGCGCTGATTCTGACCATCCCGATCCTGCGCAACCGCACGAAGGGCCAGTTGCAGTTGGTGTCGCTCGCGCTCGTGGGCTTCGTGTACATTGCATGGATGTTCGGTCACCTGACCTTCCTCGCGAATTCCGACCGGCCCTATGCGTATCTGCTCTTCCTCATCGTGGCCGTGGAGATCAACGACATCGCGGCCTTCTGCTTTGGCAAGGCCTTTGGTCGGCATAAGCTGCGCGACCAAATCAGCCCGAACAAAACCTGGGAGGGATCCCTCGGTGCGCTGGCCGTCTCCATGGTCTTCCCGTGGATCGCCGCGCCCTGCCTGCCCCACTTCGGGCCGCTTCAACTGATCATCACGGGGCTCATCGTGGGCATCGGCGGGCAGTTGGGCGATCTTTCCATCAGCGTCATCAAGCGCGACATCAACATCAAGGATACGGGCGCGCTGATTCCGGGCCATGGGGGCATTCTGGATCGCATCGACAGCCTGATCTTCACCGCGCCCCTGTTCCTGCATATGGTGAACTGGTTCTACGGCCTCTACGGCGTGCGATAGGGGGGGGAGTGGACGAATGGCACTACGATAGCGCCCGCGATCTCGACAAGAGTCTGGCGGATGGTTTGCGCGACTTTCCCCGCGAGCCGTCCATGTGGACCTTCGCGACGCGATCCGCCGCGGGGCTGTTCATTCGCGTTTGGCTCAAGGTCTTTCATCGCTTTCGCGTCACCGGGTTGGAAAATATCCCCCAGGATTCCGCCTTCGTTCTTGTGGCCAATCACTCGAGTCATTGGGACGCGATCTGTCTCATTTCCATGCTGCCCTTTCGCATGCGCCATCGTATATTTCCGGCGGCGGCGGCGGACTACTTCTTCACCGCGCTCCCGCGCGTCATGTTTTCCTCGATCATCGTGAACGCCCTGCCCTTTCACCGGACGGCGGGTCCCCAACAGAGCCTGAAGATCTGCCAGCAGTTGCTCAAAACGCCGGGCAACGTGCTGATCCTCTTTCCGGAAGGCACGCGATCAACGACGGGGGAGCTGGGCGAGTTCAAGGCGGGGATAGGGCTGCTGCTGCGCGGATGTCCAGTGCCGGTGCTGCCTTGCGCGATCCATGGGGCCTTCGAAAGCTGGCCCAAGGGCCGGCGATTGCCAAGGCTCACGCGGTTGAGCGTGGTCGTTGGGAAGCCCATGAATTTTGATCACGTGGTGCCGGGCAAAGGTGGTGCCAAAGAGATAGCACAACAACTGCAAGGGGCGGTACAGGACCTGCTGGAGAGTGAGGATGAATCGGGCCTGAAGACCTATTGAAATTAAGGAATGGCAATTTTGCCACAGCCTGTGGCAAAAATGATGGAACCAGCCATACTGTCAATTTTGGAACAGGCTGTTGCAAAATTAGATCGGTCAAGTGCTGATCCCTTAAGCTGCTGGCGACAAATCACTTATAAATGCGGCGCAGCCTGTGTCGCATTTGCATTAGACCGGCGAACCGTGATTTGTGCAACAGTCTGTTGCACAATTGCCCTGGGCCCACAATATCCTCCTTCACTCGTTCCCAAGCGGAGCTCTTGTCATTGCCCATATGTTCTTAAGCATAGGACACTGCAACAGATCACAGAAATGCATCTGATTAGCCACGTAGTGGCGGCATATCGTAGCCCAGGGTACAGCGAGGTAGGAGCGGAACCCCGGGTCACCGGACCCCAAAAACATTGAATCCAGAAGGGATGACACAGAAAACCAGGGATGGATTGCCGGTTCTTCTATGCCGCCCCGCTGGGGCTAATGAATTTTTTCCATAATACCCAGGGTTTCGCTCGTACCTCGCTCCACCCTGGGCTACGATATGACGTCCCTTCGGGACTAAAGCAATAGACACCTATCTCGCGAAACTTGTGGGTAATGACAAGAGCGGAGCTTGGGAACGAGGGAAACGAGAGGAAAAGTTCTCGCGTCACGATTCCAGCATCTACCGGGACATGCCGCCGCTTTGGTATGGGCCTCGCTTAACCGGGCTGAGGAGAAGGCCCTAGCATTCACCTCGCTTGTGTCGGGTGCCAGTGCGGCGGTACGTCCCCAGGAAGCGGAACTATCAGAAACCCTGCGGGAAAAGGCTGATTGAAACCTCAACCCACGCCTGGTACGTGCTCCAGCATGCGGAGGAGGCTGTCGGGATTGAAGGGCTTGTGAAGAACACGGTTGGGGTCGATAGCGATTTTCTCGGGATCGCTTTCGATGGATTCCTCATCAAATCCCGTGACAGTGACGATCCGCAAGTCCGGCCGCGCCACGCGCACGGCCCTGAAAACTTCCGCACCGCTGGCTCCGGGCAGGCGCAGGTCGAGGACCATGGCGTCGAAGGATTCCTCCAGGCATCGCCGGATGGCGGTTTGCCCGTCGAAGCAGGAGCGCACCGAAAAGCCGGCGACCTCCAGCATGTCGCGGATTTCTCTCGCGAAATCGACATCGTCGTCCACGATCAGCACGCGCGTGTCCTGCCGCACGCGGTCCAACAAGGCCTCGACCTCGCCGAAGGCCAGGGGCTTGTGGAACGATCCGATGACGCCTTTCTCCGTGGTTACGTCCATCAGATTGTCCAGGCTGTAGGCGGTCATCATCACGACTTTTGCGCCGGGGAAGCGCCGGCGGAATTCCCGAAAGCTCTCGACGCCGTTCCAGCCGGGTAGCTTCACATCCATGAAGGTTACGTCGAATTCCGTCTCGGTGAAGGTTTCCAGGGCTTCCTCACCTGAATGGGCCACGGCGGTTTCATGGCCGTGGAGTTGCAGCACATCGGCCACGCCCTCGGCGAAGTCGCGGTCATCGTCAACCACCAGTATTCGGAGATTCTTCATCCTGTTTTTCCTTCCTTTGCACCAAGGGGAGCCAGAGCGTTGCGGTCGTCCCGCATCCGGCTTCGCTGGCGAGTTCCACGCCCCCGCCGTGCTGCTCCATGTTTTTTTTCACGATGGGCAACCCCAGGCCCACACCGAAGGTGCGCGTGCTGAACATGGGCTCGAAGACTCGGGCCAGCACTTCCGGTGGGATGCCGGGCCCGGTGTCGGCAATCCGCATTTCCACGCGTCCGGCGGCGCATCGGGACTCGACGAGCAGTTCGCAACGCTCCGGGCCGCCGGGCCGCTCCACCATGGACTGGCACGCGTTGCTGAGCAAGTTCACTACGCACCCCTGGAGCCGGTTTCGGTCGATGGCAACGCCCGCGCCCGAATCCAGTTTCCGTGTGACCGCGACCCCGGTGGGGAGGTTGAAGTCGTCCAGCACCTCCGCGAGCCATGCATCCAAGGGAGTCTCCACACAGACCGGTTCACGGGTGCGGGTATATTCCAGCAGCTCGCCGATGATCCGGTCACACCGTAGTATACTCCGCTCGGCGCGGTCCAGCGACTTTGCCACGGCGTCGCCCTGATCGCCCATCCGTTTGCGGAGCGAGTAGATCGAGGTCTGAATGGTGCCCAGGGGATTGCGTATTTCGTGGCTCACGGTGGCGATGACCTGGCCCAGCGTTGCGAGGCGTTCGTTGCGGAGCAACTCCACTTCGAGGGCTTCGCGCCGCCGCACCTGCTCCTGAAGCTTTTCCGCCATCGCGTCGAAATTCGCCCCGAGGCGGCCCAGCTCGTCCGAGGTGGAGAGATTCACGCGGTGGGCGAAATCTCCCGCGCCGACACGTTCCGTCCCCGCGCGAAGCTGGTCCAGGGAACGGAGCATGGAGCGTACTGTGTGGAACGCGCCCGCGATGGTGGTGAGCAGGACGGCGCAAATCACGGCTATGCCGCCCGCGCCCGCCGAAGCGGTGGAGCTGGAGAGTTCCACCAGCATGCTCCGCAGTTCGGCGACTTCCGTGTTCAGGCTCTCCTCCAGGAGGGGCAGCAGTTCATTCTGGAGCGCAGGCATCCAGGTTTCGGTGGCGCGTGCCCGCGCGTCGTCGAGGCGTCCGCGGCGCGCATCCTCCAGGATCTGATTGACGTGCCCCTGGAGCATCCTGTTGGCGACGACAAACTTTTCGTAATGCGGCGGTGCGGGCTCGCCGGAGACCTCCGCATAGGCTTCCGTGGCCCTCAGCCAGGCTCCCATCGTTTCGTTCAGGGAAACGGTGGTGCTGATGATCGCGCGGTCGATTTCAGGCGACGCGTCGGCCAGGAGCAAGGCAATGCGGCTGGATTGGCGCTGGAGGCGATCCCGGACCAAGTGGGCCGAGCGGATCTCGGCGAGGGTGGCGCGTGCGGTGGCAAGCTGGCCGGGCCCGATTCGAGCGATCCAGGGGGTGGTGCCCATGCTGAGCAGGATCCCGTCAAACGCGGTGCTCATCTCGCGAAGATCGTCAACAATGCGCAGGTGTACGCCCGTATCGAGGAGTTGATCGAAGACGGCGGGATCCGCCGCGGCCTTACCGCCCAGGGCCGCGCGGAGCTTCTTGAGCTCCGCATGAAAATCCTCTGCCAAGACTTCAATTTGCGCCAGGTCGTCGGCTTCGCCTTCAATGCCCACTTGAATCGCGAGGGTTGAGGCGGATCTCCAGGCACCAAAGGCACGCGCGCAGCGCAGGGCCTCCTCCTCTACGTCGCCGGGTGCGCCGGCGCCGGTGCTCTGCCGATTGAGCACCAGGAGCCGCAGTCGGGCAATCGCCGCCGAAGTGCCCGCCGCCTGCACGAGCTCGACGAGGACAACATCGGCCTCGCGAAGGCGCTGGCGCGTGTCCACGTAGGCCGATGTGAGGTAGCCGAGCACGGTGACGGAGATGACGACGAGCACGGACACGAGGAGGAGCAGGCGAAAGCGGATGCTCATGATGGTTTGGGCCTCCCCGGCGGGAAGGGGAGTATTGTAGCGCGTGGCATGGCGAATTAGATCCTTCCAGGGTCGAATCCATGGTATCACGAAGGGTAGTCGCGCACCATCCCGCCGGGGGAATTCGGGTGCGGGCAAGCAGGCTTGTGGCACGGCCCCGTGGAAGCGGAAGGCCGCCACAAGGGGCGGTGTGTACCCGGCTTAAATCCCGCTGAATATTGCGCTTAAGTTGGTTTTGACCGGCCAATTTTGCTATAATGACGCGTATTCCAAACACCGTCTATCGCGGGGGCACTATGAGTCGAGGTAAGTATAATGGCTGAAAAAGGTTACGGCGCGGATTCGATTCAAATTCTGGAGGGCCTGGAGGCCGTCCGGAAGCGTCCCGGTATGTATATCGGCGACACCCACACCCGCGGTCTTCATCATCTTGTCTACGAGGTGGTGGACAATAGTGTGGACGAAGCGCTGGCGGGCTTTTGCAACCAGATCAACGTCTCCATCCACATCGATAATTCCATCACGGTCATCGATAACGGCCGCGGCATCCCCGTGGAATCGAGCGCGAAGTTCAAGGGCAAGAGTGCCTTGGAGGTGGTGCTGACGGTACTCCACGCGGGCGGCAAGTTTGATAATGATTCCTATAAGGTCTCCGGCGGCCTCCATGGCGTGGGTGTGAGTTGCGTGAACGCGCTCTCGGCCTGGCTGGAAGTGGAGGTGAAGCGCGACGGCAATGTCTATGGCATGAGTTTCGAGCGCGGCAAGGTCAAGAACAAACTGGAGACGAAGGGGAAGGCGAAGACGACGGGCACCAAGATCACCTTCATGCCCGACTCCGAGATCTTCGAGGTCTCCGAGTACAACGCCGAGATTCTCCGCAGCCGCCTGCGCGAGCTGGCCTTCCTGAACAAGGGCATCAAGATCATCTTCGAGGACGAGCGCACGGTCGACGAGCCCGAAGTGATGCAGTACAAGGGCGGTATCGTCGAGTATGTGACCTATATCAACCGGAACAAAGAGCCGTTGCACCGCAAGGTCATCTATTTCGAAGCCGCGAAAGAAGGCGTCGAGGTGGAAGTGGCCATGCAGTATACGACGGTCTACACTGAAACTCTTTCGACCTTCGCGAACAATATTAACACCCATGAAGGCGGCACGCACCTGAGCGGTTACCGAGCGGCGCTGACGAAGAGCCTGAATGAATACGCGAAGAAGAACAACCTGCTGAAGAAGCAGATGGCCGCGCTCTCGGGCGACGATGCGCGTGAAGGTCTCACGGCCATCATTTCCGTGCGCCTCCACGACCCCCAGTTCGAAGGCCAGACCAAGACGAAGCTGGGCAACAGCGAAGTTCAGGGTATCGTGAGTTCGCTGGTGTACGAAGGGCTTCAGACCCACTTCGAGGAAAACCCCACCACCGCCAACCGGATCATCAACAAGACTCTGGAGGCGGCGCGCGCGCGGGAGGCGGCCCGCAAGGCCCGCGACCTGACGCGGCGCAAGGGCGCGCTGGACTCCATCGGCCAGGCGGCCAAGCTGGCCGACTGCTCGGAAAAAGATCCGGCGCTCTGCGAAATCTTCATCGTCGAGGGTGACTCGGCCGGCGGCTCGGCCAAGCAGGGTCGGGACCGGCGCTTCCAGGCCATTCTGCCGCTGCGTGGTAAGGTGCTGAACGTGGAGAAGGCCCGCATCGACAAGATGCTGGGCAACAACGAAATTCGCTCGCTGATCACGGCCCTGGGTACGGGCTTCGGCGATATGGACTTCGACATCAGCAAGCTGCGCTATCACAAGATTATTATCATGACCGATGCGGACGTGGACGGCGCGCACATTCGCACGCTGCTCCTCACCTTCTTCTTCCGCCAGATGCCGGACCTTATTCGCCGCGGGCACCTCTACATCGCCCAGCCGCCCCTCTTCCAGATTCGCAAGGGCAAGAAGTCCCAGTATGTGAACACGGAAGCGGAGTTTGAGCAGTTCATCCTTGACGGCGTGCTGGAATCCGTAAAGGTTTCCAGTTCCACGTCCAACGGCAAGGGCGTACAGACCAAGACGTTGCTGCGCGGCTTTCGCGCGGCCCAGGATCGCCGGAAGATGCTCGCGCGCCTGTTTCGGGTCTATGGCGTGGAATCGGCCGCCGTGTTCAAGTGCATGGAACTGCCGCGCGAATTTCTTCACGACCCGAGCCAGCTTTCCGCGACACAGATTGCGGATATTTTTGGCCCCGCGGTGCAAATTGTAAACATGGCGGAGGAGCAGGCGGAGTTGGAAGGCATGGCGGAGGATCTGGTCAACGGCAAGGCCAAGCGCGTGCGCCAGGCGGGCCAGGTGGACTTGGCCTTCATGAAGAGCCACGAGTTCTCGGCGCTGCTGAGCCACATGGAGCCTTTGAAGGCGGTGGGCGATTCGCCCTACACCGTAGAGGCGAAGGGCAGCAGCGATGCGGAGGGTCCCTTCGCGACGGACGACCTGCTGGCGCTCTACGAGCATCTGATGGAAATTGGGCGCAAGGGCCTGCACATCCAGCGCTACAAAGGCTTGGGCGAAATGAATGCGGAGCAGTTGCTGGAGACCACGATGGATCCCGAGAACCGCACGCTCCTCAAGGTGATGGCGGAAGACGAAGGCGCGGCCAGCGAGATGTTTGTGACGCTGATGGGTGACCTGGTGGAGCCGCGCAAAGAGTTCATCGAGCGACATGCCGCCGAAGTGCAGAATCTGGACGTCTAGGCGAGGAGAACTGGAAACCCGCTCGTTCCCAGGCTTCGCTTTTGTCATTACCCATAAATTTACAGCTATTACACTGAAACGGTTTACATAAAGTTGTCCAATTAGCCACGCAGTGGCGGCATATCGTAGCCCAGGGTGAAGCGAGGTACGAGCGGAACCCTGGGTCAACTGGCCCAAACACTCTTAAATCCCGAAGGGATGGCATAGAAGACCGGGGACGATTTCCCTCGTTCTCCTATGCCGCCCCGCTGGGGCTAGTGATCTTATTGCAACAATACCCAGGGTTTCGCTCGTGCCTCGCTCCACCCTGGGCTACGATATGCCGTCCCTTCGGGACTAATAAAATAGTCTCCTATCCAAAAGAATTTATGGATAATGTCAAGAGCTCCGCTTGGAAATGCAGTACCCGAAGCTCCGCTTCGAACTCGCAGCCTAAGTGCTTCAGGCGCCCCTGATGAATGGAAGTATAACCAGCGATAATTCGCCGGATTTAGTAAGCGACCGCAAGGACGAATAATGGCCAGAGACGATATCAAGCCGATAACCATCGAGCACGAAATGCAGAAGTCGTTCATGGAGTATTCCATGAGCGTGATCGTGAGCCGCGCGCTGCCGGACGTGCGCGACGGGCTGAAGCCGGTTCACCGCCGCATCCTTTATGTGATGCAGGAGCTGGGCCTGGTCAAGGGCCGGGCCTTCCGTAAATGCGCCTCCATCGTCGGTGAGACCCTCGGTAACTACCACCCCCACGGCGACTCGTCGGTGTACGATGCGCTGGTCCGCATGGCCCAGGAATGGAACATGCGCTACCCGCTGGTGGACAGCCAGGGTAACTTTGGCTCGATCGACGGCGACAACGCGGCGGCCTACCGGTATACCGAAGCGCGCATGGAATCCATCACCGCCGACATGATGGCGGATCTCGACAAAGAGACGGTGGATCACCAGGACAACTTTGATACGCGACTGAAAGAGCCGACGGTTCTTCCCTCGGCTTTTCCGAACCTGCTGGTGAACGGTTCCTACGGTATCGCCGTGGGTATGGCGACGAGTTGCCCGCCCCATAACCTTACCGAAGTGTGCAACGCCATCATCCACTTCATCGACAACCCTAAGGCCACACCGAACGATCTGATGCAATTCGTCACGGGGCCTGACTTCCCCACGGGCGGCGTGATCCTCGGGCGCAAGGGCATCAAGGATGCCTACCGCACGGGACGCGGTCGCCTCAAAGTGCGCGGTCGCGTGGCGGTGGAGACGAAGAAGGACGGCGGCCAGGGCAAGCAGAGCATCATCATTCAGGAAATTCCCTACCAGGTGAACAAGCTCCGGCTCATCGAGTCGATCGCGGACCTGGTGCGCAGCAAGACCGTCGAAGGCATCACCGATCTGCGCGACGAGTCCGACAAGGACGGTATGCGCGTGGTGATCGAACTGCGGCGGGGTGAAGAGCCCGAAGTGGTGTTGAACCAACTCTACAAGCACACGCAATTGCAGGCGACGGCGAGCATTATTTTCCTGGCGCTGGTGAACAACCAGCCCAAGGTGCTGAATCTGGCCGAGCTGATCCACTACTACGTGGAGCACCGCGCGGAAATCGTCGAGCGCCGTACCCGCTTCCTGTTGGACAAGGCGGAGGCCCGCGCCCACATCCTCGAAGGTCTGCTCAAGGCCATCGACCACATCGACGAGATCATCAAGATCATCCGCGCTTCGGCGGATCGCGACGACGCCCGCGACAAGCTCATGGCCGCCTTTGGCTTCACGCTGATTCAGGCCAACGCTATCCTGGCGATGCGTTTACGCCAGTTGACCGGTCTCGAACGCGAAGAGCTCCAGAACGAGTATGCCGAACTCCTCAAAGAAATCGAACGTCTGACAACGATCCTCTCCAGCCATAAAAACATCCTGTCCGTCGTGCGCGAGGAAATCATTACGGTAAAGGAAAAGCATGGCGACGAACGGCGCACGGACATCCTCGACGAAGAGGGCGAGTTCAACGTCGAAGATCTCATCGCCGACGAGAACATGGTGGTGACGGTTTCCAACGAGGGCTACATCAAGCGCCTCCCCGTGAGTACCTACCGCAAGCAGAAGCGCGGCGGCCGCGGCGTGTCCGGCATGGACACCAAGGAAGAGGATTTCGTAAAAGACCTCTTCATCGCGTCGGCCCACCAGTACATGCTCTTCTTCACCAACTTAGGCAGGGTCTACTGGCGCAAGGTGCACGAACTTCCGAAGATGAGTCGTACCGCGCGCGGTCGCGCCATGGTGAATCTCCTCAGTCTCGGCGGTGAAGAGACCGTAACGGCCTTCCTGCCGGTGCGCGATCTGCACGAAGAAGATAAGTTCGTCTTCATGGTCACCAAGAAGGGTACGGTCAAGAAGACCGCCCTGAAGGCCTATAGCAATCCCCGCACGACCGGTATCATCGCCCTCGAAATTGACAAGGGCGACGAGCTGATGGACGTGCAGCTTACCTCCGGCAGCGACAACGTGCTTATCGCCACCTACAAGGGCATGGCCATCCGCTTCCCCGAAACCGACGCGCGTCCCATGGGCCGCACGGCCCGGGGCGTCATCGGCATTCGCCTCGACGAGAAGGACTACGTGGTGGGCATGTCCCTCGCGCAGGATGACCGCACCGTGCTCAGCGTGACCGAACACGGCTTCGGCAAGCGAACCCAGGTCGGCGAGTATCGCCTGCAACACCGGG
This sequence comes from Candidatus Hydrogenedentales bacterium, assembly GCA_942492815.1. GTDB lineage: Bacteria > Hydrogenedentota > Hydrogenedentia > Hydrogenedentales > JAEUWI01 > JAEUWI01. The sequence goes on along the minus strand of OW818658.1, from coordinate 5,224,418 downwards.
GCGGCTCCGGCATCATCAACATCAAGACTTCCGAGCGCAACGGCAACGTGGTCAGCATGATGACCGTGGACGACAACGACGAGCTGGTGTTGGTGGCCACGGATGGTATCGTAATTCGCACTTCGGTGAAAGACATCCGCACCATCGGCCGCAACACGCAGGGCGTGACGGTGATGAAGCCTCAGGAGGGCGCCCGGGTGAGTGCCGTGGCCAAGGCTGTGCCGGAAGAAAACGATGATGACGCCACCGCCGGCGCGGATGGCGACAGCGATGCGGACGATTCCTCGCCCGACGACGTGATCGAAGAGGGCGGCGAGGAATAGCCGCCTGCTCGAACACAATGGAAGTACCAGAGCGCCGGGAATGCCCGGCGCTCTTTTATTTTGTAAGACGGATTCGCCCGATAGGCCAGATTACGTCGCCAATATCGGTCGTATCCGTCCTATCGGTCCTGTAAGCTATAGCGAGCTGTCAATCAACCCCACGGGAGCCCCATGAAAAGACTCAAGCGAATTCTCAAGTGGATGCTGATCGTGGCACTGGTGATCCTGACCATTCCGGTACTGGCCTTGCTGGGCGTCTGGGGCACCTACCGATCAATCGTGAGCCCAAAGCCCGGTGCGCTGGAAACCGCAATCGAACCCGGCAAGCTCGGGGCCAGCGTAGATCCCTTCATCGCCACGGGCGGCTACTCGTGGATGTGCGGCCACGATTCCCCCGCCGCCACCGTTCCCTTCGGCATGGTGCGCCTCGCGCCTGATACGGCGTCGCTGCTGCTCAATGAAGAGGCCTTCAACCGTTCGGGCTATTTCTACGGTGACAACAAGATTGTTGGATTCAGCCACACGCGCCTGCTCGGGGCGGATGCGCAGGAAGGCGGCGTGTTCCGCATCTTTCCCTCTACGGCATTGCTGGATAGCAAGGAGCCAAATGGGAAACGCTATGCGATCTTTTCTCACACGGAGGAGAAAGCCTTTCCCGGTTACTATGCCGTTCGGCTTCAGGAGGAGAATATACTTGTTGAGCTAACCGCAACACCGCGCGTCGGGGTACACCGCTACACTTTCCCCGGCGGAACGATGCCCCATCTGGCTATTGATGTCAGCAGTGTCATCGGAGACAAGCGGAGCGAGAAGGGGACGGTGACTATCCGGCCCGACCAGCGCGAAGTGGAAGGAAGCATTCGCATCCATGGATCGTTTTCAGGGCGCTACGACGGGCTCGATGTGTTCTTCGTTGCGAAGTTCGACAAGCCCATCGCGAGCCACGGCACATGGAGCGGAAACGAATTCAGCACAAACAGCGCTGCGATAAGCGGCGATTACATCGGAGCCACGCTCGCCTTTTCACCCTCGCCGGAAAGCCAGATTGTGGAGGTGCGGCTCGCGATTTCGTATGTGAGTATCGGGAACGCTCGGGAGAATCTGGAAGCGGAAGTGGCGGGAAAAACCTTCGAGGAAATCTATGCCCAGGCCCGCGATCAATGGGAGAGCCATCTCTCTCGAATCCAGATCGAAGGTGGGAGCGAGGCGCAGCGGCGTATCTTTACCACCGCGCTCTACCGCACGATGCAAATGCCGACCACCTTCAATGATGTGAACGGGGAGTACACGGGCTTCGACCGTGCGGTGCATACGGTGACTCCAGGCACCACCTACTACACCGATTTCTCCCTGTGGGACTCCTTCCGAACCGTTCACCCGCTCTACAATCTGATCGCGCAAAAGGAGCAACGAGACATGATGATCTCGCTGGTGGAGATGGGCAAGGCGGGCGGTTGCCTGCCCCGCTGGCCCTCGGGCGCGGGCTACACCAATTGCATGTTCGGCACCCCGGCGGATGTGGCGGTCTCCGAGGCGTGGCTGAAAGGCGTGCGTGATTTCGATATTGAAGCGGCCTACGCCATGATGCGCCAGACCGCTCTCACGGGCAAGCCTGAATGGTCCAAGTTCGCCGGGCGCGAAGGGCTGGAGGGCTATCTCCAACATGGTTACTGTCCTTCGGACACCATGTCGGATGCGGTGTCGGCGACGCTGGAATATTCCTGGTGTGACCACGCCCTCTCGCTTCTCGCGGCGGACTTGGGCAAGGCCCACGACGCGTCGGTCTTCGCGAAGCACGCCCAGTCCTATCGGAATGTATGGGACCCCACGCGGCTGTTCTTTGTGCCGCGCGATAGTGGGGGTGCCTTCACGGACAAGTTCGATCCGCTCGTGCTGAGCTACACCGATTCGGGCCGCGAGTTCACGGACGATTTTGTGGAAGGTAGCGCCATGATGTGGCGCTGGGGCGTGCCGTTTGACGGCGAAGGGCTTGTCTCGCTGTTTCCGAACAAGGAGCAGTTCGTCGCGGAGCTGGAGGACTACTTTGAAAAGTCCAATGACACCCTGGGCGACTGGCATCCCGGCTCCCACTACTGGCACGGCAACGAGCCCTACTTTCATGCGGCCTACCTTTTCAATGCGGTGGGCCGACCCGACCTCACGCAGAAGTGGGTGCGCCACATTCTAGACACGAAGTATGCGGACCACTACGCGGGCCTCGATGGCAACGACGACGGCGGGACGCTATCGGCGTGGTATGTCTTCAGCGCGCTGGGTTTTTATCCCATCGCGGGCACCACGCGCTACGAGATCGGCGCGCCCCTGTTTGCGAAGGCCGTTGTTGATATGGGCGAGGGGAAGACCCTGACCGTCATCGCCGACAATTACGCGCCGGAGAATTTATACGTTGATAGCGTTTCGCTGAATGGAAAGGTGCTCGATCGCACCTACTTCACCCACGACGAAATCGCGGGTGGGGGCGAGTTGCGCTTTGTGATGACACATAGGGACAGCGTCGCCCCGTGATGTGGATGCGCGATGACGCTGCGTGTCAACCAGTGATCTTTAACCAGGCGGAGTGCACGTCAACAGGCGGGGCTGTCCTGTTGTCTGACGTCGTGACCCGGTGCATTAGTAATAGACTCTATCTTCGCGAAGTATTCTACTGAAGGCTACTTTCTCAGTGCAGAGCTACTGTTGATCGTGCGGGCTGCTCTCCTTGGCGACAGGACAGCCTCGCCGGTTGTAGCAAGCCTCCCTCGACTTGGAGGAAACAACGGGTGCGCAACGCATCTTACACGTTTCGATCACGGGGCGACGCTGTCCCTGAGTCACCCCGAAAAATTATACCAGCCGCCTCGAAGAACGGAGTCTGCACCAATGGGCCGCAGCGAGCAAATAAAGAAAGCGTACTGATTGCGATCCGTGTCGAGGCGCGATTCGATATCGGCGAAGCGGGTATCGTTCTGGTGCCGCCAGCGTTTCACACCGCCCCAGACGATCACGCCCATCGCGACGAACAGGCCCCAGTACCAATGGGTGATTGCGCCGATGATCGCGCCTGCGATCAGGCCCGCGCAGCCCCATCCGAATCCCGAGTTCCTGCTCAGGTAGTAGTCCAGGTCGTCCCTGCTTACGACAGTAGTAAGGTAGGCGGGGTCGTCCAGGTCAGCGGCACAGAGTTCGTGCAGTTGCAGCTCATAGTCGCCCACCGGAACCTGGATGGCGTCCTCCGACCCGGGCGTTTCCTCCGCGCTGGCCATATAGAATTCCGCCCCGTCCGCGATGAGCCGACCCGAGGGGCAGCGGAGCAAGAATCGGCGATTCAAGGTCTTGTAGTTCACGAGCACATCATCGGGAACGGCTTCGTCCACATAGAGATGCACATCCCAGGCGCCGTTCGATCCGGTGTTGATGAAGAAAACGCGACCGCCCAGGGCGTCGGCCTTCCATAGCTCATCGAGCTCCGGAAGTTCCATCGACTCCGCGCCGGTGCGGGTGTGCTGGACGTCCCAGAAGGCGAGTTGGGCGGCGTCGGTTCCGATGAAACATTTGTGGAGCATGGATGCTGTATTCCTTTCCAATGGCCAAAAGGGAAACACAGCGTACAATATTGGCGCGTCGGAGGCAATCGCGGGGGTGACGGTCGGCCTAACAGGCGCCTTTGTGACAGCCGTCCGCGGGGTGGCACCGGCGGAAATTTCGGAAATGCCCCGCCGCGAGAAAGAAGGAGCCGACCAGGGTGGCCCAGCGCTCGCCCCCATCGCCCAGCACATCGTGGCCCAGGGTAACCGCGAGGACCATGAGTCCCATGCCGCAGACGCCGAGGGCCAGGACGATCCGATCGCGGTGGCGCAGCCAGCCCGCGCCGAGAGCGAGTCCACTCAGCGGAATCACCAATACGAGCATAAGCACGTGAAAATGGGAGTGGCTGGCGGTCACCGCCGCCAGGGCGGGAAGTACACCCGCGACAACAGGCAGCACGAGGCAGTGCACCGCGCACAGGGCGGAAAGGCCGATGGAAATCTTGTCGATGTGTCCCTTGACGGGGCTTGCGTTCATGGTGGGGTTCCGGGGCCGCGTTGCGCGCGGGACTGCTTTCCCGCGCGTGCGGCCATCTTGCTTATGATAACTTATTATCAATAGAAAGTTAAATGGCTTAGATCATAGGACGGATTGGACCGATACGACAGATTGAGAAAATCAGTCCTATCGGTCCTATCCGTCCTGCAAACGCGCCAGTTGCATCGGCGATGGACCCGCACTATCATGCCTTAACGGTTCAGGCTGATTTCCAAAGGAGTTCCCCATGCGTTTTCTGTTGTTGTGTTTCGTTCTGTTTTCCTGCGGTGCCAGTACCGCCTTTACGGAGGACGCCCCCTTCTACGCCGACAAGCTCAACATTATGCAGTACATCGACGCGGTCGGTGCGGCGCAGCCCGTGAAGGCTATCCCGGACTGGAATATCCGCCGCGCCCATGTGTTGGAGAACATGCAGAAGGTGATGGGACCCTTTCCCACGCACGAGCGGGGCGATCTCGCGGTGCAGGTGCTGGAGGAGATGGAGTTTCCGATGTACACGCGGAAGAAAATCACTTTCCAGTCGGAGCCCGGCGATCGCGCACCGGCTTACCTGCTGATTCCGAAGAATATCACCGGCAAGGCACCCGCGATCCTCGCGCTGCACCAGACCTATCAACTGGGCAAAGAAGAGCCGGTGGGGAAGAGCGGGCTATTGAACCGGAACTATGCCCAGGAGCTGGCGGAGCGCGGTTATGTGGTCATCGCACCGGATTATCCCGGCTTCGGAGATTATATGATCGACGTCTATGCCATGGGTTACGAGAGCGGGACCATGAAGGGCATCTGGAATCACGTGCGTTGCGTGGACTTGCTCCAGAGCCTGCCCGAGGTCGACCCGGAACGCATCGGGGCTATCGGCCATTCGCTGGGAGGCCACAACACGTTGTTCGTCAGCGCTTTCGATACGCGGATCAAGGTGGCGGTGACAAGCTGCGGCTTCACGCGCTTTCCGAAGTACTATGAGGGCAACATCACGGGCTGGACGAGCAAGACCTACATGCCCTCCATTGTGACGAAGTTCGACAAGGACCCCGCGAAAATGCCCTTTGATTTCACGGAGATTCTGGGTGTGATCGCGCCGCGCGCGGTGTTCATCAATGCGCCAATCAGCGACGAGAACTTTGAAGTTTCCGGTGTGCAAGATTGTGTGAAGTCGGCGATGCCGGTGTTTGAACTTTTCAATTCGGAGCACAAGTTGCAAGCCGCTTACCCCGAAGCGGAGCACGATTTCCCCCCCGCGCAACGGGCTGCGGCCTATATGCTGATCGCGGAGACGATTGGGGAATAACGATAGATTTCCTGCCACGGATGGCACGGATAACACGGATGAAATAAAATCGGGCATTTCGAACGTGCTCAGCGACTTCCCGATATCTCACACTCTTCATCCGTGATATCCGTGCCATCCGTGGTAAAAAATATGGCCACGTGCATTCTGCACGTGGCCTCTTCATTAATGGTTACTTACTCATCTGCAGCGCGATTCCCGCGACGTGTTTGCCCTGAAATCGGGCCTGGGCGAGTTCCTTCCCGCTGGGCTGGCGCGAGCCGTCGGCACCGGCGATGGTGGCCGCGCCCCAGGGGCTTCCGCCTTTCACTTCGCTGATGTCGGCGAGTTCCGGACAGGCGTAGGGGAGGCCGACGTAAATCATGCCGTGGTGCATCAGGGTCGTAACGAAGCTGATGATGGTGGACTCGTTGCCGCCGCCCGTGCCGGTGCTGGTGAAGACACTGCCGACCTTGCCGACCAATCCGCCCTTGACCCACAGGCCGCCGGTTTGATCGAGGAAATTACGCATCTGGGCGGCCATGTTACCGAAGCGCGTGGGCGTGCCGAAGATGATGGCGTCGTAGTCGCCCAATTCGCCGGGCGTGGCGACCTCGGCGGCCTGATCGAGCTTCACGCCATTGCGCTTGGCCGATTCCTCGGAAAGGGTTTCGGGCACACGCTTGATGGTGACCTCCACCCCTTCCACGGAGCGGGCGCCCTCGGCGATGGCGCCCGCCATGGTTTCGATGTGGCCATACATGGAATAGTAGAGAACGAGGATTTTTGGCATGGGAAGAAGCTCCTGAGTTGTTCCTTGACAGACGGGTGAGTGCCTACAGCCTACTACGCTGTAAATCCGCCGTCCACCGTGATTACCGTTCCCGTGATGTACGATGCCGCAGGGCTCGCGAGGAAGGCCACGGCGGCAGCGACTTCCGCAGGCTGGCCATAGCGACCGAGGGCGATGAGCGCCTTCTGACCTTCGGAGCCGGGGCCGTCTTCCGGATTCATGTCTGTGGCGGTGGAACCGGGCTGGACCACGTTCACGGTGATGCCCTTTGGACCCAGGTCACGGGCTGCGCCGCGGGTATAACCCACCACGGCGGCCTTGGTGGCCGAGTAGTCGGCAATGCCCGGGAAGGCCACGCGATCCGCCAGGCCCGATCCGATGGTGATGATGCGCCCACCTTCACCCATGATCGGCGCGGCGGCGCGGATGGCCGTGACCACGGCGCTGTAGTTGATGGCGAGCTGGCGATCAAGGCCCGCCACGTCGGTGTCTGGAGCGCCGATCATCCCGGGGGAGAAGACGCCCGCGTTGTTGACGAGGATGTCGAGGCGACCGAAGTGATCGGCCACGGCTTTTACGAGGTCCGTGACTTGGGTTTGATCGGCCTGGTCCGCCTGGAAGGCGTGGGCGCGGACGCCCTTCGCGCCGAGCTCCGACGCGACGGCTTGTGCTTTTTCCGCAGACGCCGAATAGCTGATGGCTACGTCTGCGCCGTGATCCGCAAGGGCGTGGGCGATGGCCGCGCCGATGCCGCGTGATCCACCGGTGACAAGGGCAACTTTTCCGCTGAGTGAATTGGGCATGTGGGGATCCTTTTTGTTGAGCGATAGTCGGGGTGTGATGGGAATGGGTCTTATGGGTCGTATGGGGTCTCAGTATTATACTGACCCATACGACTCATAGGTCGCATAAGATCCATTTTCAGCCTTCAGCCTACCGAAAGCCACCTGAAATGTAGAGTGTCTCGCCGGTGATCCACTTAGAATCCTGCGATGCGAAGAAGACCACGGCGGGTGCGATATCGTCGGGTTGTCCGGTGCGGCCCAGGGGCGTTTGGGAGGTCACGACCGATTCTTGTTCGCTGCCCGTGATGCCCGCCGTGTGGGTGCCTTCGGTTTCCACCATGCCAGGGTTGATGGAGTTGACGCGGATATTCCGCGGTCCGAGTTCCTTGGCGAGGGACTTGGTCACCGCGTCCACGGCGGCCTTTGTCGCGCTGTAGACCGAGCCAAAAGCCGGTGCATAGGTGCTGACAATGGAACTGGTGTTGATGACACTGCCGCCTTCGGGCCCGAAATGCTTCGCGGCTTCCTGGGTCGTGAGGAGCAAGCCGAGCACATTGAGGTTGAACTGCTCGTGAAAGTGCTCCGCCGTGATGTCGCCAAGGGGCGCGAACTTGAAGATTCCCGCGTTGTTCACCAGCACGTCGAGGCGGCCAAAGGCGGTTTTCGCCTCCGCAAAGAGTTGGACGATATCCGCCTGCTTGGACACGTCGGCTTTCACGGCGATGGCCTTGCCACCGGCGGCCTCGATGCCAGTGACGACGCGATCCGCGCCTTCCTTGCTGGCGGCGTAGTTGACGACCACCGAAGCGCCTTCGGCTGCGAGTTGTCGGGCGATTTCCGCGCCGATGCCTTTGGATGCGCCAGTGACCACGGCAACTTTGCCTTCAAGTTTTTTCATGGGGATTCTCCTTCAGTGGGTGGGGCTGTTTTGTACCGAACAGTACAATTCTACATGGAAATAGTTGACCTGTCAAGGAAGTTGTCGGAGGGCGCTGCCGAACCCAAGCTATGATATACTGTATCAGTAAGTACAAAACTTTTGGAGCGCATATTCCCACCATGGCCCGTCCGCGAGAATTTGACTGTCAGCACGCCCTCGATGCGGCGCTCCGTGTCTTCTGGGAGAAGGGTTACGAGGGGGCGACGCTGGACGATCTGACCACGGCGATGGGGATTAACCGTCCCAGCCTCTACGGGGCTTTTGGCAATAAAGAGCAGCTCTTCGGCAAGGTATTGGAGCGCTATGCCACTGGGCCAGCGGCGTATGTCGCCGTGGCACTCCAGGCACCCACGGCCCGGGCCTGCGCGGAAGCGATCCTCCGGGGCGCTGCGGACCTCGGAACTTGTCCCCAGAATCCCGGCGGCTGCCTGGCCGTGCATGCGGCTCTGGCCACCGGCGAGGACGCCGACATCATTCGCAAGGCCTTGGTGGAATTTCGCACCGCCGGGGAGTGCGCTATTCGCGAGCGATTCGAGCGTGCGAAGGCTGAAGGCGACTTGCCTGCGGACACCAACCCGGCGGACCTGGCGCGATTCATCGCCACGGTGGTCCGGGGCATGGCGGTACAGGCCAGCAGTGGGGCGAGCCGTGAAGAATTGGAGGCGGTGATTGTGCTGGCGCTACGGGCCTGGCCGTGATGTCGCCCAGTTTGTCTCTTGCTTCGTCGCGCGTCAGCCCGCCGGTGTAAGCAGCAGATCTATTACCACGAGCAACTCTCCCTGCGCGATCACCGCACACTCCACACTGGTCGCAAAACCTTCCGCGGACGTGGTGAAGGTGAAAAGGCCCGGGGACGCGACCGTGAAAACCGCGAAGCCATCTTCTAACGTTGTGCTGTCCGGGCCCACACCGATCGAGACGAGGGCATCCGGAATGACCTCGTCCGTCAGTGCATTGCGCACCGAACAGATAATCGTGAGTGCAAGCACATTCTTCGCGTCGGAGATCGCTTCGAAGCTGGGCGCGTCGGTTCGCACATTATCCGATACGCGCTCACCGACCTGACGAGACGCGGCGTCATAGTCGCCCTCGGCCAGGGCTCCTTGAAACTCGACACCGATCCAGGTGTTCCCTTGGGCGAGAAGTTCGGGGGCGTCGCCGGAGGCTTCTCCCGTATCGATGACCGGTCCGGCCGATGGGTTCAGACCACCGGGCGGGTTGATGGTGTCGGTAAAGAATATGTTCCCGGAAGACAACGTACACGCGTCAATCGAACCCAGGGTGGGGTACAGGAAGGTTCCCGTTTGTTTTGTATCCGGCGGGGGAGCCAGGATCGCCGCCCCCGAAATATCTACGAATTGATTTCGGGCGAAACTGGCCGCTGTATCTGAGGCCAGCACGCCATTATGGACCCCGCGAAACTGACAGCGCTTGAATGTAGATGCCGACGACCCCGGGGACGCAATCCGCACCGCAATGGAATCGCTGGCGCCATGGCCATCGAAGACAACATTCTCCACGTCAATCGTCGCGTCCGGGACGGAAAGCAGTGTGACGCCACCTGGGGCATCGGCGGGAATGGCGATGGTCAAATCGCGCAAGATGTTTTCACCCGCGAGTCCGGCCACAGCCGTGACAACTGAGTCGCCCGCCTGCAGATTGCCGTGTGCCGCGCCGGGTCCGGGGAGGATCCGCGTAGCGGCGGGGTCATCGCCATCCGCGCCCCGCAGGGTGACGTAGCGAGACAGAACGATCTTTTCCGCGTATTCCCCTGGAGCGAGCGAGATGGTGAATCCGCTGTCCACGCCCGCATGGGGGGCGATCTTGAGGAGCGCGTGCGAAGCGGATTTCCAGGGACGGAGCAACGTGCCGTTTCCGTTTGTGTCGCTGCCGGACCCGGCATCCACATAGACTACACCCTCCGGCCCCCCCGGAATTTCAGGGTCCAGATTTGGGCACCCCTGGATCAGCAGGGACAGGGCAATGGCGAAACACGCCGCCGCAACAATTCTGAACATGATACGGATCTCCCAGGGGGATAAGAGCACATGCCTACGGACGAGTCAGCCAGACATGCCGCACTCGTTCGCATTCCGATACATCTCCCGGCGGGAGTGGAATGGGGCGCGGCGCGATTCCACGTTTCGCGCCCAAGGATCGCAGCGGGAAACGAACAGCATCACTGAATGATAGTATGGTACTCAAGAACGCTGTTTTCCGCAACCCGCAATCGCAAGTCGCCGGTCGCGCACAGAGGACATTGGCGCGCTCGCCGCTGGATGGGGTACCCTCTTTTCTGGAACCTGCGCGCGCCGAGGAGAAAACACGCTTTGTCTAACGTCTATCCGGGTGAGGAACTCGAACTTTTTGCCCACGCCAGCAATTGGAAGGCCTATTGGTCCGATCGCATCCGGTCGTGTCTGGGCCCGGATGTCCTTGAAGTTGGCGCCGGCATGGGTACGAACACGGACCTGTTGCGTGGCGGAATGTCGGGTCGCTGGTTGTGCCTGGAGCCGGATCCGGGGCTTGCCGCCCGAATTCCAGTCTTTCCGGCACTGGACGGGCCCGCCCGAACGGTCGAAGTGGTTACCGGCACCCTGGATGACCTGTCCCCCGAGGTCCAGTTTGACACCGTACTTTATATCGATGTGCTGGAGCATATTCTGGACGACGCGGGGGAACTGGCCCGCGCGGGTGCCCGAACCCGAATTGGCGGACACGTGATCGTTCTCGCCCCAGCCCACCCGGGCCTCTTTTCACCCTTTGACGAGGCCGTGGGCCACTACCGGCGCTACACGTGGAAAAGTCTGGCGGCTATCGGGCCACCGAATACGCTGTCGGGCCATTTCTACTATCTGGATTCGGTCGGGGTAATGGCCTCTCTAGCGAACCGGCTGGTGCTGCGCTCCTCGGTGCCGACCCTGGGTCAGGTTCAGTTCTGGGATAAGTGGCTGGTCCCGGTGTCTCGCGTGGTGGATCCCCTGCTGGGCCATCTGGTGGGCAAATCCGTGCTCGCAATCTGGCAGGTGCAACCCGCCGCAGCGATACCCGGCAGACTTCAGCCAGCAAGTTGCTGAAAACAAATAACTTCCGCGAAGCCGGAGGCGGTGCGCTTTGCGGCGCACACCGGGGAAACGCGCGCATGGCGTTTGACAATTTGCGCCCCTGATTGCTATCCTTTCGGCTCCGTGCAGTCACCCTGAGGGCAGGAGCTGCCAATCTCGTGCCTGGGTGCCGATAACGCCGGGCCGTTCCCGCGCAGATTTCCCGTGCGGGTCAGGCGTGCAATCGAACGTTGCGGTGCCGTTGATCCCGAAGGTGGTACATGTTCCACAACGGCCCTCGCCCCTCCCAGCGTCACGCAAGAAGAAAATAAGTACAAGTTTCGTAATATGCATGATCGAATTGGCGGTATGGCCCCGGAGTCGGGGTGAGCCTCCGCCCCATCGTGCTTTCCATGGAGATAGATTGAATGGCCCGAGTACTGGTTTTAGATGGTCTCAGTGAACAAGGGGTCGACGTGTTTCGGGCCCGCGGCATTGACGTGGACGTGAAGCCCCCCCAATCCCCTGCGGAACTGGCGGCCATCATCGGCCAGTACGACGGATTGGTCGTGCGGAGCGCGACCAAGGTGAACGAGGAAGCCCTGGCCAACTCCGGCAACCTGAAGATTATCGGCCGCGCCGGTGTGGGTACCGACAACATCGACAAGGATGCCGCCACCAAGCGGGGCATCGTGGTGATGAATACGCCCGGCGGCAACACCATCTCGACCTGCGAGCACACTTTCGCGCTGCTTTTCGCCCTCTGCCGCAACGTGCCCCTGGCCAACGCTTCCATGCAGGCCGGCCGGTGGGATCGCAAGAATTTCATGGGCACCGAGCTCTGCGGCAAAACCCTCGGCGTGGTGGGCCTCGGTCGCATCGGCGGCGCGGTCGCCAAGCGCGCCCAGGCCTTCGACATGAAAGTCATCGCCTTTGATCCCATCATGACCCAGCTCAAGGCCGACGGCCTCGGTGTCGAACTGGTCTCCATCGACGAACTTATTGAGCGCTCCGATTTCATCACGCTCCACGCGCCGAAGACCGACAAGACCGACAACCTCTTCCGCACCGAGCACTTCAAGCGCATGAAGCCCAACTGCCGCATCGTCAATTGCGCGCGCGGCGGTCTGGTCAACGAGGTAGAGCTGGCCCAGGCCCTGCGCGACAACGTGATCGCGGGCGCGGCCCTCGACGTGTACACCACCGAGCCCCTGCCCGAGAATCCCTTTATCGGGCTCGACAATATCGTGATGACGCCCCACCTGGCCGCGTCCACCGACGAAGCCCAGCTCACCGTGGCGGTGGAAGTGGCCGAGCAGATCGCGGACTACCTGACAACCGGTGCCATCGTGAACGCGGTGAACGTGCCCAGCCTGGACAGCGAGACGCGCAAGGCGCTCATGCCCCTGCTGGGCCTCGCTGAGAATCTGGGCCTTTTCCAGGCGGCCTTCAGCGAGGGCCGGCCCTCCGCCATCGAAATCACCTACAGCGGCGAGATGGGTGCCAGCGATCTCTATCCGATCACGGCGGCCATTCTGGCGGGTTACCTCAGCCCCTCCATTGAGGATGTGAATGCCATCAGCGCGCCCCACCGCCTGAAGGAGCACGGTATCGCGTGCAGCGAAAAGCGCTGCCCCGCCGGCTCAGACTATGCTTTCGAAATTGGCGTCACCGTCGTCACCGACGCCGGGTCCCACACCATCACGGGAACGCTTTTTGACGGGACTGACCCGCGCATCTGCAGCATCGATGGGATGCGCGTGGACGCCAAGCCCGAAGGTCACATGGTCATCTGCATTAACAACGACGTGCCCCAGGTTATCGGCCGGGTCTGCCTGACCCTGGGTGAGGCGGGCATCAACATTGCCAATCTGTCGCTGGGCCGCGAGGCCCGCGGCGCTCGGGCGCTGACGGTGCTGAATCTGGACGAGTCCGTGTCGGATACGGTGCTGGACACGCTCCGGAGCATTCCCAATGTAATCAGCGTGCGCCTGGTATCCCTGCCGGGTTCCGCGGCGTAACCCGCCTTCCGCCAGGTTCAAGAACAACGAGTACCAAGGAGAAGAAATGGCGACCTATAAGCACATCGTGGTGCCCGAAGGCGAAAAGATTTGCATCAAAGACGGCCAGCTCCAGACGCCGGACCGCCCCATCATCGGCTTCATTGAAGGTGATGGCACGGGCCCGGATATCTGGAAGGCCTCCCGCTTTCTTTTCGACGAAGCGGTGAAGCACTGCTACGGCGGCAGTCGCGAGATCGCCTGGATGGAGATCTATGCGGGTGAAAAGGCCAACCAGGTCACCGGCTCCTACTTCCCCGAAGAAACGCTCGACGCGATCCGGGAATACGAGATCGCCATCAAAGGGCCGCTCACGACCCCGGTGGGCGGCGGTTTCCGCAGCTTGAACGTGAGCCTGCGCCAGGCACTCGATCTTTTCGCGTGCGTGCGGCCCGTTCGCCACTTCGACAGCGTTCCGAGCCCGGTCATCGCGCCGCAAAACGTGAACATGACCATCTTCCGCGAAAACACCGAAGATGTGTACTCCGGCCTGGAGTTGAAGGCCGGATCGGCCGAGGCCCAAAAGCTGGCCGATTTCTGCAAGGCCGAGTTTGGCTGGGAAATTCGCCACAATTCCGGTATCGGCCTGAAGCCCGTGAGTGAATTCGGCACGAAGCGCCTGGTGCGCGCCGCCCTGCGCCACGCCGTCAAGCACGGCTCCAAGAGTGTTACACTGGTGCACAAGGGCAACATCATGAAGTACACCGAAGGGGCTTTCCGCCGCTGGGGCTACGAAGTGGTGCGCGAAGAGTTCGCAGACGTCGCCGTGGCCTGGGACGACTGCCACGGCCATGCCGACGGCAAGATCCTGGTCAAGGACTCCATCGCGGATATATTCCTGCAGCAGATCCTGACCCGCCCGAAGGAATTTGATGTCGTTGCCACGATGAATCTCAACGGCGACTATATCAGCGATGCTCTGGCCGCCCAGGTGGGTGGTATCGGAATCGCCCCCGGCGCGAATATTAACTACGACACCGGTGTGGCCGTCTTCGAGGCGACCCACGGCACGGCGCCCAAGTACGCCAACCTGGACAAGGTTAATCCGAGCAGCGTGGTGCTCTCCGGCGTGATGATGTTCGAGTACATGGGCTGGCAGGAAGTGGCGGATTCGCTCATCGACGCGCTGACCCGGACTTTCCAGAACAAAACCGTGACCTATGATTTTGCGCGCCTGATGGAAGGGGCCACGCTGCTCAAGTGCAGCGAGTTCGCCAAGGCCGTCGCGGATAATATGAAGTCCAACTAAGCATTCGTTGCAAGCGCCAGACGGGCAGTCTGGCGCTTGCACTACCTGATAGCGCCACCGGCGGTGTATCATGGGGTTCTACATACACTCTTGCCAAGAGTCGAGCGGTAGTTGGCGATTCGAAAGAAAGGCTGGCGGATTTTGAATTCATTCGACCCGGACTCAGAACAGGGCAAAGCGTCTCTGGTGCAATTGCACCGCTACGCGCAGGTGGGCAAGTGCGTCAACGGGGTTACCCACGATATCAACAACCTTCTCGGCGCGGCCATGGCTTATGCCGAGCTGGCCTCCTTCGACGAGCGCATCAGCCCCGACACCAACCGCATGCTGGGCCAGATTGTCGATGGCATCACGAAGTGCAGCCAGCTCATCTCCTCCCTCACCTCCATCGCCCGGCGTGACCGCATGGACATCAATCTGGTGTCTCCGGACCGGCTGATGGACGACGTGCTGACGCTCCGCGACTACGAACTGAAGATGAAGCAGATTGCGTTCGAAAAATTCTATGATCCGGAGGTTGGGGCCATGCCGCTGGATCTGGCCCGGGTCAAGGTGGCGCTCATCTACCTGCTCATGAATGCGCAGGACGCCGTATCCGAAAAGCCGGATCGGCGCGTCCGCATCTCGGTGCTCGCGACGGAAGACGGAGTGGAGTTCCAGATCTGGGATTCCGGCGGTGGGCTGGCCCCGGAGCATATGGAATCGGCCTTCCTCCCCATGACGAGCTACTGGCCCGACGGAGAGCATGTGGGCCTCGGGCTCTATGCGGCCCGCCAGGTGGCCGAAATGCATGAAGGCAGCCTGACCTTTTCTCCGGAAAAGGGCTTCTGCATGGCGCTCAAGCGGGACAATGGCCTGATTCGAAAGATGTAGGCAGCCCGGCCTGCCTGCTCCGCGCCCCGGACTTACTCCAGAACGTAAGTTACCCGCACTTCGGCGGTACACGCGATCTGGGCCACTGTGGGGAAGGTCGCTTCTGTGTCGGGCGGGGCGTTCCACGTGATTGTCCCCACGTCCACAAGATCGACCGCGCGGACCGCCACATTCATGGCCGCCGCCGCGCCTACCGCCGCGGGATAGGCATCTTTCGTCGCTTCCTGAACCGCATCCTGAGTGACTGCGGCCTTTTCCGTCGTGATGAAGTGGGGGCCCGTAAATTCGCTGCCGAGCCCGGCGGTGATTTCCCTCATTTGCTCGCAGAGTTCGCCGAACTTGACCATGGCGTTTTCCCCCATGGCGTAAGCCGTCATCGAGAAGCGGACCTCCGTGGATATGCGGACCGTATTCTCCTGCGCCGAGATGATTGCGGGGGGGCTGGTCTCGAGCAGGGCGGGGTGAAGTTCTTTCAGGGCGATCACCTCGCGCACCGCGGCGTCGACCTTCGTGGATTCTTCCAGTGCGAACGTAAGCGTGTCCTGCGTGATGGTATGGTGAATCCAGAAGACCGCGTGCGTGGGCGCCGTGTAGACGGTCGCCTTGCCGGACGTGGTTACAAAAGAGCGTTCCACCTCCTGTGCGTGTGTCGCTGCGCACAGCAGCAGGGCGACCACGTGGAGAGCCGCCAGGGTAGGTTTAATGTAGGACATCTTGGTCACTGTCTTTCCAGCGTCATGGGCGTGATTTTGGGGAGCCGCCACACGCGTTTCACTCAACTAAACTAGGACTGATTCGGTCGTCGGCCAGAATATCACGCCTCTGGTCCCGATTCACATGAAGCGGCACTGTGGGAATGAGCCCCCCCCCGGCTGGATAGATATACGCCTGGTGACTTCCGGACGTTGACGTGAGGCCGTGGCCGCTGCGGGCAGTTTCAATTCCGGTTTCCAGTCGCCGAGGGACAGTTCGCGCGCCGCGAAGGCGAAGATCACAACCCTCTTGCCCGCCAGTCGATCCTCGCCCCGCTGAAGCGTCTGATTGAGGCGCAGCCGGGTAGCGTGGGCCCCGTCCCCGTTCTGGGTAATGGCGTCCAGAGGCTGTTGCAGCAGGAGACTCAGCCACGCGGCCAGTCCGCCATGTGCGCCCCAGCCCATGCCTTCGAGCTCGAAAATGTTGGCAAAGCTGTCCCCCAGCAGCATCACCTGGCCCGAAGGATCGGGTGCCCAGGGCACCCCGTCGGGTCCCTCCACAGCCTGATGCTGAATCGTTTCGTTCATGCCATAGCGCGCCGCATCGTCCGGCGCCAGCATCACCGCGAGGTCGCCCGCGTGTTCGATGCTTTGGGGTGTTCCCGCCCGATAGGCCACTTCGCCTTGGGGGAGTTCCGGGACGTGCTCGCGCAGAAAAACCTGAAGGGCCTCCGTGGCAGCGTGCATGCCTTCCGGGGTCCAATGGCTGTCCCGGGCGAGATACACGGGGCCATTTGCTTTCGCGGTGAGGAGGGCGTCGTTAACATCGCAGATCAGCACGCCCCGCAACTCCAGGGCTGCAAGAAAGTCCTCGTGGGAAGCGCTCTGGATGGCCCTGTCGGTGGGGGCGCGGCTGGATAACCGCTCCGGGTAGATACTCGCCTTCACCGGCAGGGGCACAACCACGAGTTCGATGCCGCGCTCGGCAAGCTGATCATGAAATGCAGCCAGGGCGTCCACCGGGTCACTCCGGTGCGGGAGGTCAGCACGCATGAATCCGGGCCCTGTCAAGTGGGCCACGGCGGGACCGTAGAAAAGCCAGCCATCCCGACCCCGGAGCACGTCGGCATTCTGCGCGCCGAAGTGTCCGGTGAGGTAGCGGTTCATGGGAGGCAGGAGTGCCTTGCGAAGGGGCGAACTGCGCTCCAGATCCGAGGTGAGGCGCTCCATGTTGCCCAGCAGGGTCCGGTTCAGCGTGAAGAAGGCGTGGTAGGCGCCTTCGCGGGTTAGGGTATCCGCAATATCGGCAACGGACGGCGCGAGATGCAACGCATCGTCGACAAGGGGGACGCTGTCGGACTGGAAACGTTCCAGTGTGAAAACGCCGAAGATGAGCGCGATCAGGAGCGTGGTCAGGAAGAGGGGCACGCCACGGCTGAAGGTGGTGTGGCCGATCTCTGCTTCGGCTTGCTGTTCTCGGTCGATGGCTTTCATGAGGGGCTTGGGCCTTGTGGTTCAGATGGGTCTTATGGGTCGTATGGGTCTTATGGGTCGTATGGGCCGTATGGGTTTTCAGTTTTCATACTGACCCATAAGACTCATAGGACCCATAAGACCCATTCTTCAAGCAAAGCTCTCTGGACTATCAAAAGATAAAGTAAATAAACGGATTATAACTCTGGGTCATCAACAGCGCGATGGACACCAGCAACAATACCGCACACCATACCGTCTTGGGCCAGGTGAGGTGGCGGGTGAAATCCCAGGTCTGGGGCGCGGCCCAGGTGATACCTGCTGCCAGGGCCATGCTGACCAGGTAATAGGGCTGATAAAGTATGCCGGACAGAAGCGCCGCCCCGGGTTGCACGTCGCTCAGTCCCGACAGATTCGCGAGATAGGCCAGCGCGTCCGGCAGGGTGGCGGCGCGGAAGAAAACCCAGGCGAGCGAGGCAATGGCGAAGGTGATGGCCATGCTCGCGGCGGCGGGAAGGCGCCGCAGGGGATTGCGGTTGCCCAGGGCGCGCTCGGCCGCGAGCATGCCGCCGTGGATGCCGCCCCAGACCACGAAGTTCCACGACGCGCCGTGCCACAGGCCACCGATGAGCATGACGAGCATGAGATTGGCATAGGTGCGGGCGGTGCCGAGTCGGTTGCCGCCGAGGGCGATGTACAGGTAGTCGCGGAGAAAGGTGGAGAGGGAAATGTGCCAGCGGCGCCAGAATTCCGTGATGGAGCGGGCGCGATAGGGCGAGTCGAAGTTTTTGGGGAACACGAAGCCCAGCATGAGCCCGAGTCCGATGGCCATGTCGGAATAAGCGCTGAAGTCGAAATAGATCTGAAAAGAATAGGCCGCGAGTCCGTACCACGCTTCCACTACGCCCCGGCTCCCGGCGTCGAAGACTTGATCGGCGATGTTGCCGCAGGGGTTGGCCAGGATGACTTTTTTCGCCAGGCCCAGGGCGAAGAAGGCCGTGCCCCGGCCGAATTTCTCCAGCGTGTGGGTGCGCGTCTCCAGTTGGAGGGCCACCTCGCGGAAACGCACGATGGGCCCCGCGACGAGCTGGGGATACATGGAGACGTAACACGCGAAGGCGATGAAGTTGCGCACCGGCTTGGCTTCGCCCCGGTACACATCGATGGCGTAGCTCATGGACTGGAAAGTGTAGAAGCTGATGCCCAGCGGCAGCGTAATGCGCAGTAGCGTATCCCATTGGGCGCTTTCCCAGCCCATACCCGCCATGAGCTGGTTGTAGCTGTCCACGCCGAAATTGAAGTACTTGAAGAAACCCAGCAGGGAAAGATTGCTCGTCACGGAGACCAGCAGAGCCACCAACTGCCGGCGGGTACGGGGTCCGCCCGGCTCGATGGGGTCTCGTCCGAGCAGGAGGCCGCAGGAGTAGTCGATGAGCGTCGAGATCAACATGAGGAATACGAAGGACGGATTGGCCCAGCCGTAGAAGATGTAGCTCATGACGGTCAGGAAGAAATGACGCGTCCACTTCGGCAGCCCGTAGTAAAGCAGCAGCGCGGCGGGGAGGAAGTAGAAAAGGAAGAGGTGAGAGCTGAAGACCATGGGGGCGCTAGATTACCGGTATGCCCGGCGTGGCGCGGCCAACCGCACAAAGCCGTGTAGAATTATTCATAGGAAAGACCTTTGGTTCGCACCCGATTGCCGAACAATTGCTGGCGGGGAGCATACTGTATTGCAGTATTGGGCCGCAATGCCGGGTTTGGGTCTGCGCGCTTGAAGCGGCGACGGGCAATGCCGTACGCTCCAGTCCGACGCAGGAGGCCGCATGCGGGTGCCCCGCACGGATCGCAATCCCACGGAAAGGGGCTGGAATACAGACCATGGCAAATTATCTGGTGACCGGGGGCGCGGGATTCATCGGCTCCAATATTGTGGAGGCTCTGGTCGCCCGGGGAGATGCCGTGCGCGTGGTGGATAATCTCGCCACCGGGCGTCGGGAGAATATGGCGGCATGGGTGGAGCAAGTCGATTTTATCGAAGGGGATCTTCGTGAGGCCGATGTCTGCCAGGCCGCAGTGCACGACATGGACTATGTGCTCCACCAGGCGGCAGTTCCCTCGGTGCCCCGGTCGGTGGCCAATCCACTCTTGTGCCATGAGGCCAATGTCACCGCTACGGTAAATCTGCTGGTCGCTGCGCGCGACGCGCGCGTGAAGCGATTTATCCTCGCGGGCTCCAGCTCGGCCTATGGGAATCAGCCAGTCGCAGTAAAAACGGAGGGCCTGGCGCTCCGGCCTCTGTCGCCCTATGCCGCCGCCAAGGTTGCCTGTGAGCACTATCTTCAGGCTTTCGCCACCTGCTATGGCATGGAGACCGTGACCCTTCGCTATTTCAATGTCTTCGGCCCCCGCCAGGATCCCGATTCGCCCTATAGCGCCGTCATCCCCAATTTTATTCGGGCGCTGCGTCGGGACGAGGCCCCGGTGATTCACGGGGACGGATCCCAGGCCCGGGACTTTACCTACGTGGAAAACAACGTCCAGGCCAACCTACTCGCGGCGACGGCCGCCATACCCGCCCGCGGCGAGATTTACAATATCGCCTGCGGCGCTCCGGTTACGGTGCTGGCGCTGTACGAAGCCATTCGAAAGCAGATGGGGGTGGAGATGGCCCCCATATTCGAGGCGGCGCGGGTGGGTGATGTCCACACGTCGGTGGCGAGTATTGAACGTGCGCGACAGGCTCTAGGCTACCGCGTCACGGTCCCCTTCACGGAAGGGCTTACGCGAACCGTGGCTTGGTATTGCGAGCGCCTCGGCGGGGCCTGAAAGAACTCCCGGTCTACGAGTCGGGATTCAGCGGGGCAAGGCGTCCAGGCGGGACAGGGCGATGGAGCCACCAAAGCACGCGGTCACATCGGTACCCGGATCGCAGGCGCGTTCGTGGTAGCGGTGTCCATCGTAGAAGTAGGCACCGTCTCGCAAGTTGTACGCAACGGGCAACGGCTTGGGGCAGGGCACGCATTCCACCACGGGCGGCATGGGGCATTCACCGGGCTCATGGTGGGGAAGATTGATGTTCCACAGCTCGCCGCCGTTGAGCGTATCCCCGAGGAGTTGCTGTAGCACGGCGGCGGTCCAGCGGGCGGCACGGGGCCAATCCATCGCGATGCCGGGACGCAGGTAGTGGGAGACGGCTACGGCGGTGGCCCCGAGGAGGGCGGCTTCCCGCGCGGCGCCCACGGTGCCGGAAAGAAAGAGGTCATGCCCCATGTTTCCACCCTCGTTGATCCCGGAAACGACGATGGCGCATTCCGGGGCCAGGCAGGTGAGGGCAATGCGCGCGCAATCGGCGGGCGAGCCGCCAATGGCCCAGCGCCGGGGGCCGCGGGTGTCGACGGAAATGGGCGAGGACATGGTTACCTGCTGGCTTCCGCCGGAGTAACACCGGTCGGGCGCGACGACGTAGAGTCTGTCGCCGAAATGGGGCTCCAGCGCGGCGGCGAGGGATTGAAGACCGGGGGCGTCGAAACCGTCGTCGTTGGTGATGATGAGGGATGGGGGGAAGGACATGGGGGCTCTCGGCGTTGCGCCAGCAAGTTTTGGGCTGGTGGTGGTTACGGGACTCTTGCTAACCGGCCACGAAGATATCAGGCAAACACCACGCAGACTCGCGTGGTTGACTTTTGTGCCACACGATCTCGCCGCAGGCGAGTTCGTGTGCGCTGTGAAATGCTGATTCGAACAATCGAGAAAATCTTGGAGCGGTCCTTTTACACCCGTCTTAAATTCACCAACAGTGCAAAAGGGCAGCGCATATCCGTCTTGATGAAACACAGTGAACGGGTCTCAGTGCACTCGAACTCGCCTGCGGCGAGATCGTGTGGCACGAAGAAATGTCGAGCCGTGTGTGGATCGCCTCAATGTGTCTTCCCGCTCGGGTTTGCCAGCAGTGCCTGTAGTTTGCCGAGGTCGTCCGCGTTAAGTAAATCCACCCCGGCGTCGTTCAAGGTCTGCCAGATCGACTCGCTCTGGGGGATGGCCCAGAAGCGCAGGCGGATGCCATTGTCGTGGGTTTGCTTCACGATTGCAGCCAGTTTCTCCGCCTGCGCCTCCGGCATGGCACCCTGGCCCATCCACTTGAAATGCTTCAGCCAGTTGTCGCTGATCAGGGGCATCTGGTGGGGATTGAGTGGGCCTTCCAGATCGGAGAGACGTCCGTCGATGCCGACGCGCCGGGGACTCGATTTCAGGATCGCATCGACCGGGCGGTCGCCGGAAATGATGATCGTCACCGCCCCGTGTTGCGTCGCCGTATCGGTGAAGTGGGTCAGCATGGCCTCGTAGGCCGCGAGTTGCTGGTCCAGGGCGGCATAGGCGGCTGCGCCGTCGGCTTTGATGTCGATCAGCAGGGTGAACCGGGCCGCCTGGGGATAGATGGCGCCGGTGGCCTGGAAACGCTCCCAGAGGGGCTTCAGGTAGAGCGTATCCAGCGTCCGTTCGGGCGTGCATTTGTCCCGATCATGGGCGATGAGCAACTGACCATCGACCAGAAAGATGTCGGCCTCCACAGAGCAGAAGCCACGGTCGAGGGCATCCAGCAAGGGGCGTTCCCGAAGGTAGTCATTGTGGGAGTGGGCGTTGGGGAGGAGGGTGGGCCCCGCCGCCAGCGGAATTTCTTCCCCATAGGCCCATCGGACGATCAGAATGCAGCCGAGAATGAAAACGGCAATGAACACGAGATAGGCGAAGGTGGCGCGGAATACGCGCTTGCCTCCGGTGATGTTTTCTTCATTGGACATGGATGGCACTCCTTGGAAAGTGGATATGACCTGCCGCAGTGGACAGAGTGGACGCTGTGGACAAAGTGGACACGACAAGCACCAAATAAATCACTGGTCCCTGGCCGCTTTGCAGTGCGGCCTGTCCACTCGGTCTACTCCGTCCACTTAAGTCCACTCTGTCCACTTTAGCGACCATTCATTTCTTTTTGCCCTTTGCGGCGATCTTCGCCACCTTCGGCGCATCGAAGTGCTCGAAATTGGGCAGGTCGCCGACCAGCGGCGCGACGTAGGCGCGGAAGGCGTCCGTCACGTGGTTGCCGGCTTTGTTAATGTAGTTCGCAGGCATCTCGCGGCTTTTGCGGGCCACGGTGCTCAGCGGCGTTAGGAAATACTCGATGGCGTAGTTGCCGGTGCGGCGCATGGCCACGGAACCACTCTGGTTGTGCCAGATCGCGTACTGGGCGGCTTTTTCGCCCACCTCGCGGGCCTCGCGCGCGTCGCTCTCGCTGACGCAGCCGACGAAGCTGCGCTGGATGTAGCCGAGCGTATCGGCGCGCACGCGGGAGATGCCGGTGCCGTCTTTCACCCAGGAACTGAGCAGGTCGCCCAGTGCGCCGGTGCCGGAAAGCTGGACGTTGCCGTGGGCATCCTTCTCACCGCCGGTGAACTGCTCGGCGATGGCCTTGCCCTTGGCATCGACGACGCCTTCGGATACGGCCACGATGCAGCGACCGTGCTTCTCGTAGACCTTCTTGATGTCGTCCACGAACTGCTTCTTGCTCAGCGGGCGCTCGGGGAGGTAGATGAGGTGGGGGCCGTCATCATTGTACTTCTGGGCCATGCATGCAGCCGCGGTGAGGAAGCCCGCGTGGCGGCCCATGACGACGCCGATGTACACACCGGGCAGGGCGCGGTTGTCGAGGTTGGCGCCGGCGAAGGCCTGGGCCACGTAACGACCCGCGGAACCGAAGCCGGGGCAGTGATCGGTGACGAGGAGATCGTTGTCAATCGTCTTGGGGACGTGGATGACCTGCATGTCGTAGCCCGCCTTCTGGGACTCTTCGCTGACGATGCGGCAGGTGTCGGCGCTGTCGTTGCCGCCGCAATACATGAACCAGCGGATGTCGTGGAGTTTGCAGGTCTCGAAGATGCGCTGACAGTAGGCCGCGTCGGGCTTGTCGCGGGTGGAGAGCAGACCGGAGGAGGGGGTCTTGCCCACGGCTTCGAGGTTGGCGGTGGTGGCTTCGGTCAGGTCGATGAAGTTCTCGTTGACGATGCCGTTCACGCCGTGGAGCGCGCCGTAGACGTGGGTCACGCGGGGCGATTTCCGGGCTTCGAGCACGGCGCCGACGACGCTTTGGTTGATAACCGCGGTCGGACCGCCGCCCTGGGCAACGAGGGCCTTTCCTTCAAACAGAGACATGGCATGGGCTCCCTTATGTGGGTAAATGAGGTCTTTCAGGCGGATTC
The DNA here is from genome assembly GCA_942492815.1 of Candidatus Hydrogenedentales bacterium. Lineage (GTDB taxonomy): Bacteria > Hydrogenedentota > Hydrogenedentia > Hydrogenedentales > JAEUWI01 > JAEUWI01. The sequence continues at coordinate 5,200,585 of OW818658.1, read as the reverse complement.
GCGAGAAAAGAATCCGAGGGCATGTATTGTCTCACGCTGCTCTGGATCGATGCAATTCAATGGACAATGTACAATGTACAATGGACAATGGACAATGGACAATGGACAATGGACAATGGACAATGGACAATGGACCATGGACCATGGACCATGGACCATGGACCATGGGCCATGGGCCATGGGCAAGTACGCTGTTCTGTTTATGCGTGCTTGGGTTTGTGGCGGATCAGAACAATCAAACTGATTTGTCGATGGGGGCAGTTTCCGTTTTCGTTGTCAATTGTCCATTGTCCATTGTCAATTGCTTGTCCACTGTCAACTGCTTCTTCGGTGTCTGGATTTCAAAGGCCTCGTCTACCAGGCTGAATACGCGGGAGACGCTGCGGCGGCAGGTCTGGAGGGCCTTGCGCTGGGGCGCGTTCAGCTCGCCGAGTTCTTCGTTCAGCAGCAGGTCGGTGTAGCCGAGAATCGCGGAGAGGGGCGAACGGAGCCGCTGGGAAATCGTGCTGAAGAATTCGTTGCGCAGGGTGTCGACCTGCTGCAATTCCCGATTGATTTTTGCGAGCTGGATGTTTGCGTTGCGTGTCGCTTCCTGAAGGTGCTTCTGCTCGGTAATGTCGTGGAGCAGGGCCACGAAGAAGCGGCGACCTTCGCGCATGTAGGAGCGCACAGAGATGGTCACATTGAGCTCGTCGCCTTCGGGCAACACGGCGATTACTTCGCCTTGGTATTCGCCACGGGCCTTCAGGGTGGCGAGCTTGCCGGGCAGGGTGCCGTCATCGAAAAAGAACTGGCGGAAACGGGTGCCGAGGAGGGTCTCCCGAGGGCACTGGAGAAAGGCGCAGGCGCTTTCGTTGGCCTCGGAGATGAACTCATTGTCGTCGTAGACCACGATGGGGCCGTCGGCGGCATCGAGAATGGTGCGCAACGTGGCCTTGGAGGAGGCGAGTTCCTGCGCCCGCACCTGTAGGCCGAGTTCGATGGTGTAGAGCAGGTTGGCCAGGGAGCGGATGAGCTCGTAGCACATGAAGAGGCCGAAGTAGGTTACGCCGAGGGGCAGCAGGGCGGGCGCATGGCCCCACACCAGCCAGCGCATGGAAACCGCGGCGGTGAACGCCAGCGCGCACAGCAGCATGACGGCATAGGTTCGGCGAAAATGGGGCGCATAGAGCACCTGGGCCAGCAATAGAAAGAAGTAGAGGATGCAGAAGGGACTCTTCTCGGCGCCGGTCAGGGTGACGAGCAGGGTCGTCTGGGCCACATGAATCATGAGGTTGATATGGCCGAGATACCGGGTCTGCTGGCCGCGGAAGTGAATAAAGTGGACCAGGGCGTTGTGGGCGAGAAAGGAGGTGCAGAGCAATCCCAGCGGGATGGGGCCGAAGGGGGCGATTCCCTTGTAGCTCAGGATGCCATAGAGCAGGACCAGAAGATAGCGCACCGCCGCCAACACGGATTCAATGCCCGCGACCTGAGACAGACGGTTGCCGAGGCCATCGGGAAGCCGTTGTGCTTCAGTATGTTGGAACGCTGAATGGATGGCGGGGATCCTCTCCGGGTCCGGGGGCGCAGCTCGGTTCGGGCGCGGCCCCCATTCGCGAAAATATACCACACTGGTCGCACAAATGGGAATCGAACGCGGTTGATCAGGCCCCTTCGGGCGAGGGGGAAGTCTGCTCTTCCGTGAGCTCGCCGAGGATGTCTTCGCCGTGGAGATTCAGGCGCTGGGGGCCAATCCCGTTGATACGCGCCAGCGCGTCGAGGGAGTTGGGGTTGTCCCGCGCGATGCTCCACATGGTCTCGCGAGAGATGATGACGTCGGATTCCACACCTCGGGCCACCGCGCGCTCTTTGCGCCACTGGGAGAGGCGCTCATAGCGATCGAGCACGCGGGGATCCTGGCGGGGCTTGCGCGCCGGACGTTGTGGCGGCGGATCCTTCTTGGCATTGCGAATGACGCGGAGCAACTGGGTACCGTAGCGTTCCAAGTTGCGCGGGCCGATTCCGCGGATGGCGGCCAGGGCCTGGTCTGTCTTGGGGCATTCCTTGGCCATGCTGACGAGGGCCTCGTTATTGATGACCTTGAAGGCGGGCTGGTTGCGGCGCCTGGCTTCGTCGTCCCGGAAGAAATAGAGGGATCTCAACACGGCCAACTGTTCGGGGGAAAGATCGCGCGCGCCGCGGATGGCCCAGAAGCCGTCGGGATCGAAGCTCTGGCCGGGCAGGCGCGCTTCGGCCTGGTGGGCGAAGATCTCTCGGGCTTCGTCCATGCACCCGGCCTCTTCCAGCAGCGCGGAAAGGTCGTCGCGCAGGCGCAAGAGGTAGTGGGTATCGGTCTGGGCATAGGCCAGCAGATCGGGGGCGAGAGGCCGGGCGGCCCAGTTGGCTTTCTGGTATTTCTTGCTGACTTCCACGCCGTAAAACTCGCGGAGGAACCAGGCCAGGCCCATGTTCTTGAAGCCCAGGATGCGGGCGGCCCACATCGTATCGAAAAGATTGCGGATGACCCACTCGTGGTCCCGTTTGAGCAGCATCAGGTCGTATTCGGAGGCGTGGAAAATCTTCTCCACACTGGGATCGGCGAGAAGGTCGCCGAGCGCCGCGAGATCGATCCCCGCGAGGGGATCGACGATATAATCCGCCGACGCGGTGGAGAACTGGAGCAGGCAGACTTGCTCTCGATAGGCGAAGAGGCTGTTGGCCTCCAGATCGATGGCGACGGCGGGCTCCTGATGAAATAGTGCAACGCAGCGGTCCCAGCCCGCCTGGGTGTCGATATATTCACAAGGTGCTAGCGTCACGGCAAATCCTAAGGCGCGAGATGCCCCACGCCTCCTTCTATTCGCTTATTATACGGCAGACCGCATCGTAATGCATAGAGAGGAATTCACCGGGTGCCGGGGGTCAAAAAAGCCGCAGTTGTCAGATTTATTCACCGCTCAGGACAGGAATATGCGGTCGATTCCGTTCGGGGCTCAATTCAGATTGGCCGTGGCAAAGGCCACCGCATTCTGGAACAGTCTCAGGCCCGCCCCTTCCTCGGGCAGGGTCTCGCGGGTCCACCGGGGGTGGTTCGTGCGGTGGAGGAAAGCCTCTGGGTGGGGCATGAGGCCGAAAATACGCCCGGAGGGATCGCAGATGCCCGCGATGTCGTCGGTCGAGCCGTTGGGGTTGGCCGGGAAGGCTCCCTGCGCGGGGGAGCCGTCTTTCAGCGCATAGCGCACCACCACCTGGCCCGCATCGCGCAGACGTTGGAGGGTGGCGTCATTCCGGGGGATGAACTTGCCTTCGCCGTGGCGCACGGGGACTTCCAGGGTATCAATATCCTTCAGCCACACGCACTTCGACGCGGCATCGACCTTCAGGTTCACCCAGCGGTTGTCATAGCGGCTGGAATTGTTGTGGGTCAGGGTAACTTCCTGGGCGAAGTCGCCTTCGAAGAGGGGGAGGAGGCCCATCTTCACCATGACCTGGAAGCCATTGCAGATGCCGATAGCCAGCTTGCCCGCCGCCACGAATTCTTTCAGCGGTCCGCCCAGACGATAGCGCAGGCGGTTCGCCAGGATGCGGCCCGAGGCCACGTCGTCGCCGAAGGAGAAGCCGCCGGGAATGGCCAGAATCTGGTAGTGCTCCAGGCGCGCGGGATCATCGGCGAGATCGTTCAGGTGGATGCGGTCCGCCTTCGCGCCCGCCATTTCAAAGGCGCGCGCGGTTTCGTGATCGCAGTTGATGCCGAAGCCGGTGAGTATGAGTGCGTTTACGGGCATGGGAGCCTCCAGGGGGACAATGCACGACTTTATTTTTGGATCTTATAGGTCTTATGGGTCTTATGGGTCGTATGAAATGCCGATGGCGATTCTCATAAGACCCATACGACCCATTGGACCCATACGACCCACTATGGGGTGATCAATACCTGAGCGGCGCCTGCCAGGCTTCCTTCAACTCCGCCAGCGAGGCATCCACCGCGCCCTTCACCACCAGGCGCGGGGCGTCTGTCACGTTGCCAATCTTGTAGCAGCCGGTCGCGTTCATCAGCGCCTCAAATGCCGCCGCGTTAACCGGACTCACTGTCGCCACAAAGCGGCTCTGGCTCTCGCTGAAGAGGGCCACAATAGGATCGTCGATGCTCAGGGGTGCGAGGTCAAGTTCCATGCCGTAGCCGCCGGCGAAGGCGGACTCCGCCAGGGCCGCGCCGAGGCCGCCATCGGAACAATCGTGGCACGAGGCCACGAGCCCGCCGTTGATGGCCTGATGCAGCGCTTCATAGCGCGCGCGGGCTTGAACCGGGTCCACCACGGGAACCTTGTCGCCCAACTGGCCCGACAGCGCGAGGTATTCGCTGCCACCGAGTTCGTCGTGCGTCTCGCCGAGGACATAGACCGCGTCGCCGGGACGCTTCACGTCCATGGAGACTACGCGGGTGGCGTCGTCGAGGATCGCGGCGGCGGTAAAGAGCACCGTCGGCGGGATGGAGATCTTCGTGTCGCCGATCTTGTAGTCGTTCTTCATGCTGTCCTTGCCGCTGATGAGGGGAATGTCATAGGCGACACACACCTCTTTAAGGGCCTCGCAGCAGCGCACGAGCTGGGCCATCTTGTGGGCGCCGTCGGGCGTTTTCTCGCTCTGCACCGGGTCGGGCCAGCAGAAGTTGTCCAGACCGGCGATAGTGCCCATCTTCGCGCCGGTGGCCACGAGGTTGCGCACCGCTTCGTCGATGGCGCAAGCCATCATGTGGTAGGCGTCGAGGTCGGCGTACTTCGGCGTGATGCCGCAGGCCACCGCGATGCCCTTGGGGGAATTGGGATCGGGACGGAGCACGGCCGCGTTGCCGGGTCCGTCGTTTTCCGCGCCCTGGAAGGGTTTCAGCACGCTGGCGCCCTGCACTTCATGGTCGTACATGCGCACGAAGCTTTCCTTGCTCGCCACGTTGTGTGCCGCAAGGACGGCCTTCAGATCGCCGGTAAGATCGGCCTTGTGCTCAAGCACGGGTGCGCTGAGGGTCACCGCTTCCAGCTTCGCGGGCAGGCACATTTTCGGCACGCCGTCGTGGAGGAACTCCATCGTGAGCGAGCCGATGAGCTTGCCGCCGTAGAAGGCTTCGAGCAAGCCGGAGTCGTTGAACTCGCCGATGTCGGAAACTTCCACTTCGCGGCGCTTCGCCAGATCGAGCAGCGCCGAAAGCTTTTCGGGTGCCACGGCAAGGGTCATGCGCTCTTGCGCCTCGGAGAGGAAAATCTCCCAGGGGGCCAGGCCCGCGTACTTCAAGGGACACTTGTCGAGGTGCACTGCCGCGCCGCCCGGCTTGCCGGCCATCTCGCCGATGCTGGAAGACAGGCCCCCCGCGCCGTTGTCGGTCACGCAGGTGTAGAGGCCGAGATCACGCGATTCCATAAGGAAATCCGCGAGTTTTTTCTGGGTGATAGGGTCGCCAATTTGCACCGCCGTGGCGGGGGACCCTTCGTGTAACTCCTCCGAGGAGAAGGTCGCGCCGTGGATGCCGTCCTTGCCGATGCGCCCGCCCGCCATGACGATGCGGTCGCCGGGGCGCGCGGCTTTTTCTTCACTGGGCTGGCCGTTCACGGTGACGGGAATGAGCCCGCCCGTGCCGCAGAACACCAACGGCTTGCCGAGGAAGCGCTCGTGAAACACGATGGCGCCGTTGACCGTGGGGATCCCGCTTTCATTGCCGCCGTCTTTCACGCCGCGATGTACGCCGCGCAACACGCGACGGGGGTGGAGCAGGCGCTCGGGGATCTCGCCGTCGAAATCGGGCGAGGCAAAGCAGAACACATCCGTGTTCAGGATGCAGCGGCAACCCTGGCCCGCGCCGAGGATGTCCCGGTTCACGCCGACGATGCCGGTCATCGCGCCGCCGTAAGGATCCAGGGCGGAGGGACTGTTGTGGGTCTCGGCCTTCAGCGCAAAGTGGTAGTCATCGGTGAATTTGATGATGCCCGCGTTGTCGTGGAAGACGCTGACGAGCCAGTCCACTTTTTCGCCGACGATGTCGGTGGTGGCCTTCACGTAATTGCGGAAGAGGCCGTTGATGCGGCGGGTTTCCCCGGAGGCGTCGGTGTAGTCCACGTCCGCCGCGAAAATCTTGTGTTTGCAATGCTCCGACCAGGTCTGGGCGATGATCTCCAGCTCGATGTCGGTGGGGCGTTCGGGGAGGCCCGTTTTCGCGCGGGCCGTGCGGGTTTTCTCTTCGCGATAGTAGGCCTGGATGGCCTGCATCTCGCGGAGTTCCAAGGCCAGCATCATGTCGCGGCTCAGGGCGATCAGCGCGTCGTCGCTGACCTCAAGATCAATCTCGTGGACTTCGGGATCGCTCAGATCGGTTACCAGGGGCAGATCAAGGAGAGGCGCGTCGTTCAGCGCGGCCATTTCCGCGGGGGGCTTCATCACCCAGCGCTCGATAAGGTCATTCGCCAGCACGCGCTTCGTGGCGCGAAGGCAGTCTTCCTTTGAGATGCCCTTGAAGACATATTGCTTCGACTTGAAGACTGCCGCGCCCTCGGGCAGGTGACGACCTATCGTGTCCTGGATGCCTTCCAGCGCACTCTTGCCCACGTTGTCCGTGACGCCGGGGCGGAATCCCACCTCGACGACGAAGTCGAAGTCGGTCGCGAGGGATTGATCGATGGCGGAGACTTCGATGATAGGATCAGTGAAAAGCTCCGCGCGGACCTTTTCCAGCTCGGCAGGGCTCAGTTCCGCATGGATTGTGTAAACCTGGATCACGCGGACCTCGCCCGCTTCGATGTGGAGGTCTTCTTTCAGGTTGTGGCGCACGGCCCCGCCCGCGGGATCGGGTCGGCCCGGCTGCATGGCGACTTCGATGCGGTTAGCCATGGTTCAGCGTGCCCTTGTAGTGCACCTGGGGCTCGCCCGCGATGATCTCGCCGACGCGGTAGGCCTCGGTGCCCGTGAGGCTCACGGTTTCCATGGCCTTGTCCGCCTGGCCGCGCGGCACCACAAAAAGGAAGCCCAGGCCCATATTGAAGGTGCGAAGCATTTCCGATTCGGCCACGTTGCCGGTCTGCTGCAGGTAGGTGAAGAGCGGGGGAACCTTCCAGCTCTGGAGATCGATTTCGCCCGCGTGACCGGTGGGGAGGATGCGGGGGAAGTTGTCCGTAATGCCGCCGCCCGTGATGTGGGCCATACCCTTCACATCCACCACCTTCATCACGATCTGCATGAGCTTGGCGTAGGCCAGGTGGGGCTCCATCAGCGCCTCGGCCACGGTCTTGCCCAGACCGGGGATGGGCTCGTGAATTTCCAGGCCCGCCACCTCAAAAACAATCTTGCGGGCCAGGCTGTAGCCGTTCGTGTGGAGGCCGGAAGAGGGGATGCCGATGATGACGTCGCCCTCGTTGATCTTCGAGCCGTCCACGATCTTCTTGCGGTCCACGATGCCCACGATAGTACCGGCCAGGTCATATTCACCTTCCTGGTACATGTCCGGCATTTCCGCCGTCTCGCCGCCGATGAGGGCGCAACCGGCATAGCGGCAGCCGTTCGTCAGGCCCTTCACCACATCCACCACCACCTCGGGGATCATCTTGCCCACGGCCAGGTAGTCCAGGAAGAACATGGGCCGCGCGCCCTGCACGAGGATGTCGTTCACGCAATGGGAGACGATGTCGATACCCACCGTGTCGTGCTTGCCCGACATGAAGGCCAGCTTCAGCTTCGTGCCTACGCCATCCACGCTGGAGACCAGCACCGGCTCCTCGATGCCCTTCAGGTCCAGGCTGTACATGGCGCCGAAGCTGCCGATGTCCTGCAGCACGCTGTCGTTGAAGGTGCGCTGCACGAGGCCCTTGATGGTCTTCATGGCAACATTCGCGGCGTCGATATCGACACCCGCGTCGCGGTAGCTCAACCCGGGAGTGGGTTCGGTCATGGGGCGGATCCTCGGTTGGTTGGGCGGCGCGCGGAAACGGGGATGCGCAACCGTAAACGGGGGATAGAATACGCCGGGGAAGTGATATAAGTCCAATGAAATGATATGATTGAAGTGATAATATAAACTTATGTAGAGCGAGAAGAGATTTCTGACCACGGATGACACGGAGTATACGAATGGATAAGCCCAAGGCGCTGGAGGAGGATAGAACCGTAAGTTTTCCCAAATGAACGCAAATTGTTCTGGCGAGTGAAGGAAGGTCTTTGAACCGCGAATGAACGCGAATTGAGAAGGTGTCGGAAGCCCCTTGGGAAATGGAGGGTCAGCGGACAACATCTCTAGACAGCACCTTTCTTTAACCAGATAGCCAACTAAAAACGGATCCTGTGAGCACTTTCTTCGGCCCGAAGGGCCAGCGCAGCATAGCCCAGGGCAACGCCCTGGGTACCGGTCACCCCCGCTACCTAGCCCTGAAAGGGCGACACAGTACAAGAACGATTGTTCTAGAAAAATCTCCTTTTCAATCTACACAAGCAGGTGTAGAATCGTGGAGTACGCGGCAACCGGGCTTTTGCACTTCCGGCCTCTCCCGGGCGGCGCAGAGGGCCCACCACTTGGAAAGGGGGATATCATGAGATTTAGAGCGGCAGTGTTGGTGGCAGCGGCGTGGCTGGTGGCAGCGGCCGCAGACGCGGGCGAGTTTCGACTCCTCTCGGAACTCAAAGCGCGGGACCACGGAGGCCGTCTGAGTTTCCAGGAATTGAGTGGGGATGGGATACCTGAACTCATTCGGTCCGACGGGCTCAATTTGCTCAATTCCGGCACAGCAGGCCTCAACCTGAAACTTGCACGGATCTATCGAATTCAAGATCACGGCTGGATCGCGCAACAGGCTTTCGTACATCGGATCGAAGGGAATGAGATGCAGTTTTTCCCGGACCCCAATCCATTCCCAGAGAAGTATAACGTAGTACATCGGATGTTGGGCGACTTCAACAGCGATGGGACAGCGGATGAGCTATTCGCGGGACCAGCTGACAAAGGTGAAGCGGAGGTTCAGGATGCCCCCTACGTGTTTCGACTGCTGCAACACGGTGAGATGTTGTTTGAAGATGAACTGTACACAATGTGTACCGCTTGTCCGCGCTTCAGTCGGTTTCAAACGATCGACCTGGATGGAGACGGCGTTCAAGAAGTACTCGTCTGGCTCGTGAACTACGGTTTGGTCGACCGGGTGCGCATCTACGGTCGAAGCGAAAGGGCGTGGAGCGGCGAAAAGACGTTTGATTTTCCTCAAGAGTTGGGGGAAGCACTTGGCTACGTCAGCGGTGTGCAGGCGGCGGTCCCAAAGCCGCCCTCGCCCGTCGAGATAGTCGTTAAGGATCTAAATTATGACTACGAGCGCCGTAAGTCCATCTGGGTAAATGGCTCAACCTGCCGCTATGAACTGGAGTTTAAAGCCGTCAACGAAGGCCAGAAAATCGACTTGGCGCATTGGCGGACATATTTCTGCGAATGGGCCATTCCCTACGTACAAGGCCCTTTGACGGTGAAGGGAACTTTCGGCGAAGTAATGGAAATCCGGGATTCTACTCTGAAAATTGAAGGGGATAAAGTATGCATTGAGACGGAATTCAAGCATTTTTCAGGCGACCGCATGTCGCCCGGACTCTACGAGTTCTGGCTGGAATGCCCCTACGTTGAACAGGCACCCAATTCATTTGGATGGTTTGGAACGTTGCGAACATCGCGCAGCCAGATCTGGCTATACGACGAGATGCCGCCCAGGGAAGTTCCGCAATGACTCAAATCTTGTATTCCAATGCGCACCGATTCGTTCATGTCAGGGGCGCGAAGCCCACTCGGCTAATCGATTGGGTTTTATGAGCTTTAGATTTCGGCAGTGGCCACTAGTCGCCACAATTGATTGCGGACTCCGTGCGACGAAGGGTTGCCACTCGAAAGGGGTATGTCATGATGTTCAAAATAGCTTCATTGGTAACAGCGGCGTGGCTGATAGCAATGGCGGCGCATGCAGGCGAGTTCCGACGTATAGAGTCTATAGACTCGTCAGGCCGTGGCGGCCGGCTGGTGCTTGAGGACTGGGACGGCGACAGGGATCTGGAATTGCTACGGGGTTCGTTGGTGGATGAGTACGACAGTGGCGGGATGGCCGGACGCTACATTACTCTGACCGAGATTTTTGAAGTAAACAACGGGACTTGGGCGGCCAAGGTCGGATTCATACATAAGTTCAGCCAGCTCTATCATGACGCGTCCTACCGGGCGAAGCGCGACGAAGTAAAGTATTCGATAGACGGAGACTTCAACTGCGATGGCATAGTCGATGTGCTCGTGACCGAGCCCCGTTCGCCTTCGGCGACTGAGGGGGATGCGGCCGAATTCGTCTTACGCCTCAAACAGTCGGGCCAGGTCCTCTTCGAAGATCGGCTGGACGGCGTATATGCGGGGCCCAATGACAACTTCAATCGATTTGAACTCAGGGATTTAGACGGAGACGGTACGGATGAGATACTCGTCTGGATTCTAAGCTACCAGGAAGATGACCGTCTGATCGTGTATGGGAATGAGCAGTCCAAATGGCGTGGCAATCCACAATACGAGGCGCCGAGCCAATTGAACGATGCCCTATTGTTCTTGAAGGGAGTTCGAACTGCCCGACCCGAACTCCGCTGCCCGGTTGTGGTGAGTATGGCTCCTCTCAAGGATTCTGAATATCCGACTTTCTTCTACTCGGAAGTTCCGGATTCAAAGCGGTTCAGACTCACCCTTAAAGTCCGGGATGGCTATGATGGCGTAAATATCACCGCATGGCGCGATTACTTTCGAGAGTGGGCCATCGCATACACCTGCGAGAGGGAAAACGGCTTGCGCGGAGTACCCACGCGAAGCTCCTGGGGATTGTACTTGGTGCCCGAGGGCGACGACCTTCTGGTCGCTATTGGCGTCCGAGAGAATCAAAGGAAGAAGCCCGAGGGGTGGCACGATTTCTGGCTCGAGTGTGCGTTTGTGGGGGCGGATTCCAAGCCCTTCAACTGGATCGGCACGCTGCGATCGGAGAAAACAGAAACATGGTTTGACTTTTCTCCTCAGACGGAAGGTGGAGCCAAGTGACCCTCGAATCCCTGCGGTGCCTTTGCTCCACTATCGAACCCGGAGCGTCCGCGCGGCGGCGGAGCGTTTGCACCGTTCCCTGCCGGCGATCAGCCAGCAGCTCAAGGTGCTGGAGCGGGAGGCGGGGCATCCGCTCATCGACCGCAAGTCGGGCGGGCCGACGCCCATGGGCGCGCTTCTCTATGCTCGGGCGCGGTTTGAGAAAAGCTGATACGGAGTAAACATGGGCCGGGCGAGTTTGAGTGGATTGCACGGGGCGAGCGAGGCTCTTGACACACGAATTCTCCTGATGCGAATCATCGACCGGCGTTGCGGGATCGCGTGGCACGAGTCATGGTGTACGCCTCATTGCCCAAGTGCTCACAGCCCAATCAACTAATGCGCCAATAGCAATCCCCATGGCGTAGCAGATCAGATCGGTCCATAGGAAGCCGAAGCCGAGGATGAGAGCGCCGATTTTCGTCGCACGAATCCCATCGATCCAAGGGGCGTGGTAAAGCTGACTCAGCTCGATCAGAAAGGCGATTCCCAGCGCCATCGCGCCTCGAAAGAGCAGCCGGGCGTCGGGCCGCAGGACGCTGATGCAAAGAAAAACGAGGAGCGCCCATAAGGCATCGCCAGCGTATTCCGACAGGAACCTCGGCAGCCAGGTACCGTAACGCCGCGACGCCAGCCCGAGCGCCATGACAACCAGGGCGCACAGCAGGTACGCCACCGATCTGCCCGGCGCGAAATGGCGCGATCCCATCAAACTAATGAACTTATGGCGTCGGCTTCTTCGACTGCGCCAGGTCCATGCGCAGTTTCCAGTCTTCCAGGTAGTCCACCCGCCATTTGTTCACGGTGTTCGCGCCAGGCTTGTCCTTATACTGCAAAGCGGGATCGGGGTTGTCGTGCCAGTAGGTGGGGCGGGTTTCCGGTTCGGGCCGGACGTAGGCCCCGCCCCAATGCTCTGTTTCCGGCGTTGCGGGGTCGCCGTGGAGCATGTAGAGCACGCTCGGCGTGTCGCCCATCTTGATGTCGGTCTTCTGTGCCATGAAGAGCGCGCCCAGCGCGCCATGGCCCGCGACGTGCAGTTCGGGGAACTTCACGTTGTCCCACTCGCCTTCCTGGTTGCCGCCCATGTACATGCCGCGAAAGGTGGAATCGCTTTCGATCAGCCACAGGTCGGGGTGGTTATTGAAGAGGTAGTTCCGCGCCTTGCGATCCTGGGCTGTGTTCCAGGAGCCTATGAAATGAACGCGGATTTTCTCCTTGATCGCCGGATTCGCGTGCACCGCCTCGGCCACATCGGTGATCGATCCCCACACAAGCACGTAGAGCGGGCGGGGATCATCGGCCAGGGCCCGTTCGACGAGCAGGGCGGCACCTTCGCTCAACGCTTCCGGCGCGTCTCCCGGCTGAGGATCCAGCGCACCCTGGCGCACCACGGCGCGCAACGCATCCGGCGTCGGGTAGTCCGCCGACCACGAGCGCAGGTTGTCGTAGTCTTTTTCGTAGGCGGCGATGGCTTCCAGGATGTGCTCAGCGCGGCCTTTGTCCGGCGGCGAGCTGATCAGTCCTTCGGTGTCGAAGTGATCGGCGTAGACCAGGTAGTGGACCATGGACTGGAAGTCATCGGGGTCGCTACCGCCGATGTCCGTGGAGACGAACACGCGGGGCTTGTTGGATTCCTCGGCGATTGCGGGAGCTAAGGTGCTGCACAACGCGAGTGCGGCAACTACGAAAGAAACGGTAACTCTCATCACACTTCTACCTTTCCGGAGGAGACGTATATTTCCGTGTCTTTCCGTGTATTCCGTGGTCAAAAAGTTTGGACCACGGAACTGCACGGAAAATCACGGAAAGAGGAATCTTTGAGATGCCGGTTAGATTGCGGTGGACTACTTCGCGCGCCGCGCGGCTTCCACCGTGTTTTTCATCAGCATCGCGATCGTCATCGGCCCGACGCCACCGGGGACGGGCGTGATAGCTTTCGCCTTCCTGCTCACGGCCTTGAAGTCTACATCGCCCACGAGGCGGTTGCCGGATTTCTTCGTGGCGTCCGGGATGCGGTTGATGCCCACGTCGATGACCACCACGCCGTCCTTCACCATACGCGCCTTCACGAACTCGGGAATGCCGATGGCCGCGATGAGGATGTCGGCCTGCTTCGTGATCGCGGCGAGGTTCTTCGTGCGCGAATGGCACACCGTCACCGTGGCGTTGCCGCCGGGGCCCTTCTGCATGAGCATGGCCGCCACCGGCTTGCCCACGATGTTCGAGCGGCCCAGGACCACCACGTGCTTGCCCGCCGGGTCATAGCCATGGCGCAGGAGCATCTCGATGCAGCCCGCGGGCGTGCAGGGCGCAAAGGCGGGCTCGCCATTGAGCAGGCGTCCCACATTCACGGGGTGGAAGCCGTCCACGTCCTTATTCGGGTCCACGGCATTGAGCACCTTCTGCTCGTCAATGTGCTTCGGCAGGGGCATCTGCACCAGGATACCGTTCACCTTCGGATCGGAGTTCAATTTCGCGATGAGGTTGAGCAGTTTCTTCTCCGTGCACGTGGCGGGCAGGTCATGGGAATAGGAATTGATGCCCAGCTCCACGCAGGAGCGGCGCTTGCTGCCCACATAGACCTGGCTCGCGGGATCTTCGCCCACCAGCACCACGGCGAGTCCGGGTTTCTTTCTCGCCTTGGCCAGCGCGGCTACCTCAGCCTTCAGTTCCTCGCGGATGGTGGCGGAGAGTTCCGTGCCGGAGATGATTTTTGCGGTGCGTTTCGTGGCCATGGGGCGGGGATCCTCGCGAGTGAATTGACGTGAATAAATGCGCGCGCCAGCGGTATGGAATCCAGGGTAAATTCAATGCGGCGGGCGACCAGAAAGCCCAATTTTAGTGATTGTGCAAAAGAAGTGCAATGCAGCGCCTGTTTCGGGGTAGGTGCTTGACTGGGGTTCCTCGCCGCGTTGGTGCTATTGTGGTGCCATAAGTCGCGCGCTGGGAGCCTCGCCCGATGGTGCTGGTCCGCTCTCAGGGCCAGGAGCGCTTGGAGATAGGCAGCATGGAGACGTCAACATCGGGGGCTGAGCGTACCCCTTTTCGTCGCCTTTCCTGGGAAGAAATCCGCTTTCTATCCCACGAATTGGAGTCCATCACCCGTGGGGGATTCCCCATGGTGCCCGCGCTGGCGTCTCTGGCGCGCGACATGCGGCGCTCTCGGCTCAAATCGGTGATGGAAGAACTCCGCGAATCCCTGATGCGCGGAGAGTCTCTGGATCAGGCCCTGCAGCGTCAGGCGGATCGATTTCCTCCAGTGCTTTTGGCGCTCATCCGCGCGGGGGAGGCCGCAGGCAATCTTCCCGGCGTGCTTGCCCTCCTCAGCACCCACGCGCGTTCCCGGTGCCGCGCCAACCAGGCACTGACGACCGCCATGATCTATCCCATGGTCCTGGTGACCACCAGCATCGCACTTCTGGGCTATCTGCTCGTATGTGTCGTGCCCCCTTTTCAGGATACCTTTGTGGCCTTCAACATCACGCCACCGGGTATCACACTCATCTTCTTCGAAATCTCGCGCATCCTTCGGGTCCATGGCGCGATGATTGGTGCGAGCTTGCTGGCGCTTGTACTGGGCGGGGTCATTTTAATGCGGATTGCGGTCCACGAGGACACGCGACGCTATTGGAGCGGCACGTTATTACTCATGTCCCCCTGCTACGGTCGGATTCATCACGCGGTGCTACAGGCCCGATTCGGGCGTACGCTATGCCTGTTACTTAAAGCGCGGGTGCCCGCCGTGGATTCGATCATTCTCGCCGGGGCCGCCGCGGGCAGCGCGCTGGCCGAGCGAGCCTCGCGCGCCGCGTCCGCGCAGGTTGCCCAGGGCGAGCGGATTTCCGACGCCCTCCGCGATACGGGTTTCTTCAGTCACAAATTTTGCTGGCTTATTGGCGCGGGCGAAGATCGCGGCGGTCTGGAAGACGCGCTTGATCATATCGCGGAGAACCTCGAGCGGGAGGTGGAATCGAGCGAGCTAGCCCTCAGCGCTTTGGCCGCTCCGCTGATTACAGTCATGGTCGGCGGCATGGCCGTTGCGTTTCTCTTGGCGTTTTACCTCCCCATCTATGGGGCGGGGAAGAGTCTGGGGGTGGAATGATGGACTGGCGCTCCCTGCTTCGCTACGACTTGCGGCAACTTGCGCCGGGCTGGCGACCCTTTCCAGTGCAGGCTGACGCTGCGACGATGACGAGTCTCGAGAGCTACCCCAAGTCAATCCGCAAGAAGATCGCCGACCCCATGTGGCGCGGGCCTGCGCTTGTATGGTCCGAAGATGTACTCTTTGTTCTGGAGCAGGTCCGGCTTTCCAGTCGCTGTGGTCTGCCTATTCATCAGGGTCTCGAGGCGGCCGCGCGAAACGAGTTCGAGACGCTTCGGGTTTGCGGTCCAGGCAATCGAACGCGAACCTTGGTAACTTTCCTGTTTGCGGCCGTCGCGTGCGTCGTACTGCTCTATGCCGTGTTCTACGCCACCTCCGGGCTGTCCGCCGGGATCCCGTTTGCATTTATGGCGGCGGGAAGCGTCGTGTCATGGATCGCCGGTATTTCTCAGGGGCGGATGAGGCGCGCCGCAGTCTGCGGCAGCCTGATCCAATCCATGAATATGGGTCTTACCCTGTCGGAATCCATGGCGCGTCTGGACCATTTTTTTCCCAAAGGCGTAGTCAGCATGGTGGCGGCTGGGGAGTCCACCAACCGGCTCGCGCAGACCGTGGAGCAACTGAACAGGGATGCGATACAGCGATTCCTCGGGGCAAAGCAGTTCATCGGATGGATGGTATATATCGGCGCGCTGCTTTTGGGTAATATCGCGGTTATCGGGTTTCTGGTATATAAAGTAGTACCGGTGCTCCTGGAAATCATGGA
This sequence comes from Candidatus Hydrogenedentales bacterium, assembly GCA_942492815.1. Lineage (GTDB taxonomy): Bacteria > Hydrogenedentota > Hydrogenedentia > Hydrogenedentales > JAEUWI01 > JAEUWI01. Next base: position 5,184,631 of record OW818658.1, on the reverse strand, counting down.
AGAGATCAGGCCTCTTGAAGACGCGGACCGTGTGACGCATTCGGCTCAGGGCGGGCCCGTCTTGCCACCATTGCCCTCCCTGGAGGCGCTGGGAGCCGCACCCGCCTGGATGCAGGCGAATCTCGTCCTGCTTGGTGTCCTCGTCGCCACATTCTTGATTATCGTGGGTTCGAAAAGCATCGCGCGAAAATCTCACTGGAACTGGCTGTCGGGGCAAGGGCTGGATCTTTATGTGCCGGTCTTCCGGACGATGCTGTCGCTACAGAATGTGGGCGGCGGTGCCGGCATGCTCGGCCAGCTCGTGGGCGCGGGTATACCGCTGGACCGCGCGCTCCAGACCGTGTCCGAATCCGATCTGCATCCAGCCTACGCCTCGTGGTTCCGCGTGATCGGCGATCGGGTGCGCAATGGCGAATCCCTGAGCGATGCCTGTGTAAACGCGCCCGCACGGGCACCCGTCCCGCCGTCATTCCGCGACGCCGTTGCCATGGGCGAGCACCTCAACCGGCTGGAGGAGAGCCTCGCGCAGGCCAGCGAGCGTTACCTCGCAGATGCGCACACCCGCATTCAATGGTGGATTGAGGTAGTCCAAGCGGCCTCCATTCTTCTCCTGGGATATTTCGTGTTGAGCATGGAGGTGGGGGTGTTCAGCGTGCTGGTGGAGTTGGCCGATGGTCTGATGCGCTGAACGAAAGCCAGGTTGAACTTGATCGACTTGCGCCCGTGCCAGTATGGTGGAGCGGCATCGCAGGGGATCCGATTGAATTGCACCGTGCGGCGGCTGTTCATCGCCGAGGGAGGTACGCATGCCACGTTTTCGCTATCGCGCTCATGATGCCGAGGGCAGGCCCATCGAGGAGCAGGTGGAGGCGCTATCCACCTACGACCTGACGCAGTCGCTGATGGCGCGAGGGCTCACGGTGACCACGGTGACGCCCGTGCAGGAGCCGCCCCCGCTCTTTTCGGGCCGCCGCCAGCTCAAGTGGGAGGAGTTGCGGTTGTTTTCCGAGCAGCTTGGCTCCATTGCGAAGAGCGGATTTCCGCTCGTGCCGTCGCTGGCCTCCATGGCGCGGGATCTCCACCAGCCGGCCCTTCGCGACGCTACGGAAAAGCTGCGGGATGATCTTGCGCGGGGTACGTCGCTGGAGGAGGCCTTCCGCCGCCAGGAACACCGTTTTCCGCCCCTCTACAGCGCCCTCGCGCGGGCCGGGGAAATGACCGGCGACCTGTCGGCTGTGCTGGGGATGATGTCGCAGCATGCCACCCGGATGGCCGGGGTGACGCACCGCGTTAAGATGGCCATGGCCTATCCGTTGATGCTCATCGTGAGCGCGATAGGCGTCATCACCTACCAGATTCTTTACATCGTTCCCGTGTTCGCGGAGATCTTTGGCGAGATGGGGGGAAAGCTTCCAGCACCCACCCGCTTCCTTCTGGGACTCTCTGAAATCCTGCGCGGGCACTGGCCGTTTCTAACGGCGGCGGCCCCGTTTGCAGGTATTGGCCTCGTCGCGGCCTATGTATGGATGCGACGCAATCCCTCGGGACGACGATGGCTTGATAGCTGCCTGCTCTACTTTCCCGGAATCGGTGTGGCGTATCAGGGCGTTGTCCAGGCCCGATTCTGCCAGACCCTTTCGCTCCTGCTTCAAGCGCGCGTCCCCATGTTGGACGCCCTGTCGCTTGCGGGCGCTGCCTCCGGCAGTGCCGTGCTGGAGCGTCTGGTGGGACCGGCCACGGACGAAATGGCCTATGGCGCCCGGCTCACCGATGCCCTGCGCAAGACGAATTTTTTCTCCCCGAGTTTTCACTGGCTTCTTGGGACAGCGGAGGAACGGGGACAGGTGGTGGATGCGCTGGACAATCTCGCGGAGTCCGCCGAGCGAAGTGTCCGCGCACGGGAACAAATGCTGGGCGCCGTGATAACGCCCGTACTCGTTGTGTTCATTGGCGGAGTTGTCGGGTTTATCGCCGTATCACTTTATCTGCCGATCTTTACGCTGGGCGACCAGATTGGGGCGAAGTGATGACCGCGATCGCGCGTTTACTTCAGCGCACCTCGTCCACGGGCCCCTGTGCAGTGCCCCAGCGGCCCGACGGTCAGCGCTATCCACGTCATGTGGAAAAGAGGGTCACGAAATCCCGGTGGCCGGGCCCGCACTACTTTTATGGCAGCCAATGGCGTCACGATCTGCTGCAGGTGCTGGAACAGATCCGACTGAATGTTAAGAGCAATGTGCCCCTGGCGCCTGCTTTTGCGGCGGCGGCCGAAGACTATCTCCACGTGGAAAAAACGTGGTCGCCGCAGCGTGTGGCCCGGCTATGCAAAATAACCGGACTCGCCGTGCTGCTTTTCCTCGCGGCGGCGGGCGCCCTGGTTACGGCGGCGGAAGAGGGTGCGGAGTCCTTGCCGGAGTTTATCAATCCGGCTATTATCGGTGTCTGGCTCTTCCTGACGGTGCGGGGTCATCAATACAAACCAGTGACCGTTTTCGCAGCGCTACAGTACCGCATGGAGGCGGGAGAAACCTTGTCCGAGGCGATGAGGCGTCTTCCCCGCTTCTTCCCGAAGGATTTGGTGTCCTTTGTCCAGATGGGCGAAGATACGGGTAAGCTGGGGGTAATTCTGGACGACTTCACGAAAGAGTCGATCAAGATGCTGACGGCCAACCGGGAGATGAACAAGGTCCTCTGGTACATCGGTCTGGGAATCGCGCTTCAGTTTGGCGTGATCTCGTTTCTTATGGTCAAGGTTGTTCCGGTGTTCTATGAAGTGCTGAACGAGCTTGGCGTCAAGAGCGGCGGCTTCACGCCCTCTCCCGAGCTCCTGATCCCGTTGCCGCCTACGAATCTCCTTGTTGTCCTTATGGACGTTCTAATCTACAAGGGCCCGCTTGTTCTTGGCGTTGTGGTCCCAGTTTGGTTCTGGCTCAGGAAGCGCCGCAACCGAAGGAGCTGGTCAAGCCGCTTGGGAGCGACCCTCCTGTTTGGAATTCCGGGCCTCCGGGGCCTGGTGGCCCGTCAGAATCTTGGCACCGCAGCCTACATGCTCCGCCATCTTCTCGTGGCTGGCGTGCCTCTGGAGCGCGCGCTGGATGCCGTGGCCCATGGGGACCTCCATCCCCTTTACCGCCGGTGCTTCTCACAAATCAGGAAGCGCGTCATGAACGGCAACACCCTGCGCGACGCGTGCGAGGGCCTGCACCTCCTGGCACCCATGCCGCGCTCCTTCGTGGCCATGCTGAGTATGGCCGAGACCACGGGAAATCTGGAGCGGGCGCTGGACTATCTGGCGAAGCAGTACCACGCTGAAGCGGAACGGAGGCGTCGTCTGCTTTCCAGTTGCGTCCTTCCGGCGGGTGTGCTGCTCATGGGTTACATTGTGCTGAGCCTCGAAATGTCCATCTTTAAGTCCATGATTGCACTCGCCGAAGCGATGATCTCATGAGAGTGAAGGGCTTGGCGGGAAGCAGCGGAGTGATCGCTTTCCCCGCGACCCGCCATATCCTCTACAGCCCCGTTCGGGCGAGAGGGTACCAACCATGACCATGTACAAATACCGGGCGCTGGACCCGGAAGGGAATCCGGTGGAGGATTCCATGGAGGCGGCGTCGGCCCATGCGGTGACGCAGAAGCTTCAGGAGCGGGGGCTGACGGTCAACTCCGTGGTGGAGGCATACCCCGACCGGCGGCTTCTGCGCGTGTCGGGCAAGCTCACGTGGGAGGATTTGCAGCTTCTCTCCGAGCAGTTGGAGTCCATTGTGAAGAGCGGGATGCCCCTGGTGCCGTCGCTGAAAGCGTTGGCTTCCGAGTTGCGCAACCCGCGGCTCAAGCCGGTGCTGGAGCGGCTCCACCAGGATTTGGAGCGGGGCGTATCGCTGGAAGATGCGGTGGACAAGCAGCACGAGTACTTTCCGCGCGTGTATCCGGCGCTCATCCGCGCGGGCGAGGCCACGGGCAACCTGGCGGGCGTCATGGGCCTGGTGAGCCATCATGCGGCGCGCATGGCCGATATAAAACAACGCCTGCAGACGGCGCTCATCTATCCGATCATTCTGTCGGTCACCGCACTGTTCATCATCAGTTTCCTGATGCTGAAGGTGGTTCCGGTGTTCAAGGAGATCTTTCAGGAATTCGGTGGCCAGCTTCCCGGGCCCACCCGCCTCATGCTGGAGATCAGCGACCTCTTCCAGCACTCTTTTGGCAATCTCGTGATGACATTGGCGATTTTGGCCGGGCTCGGTTTTGGGGTGCTGATCTGGTTGCGCAGCTCGGTGGCGGGCCGTTGCCGCCTGGATACCCTCAAGCTTTATCTGCCCTGGATTGGCCCGACCTACCACCTCGGCGTGCAGGCGCGCTTCTGTCGTCTCATGGGCCTGCTGCTGGAGTCGCGCGTGCCCGTTTTGGACGCCATGGAGCTGGCCGGCGCGGCCTCGGGCAGTCCGGTGCTGGAGCGCGCGCTGGAGGATGCCGTGCTGGAGGTGGCCAGCGGCGAACGCCTGGCGGATGCCTTGGAGCACACGCGTTTCTTCGGCCACGACACCTGCTGGCTACTTTCCACGAGCGAAGAGCGGGGCACGACCGAAGAGGCCTTCTCCAGCCTCGCCAGCCGATTCGAGCATCAGGCGGTGGCCCATGAGAATTTCCTGGGCGTCATGGCGGCGCCGGTGTTCGTGCTGGCCATCGGATTTGTGGTGGCCTTTGTGGCGTTTTCCCTTTACCTGCCGATCTTCACGCTCGGCGATCAGATAGGCGGCTGAACCATGCGGTGGAAAGAGCTGCTCAATGTTGATCTCGGTGCGCTGCTCATGCGGCGTCCGCCCGCGCCCGCGCCTGCCGGAAAACCGGTCTACTGGTGGTCGTGGTTCCGGCGCCGGGCGAGATCGTCGGAGGCCCGTGCGGTGTCCCCGCGCTTTTCCGAAGTACCGCAGTTTCCGGCGGGCCTCCAGCGCAAGGCCCAGGATCCCACCTGGCGCGGTCCGGTCTACTGGAACGCACGCGGCTGGCGGCGCGATGTCATTCTGGTGGCCGAACATCTGCGCAGCCTGATCGCCTGCAATGCGCCGCTGGCCCCCGGGCTTGCAGCGGGCGCGCAGGAAGACTTGCGGGCGCGCACCTCCTGGACGCCCCAGCGCGCATCCCTGCTGGCACGCGTGGCCGTGGCGATTGTTTTCGTGCTCGCCCTCGGGTCCAACATTTCGCTGTCGGACCAGGGACTGGACACACCCATAGTCGGGCTTCAGGCGGTGGCCCTGGTGCTGATAATGATGTGGATCGTGAAGGTGTTGCTCACCGAACGCCACGGGCGCACGGGTGTATTTCTCGCGCTGGAGCACCGCATCGCGTGCGGGTCGGGCCTTTCCGAGGCCATGGGGAGCCTGTCACGCTTCTTTCCGCGCCATCTGGTCGATCTTGTTGAGGCGGGCGAAGTCACCGGTAATCTTGACCCCGCCTTCGATCAGTTCAATGACACCATGCTTCGGTCCCTGGGGGCGCAGCGCCAGCTTCGCACAATTTTCTTGTACCTCTCTTTCGTTCTCGGGGCGCAGGTTCTAATCTCCAGTTTTCTGCTGATTAAGGTCATCCCGGTCTTCGTGGAGATGCGCCAGGAAGCCGCGGCGGATGCCGGTGTGGCCTTCGAGTCGCATCCGCTAGTCAGCGGGATCGCGCCACTCGTGGGCGGTCTGCTGCCGGGCCTCGATTTTCTGGTCGCCGCCTCCGAGCGAATATACTACGCGGCACCATTCATTGGCGCGATGCTCTTGTTCCTCGTGGCTTGGACCATGCTCCGGCGCTATCGCCTGCGGCGGAGTTGGTCGGCCCGACGCTTCAGCTCCGTGTTGACGATCCTTCCCTGGTTCCGCAGTCTGCTGGTGCGCCACAATCTCGGCCAGATCGCCCTGATGCTGCAGGGCTTGTTGCGCGCGGGCGTACCGCTGGACCGCGCCCTGGCCATGGCGCTGGGGAGTGACGTCCATCCGGCCTATCGCCGCTGGCTGGGTCAGATTCGCGAGCGCGTGTGCCAGGGGGAGTCGCTGAAAGAGGCCCTTCGGCGGACGGCATCGCGTCGCCTTATTCCAGATTCCTTCACCGGGCTGGTGGAGGCCGGGGAGCGCTCGGGGCAACTGCCCGAGACCCTGGCGCATATCGCCGAGCTTTACCGGCGCGATACGGAGAAGCGACTCGCCATTTTGCAGGCCATAGTCCTGCCTGCGGGTGTCCTGGTGCTGGGCTACCTCGTCATGGCGACCCAGGTGGCGGTTTTTCGGGTCTTGGTGGACCTGTCGGAGATGATCAATGTGTAAACCCTCAAGCGCGCGAGCGCGCAACGGCGGCTTCAGCCTGCTGGAGCTTACCTGCGCCCTCTTCGTGGTCACGGTGGCGGGCTTTGGCTCCATCCAGCTCTATTCCATCGGCATGAGCAAGATCGTGATGATGCGGGAGTACGACGTGGCCACGGCGGTCCTGCGCAACGAAGTCGAGCGGCTCCGGGCGCTGCCCTTTAACGCTCTGGCCGATGGCATGGCGGTCTCTCCGCCCTCGGCGGCCCTGGAAACGCTCCACGAGCCCGTCCTGGCCATCAAGGCTTCCGAACGCGCGCCGGGCTTGCGGGAAGTTGCCGTGACGCTCACCTGGGAAAGCCGGGGCGGGCGCAGCATCACGCGGGAACTTACGACGCTGATAGCGGACAAGGGCGCGGAGGGGCAGCCATGAGTAGCGCTTTGGAGAATTCAAGAGAGGACTCGTGCCTTGTGTCCCGGTTGCCGAATCTTTCCTTGGAGCAAAAGAGGAATTCCGGGTGCCACCCTCAACCGGAGGAGCGAAGCGGGGGAGGTTGTGGGTGTAAGGACTTCGGTTTGGAATTCAAACCCAGGGACACGGCAGTTTTCCATGGGGCAATGACGGATAAGTCCAGCGAGTTCCTCAAGTACGAGGTCACGTCACCCACAACCTCCCGCGGCGTAGCCGCCCCGGTTGAGGGTGGCACCCGCAGTGCGCCTGATGACGAAAGGCCCGCTTCACGTATGTTCTATTCCTGCAGACGTTTCTTCAGGGGGACAGCCACCGCCTGGCTCAGGGTCGCGACGTTAGACTTTTCGTCGCGTGCCAGGCGGATGCAGTCCCCGGCAGGCTACTCGCTTCTGGAGCTTCTGGTCTATGTGGCCGTGTTCGCAGTCGCAGTGAATATTTTTGTGTCGCTGCTGGGTACCGGCTCCCAGTTGTCGGCGCTGAACACATTGAGCATGTCGCGAATGGAAGGCGTCCGTGAAGTGCAGGAAGAGTTCACGGAGCTTACGCGGCGCGCATCGGCGGTAGTACCCGAGGCGGGCGAGTACAAGACGGGGGCGGATCGCCTCGTTCTGAAGATGCCGCCGGAGCAGGAAGACGGTTTCGACTACGCGGTGCTGGGCGTTCTGCGCGAGGCGAATCGCTTCGCTGTGATGGGCCTGGCCGAGAAGGAAGGCGTCATGGAGGTGGTTTACATGAAGACCCTGCGCCAGCCGCTGGAGACGCTCCAGTTTGAAATGGATCAGGGCGGGGCGCGACCCCTGGTGAATCTGCGCGTCAAAGTCCTGGGTGAAGAAGGCGAGCGCAAGCAGCCTTTCGTAGAGCATCTCGCCAGCGCGGCCCCGCGCGGCGTGGGAGGGTGATGGGATGGTTATGACTGAAATCGTCATGGGTAATGCTACCCCCCCTACCCCCCCGCAAGCGGGGGGGACCAGACGACACTTGTTCTCATCGGAGTGCGCCCATTTGACTTCGTTGTATCAATCACACGCGAAACATCGTCAGGCACCAAGCTACTCGCGGGTCCCGCCCGCGTGCGGGCCTGTCGATTTAGTGCCGGGACGCCGATGCAATGAATCAAAATCCGTATTTATCGAAGCGCCGTCATCCCCGCGCATGCGGGGATCCAGTGCTTTCGCGCAGTTGGCGTTGCCCGGTCACTGGATTCCCGCTTTCGCGGGAATGACAGAGGGTCGGAATCCTACTTCAGTGGTCGAGTTTGGAAATAATTCGACGGCTCCTTGCGGGGGGGCAGGGGGGGTAAATCCCGCGCGCCACAACCAGCGCGGCACCGCCCTCATGTTCGCCCTGATGGTCATGGCCATACTGAGCATCGGCACCTCCGTGCTGTGGTCCCAGATTCACTCGCAATTGGCGCAGCAGCGCCAGACCTGGCATCGCGAGCAGGCCTTTCAACTCGCCGAGGCGGGTCTTGAGCAGGCCATCGTGGCCTTGCGCGCCGCACCCGCCCAATACACCGGCGAAGCTGACGTGCCCTTGGGACCGGGAACCTTCACCGTCACTGTGCAGCCCCTCGGGGATGCCGGAGCCTACCAGATTGAATCGTGGGGCGCGCTGGACCTCGCCGCCTACCGCTATGACCGCGCGGGGCTGCGCGCCGAACTCAAACTTTCGCCATCGGGCCGACTGGAGCGCTACGCCGTTCAGCCCATCAAGGGGGAACTATGAGATACCACAGACTCGCCCGCCGCCCGGGCTTCACGCTTTTCGAATTGCTGGCCGTCATCGCCACGATTGGCATTCTCGCGGCCATCCTTCTGCCCGCCCTGGCGCGATCGCGGGAAACGGCCCGCCGCGCGAGCTGCCTGGCCAATTTGGCGCAGTTGGGCATGGTGTTGAAAATGTACGCCGAAGAGCATGACCGTAATCTGCCGTGGAGTGGCGGTGGCGGGAATGCCGATTGCCTGCTGGAGTTGCGGGGCGATTACGTGACCGATGAAAGGATTTTCCTCTGTCCCTCGGACACAAATGTTGCAGACGGAAAATTAATCGAGCGTGAATGGACAACGCGGCTGAATGGCGATGGCGAGGGACGAAACGACGACGATGCGCTACCGAGTCTTCGCCAGAGCTACGATTACTTCGGAGTCTACACCAAAGCGCCCCTGCGCTATCCCCACCCGAGCATGCCCACACCCGCCGTGCCCCTGATGTGGGATATTTCGCTTCGCCCACTCGACCCGGATGGTACAGAAGATGTCTCACGAAGCTTCAATCACATACCGGGCGGTGGCAATGTGGTCATGATGGACGGTTCGGTCGTGTTCGTAAAGACTGTTGAGTGGTTCGAGAACAATATTCCCTTTGCCACCCCCGGTATCGACTACGTCAAGCCTGAGGATGTGTTGAAAGCCGAAGTGCCCGAGGAAGAGGCCGTGGAAGCCGCACCACTCCCAGGCGGACTGGGAGGAACGGCGAAGCAGCTGATGCCTTTGCGCGGACGAAGAGGGGCTTCGCGATAGGCGGAGGGACAGCGTCGCCCCATGTCGATAATCAGCAACAATCACTGCGGGTCAACAATGCGCCCCGGACCGTGCGAGAGAGACTTCAACCGGCGGGGCTGTCCTGTGGCGAGGGAAACGCGCCCACACGATACGTGAGAACGTCATTCGCGAACGCGACTTCGGCATCGTCCCGTGGCTCGATTCGATCCCCTCCGGCGTACCGAGTCACGACGCCAGACGACAGGACAGCCGCGCAGCCTTGCGTAATCTGTGCATCGCGTAATGGCTTTACTGCACGGCAAGTACCCGGTGCGTCCGCCAAGTCGTCCGGCGCCGCTGTCCCTGTATCTCCTACCGGCGAATCTCCGCGCGGCGCATCGCGTCGTCCACCAGCGAAGCGACCAACTGCTCGTAGCTGATGCCCGCCGCCGCGGCCGCCTGGGGAAACAGGGAGGTCGCGGTCATGCCGGGTATCGTGTTGACCTCGATCCACACCGGGCCGTGCTCGTCGATGATGAAATCGCTCCGGCTCCAGCCGCTGCAGCCCATCACTTCGTGCACGTGGGCGGCCATGTCCATGATGTCGTCGGTCAGTTCATCGGAGATGCGCGCGGGGGTGATCTCTTCCGTCGCGCCGGGGGTATACTTCGCTTCATAGTCGAAGAAGCGGGCCGTGCGCGGGCAGATCTCCGTGAGCGGCAGGGGCTGTATGCGCCCGCTCGGGTCCGCGTCGAGCACGGAGCAGGTGACCTCGGTGCCCTTCACGAATTTCTCCACGAAGACGTTGTCTTCCACGTCCATGACCGTTTCCATGTCTTTGCGCAGGCTCAACAGGCTGTCGCAGATGATCACGCCCTTGCTGGAGCCTTGGGAGACGGCCTTGATGACGCAGGGGAAGCCGATATCCTTTTCAATGGCCTCGATGACTTGGGCGGAGTCGATGGCCCAGGTGGGCCGGTCCAGCGCCAGGTGCCCCGCCACGCGAATGCCCTGGGACGACACTACCGCCTTGCTCCGCACCTTGTCCATCGTGAGGGCGCTGGAGGCGCAGCCCGAGCCCGTGTAGGCCAGGCCGATCATGTCCAGCAGGCCCTGCATGCGGCCATCTTCGCCGTAGGGGCCGTGGAGGGCGATGAAGGCGCAGTCCACGTTCATCGCGTCCAGTTGGTTCAGGGCGGCCGCCGGGCGGCGGGTTTCGGTACCGTCGATGGACCAGTTGCCGTCGCGGCCGATGACCACAGGGGTCACGGTGTAGCGATCTCCAGACAGCGCCTCGGCGACGCGCCTGCCGGAATTCATGGAAACTTCGTGCTCTTCGCTGCGCCCGCCCATAAAGACGGCGACGTGGGTCTTGCTCATAATTCACCTGTGTTGAAGGTCGTGGGATACTCAGCGCGCTCCGCCACTTTCGCGGCCGCGCAGGGAATAGAATACGAATGAAAGGCGGGAAGTTCCCTATGATATAATCCGCGCACGGGAATTTTCCATTTCCCCGCACTTTTGCAGGGCGGGGCCACCACGGGATAGCGACGATTGCACGGATTGCGGCATCTGAAAACCATCGGGATCGGTCTGGCCCTGGCCCTTGTGCTGGCGGCCTGTGCCACAAAAAAAGACGTGGAAGCGCCGCCCAAACCCGAAGATCTCGGGATCACGGACCGGGTCCTTCACTACCAGAACGAACTGAAATCCGCGCCGGATAGTCCCGAACTCCACTACAAGCTCGGCAATGCCCTGCTGGACATGGGGCGGTACCAGGACGCGTATTATTCCTATCAGAAGGCGATCACCCTCAAGCCGGACTATGCCGACGCCTATTCCAACCTGGGCTTTACCCTGCGCAAGATTGGGAATCTGAAGGCGGCCGCCGGGGCCTATGTCCATGCCCTGGACATCAATCCCGACGATGTTACCACGCTCAACAATCTGGTGGTGGTCGCCCAGCTTCTGGAAGACTGGGAGCAGGCCGCCTGGTGCTATGAGCGGCTGGTTTCCCTTCAACCCGACGACAATGAGTTGCTCGCGGGCTATGCCGATCTGCTTTATGGCCTTGGCCGCTTCGAAGAAGCCCTGCCGCTGTACGCGATTCTGACCACGCGCCAGGTGGACGCCGTGCGCAACCAGTTTCGTGTGGGCCTCTGCTATGCCGATCTGGAGCGCTGGGCCGAGGCGGCAGAAGCCTGGGAGCAGGCCCGCAGCCTGGAACCCGAGAATGTCAGCGTGAACCGGAGCCTCCCCGTGGCCTATTGGGAAGCGGGGAAGAAGGCGGAGGCCCAGGCCGCCGTGAAGCGCTGCGAGGAACTGGGAATTGAACTGGACCCGGAGTTTCTGAAAGAAATGGGTGGCGGGTAATCAGACTGATCGGACCGATCAGACCGATCAGATTTGGTTAGTTTACGAGGCGCCCGCTGAGGTCCATACGACGCATACGACGCATACGACGCATAAGATCCATAAGATCCATCCCCCCCGGAGTCCCCATGGAACACGTCACCTCCCACCTTTGCATGACCCGCGACCTCGGCGTCGGCGGCAATCTTTTCGGCGGCACCATGATGGCCTGGATGGACGAAGCCGCCGGCATCTACGCCCACGTCTATACGAGCGAGCCGCGCATGGTCACGCTGAAATACGCCGAACTGCTCTTCAAATACCCCGTGCGTGAACGCGACCGGGTCGATTTCTACGCGGGCAACGTCAGTATAGGCCACACCAGCATCACCTTCGATATCGAAGGGCGCGTCGGCGAGCATGTGGTCTTCAAGACGACCGGTACCTTCGTCGCCATCGAAGAAAACGGCCGTCCCAAGGCGCTGAGCCTCAAGACGGCCGGAATGCCGCAGATGGTGGAAGACTAACGAACCAGGGGACGTACCGCCGCAAGGGAACTGGGACGTACAGGTAGAACGTCACACGCTGATCGGAAGCCCGGTCGAGCGAAACCCACATCAAAGCGGCGGCATGTCCCAGTGGATGTTGGAATCGTGACATCGAACGTTCGAGATCATCCACCCATCCCCTGGGACGGGCACGCGCGTTGGCGGTTACTCTGCAACGGAAAAATCCCTAAATGTTGCGACGCGACCTGCGCACGGAAAAATGGTGCGCGCGAGTCCGTCCCCGGGGACGTACCGCCGCAAGGGAACTGGGACGAACATGTAGAACGTCACACGATGATCGGAAGCCCGGTCGAGCGAAACCCACATCAAAGCGGCGGCATGTCCCAGAGGATGCTGGAATCGTGACGTCGAACGTTCGAGATCACCCACCCATCCCCTGGGACGGGCACGCGCGTTGGCGGTTACTCTGCAACGGAAAAATCCCTGAATGTTGCGACGCGACCTGCGCACGGAAAAATGGCGAGCGCGAGTCCGTCCCCAAGAACTAACGAACCAGAAGTTCGCGGAGGATATCCAGGTACTTCGGCACTTCTTCCTTCGGCTTGTCTTCCTCATATTCCAGCACGATATAGCCCCGATACCCAGCATCCTTCAGAATACCAATGATCCGCGCAAAGTCCGCCTGCTCTCGATTGCCGTTGTTGGTCACCATCACCTTGATTTGGGCGTTGATGGTGTAGGGTGCGATGCGGGCGAGATCGCGATAGGGGTCGTCCGTGTTGAAATTGCCGCCGTCGAGGTTTACGCCAAACCACGGCGAATCCTTTACCCCGTCGATGATGCGCAGCATGTGGTCCGGCGTGTCCGTGATCCCGCCGTGATTCTCCAGCGCCAGGAAAACACCCTTCTGCGCCGCGTACTCCAGCGATTCGTTGAGGCCTTCGATGCACCGGCCGATCGCCGCGGCTTCGTCATCGCCTTCTTTGACCGTGCCGGCAAATACCCGGATGACCGGCGCGCCCATCGTGGCCGCGTAGTCGATCCACTCCCGGGTCAGGGCCAGTTGTTCGTCCCGCTCCGCGCCGGGTTTGTGACAAAAGTCATTGCCGATGGCCGTGCCCGAAATGTCGAGCCCGAGGCGGAAGCTCTGTTGCTTAAGATTCATCAGGTATTCGGTGGTCACGTCCTTTGGGAAATAGTAGCTCGTCAGCTCCACGCCATCGAGGCCGTACTGGGCGCTCAAATCGATGACATCCTCCAGGCGCATGCCCGCCTTCGCGATTTCCTCCGCCGTGCCGCGTGTGGCCAGGGAGTCGCGAAAGGAGTAGGCGGCCACGCTTAACTTCATGTGGCTGGCGCCATTGCGGGGCAAGGGGGCGGCGGCGTGGCCTGTGGCGGCCAGGGTGCCGGCGGCGACGCCAACACCGAGGCCCGTGGATTTGAAGAAGGATCGCCGCGAAATGGAATCATGGGAGTTCATGCGTTTCGTCTCCTGGTTGGAAAGGCTGAGAGCAGCCGACATTGTAGCGTGCGACCCGGTCCGCTGCAAAAGATGGCCAGCGTTGGAAACTTGACATCAAGGCCCGCCATTCTCTAAAATACTCAAATATTCGGCACGCGGTTTCGTGTGTCTTTTGGGGGGTATAGCTCAGTTGGTAGAGCGCTTGACTGGCAGTCAAGAGGTCAACGGTTCGATCCCGTTTACCTCCACCAAAACGCCCGAGGCCGGAGATTCGTCTCCGGCCTCGTTCTTTTGTTTCCCGCCTATTGGTTTTCCTCCCGGATCGCCCTGATTTCCTGCTCGAAGCATTCCGGGCAGAATCCGTGGGTAAAGCGGGCCTGGGATCGTTTGCTTACGTAGGTTTCCACCGAGCGCCAGCTCCCGTCTTCGTCCTGAATCTTTTTGCACCGCGCGCAGATGGACAGGAGGCCCCGAAGGGTCTCGTTGTCGCGCAGGGCCGTCCGCAGTTGCTCGATCAGCACGTCTTTCTCCTGCTCGCGTATCAGCAATTCGGCCCGAAGCCGCGCCCGCTCGATAGCATTGCCGATGGAGCGGCGGAGCATGGGTCGGTTGAGCGCATTCTTGACGATATAGTCGTCGGCACCTTCGTGGAGGGCGCGAACCGCGATTTCCTCATTGCCCTGGGACGTACACATCACCACGGGAATTCGTTGGGCCACGAGGTCCGGGAGCAGGGCAAGGCCGTCGCCGTCGGGAAGTCGAAAGTCCAGCAGCACGCAATCCGGGTTTTCGTCGGCGATAGCGGTGCGGGCCGCCGCCACCGAATCGGAAAAATGGAGGCAATAGTGCGCGGCAAGGTGGCGCTTGACCGCCTCGCGGCAGATGGCGTCATCGTCGATTACCAGTACAGTCTGTTCCATGGGAGTACTTTCTAGGGAAGGTCAACCACGCGCCAATACCACTCCAGCATGCAGGCAACGTCCACGAAGTCGCCGTTGGTCCGGGATTTAACGATGTAGCCCGCCACATTCTGCAAATAGGCCCGGCAGCGGTCGGTCTCGTTCCGGGAGGTCGTCAAGACGAAGACGACGGAGTCCGCGAGGGCTGGATCTTCCCGCAGACACCCGAGAAACTGGAAGCCGCCCATGCGGGGCATTTTCAGATCGAGCAGAACAATAAAAGGTCGCTCCAGGGGCTCATCCGTTTCCCCCCGAAGGATCTCCAGGGCCTCAATGCCGTCCCGGGCACGGCGAACGGGATGGGGGATTCCGGATTTGCGGAAGGCGCGTACGACCCGTTCGGCGTCCACGTCGTCGTCTTCCACCAGCAACACGGTGACATGCTCAACCATGGGGAAGTACCCCGATTCGGTCTTTGTCCCGTTGGTCCTGATTCTCGCTCATACTACGGTTTCCTTCGGCCAGGTGAAGGTGAATCGTGCGCCCTTTCCCACTTCAGAATCCAGCCAGATCTGCCCGCCGTAGGTTTCGATCAATTTGCGAATGATGGCCAGGCCCATGCCGCTTCCTTCGACGTGATCGCGGGGCCGCAGCGTTTCAAACATCATGAACACCCGGTCATGATAAGCGGGGTCGATGCCCGCGCCATCATCGGCCACGGTAAAGGTCCACAAATCTTCGGATTCCAGCGCGCTCACTTCCACAACGCCGTCCGTACGGTCATGGTGCTTGATCGCGTTCCCGATGAGGTTTTGAAATACTTGTTGGAGCGGCGTCCGGAACGTCTCCAACTGGGGCAGATCGCCGATCGCTTTCACCTTGTAGCCCGGCGGCGGATTCAGCAGCGAGATGATGTCCTGCACCAGCGCCGCCACATCCACCAATTCCAGGGCCGTCTCGCGCCGGCCCGCCCGGGAGAACTGAAGCAGGTCGTCCAGCAGGGTCTGGAGGCGCAGTACGCGTTGCCCGATCTGGGCCAGGTGACGCCGTGAATCTTCGGGAAGCTGGGTACCCGAATCTTCCTCGATCCAACTCGCCAGACTCGCGATGCCCTCCAGAGGGGAACGCAGGTCGTGCGAAGCCACATACGCGAACTCGTCCAGCTCCCGGTTGCTCCGCTCCAGATCGGCGGTGTATCGCGCCAACATCTGCTCCGATTGTTTTCGTTCGGTAATATCCACGATGGAGGCGAGTACCAGCGCCCCCTCCGCGGACTCGATGGGGTTGAGCCCGATCTCCACGGGGATCTCCGTGCCGTTCCTGCGCAGGCCGTAGAGGTCGCGGCCCCGGCCCATGGCCCGCGTCTCCGGGTTGTGACGGAAGACCGCGCGGAAGCCCGGGTGGGCCGCCCGGTGGCGAGGGGGAACCAGGTCCTCGATCGGCCGTCCGACCAGCTCCACGCCTTTGTACCCGAAGATGGAGAGGCAGGCCGAATTGGCCGAGACGATTCGTCCCTGTTCATCCACGATCACCATGCCGTTGGGAGCGGCCTCGATCACGTGGCGGAGTCGCTCCTCCGATTTCCGGGCCGCCTGGAGGGCTTCCTGAAGTTCCGCGTTGATCCGTCCGAGGCGGGGTAGCGCCAGCGCGCGGGGTATCACTGGGATGAGCGCCAGCACCGTCGCCCAGGAAACCACCGCCGTGAGAAACTTGACCAGCCCGGCAAAGCGGTAGGCCGGCCACCAGAATATAAAGGCGTCCAGCAGGTGGGTCGTCCCGCAGAAGAAGATGAAGCCCGCGAAGAGCCAGAATATCGCCAGAAAAGGAACGTCCCTTCGTTTCATGAGGAAAAAGGCTATTGTGGCGGGGATGGCCATGTAGGCTCCCCAGATCGCAATATCGGATGCGATGTGTAAGGTCCCATGGGCGGTGGTCCAGGTTCCACATTGCCAGCGGGCCGGAAATCCAGACGTGTCGAATAGAGAATCAATAGTCTCGAACATGCACCGCTTCCCCGTATGATCTCGCCTTCTTCATTCGCGGCCAGTCGCGAAAACAGAATATGGCTGCCCGATTCAACAATTATATTGCGACGATATATGCGTTGAAGTCCAATCGGAAATGGTGCTATTTCGGACCACACCGGGAGCCTCGGCGGAACAGGCGCTAGGCCCGCAGCATGCGCTCCAGAATGTTGCGTGTGATCCGCTGCACACGGAGATCGGGCCCCTGGGGCTCGGTATAGGTCGCGGGCCGCACATAGCCCGGCGGCTCGGCAAGCCCATCCGCCCACCAGATGGTGGACGCGTTGAAGACGATATTACCCCGTGGCCCCGGATACACCGTGGAGGAATAGACGCCCTCTGAGCCGCCGGTCGATGCGGTTCCCGTGGCCACGACCCGCAGGCCCGGAATATCCGCGGGCGCGCCGTGCCACTCAAAGCCCACCAGGCCCGGAATCGCGTCCCCGTTCTTCATTCCCGTCCCTTCGAAGATCCAGTGATCCTCCGCGCTGCAGATCCAGGCGGCGCCTCCAGAGACGGGGTAGACGTCCCGGCCGCCAATCATGCGCGCCTGATCCGGGCCCTGGTGGGGGAATCGGCCCACCTCGGGATAGTGGCTGACCAACACGTCGTCCACAGGTCCGAAGTGATCCACGCGGGTGATGTGACGCTCTGGCTGGCCGGCCCTGTCCGGGAGCAGGTCGATCATGCCCCAGCAGGTATCGCCCGAAAAGAAGCCCGCGCTCATCCCCTGCTGGATGGCCTTGAGGACGTTTTCGTACATCTTCAAGGTCCAGTACTCGTCGTGGCCGACGGATAGAAAACCTTTCGCCCGATTCAAGCCTTCTCCATCGGCGTGCGTGTCGAGATTCGAGACATAGGTTATGTCGTAGCCCTGCTCCTCCAGCCAGTAGACCATAGGGAATTCCCAGAGCATGAACTCGCCGGAACCGATGGACAGGGGCGTATCGACCACCTGACAATACTTCCCATAGGGTCGGTTGAAACTCGTGGCCGTGCCCGGTCCCAGGTACCACTCGCTCTGGCCGTCATCGTATAGCGCAAACTGGTCCGGCCAGCGGTTGTAGGCGTTCCACGTCGTGTCGCTGCACTGGAACATGAAATCCGCCTTGCGATCATCGCGTACGATGAAAATGACGTAGCTCTGATAGCCGTCGACATGCTCGGTGATCTTGCCTAAATATACGCCGCTCACCCAGTCACGAGGAATAGCCAGAGATGTGCTGGAGGCCCACTGGCAGTCGCGCAAGCGCATGCGCCCCGTTTCGGGATCCGGCTGCGTGAGACCCTCCAGGGGGCCGCTGGAATGAACCAGGCGTCCTCCTTTTCCACCGTAGTAGCCCATGCGGTAAATCTGGATATCGAAAGGCGCGGGGGGGTTGGTGGAGACCATGATCTCCAGCGTGTCGCCCGCGCGCAACGCCGTGGCGTTGCAATACCCCTCAATGCGGGGGCTCCGGTATCGCGTTGCAGGGTCAATGTAGGTCTTGGTGAGCCTCCAGTCCGTGGTGCCGGGAAGTGTGTTCTCGAGCGCGATCCCGTTGACGTTGCTCTTGGAATTGCTGTTCCGGCCCGCAGCGTCGGATGCCCCCGCGGTCGCGCCGAGAATGCCGAGGCCCAACGCGCCTTTCAACAGATCGCGGCGGTCCATTCCATGAAAGCTTGTTTTCTTCGGAAGCGTGGGTTCGTCGGGCATGGCGCGTACTCGCGGTTGAAGTTCTTGGGCAGTTTAGCGAAACAACCAAGGAGAACGCGAACCATCGGTATGGGAAGAAGCATTGCTGCGGGCGCGATTGTCTCCGGGTGCCACCCAGACCCGGCGGAGCGCAGCGGGGGAGGATGTGGGTGACGGGACTATATTCTGAGATTCTGATCTCGCAGGAAATGGACTTGGTACTTTTCACCACCACGGCAATACGAAGACGATCCAATCGTGCCACACGATCTCGCCGAAAGGCGAGTTCGAGTGCGCGGAAGGAAGGCATCTGGAGTCATAAGCGCCGTCTGGAGCGGTCCTTTTGCGCCCAAACACCGTTATTCGGGTTGCAAAAGGGCAGGACAGGCCCTCTTTCCATGGATCGCCGTGCGCGAGGCTCAGGGCACTCGAACTCGCCTTTCGGCGAGATCGTGTGGCACGATTCCACGCCAACGGAGGGTTCTGCGCGCCACACAAAAAAATCCCCGCGCCGGGCGGGGCGCGGGGATGGGATTTCGAGGATATGCGCGACTCAGTCGGCCATGGCCGCTTCCATCGCTTCGTCGGTCAGTTCTACGTTGTTGAAAACCTCCTGAACGTCTTCATCATCGTCCAGCATGTCCATGAGCGTAAGCATTGTTTTCAGGGCCTTGGCATCAAGCTCAACGGTCGTCTTGGGGACCATCGTCAGCTTGGCCTCTTTCGGCGTGATGCCCATGCCTTCGAGCGCCTGGCTCACCGCATGGAGGTCCGCGAAGCCCGTCATGATCTCGTAGTCGTCGCCTTCCATGTCCACGTCGTCCGCACCGGCTTCGGTGGCCTTCTCAAAGATCGTGTCGTCATCCAAGCCGGCCTTGGGGACGATGATCAGGCCCTTCTGCTCAAAGTTCCAGCTCACCGCGTTCGTTTCCGCCAGGCTGCCCCCGTACTTTGTCACGATGTGGCGAACGTTGGCGATGGTGCGATTGCGGTTGTCCGTGAGCGTGTCGATGATGAGGCCGGCGCCCGCGGGGCCGTAGGCCTCATAGCGCTGGGATTCGTAGGTCACGCCCTCAATCTCGCCGGTGCCCTTCTTGATGGCCCGCACGATGTTGTCCTTGGGCATGTTCTCCGCCTTCGCCGCGAGGAGTACCGTGCGCAGCCGGGGGTTCATATCCGGCTCGCCGCCGCCCTGGCGCGCCGCCACCGTGATTTCCTTGGCCAACTTGGAGAAGATCTTGCCCCGTTTGGCATCGATGGCGCCCTTTTTCCGCTTGATTGTACTCCATTTAGAGTGACCGGACATGCACTATGATCTCCATGTAGGGTGGGGGGTTAAGGGATTAGTCCGCCGGAAAGTATATCAAAGGAATGGGAAATCTTGCAATTCGTGGGAGGAGTCTGGAGACTCGAGACTGGACCTTCAATACCATCGGTCCGTCCTGTTTCCTCCAGACTCTGGACTCTCCCCTCCGGACTCAAAAAAAACCGCAGGCTCGAAAGCCTGCGGTGAATGGTTGAATTATACAGCGGACTACTTGCCGTCCCCGGCACTCTGGATCAGCTTGTAAGCTTCCTGGGGGCTGATGCACTTCAACAGCTTTTCCACCAGCGCGCTATCTTCCAGCAGATTCTGGAGACCGGCAATGGCGTGAACCTCGTCTTCGTAGTTCTTCTTGGGCACGAGCAGCAGCACCACCAGGTTGGCGGGCTTGCCGTCCAGGGTCCCGAAAGCAATGCCGCGCGGGGTCATGCCGACGGCGCAGATTACGTCGTCCACGCGATCTGTCGCAATATGGGGCAGGGCAATTCCATGCTCCATACCGGAACCCAGGGAGTCCTCGTTGGCGTAAAGCTGCTCCAGGAGGATATCCCGCTGGTTCATGGGAATCTCATGGTACTGGATCAGGACATCCATCAGCTCGCTGATGCACTCCCGTTTCTTCTCGGCTTCAAGGCCGATCTTGATCAATTCAGGGCGCAGGATTTCATGAAGGAGCATCATTTCGCACCTTCCGTTGCGGCAGCCGCAGCCGCAGCAGCGGCCTGAGCCTTGCGCTTCTGCACGGCCTTTTTGCCCTTGATCTTCTTCAGGCGGAAAGTGTCTTCGCGCTCACGCTCGTCGAGCACGCTCGCGATCCCGCGCAACTGGCCGCGAAGGCGGGGCAGGAGGTACTCTTCCAGCGCGTTGATGCGGCGGGATACCTTCTTTACCTCTTCACCCACGATTTGGAGGTTGCGCTCCAAGGGGGCGCAGATCAGGAGCTGAGAGAGCATTTCTTCGGAGGCTTCGGAGGCTTCCTGAACCTGGGCGGAGGTGTCCAGCAGACCCATGCCGCGTTTGGCGGGGGTGCGCACGATGCCCTCCATATCGATACGGCCGAGGCCGAGGCCCCAGACCTTTTCAGTCGCCACGCTGATGAGCAGGTCGCGGCGACCGGCCACTGCGGCCGATTTCAACTCGGGGGTGCCGCGCACGGCGCGCGCCATGGCCATGGCATCCGCCGCGGCCCGCCCGCGGGCGTGAAGTTCGTCGCGCATGAGGGCGAGGGCCCGGGCGCGCTTGAGCAATTCCTGCATGAGGGCGTCCCGTTTGCCCTTCAGGAGGCCGACGCCATCGGCGGCCATCTTTATCTGCCCCTTGAGGAGAAGCATATTCATCCGGGTCGGGGCCAGGTTGTCCATACTCATGTTTGCAATACCTATCGGGCGGTTGAACGAACCGGTTCAAGTAAAACCAGGCGGGGCCGCAGTGACGGCCCCGCCTGGTGGAGTTATCAGGCGTGTTCGATGGGCGACGTGCTCGCAGCGGCAACAACCTGATCGGCCGCAGCCACGTAGAACTCGTCCACGGTCTCGCGCTTGATGCGGGTCAGTTCGGACTTGGGCAGGTGGCCCATGACCTTCCAGCCCAGTGCAAAGGTGTCTTCGAGCGGGCGGCGGGTCATGCCCTGGCCGATCATTTCCGCTTCGAAGGCGTTGGAGAAGCGCAGGTACTTCCGGTCGAGATCGGTCAGCGCGTCTTCACCCACGATGGCCATCAGCTTCTTGATGCGCTGGCCTTCGGCGTACGCGGCGTAAAGCTGGTTGGACCATTCACGGTGCCAGGGCTGGGTCTTGTTTTTGCCGATACCGTTGTTCATGAGGCGCGACAGGCAGGGGAGCAGGTCCACCGGCGGGAAGATACCCTGGCGGTGCAACGGGCGGCTCAGCACGATCTGGCCCTCGGTGATGTAACCGGTAAGGTCGGGAATCGGGTGCGTGATGTCGTCGTCCGGCATGGTTAGCATGGGGATCTGGGTCACGGAGCCGCTGTTGCCGCGGATGCGGCCTGCCCGTTCGTAGATCGTCGACAAGTCGGTGTACATATAGCCGGGGTAACCGCGGCGTCCGGGAATTTCTTCACGGGCCGAGGAGATCTGGCGGAGTGCGTCGCAATAGTTCGTGAGGTCGGTCAGCACCACCAGCACCTGGTAGCCCTTTTCGAAGGCCAGGTACTCTGCGACCGTGAGCGCGCAGCGGGGGGTGAAAAGACGCTCGATCGCGGGGTCGTCGGCCTTGTTGATGAAGGCCACCACGCGGGAACCCTTGCCGCCCTCTTCGAAGGCCTTCAGGAAGTACTCGGTTTCACGGGCGGTAATACCCATGGCCGCGAACACCGTCACGAAAGGTGTATCGTCGCCCTTCGTGCCCGAATTCTGCACGATCATGTTGGCGATTTCGTTGCCGGGGAGACCGGAGCCCAGGAAGATGGGGAGCTTCTGGCCGCGCACCAGCGTGTTGAAACCGTCGATCGTGGAGATGCCCGTCTCGATGAAGTCGTTGGGTGCCGCGCGCGAAACGGGGTTAATGGCGGAACCGCCGATTTCCACTTCCTTCTCCGGCACTACCGGGGGCAGGCCGTCGATGGGAACGCCGGTGCCGTTGAAGCGGCGGCCGATCACGTCGGGGGTACAGGCAATCTTCGCGGCCATGTCGCGCAGGGACACCGAGGTGCCCTTGATGTCGACGCCGCGGGTGCCCTGAAGGATCTGGAGCACGGCGTGGGTCTTGGTCGCTTCCAGGATCTGGCCCTGGCGCTGTTCGCCGTTTTCCATATGCACGTTCAGGATCGCGCCGGTGGGGAAGCGTTCGCCGTTCTGCAGGAACACCAAGGGACCGGAAACATAGGTCATGTCCCAGTATTCTTTGTGGAGCTGTTCAGTAGATTCAGACATCGTTCATAATCCCTTGGTTATTTGGCTTCCAGACCGGCAAGCACTTGCTTATAGTTTTCGATGCAGGCGTCTTTCTTGGCGGTGAAGCCTTCGTTCGGCTCTTCCTTAAGACGGGCAATCTGCTCGCGAACCGGCAGGTCGCTGATGCGGGTCAGCGGCACTTCGCGGCGCAGTACCTTCTCGCACTCCTCGTGGTATACGAGGATGGTTTCGAGGAGGCCGAAGCACTTCTCGAGTTCGCAGGAGGCGTCGTTCTCGGAGAAGGCGCTCTGCTGGAGAAACACTTCGCGGATGAGGCGGGACACCTCGAGCACGAGGCGCTCCATGTCCTGAAGAGCGTCGGGACCGACGAGCTGCACGATGTCCTGCAGTTCCGTTTCACGCTGGAGGAGCGTGGCGGCCTGCTGGCGGCGCATGTTCCACCCCGCGGGCGCGTTCTGGTCGAACCATTCCTTCAGGCCTTCGTAGTAGAGCGTGAAGGAGCGGTTCCAGTTTACGCTGGGGTAGTGGCGGCGGTAGGCCAGGGCCGAGTCAAGCGCCCAGAGGGCACCGGACACGCGCATGGAGGTCTGCGTCACCGGCTCGGAGAAGTCACCGCCGGGAGGCGACACCGCGCCCACCGCCGTAAGCGAACCCTTGCGGGGCTTGTCGGTGGTGGCTTCGGTGCCGCAGCAGATCACGTTGCCGCAGCGTTCGTAGAACGCGGAGATGCGTTCGGAAAGGTAGGTGGGGTAGCCTTCTTCACCGGGCATTTCTTCCAGGCGCGAGGAGATCTCGCGGAGCGCTTCGGCCCAGCGCGAGGTCGAGTCGGCCATCAGGGCCACGTCGTAGCCCATGTCGCGGTAATATTCGGCCAGGGTCATGCCCGTGTAGACCGACGCGTCGCGCGCGGCCACCGGCATGTTCGAGGTGTTTACCACGAGGATCGTGCGGTTCATCAGCGAGTCGCCCGTGTTCGGGTCGATCAGCTCGGGGAATTCGGTGAGCACTTCGGCCATTTCATTGCCGCGTTCTCCGCAACCCACATACACGATGATCTGTGCGTTGGAGTACTTGGACATGCTCTGTTCCACGACCGTCTTGCCCGCGCCGAAACCGCCCGGCACGATGGCCGAACCGCCCTTGGCGATGGGGAAGAGCATGTCGAGCACGCGCTGGCGCGTGAGGAAGGGCTCGGTGGGGGCGAGCACTTTGTGTACCGGGCGCGACTGCTTCACCGGCGACTTGTGCATCATGCGGATCTCGGTGCCGTCTTCCAGGCGCGCGACCACTTCTTCCACCGTGTATTCGCCCGCAGACTGCACCCAAGCCAGTTTGCCCTTCATGAAGGGCGGAACCAGGATCTTGTGCGTGATGGCCTTGGTCTCGGGAACTTCACCGAGGAAATCGCCGCCGACCACGTCCTGGCCGACTTTCGCCAGGGGCGTGAAGGACCACTTCTTGGTGCGGTCGAGAGCCACGGCGGTGATGCCGCGGCCGATAAAGTCGCCCGAAGATTGCTGGAGCGTGATGAGGGGGCGCTGGATACCGTCGAAGGTGGCGCCGAGGAGGCCCGGTCCCAGTTCGACGGCGAGGGGCACGCCGGTGGCGACCACTTCTTCGCCCAGATACATGCCTTCGGTGCTTTCAAACACCTGGGCATAGATCTTGTCGCCTTCGATACGAATTACTTCGCCCATCAGGCCCAATTTACCAACGGTCAGGATCTCACCCATGGAGACCCCGAGCATGCCTTCGGCCTCAATCATCGGCCCGGCGATTCGGACGAGCTTTCCGACGATATGTTGTTCCGTCACCGCCATTTGATTCTCCTACTATCGGTTGCCTGATGCCAGCATCGCCCGTGCCGCCGGGGGGCGGCAGCCGCGGGTCAAGCCCGCCGGCGTTGCAGTTCACCATCGTGTGAAAACGCTTTAGATTGCCCGGCAGTTTCCGGGCAACCCGCGCCAATGATCAGGTAATTCTAAGGGTAAACGTTTCTAATCGAGACGAATTTCAAAACCAACCGCGGGGCGGACGATGGAGTTGATGTACTCCAGCGTGCCCGCGTCTTCTTCGGTAAACGAAGGGCAGAAGATGATCAGCGGGAGCGTGTTGTGGCGGGCAAGACGGCCCTGAAACCACTCCGAAAACTGATCCTTGAACTCTTCGTTTACGATGACCACTTTGGCGTCGGAGGACATCAACTCGGCCAGGCGGTTTTCCACCGCCGACACGTCAAATACCTCTTCCACGGGCACGCCCGTCAAGCCTACCTGAAGGGCTGCCTGGCCATTGGCAAGTGCTACAACCTTTGAAGCCATGGTCATCCATTTCCTTGTATCGTTCCGGCGGCCGCCGGTTGCCCGAGCGGCCGCCCGTATTCACGGGGTTGCGGTCAGACGGAGTACAGCTCGTCGCGTACCCGGCCCGCCGGCAGGTTGCCGGCAAGTCCGCGGGCGATGAGGCGGAGGTTAATTACCTCGTTGTACTTCATCCACACGTAGTCCATCATCACGCCAATGCCGAAAACATTGTTCCGGGCGCTCTGGCGCACGTTCTTCATCAGCACGCGCTCGAAGAAGCGCTCCATCGGCGAGAAACGGCCGGTCTGGAGCAACTGGTACAACTCTTCCACCAGGCTGCTGTACCGCGTGCGCGCCAGATGGGCCATGGCCGCCGCGGGATCCGAGCTGGACGCCATCTGGCGCAGCAGGGATTTGGGCAGCGAGCCCTGGCTGAGGAAACGGCTCTCCAGGCTTTCGCCCAGTTCGCCTTTCGTATCAATGTGCTGGAATACCGTCCGCAGGTTGATGCGGTCGATCTCCGACTGAAGCTGGGAACGCAGCATTTTGCTGTCTTCATCTTCAGCCGATTTGAGGCGGGCCACGGTGTCCACGAAATAGGCGCGATCCAGCGCTTCTTCGAGCTCCGAGAGGCTACCCGTCTCCTGGTAGGCCGGCAGGGCCTTGCGGAGGGATCCGCAGAGACTCCGGTTCCAGCCGCACAGGGCGGCCACCAGCGATTCCATGGAATCGAGCTGGCTGAACTCCGCCAGCAGGGGCGGCGTGAGGGTCGGCCCGGGAATCAGGGCCGCACCCATGACAGGGCCGTCGACGCCGTGGTGCCGGCAGCGGATCAAGGATTTGACCGCCATCAGGTCCCAACGGGCGAGGAAAATCTGGACCAGCTCCCGGAACTCGCCATGGGAGCGGCTCAGGAGGGTCTGGAAGGTGGCAACAAGATTGCGCGACACGGCTTCTTCCACCGCGTCCGCCCCTTGATAGCGGGTGAGGGCTTCGGCCATTTCCGTGCGGTAGGCCGAATCCAGCAGCGCCTCAAGGAACCGGGCCAGGTCGCCCTGCTCCAGGAATCCGTCGATGGCCGAGTTGGAAAAAAGCTCGCGCTTCATGCCGTGTACCCGCGCATTAAAATGTAAAACAAAAGGATCCATGTCGGCCATGTTTAAGCTTCTCCGCCCGAGTTCGACGAGGGGAAGAGCCGGTTCAGCGAAAGCTTCCGCAACTCGCCCTCGTGCTTGTTGAAGCGCGCCGTCAGGGTATTCGTAAAGCGAAACTTCTTGGCCGGGTCTTGTACGGCGACACCATCTTTCAACGATGCGAGCGGTTCCACCGGCAGGCCCGGACGGCCGTTGGATTCAAGCCAGCGACGGCAATGATCCACATGGGCCGGGGGAGCCAGAACCACCACATCGCACGGCGCCTCCGCCATTAACTCGGCGAGCAGGGCATCCAGAATAGCCGGAAAGGTCGGGCCCGCCGCAATCGCGGCAAGCTCCGCCGCCACTTCCCCCAGCACCTCGTTGGTGATGGCGTCTTTCGTGGTCAGCGTCACCATGTAGGCCTCGGCCTCCACACGCTCGCGCGAGCGGCGCGCGATAGACGCGAGTTCGCTCTCCGCGGCGGCAAGGCTGTCCTTCCGGCGCTGTTCCGCCCGTTCCTGGGCGTTCTGTCGGATCGTCACCGCCTCATCGCGGGCAGCCTGCAACACTTCGTTGCGCTGCGCCGCGATTTGCGCTGACATCAGATCCAGTAGTGGTGTTTTTTCCATAGGTGCTTTCGCCGGCTGGCCGGCAGCCTCCTGAGGGCAGGTGAAAGAGGGGCGCCACGGGGGCGCCGCTCATCACAAACCTAGATTTTGCCCAGAATCAGGAAGCCGATAACGAAACCAAGAACAACGATCGTTTCGGGAAGGGCCACCAGGATCAGCACGTTGGTGAACAGCTCGGGCTTTTCAGCCAGCGCGCCGGTACCACCCGCACCGATGGAAGCCTGTGCCCGGCCCGTGCCGAGCGCCGCGCCAGCGAGGGCGATGCCCGCCGCAATCGCGATACCCGCAACCCGGATGCCTTCACCGACCGTGGTGGCCGCAGCAGCGCCTTCAGCGGCGTGCTCCTGGGCCATTGCGAACGGAGCGCAGACGCTCATTACCGCCAGAACGATGGCGGAAAGCAGCATTGCTTTGCGAAGTGTGGAACTCATTACCATACCATTTCCTTTCTAAAGGGTTCGTAACTTCTGCCTTCAGCTTCGTAGAACTTCGGCAAGAACTCAACAAAATTAAGCCGCAACGAATGGATCGTTGGACTGAATACGCCAATGAAGATATTGAGGGCGTGGACCGCCACCGCCATCGGAATGCCGATCACGATGCCGACAACGCCGCCCCCCAGCATTTCGGGAAGGGCATTCGCGATTTCCGCGAAGGCGATGGACACGAGGCCCAGCGCCATCAGGCGGCTGTAGGAGAAGATGTTCGCCGTGAGGCCGATGATTTCCATGATGCCCATGGGCGCCATGACACCCATGCTGCGCCACAGGAAGTACAGGCCCGCGCCGAAGAGGGCGAGGGCGACGAGAATGCCCAGTACCGAGCCCACAGAAGCAGAGCCGAGGGCCACCGCGAGGGCGATCAGCCCCAGCAGCATACCGAGCTTTTCCTCGGCGTGCTTATTGTGGCCGTGGGCGAAGCCCTCCTTGATCCCGAGAACCAGGCAGAGCGGGATGTGAATCGCGCCAAAGAGAATGGCGAGATAGAGCAGCGCGTCCGTGTGGTGCGCGCGGTGGAAGATGGAGTAGTCGCCGACCATGTCTTCCACCAGGGCACCGAAGATCTCCCAGTAGACAAGGCCGAAAACGACCGAGGAAACGCCCATCCACGTGAAGATGGTCATACCGTCGCGCACGGGCTTGATATGGCCCCACTTGGCCCGGCCCCAAAGACCGATAGCCACCAGGATGGCGCCGTAGCCCGCATCGCCGAGCACGAAGCCATAGAATAGAATAAAGGAAACCGCAACCAGCCAGGTCGGGTCGAAACTGCCGTACGTGGCAGGCTTCATAAGCTTCATGATGAGCTCGAAAGGCTGAATCAAAGGATGGTTTTTCAATTTAGTCGGAACGCGCTTGTGTTCGATATCGTGGTGATCCATGTGGCCCACGACCGCTTTGTCGCCGAACTTCTCTTTGAGCGCCGCGACCAGCTTGCCATAGGACTCGCTGGGAACCCAGCCCTGAATCACGCCCACCATGTCGCTCTGGGCGAAGGAATCCACCACGCGCAACTGGCCGATACGGTCGGAAACCATCTTCTGGAGAGCAACCAGCTTGGCGCCTTCCTGGGCGGTGAAGGCCTGCAATTCAGAGAGGACGGCATCAAGATCCGCCTGCATCTCGGCGATGCGGACCCCAATCTTGCGCATTACCTCGTCCACCGAAGCGCCGCGCGCCTCCTGGTCGGGGCTCGTCAGCACTTTGATGCCGCGCGCGGCCAGGAAATCACCCAGCACCTCGCCCTTGTCGGCGGGGTGGGTGACGATGAGGCAAAGTTTGTTCCGGTCCAGCTTCTGGCTTACCACGCCACACGACGCGCTCACCGCATTGGCGATGTCGCGCTTGAGGGCGTCCACGGATTCGGTGTCATAGCCTTCGAGAATGATGGCCCGTGCGGTCTCGCCCAGAATCGCCCCGTTGGTGATAAGGAGAGGGGTAATGGACTCTATCAGCCGCCCATAATTCTTAATGACGGTCATGTCATCCTGAATGTTCAGCTTGCGGCGATGAAGCGTGCGGAGAGTGCGGTTCCACAGTCTGGCGGACTTCAGCCGGCTGGGAATGGAGGATCCGCGGAGCGCGGCGGCGGCCGATGCGACGGCTTCAATCGAAGGGCTGCCGGAAAGCAGCGGGCTCGACTCCTTCAGCAGGGTCTCAAGCGCCTCCAGCTCGGAAAGCTCACGCTTCTCGGCTTCAGGAAGATGCACGCGGTGCAGAAAGCCGGGATGGTTCTCGAGGGCCAGGGAAACTTCCTCGATATGAAGCACACCCTGCTCTTGAAGCGCCGGCACCATGGCGGGCAGTTCAGAGCGAAGACAAACAATCTCAACCCGGTCCATTGGGGAAATCATAATTCAGGCCTCTTCCTATAGGTCTACGTTGGGAAGGATGCGCGCCAGCAACTCCGCGCGGACTTGAGGGGTCCGACCGGCGGATTCGCTGCGAATGGCTTCAACTTTTTGTGCTGTGGCCTTCTGTATGGTAACCCGCACCTCCTCGCGCGCCTGGGCGGCGTCGCGGCGGAGTACAGCTATATCGGCTTCCAGCTTTACGTTGGTCTCCTGAAGGGCCGTCGCACTGTCAAGGTGCGCGGTTTCAATGATCTGCCGCGCCTCGTCCCGGGCGCGCTCCAGATCCGCCATCAGGGACTTTTCATGCTGTGCAACGGATTCAAGCAGGGATACGGATGCCATAGCTCGTAAGAAAGCTCCGATAGTCTTGTGTATCGCACAGGGGCTGCAAAAAGCGACAGACGATTACAGAAATCGCTGCTGCGGATCCCAAAAAAAAGCCTACCTGTGCCCGCACGGGGTGTTTACGATCAAAACAGGTGTAATCATGCCAAAAATGGGCAGGCCCAGTCAAGCTTTGGGCCGGTCTATTTTTCGCCGGGCGCTTTTGTGCGGGGCTATGTCAATCGGCCGGGGGGCGGGTTGGTTTTTGTCTATCCTGAGCGCCATGCTAGCAGACCAGCATAGCCCCGGACGAGCCCAGGAGACGAGCGTAGAACTATCGGATTGGGTGGGGGAGACGCGGCTCAGCCCCTATTTTCGAGGGTTTCGGCGGTGATTGAGCCATCGGTGGCGCGCGCGCGCCGCAAATTTTTCCGCACTAGGGCCAAGTCGGGGTGAGTAGCCGAGGTGCAACCTAATTTTGCTTAGTATGCTGAACGATATTTGGGATCGCAGAACAAGCAGAATCGGGCGCGGCAGGTTGATTCCGCCCCTCGCGAAGGTGTATAAATACGCCGTTCTGCGCCGCCGAACCATCGGGAAGATGAGTCGGCACCACGGTGCAGAAGGCGGGAGCGCGTTGAGTCTAGCGGATATCTACTAAGAAATCTGCGCGAGTTGGTACCGACTGGTAGTTGAGAAATAAGGGATTCCTGTTTCGTTTCGGGCTGCGGTTTTTTCCGCCGACCTCCAGCGAGTGGGCATCTTTTTTTGTTCACGCCCGTTCTCCTCCCCCATACCGGAGGACAGAACAAATACTGGAACGTAATTTATTCCGGACGCATGACCAGAGTTATTTTGGTTCTTAACCGACCACAAGCCCACGATTGACGGAACTAACCACGGGTGTAGCACCGTCCTTTCAGGCCCACGGTAGAAAAGGAATGTTTTCGTGGCTCAAGTTTTTCATCGCAGCGCCAATGTGCTTGCCCGAGCCAGTATTGTTGGCGGTGTCTTGGGGGCGATTGTCATCACGCTTCTCGCCTCCGCACTGTACCGGTCTCCCGTCGTCACGCAGGTGAACATAAACAAGGAGCAGCCGATTCCTTTCAGTCACCAGCGCCACGTGGGCGCAAACGGCATCGATTGCCGTTACTGCCACACCACGGTGGAGAAGAGCGGCGTGGCCAATGTGCCCCCCACGGAAACCTGCATGACCTGCCACTCTCAGGTACTCGCGGATGCTCCGATGCTCCAGCCCGTTCATGAGAGCTGGAAGACGGGCAAGCCCATCGAGTGGACGCGCGTGTATGACCTTCCCGACTTTGTGTATTTTGACCACTCTATCCACGTGGCCAAGGGCATGGGTTGCACGACCTGTCATGGTGAAATACAGGAACAGCGCCTGACCCGCAAGGTCAACACGCTCCACATGTCGTGGTGCCTTGAGTGCCACCGCGCCCCCGAGAAATTCATCCGGCCGAAAGACAAGGTCTTCGAGACCAACTACACGCCTGAAGGCAATCAGCTCGAAATCGGCAAGGCCCTGGTGGAAGAGTACAAGATCAACGTCGAGCAGCTTAGCAACTGTTCAATCTGTCACCGTTAATTATGGGAAACATCATGAGCCCAAAGCACTTACACGCTACGTTGAGCGGCCAGGAGGCGATCGCTTCCACGCCTGAACACAGCGCTCCGGCCTACTGGCGGCATGCGGCCGAATTCAACGGCGACATTGCCCTGGATTCCGAAAAGCACCGTGAGTTCCCGTCGGAAGACGCCGGCAACCTCGATGCCACCGGTCGCCGCAATTTCATGAAGGTCATGGGCGCGTCCATGATGATGGCCGGCCTCACGAGTTGTGCGCGCCAGCCCGAAGAAAAAATTGTTCCCTATGTCAAGCCGCCGGAAGACGCCGTGGCCGGACAGTTCAATTACTATGCGACGGCCGTGCCCACTGCGGGCTTTGCCCTGGGTGCCGTGGCCACGAGTTACGAAGGTCGCCCCACCAAGATCGAAGGTCTTGTCGAGCATCCGGCCTCCCTCGGCTCCTCCAGCATTCACGCCCAGGCCTCCATCCTCGATCTGTACTCTCCCGATCGCCTGGAGAGCATCGCCCATGTGGGCACCATGGCCACCTGGAACCAGTTCGTCGCGGAAATCGGCAAGGCCATGCAGGGTGTGGACGCCGTTCAGGGGGCCAGCATGGCCATTCTGACCGAGACAATCACGTCGCCCACCATCGCCAAGCAGATGGAAAAGCTTCTGGCGCTTTATCCGAGTGCCCAGTGGTTCCAGCACGACCCCATGGGTGGCAACAACGCCCGTGTCGGAGCCGTTGACGCCTTCGGCGAGTTCGTCGCTCCGGTCATCAATTTCAAGAAGGCCAAAGTAGTTCTCTCCCTGGACGCAAACTTCCTGGAAGAGGGCCCGGCACACGTACGTTATGCCCGCGACTTCTCCACGACCCGCGCCGCTTCCGCGACGGCCGATGCCGCCGACTATGAAGCGCGGGAAGGCTTCGCCCACGACGAAATGAGCCGCCTCTACGTCGCCGAATGCACGCCGACCCTTACGGGTTCCGTCGCCGACCACGCCATCCGGCTCCGTTACCCCCACGTGGAAACCCTGGCCCGCGCCATTGCCCAGCATCTGGGTGTGGCGGGTGCCGCCGCCAACGCGGAGAACGTGGCCGCACTTCCTGCGGAATGGCTCGCCGCCGTACTCGAAGACCTCGCCGCCCACAAGGGCAGTGCCGTCGTCGTGGCGGGTGATGCCCAGCCCCCCGTGGTCCACTCCCTGGCCCACGCCATCAACGCGGCGTTGGGTGCCGTGGAATCCGGTCTGGTGACCTACATCGCGTCTCCCGAGGCGCGCCCCGTAGACCAGCGCCAGTCCATGGCCAAGCTGATCGAAT
The DNA here is from genome assembly GCA_942492815.1 of Candidatus Hydrogenedentales bacterium. Taxonomy (GTDB): domain Bacteria; phylum Hydrogenedentota; class Hydrogenedentia; order Hydrogenedentales; family JAEUWI01; genus JAEUWI01. Next base: position 5,152,619 of record OW818658.1, on the reverse strand, counting down.
CCCTCAATGCCGGCGGCATTGCCCTGTTGGTTATTCTCGGTGGCAACCCCAACTATAACACCCCAGCGGACCTGAAGTTCGCTGAAGCGCTTGAGAAAGCGACCCTGCGCGTCCATCTTGTCTCCGAGCAGAATGAAACCTCGAATCACTGTCACTGGGTGGTTCCCGAATCCCACTACCTCGAAGCCTGGGGCGACCTTCGGGCCTTCGACGGCACCATGTCCGTCGTCCAGCCGCTGATCCGCCCGCTGTACAACAGCAAGAGCGCGGTGGAGATTCTCTCCCTGCTCCTGGGCGACGAAGCCTCCACCGATTACGATCTCGTGCATGGCGCGTGGTTGAATGCCAACGGCGTGGCCTCCGAGCCCGCCTGGAAGACGGCCCTCGCCAAGGGGCTGGTCGAAGGCTCCGCTTTCGCACCCAAGGCCGTCACCCACAAGCTCGCTTTCGGTGAAGAAACTGCCATTCCGGCCCAGAAGGGGCTGGATCTGGTGTTCCGTTTTGATCCCCGCGCGGGCGACGGGCGCCACGCGAACAACGGCTGGCTTCAAGAGCTTCCGAAGCCTCTCACGAACCTGACCTGGGACAATGCGGTTCACCTGCACCCGAAGACGGCGGAGAAGCTCGAGCTCAATCAGGAAGACGTGGTGCTCATCCAGTATGAGGGCCTCGGCACCGAAGTGCGCGGCGCCGTCACCCTGCTCTACGGCCACCCGGAAGACGTCGCCACGGTCCATCTGGGCTATGGCCGCGAGACGGTTGGCTTCATCGGCAAGGATCGCGGGTTCAACGCCTACGCGGCCCAGACCGCTGCGTCGCCGTGGTTCGTCAGCGGCGCCAGTTTGAGCGCTACCGGCCGTACCTACCTGCTGGCCCGTACCGAAGAACACAACAACATCGAACTGAGTCACATCACGCAGGCCCAGAAGGCGGAAGATCGCCATCTGGTTCGCGCCGCCTCGCTGGAGGCCTTCAAGCACGATCCCGAATTCGCCAAAAAGTTGGGCCACGAAGCGCCGGGCCGCGAAATAACCCTCTACAATCCCGACGAAAAGGATTGGGCGGGTTACGCCTGGGGCATGACGATCGATCTCAACCGCTGCAACGGCTGCGCCGTCTGCACGATCGCCTGCCAGGCCGAGAATAACATTCCCATCGTAGGCAAGAAGGAAGTGAGCAACGGCCGCGAGATGCACTGGATCCGTGTCGACCGCTACTTCAAGGGTGCCGACATCACCAGCGCGGCCGTGGAAGTGGTACACCAGCCCATTCCCTGCCAGCAGTGCGAAAACGCCCCCTGCGAGCCGGTTTGCCCCGTCGGCGCCACCCAGCACAGCAAAGAAGGCCTGAACGACATGGCCTACAACCGCTGTATCGGCACCCGCTATTGCGCGAACAACTGCCCCTACAAGGTGCGCCGATTCAACTTCTTCCACTACCAGATCCGCGAAGGCCAGGACGCACCCCAGCTCAAGATGATGCGCAACCCCAACGTGACCGTCCGCAGCCGCGGCGTCATGGAAAAGTGTACCTTCTGCGTGCAGCGCATCAACAAGGCCCGCATCGAAGCCAAGCGCGAAGACCGGTTGATCAAGGACGGTGAGTTCCAGACCGCCTGCCAATCCGCGTGTCCGTCCCAGGCGATCAAGTTCGGCAACATCAACGATCCCCAGAGTAAGGTTTCGCTGAGCAAGCAGAACCCCCGGGATTACGGCCTGCTGGCCGACATCGGCACGCGTCCCCGCACCACTTACCTGGCGCAATTGAAGAACGTACACCCCAATCTGGCAAAACCAGAAGCCCATACCGCGGAGCACTAATTAGCATCATGAGTGTTGAAGCAAAACATATTCCGCCCGCACTGCAGGTTGTCGCGCCGCTTACGCTGCCGGGTCACACCTACGAGTCCATCTCGGCCGCCGTCTGCGATGTGATCCTTGAAAAGCCCATGCCCAAACCGTGGTATGGGACGATCACCGTGGGCCTGGCGCTGCTGAGTGTGCTCGGCGTCAGCACCATCTGGCTCTTCTGGGAGGGCCTGGGCCTGTGGGGTATCAACAACCCGGTCGGCTGGGGTTTCGCCATCGTGAACCTGGTCTGGTGGATCGGTATCGGCCACGCCGGTACCCTGATCTCCGCCATCCTGTTGCTCTTCAATCAGGACTGGCGTACCGCGATCAACCGCTTTGCAGAGGCCATGACGCTTTTCGCCGTTATGTGCGCGGGCATCTTCCCGGCCATTCACGTCGGTCGGCCCTGGGCGCTGTTCTTCATCTTCCCGCTCCCCAACACGATGGCTCTGTGGCCCCAGTTTCGCAGCCCGTTGCTGTGGGACGTGTTCGCCATCTCCACCTACTTCACGGTGTCCCTGCTCTTCTGGTTCACGGGTCTGATTCCCGATCTGGCCACCCTGCGCGATCGCAGCAAGCCCGGCCTTGGCCGTTATATCTACGGAATTTTCGCCATGGGTTGGCGCGGCTCCGCGCGCCACTGGTTCCGCTATGAGCAGGCCTACCTCCTTCTCGGCGGCATGTCGGCCCCCCTCGTGGTTTCCGTACACACCATCGTATCCTTCGACTTCGCTGTGTCCGTCATCCCCGGCTGGCACACCACGATCTTCCCGCCCTACTTCGTGGCCGGCGCCATCTATTCCGGCTTCGCCATGGTGCTTACCATCATGATCCCGGCGCGCATCTGGTTCGGCATGCAGGACTTCATCACGACCCGCCACCTGGACAACATGGCCAAGGTCATGCTGGCCACCGGCCTGGTGGTGTTCTATGGCTACTGCTGCGAGGCCTTCTTCGCCTGGTACAGCGGCAGCGACTACGAACGCTTCATGATGTACAACCGCGCCTTCGGTCCCTACGGCTGGGCCTACGGCTGCCTGCTGATCTGCAACGCCGCCACCCCTCAGTTCCTGTGGTTCAAGTGGGTCCGCACCAACCCGGTGCCGCTCTTCCTCGTCACCATTGTCGTGAACATCGGCATGTGGCTCGAACGCTACGTTATCGTTGTCACCAGCTTGACCCGCGACTACCTGCCCGCCGCGTGGGGCGAGTACGCCGGCACGGTCTTCGACTGGGCCGCGTACGTGGGTTCCATAGGCCTCTTCCTCTTCATGCTGAGCCTTTTTGTGAAGTTCCTTCCCATGATTTCGATTTTCGAGTTGCGGGTACAGCAGCAGCAGATCGACAAGGGCGAAATTCGATAGACGTACGCACCAGCTACAGCTTCTTCCACATACAAAATTTTAGGACGAACTTACGATATGTCAGCACACGGACATGAAAATAACGCGCCGCAAGTCTACGGCCTGATCGCGGAATTTGACGATCCGGACACGTTGTTGCACGCAACAACCAAAGCCCATGAAGCGGGATACCGGACCATGGACGCCTACAGCCCGTTCCCAATCCACAACCTGGCCGAAGCCATGGGCGTGCGGAAAACGGCGGTGTCCTTCTTCACCCTCTGCGGCGGCCTCACCGGCACCTGCACGGGCTTCGGCATGCAGTACATTGCCTCGGTGCTCCACTATCCCTACAGCATCGGCGGCAAGCCCGACTTGAGCTGGCCCTCCTTCATGCCCATCACCTTCGAGCTGACCATCCTGTTCGCGGGCTTCTCCGCCCTCGGCAGCATGCTCCTGCTCAACGGCCTGCCGCGGCACCACCATCCGATCTTCAATGCAAAGCGCTTTGAACGCGCTTCGAGCGATGGATTCTTCCTGTGCATCGAACGGACCGACGCCCAGTATGACGCCGTCCAGACCAAGACCTTCCTTGAGGGCCTCGGCCCGGTGGAAGTGTCGGAAGTTATGGATTAACAACCCTGAACCACGGCAACCGGATAGGCCGGTTGCGGACACATAAGTTGGAACTGATGAAACCATCCAAGAACATCACGGCGCCCCGCTTCTGGGTTCCAGGCAAAGCCATGCTGGCTCTGGCCGCGGTTTACAGCTTTGCCCTGCTGGGCTGCCACCCGGACATGTGGAACCAGCCCAGGTTTACCGCGCTGCAGAAGAACGACTTCTTTGCAGACAACTCCGCCGACCGTTTGCCCGTGGAAAACACGGTGCCCTACGAAGGCAAGCTCCGCAAGTGGAACGCTCCCGTCTTCGCGGCCCTCACCGGCCAGGAACGGGTTCCCGGCGTGCTCGACGAAGCTTTCTGGACCGGAAAAGAAGGCGGCGTGCTCAAGGCGGACAATTACTTCAAAGTCGACATAGAGCTGCTCAAGCGCGGCCAGGAACGCTACAACGCCATCTGCACCCCCTGCCACGGCGAGGGCGGCTATGGCAATGGCGTGATTACCCAGCGCGGCTTCCCGTTGGCGGCCTCCTACCACATCGATCGCCTGCGCGAAGTTGAAGACGGCTATATTGTCGACGTGATAAAGAACGGCTTTGGCCGCATGTACAGCTACAACGCCCGCGTATCCGCGGAAGATCGCTGGGCCATCGTTGCCTACATCCGGGCCCTGCAGTACAGCCAGAACGTGCCCAAGGGCGGTCTGGAGCAGGCGGATCAACTGGAATTGGAAAAGGCACTGCAACCCCAGCCGGAAGCAGTAGAACATGACACGGCGGAATCCAATGCTCACTGACGCACAACTCGCTAAAATCAAAACCGTTCAGGGGAAGGCCCTCGTGGTCGCCGCTGGAGGTTTCGCGGTCACGCTCCTCCTCGGCCTCTTTTCGGGCGCCGTCTTCCAGGGCCTGCTCGTCGGCTACCTGCTGGTCTTCTGCCTGGGGATCAGCGGCCTCGGACTCGTTATGCTGCACCACCTGTGCGGCGGTAGCTGGAGCTTCGTCGCCCAGCGTATCGCGGAAGCCGTCTCGCGCACCCTGTGGTTCCTCTTCGTTCTGGGAATTCCGGTCATTCTTGGCGGTGCCCTGCTCGGCGGCAAATTCGGCCAGCTCACCATTTATCCGTGGGCCAGCGAAGCCTTCCTCGCCGCGCCGGAAAACGAATACATCGCCCACATGTCGCACCTGAAGCACGGATTCCTTAACTTCCCGGTCTTCGCGGGTTGCTATGTGCTCTACTTCGCAATCTGGCTCGGCCTGACCACCCTGTACAATAAGTGGTCGCTCGAACTGGACCGCACCGGCGATCCCGGGCTGATCAAGAAGCAGAAGGTCGTCGCCGGCTTCGGCTGCGTCTTCTACGTCGTGTCCATGACCTTTGCCGCGACGCACTGGGGCATGTCTACCGACCCGACCTTCTTCTCCACCATCTACGGTGCCTGGATGATTGCGGGCGGCGCCCTGAGCATGATGTGCTTCTGCGTGATCATGCTGACCTTCCTGTCCAACGAAGGCCCCCTGAGTCACAAGATCAGCACGAAAATTTATCACCACTTCGGTAACTTCATGCTGGGCTTCACCATCTTCTGGTCCTACCTGTCCTTCTCGCCTTTCCTCATCATATGGAACGGCAACCTGCCCGAAGAAGTCCGCTGGTACCTGGACCGCTCCGATGGTGGCGGATTCATGACGGCCATGACGGTCTTCCTCATCGCCTTCGTATGGTTCACCCCCATGTGGCGTCTCCTCATGCGCCAGAACAAGACGAACCCCGTGAAACTCCGGAGCATCGCTTTCTACGTTCTGGCAACCCGTTTCGTGGACATGTACTGGAACATCGCGCCGTCCTTCGAAGGCAACCACGGCCAGTTGAACTTGTACACCCTGATTTGCTCCCTGGGTGCCGTCGCCGGTATCGGCGGTCTCTGGCTCTGGGTGTTCTTCTACGAGCTCAAGAAGCGTCCCATCCTGGCACAGCAGGATCCCCGTGAAGAATTGATGTTCCTCAAAGATAAGGCTCACAGCCATGCATAATGCCGCGCCCCAGAATAGCGAAACGAGTATCAAGGAAGGCTACGAAGTCAGCGACATGCACGCACGTATCATCGTGACGTCGCTGATTGGCCTGCTGATTCTCATGTTCGGTGCCTGTATCGTGATCGTCATGATCATCCGCGGCTTCAACCAGTCCCGGCAGCCCCTCGACACCACCCCCGCATCGAATCTGGCCACACCCGGCGTTCAGGTTCCGGTAGAGCCCCACCTGCAGAACGATCCCGTTGCGGACCGAATCAAGATTGACGAGCAGAACCAGCACCAGGTCGCTTCCTACGGTGTTCTGAGCGAAGAGCCCGGCATGGAGCGGGTCCACATTCCCGTCGACCGCGCTATGGCGCTGGTGGCCGAGGGCAAGGTGCCCTATCGCCAGCCGGCACCGCCGGCGGCCGTCGCGCCGGAAGATCCCTTTGCGGAACCCGGCGCGCCCGCGGGCGCGGCGCAGGAACCGGCCGATCCCTTCGCGGACCCCGCCGAGCCTGCGGGTGCCCCGGCACAGCCATGAGCGACGCCTCCAGCCATAACTGCGGAGCGGGTGACTGTCGCGGCGCGGCCCTGAGGCTCTGCCTCGCCCTGGTCGTCGCGCTGGCTTCTGGCTTTTCGGCGGTGGGCCAGGAAGCCAAAGAGGGCGACGTAAAAGACTATGACCTCGATCCGATTGGTTTTCGCGGGCCCAATCCCGCGAGCCGCTTCGAGGATATCAAGATCCAGCAGAATCTGGGCATGCAGGTCCCCCTTGACCTGATGTTTCGAGATGAGAAAGATCAGCCCGTCCGCCTGGGCGACCTGTTTACGGGGGAGCCTGTAGTTCTTTCGCTGGTCTACTACGGTTGCCCCATGTTGTGTACGCTGGTGCTCAACGGCATGGTCTCGGGATTTGACGGACAGCCCGAGGACTTCCAGCTCGGGAAAGACTATAACGTTATTACGGTCAGCATCGACCCCAGCGAAGGCGGCGAACTGGCGACGGAGAAGAAATCCAACTATCTCGGCATGCTCGAGCAGGAGAACGCACCGGAGCACTGGCGCTTTCTCACCGGCGACAAGGAGCAGATCGAGACGCTCGCGGAGATCGTGGGCTTTCGGTACTACTACGACCAGACCACGAAACAGTATGCCCACGATAGCGGCATCATGATATTGACCCCGCAGGGGAAGGTATCCAGCTACTATCTCGGTATCGAGTACATTCCGCAGAACCTGCGGACCGCCTTGGAGATCGCCGGCGTGGAGACCATCGGGGAGTACCTGAAGCAGCCGTCCCTGCTCTGTTACTACTACGACCCCACCCATGGCACATATGGGCTCATGATTATGAGTGCCGTGCGCCTCGGCGGGATGGCCACGGTGGCCGCCCTCCTGGCGTTCTGGATCGTAAACTATATTCGGGCGAGCCGGGCCCGCAGACTCATCATGGGAATAGATGCCCAGACGCCGACCCCCGCGGGGCTGTCTGGTAGCGTATAAAGTGTCAGAAACCCAAAAACCGTTAGGGTGATAACAGGTTAGCCATGAATTTTTCCATAATACCAGAGCAAGCATCGACTTTCGCTCCCAATGTAGACCTCTTGTTCTACTCGCTGACCGCCTTTGTGAGCATATTCACCGTGGGCGTCACGACCGTACTGATCCTTCTGGGCATCAAGTTCAAGGCCGAGCCGGGTCGTAAGTCGGAGCACGTGGAGAACATGAAGCTGGAGCTCCTCTGGAGCGTGATTCCCGCCGTGATCGCCCTCGTCATCTTCGCCTGGGGCGCCATCCTCTACTTCGACTATCGGAACATCCCCGAGAATACGGTGGACATCAATGTCATGGGTAAGCAGTGGATGTGGAAAATCCAGCACTCGAACGGCCGCCGTGAAGTCAACGAGCTGCACGTCCCGATCGGCAAGCCCGTGAAGATCACCATGACCTCCCAGGACGTTCTTCACGACTTCTACATCCCCGCCTTCCGCGTGAAGCAGGATGCGCTGCCCGCAAAGTACACCGATATGTGGTTCGAAGCCACGAAGATCGGCACTTTCCCCATCTTCTGCGCCGAGTATTGCGGAACCGAACACTCCCTCATGGGCGGCACCGTCACGGTCATGTCCCAGGACGACTACCAGGAATGGCTGCAGGGTGGCCCGCCGGTTACCCCGGTCCAGGCCGGCGAGACCCTCTTCCAGCAGATGGGCTGCATTACCTGCCACGACGCGGGTGCCGCCAGCCGCGGCCCCCTGCTGACCAATGTATATGGCCACGAGGTCAAACTCCGCGGCGGAGAGACCCTGGTCGCCGACGAAGAGTATTTGCGTGAATCCATCATGTCTCCGTCGAAGAAGGTCGTGGATGGCTTCGCGCCGCTCATGCCGACCTTCCCGAATCTGAACGACGAAGACATCCTTAACCTTATTGCGTATATCAAGTCCTTAAGCGACGAACAACAGTAACGGAATGGCCAACATGGAACACATCGTGGTTGATGGTACGGAAATCCCCCCCAGGGATCATTCGCGCCCGGAAATACATTACCTTAACTGGAAGCAGACCGTCGCTTCATGGCTCCTCTCCGTGGACCACAAGCGCATCGGGATCATGTATCTGATTTCCATCAGCATTTTCTTCCTCGTCGGCGGTGCCTTTGCGACCATTTTCCGCATCGAGCTGCTTACGCCGGAAGGGGACTTCCTGCAGGCCGACACCTACAATAAGTTCTTCACGCTACATGGCGTCGTGATGATCTTCTTCTTCCTCATCCCGTCCATTCCGGCCGTGCTGGGCAATTTCCTCATCCCGCTGCAGATCGGCGCGAAGGACGTGGCCTTTCCGAGGTTGAACCTCGCGAGCTGGTACATCTTCATGGTCGGCGGCACCCTCGGCGTGATTATCATCGTGCTCGGCGGACTGGACACGGGCTGGACCTTCTACACCCCGCTCAGTACTTCCTATGCCAACACCCACGTTTTCCTCGCCGCGATGCTGGTGTTCATCACCGGCTTCTCGTCCATCCTGACCGGTCTCAACTTTATTGTGACCATTCACAAGATGCGCGCGCCGGGCCTCACCTGGTTCCGCCTCCCGCTCTTCATCTGGGCCCACTACGCGACCAGCGTAATCCAGGTCCTCGGCACGCCCGTACTCGCCATCACAATTTTCCTGGCGGGTATCGAGCGCATCTGGGGCGTCGGCATCTTCGATCCGGCCCTCGGCGGAGATCCCGTGCTCTTCCAGCACATGTTCTGGTTCTACTCGCACCCCGCGGTGTACATCATGATCCTTCCTGGCATGGGCGTCATCAGCGAAATCATCGGCTGCTTCTCCCGCAACCGGGTCTTCGGCTATGAGTTCATCGCCTTCTCCAGCGTGGCCATCGCCATCATCGGGTTCCTCGTCTGGGGCCACCACATGTACGTCAGCGGCCAGGCCATGTATTCCAACCTGGTCTTCTCCCTGCTGACCATGCTGGTCGCCGTACCGTCGGCCATCAAGATCTTCAACTGGACCGCCACCCTCTATAAGGGCAACGTGGTCTGGGCGACCCCCATGATCTACGCCATCGGCTTCATCGGCCTCTTCGCCATTGGCGGCGGCACGGGGCTCTTCCTCGGCGCCACCGGCATGGACGTTCCCCTGCACGACACCTACTTCGTCGTGGCCCACTTTCACTACGTCATGGTGGGCGGCATGGTAATGGCCTACCTTTCCGGCCTGCACTTCTACTGGCCCAAAATGACCGGCAAGATGTATCCTCAGACCTTGGCGAGCCTCTGCGCCATCCTGGTCTTCGTTGGCTTCAACTGCACCTTCTTCCCCCAGTTCCTCGTGGGCTGGCTGGGCATGCCTCGCCGCTACCACTCCTATCACCCGGATTTCCAGGTGCTCAACGTCCTCTCCACGGCCGGTGCGAGCGTGCTGGGCCTCGGCTTTACTATTCCCGTGTTTTACTTCACCTGGTCTCTGTTCTACGGCAAGGATGCCGGAAGCAATCCCTGGGGTGCCCGCGGATTGGAGTGGGAGGTATGCACCTCGCCACCGGATGCCCATAACTTTCATGAAACGCCGGTCGTAACCAAGGGCGCCTACGCCTATACCGGGGAGGAAACGCTCAGTGTCTAGTACACACGCGAACGCCGAACACAATCCGTATCTGGCGCATCACTTCGAATCCATCGAGCAGCAGGAAGAATCCTGCACGCTGGGAATGTGGATCTTCCTTGCCCAGGAAGTCATGTTCTTCGGCGGGCTCTTCATGGCCTACTCCGTCTACCGCTACATGTACTTCGACGCCTTCGTCAATGGAAGTGCTCAGCTTAGCTGGAAGATTGGCGCGCTCAACACGATCATCCTGTTGCTCAGCAGTTTCACCATGGCCATGGGCGTGTACTTTTGCCAGATTGGCAATAGCAAGCGCCTGTTCCAGATGCTGTCGGCAACCATGCTGCTGGGCTTTGCCTTCGTCGCCATCAAGCTGACGTGGGAATGGGGTCCCAAGATCTCGCACGGGGTCTTCCCGGGCGGCCTGTGGAACCCGGATCCCCATCACTACCCAACCCTCGCTTCCTTCCCGGAGCAGGGCCACTCGGAGTTGTTCTTCTTTCTCTACTATGTCATGACCGGCATGCACGCCTTCCACATGATCATCGGCTTCGGCATCCTCGCCGTCCTCATGGTAATGGCAAAGATGAACAAGTTCGGCCCCAAACGCTTCATGCCGATTCTTTTCTTCGGCTTGTACTGGCACTTCGTCGATATCGTCTGGGTCTTCCTGTTTCCCATGTTCTATCTCGTCACCTGATCGCCGACACGCACTACAAGGAAAGAACAAGAGCATGTCACAACACCACATCGTAACGCCGCGCACGTACACGCAGGTTCTCATCGCCCTGATGGCCTTCATGTTCCTGACGATTGCCGCCTACTATATGCACATCAATCCCCTCGCGAACCTGGTCATCGCCCTCCTGATCGCCTTCACGAAGGTGTCCCTGATCGTCATGTTCTTCATGCACGTGAAGTACGGCACAAACCTGACCCGCATTTTCGCGGGCGCGGGTTTCTTCTGGCTGATCATCTTCATTACCCTGCTCTTTGCCGACTACATGGGCCGTGTCCACGGCACCTCGCCCTTTACGGCCAATCCCTACACGGGATGACAGGCGTCTTCAATTAGCGTAGAATCCGAGGTCCGCTTCCCGGCAGGGGAAGCGGGCCTTTTTTGCACCTGTCCTGCAGCGGCGCTCCCGGAAGGCGAACACGCGGATCATGGGATACCAACACCCCAGAACAATCGCGATCATCGGCATGCTGGTCCTTGCGGCCAGTTGCCGTCCGGAGCCGTCTCCGCCAATCCTCTGGCAGGCTTCCTTGCCCCTGGCATTGGGAGCCGCGCGCCAGCAGGGAAAGCCTGTCTTTCTTTACGTAACCGCAGCCTGGTGCTCCATCTGCCGGCGGGTCGAGCGGGACAGCTTCGGGAACCCCGATACCGTCTCTGCCCTTGGGCGTTTCGTGCCGGTCATGGTAGACATCGACCAGTACCCCTGGGTCGGCCTGCGATACGATGTTGCTGCGGTGCCGGCCTTCCTGGTGCTGGACAGTCGCGGTCGGGTCCTGAGCCGAGCTTTCGGCTTCCAAGGCCCCGATGACATCAAAGCCTTGCTCCAGGCGTCCGCCGGTGAGGCCCCCGCCCGTGAGTGAGCACCATTCCAGCACGCTACGGTGTCCGGGCCATGGCGAGGTCCACCTCTGGCATTTTGATCTGGATGCGCCCGAGAATACGCTGGCCCGCTACCGCACCCTGCTGAACGATGATGAACGGGCACGGGCCAAACGCCTGATTCGCGACCTCCACCGCGACCGATTCGTCGTTGGCCGCGCCCGGCTGAGAATCCTGCTAGGGCGCTTCCTTTCGCAAGCGCCCGAGTCAATCGAGTTTTCCTACAGCGAGACGGGTAAGCCTGCCTTGGCGCAAAGCCCGGCATCGGCCGCCCTGTCCTTCAACCTGTCTCACAGCGGCGGCATCGCAATTTGCGCAGTCGCGGGATTCGATACGGTCGGCGTGGACGTCGAGGCGATTAAGGAGTCTCGCGATCTTGTGCCCATCGCCCGCCGCTTCTTCTCCGAGCGGGAGCGGGAGCAACTGCTGGCGCTTCCGGAGGCACAGCGGTGCCCGGCCTTCTATCAGTGCTGGTCCAGCAAAGAGGCCCTGCTCAAGGCCTGGGGAACGGGCCTGGCCACTCCGCTGGACAGATTCACGGTGGAGGTTGCGGTCGGCAAGGCCAGCGTAGTCCAGATCGACTTGGTCGAGTGGGCCACCCGATCATGGCAAATTTACCCCATCGTCGTCCCACCGGGATTCGCCGCCGCGCTGGCCACGCCAGGAGCCATGGAGAAGCTCAACGTTTGGCGCTGGACCGACACCGCCTGACGCCGCCTGGAGGCGGTATCCCGACCGCCGGAATTTTTTAGACCGGAACAGAATTCATGGTATACTCACTACAATGGGTGAATTGACTTGGGGAGGGGGGTGACGGATTTAGCACAGCCTGTCGCGGGGCACTCAAAGCAAGAGATTGGAACGTGGAATGAGCCATATACTCGTTGTAGACGACGAGCCTCAAATCCGAGCGATGCTGAGCGCCATGTTGCAGCAGCAAGGCTATCAGGTCACTGAAGCGGAGGACGGTGAGGCGGCCTTGCAGATTGCCCGTTCCACCCAAGTTGATCTGATCATTCTGGATCTCCTCATGCCCGGCAAAGAGGGACTGGAGACTCTTATGGCCTTCCGTAAGGAGAAGGCCTCCCCGAAAATCATCGCTGTCTCCGGGGGATCCCGGACGATCGGCACTGATTTCCTGCCAGCGGCGATAAAGCTCGGTGCCAGCCGCAGTTTTCGGAAGCCCTTCCGGTGTGAAGAGCTCCTCGAAGCCATTCGGGAGCTGATTTAGTCCTCAAGGCATCTTGCTCCAGATCGGAACAAGTTTGATTCCGAAAATCTTCATTTTTTTTATAGCTACCATGAAACTTTTTGCCCGCCGCAGGGATAAAAAGAACATATGGCAAGACTATAACCGAAGCACAAACGTGGAGTGAGCGTTGCAAGTCCAACGCGCGTGGTAGCTTAAGACGTACGCAGGTCTGGCTCGGATACTATTCCGGCCCTCAATCGGGAGGCCTGCACACGGCGCAGCAGCAACCCGGTGTCACCCAGGGTCCAGGCGACATGGGCGTCCAGTTTCGGTATACCAGTGAGTTAAGTGTCCTACCCACCAACGGTTTAAGAGGATGGTACTTTTATGATCAAGCGGTTTTCCCCAAACATTCTTCGGACAAGCACAGAAACACCCGTCGCCCAACCCTGCGCTGGTCCGAGCCGCCGCGCCTTCCTCAAGGTGGGGGTGCTGGGCGGGCTGGGCCTCACGCTGGGCGACTATTTCCAGCTTCAGGCCCAGGAAGCAGCGGCAGCGATCGTCCCGAAGGCGCAGTCGGCCATTTTCATTTTCCTTTCCGGCGGTATGACCCACATCGATACCTTCGACCCCAAGCCCTTTGCTCCCATTGAGTACCGTGGCGAACTGGGCTCCGTCCAGACCAACACCGGGGAGTATTTCGGTGGCCAGCTTCAGCAACTGGCCCAGGTGGCGGACAAGATGACGGTAATTCGTTCCATGAGCCATGGTGAAGCGGCCCACGAGCGCGGCCAGCACAATATGCTCACCGGCTACCGGCCCAGCCCCGCGCTGCAGTACCCCAGCTTCGGGTCCGTGATCTCCCACAAGCTCGGCTCCCGCAACAATATCCCCCCCTACGTCAGCATTCCCATGGCGGATATCCCCTACTACGGCACGGGCTACCTGAGCTCGGCCTATGGCGCGTTCTCCGTGGGCGGCGAACCGGCCACCAACGGCTTCAAAGTCCGCGATCTCAATCTGCCCGAGGGCGTGACGCCCGAGCGGATGGAAAAGCGCAAGAGCCTGCTGGCGTCGGTGGACAGCCACTTTAATGCCCTTGAAAAGAGCGACGCCCTGGAGGCCATGAACTCCTACTACCAGCGCGCCTACTCTCTCATCAGCTCCCAGGATGCCCGCGAAGCTTTTAACATCGAAGCCGAGCCCGCCGAAGTCCGCGACGAATACGGTCGCCATGCCTTCGGCCAGCGCCTGCTGCTGGCCCGCCGCCTCGTCGAGGGCGGTGCTCGTTTCATTACCGTCAGCGATGGCGGCTGGGACATGCACATCGGTATCAAAAAAGCCATGGAAGGCCAGTTCCCCTCCATCGACCAGGGCCTGGCTACCTTGATCCGCGATCTGGACCGGCGCGGCCTGCTTCAGTCCACCATGATCATTCTGGCCACCGAATTCGGCCGTACCGCCAAGCTCAATAAGGATGGCGGCCGCGATCACTGGCCCAAGGCTTTCAGCGTGGCCCTCGCCGGCGGCGGCATCAAGGGTGGCATCATCCACGGCGCCACCAACGCCCAAGGCACGGAGCCCACGGACAACCTTGTGACGCCCAACGATCTCGGCGCCACCATTTACACCCAGTTGGGCATCGATCCGACCGAACGGCTCATGAGCGCCGGCAACCGCCCCATCGATATCATCCGCGGCGGCAGCGTCATCCAGAATATCGTCTAAGGTAGCAACGGCCCGTACCAATCGGAAAACCTGAGATATGCGAAAGCATCGAATCCATACCCTGGCGCTGCTGGGTGGCTTGCTGTTCAGCTTTGCCGCCGGTGCCATCGCGCCCAATCTGGTGACTATCATGCCCCGTGGCATTCCCCGGGGAGCGGAAACGGAAGTGACGCTGGTGGGCGACAGCCTGGCGGATGCCGTCGATGTCATGTTTCACGATACTGGCATCGAGCTCGTTTCGATCACGCCCCAGGAAGACGGCAAGGCCGCCAAGGCCGTGCTGCGCGTGGCGCCCGACTGTCCCGTGGGTTCCCATGGGCTGCGGGTTCGCACCAAGACGGGTGTGTCCATTCTCAAGGTGATCAGCGTGGGCGCCCTGGCGGAAATCCAGGAGGTCGAGCCGAACAACAAGCCGGAAGAGTCGGCCGATGTGGCCATGGGCACCACCATCAACGGCGTAGTCACGTCGGAAGATGTGGACTATTTCACCGTGACGTTGAATCCTGGCGATCGCATTGCCGTGGAAGTCGAAGCTCTACGCCTCGGCGACACCCTCTTCGATCCCAAGCTCCGCCTCTTCGGGCCTGAGGGGCACGAGCGGGTGTCGGCCGACGATACACAGCTCTTCAAGCAGGATGCGGGTTTCGTCTATACGTCCACCGAAACGGGCAAGCACCACATCGTGGTGAGCGAAGCGGCCTACGGCGGCGGCGGTAATTTCTACTACCGTCTTCATATTGGCCAGTTTCCCCGTCCGCTGGCGGTGTCGCCCATGGGCGGCGCGCCGGGCACCGACGTCCAGCTTACCTGGCTGGGTGATTCGGGGACGGCGGCCCAGACCGTCAAAGTGCCGGAGAACACCCATGGGGTGATCCAGCTTGCCGCCCTGACCGAGGCGGGCATCGCCCCCACCAGTCTGCCTTTCCGGGCCTCGACGCTTCCGGGCGTACTCGAGGTCGAACCGAACAATGGCGTGGCCGAGGCGACTCTCGGCGCCGCCGCGGGTGCCTTTGACGGCGTTATCGGTGCCGAAGGCGATGTAGACTTCTTCAAATTCGACGGCAAGACCGGTCAGGTTTTCGACGTGCGCATCTGGGCCCGCGCCTTGGGTTCCCCGCTGGACAGTATCCTCGTGGTACACAATGCGGATGGCAGCACCCTGGCTGCGGACGATGATGCCGCCGCCGTGGACAGTAAGGTGCGTGTCACCCTGCCCGCCGATGGAACTTACCTTGTTTCCGTGCGCGACCACCTGAATCGCGGGGGAGACACCTTCTCCTACCGGATCGAAGCCACGGCCGTCGAGCCCCTGATTACCCTGAGCCTGCTGGAAAACCGCCCGGTTACCTCCGTCGTGCCGAAAAACAACTACGCTTACCTCCTGGCCAACGTGACGCGGCAGGACTTTGACGGACCCATCAAGGTGGAGCTTCTCGGCCTGCCCGAGGGCGTCACCGCCAGCTCGCCGGTCATTCCCGCGGGCCAGGCCCTGTTGCCGATTATTCTCCATGCCACGCCCGAAGCGGCGGCGGCCGGTTCCCTCGTTGATGTGCGCGGAACGCTCCAGCAGGAGGGCAGCACGCTCAACGGCGGCCTGGAGCAGGAAGTACGCCTGATTCAAGGGATCAACGACACGACCTTCTTCGGTCGCATGGTGGACAAGCTCGCCGTCGCGGTGAGCGAGCCTGCGCCCTTCAGCGTGGAACTCGTTCCGCCGACCGTCCCTACCGTGATTAATACCTACCGCATGCTGACCATCAAGGCCACGCGGGCCGAGGGCTTCAACGGCCCCATCGACCTGCGTTTCCCCTGGCTGCCCGGCGGCATGGGTGGCGGCACGGCCCAGATTCCCCCGGACCAGACGGAAACACAAATCCGCCTTGAAGTGCGTCCCGGCACGGCGATCCAGATCCACGAGCTTTTTGTGGCCGCCGTGGGTGGAGGCTACGAATTGTGTACCGCCCCAGCGCCCGTGGAAGTGCAGGATCCGTGGGTCAACTTCAACGTGGCCTCCGTGGAAACCGAAAAAGGCAAACCTGTTGAAATGGTCGTGACCGTCGAGCAGAAAGTGCCCTACGAGGGCACTTTCCAGGCCCAGATTCTCGGCCTGCCCAACGGCATCACCGTCGACCCGCTGCCTTTTACCAAGGACACGACGGAACTCAAATTTACCGTTAACGTGACGCCCGAAGCGCCCGTCGGAAAATTTGAAGGGCTCCTGGTGGATACGATTATCAACAATGGCGCGGGCGAAGTCATTCACCGCGGTGGCGCCGGCGCCCTCAAGGTGTATGAGCCCCTGCCCGCCACGCTCCAGGCCGCCGCGCCACCGCCACCGCCGCCCGCCGAAGGCGCACCGGCCGCACCCGTGCGGAAGACGCGTTTTCCGGCCACGTGATGCGCGGGACAAGCAGCGACCTTGGTAATCAGTTCGGTAGTACAAAGAACGATAGGAATCGAATCGATATGATGCGCAAGACTTGGATCTTCTGGTGCGGCGCGCTTCTCGCCCTGCCCCTGGCGGCGTCGGCCCAGCAGTTGGTGGTGTACCCCAGCCAGGTGTCGCTGGACAACGCCCACGATTTCGAGCGGCTTGTCGCCGTGGTCACCCGCCCCGACGGCGTCACCCTGGACGTGACTCCTCAGATACAGGTGGCCTTTGGTGCCGAGAATATCGCGGCCTGGGGTGAAAACCTCAAGCTGCGCGCCGTGGGCGATGGCGAGACGACCATCACCGTGACCCACGGCGATAAGAGCGTGCAGGTGCCAGTAAAGGTGAAGAACGCGGCGCTTGTTCCCGCGACGACCTTTGGGAACGATGTCATGCCCGCCCTCATGCGCGCAGGCTGCAATTCCGGTGGTTGCCACGGCAGTGCATCGGGCAAAAACGGGTTCCGCCTGAGCCTCTTCGGCTTCGATCCCCAATATGACTACATCAGCCTGACCCGCGCCCAGCGCAGCCGCCGCATCAACGCCGCCCTGCCGGAAGAGAGCCTCATGCTCCTCAAGCCGATGGGCGCCGTGGACCATGAAGGCGGCACGGCCATACAGCCCGGCGACGGCCTCTACGAACCCATGCTCCAGTGGATCAAGGAAGGCACCATGCCCGATCCCCAGGAGCTCCCCAAGCTGGCCAACATCCAGATCTACCCCAGCGAGGCCGTGCTCGAAGGTGCCGGATCCAATCAGCGTTTTGTGGTCATGGCGGACTACAACGACGGCACCACCCGCGACGTGACGGATTCCGCCGTCATCAGTTCCAGCGACGAGCTGACCCTGGCGGTGAATCCCGCCGGTCTCTCCACGGCGGGGAACAAGGGCGAGGTCTACGTCATGGCGCGCTACGGCACCTTCGCCGTCGTGTCCAAGGCGATTGTGGTCGATCCGACCGCGACGTTGAACTGGCCCGAAGTCGCGGAACATAATTATGTGGACACCTTCGTCTTCGACAAGCTCAAGAAGCTGCGGGTTCCCCCGGCGGCCTTGTGCACAGACGAAGTTTTCGTGCGCCGCGCCTATGTCGACATTCTGGGTACGATCCCCACGCTCGATGAGACCCAGGCCTTCCTGGCCGACGCCGATCCCGCGAAACGGACAAAGTTGATCGACACGCTGTTGGAACGTCCGGAATTCTCCGAACTCTGGGCCATGAAGTGGGCCGAAGTGCTCCGCGTCGCCGAGATCCCCAATGTGCTTGATCGCAAGGGCATGCACCGCTACAACGACTGGCTGCGCCAGGCCATCATGGCCAACACGCCCATGGACGAACTCGTCCGCGAGCTGCTCGGCGCCGAGGGCGGCAACTTCACCAATCCGGCGGCGAACTTCTACGTGATTGAACAGGATCCGCTGGTTATCGCGGAGAATGTTTCTCAGGTCTTCCTGGGCATCCAGCTCAAGTGCGCCCAGTGTCACAACCACCCCTTCGAGCGGTGGACCATGGACGACTACTATTCCTTTTCCGCCTTCTTCGCGCAGGTGGGTCGGAAGGCCTCCAGCGATCCCCGGGAATCCATTATCTTCAACCGGGGTGGCGGCGAAGTGCAGCACCTGAACACCAAGCAGAACATGGCCCCCAAATTCCTCGGTGGCGTCGTGCCCGATATTGCCGGTCGCGACCGGCGCGCCGTGCTGGCCGAGTGGATCACCTCGCCGGAGAATCCCTGGTTCGCCAAGAACCTCGCGAACCGCGTGTGGGCCCACTTCCTCGGCGCCGGTATCATCGATCCGCCGGACGACGTCCGCGTGACCAATCCCCCGACGAACCCGAAGCTCCTCGAAGAGCTTGGCACAAAAATGATCGCCTATAAGTACGATCTCCGCCAGTTGGTGCGCGATATCTGCAACTCCTACACCTACCAGATGTCCACCCAGCCCCGTGAGCCGGAGAACAACGACGCCCGCAACTTCTCCCACGCCCAGGTGCGCCGTCTGACCTCCGAGCAGATGTTGGATGCCATCGTAAAGGTCACCGGTAACGACGTGAAGTTTGCCAATCTGCCCAAGGGCGCCCGCGCCGTGCAGGTTGCCGGCGGCAACAGCGGCGTCTACTTCCTGGAGGTATTCGGTCGGCCCCTGCGCGAGACGGTGTGTACCTGCGAGCGCCGCGGCGAGCCCAATCTGGCCCAGTCCCTTCACCTGATCAATGGCGACACCATCAACGGCGCCATCAAGGGACAGGGCGGTCTGCTCGACTCCCTGCTGGCGGCGGAAACGCCCCCGGACCAGATCATTGACAAGCTCTACATGGCGGCGGTATCCCGCATCCCCACGGAGGAGGAGAAGGTCACATTGAATACGTACGTGGGCAACGCCGAAAACAAGCGCGAAGCGCTTGAGGACGTGTTCTGGAGCATGCTGAATTCGAAAGAGTTTATCTTCAATCACTAGGCTGGCGTGAAGTGCGAGGCGGTCTTACCGCCTGCAGGGACAGCAGCGACGACAGGGACAGCAGGAGCATCGATTCCCGTCGTTCTTAGTCGTCCGTCCCTGAAGTCTCTGATGTCGCTGCCGTCCCTGTTACTTGGGGACACAACACAAAGGTTTGTCGGGAAACACCCCGAATGATGCTAAGGAGTACGTTATGAAAATTCGACGCATTGCAATTTCGGCCTTTGGTCTGGGCCTTCTGGCCCTGCCCGTGATGGCGGAAGACGCGGCTCCCGCAGCGGCGCCAGCCCCGGAAGCTGCGCCTGCGGCCCCGGCCGAACCCAATGTTGAAACCGTTCTGGTCGATCTGGCGAAGATAGGCCCGGATCAGTTGATCGCCCATGTGGAGCAGCTCAAGGCCCAGGTCGGTGCGCTCAAGGCCGAAGCGGAAGCGGCCACCGCCCGCGCCACCGAACTTGAAGCCCAGTCCGCCGCCGTGAAGGCGCGGGTCGATACTATCGAGAAATTCATCGGCACTCTGGCGGCGGCCATGGCTCCGGCTCCCGAAGCGGCGCCCGCGCCAGAAGCCGCGCCCGCCCCCGCCCCGGAGGCAGCGCCCGCCGCTGCGGCCCCCGAAGCCGCCCCGGCAGTCTGAGGCCCTTTCCCGCTCGATTGATCGCCCTTGAACGATGGCAATGAACAGGATGTACCGATGAAACTCACGCGACTAAACCTTGGGCTCCGCTTGGTGCTCTGCACCGCTATGGCCCTGGTCTCCGTGCCCGCCACTTGGGCTCAGGAAGCTGCCCCGGCCGTAGATGCCGTGCTGGATCAACTGCTCGCGCAGGATCCCGCCGCCTTGGCCAACTACATCAAGGCCATGAAAGCGACCACCGCCCAGCAGGATCAGGAAGCCGCGGAACTGCGCAAGAAATCCGAAGCTCTCACCGCCCAGGCGGCGGACTTGGAATCCCGGGTCAACGCCATTCTGGTACAGGCCAAGGCCCTGGCTGATAAATTTAACATGGCCCCGGCGGCACCCGCCGAGGCGATGGCGGCTGCGCCCGCGCCCGCCGAAGGCGAGGCCATGATGGCCGTCGCTCCGGCCGAGGACACGTCGCCCGTGACGAGCTACGCGGAGCACGTTAAGCCCATTCTGGAAGCCCGCTGTTTCAAATGCCACAACGCCGACACATCCAAGGGCGGCCTCAACCTGGCCTCCCATGCGACGGCGTTGGCCGGTGGTAGTTCCGGCGCCATTCTGACGGCGGGCGACCCCGGTGCGAGCCGCATCATCGCGCTGGTGATGCAGTCCGAAGAACCCATCATGCCCCCCTCCGGCGATCCCCTTACCCCGGAGCAGATCGAAGTGCTGCGCAAATGGATTGCCGACGGCGCGCCCGCCGATGGCACGGCCAAGCGCATGGCGAAAACAGAAGAAGCCAAGGCGGAAGGCGCGGCCTTCGTGGCGGCGAGCTTTGACGGTCCCCCGCCCATGCCCGAAGTGGCCCTGGCCG
The DNA here is from genome assembly GCA_942492815.1 of Candidatus Hydrogenedentales bacterium. Taxonomy (GTDB): domain Bacteria; phylum Hydrogenedentota; class Hydrogenedentia; order Hydrogenedentales; family JAEUWI01; genus JAEUWI01. The sequence continues at coordinate 5,131,749 of OW818658.1, read as the reverse complement.
CGCCCCATGCTCTGCCCGGCCGCGGCGTCGTGGCCCGCGCCGTGGACACCAGCCCCCGCTCGCCCCTGATGGCCGTGGGTGGCGACCGGCAGGTGCTCCTCTATCAGACCGATACCAACGCCTTGCTCGGCGCGCTGCCGTTTCCCGAAGGCGACGTCTTCACCCTGACCTTCAGCGTCAACGGTGAAATGCTCCTCGCCGCCGGTGGTCAAGAGGGCGACACGGGCATCGCCGTGCTATGGAATATCAAGACCGGCGAGCGCGTGGGCACCTACGGCGAATATTACGATACCGTGCTCGCGGCGGACATCAGCCCGGATCATCGGATGATCGCTCTGGGCGGGCCGAACAAGAAGGTTCGCGTTTACTCCACCGAGACCGGTGCCGAACTCTTCGCATTGGAAAAACACAACGACTGGCTCCAGGCCGTGAAGTTCACGCCGGATGGCGAAATTCTCACCACGGCGGACCGCGCGGGCGGCATGTACGTGTGGCAGGCGGCCAACGGTCGCGAAGTGGAGCAGCTCCGCGGTCACGAAGGTGGTATCAACGCCCTGGCCTACACCGCCGATTCCGCGATTATGGCCTCCGTGGGCGACGACGGCACCGTGCAGCTCTGGGATACCTGGAAGTACACGCGTATCCGCAGCTTCCCGGCCCACACCAAAGCCGCGCTGTATGTAGACATCAACGCCGACGGCCTCATCATCACCGCCGGTGCCGACCAGACCACCAAAGTGTGGGCGCAGGACGGTGCGGAGCAGAAATCTTTCGCCGGACCCGGCGATTGGGTCTACGCGGCCTGCTTCGGCCAGAACAAGAAGGTCGTCGGCGGCACCTGGTCGGGCAGTGTGGTCCTATGGGATTTCGACTCCGGCGGCGAGATCGCCAAGTTGAGCACGAACCCTGTCGCGGGAAGTGCCTGATCCCCATTTACGATTCTCAACATCCGCATACAGAAAGCCCGGCCACCTCAAGCGAGGTGGCCGGGCTTCTTTCTCAGTCTGGAGTCCGGAGTCTGGAGGCAAACCGGCTCGGACCGATCAGTCGGATTGGACTGATCAGGCGCGAGGCCTAGATGGATTTTTCACCCTCTTCCTTGAAGGCGTCGAGCACCCAGCTCGACAGGATCGCCATCGTGTGCTTTCCGCCGTGATCGGCATGCAGGCCCACGCGGAAGGTTTCGCTGTTGGGATCGGGCAGGCACCAGGCTACCGTCGCGGGGAACGAGATCTGCTTGTCGCCCAGCGACACGGGTATGCGTACGACGGTCTGGGGCTTGAGATAGCGGCCCAACGTCATGGTCAGCCCGCCATAGCTCACGTTGGTGATGGTCGCTTCGCTCAGCGCTCCCGTTCCATCGTGGAACCGGACCGGCAAGCTGAAAGCGATGCGGGTAAATCTTCGGGTGTCTTTTTGTACGGCTAACATGGTCTTCACTTACTTTCTAACGAGGTGATTCTGGTACTGCTACTACCCGGCCTATGCATATTTTGCCACCGCATACGCCGCAGTTCTTTCTGGTATATACACCTGGCGGCGGCCTCCATGTCAGGCTGGACAGGTCTGCCGACTGGCGGATTCTTGCCGCCGACGCCGCCAGTAGCGGGTCTATCAAGGTGTAATACCCAAAGCCCGTCCGGGGTTTCCTCTATAACGAATGGGCATCGTCGATCAGGGACACATGAGTGATGGTGGGGGACGACACAGGGGGCAAGAGACAAGAGAGTGTCGCATGGGAAAGGCGGCAAAGGACTTAGCGCGGCCTCTGGCCGAAACCATGTTTACTGCAGGCGTGCCACGCGATCCGGCAACGCCGGTTCGTGTGCCCAGGGCGAGGTCGTCCTGGACCCCAGCGGTAACTTCACCGGCCCTTTTGTGCCATTTCCAATATGCCGAGGTCAAGCATCTTTCGTCAGCACGATACAAACAAGCCGCCCGGTCATGGCATTGTTCAAAGACCCAGCATATGAGGCTCATCGCACACGAACCGGCGTTGCCGGATCGCGTGGCACGTCCGTCGATTTCTTGAACGTCGCAAGGCGTTGAGAGATCGTGTCGAAGACCCCGCCCCAAACAAAACGCCGCCCCGTGATGGCCACGGGGCGGCGATAGAGCAATCTCCGATTACTGCACGGAATACAACACCTGGGTCTTGTCGCCATCCTTCGTGATAGAGACGCTCAATTCGCGTTCACCCTTCTTGAAGGAGAGCATTTCCGCCTCGCCCGCCTGCATGAACGTACTGACGGTTTCCCAGCCCTGTTCCGCCAGCTTGCCCCGCACCGAGGAGGCCACGGCGTCCAGGGGCGAGGGCATGGAGCCCTGCACGATGAGCATGTCCTTTCCGTCCGCCTGAGAGGCCTGGACCATCTGCCAGGTGATGCCCTCCGGTATGGGGAGATCGGCGGGAAAATTTGCCGGCAGGGCCACCGACTCGCCCGTCTGCATGTCTACCGAGCCCTCGGGGGTATCAATCTTGATAGTGCCCCCGTCCTCGTTGATCTCCACACTGGAGCCGTCAGGCATGCCGGCCTCAATTGCGGTCTCCGTGACTTCTTCCACCACGGATTCTCCGCAGCCGCCGAGGTTCAGGGTCACCAGCAAAGCGCACGCGACGCGGGCGATGGGTTGATTCAAAATTCGCTTCATGGTGTAACAATCCTTCAGTCTGTCGGGCTCGAAGGCTCAGCCTTCGCCCATTTCGCCGATGTACACGCCAGCCGCACCGGGTACCAACATGTGGATCTGTTGCCCCTCGATCGTGATCTTGATGTTCTTTACGTCGAAGTTGTCCGGCAGGAGGATGATGGATTCGACGTTGTCCCGGGGGATCACGGCGGCGTTGCGGTGCTTGTCGATCTGGATGTTGTTCGGCTGGTTGCGCGCCACCATGACGCCCGTGGCCTCCATGGCGACCCAGTAGTCGTTGAACGCGGTAACCTTGCCCACATACGACAGGGGGCGCTGCTCGTGGAAGCTCTTCTTGAGCTTCAGGCGAATCATGCGATCTTTAATCATGGGGTAATCCTCCTTGCGCCGCGGCGCGTGCCCCGGCTGTGTCCATGCGGCCCCGTGAGGCCACTACTTGCGCCAGTATTGGCGTTTATAGGCTTCCATTTGTTTTTCCAATTGCGCGGCGGCCTTCTCCGTTTCCGAGAGGGCGGCTTCGGTTGTTCCTTCGGCCCCTTCTGCGCTTGGAGCCGCTTCTTCCACCGCCGGATAGGCCGCCGTGTCGGTGGAGAAGGCGTGCAGGATCATAGGGGATATCGGCGGCTTGGTGATGGTCGCCAGGTGCAGGCCGTCGGCGCTGAAGGCGATCTGCTCCGGCTGTGCCACCTGTAGATTGGCGGTGACGGCCGCATTGTTCAGCGTGAGGATTTGTACACCCGAGGCGACATCAAAAATCTTGAAGGTGCGATCACTGCCTCCCGTTACCACCCGGTTGCCGTCCGGGCTGAAGCTGACCTTCGATACCGATCCCGAATGCCCCCGGAGTGTGGCGGCCGGGGTCAGGTCGCCGTTCTTCCACACAACCGTGGTGCCGTCCTGGCTGGCGGTGGCGAATTGCGCGCGATCGGGGGAAAATGCGAGGGCGTTCACGCGGTTGCCGTGGGCCCGCACCGGCTCGGTTCGGGAGTTGTCGGTGATTTTCCAGCGGCTGAGGCTGCTCGATCCAATTCCGGGAACAACGATGTCTTTTTCCTTCTTCGGATCGTCCTGACTGACAATCAGTTCGCCCTCGGTGGGGGTGAAAAAGGTTCGTGCGCCGACGGCATTGGGTATGTCCAGCGTTACGGGCGCACTGTCGCCCGCGAGGGCCACATGGACCGCCGTCTGGGTGTTTTCGGCCTCGGCCTTGAAGGTGGCGGTCAATTGGGTGCCGGCGGGATTGACCTCCACGAACTGGAGTCGTTTCCCGGCCAGGGGCGTGCCCTCCGCGAAGAGGGGGGAAACGCTACCCGCCGCCAGGTCGATTCGGACAATCGGCGTGCCGGCCTTCACCAGCACCTGCCCGTCGCCCGCGAGGAACCACAGCGCCTCGCCGCCGACCAGACCCGTGGGGATGGTGTATTTCAGTTCTCCGGTCGCCACGTCCCACACGCGGAGCGCATCGGAGTCGCCCTCTTTGCCTAGCGAGGCCAGGAGCGTCCCGGAGGTGTTGAAGCCGATGGCCTTGGCGGCGTCGGTATGGGCCGCCAGGGTATGGTGCCGGTGCCCCGTGCGGGCATCCCACACGAAGACTTCCGTCTGGCCGCTGCCCGCCACCAGGCCCGTACCCGGGTGATAGGTGGCCGTGGCGAACGCGGGGATTTCGGAAGGGGCAAACTCCAGATCGGCGCTCAGGTCCCAGATCTTCGCGACGCTGTCTTTGGGCGACGAGGTGGCGATGCGGAGGCCATCCTGACTGAAGCCAAGGGTATAGATGGAATTGTCGTGGCCCCGGAACGTGCGGATGGGGCGCAGTTCCGGCACGGACCAGAGGCGCAGGGTGCGATCATCCGCAACGCTGGCCAGGCGCTTGCCGTCGGGACTGAAGCGCACGCCGCGCACAATATCCTCGTGGGCCTTTTCCACGTCATACAGTTTGCCCGTATTTGTCTCGATCAGGACCAGGTGCCCGTCGTTTGTACCGGCTGCGACGTGCGTTCCATCCGCGCTGAACGCAATGAGATCGGGAGAGTAAAAGCGGTATTGCTTGTCCTCCTGCCCGCTCCCCTCACTATCCAGCTTCGGGTAAACGTCCTTCGGTTGCTCCAGGGAAACGGTGTTCCAGATTTCCAGACTGTTCTCCGTGCCCAGGGCGAGGACTTTGTTGTCCGGGCTGAAGGCGCCCGTGTGGTAGGAGACTGCGCTGTCTTCGGGGATCTTGTAGGTGCCTTTTACCTCGCCCGAGGGAATGCTGTAGACCTCGAAGATGCGTTCGCGTTTCAGATCTTCGGAGAGGAAGTGACGCGCGATGAAGAGCAGGGAGCCGTCGGGGCTGAAGAAGGTGCTGAACCCGGCGAGCTGGCAGCCTTCCAATTCCAGTACGATCGCCTTGCTGTCCACATCCCACACGCGGGCGGTGTAGGCCCGGTTGGAGTCGGTCGCGTTGAGCGCGGCCACATACTTGCCATTGGCGGACAGTGCCAGGTGGTGCCGGTCCTCCGTCCCGCGCACTTCGTCGTAGTGGAGGAGTTCCTCCTTCGTGTTCACATCCCATACCTGGACGGCCTTGTCACCCCGGATGGCGACACGGGAGACATCGGCGCTCGCGGCCACGGCGGTGCCGTTGCCCGCGCTGTCCACGAATTCATGGAGCGCCTCGCCCGTCGTCAGGTCATGGAGCGAGAGGGTGCCTCCGGGCGTACTGGTGATCAGCCCCGCGCCATCGGCGGTGAAGGCTGTGAAGCGCCCCCCACGATCCAGCGTTATGAGGTCGGCGTGGGTTTCGGCCTGGAGGTGACCCCATTCCCACTGGCGGAGGCTGGCGGGTTCGCAGCTTGCCAGGAGTTCCCGGGCCTTGGCCATCTGCTGCTCGTTGATGTTGAACCTCGTGTTGGCGATATTCGCGTAGTAGAGCTGCTGCTGGGCGTTGTCGCGCTCGACGACGGCGATGCCCCGCTGTTCTTCGGCGACGCCCTTCGCTTCCACGGCGACCGCTTCGGCGGCCACGGCTCGATTCTTCTGCTTGGTCACGTTAACGCTGTAAATGACCCCGAAAACGGCCAGGGCCACCACCGCGCCAATCGACACGTTGATCTTGACCTTGTGCTTCTTGTAGAGCCGCTTCGCCGTTTCCATGAGGCTGTAGTCGTAGGCGCTGACGTTGCCGCCGGACAGGAAGCGCTGGATCTCGTCCGTCAATTCCTTGGCGGACTGGTAGCGGTTCTCCGGCACCAGGGCCATGGCCTTTTTCACGATGGCGGCCAGCTCCGGCGGGGCCTGGGGCTCCAGTTCGCGCACGGGGCGGGGTTCGACCTGGCCGACTTTGCCCATAAACTCGCGGACGTTGTTGCCCGCGTAGGGCATCTGGCCCGTGAGGATGACATAGAGCACCGCGCCGAGGGAGTAGACGTCCGAGCGCTCGTCGATGAGGTCGGTGCGTCCCATGGCCTGTTCGGCGGGCATGAAGTAGGGCGAGCCAATCGTCTGGCCGTACATGGTCTTGGCTGTGGCTTCCGTGCTGCTCACGCGCATGGCCTGGAAGGTTTCCTGGAGGCCCTTGGCGTGGATGTCGTCCTGGCCCTTAACCTTGGCGATGCCCCAGTCGATGAGCACAGTCTCGCCGAATTCGCCGATCATGATGTTCATTGGCTTGAGGTCGCGGTGAATCACGCCCCGGCTGTGGGCGTAGCTGATGGCCTGGCACAGGTTGAGGAAGTGGGTGAGGAGCGTCAGGCGATCCCGGATGTCCTTGGCATCTTTCAGGAAATCGTGCATGGACTGGCCACGGATCAGCTTCATGGTGTAATAGAGGCTGCCGTCGGCGCGGTAGCCGAGCTCATAGACCGGAATGATCGACGGGTGCTCCAACTGCCCCGTGACGCGGGCCTCCTGCAGGAAGCGTGCGATGATGGGAATGGTCAAAATGGCCGTGGTGGGCGCGCCCGGCCGCGTCTCGGGCAGGATGTTGCGCTGGAGGAGTTGCTTCAGGGCCACATCGCGGCCGAGGTGCGTGTCGTGTACCAGCGTAATCTGGCCCATGCCGCCCTTGGCGAATTCGCGGATGGTGTCGTAGCGGCCCTTGTGCTCCGCCACCGCCGGCACGATCTGGGAGTCGTCCAATTCCGCCGCCGCCTGAACGGGGGACATGATTTGGGTGTCGGGACTGCCCAGGGATTCGAAAAAGGAGTCCGGGGCGTCGCCTCGGGCAATATCGCCCACGCTGCCCCGGTCGTTGGTGTTGCCCGAGTGGGTGATGCGCGTCCGGGCCACGTCACCCGGTTCGAGTAGGGAGTCCAGCTCCATGGGGAGATTTCCGGTGGCCGAGCCATCCGTCCCCACATCGCCCAGGAGGGAGTCCGGGGGCGTTTCACCCCGGCTGGAGCCCGCCTGCTTCGCCGCATTGCGATCAAAGGCATCCAGAAAGTCGTCCAGAGAGTCCACCATGGTCGAAATCTTTTCCGGATTCTTCCCAAAATCCTGGATCGTCGCGGAGGCGTCGCCGTCGTGTTCCTTGAGCGACATCTCCACCAGGCTGTCCAGTTGCTCCTTGTCCGCGCGGGAAATGAGCCCGGCTTCCACGAGACTTTGGCCCAGGTCGGCATCCTCGCCCGACTGGGTCTGACGGGCCAATTCCGCAAGTTTGTCGGGACGGACCTTCTTCATGGATATGGCCAGCATACCGAAAAGTAGGTTTCGGTCCTTTTTCATGATGAAAGTCTCCTGACGATGGCGTGGGGAAGGGCAGACGGTTTCTCCGTGTTGATTTTGGGGCAGTAACGGGGCGCAAGTCAATAGTTGACAATGGACAATGGACAATTGACAATTGACAGAGAACCCGGTGAGGGTTGAAGCTTCGTCGGTTGGGTCAAATTGGTGAGGGCGGTCAGAAACGGTTTTCTTTCGCTGTCCATTGTCAATAGTCAATTGTCAATTATTGACTTGCGCACGGTAGACCGGAGTACCATGGAGCTTCTGGTACCGGGCACCAAGATAGGAGTCGCCGAAATGAACCTTCGTGCGGTACACTATCCGTGGTGTAAGGCAGCGCAGCAGGGTGTTAAATAGTTTACAAGGATTCCTGCTTATGCTAGGATTAACCTTATTCGGGAAGGTGGGATGATGCATGGCTAAGAAATTACTGGCTACTCTCGTGTTGGGATTGATCCTCGGCGGCTGCGCGGCGGAGCAAAGTGCGCGTCAGGGCGAAGACGGAGAAACCTACGGTACGACCAAGGGAAATTTCCGCAGCACCTGGTGGGGCTATGCCGAGCGGGGCAGTTCTTACCTCGCGGGCAAGTTCTACGCCGAGGCGAAAACCGATCTGGAGAAGGCCCTCGAAGGCCGCTCCGACGATAGTTGGCGCGCCCGCACCTACGGCCTGCACTTCGTAGAGTACTTCCCCAACCGCGAGTTGGGCATTGTCGAGTTTCATCTTGGCAATCTTGAAGCCGCCGAAGCCGCCCTCAAAGCCTCGTTGGAGCAGGTGGATACCGAGCGCGCTCACTATTACCTCGATCTGGTCCGTCGCGAGAAAATTGCCAAGGGCACGGTGACCGACTCCACCGAGCCGGAACTGGCGATGGTGATTGCCCCCGTGCAGGTTGCCCAGGCGACGTTACCAGCCCCGGCTCCCGAACCTGCGAAGCCCGAAGCCCCCGCGACACCCGAACCGGCCAAGCCTGAAACCCCGGCCCCCGCGCCGGCGAAGCCCGCACCCGCGCCCATCGCGGAAAAAGGTGCTGTCATATCGACGCGCGAGCTGACCTTTGAAGTGGACACGAAAGACGACACCGGCGTTTCGGAAGTGACCGTGAACGCCGAAAAAGTCTACCAGCGCGGTGCCACCGAGTCCGGAGAGACGTTGGCCGCGAAGAAAGAAGTGGTGCTGGACGAAGGCACCCACAAGATCGAAGTTGCCGCGAAAGACCTTTCCGAGAAGGTAGTCAAAAAGGAAGTGGAGGTCACGGTTGACTTGACCGGACCGACCATCGGCGTTTTCTCACCCATCGAACCCACGGTGACTGACCACGGCACCGTCATCCTCGAAGGTTCTACCGTCGACAAGAACGGCGTGGTTTCCATAGCGGTCGACCAGAAGGTCGTAAAGGAAGCGCCCGGTTCCCCGAAGGTCGATTTTAATTCCGAGCTGCCGCTGGCCGCCGGTGAGAACACCTTCGTGCTGGCCGCGCGCGACGTGGCGGGCAACGAGACCCGCTCCGCCATCAAGGTTTTCCAGGGTGACCCGGAATCCGCCGAAGCCAAGCTGTGGCTTCTGAAGCAGAAGCACCCGGAATTGCTGCAATACGCCAGCGCCGCCGGTCTTCCGCTGCTGGATCTGACCTTCGCGGTGGACGAACCCGCTGCGGCGGTCGAAGGCGGCGAGATCCGCCTGAAGTCGCCCAAGCCCGATCAGCCCTACCGCCACAACCGGACCCTTCGCGTTTCCGGCGAAGTGGTGACCCAGACCAAAGTGACATCGCTCTCCATCAACGGCACGCCGGTCGACGAACTCACGGGCGCGCCGAAGGAGAGCTTTAACCGCCGCCTGCCCATCGACACGAGTGCCGAGGGTGAATCCAAGATCGCGGTCAACATCGAAGCGACGGACGAAAGCGGAAAGAAATATACCCAGACCTTTGATGTGGACGTGCGCCCTGTGGAGCTGAGCTCCAAGGAATCCCGCATGCCCGTGGCGGTACTGGCCTTCGCCGGCGCCAACATTGATGCTGGCGTGACCGACAACCTGCGCCTGGCGACCGAAGCCCAGATTCTGGCGGCGGATCGCTTCCGCGTGGTGGATCGCACGCGGTTGCAGGACGTGCTCACGGAGCAGCAGCTTTCGGCGGCCCTGGCCGATCCGAATGAAGCGCTGGCCCTCGGCAAATTGACGAACGCCTTTGTGTTCCTCGTGGCCGATGTCTTCCCCCACGACCAGGCCGGTCTCGAAATCAAGGCGCGCCTGATCGATGCGGAGACTTCCGATTTGATCGCCACGCTCGACTCCTTCATCGATGACAAGAACGATACCGCCAAGATCGAGGCGGCCTGCAAGGCCCTGTCCGAGCAGTTGTCCGCCCGCTACCCGCGCCTTTCCGGCGAAGTCACCTCGGTGCGCGGCACGGATGTGCTCGTGAACTGGACCAAGGAAGACGAAGTCCAGGAAGGGGCCTACTTCCTCTTCGTGCAGGAGCAGGAACCTTGGAAAGACGAGACCACGGGCGAAGTGCTTGAGCCCGGCGAGTTCGTGCCGGTCGGTCGCGGTAGAATCTTGAGTTTCCTGGGCAGCGGCGTCAAGGCCCAACAGGTGCAAACCGGAGAGGAGGGTGCCACGATTGAACAAGGCATGCCTGCAATTACTATGTAGCATCGCGCTGAGTCTGGCGCCGTGCGCGGCCTGGGCCCAGTTGGAAATCAACTCGTCGCCTAACGTGGTCGGCAGCGGTGCCCGCGCCCTCGGCATGGGCAGCGCGTTCATCGCTATCGCGGACGACGCCACGGCGGCCTCGTGGAACCCCGGCGGGTTGACCCAGTTGGAGCGGCCCGAACTGTCTCTCGTGTACAGCTTCAAGAGCAACACCGAGGATTTCAGTTCGTCGTCCCACCGCGGGTTGAACTTCGAGAATACGGTCAACTTCAACGAGATCAACTATGGGAGCTTTGTCTACCCGATCCCCCGCACCATCGCGGGCCGGAACCTGGTGGTGAGCCTCAATATTTTGAAGCAGTATGATTTCGACCGCGACCTCGACTTCCGCTTCACCGATGTGGGTGCGGCGGCCGGCGGCATCGTCAACCTTGCCGCGAAATACGACTACAGCCAGCGCGGCGGCCTGAGTTCGCTATCACCGGCCTTCGGCTTCGAACTCACCGACAAGCTCTCCATGGGTGTGGTGGCCAATATATACGACCAGGACATCCTCCCGGACAATGAATGGAAGACCCGGAACAACATCCGGCAGCGGACCTTCTTCAACAGTTCCGCCCTTCCTTTCAGCGTGACCCAGATCGACGAGGACTTCACCGATTTCACGGGCCATAACTTCACCATCGGCCTGCTCTACAAGCCCAGCGAGCGCTGGAGCGTGGGCGCCGTGTACCACACCAAGTGGAGCGCGGACGTGAACTACGAGCAGGGCGTCCGGCTCGCCAGCGGTTCTCTCATCGGCACGGGCGGCGGCGAGCGGAAGAAGGAGTACACCTTCCCCAGCGCCTTCGGCCTGGGCGCGGCCTACCGTTTCCCGAACGACAAATTGACCGTCTCCTTCGACATCACGCGGCGCGACTGGGATCAGTTTGAAGTGCTCGATCCCGAAAGCACGCGCCGGGCCTTCCGCCGGACCTCCGGTGTGACCGGCCTGAACAAGAACCTCAGCGAGATCGACCCCACCTACACCGTCCGCCTCGGTGCGGAATATGTGTTCGTAAACGATGCCAAGCCCAAGCAGGATTTCCTGCCCAGCTTGCGCGCGGGTCTGTTCTACGATCCCGAACCTTCCGGCGGCCGAAAGGACCTCTGGTACGGCGTAGGCGTCAATGGAAAGAGCCAGAAGGGCGATGGCGATCCCAACGACTTCTTCGGCTTCTCCCTCGGCGCAGGCGTGCTCGTGAAAGACCGGATCAACCTCGATCTGGCCTACGTCTACCGCTTCGGCGACAACGCCCGCGACGACACCTTTGGCCTCTTCGGCACCGACGCCGACGTTGAGCAGCACACGATCTACATGTCGACGGTGGTGTACTTCTAAGGCCGAGACAGGAAGAGTATTCCGCGCCAGCAGGGCTTCAGGCTTTGCTGGCGCGATTTTTTTGGCCGATGATGAAAAAGTATACGTCGCAGAAACGGTCGTGCCACACGATTGCGAGGTACGAGCATTCGTGTGAACGTTCCGAGGGAAACGTGAGTCATACGGGAAACTTGAGCGAGCGGCGGGTCTCCAGATTTGACGCCTTGTAAACAAACCGCTCGGTGAAGTGACTCACATTGCGCCAGGGCGTTTGGCGCGACGGGCACACGAATGCTCGTTCCTCGCAATCGTGTGGCACGTCTCGTAGGGCGCAGACCCTTTCTCATTCGATGGGTGGTCACCGATTTTTTTTAGCCAAACTCCCCACCGTGTCGTTCTTATCCGTACAATGCAACGGAACACGCAACAACAGGCGGCACGGCATGGACTCGAACGACCAGACCCTCCTCAACCAGTGGTACCAGCACGGGGACGCGGAGGCATTCCACCAGATCACCCGGCGCTACGCGGGCCTGGTCTACGGCACCTGTCGGCGCATCCTCTGCAACCCGAGTGACGCGGAAGACGTTGCCCAGGAGTGCTTCGAGACTCTCGCCGTCAAGACCCGGGCCGACGGGCGCGCCCTCGGGGCCTGGCTCCACACCGTGGCCACGCGCCGGGCCCTGGACCGCATCAAAACCGAATCCCGTCGCCGGGAGCGCGAGCACCGGGCGTACGCCGCGCAACCGGCCCAAGACACGACGGAATGGGACGATATCTACGCATTCGTGGACGAATCTATCGCAAGCTTGCCGGAGAAAGAGCGCGTGCCGCTGGTGGCCCACTTCCTCGAAGGCCAGACCCACGCGGAGATCGCGGAGCGGATGGGCATCAGTCGGCCCACGGCGGGCTACCGCATCCAGCAGGGCTTGGAGCGCATCCGCAAGGATCTCAAGCGGCGCAACATCACTACAACGAATGCATCGCTCGGCGCGGCCCTTGGGGCGGGGCTGGCGGCGGAGGCCGCGCCCGCCACGCTGATCGCAGTTCTGGGGAAGATATCCGTATCCAGCTTGCCCGCTATGGCAAATACCGCAACCCCACTCATCACCACTACCATCGCAGGGAGCATACTCATGAAGAAAGCACTGATTGCCGGAGCCGTTATTGCCGCCGTCGCCGGAGGAACGGGCCTGTTCCTTCGCAACCACAGTGCGGCGCCCGTGCCGCCGCCGGTTATCGCACTTCCGGCGAATGAATCCGAGACGGTTGCCGAAGCACCGGAACCCCGTGCTCCAGAAGCCGAATCCGTGGCAGCGGCAACACCGGAAATTGCGGCGGAATCACCCCCGGAAACGCCGCCTTCGGCGCCGCTGGCCTTCGCCCCTGGAAATGGCGAGATACCGGACAGCAGTGACGCGGGCCTGGGTGACCTGGCCATCGCGGGGCGCGTCGTAGACGAAAGCGAGAAGCCGATCAAGGGCGTCTTCATACAGATTTTCGGACAAGGCGGAAATCCGCATATCCGGACGAACGACGACGGAACCTTTCGCCTGACTGGACTCGCCGCCGGGTCATACACGGGCCACGCCAGTCATGATCGCTACTCGGACCAGGGTCTCTCTCCGATGGAAGCGGGCGATGAGAACGTACTTATCGTGTTGCAGGGTCGTGCGGTTGTTTCGGGCCGCGTGGTTGATGCCAGTACGGGCTCTCCAGTCACCGATTTTTCGATTTCCTCCCAGGATGGAATCGCCAGCAAGATTGAGAGCGGCATCACCCGGGAGCAGCATTCGGTGAGCGATCCGCGCGGACACTTCGAGCTGAGTTCGGTGGAAACCGGTCCCTCCACGATTATTGTTCAGGCTGCGGGCTACGCGACTACGTTTACGCCCCTTGAACTTGAGAGCGCCGAAGCGGTGAAGGATGTTGAAATTGCCCTCCAGGCGGGAATACTCGTGCAGGGCCGCGTGCGCGACAGTGCGGGTAACCCGGTGGCGGGTGCTTGGATATTTACGGAAACCCCGCCGCCCGTTGCAGCGTTGAAGCAAATTTCGGAGGGGGCGGCGGAGCGGATCGAAGAGGCGCTGGCATCCGGCGTTATCAACGGGACATCGGGTGCGGACGGCGTCTTCTCCCTCGATACACTTTCGTATGACAATCGCACCGAAGCGCTGCACGCCTATCATCCGAAGCACGGCAGCGGAAAGGCGACGTTGGATTGGGATCGCATGACCCAGCCAACCGGCGGCAAATCTCAGCTAAGCGAGGTGGACATCATCCTGGAAAATTCAGTGGGCGCGGCGGAGATACTGGTCACGGTTGACGGCAAGCCCGCCGAGGGATCCGCAGTCCTTGCGACCGCCTCGGGCGGCCATGGTACATCATTTCAACGCGGCACCACCGGGCCCGACGGGCGCGCCACGTTGGCCGACCTGCCCGAGGGTCTTCTGGGAATTACGGCGATTTACCCCGGCCAGCAAGAATACACACGCCGTATCACGGCGGATACGAGTATCGAGACGGGCAAGACGGCGCAAGTGAGCATCGATTTTACGCCTGCAACGGCGTCGTTGGAAGGTGTGGTACGGCTCGGCGATCAACCCGCTGTCGGTGGATTTCTTACGCTGCAATTGGCCGAGGGGGAGCGCGCGGAGTCCTACCGGGAAAACCTGAACGCCGATGGCACTTTCAGCTTTGAGGGCGTATCCGCAGGCGACGCCATGCTCCAGATCAATGCGGTCTTCGGCGAGGCACCGCGAAGCAAGACGATGTCCGTGACTCTTGTGGAAGGCGAGCGGCAGCAACTGGAGATCGACATGGCGGGCGGCGGAAATGTTCAAGGCGTCGTGGCCGGAATTCCCGCAGCGGCCCATTGCAGCGTCTTCGCGCTGCGCGGCGAGCAGGTCATAGAGGAAGTGACCTTGGCGCTGATGTCAACTTTGGAAGAACTTCTGGAGGGATCGGCCCAGGTCGAGGCGGACGGCGCGTATTTCATCGAGGGCGTTTCCCCGGGCCACCATACACTGCTGGTGTTGGTCACCAAGACCCGAGGGCCTGATGCCTTCGACGACGCAAAATTCGTCACGGCTGTTGTAGATGTGGTGGACGGCGAGACAACGTCGGCGGACTTTGATGTAAGCGAATGATGCGAGGCAAAGTTCGTGCCACACGGCTGCTCGCACCTGGCGATCGTGTGGCACGCCTTTGCGGTCAGTTTCCATTGAATGGAAATATGACCGCACCAGTGCCCGTTCCATCGGAGTCCAAACATTCGATTGAGATGAGTGAACACGGTGGGTTCCTCCGTGTCTGAGGACATTCCGTGCACCACGACGAGAACAGACGGAGTGCTTTGACTACTGATTTTCAGTCATCGAGCCCAGACTGCTTCGGAACCATCCGTTTACTTCGCTCACCTACAGTGCGAGGCTTGGGCTCGGGGTCATGGTGAAATCGCCGAATTTGCCGTGTTTGAACAGGCTGTCGCCGGCGGCGGCGATCATGGCGCCGTTGTCGATGCAATACTTGAAAGGCGGCATGAACACCTCGATGCCCAGCTCCGCGGTTACCCGTTCGCGGAGCAACTGGTTCGCCGCCACACCGCCCGCCACGACAAGGCGCTGGGCGTTCGTCTGCTGGATGGCCTGCTTTACCTTGATCAACAGAATGTCTATCGCTGCGGCCTGGAAGCTCGCCGCGATGTCGGGAACGTTGGCCGCGCCCTCCTGCATGGCGTAGAGCACAGCGGTCTTGAGGCCGCTGTAGCTGAACTCCAATCCGGCCCGGTTCCGCATGGCACGGGGAAAGTCGTAGGCCTTCGGGTTGCCCGCCGCGGCCGCCTTCTGGATGCTCGGCCCGCCGGGATAGGGCAGGTCGAGGAGGCGCGCCACCTTGTCGAAGGATTCGCCCACGGCGTCGTCGCGTGTCGTGCCGAGGATGCAATAGTGGTGGGGCCGGTCGCATTGGATGATCTGGGTGTGCCCACCACTGACCACCAGGGCGAGGAAAGGGAACTCCGGCGCCTTCTCTCCCAGGAAGGCCGAAAAGAGATGGCCCTCGATATGGTGCACAGGGATGAAGGGCAGTTTCCAGCTATAGGCCAGCGCCTTGGCAAAGCTCAGCCCGACCAGGAGCGATCCCATCAATCCGGGGCCCTGGGTGGCCGCGATAGCATCAATAGGGACCCCGGCCTCATCCATCACCTGCTTCACCAACTGGGAGATGACCTTGGTGTGCTGGCGCGACGCAATCTCTGGCACGACGCCGCCGAAGACCTTGTGGATGTCGATCTGCGAGGCGATTTCATTGGCCAGGACTTCCCGGCCGTCCCGCACGATGGCAATGCCCGTTTCGTCGCAGGAGGATTCGATTCCGAGGATAACACTCATTGCATCAGTTCCGAGGCGTGTACCAGCTCGATGCCAGCTTCCGCCAGTTTGGGGATTTCCTCCGCCAGCACTTTCGCGGTGGCGGGGCATTGAAAATGGCCAATACCGATGGCCGAACCCTGCTCCTGGACGGTTTCCAGGAGAATGGCGAACTGCCGGCGAACACTGGCAATGTCGGTGGAGTCGTCGAGGAAGATATCGCGTCTGCCCGACGGCACACCCATTTCCCGGGCGACGTTGAAGGCCACGGTCGTATGGATGGTGACGCTGTCGATGAAATAGAGTCCCCGACTTTGCAGGACCTCCAGCACATAGCCCATCTTTTCCCGGTCCGAAGTGAACTTGGAACCGGTGTGGTTGTTGATGCCCACCACGTGGGGAATCTGGTCGATCGCGGCATTCGTCAGCTTCTGGATCTCGTCTTTTTCCATCCGGGTGAACACCGTGCCGGGCACGGACTGGACCGTTGCGCTGTCGGTTTCCATGGGCATGTGGAGCATGATTTCGAAGCCCTTTTGCGCGCCCTTCTCCGCGATCTCCGCCGCAAAGGGCGTGTTCGGCAGAATAGCCAGCGTCAGCCGGTTATCCAGCGCGAGTATACGGTCGCCATGGGAACTGTTGTTCCCGCCGTCGTCAATCAGGATCGCCAAGCGGGCCGATTCGCCGGGCAGCAGGGACGCGCTGGGCTGGGGCTCCGGAGCCTTTTCCGGAGCGATGACTTTTGGCGCGGGCGTCTCTTTCGTCGGCGGATCCGGTGCGGGCGTCTCGGGTGTGGGAACCTCGGGTTCGGGTACGGAAGCCGGAGCCGAGGGGATAACCACGGGGCTTACAACCATTTCCGGGGCGTCGCCAGGCGTATCCAGTGATTCGTCGGGCTCGCTGCCGGTGATGCCGTCATCCAGCACACCCTCCAGGGAGACGGATTCCAGTGCCGCAGGCATGTCCGGGGCGGGGAGCAGGGCACACGCAATCCCCACGCAGGGCTTGCCTCCGATGCTCAGCAACAAGCTGACCGGCGGGTCGCGCGGCACGTCCGTGCTGAAGAGCACATCGGGGAGGGTCATCTTCGATTCGAGGCGCTGTATAAGCTCGCCCAGGGTCATTCCGGGCGGGAGCTGGGCGCTGAAATAGGTATAGAGCCATTGGGAATTGAGGTCTTGCTGCTCCATGGCGTCCGCACGGGTGTGGGGCGGGTTCAGTCCGAGGCTGGCAAGCTCCGCTTCCACCACATCCGCCAACTGCTGGCTGCTGTTGCGCAGGTCACTGCGGTACGAGGCCTCGGTCTCGGGCTTTCCCGGAATCAGCGTGACGGTCGCGAAGGCGAAATTGTCAAAATAGAGCGAGAAGCGTTCATAACCCGTGACGTCCTGATTCTCCTCATCCACCAGTTTCACAAAGTACTCGCTCATTTTCTTGCGCAGCTCGTCCTTGATCGTTTCACTCTTCACGTGGGCGGGCAAGGTCACGCTGAAGCTGTGAAAACTCCAATGGGTTTCCGTCCCTTCGCGCTCCAGAAACTCGGGCAGGGCCGCATCGCGCGCAATATTCGGGGCTGGCACGAAGTTGTCCTGGAGGGCCTCCACGAGGGCATCGGCCAGGCGGTCGGTCTCTCCCTGGAGGTTGACTGGGCGAGAGATCCAGAAGTTCACCGCCAGGAGCCCGGTCAGCGCCAGGAGCGACGACAGGGCCAGCACGGAGACGATGTAGTACATGAACGATGGTGCGGACTTGGCGGCCATCAGAAATCCACCCACTCTGTTTCCTGGAGATCATGCCCCAGGAAGCGCTGCCCAACCTGCATGAACATCTCCGGCGCGTCCGTAACGAAAAATCGGAACTGGGGGATCAGAGGGGTAAGCCCCAGGAGCCCCATTCCTTCAAGGGTATGCTGGACGACAACGGCGGTCTCATCCGCGCTGTCCACCAGCGTGATTCCATCGCCCGCGGCCTGGGCGATAACATCCTTTAGCAGCGGATAGTGGGTACAACCCAGGACGAGGGTGTCGATGCCCTGCTGCAAGAGGGGCTCCAGATAGGCGCGCGCCACCGAAAGGGGGATGTCGCCATGGGTCCAGCCTTCCTCGGCCAGGGGGACAAAAAGAGGGCAGGGCTGGCTCACCACGACCAAGTCCGCATCCAGCGCATGGATGGTCTCGGCATAGCGCCCGCTCCGGACCGTTCCCGCCGTGCCGATGACGCCGATGCGGCCACTGCGCGTGGCCCGGACGGCCGCGTGGGCCCCAGGTTCAATAACCCCCAGGACGGGGATATCGAGATCGTCGCGCAGCACGTCCAGGGCAAAGGCCGAAGCGGTATTGCAAGCCACGACCAGCAGTTTGATGTCGCGCGAAACGAGGATGTGGGCGCAGGAGCGGGCGTAGCGCACCACCGTATCGGGGGACTTGGTTCCGTAGGGCACGCGCGCGGTATCGCCGAGGTAGAGGATGGACTCCTTCGGCAGACGCTTTTCTATCTGCCGCACCACGGTAAGCCCGCCCACGCCGGAGTCAAAAACCCCCACAGCCGCCTGATGTTCAACCATGATATACGCTCAATTCTGGGCCGTGAGCCAGTGCGCGTCGGGCGCAACGGGCTCGCCCAAATCAATGTGGGCGGGAAAGGCTTCGGTGGGGGGGGCATCCTCGATGAGAAAGCGGACCCGGCTGACCCGGGGTCCTTCGCCTTCGTGGACTGCGGACTGGGCCACCGACTGGACGATCCCCTGGACCATGAGACTCTCCAGCGCGGCGCTGCTGAAACGCGCATGCTCGGACTGGAGTTCACGGGAGAAATTGATGACCAGTTCACCACCTTCGAGGAGGAAAAGGGATTTTACCTTAACCGTATTCGGCAGGATGGGACTCCCGCCGGTTTGGGGGCCTTCGATCAGGGCGGTAAGGACGGCTTTGCAGTTTTCCACCGTGGAGTTTGAAAAGGCCAGCACCCGCTTTTCCGTGGTGAGGCTGCGCCCGTCCGGTGCGGAGAAATAGAGGTTCACCTCGCGCGTCCCCACGGAGGTCGTCCGCGCCGCGGGGGCCCGCTCGGCCTGCTGCTCTTCGGTCAACTGGAAGGCGCCGATGGGATCGCGGCCATTCGCGGCGATTTCGCGCACCAGCAGAATGACGACAAAAAGTAAGATCAGGGTGCCCATGGCCCAGAGGGACAGGACAAACTTCTGGACGACGGTCATGCGAAAATTCCGGCTCATTGCGCGGCTCCCCCGGGTTCTGGCCGTCCGAGGGCCTGGTTGATTCCGGCGGCGAGCGCCGCAGCCAATTGTTCCTGGTACTGGGGATCAGCAAGTCGGGCTTCCTCGGTCGGGTTGGCCAGATTGCCGACCTCGACCAGCACACCGGGGATGGTGCTCCCACGAAGCAGGCCCAGCGCGGCCTCATGGACTATCGGGATGGAAGGGGCGGATACGCCCGCCACGGAATCGGCCATGATACGCGCCACACTGAGAGAAGCTCTTGAAGCGCCCGCCGCTGAGTGGGCAAAGAGCGCTGGCCCCGCCGCGCCCGTGGCGTAGCTCGCGCCGACATGAATACTAATGACCAGCCCGGCCCGGCCGCTGCTCAGCGTATCGGCCCGATTCTGGGTGGTGCGGACCTCGTCCCCTTCCCGCGTGAGGACGGTGGCGAGGCCGTATTTTTCACTCAGGATCCGGCTGACACTGGACGCGATGGCGAGGCACAGGTCCTTCTCCGCCAGACCCGTGGCACCCACCACACCGGTATCGTCACCGCCGTGTCCGGCATCGATCGCCACCACGGCGATCCCGCTGGGCATGGGGGTCGGCGTTGCCGAGACGGGAGTCACCGATTCCAGGGGGGCATCCTCCAGATTATCGGCTGCGGGCGCGATGGATTCGAGCTCCGTCGTTTCCATGAGTTCGGATTGGGGGAGTGGTCGCGTCGAAGGGGCTTCGGGAACCACCGACTCCAGCGGTGCTTCTTCCGCGGGCAACGCGAGGGCCGATGTGGCCGGTGGATTCTCCGGTGTGCCCATGCCGTAGCCATCCCGCAGAAAGCGGACAACATCCGACATGGCGATCAGGGCGTCGTTCTGGTAGGGCAACACCGGATGAATCAACGAGAACGACTCGCCACCCCGCTGGACCGCCACATCGTTCAGGCCGACTTCCGCGCGGGTCTCGCCCAATTGCATGGCGGCGCGGGCCGCGTCCACCTGCGCCGTGCCGCCCAGTTGCCGGGCCAGATCGGCGAGGGAGGCATAGGGGACCCCCTGGCTCGTATACTCGGGGAGTACGAGCGTGGTCGTGACGCCGTTTCGGGTCACTTCGATTTTCTGCTCGTCGCCCGAGGCCGCATGGGCGAAGATCAGGCAGAGGAGGAGGGCCGGCGCGAAAATTCGCCCGGCTATGGCGTGGGGAGTCAGGGGCATCTGGGGAGGTTACCGGCTATTTATTCAGATTCTTGACGCGCTGCTCGATGATGACGTTACTCTTGAAGCTGCCTGGACTGCTCGCTGGCGGCTTTATGGTCCAGTAGAGTACCGCGAAAAAAATCGCGAACAACGCAATCATAACAGCCGCACCGACCTTATCTCTATGTGTCATGCTTCACTACCTTCCAACAGGCTCTCCCATCGGGCATGACGGCCTCGCCATGCGCAACGCCCGCTATTTGCGCTTGGCCTCGAAGGCCTTGCGCGCACTATTGTCATAGGCGCCGATCTGGACGTCTTTTTTCTTGTCGAGCTTTATCTGGGACTGGGCCTTGGACACTTCCACATTCAAGCGTTCGAGGCAGGCCTGGCAGAGTTTTTTCGTACTGCTGATGGCGGGGGCTCCGCACTTGCCGCACTTGGGCGCTTCGCCGAGGCTGACCATGGCGACGCGGCCTTCGCCGATGATACGGCGAACCACGGCAACGTCTACGTCCGCGGCTTCGGCGACCTGTTCCGCGTTCATGTTCTCGTTCTGGGCAATGACATCGCGGATCTTCTCGTAGTCCGATTCCTCGGCCTCGAGACAGCCGGCGCACACGTTGGCCGTGACCTTATTAAACATTTTTCCGCATCGTCCACAGCTTGCAAGGGGCATGGCACTCTTCCTTATCGTAGCGGCCAATCGTACATGATGGACTCCCAATCAATGTCCAAATTGCCAATAACGTTCCCTTTGAGGACGTGCCCATCGGTGGACACGTTTATTCCAACCCGCAGCGAACGGACGGGCAGGCCATCCTTGTCCAGCAGCGCTTTCTCCCGCGCCGGGTATACCACCTTCAGCCAGGTGCGGCGCGCCACCGGACCGTCCAGATCGTCTCGCCCCGTGTCCACGGAATCGTAGGTGATCTCGGAACCCGGGGAAAACACATATTGATCCTCGACGCCTTCATCCATCAAGCGGTTGTCCGCCACCGTACGAAGTCCCAACTCGTCCATGAGCCGGTCTTTCTCGGCGGGCACCCCGCCGGCTCCATCCGTCTCCAGTACGAAGTCGAGGCGATCCTTCATCCAATAGGTCAACTCCACCACCTTCGCCCAGTTGCCTTCACGGTAGGCCAGGGCATACTGCCAAGCCACGCTGCTTTCAACAGAATCGGGACTGCCTCCGGCGTCATTCCGGTCGTGTTCCGCCGGGGCTTCCGGCACGGCTGGCTTCGCTCCTGGCGAGCTTGTGGTGCTTCGGACTATGGTTCCCGATATAGCACCGAGAACCGCCCCGACGAGGAGGGCAGCGGCGAATCGTTTTGCTGGACTGTATGCAGTTTTTACCACAAATGGATGGTAGCAAAGGGGGGGGCAATCCGTCAATCAAATGCGATAATAACGAATTCTGAGCGGCCCTCAAATTCTACGGCGAATTGTGCGGGAAATGCCGATCAGCGACGCCGGATCCAGACCGCCTGGTTGTACTTTTCCCGGGCCAGGTCCGCCGCCCGAAGCGCCTCCTCGGGCGTCAGTGTGCTTGCATCGCAGGGGCCGAATGCCGCGCTCAACACCGTGGCCAGGGCCTCGGGGGTGGCGGGTAAGGCGGTCACAAATTCGCCGTGGCTTCGGGAGCCTCGGTAATTCGGACGGTCGGCAGGTTCACGGATATAGCGGCTGATCGCGACGGCATCGGCCTGGTAGAGGAGGGTTCCGTGGTGCAGCAGGGCCCGCCGCCGTCGCCGCTGGGCGTTGCCGGAGACTTTGAGGCCGCCGATGGCGATATCCGAGGTGCCTTCATGGGTCGCCGCGATCCCCAAGGTGGCCAGAGCGTCGCAAACTTTGCCCAGGATGAAGCGGTAGGAGGCGTGGAGCGAGGCTGTTTCGGGAAAGGAATCGTAGGTCAAGTAGAGGGCGTAATTGAAGGAGCCGGGCCCCTGGAGCACGCAGCCGCCTGCCGTGCAGCGCCGCATGATGGGCATCCCATCGGCCAGGCAGTGGGGCCCCTTCACCTCGTCCGCGAGCACTTGAGCCGTCCCCAGCACCACGAAGGGGACGGGGCTCTCCCAGAAACGCAGCGTGTCGGGGCTTCGGCCCTGCTCCACTTCGTCGAGCAGCACCTCCTCCAGGGCGAGGTTTGTCGCGGGGTCGGGGTGGCTGTAGTGGATCAGGCGCATGGGCGGGTCAGGTGGCCATTTGGACCGATAAGACGGATAGGACCGATGGGCAACCGATCAAATCGGTCGTATCGGTCCTATCCGTCGGATTCTTGTTACAGGCAGGCGCAGTTCAGGTCCCGCGCGGCTTTCACCTCGTCCAGACGGCCCACGGGCTTCGTCACCGGTGCGGCGGTCAGGCTTTCTGGATCGGTCTTGGCCTTTTCCGCGATCAGGAGCATGGCGTCGCAGAAGGCGTCCAGCGTCTCCTTCGATTCTGTTTCCGTCGGCTCGATCATGATGCACTCCTTGACCGTAAGCGGGAAATAGATCGTGGGGGCGTGGTAGCCCATGTCGAGCAGCGCCTTGGCAATGTCGATGGCGTGAACGCCCAGCTCCGCCTGGGGCGTGGCGCTGAAAATACACTCGTGCATGAAATTACCGGGGAAGGCGGGCTTGTAAGCGTCCTTCAGCCGGGCAAAGATGTAGTTCGCGTTGAGCACGGCGTTGCGGCTGACTTCCTTCAGGCCCGCGTCGCCGTAGTGGCGCAGGTAGGCATAGGCGCGCACGGCAATGAGGAAGTTGCCGAAGAATGCGGCCACCCGTCCGATGCTCTTCTCGGGCGTGGCCAGGGTGAAGCCGCCCTCCGTCTTCACAACCCGCGGCCCGGGGAGGTAGGGCAGCAAGCGCTCGCCAACGCCGACGGGCCCGCAGCCGGGACCGCCCATGCCGTGGGGCGTGGCGAAGGTCTTGTGGAGGTTGTAGTGCATCACGTCGAAGCCCAGATCGCCGGGGCGGCACTGGCCCACGATGGCGTTGAGATTCGCGCCGTCGTAATAGAGGAGGGCGTCCTTGGAGTGGGCCAGGGCCGCGATTTTGGCCACGTCCTTCTCGAAGAGGCCATGGGTATTCGGGCAGGTCAGCATGATGCCCGCGACGTTATCCGTCAGGGCCTTCTCGAAAGTATCCAGGTGGATCGTGCCGTCGGCGTCCGAAGGAATTTCCACGACCTTGAAGCCCGCCATCACCGCGCTGGCGGGATTGGTGCCGTGGGCGTTGTCGGGGATGATGATCGTGTCTTTGTGGGCGTTGCCCTTGTCCTTGTGGTAGGCCGCCATAAGCAGCGTGCCCGTCAGCTCGCCGTGGGCGCCCGCGATGGGCTGGAGGCTGGCGGCTTTCATGCCCGCAACCTCGGCCAATTGGCGCTCCAATTCGTAGATCAGGGCATAGGCACCCTGGCAGTTGCCTTCATAGACGGGGCTCGTGGAGAAGTGGGGGTGAAGCTGGGCCATGCCCGGCTCCGCAGCCGCCACTTCGGCGATCTTCGGGTTGTACTTCATCGTACAGGAGCCGAGGGGATAGAAGGTGTCGTCGATGCCCACGTTCCGCTGGGACAGGTGGGTGAAGTGACGCACGACATCGATCTCGGCCATTTCGGGCAGTACGGCATCTTCCTGGCGGCACAGATCGGCGGGCAGGGTACACTGGGGCACGTCGAGGGCATCGAGCGTGATTGCGCGGCGGCCGGGCTTGGACTTTTCGTAAATCAACTGCATGATGCCGTCTCCAACGCCTTTACGAAGGCGTCCATTTCTTCCCGGGTGCGCTTTTCGGTGACCGCGATGAGCAGGTCGTTCTCTTCGCCCGCGCCTACATCGGCCAGGGGCAGGCCGGCAACGAAGCCCGCGTCAAGCAGGGCCGAGGCCACGGTACGCGCGCTCTTTGGCAGGCGCACGGCGAACTCATTGAAGGTCGGGCCTTCGTTGAGGATCGTGGCGAAGCCGAGCTGCTTCTTGAGGTATTCCGCCTTGGAATGGCAGGCGATGGCCACGTCCTTGAAACCTTCCTTGCCCCAGAGGGACAGGTGGATCAGGGCCCGGAGGGCGCAGAGGGCCTGGTTCGAGCAAATGTTGGACATGGCCTTGGTGCGGCGGATGTGCTGCTCGCGCGCTTGCAATGTCAGCACGAAGCCGCGCCGTCCGTCTTTGTCCTGGGTCTCGCCCGCGATGCGTCCGGGCATCTTGCGCACGTGGTCTTTCCGCGTCGCCATGATGCCGAGGTAAGGACCACCGAAGCCGAGGGGCAAGCCGAGGGACTGGCCTTCGGCGATGGCGATGTCCGCGCCCATCTCGCCGGGCGTCTTCAGGAGGCCCAAGGAAACGGGGTAGAAGGAGACCACAAGCAGCGCGCCGGCGGCGTGGCACTTCGACGCGAGGTCGGTGAAGTCCGCCACGGTTCCGAGGAAGCTGGGATTCTGCACGATGACGCAGGCGGCCCCCGTCGGGTCGTCTCCCGTGACGATTTCCAGATCCAGGTTGGCGGCGTGAGTCTCCAGCATCTTCCGGTAGACCGGATTGAGCGAGGGGTGGACCACGATCTTATTTTTCCGCGAAATGCGGACCGACATCGTCGCCGCTTCGAAGACCGCCGTGCCGCCGTCGTACAACGACGCGTTGGCGAATTCCATGCCTGTCAGGCGGCACATGGCCGACTGGTACTCATAGATGCTCTGGAGCGTGCCCTGAGAGGTCTCGGGCTGATAGGGCGTGTAGGCCGTGTAGAATTCGCTACGGCCCGAGAGGGCGTCCACCGCCGCCGGGACGTAATGGTCGTAATAACCGCCGCCGAGGAAGGACGTGTGGTCCACGCGGTTCTGTCCGGCGAGGGCGGCGACGTGGTTGCGCACCGCCATTTCCGACATGCCCGCTGGGATGTCCCAGGACTTCATGCGCAGGGCGGCGGGAATGCTGCCAAAGAGCGCCTCGACGGAATCAACCCCGATGGCCGCCAGCATTTCCCGCTGGTCGGCTTCGGTTGCGGGGATCCAACTCATGAAAATACAAGCTCCTGAGCGGGCCGATCCAAGGGAGCGGGCCGCAACCGTCCGAGGGACGGCGGGTGGGTGATACGGTCAGGCGCCGCAGCGCGCCTGGACCGTGAACAGTAAGGATGGGAATGTACTCAGGGAGAAAGTCCCGCTTTGTCAGGAGCAGGATTCCACGTAGGTACGGTAGGCGGAGATGTCCATCAGGGCGTCAAACTCGATAATATCGACGCCGTCCAGCTTGAAGAACCAGCCTTCGCCGTAGGGGTCTTTGTTGACCAGCTCCGGGCGGGCTTCGAGGGTTTCATTGATCTCGGAGATCTTTCCGGAGACGGGGGCGTAGATGTCGCTTGCGGCCTTGACGGATTCCACCACGGCGGCTTCCTCGCTGGCCTCGATGACGCGGCCAACCTCAGGGAGTTCCACGTAGGTAATATCGCCCAACTGGGACTGGGCGAAGTCGGTGATGCCGACCACATATTGGCCGTTCAACTCGCCAATCCATTCATGCTCTTCGGTGTACCTGAGGTTTTCTGGGTTCATGGTCTTCTAATCTCCGCTTTTCGACGATATTTCAGGCAGGGCCGGGTGCGAGAACCCAGCTTGGACCGTTCAATGCTTTCTGTGACTGGATACTACCATGGCGCTATTCCCCCTTGGCAAGCGCATTTTTCATGGTTCGCAATTAAAACGTCTTCCGGCAGGTTCCCGCCGCGTAAATCGGCAGGGGGGCCGTCTCTATGGGCAGGTCGCGCGGGCCCGCCGTCAGAGCGATGCCCGGCTCGGACAAGGACTTCGGCAGATCCGCCAGGCCGACGCCACAGCCCACACTGGGGCCGAAGGTACCGCTGGTGACCTTGCCGACCACCTGGCCGTCCTGCTTGATCTCGAAACCATGGCGCGGCGCGCGGCGGTCGAGGGATTTTATCGCTACGAGCACGGTGTGGCCGCCCTTGTCGCGCTGGGCTTCCAGGGCGGCTTTGCCCACGAAGTCCTTGTCCCACTTGATCATACGGTCCATGCCGGATTCCAGGGGGGACTTGTCCGGGGCGAGATCTTCGCCGTTCAGCGGATAGCCCACCTCGGTGCGCAGGGTGTCGCGCGCACCCAGGCCGCAGCAGGCCACGTCGGGGTGGGCGGCCAGACGCTCCCAGAGCGGCACGGCCAGGGCATTGGGCACGAAGATTTCATAGCCCACTTCGCCGGTGTAGCCCGCGCGGGTGACCACGATCTCGTGGCCTTCCCAGGTCATACGGGCGCCGTTCCAGTATTTCAGGGGGCCGACAGCCTCGAAGCCGAGTTCCAGCATGATATCCCGCGCCAGGGGGCCCTGGATGTCGATTTTCGCCGTGGTATCGCTCACATTTTCCACGCCGGGGATAGAGCCGATGAGAGCGTGGACCTCGTCCAGCGGACCGGCGTTGGTGACCAGATAAAGTTCGTCTTCGGCCAGTTTCAGGCCCACGCAGTCGTCGATGACGCCGCCTTGCTCGTTGAGAATGGCGCTGTAGCGGCAGAGGCCGAGGCGGAGGTTGATCATGTCGCTGAAAACGACTCGGTCGAAGGCGGCGATGGCTTCCGCGCCCTTCAGGACGAATTCGCCCATGTGGGAGCAGTCGAAAAGACCGGCCTTCGTGCGCGCGTGGAGGTGTTCCTCGATGATCCCGGCAAACTGAACCGGGAGCGCCCAGCCGTGGAAATCCACGACCTTTGCGCCGTACTGGGCGTAGCTGTCGTGCAGGGGCGTCTGTTGCATGGGGCGGCCTCCGGGAAGGCGCGCGGACGGCGGGGAGCCGCCTGGTTGCCGTCCCATGGTAAATAAAACAGGGATCAAACCAGCAAATGTTCAGGGCGCCCAGGCGAACGGCATTGGGAAAGGACCCGCCGCTTCACCGTGGTTGGGCCCACGTATAGCTCGCCAGTCACGGCGGGTAAACCGCGCATACTCTGCCAGAAACCGCGCGGGGAATCAACTTTCGGGGGGCAGGTTTTCTACCGTCAAAGCTCCTTGACCAAATATTACCGGCTATTTACTCCAGCTACACATCGTTATGGTGAAATAGCATACCTGCATAGCTTATGTCGCCGAAACAACGGAATTCGGCAAGTGCAGTCGGGAACACCTGCCGCGACGCCGAGACGGATCGCGGACTTACGCAGGCCGGAAGCCAGGAAAAGACGATAGAAGGATTGGAAGCATGTTTACTCGCGATACAATTAGAACGGGAGCTCTCCTACTGGGATGCGCGTCATTGAGCGCCGTATTGTGCGGATGCCCGCGTAACGACGGACCGACGGTAGTTTCTACCGACCCAGTGGACGGGGCGGTGCGCGTGGCGCTCGATTCAAACGTTGAAGCCACCTTCAGCGAGGCGATGGATCCGCTCACCATCAACGCTGAAACTTTCGCGCTCGCGGAAGGGACCACACCCGTTTCTGGAAACGTGACGTACTCGGGGACCACCGCAGTGTTCAATCCCACGGATGAGCTGTCGCCGGATACAATCTATTCCGCCTCCATTACCACAGGCGCGGAAGCTCTCGGCCAAGCCGGAAATTCCGACAAAGACATGGAGCCTGAAGAGCGACTTGGGGCGTGGTTGGCAGGTTTCTGGGTGATCAATCTGTTCTGTGAGCAAGGACCCAGAGGCCTGGATGAGGATTTTAGCTGGACGTTCACTACCGCCGCTATAGGCGAAGGTGAAGGTGAAGGCGAAGGCGAAGGCGAAGGCGAAGGTGAAGGCGAAGGCGAAGGCGAAGGCGAAGGAGAAGGAGAAGGAGAAGGAGAAGGAGAAGGAGAAGGAGAAGGAGAAGGAGAAGGAGAAGGAGAAGGAGAAGGAGAAGGCGAAGGTGAAGGCGAAGGCGAAGGCGAAGGTGAAGGCGAAGGCGAAGGCGAAGGCGAAGGCGAAGGCGAAGGTGAAGGTGAAGGTGAAGGTGACATGACCGCCCCGCTACTTGAAAGTACCGATCCGGTCATCGACAGTACTGGCGTTTCGGTCAGCCAGGAAATTGCCGTAAACTTCAATGAAGCCATGGATCCCTTGACGATTACCGCAGTCACGTTTACCTTGAACGACGGCCAGACTCTCGTGACAGGTGTCGTCGCAGTTTCCGACATGACGGCGACCTTCAGCCCTGAGAGCGACCTCGCGCCCAATACGACCTACACGGCCAGGCTGCTGATGACGGCCGCTGATCTGGCGGGCAATACGCTGGCTGAGGACATCGTGTGGAGCTTTACGACCGGAGAAACTCCGGATATCATCGCCCCCGAGGTCAATTCATCCAGCCCGGCGAATGGCGCGATTGGCGTACCGCTCAATACGTCGATCTCCGTAGTGTTCAGTGAAGACATGGATCCCCTCACGCTCGACGCGGTCACCTTTATCTTGGAAGAGGGGGTGAACTCAGTTTCAGGCAGTGTCATGCTTACGGGCGACACGGCAGTCTTCAGTCCGGCGATCAACCTGACCGCCAACACGACTTATACCGCCACAATTCTTGCCGGGGCCGCCGATCTGGTGGGCAACACGCTCGTGGAGGACTTCGTTTGGAGTTTTACCACTGGCGAGACGTCGGCCCAGGAATCGATAGTCCTGGGAGCGGCCAACGCCTTTGCGATTCTGGCGGGCTCGACGGTCAGCAATACGGGCCCCACGGCGATCACCGGCGATCTGGGCGTGAGTCCGGGCACGGCCGTCGTCGGCTTCCCGCCCGGAATACTCAATGGCGCAATCTTTACCGGTGTCGCATCCGCGGCGGGCCAGGCCAAACTGGACCTGACGGCCGCGTTCAATGAAGCCGCGGGCCGCTCCGTGGGACCGGTGTCCCTACCGGGCGATCTCAGCGGACTTACGCTCTACCCAGGTCTCTATACGAACTCGACCTCGGTTATGCTCTCGGTCGGGAATGTCACCCTCGATGCCCAGGGCGACGAAAACGCGGTGTTTCTATTCCAGATGGGCTCCACGCTTACCGCCGGATCCAGCACCCAGGTGGTACTCAGCGGCGGCGCCAAGGCCTCCAACATCTACTGGCAGGTTGGCAGTTCGGCGACCCTGGGAACCAGTTCCATCTTCAAAGGAAACATCCTTGCGCAAGAGTCCATCACCCTGGCCACCGGCGCCAACCTGGAAGGCAGGGCGCTGACCCAGACAGCCGCGGTTACTCTGGACGCAGCGACCGTTACGGTGCCCGCGCCGTAAGGTAATTCGTTGAATAAGTATGGGAAGGGCCCGCCTCGCGCGGGCCTTTCCGCTTTAAGCTGGCTCACCGTATGCTTCCTGCCGTGTGAAGTCCGCCGGGCTCCGCGGTTGGGCCCTTTGGGGTGAACTCCACCGCCGCCCCGTAGTCGCGCGCATGGCCTTTGCACTGCCCTGAGGTATACTCAACAAGTGCCACACAAAGGAATTGCACATTGACCCCTGAAATCATCGCTGGCGATCTTCTCGACCAGGACGTCGACGTCATCGTAAACGCCTGGAATCGTAACATCATCCCCTGGTGGTTGCTCCTGCCTCAGGGTGTTTCTGGTGCCATCAAGCGCCGTGCGGGTTATGCGCCCTTTCGCGGAGTGGCTGCCCACGGCCCCATTCCTCTTGGCGGCGCGGTGCTCACCGGGGCAGGGCGACTTCCACATAAAGGCATTATCCACGTTGCGGGGATCAACGGCTTCTGGTTCGCCACCGAGCGTTCAATTCGCGGCTCGGTGCGGAGTGCGATGAGGATTGTGGAGGAGCAGGGGTTTCAGTCCGTCGCCTTTCCAGTAATCGGTGCGGGGTCGGGTTCGTACCATGTCGATAAGGCCCTTGCGCTGATGCTGGACGAGTTTACCAGGATTGAGTCATTGGCCCGAGTCCGGATTGTGCGTTTCCGCAAAGGGCAATGATACGACAGCACGGGAGCGCGAATTCGGGTTTTAGTTCCCGGTATGCCGCTTGAAAAACGCGATAGCCCGAATAGAGTACTTCTCAAATTCCGCCGCAAACTCGGCGCTATCCGAAGAGTGGGGCGTTCGAGGCCACTCGGTTTCGACGCGGTATCCCGACGCCTTGAGTGCGGTGGCGAAATCCTGTGCGATGCTCAACCGCGTGTCGAGGGTGCCGCACATCACCAGGTAGGGCACGCGATCCGCGCCCTCCGCCGCTTTGAGACCGGCGACACCGGCGACCCGGGGATCAAATAAGTCGCGGAGGCGTTCGGGTATCTTCGCAGAGTTTTCCGCAGTGGACAAAAAGGCCTTCGGATCGGCTACTTCGCCGTATTCTTCGATGAGGAGTCTTCCATCGGGCGTGGTCCAGGTGCCGGAGGCAAAGGGTGCACAGGCTTGGACGACATTGGGATGGGCCAGCGAGAAGCGGTGGGTGAACTGCCCGCCCATGGAGTAGCCATTGAGCAGAATCTTGTCGTGCAGCTTGAACTCGGCACGAACTTTCTCCAACACGGCCAGGAGAAAGGCATCTTCCCCCAGCGAGGGAAAGCGGCTTACCTGCTTGTCTTCCGTGATGAACTGGGGCTGGATGACAATGGCGGACAGTCCCGCCATATTCGCGAGGCGGCGCATGGTAGCGGCGTATTTGTTCTCCCCCGCGTTGCCCCCGCCGCCGTGGACCATGACCAAAGGCCAATAAGTCGCCTCGGGCTGATAGTCGGCGGGCAGGGCGACAAAATACGCGCGCTGAACGCCCTGAAAGTCGAAGGTGCGGCGTTGGGGCGAAGTATCGCTGGCCCTCGCGCCGACAAGAAGGCAGAGCGCGCCGAAAACAAGAACCAATCGCATGTGAACCTCCGTACCCTGCCTTGCCGAAATCATTCACGGCGGACCGCGCTCGTCGTATCAGGACATTTCAAGCAGCGGGAAGATGTCGTTAGTATTTTCGATATAACTATTCAGCATCCGCCGGTGCTCGTCCAGCGTGTTACGTGCCGCTTCCTCCAGTACCAGGTTTCGCAGTTCGCCGGGGTCTTGTTCCAGGTCGAAAAGCTGCTCCGACGGTTCGCCTGAGTTGTATCGGATGTACTTGTATCGGGCGGATCTCACCATGCGTCCGTGGACGTTGGTGGGATTGCCCACGCCGCTGTGGTGGTTGTTCTCGGAGACAATGAACGCGTGCGCCGGGGCATCGGCATGGCCCAGCGCGGCGGGTGCGGCGCTGAGTCCGAGCAACCCCGCCGGCTGCGGAATTCCCGCGAGATCGAAGAGGGTGGGGAAGAGGTCGGTGCCCAGATTCAGCAGGTGACTCCGATTCACAACGCCCGGCGTGGTGCGACCCTTCCAGCTTACGATGAAGGGAATCCGGGCGACCTCATCGTAGAAGATTGTTTTCTGGTTCCAGTGATGGGCGCCCAGACCGTCACCGTGGTCGCTCGCGAAAACGATGGCGGTGTTCTCCTCCTGGCCGCTGTCGCGAAGCGCGTCGAGGAGCTGGCCGATGCGGCTGTCGACGAGTTCGACCATGCGATAGTAGCCCCAGAGATACTGGCGCCAGCGCGGATCGTCCGGCGCCCACGTGCGCGTCGGATAGGCCTTTGCCATGTTAGGATCAGCCTGATGCTGCCGGATTACCGGAGGCTCGCCCTCGGGAATGGCGCGGTTGAACGGCAGCGGTGGACACTCTTCCGGGGCGGGCGGTGCGCCGATTTCACCGTTGGGCAGTTTGTCCTCTATTCCGCTCAGGTGTCGGGCCCACTCGCAGACATCGTGAGGGTCTACGAAGGAGGCGACGAGGAAGAAGGGCGACTCGCGCCGCTTCTTGAAGAACTCGGAACAGAGGCCGGGGATGTTGGCGTCTATACCCTTGCTCTTCGCAGAATCATAATAGTTGATGCCGCTCCAAGCTACATCTTTGATGTCGTGGGGAATATGCCACTTCCCGATATAGCCCGTGTCGTATCCGTTATCATGGAAGACCCGGGCGAGGCACGGTGTGTTCACGGTGAATTGGCCGTCGCGCAAGTTGGTTATCATGCCGTTCTCGTGGGAGGGCGTACCGGTCATGTAGCTCGTGCGCGAGGGCTGGCAGATCGGATTGGAGGAATATGCCGCTTCGAAGCGAACGCCGACCGCCGCGAGTCGGTCCATGTTGGGCGTTTCTACATGGTGATTGCCCGCGCAGCTCAGGGCCCCTGCCCATTGCTGGTCGGTGGTGATGACGATAATATTCGGGCGGGCATCCGCGCGGGCCGACGCGGCCGCGAGTCCGGCCGAGGCCAGGGCGGCGGAGGTGAGGAATTGGCGGCGGTCCATGTGGGGGCTGGAACTCTTCTGCATATTCGTCTTCCTTGTCACGTAGAGCGAATGTGGGAGGTGCTCAGGATAAATCGAGCCGCTTTGTGACGCGGTATCGTGTCCGCCAATTGGCCGGAACAGGATAGCGCAAGCAGGGGTGCATTTTCGAAACGCACCCCCCAACCCGGATATTCGGGCAATTGGTGCGATCTCAACTATGATTGCGCGTTGCGCGGCTTTTTCTTCGCCTGTAAGAATCCGGGGTTCGTTGCATCTAATTGTGCGGAAACGAGGAATTACCTTCATGCGCCCGGGCGAACAGAACAGACTATTTGAGGAATGGGCATGCGCCTATCAGGGCATCGTGTTCAAGATCGCGAGCGCCTTCGCCACCGGCGTTGATCGCGATGAGCTTGCGCAGGAAATTTTCGCGGCGATCTGGCAAGCCATCCCCGCCTACCAGGGGAAGAGCAAGCCTTCGACTTTTGTCTACCGGGTGGCGCACAACTACGCGCTTACCTGGCAGCGCGGTCGGCGCAACTACCGGCGAAAGCTGGATAGTTATGCGTGGTCGGGTCGCGTAGGCGTATGCGATTCCGCGGAGGGCACCGAACGCATCGAAGCGCTCTACGCCGCCATCCGCCAGCTCGATGCCCTGGATCGTTCGATCATTCTTCTATACTTGGACAAGTCGGCCTATGCCGAAATCGCCGACGTGCTGGGACTCAACGCGAATGCCATCGGCGTTCGCATACACCGCATCAAGGACAAGTTGATGCGTTTGCTGAAGGAGCATAGCGATGAAATTTGACTCCATAGAGGCCGAATGGGCCGCACAGGCCAACGGCAATGAAATGCCGATCACGACCGACGAATTCCACCGCTTGGCCCGCGCAACGGGAAGAAGCCAATCCCAGCGGCGATTCATCTTGACGGCCTGTGGAATTAACCTGAGTCTGGCGACGCTGGTTTGCGCCTATATTGCGGTTTTGCGTGTAGAGGTTCAGACGGCGGAGGCGCTGCCCCTTGTCGGTGCACTCGTCGCGAGCTGGGTGGCCTACGGCATGTTGGCGTGGCACGAAGTGTCGCGTGCGCGGCGTGCAGGCCACCTGGGCGATGCCCTCAAAGACTATGTTGCCTACGGTCTGCAACAACTCCGCGTGGAATCCATCGGCATGAAGATTGTCGCCGCGCTAATGATCGCCCTCTATGTACTTTTTCTTCCCTGGGCGGTTTTTGGGTTGATGGATTCGGGAAAGATGGACGCTCGGGCCGCAATGTCGTTCGCGTTGCTGTGCGGCGCACAAATCGTGCTTTTTTCCGGCTACTGCGCGGCCAGCATGCTCTGGTCCATCGCACCCCGAAGAAAAAAACTGCGCGCCCTTGCCGAGGCATTGGGAATGGATGCGTAGTTCGGGGGCGTGTCCGCCGCCGCCCTTAAAGCTCGCGTTCGCGCAACTCCAACAGCCAGGCGCGGAGCAAACGTTCGGAACGCATGACGTAGAGAATGTAGACGAGCTCGCGGTCGACGCGATAGAATATACGGCAGGGCGGCACCACCACCTCTCGGTACGGTGTGTCGGCCAACTCCGCAGGTCTCTTCCCGGAATTTGGGAAGCGCTCGAGTCGTTCGACCCGATCAAACACCTTCGCAACGAGTCGCGCCGCCGCCCGCGCGTCATCCAGCGCGATATACTCGGCGATCTCATCCAAATCGGCGAGCGCGGGTTCCGTCCAGATCAGGCGAGCCATTTCTTCATCTTGTCTCGGGCTTCGGCCTGGGAGTACGTGCGGCCCTCAACGATTGCCCGCTCCCCTCGGGAAATTCCCTCCAGGATCGCAAGGCGTTGCTGCATGAACTCGTAGGATTCGACGTCGACGAGATAGGCCGCCGGCTTGCCGTGCTCCGTGATAAGCACCGACTCGCCGGTCTCCCGCAAGTCCGCCAAGAGTCGGGTAGCCTGCCGCTTAAGTGTGGTAACCAATTCAGTCTTCATAAGGAAATGATACTTAAGTGACACTTGCGTGTCAAGGCCGTGCACTCAAAGCAACCAGTGTGTACAACATCGCTCAGCCGTTTCCGCACGGCTTTTGGGGGCCATGGACCCCTCGATTCGGTGTCCAAATTGGATGCTCGCCCGTTGCACGAAATTTGGCGTCTGCGCGTCCGTCAGAATTCGAATCCACGAGAAGCTCAATCAGTCGTGTAGTGTAGTGTTTGAATATTGCAGCCACTCGAAATCCATCATTACCGCTTGCGTCTTCGGGATCATCGGGAAGCACCATACCACCTTCTCGGATCTCCTCAATAGCCCTTTCTGATCCGTCCACCATCAACACCAGCGTACCCGCAGGAAAGCAGGCTATTCGTGCAACTTTGATCTTGTTCGCATCCAGATCATCGACCACTTTACCCAGCTTCCCCAGTTTTTCGATCCCACCGCCAACAGCCTGAAGCGCACCTTCATTGAGAGCGAACTTTCCGGCCTCAATTGCCCCTTCAGTCCCCTCTACTTGCGCCTGCGTCGTGCTGGCACTGAACAGTTGCTCCGCAGTTACCCCTTCTGGCGTTTCGAGTCCGTTTTAGTCAAAATTGCCTTCGATTGTTCCATGTTCAGCCTTGTTCTTGGCGGCAATCTCGTTGGTATTTTCAGGCGAAATTCAGCTATTGAAGGCGTCCTTTATCCACTGAAATATATTGCCGCCGCTCTCGAGCCCAAAGGGGTCCACCAGCGTCCAAGGACTACTCGCGGCATAGGTATAGCCGTTGCCCAGGTTGATCGGATCGACTCAAATTCCCAACGGA
This sequence comes from Candidatus Hydrogenedentales bacterium, assembly GCA_942492815.1. Lineage (GTDB taxonomy): Bacteria > Hydrogenedentota > Hydrogenedentia > Hydrogenedentales > JAEUWI01 > JAEUWI01. The sequence continues at coordinate 5,096,574 of OW818658.1, read as the reverse complement.
TCGCGGGAGACGAATCTGCCCAGGCCCGGGTCCATGTAACGGTTGCGGAAATAGTAGAACCCGAGCTCGGGATCCCATTCGCGGCCGGAGAAGAGGAAAGGGTTGCCGAATTGGGACCCAGTCACATCGAGCGCGTTACCTGCGGCGTCATAGAACTCGGGCTGGCCATAGTCGCCGTAGTCGTAGGCCTCCACGATTTCGCCGTCGCTGTCCGTCAGTTTGACGACGTTGTGCATGTCGTCGCCGTGATAGTAGTAGTCGTTGCCGCCCCGGCGCATGGTGAGAACTTCGTCGATGTAGAGGCCGTAGACGTAGCTCGCCGCGAGGGTGGGACTACCGCCGTCGGGAACGCTCCATTCCTCGGCCACGCGGTTGCCGTCGTATATAAACCGCGTGGCGTCGCCGCCCGCGCGCTTCTCGATGCGGCGGCCCAAGGCGTCGTAGACGTAGGCCTCTTCCATGTTGAACTGCCCGATATTCACGTCGTCCACAATACAGGCGTTGTTGGTGCTCAGGATGAAGCGGTCCGTGGCCTGGAGGGGCGCGTTGTCGATGGCCAGAGCCGTTTCCAGCGGCTGGCCGAGTTGTCCGCGTCGGATTACGACGTGAGTCCCCGAAACGTGGGCATGGATAAGGTAGGGCGTGTCGTCCGTCGTGCTGATGGCCGCCGACGCGAGGCCGCCGCCCGATCCGTCGCGCTGGAGACTGATTGCGTCCGCATCGATGTCTAGCCCATCTTCCGCAGTTATCCACTCATTCCGGTCGAATATGGTTATTTCATCGACGTAAGTTCTTTACTACGTTGGACACGCTCCTGAATTTGGCGTGTAGTCCAGACCGCCCTCTTGCGGGTTTTTGGCGTCCGTGCCACTATGGTGGTGGCCATGGAGAACCGCCTTGTGTTTCTGAAACCTCATCGCCGCGAGAAGAAAGGCGTCGTTTACGAGTACTGGACGCTTGAGGAGTCGGTTCGCACGACGGAAGGTCCCCGGCACCGTACCGTGGCCACTCTTGGGAAACTGCCCGGTCTGGAGGAGGAGTCCCGGGTCGGCTGGGAGCACATCGGGGAGATTCTCGATGGCCGCGGCCACCAGCTCGACCTGCTGCGGCGGGAGCCGTCGCCTCCGGCCTGGGCGCGGGTGGACACGTCACGCCTGCGTGTAGAGCGGCTGCGCAAGTTCGGAGAAGTTTACCTGGGCCTAGCGCTGTGGCGTCGGCTGAAGCTGGATGCTTTCTTCAGCGAGGCCATGGAGCCGGGTCGCGAGGAGATTGCCTGGAGCACCATGGCGTGTATCCTGGTCCTGGCCCGGTTTTGCGCGCCGTCGTCGGAGTTGCAGATTGCCCAGTTCTGGTACGGCAAAACGGCCCTGGATGAACTGCTTCAGGTGCCGGAGGCAAAGGTGAACGATGACCGGCTGTACCGCGCGCTGGACGAACTGCTCCCGCACAAGGACGGGCTCTTCCGCCATTTCCAGCGGGTCTACGGCGAGCTGTTTGGCACCGTCTTCGATATCCTGCTCTACGACATCACCTCCACCTACTTCGAGGGTCGGGCCAAAGGCAACGCCCAGGCCCAACACGGCTACTCGCGGGACAAGCGCTCGGACTGCGTCCAGGTGTGCATTGGCCTGGTCGCCACGCCCGAGGGGCTGCCGCTGGCCTATGAAGTCTTCGATGGCAACCGAACAGACGTAACCACGGTCGAGGAAATTGTGGAGGCGATGCGGAAGAAATACGGCCACGAGCGACGCACCTGGGTGATGGACCGCGGGATGGTGAGCGAGAAGAATCTCTCCATGCTGCGCGAGGTCCAGGCCAGCTACATCGTGGGCACGCCCAAGTCCGAGCTCAAGACCTTTGAACAAAAACTCCTGGAGGAAGACTGGGAACAAGTGGGGCCCGGCGTTGAAGTGAAACTGTGCGAGGCACCGGAGGGCGATGCGGAAACCTTTGTGCTGTGCCGCTCCGAAGGCCGCATCCAGAAAGAACACGCCATCCGCGAGAAGCAGGTCAAACGGCTCGAAGCCGAACTGGACGGCCTCAAGGCCAGCATCCAGGCCGACAAGCGGGCCCTGCGCAACTACAGCACCGCCGAACGGCGCGTGGGCCGCCTCTTCCAGAAGTACTCCCGCGCGGCCCGCTGGTTCGAGGTGAAAATCACCGAAGAGGACGACCCAAAGCACAAGAGCGGGAAGCGCCTCGCCATCTCGATAAACAAGAACGAGGAGTACCGTGAATGGAGCGAGCTGGCGGACGGCTGCTACCTGCTGCGCACCAATCTTCAGGGCTGGGAGGCCAGTGCTCTCTGGAAAACCTATATCGGCCTTACGCAGGTCGAAGACGCGTTTCGCGCCACGAAGCATGACCTCGGTCTGCGGCCTCTGTTCCACCAGAAGGAGGACCGCACCCAGGCGCACATCCTCGTGTGCTTCCTCGCCTTGGTCCTGTGGCGTACCCTGCAACAATGGATGGACGGCTGCGGCCTCGGCACCGCCCCCAGAAAGCTGCTCGAACACATGGCCGAAGTACGTTCCATGGACGTCATTCTCCCCACGGACGCGGGCACCGACGTGCGCCTGCGAACCGTCAGCCGGCCCGACAAGCACCTGGCCATTCTACTGGACAAACTGAAGCTGCCCCTGCCCACCAAACCTAAACCGATCTAAAATGTAGTCCAGACTTTTGCGACGGAATGCCCAATTCCCAAGCAAGTATCGACTTTGCAATTGCTAACTGCGGAAGATGGGCTAGCATCAGGTACTTGGCGTCGAATGTCGTATCCGTGTCGTACTCGGTGATGCGCAGATGCGCGGTCAGGACGTTGTCTCCCGTGGCGGGGCTGGGTCGAGCGTAGACCCACCAGAAGTCACCATCGGGATTGGTGCGCGGAAGGGCGGCACTGGCGGCGTCAACCCCATCGTGCTCCAGGAAGCCGCCGCTGTCCCAGTCCCAAAGGTCGGAATAGAGCCCCCCGATTGCGGCGGGCGCGTGTATCCAGGATGCATCCAGCCCGGTGGCGAAGTCGTCACTGAACTCATTGCCCACGGGAACGCCACTCCCCGAATCAAGCGCGGGCACGCCGGTAACCTCGATGATGCGGTCAAGATAGTCGTGGCGGTACCGCACCGGCAGCGTTGCGCCCGTCGCGCGCAGGTTGCCGTTCTCGTCGTAGACCCGGGCGTCTGCCTCGCCTGGCACTTCGGTGTACTGGTTCATCTGCGCGTCGGCGGGGTCGGGTGCGTCGTCCTCCCGCACGTAGGTCGCCGTGTCCGCGCTGGACTCCACCGCGTTCCGGTTGCCAGTACCATCCAGGTCGTATTCCCGAACCAGCGGGCCATAGGTAATCGATACGGGATTGGAGTACACCCGCGTCGCGCCGGAGAGCGCGCTCGCGTAGAGGTCGAAGGTACCCTGGTGGGGCAAAGTCGGCGTCAGGACGTCGATCTGCGAGCCCGTGTAGCCCTGTAGGTCGACGGGGTAGTCCTCGGATTCGTCGCGCACGCCCTGAGCCTTGCTCACGAAGACCTGGAGCGTGCCCGGGTCAAAGGTCGCCGAAAAATTGCCCGACAGCGCGAGGGCGTCCCCGCCCGCGAAGGTCGTCGCGGCCGGATCGGCGGCGTCGAGGGCCATCGCGCCTGTCCCGTTGCCCGCCGTGCCCCGACTCACCCCGACCGGGACATAGAGAGCATATGTCGCATGCATTGGATTTGCGGCAAGTACAAAGGTGTCGTTCACCGGATGCGGGTGCGATCTCTTTCGAGGCAGGAATAACGGCGAACGTACGGCGCTATTCCTCACGCAATAGACTATTCCGGCCTCATGCTGTCGAACCATATGTTGCGACGACCTTCAAAATGATCCCTGAGCCGATCCTCCACATGCTCGGGGTCCCAAACAGCGGCGCATTCCAAGTGTCGACACTCTTCCAAGGTCGCGGGTATTTCCTGGCTACCGTCATATGTGATGTAAAGCCTTCCCGTAAATGGATCCTGTTTGAAGAAACTAGGTCGCTCTACCAGCGACTCCTCAAGGGGAAGGTTGCCGATAACCTTCCATATGCCGCGCGTTATCGCATATTTCATTACCCAAATCTTAAATAGTACTTTCTGACAAACAATGTCCTCGATAGGTGGACGCATACGAGTCCGGAGTTCGTAGAAGGCATATATTTTATTGAGGTTCCTTCCATAGCTGAAGGTACCATCACCCAGATCTATCTCAAGGATATCGCCTGTTCGCAACCTCTGTCTCATGTAGAGCACCTCTTCCAATTAACTTCCATGTAACCACACATGCTGTGGAGCCCATTTGCCAAGTCCAAGTTTCCTTGACGTAAAATAGATTAGTTTGACACTCATTTCCGTGGCGCGCAAAATGTGCGAATCAAGTGTACTCTCCTCATTGAATGAAACAAAAAACTATCATATTGATCCAAACTCCCTTTGAGCTGCCTTGAAATAAGTATCCCGATCAGGATGGTCAGGCCTTATTCCATTGTTCTGATTCCCCGACTTCCCGCCGCATGATTTCGCTCCTCCGTGCTTGTCTATCAACCGTTGCTCACGACCGCGAATCGCGTCGTAACTGGTGCTGGACTTGTCAAGCTTCGCCGGGCCAAATCCTTTGGGATTCATATGATGCTTTCGATCCCGATCTTCAACATTCTCTTCTGGTGTTCCGGTACCGCTTGTGCGCCCCGAATACACTTCTCCAGTGTAGGGATTCCTCTTTGTATACGTCTGATAAGTCTTACCAGAGTCTCCCGATCCGTCGGTTCCCTGCTCCTCGGGCCAATTTGTCGGCTCATAGGGCCCATCGTATACGGTTGGCCAGGGGTCATCCGAGAGCGCTTCGCGGGCTGCTTCGCCCGCATGAATCAACTCGCCAGCGCGCGCGCCGGTAATGGCGACGTCCCAACCGGCCTTGGACAATCCCGCGGCCCCCGCGGCGGCGGTCCAGCCAACACCCGAAGACACGCGCGATGCGAAAATTCCAGGGTCAGTGTCGTTGTAGGCACCCAGGTACCTGAGCGGACGCTGGCCAATTCCCGCCCATTCTACCAATTGCCCCGGCGTATCCAAAACAACCGCGGCACCTTGCAGGGCACCGACACCGGCACCCGCCCATGCATTCCCGGCAGCGCCCGCCCCGTAGAAGCCCAATAGCGCGCCGCCCCCTTCCTGGATGTAATCTGCATCCCACCACCATTGCCCGTACGGGTCCAACCCACTCCAGGGGTTGTTGCTGAGGTACGTATATGGGTTACCAAGGTTTTTTTCGTCGCCCCAGAGGCCGATCGTGTCGCGAGCGACGAAACGACCGAGTTCAGGGTCCATATACCGAGTGCGGTACCAGTACAACCCCGTATCTGGATTCCACTCATGACCGTTGAAAAGGAACGGATTGCCCAGCGCAGACGCAGTTACATCGAGCAGGTTACCTGCGGCGTCGTAGAACTCCGGCTGGCCGTAGTCGCCGTAGTCGTAGCCCTCCACGACCTCCCCGTCTTCGTCCGTCAGCTTGACGACGTTGTGCATGTCGTCGCCGTGGCAGTAGTAGTCGTTGCCGCCCCGGCGCATGGTGAGGACTTCGTCCACATAGAGTCCGTAGACATAACTTGCGGCAAGGGTGGGGCTGCCGCCGCCGGAAATAGTCCACTCCTCGACCACCTGCGCACCGTCGTAGACAAAACGCGTGGCGTCGCCGCCCGCGCGCTTCTCAATGCGGCGGCCCAGCGCGTCGTAGGCGTATTCGATGTTGAAGTTCCCGATGTTCACATCGTCCACGATGCAGGCGCTGGCCGTGCTCAGGATGAAGCGGTCCGTAGCCTGAATCGGGGCGTCGTCCACCACCAGCACCGTCTCCAGCGGCTGGCCGAGCTGCCCGCGCCGGATGATCACGTTGGCCCCCGAGACGTGGGCATGAATGAGATAGGGCGTGTCGTCCGCCGTGGTGATGGCCGCCGCCGCCAATTCCCCGTTCGTACCGTCGCGCTGGAGACTGATCTCGTCCGTATCGATATCCAGCATCAAGAACGGGGCGCTCAACTGCGTGTCCGTGCTGTGGCCCACGATGCGCAGATGCGCGGTCAGGACATCGTCGCCCGATGCGGAGCCGGGACGGGCGTAGACCCACCAGAAGTCCCCGTCCGGGTTTGTCCTGGGGAGGGCCGCGTTCGCGGTGGTTGCGCCCCCGGCATGCTCCACGAAGCCACCGCTATTCCAAGCCCACAGATTGGAGTTCAGGCCGCCATGGAACGCTGGATTATCCACCCACGCAGGATCGAGCCCGGTGGCAAAGTCGTCGCTGAACTCGCTGCCAACGGGCACGCCACTTCCCGAATCCAGCGCGGGAACGCCCGAAACCTCGATGATGCGGTCGAGGTAATCGTGTTTGTAGATGGCGGGCAGCGCCGCGCCGTTGTGCAACAGGTTACCATTCTCGTCGTAGGCGCGGGCCGCGATTTCGTCCGGTGTTTCCGTGTATTGGTTCATCTGCGCGTCGGCGGGATCGGGCGCCTCATCCTCCCGGACATAGGTCGCCATCTCGGCACTAGTTTCGACCGAGTTCCGGTTACCTACGCCATCCAGGTCGTATTCCCGAACCAGCGGGCCATAGGTAATCGATACGGGATTGGAGTACACCCGCGTCGCGCCGGAGAGCGCGCTCGCGTAGAGGTCGAAGGTACCCTGGTGGGGCAGGGGCGGCGTCAGGACGTCGATCTGCGAGCCCGTGTAGCCCTGTAGGTCGACGGGGTAGTCCTCGGATTCGTCGCGCACGCCCTGGACCTTGCTCACGAAGACCTGGAGCGTGCCCGGGTCAAAGGTCGCCGAAAAATTGCCCGACAGCGCGAGGGCGTCCCCGCCCGCGAAGGTCGTCGCGGCCGGATTGGCCGCGTCGAGGGCCATCGCGCCGGTCCAGTTGCCCGCAGTGCCGGGCGCGGCACTTGGCAGGGTCTTCGTCGAGCGCTCCATGCGATTCAGCGCGTCATAGACGTAATCATAGGTCTTGACGGCAACCCCGCCCACCTTTTCCACGCGCTGGGTCTTGTTGTTCGCGCCGTCCCACGCGTAGCTCCGCTCGTCGAAGATGGCGTCCGTGCCTATACGGCGGTGGGTGGTGCCGTTCACCCGGCCCACCGTGTCGATATTGTAGTCCGTGTAGGTGTTGTTCCCACGAAGGATGCGCCGCTCGACCCGGCCCGCGCCCAGGTATTGATACTCCGCCAGCAGCCCGTTTCCATCGCCGCCCTGAGAGCTATTAATAGCGCTGACTCGGTTCAGGGCGTCGAAATCGTAGCCCACCGTGCGCCCGCCGGGATAATTCGTGCCCACCCTCCGACCGATGTTGTCATAGGCGAAGGCAATGGTCTTCTCGAAGCTATCGCTATTGAACTCCACGGTCTCCGACCGCGTGCCCGAAATGGAGTCGAAGACCCGGGACACGACGGAGGCGTCGTTCTCCAGGCGGACCGCGTTGCCCAGGCCGTCGTAGGTGAAGGACTCCGCCATCGTGCCGCCGATGGGTCCGCCCGGCGACGCTACGGTTATGGTCCGCGCCAGGGGCCGGTTCAACGCGTCGAAGGCGGTGACGGCCACTTCCGTGCCGTTTGCGTCCGTCTTCAGCGTCTGCCGGCCGAAGCTGTCATAGGCGAAGGTCGTCTCGGTGGTGTCGGCGAATCGGATCGTCTCCAGACGGTTCAGGAAGTCGTATCGATAGTTTGTGACGTTGCCGTTGGGATCCTCCTGCGCGTAGAGGCGCGAGTTCACGTCCCACGTCTGCTTCGTGACCACGTCCGGCTTGCCCGGCACCAGGCGGCGCGTTTCCTTCAGGCGGCCGAGGCCGTCGTACAGCATCCGTGTTTCGTTGTCTTCGCCGTCCTTCGTGTAGACCACGTTGCCCCGGGAATCATAGGCCGTGGTAACAGTGTCGCCGGCAATATTCTCTACCGTAAGGGGACGGTTCAGCGCGTCGTAGGTCGTGGTGAGGGTGTGCTCGACGGCAGGATTGCTCGGTGTAACGTCGGACAGATTCGACTCGGTGCTCGTCTCCACATTGCCGTTCTCGTCCAGCCCGAGCGCGACGGTGTTCCCCTTTGCGTCTTCGGTCTTCCACAGGCGGTTGGCCGTGTCATAGTGGAAGATCGTGCTCTCCTGATTGGGCAGGACAATCTCCGACACGTTTCCTGTCAGGTCGTACAGGGTTTCCGTCTCAATGGTCGAGGCGGTGAAGGTGGGCGTGTCGGCCGGATCAAAGAGGTGGGTTATCTCCCGCTCGCGCCGGTCCAGGGCGTCGTACACGTATTCCTTCCGTGAGAGGAGGCGGGCTGCGAGGCGATTGGCTTCAAGATCTTCCGCATCCGCCACGGTGGTGGGGCCGTCTTCCAGTTCACCCAGAAGTTTGATTTCCGTCACATTCCCGTTCGCGTCGTAGGCGTAGTCGGTGACATTGCCCATGGGATCTGTAACGTAGTCCAGGCGGCCGCGGCTGTCGTAGACGTTGTAGGTTACACGCGGAGACTCGGAACCGGAGGGGACGTCGTGGAGCTCTGTAACGTTGCCATTGGCGTCGTACTTGTAGATCAGCTTGCGGGTGGGATGGGTGGAATTCTCGAAATCGCCATGCACCTCCTCTTCAACAAATTGGCGCGTGTTGTACTGATAGGTGACTATGTTGTCGGGCTCCGCTATCGCGCCGGCTTCGTTGGGCACCGGGGGATCGCCGCTCACCTTGGTGGACGCGGCGGCGGATCGGCGCACTAACACGTTGCCGTTCTTGTCGTAGACAGTCTCGGTACGAACAAACACGCCCTCGTCCAACTCCTCGAGGACGGCCACGGGACGATTGATGATGTCGTACTCGATTGTGCGCGCGATCTCCTCGTTGGGATAGTCGTCGCCCTCGTGGTCGAAGTTGGACGTGAGGACCTCGAACAGGTTGTTGTTCCCGTCGTAGGCGAAGCGGGTGACGACCTTCCGGCCGGAATCGAGTTCCGGTGTGCGTTCCCATTTCAGCCGGTCGCGATGGTCGTACTCCCGCGTGGTAATCGCACCGCGCGGATCCTTGATCTCCACCGGAAGACCCCGACGGTTGGGTGTGTACTCCGTGCTCAGGGCGAGGCCGCCGAAGTCCACGATAGACTCGGTCAAATAGCCCTGATTGTTATAGACGAATTTGTCCACCCGCGCGTGGCCGTGCTTGTTCGGCGGTAGGGTATGCTGCGTAAGCTGGCCCCTGCCATTGTAGAGGAAGCCCTCCTGTGCGCTGTTGGGGAAGGTCCGCGTGGTTGCGTCGCCCGCGGCCGTCATCTCCGTCGCGAGCGTTACGTTGGTCCTTGGATCCTCGTGGCGCTTCACAAAGCGCTCGCTGTGGCCGTAGTTGCCGTGATCGGCGTGGTAGTCCCATTTCTCCACCAGTGGGGTCGATTCGCCCACGCCATAGTACGAAACGCTGCGCAAATTGCCCCGGGTCCACCAGACGCGTGCATTGGGCGCTTCGTCTGCGGCGCCACCGTATACATACTTGACGTAGTCGCCCTTCGAAAAAGTCTTCCGGTCCACCAGGGTAGACTCGCCGACATAGGTATAGGATGTCTGGAAATACCCATCCGGCGCGGTTGGCAAGTCGGAGAAGCGCGTCGCCTCCGTCGCTTCGCGCGGCTCCGCATAGACCCGCTCCCACTTCATCCGGTTCTGGTTGTCGAACATGGCGACCCGGACATTCCCCTCGCCGTCGTTCACCGTGACGCGCATCTTGTCTTGATTGCTGGGTGCCACGCATTCGGGACAGAGATCCTCATAGGTGAAAGTGTAGTCGGCGCCTCCGTGGATCTGCCGTGTCACCCTGAATCGCATGTAGTCGGTGGACGTGGTGTCGTATTGGTTAGTCAGATATACGTTACCCCGGCCATCCCGAATCTGGGTAATCCGGTGTCCGCCGTCATAGCCGTACTCGTTGATTGTCGCGCCCCGGGAATCGCGCACCTCCACCAGGTCGCCCGATTCCGTGTACTCGTAGTAGATTGCCCGGCCCGTGAAATCGCGCACGGACTTTATGCGCCCGCTGGCGTAGTAGTTCACGTTGTAGTAGCGCCCGGCGGTATCCTTGACCTTGGACAAGCGGCCATCGCCGTTACTGTCGGTTTCATAATAGAAAAGCATGGCGTTGCCATGGCGATCCGTGATGGAGTGGAGCCGGCCCTTTGCGCCGCCATGGCTGTCGTGCTGCGGGTAGTACCTGTAAACTGTCCTGTCCTCGTAGGTGAGGTAGACCCACTGATCCGCGTTGAACTGCGTCAGCGCGACATTGTCCATGGTTATCCGGGACGGGTAGTCCTTGTGCACCCAGGCGGACTCGTCCGCGCTCCACTCCCACACATCTTCCCGCCCGCTACGTCCATCATGCACCTGAATCTTCAGACCATCCGACTGGCGACGGATCCAGGAGTTGTAGGCATAGTCCCAACGTTCACCCATCGGGTTCGCCTTCGACTGGGGGCGTCGGGGCATTGGACCCTCACCCACATAGATCCGCGTCCCCGAATTGGCCCGGACGAGTTGTGATCGATAGACTCGCTTCCACTCGAACCCAAAGCCCGGACTCGCAACCGAGAGATCCACCATATCCTCGGTGAATTCTCCCGAGAACTGGAAGACTGGATCGCCTTCGCAGCCAGCCTCGGTCTTGGTCTTACCCTCGTCCGTTATGGACTTATTACCTTTGTGACTGGCGTTTGATGCATCGCCAGTGTCCTCCGAGACTTTTACTGGATTTTCTTCATCGTCTTCATCCGTGTCCTCGTCCGGCCCAGAATAATTCTCGGGTAGAACATTAAAGCTGACTTCCTTGGTTGAGCACGACTCGCCGTTCTTGCGTAGCGAGAACCGTACAAACGAAGTTCGCTCGGCTGTGGCGGAATCAGTGGCGTAAGCAACCGCATAGACACGCGCGTCCAGAAGATCGCGCATATTGAAGCTCGATATCGCCCCAAATCGGGCTTGAGTATATTGTTCCTGCCCAGACGCATCGTTAGCGCCGCCCGCGTGTGTACGAACCCAGGCGTCGGTCAAATAGAAACTCACTACCGGACCGCTTACGTGCTCGATGGAGACTTCGTAGTCCTCTCTATAAATGTCGTGCTCCGTTGAAGCTTCTTCGAAAGCTACGTATAGCTGCTCGGAATATAGGCGCAGTTCTTCGACAAAGGCTTCCGTGGACGTGGTCTCGGATACATTGCGGAGAGAGATATCTTCGCTTGGAGAGACGTCTAGCCCACAGTTTGACTCGGCGAGAGGCTCAAATACGGCTTTAACTTCCCGACTGTGATCCATGGGCAGTTGCGCTGACACGGATTCGTAGAATTCGGAGGGAACATCTCCTTCCCAATGATCGAAGCGATATCCCCGATCAGGTTCCGCGACAATTGTAACCGTTTCGTCGCAATCGTAAAGGCGCTCTAATCGGTGGACGAGTATCGTTCCACCTTCGTCATCGAGGGTCGAAAGTGTGTGCCTGTCTTTGCACGGTTCGTCAATATAGTGTGCCGCAAACTCTGTTCCGTCACATTCAGGGACAATAATAAATTCTTCGTCAAACGAATACTTTAGCCCGCCAGGGATCTCGCTTGCCCCGTAGGTCCAGTGCGAGAACTTCTTCCCGTCCGGCGGATCTGCCACCAAAGTGAGCTCTTCGTATGGACTGTGATTGCCAAGGCTCGTGAAGGTGCCGTCTGAACCATGTACCCTTACTTCTACAGCTTCATCACTTGGTTTGAAACTGTAGGTATATTCAAAACCCTGTCTTCCTTCACGCTCTGCGAATTCGGCCTTGTCTAACACCATCCCCCAGTCAGGATTTACTACAATGTCATTAGTCTGACCAATATTCAAATCGGATACAGCGACTCGCCAACTGTAGTATTCTCCTGGCGCGATCTGATGGTAACCCCAACGCCCCCTGACAATACCTCCGGGACCAACATTGAGCCTTGAACTGCAGTAAACGCCTTGAAACGCGCAACTTGTGAAATTCTCCGTGATGCAACTCAGAAGACCGTTGCACTCATCGAATAACTCTAGGTATTCGTCCCGAGGCATATGCCCCGTAATTGGAGAAAGGCCCCGGAAACTCACCGATATATTATCTATAAATCTATATTTGTCGCTGCACTTGTTGTATATCCCAGGCACTATGATGGTACCGTTGTCCCAAAAAACCCCATTTTTAGCCCACAGCCCCCCGCCTCCTGAAATGCGCACCTCTTTGAGGTTATTCGGAACTGAGGTCTTGAGGCTCCAAAATTTTATTCGATTCCCGGGCCAACAGGTGTATTCTCCCGGTGCTGGTTCTGCATCGGATTCAGAATAGTGACTCACCTCAAGATTAACTTGCCTCTCGGGCACGGTAGAAACCGTAATAGCCCCCGGTCCTGTGGAGGAGGAGAAAGGTACCATGAGACTTATGTTAATTTCGACATGTGAGGGTGCAGGCGCCACCTCCCGAAAGCGAGGACTAACCTCCATGTTCTGTGAGAGATGCTCTACTACATGGGTGGCTTCACTTCCAGCAATGTCGCCCATCCATTCTACAAATTCCCAGTTTGCTTTTGGCTTTGCAATGAACAGCACTCTTGTTCCGGCAGGTATGAGGATGAACGGTCCTGCGCCAGTGCTCACATCGTAATGCATAGGGCCTAGACTGACGATACCTCCGTCGATAGTCTCCAAGTAGGCGGGCCCACGGGTAATTCGATAACTTTCGAGAGTGAAACGAAATTGCGCGGTGAGCTTAACGTCATGATTCGGCATGGAAATATTCATCACTTGAGCGGTTGATTGCGTCGTTTCACCTTCCCACTTGTCGAACACTTGCTCCGCTTCTGGAATTGCAACAAGCTTTACAGTCTCGCCGGCGAAGTAACGCTCTCGCTGGGGACTTATATGAACCCGTCCCCCTCCCACCACTCTCACATCCAGTTTGTACTCTTTGGGCGCGAATACCGGCCAAGATACAAAAGGGGCGCGGTTCAATACAATCGTCTGACCGCCACTGACATTGGCGAAACCGGCAAAGGGAGCAGTCTTTGAGATCGTACCACCTCCGGCTTTCGAAATGTCAGCAACAGAGCCGGCCAAATCTCCGACCCAGTGGTCGAATTCGAAGCCGTCATTGGGGACGGGAGTGAAGGTAATTACATCGCCGAGCCGGTAACCCTCGGGCTTATTTGGCGACACGGTGACGGTTCCCCCTTCTACTTCCGGAATGCTTATTATAATGACCGGCTCGAATACCGCCCGGACAAAGGTATGTGCTTCGATCGGAATAATCTCGGTTGGGTTTTCGCTGCCCTGGATCAGGTCGCCTTCCCAGTGGCTGAAAGCCCAGCCGGGCTCATTAGCTGCTACTATAGATACTTCTGTCCCGGAGGGGTAATCCGCTTCACCGGGGGCGACGGTGCCACCTTCTGTAGCTTCCATGTAGAGGGTGTACCACGGACCGTCATAGTCTTCCTCCCAATCCCCTTCCGGCTCGAAGTAGGCCTGGACGTTCATGTCCGTCGTGATCGGGATCGCGACAGATTCTACGGTCCCGCCGGGACCACCAACCCACTGTTTAAACTTCCAGCCAGGCTCGGGCAATGCGGTGAAGCTAACGCTCTCGTTTTCCTCAAACCAGTGAACGCCGGGTTCGGGAATCACGGAGCCTGCACCAAATTGCTGAATAGTTACTTTTTTCTGGCCATCGTGATCGCTTTCGTCTGTAAATACTGCCACAAGACTAGTTGAGCCAGTAATAGGCGACAACACTCCCGTTTGGACGGTCGTGCTACCAGCATTCAGTATTTCCCAGTGATCAAATACCCACCCGGCACCTGCGTCTTCTGTTACTGTGACCTCCGATCCGTTCGCAAGTTCCTCTGTCACTACGCCGTCTGTGCGGATGATATCGCGATCAAGGGTCGTATTTGGCGCTGTGTGAGCCAAGTGAATCGTACCCTCACCACGGACAGACACGTTGAAGTTAAATCTTCCGGCCGGGGATATGTGATTTGGCATGTGGACCGCGATGACCTCGTGTGCCTCGTCCATCGTAACAGTGAGTGGCTCAGACGAGAAGACCGGGGCTCCGTCTACGATCCAGTGGGTGAGCCGGAAGAGCGAGCCTTCCACGGGGGTGAGGGTGACCTCCACGGGGCCGGTCATCTCCGGATTGGCGGCAGGATCGGGGTAGAATTCATGCTCAACCGGCGTGTCGATAGTACGGTTTGGCGGATCTATCGTGACGGCACCACGGCCGAGGTTTGTCACGGAGAGGCCGAAGGCAGGTACATAGTGCGCAGTGACCGCTAAGTCCCCTTCAAGTGGGAAGGTAATCGGGTTGTTGCTGAGCCCCTCGATCGAGCCCCCACTCCAGTGATCGAATGCCATGTTGCTATCCAGGCTTTCGATGGCGCGCAGGGTAACCGCTTTGTCCGGACGGGATGGATTGAAATATTCCACCATCTCCGTCGCACTGGCTTCACCATGGAGCGGATCGGGCGCGAAGGATACCGTTCCAGCTCTCTCGGGGGAAATATTTACAATTAACGTATGAGGATCGGTCTTTAGGACCGGCTCGACAGTGCGGTCCACTCCCATCTCAACGACCAGTGGTAGATTACTTGGATCCAAGTCGTCCAAGGGGTTAACAGACCATTTGTCGAATGCATAGTTGGCAACTGGCGTCGACGTGAATGAGACCGTCGCATCGTCGTAGAAGTAGTAAGTTGTAGATCGGCCTTCGGCATCACCAATCTTCCGGGCAAGTTGTGCATCCAGGGGTTCCACGGTGAATTCTGTGGTTCCTAGCTTCACGTATTCGTTTCGATTCTCGGCTGAGGGGCCATATGGGTCAATCAGCTCGACGGCACTGAACTGATCCGTTCCCACGATGGCTACAGATTTGTCCGCTGACATAACAACTTGCACAGAGAGCGCCCGTCCACCATCAAATTCTTCACCATCACTCTCCCAGTGACCAAAGGCGATACCGGACTCAACATTCAGGGTCTCATTTTCTGGAATCCGAAGCGTTACACTACCCCCTTGAATCGCCCGGATCTCCCAACCGGTTGTAGCTCTCTCCCCAATAGTTCCTCCCGTGACTTCAACCTCTGGAGAGTATCCTGCTGTGGGCATATTAAGTGTGAGCAAATTAATTTTGTTCACTCTTACTGTACGAGCAATCTGATTTGCGGCATTACCGGATCTATCCGTTACGTTGTATGTAATGGTATAGATTCCATGTGTTTCAGTGTCTACCTCGTCGCCGCCAATGACGATATCCTCGGTGATGTCCCCGTCTCGGTCATCGGTGGCTATGGCACCGAGGTCACTGAAGCTCTGACCTACTTCGAGCGCTATATCCGAGTCGCCAACCAAACTTATGGTCGGGGCCGTATCGTCGGGCGGCAGAAATTCAGCGCCGATGCTGGCATTTTCCTCCAGCGTTATTTTCAAGCGCCGCGCAACGTTAGAAAATGTTAAATTGTCAAGAAAATACGAAGTATCAGGTCCAGCGCTAAACCCGAACGAGTTCGTCGTGAGAACAGAGGTCGTGGCACTGAACAATAGAGATTCCGTTCCATTGGCCGGTCTTCGCCAGACACGGACGCGGGGTCCATCCAACTCAATCTCCAGGTGATACCAATCACCTATTTCAGAGCTGGTCGACTCGATGTATGCGAGTGCGTTTTCCGTCCCGCTGCTGGTTTCTACGAGCCGTATATCGTCTATGCCAACGGAAAGAGCGAGATTGTTACTTCCATCTATTCGGCGCAATAGTATTTTGAAGGGTGCCGCACCCACCGCGCGAACATAATCTAATTGGACGTTCATATCTGGATGAACATGACTACGCGTCAACTGCGGAGATAAGTTTGGCTCCGAAGTTACAGCAAGGTATTCACTCTCGCCGATACCCCAAGTCCCCGCGTCGACTGTCCAAGCTTCATCCAGTTCATCATCGTTAAAATCTGCCGACAGGATAACCTCGGGCTCTAACTCTTCAACATCTCCCAACCATCCAGCAAACTCGAACCCCGGTTCTGGAACTGCTTCTAAGGTGACCTCCGTTCCATATTCGTAGACTCCGCTATAGTCCCCATCCCCAGATCCCACCGTATGGGTTGGCACCGGTGGAGTCAAGATCACCGAACCATTGCTCGGACCTAACACCGTGAGCGCAGGATCGTCGTCGTTCTTTATAGTCAACGTATGTACGGACGGCTCCATGATTGGACCGCCCGCGGTCTTCCAAAGCGTCACGATCAAAGTCTCATCATACTCTCCCACTTCGTCGTTGAGTATTGGAATCTCGATACTGCGCGTTTCACCCAACGGAATCTGCCCAAGAAAGACTTCGCCGTCTTCGGCGTCGTAGTCGGTTCCGGACGAGGCAGTGCCGGATAGGCGGTAAAAAACCGTGCTTGCATGACTATTTCCCGATTGGTGTACTTGTAGCGGGAGCGTCACGAAAGCCTCGGACTCCAGGACTGTTGACGTTTCCGACACAAACGACACTCCGTTCGGAATGATCGGATGCACCTCTACAGTCCCGGTTTTCTGCTCTGCAGCATTGCCCGCAGAATCTGTCAGGTTGTACGTGACGAGATACGTTCCTGGGATCGCAGTATTAACGGTGTCGCCACCCACAACGATTGCATTTGTTAAGTCACCTTCACACGCATCGTAGGCTGTGGCGCCAATACCCGAGTATGTACTTCCTTCCATAATATAGCCACTGTTGCTGACGGTAATCACAGGCGCTTCGGTATCTTCCAGTACGACATAGGTCCTCGTTGCCTGCGACAGATTTCCTGCCTGATCCGCTACTTCATAGGTAACACTATATTCGCCTGGCCCATTGCCCCCAACTAAGTCCAGTCCCACGACATCGATTTCTTCCGCCACGTCACCCTCGCACGTATCGACCGCGGTTGCACCGGGATCCTCTGCAGCCGCTCCACATTCCATGTAGATGACGGAATCCCCGAGCAGTGTAATTACTGGACCTTCAGTGTCCTGCACGATAACCGTCCGGGTCACTTGTGTCGCAGAATTCTCCGCATCGTCCTGGACATTGTAGGTGATGGTGTAGGTGCCGGGCGTGCTCTCATCCACCGCAGCAAGGCCCCCGACCACGATGCGGGATGTTATATTGCCATCGCGATTGTCGCTGGCGGTTGCCCCTGCGTCGGTGTAGGCACTGCCGCACTCGACATAGATCGTGGCGTTACCGGTACGGGTGATAACCGGAGGAGTATTGTCCACCACGAAGGTGGCGCAGACGCTTTTGTTGGCGTTCATGGTGATATTGACGGGGTTCGTGCTTCCGGTTATCGAGCCCGTCCAGGCGCTAAAGTCATAACCCGGGTTCGGGTCCGCCGTGAGAGTGACCACGGTGTTATTCACGAAGGTCGTTCCCGTGGGGCTATTGAGGATGGTGCCGCCCGTGGGAGTACATTTCGTAAGGGTGCGATAGGTCACGCTCCCTCCACTATTCGCTCGTGCTACTGGGGACCCATCTCCGCGAATCCAAAGAAGCAACATGACAGGCACCAGGAATAGAGAGCCGATGACAAAGGCTCGAAGGAGGTTTGTACTTGAGTTCATCATATGACTGCCCCATAGGTGCATCGTTGGTTGGAAAGTGATTTATTGGATGGGTGGGAGAAGCTCAGATACTCGCCGGAAAGCTCGACGCATACCCCTACGAGTTCAGTTTGCTTCACCTTGTAAGAGAAGCGGCTTCGTGTGAAAGAGGTCGGCTTGTGCCTTGTAGCATTCAGTGGCAATCTTGCTGCCGGGCAGCTTTTCCGCAAGCCCGGTGTAAAGTTCAATGGCCTCCTCCACATGCCCCGCGGCCGCAAGATTCTTTGCGCAGTCGCGAACCCCATAGGCCCAGGTTTCCCACATAACCCGCTCGGGAGTAGTCTCACCGACGCCAGCCTCCAACAAGGTCTCGCCCGCATCAAACGCCTCGTCTTTCAATTCCTCATTATCACGATCCTGTACACAGTCAGCGCCCAGTGCAGTTGCAAGAAGTGCTCTTGCCTGCAGTACATCAGGGGTATTGCGGTTGCGTCGCCCGAGCTGACGAGTCGCATCCCTCAATTGTTTCGCGAGAGGCCCGTCGAGCTCATACTTGGTCAGCAACAAGGAAAAGTGTCGCTCGCGCCAATCTCGGGCTTGAGTAATACCTTGGAGAAGAGGTTCCATGGCCTGGGCGCGAGAAAGTCTATCTTTACTAGTAATATTCCTCGCGCTCTCTTGAACTCGGCGCCTTAAGCTCTCTGACCACGGCTTAAGGGAAGTGCCTGTGAGGCGCTTATTGCCAATCGCGGAGGCCAGTTCCGGAATATCGACATCTTCCCTCTTAGCATACAATCCAAGATTGAGAGACGTTTGAGTCAGGTCCAAGTCAGGATAGTCAACTGCAAGCTGCTCGGCATATTGCCCGGTGAAATCCGTGTTCTCGTAGAAGTATGGGTTCGAAAGAAAGTACATGGCCATCGCACGTACGATTAGGTTCTCGCTGGAGGTGAGGTAGGTAACTTCTCGTGTTTGAGCGGTCTTATCTTCTTCCGCAAGCCCAATAGCGATGGTGCAAAGAGACTTGATGAGCTTGTCCACCTCATATACCGCGGG
The DNA here is from genome assembly GCA_942492815.1 of Candidatus Hydrogenedentales bacterium. Classification (GTDB taxonomy): domain Bacteria; phylum Hydrogenedentota; class Hydrogenedentia; order Hydrogenedentales; family JAEUWI01; genus JAEUWI01. The sequence continues at coordinate 5,077,888 of OW818658.1, read as the reverse complement.
CCGAAATCCGTTCGCAAGATATGCGTAGGCTGCTGGCTCAGCCATGACATGTAAAAGTACGTATGACACCATCTGGCCATTGCCATATGCGGGATCTGCGAGCTCGACGCGATTGGGATCGGCATTTCGCAGCGATTGAATGAGATCGTCAAGCGCGCCCACATGATCGCCAGTTTCGACCTTGTCTTCCGCCGATGCCCGGGCAGACATTAGCGCCACTAAACCTGGGTCATCGCTTGCCAGTCCCCGAGCGTCTTGGGTGAGAACTGAAAGGCAAATACAAGTAGCCAATGCAAAGTTGGACACCAAAGAAGACGCGTGCGCCCCTCTTAAGAGTAGGTGATTGCCCATCTTTATACCCCTTCTCGATTGTGCCGCCCACCAGCTCGCGCTACCGTTGGCGACAACCCCGTTTTACTGCCACACAAAGGGCAGACTGTTAGGTAAGTTAGCCCAGATAATCGGAGTTGTCAAGCGGAATAATTTGTGCGCCATACACACTTGGATGACAATGCGTAAAACTCGATTTACCACGCAAAAGCGCGGGGAAAGTCCCATTTCGGGACGCCGTGCTCCACTTGATACTGAACTACTTTGTTGATTGAGCCAGAGCTGGAACAGTATGCGGCAGCAATGGATCGAAACTACCAGAGCCGGATTCTCTTGAGTGCGTCGGCTTCCATTGAGTCTCCAATTTCTGGAAAGTACGTCAATACCAGCATGTCGCCATTGTCTGGAGATCTCCCGAACCACTCCCGGATGTCCTCCTTCGGAGCGAAGACCGCCTACCTCTGAAGTTTACGGCCAAGTGTCGCGCCTTCAGGTCCTCACCGGGTATTTAACAGATCTGGGATAAGGCCACTGTAATACTTCCCGGCGAGTTTGACAAGCGAAAGGAATTCCTCAGTCGGATCTTGGCAGATTCGTCAGCGTACGGGAGTATAGGGCAGGTCAGATGTCGACTCCCTTGACGCGGAGCGAAACTGCCGCAAGGCAATGTGCGCCTCTGTGACCGATGTTACTCGCACGTCTCAACAGGTCTCCGTGATGCGCATCGGCGCAGTAGGAGCTTCGTGGGAGAGTGGTATCTGTGACTGCAAAACTTCGGACTTCCGAAGTTTTTGGATCGGCGTGGGGGAGTACACGCCTGGCTTCCGGCAGGGCCGTTCGGTCGTCCGCGCGGATTGTGCGGAGCGGTATCACTACGCGATACAGTGGGATGGTGTGGTGCATCTCCACGGCACAGGTCTTGTAGCGCAACCCTTGACGCGGGTCCGGCTGCAATGCGGGGCGGACTTCGGACGTCCGAAGTCTTGCTGCGAAACACCCTTCGTTGCGGATTCTCCCGCCGGTACTGATATACGCTATAGAGACTGTCGACGGCAAAAGGGGCCGGTGATAGTACGAGGAAACGTATATGGATACGACGGACAGTTCGCTGTGGGAACGTTGGGAACGGATGCGGGATGCCGATGCCTTTGCTGAGCTTGTGGCGCGCCACTCGGGTATGGTGTATGCCACGTGCAAGCGCGTTCTGGGGAACGCCGCGGAGGCCGAGGACGCGGCCCAGGAGTGTTTTCTCGAGTTGGTCAATGGCCGCGTGCAGGTGGGAGATTCCATAGCGCCCTGGCTCTATACCGTGGCGGTACGACGCGCGTTGAACCGGGCGGAGGCCGTGCTGCGGCGTCGGCGGCGGGAACAGCACTACTTGGAGACAGCGAGAAGTACCTCGGAGATCGTTCTGGATGATCTCCTGCCCTTGGTGGACGCGGCTATTGCCGAACTTCCGGAGACGTTGCGCGAACCGCTTGTCTTCCATTTCTTGCAGGGTCAATCCTACGCAGAGATTGCCCGCAGGTCGGGCGTTGCGGAGTCTACCGTCCGTCACCGCACAAAGCAGGCGCTGGAGCAGGTGCGTGCGCTTCTGAAGCAGCGGGGTGCCCTGGTGAGCGTAACCGCGCTGTCTGCCGCGTTGCTTGAAAGTATGGCCACAGCGGCACCCCCATCGTTGATCTCGGCGCTCAATAAGGTCGCAATTGCGGGCGTACCCGCGCCGTCCGCGACCGCACTGGTCGCTACCACTTTCGGAGGGCTAATTATCATGAAGCAAATCATTGTATGCGCGGTGTTGTTGGTTGCAGTAGTCGCCGGGATCTGGGTGCTGACCCCGCCGGATGGGGACAGGACCGCGCTGGAAGCTCCGGCCCCTGGCACGTCTGCTTCGGAGCTGAGCGCGTCGGAAGCGACTGCGGATACAGCAGGCGACCTGCCTCCAGATGGCGGGCCCGTTGAGGTATCCTCCCAGATCCCGGTGTCCGAAACGGCGGAACCGGATACGGTCGGTATCCGCGTCGCGGGGCTGGTGCTGGACGACACCGGGAATCCTGTGGACGGCGCCCGGGTGATGGCGGGCATCAGCCGCTTCTCGAACGAGGAGACAATCTCGGCCGTCGATGGCACTTTTGCGCTCTACATGGACGGCATCGGCAACGACCTCCGGCTTCAAGCCCAGAATAGCACCGGGGAAAGCAACGTGATTGGTCCTTTCAAGCTCCGCGATAGCGGCCTCGACGGACTTTTACTTCCCTTGGCGGTGCTCCGGTCAGGTCGACTTGCGGGCATGGTCGTGAACCAGGGCGGAGCGCCGCTTCCGGGCATGAAGGTCTTTCCCAACCGCGCCGGTGCCGTTTTCCCCCTGGAACCTGCGGCCACCAATGAATCGGGGGCCTTTAAACTTACCGGACTTCCCGCAGGGGACTATGCGTTGGTTGCGGCCTTTCCCCACGATCCCGGAGGCAGGATGGCTCAGGGCCAGTTGACCGTTGCCATCTATGAAGGACAGGTTCTCACGGGGATCAAAGTGGTGGTCGAGACAGGCGAACTGACGATTTCAGGTCGTGTCGTCAATAGTGCGGGCGAGCCCGTAGCGGGCGCGAACGTATCCGTACACAACGGCTCCGGTGGCACGCTGAGCGACGCGGAAGGACGTTTTACTATTGCCGGACTGGAGGGCGGTGACTTCCCGATCGATGCGACCCATGAAGACTATGCGTGGACGCACCTGCCCAGTGTCCCCGCGGGCTCGGATCAAGTGAAGCTGGTGTTGAATGGAAAAGGCACCATCGAGGGGCAGGTAGTGGACGCTACCAGCGGCGCACCCATCACCGAGTTCGAGATCTTCCGCGCGCGTCAAGAGGTCAACAGTGTTTTCGAAAACCGGCTTGCGGTGCGAGATACAGGCGGGCGCTTCACCGTGCCACAGGTTGACGCTGGAACCTGGCAGGTGACGGCGCGCGCCCGAGGTTTCTTGCGGCAGACTCAGGCGGTTTCCGTAATCGAGCACGAGACGTCCCCGATGCTGACCTTTCGGCTGAAGCCGGGCGTACGTGTGGAGGGGGTTGTGGAGACCACGGCGGGTGCCTACGTGGAAGGCGCTTATCTTTATGAAGAAGCGTTCCCGCATCAGGAGGGTGGGTCCGAGGTGGCCCGCTCTGGACCGAATGGCCATTTCGCGATTGACGGGTGGCCCAGCGAGGGTGGTACCATCGCCGCCTTCCACCCGGACTATGCCCCGGCTATGGTGGAGGCCGTGCCCGGGACCCGCGTGCGAATCGTGCTTGAGGCAGCGGGCCAGGTCGAGGGCGTGGTTCGCCGACAGGGAAACCCCCTGCCCGCTCTGATCGTGGCCGCGATCTACCCTGATGGTACTTGCCCCACGACCTTCGCGACCACCGGGCCGGACGGTAGCTACGCGCTGGACGGCCTCGCGCCGGGAACCCTGCAGGTGATAGCGGATCTCCCGCGCATGCGGGACGGCAAGTCGCTTATGGAGGTTATAACGCTCGGGGCCGGCGAGACCATTCAGCACGACTTCTCATTTGGCTCCGAGGCGGCCTCACTTGAAGGGCGGATCACGGTTGGCGGTCAACCCGCTGCGGGCGCACAACTGATGGTGCTGAGTGATTCCGCCGCCGGCACTCGCCCAGCGCAGGTTGAATCGGACAGCGAAGGGCACTACGCATTTGAGCAATTGGCGCCCGGCAGTTTCACCCTTCGTGTGGAGTTTCACGCGGAGGGGCTTATGCTCTTGCGAAGCCTGCAACTGGACGTCGAAGATGGTGCCAGCCTGCACCAGGATATGGACTTCAATGCGTCGCCCCAACGGCGGATATCCGGCACGGTTCTCTGGAGCCTGTCGGACGGCATGAACCACGGCGTAGCCGTCTTCGACGCCAACTCGGCCTTGCCGGATCCTTCCGACGCTACTGCCCTGTTCATGGCCACCAGGAGGGCGCTCTCGATTACCGATTGTCGCGAGGACGGGAGCTATGAACTGGCCGGTCTGGAACCCGGCCGTTACAATCTGGTGGCGATGGAAGGTCCCAAGCAGATGCGCGATCCGTCTGAGATACGTTTTGCGGTGGTGGAAGTCACCTTGGGAGAAGATGCTCCGGTCACGGCGGATTTTGACTTTCGCAAATAGTCCCTCCGAAAGAATAACGGTTGCGCCAGATCATCCACGGGGGTACGAGATCGAACTGAGGTGGATGGCGTCTCCGCAACGGAATGAATGGAATGCCGGTGCCGACAATATCTTGGCCATGCACTCTATGAATGGGGTCGATTGGTTCCGATGAATTGGCACGTACTGCGCATCTATCCCACCGTGTTGTTGCCCCTGGCGGCTACGGTGTTTGTAGTGTGGCTCGGGGTCACTGTGAATCCATGGTACTTCGCGGGGCTGTTTCTCGTGCTCCCTTTGGAGTTCGCCATGCGGCTGATCGAGCGGCGCCGCCGCGAAAAGGGACTCCGCGCGAATCTGGCGCGGCGGTGGGGCAAGCGCGACGCGCAAGGCCGAGATCCGGCGGTACTCCGGCGTGCCTACGAGATCTACCGAAAGGGATCGCTTCGTCGCGACTCCCTCGACCGCTTCACCTGGGATGACTTGGATATGGACGATGTGTTTCGACGCATCGACCACACCCTGACTGCGCCGGGTGCCCTGCGCCTGCACGAGATTCTGCGAAATCCGGCCAAGTCCGCAGCGGTGTTGGAGTCCAGGGCATCCTTGATCCGGCTCTATGAAACCCGACCGGAAGTCCGGGAATCGCTGCTGTTGGCATTGGCCCGGCCCGGCTACCGGGACCCTGTCGCCATCTCCCGATTTCTCTGGGAGGAAGCGCCAGGCCGGCCCGCGTGGAACCACCTCTATCCCTCGCTCTTTGACAATGAAATTACGCGTAGACGGGATACCCCCGTCTCTCATGTCCTATGGGAGACCGGTGGTGCAACACGGTTTTTTCATTGGGAATTTCAACAACAAGGAGACAGGGTCATGGCCCATTTAACGCGAGCTCATAGTGAGCTCTACCGGCGTTCGCCGGATGAACAGTACCCCACGCTGGAGGCGCTCAAGGCCCTGAGGAGGAATGGAAAACCTCCGACTCCTTCGGGCGCGATGAACTGCCTCTGGTCGCCAAAGTGGCCGACCTGGCCCACACGTGGATCTTCCGCGCCAGCCAGCGCTCGGAGGATGACGACGAATAGCAGTTGTTGATTGCGGCAGGGATTTTCTAAGGGTTCGATTGCACCACCGGGCCTCCCTGCCTTTTTGAAGGGCTCCTGCGGCGAGATTATGGGCAGGTTTTGGTTCACGTCATCCGCGCTATCTATACGCAACCCCAGCCTGGAATTCATCCCCAATGGCGGAATTGGACACGCCGTAAAGGGCTGGCGTGAGTTTGCCAAACATTTACGCAAATAGCGTCCGATATTCGCGCAAGTATGGCCGAATGATAAGCGTCACAGGAGTGTCGGCCATGGCATCGCCCAGGCGCACGATGGATTTTCTGGTTCGCGGTTTCACGCGGGGGGGGAACGCAGATACCGATCAAACGCTTTGCGGTGGGAAAAGCCTCCCCACCGAAATGCTTTGATGAATTCCAGCCAATTGCGACGGGGTCAACGGGACGCGCCAAGCCAGGTCATGCGGCGATCCAGTTGTGGCGCGAGAGAGCATTCAGGGCCTGTTCGTCACCAAGGCCAACGGGGTTGATTACGAGTCACGTGTATACAACCAGGCGGGAAGCATCATGAAAGCCACGAAATCCATAGTCAAAGACCCGATCTGTGCAATGACCGTAGATAAAGGAACAGCACCCCAGGCCGAGCGCGACGGCAAGACGTTCTATTTCTGCGGTGAACTTTGCCGACAGAAGTTTCTATCCAAGTCTTCCCGCGACGAGCAAGAACGGTCTGGATGCTTTGTCGTTGACTGGGCGGTGAATGTAGACGAGCTTCCCGAGATCGGCTCAACGAGCGATAGCGACACCTCATGACCCTGTCACCCTCCCTGGCCGAACAAGCAGCAGACAGGCCCTGGCACGCCCGGTCTGTCGACGAGGTACTGGCACAACTAAGTTCCCGCGGATCCGGGCTCTCTGTGCAGGAAGCGGCAGAACGTCTCGCGGCCTATGGCCCGAACGAGCTCAAGGACAGCAAGCGCGTGAGCCTGCTGCAGATTTTTCTCAGCCAGTTCAAGAGCCTTATCATCTGGATACTCGTTGCGGCGGCTGTCATCTCAGGAGTTTTAGGCGAGTTGCTGGACTGCATTGCGATCCTTGCCATTGTTGTCCTCAATGCGGTCATCGGCTTCTACCAGGAATTCAAGGCCGAGAACTCGATCGCAGCGCTCAAAAAAATGGCTGCGCCCCAAGCCAAGGTGCGCCGGGGCGGACAAGTCATTTCTATTCCCGCATCGGGGGTCGTCGTCGGGGATATCCTCATTCTGGAAGCCGGGGACCTGGTCGCGGCCGATGCCCGCCTCCGGGAGTCGTCGTCGCTTCGGTGCATCGAGGCCTCGCTGACCGGCGAGTCGGAGGCGGTAACGAAGCGGACCGCAACCTTGAACGAGGGCGATATTCCGCTGGGCGACCGTGAGAACATGGTGTTCATGGGCACCAGCGTGGCAGCGGGCAGTGGTCAGGCCATCGTTGTGGCCACGGCGATGGATGCAGAGTTGGGACGCATTGCGGGTCTGATTGAAGAAGCTGGTGCGGAGGAACGGACCCCGCTGGAGAAGAAGCTGGAGTCCTTCGGGCGGACGCTTGTGTGGGCCGCGCTGGCCATCGTCGCGCTGCTCTTCGTGTTGGGGCTGCTGCGCGGGACACCGCCGATGGAGTTGTTCATGACCTCGGTAAGTCTCGCCGTGGCGGCCGTTCCAGAGGGGCTTCCCGCCGTCGTAACGGTGGCGCTCGCGCTCGGCGTCCTGCGGATGTCGCGCCGCCGCGCGCTCGTGCGCAAACTTTCTGCGGTTGAGACGCTTGGTGCAACCAGCGTCATTTGTACGGACAAGACCGGCACCTTGACCGTTGGCCAAATGACCGTGTGCGCGCTGTATGTCGCGGGCCAGCGCTATGAAGTCACCGGTGAGGGCTACGGACCTGGTGGCGAAGTGCGCTTCGAAGGTAAAACGGCAGAAGCCGAGCACGCGGCGCCGCTACTCGAACTCGCGACGATATTCCTCGCCTGCAACAGCGCCCATCTCGTCGAGGAGGAGAGCGTTTGGAAATCCGTCGGCGATCCCACGGAAGCAGCATTGCTTGCCGCGGGTCGCAAAGCCGGCGGAGACCGGGAGCGTATCGAGAGGGAAATGCCGAAGCAGCACGAGATTCCCTTCGACTCCGGCCGGAAACGCAGCACGACGATTCGCACGACGTCGGAAGGAAAGTTTCGGGCCTTCATCAACGGTGCGCCCGACGTCCTGCTGGAGCACTGTACCCGCCTTTACACCGGCACCGGGATCCGCCCGTTAACGAACGAGGACTGCCGGAGCATTCTGGCACAAAACACCGCGATGGCGCAGAGCGCCTTGCGGGTGCTCGGCTCCGCCTATCGCGATCTGGACAGTGCTCCAATCGACGACCTCACATCGGATGCCGTGGAACGAGACCTCGTATTCGTCGGCCTTTCAGGAATGTATGATCCACCACGCCAGGAGGCCAAAGTGGCGATCGAACATTGTCGCGTAGCCGGGATCCGCGTCGTGATGATTACCGGTGACCACCCGGAAACCGCAACGGCGATCGCGCGGGAGATCGGCCTGGCTTCGGAGGACGACAAGGCCACTGCGGGAGTCGAACTGGACAGGATGTCCGAAGATGAGCTCCACAAACGCGCGCCGGGGCTCGCCATCTACGCCCGCGTGACCGCGGAGCACAAGCTGCGCATTATTCGCGCCTTAAAAGCCAATGGTCTCGTCGTCGCCATGACTGGTGACGGCGTAAACGATGCCCCTGCCCTCAAAGGTGCCGACATCGGGATCGCCATGGGGAAAACGGGCACGGAAGTCACGAAGCAAGCTGCGGACATGATTATCACCGACGACAACTTTGCCACGATTGTTGACGCCGTCGAAGAGGGCCGCGGCATCTACGACAACATCCGCAAGAGTATGCAATACCTGCTGGCGGGCAACACGGGTGAACTGCTGCTGATGGCCATTTGCGTGGTCCCGGGTCTTCCGACACCGCTCTTGCCAATTCACCTGCTCTGGATTAATCTCGTTACCGACGGTCTACCCGCGCTCTGCCTCGTCACTGACACCGTCGATCCGGACGTGATGAAGCGGCACCCGCGCCAACAGGCTGAGCGAATCATGAATCGCGGTTTCATCCGATCCATGGCGCTTACCGGAGCGCTCACGGCGGGACTGGCATTCGCAGTTTACTTCTATGTGCTGCAGGCGGGTACCCTGGAAATGGCCCGAAGCTACGCGTTCACCGTTCTGGTCTTCGCCGAACTATTGCGGTCGTTTGGGGCGCGCAGTGAAACCATGCCGGTTTGGCGCATTCCCCTATTCACCAATATCAATCTACTCGTCGTGATCGCTCTTTCTATCGGCCTCCAGGTATTGAGCCAGCACAATGAAACGCTGGGCCGATTGCTGAGCATGTCAGCTATGCCGCTCACCGATAGTTTCCTCCTTCTTGCGCTGGGGGCCATTCCACTGTTGTTCCTGGAGGTGTTAAAGGTGATACCGCATACGCGTGACAAAGCGCTCGCCCAACTGGAGGCAAAAATATGAATTCCGACCTATCGCAACCCGTATCGCCATACCTGTAAGGAGAACGAACATGTCCATTAAACTCGAAGAAGAGCATGGCGGAGCAATGTTAACCGTCTACGTCAGCGGAAAATTGATCAAGGCGGACTACGAAACGTTTGTACCTGAATTCGAACGACTCTTGCGAGCGCACGGAAAGCTTCGGCTGTTGTTCGATATGGCCGAATTCCACGGCTGGGAAGCAGCCGCCCTGTGGGAGGATGTCAAATTTGACGTTAAGCATTTTGCCGATATCGAGCGCATCGCCATGATCGGACAAAATGAATGGCAGAAAGGTATGGCGCTCTTCTGCAAGCCTTTCACTACAGCAAAGATCCGGTACTTTGATCGCGCCGATGCCGATGTCGCCCGTACGTGGCTCGATAGCGATACCAGCGACGGCGCCGACCACGACCAATGAACACCTCCGACGAAGGCCTACGTAGCGCTGGGCCGGAGCGCGATGTTCAAACCGCCGTAGTCGGCATCGTCACGTTCGTGCCTGAACCGTACACCGGCGCGAATGCCCGAACCGAGGGTGCCCCCGAGTCCAAACCGGATTCCGAAACCTAAACCGAACTGGAGCAGGTCATGCAGATCTTAGTAAACACCGATCACAATATTGACGGCCACCAATCGATGGCCGATTTCGTCAGCGGCGTGGTGGAAAATTCGCTCAGCCTCTTCAGCGAGCATATCACGCGCGTGGAGGTCCACCTGAGCGACGAGAACAGCGACAAGAAAGACGGGCACAACACCCTGCGTTGCGTGATGGAAGCTCGCATTGAAGGTCGCCAACCGATCGCCGTGACCCACCATGCAACGGACATGAACGAAACCGTCGAAGGCGCCGCAGAAAGATTGGCCAGCATGATCGAGCACCTCCTCGGACGGCAGCGCCATCAAGAGAGTCACAGAACAGACCCTGCTCTATCCCCAGCGGAGTCTGCGGAGCAACCGTGAGCGAGCCCACGGGAAGTCTGCGCTGAAAGTTCGCCTGGGCCAACCAGCTCACGGAGAATGACGACGAATAGCCGTTGTAGACTGCGGCAGGGATTTTTTTAAGGGTTCGATTGCACCACCGGGCCTCCCTGCCCACTTGTAGCGCTGACGGCTGCGAGAACGAGACCACTTTAGCCCATACTTTCTTCTTCAACCCCGTGAGGGCTTCCGCAGGGCTATCCCCCCTTGAAGATGAATCCGTATCGACCGGCGCCTATGCCGGATCGTTACTCTGGGTTCAGAACAGGCCGAACTGTTTGCCCAGGAATTGTCATACCTTTGCCTGAACTGCCCCAGCGCCTGCCAGGATCACACTGAATAGGAGGATCCGGGTGGCCGCAATGTTTACGGAGCGGCTCTGTCTCGGTCCTTGATCCCTGAAAGGAGTTCACCATGAGCAAGGTTATCGGAATCGACCTGGGCACAACCAATTCTTGCGTTGCTGTTATGGAAGGTGGCGAGCCTGTCGTTATAACCAATGCGGAAGGAAACCGCACCACCCCTTCGGTGGTTGCTTTCACCAAGGATGGACAGCGCCTCGTCGGCGCCGCAGCAAAGCGTCAGGCCGTTACCAACCCGCAGAACACGATATTCTCCATAAAGCGCTTCATGGGGCGACGCCATTCTGAGGTCCTTGCAGAAGAAAAGCTGGTGCCCTACAAAATCACGGAAAGCGCCACGGGCGACTGCCAGGTGGATGTTCAAGGAAAAACACATCGTCCGCCCGAAATCTCCGCATTGATTCTCCGCAGGCTGAAAGAGACCGCCGAATCGTATCTCGGCGAACCCGTTGGCCAGGCGGTCATCACCGTCCCGGCCTATTTCAACGATGCCCAGCGACAGGCCACGAAGGACGCCGGACGCATCGCCGGCCTCGAAGTGCTCCATATCATCAATGAGCCGACGGCAGCCGCCCTGGCCTATGGCCTGGACACGAAAAAGAACGAAAAGATTGCCGTCTACGACCTCGGTGGCGGAACATTCGACATTTCCATTCTCGCCATCGGCGATGCCAGTTTCGAGGTCCTCAGCACCAACGGCGACACCCATCTGGGCGGCGATGATTTCGACCAGTGCCTCATCGATTTTCTGGCGGAGGAGTTTATCAAGAGCAACGGTATCGACTTGCGTAAGGATGCGATGGCGCTCCAGCGGCTTAAGGAGGCGGCGGAGAAGGCAAAGTGCGAACTATCCACGACCACGAGCACGGACGTGAATCTACCGTTCGTGACTGCCGACGCCTCCGGCCCGAAGCATATGAATTGCACGATCACGCGGGCCAAGCTGGAACAGCTTTGCGATCAACTGATCCAGCGGACCAAAGCCCCCTGTACCCGCGCCCTGGAAGATGCGGGCATCACCGCCGCGCAGGTTAACGAGGTGATCCTGGTCGGCGGCATGACCCGAATGCCCGCCATCGGCCAGATTGCAAAGGAATTATTTGGCCGGGAGCCGCACCGCGGCGTGAATCCCGACGAAATCGTCGCCATTGGCGCCGCGATCCAGGGAGGCGTGCTTTCCGGTGAAGTCAAAGACGTTCTCCTGCTGGATGTTACCCCCCTCGCACTCGGCATTGAGACCCTCGGCGGCATCTGCAGCAAGCTGATCGAGCGAAACACGACGATCCCGGTCACCAAGCGCCAGACATTCTCCACCGCGGCCGACGGTCAGGCGGCGGTCACGATTCACGTGTTGCAGGGCGAGCGCGAACTTGCGCGAGACAACCGGACCCTTGGGCGATTCGATCTCCTTGGGATCTCCCCCGCGCCGAGGGGCATTCCCCAGATCGAGGTGTCATTCGATATCGACGTGAACGGCATCGTCCATGTGTCCGCAAAGGATCTCGCCACCGGCAACGAGCAGACCATCCAGGTCGAATCATCCAGCGGCCTCGCCAAGGACGAGATTCAGCGCATGGTCCGGGAGGCCGAACTCCATGCTGCGGAGGACAAGGCAACGCGCAAGGTCGTCGAAGCCCGCAACGCAGCCGACTCGCTGCTCTATACCACAGAAAAGATGCTGCGCGAAAACGCCGGAAAGATTGGCGCGGCGGATGTGAAAGCGATCGAGGCCACCGCCACGGAACTGCGTACGAGCCTGGAGGGCAACGACGGTGCGGTTATCGAAGCCGCAGCGGAGAAGCTGACGCAGGCCACCCGCCGTCTGAGCGAGGGTTTGCATGCGGCTGGCTCGGCGGTGCAGCCGACTCCCGGACCGGAGTACGTTGAACCCAGGGACAACGGAGGTCCCACTGGGCACGACAACGAAGTGGATGAGGATGCCCCGGTCGATGCGGAGTACGCCTTCGTGGACGATGGTAAGAAGGAATGATGCGCGACGGGAGCGAATGAAAACTTACCCGATGAAGGTGGAACCAAGTTCGGAGGCCGCAATGTGCGGTGAGCCGGCAATCAGGTGTTTCTGGTCATGGTAAAAAGTGCGACGCAAAATTTCTACGATACACTCGGTGTCGCCAAAGACGTTTCGCAAGACGACTTGCGAAAAGCGTGGCTTGCCCTTGCCCGGAAGCACCATCCCGACAGGACCGGTGGGCACAAGGGCGCTGAAGATAAACTGAAGGCGATCAACGAAGCCTACGACACGCTCAAGCGACCTGAAAAGCGTCGGCTGTACGATGAGACGCTCGCCGTGCCCTTCCAGCATGGTGCCTCGCGCGCGGCGGGCTCACCGGATGGTAGAACACCATCCAATGGCTCCGGCAACAGCCGACACTTCGAGTATGACGCGGACTATGCCGATATTTTCAGCAGTCTGTTCGGGCGTGCAGAAAGCGGGCGGCAACGGCGGCCACAGCGTGGAAGGGACCTCGAATCGGAGGCGTCCATTTCGCTGAAGGAATCGGCAACCGGATCCAGTAGATTGTTTCGCATGAACTCCATGGTGACGTGTGAAACGTGCGCCGGTACCGGAGCCGCCCGGGGTACACGCGCGCAACCGTGCCCGCAGTGCCAAGGGACGGGGCATATCTCGGCCGGCCAGGGATCGCTTTTCGAAATGTCTCAGCCATGTCCACGCTGCCGGGGACGTGGCACCATCATCGCCACGCCCTGCCCCGTCTGCGACGGTGCCGGCGAACGGTCCGAGTCCCGAACGGTATCCGTTGTGATTCCACCCGGCGTTAAGACCGGTACTCGCCTGCGACTCGCAGGTCAGGGCGAACCTGGCAAGACCGGGGAGCTCGACGGCGATTTGATCGTCGTCATAAACGTAGAGAAAGACACACTCTTTCAGCGCAAGCGAAATGACCTCATCTGCGAAGTGCCGATAACATTCACCCAGGCCGTGCTGGGCGGAAATGTAGAGGTTCCGACGCTTATCGGGAAAGCCCGGCTCAAGATTCCAGCGGGCACGCAACCGGGCGCCGTACTGCGCATGCGCGGTCAAGGATTCCCGCCATTCAACGGTGGACACACCGGCGATCAGCTCGTGCGGGTGATCGTGGAGATTCCAAGAAACCTGACGGACGACCAGAGGTTGGCCGTGCAAGCACTCCACGAGAACCCGGATTCGGATGCGTATCAGAAGCACCACGTATTCGCCGAGAACCTGCTGCGCTGGTCTAAAGGTTGAGCGAGTGGATTGGTCCGCCGGGCGTGGCGTATGTGCATGCCAAGCCCCCGGAAAGTGACCGACTGGTTTTGTAATTTCTATGCTTAACCGCAATCGCAAAACTTCAGGCATGTTTTGATCTTTGCTCCGACTTTGCCGGGGCTCTGTATTCCGATGCTACGCTAGACATAGTAAAACCGAGGCTTCGCAGCACCATCTTTAAGGAGATGTCTCGAAGGCTTGGTCCCCTCTGGGACGACATCCGGCTCTCCACGGCCGGAGCGCGCCCCGCCGACGCCTGCAGCAGATTGCGGCGCTATTGCTCACCAGGTCTCGGGCTGGCGGCCTGCGGTCTACTTCAATTCACCCGAAAGGAGCATCACCCATGAAAGCGCTCGTCTACAACGGCCCAGGTAACCTTGCCTTGGAGGATAAAGCTCAACCCAAAATTGAAGCGCCCACAGACGCACTGGTCAAGATCACCCAGACCACCATCTGCGGAACAGACTTGCACATCAAGAAAGGGGATGTACCTACGGTTACAGAAGGCAGAATCCTGGGTCATGAAGGCGTAGGCATCATTGAGCAGGTTGGCGGAAATGTCGCGAACTTCAAGGTCGGCGACCACGTCCTGATTTCCTGCATCACGTCGTGCGGGCGTTGCGCTAACTGTAAAAAGGGAATGTACTCCCACTGCGAGAACGGTGGCGGCTGGATACTGGGAAATACCATAGATGGGACCCAAGCCGAGTATGTTCGTATTCCCTTTGCGGACAATAGCCTCTATCCCATTCCGGCTAGCGCGGATGAAGAGGCACTCGTAATGCTGAGCGATATTCTGCCGACCGGTTTCGAGTGTGGTGTTCTGAATGGTCAGGTTAAACCCGGCGACACGGTGGCAATAGTTGGCGGTGGCCCCATCGGGCTATCTACCCTGCTGACGGCACAATTCTACTCTCCCTCGGAAATCATCATGATTGATATCGATGAGAATCGCTTGGAGACCGCCAGGAGGTTTGGCGCTACGCAAACAATCAATAACAGCGAGGGTAAAGCGGTAGAAAAGGTAATGGCGCTCACGAATGGCAAGGGCGTGGACGTGGCCATTGAGGCTATCGGGCTTCCGGTGAGTTTCGACGTCTGCCAGTCAATCGTCGCCGCAGGCGGCCATATCGCCAATATAGGTGTGCATGGCAAGCCTGTCCAACTGAATCTGGACAAACTATGGTCACACAACATTACCCTCACAACCCGTCTCGCCGACACGGTGACGACGCCTATGCTCCTGAAGACGGTCCTGTCGGGTAAAGTCGAGCCAAAGCGGCTTATCACCCATCACTTCACATTAGACGATATCATGCAAGCTTACGAAACCTTTGGCAATGCCATGAAGGAACGTGCCTTGAAGGTCATCATAACAAACGCCCCGTAATGACCTCTGGCGGAGGACTTTGATTCAAAAATGGCAGCGTTTCGGCAAATTAGCGCTGACGCGATATGAACTCAGCGTAATAGGAATAGAGACCCATAGCCATCGCGGAGTTCAAGAAAGGGCTTCGTAAACAAAGATTCAAAAGGAGACATTCCGTGTATACAGGCATACAAGAGTACACCGAAAGTAACCTGGGTCCGGCGTCGGAGATGGCACGCGAATTGGAGGGCGTGGTACGTGGTGCAGCCGTTACGATTTCAACTCGTCACGTTTCCCACGGAATGACCTTGGAGGAAGCGTTCAGACGTGTTCGCTCAGGTAACTGGACCTCGGCCACGAGGGCGTAGACAAGCGCATAGACGCGCTTGCCACCGCGCTCATGGCGGGGATGACTGTTCACGATCTTGCCGAAC
Source organism: Candidatus Hydrogenedentales bacterium (assembly GCA_942492815.1). Taxonomy (GTDB): domain Bacteria; phylum Hydrogenedentota; class Hydrogenedentia; order Hydrogenedentales; family JAEUWI01; genus JAEUWI01. The sequence continues at coordinate 5,062,368 of OW818658.1, read as the reverse complement.
TCGAGTTGGCTTATACACCACCCTAGGGATCGGCGAGACATCCTTTGCGGGTACAATCGCTCAGAACGTAATTGCTGGCTACGTAGGGTTGGCGCGCCTTGAAATGTACCCGGCATAATCCCGACAGGGTTGGATCCATTTCAGAGACCGTATCGGATGTTTGTACTAGCATACGTTCGAAGCGCATAGTCGAAGTATGTGTAAACGGAGTAAATCGCATGGAACAGACCACCTCGTCCCCGAGTTTGACGAAGCTCAGGTATGGAATTTCCGGGCGAGTCAATCTCCTGGAACCCGGCGGTCAACCGATACACGTGTATCGGCTGCCCAACCCAACGGAGATTCAGGCGACCCTCGCCCGGCCCGAAGTGCTCCAACAGGGGGAGGGCAATCTACTGCCCCATCCAGATGGAAGCCTGAAACTCCAGTTCCATCGTGTACCCGGTGGACGCCTATGGAGGATAGCTTCGTGACGCGCTATAACGAGATACAGGCATGAATCGCCCGTCCGTCCGGAACCTTTTCATCGGGATCGCCGTCGTTGCGGTCGCTGCCTCGGCCGTCTACAAATTCAAATTCGCGCCTGTGCCGATGGTGGCGTATACCGTCGAGCGCGGTGAAATCGCCGCGGAGGTCATGGGCACGGGCACGCTGGAGGCGAGAATCAAGACGACGGTCAGCGCTCGCATTCAGGAGCGACTGGTGGAGGTATTGGCGGATCAAGGAGATTTGGTCACAGGAGGCCAGCTTCTTGCCCGGCTCGATGATGCTGAATCGAAGCAACAGGTCGCAATTGCAGTCGCTACGTTGGAGGCGGCCCGGCAAACTAAGACGCGGGTTAGCGCGGACCTCGCGCGCGCTGAGGCCGTACTCGTGCAGGCACGCGTGCAACAGGCGCGAATGGCCGGCCTGCTACCCACCCATGCCGTCTCCGAGCTTGAAGCGGAAACCGCTACGGAAGCGCTTCGCGTTGCCGAGGCCGACCTGAAGCGCTCGAACGCGGCTATTTTGGAAGCGGAGGGGCAGATAATCGTGGCGGAGAAAAATCTGCTCTTCCGCGAGGAACAGCTCGCGTTCACCGAGATCCATAGCCCTTATGACGGGCTTATTATTCGGCGAGACCGTGATGTCGGCGATGTGCTGGTTCCGGGCGCATCTTTGATGGAATTGATCTCGCTTGATGAACTGTGGGTAAGCGCCTGGATTGATGAGACGGCCATGCGTGAACTCGCGGCGGATCAACCCGCGCTCCTCGTGTTTCGGTCGGAGCCAGACAGCAGTTATGCCGGGAAAGTGGCTCGGTTGGGGCGAGAGATGGACCGGGAGACGCGCGAGTTTCTCGTCGAAGTTCTCGCCAGCGAGCTACCAAAGAACTGGACGATTGGGCAACGCGCAGAGGTGTTTATCGAGACCTCACGACAGGCCGACGCGCTGCTGTTACCCCGAACCTTTCTCGTATGGCATGCAGAGCAGCCGGGCGTCTTCGTACATATGGACGGTAGAGCGCGTTGGCGTGGTATCACCCCTGGTTTGCAAGGCAAGGAGGACATCGCGATCACCGAGGGATTAGAGGCCGGGGAACAAATTCTCAGGCTGCCGGATGGCCAGAAAGGCACCATTGCGGATGGACAAAGGATCAGCTTGCCATGAACCTCGCCGTCCGCGACATTCGCCACAATGCCGGCCGCTTTGCCTTTACAAGTGTGGGAATCGGGATGCTGCTCATGATCGTTATGGGCATGGGCGGCATCTATCGTGGTCTCATCTATGACGCAACACTGCTGGTGGACCGCATAGGTGCGGACCTGTGGGTAGTGCAAGGCGACACGCGCGGACCCTTCGCGGAAGTGTCCCGTGTTCCCGCCAATCTGGAAGACCGCGTACGGGCCGTACCTGGCGTCGCGGCGGCGCGCCGCTTTGTCTCCCACACGATACAACGGATACACAATGGGAGGCCGTTGCGTATGGTAGTGCAGGGCCTCTCGTGGCCCGATGACCGGGGCGGCTGGGTGCCGCTCGCCGCGGGCCGTGCATTGCGACAGGCCCACTACGAAATGATTGCCGACCAATCGTTGGGGCTCCCGCTGGGAAGCCGGATCCGTTTGGGCAAAAACATTTATGAAGTGGTAGGACTCACGCAAGGCATGGTCGGTACCGGTGGCGATGGGCTGACCTTTTTTTCGGTCAGCGATGCGATGGCTATTCAGTTCGACCAGCCCGGCGAAGCCCTTCGGCTCGAACGTGCCGCGCGCCGAGACCGGGTAGAAAGCCTGGATCTCGGCCGGCTTCAGCCGCTTCTGCTCGACCGCGCCGCCGGGCTATCGAGCGGTATTCCCGCCTTTGCGGGCCCTCAGGTAAGCGCGGTACTCGTCACGCTGCTACCCGGCGCAGATGAAGCCAGCGTCCGCCGCGTGCTGGGCACCTGGACGGATGTTACCGTTTACTCTACCGATGAACAGAAGGACCTCCTCCTGGCGGGGATGGTGGACAAGGCCCGGCGCCAGCTTGGCCTCTTCCGTGTCCTGCTGATCATTATTTCCACCATCATTATCGCGCTCATCATTTACACCCTTACGCTCGACAAAATCCGCGATATCGCACTGCTCAAGCTCATCGGCGCGCGCAATACGGTCATCATGGGCCTCATTCTCCAACAGGCCTTGCTTATGGGTGCCGTGGGATACGGGATGGCGTGGTGGATGGGCATCTATCTCTTTCCGTACTTTCCGCGTCGGGTGCTCGTCGAGACGATGGATCTGATCAGCCTCGCCATCATCGTCGCCGCTATTTCCACCCTGGCCAGCCTCCTGGGCATCTGGAAGGCGATGCGCGTCGAGCCCAACACGGTGCTCTCGGCATGACTACACCCACCGACAACCAGACCCCCTCCATCGAGGTGACGCACCTCCGCAAAGTCTATGGCAGCGGTCACACGGAGATTGTCGCCATTAGAGATGCCACGCTGAGCATTGCGCACGGTGAAATTGTCGGCATGTTCGGGCCCAGTGGCTCCGGCAAATCCACACTCCTTACGGGCATGGCACTCATCAATCCGCCCACCTCGGGCCAGGTTACCATTCGCGGGACGCTCGTTCTGGACGGCCCGAAGGCGCTCGTAGACCTCCGGGCTTTTCGCCGACAACATCTCGGCTTCGTTTTCCAGAAGGCCAACCTTATCCCCTTTCTTACCGCATTGGAAAATGTCCAGATCGCGCTGGAAGTCAATGATATCCCTCCTCGCCAGGCCCGAGAGCGTGCGATGGCCTTGCTGGAGTCCGTCGGCATTGGGGAACGGGCAAACAATCTGCCGGTGGCCCTCTCTGGCGGTGAACAGCAACGCGTCGCCGTTGCCCGCGCCCTGGCCAATGAACCCGGCCTTGTTCTGGCGGATGAGCCTACCGCGTCGCTCGACAGCGAGCTCGGCCGGCAGGTGATGGAACTCTTTGCCCAAATTGCCCACGAGCGAGGCGCGGGCGTGCTGGTCGTCACCCACGATCAGCGTACCCTGGATGTTTTTGACCGTATACTGGATGTGGAAGACGGTATGATTCGCAGTCGCTCCAATCACAAAGCGCTGGAGGAGACCATCGCGAAGTGAACACCATCGTGGTGGTCCTCTACGCCCTGCGGCTCCCTGCCTGGCGGGAGCGGGCCATTCCATCCTGAATGCGTGCAATCGCCCAATCAACTACTCTGCGGTCGGAGCAGTTCCTTCGCCGCCTGGCTCGGGCTTTGCGACTTCATCCGGCATCGCGGAGGTACTCGTGTCCGTCGGGGGCTCCTCGACCTGCGTCGCTGGCTTGTCCGTCGATTCTGCGGTGTCCACGGATGCCGAGATTAGCTCGTTGAGCGACCGGATACCCGCCGTGTCCTTCGACGGCTGTATGTGGTAGTTGTGGCAAATCAGGCAATTGTCCCCGGCTTTTCCTGGAACATGGCACCGCACACAGTCCACCCTGGCAATCGGTTCAAAACTACTGGTGAATGCGAGCGCACCGGCCGCGCGGCCCCGGTTCATGAAGTCCACGCTGATTTCCAGACTTTCGTCGCCCGCCTTGAAGCTGTCGAGGTAGGCCATCACCGCGTCCCCCGCAGCGGGCTCATCGGCGGGACTCGCCTGCGCGCCCTCGGCTGGGCTGGCCTCTCCGGCACTTGTCCCCGCCTCCACCTCGGTGGCGGGCACTTCATCAGTCTGTGCTGGTTCAGGTGCCACCTGCGCAACCCTATCCTCAGGCGCTTCCGCAGCGGCTTCCTGCTCCGCGAATGCGGCCGCTACCACTTGAACGCGGTCCAGGGCCGCTGGCACCCACGGCGCCCGGTGGCATTCCGTGCAATTCATCAGCTTGAGGTGCGGCGCGTGATTGAACTTCGTAAAGTCCCCGCTCGAAGGGCGACTTTTCCAATTCACGTGAACAACCGTCTCGCCCTCGGGTGTTTTCTCAGCGTCGACACTGTGACATTTCGTACACGCGCCAAGCGCGGAGCCTGTTTTCCGGCCGCTGACCTGGTCGAAGACCATCGCGGCGGCCGGGTTGCTGGTGTAGAGGGGGCCCGTAAAATCGAGCCATGCCACAATGAATGGATCGGCATGCTGGACGGGACGGTAGTAAAGTGACCTCGGGGCGCGCAGGCTCCAAAGGCCGCCGGTCGTATCGATTGTCGCTTCAAACCACGGCTTTACCTTGGACAGCTTGCCCAGCCACGAAGCAAAGGGCTCGGCCTCCGCCGACTCGGGAGCTTCGACGGCCGCCGGCGCCTCTGCGGCGGGTGCGTCCTCCGCTTTGGCGGCCTTCTTCTCCTCCTCCGTGCCGGACTTTTTATCCTGCGCCTGTCCCCCGTCGGAGCCCGGGAGCGCGGCGATCAAAGCCTGCCAATCCTTGCTCTTCAGTTCTTCGCCGGTCTGCTTCAGGATCCACGTGTCCCCCTCGACGGAAACATGCTTCTCAAACCATTCCTTAAAGCCGGAGTAGCCGCTGAACAACTCAAACGCGGCTCCGCCGCCCCCGGCCGCCTTCAGAGCGGCATATTCCTCTATCGTCAAAATGGTGGCGGACCAACTCTTGGGATCAATGTGGTAACCGCCGTTCCGTACATGCCACCCGGACATTTCAACGATATCTTTGCGGGATACTTCGTCCTCTATTTTCTCTATGGAAATTTCGGGCTCGGGGGAGCCCAGCAGCGCATCGACTTCCCGCGCGGAGAGCGCGCCACCGCCCGCGCGCTGAAGCAGGTTCTGGAAGGTGTTGCGCATGCCGCCTTCATCGTTGTTCATCGCCGCCTGGCGCACGGTCTTCAGTCCCCCGAAAAGGCGTGCGACAATCTCAGGGTCATCGTCGTAGGCGATGGCGGAAAGATCGCCTTCGAACTTCATGACCTTTGCCAGGTCGGCGCGAAACGCCTGCACGGCCTCCGGGCTGGCGTCGTTCATCCCCGAAAGCAGCAGCAGCATAAACGGCGAGAGTGACTTGCCGGCCGTGCGGGGAACCGCCTCGGCCTTAATTTCATCCTCCAGGATGTCATAGACGTCCGTCTCCACGGAGGGGAAGCCGAACACGTGCATCCATTCGTCTCGCGCCGATACGATGTTGTTCGCGTGACACGAGGCGCACATCTGCTCGAAGGGAACGAGTTGCGTGGTACCCGCCCCCTCGCCCGCCACGTGACAGTCCGTGCAGTCGCCCGGCGCGATCGCGCGGTATTCTTCTTTGAGGAAGTGGGTTGTCTCGTGGCGCGCGTGGTCGTAGATGATGCGCGTGCGGCGCCGGTAGGGGTAGTCATAGGCGGCGGCGGAGGCCCGCGTGGAAAACTCCGGGTGCCCATTGCCGACACGCTTGAACTGTCGCGTGTGGCACGTTTGGCATGAGGCATTGTCCATGCGCGTGAGATCGAAGAGCGCCCCGTTGTGCTCGTGATGGCACGCCGCACAGGCCATCTGGCCTTCCCCGCTGGTCTTCACTCCCGGCAAGATCGAAGCCAGCATAACCGAGAGAGGCTTGCTCGCCGTGGTATCCTCCTGCTTTGCTTCCTCGGTGCGCTGCGCGAGGATAGCCGGTGGCAGGGCATGGGCCACGAGCGCATCCACGCCGAGATCGGCCTGGTGACAGACCAGGCACTGCGCGCTCTGCGTGGTCTTCCCGGTTTCGCCAAGCGCGGAGGTCACCAGCCCTTTAAGACCGCTATCCAGCGCGGTGTGGCAGATGTGGCAGCCCTCATCCTCGCCGCCAGCCCCGACCTCCGCCGTATGGAGTTTGCCCTGCTCCATCGACTCCAGCGATGCCATGGCGGCACCCTGGTGATGGCTCGTGAGCGGGCCCGGCGAGAAGAATTTGTCTCGCCAGGGGCCGCCGATCGCGACCAACATGGCCCCGATAATCAACGTGCAGCACACCAGGGTGACTATGCCCCGCCGTGCGCGGAGGCTCCGGTACGGCGCACAGTGAACCTTTCGGCAGCACTCGACCTTGCCTTCTTTCAAGTAGGGGCCGAAAGACGGTGAGGGCAACGCCGGACTGTCACACGGTCCGCCATATTGATCCGGGCGCGTGCACACCCAGCGATTGCCGATTTGCGCCGGGACACATTCAAACTGTATCACGCACTTGCCACGCCGCGTCGGGCCATGCGGGCAGGGTCGACCCTCGGCCGAGCGCCCGCACACCCAGTTCTCATTCGGCCGGACATAGGGCCGCTTGTAGATACTTTCATCGCGCATGTCGGCCATCAGAGCGCTCCCCCCGCAAACGCATAGGCCAGCCACACGTGGACTACGACAAGGACCAGGAGCCCGTTGGTCAATGGAATATGGACAAACAGCCAGGCCTTCAATGCGAGTTGCAGGGCATAGTGATAATCGAGACAGTCCTTCTGGCGGACATACTCCGCAATGCGCTGCAGGATCTTCTTCTCATCCTCGTTCAGGTAGCGGTACTGATCCTCAATCTCGGCCATCATTCTGCCGAGTGGCGGGGAGACCTCGAACAGGTGGCGGAACAGGTGCCGGGGGCCATCGAAGAAATCGCGCAGCCGTTCGGTGTAGAACGTCGAAATGGTCGTGGACCGCGTTTCCGGCACGGAGTCCTCCGCCAGCTTGTCCGCCGCTTCCTTGACACGCCGTCGGTGCTCGGGGAGGCGCTCGAAAACGACTTCCCCCCCACGGGCGGTCAGGCGGCGGGGCAAGACCCGGCTCATCACGAGGCCGACCAGCCCGCTCGCGGCCACGGCAAAAAACAGAATCGCCATGGAGCAATCCAGGGTTCCCGAGGGTATCTGAAAACCTGCGTGCATGAAATAGGGCACGAGGCTGAATGCGCCGCCGTAAATGTGGGCTTGGAGCCAGATCCGGCTCGGGCCAGCCGGGGGCACCGGAAACTTCTTTCGCACATTGAACAAGGCAAGTAGCACGATGACCGTGAGGAAAAACCAGCCGGTCAGGAGGTGCGGGTTTCGGAGCGTGATCCGAAACCCTTCGAAGAACACCAGGGCGATAATCGTTATCACACTGAGGATGGCGAGCGCCGTCATTCGTCGTCGTGTATAGTATTTCACCGCTTGATAAACCTGGCCAGTGAATCCACGTCTTGCATGTTCACCCGTTGCAGCGCGTCATGCGGGCACGCGCGCACGCAGGCCGGGCCGCCGGTCTGGTCCACGCAGAGGTCGCATTTCGTCGCCTTGTAGATGGGGGTGCCGACCGACTCGCCGGAGGTGGCAATACGGAACTCCCCTTTTCTGTTGCGTACCGTGATCATTCGGATGGCGTCGTAGGGGCAGTTGCTGTAGCACGTCGCGCAACCGATACAGGTGTCCTCGTTAATGACGACCTGGCCTTCAATATCCTCGCGTGATATCGCCCCGGTGGGGCAACCGATCATGCAGACCGGATCGGCACAGTGCATGCACGCATTCGCCACCATGATATTCCCACGAATGGGCCCATGGCGGACGAAGCGCGGGTTGTTGTCGTGGGCCGCCGCGCAGCCGCGCACGCAATCATCGCAACGCGTGCAGCGGTCCAGGTTAATCAGCATCGTCTTCGTACCGTTGAGAAAGCGGTTCTCGGCGAAGAACTCAAAGAGGTCTGCGCCCACGTCGTCCCGCAGCGTGTTGGATGAATCGGTACGGCCCTCTCTCAGGTCCTTCGTGTGGTAGCGCGGAAAATCGGGCTGTTCCCGCAGCAGCGCCGGCAGCACATATTGCTCGACGAGATGGGTGGGCACCGTGAGAACGTGGGCGTAGCCGATGGCTCGCAGGCTGTGCTGGTACGGGATCGGGTGTCTGGCGTGCTGCCAGTTGTACAGGGCTTCCTTTAATCCGAAGATCTGGCCGCTGGAAAGGTAATTCAGGGTCTGATGGCCGTGGCCATGGCGCTTGCTCACCCGGGCAAATCCGGCGCGAACGACGTACACCGCGTTGGGATAATCTCCTTCCTCCGCGATGACTTCCTCCTGCTCGATCACCCGGATCTTCTCATCATGGGTCATCCCGATATATTCGGCGGACCACTCGTCATACTTGCCGTAGGTGTTGAAGCCGATCTGGTCCAGCACGTTGTCGGGAAGTGAATGGAAGAGCGGCAGGCTTTCCATCGTACCCTTGAGGGAGCGCTTGCGGTAAAGTTCATCGATATGGTGTTCGATCCCGCTGTCGGCCTCCATCAGATCACGAAGCCCCTGCCACCGGATCTCGAGCACGCGCGAATCCGTCGCCGCCACGATAGAAAGCTCGCGTGGCATGCGATAAATGGCGCCGATCTCGCCGAAAAAAGCGCCCGGATTCAGGGGTGCCGTTTCGTATTTCGAAGGATCGAGAATGTCCGCCAGTTGTGCCGGGCTCACCCCCACGCCCTGATCCTCGGCCAGGCGTGTTCTGGACTTCGAGGCGCGGTACTCCGTCGCGGGCGGCGCCATCATGTCGCGGACACGGGTAAACAGTGATCGGAACAGGCCCACATGGCGCCGTTCGCGGTGTCCGAGAAGGGAAGCGGGAAGATCGGGTTGAAGGATGGCGCGAAACTGGCCTTCCATGAGGTAGAACGCCGAGTTTCCGTAGTCATCCTTGCGGATTACGAACTCGCCGGCCCGGTATCGCCGTATACGGGCATCATTCTTCAATATGCCGAAAATAGAGACCGGCACACCGAAGGAGACAAACTGCGTTTTTTTAGCGCTCTCCAGACTGTCACAGATCGAGTGAAAGGGCTCATGCTGGAGAACGTCCAGTATGTCCCTGTCGGCCATTTCGCCAAAGGGCCTGGACCAGCGCGTCAACCGCCGCTCGCCCCCGCTGGCGGGGGTGGCGGTTGCGCTGGCAGGCCCTTCGGCTGTTAACAGGCTGGTGGTGTCCGGAAATTCCATGGTGATTCAGACAGGTACTTGCTTATTCGAATACGTCGCCATGAAATTCCGATGGCAGCTTGCCCGCGGCCGCGGACAGCGCCGCGCCGAAACTTCCCTTGTTTGCCTCGATCGTCTTGGCGATCTTGCGGATGCCGTCGGCGGCCGCCACGTATTCACTCTTGTTCCCCGCCGCCACCTTCACTTTGCCGCCGTCCGCGGGCACCAGCGAAATGATGCTGTCCATGCCGCCCAGCCCCTTTACGGCATCGTAGGCTTTCTGGGCGCGTTCGCCCATGGCCGTCAGGTAAGCGCCTTCCGCTGTGGCCGTGGCCAGGCCGCGCAGGGCGAATTCCAGATCAAGCGCCTGTCCCACCACATAGAAAAGCTGTTGCGTTTCCTTATCCGGTGCCTGGTTCTTAGGCTGTTCCTTGCGCGCCTTGGCATCGTCGTCCAGGAAATTGTGCCGCACCTCACCATTGGCCCAGGCGACCAGTTCAAAATCGCTGCCCGCGGGGTGCAGGCCTTTGTTTACCAGGTCTTCCTGGGGGACCGTGTGGCACTGGTAGCAGTTCATCGCCAGCGTGTAGATATCGTCCGTCTGGCGCATCCCGAGGCTCTCCGCCTTGGCCAGACGCGCCTTGCGATCCGGATTGCCTTCAACGTCCTGGTGCACATCGAGCCAGTCGAGCGCGGCGCCGTGGCATCGCTGGCAGGAGACACCCAGCACGGTCTTGGGGCGGCCACCCGCCTCGGTGGCCGTTTGCGTGTAATGGCACTGAACACAGGTCTCATTACGCTTGATACTGCCGGTATCACCCAGGCGTTCAAGAACTTTCTGCGCTTCTTCGCGCAGGTGCAGCTCGTCAAAAGTCTTTTTGTGCGTGGATTGCATCCAGCCGGTCACCGCCTTCTCATGGCACTGCTCGCACTTCCCCTTCTCGTCCTCGATGATTTTGTGGGGCTCATAGGTCAGGATACTGTCTTCCGCCCCTGCAGTGGCCGCCGCCGCACCGAGGGCACACGCCAGCATCCCGCGTGACACGATCCATCCGAGTTGATTCCGTTTTGTTTTCATCATACCTACTCCTTTTTGCGACTGAGCCGCTCATCGGCTCAAGCATCCAATTCTATCGGCGTCCTTGGGATGGCGATGCAGGGCAGGCAGTAGCCTTCCTGCAATCCGCCAAAGGTCGGCTTAATGTCCCCATAGGTCACTTCGCCGCTCTTCAACGCGGTGTGACAACACCCGCACTTGCCCTGTCCGCACGCGTACTTAATCTTCTTCTCTTTGTACTTGTTGGCCTTGGCGGCCGCCCGTATGCTCTTTTCGCCCTTCCAGACGATGCGCTGCCCCGTCGCACCATACGTGATATCCAGCGCCGCTCCCCCGGTGGCAAGCACCGGAACACTCGCGGCCGGCTCCCCGAAAGCTTCCCAGTAAATTTTGTCGCGGGGAACGCCCCAGTCCTGCAAACCGTGGTCCAGCGCGCTCATCATTGCTTGCGGCCCACAGATATAGTATTTATAGTTGTTACCCGGCAACGCCCCCTTCAACAGCTCGCAGGTCACCCGGCCCTTGCGATAGACGATGCCGCTCTCCTGTACCGCGCCGTCTTCCACACCGAGTGGCAGGGACTGGCTGAAGCACAGATGCACACGGGCATTCTTGAGATGGCTCGCGGCATATTCCAAATTGGGAAGCATCACCAGATCGTCGGCATTTCGAACGCCAAAGAAGACCCAGACCTCCCGCGTGCTTTTCAGGTCGATCAACGTATTGCACATGGACAGGATCGGGGTCACGCCCACGCCTCCCGCCAACAGCACGACCGGCGATTCATGCTCTGTTTCCAGATAAAAATCGCCGCTTGGCGCCTGGACGTCGATCAGGTCACCTTCCTGAACGTGGTCATGCAGAAAGGTAGAGACTCGGCCCGCCGGCACGCCAAGCTGGTCTGGCGGTGCAGCGACCTTGCGGACACTGATCCGGTAGTAGCGCGGATTCGGGCTGTCCGACAGCGAGTAACAGCGTGTTTCTTCGACGTGCTCGCCCGGATTTTCGGGGTCTGGTATATCGACCCGAAACATCAGAAACTGGCCCGGCTTGAAGTCCGGAAGCCGCTTCCGATCGTGCGGGTAGAAGTAAAACGAACAAATGTCGCCTGCCTTGTTCTCCACCACCTTTTTCCGCACCACAAACTTGCGCCAGCCCGACCAGGAGGCCTTGCTATGCTCGGCCCGCTCAAGCCCGGCTTCGGCGGTCTTCACACGGAGCTGCCACTCCCGGAAATCGAGACTCCGCTGCAGTTGACGCGCGCGCGTGCGCTGGAGGGTGTCGTACGCCAGCGCGGGAACCTGCAGAATGAGTACGGCGATCAGGAACAAACCCACCGCCAACACGACCACTTCCACAAGGCACCTCCATTAATTTGACCATGCAGTTCGGACGACTAAAACTGGATCACGAATTCCGTGCGTATACCGTGCTTGTCATCGAGGGACTCGCGGGAAACATAGTAGGCGTCCACACGCCAGATATAGTGTGTTCTGAAGGCCTGTTGATAGCGGGCAAGGGCACCGAGGCGACCGCGATCTTCGGTTCCGTCGAAAGCATTACGGCCGCCCACTTCGAACAAGAGTTGCTTGCGCGTCTCGTCGAAAAACTTCTGGTAACCTATCGCGCCGCCAAAACTGTCGTGGTCTGTATCGTTCTCGATGGGTGAACCAACAAAGCCAATGCCGGGCGAGGCAAATAGTACGCCGAGACGCCCAAGTGGGCCGCCCACGGATGGATCGCGCGCAAGCGATTGGTAGTGATCGTTGGCCACAAACAAGTTGGCGTAAGCCAGGTCGTAGGAATGGGGCATTGTGTACGATGATTCCGCCATGAACAGGCTGCCGGAGCTGGACTGCAATGTATTTTCGCCGCCGACCTGCTCCGAGTGGTTGAATCGGAACGCCGTGCTGATGTGCCCGATGCGCTGCACGAAACTCATGCTCGCGTTGAATTGATCGCCACCCTCCGCCAGTATCGATCCATCGTCCAGCCGGATTCGGGTAATGCTATCGTTGACGTAGCCCAGATCCAGATCCACCGTCGAGTTGGCGAAATCGGTACTGGTGAACAGCGCAAACAGATGGGCGCCCTCCCTGCGGCGGTTGTTCGCGCCCACGCCGCGGTGCAGGTCGTCCCAACCCCACAGCCCGGTCAGCCGGATATTGGCGGCCTGGCCGATTTGCAGGTTGTTGCGCGTCAGGCCCAGCGCGTCCACGTTGTCATTGATGATCATCCCTTCTTGAAACGAAAGGGGCTGGCGGCCTATTGAAAACCCGAGGTCCACCGCGCCAGTGTCCTTCGGATCCAGGCGCGGGAATACTTCGCCCAGATCACCCTCGAAGTAAAGCTGTTGGACGTCCAAATCGCCGCGAAGGTAGTCCTCTTCCTTGTTGACCAAATTCGGAACCTGCCAGCGGTAGCCGTTAAAATTACCGTTGTGGTCGAAGGGGCGCAGGGCGAGCACAACACGTTCAGTCGGTGTGAATGCCAGGTTGAAGAAGAGATCAAGCCGCGTAGCCAGCTCTTCGATTTTGGCCTCGCCCCGGCTGATTGGCGGTCCCGCGACGTCCGTGTTGGGCGGCAACTGATTACCGGTATCTTCAAATTGCCATGCCGTGCGCAAGGTACCATAGACAAACATCGAAGGCTGCCATACCGCGCCTGTCGGTATCTTGATGCCCTTCTGGATATTGCCGTGGTTCAGAAACTCGTCGCCAAATAAATGCAGCGTCCGCGGTCGCTTGGGAAAGGGCCGCACCTGACTCGTCAGTATTTCATCGGGAAAAGTCAGGCGCAGCAATTCGCGGTTACGCGCCGTCGCTTCGACGGGCCCCAGCGCTTCCATGCTCGACTCCAGATCCGCTTTCAGTTCGGCCGGTAGTTCCACGCCCGACCAGACGCCGGCGTCGTACAGATCGTGATAGCGGATGACCGCGTTCAAGCCGTTGATCATATCGAAGGTGAGATTGCGTTCGAGATCCGAAGATGTATCGACGTCACGAAACTTCTCACGCAATGGAGGGCTGAGATAGATCCAGATCCGACCCGCAGGCGTGCCTGGCTCGTCGGCACCCGCCTGGAGTTTATCCAGAAGCGCCTCAAAGCTAACAATGTCTTCCACGGCAAACTGGGCGTAGGCCTCGGTCTGCAATGGAATGGGCTTTCGGGTAAGCTTGCTTTCTTCTTCCGCGTGCAGCGATCCGGTGGCGGACACTACGATTCCCACGGCAATGCCGACGCCGGTTGCAAGGTTTCTGAGTCTCATGGGCTCCCTCCGCTCAAAGCTGCGTTATCGGCCCTTCCGAAGGCCGGAGAACTTGTGAATGTTGCGGGCAGTTTCTTGAGGCGCGCTTGTCATTCAACCACGATCTCAAATTTCTTCTCGGCAAACAGCGTGTGTCCGCCGGTCACGCCAAATACGCCTTTCAATTCCTCCTCGCGGCCTTCGTCCACCAACTGTTCGACATAATCTCGTGAGTGGCGGTTGCCCTCGGCGTCGATAACATCCCCGACGCCAAAACGGACGCCCAGCGCAACCTGGTGCGCGCTCATGCCGTAGTCGAAGCCCACGTCCTTAATCTCGTTGACCAAATTCACCGGCACCATGGCGCCGATCAAACGCGCGTTGACCGAATAGGTGCCTGCGCCCGTGAGCTTCTTCTTGCCCACCGAGTACTCGGCCCAACGGGATCCCAGGGCCGGCAATTTCTTGCGTTGAATGCGCGCGCCGCCCGGCGCGCCGGTCAGCGTTGCCGAAAACGTGGAGGGCCGCAGGAATGGCAGGGGCGACGGCGAGAAATTGACCGCCAGCACCTGTTCTCGCTCCCCGCCGCGTTCCATGCGGGTGATGAAGGGCGATTGCAGTGAGAAGAGGTCGCGGTCCAGGGACAGTTCGCGATTGTGAACGTAAAGCGAGTGCAAATTGCGCACGTCAAAATTCGGGTCTAAATCCCCGGAAACGTAAACGACTTGGCCTTCCGGATCGCGCACCTCCACCTGAACAAAGACCAGTCGCTCCGCGATAAACCCGGTCGGGACACTGTGCCCGTCGGTCAGGTTCTTGACCTCCACCGCAAAATCCAGCCCTCTACCCGCTGCGGCTCTATCCACCCGGTGCTCGCCAAGGCCGTAGCCCGCCGTGAGCACCTGCACGCGCTCTTGGTGATACTCCTCCAGCAGGGCGAATTGGCCGTCCAGCAGTTCTCGGGCCCCGTAACGCTCGTCAATATTCTCCCAGCGTTTTGGAAACAGGGTCCCGTGCCCCGCCGTCACCCGCGCGGGCTCTTCCTCTTCTTCGAATTTATCCGTCCCCCAGCCCGCCTGGTAGTCAAAGGTCAGCCATTCGCGCATTGTCGCAAACGCCGCAACATCGCTGTTTTGCGGGTAGAGCCCGGGATGAATGACCGAGTGATCGGGGCCGGCGAAGCGGTGGTTGGTTTTGCGCCGGGGCGTGCCTACGTACTTTGCACCGATCTTGGCGATATGGTCCGTTTTGTAGTTTGTTTCCTTGTCCCCCGAGAACACGCCGGGCGTGATGCCCATGTGACAATCTTGGCAGGTGACGCCGTCGCGGGCCGCCGGGCTTTGCTTGAAATCGCTGAATGCTTCTTCGAGCCGAAAACCGTCCAACAGGTTCACGTCATGACATGAACCGCAGAAGGATGAATCCACCAGCGAGTAAAACGGCTCGGTCGTCGCGTGGACCTTGTCCTCGCCAAACTTCTCCGTGATCTCCTTGCCAAATTCGGCTGCGAAATTGGGGTTGCCCTTCGGGCCGTATATTGTCTGGGCGAGGACTCCGTCTTCCAACGCCAGGCGGCCGCTGATCTTTCCATACGGTTTGTTGACCCGGTGACACGTCACGCACGTAAGGCCTTCACGCGACGTAGGCGTGCGGTCGATGTTGCTCATAAAAATATCTTCTTCGATATTCATTCCCACCGGCGTGTGGCAGCGGATGCAGAAATCGCCGTTCGTGCCGTTGGTCAGCTTTAGAATCTTTGCCGCCATGGCGTTGAAGACCGGGCTCAATTGCGCATAGGCATGCGGCGACACGGACCACTCGCGGTAATGATCCGGGTGGCACTGCTTGCACTCGCTCGCGGATGGGTAGTAGGGCTTGCCGTCCCCCGTACCCTGCTGATAGAGGGCTTCATGCACGTTGGACTCGGCCGCCATGTCGGTAGCCGGCTCCGCCCCGGCCTCTTCTGCAGCGGCAGGTGCTCCAGCCGCCTCTTCCGCCGCGCGCGCCGTCACGATGCACATCACAATCACGAAGCCCAGGGTCAGGGTCGTACCCGATAAACGCCACTGCCGGAGCCACGCTTCATACGATTGAGACATATCGACATCCTCCTGTAAATTCCCGCAGCCACAGGCCCAAAGGGACCAACACGGTTACAGCGTGGTCAGATTGCTATTAAATAATTATGACTTTATGTGACACCGAGCAATTTCGGAGCCGGTCCAATATCACTGTCCAACCATTCTGTGTTCTTACAAGAAGCGTAAACCGAAATGGCGATTCTGTCCAGTGTCAAAAATTTGTCGGAACGGTCTTGAACGGGGGAACTATCGCGGGAGCTTCGAGCGAACAAACCGTACCGCAAAGAGCGCCGACGCCACCGATTACCCGGAGTAAAATCGCGCGCACGAGCGCTACGAACAGCCTTCGCACCGGGCGAAACGCGGCCCAGAAGACTGTGCTTCCAACGCCGGACTCCGCATAGCACGCAGCGCCGATGGACAAGGGATAGCGCGCCAGAAACAGGCCCGGCGCGGTCAGGATCCGAAATTGATGAGATTTGAAATGAAGGTCAGAAGGGCGTTTAAGGATGTGGCCACATCGCCAATGAAATCGATGACGATGCGAATGAAATCAAAATCGTCAAAGGCCATTTTCGGAACACGGACCGGGAATTCGTGATTGCTGGACATAATGTCTCTCCGAATTGCAAAGCTGAACCCTGCAATTGATTGCCAAGTGAGCCAGTCTCCACCGCTGGCACACCACCCGCTGTCTTAACGTCCCATCCCCCGCCGTTCCCCGTCACGTCCAAAAGGGAGGAAACAGTTGAATGTTGGACTATCTCGCTGCTGAGTTCACGATAGATTATTTACAAAAAAATTGCAAGCGCTAATTTTGAGATAAGCATTGTGTTCTACGTGAGCCAGTAGAACAGCGCCACCGAGGCGCCCACGATAACAAGCAGGCTAAGCCCGATTACGACACCCGCGCCGTGGCGGAAGGGTACAGGCGCTTCCGTCGGCAGGTTCGTTCCCGCCGTATCGCCCAGCTCCCCGTGGCACCGGGTGCACCGGAGGCTGAAGATGTCATTGCCCTCGCCACAACGTGGGCAGGTCTTCAACGTGTCACTGCCATGGGCTGATCCGGACTGCATGGTAGATGGCGCCATGGAGGACATCGTACCGCCGAGCGCCATGCCCAAACGCTCCAGCGCCTCATCGGCCGCCTTGCTCGGCTTGACCGCTGCGATGCGCGTCCAGACGGCCAATGCCTTCTCAAATTGGTTGCTGCCCTCGTAGATTTTGGCCTGTTGCTCCAGCAACGAATCGTCGTCCGGGTGCAGCTTGATCGTCTGTGCAAGTATCGCGGTTGCGTCGTCGTATTTCCCAAGCCGGTAATACGTTGCGGCAAGATATCGGGCGACTGGAACCTGATCCGGCCAGACCTCGCGCAACAGTAGCAATTGATCGAGCGCGGAACGATAGTCCCAGGCCTTGTACAACTTCTTTGCCAGACGCCACCGCTGCTCGTGATCCTCGGGATGGGAATCCAGGTATTCGCGAATCTCTTCTACATCAGCCATTTCGTATCCAAGGGTTAAGGGGTCTGTCGGGCTGCTCTTACCTGTTCCCGATTTCCGGGCGCGACCTGACCTCCCACGTATACCTCACCCCCCGAGGTAATGCACATTATAGGGGGCTCCCGGTATGCCGTCAACGGCAGCTTTTCGATCCCATGCCGACTCCGGGTGCGCGGGCCCGCTTGAACCCGCGTTCCGGACGCGCGGGCGCCGGTAGCAATCAGGGTCTGGAGAGCTCCAGTACCTGCCCACCGACCGTTAGCGAATGGCGTCCGTTGATGGCGCCGGTGCCGAGGTACACATCAATGCCCAGCTCGGTGAAGCGCGCGACGGATAGGCCTCCTTCCCCCGCTATGGGAGAGGGGACCTGTCGCGATGCACCTACACTACCGCTTTCGCCAGAGCCCCACTGGAATATTCCACACCCAACCGTTTACATCCCAGCCGTCTCACTCAAACTATTGCCTGGTCTGCACCAGAAGTTCATTTTCCGCGTTATGATTAGGGCATACATATGGAGTGAGACCTATGAAAGATTACGATGTACTTATGAAAGATGGATGGTGGGCGATGGTTAAATCCGACAATGAAGACTTGGAGTCTTCCCATGCAACCGAGGAACACGCCACCGAACGCGCAACGCGCCTTGCCCAGATACGCGGAGGCAAAGTGACGGTCCAAAACGACGTGGATCTTTCGGCAGAAGCTCCTCGCAAGTTAAGGGTGCGATTTCGATTACAGGTTGGAACCTGTCTGAGGGGAAACCTTTAGAGACCCCACCAGACCGGCCCGCGTCGCAGCCTCCCGGCGCGGGTGCCCAATCTCACAACGGAGGTCGCGGATGAGCATCCCGTCGTTCCGGCAGACTCTTCGGACGAACCCGAGTTAAGTCTTGTTACAACTCTATGACCCCGATTCAACCAAGTTTGCCAGAAGGACTGATATGAACCGTCAAATTTTTCATGTAATATTTAGATATGGTTGGTGAACTGTTCTTAGAGACGGGAGCAGGTGTCCCTATTCGTTCATGGCACCGAAGAACAAGCGCTCAGGTCTGCTACAAAGGTGGCGAACCTGGAGGGCGGGTTTCTGATGAAAGTTGGGCGAACCGAGGCGCAGTTTCTGCGTGTCCAGGTAGCTCTGCTCCGCAGCGGTGATGATCAAAACGGGACTTCTTCCAGGACGCAAAACGCTTTGCTATCTGAGGCCCCTCGAAGCGGAGCTTCGGAAACTGCATTGCCAAGCGGAGCTTGGGAACGAGTGCGAGATCGCTTGGCCGCTTGGGAACGAGGGTGGAACCCGTGAGCGCGAACTTATGGTACGCTGTGAGTTCGCTTCGCCGTCGGCGGACTGCCCCGGCCCACCGCGAAAACCAAAATTGAGGTCCCCGATGTATTATTTGCGCCTATTCACGGCCCTGGTGTTCTGTCTATCGCTCCTTCCCGTGCTTGCCAACGCGCAGGACGGCCCCGCCACCGTCCTTCTTGCCGAAGGTGGAGCATCCAAGCTGCCCATCATCGTCTCCGCCACTGCGTCCGAGGCGACGCGCGGGGTGGCCGCCGAATTGGTCGACTATCTGCACCGCATCTCCGGCGCGACGTTTTCCGTGGAAACGGGCGACGGCACACGGGGGATCGTCGTGGGCACCCTGGTGGAGTTTCCGGATGCCTCGCTGGATGAGGTCCTGGCCATTCGCGATAGCTTTGATGGCAAGGAGGCCTTTGCAATTCGCACAGAGCCGGATCGCGTTCGCCTGATTGGCGCTACGGACCTGGGCACCTCCCACGCGGTGTTTCGATTGCTGGAGCACCTGGGTTGCCGCTGGTACTTTCCCGCGCCCGAGTGGGAGCACCTCCCGACGTCGTCGACGCTGAGCGTGTCGCTCGACGCAACGGATCGCCCGACCGTTCCCTCGCGGCGCATCTGGTGGAACTTTGGCTACTTCGATTACCAGCAGGGCAAGTGCGAGGCGGACTACCGCGCGTGGAGCCGCCACAATCGCATGGCCCAGTCCCGGCTCATCTGGTGTGGCCATGCCTGGCACTCCATCATCGGCGAAAACCAGGCCACCTTCGACGCCCATCCGGAGTACTTGGCGCTGGTGGCGGGCAAGCGCACGGGCCCGCAATTCTGTTCGACCGATCCGGCGGTGCGGGCCATCGCCACCGAATGGGCCCTCGCACAGCTCCGCCGGGATCCGACCCTTGACATGGTGAGCATGGAAACCTCCGACGGGGACGGCCACTGCGAGTGCGAAACCTGCGTGAAGGCGGGCACCATATCGGACCGGGCCTTCGGACTGGCCAATGAAGTGGCCCGCGCGGTGGCGGCGGAATTTCCCGGCAAACAGGTGGGGCTCTATGCCTACAACGATCACTCCGAGCCGCCGAGCTTCGACCTGGAGCCGAATGTTTACGTGCAGTTGACGGCGGGCTTCACCCGCGGCCGCTACACCTTTGAGGAGCTGCTCGAACGTTGGCCCGCGAAGACGCGCAACCTGGGCTTCTACGACTACTACTCCTTCTGGCTCTGGGACTGGGACATGCCCCCCGGTGGCCTGGGCGGCAACATCAAATCGCTGCGGGAGCGCATCCCGCGCTACGCGAAGCTGGGCGCGACGAGTCTGGATGCGGAAAGCGGGAACAACTGGGGCATCCACGGGCGCGGCTACTACATCGCGAACCGGTTGATGTGGAATCCACAGGTGGATGTGGACGCGCTGCTGGCGGATTTCTACACGACGGCCTTCGGGCCCGCCGCCGCGACGATAGCGCGCTACTACGAACGGCTCGATCCGGGCAACGAGCCCCTGGCCAGTGAAGACACCCTGGCGCGGGCGCTGTGCGATCTGGAAGAGGCTACGGCGCTCGCGGCGGGCGACGGGAAAATCCTCGCGCGCCTCGACCACTTGAAGCAGTACCAGCACTATGTGCGCCTGCGCTGGGACTATGATCGCGAAGTCGATCCGGCGCGGAGGAAGGAACTCGCGCTGGCGGCGCTGTCGCACGTCTATCGCAATCGCTACAGCTACATGAACCACTGGGAGGCTATCCGCCAACTGTGGACCGAGCAACTCGCGAAGGATCTCGGCGAGCCCACCTGGGCCTACACGGAGGCTACGATGCCCAAGCCGTGGATGGTGGAATCGCCCTCGACGCCGGAAGAAACGGCGGCGGATTTCCAATCGGACCTGGCCCGCTTTCAGCCGCATCCCGTGGAGGAGATCGCCTTCTCAAAGGACCTCGTGCCCTCGGGATTGACGAGCCCCGATGCCCCCGTTTTCGAGCAGCGCTACCAGAACCCAATCCCCTATGCGCTCTACAGCCACACGGGCGAAGCGCTCGAGCTCACGCTCCACAGCGGGCTCATCGCCCACTACCGCGATCGCGCCGAGGCGAGCTACGTGATCACCGACAGCGCAGCCAAGGAGATTACCCGCGCGCGGGTGCCGCAGGACGGTGAAGCGCGCACGCTATCGGTGCCCGTGCCCGCCGCCGGAGTGTATTGGCTGAACTACGAAGATCAGGCCGTGGGCTGGGGCATCACCGTCGCGGCGGGTCGCAGCGCTTCCATCGCGCCCAAACGCTACGGCCCGCCCTTGCAGATGGGGCAAATGGCGCGCGCTTATTTCTACGTCCCCAAAGATACGCGCCAGATCCAGTATTTCTGGGATGGCGGGCCCCACAAAGTGCTCGGGCCCGACAGCGCTCTCGTCACAACGGTCACCTCGCGGGGCACCCACGTGACGATCGACGTGCCCGAAGGCGCCGATGGAAAGGCCTGGTCCTTCGCGGAGCTATCGCTGGGGCACCTGTGGTTCTTCAACGTGCCCAACTACCTCGCCGCCTCGCCGGAGGCGCTGCTCGTGCCGAGGGAAGTCGCGGTGCGCGACGGGTTGTTGCGATAACGTTTACAACGAACGGAGCGTCGTTGGTGCCGACCTGCGCGGCTGGTCTGAAAATACACAGGCGGGACGCTTGTGCCACATTCCTTTCGCAGTTCCATTCGATCTAAAAAGTAGCTTTCGCAAAGAATGTGGCACAGCCGTCTCGGCTGTGATTGGTTGCGTCGCAAATAGACCTTTATCCTCGCTTCGAGTGAAGTCGTTCACCCACAGCCTTTCACGCGGGTTTGCGACACGAGGCGACGCTGTCCCTACGACCCGTGAAATGTTGCCTGAAACGAAACCGTGTTTTCTCTCGTTTCCTACTTCTGCGACTCTTCCTGCGCCTTCTCCGTTTCCGTCGGGCGCTTATACGTTTCGTCGTCGCGCTTCGCGTCATGGGTCGCGCAACCGGACGCAACAAGGGATGCGAGAATGAGACCCAGACCGCAGAGGTAAATGCTTTTTGAAATGTTACGCATGATAGTGGCCTTTCGATGTGATGATGGCGAACTGCGAGATTTGGAGCGTGTGCTCCGACTGCTGCAAACCGTCATCGCGACTACCTACAGTGTAGCACGTTGTACTGCGGTTTGTTTTTCGCGCCATTTCATGCTCGAAGTGACCTCAGTCGAGGCACCATAGGTGCTTCATAGCTCGGCGAGATTGCGTCGTTGGCTGCTGAGTGGATCTGGGACAGTGAGTGCGCGCGGAATGGCGTGTTCGTGGGCTTGCGACACCACGTGTTATATTTAAAAGGACGGGCACGGCTGGGAGCGCAGGCGTCCCGCCTGCATCGTGCTTCAACGGTGCACATCGCAACCTATTCTAAGGCCCACCTGAGTCAAACGGGCCAAATCGCCACCGGCACCGTCGCCTATTGTCATGTGCCTTTGGCACATGATGCAGGCGGGCCGCCTGCGCTCCCAGCCGTGTGCAACACACTTGCGGCGCGGCAACGTGACGTCAATTCAGGGGCTCCAGCTCATTCGCGTGCAGAGACGTCACATTCAAAGGCCCTTTCGCGCATGCCACATGTGTATCAGCAGCGTCTGGCAGACGAGCACAAGCGCGTCGAAGCCGCCTTCGGCGATGATGGAGGCCACCTCATCCGGCGGGCGGACGGCGACGTGTTCCTTCAGGGCGTTGCGGTATTGGGCGACCTGTTCGTCGTTGAAGTCGTTGTATTTCATCAGGGTCATCCACGATTCAAAGGGGACGGACCCGGGTTCGCCGGCGAGGTCGGCGGTGATGAGGTGGCCTTCGGGCTTGAGGCGCGCGGCGATGTCCTGAAAGTAGTTGACGCGCTTCTGGCGGACGAGCACGAACTGGGACACGAGGATGGAGGTGGCGGCGTCGAAGGGCTCGGCGTGGGGGAGGGCGTCGAGGTAGCCCTCGTGGAAGGTGCAGCGGGCTTCGATACCGGCCTCGGCTGCCTTTTCGCGGCAGCGCTTGAGCATCGCGGCCGCGGGCTCGACGAGGGTGAAGGTCCAGCCGGGGAACGCGTTGGCGAGGAAGAGCAATTCCGCGCCGGTACCCGCGCCGACGCATAGGATGCGCGCGTCCTCCGGGAGCGCGGCGAGCAGACCGTGCATGGCGAGGTGGAGGGCGTCTTTGAAGGGGACAAGTCTTTCGAAGCGCTGGTCGTAGGACGCGGCGTGGTCTTCGTCGAAGGCGAACTTGGGGTCGGGAGCGGACATTGGAGTTTTCCTTTGGTTTTACGCGGAGTCCGCGTTACGATGCATCATTTCGACGTGATTTCTTTGTAACGTTCGGGAGCGTATCGGTGGGCGAGCAGTCCCGTCGCTTCGTTTATGTCAATTGTTTGCACGAGCAGCCCCTCTTGGCCGTAGGGAAGCCAGGCATGGCATTCTCCCGAAGGCGCGATGAGGCTGGTGGCGGATTCCTGAAAGCGCAGGGCGTAGTTGACGCTTGCGAAGTAGATCGTGTTTTCACGGCTGCGCATCATCATGGCCTTTTCGTAGTAAGGGGAATCCGCCGCGCCCCACTGTGTCAGGCACGCGCCTTCCACTTCAGTTCCGGTGTGTTGCGGATGAAATACGATCTTCGCACCGCGAATGGCGGCCCAGCGCACGGTTTCCGGGTAACGCCAGCCTTCGTGGCAGATCGCAATGCCAAACTTCACTCCGTTCACCTCGAAGAGCTGTCGGCCGCTGCCGGGCACATAGTATTGATCTTCCGACGGGTCGATTTGGTTCTTCGTCTGATAGCCCAGCACCTCGCCGCGTGCGTCGAACACATAGGCGGCGATCTGCCGACCCGCCGCTGTGATTCTCTCCATACCCATGATGGTGGCGATGCCGGACGATCGCGCAAATTCCGCCACGGACTGGAGTGTCCGCTCCTGGGCCGCTACATCGTAGGCGTAGACTTCGAAGTCCTGCCCGCGCAATCCAGGCAGATAAGCTTCCGGGAAGCACACGATATCCGCGCCTTGGGAGGCCGCTTCGGACACGAGCCGTCTGACCTTGTCGAGGCCTTCGTCGAGGGTTGCGGACACACGGGGCGTTGCGAGGGCGATCTTCATTGTAGGGTCTCCAGAAAATTAGTTCCGATCCCATCCTCCAAAGCGTCACGTCCAAGTGACTGACACGCCTGGGGACCCGAACCGGGCGGGGGACGAGTTGTGATAATGGGTTTCCAGCGCCGTGGGAGGTATATTTCGTCCGCGTGGCCGTACCGATCGCTTAGGGTCGCGACGTTAACCGATCGGTATAGCCACGCGGGTCGGGCGAGCTCTTACCTGGGCTCAGCATCCTGAAAACTCCACCACTCGTGAATGATGGAAACCTTCCCGGAGCGAAAGCACTTCAGATCTTCGTCGATGTCGAAATGCTCCACTTCGCCAATGATCGTAACGGTAGGCGTGGTGATTTCCTCACAGCCTGCAAAACACAAGAAAGCTTCTTTTGTGTTTCCCAATCCGCCCTTAGTCAGGCGATAAATCAGAAAATTGTGAGAGCAGGTGAATCGCCATAGCTGAGCCTCTTCGCCTTTCCATTCCGCGAGCTGAACAATGAGATTCTCGGTTTCCGTGATTATTTTCACGTTTCTTGCTCCATTGAGGCCGTGACGCTAAATTATCGGTACAGCCACGCCGGTTGGGATGCATTTCTCCCGGTTTAGCCGTCCCCAACTACGAGAGCATACCGCTTGTAACCGAAGTGTTACGGCGTGTTAGTCCCTTGGCGCGTGTCAGTCCCTCCAAATATATTCCAGTGCCGTGGGCAGCAATTGCTGCTTCACGATCCCCTCGCAGTGCTTCGCATTTTTCGCGAAAACATACTGGTAGTCGTAGCCCTTCGCGGCGAGGGCCTGGGCCATGCGGTTGTTGGCCTCGACCCAGTCGTGCATGTCGTCGCGTTGTACGTTGGGGTTAAAGAGGTCCTTGTCGCCGACGTGCATCCAGACGCGGAGGGGCTTTTTCTCGCTCTGGGGGATGAGGGTCTCGTGGAAGCCCCAGGCGCCCATGGGCGTTTCGGGGTTCCAGGGCCATTGCTGGTTGACGTAGGTGCCGGAGAAGGTGAGGACGCGGCGGTAGAGGTCGGGACGGTACCAGGCCATGATCATGGCGCAGGAGCCGCCGGAGCTGCAGCCCATGGTGGCGCGGCCTTCCGGGTCTTTGGTGAGCTTCACGTTGCACTCGCGCTCGACTAGCGGGAGCACTTCGCTCTCGACGAACTCGGCGTAGAGGCCGGACATCGTGTCGTATTCCAAGCCGCGCTGGCTGCCCTGGGCATCGCCGCTGCCGTTGCCGATGGAGATGGCCACCATGGCGGGGACGCGCTTCTGGGCGATGAGGTTGTCGAGGGCGGTGAAGAGCATCGTATCGGGACCATCGGCGCCCACGATGAAGGGGGCCTCGCTGCCGGGTACGTAGCCCGCGGGGACGTAGACGGCGACCTTGCGCACATAGGGCTCCGGGTGGCTCGTGGTGACGATGAGCTTGGCCTTGTTCTCGGGGTCGGGCGTGCCGAAGGTGTCCTTCTCCCGCGCGATGCCGGGGTAAATCTTACTGTCTTCCGAGCGCATGGTGAGTTCGTGAATCGTGCCCTTGGGCACGCCCTCCTGCACGAGCATTTCCGGGGCCGGCGCGTGGGCCGGGCCGATGATGAAGTTGCCGTTCGCGTCGGAAGGCGGCACGGCGCCGTCAGGCAATTCCGTTGCGGGGACCGAGGGTTCGCGCACCGGCGGCTCGGGTCGCGGCGGCGCGGCGAGGGCGATGGTGGCGGTCAGGCTCAACGAAAGCGTGATGATGGCGCGTGTCATATGCATTTGGGGCTCCTTGCCGTCTTCGAAATGCCTTGCATGGGGGATTCGATCACTGTAGCACATGAGGTGCAGATTTGAGAATGGATAGCGCGGTCGTGTCTCGACGGAACGGTCGTGCCACACGATTGCGAGGTACGAGCATTCGTGTGCCGGTCGCGAAAATGTTGTTGGGCATTTGGAGTGACTTCTACGAGCGTCTTGATTGAGATTTAATTTGCGGTAGACACAAACGCCGGAACGTAGAATTCGGTATGCGACAAGCCGCTCGCACAGGAGAGGCTATTTTGTGCAGGTTCCTCTTGCATCGGGCACACGAATCGGAGTACCGAATCGTGTGGCACATACCATTCCTCCGGGTCGCCCGCACAGGAGGCTGGTCCAACCCATCAAACTGTGCTACGCTGGTTCCGTTGACCTGCGACATAAGGAGAGATAGTCCGATGAGTTCGACCGATCTATTCGTCCGTAGAATTGCTTTCGTGTCCGCCGCGATGTGGGCGCTTGTCTGTGCGGTAGCACCCGCCGCAGAAGCGGGCGCAAAGCCCCCCTTGAATGTACTGTTCATCGCCATCGATGATCTGAACGACTGGCCGGGCTTCCTCGGGGGCAACCCCCAGGTGAAGACGCCGAACCTGGATCGTCTTGCGGCCCAGGGCACGGCCTTCACGCGGGCCTACTGTGCCTCGCCCCTCTGCAATCCCTCGCGGACGGCGCTGATGACGGGTATTTTGCCTTCGCGCTCCGGCGTCTATGAAAACAACCAGGACTGGCGCACGAGCCCCATGTTGCAGCAGGCGGTGACGCTGCCGCAGCACTTCATGGCCAACGGCTACACGGCCATGGGCAGCGGGAAGATCTACCACGGGCGTTATCCGCACGCCGCTTCGTGGGACGCGTTTTGGCCGTCGCAGGAAAGAAATTCTCCGAAGGATCCGGAGCCGCCTCAGATACCCTGGAAGGCGGGCGCGGCGGCGGTGACCCACTTCGACTGGGGTCCGCTCGATGTGGCCGATTCGGAGATGGGCGATGGGCAGGTGGTCGAATGGGTTGGCAAACAATTGGCGGCGCCGCAGGACAAGCCCTTTTTCCTGGCATGTGGCCTTTTCAAGCCCCACCTCCCGTGGTACGTCCCGAAGAAGTATTTTGATATGTATCCCCTCGACGAGATCGTGTTGCCTCGGGTGAAAGAGGGTGATCTCGATGACGTGCCTCCGCTGGGCATTGCGGCGGCCAAGCCCAATGGCGATCACAAGCGCGTGCTGGAAACCGGTAAGTGGAAGGAGGCGGTGCAGGCCTACATGGCGAGCATTGCCTTTACGGATGCCTGCGTAGGCCAATTGCTGGATGCCGTGGCGGCCAGTCCCCACCGTGACAACACCCTTATCGTGCTGTGGTCCGACCACGGGTGGCATCTGGGCGAGAAGGAACACTGGCGCAAATTCACGCTGTGGGAAGAGGCCACGCGGAATCTACTTGTTTTTGCCGGCGCCGGCATCACGCCGGGGCAGCGATGTGACGTGCCCGTGGGCCTCATCGACATCTACCCCACACTGACGGAGCTCTGCGGCCTGCCCGCGCGGGAAGGTATCGACGGGCTCAGCCTCGTGCCCCAGTTGCGCGATCCGTCCGCAACGCGGGAGCGGCCCGCGTTGACGACCTTCGGCTACAACAACCACGCGGTGCGCACGGCCAAATGGCGCTATATCCGCTATAGCGATGGCACGGAAGAGCTTTACGATCACGACAACGATGAAATGGAATGGACCAACCTTGCGGGTGACGCGCAGTATGACGGGCTGAAGGCGGAGTTGGGCGCGTGGATGCCGAAGGAGGTTGTCCAACCTATCGCGAGAGCGGCCGCCAAGGAGCAGGGACAGGAGTGAGCGCGTCGGGGCCGCCGCCCGGGCGCATCCCATGACAGCTATGAAATTGAACGGGAACACAAACGCAGCCGTTCAGGGAAGGAAGTCCGCATGTCACTATTTCGACTCGGGATGAACGCAGGGCTTACAGGAATTATGATGGCCGCCGTCGGATGCGCAACGGCCCCCGGAACTGCCCACTCACCACGGACCTCAGCACCCATCGCGTCGACGCATGATGGCTGGCCGTTGCTGCCTGTCCCACGCACGATGGACGTGGGCGGATCCGCCGCGGGCCTCGACCCGGCCAGTGATCTGGACTTGGACTCATTTCCCCCGGTGTTGGGCGAGGCGTTGGCGGACGCCATCCATGCCTTTCCCCGAGCGAAGGGAAGGGCGCTTCAGTCGCCTCGACACAGGATAGCCCTTGACCCCGTTCGCGTACCCGACGCCCAGGGCTATGAGATTGTCATCGCCGCTGGAAACACGGGGGCCGAGCTGGCGGTGACGGCCCATGACGAAGCCGGGTTGTTCTACGCGGCGCAGACGCTCCGCCAGTTGGCGGCGCTATCGCGGGAGCGCGGCGAAATCCCGCTGTGCCGCATCGCCGACCATCCCGATTTTCCCAACCGTGGCGTGATGCTCGATGTGGCCCGGGACAAGGTCCCGGAAATGAAGACGCTGTATGAACTCGTCGACCTCTTCGCCTCGTGGAAGTACAACCAACTTCAGCTTTACACCGAACATACGTTTGCGTACAAAGGCCACCACGCGGTGTGGGAAGACGCTTCGCCGATGACACCGGCGCAGGTTCGCGATCTGGACCGCTACTGCCGCGAACGCTATGTCCAGCTCGTGCCCAACCAGAACTCCTTCGGCCACATGAACCGATGGCTTTCCCGCCCGGAATACGCGGACCTGGCCGAGACCCCGAACGGCTCGGATCTTTGTCCCGTGGATCCCCGGTCGATCGCTTTGTTGCGTTCCATGTACACGTTCATGCTGCCCAACTTTTCCAGCCCTTATTTTAACGTGGGCTGCGACGAGACGTGGAGCCTCGGCCAGGGCCGCAGCAAAGAGGCCGTCGAGCAGCGTGGCGTCGGTCGGGTGTACCTCGAATTTCTGTTGCGAATCCGCGACGTCGTGCAGGAGAACGGCAAGTCAATGCAATTCTGGGCGGACATCATCAACAACCATCCGGAACTGATCCCTGAACTGCCGAAAGACCTGGTCGCCATGGAATGGGGCTACGAGGCCAACCACCCCTATCCCGAGCATACAAAGCGCTTTCACGACAACGGCGTCCGCTTCTACGTGGTTCCCGGCACGTCCTCCTGGAACACGCTCCTGGGCCGCACGGAGAACGCACTCGGCAATATCCGTAATGCCGCGGAAAATGGAATCGCCAATGGCGGCGAGGGTTTCCTGGTGACCGACTGGGGTGATGGCGGTCACTGGCAGTTCCAGCCGGTGTCCTATGTCCCCTTCCTGTACGGCGCGGCGCTAAGCTGGTGCTTCACATCGAACGCGGACCTGGATCCTGCCGCGATGGCCGATCGCTATGCCTTTTTGGATGCGGCCGGCGTGATGGGGAAGGCGGCCTGTGATCTCGGAAACGCATACAAGCAGACCGGCATGGAGTTTGGCAACAACACCGTGTTTTACATGTTGCTCCAGCACCGCGTGGAGGAGCCGCTGAATACGGATGGCTTTGAGCGACTCAAGGCCGAGGATCTCGACAAGACCATCGCCTTTATCGACAATGCGATAGCCCGTATCGAGGGCGCGGATATGAAAGGTCCCGATGCCGGGCTGATCAAGGCCGAATTCCAAATGAACGCGGCCCTGGCGAAATTCGCCTGCCGCCTGGGCGCTGCGCGTATCCGTGCGGGCGGTGTCGCCACCTCCGCGCTGCCGCCCGAGCAGCGTCTCCAACTCGCCGCCGAACTGGAGCCGCTCATTCCCGAGTTCCGCCAGTTGTGGCTTGCCCGCAACCGCTCGGGCGGACTCAAAGCTAGCGCCGGCCGCTTCGAGAGTTTACTGGCGCTTCTGAAATGATAAACCGGCAAAGAATGCCTATGCCGCTTTCCTCCGTTGGCCTCTCGTACAAACCAAGTGATTTGTTCACTCGCAAAGGGATACAATTCGTTGTCCACGAACCATTGCCTCATCGTTAGCCTCCGGACTACAGCCACCGTGAAAAATACCTGTTCAATCCTTTTGGCGGCTTTGATTCTCGCAGCGGCTTCCGTGCCGAGCGAAGAAGTGCCGTACACCCAGACCCTGAACGTGGTCTACGCGGAACCCGATGGAGTGGGCCTGCTGCTCGATGTCTTCACGCCCCTGCCCGGCGTCGGCCCCGCGAAGGGTCTCGGTATCATCTGTGTCACCAGCGGCGCCTGGAAGTCGGATCGGGGGATGATGGATGCCCACAAGAAGTTCGGTTTCTTCGACGTGCTCTGCGCGCACGGCTACACGGTCTTCGCCGTGCGCCCCGGTTCCCTCTCTCTCTTTACGGCGGACCAGATGCTGGCCCACGTGAAGACCGGAATCCGCTTCGTGAAGGCCCATGCCCTGGACTACGGCATCGACCCTGAGCGACTTGGCATGGTCGGCGCCTCTGCAGGCGGGCACCTGTCGCTCCTCGCTGCCACCTGCGCGGACCCCGGCGATCCCGCTGCGGAGGACCCGTTGCTGCGCCTCGGAACCCAGGTCACCGCCGTGGGCGTGTTCTGCCCGCCCACGGATTTTCTCGACTGGGACGGGAAGAAATACGGCCTGGACCTGATGCAGGGGCTGCTCGTATTTCGGGATGGATTGTCCGGTAAATCGGAAGAGCAAATAGAGGCGGCGGCCCAGGCTATTTCTCCGGCCCTTCAGATCAAACCGGGCCTGCCGCCCTTTTTGCTGATTCACGGCGACGCGGATTCCCTCGTGCCCTTGCAGCAGTCCACGAAGTTCGTGGAGGCTGTCAAAGCGCAGGGCGGGTCGGCGGAATTGATTGTGAAAGCCGGCGGCGACCACTCCTGGCCCACGGTGCGAGAAGAAATCGAGAAGATGGCCAGTTGGCTGGATCGGCAATACGGACTATCACCCGAGAAGGTCGAATCGCCGGAAGAATAGGGGGCTGCCGTCAGGCGATATCCCGTGTTTCCTGATCAGCCATTTCCCGCGAGGCCAAAGGTCTGGGCGAAGCGTCGGAAGAAGCCTTCTTTCTGGCCATCCTTCGGGGTCTGTTGCTGGAGTAAACGGCTCGCGATCTGGTTCATGCACTGGGATACGGGCGCGTGGGGGTAGGCGATCATGAAGGGCTTGCTCTGCATGACGGCCTGGGACACGTGGGAATCCCGGGCGAGGTAGCCGAGGAAGGAGATGTTCTTCCCAAGGTAGCGCTGGGCAACGCCGGACATCTTGGTGTAGACGGCCTGCGCCAGGGCCGGGTTAGGTACCATGTTGACCACCAGGCGCACCACGGTATCGGGCTGGTTCGCATAGAGGGTCTTCAGCATGGCATAGGCATCCACAATGGCGGGGTGCTCCGGCGTGGTGATGAGGATCACTTCGTCGGCGGCCAGGGAAAAGGCCACGGCGTTGCGACCGATACCGGCCATGGTGTCGAGAATGATGAAGTCGCTCTGGGCCTGAAGATCCTGCAAACCGCCCAGAAGGTTCTGGCGGCCAGCGTGGGTGAGGTCGGCGATCTTGGCGAGACCGGAGGAGCCGGGCACGACGGAAATGCCGCCGGGCCCGCGCACGAGAATCTCCGCCATGGTCTTCTCGCCTTCGATGACATGCTCAAGGTTGTGGAGCGAGCTCAGGCCGAGGAGCACCTCCACATTGGCCAGGCCGAGGTCGGCGTCCATGAGGATCACGCGTTTGCCCTGGGCCGCCAGGGCGATGGCGAGGTTGACGCTGGTGTTGGATTTGCCCACGCCGCCCTTGCCGCTGGTGATGGCGATAACCCGGGCCGCGTTGGCCTTGTTGCCCATCATAGTTCTGAGTCGTTGTGCTTGGTCAGCCACGGTTAATACTACCTTCCAGAATCAGGTTCGCCATGACGGCGGGCGAGGCGAGGCAGATGTCGTCGGGCACGTTTTGCCCGGTGCTCAGATAGCTCATCGGCAGGCCGGATTCGGCCAGGACACTCAGCATCGCGCCGTACTGGCGTGTTTCGTCGATCTTGGTGAACAGCACCGAAGTGGGGGTGCAGCATTTGAAATTGGCCACAATATTGCGCATGTCGTCGAGGGGGGTGCTCGCGCTCATGACAAGCATGGTCTCGTGGGGCCGTGCGGTCCGGAGGCAGTTCTTGAGCTCGTTGATCTGCTCCAGGTTGAACTGGCTCCCGCCGGCGGTATCGATCAGCACCAGGTCGTGGTCGACGAATTCCTTCAGGGCCGCGTCCATGTCGCGTTCGTTGTGGACGACCTTCATGGGCAGGCCGATAATATTGGCATAGACCTTGAGTTGCTCCGCCGCCGCCACGCGGTAGGTATCGGCGGTGATCAGGGCGACACGGGAGCGTTCGCGCACGGCGAAGTGGGCGGCGAGCTTGGCGAGGTTGGTGGTTTTGCCCACGCCCGTGGCGCCGCAGAGGGCGACGACGCGGCACTCGCCCGCGTGCATGGCGAGGCCGCCGGTGCCGTGGAGTATCTTGCGGATCTCCATGTGGAGGCGCTCGGCAAAGACGCGCTGATCGCGCATGATGGTCAGGTCCGAGTTCTTCATCACTGCGCCGATGAGCACGGCGGCGACCTTGCGGGAAACGCCCCGCTCGATAAGGGTGCGGTAGTGGGGGGCAAATTCCGAGGGCAGCCCCGCGCCGGGACTTTCGGCGTAGAGCACCTCCATCATTTCCCGGATTTCCTGGAGCTCGCGCTGCACCGCGGGGGAGGTCGCGGCCACTTCCGGTTTCGGAAAAGGCAGCACGGGGGAGGGGGCGGCCTGGGCGCGCGGTGCGACCGGTGCCTCCGCTCGGGGTGGCGCGGCGGGCGCTTCGGCACGTGAGGTCGGCGCGGCGTTCATGCGCTGCTGGGCGTCGCGGACGAGGCGCTCGAAGTACTCCACCGTTTCCACGGGCGCGGCTGCGGCCGGGGCTTGAGTCGTCGTCTTGCTGGCCTCCCCATATTTGCGCATGGCGGCGGAGCCTGGAGCACCGGGCGCGCGCACTTGGGCCGCGAGGGAATTCACGGGCACACAGGCGGTCAACTCCACCATCTTCCGGCCGAAGAGGCCGAAGATACCGCCTTCGTAGACGTCGCTCGTGTTGATCACAAGGGCCTCGGGGCCGTACTGGCGGCGGACCTGACGCCAGGCCTCGTCGAGAGTTCTGGCGCGTATCTTGTGAAATTGCTGGCTCATGTCATGCGCTCACCTGGCCGACACTCTCCAGGCCGACCGCCGGGTCTATCTCGTTATAAGACAGCACGACGACCTTGGGGATATGCCGCTCCACGATGCGCTTAAAATAGCGCCGCACCGGTGCCGAGGTCAACACGACGGGATCCTGGCCGCTAACCACGAGGGGCTGGAGGGCGGCGGCACAGCGGGTGCTGATGGCGTCGGAGCGATCGGGCGGCACGGGGATGTAGTCGCCCGTCTGGGCATTGTTCACCGCGTTGAGAATTTCCTGCTCCAGTTCCGGCGCCAGGGTCACCACGCGCAGCACGTTCTCTTCGTCGCTGTAGGCCCCGCAGATCTCCCGGGACAGGGCGTGGCGCACGTATTCGGTGAGCACTTCGGTGTCTTTGGTGCGCGGGGCATAGTCGCAGAGCACTTCGAGCACCATTTCCAGGTTGCGGATGGAGACCCGCTCGCGCAGGAGGTTGTGGAGCACCTTCTGGAGTTCGCCCATGCTCAGCAACTTGGGCATGAGCTCCTCCACCACCGTGGGGGCGGATTCCTTGAGGTGGTTGACCAGCACCTGGGCGTCCTCGCGTGTCAGCAACTCGTCGGCGTGGCCCATGATGAGCTCGGTGAGGTGGGTCGCCACGACCGCCGAAGGCTCCACAATGGTGTAGCCCAGGCGCTCCGCCTTGTCTCGATCGCGGGAGGGCACCCAGACCGCCTGAAGTCCGAAGGCTGGCTCCTGGGTCGGGTAGCCTTCGATCTCCTCTTCCACCAGGCCGGGATTCATCGCCAGGAAATGGTCGGGCATCAGTTCATACGAGGCAATGACCGACTCCCGCAGTTTCACCTGGTATTCGTTGGGGCGCAGCCGCATGTTGTCCACGATGCGTATCACGGGCACGATGAAGCCCATCTTGGTCGCGATCTGCTGGCGGATGACCTGGATACGCGTGAGCAGATCACCGCCCTGGCCGGGGTCCGCCATGGTGATAAGGCCGTAGCCCAGCTCGATCTTGAGCGAGTCCACCGTGAGCAGATCCTCCGTTCGCGCGGGCGGACGCTCCTCGGTGGCGATGGCCTTCCGCGTCTCCTCGGCGTCGGAATCTTGCTTGCGCTGGGTAATCATCTGGCTGGAGAAGTAGGCCAGAATGCCGAGGAATACACCGACTGCGATGAAGGGCAGGGTGGGCAAACCCGGCACCAGGCCCGCCAGCACCAGCAGGCCGGCGGTCGCGGCCAGGGCCCGGGGCTGCTGGGTCAATTGGGTGCTGAGGTCCTTGCCCAGGTTCTCGTCGGACACCGTCCGCGTGACGACGAGGCCGGCGGCAATCGAAATGATGAGCGAGGGCACCTGGGAGACGAGGCCGTCGCCGATGGTCAGCGTGGTGAAGAGATAGAAAGACTCACGGGCGTCGAGCCCCATCATGTAGATGCCCACGCCGAAGCCCGCCACGATGTTGATGATCGTGATGATGAGGCCGGCGATGGCGTCGCCGCGCACGAACTTGGTGGCACCGTCCATGGCGCCGTAGAAGTCGGCCTCGCGCTCGATGTCGCGGCGGCGCTTGCGAGCTTCCTGCTCGGTGAGCAGGCCCGCGTTCAGGTCCGAGTCCACGCCCATCTGCTTGCCGGGCATGGCGTCGAGGGTGAAGCGCGCGGCCACTTCGGAGATGCGCGTGGCGCCCTTGGTGATCACCACGAACTGGACAATGACCAGGATGGAGAACATGACGATACCGACGAACACATTGCCCGAAGTCACGAAGTTGCCGAAGGCGCTTACCACGTTGCCGCCATCGCCCTCGGCCAGGATCAGGCGGGTCGTGGCGATGTTCAGGCTCAGCCGGAACAGGGTGAGCATCAAGAGCAGCGCCGGGAAAACGGAGAACTCCGTGGGCCGCTGGATGTAGATGGTACTCAGGAGAACCACGACCGATATGGAGATGTTGATCGTGAGCAGGATGTCGATCAGGATCGTGGGCAGGGGGATAAACACGATCAGCAGGATCGAGATGACGCCCGCCGCGAGGTAGAGGTCCTGATTTTGTCCGAAGGCGGCCATCGCGCGCCGCTGGAAGGGAGCAGCCATGGTTTAGCGGCCCTCCCCGTTGGCCCACGCCGCCTCGCGCTCGCGGATTTTGTCCCGGCGGCGGTCGATGCGGTACACGAAGGAGAGCACCTCGGCCACGGCCCGGAAAAGATTCTCGGGGATGCCTTGGCCCACGTCGATGCTCTTGTAAAGCGCCCGGGCCAGTTCCGGCTTCTGCACGATGGGCACGTTATGTTCCGTGGCGAGATCGCGGATGCGCTCCGCCATCTTGCGCGCACCCTTGGCGACGACGATCGGAGTGTCCATGTTGCCCATGTCGTAGCGCAAAGCCACGGCGAAGCGAATCGGGTTCGTGATGATCACATCGGCGCTGGGCACGTCTTTCATCATGCGCTGCATGGCGATCTGGCGCTGGAGCTGGCGCACGCGCCGCTTGATTTGGGGGTCGCCCTCCATTTCCTTGCTCTCCTGTCGTGCCTCCTGATCGGTCATGCGCAGATCCTGCAGATGCTGCCAGCGCTGGTAGCCGTAGTCCGCCAGGCCCAGCAGCACCATGACCAGGGCGATGCGCCACCATACGGCGTAGACGAGTTCGGAGACGCTGTAGAGAATGGCCGTGGGCGTCATCGCCTGGAGCACGATAAATTCTTCGACCCGGTGGCGGATGGCGAACCAGACGACGGCAAGGACGAGCACCAATTTGAGAATGGACTTCACCAGCTCGATGGCCGAGCGCAGGGAGAAGAAGCGCTGCATGCCGCTGATGGGGTCGATGCGTGAAAATTTTGGAATCAGCGGCTTCGAGGTCATCAGGAAGCCGACCTGGGCGACGTTGATCAGCATGCCTGTAGCCATCAGCAGGAGGGCGATGGGCAGTGTGGCCTGAGCCACGTAGCGCAGCGCGCCGACAGTCAGTTGCAGCGGCGTGGTCTGGTCCAGCGTGAGCTCATGGGCGTGGCCCAGGTAGTAGCGGGAAGCGTCCAGCATGGTGTCGAAGCTGGCTTGGCCGAAGAAGACCAGGGCCACCAGGGCCACGGCCAGCGCGATGCCCGCGCTGAGATCCTGACTCTTGGCGACATTGCCCTCTTCCCGCGCGCGCTGGATCTTCTGTCCGCTCGCCGGTAATGACTTTTCTCCGCCGGTATCGTCCGCCATGTGTCAGCCTCAGCCCAAGCCCTGGATGAGCGTGTCCACCCGGATGAAAGTTCGGTGGAAGATCCCGTCCAGCAGTTGAACGTAGAGCCCAATGCTCAGGGCCACCACCATGAGGCCCGTGGCGATGGTGATGGGAAAGCCCACGACAAAAAGCTGAATCTGGGGGATGACCCGTCCAACGAGGCCCATGGTGACGTAGGCGAGCATCATGGCGGCGGCCACGGGGGCCGCGATGATCAGGCCGTCGATGAACATGTCGTCGCCCCAGCGGCTTATCTCCCAGAGGAGGGCGGGTTTGGCCATGAAGCCGCCGATGGGGATGACGTCGAAGGTATGCACAAAGGCCAGAATCATGACATGGTGCAGATTGGCCACCAGCATGTACAGCACGGCCAGGATGAACAGGAAAAAGCCGAAGATGGGGAACTGGGTTTCCAGGGCAGGATTGAAGACGTTCATCATGCCGAAGCCTGTCTGCAAGTCCATAATCTGGCCGCCCACCTGCACGGCGGCAAATACGAGGCCCACCACGAAGCCCACCATCACGCCGATGAAGAACTCACCGATGGCGAGCCCCGCAAAGCCGAGGGCGGCATCGGGGAGATCTTCGGTCAGCATGGGCAGCGTGGGGGTGACGAGCATGGCCCCGAAAAAGGCCAGGCCGATTTTCGCCTGCACCGGGAAGTTGCTCGAGCCCAGGACCGGCGCGGAAACCAGCAGCCCGGAAAAACGCACCATGACGAGGAGAAAGAGTTTGAAGATTTCTAGCTCAGCCATCGCGCCATGCTTTCTTGATCGTCCTGCCGCACATGCCCCGGGTGCCAGGCACCGGGCGGCTACGGTAACACCAGTTTATCGAAGCTGCCATACAAGTCGCGCACGAAGACCAGAATGACATCGGACATCCACGGAAGGAAAATGACAAAGGCCACCAGGACCACCACAATCTTCGGCACGAAGGTGAGGGTGATTTCCTGGATCTGCGTTACGGATTGAAAAATGCTGATGAGCAGACCGACGACCATGCCGGAAAGGAGCATGGGCGCGGAGGCCAGCAGCGTCACAATCATGGCGCTTCGCCCGATGTCTACAATATCATCAACGGTCACGACCAAATACCCGCGAACTGAACTGGGGGTTTCCACTTTTTGACTGCGTTACCATACCACAACATGTAGGGCCTGTCAAGGGAAAGAGATCCCGTAACGCATTAAATTACAGTGGCTTGCAAGGTCGCTGGCGGCCAAGGTTGTCGGGGTGGCCCAACATATTGTGCTGTGTCGATGGGCGGTCGAAGCGCGTAGGGATCTTGACGACAATCCAGAATTTGCGGCATACAGGATCTTGGACATTCATGTCCGAGGCAAAGCCCACTGGTGAATGAAGAGGCGTTCGCTGTGTATTGACGGGCTTGGATATTGGGAGTGGCGACTCTGGCGTTGCAAGTTCTCGGAACATTTTCGATGGGCCGACTGGCGTTGAAGTGGCTCTTGTCTCGGACATGAATGTCCAAGATCCTTGAGTTTTCCGCTTCGAAACTTGGTTTCCTGTCCTGCCATGGCATAGGATCACCCGGTCGAATGCGGGCGCTACGCGCGCCACCCACAAACAGGATTTTCCCGTGCCCCAGAGTACCCCCACCCCGCCATCGCGCATGCAAGCCTTCAAGATGTTTGACCGGATTGCCCACCGCTACGATCTGCTCAACCGTCTCCTCTCCATGGGGACCGACGTGAGCTGGCGGAAGCGTCTGAACCGGCGAATTCCGGCTCGGCCCGACCTCCACGTGCTGGATCTCGCCACGGGGACGGCGGATGTGCTGATTTCCATGCACGGCGCCTGCGCCCAGGTGAAGTCGGGCGTGGGACTGGATATGTCGGGCGGCATGTTGAAGTACGGCCGGCTCAAGCTGATCAAGCTGGGGTTGTTTGAGAAGTTCCGCCTCGTGCGCGGCGACGCCACGCTCATCGGACTCGCCTCCGGCCAGTTCGACGCGGTCACCATCTCCTTTGGCATCCGCAACGTGCTCGACGTGCCCGCGGCCCTCGGGGAGATGCGGCGGATCTTGAAGCCAGGCGGCCGCGCGCTGATCCTGGAGTTTTCGCTACCCGCGAATCGTCCCTTTCGGGCCCTGTATCTCTTCTACTTCCGCAACATCCTGCCCCGCATTGGCGCGCTCATCTCCGGTGATTCCCACGCGTACCGCTACCTCAACGAGACGGTGGAGACCTTTCCCTATGGCGAAGATTTCTGCAAGCTCATGCGCGATGCGGGCTTTGAGGGGGTGTCGGCGACGCCGTTGACTCTTGGGATTGCGAGCTTGTACGAAGGCGAGCGCCCTGTCGGCAGTTGATCGCCCTGCCCGGAAATGGGCGGGAAGAAAGGGTCTTATAGGTCTTATGAGTCGTATGAAATGGGGTCTTCGAAAGTCTCATAAGACCCATTGACCCATCTCTCCAAGTCTAAAGAAACCGCGCACCTTCTTTGTCCATCGCTGCAAACAAATCCACCCCCAATTCACCCATGAGCCCGTAGAGCCGCACCATGGGCAACCCCAAAACGTTCTGGTAGCACCCGCAGTAGGATGCCACGATCAGCGTGCCCGGTCCGTCCACGGTGTAGGCCCCCGCACGGTCCAGTGGCTCGACGATGTGCACGAAGTGCTCGATCTCGTCATCGCTCAGATCGCGAAAGGTCACATCGGTCGTCTCGGCGCCTTCCACGGTTTGACCGGTCTCTGTATCAACGAGGGCGAGCCCCGTGAGCACCTGATGGGTTTTTCCCGAGAGGAGCCGTAGCATCCGTCGTGCGTCGTCGAGATCCACGGGCTTCGGCAGGACATGCTCTTCGTAGAAGACGAGCGTGTCGGCCGCAATGATTATGGCGGGCTCCGAGGTCGTTGCCGCCACATCGTCCCGCTTGATGATGGCGTTCTGAATGACGATTTCCGCCGGCGTGTCGCCCGTGTTGGGTTCGTGGGCGTTGCTGGTGATAACGCGAAATTCCACCCCGAGGGAGCCCAGGAGGCTCTGGCGCCGGGGCGATCCAGAGGCGAGAATTAACGGCCTCATGGCGCGGGCAGTTCCTTTTCCTGTACCAGCGCGGGGGGCGTCGTCGCGGGCTGTTCCACGTTGTCGGGGGCGGCGGGCGCATCGGCGGGCTTGGGCGTGTCAATCGCTTCGGGCGGCATCAACTGGCCGCCATCGGGGACGGAATGGATGGTGACTTCGCCATTCTCGATCACGCGGGTGCCCGCGGGAATACGGATCTGGGTCTCGGAAGGCTCCAGTCCTTTGTTCACCTTGTAGTTGCTGAACTCCGTCCACATGCGCGTTTCATCGTCGAAGGTGATGTGGATGCGGTAGGGGAGGAAGTCCTCCGTGCGCAGGTAAATGCTCACCTCCTGAAAGGGCGCATTGTCCATATTTTCCTTGAAGGGCGTTATTTTGATGCCCTGGTTGCCCTGCTCGTTTTCGACGGTGAACAGGTGGACGTCGTAGGCCTCGCGCAGCGCGCCAGCGTCGTTGTCGAAGCCCAGGAAGAAAATGCTGGCTTCGGGGCTGTCGTCGATATCATAGATCTGGAGCTGCTCTTCCTGCGGGTCGAACTCGTAGACCCGGCGGTCATCGATAAGCATCACGGGATCTTCCTCGGTGTAGCGGAAGACGATGCGGCGGGGCTTGCCGAAGACCACGCGGCCATTGCGGTTGGTCACCTCTTCGAACTGGGAGGTGTACTCCACGATATCCGCCTGGAGCACCTGGATGTTGGCGCGCTTGGCGGCAAATTCCTTGAAAAAGGCGTCGAAATCCGGCTGCTCGGCGGAAAGCGCCGCGGCCAGGATCAGCAGGGCTACACCCATGGATTACTCCTCCCGGCGGAAGCCGGCGTCTTCGTGGTCCGGCTCGATCACGGTAATATCCGCGTGGCCGTGGGCGGTGGAGGTTTCGTGATCGAACTCACTGCTGCTGTTCAAATAGGCCGCGCCGTCGGCGGGCGCAAAGCGGTCATAGTCCGATTGGGCGTCGCCATCGCCGCGCAGCAGGGCACCATGGATATCCAGCACGGCGCGCAGATCCGCCTTAAGGCGCTTGCGCATGGCGCGCAAATTGTTTACTTCATCGCGCAGGGCCTCGGGCACCGCGCTGGCATTGGAAAGAGAAGCCTCACGGGCCAGGCGCGCGTCTTCGCGGATCAACTCTGCCTCGCGACGCGCCTGCTCAATGGTGTTCTCTCCCAACTTCTGGGCGCTGGCCAGCGCTTCCACGAGGGTCTGTTCCATCGCTTCATAGCGCGCGATCTGCTCCTTCTGCGCCTCCGTCGTTTTCTTCATCTCCTCCACCTGCCGCTGAAGCTTGTCGAAGGCGTCGGCCGCCCGTTCCAGCAGGGAGGTCACCTGGACCTTGTCGAAACCGCGAAACGTAGTCCGAAAATCCGCGCTGTACAAATCGCTGGTGTTCAGGGTGAGGGTATCGCCCAGCACCTCGTCCATGATGTTGTTCTTTTCCATACTGTATCCGTGACTTGCCGAAAATGTTTCGTTCTATTTAGAACCCGCATGACCACCTGAGAAATCACAGGGACGGCAGGGACTACAGGGACAGCAGAATGACTCGGTTCGATTCATCCCTGCCGTCCCTGTAGTCTCTGTAGTCCCTGCAACCGCGCGCCAGGTCGCCGATTCCTTCTACGCCCCCAACTCCAGGGAACGCTTCACCGCCGCCGACACCGCCACGCCCACCGTCTTTTCAAGACCTTCGGCCCGGAAGGCGTTCAACGCGGCCTCAGTAGTTCCACCGGGCGAGGTTACTTTCCTGCGGAGTTCGCCGGCGGCTTCCCCCGTTTCCTTCAGCAGCTTTCCCGCGCCGTAGAGCGTCTGGCCCGCCAGGCGTTCGGCCATAGCGCGATCCAGGCCCTGGGCCACCGCCGCCTCCACCAGGCACTCCACCATATAGAAGAAATAAGCCGGGCCGCTGCCGCTCAGGGCGGTAATGGCGTCGATGGCGGATTCTTCCACCACCTCGGCGATGCCCATGGACGCGAATATCTCGCGCGCAATCTCGATCTGGGCCGCGCTGCACTCCGCGCTGGGGGCCATACCGGAAGCGCCGGCATGGACCAGATAGGGGGTATTGGGCATGACGCGGATCACCGGGATGCCGGGCGCCAGGCGGGACTGGATAAAGGAGATGGAGATCCCGGCGGCAATGGAGATGATCAGGGTGCCGGGCTGCAGCGCGGGCTTCACTTCTTCCAGGACCACGCCCATGACCTGGGGCTTCACCGCGAGAATGACGACGCCCGAGCGGGAGACCAGGTCCGACAGGGAAGCGGCGCAGGCCACGCCGATGCGCTCCGCCTCCGCGCAGCGCGCGGGGGAAGGGTCATAGGCCAGCGCCCGGGACTTGTCCACGGCGCCGATGTCGATGAGACCTTCAAGAATGGCCGCGCCCATGTTGCCATAACCCAGAAATCCGAGGGTTTCCGAAATCAACGTACCTTACTCCCTGGCCGCCAGCGCAAGTCCGGCCGCCTCCACGGATTCGCTCGCTACGGGCAAATCACACACCATGGCCACTTCATCGCATCCGGGAAACAAGCGGCAGCGCATACAGTCCTTGAAGACCTTGTAGGGCAACTCGAGCTTGTCCACTTCGCGAAAGTTAATCTTGAGAAAAAACTGCGGCACGCGCGTGAGCGCGTAGACCCGGGCAATATTCAGCCCCTGGGCCTCGCCCAGCACCGCCTTTACCAATTGCTCGCCGATGCCGCGCCCACGGCGGCCTTCCGCCACCACCAGCGAACGCACCTCCGCAAGATCCACCATGTCAATATGGAGCGCGACGCAGCCGCCCAGGCCCTCTTCGTCGATGTAGACGTAGAAATCCCGGACATTTTCATAGAGTTCCTGAAGCTCGCGGGGCAGCACGCTACCCTGGGCCACTGCGGCGTCGATCAGGGCCTTGATTGCGACGACTTCGGTTAATTTGGGCTTGCGTACCATGGCGGCTGCCGATTCTTCGGGGGCTTCACACTGCGGGCGGATACACCGCTCCATATTGAGGGCAAAGTGTAGCACAGGCCGATTGACAATGGACAATTGACAATGGACAACGAAGACCGAGCGAGTGCGATCATTCCGGATTAGACCGATTAGACCGATCCGACTGATCTGATACGTCAGATCGGTCAGATCAGTCTGACAGCACAGCACCGGGCTTCCAACTGTCAACTGTCCACTGTCAACTGCTAAAATCCCGGCCATGAACCACACATGGCTAAAACTCAGCGAAATCTCTCCCAATCAAGTGACGCCCATGGTGCGTCAGTTCATGGAGGCGAAGGCGCTTGCGCCCGATTCTCTGCTGTTTTTCCGCATGGGCGATTTCTATGAGCTCTTCTTTGAAGACGCCGTGGAAGCGGCGGAACTACTGGGACTTTCCCTGACCTCGCGCGACGGTGCCGACAAAGACGCCCGCATCCCCATGTGCGGCGTGCCGGTGCGGGCGGTGGACAATTACATCGCCAAGGTCATTAAGCGCGGGCGCACGGTGAGCATCTGCGATCAGATGGAAGATCCCAAACTGGCGAAGGGCATCGTGAAGCGGGAAATCGTCCGCACGGTTACGCCCGGCACCGTCATGGAGCCGGAACTCCTCGACGAGCGGACCAACAACTACCTTGGCGCCATCGCCGCGCACCATACCACCGGCGGCCTCGCCTTTGTGGATGTGAGTACGGGCGAATTCATCACGGCCCAGGTGGAGGGGGAAGCAGGGACCCTCGCTGTCAACCTCGAACGCATCCTGGTGGACGAACTGGTACGTATTGCGCCGTCCGAAGTGCTGGTTGCCGCCGACATGGACGTGCCCCTCCTCGAAAAGCTCCGCTACGCCTTTCCCCAGCTCACCTTTACCACGCGCAAGGCCGACGACTTTGACCGCGCCTGGGGCGAGGAGCAGATCATCCACCTCTTCGGGCTGAACAGCCTCAAAGGCGTGGGCTTGCACGACGCACCCCTGGCCACGAGCTGCGCGGGGGCCGTCCTCGCCTATATCCGCGAGACCCAGCGCGAGCGCGTGCCCCAGATTCAATTGCCCCGGCGCTACAACCCCAGCGGCTTCGTAGTGCTCGATGGCAACACCCAGCGCAACCTCGAGCTCATCGAATCGCAGGTGGAGAAATCCAAGCGCGGCACGCTCCTCGGCGTGCTCGACAAAACCCTCACCAGCATGGGCG
This sequence comes from Candidatus Hydrogenedentales bacterium, assembly GCA_942492815.1. GTDB lineage: Bacteria > Hydrogenedentota > Hydrogenedentia > Hydrogenedentales > JAEUWI01 > JAEUWI01. The sequence goes on along the minus strand of OW818658.1, from coordinate 5,019,315 downwards.
GGCGCAAAATGCGCCAGTGGATCCTCCATCCGCTGCTCGATGTGGCCGCGATCCAGGAGCGCCTCAACGCCGTGGAGGAATGCTTCGACGACACGCAACTCCGCATGGCCCTGCGCGATGGCCTGAAGGGCGTGGCGGATCTGGAGCGCCTCCTCGGACGCCTCACGGCCCAATCGGGCAATGGACGCGATCTCAAAGCCCTGGGCAATTCACTCAATCGACTACCCGCCATTCTGGAGGCCCTCGCGAATACGGAATCGGCCCTTCTGTGCCAACTCCGCACCCAGCTCGATCCGCTGGCCGATGTGGCGTCGTGGATTGACCAGGCCATCGTCGACGAGCCACCCCTGACCGTCACCGAGGGTAATATATTCAAGGACGGCTATAACGCGGATCTGGATCGGCTCCACCAACTCGTGCGCGGCGGGCGCGACTGGATCGCTACGCTCCAGGCCGAAGAACGGGTCCGCACCGGCATCACCAACCTGAAAGTCGGTTACAACCGGGTCTTTGGCTATTTCCTCGAAGTGAGCAAGGGCAACACGAAGATGGTGCCCAACGACTACGAGCGCAAGCAGACCCTGGTAAACGCCGAGCGCTACGTGACCCAGCGCCTGAAAGAGCAGGAAGAAGAAATCCTCAGCGCTCAGGAGCGTATGCAGACCCTGGAGCATCAGCTCTTCGCGGCCCTCCGCCAGCGCGTGGCCGCCGAGTCGCGGCGCATCCAGCAGACGGCCGACGCCATCGCCACGCTCGACATCCTGGTGGCCCTTGCGGAAGTGGCCGTCACCAAGAATTACAACAAGCCCCAGATCACCAACGACGGCGAGATCACGATCATCGAGGGACGCCACCCCGTCGTGGAAGACCTCATGCCGCGCGGCGATTTCGTGCCCAACGACACAATCCTGGATCGCAAAGGCTCCACCCTCCAGATCGTGACCGGGCCCAACATGGCGGGTAAATCCACGTACCTCCGCCAGGTCGCCCTCATCACGCTCATGGCTCAGATGGGCAGCTTCGTGCCCGCCTCCCGCGCGAGCATCGGCGTGGTGGATCGCATCTTCACCCGCGTCGGCGCGTCGGACAACCTCGTGCGCGGCGAGAGTACCTTCATGGTCGAGATGATCGAGACCGCGAACATCCTTAACTCCGCCACGGCCAACAGCCTCCTCGTCCTGGACGAGATCGGCCGCGGCACCAGCACCTTCGACGGCATCAGCATCGCCTGGTCCGTCGCCGAGTTCATCCACGATCGAAGCAAGTCCAAGGCCCTCTTCGCCACCCACTACCACGAGCTCACGGACCTCGGAAACAAGCTGGAGCACGCGAAAAACGTCAACGTCGCCGTGCGCGAACTGGGCGACAAAGTTATCTTCCTCTACCGCATCGTGGATGGCGGCGCGGACCACAGCTACGGCATCCAGGTCGCCAAACTCGCGGGACTCCCCCCCAGCCTCCTCGCCCGCGCTCGTGAGATCCTCGAAGGCCTGGAATCCGGCAACACCGCCGCCGTCGGCCTCCCCGAGCAGATGTACCTCTTCGGCCCCACAGGCGCCTCCGCCGAGCCCAGCAAGGTAGAAAAAGAACTCGAAGGCATCGACCCCGACGCGCTATCGCCCCGCGAGGCGCATGACATGCTGTATCGGCTGAAGCATTTGTTGAATAAGCCGCGGGGGTGAGTTAAGTCGTTTACTCACGGCCACTAACAACTTGACAACTGCAACAAGTCTACCTATACTAATAGATAGCAAGCCTGCCGGGCCTCTGCCGTGCTAGCACGGTCACGCTCACTTCGGTGGGTTTTTTTTTGCCTCGGAGACATTCATGCTCTATTCAAAAGTTCCATTCACCTTGGAAGAGCAGGCCGACCAGTTGCTTCAACGAGGGCTATCGGCGGATCGGGCCCTTTTGATTGATCGCCTGAGCGTCGTAAATTATTACCGAATAAGCGGTTATCTGTTTCCATTTCGAAACGAAGACGATACGTTTCAAACAGGTACTTCTCTCGACTGCGTTTGGAGGCGCTACACCTTCGACCGACATCTACGTCTGTTAACGATGGATGCGATCGAGCGAGTTGAAGTCAGTGTCCGTACCGCGATGGCTTATGAACACGCTCATGCATGTGGGCCATTTGGCTACACAGTCCCGGCTAACCTGCCAAATCTTAGTCGCGACGAGTTCGGTCGTTTCTTGTCAGGAATTATTGGCGAGTCGAATCGAAGCAAAGAAACTTTTATCAAGCACTTCAACGAGAAGTATGGCGACCAGCATGGATGGCCGCCTATTTGGATGGCTTCAGAACTTATGACGATGGGCACCACTCTCAATTTCTATCGAGGCGTAGATGCCTCTATTCAACAAAAAGTAGCCCAACGGTATAATCAACACGACACAGTACTCCGATCTTGGTTACGTTCCCTCCACGCCATGCGCAATGGCTGCGCCCACCATGCAAGACTTTGGAACCGAGTGCTTGGCGTTCCCCCAAAAATACCCCATATCAAGAAAAATCCTGACTGGCACACGCCCATTGCGATCGACAGCAGTCGCGTTTTCGCGATTTTGACAGTGTTACGATATCTTCTGGCCATTATCGCGCCTCAAAGTTGTTGGCCCCAACGCCTCAAGAACCTGCTTGATTCTTACCCTGATATACCGCTTCAGGATATGGGCTTCCCGCCAAGCTGGGAGGAATGTCCGCTCTGGAAAACCCCAAGTTCAGACAGCTAAACAAGGCGACCGATTCTCCTCCAATTATCCGCATCGACTCTAACGCCCTCGCTCGATGCAGCCGCGCATGTCAACGCCGCTCTTCCTGCCACGTCATCCAACTCTTCTCGTTCTGCTATCATGGGTGCTTCCATTCAAAGGAAGGAGCACGTCATGAATCTGGTGCTGGGCGCTATCAAGGGTCTGGAGTTCGACGAGCTCAAGCCCTTTCTCCATTCCCTGTATCAGACCGGCTTCGACGGTAAGGTAGTCTTATATGTCGGCCAGGCCAGCCAGCCCACGTGCAAGGCGCTGGATGATCTGGGTGTGGAAATCCTCACGGTGGACGAGTACAACACCTTCACCGCCACGCCCATCAACGCCCTGCGCTATTTTATATATGACCAATATCTCTCCGGCCTTGCGGAGATACCGGAAAAGATTCTTCTGGCGGATGTGCGCGATGTGATTTTTCAGCGGAACCCCTTTGAGATCGATCTGGGCGGCGGACTCTGCTGTTTTCTGGAGAGTGACGAGATAACCCTGGCCACCTGCCTGGCGAATTCTGGATGGCTCGCCTGTGCCTATGGCAAGGAGGTGCTCGGTCGCCTCGGACGGCACAAGATTTCCTGTTCCGGCACCACCATCGGCACCGGGGCCGCCGTGCGGGACTACCTCGCCGCCATGTGCGCCGGGCTGCGCGCTATTGACGAGCGCACGCCCAATATCATGCATGTGATCTCGGGTATCGATCAGTGCGTCCACAACTACCTCCTTTATTCCGATGCGCTCCCCGGTACGCGGCTCTACTCCAATGAATTCGGGCCCATCCTCACGCTGAACTACGTGGCGCCGGAGTCGATTCACCTCAATGAGGACCATCTCGTGGTCAACCAGGCCGGCGAGCCCTATCATGTGGTCCACCAGTACGACCGCCACAAAGAATTGGCCGCGAAAGTCGTGGAGCGAATCGAGCGCGGATCCATTCGCTGACATCGCCGCTGGCCGAAGCACTTCGGGCGCCATTTCCAGCGGCGTGTGCTTCCTTGACCGGCTGCGGTCATATCTGTTCAAATGGCAGTCCACATTGGCCATCATCTGCGCGCGGTGCAGCCTTTCCCTTCCTGGAGCGCCAGGCCCGCGCGGCTTCGGAGGTATCTATGAAGCGTCTTGTTTTCTCTCTCTCTTTGGGCATCTGCAGCGTCGTGTCGGCGCAGGATGACATGCTCCGCATACCGGCGGATGAATTCCTGAGCCGCATGAAGGCGGGCTGGATTGGCCAGATGGCGGGGGTGGGCTGGGGCGCGCCGACGGAGTTCCAGTTTAATGGCGTGATGGTGCCGGAAGATAAGATGCCCGAGTGGCGCCCGGAACTCATCAACCAGTTCTGGCAGGACGACCTCTATGTGGAAATGACCTTCCTCAAAAGCCTGGAAGTCTACGGCTGGGACGTTTCCCTGAAGCAGGCGGGCATCGATTTTGCCCGGAGCGGCTATCCCCTCTGGCACGCGAACGACACGGGCCGCAAGAACCTGCGCGCGGGCATCGCGCCGCCGGATTCCGGTCACCCGGAATTCAATAAGCACGCGGACGACATCGATTACCAGATCGAAGCGGACTACTCCGGCCTCATCGCGCCGGGCATGCCCAATGTGCCGATCGCGCTGGGCGAGGTTTTTGGCCGGCTGGTGAACTACGGCGACGGCATCTACGGCGGCCAGTTCGTGGGTGGTATGTATTCCGCCGCCTTCTTCGAGACCGACCCGGAAAAGATCGTGCTCGCCGGCCTCGAATGTATACCCGCCGACAGCCAGTACGCCGAGTGCATGCGCGACGTAATCGCCTGGTGGAAGGAAAATCCCAACGACTGGGAAGCGACCTGGAAACTGATCGAGGCGAAGTACAACCTGAACCTTGATTACCGCAAGTTCTCCTGCGGCGGAAAGAAGCCGACCTTCAACATCGACGCAAAGATCAACGGCGCCTATATTGTCATGGGCCTGCTCTATGGCGAACGCGATCCCGACAAGACCATCATCATTGCCACGCGCGGCGGCCAGGATTCGGACTGCAACCCCTCCAGCGCGGCGGGCATCCTCTTCACCTCGCTGGGCTTGGAAAACATCCCCGATAAGTTCACGTCGAAGCTCGATCTGGAAACCAAATTCACCCACACCGACTACACCTTCGCTGGTCTGCTGGAGATCTGCGAGAAGCTCGGGCGCGACGCCATCGTGCGCGCGGGCGGCAAGATCGTTACCGAGGGAGGCAAGGAAATGCTGCTGATCAAGCGCGAGGCCCCGAAGCTTCGCCCGCTGGAGCAGTGCTGGACGCCCGGTCCGATTGCCAACAGCAAGTACACGGCTGAAGAAATGGCCGAAAAAATTCGTCCGAACGAGCTCACCGATGGCCGCACCGACATGAAGCCCATCGTGGCAGAATTCGCCGAAGGCTGGAACGTGGAAGACTGCGGCCTGGAAATGGACCCCGGCATGCGTGCGGACTTCCGCGGTCGCCAGCGCGTGCTCCTCACCCACCCCGACGACGGCGAGACGCCCTGCGTCTTGTGGCGCGAGGGCACCCTGCCCGCCGGGTCCAAGGCCAAGCTTCGCCTGGTGGTGAGCCACCACGACGGCGGCGACTGGGATTTGGTCGTGAAGTTGAACGGCAAGGAAGTGGTCAATCAGACGGTCAGCGCCGCTACCGTAACGGACGGCTGGCTGACGGTGGATGTCGATCTGGCGCCCTATGCGGGCCAGATGGTGAAGGCCGAGCTGCTGAACAAGCCCACGGGCTGGTTCTGCGAAGCGGCCTACTGGGGCGAGATTGCGCTTATAGGACTTTGAGCCGAAGGGCGCTTCGCCCGAGGCGGGAAGGATAGTCCCGATGATACTCCGATGGGTCATGGCAGTCTGGCTCGCAGTTCCCTGCGGTCTTGCCATGGCCCATTCGACGTTGTCGGCCTATGTTCAGCATGACGTTCTCCTGGAAGCGTCGAAAACGTACCTCGACCTGACGGTCCAGTTGACCTTCTTCGACGACGAGGCGGAGGCCCGGCGCGGTGCGCTCGATGTGAACGGCGATGGAGATTTCAGCGCCGAAGAGCGCGCGGCCTTCAAGAAGGCGCTCATGGTGGAAGCGGAAAAGGCGCTGCTCCTGCACGTCGACGGCGCCGCGCTGGAACTTGTGTCCCGCTTCGATCCTGAGATCGCGTGCGCGGTTCCGCCCGGGGGCGAAGCCCACCTGCGCTTCGAGATCCGCCTCCATTTCTTTGCCGATTTGCCCGCGCTGCCCGATGGAAAGGCCGCGCTGGAAGTGCATGACAGCCTCTTTGCCGATGTTCCGGCAATGGCGTCCCTTCGCGTCGCCGCGAAGGACGGGATTCAGATCAGCGCGGCCAACGGGGGTCGTGAACGGCCCCGGGCGGAAGGGGCCGACGTACCGCTAATCTTTGAGGCCCAACTGGGTGGGAATGGGAAAAGCACTGGGACTACCCCGGCGCGCTAAGAAAGGGAGAGAGACCATGAAGCAAGTGGGAAGGCTTTTGGAAATCACCGTGTGGGGAATTGCGCTGATTCTGGCGTCCGTCGCGGGGGCACAGGGCTCCACCAGCGTGCCGGGCGCTTCGGCCCTGTCCGCCGCGCTCAGCCAATATCACGGGTACCTCCTCGATGAGGCGACCCGCACCGCGCTGGACGAAGTCAACCGGGGACTGCGCCGGGCCGAGCGCAACATGGAGCGGGGCCCGGATGACGCTGCCAAAGCCGACGGGGCAAAGGAGCGGGAAGAGAAAGCAGCGGCGCTCATCCAACTCCTCGATGGCGTCCCGGCCCTCGCCGACCTGACCCTGGCTCCAACCCCTCAGGCTTTTCCGAAGCTGCCGGTTTCACTGCCGGGCGACTCGGGCGCCCTCCTCTATCGCATCAATGCGGGCGCGGGCAATCCCCAGTGCGCAGTGGCCGAGCTCGATTTCTCCGGCGGCCGCGATCTCGTCGACGTGGACGGGATCGACCCCGCGCGCACGACCTACCTGCTGATTTCCCTGCGCAATGTGCCCGCGCGGAGCGTCTCCGTTCGAGTCTTTCTCAATTTTCCGGGCCGCGATCGCTACACCCTGCCGCTCGAAATTACCACGCCAAAGCAGGGACGCTTGAAGCTCGCCGTGCTGTCCGACGACACCGGCAAGCCCGCGCCCGCCATGCTGCGGCTGCTGTGGAAGACCAACGGCAGCGAGTACAAACCGCGCAACGCCCTCGAATTCGCGCCCCAGTTCGACACCCAGGGGTCGAGCACCGGCATCCGCCGCGCCAATCTCCACGGCAAACTTGCCGGAAACTACTGGTGCGTGCCCGATCCCATCGACATGACCCTGCCCCCCGGCGAGTGGGAGGTGGTCATCCGCCGCGGCACGGAGCACGTGCCGATTATTGATAGCTTCACCGTGACCGAAGGCGAAACCATCGAAAAGACCTATCGGCCCGAGCGCTGGGTGGACATGCGCAAGTCCGGATGGTACAGCGGCGACGACCACATTCACTTTCAGATGCTCAGCGATGTGGACACCCGCCAGGTGATGACCTGGATCCAGGCGGAAGATGTGCGCCTGGGCAATATCCTCAAGATGGGCGACATGAACCGCACCTGGTTCGAGCAGCGCGGCTTCGGCCCGGAACATCGCGTGCAGGAGGATGGCTATATTCTGGTGCCCGGTCAGGAATGTCCCCGCACCCACGACCAGCTCGGCCACACGATCTCCCTGAACATCACCGACATGGTCCGCGATACCGCGCGCTACTACCAGTACGACTGGATCTTTGAAAACGTGGCGGCCCAGGGCGGCCTCTCCGGCTTTGCCCACGTCAACACCGATCTGTTTTACGTGCACCGGGGCATGACCCTCGCCGCGCCGAAGGACCTCATCGACTTCGTCGAGCTGCTCCAGTTTGCCAATCTGGGCACCGACCTCTACTACGACTTCCTGAACCTCGGCTTCAAGGTGACAGCCTCCGCCGGGTCCGACGTGCCCTGGGGCGGCACCGTGGGCGAGGTGCGGGTCTACGCCCACACCGGCCGCGGCGCCTTCACGGCCGACAAGTGGTTCGCCGCCCTGGAGCGCGGTAATACCTTCGTCACCAACGGACCCATGATCGACTTCCGCGTGGACAAGGCCTACCCTGGCGATGAACTGGCGATCAAAGAAGGCAAGACCGTCCGCGTCCGCGCGCGCACCTGGGGCGCGGCGGGCTTCACCACCCCCATGAAACTCGAAATCGTGAAGCACGGGCAGGTGATCCAGACCGTCGAAGCGCCCGAAGGCGGGGCGGACGAACTGGAACTCGACCTCGAAGTGGAGCCGGGGGACGGCTGCTGGCTCGCCGCCCGCGTCGAAGCCACCGAGGGCTACCGCGCCCACACCACCCCCGTCTACCTCGTGCGCGACGGACTTCGCTTCTGGGACTACACCGCCGTCGACGCTCTCCTCGCCAAGCGCGTGGCCAGTCTCGACGAAATCGATAAACTCATCGCCGACGGTCTGGAAAAACAGGCGAAAGGCGAGATCGGCACCAACAAGTGGGCCGAAGAGCTGGCCCTCCAGGCCGAAGCCCTGCGCACGCGCGTACAGGAAGCCCGCGGCCAGTACGAGGCCCTGCGCAAGACCCACGAGGCCGAGGCCGCCCTGCGAAAGTAACGTAAACATGATGCCGGGGTGCTGCGGATAGGTTCACCGCAGCACCCCATTCTCTTGAACTGGGCAGGCGCTGGAAACGAAGTCATTGACAATGATTCGCGACCAGTTGGCCTATCGCGTATTCAGTCAGTCAGCGTCTTGCGCACGAATTTTTTCCGCGAAGTATTGGGCCTTCTCCGCGTCCAGGCATTCGAGTCGGGGGAGGTGCCTTCGGGCCTCATCTAGCGCGCCCGCTTCAAGGAAGGCATGGATGGCATTTTTGTATGTGTAGATTTCGAAGGTTTCCGCGAGCCGCAGATTGGGTTGGTTGGGTCGTTCATCCATTGCTCTTAATTCCGGGAGCATGTCGTCCAGCCGTTTGATGGAATCCCGCGCGTGTTCGACGGCGGCCTTCAAGACCGTTAAGGCCTCGTCTTCTCGTTCCAATGCGCGAAAGGCTCGGGCAAGCCACACGTGGGGTTCAAGGAACTGCGGAAGCATCAACGTGACCTGCTTCAATACCCGGATGGCGCTTTCAAAGCGTCCGTATCGACACAGATTTTCTCCGAGACGGCCGCCGTTCACCGCATCGAAATCGAATCGCGCCTGTTCCTCCAGGATATCCGGAATTTCTTCTGCCCTGCCCGCCTTTTCCAGTGCGTCGACAAGCGGTCCCAGCGCGCTCGAATTGCCGGGGGACAGGCGCAGTGCTTCCTTGAAGGCCTCGATGGCCTCGGTGTGTTGCACCAGCTTGCGGTAAATGTGACCCAATGCGACTTGTGGCGCGTAATCATCCGGGGCGAGTGCTGCGGCCCGCTCTGCGAGTACTTTCGCATCGTCGTGGCGTTTTGCTCGTTCGAGCTGGTGGTACAGCGATCGCATGAAGGGGACATGATCGGGAAAGCGATCCAGTCCCTTGCGGGCGAGCCGGCTCGCCTCGTCACCGTGGCCTAATTGTTCGTGACACGCGATCAAGTTCTCCAGGGCACCTGGGGATTCAGGGTCCAGCGCAACCGCATGCTCCAGAGGCTCTATGGCTTCGTCGACTCGTCCGAGTGACTTCAGGCAAATTCCCAAACCATGGGCAGCGTAGGCGGAATTCCCGTCGAGTTCCAGCGCCTTTCGGCAGGCCTCCGCGCCCAAATCAAATTGGCCGAGGTAGTGATAGTGCCAGTATAGAGTCTGGTAGAGGCCGGGTGTCGATAGTCCGCAGGCAACCGCTTGCTTGATCGCATACACCGCCTTCTCGTGCAACCTGTGTCGGCCAGCGGGCAAGGGGAGCCCGCAGCAGCCCGTGCGGCAGGCCGCCTCTTGTTCGTTCTCCGCCTTGAGCAGGTCGCAAATCTCGTGAAAGTAGATTTTAGAAAGTTGCTTCCATGCTTTCGCGACCAATGTGTCCATATTCTGCCCCCTTCTGTAAAGGAAATTTCGAAAGGGATGACGCTTCCATGGCGCCCCCTGTCTGGAATGATAGCAAGTGAAACCCGCCGCAGGACACCCAACTCGAGCAATATACATCCTTGATACCAAACCTCGGGCGCCAAAAATTTGCCGATCGGCGCGCTCGAATCAAAAAACACAAATGGGCTATTGCATTATTGCCCACGTCGTGCTATGGTCGGTTTGGCGGCATTGTACCAATGACCATTTCAAGGATGACGGTAGCAACTCCAGGCGTGAAATCTCCGCAGGCAGTGCGAATTGCGCGATCATGATCGCGCATTTTCGTGACATGGGCTGACCACGCCTGCACCTGAATCTTTCTCAAGCAACTGCCGCCACCTCTTACGGGAATGGTGTCGGCGAGGCGATCCCATGAAGACTGTATCCGCCCTTTTCTCTCTTTTCCTCCTTTTTGCGTCTGCAGCGCTGATTCAAGGCTGCCCGCCCCAGAAAGTCACGGTGCCCGATGTGCGCGGACTGACCGAGGCCGCGGCGGAAGCGGCGCTGGAAGCGGAGGGGCTTTCGCTGGGTACGGTGAATGAAGCGTTCAACGCGACCGTAGCGGTGGATCTGGTCATTTCCCAGAGCCCGAGTGCGGGGGCACAGGTTTCCCCCAACGCTTCCGTCAATATCACCGTATCCCTCGGGCCCGATCCGGGTGGTGAAGGCGAGGGTGAAGGTGAAGGCGAAGGTGAGGGTGAGGGTGAGGGTGAAGGTGAGGGTGAAGGTGAAGGTGAAGGTGAAGGTGAAGGTGAAGGTGAAGGTGAAGGCGAGGGCGAGGGCGAGGGCGAGGGCGAAGGCGAAGGTGAAGGTGAAGGTGAAGGTGAAGGTGAAGGTGAAGGTGAAGGTGAAGTGCCCGCACCGCCCGTGGTGTCTGCGTCCGCATCGGAGACGGCATCAAGCACGGTGGTGATTACGGGCGAGACCGAGTCGGGCGCTTCCATCCGCGTGAATGGCGGGGCTTCCGTGGGAACCGCCGAGGCCGACGCGGGCGGTCTCTTCGAGGTGACGGTGAACCTTCGGGCGAACCGGAAGAATCAGCTTTTTGTGACGGCGCGCAATGGCGAGGGCGAAGAAAGCGCACCGAGTATCCTGATGGTGCTGCAGGACGGCCAGGCGCCGGGCCTCCACATCGATTTTCCCGAGGACGGTGCAGTGCTGACCAACGAAGCCATCACGGTGGCGGGGCGCGTGTCCGACATCCTCAGCGGCTTCCTGGGGCTGGACGTGGCCGTGAACGGCACGGAGGCGGCGGTGGTCATTGGTATTGGCACCAACGGCACCTATGAACGCCCCGCCGTGCCCCTGGCCATCGGCGAGAATGTGCTCACCGCCGTGGCCACGGATGCCCTGGGCAACACGATTGAGAAAACGATCACCGTGACCCGTGCGGAACCCACGGGGCCGCGCATGGCCGTGCTTTCGGGCGATGGACAGAGCGCTGTGGTGTACAACAGTCTGGCCGAGCCGCTGCGCATTCGCATGACCCACCCCGATGGGGAGCCCTTTGCCGGCAAGCTGGTTACCTTCAGCGTGGTGCGCAGCAACGGCCTGCTCGGCGCGGTGGAGAATGACCTGGAGGCCCGCGTGCGCCAGGTCCAGTTGGAGACCGATGCGAATGGCGAGGCGGGCGCCTTTTTGTGGATGGGGAGTGATGCGGGTTGTGGCAACAACCGCGTCGAAGTGACCAGCACGGATATCAGCGGCACGACCTACTTTTGCGCCACGGCGCTTCCGGGCCTGCCGAAGCAGATCAACCTTGGCAGCGGCACGGGCCAGCGCGGCGAGGCGGGCGCGAAGGTGCCCGATCCGCTTCGGGCCTGGGTGAACGACAACTGCAACGGCATCAGCGGCATTCCGGTGACCTTCACGGTCACCCAGGGTGGCGGTCTGGTGAACGGTCTCGAAAGTGTGACCGTGGAGACGGGTGAGACGGGCCACGCCCAGGTGGAATTCCAACTGGGCCCCGAGGGCGGCAACAATCTCGTGACGGCGACCTACGAGGGCAATCCCGGCCTGCCAGTCACCTTCGACGCTTTCGGCCTGGAGCGCAAGGCTTTCCTGCCCACGACCTTCAGCGGAATCGTGCAGGACAACGCGGGTCAGCCCATTGAGGGCGTGGCTTGTACACTCGTGGTGAACAACACCACCGTACTTTCCGATGTGTCCACAGGGGCCGACGGCCAGTTCTTCTTTGGTGACGTGCCCTCCGGCCCGGCGCAGTTCTTCCTGGACGGGCTCCAGGCGACCGCCGTGGGCGGTGTGGCGGTAGCGCCCGGTTCCTTCCCCGGCCTTTCCTTCAATCAGGTCATCGTGCCCAATGCCGCCAACGGCCTTTCAGCGCCGGTGAAACTGCCGCCGCTGAATCCCGCGAACGCCGTGACCTACGACGGCACGCAGGACATCACCCTGACCCTCGAAGGGGTGGAGGGCCTGGAAATGACCATCAAGGCCGGCAGTATGACCCGCCGCGACGGCACCCGCCCGAGTCCCAGCGATCCACACGTGATGTCGCTGAATCAGGTGCACCACGACGACGTGCCCATGCCCATGCCCGACGGTGTGTCGCCGCCCTTCGCGTGGACGCTGCAGCCCGCGGGTTCGACCTTTGATCCGCCCGTCGCCGTGACATATCCGAACATGACGGGGCTTGACCCGGGCGCCGTGGCCTATTTCCTGAGCTACAACCACGACAACGAGCAGTTCGACATCGTGGCCTCCGGCTCTGTGAGCGAAGACGGCAGCGTGATCACCACCGACCCCGGCAGCGGGCTGACCCTGTCGGGCTGGGGCTGCAACTGCCCGCCTTACTCGGTCACGGGTGACTGCAAACAGAAATGCCCCGACGATGAGTTCAAGCCAAACGGCTGCGGATCGCCCACCGTGTCAACGCCTTTCCCCATCCCGCAGAACGTGTACGTGCCAGGCTTGGCCTCTATTTACTATGTGCCCCTGGCGCCCGCCTGCGACAAGCACGACAACTGCTACGCCACCTGCGGGAAATCCAAGGCGGCCTGCGATCTCGAGTTCTACGCCGATCTCTTGCAGCAATGCGACGACAATATTTCCGATCTGGACGTTTTGGCGAATAGCCGCTGCGGCTTGGTTGCCGCGGCTTACACGGCGGCCGTGGCTTCCTTCGGCGGCGACGCTTACAATGGCACCCAGGATCGCCTCCGGGAGTGCGGCCTCTGCAAAACGACCATCCCCCACGAAGAGAAGCAGGGCGACCCCGCGCCGCTCTACGACGATGTGGACGAAGATCTTCTGCCCGATGTCTGGGAACTTGAAGTGGGCCTTGACCCCAGCTCGCCAGCGGATGCCTTCACGGATCCCGACGGCGATGGCCTGCCAAATTTCTACGAATTCCTTATGGGCACCGATCCCTTCATCGCCGATACCGACGGCGACGGTACCAACGACTTTGACTTCACGATTGCCCAGCAGCCGCCCCTGCCCGACCGCTTGGATGACACCTGGCGCCTCACGCTGAACGGCCAGGTGGTGACGCCCAACGCCGCAGGCGTGTTCCGCTTCAGCAACGTCTCCGCGCCCGATGAGTTCGGTCCCGATGGCCCCGGCACACGTCCGGATTTCATCAGCGATGAGTTCGTGCGCATCCTTGGTGTTTCGGCGACTGTTCGCGGCAACCGCTACGTGTACAGCCCGTCCTTCCGGATTTCCCAGGGCGAGTCAATAGAAATTGCCACCGAAGATCTTATTTTCTCCGATAGTCCGCCGCCCGTGCCCCAGTCGGTCTATATCGGCGCGCTTTCGGCGTTGCTCGAAGTGGGAAATATCGTTCCGCTCGTAACCACGGGTGTATTGCTGGGGGGCGATGAAATTGATGTGAGCCCGGTCGATGCAGGCACGACCTACCGCGTGAGCAGTTCGAAAGTCGCGAGCATCGACGCGGAGGGCGTGTTGACGGCCCTTGCGCCCGGTGTAGTCCTGGTGACGGCGACCAACGAAGGGGCCACGGCGGTGAAGCGTTTCGAGGTGGTGGAAGAAAGCGTCGAGGCGCAAATCCAGGGCTTCGTGCAGCAGCCGGACGGCAGCCCCGCAGCGGGCGCGCAGGTCTCCACGGCCTTCGGCAATGCCACGACGGACGCCAGCGGCTTCTTCGAGTTTGTGGCCGAGGTATCTTCCGACGCGGAGTCGGTCACAGTCTTTGTCGACTGGGAGTCAGGCATTTCCTTTGGCTCGGCCACGCGCCTGGTGGCGCTGGCGCCGAGCGGGATTACCGATGCGGGTATCCTCGTGCTGGAGCTGGTCGATCCCTCTCTCATCGTCCAGTGGAGCGGTGGGGCCAGTGGAAACTGGAGCGATACGGCCAACTGGAGTGGCGGTGCCGTACCCGGTCCGGGTTCGGTGGTCCTCATCAATCCGGCCGGCGATCCCATCACCGTTACCATCGACACATTCACCACATGGAACAACGTGCGTGTGCGCGCGGGACAGAATCTGGTAGTTATTGCGAGCAACACGATACTCCGCGTGGAAGGGCAGTCGCGCTACGAAGGCACGCTGCTCATCCAGGGCCAGGGCCAGTTGAACATCACCGGGGCCACCACGTCGTTCCAGCTTCTGGGTGACGTGGCCCTGACCGGCGGGACCGCTCAGGGTAGCCAGCGGATTGACGTCAGTTCGGGGGCTGTGGCGGAGATCGGCCATGTCGAGACCAGCCCCGACCAGTTGTGCTACCTGACCTCCACCGGGGCCGGGAGCGTGCTGACAATCAAAGAAACGAGCCGGATCGAGAATGCCAGCGTATCCGCAAGCGGTCGCATCTCGTTGCCCGCACTGGACGAACTCATCGCGACCTCCGTCACGGTATCGAGTGCCGGCCGTTTCGACGCGCCGTTGCTTGCCGAGATCAACGGCCCCGCAACGGGCCTCAACTACCTCCAGGTGTGGGACGATGGCACCCTGGGCACACCGCTGCTCAGTTCGCTGGTGAATATGGGTATACAGGCGATTAACGGCGGTATCCTGGAGCTGCCCCTTCTGACGGAATTCCGCGTCGAAGCCGGCTGCGGCGAACAATTGATCGTCTCCAGTGGCGAACGCAGCGTCGGGGGGCGCTCCAGCCTCGTGTCTCTGCCCGCGCTGGAATCGCTGACCTACCTTGCGCAGAACTTCTGCACGGGTTTCAACATCGTGGCAAGTTCAAGTGGCGATGTGGATCTGCCGGTACTCGCGACCGTGATCACCAATCCCGAAAATATCTACGACCACAGCTTCCGTGCTTCGGGCGCGACGTCGGAGCTCAATATCCCCGCGCTGCCAGCCGTCGATGCGGCAATGGCGCTTAATGTCGACACGGGCGCGTCTCTGCTGGCCCCCAGTGTAACGGAGGTCCTGGGCAATATCGCCGTTCAGCCGGGATCCAGCCTCACCTTTCCGCTCGCGGTGAGCGTGCGCGGCGCGACGCTGAGCATCAGCGGAACGCTGAACCTGCCTGTCCTGACCGGCCTCGAAGAATCCACGATCAACCTGTCGGGCGCGGGCGTGGTGTCGGTGCCCGAGCTGCTCGCAAGTACGGGCGTCAACTTGAATCTCTCAGGAAACAGCCTCTTCGATGCGCCGAAGCTGGCGAGTATGACCGCCGACGCCATGCGCTACATCATCGTCAACGAAAGCAGCGTCCTGGATACGCCGCTGCTGGCTTCGCTGATGAACACAAGACTCTCGGCGGGCAATGGCGGGTCCCTTGTTCTGCCCCTGCTCACCGAGTTCTCCTTCGACGCCTCCTGCGGCGATCAGATCATCAGCGCCTCCGGCGTGCGCCAGTCCGATGGGGAGCCCAGCCTTGTTTCCCTGCCTGCGCTGGAATCGATGAGCTTCATCGCCCCCAACGGCTGCGTGGGCTTTACTATCTTCGCCTCGTCGGGTGGCGCGATCGATCTTTCGGTCCTGACTTCGGTGACGCTCGATTCGAACAATCCTTACGACCACACCTTCCGCGCCTCGGGCGCTGGCTCCCTGATCGACCTTTCGGCCCTGCCCGGACTCGACGCGGGCCTCGCGCTCTATGCGGATACGGGTGGCGCCATCCTGGCCCCGAACGTCGTCGGTATCGAGGGCAACATCAACGTCTTTACGGGCAGCTCCGTGGACTTGCCCGCCGCGACCAGCCTCGCGGATCTCACACTGAACATCAGCGGATCCCTGTCGCTTCCCGCGCTGACGACGCTCACCAATGCGGCCATTACGCTCAATGAAAACGGGTCCTTCGCGCTGCCAGAGCTCCTGACCCTATCGGGTTCCAACATCACAATAAACGGCAACGGCATTTTCGATGCGCCCAAACTGGCGAGCATGACCGGCACGATCGACGCCACGCGCTACATCAGCGTGACGGCCAACGGGCTCTTCGATGCGCCGCTGCTGACGTCGTTGGAGAACGTCCGCCTCTTTGCCGCCAGCGGAGCATCGTTGGTGCTGCCGGCGCTGTCGGAGTTCTATTTCGACGTGTCGTGCGGCGAGCAGATCATCGGGTCCAGCGGCGTGCGCGCGGGCGACAGCGAGCCGAGCCTGGTATCCCTTCCGATTCTGGAAGAGCTGACCTTCCTGGCGCCAAACGGGTGCGTCGGTTTCTCGATTTACGCGTCCGCAGGCGGCGCGATCGATCTTTCCACGCTCGCCTCGGTGGTGGTCAATCCCGCCACGCCCTACGATCACACCTTCCGCGCCTCGGGCGCCGGATCCATCGTGGATCTCTCCGCGTTGCCCGGCCTCGACGGCGCCCTGGCGCTCTATGCGGACGCCGGTGGAACGCTCCTGGTCCCCGCCATTACGGAGGCCACGGGCAACATCTCTGTCCTTTCGGGAAGCACGGTGACGATGCCTGCCGTCACAAGCGTGGCCGACATGACCATGAACGTGAACGGTTCGCTCAACCTGCCGGTATTGACTGAAATGGCCAACAGCGCCATTACCCTCGCCGAGAACGGTGCGCTCGACCTGCCAGCGTTGCTGACCATCTCGGGGACTAACGTTACCGTCAACGGAAATGGTGTCTTCGATGTTCCGAATCTGGCGAGTATGACCGGCGTCTCGAATGCCACACGATACATCAGCCTCAGCGCCGATGCCGCCTTTGACGCGCCCCTGCTGGCCGCGCTGGAAAACGTCCGGCTCTTCACCTCGGGCGGTGCGTCGCTGGTGCTCCCCGCGTTGACGACCTTCACGTTCAACCAGTCCTGCGGTGAGCAGATTATCGGGTCGAGCGGCGTGCGCGTCGGCGACAGCCAGCCCAGTCTCGTCTCCCTGCCGGCCCTGACGTCCATGAGCTTCCTGCCGCCGAACGGGTGTGTTGGCTTCTCGATCTACGCGTCCAGCGGTGGCGCGATTGACCTTTCCGCCCTTACGACGGTTACGCTCAATCCCGCCAATCCCTACGACCACACCTTCCGGGCTTCGGGCGTGGGCTCGGTCGTGGATCTGACCGCGTTGCCCGCACTCGACGCGGGTCTGGCCCTCTACGCCGATACCGGCGGCGCGATCATTGCGCCGAACATTGTCGAGGTTGCGGGTAACCTCAGCGTCCTTTCCGGGAGCACGGTCGCGTTGGCGGGCGTCACGACCCTGGCCGACCAGACCATGAACGTGAGCGGTTCGCTCTCGCTGCCCGCATTGACGGCCTTCGACAATTCCACCGTGACCGTCTCGGAGACGGGCAACTTGTCGCTACCGGAGCTGCTCGACGTTACGGGGTCAAACATCACCATTTCCGGCAATGGCGTCTTCGATGCGCCGAAGCTGGCGACCATGTCGGGCGTGGCCAACGGCACGCGCTACATCAGCGTGAGTAACGATGGGTTCCTTGACGCGCCCCTGCTGGCTTCGCTGATCAACGTGCGGCTCTTCGCGGCCACAGGCGCCGCCCTCGAGCTTCCCGCGCTGACCGAGTTCTATTTCGACCAGTCGTGCGGCGAGCAGATCATCGGCTCTTCCGGGGTGCGGGCTTCCGATGCGCTGCCCAGTCTGGTGGCGCTGCCGATCCTGGAGGAAATGACCTTCCTGGCGCCCAACGGCTGTGTAGGCTTCACCATCTACGCCTCCACCGGCGGCGCTATCGACCTCTCCGCGCTCACTTCGGTGGTGCTCGATCCCGCCAATCCCTACGACCACACGTTCCGGGCTTCGGGCGCGGGATCGGTGGTGGATATTTCCGCCCTGCCGGCCCTGGATGCGGGACTCGCCTTGTATATCGATAGTGGCGGCGAACTGTTGGCGCCCAGTGTGACGTCCGTGCTTGGCAACATTTCCGTTCTCACGGGAACGTCGGTGACGCTTCCGGCGGCTACCAGTATCGCCAGCCTTACCATGAACATTAGCGGCACCCTGGCGCTGCCCGCCCTGACGTCCATGGCCGACACCACCGTCACGATGTCCGAGAGCGGATTCGTCTCCGTGCCCGAGCTGTTGGCCGTGACCGGGTCCAACATCACGGTTAACGGAGACGCCGAATTCGATGCATCCAAACTGGCGAGCATGGCGGGGGCGGCGAACGGGACACGTTTCATCAGCGTCACGGCCAATGGGCTCTTTGATGCGCCCGTACTGGCGACACTGGCGAACGTACGGCTCTTCGCGGGAACGGGCGCCTCGCTGGTGCTTCCCCAGGTGACCAGCTTTACCTTTGACGTGTCTTGCGGGGAGCAGATCATCGGCTCGTCCGGTGTTCGCGCCTCCGACAGCGAGCCGAGTCTCGTGTCCCTGCCGACGCTGGCGTCGATGAGTTTCCTGAGCCCCAATGGTTGCGTCGGCTTCCTCGTGGCTGCGACGACGGGCGCGGCGGTCGATCTCTCGGCGTTGGATACCATTACACTCAATCCGGCCACGCCGTACAACAACACCTTCCGTGCCGCCGATGCGGGTTCGCTGGTGGATCTTTCCGCCCTCGTGACCTATCCTGTGCTGGTGCTCTTCGAAAAGATTAACGGTGGCGAAATTCTAAGCCCCGCCAAGTCGGCGCGGCTTGGGGAAGTTTCGGCTTCACCCTTCGCCGTCTTTGCAAATGATTGGAGTCCGATAGCAAGTGTTGTTACGCGATTTTATATCAGACCTGTAGCTAAACTGGGATAGAATTAAACCTGTGAGGGAGGACTTGTGTTGAAGTCGACTCGATTGATTGGAATTGCGCTGCTGCTCCCGGGCCTGCTCGCGCCGCTCTTTCCCGTAGAGGCGCAGGAGCATTCCGCGGCGCGCACGTGGAACGAAGAGATGCTCTTCGCCATCCGGCGGGACCGCGCGCGCCCCACAGTCCACGCGCGCAACCTGTTCCATGTGTCCATCGCCATGTGGGACGCGTGGGCGGCCTACGATCCGGATGCGCAAAATTATCTTATCGAAGAGAAGCTGAGTTCCGACGATCCCGATGCGGACCGCTCGGAGGCCCTGAGCTTCGCGGCCTATCGGATACTTCGGGCGCGCTTCGCCACTTCGCCCGGCGCGGTCGTCTCCCTGGCGGAGTTCGACGCGGCCATGGACGAGCAGGGCTATGATCGGACCTTCGAATCAACGGAGGGCGATTCACCCGCGGCACTCGGCAATCGTATTGCCGCCGCCGTGCTGGCGTTTGGTCTGACCGACGGGTCCAACGAGCAGAACGGCTTCGCGGCGACCAACGGCTATGTGCCCGTGAACGAACCCTGTGTAGTAGCCCTCCCCGGCACAGTGATGGTGGATCCCAACCGCTGGCAGCCGCTGGCGCTGGAGTTCTTCATCGACCAATCGGGGATCGTCCTGGGGCCCTATCCGCCTCACCTGACACCCCACTGGACCGCCGTGACTCCTTTCGGTCTCACCGAGGACGATCGATCGCCCAACACCCACTTCGATCCCGGCACGCCGCCGCTGCTGGGCGGTGTGGGCAGCGAAGAATTCATCTCGAATGTCGTCCACATCATCGAAGTCAGCAGCTATCTCGATCCGGATGACGGGGTGATGATCGACATCTCCCCCGGTGGCCGTGGCAACGCGCCACTGGGAACCTATGATGGCCCCGGCCGCGACCTGAATCCCGTCACGGGCGAACCCTATGCCCCGAATCTGGTGAAGCGCGGCGACTACGCCCGAATCCTGGCCGAGTTCTGGGCCGACGGGCCCGACTCCGAGACGCCGCCGGGCCATTGGAATACCGTCGCGAACTACGTTTCCGATCACCCGCTCTTCGAGAAGCGTCTGGGGGGCGAGGGGCCCATCCTCGATGATCTGGAGTGGGACGTAAAGCTCTATCTGGTGCTCAACGGCGCGCTCCACGATGCCGCCATCTGTGCCTGGGGCGCAAAGGGTTTTTATGATACGTCCCGGCCCATCTCTCACGTGCGCTATATGGCGGGACTCGGCCAGTCTACGGAGACGGAAGCGGCGGATTATCACGCGCTGGGCCTTCCGCTCGTTCCGGGCCTGATCGAGCGTATCACCGCAGAAACGACGACCGCCGGCGAACGCCATGCCGCTCTGGCTGCTTTCGAGGGCGAACTGGCCGTCTACGCCTGGCCCGGTGCCCCCGATAATCCAGAGACGGAGTACAGTGGCGTCCGGTGGCATCGCGCTCTCGATTGGGTGCCCTACCAGCGGCCCACCTTTGTGTCGCCGCCCTTCTCCGGCTATGTTTCGGGCCACAGCACCTTCAGTCGATCCGGCGCCGAAGTGCTGACGGCCATCACGGGCAGCGAATTCTTCCCCGGCGGCATGGGCGAGTTCCTGGCACCGCAGAATGAGTTTCTGGTCTTCGAGGAAGGCCCCACGGAAGATGTACACCTTCAATGGGCCACCTACTTCGATGCTGCGGACGAATCCGCCCTTTCGCGGATCTACGGTGGTATTCACCCCCGCCAGGATGACATCCCCGGTCGAATCATAGGCAATCAGGTTGGATTGCGGGCCTGGGAGCACGTCCAGCGCTACTACGGAGCTGGCGCGGAAGGTGAAGGAGAAGGAGAGGGCGAAGGCGAAGGCGAAGGCGAGGGCGAGGGTGAGGGAGAGGGCGAAGGAGAGGGCGAAGGAGAGGGCGAAGGTGAAGGAGAAGGAGAAGGAGAAGGAGAAGGAGAAGGTGGCTGTCCTCTGTCGCTTAAGGGCAACGGGCTCCCAGGGCGTGGTGGCGCAGGCAATCTTTTCCTGATGGGAATGGCCTCGATTACACTCGCACTCTGGAGTAAGACCAGCTTCGGGGCGACGGAATAGCCAGAATAGGACTTCAGTTCTAAACACAAAGGGCAGGCAGGATTATCCTGCCTGCCCTCTTGGTTTCTGGAGAAAGTGGCCTTCGTTTTTCCGGCTAGACTTTGAAGCGGGCCAGCATTGACTGAAGCTGCTCGGCCAGGCGCGAAAGCTCGGAGGCGGCGATGTGGACCTGGGAGCTTCCCTCATTCATCTCCTGTCCAGCCTGATCGACCCCGGCGATGTCGCGGGCGACGGAAAGGGCCGCCTCGGCCGTCTGGGCCACGCGGTCATTCGCTTCCTGCACTCCCCGTGTGCCCTGAGAGATATTCATGGCGATGTCACGGGTGGCCACGGACTGTTCATCGATGGCCGCCGAGATGGCGCCTACGAGTTCGCTTACATCGCGGATAACCTTTGAAATCGATTCAATATCCGTCACCGCGCCACGGGTGGACGACTGGATACCGGAGATTTTTGCCTTGATTTCTTCTGTCGCCATGGCGGTCTGCTGGGCGAGTTCTTTGATCTCGGTCGCGACCACGGCGAAGCCCTTGCCCGCGGCACCGGCGCGAGCGGCTTCAATAGTCGCGTTCAGCGCCAGCAGGTTGGTCTGATTCGAGATGCTGGTGATGGTCTCGGTGACTTTTCCGATCTCCTGCGCAGCCCGTCCCAACTCCCGCATCGTGCCCGTTACCCGCTCCGCCTGCTGGACCGCTTGCTGTGTGGTGCCCCGCGCCTTATCGGTATTCCCGGCAACATCGGCCATAGTGGCGGTCATCTCCTCCGTGGCGGCCGCCACGCTCTGGAGATTGTTGGCCGTCTGCTCCATGCCCGAAGAAACCGACATGGAGTTTGCAGACATTTCTTCGGCAGCCGCCGCGACCATGGTCGCGCGCTCCGAAGTGTCCGCGGAGCTCCGGGTCATGCCCTGGGCGATACTCGTTAATTCGGTCGAAGCCGAGGCCAGGGTGGAAACGCCGTTGCGCACGTCACCGAGAGACTTTCTTAAATCACTGTTCAGTTTGGCCATGGCCCGGGCCATCGCGCCCATCTCATCCTTTCGCTCCAGCGAAGACGGATCGAACTCACCAGTGAAATTGCCCTCGGCCATATTCAGCAGGCGTCCGGAAACATCGAGAACCGGGCGGGAAACCTGCCTGCGGATCGTTACAACGAAAATGATGGACATGACCGCCAGACCGATCAGCACAATCAAGGCACCTGTCATCATCGTCGCGCGGAGACTCCGGTCCAGATCGTCCATGGAGAAGATCGTCTCAAAAGCGCCGTGAACCTCGCCGGCTTTCCAGTTTTCCATCGTCACGCCCGTCGGATCTTTGCCTTCGGTGTTGCCCCAGATCGCGTTGGATGTGGCCGGATCACCGTGGCAGAGGAGGCAGTTCTCCGTGAGCTTTACCGGCCGGAGATAGCGGATGGCATTCATGTTCTCGTCGATGCCCCAATACTCCTCCGCGCCCGCTTCCAGGGCGGCCAGCGCCTCGGACTCAAAGGGGTCCGGCGTGTTGCGCTTGTTGCGCGGCTCGTTCTTCGGCGTGCGGAACTCGTAGCCCGCTTCCTCCTGCTTCTTTTGCGCCGCCTCCCAGGCCGAGACTACCGGAACGGCCGACAGGATTTTTTCCAGCTCGCCTGCATCCGCCCAGGTTCGCAACTGTTCCTGCGTGAAGACTCCACGTTCCCATTTGTCTTCCATGCCCTCGCGCACCGCCTCCGTGGCAAGACAGACATCCCGAGCCTCGGCCAGCATGGCTTCGATACCCGCATGTCGCGCGCCGAGGTAGTAGAGTACGAAAAGAATCGACACCAGGATACTCGGAAGAACAATCCCAAGGACCACGATTTTTGCGCTGAGCGAGAGATTTTTCATCTCAGAATTCCCATCCAAGCCATCACTGGCCCCTCTTCTTGACGTTGCCTCGTGGTCACATGCCACGAAGTAATAACTGGCGTGATGGACAGACGCGCATCGGCGCGGGCGAAGTCCGGCAAACGAACCCAGTAAGGGTCCCCTGGCTGAACTCATACCTTGCAATCTCCCCGTGTCCGCCCCGAGGGCGGCCAATGCGTGGTATCCGTTGCTGGCATACCTTTCCCCAGGTGTCCATACGGTTTTCTCGGATTTGTGCGCACTCGCTATTACCAGAAGCCCGCTGAATCCGCGTGTTTACCACGCTTTCTCTCGGCCCCCCCGCCCCAATGGGGTGAATGATGAGCAAAGAGTATAATTGGTGAAATTCTACACTTAGACCGCGTATTTGTCAAAAATTTCCTCCCGTTTGGAGTCGCCCAGTATCAGGGCTGATTCTGGGTTGCGCTTGGAAGTGGGGACTCTGTTACGCTTGTTTCTTGAGCGGCGCGTTGTGCCATACTGGCGGGCATCGAACCCCGCCGGGCGGAGATATCCGTCCGCGGCCCGCCGGGACAACACGTGATCGCGGGGCGAGCAAATATAGGTACGTAACCTTCAAGGTCTGAACGGCCCCATGCCGATAGAGGAATGACTAGATGAAATTTAACGCATTCAAATGGACGGCTGTAGTTGTAGTGCTGCTGGCGGCGCCCGGCGCGATGGCGGCCTACAAGCAGGTCAATACGCCCAATCCATCGGACGAGATGGGGGTATCCATCTACCAGTTGGACAATGGGCTGACGGTCTATCTCACCGAGAATCACGATACGCCACGATTCTACGCCGAGATCGCCGTGCGCGCGGGCAGCAAGCACGACCCCGCGGAGTCTACCGGCCTGGCCCACTATCTTGAGCACCTGCTTTTCAAGGGGTCTGAAAACTTCGGCACCCTGGGCTATGCGAAAGAGCGGGAGCACATCGAGAAAATCGAGGCGCTCTACCAACAGCACTTCAACGAGACCGATCCCGAGAAGCGCAAGGCGCTCTATGCCGAGATCAACGCCGAGTCCGTGAAGGCGGCGGAGTTTTCCGTACCCAACGAGATGGACCGGATTTATAAGGCCATGGGCGGCGGCATGGTGAACGCCCATACGTGGCATGAAGAAACGGTTTACAAGGTCGAGCTCCCCGCAAACCGGCTGGCCCAGTGGGCCGCGCTGGAGTCCGAGCGCTTTGCGCGCCCAATCTTTCGCCTCTTCCAAACGGAGCTTGAGACGGTCTACGAAGAGATGAACCGCGCCCTGGACAACAAAGACCGGATTATCCGCTATGCGGTCGAAGGGCAGCTCTTCAAGACCCACCCCTACGGTCAACAGCCCACGTTGGGCAAGGTGGAGCACCTCAAGAACCCCTCGCTGGAGAACATCGGCAAGTACTACAAATCCTACTACGTTCCCAATAATATGGCCATCTTCCTGTCCGGCGATATCAGCAAGGAAGCCACGATGGCCATCATCGATCAGGCTTTTTCGCCGTGGACGCCCGGCGAGGTGCCCGCCGCCCAGTCCTGGGAAGAGGCGCCGCTCCAGGGCCGGGAAGAGGTGGTGAAAACCTATCAGGGCGAGGAATACGTGCTCCTGGCCTTCCGCACCGCGTCGAACAAGAGTCCGGACTACGAAGCCCTGACCCTCATCGACATGATTCTGGACAACTCCGCGGCGGGACTCATCAATCTGAATCTGAACCAGCAGCAGCGCGTGCGCCAGGCCGGCTCGAATCCCGGCATCTATAACGACTATGGTGCCCAGTTCCTCTGGGGCATCCCCAAGGAGGGCCAGACCCTCGCCGAAGTCGAGGCGCTTTTGCTGGAGCAGTTGGAGATTATCAAGCGCGGGGAGTTTGAAGACTGGCTCGTGCCCGCCATCATCAACGACTTCAAGAAGAACACCAAGGCCGGTCTGGAGTCCGATCCCGCACGGGTGGACGACATGCGCGCATCGTGGATCAGTTTCTCCGATTGGGATCACCACGTGGCACGGTTCAAGCGCATGGAGCAGGTGACCAAGGCCGATATCGTTCGCGTGGCCAATGAGTACTTCGGCGGTAACTATGTGGCCGGTCTGCGGAAGGACGCGCCACACGAAGTGCCGAACATCGAGAAGCCCGAATTGGCTACGATCGACATCGATCCCCAGCGCGCCTCGAAGTTCGCCATGGACCTGATGCAGATGCCCGTGGAGCCCATCGAGCCGGCCTTCATCCACCGGGACAAGGACCTCAGCATCACCGAGCCCGCCCCCGGCATCCGCCTCTACTATGTCCCCAATCCGATGAACGATCTCTTCAGCTTTACCATCGGCGTTCCCGTGGGCACGCGAACGGAGAAGTCGCTCAACCTGGCGGCGATGCTCTACGACAAATCCGGTACCAAGGAATTCAACTCCGAGGACCTCCAGAAAGAGTGGTACAAGCTTGGGTCCAGTATCTCCATTGGCGCGGCCGACAAGGAATCCTCCATTGGTCTCTCCGGGCTGGATGAGAACTTCGCCCAGTCTTTGCAGTTGTTGCATGAACTTCTCCGGTTCCCCCAGGCTCCGCCGGAAACCCTTGAGCAACTCAAGGCCATCACCCTGGCTCAGCGGGAAGACGCCCAGAAGCAGGTCGAAGGTATTTCAGCGGCCCTGACCCAGTACGCGCGCTATGGCGAGGCGTCAGACTTCCTCACGCGCATGACCAATGCCGAGATTGAAGCCGCCACAGCCGAGCAGCTCTACGCCAGCGCCCAATCGCTGCTGGATTATCCCCAGGACATCACCTACATCGGCTCGCTGCCCCTGGAGACGGTGACGGCGGCCGTGAAGGCGTTTTACGGCGGACGCACGACCGTGAAGGCGGTCCCGAAGGTTGCCGAGCGCACCGTTCGCACACCGGAGGCGACGGAGATCCTGTTCGTGGAGAAAGAAGCGGCCCAGGCCCAAATCCGTCTGGAGTTCGGCAGCGGTTACTTCTCCGAAGGACTCAGTCCGTCGATCGACTTCTACAATAACTACTTTGCCGGTGGCATGGCCGGTATTGTTTTCCAGGAACTCCGCGAGGCCCGCGCCCTGGCCTACTCCGCGGGGGCCCGCTATATCGAAGGCGGCGAGCTCGACGAGCAGAACATCATGGTCGGCGTCATCGGCAGTCAGGCCGACAAGACGGTGGAGGCTGTGAAGGCCTTCATCGACCTGCTCGACAACCTGCCCGCCTCCGAAGAGCGCTTTGCCACGACGCAGGAGGCCTTATTGAACCGGTATCGCACCGGTAAGATTGGATTCCGTGGAATTGCCGGGGCCGTGCAGGCCTGGGAGAAGCTGGGACTCGTCGGCGATCCCCGCGTAAGTCAGTACACGTCCATCCAGGCCGCCTCACTGCCCAACTTGCTGGCCTTCCACCAGGAAATCATCACCGGCCGCCCAAAAATCATTTCGGTCGTGGGGGATGGCGCGAAGATCGGGCTGGACAAACTCGGGGAAATCGCCCCTGTGCGTACGGTGACGGTGGAAGAGATCTTCTCGAAATAGGCGACCTCATCCGCCTGGTGCGGGCTGAACCCATGAAATAGACGTCGCGAACGGTATTGGATACCGTTCGCGACGTTCTTGTTTGGGGACAGCCACGCTCGCTCTCGCGTCACGAAACTGCTTTCGCAGTCGAGTCTTTGCAGCTCGCGAAGCAGTCCCCGCGGACAGCCACGCTCGCGCCAAAACACGATACCGCTATTGCGACGTAGTCACTGCGGCTCGCGATGCAGTCCCCCTACACCGCCAGCACAATCTTTCCAAACTGGGCCCCCGACTCCATACGGCCCTGGGCCGCGCGGGCCTCGTCGAGGGACATGACACTGTCCACCACGGGCTTGAGTCCCGCCGCGTTCACCGCGTTCAAGAGAGCACGAAAGTCCTCGTGACTTCCCATGGTCGATCCGATAATGGAAAGCTGCTTCCAGTAGACCGTGGAGAAATTCACATCCACGTGGGGACCCGACGTAACCCCGCAGTGGACGGACCGCCCGCCTTTGCGCAAGACTTCCGCATTGATGTTCCACGTCGCCGCGCCCACCGTGTCAATCACCAGATCCACGCCGCGCCCGTCGGTATACTCCATGATTGACTCCACCACGTTGCCGCCCTTGTACAAAATGCCGTGGGCGGCACCCAGTTCACTTGCGCGGGTCAGTTTGTCGACCGAAGAGGAAGTCACGATGGCCCGCGCCCCGGCGAGGCTGGCCAGTTGCAGAGCGACCACCGCCACACCGCCGCCGATGCCATGGATCAGCACCGTTTCCCCGGCCCGCAGTCCGCCCTGCGTCATGAGCATGCGCCACGCGGTCAGGTAGGCGAGCGGCAGCGCGGCGGCCTCGTCCCAGCTTAGATGGGCGGGGCGCGGCTGGAGATTGCGCGCCGGCACCATGACCTGCTCCGCGAAAGTACCCGGACGGCCCATGCCCACGATGGAGAAGACACGGCACTCGCTGTGCTGGCCGCGGAGGCAGAACTCGCAGGTGCCGCAATCGAGACCGGGGTTGATGACCACTTCATCGCCCGCTTTCCAATGGCTGACACCGTCACCCACGGTCTGGACCACACCCGCCGCATCGGAGCCGAGGACGTGGGGCATAGGCAGCGCCGCGCCGGCGCGACCCTTTCGCATCCAGATGTCGAGGTGGTTCAGGGCCGCAGCCTTGACGTTGACCACCACCTCGCCGGGTACCGCGCCGGGTTCGGGAATTTCCATTATTCTGACTTGGTCCAGTTCACCGTGCATCGTGATACCAGCAGCCTTCATCGCGTTCTCCTTGACAACTGTTTTTACTTGCGTGCAGCGGGGGGCTTGGAGTATGATGCCCCTACGTCGTGTCAGGTATATGATTGACAAGATGTGGAGTTTCGGAGTGTAACACTCTGGGCCTTACGAAGTATATTGATGTATAAGCCTCGATTGTCGGGGTATTATGCAGGGTTTGTTGTATAGAGATTACTACGATGTCAACTCTTGACAACGTGCATCCCGTTCGCATATAATGCGCGGTATGTAAACGGTTGAGTTGGTTGGCAGGGGCAAGCGCCCTACTGTATTGGTCTCTCAGCTCGAAATAGGAATGGAGATTCGCTTATGAAAGGGATAGGGATGAAGAATTTTTCTGGTTACACTGTTGCGGCCGCGATGCTTGCCGCAGCGACCCTCGCTGGTTGCCCCGTACCGACGGATTACAACACGCAGGTCCTTGAAAGCCCCAACTCGATCGACGGAAAGCAGATTTATTTCGTCCCGAGCGACACGGAAAAGCGTGCCGGTGACAAGTTCTACAGCCGCATAATCACGGCGACCGACCTTGCCGATCTGCCCGTCGACCCCACTGGTCACACGGTCATCAGCTTCGCTGAAGAGAGCACCGTTGCGGTTGATCTCGGCGATGGCGGCGTATTCTACTTCGGTGAATACTACGACATGATCTTCGTGAACAGCGACGGTAGCCTGGGTCTGGGTGAAGCCGGTGCCGGTAACGGTACGCTGGCCGAGCACTTCGCCACGCCGCAGGTTTCGCTGCTTCCCGTTGACGCGACCGCCGGCGGAACCGTCACGGTTGGCAACTTCGAAGACTCCGTGGTTGTGACCTTCAACAACGTCACGATCGGCGAGACGACGGACAACGCCTTCCAGGCGGAGTTCTTCAAGACCCGCGGTATCGACGGCGACATCGCCGTGAGCTACCCGCAGGTTGCCAACACGGCCGTAGGTATCGTCGGTCTGTCCAATGGCGAACTGGCTGGCGCCTCCCAGGAAGAGATCGACACTTTCGTCGGCCGCTTCCGCAACTCGAACCTGAACGAAGATTCGAACAACACGGACACCGCGAAGTAATTGCTCCTGAATAATTGAGGCCCTTCCTCCCTCGGAGGAAGGGCCTTTTTTGCATTTCGGCCGTGCGTATCGAGGGATGTTCGTTTATGAATTTTGCCTCGCGCGCAGAGGATGAAAGTCGATAGAGGATCTCAGGATCTACCCCATAGGCAAGGGCCTGTCGATTTAATGCCGGGGCGACGATGCAGGTAATCAACTTCAGAAATTCCAAAGAGACGGTCATTGCCGCGCATGGAGCTGTCGATCTAATCCCAATCCCGACCTCTGAAATGGATTCCCGGACTTCCGTCATTCCCACGAAAGTGGGAATCCAGTGCTTTCGCGCAGTCTACGTTGCAAGGTCTCTGGATTCCCACTTTCGTGGGAATGACAGATAAGCGAAGAAATTTCGAAGCAGAAGGGGGCCGATTCGAGCACCCGGAAATCCACACCCTCTCGCTTGACTATGGCGCTTCGATTTCCCCTATAATGCCCCGTCGAGGATCGGCGACGGTCAGGGGCATTCCATTCAGAGGCCTCCGGCATTTTGAACGACGTACCCCATTGGAGGACAGGAACATGCAAGCGCTTGGGTTCAGGAAATTATCGGGCTATTACCTTGCCGGGGCGCTTCTGGCGTCGGCTACCCTGGCGGGTTGCCCCCTCCCGCTGGCCGTGGATTACCACACCGAAGTAATCACGTCTGGAGCAAATGAGTTGCAGGGGAAAACCCTCTACTTCATGCCCGACGGCAGCCTCAACTTCTACAGCCGGACCGTCATCGACGGCGTCACCGAGTTTCCCGTCTCCCCGGACGAAGCGGAAGAAGTGGACTTCACCGACGGCGATCCCTTCGAAGTGGTGCTTGACGAAGGCCTGGAGATCATCTACTACGGCCGTGTCTATGACCGCCTCTTTATTTCCAGCGATGGCTCCATCGCCCTGGGCGAGCCCGGCACGGGCAATGGCACGGGGGTCGACCACTTCAGTGCGACCCAGGTGTCCCTGCTCCCGGTGAACGCAACCAATGACAACGGATCCGTGACGTACCAGATTTTCGAAAACGAGATCGTGGTGACCTTCGCCAATATTCTGGTGGGCAACACGAGCAATTCCTTCCAGGCGGAGTTCTTCGTATCCGGCGCGGAGGACGGGGATCTTGCCCTGAGCTATCCCGTGGTGAGTGAAAATGTGGGCGGCGTAGTCGGTCTTTCCAACGGCCAGCTCGCCGGTGCCAACCAGGCCCAGATCGACGCCTTCCTGGAAGAGTTCGTAGAGTCAACGCTCGTCGAGAACAACACGGGAACCTCCAAGCTCGGCTCCTGAGCATCGAAGATTATTCGGGTGTCCTTCTCTCTCGGGAAAAGGGCACCCTTTCTTTTTGGGCGCGGGCGGAGAATGGGGAGAGGGGTGTCAGCAGTCCGTTTCGGCCAGTCGCGGGCAATGAAAAAGCGCCCGTTGCCCGGTCGGGCGACGGACGCATATTTCACTGTCGTGTAGAACAACAACCGACGCCAAGGCGCCGGTCAGTCCTCCTGCAGAATTACGAGGAAATCGTTGTAGCTCTGGCCATTGTTGGCCGTGACGGAAACGACTTTCCACCCCTTCTGGAGCAACTCCTCCAGATCGTTTTTTCCCGAGCCGTTGGACTGAATGATTAACGCGCGCTGCATGCTACCTCCTGAAAATCCAGGCCATGACTGGCCAATGTGTTTGATGCACCCCGGGACTCAACCGCACCCCTCTGGGTAGAAGACACCAAGATACTTGAGAGTGTCGGTACAATTCAACTGTCCGGGGGCCGTAGGCTCCCCCAGGAAGGTATAGGTCAACAGCGAGCCGAGCGCGGGAAAGAATATGCGGGACACCAGGCCGTGGCCTCCCATGCCGATTGTGATGATTTGGTCATCGCGGTGGGCCAGGGTAAAGGCGGCCAGTCGCTGCAGGTCATCGGGGTTGTTGCAGCGGGCGGCCACTTTGACGATATCGGCTCCAAGCGTCCGCCCCCGCGCGTGAACGGATTCCAGTTCCTGCGGCGACGGTGTTGCCGCGAAATCGTGGAACGAGCCGATGGTAAGTTTGCCCAGGGTGCGGGCGGCGGACAGCACCTGCGGGGCGATCTCGTCCGCGCCAATCTCCACATCCACCGCGTGGACCTCCGGCAGCACGGCCTCATAGCAGGCCAGGCGCTCGGCCTCCGTGCCCTTCCAGGCACCGCCCTCTTCGCGACGGCGAATGGTGGCCAGCAAGGGGAACTCGGCGTAACGTCGTGTGAAGTCCACCAGCGCATCCGGGGACTGATCGGCCAGGGCGTCCAGACGGAGTTCCACCACTACCTCCCCGCCAGCCGCGCGGATCAGCGCGGGATCGACATCCCCCTGAATCGCGATCGCGGCACGGGGACCTTCACCGAGTGTGAACGGTCCGATCTTCAGCATCAGGCCGGTTCCTTTCGTTCGTGGACCGGCTTGCGGTCCCATTCGGTAGCGAGTTGGGGGCGGGCTTTCCAGCGCCGGTGGAGCCACAGCCATTGTTCGGGGTTTTCGCGCACCATGCGCTCCACCGCATCCTGGCAGGCCTGGGAATAGTTTACCAGGTCGTTGCGGAGGTTCCCGGTGCGGACCATCGAAATGGGCTCGTAGAAGCGAAGCACATAGCCGCCACCGGTTTTCCGGGTGAGGGCTACGGGCACCACGGGCATCTTGGCCCGAACCGCGATCATGGCGGGCGCCACCGTGGCCCAGCAGGGCGCGCCAAAAAAGGTGACGGGGACGCCGTTTTCTCGGGGGCTCTGGTCGATAAGAATTCCCACCAGGGCGCCCTGGCGCAACTGGCGGACAATCTCCTTGCCGCCGTTGTCCTTGGGAATGGTGAATACCATCCCGCTGCGGCGGATGCGGTCGATAGCGCGGTTCACCCGTGGGTGGTCGAATTCCCTGACCACCGCAGCCACCTTGAAGCCGTGGGCGGCCATGGCGGGGCCCATGAGCTCCCAATTGCCCAGGTGTGCCCCGACGCAGAGGTAGCCCTGGCCCTTTTCTAGAAAATCGGCACCCTGGACTTCGACGACCTGATTGGCCTTTCCGCCCGCGATCAGGGCGATCCGGGAGAATTCGGCGGCCAGCAGGGAGATGTTGTCCACGACCCCGCGGAAGATACGTTCCTTTTCTTCCCGTGAGATGGAATCGCCATAGGCCAGATCGAGATTGGCCATGGCGACCTTCCGAACCCGGGGCACAAGGCGCGCGAGCAGGCGACCGGTGGGAACGGCAATAGCCCGGTTGAACCCGAGGGGCAGCCATCGCGAAACGCGAAGGAACACGATGGTGAAGCCCGCGGCGAGGGCCCCCGTGAGGGGATTCCGACGGCGCTCCATGGACTCAGGCCTCCAGCGTGATCGACTGGCCGATATCCGGTGCAAAGGCGTTGTAGCCTGCGCCCGCATGCTCTTTCATCCAGTCAATCGCGGGGCGATCACCGTGGACAAAGATGATATTCTTCGGCTTGATGTGTTCGATCACGCCGCGCAGAGTCTCCCGGGGCGCGTGGCCGCTGAACGAGAAGCGCTTGATGTTCGTGAGCGAAACGGGGACCCGGGCATTCTCCAGGCCGAAAAGCAGTTCATCGCCAGGCGATGCATGGAGCAGCTTGTAGCCAAGCGTCTCGTGGTCCAGGTAGCCCACGAAGAAGATGCCGTGGTGGGTCGACTGGACCATTTCCTCCGCGATCATGGCGGAGGGGGTATTCTCCAGCATCATTCCGGAAGTCGCCACGATAATGCAGGGCTCCGAGATGAGCTTCTTGGCCACGCCCGGCTTCCAGACGTTGCCAATGCGATCAAAATCGTCCAGCGGGCGGAGGACCGCGCCGGGCTTCAGATATTCGAAGTACTTATCGTAGAGTTCATAGACCGCGCGGCCGAGACCGGAGGCGTAGATGGGTACCTGGGGTATCCGGCCTTCTTCCTGGAGGCGCGCCACGAAGTTGAGCACTTCCTGCGTGCGCCCCAGGGCAAAACTCGGAATAAGAACCGCGCCGCCCCGTTCCAGGACGATGTTGATATCCTCGCCCATGCGGTAGATTTCATCTTGATAGTGGTGTACGCCGGCGTGCTCGTTGGCGCCGTGGGTGGCCTCGATAATGAGCGTGTCCACCTTCACCGAAGGATCGAGGGGCGAAAACCCGTCGATCAGCTCCTGGGCCGTTTCGCAGATGTCGCCCGTGTAATAAACCGTATGTCCCGGCGCTTTGATCAGGATGCTTGCCGCACCGAGCACGTGGCCGGCACGGCGGAAGGTTGCCGTAACGGGGGTGGACAGGGGAAGCTTGAACGGTTCTTCAAAATCGTGGCCCTCGAAGCGCTGCATGGCGTAGTCCACGTCTTCGTGCTCGTAGAGGGGATAGTCGGCCACGCCGCGTTCCCGGGCGAGGAGTCCCATGACCGACACGCTGTTGTGAAGCATGCGATCCACGACCTTCACTGTGGGGTGGGTGGCGTGGGCCGTGATGCCGGGATACTGGCGCATCAGGTAGGGAATAGAGCCGCAGTGATCCTGGTGGGCGTGGGTCACCAGCAGCACCTCGGGCGCACGCCGGAGCAGGGAGAAAACAGGCAGAGCACCGAGCCCATCCTTCTTGGGATGGGTCCCGGAGTCGAGCAGGATGTGCTGGCCGTTAATTGTGAGTTGGAAGCAATTTGCTCCCACCTCACCACCGCCGCCCAGCACGGTGAGTTGAATCGTTTTAGCAGAGTCCATAGAACTCAACATTATACCGGCTTCGGGCCTAAAAAGTCAAAAACAGGCAAATATCGATATCCCCCTCGTGTCGGGGGGCCGAAGTGAGTTGCGCACTCCGGCGGGCATGACCTACAATTGCTCTACGACCGCAATTTCCGCGTCGGTACAACCGCCAATCCCTGTACCCCGTCAAGACCGGAGTCCATCCTCTTCCCGTGCCCACGACCACGCTTCAAGATGCCGAAGGATTGGACTGCATCGCCTCCGGAGCCGCGCTCCTGGAACTGGTCGCCCGCCTGCGTGATCGGCTCGCGTCGGATCAGGACAGTCCCGGCGTACTCGTGCGCGCGGAGCTTCGGGTGGCGCCACTGGCCCCCCTGGAATGGCTCCACGCCCAGCGGGATACGAGCCACTACT
Organism: Candidatus Hydrogenedentales bacterium; assembly: GCA_942492815.1. Classification (GTDB taxonomy): domain Bacteria; phylum Hydrogenedentota; class Hydrogenedentia; order Hydrogenedentales; family JAEUWI01; genus JAEUWI01. Next base: position 4,985,408 of record OW818658.1, on the reverse strand, counting down.
ATTGGGCCAGCCGCGGCGGCGACTTTGAAATGGCCGGTATCGGCGAGGCCGATGTGCTCGTGCCCGAGTCTCGGGTTGATCTGCCGGGGCTCTTCGCCCATATGCGCCGGTGCCTTTCCATCGAGTGGCCCAACCTCCGCTACTATGGGGGCTTTCGATTTCGGGATGGTCAGGAGGCCTCCGGGCGCTGGCGGAATTTCAAGGCCTACCGATTCATCGCTCCCCAGGTGGAAGTATTCCGCTGCGACCAGAAGTACTGGCTGGCCTGCACGGTGCGCAAAGGGACGCCCGACGCCGACGCTCAGGCCCTGCAATGCATTGAGGCCCTGGCCGGGCAGTGGGGCCCATGCGAAGCGCCACCCCGTTGTTATCTTCCGCCCCTTTCGGGCCGCGTTGACCTGCCCGACCGGCAGCGGTGGAATACCCTGATCGATAGCGCCCTTGAGGCGCTGGCCGGGCACGAAATGGAAAAGGTGGTGCTGGCACGGGAAACCGAGTTTCAGTTTGACACCACGGAGCCCCTCGATGCCGTGGGCATGCTGCGCAGGCTCGTTGCCCATTCGGCCCAGGCCTACTTCTTCTGCTTTCACCCCAAGCCGGACCGCGCCTTTCTGGGCGCTTCCCCGGAGCGCCTGTATCACCGCAACAACGTCTACCTGCAGAGCGAGGCCCTGGCGGGCACCCGCCCCCGGGGCACCACTCCGGAAGAAGACGCGGCCCTGGGCGAGGAACTCCTCGGCGATGACAAGGAGCTCCGAGAACATCGTTTTGTGGTGCGTATGCTCCGGGAAAACTTTGGCCGCTTGTGCTCGTCCATGAGTTACGATCTGGCCCCGTCGCTGATGCCCTTGCGCAAGGTTCAGCACCTGCACAGCTACATCGAGGGCATCCTGAAGAATCATGACGCGGACGCCGCACTGATCGAGGCCTTGCACCCGACGCCCGCCGTGGGGGGCGTGCCGCGCCACAAGGCTCTCGCGTGGCTGGCGGCCCACGAACCCTTCGACCGGGGCGTCTATGCCGCGCCCGTCGGCTGGGTGGGTTTTGACGATGCCGAATTCTGCGTGGGGATCCGATCGGGCCTGATTGAAGGCAACACCCTGGCACTCTATTCGGGGGCGGGTATCGTGCCCGGTTCCTCGGCCACTGCGGAATGGGAAGAGGTTGAGGCCAAGATGAGCAGTTTTCTGGAGGCGCTCTATGACGAATCCGCCTGATTGGCCCAATATCAATTACGCGTGGAGCGGGCTGCTGGTGGAGGAATTGATCCGTCTGGGCGTGTCGGGTTTTGTGCTCTCGCCCGGATCGCGCAATTCGCCCCTGGCGCTCAGCGTCGCCCGCCATGGTGGTGCGCAACAATGGGTGCACTTCGACGAGCGTGGCGCGGGCTTCTTCGCGCTGGGTTTGGCCAAGCGCATTGGCGGGCCCGTCGTGCTACTCTGCACCTCGGGCAGCGCGGCGGCGAACTATTGGCCCGCCATTGTCGAGGCGGAGGCCTCGGGCGTTCCGCTCATCGTCATTACGGCGGATCGCCCGCCGGAGTTGCTGGATTGCGGCGCGAATCAGGCCATCCATCAGGCGGATCTCTTCGGTTGTTATGTGCGCTGGGACGCCCAGATTCCCTGTCCGGCCGCGGACATCGATCCGGCGTTTCTGCTGACCACGGTGGATCAGGCCCATGCCCGCAGCCTCGGGCCCGACAGCGGTCCGGTACATCTCAACGTCCAGTTTCGCGAACCCCTTGCGCCTGTACCCGACGATTCTATCCCGCCCGGCTATCTGGACTCCCTGGCCCTCTGGCGTGCCGGACGAAGCCCCTACACCCGTGTGGTGTCCGCGCCCGGCCATTTGGAGGAATCCACCCGCGCCGAACTCCTTGCCGCAATCCGGATAACCTCGACTGGGCTGCTGGTGGTGGGGGCCTTGAACCACGCGGGTGAAACAACGCAGGCGGCGGCGCTGGCCCGGAAACTTGGCTGGCCGGTATTCGCCGATGCCTGTGCCGGACTTCGCGGCCATCGTGATATGCCCCTGCTTCTCGGCTGCGGCGACCTGCTCCTGCTCGATGCGGCCCTCGAAGACGACTGGCGACCTTCCATGGTCATTCACGTAGGAGGGCCTGTGACCTCCAAGCGTCTGCAAGGCTTCATCGCCCAGATCCGGCCCCGCTATGTGCGGGTCGCTCCCGGAGCGGAGCGCCTCGACCCTGGCCATCTCGTCTCCATGAGGATACCCCTGTCCGTTGGTGCACTCGTGTCCAGTCTGGGCGCCGAGTTGGATGAGCGGCCCGACGTGGCCCTGCCCCAGGCCCTGGCCTGGCGCGATCAGCAATGTCGCGCGGCGCTGAACAAGTGGCATGCGGGACAGGAGACTCTGTCAGAAATCGGCGTGGCCCGGCTCATCGCCGAGCAGGCCCCGGCTCATGGGCTTATCTTCCTGGGCAATTCCATGCCGGTCCGGCTGATGGACAGCTATGGCCTGCCGCCGCATCCCGACGTAGCCATGGCGGCCAACCGGGGCGCCAGCGGGATCGACGGCAACATTGCCACGGCGGCGGGTATGGCCCTGGCCTCGGGGCGGCCCACCATCGCGCTGGTTGGTGACCTAACGGCCCTTCACGATCTGAACTCTCTCGCGCTGCTGAAACTCGTGGACAGCCCTTTCGTGCTGGTGCTAATCAACAACGACGGCGGCGGTATCTTTCATCACCTGCCGATCGCGCGTCACCAGGAGCATTTTGAAGCGTGCTTCGGCACACCCCATGGCCTGAGCTTTCCCGGTGCGGCCACCATGTTTAACCTGCCCTATCGCAGGCCCGCGAGTCTGGCCGAATTCAGCGCGGCCCTTGATGAAGCCGTCGCGACGTCGGGCCCCACGCTCATCGAGATTACTGCGAATCGCTACACCTCGCGCGGGGTGCACGAGACCATCCATGCGCGCCTGCGCGAGGCCTTGAACCGCCGGGACGTGCCGGGGGAGCGCGGTCTCGAACCCATCTGCCCCGTAACGCTGGCGGGCACGGCCGCGCAACCGCCGCTCCTGCTGCTCCACGGATTTCTGGGCGCAACGGAAGACTGGATGGCCGTGGCCCAGACCCTGGGCACGAACTTTCATGTGCTGGCCGTCAACCTCCCGGGGCACGGTCCCGGATGGCGGGGCTGGGCTGTGGAAGCCCAGGGCATGGCCGCCTGCGCGGCGGGCATCGTCGCCGGTTTGGACGCGGCGGGTATCGAACGGCTGGCGCTCGCGGGTTACTCCATGGGTGGCCGCCTGGCGCTCTACCTGGCCGTACACTACCCCGAACGCTTTTCCCGCGTGGTGCTGGAATCGGCCTCGCCCGGCCTCGATACCCCCGAGAAGCGTAAAACGCGTGCAGCCCAGGACGCGGCTCTGGCCCTACGCCTCGCGGCCATGGCGCCCCGCAGCCCCGAATTCCGCGCCTTTCTCGAAGAATGGTATGAGCAGCCCCTCTTCGCGACGTTGCAGCAGCACCCGGAAACCCTGGCCATACTGATTGCCCGGCGACACGCCCACGGTTCTCCCGCGCTGCTGGCCCGATCAATCCGCGCCCTCGGCACGGGCGTGCAGCCCGATCTCTGGCCCTCGCTGCCGGAATATGCCACGCCCACGCTGTTGATCACCGGCGAGCAGGACCGCAAGTTTTCCATCATCGCGGAAGATATGTGTCGCGCCTGTCCCGTCATGGCCCAGGAAGTTTTCAGCGGCTGCGGACACAATGTCCATCTGGAAAATCCAGTCGCATGGCTTACCGTCGTGCGGGCCTTCCTGCTCGCAAACTGAGCCGGGTGCGTGCGGGGGGCGACCTGTTCCTGCTAAACTACGGGGGTCACCCATCACCACAACCGCAAAGGCCCGCGCCTCTTTTTTTGTATCGCCGGGCCTTTTTATCAGGAAGGAATCAGCATGGCATCCATCGAATGGACCGTGGCCGGTGAATACACCGAAATCCTCTATCACAAGGCCGATGGCATCGCGAAGATCACCATCAATCGCCCCCACGTCCGCAATGCCTTTACGCCCACGACCAACGATGAAATCAGCGATGCCCTGCGCGACGCCCGTTTCGATTCCTCCATCGGCGTGATCATTCTCACGGGCCAGGGCAAGGAAGCCTTTTGCTCCGGCGGCGATCAGAAAATTCGCGGAGATTCGGGCTATAAAGACGGCGGCACCGGCGCGCACCGCTTAAACGTGCTCGATCTGCACCGCCAGATCCGCACCTTGCCCAAGCCCGTGATCGCCATGGTGGCGGGCTACGCCGTCGGCGGCGGCAACATCCTCGCTATGGTCTGCGATCTCACCATCGCGGCGGACAACGCCATCTTCGGCCAGACGGGCCCCAAGGTGGGCTCTTTCGACGGGGGCTACGGCTCCTCGCACCTCGCGCGCATGGTCGGCCAGAAGAAGGCCCGTGAAATCTGGTTCCTCTGCCGCCAGTACAACGCCCAGCAGGCCCTCGACATGGGCATGGTGAATACCGTCGTGCCTTACGAGCAATTGGAAGAGGAAACGGTGCAGTGGTGCCGCGAGATTCTCGCCAATTCGCCCACGGCCATCCGCTGCTTGAAAGCCGCGTTGAACGCCGATGAAGACGGCCAGGCGGGCCTGATGGAGCTGGCGGGTAACGCGACCTCGCTCTTTTACCAGACCGAAGAGGGCCAGGAAGGTCGAAACGCCTTTAACGAAAAACGCAAGCCGGATTTCTCGAAGTTTCCGCGAAATCCGTGACCGACACGAAAGCTACCCCTGTGCATCCTGCGAAGATCTGGCTCATGGCCGCGCGGCCCAAGACCCTGGCGGCCGGCTTGACTCCCGTGCTGATTGGGTCGGCCATGGCTCAGGCCGCGGGTGGCTTTCACCTGACGGCGGCCCTCTGCGCGGCGCTGGGCGCGCTGCTGATCCAGATAGGCACCAACTTCGCCAATGACTACTTCGACTTCGTGAAGGGCACGGACACGGAAGAACGCATCGGGCCGAAGCGGGCCACACAGGCGGGGCTGGTCTCACCGCGCACCATGCTCGTCGCCACGGTGCTGGTCTTCGGTCTCGCCTTTGTGCCGGGCGCCTATCTGGTGTATCGTGGCGGATGGCCCATCCTGGCCATCGGCGTGGTGTCCGTCCTTTGCGGCGTGCTGTACACGGGCGGCCCCTTTCCGCTGGGCTATCTCGGGCTCGGTGATCTTTTCGTGCTCGTCTTTTTCGGTCCCGTGGCGGTGGGGGGTACCTACTACGTGCAGACTCTTAGTTTGAGCAACGACGTACTCATTGCCGGATTGATGCCGGGCCTTTTCTCCACCGCAATTCTCACGGTGAATAACCTGCGCGATGCCGATACCGACGTGCGCACGGGCAAGCGAACCCTCGCGGTGCGTCTCGGCAAGACCTTCGCCCGATGGGAGTACCTGTTCTGCGTCGTGGCCGCGGGCGTGATTCTGCCGATGTATCTTTGTATTCAGGCAGGAGGACACTGGTTTGCGCTGGCGTCGTGCGCGGCCCTGTTGCCCGCCCTTCCCCTCATGCGCAATGTTTTCACCAGCAACGACGGGGTTGTACTCAACGACACCCTGGCGGGCACGGGCAAGACGCTGTTGCTTTTCAGCGTGCTCTTTTCGGTCGGGTGGGTCGTGTGAGAATCGCCAAAGCGGAAGTCTTTCAATACACCCTGCCCCTGGCGCGACCCATCCCCCTGCGCGGTGGCACGCTCCACGAGCGCACCGGTTTTCTTCTGAAGTTGTACTCCGCGGGCGGCCACACCGCCTGGGGTGAAGCCGCGCCCCTGCCCGGATTCAGCCGGGAGTCGATGGAGGAATGTCGCAAGACCCTCTTCGCCGCCGCCGCCGATCTCCTCGATAAAGACGATACGCTGGATACGGATTTTCCGCGGCGTCTCAAGGCGTTCAGCGGAAAGACGGCCCACAGTGCGGCTTATTTTGCAGTGGAGTCCGCGTGGCACCTTCTGGTGGACGCCTCGGAGAACAAGTCTCCCTGGCACCGAAAGGATCCCGGACGCGATGCATCGCTCCATCTCAATGCACTGCTCGCGGGAACCCCGGAGGAAATCCGGGGCAAGGCGGTGAGCGCCGCCGCCCTGGGCTATCGCGCCGTGAAGCTGAAGGTCGGGCGGGAGAGTATGACCGAGGATATCCGTCTGGTGCGCGAAGTACGTTCGATTGTAGGCCCCGAAATATCCTTGCGGCTGGATGCGAACCAGGCGTGGAGCCTGGACGACGCCGTGCTCTTCGGAAAGGCCACGGCGGATGCGGGCATCGCGTACATCGAAGAACCGTGCAGTGCCCCGGTCGATCTGCCGGCCTTTCGCAGCGCAACGGGTATACCGTACGCCATCGACGAGTCCATCCATGCCCTCCACGACATGCTCCATGGCCGCAGTGCTCCGCCGCTGGCGCAGCGGGTCGTTGCCGATGTGTTTGAAGGGGCTGCGGCCCTCGTGTGGAAGCCCACGCTGGTCCATACGCCTATCCTGGGCCAGTTGCTCTTCCGCGACGTGACCCACGGCCACTCCAACCGCGTCGTGATCAGCGCCGCCTTCGAAAGCGGCGTGGGGATTGCCGCGCTCGCGAACTATGCGGCACTCTTTGCCGCGCCCGACACGCCCGCCGGTCTCGATACCTACGCCTGGATGGTGCCCGATGTGCTCCAGCAGCGCCTGCCGCTGAACGGGGGAACCGTCGATCTCCACGCCATCAACCAGGCCGCAAAGACGGTGGACGTGGAGCGACTCAAGCGGATCTGGCCCCGATGAATGCCCCCGCGTTCGTGCCGTGTCGGGTGGCCCAGTGGGCGGAGACCGCACCGGAAGGGATTGCGCTTCGTAGTGGGGCCAGGCGTGTCACCTGGGCCGAATGGCACGCGCGCATCGCGGACCTGGAATGCTCCCTGCACAAGGCGGGCGTTGGCAACGGGACGCGCGTCGGGCTGATCATGCCCGCCGGAGAGCGACTGCTTTCCACACTCATTGCCCTCTATCGCATCGGAGCTGTTGCGTGTCCCGTGAATCCCCAGTTTCCAGAGGACTATCGCGAGGGCCTGCTGGCGGATCTGGATTGCGCACTGGTGAAAGGAGAAGAGCAGGGAGATATTTTGGGTCTTGGAGCTTCCGTGACGGGAGCTACCCCCCCGCAAGTGGGGGGGAATGGACTCGCAGGATTTGTTGGTTCGCGTGAGACCTCGAACTCCCGGCATGAGCTCGACGTTCCGCTCCCCCCCGCTTGCGGGGGGGCAGGGGGGGTAGACACCAGTAGCGCTGGCCTTTCCCATTCTCAATCCCCCGTCATACACGGGACGACCCCGGTATGGCGCATCGACCAGCCCGCCACGATGATCTTCACCTCGGGTAGCACGGGAACCCCCAAGGCCGCCGTGCTCAGCCTGCGCAATCATATCGAGAATGCACAGATCTCCAACGCCAACATTCCCCTTGCGCCGGGTGATACCTGGCTCCTTTCGCTGCCGATGCATCACGTGGCAGGCTTTGGTGTGCTCTTTCGCTGTCTGGTCGCCGGTGCAACGATTGCCCTGCCAGAGCCGGGAGCACCGCTGGCCAATGCGATTGAAACGTCCGGCGCCACCCATATCTCCCTCGTGGCGCGACAACTGGCGCAGTTGCTGGATGCCGGTGCGCACTTGAAGACGCTGAAGGCGATACTCCTCGGCGGCAGTGCCATCCCCGCGCCGCTGATCGAACGCGCGCAGGCCGCGGGTCTACCCATTCACACGAGCTACGGCATGACGGAGACGGCGAGCCAGATTGCAGCGACGCCGCCCGGCGCCACCCGCGCGCAGTTGGCTTCCTCCGGTCGCCCTCTTGCGGCGGACGCCGTACGCGTCGATGAGGGCGGACGTATTCAGGTTGCGGGCCCCACGCGCTTTGCGGGCTACTGGCGCGCCGGCGCGCTCCAGTGCCCATTTGATGACGCGGGGTGGTTCACCACCAGCGACTGCGGGTATCTGGACGACGAGGGCTTTCTATATGTTACGGGGCGAAAGGATAACCTGTTTATCGTGGGCGGCGAGAACATTCAGCCCGAAGAAATCGAGCGGGCGCTCTGTGCGCTGCCAGGCATCATGCAGGCCATCGTGGTGCCCGTGGCCCACCCTGAGTTCGGCGCGACTCCCGTCGCATTCGTGGAGTGCGCGGGTGCGCTGGACGCGGCCGAAATCTCCGACGCCCTGCTCCGGGTCTTGCCGCGATTCAAGGTGCCGCGCCGCTATTATCCGTGGCCAAGCGAGCATGCCGGTGGCGGAATGAAAGTCTCCCGCGCCGCCCTGGCGCGAAGGGCGGCGCAATTACCGGGGGACTGACGCGCCGGCGACGACTTCCGCGGCCTCGTCTTTCCCGGTTACAACTTCAGGTCAATAAAGCGCCAGAAATTGCCGCCCAGCAGTTGCTCCGCATCGCGCTTGATCTCGTCTTCCGAAACGCTCCAGCCGGATTCGACCAGATCAGCGTATTTGTGTCGCAGGACCTTCGCAATGACCTCGCGGGAGTGCTTCCACTTGTAGATCACCTGATCGAGGACCCGGGCATCGGAGTGCTGGGGGATGATGGAGGGCCCCAGCAGTTCCAAGCGCATTTCCGTCATCTCCTGGATAAGGCTGGGGTTGTTCAGAAACCACCAGCAGCCGAAGATGAGGAGGTTGCGAAACTTTCGCGCGGTGACGCAGAGGCTGTGCTGGTCCTCGCGGGAGAGCGTGGTGACCATGAACTTGTTCTGGGGATACTTCGCGCAGATGTACTCCACCGGCTTCATGCTGGAGGGGGCCACGCTGTCGCCCGCGAGGCGCAGCAGTGGATTGATCTGGCGGGTCACGCCGATCATCATGGCGAAGGGAATGTTGAACTCGCGCGCCACGGGCAGGATGCATTCCTCGATCAGCGTGGCTCGGGCGGATTGCTCCGGCAGGGCAAAATCGGGCGGCAGCGACACCGCCATATACAGGGCCTTCATCTGCTTGACCCAATCGGTGAGGAAGCGGCGCACCTCGGCCTTGCTCTTGTCGTTCAACGTGACTTCCACGTCATAGCCCCAGCCCTGGAGGTATTGGTAGCTCCCGGCCCATCCGTTGAGCAATGGGTCGATGCGTAAGACACCGTAGAAGCGGTCATCCGGCTGATAGCCCCCTTCCCAGGCCGGTCGCTCCTGGGGGTCGAAGGGGTCGTTGGTCATCACCGCGCACTTGATGTTTGCGGTGGCAAAAACGCGATCCACATGCGCGGCGGTTTCCTGGGCGTTGAACCAGGCACGGTAGCCCTTGAGATCGCGCGCGGATACATCGAGCCCGAGTGAATCCAGCACGGTGATGACGCCCCGGCACGCCTCACTCAAGGGGCTGTTGCGAATGAACAGCGTCTCCCAGATGATGTCGGCCTGTTGGGTTTTCGACAGCGCCCAGAACTGGTCATAAGGCATGTCGGAAAGTCGAAAAAACTCGGCGATGAGGTAGTGGTAGGTGAGCAGCTCGTCGATACCCCACAGCAGCAGCCCGCCGAAGTCGGTGGCGTAGAGGTGGGTGTGGATATCGGTGATGGCGGTCTTGTTCACCGCATTATTTACGGCGGCGCGAAGGCCAACGGCATCGCCGCGGCCGAAGGAGGTAGAACTCATGGGTAGTACGCTTTCTTCCGTGGGTTGTGGGGTGCCCCTAGTGTAGCCGATTTCAGAGCGGAAATTCAGGCCGACGACAATGCCTTCCGCCTTACTCTTCCAGCAGGTAGGTCCCGAACTCCGGGGTCTGCCGTTCGATGATTTCGCCCTGCTCGCCGTGGATCAGCAGCAGCACCGGCAGCTTCAGCTTTTCCGCGAAGGCGAGGCCGTCCTTTTCGCCGAGCACCATGATGGCGGTGGAATAGGCATCGGCCAGGGCGCAATTCGGGTGAATCACACTGGCGGATGCGAGGCTGTGTTCCGCGGGGCGTCCCGTTTTCGGGTTGATCGCGTGGGACACACGTCGGCCGTCGACGATATAGAACTTGCGATAGTTGCCCGATGTTGACAGGGAAACGCCGGAGATGCCGACAACCCGCTGAATGACCCGGCCCTCGTCGACCGGTTTTTCGATGGCGATTTTCCACGGGGCGCCACTGGCGTTTTTTCCCGCCGTGCGGACCTCGCCGCCCACCTCCACCATATAGTCCCCGTAGCCCCGCGCGAGGAGGAGTTCGGCCACCTGATCGACGGCGTAGCCCTCGGCGACCGAGGCGGGGTCACAGTAGACGCCATCCGCAGCCTTGGTGACGGTGTGCGTATCGGCATTAAGGGAAATCTTGTCGGGTCCTACGAGTGCCAGCAGGGTGGCCAGTTCATCATCGCCGGGAGAGTGTGCCGGGCCCTCTGGCCCGAAGCCCCAGGCGTTCACGAGCGGTCCCACGGTGATATCAAAGGCGCCATCGGATTCCCGATTCACCTGTAGTCCCTTTTCGAATACCTCGAAGGTTTCGTCCGAAACGGTAACGGGGACGCCCGCCGGCGAGGCGTTCAACCGCGAAACTTCGGAATCCGGCTTGTAGGTGGACATCTTCTGATCCACGTTCTTGAGGGCATCCTCGATGGCCCTGGCGGTGTCCGTGGATTCCGGGTCGGTCATCGTCGCCGCCACTTTGATGTGGTAGGTCGTCCCCATGATCGCGCCCGTAAACTCGACTTGCTCCGGTGCGGGGGAGACCGGAGGCGCGCACCCGGCGGCCACGCAAAGGAAGAGCGCGGCCGAAGCCACGCTCTTCACCAGAAACCGAAGGGAAATGGAATTGGGCTTAGCCAAAATCATCAAACTCGATCATTTCGTCTTCCACGCCGAGGTCGTGGAGCATGTTGGTCACGGCCGAAAGCATCATCGGCGGTCCGCAAAGGTAGTACTCTACGTCTTCCGGTGCCGGGTGGTTCTTTAGGTAGTTTTCCAGCAGCACCTGGTGGATAAAGCCCGTGTAGCCCGTCCAGTTGTCTTCGGTCAGGGGCTCGGAGAGCGCCGTGTGCCAAGTGAAGTTGGGGTTCTCCGCCTGGATGGTGTCAAAGTCTTCGACGTAGAACATTTCGCGGAGGCTGCGCGCGCCGTACCAGAAGGTCGCCTTGCGATCCGTGTGAATCCGCCGGAACTGGTCAAAGATGTGGGAGCGCATGGGCGCCATGCCCGCGCCGCCGCCGATGAAGCACATCTCGCGCTTCGTGTCGTGGGCGAAGAATTCGCCAAAGGGCCCGGAAATGGTCACTTCATCGCCCGGCTTCAGGCTGAAGATATAGGAAGACATGATGCCCGGGGGAATGCCCTGGGTCCGGGGCGGCGGCGTGGCCACGCGCACATTCAGCATGATGATGCCGAACTCTTCCGGGTAGTTGGCCATGGAGTAGGCGCGCGTGACCGTCTCTTCGACCTTGGACTCATACTGCCAGATGTTGAACTTGTCCCAGTCGGGGCGGTATTCCTCCTGCACGACGAAGTCTTTGTATTTGACGTGATGGGGCGGGCACTCGATCTGGATATAGCCGCCAGCGCGGAAGGGGACGCTCTCACCTTCGGGCAGTTCCAGCACCAATTCCTTGATGAAAGTCGCCACGTTGTCGTTGGAGCGGACCTTGCACTTCCATTTCTTGACCGAGAACACCTCCGGCGGAATTTCGATGCTCAGGTTATTTTTCACCTTGACCTGGCAGGAGAGGCGGCAGCCTTCTTTCGCCTCGCCCCGTGTGATCCAGTTTTCTTCTGTTGTCAGGAGCGAGCCGCCGCCGGATTTCACCGTGACCTTGCAAACACCGCAACTGCCCTTGCCGCCGCAGGCGGAGGGAATAAAGATCTTGTTGTTGGCGAGGGTGCCCAGCAGGGTGCCGCCCGCGGCCGTCGTAATGGCTGAGCTCGGATCACCGTTGATGGTGATGGTCACGTCCCCGGTGGCCACGAGTTTGGCCTTGGCCGACAGCACCACCCAAACGAGGGACAGGATGACGGCGCAGAACATGAAAACACCCATGAGAATGGTTGTCATCGTGTGTACTCCCTAGCGAAATACCGCTTCAGACGATTAAAGTTGGATGCCGGAGAAGGCCATGAAGCCGATGGCCATCAATCCCGCCAGCATGAAGGTGATCCCCAGGCCGCGCAGGCCGGCCGGCACGTTGCTGTAGCGCATTTTCTCGCGAATGGCCGCCATGGACACGATGGCCATCATCCAGCCGAATCCGGAGCCAAAACCGTAGGTGACGCTTTCCGCGAAGTTGTACGAGCGTTCCAGCATGAAGAGGGAGCCGCCCAGGATCGCGCAGTTCACGGCGATCAGCGGGAGGAAAATACCGAGGGAGGCATACAGGGACGGAATATAGCGATCCAGGGCCATTTCCACGATCTGGGTCATGGCCGCGATGGTGCCGATGAAGGTCAGGAAGGCGAGGAAACTCAGATCGACTTCAGCGAGTGACGCGACGCCGGTCCAGTGAAGGGCGCCGGGGGCGAGAAAGCTGGTATAGATGATGTTGTTCAGGGGGACCGTGACGGCCTGCACGAAGACGACGGCACAGCCCAGTCCGAAGGAAGCATCTACCCGCTTGGAGCAGCCGAGGAAGGTACACATGCCCAGGAAGAAGGCGAGGGCCATGTTTTCCAGGAAGGCCGAGGTGGTAAACAAACTCAGGTGGTGTTGCAGCATGACTCAGCTTTCCTCCTGCTGTTCGGGCTTCCACGTGCGGACGGCCCAGATGAAGGTGGCAATCAGGAAAAAGGCGCCGGGAGAAAGTACCATGAGGCCGTTGGTGGTGTACCAACCGCCATCATTGACCGATTTCAGCAACACAGCCCCGAAGAGGGTGCCCGAACCGAAAAGTTCGCGGATGACGGCCACGCTCATGAGCACGACGCTGTAGCCGAGGCCGTTGCCCAGCCCGTCGAGGAAGCTGAGCAGGGGGCCATTCTGCATGGCATAACCCTCGGCGCGGCCCATCACGATACAGTTTGTAATGATGAGCCCCACGAAGACCGAGAGCTGTTTGCTGATCTCGAAAACATAGGCCTTGAGGATCTGGTCCGTCAGAATCACAAAGGTGGCGATGACCGAGAGCTGCACGATGATGCGGATGGAGGGGGGAATGTTATTGCGCAGCAGGCTCACGACGAAATTGGAGCATGCGGTGACGGCGGTTACGCCGAGGCACATGACCAGCGCGGTTTCCATCTTGGTGGTCACGGCGAGGGCCGAACAGATGCCAAGGACCTGGAGGGCGATGGGGTTGTTGTTGAACAGTGGGTCGAGAACGACTTCCCGTTCCTTCTTTCCGAATTGCATGGCTTATGCACTCCCTGTTTCGCGGAAGGTCTTGAGGTAGGGGCCGAAGCCTTCTTCGCCCAACCAGAAATCGAGCATGTTCGTGACACCGCGGCTCGTAATGGTGGCACCGCTGAGGCCGTCCACGCTGTGGGGGTCGCCCGCGGGCTCGCCCGCATGGCCCTTGATTACTTTGATGGCCACGTTCCAGTCCTTGTCGTAAACTTGGCGGTGGGGCCACCGATTTTTCCACTTCGGATTGTCCACTTCGCCGCCGAGGCCGGGCGTCTCTTTGTGGTCGTAGTAGGTGATGCCCTCGATCGTATTTGTGTCCTCGTTTACCGCGAGGAAGCCGTAAAGCGTGCCCCAGAGGCCCTTGCCGAAGATGGGCAGCACCAGCATATCCACTTTGCCCTCCTTCATCACCTTGAAAATCTGGACCTGGCCGGGCATTTCTTTGATTTGTGCGGCATTGTTCGGCGGGACCACCAGCGGGGCCGCGCCCGAGTCGAAGCTGGCCGGATCCACGCCCTCGGCTACCGCGTCGGTGCCGAGATCGATCACGACCGGCTCGATGGTCGCGAACATCTCGCGTACCTGATCGGCACTGACGGACTCGCCGGGCTTGACCATGTTGCAGGCCATCAGGACGCTCTTCTGTTTGTCCAACTGCATGTTGGCGGACTGGCGTTCCTTGAGCGCGACGGCGGCCACGGAGAGGAGAATCGAACAGATGAGGCACAGCCCGAATGAAAAGATGTAGGTGTATTTGGTGCTAAACTGCTGCATTGCGGGCCAGCCTCCTCTTGATATTGGAGCGTTTTGCCATCCAGTCCAGGAGCGGCGAGAACATGTTCATGAAGAGGATAGCGAGCATCATGCCCTCGGGATAGGCGGGATTTACCACGCGTATCAGCAGGGCGAAGACGCCGATGAAAAATCCGTAGATGAAGCGTCCCCGGTTGCTGTAAGGTGCGGATACGGGGTCCGTGGCCATGAAGACCAAGCCGAAGGCCCAACCGCCCAGCACGACGTGCCAGTGAAAGGGGACATTGAGCAGGGCGTTCGTCTCGGATCCCATGCTGTTGAAGAGCAGGGTGATCGCCAGACTCCCCACAACGCCGCCCAGCATGATGCGCCACGAGCCGATGCCCATAACAATCAGAATACCCGCGCCGATGATACAGGCCAGCGTGGAGGTCTCGCCCATGGATCCGGGAATTGTGCCCATGAAGGCGTCAACCCACGTGATACCCATGCCGTCGATGGCGCCGCGCCAGGCATCAACCGGAGCGGGGCCCGCTACGTTGGCCAGGAGCCCCAGCGCGGTAGCGCCGCTGAAGCCGTCGATTTGATTGGCCTCTGTAACCGCGGTCCACACCTTGTCGCCCGAGATCTGCGCCGGGTAGGCGAAGAAGAGGAAGGCGCGCGCGGTAAGGGCGGGATTGAAGATATTCATCCCGGTGCCGCCAAATATTTCCTTGCCGATCACGACGCCGAAGGCGATACCCAGGGCCACCTGCCACAGGGGGATTGCCGGGGGTAGTATCAGGGGGAAAAGCATGCCGGTGACCAGAAAGCCTTCGTTGATTTCATGCTTGCGCACGACCGCGAAGAGCACTTCGAGGTTGCCCCCTACGACGAAGGTTACAATCAACACCGGAAAGTAATAGAGAGCACCGTGAAAGATACAGGCCAGCGGGTTGGCCTCGTTGTAGCCGAAGCTCAGCAGATCCATGATCCAGCCGCGCCATCCGAAGGCGGAAGCCCCTTCGGCCAGCGCCGCGTTGGCCTGATAGCCCGTGTTGTACATGGCGACCAGAATGCAGGGGATCAAGGCGATGACCACCGTGACCATCATCCGCTTAAGATCGAGGGCATCACGCACGTGGGAAGCGCCCTTGGTTACATGGCCTGGCGTGAAGAGCAGCGTGTCCTGGGCTTCATAAAGGGGATAGAGCTTTTCGAGCTTTCCGCCTTTGTGGAAGTGGGGCTCAATCTTGTCGTGTAAGTCGCGAAGGAATTTCATAGGTGGACCGCTCGATTATCCTTCTTTTTCGATAGTGTTCAGATTGCGGCGCAATATGGGGCCGAAATCGTACTTGCTCGGGCAAACAAAGGTACACAGGGCCAGATCTTCTTCGTCCAGTTCCAGGCATCCCAGTTCTTCGGCCTGCTCTATATCGTCCACAACGAGGGAACGCAGGAGGAAGGTGGGGAGGATATCGAAGGGCATGACCCGTTCATACGTGCCGATGGGCACCATGGCCCGGGCCCCGCCGTTGGTCGTCGTCGTAAGATTAAATTTCTTGTCGGGGATGAGACTCGAAATGAAGGCCGACACCACGGAGAATTTGTCCGCGCCCGGCTCCATCCAGCCCAGGAACACGCGCTCCCGGTCTTCTTTCAACGCGCTCACCTGGACGTGGTAGCGCCCCAGATAGCCAAAGATTTCGCCGCTGGCCTTGCGCCCCGAAAGGATTGAGCCGGATATTACCCGATTCTCGCCGTCTTCGAGCTCGTTTGTTGTGAGATCGTCAAGCGAGGTGCCCAGGCGCACTTTCAAGAGGCGCGGACGCTTCACCACGGGGCCCGCCAGTGCGATTACCCGCTCCGTGTCCAGTTCGCCTGTGCGGACGAGGCGTCCGATGGCGAGCAGGTCCTGAATGCCGATGTGCCATACCGTCCGGTTATGTCCGACGGGAGCAATGAGGTGGATATGCAGGCCCGGAGTGCCGGCGGGGTGGGGACCCTTGAATTCCTGCACAGAAACACCGGAAGCGCTCGTCGGCTGGAGTGCGCTGCCCGCCTTCTTGCAGAAATGCACCTTTCCGTCGGTCAGTTTACCGATAAGGAGCAGGCCCGCCTCCATGTCCGGAAGGCGCTCACCCACGATGATGTCCACATCCGCCGCCAGGGGGTTCGTATCCATCGCCGTCACGAATATGGCGTAGGGGACCGAGTTCAGCGCGGGAACCCGGGTAAAAGGTCGCGTACGAAACGCGGTCCAGAGCCCCGATTCCACCAGCAGTTCTTGAGTGGCCGACCGGTCATAGGTGGCCGGACTCTGGCCGGTAAAGGTCTCGAATGCAACCTGTTCGCCGCTGCCGCCTGGTTCGATGACGATCGACTGGAAGGCACGGCGCTCGCCGCGGTGAATGGCGGTCACCGTTCCCGCACACGGCGCTGTAAAGAGCACCCCGGGTGTCTTCTTGTCTTCGAAAAGCGCCTGGCCGCGGCGCACAACGTCACCCGGCTGAACCATGAAGGAAGGCTTCAACCCATTGAAGTCATCGGCGAGTATCGCGACACGTCGGGGGGAAGATCCGGACTCGATCACCTGCTCCGGGGCCCCGGTAACAGGCAGATCAAGGCCTTTCTTTATTACATGCAAGGCCATACATCGTTCCCGTGGTGGGTCTGTAACATTGTCGAAATGTGATGGTGTGCGGAATTCACAAAATGTTACTGCGAAAAGGCGGAAACGATTAAAACCAGCACCGACAGATTGCAGTTCTCGGGATTATGGCACACGTCATCCGGGGCAAACAAGGTCCGGCCCGATGGAAACGTCATTCGACGATATCTTTGCTCACCACGGCCCCCGGCAGGGTTGACGTGTGGGGCCAGAGCTTCCGCCCGGGGTAGATCGAGGTATTGATCCCCGTGTGTACGCCGTCGCCGACGATTGCGCCGAGCTTGCGTCGGCCCGTATCCACCAGGTCGTCCTTGACCTGGCTGCGGTGATTGCTTCCGTCGTGGCGGAAGTTGGCCGTGATGGTGCCGCAGCCGAGGTTGGCCTTTTCGCCAATGATGCTGTCACCCACATAGCTCAGGTGGGGCACCGCCGCGCCGTCGAAGAGGATGCTGTTCTTCACTTCGCAGCCCTGGCCCACCTTGGCGCCGCGGCCCAGCACCGTGCCGGGGCGCAGGTAGCAGTTCGGGCCGACGGTACAGCCGTCGCCAATATAGACGGGCCCTTCGATATAGACTCCGGGCCGCACCACGCTGCCCTGGCCCACATAAAGCGGGCCGTTCACATGGGCCGCCGCGCTCACTTCGCCGTGAATCTCACTGGACATGAAATTCTCCAGCATGAAGAGATTCGCGTCCAGCAGATCCCAGGGATAGCCGATGGGAAGCCAGTGGCCCTCCGCGGGCACCGCAAAGAAATCGCCCCGGTCCGCCAGGGTCTGGATCGCCGAGGTGATTTCGATCTCGCCGCGCACCGAGGGCGCGGTGTGTTCCAAGACCTCAAACACCTCGGGGGTGAACTTGTAGGCACCGATATTGGCCAGGTTCGAGAAGACCTCCGTCGGCTTTTCCACCAGCCGGATGACCTTTTTGTTCTCGGCCACCTCGTAGATGCCGAAGAGGCGCGGATCGGCCACGGTTTTCACCAGCGCCGCCTGATGCTGGCGGGCAAGCCGGGCGAAATCCTCGGCGGCATAGAGATCGTCGCCGTTGAAGGCCATGAACGGCTCCGCAATGTGGGGCGCGCACTGGAGCAGCGCGTGGCCGGTGCCCTTCTGCTCCGTCTGCTCCACATAGATCAGCTTTCGGCCCTTGTATTCCTCGCCGAAGGCTGCGCGGATCATCTCATGCATGTAACCCACCACCAGCACCACCGTATCCACCTCCGGCGGCAGCGCATCCATCTGGTGAGCCAGGATGGGCTTGTTGGCGATCGGCAGCAGCGGCTTGGGCCGCGTCAGGGTCAGGGGATAGGTTCGGGTGGATTTTCCGGCGGCAAAAACAACGGCTTTCATCGAAAAACGCTCCGTGCGTGTATTTTCCATAAGCAAAGGAATATGATACTGGACAAGTCCGCTCCAACGAAATTCCGGCGCGGGTCCGGGCCGATGGTACACCATCCCTCCGCGCCACGGAAAGGAAGAAACTCATGAATGCGCTCCTCTTTGCCGCCCTGGCACCCCTCACCCTGCTTTCCCAGCCCTACGAGGCCACCTGGGAATCCCTCGACCAGCGCCCCAATCCGACCTGGTTCACCGACGCCAAGTTTGGCATTTTCATTCACTGGGGTGTCTATTCCGTCCCATCCTGGGGGCCGAAGGACCGCTATTCCGAGTGGTACTGGCATGACCTGATCCAGGGCGACGGTCAGACCAAGGCTTTTCACGACGCCACCTACGGCCCCGAGTTCAAATATCAGGATTTTGCGCCCCAGTTCACGGCCGAGCTTTTCGCGCCCGAAGACTGGGCCGATATCTTCAAGCGCTCCGGCGCGAAGTATATCGTGCTGACCTCCAAGCACCACGAGGGTTTCAGTCTCTGGCCCGATCCCACCAATTGGAACTGGAACGCCATGGATGTGGGGCCCCACCGGGATCTTGCGGGCGATCTCATGACCGCCGTGCGCGGTGCGGGGCTCAAGATGGGCTTCTATTACTCCATGTACGAGTGGTTCAACCCCCTTTATCTTTCCGACGTGGACCGCTATGTGGATGAGTATATGCTGCCCCAGATGAAAGACCTGATCCAGCGTTACCAGCCCGACATCATCTGGCCCGATGGCGAGTGGGGCCATCCCAGCAGCACCTGGCGCAGCACCGAGTTCCTGGCCTGGCTCTTTAACGAAAGCAACGCGCCGAAAGATGTCGTAATCAATGATCGCTGGGGCAAGGAATGCCGCAACGTCCACGGCGGTTTCGCCACGCCCGAATACGGCCACATCCCCGAAGGCGGACTCATCCAGAACAGCCGCTTCGAGGAGTGCCAGGGCATGGGCAAATCCTTCGGCTACAACCGCAACGAGCGCGCGGAAAATTATCGCAGCACGACTGAATTGCTCCATCTGCTCATCGACAACGTGAGCCGGGGCGGCAATCTCCTGCTCGACATCGGGCCCGAGGCCGATGGCCGTATTCCCGCTATCATGGAGCAGCGCCTGTTGGAGATGGGTGAATGGCTGGCCGTGAACGGCGAGGCGATTTATGGTGCCCATGCGCTGGCCAATGCACCGAAGGTGGAGCAGGTTCGCTTCACCGCCAGGGACAAGTCAACCTACGCTATCTGCCTGAAATGGCCCGGTGCCTCACTGGAGTTGCCCGTGGCCGGTACCGTGACCAAAGTCTCCCTCTTGGGCTATGACAAGCCCGTGGCCTTTATCCAAAGCGGCCCCAGTGTCGTGGTTCAGGTTCCGGCCTTGGGCGTGGACGAGGCCCCCTGCAAACACGCCTACGTGTTCAAGATGGAGTAGCCGGTCCGTCGAGGCGACACGGCCATACGAGCATTTTTTTGCAATTCGCTTGCGAGCGCCAAGGGCAATCCACGTCACGGTCCCTTGGCGCTCGACGTGTATTCGGGCTATGCCAGGAGGGTTTTCTTTTGGCGTGAATCCGCGCTTGAGGGGAAAGTAAGCCATAGTATACACTCCCGCAAACTTGACGGCGGGGTTTGCTGGCGAATAGCCACAAGCCTGCCGGGGTGAGCAGCGGGAAACGCTCCAACCAGGAGCAAACAAGAAGCCAGTGCTACGACCTGGATGAGGTTCTGATTCTATGTGCCTTTGCCGTGAGACGAATGCGAGACGTTTTTCGATCAACAACCTGGGCTTCATGCGCGCGATCACCGTGCTGAGCGTCATCACCGCTACGTTGTCGCTGCAGCCCCGTGGTCACGCCGATACCGTGACGGAGTCCCTGCGGGAATTCGGTTCGGGGTTTAACGGCGGCGGGATAGCTTTTTCACCCGATGGCGAGGCCGTTCTGCTCAGTACCGATGATGGTGCAGTGCTGCTGAACAAGTCCAACCGCCTTCTGCTTCAGACCTTCTCCGGCCATACGTTGCCGGTCTATGCCGTTGCTTTCTCGCCTGACGGCGAACAGGTCCTCACCGGGTCGCGCGATGCCACGGCCATCCTGTGGGATGTTGATACGGGCGTAGGACTCCGAACCTACTCCGGTCACACCCTTGATATAAATTCCGTGGCCTTTTCACCCGATGGGACACAGGTGCTCACCGGGTCGGACGACAATACCGCGAAGCTTTGGAATCGGTTCACCGGCGCAGAGTTGCAAACCTTCACCCATACCGGCACAGTCGTGTCCGTCGCGTTCTCTTCAGATGGCGCGCAGGTGCTGACGGGGTCGACGGACAATACCGCGAAGCTCTGGGATGTCGCAACGGGCGACGAGCTTCGCTCATTTGAGCACACCTATGCGTTGAATTCCGCCGCCCTCTCGCCCGATGGCGCCCAGGTGCTCACCGGGTCAAACGACAATATTGCCAAGCTGTGGGATGTGGATTCAGAGACGGAACTCCTGAGCTTTACCGGCCACACCTATTACGTGACGTCCGTGGCCTTCTCGCCCGATGGCGCGCTCGCGCTCACGGGCTCACGCGACAACACCGCCAAATTGTGGGACATTGCCACGGGTGAAGAACTCCGTACGTTCTCCGTGCATACGGATTGGCTGAGTTCAGTGGCCTTCGCGCCGGACGGTAGACAGGTGCTCTCAGGGGCTTGGGACGAGACCGCAAACTTGTGGGATATCAGTGACTTCGTGCCGGCCGGTGAGGGCGAAGGTGAGGGCGAGGGCGAAGGTGAAGGTGAAGGTGAAGGTGAAGGTGAAGGTGAAGGCGAAGGTGAAGGCGAAGGTGAAGGTGAAGGTGAAGGTGAAGGCGAAGGCGAAGGCGAAGGCGAAGGCGAAGGAGAAGGAGAAGGTGAAGGCGAAGGCGAAGGCGAAGGTGAGGGTGAGGGTGAGGGTGAGGGTGAGGGTGAGGGTGAGGGTGAGGGTGAGGGTGAGGGTGAGACGCCAGGCGGTTGCCCGGGCTCCAAGCTTGCCCTGGCGAGTAGTACCGGTGCTCGTCTGGGTGACCTGTTCCTGCTCGCGCTGTCTTTGGGTATCCTCGCCTCGATCCGATTTTTCAATCCTCGAATCTAGCGAATCCGACCAACAGTAACGTTTAACGCATCAGGCGCGGCAATGGAATTGCCCATCGCGGAAACGCTCCAGGATGTCTCGCTCCCGATTTGGGGAAGTCGGTGGCGATCATCCAGAGCGGTTAGAAAGTGGCGAACCCATTGCCCGCGCCTGGCGTGAACGAGTTGCCCTGTGTGCATGCGTGGGTATGCGAGATGGAACGGAGTTGCCGTTGACAGCTCGGGGCGGTTGTGGCATCCTTGTGGCAAGGAGTATTTAACTCGATGAGCCAGATTCAAATTGAAGTAACCCACGATCAACTCTCCGCTCTTGAGGAACTTGCAAGAGAATCTGGGCTTTCCGTTGGGGAGTACCTGTTGGAGATGGGGCTACTTCAACGTACTGTGGCCGAACAGGAGCGAGACATGTCGGCCCTGCTGTCGTCTCGGGTGGCGGAGGCCAGTTCGGGCAAGTTTTCGAACCAGTCCGTGAATGAGATTGCCGCAGAACTGTTCGAGGAGATGGGCGTCTAGAGCATGGGACAATACAGGCTCACGCAATCGGCGAGGGACGACATCAGAGATATACTCCGGCGCAGCGTCAAGAATTGGGGCAAGCCGCATGCCGTGAAGTACACCGAAAAGCTTTCCGACAGCCTCGAGCGCATCGGCAATAGGGAGTTACATGGGAAGTCTGTCGAAGAGATTCCGGGGCTCTACGTGGCGCGTTGCGAACCGCACTATGTATTCTTCCTCCAGGAAAATCCCGTCCAGATTGTTGCCATTCTACATGAGCGCATGGACTGCTTGAAGCACGTGAAAGAACGCCTTTTCGGCTGAGTTTTACGCCGCCAGGGCGATTAGCGCACGATCCACGGCATCGTCCATCGACTGGGTGAACTTGAGCACGCCCACCTCCTCCAGAATGCCCACCTTTGCCATTACCCGAATCAATTCCGGCTTCAGGTTGTTGATAATCAGCTTGATCTCCTGCTTGCGGAAATTGTCCAGAATGGACTCCATGGCCACCATGGCCGTCATATCGATCATGGGCACGTCGGACATCTCCAGGATCACCACCCGGATATTCGGCTGCACGCTTGTCAACGCTTTCAGGGCTTTCTGGGCCGAGCCAAAGAACATGGCCCCGTCGATGTCATAGACCAGCACCGTTTCCGGCAGGTCCCGGGAGCGGGGGTGATCGTTGGACTTGTGGGCGATCAGTTCCACACCGGTCACTTCAATGCTGCGACGCACGAAGAGCACTGCCGCGAGCCCCATCCCCACGGCCACGGCAATTTGCATGTCGAAGAGCACGGTGAGGAAAAAACAGTTCAGCAGCGTAAAGATATCGCGGCTCGGCGCCACGCGCACGATGCGGAGAAAGTGCTTGGCCTCGCTCATGTGCCAGGCGACCACCAGGAGCAGCGCGGCGATGGAGGCCATGGGTACATAGGCCAGCAAGGGCGCGAACACGAGAATGGACAGCAGGATAAAGACGGAATGGACCACGGACGACAAGGGCATCGTGGCCCCCGCGCGCACGTTGGCCGCCGTCCGCGCGATGGCGGCGGTGGCCGGAATCCCGCCGAAGAAGGGCACGATCATATTACCCAGCCCCTGGCCGATGAGCTCGTCATTCGGGTTGTGGCGTTTGCCCGACATGCCGTCGGCCACCACGGCGCAAAGGAGCGACTCAAGCGCCGCGAGCATGGCGATGGCGAAAGCCGGGCCAATCAGTTCCTGAATAAGGCGAAAGGAAAGTCCGACGGGTGCGGCGTCCGTGCCCCCGCCCGGCAGCGCCCAGGGGAGTACGAACTGGGGCAACACCGGAGGTATTCCGCCGCTCTGGATGCCGTTCAGCTCGTAATGAAAGCGCGAGCCGATGGTGGCAACCTCGAATCCGGGAAAGTAGTGCGTGGCGACCCAGGCGCCGATCGAACCGGCCAGGACGCCGGCAAGGTGGAAGGGGAATCGGGACTTCATGCGCGCCCAGAGCACGATCACGGCCAGAGTGACTGCGCCGATCAGAGCCTCCTCCCAGCGAGCCGTCGGTAGAGCATTTACGAGAATGGCCACTTTCTCGATATAGTCTTCGCCCGGCGCGGCAACTTCCAGGCCGAGAAAATCCTTCATCTGCAGGGTGGCGATCACCACGCCGATACCCGCTGTGAAGCCCACGGTAACCGGATAGGGGACGATCTGGATCAGCGCACCCAGCCGGAGACAGCCCATGCCCACCAGAATACACCCGGCCATGAACCCGCTTAACAGCAGGCCGCCCATGCCATATTCATGAACGATAGGAAGGAGGATGACGACAAACGCGGCCGTCGGGCCGGAGATGTTGACCTTGGAGCCGCCCGAGAGGGCAATCACAATTCCGCCGATGATGGCGGTATAGAGTCCGTGCTGGGGCGGGGTTCCGCTGGCAATGGCCAGACCCATGGAAAGGGGCAGGGCAACGACGCCGACCGTGAGGCCGGCAAAAATATTGGCAAGAATTTCGTTTCGGGAGGGCTTGCTCTTCCAGGAACGGGTGAGCGCGGAAAACATGGGGACAGGAACTCCGAAGGACACAGATTCAATTTGGGGGGGGCGCTCAAACAGGAGGCTGGGCGCGAAGAAACTATGGAAAGCATACCCGATGGTGGGGCTAAATTGCTAACGATGGCTAGGCTGAGCCCGAAAATTTCGATGCCGGAGACGGAAAGGGCGGGCTCCAGGCAACCCCGGAGCAGCCGCCGACTCCGTTCCGCAGGCCGATATTACTCAAACTCGACACCGTACAATTCCGCCTGGTACATCTGGAAACGAAGCGTGACGGGCTTCTCCAGATCCCGCACGGTTTCGGCATCTTCCCCTTCCCATTTGAACGCAGTCCAGTGGGCGTCGCCCATGATGGGCTTGCACTTTTCCAGGCTTCGCTCGGCGTCGCCCACCACCTCCACCTTCACCCAGCCGGTACGCGTCGTCGTCGCGTTAATCTTCAGCGTCTTGCCCTTCGGCATCACGGGAATCAGGGTGAATTCGCCTTTCTCCTTTGCTTCGAGCGCCACCATGCGGCCCTTGGGCCAGATGGCGTAGCCCACTCCGCCCACGCGCTTTCCACGGGGATACTTGTGGGGAACATTGTGGGCCAGATAGAGCAACCCCCAGTCGCCATTGCCCAGTTCCAGCAGGTTGGGCTGCGCCCAGATGCACCCCCCATTCCAGTTGCCGAAGGGGGCCGTCTCCAGCACATCGCCTTCCGGTACCCAGTGCCACACCTTGCCATCGTGGCTGGAAGCCATGGCAACGCGGGTGGTGTCGTCGATGGACGCGTTCCAGATGGTGGGGAACATCAGGTGCTGGTCCGGCGCACCGGGAATCGTGGTATAGCAGTTTGTATAGAGCGATTCCGATGGCAGCATGGAGGGCGGCGGCTCCAGGATCATTTCCGAGGGAAGAAAGCTGCTGAAGTCACCCGATTCCGTGCGGCCAATAGCCCGGCGGCCCACGCCCGTCCACGAATCACGGATGTTCGCCGGTTGGCTGGCTGCAGTGGGGCCGACCGACCAGTACCGGGTGAAAACGACGTACTTCTTCAGTTGCACATCATAGTAGGCCGTGTTCAGTGTGTCGCAATACTCCACCACCAGCGGCTCCGGCCGGTTCGACCACGTGATGCCGTCGGGCGAGACGCTGCCCCGGAGACACGACACGCTATCCTGCTCGCCGAGTAGAAAAGCGGCCTTCGGTTCCCAGCCGTCGGGCCGCTTCGCGCGGAATGCATCGAATTCCGCCCGGGTGATATGCCCCACCCAGACCGCCTTGTAGCGCTCCTCGGGGGCGGCGGAAGGATCGATGAATACCTGATAGATCCCGTCATCGGTGGGGTCGGTAAAATTCAGCAAAGCCTTTTTTTCCCAGGCCAGGCCATCCTTCGATTCATAGTATTCCGTCGAAGTCCATCCCTTGTAGGTGTCGCCATCTTTGAGAATACTGCGGTAGGGCATGTCCTCGATAGGTCCCAGGACCTGCGCCTTCCGCGCGGCTATCCTGATCCCGTGGGGCGGGCGAATTCCCACGAAACGCGAGGCGTCCACCGCTTCGTCCCCGTGGACATAAACGCTCTTGTCGTTGCTGTCGCGCCAGTCGAGGTCGCCCGGATCAATGTAGTACCAGTTGGTGAACACGATGCGATTACCCAGCAGGTCATAGGGCTTACCCAGCACCACACGGTCCGTAGAAATGCCCGGCAGGATTTCCCGCTCGGCCCGCGCACGAACTCCCGCCAGTAGCGTCGCGGCCAGTATGGACAGAATGACGGCAGGGCGAATCATGGGAAGAGATGGCACGGCATTTCCTTTCAGGGGTTGAACCCATGGCCCGGTTCACGTGCTATAATCCGCGACTGGCCGGAAAAGGTCCATCGGGTTAGAAAGAGGATTTAACCACGAATGGGCACGAATTTACACGAATAATGAAGCAGTGCCATCCGTGGACGGAAATTAAGCGTACTTTCACTACAACGGTAACACCTGGAACGGTAAATACGCATGAGCAGCAAGATTAGATGGGGCATCATGGGCACCGGGCACATCGCCAATACCTTCGCCACGGCAATCGCCTCGCTGGACGACGCCGTGGTTCAGGCCGTGGGCTCGCGCTCGCAGGTAAGCGCGGACAAGTTCGGCGCAACCTATGGCATCCCCAACTGCCACCCGACCTACGAGGCGCTGGCGGCGGATCCCGAGGTGGACGCGGTCTATATCGCCACCCTCAATTCGCTTCATGAGGACAACACCATCCTTTGTCTCGAAGCGGGCAAGGCGGTCCTCTGCGAGAAGCCCTTCACCATCAATCGCGCCCAGGCCGAGGCTGTCATCGCGGTGGCGCGCAAGGAAAAGCGGTTCCTCATGGAAGCCATGTGGACACGCTTCGTGCCCGCGCTGCATCAGGCCATGGCCTGGATTGACGAAGGAGTCATCGGCGAGGTCCGGATGGTGCAGGCGAACTTTGGATTTCGCTACGACGCCGCGCCCCTCTTCGACCCCGAACTGGGCGGCGGCAGCTTGCTCGACGTGGGAATCTACCCGATTACGCTGGCCCACATGGCCTTCCGGCAGGCACCCACGCAAATTCGCAGCCTGCCCTATTTGGGCCGCAACGGCGTGGACGAACAGGCGGCGTATATTCTGGGCTATGACGGCGGCGGGCTAGCCCTACTGGGCAGCGCCATCCAGACGAAGACCCCCTACGACGGCTACATTATGGGGACGGATGGCATGATCACCCTCCACGACTCCTTCTGGAATGCGACCAAGGTCAGTCTGGAACGCCCGGAGAAAGAAACGATCACCCAGGACTTTCCCCTGCGCTGCAATGGCTACGAATACGAGGCGATGGAGGTGAATCGGTGTTTGCGCGAAGGTAAACTGGAGAGCGAGATCATGCCCCTCCAGACTACGCTGGATATTCTCGATATCATGGACAACATCCGACTCCAGTGGGGCCTTCGCTACCCGATGGAATAACGGGAGCAGATCAGATTGGTCGGATCGGTCAAATCAGTCAGATTTTTGTATTCCCCAACCAAGGAGCATCTCATGGCCACGAATTACCGCTGGGGTATCATCGGTACGGGCAACATCGCCGCAAAATTCGCCACATGCCTTGCCGTTTGCGAGGGTGCTACCCTTCACGCGGTCGCGTCGCGGAGCCAGGAGGGCGCCGATGCCTTCGGCGACCGATTCAAGATCCCCGTGCGTCACGCGAGCTATGAAGCCCTGGCCAACGACCCCGACGTGGATGTGGTCTACATCTCGACGCCCCACGCGCTCCACATGGAGAACTGCATGCTGTGTCTTCGGGCGGGCAAGGCAGTTCTCTGCGAGAAGCCGTTCACCCTCAATGCCGCCGAGTCTCGCGCCGTGATCGAAGTGGCGCGTGAAATGCAACAGTTCCTCATGGAGGGCATGTGGACCCGATTCTTCCCCGTGGTGAAGCAGGCGGAAGCCTGGATTGCGGAAGGGGTCATTGGCGAGCCCCGCATGGTCCGGGCGGACTTCGGCTTTCGCATGGACTATGGTGATCGCGGCCGGCTCTGGGATCTGCATCTCGGCGGCGGCAGTCTGCTCGATGTCGGCATCTACCCCATCACCATTGCCTCTCTCGCCTTTCAGGCCGCCCCCACGGACATCCATGGCTTTGCCCACGTCGGTGAATATGGCGTGGACGAGCAGGCGGCCTTCGTGCTCGGCTACAGCGGCGGTCGCCTCGCGACGCTCTCCAGCGCCATTCGAACCAAGACCAACTGGGATGCCTATATTCACGGTGAGAACGGCACCATCAAGATTCACAGTCCCTTCTGGCAGCCCAGTAAGGTCACCCTGATTCCCAACGAGGGCGAGGAGCAGTCGGTTGAGATTCCCCTCGAAAGTCTGGGGTTTGAGTACGAAATTCGAGAAGTCATGGCCTGTCTTGATCAGGGTTTGCTGGAGTGCCCCGCCATGCCCCATGCCCGAACCGTTGAGGTCATGGAAGTCATGGACAAACTCCGCAGGCAATGGAGCCTCCACTATCCGGGCGAGTTGGTTCCCCTGAAAGGGTTGCGTCAACCCTTTGAATAGCCCGGAGTCCGGAACCCGAGGGGCAAGTCCCGTGTTGCCCGGATCGCGCTCGCGGCTCGGTCCGACCTTCACTTTTTCTTTCCTCCTGTTACCGTAACCCTGATCCCTGCTAAAATAGCGGCTAATATGGCAGCCATCACGCCCGAAACACCGCCCACCCCCAAGCGCCGCATCTCCCGCCGCCGATTGATCTTCATGCTCTCGGTGGCGTTGTTCCTTGCCGTCCTGTGGCAGGGCGTTGAGCGCCTCATCAATATCGAGCACTATCGCCCGGTGATTGATGCGGGACTGGAAAACCTGATCAAGCTTCCGCTGACCTTTGGGGAAATGGATCTCAAGCTATTTCCCACACCCCGGTTGGTCGTGGAGAACGTCAGGGTGGGCGAGGGTGACTTCGCCGTGTTCGCGCCCGAAGTTTCGGTGACCGCAAGCCTCGGCCGATTGCTCCACCAGCAGCTCGCCCTGCACGATGTCACCATCTACGACGCCCAACTGCGGATGCCCGAAGGCAATGAAGCCTTCAAGGCGCGGTGGACGGAGTATCTCGCCACGCTGCGCGCACCGCGGGAATCCGGCGGCAAGGCCGGGCTCCGGGTGACATTGGAGCGTATAAACACGCCCGAACTCGTGATCCTGCGTGGCGAGAAACGTTTCGCGGCCGGTGCCCTTGAAGTGCTCCGCGTGACCGCCGGGGCACCAGAATTCGTTTATAGTCTATTCGGCGAGGGGGAGCAGAACGCCATGTCGGCGCGCGGCTCCCTGGTGCTCGATGTCAAGAGCGACCGAAGAATTCAAGGCTCCGCGATGGTTCGGGGCGTGGCCTTGACCGCCCTGACCGGCGACGCGAAGTGGCCTCCGTTCCTGCTGGATTCCGAAGCGACCTTTTCCCTTGCGCAAGATGCTTCGGTGACGGTCGAGGCCCGGGGGCAGGTCCGCCTGCCCGATCAGGCCGATGCCCTGGGTCCTTTTGAGGTTATCGTGCGCCGGGGCGCGGATGGGCTGCGCCTGGAGGGCCTGCGACTCCACACGCTGCCCGCCAGTCTCGCCGGAGCCATCGAGGTGCGGGATGACCGAAGCTGGAGCCTCGATCTGGCGGAGGCCACGCTGCGCAACCAGGGTATCGCCTGGCTGGTCGATCGCGTGCCGGGTATCCCAGTCACGGTGAATCCCGGCACATCGGCCGAAGCGACCTTGAGCACGGTACGGCTCGGCGGCGATCCCGCCGGGGGCTTTTCCTTCTCGCACGGCGCAATCAAAGTCAAGAATGTGGGTGTCCGGCTCAACGGAGGTTACGAAATCGAAGGTATCGATGGCGCGATCGCGGTCGAAAACGACGTCTACCAGTTGTCCGGATTCTCCAACGGGCACGTGGAAGCCGATGGGACCATGACCCTGGGCTATGCCGACGATACCGTAGGTCTGAATCTGACCGGGAAGTTGAACCTCGACCCCGAATTTCCCCTGCCCGAGGCCGTGTCGAACCTGTTGCGCGCGGAGGCCGGGACCGTGACCATTCCCGAATTTCAAGCGACCTTTGCTCAGGGCAATGTGCAGCTTTCCACACTGCGCATCGCGGCGTCGCTGGAGAAGGGATCCGTGTCGGCCTATGACCGAAGCGCCCGGACCTATGCCCCGGCCACGGACGTCGAAGGAGAGGGCGTATTCAAAGATGGCGCGCTCCACATTACCCGGATTGCCGGTCCCCACACAAAGTTTAGCGGCACGTTGACCCCCGACGAGACCCTCCGGCGCTGGACCGTCGCATCGAGCTTCACCAGCGATCTGTCAAGTCCCCTCTGGGAGTCTATCCAGCCCGCCGGTGTGACGATCCAGAGCGGCAAGCTCGATTGTACCCGTCTGGAGGGCGTCTTCGTCCGCGGGGAGAAGAAGCCCGAAGCCCTGCAGGTCGAGGCCACCGCGAAAGGCGTTAAGGTGGCGCTGAACGCCGGCGGCTATAAAGATTCAATTCAGTTGGAAGCCCTGGCGTTCAAGAGTACGGCTATGGAAGTGGCCTACGAAACCTCGGGCGCGTCCGGAATGCTGGGCCATTTTTCCGCGCAGGGTTCCTATGCGATTGAAACCGGTGCGGTGCAAAGCCAGGTGCGGTTGCGACTCGCCGAGGCTTCGCTGGTGCCCGAGGCCTGGCGAGGCGGCATTGCGGGAACACTCCTGAAAGCCCTGGGCGACGTGCCCCTCGCCCTGAACTATGGAGGAGCGGGCACCCGACTGGACCTTTCCTCCGAGGCGCCCCTCTCCCTGAAGGGGTCTCTCGATTTTTCGGGCGGTGCCAAGTCCAAAGCCCCTATCGGTCTGGCCCTGGCGGCGAATCTTCCCGCAGCCTGGCTGGCGCCCCATCTATCGAAGGCCGCCGAGCCCACGGGCTCGGTCAAAGTGGATCTTGGGGTTGACGCGACCAGCGGAAAAATATCCGCGAAGGTGGACCTGGCCGAAGCCGCCCTGGGCTGGTCGCTGCTGGAGAAGAAAGCGGGCTACCCCATGGCCCTTTCTGTCTCGGGAAACTGGGGAAGGGAAGGGGCGCGCCTCAGCGCCGGGCAGATTGAAGCGGGCGGGGAGCGAGTCGATTTTTCGGTCAATAGTGGCGCTCTCCAAGTGGACCAATTCTCCATTGGCCTCACGGCCCTCGCGCCGCTTCTTCCTGAGGGGGGCAGGATGGGGGGGCGGATTGGCGGAAGCTATGCCGGGGCTGCCAAAGCCCTGTCGCTGGATTTTGACACCGCCTCCGCGCAGATCGCCCCCGACCTGTTGCCCGTGGGGCTGGATGGTGCTTTGACGCGCCAGGGGGGCGTCTGGAAGGCCGACAATCTGGCGTGGACCATCGGCGCGAGTCAGGGTTCCTTGCAGGTCTCGGGGGGGGGAGAACGCTGGCAGGGCCGCGTTCAGGCGCTCCGGATTCATGCTTCCGAATTGAAGCAGGGATATGCAGCCTGGAATCTTCGCCGGGGCGTGCCCCGCGACGATAAAGCACTGCCTTGGACCTTCAGCGGCGATTTTTCAGTTGCCGCCGACACGCTGATCTGGGCCGAGGCCACCTTGCAAAACGTACGCTGCGTCGCCCGCTTCACGCCCGGTGCCGTACAGCTTGATGAGCTTTTACTGGGGCACGGTTCCGGCCAGTTGAGCGGCGTGGGCGGCTACGTGTCCGCACGCGATGGAAACCCCGCGGTGATCAGCACGGATCTCGCGGTCAGTGCCGTGGACGCCGTGCTCCTGGAAGGGCTCTTTCTGGAAAAGGC
This sequence comes from Candidatus Hydrogenedentales bacterium, assembly GCA_942492815.1. Lineage (GTDB taxonomy): Bacteria > Hydrogenedentota > Hydrogenedentia > Hydrogenedentales > JAEUWI01 > JAEUWI01. The sequence continues at coordinate 4,954,370 of OW818658.1, read as the reverse complement.
GAGGGGCCTGGCCGGTCCGATGAATGGCCGTGTGGCCCTCACCATCCGCCTGGTGCCGGAGAGCGTCTCCGTGATGAACCACATCAGCGGGGAGATCACTTTCGAAGGCAAGGACGGAACGCTGGGCAAGGCCGGCCTGGCTTCGAAATTGCTCGGCGCACTGCGGACCACCGACATCCTGCGCCTTCGTATACCCCAGCTCAAGGACAAGGGCCTGTCCTTCAAGACCATCTCGGGGCGCGTGGCCATTGAGCAGGGCGTATTCCGCCTGGATCCGTTCAATCTGTCCGACTCGGCCTATGTCCTCGCGGGCAAGGCCACCTTTGATTACCCGAAAGACATGGCCGAGGGCGGGGGGGAGATTCAGGTGCTCGAAGGGGTCACCGGTATGGCCCGCAAGATTCCCATCCTCGGTGATGCGGCCAATCTGGTCAGCAAAGTGTTCGGCGTGCCCATCAAAGTTTCGGGCACGGCGAAGGAACCCACCTTCGGTGTTGGCGTGGCCGCGCAGGTCAAAGCGCCCAAGGCACCCTGACAGTTTTCTGCCGCAACCGATGGGCAATCCATCTCCCGAGTCTTCCGATTTTACTGGCGCATTTCCGTGTCTTGTGCTACGCTGCAATGGAGAGCGCACCGAAGAATTGAGCAAACGCTGGTGGGGCGCAACCATCAGCACATCGGACACTGGTTTTCCCCCGACTCGAAGCCGATCACCGGCCGAATGGCGACCCGCAAGGTGCCGGGAGAACTAGCCCGCGTCCTGGAGTCCAGACCATGGTCACCTTCTCAGAACACCGTGAGTACTCCCGGAGCCCCATTCACGCCAGGACCGAAGTCCGCTTGGGTAATGGCATCACCGTGGAGGGCAAGGCCGTCGACGTCAGTTTGCGCGGCCTCATGTTCGTATCCGAAAACCGCCTCCCCATTGGGAAGCCCGTGCGGGTCATGTTGATCCTCGATGGCGATGCCGAACATCGGCACATCAACGTCGGCGGTCAGATCGCCCGTCTCCATGATCAGGGCGTCGCCGTCCAGTTCACGGATATCGATCTCGACAACACCCAGTATCTCCGCGAGGTCATCACCTTCAACGTGCCGGAACGGGACCGGGTGCTGGCCGCGTCACCAGTGCCGGTAAAGCCGCGTAAGAACTAGCGCATGACGGGATCGGGCGTGCTATAGTCATGAGGCCGACAGACGTTGCAATGGGAGTATGCTGATGGCCTCTACCGTAGCCCTGTCCATGACCAAATGGTCGCTGGACCTCGCTTCGCAGTTGATTCGGGCAGACGTTCGACTTCACAACCATGAAACCATCCGGGACGACATGGCGATCATTTTCGTCGTGAACCACTTTACCCGGCTGGAGACGCTCCTCCTGCCCTACGTCATCAACAAGTACACGGGCAAGGAAGTCTGGGGCCTCGCCGCCGCCCAGTTGTTCAAGGGCCGCATCGGCCAGTTCCTGCGCTCCACCGGGACGGTATCGACCTCCGACCCGGACCGGGACCGCATCATCGTCCACTCCCTGCTGACCGGGGAGCATCCCTGGATGATCTTTCCTGAAGGGGCGATGATCAAAGACAAAAAGGTCATCGATCATACGGGGAAGTTCAGCATCTACAGCGACGGAAAGCGCCGCCCGCCCCACACCGGGGCTGCGGTGCTCGCGCTCCGGGCCGAGTTCTACCGCCACAAGATGTCGTGTCTCGATGCGCGCCCCGGCGGCAACGCCGCGCTCTCCCAGGCCCTGGAGCATTTCGCCCTGCCTCCGGATGCGGACGTACTCACCAAACGCACCGTGATTATCCCCGTCAACATTACCTATTTTCCCATCCGCGCCCGGGACAACTTCCTGCTGCGCACGGCCCGCCGCTTTGCGAAGGACCTCGGCGTGCGCGCGGTGGAAGAGCTCTCCGTCGAAGGCACGGTGCTCTCCGAAGATACGGACATCGACATCACATTGGGCGAGCCTATCGACGTTCACGACTATCTGAACGCACCGGAATATGCCGAAGTCATGGCCTGCGGCCTCAACGACATGCAGGCCCTCGAGACCGATCCGGGTTCGGTATTTAACGAGGCTGCCCGCAAACTGATGCTGCACTACATGCAGTCCATCTACCAGCTCACGACGATCAACTACGATCACATCTTTGCAACGATCATCCGCCACCAGCAGGCCAAGTCCTTCACCGAACGCGCCTACCGCAACCGGATTTTCCTCTGCGTCCACCAGCTCAAGAAACTGGGGCATCACCGCCTCCATGGAATCCTTGAGCACACCTATCGGGACATCGTGTTCGAGGACCCGAGCGAGAAGTTCCAGGATTTCGCGAAGCTGTGCCTCCAGGAAGGCCTGATCGTCCGCGAGGGGAACGTCTATACCAAGAACACCGCCCTGGAGCGGGGCCAGGCCGATTTTCACACGGTCCGCTTCCACGAGCTCACCGAAGTGATCGCCAACGAAATCGAGCCCCTGCACGACGTGACACGGATCGTCAAGAACATCGCCCAAATGCCGCGCCCCCAGCTTTCCCGGCGAATCCGCGAGATCTTTCTGGAGGAAGACGAGCGATATTTCGAGGACGACTACGCGGAGTTCTACGATCCGAAAGACAGCAAGAGCCCCGATATCGGCCGCCCATTCTTTCTCAAGCCCTTGCGCCCCAAGGCCGGCATTGTGCTGGCCCACGGCTACATGGCGGCGCCTTCGGAAGTCCGCGCCCTGGCGGATCATTTCTACCAGCAGGGCTACGCGGTATACGGCGTGCGCCTGCGCGGCCACGGCACCTCGCCCGAGGACCTCTCCCAGCGCACCTGGGAGGATTGGTACCACTCCTTCAATCGCGGTTACGCCATCATCAAGAGCGTCACGGACCACATCATCGTGGGTGGCTTCTCCACCGGCGGCTGCCTGGCGCTCCTGGCCGCGGCCCGCAAGGGGGAGAAGGTCCAGGCGGCCTTTTCCATCTGCGCGCCCCTTCATGTCAACAACTACTCGGTCCGCCTCGTGCCCTCCATCGTCACCCTGAACTCCCTCCTGAAGAAGCTGGGACAGGGCCGGGAAGCGTGGGAATACGTGGTGAACGAGCCGGAAAACCGGCACATCAACTACGAACGAAACCCGCTCAAGGGGATTAACGAACTCGTCAAGGTCATGAACGCCACGGAGGCATGCCTGCCCGAGATCAAAATCCCCACCCTCATCATACAGGCCTCCAAGGATCCCATCGTGAATCCCGAGAGCGGGCGGCAGTTGTTCGATCAGATAGCCAGCCCCTTCAAAGAACTGGTGATCGTGGAGCGCAGCCGCCATGGCATCGTAAACGGGGAAGGGCGGGAGGATGTCTTCTCCCATGTCCAGCATTTCCTGAGCCGGGCCCCGGTTCACGGGATCATGCTTCAGGAGGAGGGCCGCCTGGCGGAATTGACCGGCTAATAGTGTGAAAGTCACTATCAGGGAATTCGTTGACACATCTTCCCCCCTTATGTTACCGTGATCACTGGATTTAGCGCAATTGAGGCTGGGAGGAGACTGATAGGTTTTATCAGTTTCGGTGCTTTGATTGTCTCCGGTGACACCATTGGGGTACAGCATGGAACAGGGCTTAGGTGCCCGCAGCCCACGCCTGACTGCAGGCCGGGAAATGATGGATAAGGATTATCATGACTGGTAAAACACAACTCCTTCGTCTCAGCGTGGTTCTTACTCTGGTAATCGCCATCGGCCCTGCCTCCGCCTGGGGTCCACGCGCCCAGCGCACTATCACCGGAATGGCCATACAGGTCATTCAGAGCAAGTATCCCGGCACCTTTCGACCGGGGGACTCCGATTACACCCGCGATGTACTCATGGGGGCCGAGGCGGGCTGGTCGGTCATCGCCAAAAGCCTGCCGATCAATTCCGACGCCGAAGCGATTCAGGCCGTGGCGAGCGAAATTGAGCTGCTGCGGGACGTTCGCTCCTTCGGTGCGGGCTCGTACTTTGCCTACCGTCTCGGCGCGCTTTCTTCGCTGATCGCGGACATCATGCTTCCTTATGGCCTCGCGTGGGATGAGACCGACGAGGGGATGAAGGCCAAGATCGACCTTGATATCGAGGAGAATCTGAATGCCTATCGGTATACCAGTTCCTCGACGGAGCGCACGCTGATCCTGAATTCAAGCGAGTACTTCAACGCCCAGATGCATTTCTACCATGACAACAAGATGATCGTCGCGGACGACTACAAGCGCGGCCGCGGCTACAACGGGCTCCTCAAGCAGAGCAGCAAGGCCCATTTTGAAGCCGCAATCAGCGCCGTGTCCGACGCCTGGTATACGATTCTCACCGCTGAGAGCAAGACCAAGTCCTCCAAGACCAGTGACCTGCTTGCCCGCTACTTCGTGGACGAAATCGCCTACCAGCTTGGTGAAAAGCGCAATTTTCATCAGGCGGGCGTGATCTACGAGAATCTCGAAACATTGAGTTCCTCCAACCCGCTTTTCTTCGAGGAAATCGGCGATCTGTACTACGCTTTCGACACGAAGGAGAGCGCGGAACGGAGCGTGAAGGAATGGAAGAGCGCCTTTGAACTGGGCGGCGAGAATCGCGAGGCCGTCTCCAAGAAGATTTCCGATCACTTCCTCCGCGAGGGCCGGGAATACCTGGAGCTGGCCGCGGAGAAAGGCGCCGGGGAAACCGAGCTGCCCAGCGCGCTCGCAGCCTTCAAGGAAGCGCTCCAGTACAACCGGACCAGCGACGAGGCGGCCGATCTCATTCAGGACACCAACCTGAAGATCAAGGAGCGCGATGAACGCCGCGAGATGATCGTTGACATCATCGCCAAGGCCGCGCAGGTGCAGGAAGAAGCACAGAACCACGCCACCGGCGGCAACTATGGCAATGCCATCGGCGAATTCAACAAGGCCAAAGAGATCCTGGCCGCGGTGGATGATGAGTTCACGGACCAGGCCGGTATCGCCAAGGATATGGTGGATACGATTACGAAAAACGTGAGCAAGGCCATCTCCGATGTTCAGGAGCAGGCGGGCGCGGCCATCGAGAAGGGCGAAGCGCTGGAAGAGCAGCACAAGTACGACGAGGCCATTCAGCAATACACCCTCGTGCCGACGATTGTCAACGTGATACCCGAAGATCACAACAACACGGCGACGCAGGACAAGAAGGACATTATCGTTCTCTCCGAGACCAAGATCGCCGAAGCCACGAATAACAAGGCGCGTTACGAGGCCAGCCAGCAGGCCGGTGGCACACCCGGCGCACCGGGAGCCGCTGCCCCGGCCATGCGTGTACCCGGTGCGGCACCCGCGGCCGCAGGTGCTGCCGCTCCTCCCGCGGCCCCCGCGCCCCGTTCGGTACGTGATCGCAAGCTCGGTGCCGAGTGATCGCCCCGCTCGGAATGTGAATATTCAAAGACAACGCCCCCCGGTCACCAGACCGGGGGGCGTTTGATTTATGATTTGGGCCGGGCCGATTTTAGTGAGGTTTCGCTCAGGCCGCGCTTGCGGCTCCTGAGCCCGTCGCCATTTCCATGATTCGCTCCTGAGTGGCCGTTTCCCTGGGGAGTTCCCCCGCGATTCGGCCTTCATGCATCACCAGGATACGGTCGCACATGCCGAGGATCTCCGGCAACTCGCTGGAGATGACCAGAATGGCGACCCCCTGGCGCACAAGCTCGTTCATCAACTTGTAGATCTCCACCTTCGCCCCCACATCTATGCCCCGGGTAGGCTCATCAAAAATCAGCACACGGGACTTCGTGAACAGCCACTTGGCCAGTACCACTTTCTGCTGGTTCCCGCCGGAAAGATTCTGCACCATCTGGCCCGAACCCGGCGTCTTGATATGGAGTTCGTCAATATACCCCTGGGTAACGCTGCGTTCCTGCCCGCGGTTCATCAGGAAGCGCCCCGAAAGGGCCTTCAGGTTGGCCAGGGTCGTGTTTTCAGCCACCGACATGCCCAGAACCAGCCCCTGGTTCTTGCGATCCTCCGTCAGCAGACCGATCCCCTGCTGGATGGCGTCGCGCGGGCTGCTGATGGTGACGGCCTGGCCCCCGAGGGATATCTGGCCCGCGTCGATGGCGTCGGCGCCAAAAATCGCCCGCGCCACTTCGGTGCGTCCTGCCCCCACCAGCCCCGTGAGCCCCACAATCTCGCCGGTGTGCAGCGAAAAGTTAACATCGGAAAAGGCCCCCTTCCGGCAGAGCCCCTCCACCCGGAGGCGCTCCTCGCCCCGCGAGAACACTTCCTTCGGAAACTCCTCCGTCAACTCCCGGCCCACCATCATCTTGATGATGCTTTCCCGGGTCAGATCGCACAGCTCGCTCGTGTTGATGTGCTCGCCGTCGCGCATGATCGTCGCCCGAGTGCCCACTTCGAAGACTTCTTCCAGACGGTGGGAGATGTACACAAGTGCGATGCCCTGCTGCTTGAGCGATTTGATGAGGGCGAAAAGCGCCTCCAACTCATGATCGGTCAGCGTGGCCGACGGCTCGTCCATCACAATAATCCGCGCATTCACCGACAGCGCCTTGGCGATTTCTACCATCTGCTGCTGCGCAATGCTCAGCTCATGCACGGGGCGCCGCACATCCATGGTCACGCGGATGCGCTCCAGCACAGCCTCCGCATCGCGGTACATACGCTTCCAGTCCACGATGGGCGAGCGCCCGCGGCAGGGTTCCCGCCCTAGGAAAATATTCTCCGCCACACTCAGGTAGGGACTCAGGTTGAATTCCTGATAGATCATGCTGATGCCAAGTTCCCGCGCGTGAAGCGGCGATTCGATGACCACCGGCTCGCCGTCGATCAGGATCTCGCCCTCGTCCAGCGCCTGCGCCCCGGCAAGTATCTTCATCAGGGTCGATTTGCCCGCCCCATTCTCGCCCAGGAGGCAATGCACTTCGGCGGGGCGCAGGGAAAGGTTGGCGCCCTTCAGCGCAATCACGCCGGGGAATCGCTTGGTGACCCCCCGCATTTCAAGTATGTACTCGCCCATGATCTCTCCTGACGGGTTGCTCATCGCCGTGAATTATAGCGCAGTATCCGGAATGAACCAAAGCGGCGGGCCCTTGCAGGGGTCGATGGGTCTTATGGGTCTTATGGGTCTTATGGGTCTTATGGGTCTTATGGGTCTTATGGGTCGAATGGGTCGAATGGGTCGAATGGGTCTTATGGGTCGAATGGGTCGAATGGGTCGTATTTTTCATACTGACCCATACGACTCATAGGACGCATAAGACCCATTTTCAGCCTGAGCCCCCCAAAACATGAGCACACGCCCGCGCCTCTGCTATCATGCCGGTGGAAGGAATCGCCCATGAGCCCAATCGAAGCCCCCGATACGATCTGCCACCATCCGGAGCGCGCGCACAACCTGTCGCTCGAGTACCTGCTCGACTACGTGCCCCGTTCGGCCGCCCGCGTGCTCGACTGCACGGGCGAGTGGGGGGGGCGGGGTCACAAGCTCAAATCACGCGGCGTCCGCGAAGTCATTGGGCTGGTCGACGCCACCGCCGGGGAGCCCCGGGCGGACGAAGGTTATGATCACGTCATTCAGGGGCCGCTCGACTTCGTCCAACTGCCGGATCAGCGTTTCGATTGCATAATCTGCGGCGCCGCGCTCGAGCGGCTGCGCAATCCCGAAGCGTTCCTGTCGCCCCTGCTGAATCTGCTCGCGCCGGGCGGCCTCTTTCTCGCCGCCGTGCCCAATATGCAATACCACAAGATCGTCTGCGCGCTGGCCGAGGGTCGCTGGGACTACGGTGAAAGCGGCGTTTGGGCTCGGAACAACCTGCGGTTCTACACCGCCCACGAACTGCGATGGCTTATGAACCGCGCCGGCGTCGCCCAATGTAAACTGGCGAGTCTGGTGGCGGACGATCCCACCACGTTTCCCCGCGATAACGCCGGATTCGCCCGTGCCGGCCGGTTGCGCATCGGTCCCCTGGCTGACGACATGTATCCCGCCTGGCTCACCGAGTATTACTTGCTGCTCGCGGTGAAGCCCGCCTGATCTGACCGCGACAGGGAACAGCGCAACCAGCAATCCCACGCAAATCGCTACCCTCCGCGAGAGCTTGGAATCACCTTCGAGCCCGCAGCCTTCGCGTCCCATGGATTTAAGGTGCAAGTGGCATTCCATACCTCGCCAATTGTTTTCCCCCGAATCTGGGCGCAATAGTCCCCACAGCACCCGCCCTCCAATCTCAAGTGCCCTCCAATAATTCCCTGCGCCAGCCCATCATTCCCGACGATGCAAGTGAACGTTGGGTGCCACCGTCTCATGTTAGAGCACAAACACAGACAGCGCAGCGGTGGTCCGAGAGCATTGGGTGCGCTGGGGGACACGGTGGGAAGAGAATCACTTGCATGTCGCGTCGAATGGCGGTGGAAGTGTGGGGCGACACAAGCTACGAATGTTCAAGAATGTCCGAATCTGAAACTACAGGGTGTCCGCACGGATGAACACACAACGTTCTACACGCAATTTGCGCACGTTTCGGCAATTGCGTCCAATAACAACCAGTGGGTTCCGTCCGTGCCCGCAGGGCATCGCAAGAAATCCTTCTCTGTTTTGTAACTTATGTGGTATAGTGCAGTGGAGAGAGCAAACCTGCCGCGAGGGCTATGCCCTGATCTGGGCGCATGGGAATCCAGATCCTGCACCAACTTGCATTCGTTCCGTGGCTGGAAAATCGGGGTTTCCCGCAGGGAGATGGCAGTGAGTGCGAAGATCATCCATGTGCCTCGTCGCATGGTACGTGAAGAATGGGGCGGAACTGAGACGGTAATCGTCGAAATTTCCAAGAAGCAGAAAGAACGCGGATTCGAGCCAGAGATCTACACGTCTCTCGCCCTTTCGAACCGGCGTTCTGAAAACGTCTGCGGGATAGCCACCTGTCGTTTCGGGTATACCTACACCCGGCTCGGCCTGAGTCGGGAAAACCGGAAGCTGCTGGACAAGCGCGGAGGCGATCTCTACTCGCTTGCCATGTTTCTCAAGTTGCTGGTCTGCAACAATGCCATGGTGTTCCACCTCCACACCGCCGGTCGTGTTGGTGCCCTGGTTCGGCTGGTGGCCAGACTAAAAGGAATACCCTACGTGGTTTCTATCCACGGCGGTGCGATCGACATTCCGAAGGAGCTGGTGGACCAGATCGTCAAGCCGCTGAAGGGAAGTTTCAACTGGGGCAAGCCATTCGACATTCTCCTGCGGAAGAACCGGGTGCTTGATGATGCAAGCGGTATCATTTGCCTGGGCGCCGGAGAGCAGAACCGGATGCAGGAAAAATATCCGAATAAGAAGATAGCGTACTTCCCCAACGGTGTCGACATAGACAAGTTTCGTTCCGGCTCGCAGGAGAATTTCTTCCGCAAGCACGGTATTCCGGCAGATTCCAGGATTATTCTCTCGGTCGCCAGCTTCTACAGCCAGAAAAACCAGATGCAGTTGGTGAACAGCTTCGCGAAGCTGCGGCGGGAGGGCGAGAAGATTACCCTCGTAATGGTGGGGGTGGTTTACGACGACAAGTATTTTCGCGAGATCCTGGAGGCCATCGCCGAGCATAAGATCGCGGATTCCGTGGTGCTGATCCAGAATCTCGATTTTGACGATCCCGAACTCTCCGATTGTTATGCCGCGGCCGATATGTTCGTGCACACCAGCCGCTACGAGACCTTTGGCATCGTTATTCTGGAGGCCTGGGCGGCCGGCAAGCCCGTCATCTGTGCGCCCGTCGGCGGGATTAAGTCCTTCGTGGAAGATCGCGAGAACGGGCTCTTCTTCGAACTCGAAAAGCCCGATGATCTGACGGACAAGATGCGCGCGCTCCTCGCCGACGAGGAACTGCAGAACAAGCTCGTGAAGAATGGCTCCGAAGCTGTAGAAAAGTACAGTTGGGATGTGATCACGGATCAGCTTCTGGCCTTCTATCGGGACGTTACGCCATGAAGCATGTGCTCATCCGGGATGATGATCTGTGCTTTTTTTCCGATCCCGAGCAAGTTCACGAGATCTATGGTTTCGCGCTCGACGCGGGCCTTCCCGTCAATTTCTCGGTCATTCCGAAGGTGGACGCCAACGCCCGAACAAACTCCCAGGATTTTGGTCCGGGTACCTTTGAGCCCTTCATACCCCGGGAATACCAGGGTAGGGAGGAGTGCTTCTCCGTCATGGAGAATCCCGCGCTGACGGGCTACCTCCGGGGGAAGCCGGGCGTGGAAATTTTACAGCACGGCTTCTGCCACGGCGGCGCACCAGGGCGCTATGAGTTTGAATTGCCCGACAGGACCAGTGCGGCGGAGAAGTTGCGCGCGGGGTCCGCGATCCTCGAGGAGGCCTTTGGGGCGACGCCCACCACCTTTGTCGCGCCTCAGGACAAGTACTCCCGGGCCTCGTTTCGCGAAATTCTGTCGCAGTTTCAGGTCTTTTCCCTCGGCTGGCTCGACCGAACCCGGCTGCCCGCCGCCGTGCTTCCGGCCTACGTTTGGATGAAAGCGCGGGGGAAGAATGTGCTCCGCTCAGGCCAGGCGTCGTGCATTGAGCATCCCGGCGTCATCTTCTCGAAGTTCAAAAATACCGAGGTGGAACTTCACCGGTTCAATGCCTACATGAAGGAACACCCCGTAACGGTGCTCGTGCTCCATCACTGGGAATTCTACGACGACGGGCGCCTCAACCGGAGCCTCCACACGAAATTCAAGGATACGGTGAACTCCCTGGCCGATTCTGGCCAGTGTGCCTTCCTCAACTTTCGCGATCTCGATCGCACCCTGAACTGAACCGACACCGTCAATACCCGATGGCGCAACCGTCTTTGCGCGGGTCCGTCCCGCCGAAGTAGCGTCGCGGTCCTTCTTCGCGCCAGATGCCCTGGTAGCCGCCAAAGGCGCCAGGGCTTTCGTGCAACTGGTGCCCCATACCGGCAAGGGCCTGTTTCGTGGCTTCCGCGATATGGTGTTCGAAGCGAACTTTCCCGCCATCGACGCGCCGGCTCCCATTGGGGTCGGAGCTCCCGCCATGCTCCACCCGCGGCTGTTCGCCCGCCTGCTGGGGCGACATGCCGAAGTCGATGAGGTTCATCAGCACCTGCGAGTGGCCCTGGGGTTGAAAGGCCCCACCCATCACGCCGAAGGAGAAGACCGGCCGTCCGCCTTGCGTCACAAACGCGGGGATGATCGTGTGGAAGGGCCGCTTGTGAGGTTCGAGCCGGTTGCGGTGCTTCTCGTCCAGGGCGAAGGCGCTGCCCCGGTTCTGAATGGGGAAGCCCAGCCGGTCCGGCACCAGACGCGATCCCCAGCCACCGTAGGTGCTCTGGATCAGCGACACCATGTTGCCCTCCGCGTCCGCCGTCGTCAGGTAGATGGTATCCGACTTGTCGAACTCGCCTGGCACCGGTGCCTCCGAAGCCCGCTTCGGATCGATGAGTTTCGCCCGCTGCGCGCCATAGTCCTTCGAGATCAGCCATTCCATGGGCACATCGGCGAAGGTCGGATCGGCGTAGTACACGGCCCGATCCTCATAGGCCAGTTTCTTGGCCTCGATGAAAAGGTGAAGCTGCTCCGGCGAATTCGGGGCCAGACTTCCAATGTCGAATTGCTCCAGCATGTTCAGCATTTGCAGCACGCAAATGCCCTGGCCGTTCGGCGGAATCTCCCATACATCGTAGCCGCGGTAGCTTGTGCCCGCAAGCTCCACCCAATCGGCAGTGTGATCGGTGAAGTCCTTCAACTCGAAGTATCCGCCCTGCTCGCGGGAAAACTTGACGATGCGTTCCGCCGGTTCACCGTGATAGAAAGCGTCCAGACCGTCGTGGGCCAGCAATTCGTAGAAGGCGGCCAATTCGGGGTTGGTAAACACATCGCCAAATCGGGGGCTGTTTCCACCGGGAGCAAAAGTCGCCGCGAGCGTAGGAAACTTTGCGGGGTCCATCGTGCCCCAATCCGACGCGATAATGGGCGATACCGGGAAGCCTTCGCGGGCGTAGCGGATGACCGGCTCAAACAGGGTAACAAGATTCTGGCTTCCAAAGCGCTGGAGCAGCGACTTCCACCCGCTGACGCAGCCCGGTACGCTCCAGGCATAGGGCGAAGCACCCGGGATGGTGGTAAGATTGTGTTTCCGGGCCTCCGCCAGGTTCCACCCATAGGGTGCCCGTCCGCTCGCATTCAGCCCAAAGAGCTTCTGCTCCTTCTCGATCCAAACGATGGCAAAAAGATCACCGCCCGGCCCGCAGTTCATGGGCTCCACGAGACTCAGCATGGCATTCGCCGCAATGGCTGCGTCGATGGCGTTCCCGCCCGCACGCAACACGTCTACCCCCACGAGCGAGGCCAGCGGTTGACTCGTGCAGGCCATACCGTGCATGCAGGTCACCGTGGAGCGGTTCTGATTGCGGTTGTCGACTTTGGCGGGATCGATTCGCATGGCTTTCGTCTCCGTTGAGATCGCCACTCCAGTGGGTTCCGGAACAGACTGGCAACCGGCAAGGCTCGCCGCCGCTAGCGTGCCCGTGGCCTGCAAAAAGGTTCTGCGTCTCATGGTCCATCTCCCGATTGGGCCGAATTCCGGCCACACGTAGCATGGCGCCACTCTAGCAGAAGGGCGGCGAGGTGTAAAGCGCGCAGGGACAGCGACGCCCCGCGATTCCTGTCCGCGAGAAACACTGCGTGTCCAACGCTTTGCCCAGTAGAGGAAGCATCACTTCAACCGGCGAGGCTGTCCTGTCGTGAGGGGCGACTGCCAGCACCTTCGGCGACAACCGGTATTGTGAAAGAGTCTGAGTCGAGGATCTGACATTTGCACGCGATCCACCGAGTCGTGGCGTCAGACGACAGGACAGCCTCGCCGGTTGACGTACACATTGCTCGGAATGGCGCACTTAATTGCCCCGACACTTAGTTTGCTCGTCCGGGCTGTGGGGCGACGCTGTCCCTACTTCTTCAGCTCCGCCAGTCCGCCGTGCATGTGGATCCAGCGGTGGGCCTTGGCCGCGAGGCTGTCGTCGTGGGTCACGATGACGAGGGTCACGCCGTGCTCCTCGTTGAGCTTCCAGATCAGATCGATGATGCTGCCGCCCGTGTTCTCGTCAAGGTTGCCCGTGGGCTCGTCGCTGAGGACGACGCTGGGCTTGTTGTAGAGGGCGCGCGCGATGGCGACGCGCTGCTGTTCGCCACCGCTGAGCTGGCCGGGCTTGTGGGTCATGCGCTCAGCGAGGCCGACGGTGTGGAGGAGCTCCTCCGCGCGGGTGGCCGCCACCTTGCGCGACGCGCCCTTGCAGATGGCGGGCATCATCACATTCTCCAACGCCGTGAATTCCGGGAGGAGGTGGTAGAACTGGAAGACGAAGCCGATCTCTTCGTTGCGTATACGGTTGACCTCTTTGCGTCCCATGGACGACAGCGCGCGGCCCTGATAGAGCACATCGCCGCTCGTGGGTTTGTCGAGGGTGCCCATGATGTGGAGGAGCGTACTCTTTCCAACGCCTGAGGGGCCGCTGATGGCAAGGATCTCGCCCTCGCGCACTTCTAAATCCACGCCTTGCAGGATCTTCAACTCGCGGTTGCCGTCGTTGTAGCTCTTCTGAATATTCTGGCAGCTCAGGATACTATTCATGGCGCAGGGCATCCACGGGGGTAAGGCGCGAAGCGCTCCAGGCGGGATAGAGGGTGGAAACGAAGGTCAGGACGACCGCACTGATGGTGATCCAGGCCACGTCATAGGGGACCACGTCGCTGGGGATCTGGTCGTAGTAATAGATGGCGGGAGGAAAGAGATCCATGCCCATCATCGCCGCGATCAACTCGGCGACATCGTTAATATTGTATGCGAAGGCTGTGCCTAGAATTACCCCGGCGAATGTCCCGCTCAAGCCGATCAGCAGCCCTTCAACAATGAAGAGCCAGACGATAGAGGGGCCGCTGACGCCAAGCGTGCGAAGGATGCCAATGTCACGTTGCTTTTCCAGCACGATCATGATGAGCGTGCTGGTGATATTGAAGGCGGCGACAAGGATAATGAAGGCCAGGATGATGAACATGACCACCTTTTCCTGCTCCAGCGCGCCGAAGAATTCCCGCTGGCTCTCATACCACGTTTCACCGTAATAGGGGAGGCCCGCGGTTTCCTCGATCTGTTTCTTGACCGCTTCCGCGAGGTTGGGATCCTTCAATTTACAGCGGATGCTGTCCGCGCCCTCGCGCCCGCTCAATTTTCGCGCGGTTTCCATGTTCACGTAGGCGTAAACCATGTCAATGTCCGACATGCGCGCCTCGGAGATGCCGCTGATGGTCAGGGAGAGGTTGGAGCCGCCCCGGGGGCCGAAGGGGCTGCTCTTGGCTTTCGCCGTGTAGACGATGATGTCGTCGCCGACGTTCGCGCCGATACGCGCGGCCAGCCGATAGCCCAGCACGATTTCCTTGTCGCCCGGCAAGGTGCCCCGCCCGTTCAGCCGACCGTCCTTGTCCGTAAGGTTCTGGGCGAGGTCGGTTACTTCACTTTCCAGCTCCGGATTGACACCCAGGATAATGCCGCCCGTCGTGGCCCCGCCGCGCTGGAGCAGGGACTCCGTCACCACCACCGGGGCCGCCGCCACGATGTCCGGGCTGGCCTGCTTGAGCTGGCGGATGCCCTCCTCATAATCAAGAATGGAAACGTTGTTCTTGATGCGGAAATCCACGTGGGAGCGGTTGCCGATAATCGTCGCGCGCAAGGCATTGTCGAAGCCGGTCATCACGCTCATCACCACGATGAGGGCCATGACCCCGACGCACACGCCTGCCACGGAGATCACCGTGATCAGCGAGACAAAGCGGTTCTTCCGCTTGCCCCGCAGATAGCGCAGGGCCACAAAAAGTTCAAACGGCACGGATCAGGCACCTCCTGGTGGTTCAGTGGACTGAGTGGATTCGCCGCGGCGAATGGACCGAGTGGACAGTGTGGACCGAGTGGACAATATGGAGCAGAGCATAGTGGGCTGCAATCTCGCCGTCCACTAAGTCCACTTTGTCCACAAAGTCCACTTCGTCCACCGTCTCCTCAAACCGTCCGCAATTGCGGAAACAAAATCACTTCCCGGATCGATGCCGAGTTCGTCACGATCATCGCGAGCCGGTCAATGCCGATACCCAGACCCGCCGTGGGGGGCATGCCCACCTCCAGCGACGTGATAAAATCTTCATCGAGATACTGGGCCTCTTCGTCGCCCGCTTCGCGCAGGACCGCCTGGGCCTCGAAGCGCTCGCGCTGGTCGATGGGGTCGTTCAACTCGGAGAATGCATTGCCTACTTCCAGGCACGCGATAAAGGGCTGGAAACGCTCCGTGAGCGCCTCGTTGTTCCGCTTCTTCTTCGCCAGGGGTGACAACTCAATCGGATAGTCATACAAAAAGGTCGGCTGCACCAGATTGGGCTGCACCTTCAGCGACATCACCTCGTCCACAATCTTGCCATAGCCCATCGAGGGGTCCACATCCACGCCGGCCGACTTCGCCAGGCGCGCGGCCTCGTCCCGGTCGCGCGTCGCTTCCAGGTCGATGCCCGCATACTGGCGGATCGCATCGTGGAGCGTCATCCGCGTCCACGGGCGCGCCACGCTGATCGTGTGGCCCTGATACTCGAAGGTGCTCGAACCCACCACTTTCTCGATGATGTACGTGAGCATCTCTTCCGTTTCTTCCATTAATCCTAAGTAATCCTGATAGGCCTCGTAGAGTTCCATTGTTGTGAATTCGGGATTGTGGCGCGTGTCCACGCCCTCGTTGCGGAAGCAGCGGTTGATCTCGAAAACTTTGTCGAATCCGCCCACGATGAGGCGCTTCAAATAGAGCTCCGGGGCCACGCGCAGGAAAAGTTCGCGGTCGTAGGTGTTGTGATGCGTGATAAAGGGCCGGGCCGTCGCGCCGCCCACGATGGGGTGAAGCATGGGCGTTTCCACTTCAAGATAACCGCGCGCTTCCAGCCATTGGCGCATCACCGACACCACCTGGATGCGCTTCTTGAAGGTCACGAGCACTTCCGGGTTTGCCACCATGTCGAGGTAGCGCTGGCGGTAGCGGGTTTCCACATCCTTCAGACCATGATACTTCTCCGCCGCCGGACGCAGGGACTTGGTGAGGATTTCGAAGCTGGTGGCGAAGAGGGTAATCTCGCCGCGGCGCGTGCGCTTTACGGGTCCGGAGACGCCGATGAAATCACCCAGATCCAGGTCGTCCAGCGCGGCGAAGGCTTCCTCACCCACCTGCTGGAGCCCGAAGAAGATCTGCACGCGACCGAACTCGTCGCGGATATCGGCGAAGGCGCTCTTGCCCTGGTTGCGGAAGGCCACCACGCGACCGGCGAGGCGCGCGGGCACTTCGGCGGGGCTTTCCTCCGTGCCGGAGGGCTCCGCCGCCTCAAAGGCCACGCGGGCCGCTTCAATATTGTGGGAGCGGTCGAAGGCGTACTTGAAGGGCTCGTCGCCCCGCGCGCGGATGCGGTCCATCTTGTTCACGCGGTGTTGGCGCAGGTCCGCCGCCGCGCCGGAAAGTTCCTCGGCCTGGGGCGCGCCCGCGGGCTTCGCCTCGATGTCCAGGGCCTTCGCCATGGTCTGGGAGAGGACCTTCACCGTCTTCTTCAGGCCGGGGATGTTGGAATTCTCCGCGATCTTCAGGGCCTCGTCCACCATCTTGCTTTCAATCAGGTGGACCAGCTTGCGGTCGTCCGGCGAGATTTTGGAGTCGTCCGCCGAATCGATGGTCTCCTTGACCTTCGTAAAGAGCTTTTCCAGCTTCTGGAAGAGGGGATTGTTCTGGTCCATGGTGTGTTCTCCTTGCGGCTGTTACCGCAAAATATTCTTCGGGTTGTCGTGAACCCGCGTTGTCTTTATCGTTGTCTCAAACTCTCCGCGAGTTTGCAGGGACATCAGCGACGGCAGGGACAGCAGGTAAAAATACGCCGGGGGACCTGCCGTCCCTGTTGTCGCTGAAGTCCCTGCAATTACACAAGATGTCCGCCGACAGGTTAATTGTTCCGGTGCTTTCGCTCCAGATTCCACTTCAAATACGCGGTGATAAAGGGCTCCAGCCCGCCATCCAGCACCTTGGTCACGTTGCCGGTTTCAAAGCTCGTCCGGTGATCCTTGATCATCTGGTACGGATGCAGCACGTAGCTCCGGATCTGGCTGCCCCAGGCCACGTCCTGATGGCCTTCGCGCTGGGAGTCCAGCTCCGCCTCCAGCTTCTTCTGCTCGATGTCATACAACTTCGAGCGCAGCATGTTCATCGCCACGTCGCGGTTCCGGTGCTGGGATCGCTCGACCTGGCAGGCCACCACGATACCGGACGGCATGTGGGTCAGGCGAACCGCCGAACTGGTCTTGTTTACTTTCTGTCCGCCCGCGCCACTGGACCGGTACACGTCCATCTTAATATCTTCTTCGCGCAGGTCGATCTGGATGTCGTCGTCTATCTCCGTCAGCACTTCGATGGCCGAAAAGGAGGTGTGGCGCCGCGCCTGTGAATCAAAAGGTGATATGCGCACGAGCCGGTGTACGCCCGCTTCGGACTTTAGCGTGCCGTAGGGGTTCGTGCCCGTGATGCGCAGCGTCGCGCTCTTCAGGCCCGCTTCTTCCGCTTCCTGGTATTCCAGGAACTCCACGTCAAACTCGTTGCGCTCGCAGAATCGCAGTATCATACGAAAGAGCATGTCGGCCCAGTCGCAGGACTCCGTGCCGCCCGCGCCGGGGTGGACGCTCAGGATCACAGTCTTTGAATCGCGGGGATCCATGAAGAGACTGTTCAGCTCCAGGCGGTCGAGCTTTCGCGCCACCACTTCGAGCTGGGCGTCGATTTCCTCGGCGTGACCCTCGTCATTCTCTTCCCGGGCCATCTCGATGAAGACTTCGAGTTCTTCGAGTTCCTTCTCGATTTCCAGGGGCGCCGTGACGATGGCCTTGAGCGCTTTCAGCTCCTGCACCACGGCCTGGGCGCTTTCGGCATTGTTCCAGAAGCCGGGCTCCGACATACGGGCCTCCAGCGACTCGATTTTGATACTCGTGTCGTCCACGTTCAGGCAGGCCCGCAGCTCCGCGAGCTTCTTGCTATCCGCCTGAACCGTGCTCAATTGATCTTCGTACATCGCTCTCTCAACCTCAACCCGGTCGCAGCCAGGCAAGCAAGTAATATAACATGGGACCGGCGAACAGAAAGCCGTCGCAGCGGTCGAGAATGCCGCCGTGCCCCGGCAGCAGTTTTCCAGAATCCTTCACACCTGCGTCCCGCTTCATCATGGATTCGATCAGGTCGCCGATCTGCCCCGCAATGGCCAGCACCGCGCCCGTGAGGGCATAGGCCCACAGAGGCCAGCCCGGCAGTGGGGCGGAGGCATAATTCACATCGATATACCAGGCCACGGCCATGCCGAGCACCGCCGATATGACCCCGGCGATTGCGCCTTCCCAGGTCTTTTTGGGGCTAATTTTCGGCGACAGCTTGTGACGTCCGATGGATTTGCCCACGAAGTAGGCGCCCGTATCGGAGAGGGCGATCAAGACGATCAGTAGCGTCACCAGTCCCGGCCCTGCCTCTTCATTGTGCAGCAGCACGAAGTGGGCGGGCATCCAGCCGGCGTAGAACAAGCCCCACAGCGTCACGGACAAGGCCGCCATGTCCACCTGGCCGCGAAACACCTGGCCCCAGGCCAGCACGATGACACCCACGACCAGCGCCGTGTTCATAAGCGCGGGAGATACATCCGCAGCCGCCACCATGAGCACGCCAAAGGCCGTCGCCGCTGTCGGCCATGTCGAGATATTCTTGGCCCGGACCATGGCGAAAAACTCGGTCAGTCCGATGCCCGCCAGCAAGGCAATAAAGGCCACGTATACCGGTTCCAACTGGGGGAGCCATACGATGGCGAGTACCGAGGGCAGGAGTACAAGTGCCGTGAGTGAGCGGATCAGGGTCGCGCCCTGGTTGGACTTCATCAGGGGCGCCCCCCGAAGCGACGGTTGCGCTGCTGATACGCCACGATGGCGTCGCAGAGGCACTGCTCGTCGAAATCGGGCCAGAGCGTGCCCGGCACCACGATCTCCGAATAGGAAAGCTGCCAAAGCATGAAATTGCTGACACGCAGCTCACCGCTGGTGCGGATGAGCAGGTCGATTTCGGCGAGGTCGGGCTGATAGAGGTACTTCGCAAAAAGCGTCTCGTCGATATCCTGCGTGCGCAACGCGCCGGACTGTACGGCCAGGGCGATGCGTCGGGTGGCGTCCACGATTTCGGCCCGCCCGCCATAGTTGAGGGCGATGTTGACCGTGAGCGCCGTGTTGTCCTTCGTGCGCTCCACGCAACTGGCCATGTCGGCCAGGGCGCGGTTGGGCAGCCCCTCCTCGCGGCCCATGAAACAGATGCGAATGTTGTTCGCATGCATCTCGTCGATTTCCTGCCGGATGTATTTGCTCAGCAGGCGGAAGAGGGCGCTAACCTCGAACTTCGAGCGGCGCCAGTTCTCCGTGGAGAAAGCGTAGAGGCTCAGGGCGTCCACCCCGAGCTTGCGGCAGGCCTCGATAACCTTGCGCACACTCTTGGAGCCCGCCTCATGGCCCTCGACATGGGCCAGGCCGTGCTCGCGCGCCCAGCGCCCGTTGCCATCCATGATGATGGCGATGTGGCGGGGGAGGCGCTCCATGTCTATTCGCGTGTCGAGTTGTGTGCCGGGCATGTGCACTCGAGTTTCCGGCCCCGTGTTACGGGGCGATAAAGGCCTTGAATGATTCGCTATGCGATCACAAATAAAAATGCCGCGGACTTACGCGATTCATGGCGCGTCCGCGGCAAAATGGGAGGTTCAGAGATATGCAACGAGTCCCACGGCTAGACTTCCATGATGTCGGCCTCTTTGGCCTTGTAAATCGCGTCAATCTTGTCCGTGTGGGTGTCCGTCAACTTCTGCACGGCGTCGGTGAGGCGGTGTGCGTCGTCTTCCGGTACTTCGCCGTCTTTCTGCAACTTCTTCAGCGTGTCGATCGCGTGGCGGCGGATGCTGCGGCAGGCCACCTTGGCCTCCTCCACATATTTTCCGGCCAGTTTCACCAGATCGCGCCGACGCTCTTCATTCAATTGAGGGATCGGAATCCGAATTACCTGGCCATCGTTGGAGGGCATCAAATTGAGACTGGACTGCATAATCGCCCGCTCCACGGCCGACATCTGGCTCTTGTCCCATAGATCGATTACGATCAGGTGAGAGTCCGGAACCGTAACGGTGCCAAGCTGGTTGATCTTCATCCGCGAACCGTAGACTTCAACCTCAACGGGCTCAAGAATGCTAGCATTGGCGCGGCCCGTACGGATGCTGCTCATTTCCGCCTGGAAAGCGGTAACGCTCTTGTCCATCTTATCGGTTGCTTCGGCAAGAATCGGGTGTGACATCTTTAGTCTCCCTTTACCAACGTTCCAATGGATTCGCCCTGCAATACCCGCAGGATATTACCTTTCTGGGTCAAATCGAACACCAGAATAGGAAGCTTGTTCTCCCGGCATAGCGAGATCGCCGTCGCATCCATGACGCGCAGCTTGTCGGTCAACACCGTGGTGTAGTCCAGCACGTCATACTTCTTTGCGTCGGGATTCTTCATGGGGTCCGAGTCATAAATGCCATCCACCTTGGTGGCCTTCATGACCAGCTCCGCGCCGATCTCGTTCGCCCGCAGCGCCGCTGCCGTATCCGTCGTAAAGAACGGATTGCCCGTGCCCGCGCCGAAAATAACGACGCGGCCCTTCTCCAGATGGCGCGTGGCGCGCCGCCGGATGTAGGGCTCCGCGATGGGGCGCATCTCGATGGCCGTCATCACGCGGGTGCGCACGTTGCGCTGCTCCAGCGAAGCCTGAATGGCCAGGGCGTTTATCACCGTCGCCAGCATGCCCATATAGTCGCCCGTAGGCTGATCCAGGCCGGTTTCCACGCCCTGGACGCCGCGGAAAATATTTCCGCCGCCCACGACGAGGCCCACCTCCACACCAAGATCGACCACTTCCTTGACTTCGTCACAGAAGCTGCCCAGTGTGGGGAAGTCAATGCCTCCCTTGCCGGTGCCGCCTTCGAGGGCTTCGCCGCTGAGTTTCAGCAGGATGCGTTTGTAGATGGGCGCTGTCAATGGAATTCCTTACCCTTGCACTTTGGCAAGTTCGGCGGCGACTTCTTCAGCGAAATTGCTGACCTGCTTTTCGATGCCTTCGCCCAACTGGTAGCGGACGAAGCGGCGGATCGTGATCTTCTCGCCAACCTTGCCGCTCAACTCAGTGGTGAGCTGGTCAATGGTCCGGTCGCCATCCTTCACGAACTGCTGGTCCACGAGGCAAACCTCGGAGAACCACTTCTTCAGCTTGCCTTCGGCGATCTTTTCGCAGATATCCTTGGGCTTGCCGGTCTCGGCGGCCTGCTTTACGTAGAGCTCCATTTCGGCGGCCACCACGTCCTGGTTCAATTCTTCACGGCGCACCGCCAGGGGAGCGGTGGAGCAGATCTGGAGGCAGATATTGCGGCACAGTTCCTGGAACTGGTCGCCGCGCGCGACGAAATCGGTCTCGCAGTTGATCTCGGCCAGGACGCCCACCTTGCCACCCATGTGGATGTAGGAGTGAACCGCGCCTTCCGAAGCCACCTTGTCGCTGCGCTTAGCGGCCTTGGCAATGCCCCGCTCGCGCAGCCACACCACGGCCTTATCCATATCGCCATTGCTCTCGTCGAGCGCTTTTTTGCAATCCATCATGCCCGCGCCGGTGGATTCCCGGAGGGACTTTACATCTGCGGCAGTAGTAGCCATAGCGTCTTAATACTCCTAATTTTAATAAGGCATGCCTTGGGGAAAATTATGCGTTGTCTTCTTCGGCGGGCGCTTCGGCGAAAGCCTGCTCGTCGGCCGGATCCACAACGATCTCTTCCACCACTTCTTCACCCTGTTCTTCCGCATCATCCATGCTGCTCTTGGCGCGTGCGGCCCGCTTCTCGGCGTCTTCGGCGCGGAGCTTCTCGGCGCGCATGCGGCCTTCGATGACCGCGTCCGCGATGATCGTGCAAAAGAGGCTGATGGAGCGGATCGCGTCGTCGTTACCGGGGATGGGAAGATCCACCACGTCCGGGTCGCAGTTCGTATCCACGATGCCGATGCTGGGGATACCCAGGCGCTTCGCTTCGCGCACGGCAATGTTTTCGCGCTTCGCGTCGGCGATGAACACCACGCTGGGCAGGTTGGGCATGCGCTGGATGCCCGAAAGGTTCTTCGCCAGCTTCTCGGCGCGCTTCTTGAATACCACGCGCTCTTTCTTGCTGTAGCGATCGATCTTGTCGCTCTTTTCAAGCTCCTGGAGGTTGTTCAACTCCTGGATGGAGCCCTTCACCGTCTGGAAGTTGGTGAGCGTGCCGCCGAGCCAGCGGTTATTGACGTAATACATGCCGCAACGTTCGGCCTGCTGCGCCACCGGCTCCTGCGCCTGCTTCTTCGTGCCCACGAAAAGCACATTGCCGCCGTTGGCGACCGTCTCGCGGACCAGGCCGTAGGCCTTGTAGACCTGGCGCAGCGTGAGCTGGAGGTCGATGATGTAGATGCCGTTGCGCTGGCCGAAGATATAGGGTTTCATCTTCGGGTGCCAGCGGCGCGTCTGGTGGCCAAAGTGGATGCCAGCTTCAAGGAGCTCGCGCATGGATACAACTGCCATTTTAAATTTCTCCGTCCGGGTTGGTTCCTTGAGCGCCCCTCGCGGCCGGGATCGATTCGTCCCGGCACCCGGATCGTTGTGCGAATTTGGGGTGCTCTGCGTAGTTAAAATCGCGGAAGGATAGCACGTGTAGGCCCCGCCCGGCAAATTTTACTGCAATGGACAATGGATAATGGGCAATGGACAACGGATCGGGGCTATTAGACGGATTGGACGGATCATTGAGCGGATCGGTCCGATCCGTCTGATCGGTCAGATTGGCGGTCTACCGTTTCGTTGTCAATTGTCCATTGTCCATTGTCAATTGATTTTCGGTACCTCAAATCCCGACCGGTAGTCCTTCGTCAGCATCGCGTTGGCCTCGGCGTCGCTCTTGATCAGGTGATTCGCCGCGTCAAAGTGGACCGTGCGGCCCAGACGATAGGATATATCACCCAGATGGCAGATCGCCGCCGCTTCCAGGCCCTGCTGGGCCGTCGAAGTAACCCGGGCCGCGTCGCTTGCGTGAATCGCCTCGATGAAGTTGTTGAGGTGTACATCCGTTGGGTTGACCCGGTCAAAAGGTTCGGGATCGGGGATTTCCTGGCCCTTCGTGTCGAAAAACTTGCCCTCGGCCATCCAGCCTTCCGATCCGTAGAGAAACAGGCCCACTTGCGTGCCTTGCTCCGGCGGGCTGAAGCGTCCCCGCACTTCGTTGACCAGCATGGTCCCGTCGGCGAAAGTCGCCGTGGACACCTGGGTGTTGGGGGTTTCGGCCGCGTCGGTGTAGCCGTAACGACCACCGTCGCTGTGGACCTTCACCGGCAGGCCCTTGTTCAGGGTCCAATTGGCGATGTCGGTGAAGTGTACGAGGTTGTTGCCCACCTCGCCGTTACCATAGCGCCAGTACCAGTGCCAGTTATAGTGGACGTAGTTGGCGTTGTAGGCCTGCTCCTCGGCTGGCCCCTGCCAGAGGTTCCAGTCCAGCGTCTCCGGCGGCGCGGCATCCGCCTGCACCGGGATGGCGTCGCGCCGGTTAAAGCACACGCAGCGCGCCAGATAGATATCGCCGATGGTGCCCGCGTGGGCCCGCTGCACCATCCGCTGCCAGAGCGGCTCGGACCGGCGCTGGGTACCGTGCATCAGGACTTTGCCATGTTGCGTCTCCGCCGCCAGAAGCTGGAGTCCCTCCCAGTAGGTGTGGCACATGGGTTTTTCCACATACACATGCTTGCCCGCCTGGAGACTCCAGATTGCGCCCAGGACGTGCCAGTGGTTTGGCAGCGCCAGAGTGACCGCGTCGATTTCGGGATCGGCCAGCACCTCGCGGAGATCCCGAAAGCGCTTGAGCGTTTTTCCCGTCGCTGCATCCGCCGCCAGGGTCTCCCGGTCGAGCACGGTGGCGTCCACATCGCACAGGGCCACCAGCTCCGCATTGGGTGCCGCGAGGATGCCCTGAATATGGGCCTTGCCCCGGTTATTTACACCCACCACGGCGCAGCGGATCTTTTCGTTGGCACCCCGGGCGGAAGAAGGGAGTATGGTAAAGGCCGCGGCCCCGGAAAGGGCCAGAAAGTTTCGCCGGCTGAGTCTCATCTTGGGTGCTCCTGAAGTTGGCCGCAGTACCCTGCGCTCAAAAAGAAAATGGTACACGAAAGCTTCGTTCCGTTGACAGCAGGCAGCTCCTCGACCCAGCACCGAACAGATCGGTCCGATCCGTCTGATCGGTCCGATCAATCCGCCGCGCGCGCCAGTGGCGACACCGTCTCCACCGAATACCCGAAGGTCGGCTGGAGCACCCAGTCCTGGGCCACGGTCACGCGAATCGCTTCCACGCGGCGGGTGGTGGAGGCCCCCGGCCAGGCTTCGATTGATTGGACGGGCTCAAACACGGGATTGATAATGAAGCCGCTCTCAATGGAGCCGATGTTGATGCGCCACGTTTCCACCGTGCCGTCGTTGTGTCGAATCTCGATCATCGGCATGGGCGGCTGGAAGATCAGCGCACGAAGCTTTCCCCGCAGGCTGGGCTCGATATACAGCGAAAGTAACTGCCAATTCGTTCCGGGGTCTCCGAGGTCAATCCACGCTCCGATGCGGCCGACGTCCCGATGCGGCGGCGCGTCGCCATCCTGCTCAAGCGGCGGCGTACGGGAAACTTTTTTCAGCACGAGAATATCCCGATCCCAGAGGACCGGTCGGTAGTTGCGGTAGAGCGCCTTCACGGCCTCGGCATCTTCGGCCATGGGAAAGCGCCCATCAATGGCGCTGAGCACGGGCAGGCGCAGCACATAGGTTGGGGCTTCGGGTGAGTCGTAGAAAGCGCCGTTCCACCCGGCCAGCTTGGGGCTGCATGCCTGGTAACCCTGAAACACCGGACGGGGGTGATAATTCAAGTCGTTGAACAGGAGAAAGGACTGGATCGGCGGGAAAATATCGATCGTGTCCCGGCCCACAAACTCCTTGAGTGCGGGGTGGGCGTAGGCCTTGCGGTAGCTCTCCCGGATCCGGTCATATTGCTTCCGCCGTTCCCCCGGGGCCGCCAGTCCGTACACCGTTTCGCACGCGCCGACGACCGACCACTCGAAGTGTTCGCGAAAGCTGCGCTCGTAGATGGTGAGAATGCCGAGGGTGGCAAAGGTCAGCGCCAGGAGCGGCGCGCACTGCCGCAGGCCCCGGCGCAGCAGGCCGCCGGGACGGGGCGTGCTCAGGAGAATAGCGATCGTGGCGGCGGGCACGTAGAACTTCGGGGGTTGGGAGCGCGCGACCCCCATCTTCCAGGCCAGCAGGAGCGCGAGACACGTGAAGAGGAGCACGGCGCGGGCGTTGGGGATTGCGCCCTTCCCGCAGGCGGCGAGGAGGCCGACCTGAACCGCAAGCAGCACGGCTAGCGCGATGCTGAAGATGAAGTAGCGGGGATTCATGGGCGTGTGCATACCCATGACGTAGGCGCGCGATACTTCGACGGAGGCAATCAAGTAGGCTGGAATATTGCCCATTTCCTGACCCGCCAAGGCCCAGAAGAGGACGAAGGCAAGTCCATAGGCACCCAGAAGCGCCACGGCCCAGATCGGTTTTTCCGCCCGGTTCTCCGGCAGGAGCCACTGAAGGACGAGGGCCCCCATGCTCGCGCAGCACATGACCGTCATGGAGAACTTCAGCAGGGATAGAAAGGCGAAGATCGTCCCGAGGAGGGCATAGACCGCGGACGATTTTCGGGAATCCTCCAGCAACAGGATTGTTATCGTGATGATGGCGGCGCAGGTGCCCACCTCGTTCCCCATCGAACGGGGGACCAGGATGAACACCAGCCAGGTCAGGAACAGCGTCGTTAGGATATTTCGCCTGCGTATGGCGGCCCAGGCAAAGGGAATGATCAGCATCGCAGCCATAGGCACCGCCACCACGAGGTCCAGCGCATAGAGGTCCGGGTCGTAGGCGGGCGCGATGAAGTGGGCGAGGGGGCCGTAGGTGAACATGTAGTCCACGCCGGCCTGGGCGTCGGTCTTGGTGAAGTGAACATAGGCCTCCACCCAGGACGGATCCAAGGCGGGCGTCGTGGTCTCCAGCGGCATCCCCACCAGAGCCAATCCCCCGATCGCGCACAAGAGCACCACTCCTGTTCGCAGGAGCCAGCCATGAAGTCGCGGCATTCCCGTGGAGGGGGGCAGGGAAATCCAATCACGCCAGCCAGCGTTCATTACGAGTGCTCCTGTGAACCACACTTTCGCATACGATACGCCACGGGGATATCACGGCCAAACTCAATTACCCTATTGGTCAGGGTGCCCGATCCGGCTCGCCGGATTCCCCCGCGTGCTTCAGAAAATCCACGCCGCCCAGATTGCGCATCTGCCCCAGGATCCAGTTCTGGCGCTCCCGCATGGATCCCGTGGGGTTGAGCGGCGAACGGTCCCGCGGATCGGGCAATACCGTGGCCAGCAGGGCGCACTCGGAGCGGGATAAGTCCGCCGCCGGCTTCTGAAAGTAATGCTGGGCCGCCGCCTCCACGCCATAAATGCCCCGGCCCATCTCGGCCACGTTCACGTAGACCTCCAGAATCCGCTCCTTCGACCAGCAAAGTTCAATCCCCAAAGTAAACCACGCCTCCAGCCCCTTGCGGATCCACGAACGGCCCGGCCAGAGAAAAACATTCTTGGCCACCTGCTGGCTGATCGTGCTCCCCCCGCGCAGGCGGCCGCCTTTGAGGCGATCATCAATCGCCGTCCCAATCTGCTTCCAATCGAAACCGTTGTGCTGGAAAAACATCTGGTCTTCCGCCGCCACCACCGCCAGGAGGAAGTCGGGGGCGATCTCGTCGCGGTCCCGCCAGCGCTTGCGCAGGTCTTCCTCGTCCTGAAAGTGGCGCAAGATCATCAGGGGAGTCACCGGCGGGTTGATGAAGCGATAGGTCAGAATCCACAAAGCGGAAAGTAGCACAAAGATGAGGAGCGCCGGGGAGCCATACTTCAGGCCAAGCCAGGCCAGCCGCCGCCGCAGGGAACGCTTCGGCGCTGCCGGCGTATCATCGTCCTCAGGAAGTTGCGGGAGTTCGATGGTCTTGTCCGGATCCTCTTCCGGCAGGATCGGCTCCGGCACCTTCACGCGGGGCTTGCGCGGTGCGGCCTTCTTCCGGGGGGCGGTCTCGTCGCCGTCCGACTTTTTCACGCGCCGCTTGCGGGGAGGGGCGGTCTCGTCCTCGGGGATTTCGGTCATACCGCGAGTCGCGCGCACCGTGCTCGGTTGAAGCTCACCACTGGTAATACCACTGTACAGGCCAGTCTTTGCAGTCCGCCGTGCCGTAAAACTTCCCCGTGGCCGTGTCGATAAGGGTTACATGCCGATCGCCCGGCTTTTCCTGATAAGCCGCCCAGAATCCGGTATTTGCCTCGGGCCGTCCCTGGTGAAAGCGCAGCGACTTCTCCTGGAACCACTTCAGCAGATCCTGGGAACGAACCGCCCGGCCTGCGCCGCACTTGCAGCGCTCGGTGATAAGTTTCGAAGTCTTCAAGTCGGTATAGCCCGCGCGGATAAAGGCATCGGCCAGGTAGTGGGCGCAATTGTTGGACTCCCGTCCGCCGCCCACGCAGGCCTCGTTGTAGGCCTTGGCCACGTCTTCCAGCGTCGGGGTGTAGCCCGGTGAGGCGGCCACGCGCCCCCGGTCCTTGGCGCTCTTGGCGCAGCCGGCAAGGGAGAGGAGCGCCAGCGCGCAGCAGACGAGGAGCATGGGGCGAAGGGTATGCACGTTGAGAAGGCCTTTTTACCGTAGACACAATTAACGAATCTGTCAAGAGATTATAGCACTCGCCATTGAAAACGTCTACGTGTAGTGCGGAGACTTGAATGGCGTTTATTCGGTGTGCCATGGCGAAGTCAAGGCAGTCGCCGATCTTATGGAAAACGCATTTGCGGGGTTGACACAAGAGCAGGTATGATACCCGCTTTGAGTTTTGCAGCCCGCTCTGGCGGAGTTCTGGCGTAGCCTTGTCAACGCGTTGAGTTTTAAGGAGAGAGTTGCCGTGAAGCGTAATCTGATTACATTGTTCGGGGTTGTGATTGTCATTGCGGGAATCGTGGGCGTCCGTACCGCCTTCCAGCAGACGATTAAGACCGAAGCCGAGTTGGCGGAGGCGGCGGAGACGGAGAAGAAGCTGGCCGAAGCGGCCGAGATTTCTAAAACAGAAGTGGCAAAGGCAGAGACGCCAAAGACGGGCGCTGAGACGGAAGCGGCAACTCCGGCGCTTGACGAGGCGGCGGGCGAGCCCACACCGCAACCCACGAGCCTGGAAGGCTATGAGGTGATTCCGTGGACGGAAACCGCACCGGAAATCTTCCGCGTTAAGTTTGACACGACGGCGGGCCCTTTTGTTGTGGAGTGCAGCACCAAGTGGTCTGAAGAAGGTTCCAAGCGCTTTTTCGAGCTCTGCAAGATGGGCTTTTTCAACGATTCTGGTTTCTTCCGCGTGGTGCCCGGCTTTGTCGTGCAGTTTGGTCTGGCGGCCGACCCCAAGATGACGGCGCAGTTTACCAACAAGAACCTGCGGGACGAACCGGCGCGCAAGAGCAATCAGAAGGGCAAGATCACCTTCGCCACTTCGGGCCCGAACACGCGCACGACCCAGTTGTTCATCAACTACGGGGACAATGCCAATCTCGATCAGATGGGCTTCACCCCCTTCGGCGAGGTGGTCTTCGGCATGGAGAACGTGGAGAAGATCACCGCCGAATACGGCGAGCAGCCCGATCAGTCTATGATCAAACAAGAGGGCACGGCCTACTTGAAGCGGGACTTTCCGAACCTCGACATGATTACCACGGTTTCGCTGGTCAAGTAACCTGCCCGATCCCGCGATGCCCTGAAAATACAACCCCCCGGAGATTAGAATGTCGGTCAAAGTTAAGTTTGAATGCACCTGTGGCGACTTCACCGTTGAAATTCATGACGACTGGGCACCCCGCGGCGCGGCCCGCTTTCTGGGCCTGGTCGAAGAGGGATTCTTCACGGATGTGCGCTTCTTCCGCGTCGTGACGAAGCCCCGCCCCTTCATCGTCCAGTTCGGCATCCATGGCGACCCCAAGGTCTCCTCAAAGTGGAAAAGCGACCGGATTCAGGACGACCCGGTCAAGCAGAGCAACCGCAAGGGCACGCTGACCTTCGCCACGGCTGGCCCGGGTACGCGCACTACCCAGTTGTTCATCAATTTCGGCGACAACACCTTCCTCGACGGCCAGGGCTTCTCTCCCATCGGCGAAGTGATCGAGAACATGGAAACCGTGGAAGGCATCAACGACGAGTACGGCGAATCGCCGGATCAGGGCCGCATTCAGGACCAGGGCAACGCCTACCTGGAAAAGGCCCACCCGAATCTCGACTATATCAAGAAAGCCTACGTGGTTAGTTGATAGTTGATAGTTGATAGTTGATAGTTGATAGTTGATAGCGGAAGAAGAGTCTTGGCCAGCGCCTTTGGTGCTGGCCTTTTTTTATTGGATGATAGGACGGATGGGACCGATAAGACGGATTCAAAAAAAGGATAATGCAGTGGCGCACTGTCAGCGGTCAGCGGTTCCGCCTGCGGCGGATCAACTGTCAACCCCGCGCTTGAGTTCTTCTACCTTGGCCATCCTGCCCTTGGTCAGGAAGCGAATCAGGAATCGCGTTGTGCGGGGAAAGTGCCGGTTGAGAAAGGTGACGAGGACACCATGGCCGGTGAAGGTGAACTCGGGTGTGCGGCGGTAGATGGCGCGGACCATCTTCCGGGCGGCCACGTCGGTGGACATGACGAGATATTTCGGGGCGGGGTCCTTGCGACCTGTGTGCTCGCCGCGATTGTTGAGGGTCCGGATCTCGCTGGAGACCACGCCGGGATTGATGCAGGTGACGCTTACGCCGACTTCAGCCAGGTCGTAGTAGATGGATTCGGCGAAACCCACCATGGCAAATTTGCTGGCGCAATAGGGTCCGGACGCGGGCAGGCCCACCCGCCCCATGACGGAACTGACAATAGCCAGACGCCCCTTGCTTGCCTGGAGCTGCGGCAGGGTGGCGTACACAGTGTCGATTACGCCGAAGACGTTGGTCTCGAACTGGCGGCGGTAGTCTTCGGTTTTCAGTTTCACGGCGGCGCCGCTCACGCCGAAGCCCGCGTTGGCCAGCACCACATCGATGCGGCCAAAGGCGGCAACCGTCTCCGCGACGGCGGCATCGATACTCGCGCGATCAGTTACATCACAGGCGAGGGCCAGAGCCTTTCCGCCTAGAGCCTCGATGTCCGCCTTGACCGATTCCAGGCGATCGGCGCGCCGGGCCGCGAGCACGACCGTGGCCCCTTCGCGGGCGAATTCAAGCGCGGTGGCCGCGCCGATGCCGGAGGAAGCGCCTGTGATGAAAACAACTTTGTCCTGAAAACGCGGCATGAAAATTCATCCTCGTTACCACGGTCCCAATACGCGCGTGCTGGCGTGTCAGGAGGTGCTACTTTTTCTCCACAACCCAGATATTGCGGTATTGCACATGATTGCGGTGGGCCTGAAGCTGGAAGTGGCCCGGTCCCTTGGGGTGGGGCGCAATCCGGTCCTTGTAGGAGTTGGTGGGGACGAGGGGAATCTCCTCGTCGTTGTGGATGAGTTTGCCGTTGTGGTTTACCGTGATCCTGGGGTTGGCGATCTGCTTGCCATGTTCGTCGAATTTCGCCGCGGTAAACTCGATGTCGTAGCTCTGCCACTCGTTGGGCGGGCGGCACATGTTGATGTGGGGCGGAGAGACTTTGTAGAGGGCACCACATTCCTGGTAGTAGCCGGGCAGCCCGTAGGAATCCAGGACCTGCACCTCATACTCGCCTAGAAAGAACACGCCGCCGTTGCCCCGCTCCTGGCCAGTCTTCTCGGGCAGGTAAGGCAGCCGGAATTCGATATGGGCGGTGACGTCGTTGAAGGTCTGCTTCGAGACGAGAGTCTTGCCCTCCGGGTGGACGGACATAAGCACGCCATCGTGAATGCCCCAGGGCCCGGCGGGATCGTTTTCCCAGGCGTCCAGGCTGGTGCCGTCGAAAAGGACCACGGCCCCCTCCGGCGCGGGCTTGCCAAGATTGGGTGAAGGACGGACGGTGCGCTTGAGGCTGAAGGTCGCGTTTTTGGCCGGATCCTCCTCGATGCGGCCACCAGTGAACTCGTCCGCGCTCACGGTGCCGTAGTAAATTCCGCTCTTGAAGTTCAGTTGGCCGTCTTTCAGTTTGACGGTAGTCTGGACATAGGGCTCGCCGCGGTTATCAAGCTGGGGGACGAGGTTGATCTGGTAGGTGTCGTTGCCCCGGGCGATGATCTGGGCCCCGAGGAAGGGATCTTTTTCTTCCTGCTCGGACCACTTCCCTTCCCAATCCCCCATGAAGGGGCCGGTGGACTCGGGATAAATGACGGCCATGACCGCGTCGAGATCGAAGGCCTCTTCCGCAAAGGCGGGTGCCAAAGCGACGATCGCGGCGATCACCGCTGAGAAGTATAGTCGTTTCATGATTTCTCTCCTGCGTCCACTGCCATGGATCAATCGTTCACGGTGCGAAAGCCGCGCCTGT
The DNA here is from genome assembly GCA_942492815.1 of Candidatus Hydrogenedentales bacterium. Taxonomy (GTDB): domain Bacteria; phylum Hydrogenedentota; class Hydrogenedentia; order Hydrogenedentales; family JAEUWI01; genus JAEUWI01. The sequence goes on along the minus strand of OW818658.1, from coordinate 4,922,617 downwards.
CGGCGCGCGATCACAGCCGGGACGGCTGTGCCACATTCCAATCTAATCGGCTCTGACTATAGTAACCGCTTGATAACGGCATCGGCAAAGGCCTGCGTGCCGGCGGTTCCGCCGAGGTCCCGGGTCTTTTCGGCGGGATTGCCTTCGGCGAGGAGGGCATCATAGGCCGCGCGGATGCGGGTCGCCTGGGCGTCTTCACCCAGGTGGCGCAGCATCATGACGCCGCTCATGATCACGGCCAGAGGGTTGGCGATGTCCTTGCCGGCGATGTCGGGCGCGCTGCCGTGGACCGCTTCGAATACTGCAGCGTCGTCGCCGTAGTTGGCGCCGGGAACCACGCCAAGTCCACCCACCAGCCCGGCGCAGAGATCGCTGATGATATCGCCGAAGAGGTTTTCCAGCAGGAGTACATCGAAGCGGCTGGGATCGCGGACCATCTGCATGCAGGCGTTGTCGATGATGAGTTCTTCGTATTCGATTTCGGGAGCGATGGCCTGGTGGACCTCGCGGACGCAATCGAGAAAGAGCCCGTCGGACTTTTTCATGATATTGGCCTTGTGGAACACGGAGACCTTTTTGCGGCCGCGCTCTTTGCAGTAGGTGAAGGCGGCCCGGGCGATGCGCTCGCTGGCCTTGCGCGTGACGACCTTGAGGCTGGTGACGACGCCCTCAACGATCTCGTTCTCCAGGCCGGAGTAGAGGCCTTCGGTGTTTTCGCGGAATACGACGATGTCCACACCTTCGTAGCGCGTCTTGACGCCATCGATACTGCGGACGGGTCGGATGGCGGAATAGAGGTTGAGGCGCATTCGAAGCTGGACGTTGACGCTCTTGAAACCCTTGCCGATGGGGGTGGTGACGGGGCCCTTCAGGGCGACCTTGTGAAGATCGATCTGGTCGATGGTGTGGTTGGGGAGTACCTTGCCGTATTCCTCGACCGCCCCGGCCCCGGCAGGCAAATCGATCCAGTCGATCTTGACGCCCGCCGCTTCGATGACCCGCTGGGCCGCCTCGGTGACTTCAGGACCGATACCATCGCCGCGAATCAAACATACTGTGTGTGCCATGCCATGCTCCTTCTTAAAAGCGTGTTTCGTCTGGGGTTGCCCGGCAGAAAAAGCCTGCGGGAGGTGGGCCACCGTAACCCCGACGTAACGTGGCACCGAAATGTGGCGCTATGATAACAGTTGACAGTTGATAGTTGATAGTTGACGGACTCCAGACTCCAGACTCCACCCTTCAACGTTCATCCTTCCTTGACTTCCATGCGGGCGCTTTGTTCCAATTATAGGATCGGGCCTGCTTTGACCCGCTCCCATTTTACTGAATTCTGGAGGTTTCGAGTGTCAGCTCCTTCACCCGCGCGCGATTTCTGGCGCTGGCCCGCGTTGCTGCTTTGGTGCCTCTTTTTCATATTGGGCCTCTGGCCGGAGTTGACCTTTAACCTGCTTCGGGAGGCGGGGTATGTCTTCAGCCAGAACGCGGTCATCAACTCCTTTCATTTCATTTCCTGGTGCCTGACGGGTTTTCTCGCCCATTTTGTTTATCACCGATGTGTGGAAGCGGGTTTACCCACCCTGGAGGCGCTGGGCAAGGCGTTTCAGATAGGTGTGCTGGCCTTCGTAGCCTTCATCGACCTGCCGATCGAACAGATCGTCCATATCCGAGACGCCATCGACCGGGCGCTTGTGCTGGGAACGATCGGCCTCAAGGTATTGGTATGGATGTACTTGTATATCCTGATCGCCCGTTATTACTGGACCCGGAATCCCGAAATCATCTCCGAATCCCTTCCGTGGCTCGCCTTACGCCCTGCGGAAACGCCCCGACCGGCACCAAAGTTGCACACGCCCGCCACCCCGGACAGCGAGCAGCGGGCATCGGTGGAAAATTCGGCGGAATGAGGCCTGAGGTTATGGGGCCTCCCGATCAGGTGTCAACGGATGGCGCTGCGCTACGTTAAGTCAGGAGAGCGTTTGGGTCCCTCGACCCGCGTATGGAATACAGCTCCGCAATGGACGGATGACGAGAATAGCGACCTGCCAAGGGCCGCAACCTCATGGAGAGCAGGATCCTGAACCGACCGACCGCAAATAGCGATTGTACGACGAGGTGGCACCGCACCTGTCTGATGCTGGCTGCTTCCTTCCTTCTTCCGCTTCAGATCTCCCATGCGGGAACCCTGAGTATCGGTCGGCCGGTGATTCAGAACAATCAATATACGTTTCCCGTGAACCTTCAGGGAAACGCCGAGGGGGTGGCCGCGCTGGATTTCCGCCTGGCCTATGACCCGGCCGTGTTCAGCCCCGTCTCCGCCCAAATAGGCACTTCAGGGGCGACTGCCCAGAAGCAGGTGAGTTCCAATGTCGCCGAGCCGGGCGAATTTATCGTGGTGATGATGGGTTTCAACCAGAACGTGGTGGAGCCGGGCACGGTGGTGCAGGTGGTGCTGGAGAAGATCGGCGAGCCAACGAACGGGCAATCGGAGCTGCTGATCAACGAGCCCACCATGGCGACCTACGAAGGCGTGGAAATAGATTCCAGCGGCCAGGCCCGCGTGGTGAAGTTTGGCGAAGAGAATCCGGAGGATGAAGGGGCGGAAGAGCCCCCCTCGGTTGAGCCTAACAAAGACGCGGAGAGCCCGGAAAGTCCCACCGAAGCGGAGCCGGAACCCGGCGCGCGACCTGCCGGGAGCTTCAAATTTATCGTGGCCGAGCCCACCGAAAACAAGGACAAGGCCGCACCCAGCAACGCAGCCGCAGGGAACCCAGCGGGCGGTCCTGCCGTGCCGGCAGAATCGCCCACGGGGAGCGGTGACCGTGAATCGGCGGTAACTGCGGAACTTCCGCAGGGAAACGGGTCGAAGCCCTCCACGGAGACCGGTGAGGAATCCATGGTGCTGGCGGGGAAGACCTCGCCCCTGAGCACCCGTGACCGCGCTGCGGACGGCGAAGCATCGGCGGCATTGATTCCTTCCACCGATGTGGTTCCGGCACCCGCCATGGCCCCGCTGGAAGAGGAAAGTGGAAACCGAGGTGTACTATTTGTTACACTGCTGGCGGTGGTCATCGCACTGCCCGTTTCAGCGTTCTTGGGGTTGAAGGCGCTGCGTAAAAATTAAATTCACTCGTTGGTGAAGACGATCTCTGCTGCGTCTGGTTCTGCCAGATGCAGCACCTCACCGGAGATGTCGGATGCCCCCTCCGGCATCTCCTCTAAATTTAGAAGCCCCGCACGCGTTCGCGCCTGCGGGGCTTTTATATTTTCAGGGCGAAATCAAACGATGGGGCCCGAGAATTTTCCGTCGGCCGTACCATCTTCCCAGTCGATCGTGCTGGACATGGCTCCGATATCTTCACGGGAGAATATCCCCTTGTCCATCAAGAGCCGGAGCGTGGCGACCAGGTAGAGCTTGAGCTCGGCGTTTTCCGCGACAACAGTATCCAGCCGCTCTTCGCTTGCGATGCGTTTCTTATCGGACTAGCGGGCGGCCTTCTTCAGTCGTTCGATTTCCTGCTCGCTGTCTTCGATATCCAGACGGTTGCCGATGTCACCCAGCAGAATTGTTCTGATCCAGCCCATGGCCTTCTCCTTCACCGTTCAGGTTTCGCCGGACACCCGCGACCTTCGTTGGCCGCGTGCCGGGCAATGACGATACCGCGAACGGGCCTGATTTATTCACGATTCCGGTTGGCCAGTTCCTTCAGTGAGCGCCCTCCTTGTGCTTTTCTTCCGCCGGCGGCTCGGGCGGCAATTCATAGCACACGGCCTCGCGATCGTTGCGTACGAAAAGCTTGTTGCGGGATACCACGGGATGATTCCAGGTCTTGCTGTCGAGGGCTTTCAGGCGGCCCTTCACCTCGACGGAGGAGGGATAGGCGGCGACCAGTTGCACCTCGCCCTCTTCCGTGAGGAGGAGGAGCATGTCCAGGGCGTTGAGCAAGAGCACCTGGCCACCGAGGCGATCGCCGGTCCAGCGCATGAAACCGTTTGCGGCATCGACGCAAGCGAAACGGTTTCCGTCGAAGCCGTAGAGATAGCCATCGTGAAAAACATAGTCGTTGAAGTAGGGGCGGAACTTCTCGCTGGTCCATAGTATTTTGGGTACGAAGGTCTCCCCTTCCTTCACCACCTTGAGAAGCCGCGCACCCTTGCCCTGGCCCGTGCCGGCGATCAGGGTGTAGAAGTCGACCATGTAGGGCTGGGCCACGCGAGGGTTGCTCTTGATATCCCAGATGTCTTCCCAGAGCACCGTGCCGGTGGCGGGATCGAAGGCCTCGATGCCGTAGTTGCTGATCTGAAGAATCTGGGGCGCGATGGCCACTTCGGCAAAGTGGGGCGAGCTGTAACCGTTGGTACCCTTGCCCGAGGCCCAGACGGGTTCACCGGTCTCCGTCTTGTAGGCCAGGAGGCTCTTGCCGCCGCCCGCACCCGCATAGGCATAGACCTGCTCCCCCGCAACCAGGGGCGAGCTGGAAAAGCCCCACTGGGGAACGCCCATACCCGCGTCCTCCTTGAGATCGCGCTTCCAAACCGTCGCGCCGGTGGCCGCGTCGATGCATTGGAGGATGCCCGTGGCCCCCTGGGTATAGAGCTTGCCCTTGTCATAGGCCGGAGTCGCGCGCGGCCCCGAACCCATGACGTCGTCGAAGCGCTCGGGAATGCGGTTGCTCCATACCTCGGTGCCCGTGGCGACTTCATAGCAGACGACCACCTCTTCCGGGCCGCGCTGCTCCTGGGTGAAGAGGTAATCGCCGATCACCGCGAAGGAGGACCAGCCGAGGCCCACGGGGCGACGCCACAATTCGCGGGGGGGATTCGCGGCCCAGTCCACGCCGAAGCGAGAGACCATGTTGCGGTTGTCGCGCCGGGCGCCGCGGAACGCGGGCCAGTCTTCGGGCTCGGGGGTCAGGGCCACTGCGGCGGTCTTGCCGGTGGCGACCGTGGTGGCGCTCAGTTCCGGCGGTCCGGCCCAGCGCCAGGCGATGAGCGGGGCCATGTTGCCATCGACGCCGGCAACGCGGGTGAAGCAGAAGAAGATCGAGCACAGGGCCATGGCCATCAGCAGGAGTCGGCGGCGCTCCGGCCAGGCGAAGCGAACCGTGGCCACGAGGGTAATCACGAGCAGTACCGTCATAGAGGGGAGCACGTATACCAGCAGGAATGGCGCAAAGGGACGGCTGACGAGGACGGGGAGCAGCGTCGCCGCGCCGACGAGAGCGAGACCCGTCAGGCGCTGTCGCCACGGTACCGACATGGACAGGCCCCACCACGTCGCCAGCGCCAGGGTGCCCAGGAGCGGAATGATGCCGATGCCCACATAGGTGCGGAAGGGCGTGGTGCTCGTGTTGACGAAGTAGAGCGTGAAAAGCAGTTGAACGAGAATCACCGCAAAGGGAATGGTGATACCCAACCGTGGCTCCGCGGGAAGGGTGGGTTCGGGCGGCGTGGCGGACGCCTCCTCGGCGGGGGACGCATCGGACGGCGGAGCCTCGTCCTGCGTCACGGGCTCCTCGGGGGTTACTTCCTTTTCCGATTGTTCATCAGCCATTTCGCATGCATCTCCGAAGGGTTGGTGTTGTCCCGACAGCATAGCAGATGGGGGAAGGACGGGAGCAAGCTGAAGATCTTCGGTTTCGTTGACCAGGCGGCTTCAATCGTGTGCGCGTTGTCCCTGAAACATCCACGGGGACGGGCACGCGCGACGGCGGCTACTGACGTTACGAAAAGTCATCGTCCTGCAAGGCGTGGCACCGGTCCCGCGAAGTGACGTGCGCGAGTCCGTCCCCAGAGAACACAAAACGCCCCTATGCTGAAGGGGCAGCAACGGGGCGCTTTGTAAAGCTCATGGCGGAGGAGACAGGACTCGAACCTGCAAGCCCGAAGGCGGCGGTTTTCAAGACCGCTGCATTACCAATTATGCTACTCCTCCGCTGAAACAGGATTCGCTGGGCAGTATTGTACGCGAAGCGGGGCGGCTGGGTAAAATTGAGGATTGACAGGACGGATGCGACCGATAGGACGGATAAAATCGGTCCTATCGGTCAAATCGGTCCTACTTTGACCAACTCATCCCGCCGCCGCGATTGCCGGGGCCTCCGCAGGTGCTGGCGCGGGCGGCGCGGTCACTTCGAGCGGTGCGGTTGGCTCCAGTTCGCCGAGGCAGAACAACCAGCGGGCGTTGTTGTGTGCGGTGCGAACCAGAATGTGGTTCGCACCCGGTTTTAACGCAATCTGAAAACGGGCAATCCCCGGCCGGACCGCGGGCTGGCGCTGGTTCGTGTGAACCCGCTGCCCGTTGACCCACACCTCGGCAAAGTCGGCAATAGTTGCGAAGCCCAAGTCCATCGTGCCGCCCGATGCCGATTCCACCATGCGGTAGGCGCACGCGCCGATGGGCTCGGCGGGAGTGGGTACAAGGGGCATTGCGGCGTAGGGGAGCGACTGCCCGGTCTCTTCGAGAGCCTTATCTACTTCGGGGAAGAACAGCGGCCCGATGTTCACCAGCCCGAGGGACTGGGCCGCATCGATGGCCTGCCAACCGGCAAGATCCGCAGGGGCGCCCTCGGCGTTCAACGTGGCCTTGAACGCGTCTTGAGCGTCCTTGCTGCCCAGGTCTTTCCCTGAGCCGGCGGGAGAAACTTGCCAGCCCTCCAAGAGCCGCGTCCATTGACGGGCTTCGCTCTGAAGCACGGGCGCAAGGGGTGACGCGCCAATCCATTCCGCCAGGTTAATGGGTGCGCCCGCACGCTCGGCCCATTGCGCCACCGCGCCCATCCAGTCCGGCGCAAGCACGTTGCCGGGCTGCGCCGCAATGGATTCGTCCACACCCGCCCGCATGGCGGGGATGTGCTCCACCGTCGTGTGCTTTGCAATCATATCCGCCAGGCCTTCGCGGTCGCCATACTTCGGGGAAATGAGTCTGAAGTCGGCAAAGGCCTCCACCGGACGTCCGGTTTCAGCCTCAATGACACAAATCTCCGCCAGGGCCCGATCCCGGCTATCGCGACCGAAGCCGCCGTCCGCGATTCGCCGCAGCATGCCCAATTCGGCGTCACGGTTGCCCTGCTCGTTGAAAAGCCGTGCCAACGTGCGCCACTGGGAATGGCTCAAGGTGGCCTTGCTTGCAAAGTCGAGCAACGCCGTCGGATCGGCGGTGCCCGCCGCATGATAGGCGGCAAGCTGTTCGAAGAAAGCGATACCATCGCCCTCCGGCATTCGGCTGCGAAGCTGCGCAAGCGAGAGGGCTTGCAACTCGGGCGTGCCGTATCGCGCAATGAACACCGTGAGGTCTTCCTTGCCGTTCAACAGACCGGGTTCCGCCTGCAATGCCACAGCAAGGTCCGAAACTACTTCCGGCCGCGCGCCCGACTCCACCATGCGTTTCCATAGTTCGATACGCTCGCGGGACGTGAGTCCTTCCGTAGCGAGCGCACGTTCCCACAAGGCCGACGCGCTGGCAATGTCCTTTTGCTCCTGGAAGAATGCGGCCAGCAAGGTCAGCTCTTCCACATCGGACACGGGCAGTGCCAGCACCCGGTCGCGCAAGACATCGCTACGCTGTTCTTTCGGCAGATCCCGATAGCCCAACGCCAATGCACGCGCAAGCAACAGGTCGTCCGCCGGCGGGTTTTCCAACAGGGCCGGAAGCTGGCCCGATGCCGCCAGGGCGGCACCATAGGTCAGCGCAATCTGGGGCTTGGCGACCTCAGATACCGCGGCTTCCGCGCGCTTGAACAGCTCCCGAACGCCCGCGACGTCGCCCTCTTTCAACAGCAGGCGGGCCAGGCGTCCATAGGCATCCATTTCCGCCGGGAAATCCCGCGTCCGCTGTTCCAGCACTTCGCGGGCGATGGGCTGATAAATTGGAGCATCAACCCGCTGATGGAAACTCTGGAACTGGCGCAGCTTCTTGTTCTCCCGCCACAGGGCGAGGGCTTTTTCCGGAGCGCCCGTGTTGAGATAACAGGTGATGAGCTGATCCACAACGTTTTCCCGCAGCTCAAGGTCGCGCAGGCTCTTCTCCAGATGGGGGATTGCTTCGGCGTGTTTCCCGGCGTTCATGAGTATCGATCCGATTTGCATGGCCACGCCAGGTGAGTGGTTCCACACCAGTATCGACTCGATGGAGGCTGCGGCCTCGTCGTGCTTCTCCATATCAAAGAAGAGCCTGGCCAGGGCCAAGGTATCTTCCACTTCGGCATTCAACGATGCCGCGCCCGGCATGGATTGCCGGAGCGCGAGGGCCTCGTCATGACGCTTCAGGCTCTGGAGAAGACTGGCCTTGCGCACGAGATGGGGACGCCGCTTCGGCTGGATCACCAGCAGTGCGTCGAGTGTCTGGAGTCCGGAAATCGAGTCGCCCATTTCGGCGTAGCCGGAGGAGATGGGATCGAGGATGCGCGCATAGGGCGGCGTCTCGGACAATGCCCGCGCACGCAGCACATCGGTAAATAGGCGACCAAACCCTGCATTGGAATAGGCTCCCCGAATTTGATCGAGATAATAGCTCTGATTCCACCGATCCCCATGCCGCAGGAAACTCCATACCAGATCGGCCGCCGCTTCGGGGCCGCCGTATTGCAGGCTCGACTCCAGGAGCGTCCCCCGTTGCACCACCCGATCCGTGATCAGCCCCGTTCCCGCTTGGGCCGCGGCCAGCGCCCAGGCTTCCTCATCGAACCCCGCGTCCAGCAGGTAGTCCAGATAGGCGCTGAAGTTCTCGTCGTTCGCTTCCGCCTCGAAGTCCGCCTTGAGCTGATCGGCGTAGGCGCGCGTGTAGCCGCGGCCCGCTTCCTGCCGTTTCAGCCGTTTGTCGAAAACTTTGAGGTCCTTTTCATCGAGGGTCCCCGCCGCGCGTTCGCGCAGAGCGCGGCCCCGGTTTTCATGACCCTGCGCGAGAAAGAACTCCAAGGCAGCCATGACAACTTCACGGTTTACTTCTTCGTCCAGTGCCGCGTCATAGAGTTTGAAAGCATCGTCCTCGCGATTGCACTGGATCAAGAGTTGCGCGTAGCCCTGGCGGTGCTCCTCGGCCTTCGCGTTGACCTGCCAGTATTTCTCGCCCCACGTAAGGGCCGCCTCCGGCTTGCCGTGCCGCACGTGAAGATCCATCATCTGCTTGAGCAGCGTCTTATTCTCCGGAGCGCGCTCCAGCAAGGGCGTCAAAATCTCAATGCCCCGCTCATAGGAGGTCTTTTCATCGCGGACGATGTTATCCGCAATTTTCTCTACCTGTTCGTTGACCTCGCCGGAAAGTATTTCCTGCACCAGGCCGGAAAACCCGTGCCCCTCCATATACATGTTCATGGCGTTGCCGTCCATGCGGCGGGTTTTCTTGCGATTCTTGATGTAGAACTCCTCCGCCTCCGCATAGAACCCCATCCGGTAGAGGCCGTCCATGATTTGGCTGTATCCCCATTCCCCCTGCTGGTCCGCGAACTGCTGGTAGGTGTCTAACGCCTTCTGCCGCTCGCCCGCGCCCAGATAGATTTTCGCCAGCTCCTCGCCATTCCAATAGTTGGCCAACTGCCCGGATTTTTCGATGTCCGCCACGACCGTGAGCAGATTGTCCTGATACTTGCCGATCTCCATCAACAACTGAATCCCATTGGAATCCCGGCCGGACTGCACGGATTCCTTGAGGTATTCCGTAGCGTCGTCAAAGCGGTGCTCCATGACGGCGATCTGGCTTTCCACGGCTTTGGCCACGGGATCGTCGGGCTTGTCAATTCGGATCACTTCATTCTGCGCTTTGAGTTCGTCCAGCCGTCCCAGGGCCTTGTATTGGCCCACCATGAGCCCCACGGTCCTGCTGTCGATGTAGCCTCGGGAGCGCAAAACCGGAGAAGCGAGCCACTCCTGGTAGACCTTGAGCGCCTCCTCCTCGCGGCCCATCTCCCGATAGATCTCCGCCAGCTCCGTGCGATAGTAGGCCTGGTTGGGATCCATCGCGATTACTTTCGCGTACAGTTCAGCGGCCTTCTCAAATTCGCCGTCGTTCTGAAACTGATTCGCAAGCTGCTGGAGCTGATCCGGCGTGCGCGCCTGTTTGACCAGATCATCCTCAATGCGGGCCAGGTCCTCGCCCTTGCCCATCCGCTGATACAGGCGGCGGATCTGCCAGCCCATGCCCTGATAAAGGCTGGGCCGGGTCTTCACGAAGGACTCATACTGGGCCAGGGCTTCCTGATACTTGCCGGCCTGCTCATAGAGCTGGGCCAGGGCCGTGGCCGCCTTGATGAAATGGGGGCGCTTTGCGATCAGCTCCTTATAGAGGTCAATCGCCCGATCTTGCTCCCCGTCCAGGGAGTACAGGCTGGCCAGGTGCTCGTGGGCCGTCACGGAAGCGGGCTGCTGCTCCAGGCGCTGCTTGAACTCGGCGATCAGCTCGTCCTTCTTGCCGGCAGACTTGGCATACTGGAACATCGACTGAAGATTCGTGTCCACCGACATGCCGGAGGACTGGTAGTAGCCGCCATAATAGTAGGAATTCATCCCGGAGGAACTGCGGGCGCGGCTCTCCCAGGCCTCCCGGGCCAGCTTCATGGCCTGTTCGAAATCATTCTCCGAGGCGCAAATTTCCGCCAGTAGCGAAAGGGCTTCCCCGTTGCGCTTGAGCCCGGAAAGCTGTTCCTCCAGGAGTTGCCGGGCCAGCTTGGGTTTATCCTCCTGTTTGAGCTGGCGGATCAGCGCCACGAGTTCCGCAGGGGGCGCACTGCGCTGGGCGACTTCCCGGATCCGCTCGGCAGCCTCGTCGTGCCGGCCCGCCAGCATCAGGGTGGCGCATTCGGCCTTGAGAATGTCGCGCAACTTGCCCGGATAAAGCTCGCGGAGCGTCCCGTAGCTCCCCAGCATGCCGTCGAACTGGTCCTCCTGCTCGTCAATGTAAATGGCGAGGTTGTAGGCGCTGCTGTCGTCGAATTTCGCCGCGATAAAGGGTGCCAGAACCTCACGCGCTTTCGCATACTCCCGGTCGGAGACATACTGGCTGGCGAGCAGTTGGCCGAAGTTCCAGGCCCGATCCCGCTCCGCCTTGGTGGCCGCCGCGGCGAAGCGACCGGCCTCTTCGTTCATCCGCTGGATGAGGGCGTCTTGATCCGCCCCTTCCAGCGTGGTCTTCAACTGGGTGAAGGCGGATAGCCGGCTCTGATCCAGCGAGCCGCCCAGGCCGATCTGTTGCAGTTGATAGTAGGCGGCGCCGGGGCCCACCATCCGGCCATAGTTCTGCTGGTTTTCGCCGATGCGAGGCGCGTAGATCTGGACGGATCGCCCGCGAATGCCGCGGATAGAATAGGGATCCTGCGGATCATCCGCGGCGAAGAGCACCTCCTCGCAAATCGCCCGGCTTTTCTCCGCCGCACCGGTGCGCTGGTAGGCCCACATCAGGTTCTGTTGGATGCTTCTGGCCATGCGCGGCTCGAGGGCCTTGCTTTTTTCCGCCACCACGCCGAGCAGGTCGTGTTCCGCATATTCCGAGGCGATGTTTGTGGCCATGTAGAACAGATTCGTATCCGTGCCGGCGTTGTCCAGGCTCTCGATCAACTTCGCCCGCGCCTCTTCTTTTTTCTCGGAGCGGTAGAGCAGGTAGATCCGCGCGAGGTCGTTGGCTTTCTTTCGCGTCGGTTGCAATGTCTCAATTTTCGCGAGGATTTCGAGCGCCTTATCGATTTCCTGATTGTAGGAATGTTGCACCGCGAGCCGATCAAGAATATTCACGTCCTCGGGCCTGATCTGGGCGAGCGCCTCCAACGCGGCCTTGGCCTCGTCCAACCGGTTGCAGTTCTCATAGACCAGAATCAGATCCTGGTGGGCCTGCTCCGAAGCGGGATTGTCCTCCACCCGTTTCTTATAGGTGGCGATGAACTCGTCGATCCCGACGCTGTTCTCCGCCATGGCCGCCATGGTGGAGATTACCTGGGGGCGGATAGACTCAAAATTGCGACTCCGGAGGCCGCTGCCGTAGTAATTGTTTCGGTTGGGCCGGTACGACGCGGAGAACATGTTTAGCCGCTCGTAGCCCGGCTGGCTCCGCTGGAGCGCCTGCACTTTCTTCTCGCGCTCTTCCGCCTTCTTCTCCTTCTCCTTGTCCGCCTCGCTGGGCCCGAGTTCGAGGAGGAGTTGCAGTTGCTCGTAGGCCGTGCCCATGTCCTCCTGGCCGGCCAACGTCTGCGCGTATTCATAGCGAAGCGTGTAGTTGTGCGGATCCCGCTCCAATGCGGCTTCCGTCGCGGCGGCCGCCTCCTCCTCAAACCCGCTGTCCCGGAGCGCCTTGGCCAGGGTCACATAGGCCTTGGGGTTGTCCTTGTCTTCATCCACAATGCGCTGCCAGGTGCTCCGGGCCTTGTCGATCTCCCCGAGCTGGGCGTAGACCTGGCCGAGGCGCTCGTACTCGAAAGCGGAGGCTTTGCCCGACATTCCGATAAGTTCTTCGAAATAGCGGACCACGCGCTCGAAGTCCTGGGCTTCAAAACTTGCCCGGACCAGCGCCTTCAACACCGCGCCCTTATCGTCCACCACGTTGTAGGCGCTTTCGAGCACTTCCATGGACCGGGCGGGATCGCCCGCCTGCGCGTGGATAGCGCCCAACTCCTGGTAGGCCGCCAGGCGTTTCGGGGTATTCCGCACACGGCTTTGAAATTCCTCCAGGAGGCCGTCCATGCGCCCGAGGCGCTGGTGGATGCCCGCAAGCTGGCCAACAGCCTGAAGGCGCGTGTCATCCTCCTTGGCCGTATCCAGCATCTTCCGATAGGCCTCTTCGGCTTCGCCGAGACGATTCTCCTGCTGCAGGGCCTGGCCGTACTGGCGGTGGTAATCGGGCTCGTCCGGCTCAAGGCGCAACGCGCTCCGGTAGGCCGCGAGGGCGTCGTCGGTCTTGCGGTACATCATGTTGACCTGGCCCAGCGACAGGTAGGATTCCGCGTCGGAGGGCGATAGCTCCACTACCTTTTGCGCGGTTTCGATGGCCTCGTTCTGAAAGTCGGCCTTCAAGTAGATGTCCAGCAGTTCGCGGTAGTAGCCGCCCGCGCGGTTCGGGTCCACATCGATCAACTTGCGGTAGACGTCGATCCCCTCGGTCGTCTGGCCGCCGCGTACGTAGGCTTCCGCGACGGACTTCAGGTAGTCGGGGTTCTCGGGTTGAAGCGTTACACACCGCTCAAAAAGCGCGAGCGCGGACGCCGTATCTCCCGAGCGGCTGTACATGCGCGCGAGGCGCATCAGGAGTTCCGTGTTGTCGGGTTCGGCGCTGGCCGCCCGCTCCCACTCCTCCCGCTTCTCGGTGAGGACGCCCAGTTTGCTATAGACATCCAGCAGGCCACCCTCGCCCCGATCGCGGAAGTATTCGTTCTCCGTCTGATTCGTCATGAGCTCGAAAAGGGGCAGGGCCTCTTCGAACTTCTCCTGCTCCATGCGATTGCGCGCGAGGGCCTGGGCGAACTCCAGATTCGCGGGCTCCTGCTCGTGCGCCTTTGCCAGGAGCGGCTCGGCATCCGCGATGTACTTGAAGTTCTCCATGATCTGGGCGACTTCGGCCCGCTCCGCCGGGGGGCTGTCCTCCTTAAGGAGCCCGTTCCAAAGGGCCTTCGCCCCGTCGCCATCGCCGCCGGCATGCTTCAAGCCGGCCAGGCGAAAGGTCCACTCCCGGTTGGGCTCCAGCGCCAGCGCCGCCACGTATTCCGCCATGGCTTCGGGCGCGAATTCGTGCATTTCCAGCCATTCCGCGAGCTGGGCATGCTGGCTCGCCGTCGGCGTGGCGTCCAGCAAGCGCCGCCAGACCGCCTTTGCGTCTTCGGGCTGGTTGCGGCGCAGATGGACCTCGCCGAGCTGGCGCAGATAGTCCGGCTCGGTGGGGTACTGCTTGATGAGCGATTCGTAGGTCGCAATGACATCGTCGAAGCGCTCCTGGCGTTCGTAAAGTGCGATGAGACTTTCGTGGGTCGCAATGCGGCCCGGGTCGCGCTCGAGTATTTTCTTGTGCTCGGCTTCGGCCTCGGCGAATTTGGTCATGCGGGTGTAGGTCTCGGCGAGAAGGTCGCGAAACTCGGTGTCGGCGGGATTGGCAGCGAGCTTCTCATTGATATAGACCGCGAGGCCTTCGAGATCGCCGAGATCCTGATAGACGCCGACGAGGCGCATTTTCAAGTCTTCAAAGAGCCAGTTGCCGGGGGAGACGAGGTCGAGGGCCTGCTCGAAGGCCGCGATGGCCTCGGGGTAGGCCTCCAGCGCGATGTGGGCGCGCCCGGTGGCCCGAAGGGCACGGCATTTCTGGTAGGGGTCGTTACCCGATGCGTCGGCGAGGGCGGTGTAGGTCGCTACCGCCTCGGGCCACATGCGGTTGTCTTCGTAGATCTCTGCGAGCTCGGTCTGGGCAAAAGTGTCGCCGGGGTTGTCGTCCGCAATTCTTTTCCAGGCGGCGATGGCTTCGTCGCGCTTGCCCTGGCGCAGGTAGAGATTGCCCAGGATCCGCGCGACGCCGGATCGCTCCTCGGGCGGCAGCGGCTGCTCCAGCGCCGCAGTAAGGAGGGTGGCGGCCTTCTCGTCCTGGCCGTTCTCGTAGTACAGACGTCCGAGGAGCAGATCGAGCTGGGTATCGGCCATCCCGAGTTCGCGCGCTTTCTCCAAGGACAGGAGGGCGTCGTTGGTCTTGAACTGGCGCTCCTGAATGCGGCCGAGGAGGACCCAGTTTTCCTTCGTCGGCTCACCCTCGGCGGGCTTCAGCTTCGCGACCCAGGCGTCCACGCCCTCGGCTTCAAGGTAGCCCGAGTAGACGCGGTCGAAGGCGCTGTCCTGCATGGGGGTGCGGGTGAGGACTTGCTCGTAGCGCTCGCGGATCTGCTGCGCCCGCTCGGGGGAGAGGGCCTCCTCCTGCGCCGCGACGGGGAAGACGGCCAGCGCCAGTAGGATGAAAAGTGCCCGAATTTTCATGATCGATCCCTTTCTTGGGAGTCTGGAGGGGAGAGTCTGGAGACTGGAGGAAAATAAGATCGGACGTATCGGACCGATCAGACTGATCGGATCGAGCGCCGCGATTTCGTTCTTCTTCCTCCAGACTCCGGACTACGGACTCCAGACTATCTCTCTCTCTCTCACCCGTATCGCTGATCGCCGCCGAGTAGACGCACGCCCGCCAAGTCGAATCTCCGGACCGCCACATCGGCCACGAAGAGGAGTAATGCCGCTATCAACAGCCATGGCCAGATCTGGGTGCGCACGCGCACCGCTTCCTCCGGGCTCACGGCCATAATTTCATCGAGGGTGGGATTCAGCTTGCCGCCGGTCGCCGCGGCCATCTCGGTGAGGAACTCGGTGTTCGTGGCCAGGTGGCGGTACTCCGGCTTGTAGGATATCGTGAGGCCGCGCGTGAAGTCGGAGTAGGTTTCTTCGCCGGAGGCCTGACGGATCTTGAAGAGGTAGCTGCCGGTTTCGTTGGTGTTTACCTCGGCTTCATAGCGGCCGGGTGCCGTCTGCTTGAGCGGCACCGATTCCATTTCAAGCGAAGGGCGCACCAGTTGCACGGAGGTATTGAGGCCGTTGACGAAGTTGCCGTCTTCATCCACAGAGTCGATCGTGATGTGGCCCGCGCTCCCTTTGAAGGCGATCTGGGTTTCGTTGCCCTGGTTCTGCGTGACGCGCATGGTATCGCGGACGACCTGGGCCCAGAAAATGTTGTAGCCCGGCCAGCCGAGCCAGTCGCCGGCCCAACGGCTCTTCGCGTCGGACATGAAGGCGACGGTCTTGCCGAGGCCGAAGCGCCACGTGGCCAGGAGGGGGTCTCCGCGCTCGGTGATTAGGGGCACCTCGGCGGTGGCTTTCGCGGAGCACACGACGTAGCCGAAGAGGAACGGCGTGCTGTCCCAGTCGATGCCCTGAATCACGGGATGGGTGCGCAGGACCTGAGGAAGAAAAGGCTCTTCCACGAGCGACGATTTCGACGCCGACATGGTTTCCTTGGTGAAGATCTGGGGGATATCGTAGGGGTCGGCGGTGAAGTAGTAGCGGCCACGGCCCCAGCGCGCGATGTCCTGCAGCAGGTTGGTGTCCGCGCCCTCGCCTACGGCGACCGTGGAGACGGTGACGAGATCGCCCACCATGCGGTCCACGATGCCGGCGTAGTCGCCCTCCTGGGACTGGCCGTCGGTGAGGAGGATGGCGTGCTTGAAGGTGGCGGAGACGCCCGCCAGGGCGGTGGCGGCTTCTTCCAGGCCGGGCGCGATATTGGTGCCGCCACCGGCTTCGATGCTTTCAATCGTCTGAACCACGCCGCCCTGATTGCCCGCGCTCTGGAGATCGACCACCCACTGGGGTTCGCCGTCGAAGGCGACCACGCCCACGTAGTCGCGGCTGCCGAGCAACTCCACGGCGGCGACGGCGGCCTCCTTCGCGAGCTGTATTTTCTCACCACCCATGCTGCCGGACTTGTCGATGATGAGCATCATGGCGAGGCTGGGCGTGTCCTTTTTCTTCTCGGAGCGCATCCGAACGGGCAGGGCGCTCTCGATGGAGGTGCGGTAGTAGCCGCCGAGGCCAAAAGACTCTTCGCCGCCGAGCATGATGAAGCCGCCGCCGAGATCTTCGATGTAGCTGCGGAGGAGGGACATCTGCTGGACGGAGACGTCGGTCGCGGGCACGTCGGAAAAGATGACCGCGTCGAAGGCCGCAATCTCTTCGAGGGTGCCGGGCATGCCCTTGCTCTCGCGGAAGTCGACGCGGATGCTTTCCGCTTCCAGCGCACGGGCGAGGTGACGGCCTTCGCGCTCTTCGCCTTCGAGGAGGAGCACGCGGGGTTCGCCGGAGACGAAAACCATCCCGGAGGAGACGTTGTTGTCCACAAAAAAGTCGTCGGGCGTGGTGACGCGCAATTCATACTTCACGAGGCCGTCCGGCGGATTCGATTCGTCGAAGGAGAGGGCGTTGGGGCCCTTCTTCAGCTCGATCTCCTTTTCGCCCACTTTGAAGCCGTCGCGGTAGAGGGTGAACTGGCCCTTGGTGTCCTGGGTGGCGTGGGCCGTGGCCGTGATGCCGAAGGACTGGCCGCGCTTCACTTCCGCAGGCACCTGGAGATCCTCCAGCAGCACTTCGGGCTTCTCCTCGCGGGTGTAGGCCATGGTGTGGACCTTCACGCCGTGGGCCGCGAGGCGGCGGGCCGCGCTGAGGGCGTCTCCGTCGGTTTCGTTGCCGTCGCTGAAGACGACGACCTTGTTCACTTTCTCGTGGGGCATGATCTCCCGGGCAAGATTGAGGGCATCGGCAAGGCGGGTCTCCTCGCCTGCTTCGGGCACGGTGATGGTGTTGGGGAAATCGGGGTGCATCACCACAGGCTGGACCAGCTCGGGCGTGGACGCGACGGTGACCAAGCCCGCCATGGAGGGATTGCTCACGCGGGTTTCGAGTTGATCGAGAAAGGTCTTGAGCTGGGTCGCGGCGTCCTTCGGCACGGAGTCGGACAAATCGGCCACGACGAGAACCGCGGGATCGTCGGTGGTGCGGAGCCAGAGGGCGTCGGACAAGGCGAGGATTACCAGGAGCACCACGACGCCGCGCACGAAGGCGGAGAGGAGTCGCTGGCCCAGGGGACTGTCCGTGAGCGAGAAGCGCAGCACGGCAAAGAGCAGGGGCAACGCCACGAGCAGGGCCAGAAACAGGGGGCTTTCGAACTCGAATGTCATGTGCTACTCCACCCAGCGCCGGTGAAAAAGACCCCACTCCAGGAAGAGGAGGGCGAGTGCCGCGACCGCCAGCATCCGCCACGGCGCGGCGCCGATACGGAATCCATCGGTAATTTCCTGCAGGGGCTTCTCGCTCTTGACGGGCAGGCCCTCGGACACGGCGATGTTGGCCTCGCGGCGATTGTTCAGGTTCGCCGCGAAGAGGGGAATCGTCTCGCCCGCTTCGGTGACACCGCTGTAGATTCCCGCGCGATCCACGGGGACGGAGGCGAGTGCGACGGGTTCGGCGGCGGGTATTATTTCCGCAGGTGTTTCGGGACTGTCTTCGATGACTTCGGTTTCCGGCTCCACCGTTTCGCCGGGCGCGAGCACTCTGGTGATCTTCGATTCGCCCGCGTATTGCGCGATGGCGTCGGGGCCGAGGACGGTGCCCATTTCAGGGGCCTGCCAGGCGTCCTGATCGTTGCCGCCGGTCATGTAGCGGATGGTGTTGGAGACGAGTATTGGGAAGGCCACGCGGAGGGGAAGATCGGAGGAGGTGGTGTTGAAGCCCACCACCATGGTCATTGTGGGCTTGGACTCGTCGAGCAATACGAGGGGGTTTTCGAAAGATTGAATCAGGGGAGTGAAGGTTTCGGGCGCGGTGAGGCGCTGGCCCGCTTCGATGGAGATGTTGGTGAGCTGGAGGTGGCGGTTGACGGGATGCTCCTGGTCCCACTCGGTGATGAGGGGCTCGCCGATGTCGCCGTTTGCCGTAATGCCGAGACTCTCGGGCCACTTGCCCACGTAGATGGTGTGGCGCTCGGGGAGGGTTTCGGGCACAAAGCCGTCGAAAATGATAACCTTCGCCTCAAGGGTCGCGGCCTTCTCCGCGTACTGCGCGGGCGTCATGCTTTCAAGCGTGATGGCGTCGTCGGTCATGAGGGCACTCTCGAAAAAGTAGTTGCCCTCCGTCACCAGGGCCACGGGCACGACCACCGCCGGGGGCAACACCGCGTAGGCCGTGTTGTCGAGCTGGAAGTTGTCGTCCCAGTCGGCCACGAGCTTGACCGCGCCGCCCGTGGCGCTGAACTGACGCAGTGAATGGTTCACGATTCCCCGCGCGGGGACCGTGAGTTCGTCGGCATCCACGAGGCTGTCGGCCACATGGACTTCAAAAGGCAGCGTGACCTCGGCGTCGCTTTCGTTGGCAACGGTGAACATGATCTCGAAGTCGCGGGGGAGGGCGGGCAGGGGGCGTACCTGGAATGCCGTGATGCCCACGTTGTCCTTCGCCGCGCCGACGGGCAGGTAGGCGAAGCGCATTTTCTCATTGCCCTCGAAAGTGACCGAATCGAAAGCACCATCGCCGATGACATAGACCCAGGTTTCGCGTTCATCGGGCGGGAGTTGTTTCAGCAGGGCAAAGGCGTCGGCAAAATTCGTTCCGCCATGGCCCGCCGCGATGCTGTCGAGGGCTTCATGGAGCGTGCGGCGGCTGGAGGTAAAGGGCATGACCGTTTCCGGGTGGGCACCGACGGAGACGAGCATGGCCGTATCGCCTGAAGCCATGCCGGTAATCACGTCACGGACTTTGGCCTGGGCCAGGGTGAAGCGGGTCTGGCCGGACTCCTCGGTGAGCATGCTGGCGGAGCTATCTAGGAGAACCACGATGCGCCGCGCACCCAGAGTGTCCTTCGCGAGGATGGGCTGCGCCAGGGCGAGAATGAGCAGCAACAGCACGAGGAGCTGAAGGAGGAGCGAGAGGATCTTGCGCAACTTCGTGATGGAGGCGACACTGTGTTCGTCGCGAAGAATCTCGTCCCAGAACATGAGGGTGGAGACGATAACGCGGCGACGTTTCTGCTTGAGGAGATAGAGCAGAATCACCGGGATGAAGAGCAGCAAGCCGAGAAAGGCCAGGGGCGTGAGGAAGCTCATTGCAGCAATTTCCCCCGGCGCAGCATGTGTACGATGGTGTCCTGGAAGGGCGTGCTGGTGACGCAGCGCGCGTAGCCTATGGCGCGGGAGCGGCAGAACTGCTCCATCTTCGCGCCGTGGCCTTCGAAGACCTGTCGGTATTTTTTCAGCAGCCCCTCGGTGAGGGTTACATCGCGGGTGCGTCCCGACTCGCCGTCGATAAGACGCAAGTCACCCAGCAACTCGGGGGAGGCTTCTTGCGGCGAGACGAGGTGGATCACGTAGGGGTCGAACTTCTGGTAGCGGAGAGCGTTGAGTCCGGGGATCACGCCTTCGCGATCATACAGGTCGGAGATGAGAATCGCCATGCCGCGCTTCTGGCTGCCGGTGCTGAAGCGCTGGAGGGCCGCACGCAAATCGGTGACACCGCCGCTCTCGCGGTTTTCGAGAAAGGAGAGGAGGCGAAAAACTTTTCCTTTGCCGCGCAGGCGCAAGGAGTCGGCGGCGGTTGTGGGCACGTTGTCCACAAAAGGCACGATGTGAACGCGGTCCATGCTGGCGAGGCCGAGGTAGCCGATGGCGGCGGCGAGACGGCGGGCGTAAATAAACTTGTCGGGATTGCCGAAGGCCATGCTGGCGGAGCAATCGATCAAGATATAGATTTGGAGATCTTCCTCTTCTTCGAAGAGCTTGAGGAAGAGGTGGTCGGTGCGGAAGTAGACGCCCCAGTCGATGAAGCGGAAATCGTCGCCGGGGGAGTAGGGCCGGTGATCGGCAAACTCGACGCTCACGCCCTTCTGGCGGCTTCGCCGCTCGGCCTTCATCTGGCCACTGAGGATCTTGCGCGCGATGATGTTGAGATAGGCCAGCGTCTCGATGAAGTTGTCATCGAAGAGGGGCTCGGCGGTCTTGGCCGTCTGGGTTGCGGTAGCGGTCATTGCGATCCTTCGGTGACTAAGTGAGGCCGTGCAAGCTTAGAGTTCATCGCCGTTAGTTTACAGGGACTTCAGGGACGACAGAGACAGCAGGTAATGACAACCTGTTGTCCCTGCCGTCTCTGGTGTCCCTGCAATTTTCATGGTGTGCCCGATCTATATCGAGCGCCGCGACAGCAATACCCCGATCACGATACGTTCACGGTCACCTTTTCGATGATCTCGTCCACAATCGCATCGGTGCTGATTTCTTCCGCCTCACCTTCAAAGTTCAATAGAATCCGGTGGCGCAAAGCGGGCTTCGCCACGGCGCGGATGTCGTCTTCCGCCACATTGAAGCGGCGATCCAGGAGGGCGCGCACCTTGCCGCCGAGGACCATGGCCTGGAGGCCGCGCGGGCTCGCGCCGTATTTGCCGTAGCGCTTCACCATGGGCGTGGCGCGGTCCGACTCGGGGTGGGTGGCGATAAGGAGATTGGCGGCGTAGCGCTCCACGTGCTCGGCGATGGGCATGTCGCGGACGGTGCCCATGAGCTGCACGACGGTCTCGTCTTTCAGCGTCACATCGGCGGAGGGCATGGCGCGGACCGTGGTGCGGCGCGACACTTCCACGAGGTCATCGACCGAGGGAAATTTCACGAGTAGCTTGAAGAAGAAGCGGTCGAGCTGGGCTTCGGGCAGGGGGTAGGTGCCCTCCATCTCCAGCGGGTTCTGGGTAGCAATCACGAAGAAGGGCCGCTCCAGCTTCCGGGTCTCGCCCGCCGTGGTGACGGAGCGCTCCTGCATCGCTTCGAGGAGCGCGGACTGGGTCTTGGGCGTGGCGCGGTTGATTTCGTCGGCCAGCAGGATCTGGGTGAAGATGGGGCCGTGCTGGAAGGTGAAGTGCTTGCGGCCGGCATCGTCTTCCATCACGATGCGCGTGCCGATGATGTCGGTGGGCATGAGATCGGGCGTGAACTGGATTCGGGAGAATTTGCAGGAGAGGGTGTCCGCCAGGGTGTGGACCAGAAGGGTCTTGCCGATGCCGGGGACACCTTCCAGCAGGATGTGGCCGCCGGCGAAGAGCCCGATGAGGATCTCCTCCACGATTTCCTTCTGACCGACCACCACCTTGGCGATTTCCTCGCGCACCTGATTGAAGGCGACGAGAAACTGGGCAACATCCTGCTCAAATTGACTGTTTACGGCCATGTGATCCCACTCCCAGCGCCAACGGGGGCGCGTTGAACTTGCTGAATCTCTTCAATCCAATCGGGACCGCACGCGCCCAAAGGGATACACTTCACCCGCAATAGTATTCGGTAACCCCCAGCTTACTTATGGCACGAGCAGCGGAACACGATCACCCGCCCAACGGCCTATTCCTCGGGCCGGATGGCCTGGAAATAGCGCTTGACGTGGAAGCGATGGCTCAGGGGAATCTCTTCCTGGTCCAGGGCCTGCTCCGCCACGGCGGCGTACTCGTTGTACATTTCCTTCGCCTCGAGGGTGCTGGCGGAAGTCTGGCCTTCGGTCATCTCCACCTCGCTCTCCACCGGACCATCGCCGGCCATGCCCTGCACGTTGAGCATTTCGCGGTAGCTGTCTTCGAGACCCTTGCCCTCGCCCTCGGCCTTTACCGAGCCCAGCCCGGCATTGGTGGAGGGGCTGTCGCTCTTGTTGTTGTTCTCGCCCTTACCAATCTTGGCCAGGAGGGAGGATTTATTGCCCAGGTTGCCCTTGCAGGTGCCCAGGCAATTGGAAAGCTTTTTCATCTGGCGCAGGCTGTTGCACTGGCCCATCTTGTCCTTCATCGACTTGAAGGAACTCTTGATGCCTTCCTTATCGCCGGATTTGACGGACTGGGACGCGTTGTTGAAGTCCGATCCGAGGGTCCCCTTCTCCCCCTTGCCCAGCTTCGCCGCCGCCGCGCCCATGTTGAGCGCAAGCTGCTCTTTCTCCTCGGGCGTCAGTTCGTCCTTCTGGAGCTTCGCGTCGAGTTTGTCCATCTCTTTAGCCGCCTCGTCCAGCTTGTCTTCCTTTATCTGCTGGGCCACCTGCTGGGCGGCGGTGCTCGCCATGAGGTGGGGCACCACCTGATTCAACTGGGCGTTCAGCTCTTCCACGCCCATCGCCTCCATCTTCTCCTGCAATTCCTTGTCCATGCGGGCCAATGCGATCATGACATCGCGTTCGTTCATTTCACCCTGTTCGAAGCGCTCCTGAACTTCCTTCAGCTTCTCCACCAACTCCTTGAGATCCTCTTCCTTCGCCAGCTTCTCCACCTCCTCTTTCAGTGATTCGACCTCGGCCAGTTGGAGCATCTTGATCGTATCTACGGCCGCATCCACCGTGGGCGCCTGATAGACCGAGGGCATGAAAAAGCTGGCGACGAATACGCCCAGCGCCACGAAAGCCCATCGGGGCAGGCGCGAGTTCTGGAGGGTGATGAGGGAGGCCAGATCCACGTCGTGTGCGGTGCGGAGGGCATCGCGCACCTGAAGGGTCTGCTCGTGGGTGAGGGAATCCTGGCCCAGGAATTCCCAGGCGCTGCTGATTCGGTCCTTGAGGCCGGCCCGCTCGTCCATCTCGAAGGCGTGATGGAGGCGGGTGCCCCGGTGGAGCAGGGCGTAGGCCGCCGGTATCACCGCGAGGGGAATGAGGACCGAAAGGGCAACGGAAAGGCTGTAGGCCCCGGCAAACCACCGCTGGTCAACCATCACGGCGACGGCACCAATCGGGAGAAGCACCAGGGCAAGGCGGCAGAGCACGTAGCCCCACGTCTCAAAAAGCAACCACAACTGCAAATGTTGAAGAAAGCGGCCCAATACGGATTGCCACGTGCGATTCATGGTAGACGGCCCCTATGGTGTTTATTGCTCACTGTCGTAGTGCGTATCAGTCTAATCGGGCTGAACACTTCTGTCAAGCACTCTTTTCAGGATGGTTTTTCCATGGGCGGTTGAGCCGCCACAGCGGCTCTTCGCCAAAGGGTCAACTGTACTAACCCATTTTCCTTTCAGTATACTCCTCCTATGTGAGCCACAGCGGGAGAGTTGCCATGTTTCAAGATTTCCGGGTTGCCTATCTGCGTAAACACGTCAAGGTCAAAGACGCCCAGCGTTTTTCGTTCCTTCGGCAGATGGTGGCCTATTTTCTGTCCGAATCGGCCCGAAAGACGCCCCACGCGGCCATGGTCGCCCAGTACGACGTCACCCGGCTCGTGGAATACGGCCAGGCCAAGGGCGGGGAAATCGCCCAAGCCGCCGAAGCCATGGACGAAAAATCCCTCTTCCGCCGGGCGATTCACAAGAACTTCTCGGCTTTCTTCCTCAAAGCTATCGCCCACGGTCTGCACCATACCCCGTGCATGAACGCCTTCATCGACTACGCCCCCTTTCTCAACGGCGGCACCCTGTACCGCGCCGAAGACATCAATCTGAGCTTCACCGCCCACACCAAGCACGGCGTGGTCCGGCCCGTGCTGCGCAACCCCCACCTCAAGTCTCTGGAGCAAGTGGCCTCGGAAATGCGCGATCTCGTCCGCCGGGCGCGCCGCACGGATCCCGAGCAGCTCTATTTTCAGGCCGCCGGCATCTATGCCAAAGTCGGCCTCATGGAGCTGGACCTCAAGGCCGCCGGCGCCTTCTGGATCACCCTGCGCGGCATGCTCTGGCAGCGCCCCGTCCCCGAGCCGGGCTACGACAAGATTCCCGATTCGGACAAGCTCCGGGTGGAAGATATACTCGGTGCGACCTGCACCGTGGCCAATATCGGCATGATGATCTCCGGCAACCAGACCGTCACCGTGATCGTTCCACCCGAAGTGATGATGTTCGGCATCGGCGATCTGAAGTTGGCCCCCTGGGTCGTGGATGGCCAGGTCGTTCCCCGGTACACGATTACCATGACCGGTTCCATGGATCACCGTGCCTTCGACGCGGGCGAAGCCTTTCCTTTCGGCAAGCACATCAAGCGCTACTTCGACAATCCCGAGTTGATCTTCGAATGGAAAGAGGGCGATCCGATCTGACCGATCGCATACGGATTTGTTTTTCCCTTACGTTGCATTCGAGGAATCAATACAAAAACGGCTCCACACCCCGTGGGGTATGAAGCCGGTCGAATAGACTGTATCTGTGCGCGCGGGCGCGAACTACTTCTCGAGAATAACGAGGAAATCGTTGTAGCTCTTGCCGTGGTTCGCCGTAATCGAAACAACGGTCCAGCCGTCCTTGAGCATCTGGTCAAGTTTGTCTTTGTTTGAACCATTGGATTCAATGATCAGCGATGACTGCATGGCGCCTCCTCCTGGGAACGTGGCGAAAATCCGATTTAAGCCCGCCCCGCACATCGGACCGAGCCCCAACAAAACCGCCGCGATAGTAGCATGTTTTTCGGGCGGAATAAAGTTTTCGGGGGCGGCCACTGTCCCCTACTGCAATTTCACCGCACCCATGTTAACAATCGAGCCAGGGGGCAAGGGCGTTTCCCGCACTTCCAGTTTCGGGCCCGCCGTCAACTTGAAGCTCAGGACAAATTCGCCCGCCGGCAGATTGGGGAAGCGCACCACACCTTCCGCGTCGCTGGTGGCCTGGGCCGGCCACCACGGGCCCCGCGTGGCGTGGGACAACATGAGCGCCACGGTCTCGTTGGCTGCCGGCTGGCCGTCGGGCAGGAACAATTGGGCCTCCAGTCCGGAGGCTCCCACCATCTGGATGGTGAGGGTTTCTTCGACCGAAGAGCCGCCGGGCAGCACCTCATAGAAGTTGTTCGGGAAATAGCCCAGCGTTGGGTCCCAGGCGCGCAGATAGAGATGCTCCTTGTTCTCGAAGCGAATCGTGCCGATGCCCGCCGTGTCCGTGGGATCGCCCATGGCTACCGGTTTGTCAAAGGCATTCGGTTGGTGCGTCACGATGGGGGCCATGCCCGCGAGTGGCTTGCCGGCCAGATCCACGACCTGTACCGTGGCATGGATGAACCCAGTTTCGCTTGCAGGGGCTGCGGGCGCGGGTTTCGGTTCAACCGGCGCGGGGGCAACGGGTGCGGGCGGAGGCGGTGCGGGCGCGTCGGTGGATTTGGCGGGATCGCCACAGCCTGCCGCCGCGAGACTCACGATGATTGCAAGGCCTATCCGTCTCATTCTAATGGCTCCTGGGTGTCAAACTGGGTGCGGTATAGTCGGGCGTAGGCGCCGTTCCGGGCCAGCAACTCGCTGTGACTGCCCTCCTCCACAATGCGGCCCTCCTGAATCAACAGAATGCGGTCCGCGCGCTGAATGGTCGAAAGTCTGTGGGCGATGATGAACGCGGTCCGCCCATCCAGGAAGTGATCGAGCGCATCCTGTATCAGGCGCTCGCTCTCGGAGTCCAGACTGGAGGTCGCCTCGTCCAAAATCAAAATGCTCGGGTCTTTGATAAAGGCCCGCGCAATGGCGAGGCGCTGGCGCTGGCCCCCGGAAAGGGTCGTGCCCGCTTCGTCCAGCCGGGTGTCGTAACCCTTCGGCAATTTCTCGATGAATTCCACCGCGTGGGCGGTTCTCGCGGCCCGCTCAATTTCTTCCTGCGTGTAGTGCGACTGGCCCGCGGCGATATTCTCGCGAATCGTCTCCGCAAAGAGGATCGTGTTCTGGGTCACCAGGCTGATCTGCTCCCGAAGACTGTGGGCGGAGACTTCGCTGATGTTCTGGCCATCAATCAGGATAGCCCCGCCCTGAATGTCGTAGAAGCGGGGAATCAATTTGATGATCGTGCTCTTGCCCGAACCGCTGGGCCCCACCAGCGCGACGGTCTCTCCCTTGCGCACGTCCAGCGAAAAATTTTGAAGCACCGGCACTTCGGAACTGTAGCCAAAAGTCACGTTGTCGAAGCGGATGCCCTGCGCCATGGGCGACAGCGAGGGGGCCCCTTCCCGCTCGTCGATTTCCGGGGTCATGTCGATAAATTCAAAAACGCGCTCGGCGCTGGCGATACTGGTCTGTATCATGTTATTCACCGCGGACATCTTGCGCAGCGGATCCAGGAGCATGGCCAGAGCGATGAGCAGCGTCGTCAACTCGCCCAGCTTGAGTTCGCCGGTCTCCATTCGCTTCGCGGCATAAAGCAGAAACACGGTCACGCCCAGCACGAGGATAAATTCGGTCACCGGGCCGGTCGTCGCATGAAGGCGCACCATCTGGAGGAGGAAACGGCGCAGCCGCGTGATCTCCGTCCGCACGCGCTCGATCTCGTAGCGCTCCATGGTGAAAACCTTGACGATACTGATGCCGTTCACGGTCTCATTGACCACGGAGGCCATCGTCGAGATCTTTTCAAGGGAGCGGCGAGCGCTCTTGCGCATTTTCATGCCGATCTTAGTCAGCACGATAATGACCGGCGGCATACCGCACACGCCCACGAGCGTGAGGAGGGGATCGGTCCACAGGGCGAATCCGAAGAAGCCGATGGCTTTGAAGGGTTCGCGCATCAGCTTGACCAGCACGCCCTCCAGGCCGCGGTTGACCATAAAGATATCATTGGTAAAGCGGGCCAGGGTGTCGCCCGTCGTGCGGGTCTCAAAATAGCCCACCGACTGGGCCATGAGGTTGTTGTACATCTGCCGCGCCATATCGGTGGAAATATAGGCGCCGATGGCCCCGGAGTAGTACTCCTGAATAAAGCGGGCCACGCCCGTGACAAAGGCAAAAACTATCAGGAGCAGGCAGGTGTACTTTACGGCATCGGTCTTTTCGGCCCGCATGGAGGTTACCAGACCGTCGAATTCACTTTCGATCCAAACAGGCGGGCCAACGTAGCGCTCCAGGGCCGTGCCGGGGGCGGACTCGATGGAGTTCTGTATCCACGTGTTCATGTCCCGGATGCTTTGGAGGTGCCTGTCCCGGGGATCTTCGTGCTTCAGCGCGCCGTCCTGCTCGGGTTCCGGCACGAAGTAGGTCAAGTTCACCACTTCCCGCACGGTGATCAACATGGCCGTGAACGAAGCGGCGATAAACATGGCAAAAAGAAGGGAAACAATCAGACGGTACTTATACTGCCACGTGTAGCCCAGCAAGCGCCGGTAGACCGTCCAGGCAGAGCCTTTCGGTTTAGGGGCGGGATTGGTTGCAGGTTCGCCATTTTGAGCAGGGAGGAGCATGAAAAAAGGTGCCTTCAGGGGGGTAGATTCGTCCCATAATGCTAGCACAGGCCCCCTCGGGGTATCAAAAAGGGGGGGGAGTCGAAGTGCATTGCGGTGGACTAAATAGGGTACAATTCCGTCATGAAGCTACTATACGCGGGATGGTGTCTCCTGTTCCTTCTACTGGCACCCTGGGTCGTCGCCGACACAATAAGTGAGGGGCCTTTCACCATCAACTTCCACGCGGACGACCGCGCGGTGGCGGAAAAGGGCCTCCGTGACCTGATCGCCGCGCGTGACGAGTTCGCCATGCACCTGCCCATGGGCGATGAGCCCGTCACCATGCGCATCGCCCACAACATGAACGAGTTTCTGGGCTTGAGCGGCATGTATGCCCACGTGGGCGTCAGTGGCGTCACCCGGGCCGACCAGAGCTCCATCGTGGTCAAGTCCCCCCGGCTGCGCTCCATTGGCGATGATTTTCGCGGGACGGTGCGCCACGAGTTGATCCACGTCCTGCTCCACCGCAACACGGACACGAAACAACTGCCGCGCTGGCTCAATGAGGGCATCTGCATGATGCTCGCCAACGAGATCCGCTGGGAAAGCACCATCGAAGTCACGCGCATGCACCTCACCGGCCAAATCATGCCCCTCGATTCCCTCGAACGCGCCTTCAGACAACCGGGAAATGACCGCCAGTTTGGCGACGCCTATTCCCAGGCGCTCACCATGACCCGTGCCCTCTACAACGAGGTGGGCGAAGACGCCTTCTGGAACGTGGTCGCGGCGCTCCGCACCGAGTCCTTTGCGCAGGCCCTCGCCGATAAAGGGGGCATTACACTCGATCAGTTCTGGGACGATTTCAACGGGGGGCTCTGGGGTCTCTCCCTGCTGACCACCCTGCGAACCGGTTCCTTCTGGGGGCTCATCGCCGCCCTCTGCCTGATCACCGGCCTCTCGCGATGGTGGCGCAACCGCCGCATCATGCGCGGCTGGGAACGGGAAGAAGTGGAAGAGGGGCCGGAAGCCTTTGACTGGGACCGCATTCTGGACGATGCCGATTCATGGAAACGCGAGCAGCGGGAAGACAGATAGCCCGCGCGCTAACGCCACGGAGGTGGAAATTGCTACACTTCCGCCGTCGTTAAACGGAACTCCAAGCCATGAAAATGTTGTCCCCTGCTGATTATACCCCCGCGCGGTTACCGGCCGAGCTGGTCAAGACCTTTAATGTGGTGGCTGGCCGTCCCTACCGACAGGGAACCTCTGTCTTCGACAAGGGTATCCGCTTTTCGGTGGTCAGTCGATTCGCCACCCGAGTCTGGCTCTGTGTCTTCGATACCGTCGGAGATACCGTGCCGGTGTGGGAGTATGAATTCGATCCGCGAACCGATCGCACCGGCGACGTGTGGACCGTCTTCGTGGAAAATCTGCCCAAGGCTGTCCTGTACAAGTATCGGATGGACGGGCCCTACGAGACGAACGCGGGACATTATTTCGACAGCCGGGTCTACCTGCTCGATCCCTATTCCAAAGCTTTCGCGGGGAACGTGCACGATGGCACCATCAAGTGCGTCACCGTCGAAGAGTCCCACTGGCACTCCCGGGATTACCGGCCCCGTATCCCCGTCAACGAGACCATCATCTACGAAGCCCACGTGCGCGGATTTACGAAAGATCCCTCGTCGGGCGTCGCCCATCCGGGCACCTACCGCGGCCTGATTGAGAAGCTGCCCTACCTCAAGGAGCTCGGTGTCACGGCCATCGAACTCCTGCCGATCCAGGAAGCGGGGGAGACCCGGCTCGGGCGCTGTAGCCTGAACGGTCGTGGCGAACTCTTCAACTACTGGGGCTACAGCAGCATCGGCTTTTTTGCCCCCACGGGGTTGCATGCGTGCAGCGCGGAAGGCTGGGAGCACCTTATCGAATTTCGCGAGATGGTCGAGGCCATCCACGCGGCCGGCATGGAAATCATCCTCGACGTCGTCTTCAACCACACGTCCGAGGGCAACGAAATGGGCCCCTCCCTTTGCTTTCGGGGAATGACCAATTCCATCTTCTACATGCTGGACGAACGGGGCCGCTACCTGAACTATTCCGGCTGCGGCAATACGGTGAACTGCAATCACCCCCTGGTGCGCGATTTCATCCTGGACTGCCTGCGCTACTGGGTTTCGGTCATGCATATCGACGGCTTTCGCTTTGACCTCGCCTCCATCCTGGGGCGCGATCGCAACGGCGAGGTCGTGCAGAATGCGCCCCTGGTCGAGCGCATTGCCGAAGACGCGGTCTTGCGCGACACCAAGCTCATCGCCGAGGCCTGGGATGCCGGCGGCGCCTACCAGGTTGGCTCCTTCGGGGACAACCGCTGGTACGAATGGAACGGACGCTATCGCGACGATGTCCGGCGTTACTGGCGCGGCGACCCCCACACCCGCGGCGCTTTTGCCTCCCGGGTCATGGGCAGCGCCGATGTGTATGAGTGGGCGGGCCGCAGCCCGGAACACAGCATCAATTTTGTCACGTGCCACGATGGATTCACCCTGCGCGATCTCGTGTCCTACAGCCGGAAGCACAACTGGGACAATGGCGAGGGCAACCGGGACGGCAGCGATGACAACATCAGCATGAATTGTGGGGTCGAAGGGGAGACGTCCATCGCGTGGGTGAATGAGTTGCGCCTGCGCATGCAGAAGAACTACCTCGCCACCCTCTTCCTCTCCCTGGGCGTGCCCATGCTTCTCGGGGGCGATGAGTTTGGCCGAACCCAGATCGGCAACAACAACGCCTACTGTCAGGACAACGAAATTTCCTGGCTCAACTGGAATCTGCTGGGTGAGTACAGCGAACTCCACCGCTTCTGCCGCGAGCTAATCGCGTTCCGAAAATCGAATCCCGCCTTCACCCGCAAGGTTTATTTTCCCCACACGTGGGACGAGAACCTGGCCGAGGTGCTGTGGCTCGACGAGAACGGGCAGCCTATCGATTGGGAGAGCGCGTCCACGCTGCTGTCGTATAAGATTCAGCCCCGGTCCAACAATGGAACGGCCCTCTACCTCATCTTTAACAACAGCGAGATGGCCCAGGTCTTCCGGTTGCCCCCCGGTGCCTGGTCCATGCGGATTAACACCGGGCGACACGCCCCCGAAGACATTTGTGCCAGCGAGGCGGGAGCGCCCATGATGTCGGGCCAGCTTGACGTCGCCGCCCGCTCCGTGGTCGCCCTGTCCCAGAGTATTCCCGCCGCTCCCTGACGCGGGCTATTGCAGGTAGGCCTGGACGCGATCCAATATCAGGCCCGCGATAACCGAAGCCACCCCGAAGCACAGCGCCACGGCGTAGAGCGAGGCCATTGCCTGGGCAAGCCGCTTCAGGCTGTGCCCCCACGCATTCGCCAGGGGCAGGCCGCTGAGAATCGCCAGCGGAAGCACGGTGAACAGCGCCAGGAAGAAATAGGTGCCTTCCTGGAAGCGGAACCAGTCCCAATCCCCCAGCGCGGGCATGGGCTCCTTGAAGATCTGTTCGTGGCCATACCCGATCAGTACGAGGGCCTGGTTGGCCCCCCAACGCAGGGCGATAAGAACGACCAGGGCCACCACGCCCCGTAGCGCGATGCGCGGCCAGTCAATCGCGGGGCGTTCCCCATCGGGCAGCCCCAGGTAGTACTCAATAAAGCCCGCGATGTAGGCCAGCACCGCCACGGGGCCCGTGCACAGGCCAAGCACCACAAGGCCCGTGCGAAACATCCATGTTTCGATTCCCAGGCGCTCCGCATTGTGAACGCACACGCCGAGCCAGATGGCTTTGGGGTTCTGGAGAGTCGTAGTTGGTGTCGGGGCGCCTACCGTGGACGCCGTCGCGGGTGTCGGCCGTTCCGGCATTTCGCGGGCCGGAGCGGGGGAGGCTTCGGCGGTGTTCGCCGCGTTGCGCAGCACCCGAAGCACTTCGTCATCGCTTATTGCCGGATTGTTGAGCCGTTCCAACTCGTGATAGATCCGCGTCTGCACCTGGCGCAGGCTACGTTCCCGGACTTTTTCCGGCAGGCTGGGGTCAAGGCGGTGGCTCAAGTCACGTAGGAACTGGGAGATGAGGGATTCCTGCTTCTGGGTCAAGTGCATGAAGGTGATTCGCGGGACCCAAACCGGTCCCGGTGCTCCTCTCGCCTGTTCTCGGTGACTTCCCGCGACCGAAACGCCGGATTGCCCGTGCGTCGCCGCCAATTCACGTGATGGAGGCGGCAGTATACAAAATCACCCCGGAAACGGCAACACCGGCGGGTTGGTGCGCGGTCACGTCGCGGAGAAGCGCGCGGGGGCAGGCTGGGAGGGGGCACGCGCCAACGCGTGCCCTGCTGCCCCCCGAATAGCACCCTTTAGAATATAATGATGGCGGCTACAATCAGCGCGACAAGCAGGGCGATGATCACGTAGATTATGACCGGATTGCGCTTGGGCACCACGACCCTGAACAGTGACCCAATCTCAGGATGCTCGATGGCAATGGTCTCCTCGACCTTGCGCCATTCCCCCACCCGGTCCTTCTTGCACAGCGACGTCTTCGGAACCGTGTTGGACTTGAAGGCCTTGATGATCTCGATGATATCCCCCGACTCGAAAATCACGTCGCCAAAGTTGTCGGCAAATTCCCAGACGTGGCCGAGCTGGTGGCGCGAACGAAAATCGACGATCCGCTGGCCCAGTGCGCCCTTGGCTTCAAACTCGCGGGTCGTGGTGTAGAGCCGCTCCAGAAAGCGGAGGCCGTGTTCGGCCTCGCCGTTCGCGGCCATAGCCTGCGCCAGCGTGTCCACCACAATCGGATCTTCCGCGCCGCCGAGCTCGTAAGAGCGCCGGATATGTTCCAGCGCCTTCTTCGGGTCCCGGTATCCGTCACCGCCCTCCAGGCAAATCTTGGCCATCAGACGGTGTCCCGCACAACTCTTGGGATCGCTGGCCAGGAAGCCCTGTAGCTTCTCCAGAGCGCCGCCGAAATCGCCACCCTTTATCTTGCGGTCCAGTTCCAGCAGCACGCCACCCATCTGCGACGCCGTCGAGGCCGGCGACGCTTCATCATGGATCCCCACGACCATCGTTTCCGCGTAGGACTCTTCCTGGGATACGCATGTCGCCGACGAGCCCGGTACCACGTGGTGGGGTTCCACCTGAAGCAGCATGATCGCTTTCTGCCCCGCGCGCGCCATCTTCAAGGGCGTTTCCGCCGTGCCGATGCGCACAATCGGAGCTACCAGCGGCATCCCGCTTTCGGTGATGAGAGTCAGGGAGTCGCCGGTGCGAAAGGTGCCCGATCGGATATGGCCGGTTATGGTCGTTTCCGTTGTCGATTTCGGGAAAGCGGATTCAATAACCAGCACGTTGTCGCCGGTGAGCTCCAGAGCGTCCGAGACCGGAGAGGCCACCGGGATATCCGCCGCACGCGACCCATGCGCCGACCCGGAAGCGGGGCCCAGCAGCGCCCGGACTTCGACCAGCTTTTCCCGTTCGAGCTTACCTTCAATCTTGGCAAATTGCTCACGGGCCTCCGCCTGCCGGCCCAGATGGCCCAGACAGACGCAGCGGTGATAGGTCACGTGGCGGCTGTTCGGGCGCTCGGCATCCAGCGTATCAAACATGGAAAGCGCGCGATCAAAGTCTTTGGCGTCAAAGGCCTTCACCGCGTTTATATAGAGCTCTTTGGCTTCGTCGTTGGTCATGCCCGTCTCCGGCGCGTTTGGGTAATCTCTTTACAACTGAAAGTATATCACAGAATGTAATAGAAGCTACCCAAAACTTGCAAGAAGTTTTTTGGGGGTTTTCGGCGGTCCTCTCCCTAACATTCATTAACTATGTTCCAATTTGGCCCCATCGCCGTGAAGAAACAAATCGTCTCGAAACAATTGACCGTATCCGCAGTAA
Organism: Candidatus Hydrogenedentales bacterium; assembly: GCA_942492815.1. GTDB lineage: Bacteria > Hydrogenedentota > Hydrogenedentia > Hydrogenedentales > JAEUWI01 > JAEUWI01. The sequence continues at coordinate 4,889,111 of OW818658.1, read as the reverse complement.
TATGAAAAGTGGTATCATGTGGTATAGCCAGCCATCTCCGCGAGGCAATGCGCATAGTCGTACATGGGTGCGATTCGCGCATAAAGCAGTTTAAGGGGGCGAAGACGCGCTGAACCGAAAGGACGTGTTTGAATGAGTCGGTATCTGACGTTATTGGGGATCGCCATATTGGGCTGCTGTGGTGCGCGGGCGGCCGTTGTCATAAACGAAGTGCTGGCTGATATTCCCTCCGACGGAGAATGTACCGCCTTCGGCGAACCCGTGGGCGCCTCGCTGTGTGGCGACACCAATCGCGATTACAGCGCCGATGCTTCCCAGGATGAATTTGTCGAGCTCGTGAATACTTCGGGTATTGCCGCAGTAGATATTTCCGGCTGGACGCTGAGCGACAACACCGCCGTGCGCCACACTTTTCCCAGTGGCACTATTCTGCCGCCTGGCACCGCCATCGTGGTATTCGGAGGGGGGAGTCCCACCGGACTCTTCGGCGGTTCCATCGTCCAAGTGGCGAGCACGGGAGCCCTCGACCTTACCGAATCCGGTGACGTCCTTGAGCTGCAAGACGATGTGGCAACCCTCATGGACAGCTACACCCTCGCCGCCGGAACGGTCGACGGAGGAGAATCGGTTGTGCGCGATCCGGATGTGACCGGTGCGGCCCTTGTAAAGCACTTTTCAGCCATCACGGGTGCCCTGCGCATTGCATCTCCCGGGATGAAGTCCGACGACACCTACTTCGACGGCACCTGCGAGGCGAACGTCCCCGTAATCGACCAGTCTCAAGTTTTTACGACGGGCAACTCGACCAACCAGATTCGGCACTGGCAGAGTTTCACGGCGGGCGACACGGGCACCTTGTACCAGATTGATACCCGTCTGCTGTTGACGGGTGCGTGGACCCTTTATGTCTATGACGGGGACGGCGTCGTCGGCACCCTGCTCAATACCCCCCAGTCCGTCACCGTGGTGACCGGGGTCAACCAGCACGTTCTGGCCGATACCATCGCGGTTACGGCGGGCAACACCTACACCTTTGAAATGCGTCGGGACAGCAATGTACCCGGACAAATTCCCGTGCACACCGGCAATCCTTACGCGGGCGGAACCTACGGGAACGCCGGCGGCGCGGTTGCGGGCTCAGACCTGTATTTTCAGACCCATGTCATCAGCGGCATTCTTCCCGATCAGATTCAGGAACTGGCCAATTCCACCGGCAACAACAGCGTGAGCCACTGGCAGTCCTTTACTGCGGGACTTACCGGTGACCTTTATCAGGTTGATACCGCCATTGGCTCAACGCTCGGCTGGACCTTGAACATCTACGAGGGCACCGGCACGGCCGGCACCCAGTTGAACGCTGGCCAGTCCGTCAATCTCAACTCTGCCGAAAACGAACACGTATTGACGACACCCATTCCCGTGGTCCGGGGCGAAGTCTACACCTGGGAACTGGTCCGCGACAGCATGGTCGCGGTTCAAATCGACTACGATAGCAGCAACCCCTACGGGCCGGGAACCGCCGGTAATTCGGGTGGACCCATCAGCGGTGCCGACCTGTTCTTCCGCACCCGGATTCAGGTAGCGCAAGATACGCCGACCCAGCCGGGCGCGATCACGGGAAATTCCACCGTCTGCGAGGCCGCTACCGGCGAGATGTACAGCGTCAGTCCGGTCAGCGGTGCCATTGCCTATGAATGGACCCTGCCTGCGGGCGCCTCCATTACCGACGGCGACGGAACGAATGAAATCACGGTGACCTTCGGTTCCACAGCCGGCGACGTTGCCGTAAGCGCGATCAACGGTTGCACCACCGGCCCGGCCCGCACCCTGACGGTTGCCCTCACCGATCTCCCCGACCAGCCCGGCGCGATTACGGGGGATACCTCCGTTTGTGCGAGCGACACGGGCATCGCCTACAGTATCGCAGCGGTGACAAATGCAACCGGATATACCTGGACCGTCCCGAGTGGCGCCACCGTTGCCAGTGGCCAGGGAACCACCGACATCACGGTGGATTTCGGCTCGACATCCGGCAATGTCTCGGTCGTGGCTGAGACCAGCGGTTGCGCGGGGACCGCCCGAAGTGCCGCGGTTACCGTTACGTCGATACCGGCCGCGCCGGGCGCGATCACCGGGAATACTTCCGTGTGCGCGGGCGACACCGGGATTGTCTACAGTATTGACGCGGTTTCTGGTGCCACGAACTATGTCTGGACGGTCCCTGCGGGCGCCACGGTAGCCAGCGGGCAGGGAACCACCAGTATTGCCGTAGATTTTGGTTCGACTTCCGGGAATGTCTCCGTGAGCGCCGAAAACACCTGCGGTGCCAGCGCATTCACCCCCAGTCCCATCACGGTGACTTCTATACCCGCACAACCCGGCGCCATCACCGGCGAGCTTGCCGTCTGCGCGGGTGACAGCGAAGGATACACGGTGGATGCGGTAGCGGGCGCCACCGCCTACACGTGGACGGCACCCTCCGGTGCAACCATTCTTTCCGGACAGGGTACCGCGAGCATCACGGTGCTGTGGGGCAGCACCAGCGGAAACTTAAATGTGACCGCTTCCAACACCTGCGGCACCAGTGCTTCCACGGACGAGGCCGTGACCGTGACGAGTGTGCCGGAAACGCCCGGTGCCATCACGGGTAACGCTAGCGTCTGCGAGGCGGCCACCGAGAGCTACAGCATAGCGGCGGTTTCCGGTGCGAGCGGCTACACCTGGACCGTACCGGCGGGCGCGACGATTCTCAGCGGCCAGGGCACGACCGCCATCTCTGTTCAGTACGGCACCCTGTCGGGCGATGTGGCCGTCGTCGCAAGCAATCAATGCGGAGACGGGGAGCCCAGCGAGCTTGCCATCGACCTGACCCAGGACGTGGCGGATCCGGCGGGTATCACGGGACTGACCACCGCCTGCGAAAATGTAACCGGCGTCTCCTACACCATTGCGGCCGTAAATCACGCGACGAACTACGTGTGGACCGTACCGGCCGGTGCGACCATCGCCAGCGGCCAGGGTACCACCGCAATCACGGTGGATTTTGGCACCACAGCGGGATTGGTTTCCGTGACGGCGGAAAATTCCTGCGGTACCAGCACCACGGCCAATCTCGCCGTGGCGCTTGACGAAGCCCCGGGGCTTCCCGGAAATATCACCGGCGCCTCGGTCGTCTGCGAGAATGAAACCGGCGTAGCGTTCAGTATCGACGCGGTCGCCAGCGCCGACAGCTACCTCTGGACGGTTCCCGCGGGCGCATCCGTGGCCATCGGCCAGGGTACGACGGCGATCACCGTCGATTTTGGCGATTCCAGCGGCGATGTAACGGTTGTCGCCGTCAAAACCTGCGGATCGGGACCACCCTCCAGCGCGACGATTTCCGTGACTCCCATTCCAGATGCGCCGGGTGCCATAACCGGCGACAACCTGGTCTGCGAAAATGAAGCCGGTGTCGTCTATTCGATAGCGCCCGTCTCGGGTGCGGATTCCTACCTCTGGACCGTTCCCGCTGGCGCGACTATCGTCTCGGGCGACGGGACCTCCAGTATCGCTGTGGATTTCTCCGCCACAGGCGGGACCCTGTCCGTAGCCGCCGTGGGTGAGTGCGGTACGAGCGCTCTCTCCGAACTCGTCGTTGCGACCGAAGTTTGCGCGGGCGAAGGTGAAGGTGAAGGCGAAGGCGAAGGTGAAGGTGAAGGTGAAGGTGAAGGTGAAGGTGAAGGTGAAGGTGAAGGTGAAGGTGAAGGAGAAGGAGAAGGAGAAGGAGAAGGCGAAGGTGAAGGTGAAGGTGAAGGTGAAGGTGAAGGAGAGGGCGAAGGCGAAGGTGAAGGTGAAGGCGAAGGCGAAGGTGAAGGTGAAGGTGAAGGTGAAGGTGAAGGTGAAGGTGAAGGTGAAGGTGAAGGCGAAGGCGAAGGCGAAGGCGAAGGCGAAGGCGAAGGCGAAGGTGAAGGTGAAGGTGAAGGTGAAGGTGAAGGTGAAGGTGAAGGTGAAGGTGAAGGTGAAGGAGAGGGAGAGGGAGAGGGAGAGGGCGAAGGCGAAGGCGAAGGCGAAGGTGAAGGTGAAGGTGAAGGTGAAGGCGAAGGCGAAGGCGAAGGCGAAGGTGAAGGTGAAGGTGAAGGTGAAGGTGAAGGTGAAGGAGAAGGTGAAGGAGAAGGTGAAGGAGAAGGAGAGGGAGAAGGCGAAGGCGAAGGCGAAGGCGAAGGTGAAGGCGAAGGTGAAGGTGAAGGTGAAGGTGAAGGTGAAGGTGAATTGAATCTTGACGAAATAGCGCAGTTGCTTATTGATGCGTTCATCGCTTCGGATACCAATGAGGATGAGCTGCTTTCAATTATTGAGGCAAGAGCGGCTTACCCGCAATTGACCGAGGGTGATTTTAATACACTGGACGAAAACGGCGACGGATCCCTTTCGTTGGCCGAGCTGGAGGCCCAACTTGATCCGGGCGCCGGCTGCTGCGAGGCAGGCAACGCCTCCGCCAAGGTCCAGCGCTACTTCGGCGATCTGTTCCTGATGGGTGTCGCATTGATGACACTTGTCGGCTGGAACGCCGTCGCGAGGAAAAACTGACCTTCGTTGTGAGACTATGTACAACTGCCCGCGTTCGAAAATGCTCGTTCGCGGGCAGTCTTCTTGATGTGCGTACGAATTGTTCCGTCCCGATGATCAGGACGGATTGTTTCGTGCGGTGATACGATGCTGTAAAACAAAATTCCGCCGTCCACGCGCGGCGGGCAGGGGAGTGCGCATGACTAGACAATGCTGGATTTGGATCGCGGTTGGATTGCTTTCCATGGTGGTGTCGGGCGGTAGCGCTCGAGCGGGAGCCCAGAGCCCCGAAGTTGCCGTACTGGTGCCGGTGAAAGATGCAACACTGTATGAAAATCCTCAGGGCTCAACGGCCAATGGTTCAGGTGCTTATTTGTTCGCCGGGCTCACAAACAATGGGGCGGCCCGCAGGGGTCTGATCGCTTTTGATATTGCGGGCGCCATACCGGAAGGCTCCGAAATCACTGACGCGGTGTTGACGCTGAACCTCTCCCGGGTAGCCGTCGGAATTGAGGGTGGGATCCCTGTCCACCTGGAGCGTGCGGCGAGAAACTGGGGTGAGGGAGCCTCGGACGCCGGCGAGCCCGGCGGCGCGGGCACGCTGGCGGTGACGGGAGACGCCACCTGGATTCACACCTTTTTCGATACGGAGCAATGGGAGAATCCCGGCGGCGATCGGCTCGAGGGCGTTATCGCCTCCTCCATGGTTTTGGAGTTGGGCCCCTATTCGTGGACCGGTCCCGACCTTGTTGCAGACGTGCAGGCACTGCTGGACTCGCCGCTGGAAAACTTCGGTTGGTTTCTTATGGGCGATGAGATCACCAACGGCACCGCAAGCCGCTTTGATTCCCGGGAGCATCCCACGGAAGCCAATCGTCCACAACTGACGATTACCTTCATCCCGCCCGTGGCGGGTGAAGGTGAAGGTGAAGGTGAAGGTGAAGGTGAAGGTGAAGGTGAAGGTGAAGGTGAAGGTGAAGGTGAAGGTGAAGGTGAAGGTGAAGGTGAAGGTGAAGGCGAAGGTGAAGGTGAAGGTGAAGGCGAAGGCGAAGGCGAAGGCGAAGGCGAAGGCGAAGGCGAAGGCGAAGGCGAAAACCCGCTGGACGAGCTCGCTCAGGCCCTTCTGGAGGGATTTGATGCGGCCGATGACAATGACGACGGACTGTTGTCATTGGAAGAGGCGCGCAACGCCGTGGCCGGACTGACCGAGGCGGATTTCCTCGCCCTCGACGGGAACAGCGATGGCATGCTGAGCCCCAGCGATCTGCGGGACTATCTGGAAATTCCGGGCGGCTGCTTTGGTGGCGGCATGGTCGCCGCGCCGCGCAGTCTGGAGGATCTGCTCCTGATGCTTCTTGCGATGTTGGGTCTCGCGATCTGGCGGAACCCGCGGACCGGGGATGGCGGCGACAACCGGTAGATGAAAAGAAAGCGGCCGGACACCATGTCCGGCCGCTTTGGAGTTCAATAGAAACGAAGCGTATTAGACGCCCTTCAGCTCGACGACAGCGCCAGCAGCTTCCAGTTCTTCCTTCAGCTTCTTGCCTTCTTCGGCGGAAACGCCTTCCTTCACGGCCTTCGGGCAGCTATCGACGACGTCCTTGGCTTCCTTGAGGCCCAGGCCGCACATTTCCTTCACCAGCTTGATCACCGCGATCTTCTGGCTGCCGTGTTCCTTCAGGATCACGTCGAACTTGGTCGGGCCGGCAGGCTCGCCCGCGTCGTCGCCGCTGGCGGCAGGCATCATGCCCATCATCATGGGGGCGGCCGCCGTCACGCCGAACTTCTCTTCAAGGGCCTTCACCAGTTCGCTCAGTTCGAGAACCGTCAGTTCCGCGACGCTGTCAATGATCGTGTTCAACTTATCAGACATGGTCTGTTGTCTCCGTGTGTTTATTCGTATGTTTCAGTTAATGGGGAAATGCGGGGATGCGCCCAAAAATCAGGCGGCACTCTCCTCGGCTTTTTTCTTTTCGATCGCGGCGATAACGCCCACCAGGTTCCGGGGGACGGCATTGAGTACGCCGACGAAGTTACGCAGCGGCGCGGCAATCGTTCCCACCACCTGGGCGAGAAGCTGATCGCGCGAGGGCAGGCTCGCCAGGGCTTTGAGCTGTTCGCCGCTGACGGCTTTGCCGTTCAGCACGCCACCCACCATGACCACCTTCGGGGACTTCCTTGCGAAGTCCTTCAGGATTTTGGCCGGGGCGACGGGATCGTTCGAGAAGGCCCACGCCGTCGGGCCGCTCATATATTCAGCGGCACCTTCGATGTTGAGCTCGTTCAGGGCGCGGCGGGCCAGGGTGTTCTTATACACCTTGAACTCCACGCCTGCGGCGCGAAGCTGGCGGCGCAGTTCCGTGACCTTTTCCACGTTGATGCCCACGTATTGCGTGGCGATGGCGATTTGGTTCGCTTCAAGCCGTTCCTTCATTTCGGTTACGGCTGCAATTTTTTCCGGTCTTGCCAAGAGAATTCACCTCCTTCCATAGTAGATTCAATGCGTTTTCGCAACAAAAAACCCGTGTCGTCGTGGAAACAGACAACACGGGCGGAGAATCTCTAGCAAGAGCTTCACTCGTCCTCGGTCTCGGCAGGATATTTAAGGCCCGAAAGCCACCGGCTGTCTGCAACACGGAGTCGATGCGAATTTCAGAACCCGCAGTGTAACAGACCCCGGCCCCGGCGGTCAAACTTCCGATGGTGCGCGGCGCGCCGTGCGTTGCCCTGCGCCGGACCCGATTTAAACGCAGGAGCTTCGGGAGTGGGATCAGGGAAGCCCGAACTCGTCCCGCGTGGCCCCCGCGGCATCGAGCGCCTTGAACTTCAGGCCGGCTTCCGACACGTCGATCACCCAGAAGTGGGCCGCCGCGGCCTCCACATTGTTGTACCAGCGCAACTGGGGGTCGATCGTGCGGGGCTCGCGGCCGAAACAGCCATCGCCCACATAAACCGTGCCCTGCTCCGCCACCTGCCCGTTCCGAATGGGCTTGGTGCGCTTCATGACGTGGTCGTGATGCTCCAAGCCGACCGTCAGGCCGAACTGGTCAAAGAGCGGGCCCCAGTGGACCCGGCCGAGGGCCGAGCCTTCGCCATCATAGGGGCGGTGGGCCGGATAGAGGGGCACGTGGTAGGCTGCGAACTTGTACTTCACGTCCTTGTGCGCGGCCAGCTCCGCCGCGAGCCACTCGGTCTGCGCGCCCGCATGGGGACGCAGGTGGCCCGAATCCAGCAGGAAAACCACAAATTGATCTCCGATCTTCCGCGAATAGAAGATATCCGCGCCCTGCCGGCCGAAGAGGCTGGTATAGCCCGGTGAGCGCAGCGCGAGATCCTCGGTATTGTAGCGGTTGGTCTCGTGGTTGCCGATGGCCGTGATGATGGGAATCATGCGCCCGTCCGTCGTCACCATCAGGGTATCCCAGTTCGTCAGCCACGTGTCCCACGTGGCGAATCCGCCGATGAGCCCGTTTTCATAGGCAATGTCGCCGCCGATAAGCACAAAATCCGGATCCTGCTTGCCCGCCAGCGTCAGCAGCGGAACCACCGCGCCCTCCACGCCCATGTCGCCGCCATTCACGAAGCGAAAGGGGGCCACGCCGCCGGGCAGCGTGCGAAACTTGCGCGGCTTGGACGGGCCGCCGACCTCGTCGCTGGTCATGAAGTGGTATACCGTTCCCGGCGTGAGATCCTTGAGGGCGGCCACATACACCATGCGGCGATCGCTCAATTCCATCGGTGTCTGGACGTATTCCGCCTTCACGTGGTGCGCATAGGTCGTCGGATCAGTGCGCGCCTCGATATCGTAGTAGACATCCACCGATTCGGCCTCTTTGGGCAGAATAATGTTGATATCGATCGACGTTTCCGGGGCGCCGGAGTAGGTCAGATAGGTGTGGAGGGGTTCGCCGTGCGACACACCCGCGGCCAGAAGCGCCAGGGCCAGCAGGGTGAGGCAGGTAAAATTTCGAAGTGAATTCATATTGTCGCAGCCTTTTATTTCCAGAAATTGAAGCCCGCCCGCCCAAGAACTTTCCAAGTGGGCGGAACAGCGCAAAGAGCGCATACTGCGTCATCGTAGCAACAAGCGGCGAAACAATCAACAGGCGCATGGTGAATTTGGAATGGTGAATGATGAATAGCGAATGAGAGGAAGTGGAATTTCACCTCGATAGTGTTAACGTCTCCAGAGCGGGGCACTTTTTCCACCCCTTGTTGATTCACTATTCTTAATTCACCATGCACTATTCTTCATGGCACCGGTTTGCCCCGGGCCGCTTCCAGCAGTTCATACCACGCCTCCCGGCTCAATGTCACCGAATCGGCTTTGCAGGCATTCAGCAGGCGTTCCGGATTTGCCGTGCCCACCACCGGCTGGATACCGGCGGGATGGCGCAGCAGCCACGCCAGGGCGACGGCCTCAGGGGAGGTGTCCAGCGCCATGGCCAGTGCGTCGATCTTCTCCGCCACCGCCTTTACGTGAGCCGGGGCATCCGCCGCTGGCGCGAAAATCTGGCCACGGGCCACCGGCGTCCAGGCCTGCACCCGAAGGTAGTGAAGCCGGCAATAGTCCAGCGTGCCCGTCGTGGCGGCATAGGGGTAATCCGTCTGGTTGATGCCGATGCCCTCCGAAATCAGATGGTGATGGAGCAGGCTGATCTCCAGTTGGTTCACCACCAGGGGCTGCGCCACGCTTCGCTGCAGCAGAGTTACCTGACTCGCGCTGAAGTTGCTCACCCCGAAGTAGCGCACCTTGCCCGCCCGCTGAAGGGCGTCAAAGGCCCGGGCCACTTCGTCCGGCTCCATCAGCGGATCAGGGCGATGAAGCAGGAGGATATCCAACTGCTCAACGCCCAGACGCGCCAGGCTGGCCTCCGCCGCGCTCACGATGTAGTCGTGACTGAAGTCATAGCGTCCCGGCGCACCCGCTTCGGGCGTATCCGGGAAGCGAATGCCGCACTTGGACTGGATCACGATGCGCTCGCGTAAGCCCGGCAGCGCCCGCAGCACCTCGGCGAAAACCAATTCAGATTTTCCACGCGCATAGATATCGGCATGGTCGAAGAAATTAATCCCCGCATCCACGGCGGTCGAAACAAGCGCGATGGCGCGCTTCACCTCCTCATCCCCGTAGGGCGCGCTGTCCCAGCTTCCACCCAGGGCCATGCAGCCATAGGCAATGCGGGAAACGTCGAGGTCCGTGTTGGCCAGTTTGTAGGTTTTCATTTAAGGTTCCTTCGCATACGCCCACAGATAAGGGGATGAGAATCCGAAGTATCTGACTGTGGCAAGCAGGTGAGAGAATGGGAATTCGATCTAGAAGCACGCCAGACCAAAGTTGAATATACCTGTCCGTTTTATCTGTGTGCATCTGAGTTAATCTGTGGGAAAACTCTCTTGGTTGCGGCCAAAAGTTGCTTCAGGAGCGCATCTCAATTCGTGGGAATCACCTTCGTAAAGCGCACCAGATCGATATCGCCGATGCCGCCCGATTCGCCGTCCTTGTCCATCACGATCCTCATCGGCACCACGCCGGGCTCCAACGCACTTGTCTTTACCATGACCGTCTTCAGCTTGTCCCAGCCGCCCGTGTCGGGGATGGTGATAGGCCCGGTCACGTCCGCGCCGTCGATCTCGATGTGGAAAGTGCCGCCCGCCTTGTTCGAGGCCACGGGGATCTCCAGGGCGTATTCGCCCGCCTCTTTCACCTCCACGGTGTACAACACCCACTCGCCCTCGCGCACCCAGCCGATGCCATGGCCGTTGGACGCGTCCGGTCGCTTTTCAATGTCCACCTGCGTCTCACCGCGATAGGCCACGCCCTGGTTCTGGGGATCGACATCGTGATAGGCCACACCGGGCGCGCCCTCGTCATAATGCTCCGCCTCCACTACGCCGGGAATGGCCTGCGGTGTTCCCCCGAACGGTTTCAATGCTTCGGCTTTTTCTTCTTTCGCCTGGGCCCCCAGGGCAACCATCGCCAGCATGGTGGCCAACACAAATGGGTTTGTTTTCAGCATATCTCTTGCTCCTGCATTTTTATGTGGAAAGAGGTATCCACGCTACCCGTGAACCACGAGTATAAGTCCTTGCGCACATTCCGGACAAGGAGCGACCAACAGCGCCAAAGAAACGCGAAGCGGCGATCCCGCAGGACCGCCGCTTCACGTCAATTCGTCTCTCTGGGACGATGCTATTTCTGTTTCTCCGCCTTCCTCTGGTTCAGAAGCTCGTGGTAGCCCGTCAGATCTTCCAGGCGAAGCAACACAAGGTACTCAATGGCGAATACATCTTCCTTGAGCCCCGTGGATCGCATCACCGGCACCTGTTGATCGAGCTTCTCGAAGCGCAGCGTGTGCGTGCCCGGCGCCAGATCGTAGGCGTCGAGCTGGTGCCACGCGAAACCGCCGCCTTCCACCGCCATCACGATGGGAAGGCCAATTTTCTTGCCGTCCAGCACAGCCTGATAGACGGCGCTGTCCGGATTGTCCTGAAACATGCCGCTGAGTTGATAGCGGCCCGCCTCGGTCACGGAAAAGTCGATCTCAAAAAAGCCCGTCGGCTCCGCCGTGATGTACTGTTTGCCCACCTCGGAGGGGAGCACCCGGCCCTTCTCGTCGTTCCGATGAGTGAGTTCGCTCACCGGAAGCACGCGGTACGGCGCCACGCGCTTATCCGCCGGGGGCAGGGCCTCATCGATGGCGACCGGCGGGTACTGGTACCAGAAGCCTACCGAACTCACCCAGTCCGCTCGCTCATTCGATCGCGTCAGCGTGGCTTCCTCGGCCGACGCGGTCTCGTCCACCGCGCTGCCCCGATGTTCAATCGTCACCTTGATGGAATCTTTGAATGCAATGGGATCCATGATGTGCCAGCGATAGGCCGATACCCGGTCGCCGGGGTAGGTGCCCTCATAGAGACTCACGCCATGGAAGGGCGCGTTGAACTCGCGGAAGCCCCAGGCGTCGTTGAAATAGTCCTCGGTGCCCGTGCCCTTGAGCTGGGGCGTCTCGGAACCGTCGATGTAGATAAAGTCGTCGCCCTCGCCAAACCAGCCCAGCTCCACCTGCTGTGCGGAATACACCGTGCCCACATAGAGGCCCGTGCCCTGGCTCTCCATGATCGTATAGTGCCCCTTCGCCGCGGGCATGGACTGGCGGTATTCCGCGTGGAAATACTGCGTGTCTTCTGGAAGCTTCTCGTGCTTCTGCCAGTCCACATAGAAGTAGAAATCGGCGACGGGGTAGACCGGCGACTCGTTCGTCACGGTGACCTTGATGTGCTTCAGGAAGGGGATCCGCCAATAGCAGGAGCGGGAAAGGCCCCCGGCCGACACCACCACGGGCATGGAGGTAAAGGACTTGTTCGCCCCGTGGCCCACGCCGAAGAAATCGCCCAGCGGCGACTGTACGCTGGGCTGCTCGTTACCATCGTAATAAATTCGCAGGACCACCGAGCGCCCGGCGAAGGGATCGAAAGCGGCGATGGTATTCCATATGTGGGTAATGACGCCCGGTCCCTCGGCGTCGAGCAGCACCAGCGTCTCCCCCGGCGGGATCTCCCGGGAGTCGCCATTGCTCCCCAGCTCTTCCGCGGAACTGCTCGTCCGCATGGACGTGAATTCCTGGCGCCGGGTCAGGTCGTCCAACGCGCCGCCGAAGTTCCCCTGCGCCATTGCGGACGACGCCGCGAACAGTAGACTCAAAATGACCCAGCGACCCATGGCGTGACGTGCTCCTTCGGTAATTTGGTTGAGAGCGCCCCCTGCGTAAAGTGTAGTTTAGCCGAACCGGGCAAGGCAAGAATACCGGTCCGTACCTTTCATATGACGCAGGATGTAAGTGAACGCGCCCAATGTCCGTCTCACGTTCAGCGAGCCCGAGATCCGGGAATTCTTCCCGGCCCCCGGTGCATTGATTTAGAGCCTCTGTGGTGGGGACTCAAGAAAAAGGAGTACGTCGCATGAAAGTCGCAGTAACCCTGACCCTCGGCCTGTTGTTCTTCACGCTGTCTGCCGCCGCCGAAAGCGGATTCTTGGCCGATATGAGAGCAAAATACCCTCAGATTGTGGGAACCCGACTGGACAACTGTTCCGCATGTCACACGTCGGTGCCGAGTCGCAATAGCTACGGCAGGGCCTACGCCAATGCCAGCCGGAGCTTCACCGCTATAGAGGGGGCCGATTCCGATGGCGATGGTGCCTCAAATATCACCGAGATTAACGCATTGACCTTCCCCGGCGACGCCACCGACCTGCCAGCGGGTGAAGGCGAAGGTGAAGGCGAAGGCGAAGGCGAAGGCGAAGGCGAAGGCGAAGGCGAAGGCGAAGGTGAAGGTGAAGGTGAAGGCGAAGGCGAAGGCGAAGGTGAAGGCGAAGGCGAAGGCGAAGATGATGATGACGACAATGAATTCGGGTGTAACTTCTCCGAGTCAGATATTACCGATGGGATATTTAAGCACCTCTCCGATTTCTTCCTCTTCGGATTGGCCACCATGACTCTGGCCATCGGCAGCCGTATGAGCCGCCGCCCGTAGTCTGAACACAGTGATAACAGAACGGCCCGGCATCCTCCAATGAGGTTTGCCGGGCCGGACTGTCGTTAAAAGTGAATCGTCCTGTTGACTTACTGAGGCTCCTCCAGGGCAGGAGGATTTTCTACATCCATCGACTCGAGTCGTGCAATCAGGAGCGGGAGCCGACGGGTACACACGATCCAGATTTTCTCATACTCAATTTCTCCGTACTCGTGTGCGATGACACTGCGCAATCGCGCGCGCCGAGTCCTTGAAGTCACGCGGCATATATGACCTCGCGACTCAGCAGTATTTCGTACTTGCGCCAGGGATTCCGCAGCGCTTCCTTCTCCACCAGATCCACCTTCCGGTTCTGCTGGGCCTCCAACTCCTCTTTCATGCTAACGAGATCAAAGAGGTCCCACTGCGCGTTCGGGTCGAAACTCACGAGAAAATCCAAGTCGCTGTCCGCCCTGAAATCTTCCCGCAGCGCGCTCCCGAACAGGGAAAGCTCCCGAATCCGCCACTTTTGGCAGAAGGCAGTCAGGGCATCCCGATCCAACTGCACGGCTGAATTCATGATTCAATCTCCACGGGGGCGACGGCCAACTCGAGGCGTAACGGCACATTGCACATTGCCAACAAGTCGATGGTACAGCAAAACCACGTGCACTGCCAAGCACCCTATTTCCCGTCGACATGCTGCTTGTACAGGTCAAAAAAGGTATAGGGGTCGCAGAAATCCCACTGTCTTTCCGGGTGATCCGCCTTGAGCCGTTCAGCCAGTGCCGCCACCGTGCTCGGTTTCTGCAGGATCATCCTGAAAATAAGAAACTGGGGCTCGCTTCCCTTCGCCGAGGCCATCACCTCGGAGACGGCCCCTTCCAGGTGGTTGGGATCCGGATACAGGTCACGGGAAAAGCGCAGAAAAGGCGTCTCTCCCACGAGCGGCTGCGCGAATCCAAGCTGCATGCCCACTCCCCGGGGCGAGAATTTTGCATAGGCCTCCTGCACCGACAGCGGCATGTCCCCGTGAAAACCATTGATGACGAAACCGGTGATGGCGTAATCGAAGCGCGTGTAGTAGTGCTGATTGTGCTTCACCCACAAGTCCAGCGCATCCGGCAGGCCGGAGCCCAGTCGCTCGCCCGTGAGCAGGTTGGGGTTCAGATAGCCCGCGCCCGAATCCCCGCCGATGAACCAGTCCTGCGCCGTTTTCGTCGCAAAGACATGATCAAAGACGTGGGGCACACGTTCCGACAGGTTCGGGTTGAAGGCCCACGCCATGGGGATTGTGCCCCGTGCGGGATCGTCCCACACGTGGGGGATATTGCGCGAGAGCCAGGCGGACGAATCGTAGTCGCCCATATATACCAGCACGTAGGTTTTTGGCTCCAGCGGGCGTGGGGGAGGGGGCGTCTGGATGTAGCGCTCCTTCAGCGGATAGTGCCGGTACGCCGAGGCGTTCGCCAGGCCCGACTGCCCCAGCGCGTCGGCATCCATGATCGCGTTGTACGAAGAAACCAGCGCCGCATGTTCCCACTCCGTGGGCACGCCCCCGTGCTTGCCGCCCGCATTCCCATGGTCGGTATACTTCTGGTTCCACGGGGTAAATCCCGACACTGTGGCCATCTTCGCACCGCCATTCAGCGTCGCGAGCGACTTCAGGATCGCCGCGAACGTTGCCCGGTCCGTGCCCAGGGGTTGGCCGGGGTCATCGTTTGGCGCTTCATCCGCCCAGGGGCTTAAGTCGAAGAAAAAGGCCCGATTGGCCACATAGTAATCCTGATTCGCTAGCACCGCATTGTCCAAATCGGGATAGTGAAAACCCGGCTCCTTTGGCGTCTGGGAAAAAGCATCCACGCAATAGGCCAGCAGCCCGTCGTTGCAGCGGCCTGCGTCGAGGTACTCGCGCTTTGCCCACAAGTACGCATCGCACTTCGCACTGCCCGATTCACGGCCGTCAAAGCGATCCACCAGCGACAACTTCACCGGGAGATTTTGCCCCGCAGTTACCACCTGATCATACAGCGCACTGTCCTCCCGCACCGGCAGCCAGCCCTCCACCCCGCATATCGTGGAGGCCAGGTTAGACGTCGCCGGCACCTTCGGGTCCCAGACCACCGCGCCGGTCAAAGCCTCGGGAAATTGCGCGAAGAGCGCCTCCAGCGTGTCGATGCGAAGTATCTCCCGTTCCTTCAACCAGCCCTGTTGCAGGATTGCCAGCCAGTAGTCGTCCACATTCACCGGACCCGATTGACCCGAGCCCCCCAGCAAGCGAATCGCCAGGCGCGGCGACTCCCGGTTCACCAGCCCCTGCAGCGAAGCCACCAGTTTCAGCGTGTCATATTGCAGGACCGTGTCCTCCCCGCAGCGCTGCAGCACGGGCGCCATATCCAGATAAACCAGGGGCTCAGAAAACGCCGGTGTGCAGAAGAGAAGGAGGGTGGCGAAGAATCGATTCATGATGCGGTCCTGCGGTTTCCACAAGGGGAATCCGTGAAGTGGGCGGCACCGCGCGCGGTGAAGAGAAGGTCACCGCGGGTCAGTCGCCGCGGGAGAAATGGGGCGGAAGTCCGCGCCCGAAAAGCATACCACTCCGGCGCGGGAGTGAGCGAACTACCCAAATCTGTGCCATTTCTCGCGGGGCCGGGTGCGCCAACGTTACAGTAGTGAATTCTCGGTTTAACGCGGGATCTTCTCGCGAAAGAGGGCGGCATTTTTGATCACGTGGCGGGCCACCTGCACCCTGAGATTTTCCGGGCTGTCGCGGTAGGCGTCCTCCAACCCCTTAAAGATCGCAAATTCCGCCTCGCCCAGCGCGAGAACCTGTTGCTCTCGGGCCTCTTGCTCGGGAGCGGGCCCGTCTTTTCCAAATACGGCACAGGCCTTGCGCATGAGCTCCGCTTTTCCGGGCATGCCCAGGTTCGTAAAGCCAGCGATTACCGTGGACCACTCCGCACCACTTTCCCGATGGAAATAATCGCCCAGACCGCCATTGAGCACATGGTAGTTGAAGCTTTCCAATGCGCCCAACTGCCTAACAAATTCCTCGAGCTCCCCGAGGGAATTCGTCTCGCTCATCCTTTCGACACGGTTCCAGACTTGATCGAGGCCATGGGACACAAGCAGCGCAGCGGCCGCCCCTTCCCGTATCGTGTCCAAATTGCTTGGATAATCTTCGGCCATCTGTGACTGCGTGGGAGAGAAGTCGACAAGGGCCTCGAGCAGCGCGCGGTCTTCGGGTGCCTTATGTGTGGCCAGCATCAGAGCCACCTTTGCGGCAGTGTGCGCGCGCCATGTCAGCACGGGTAGTTCCTGGATAGACTGCAGCACGCGCAGGAGTACGGGGCGGGGTACTTCCACGCGCATCTGGCTCAGCGCTTCCAGAACAGCGTTGATCCGGATCGAATCCGGGTTTAACATTTCCGCCGACAGGAGAAAAGCCAGTGCCTGGTCTCGATCAAACTGTATCAACAGCGCGCAGGACTCGTTCAGTCCTACGATGGGTCCTTCCCTCACGCTCCGAACACTCTCCTGAAGCGGGGAAAAAAGCGCTGTTGTGATTTCAGGCGCCAACGGTTCCCGTTTTGCCGCGGCGGTCAGGCCGACCACCCCGGAATAGGCGAGATAGCGATTCTCTCCGGTCAGTGCCGCGCGCAGCGGCTCCACTGCGTCCACCGAACCCGTAGCGGCGATAGTACGCACAACATCTGGTCGATCAGAGTGGCCCGAAGCATCCAGGAACGGTTTCAGGGCCTGGACTACCGCCTGCGGCGGCTGGTCCCCAAAGAGTTCACACAGCCGATCAATCGGGGCTTCCGGAGGCCGCTTCGCGCCCCTACCGAAGGCCATACTCATGTCGCCCGGTGTTTGCGAACCACTACCGCCAAATATGCGTGGAAACGGCGCTGCTCCCGGGCCTCTGGGGTCTTCGCCACGCTTCGGCGTTGGCAGGGGCGTTATCAGCGATTCCCGTTGCAACGGATCCCCAAGCAACGTCAGCAATACGGGGTGGACTCGCTCGGTCTGCGACAGGAGACTTTCCTTGATATTTTCCGCCTCCGGCGAACTGGTGTCTGAAAGTTCAAACACATATTTCCTGACCGTGGGCTCGATATTCCCCTCGTCCGATGTCGTGCGTCGTTCAAACGTCGACATCGCCTTTCGGCCTTCTTCAAACACCTCGGGTGAAGGCACACCGGAGGAGGGGCCGCACCCCGCGAGAATCAACACAAGCAACCAATTCCGGCTACTCAACGTGCGCACATAATCCATTTGTCTACACCCCGAAGTCAGAACAAACCAACTCATTTCCCGGCGGGCACCGCCACTACCGTGCCGCTGCATCCCGATTCGCAACCCGTGCCCGCGAACAGTCCCTCGCTGAAGGTGATATCGCCGCTGAGGGTGTCGCCGGCTTCATTCAAGATTAGATCCAGGACAAGCTCGCCTTCGACCACATCGCCATGCAACAGCACGTTGTCGATCGATATCGCTTCGCCGTCAAAGTCGTACCGGACGATGCCCAGCGAATCACTGCCTGCGCGCCAGTGCATCCCGTTCTCATCGAATTCAAAGGAGGAGGCCGGAATCGTCTCGCCTTCCACGGTGACGGTCGTATTCCAGTTGCCCTTGATGGTGGCGATGGATTGCAGGGCCACGTCGAGCGACGACGGATCGGTCGGGTCGGCCAGCGCATAGCTCAAGTAGTCTTCCAGGCGAAAAGAAACGCTCGATTGTCCGAACCCATACACGAGCCGATAGCGCCCCTCGTCGTCCGTTCGCGCGCGCTCCTGAAACTCGGGCTCAAAGTTGCCCGGCCGTAAGACCATCACCCCGACGCGCACCTCCGAAAGGGGCGCGCCCGAGTCCGCAACCGTCACCGTTCCCGAAATCACGGAACAGCCGCTGCACGCGACCAGGCACGCAAACACCATGAGCCACCTGTGGGTATTCATGCCGCAATCCTCCCGCCGTCCAGCGGATTCACCGCCCGGGCCAATCCGATTTTTCCATGGTCACCTGACACACGCCCCACAACGCGAGGCTCGGAAGCCACTATAACAGAGGCCATCCCGAGCCGCCACAGAAAACTCAGCAGCCCCCGCGCCGGGGCAGATGCAGCGCCCCCGAAAGCGTCAAACCGAGCGCGCCGCAAGTGTCCCGCAACTGGGTCAGACTCGCTCCCGCGTACGCACGCCATTTGTGACAGTGGGGGGGCATTATTCGAAATACGGCTGCACCTGGATAAAATTCATAAGGAGCTCTTCGCCAATCGGGCCGCCTGGCGAGTCCGCCGAAACCCAATCTGACAGGTGCAGCGCCGCCGTTTCCGCCCGCGCGCGAAAGACCTGTTGGTGGTAGTTGAGACAGTATGGATTCTGCGCGTTGAACGCACCGTGGGAGTACCAGAAACCCGCGGGGACCACGGCCTGAAAGGTCTTCTCTTCCACGACATCAACATTTTCGACCGTCACCGAGACCGCATGCTTGCGCTGAACAGATACGCCGCTGGCGAGCTCCTGGAAGTCGCCGGTGATCAGGCGCAGGGAGTACAGTCGGCCCGGTGTAAGCTGTTGAATGGTCTGCGATACGACATTGGGCTTCTCCGCGCTGCGCCGGGTCCATAAGGTCACATCGCCCGTACCCTCGGGCGCATGATACTTCCCCTGCAGGGTGCCAAAGCCGGGCACATTCTTAACCGCGATGCTCTCTTGCCCCGGCGCAACAACGGCGGGCGCGAGGTTCCATCCCGCCGTCCCATTCGCCAGATCGGAATTCTGAAGGTGGGGAAGCACATAGGGATCGCCCAGGAATCGCGTGGTATTGCCTTCAATGGCGTAGTGGCGGATAAGCCTCGCGAAGAGCCGCGTCTGCTCCTCGCCGCAGTAGCCGGAGAGATAGCCCTGCAAACCGCGCACGCCGAAGAAGGCCGGGTCGGTTGCGATGAATTGAAGCTGGGCGTCCAGGAACACATTAAAGTCATAGCCCGGGAACAAGTCACCGCTTTCCCAGCCGGGTTCGGAAAAAAGCAGCAGGGCCAATACCCGTTCCGTGGCCGCGCCCGTATGCGCCAGCTCGAAGGATTCCCGGCTCGCCTGCTCCCAACCGGGACTGAACTCGGCCAGCAAGTCGCCCGTCTTTTCGATGACGCGCCCAGGTCGCGATTGACCCTCCGGCAGATACCACTCCGGCGCGAGCCGATAGCCGCTCTCCATCAGTGCCTGGATGAAGGGATACATCTGCGCGAAGTCGGGTGCGGGCAAGAGACGCGACGGGCCATAGGCGTAGAACGAACGATTCGCAAAAGCCGGGTTCGCATGGAGCCGCCGGATCGCCTCGATCCAGATCGGATACATATCCGCCGTCTTCTTTCCATACTTCTCGCCAACGCCGAACTCATCCGCCCAGATGCCGCTCATCAGCGGATGGGCCATACCCGGCGATTTTGCCCAGTGCTCATAGGCCTCGTCCGCGCTCGCAACATCGTAGGGTACCTCCTCCGCCGTGAACCAACGCTTGCCCTCGGCGGTCCATTCACGGAGTTCCGCCGCCTGCATGTCGATTCCATCGCCCGTTCCGATAATGCTGTTGTAATGATCGAGGCAGTGTTGGCGTAGATAGTCCCACGTGTACACCCCCGTCTCAGCGATATGCGGATCAAGTCCATAGGTCGCATAGACCAACTCGCCGATCGCACGCACTTCCAGTTGTTTGCCTGACGCGTGGTCCGCGCCCAGTTGCACCGTGTGCGGGCCTGCGGTGATATAACGCATCGCCTCCAGATGCTCGTCCACCCGCTTCAGCGCTACCGATTCTCCGTCGAGCAATACCGTGTTCGTTGCCACATCGCCAGCCGTCGTTACACGGATATACACCCAGCCATCACGCGGGTTGTGAAAGGTATACGAATCGGCACCCGGCGATTCCTGATTGAGCAATTCGAAGACCAGATTGTTGAGCGGCGTGGCGCCATGCTCCGGGCTGAAGCGCGGAGCCCCTTCCGGCGAGCGAAATCCACCCGCGGGCGGATCGCCCAGATTGCTTGCGGCGGCGCCGCTTAAGGCCGAGAGCCAGACAAGCAGCCCGATGACACGCAAGCACATCGCCTTTCGAACCATATGTCTCTCCGGGAGCATCGTATCGTTGAAAAAATCTTTGGAAGACACCGTTCTCAAGTGCCGGTGCGGACGGCCTCGACCGTGCCGCTGCACGGGGAACACGCGTCATCAAATAGTTGCAGGGTATCTATGGTTCCCGTCATCGAATCGCCGGTTTCATCAAGCTGCATTTCCGCTTCCACGCGCCCGACGGTGTAAACCCTGAACCAAGTCAAATAGTTCTCCACCACGATTTCCGGCGCGCGCAAGGACAGCGGCACGGTGCCGTACAGGTTTTCGCCTTCACGCCAGGTCATCCCCTCCTCGGAGAATTCAAACTGGAAGGTCCGCGTCCCGCCGCCCTGCAGTGTCACCGTCGCGTCCCACGTCCCTTGAACATCCGCGATGGATCGCATCTCCACCTCCAGAATTTTGTCGGTGGGCCTGCCGAGAAACTGGTGCGCCAACTGATAACCTTCCGCATGCGCTTCGAAGGTGCGCTGGGTCCGATTGCTTTCAAACTGGAAGCGGCCCTCGCTGTCGGTGCGCCCCTTTTCCACGTAGTGCCCGCCATCCGGCAGATAGGCCTCGAACATGCCGACGCCCGCGCCCGCCAGCGGCTCGCCCGTCTCCAGATCCGTTAGGGTGCCCGCTACCTCATAAAAGCACCCCGCGAATGTAGTAATCGACGTCAACATCACGATAACTGCAAAAGTAAGCCGTGTGGCCTTCATGATTGCTCCCTCGTTGGATTCCGCTTTTCTCCCTAAGCCTAACGGAAAACCCGTGGTTTGGCAAGTGGACCGTGCGGATATCGTTGAGTGCCCCCAAAGCCGCGCGCCGCCATGTCGTGACTACAACCGACATGACGGCGCACTTCAAAAGTTCAATCTTACGACTTCCGCCCCGCCGCCTCGTCCCGTGCCGCTACTTCTGCGAGCAAGGCCACGAAATCCGCCTCCTCGTAGAGCGGACGGATCTCGATCTCGCTCGGCCCCGGCATCGGGTTCGGACAGCGCTTCACCCACGCCACCGCCTCGTCCATATCCTTCACCTCCCACTGCCAGAATCCGGCCACCAGTTCTTTCGTTTCAATGAACGGTCCATCAATGACCGTGCGGCTCGGGCCATCGAAGGCCACACGCTTGGCCTGCGACGTGGGCTTCAGCCCCGCCCCATCCCCCTGCATGATGCCCGCATTGATCAGCTCCTCGTTGAACTTCCCCATGGCCTCGAACATCGCCATCTCCGGCAACACGCCCGCTTCACTGTCCGCGGTCGCTTTCACAAAAACCATAACACGCATTGTAGGATCTCCTGGGTGAGTTTTTGGGGGCCGCATCGCCCTTTTCTGATTATACGACGAATGAGGGTGGGGAAAAAGGACAGGGGCTGTGATCGTTGGACGGGGCCAATGTGCTTCGGATGATGGCCGATGGCGCGCGTGCACAAAGCGCCGCGAAAGCGCCCGAAGGTGGGTTAAGCTTCCAGCTTGACACAAGGCCCACGCAACCCAACAACGTGCCCGGCAGTGTTTTACGACGACCTCAGTCCGTGAAAAAAAACGGGCCCCTCGACGACTTCAGCAGGCCGTGCGTCAAGCTGGAAGCTTAACCCACCTTCGGCGCCCTTCCGCATTATCCAGTGGAATGCCTCGGCCAGGATTGGCTCACCTCATTTGTGCCGCCAACCGGGCAACCTGGCCAAGGCACGTGTGCGCCACGCGATGCGCCAGATCCCCGCGCCGCTCTTCGGCCCGAAAGGGCAGCGCAGTTTCGGGCGACCATCACCCACCCCACGAATCGCCACCCATCGGCTCACACCGCATTCAGGAAGTCTTGCGCCCTTCGCTCACGACACCTTCCGCGAGGGAGAGCGAAGCACAATTCGTCGTCTTGCAGTCTCAAAGTGGTCGGGATCGAGTTCCATGCCAATGAATCGGTAACCTTTTCTAATGCAGGCCACTCCCGTGCTACCCGATCCCATACAAGGATCCAGTACGATGCCGCCAGGCCTGACAACCGCCTCTATAAGGCGCTCCATAAGTTCTACCGGTTTTTCTGTTGGGTGGACGAGCCCAGACCTTATGCGTTGGGTCTGGATTACGGATGCCGGCCTCCCGCTTGGAAACCGGTACTTGCCCTTAACAGCGAACCAGATTACATCATGGCGTGGAGCGAACGCGGCCCGAACATCGCCCTTGCCGTGGAGTACACGATCCCAAATCACTTGAGACTTCACCTTCCAACCCGCCAGCTCGATTGCCCAGCGAAAGTCTTCCTGCACATCCCAGCGACAGAAGCAGACAAGCGCCCCATTTTTGGCGGTTACGCGCCATGCCTCGTGTAACCACCAGATGTAAGCGGCGTTGTCGTTCAATATTCGGGCACCACTGGGCGATCTATATCGAATTCCGTAGGGCGGATCGGTAACCACGGCATCTACGAATTCGTCCGGTAGCCGCCGAAGTCCATCTATGCAGTTGCCGTGGATCAGGCGTGGATATCGCATTTCTTTTCGCGTGCCGAAGTCCTGCGGGGAAGTCTTCGGAGCCCGTTTGCAAGCATATCCTTTCTTTCGTGCGCCATGGGTTTCGGTGGTACACTTTGCAGGCATCAGAAAAATCCCCCTAAGTTGAAATGAATTGCCCTCTCTAATATGGATCGCCCGTTGCACTTTTGGGCAGTATTTCGCCCCGAAGAGACACCGCAACATTGTTCGCCGCGGCGAACACTGCCTGGGGAATCGGTACGCCCCCACGAGTTCACCCCTTAAAGGGCGGCTCAGTTCTGGGCAACCGCCACCGATCCCACAAATTGCCACCCCACGGTTCCCAACGCTCTCTATACCGCGCCCGCTTTGGGCATTTCGTCATAGGTACGCCCCTCAAGCAGACGCCCAGCCTTTTTCTTGTTAACGCCGCCCCATTGTTTAAAGAAAAACGCCACAGAGGCACGCTGGCACTGGTTACGGATGTCCAATACCCATTCTTCATCCATCGGACGAGCGCCAGGCCCGGATTCACCGCCTGCGATGACCCAGTCGATGCCCTTCAACGGAATTCGCCCCACACGCCCGATTAATGGTTCAATCGACAAAAACTTTGTATGCGCGTGAGTACGTTGAAGATCTTTAATCCGAAAGCGATAGTCTGCATTCTCGACGCTCACACCCATCCAGATGTGCTTCGCCCATGGCAAATCAGCATCCAATTCGAGGAGCCTGTCAGAACGCTTCGTCAAAATCTGATATTGATGCCAGTCCGCCTTCCGCATGACGTCAAACACCCGCAGGATGAACTCCAGAGACACATCCTTGTGAAAAAGGTCGCTCATCGAGTTTACAAAAATGATCTGTGGCCTTTTCCACGTCAGCGGGAGCCCGAGGGCATGCTCTTGTTGGGTCACCTTGAAGCCATTGGCATAGTTTGGTTGCCCCATGGCATGTAGACGCTTCGCCATGCGTTCCGCGTAGCAGTGCTTACAGCCGGGGCTGATCTTTGTGCATCCCGTGACGGGGTTCCACGTGGACTCTGTCCATTCAATGCTACTTTGCGCCATTATGTTCCACCTAACAGATAAATCTTACACGGGGTTCTTCCCGGTAATACTTCCAATCAATATAAAAGGTATTTCGTCCAGCAGCTTTGCTCGTCTGAATGTATTCTACCTTGATTAGGCCGATTTTTTGAAGCCCTGTTAATATTTCGGTCGAGTCCTTAGGTAAGAAGCCCGATTCCAACGTAAATTTGAAGACATCTCGATTGGTCCTACACGCTCCACCAAGAAAGCTGCGCAGCTCCTTCTCGAATCGGTCCCTTTTCTTGGCAACTTTGTCTTCGGGCAGGAGCGGGTATTCGCCGCTTCGAAGAACGATATCGTCGTCAATATCGTAATTTGCCTCTCCTGATATCTGGTCGCTCGCCCAGCACACTTCCAAGAACTTCTTAAGTCCCAATAGCTTTCCACTTCCGAATATCAAGCCGTAAATATTCGAAGTTCCCTCCTTCCTGATTGAGAATGGGGCTAGATAGTATTCCTTCTTCGCGGGTATCAATGGACGGTAGACCCGATCGCAAAGGAATCTGTGGACTTCCTTCCCAGGGACTGCTGCAAGTTCGTCTCCCTGGACCGGTAAGTATTTCGTTACCGATGGATCTCCACTGAACCGACGGACATAGCTGGACGAAATGAAAAAGAGCAAATCTGTGCTCGGACAGGCGATTATCGCCTCAAATACCCGTCCGCTGATTGCTTTCCAACCGAACTGATCCACGATCAACAGATTCGCTGTGCAAGGCTCGAAGAGAGTTGGTATCGCTTTTTCGAAGGCTTCTGAGAATTCAAAGTGCGTAAAAACTATTGTACAGTTAGCCTTCAATGGCAGTTTACTAACGAGGCTTTGTAATGCGTGGACCTTGTCTGCGTTTTGGTCGTTGAAGTGCACGAAAACCTTCACATCGTCCCTGCACACGGACGCCTTTTCGCGAAGCAACTTGTCGATCTCGTCCAGTATGACCAACGGGGACCCTTCCGTGCCGCATGGGTCCGTTCCGGGTCCACAGAAGAAGTCATAAATGTGAATTTCGGAGAATACAGGCTGACGATTTGCAAGAAATACCGGCAACCATTTTCGAATGTACCCGCGGAAAAACTGTAACTTTAGTACCGTTGATTGGTCAAATTCCTGGTCATGAAATTCATTTGAATTCATAGTAATAACCCCTTCCCTTCGCAACAGAATGCGGCCGCGTTGTTGTTCGACTGATGGGAAACCCTTAACGTGGACGTAATACAGAATCTTCTGACTCGGAAAATTAAACAAGGGCGCGCAGCGCCTTCTGCACTGCGCGCCCCGTGGGCACTCTATCTCGTTCTCACTTCGCCCCCGCGCCCCATCATCGTCACCTACACCCCAACTTCCTTCCCACTCCCTCTGCGCACTTCTTCCTTCTCCGAAAATTCCACTTCCTGCTGTTCGGGCAGGTGGGGCGCGACGTTGATCTCGCATTTGTCGCCGTCGCAGAAGAGGTCCTGGGCTTCGTCGGTGTTGAGGCTTTCGAAGTTGAGGGGTTTCAGTTTTTCCATCGCGGCGAGGAAGGCCTCGCGGGTGGTGGCCTGGTAGGGGGCCTGGGCGTAGTTGTGTTCCGTCAGCGGGAGGAAGCTGATGGACTTCAGGCGGGACTCATAGAGCTCCAGGATGTAGGGGATGTCCTTGGCCTCTTGCGGGTGGAAGGTGATGGTGGCGCTGACCTGGTTGTCGGCCCAGTAGTACTGCATCTGGGCGACGTTTTCCACCTGCTCCCACACGGAGACGTCGGTCTTGGAGCGGTCGAAGAATTCTTCGTGGACGGGGAAGTACACGATGAGGGTGTTGTCGCCGTAGACGGATTCTTCGACGCGATAGCCGGCCTTCTTGATGGGCTCGATGAGGGGGCTCGTCTTGTCGACGCGGATGGTGCGGAAGTAGTACTCCGAGTGGGCGTAGTGGATGCCGGGGGTGACGCCGGGCAGCAGGGAGACGGTGCCGCTGGGCTTCACGCTGGTCTTTTTCACGCTCTCGGGGATGCACAGCCAGGAGGAGTAGATCTTGTCGAGCTTACCGACGTATTCGTAGCCCAAATCGCACCAGCGGAAGTGCTCGCGGCGCCCGTGGCGCTGGAAGCTTTCGACGATGCCGCTCTGGCTCAGGCCGATGCGGCGGTTGCGCAGCATGATGGCGTTGGTGCGCTCGTTGTGCGTGGGGATGAGCGTCACGGTCTTGGCGTAGAGGTAGGCGAACTTGAGGGTGCGCTTGTACTCTTCCAGTGTGGCGTGGCGGCTGGGGAAAGTCTCCACGAGGTTGCAGATCTCGTAGCTTTCCAGGCTCTGCTCGGCGCAGGGGTTGGTGCCGGCGATCTTGGCGTCGGCCCAGGTGGGGCCGTCTTTCAGGCGGCCGTAGGCGCGGGCGGTCTCTTTCCAGAAGTAGCCCGGCTCGCCGTTCTTCGCGGTCTGCGCGCCCACTTTGGTGTAGTCCATGCCCTCGACGGCGTTCACGCTGTTGTTCGAGGCCCAGCGCCAGGCGGTGAGTTTGTCGCCGTGGAGCTTGGGATCTTTGAGCTTGAGGTATTCGGCGTCGTTCGGATCGCCCAGGGCCAGCTCCGCCGTGCGGCGCACGCCGCCGGACACCACGCACTTGCCGATGACGTTCATCAGATCGGTGATGTCGGTGGAGGAGATGGGGTGGCCGGCGCGGGGCCCGAGGATCTTGTTGATATTCTCGATGCACTCGATGATCGGGCCGGGTCCGGGGGCGATGCCGCCGAAGGTCTTGATCGGCGCGCCCATGGGGCGGATCTTGCTGTAGTCGATCTTGCCGGGGCTCTTTCCGCGGCCCGCATAGGCATAGAGCACGGCGCGGATGAGGTCGCACCAGCCCTCTTTAGAATCTTCGACTTGGTGGGTGTATTCGGCGATCTGCGGATCCTGAATGGTGAGGCAGCCCGCGCCCTTCGTGTCAAACGCCACGCCCACACCCAGCATGGACATGTCCATGAGGAAGCAGAAGGGTTCGGCGAAGTCGGTGTCGATCTCTTCCGTGGACACGAAGGCGCAGTTGTTCAGCGCCGCAGAGCCGCGGATATAAATATAGTCCGAGCCCATCATCCACAGGCCGCGGCCGGGGGGCAGGAATTTGAAGTCCCACATGAGCTTGAACATTTCCTGGGCCGAGCGCTGGGCCTTGTCCGGCTTCCAGGGCAGCTTCAGGGCATGGCAGTGGTTCATCTGGATGGTGTAGCAACCTTCCACCACGCGGCGGAGCGTTTCCCAGTATTCCTCCGTGCGCTTTTGCTCGTCGTCCACCACGCGGGCATAAGTCCGCTTGAAGGTGATGTAGCCCAGGGGGCCCCAATCGGGCTGTTGACCCCGATACTGGGCGAGGAATCCCTCAGCCAGCTTAAAATACGATTTGACCTGAAACATGACTCCCGTCTCCGATGTTGAATGTCCCGTATACATGACGCGTTTCTCCTCGGCGTGTTCCGCTTCGCCGTTTTCCTCAATTCAATCGAGCTCTTAATCCGCGCAGCGGATGTCAGTTTGTAGCCTGGGGCTTTAGCCCCAGGTTTCTATCCGCTGTCCAGATGAATCCACGAAGTGGATGGCAGACTTTTCTACCATCCGCTTCGCGGATTCAACGAAATGCGCGCCGCGTTTCCTGGGGCTAAAGCCCCAGGCTACAGACTGACGCTCCTTCGGAGCTAAAGCGGCTCGATAACCAATAGTCCTGTTTAAATTTTCCGGTGGGCCGTCTTGATCCAGGGCAGCCCGTCCACCATCTCCGTCTCGTAGTCGCCCAGCAGGTTGGGGTAGCGATCTTTCACCACATTGAAGACTTCCGCGAAGAGATAGCGAATCTCTTCCTCCGCGTGGGGGTCCGTGCGATTTTCCAGCACATGGCGCAGGGTGCGGAAGTTGCAGCTCCAGCCTATCGTCGTCGCCAGGCCGATAGGCGCCACACGACGGAAGGCGGAGGTCAGCTTCTTCTTCACGTCGAACTTCTGCTCGTTGTCGATGTCGTACACCGTGGCCAGGGTCTTTTGCAGCTCTTCGAGCTG
The DNA here is from genome assembly GCA_942492815.1 of Candidatus Hydrogenedentales bacterium. Lineage (GTDB taxonomy): Bacteria > Hydrogenedentota > Hydrogenedentia > Hydrogenedentales > JAEUWI01 > JAEUWI01. The sequence goes on along the minus strand of OW818658.1, from coordinate 4,861,352 downwards.
CTCCATCGTCTTCACGAAGATGGCCATGCCCTCGTCGTTCTCCTCGATGCACATGGGCACGTAGGCCGAGAGATTGTCGAGGCGCACGAAGCGGAGGGACTCCTGGCTCATGGCCGTGCCCGCGCGGTGGCGCACCAGCTCGTGGGTCACCACCCGGCTCACATCCGAAAAGATGAAATTGAGCACGGGATGCTCCACGACGCTGCCATGGCCCACATTGATGATGTTGCTCAGGTAGGTTGCGTTGCCCTCGCGCACCCGGGTCACGTTCGGGTTCATGCCGGGCTCGAAAGAGCGGTAGCACAGGCGGCCCATCACTTCGGCCAGCTTCTCGGAATCGCTCGGCGCATCGGTCTTCCACTTGGTCGCGCCCACGTGCTCCAGATAATCCTGGAGCCCTTGTTCTATGATGCGGGTTTCACCGACGAGGAAGACTTTGGGCTTGACGAACTTCACGAGTTTCCACTTTCCATACTATTCGCACTTCAGCGCGGAGACACAGGACTCCATGCGTGAAAAGGGTGCATTTTTAACCAGGATTTTTCGGGTAGCGCAGCCCCAAGACTACCGGGCCACGCCGAAAGGATAAGCCGCATTATAGGCCCTTGATCCGGTATTGTAAAGCCCTTTTTTGGTACAGGAGCTATTATGGATTTACATGTTTTTATCATACACAAGGCCTGCGCGATACTACAAAATATAGTAGTAACTTATGAAAAGTATACAACATATAGTCTAATTTGTACAGTGCTTGAAAATGATACACCAACGTCTCGATAGCCCAGTTCTACCCCCGGATTACCCCCGATTTTACCCCCAGCCAGGCACCGAAAACCCTGTATTCATAAGGCTTCCAACGAGCCAAAGCCTGGCGCTGGGAGCCTCGTCGCCCCCCACCGCGCCTCGGTCAAAAATTTGTCGAAAGAACTACTGTTGGTAGTGGTTGGTTTTTAACCTACCGCTACCCAGTGGGGTATGTACGTGGGTGACCGTTCTTTATTCGTACAATATATTGTAGTGAGCGGAGGTCCGCTCATGGTGATCCACTATTCGTTGTGGTTTGGGGGAAATTACTGAAAAAGCTAGGGCGGACGTGTGGCTAGCCAAACGGACCCGGGAATTCGGACCTCGAGCGACTTTTTGAAGAAAAACACCTTCGAGGGACGCACCATGTCGGAATTTTCGGGAATCTGCACACCCGAATTCGATAGTATAGGTCGAGAACCCAGCAATCCTTGGTCGCCGCGACATTTCCCCATCGCGCCCGGCCCCAGCATCCGATGGAAGCGAAGCCCCACGTTATGAGAGCGTACTTAAAGGCGCACCGACCCTATTTTGGCCTTTTCGCCATTTGGGCACTGCTCGCCGGCTTGATCATCGTTACCACGGAGCAGCCCGAACTGCACCTGAACTTCAACAACGTAAATGTTGTGGGCTGGGACACTTTTTTCATCTACGCCACCTACCTTGGCGATGGACTCTTCGCCTACGGCCTGGCTATCGCCCTGTGCTTCGTTCGCTTTCGCTGGGGAGCATCTGTGTTCTTAGCTTGCCTCATGGCGGGGCTCACGAGCCAGTTTCTCAAGCAGCAGGTCTTCGGCCCCGTGCCCCGGCCCGCCGCGTTTTTTGGCGAGCCCACGCCCCTCTATCTGGTGCCGGGCGTGGACATGCACAGTTTATACTCCTTCCCCTCGGGCCACAGCGCCATCGCCTTCGCGCTGGCCACCTCCCTCATGCTGCTGGTGCCGTGGCGCTCACTTCGCGCGGGCCTGTTTTTCCTCGCGCTAATCGCGGCCTACAGCCGGGTCTACCTGTCCCAGCACTTCTTCGAAGATATCTACGCGGGCTCTTTCGTGGGCCTGATCGCGGCGCTGATCGCCCACCGGCTGGTGGTCGTGCGGCGACCCAAAGCAGCGACGACCGAAATTGCAGAGACGACCGAGACAAGCCCAGTGGTCTGATGGGTCTTATGGGTCCTATGAAACAGAGACCCATACGACCCATAAGACCCATTTTCCATCACCCCAGGGAACTCCAAACCACCATGACCGACCTCCTCCTGCGCGCCATCAGCTTCGGCGGCCTCTTCGTGCTCGTGGGCCTGGCCTGGGCCCTCTCGGAAAATCGCCGGGCGGTGCCTTGGCGGCTCGTGGCCTGGGGGATGGGCCTCCAGTTCGCGCTGGGCCTCGTGGTGATGCATACCCGGGCCGGCGTCTGGTTCTTCGATGGCGTGCGGAAAGGCTTCGACGTCATCACCGACGCCAGTGCGGCGGGGGGCAGCTTCGTCTTCGGCAATCTGAACCAGGTTTTCTTCGTGGAGAAAGTGGGCATCGCGGCGGACGGCTCCACGGCCTCCGAAGGCCCCTTCATCATCGCAGCGGTCATCGCCTTTCGCGTGCTGCCCGTGATCATCTTCGTCTCGGGTCTCTCCGCCATCCTGCTCCACCTCGGCGTGGTCCAGTGGGTCATCCGGGGCATCGCCTGGGTCATGCGGCGCACCCTGAAGACCTCCGGCGCGGAGACTTTCGCCACGGCCCTCCTCGTGTTCCTTGGCATCGAATCCGTCAGCGCCCTGGGCAGCCACCTCAAGGGCATGACCCGCTCCGAGATCTTTACTATCATGACCGCCTTCCTCGCCACCATCGCCGCCAGCGTCATGGTGGCCTATGCGGGCTTCGGCGCGGAGCCGGGCCACCTCCTCGCCGCCTCGCTCATGAGCGCGCCCGCCGCCCTGGTCATGGCGAAGATCATGATTCCCGAGCTGGGAACGCCCAAAACCATGGGCAACGAGAAAATCGTCCTGCCGGTGGAGAGCCAGAACATCTTCGACGCCGCCGCGCGCGGGGCCCACACCGGCGTGGCCATGGCGCTCAACGTCGCCGCCATGCTCATCGTCTTCGTCGGCCTCATCTATCTCATCGATCTGGCCGTCGTGAAAGTCACCGGCCAGACCACCACCGCGCTCCTCGGCTGGGTATTCATGCCCTTTGCTGTTATCATGGGGGTGCCTTGGGACGACATCGGGGCCGTCTCCGAATTGCTCGCCACCAAGTCCGTCTTCAACGAGTTCCTGGCTTACCAAAACATGCAACCCATGATCGAATCCGGCGCACTATCCGAGCGCTCCCGAATGATTGCCACCTACGCCCTCTGCGGCTTCGCCAATCCCGGCAGTCTCGGCATTCTCATCGGTGGCCTCGACGGCCTCATGCCCGAGCGCCGCGCCGAAGTCGCCGCCATGAGCGTGAAAGCCTTCATCGCCGGCACCCTCGCCTGCTTCTGCACCGCCTGCGTCGCGGGAGTCCTCGGATGAGCCACCCCGCGCGCATACTCACCATCGCCGGTAGCGACTCCAGCGGCGGCGCCGGCATCCAGGCCGACCTCAAGACCATCCTGGCCCTGGGGGGCTACGGCATGTCCGCCCTCACCGCCATCACCGCGCAAAACACCCTGGGCGTCTTCGGCGTCCACGCCATTCCCCCGGAGATGGTCGCCGCACAGATCGAAGCCGTTCTCGACGATCCCGGTGTGGACGCCATCAAGACCGGTATGCTCCTCAATCGCGAAATCATCGAAGCCATCGCCGACGTGCTCGACAAACACCCTGCGATCCCCCTCGTCCTCGATCCCGTCATGGTCGCCACCAGCGGCGCGCGCCTGATCGACGAAGACGCCCAGGAGCTCGTGATGACGCGCCTGTTGCACCGCGCCACACTCATCACGCCCAACCTGCCCGAGGCCGATGCGCTGACGGGTCTGCGCATCACCGATCAGCAGAGCCTCGAAGCCGCCGGATGCATCATCCACGATCTCGGCGCGCGCGCCGTGCTCATCAAAGGCGGTCACCGAGATGGGGAGGAAGTGGTGGACTGGCTTTTCGACGGCGTCGAATGGACCCCCTTCCGCGCACCGAGAATCCACACCACCGGCGGCCACGGCACCGGCTGCACCCTCGCCTCGGCCATCGCCACGCGCCTCGGCCAGGGAATGGATCTGAAAGCGGCCATTGAAAGCGCCAAGACCTACCTCAACGGTGCCCTCGAACACGCCTGGCCCGGATTCGGCAAGGGAACAGGACCGCTGAACCACGGCTGGGGGCTGGGTTTGCAGCCTGGCGGCGAATGGTTTCACTGACCCGCGCAGCAGCCTGAAATCTCGGCAGGGCTGGAGGGGCCGCAACTGCGGATACCGAAGAGTCCGCGCGTGAGGGCCACACCCAAACACATAATCCATAACGCAAATCCACCACGCCATGTATATCCCGCAAACGTGGAAATGTGGGTGTTTAGAGTCCTCAAATCACTTCCCAGCGCGGCAGCCTGCGGCTCCTCCGTTGGCGATTTTCGGTAAATTTGACCTGGATACCGCATCCACTGTGGAAAAATACGCAGATATCGTTCCATTTTTGTGCAAAAAAGGGCGTCACACTTAAGGATTTAAGCAATAATTCAGAATGCTCGGCCGTAGCGCACGGATACTGACGGAAAATATTAGTATTGACAATTTGATGCCTTCGGGTGTATCTCTAAAGGAGGTCAACTCAAATAAAGTTAATCTAAGTGAGTAGATTGTGTCTCATTTCAGGACATCGCCCCAATGTGCGCGCGCGATTCCTGTTCGATGTTGCCTGGGAAATTCCGCCCAGGATAGGGGGATGTGATGCGGTGCCAGAGCGCCATGGGGAGTCCATACAAAGGGAAGCCGCCGCGACGCGGAGCCCGAGGAGGAATTTACCGTGAAACTTCGTACCAAGATCATATCCCTGACCGGCATTGCCGTTTTGATCTCCACCATCGTCTCGATTGGCACGGTGTATTACGAGAGCGGCCCGATGAAGGCGGAGGTCGTGACCGAGCTGAACAAGCTGGGCCAGGACGAAGTCACCCAGATCGCGCGCAATGTGTGGCTGATGTGCCGGGTGCAGCACGAAAACCTGCTCCAGAAACTTCAGAGCGACCTCGACATGGCCAAGGAACTCTTCGAAGCATCGGGGGGCGTCCACCTGAGCGCGGAAACCGCCACGTGGCAGGTCAACGGAACCAGCGTTACCTTGCCAAAGATGATGCTGGGCGAAGTGTGGTTCGGTCAGGACCCCAACCCGGCCATCCGGGTCCCGGCGATCGACGATCTCGTGGGAGCAACGAAGGGCTCAGTGGCGCTCTTTCAAAAAATTAACGAGGCAGGGGATTTGATCCGCGTAGCCACTTCGGTCGTGGGGGCCGACGGCCAGCGCGCCCTGGGCACCATGATACCCATGGTGAAGGAAGACGGGACGCCCCATCCTGTTGCGACCGCATTGAAGGCGGGAAAGCACTATTTCGGCCAGACCCACATTCTAGGCGAGGCCTACATTACCGGGTATGAACCCCTGATGGATGGGAACCAGGTCATCGGGGCTCTCGGCGTCGGCTTCAAGCAGGAGAGCGTGGACGCGATCCGCAAGGGCATTATGGAAATCGTGGTTGGGAAGACCGGCTACGTGTTTGTCCTCGGCGGGAAGGAGGAGGACCAGGGCCAGTACATCATCTCCGCCGGGGGCAAGCGCGACGGGGAGAACGTGCTCGGGGCGAAGGATGACTCGGGCCGGGAGTTCATCAAGTCCATTGTAGGTAAGGCTGTGGCGCTGAAGGATGTCGGCACGGGTGCCATCGCGGTCGACTACGAGAGTTACCCCTGGAAGAACGAGGGCGAGACTGTGGCCCGGGAGAAGCTGGCGGCCATCACCTACTTCGAGCCTTGGGACTGGGTCATCGGCGCGAGCACCTACAAGGATGACTACCTGGACGCGATAGACAACGTGGAAGGTGCCGTCAACAGCATGATAGGGATTACCTTTATCTTTGCGGTGGTCATTTTCATCGCGGTCATGGTCTTGGCCGTGTTCCTGTCCACTCGGATATCCCGGCCCCTTGTGGCGGCTGCGGCCATGTTGAAAGACATCGCACAGGGCGAGGGAGACCTCACGCGCCGCCTGGAAATCCACACGAAGGACGAAGTGGGCGAGATGGCCCTCTGGTTCAATACCTTCATTGCCAAACTTCAGGGTATTGTGGGCAATATTGCCGGTAACTCCCAGAGCCTCGCCGGAGCCTCGGAAGAGTTGTCCTCCATTTCCCGGGCGCTCACCGAGAATATGGAGGTCATGACGGGTGAAGCCGCGAGTGCCGCCGCCGCGACGGAAGAGGCCTCGGCGAACATCGGCAACGTGGCCGCCGGCGTGGAGGAGAGCAGCGCCAATTCCAACACGGTGGCGTCGGCCGCCGAGGAGGTTTCCGCGAACCTGAGCAACGTGGGTGCCGCCGTGGAGGAGATGTCGTCCAGTATCGGAACCATATCCTCCGCCACCGACGAGATGAACCACTCCATCAACAGCGTGGCGGCTGCCATCGAAGAGATGACCTCATCCCTGTCGGAAGTGGCGAAAAACGCCGGCCAGGCCGCCCAGGTGGCCAACAACGCCGCGGGCCGCGCCGACAAGACCGCCAGTATCGTGAACGAGCTGGGGGCCTCCGCCGAAGAGATTGGAAAAGTGGTGGATGTCATCAAGGGCATCGCCTCCCAGACCAACCTGCTTGCCCTGAATGCAACCATCGAAGCCGCCTCCGCCGGCGAGGCGGGCAAGGGCTTCACGGTCGTGGCCAGCGAAGTGAAGGAGCTGGCGAAGCAAACGGCGCGCGCGACTGAGGATATTCGTATCCAGATCGGGGCCATGCAGACCACGGCCCGCCAGGCGGTGGTGGCGATTGCCGAAATCACCGATATTATTCGCGAAATCGACGGTATCTCCAACAGCATCGCCGCCGCTGTCGAAGAGCAGTCGGCCACCACCTGCGAGATTTCCAGCAACGTTGCGGGCACCGCGCGCAGCGCGAGCGAAGTAGCCCGGAGCGTCCAGGAGACGGCGGCCGGTGCCAACGAGGTGTCCCGCAACGTCCAGGAGGCCATCAACGGCGGCAACGAGATCTCGCGGAATATCGGCGAGCTCGCGTCGGGCTCCACCGTCGTCGCCCAGAACGCGACCGAGGCCGCCATGGGAATGAATTCCGTCGCGGAAAATGTGGCCAACGTGCTGCAGGTCGCCAAGCAGGCGGATCAGGCCGCAAGGAATACCCGGGAGTCCGCCACCAACCTGGCGGCCCTGGCCTCAGATCTGAACGCCCTTGTGGAGCAATTCAAAATCTAAGTGTTATCGACCTCAGGGAGGTGCGCGGCGCCCGAAGGCGGGGGCCGCGCATGGGACGGGTGATGCGATGCGCCCCTCCGCCAAGGAAAAGTTGACCTCGAATCAGGAACGGCGCAGCCGTGGGAGTGCGTGGGTTATGAAACATGTCGCGGTGACTCTTGTTGTGACACTCTTCCTCCTCGGTGCGGGCCTCCAGGCGTCCGCGGAGGAGCAGACCGAAGCCCAACTGAAATTGCTCCAGCAGCAGGTCGCGCAACAGGCCGCCCTGATCGAGGCGCTTCAGTCCCGGCTGGATGATCTTGAAAAAAACCAGGACGCCCAGGCCGCCGCCGCCCCGGTGCCGACAGCCGCACCGGCCCCCGCGGCCCCTGAAAAACCCGCGCTCCGGGGCCGCTACCCCATGGAGCTTTACGGCTACGTCAAGATCGACGCCTCCCACGACTCCGCCGGAACCACCAACGGCAACACCATGCGCTGGGTCGATCCCGAAAATGTCGGGCGGGACGACGACCAGTTTGCCCTCACCGCGCGCCAGACCCGCCTCGGCCTGAAGATCTTCGGACCAGAATCGCTCGGCGCCCAGACGGAAGGGCGCGTGGAAGTGGATTTCTACGGCGACGGCACCGAGAACAACCCCGAACTCCGGATGCGCTACGCCTACGTTGCCATGGATTGGCCCGAGGACAACGTCCAGCTCCTCTTCGGCCAGACCTGGGACCTTATCTCGCCTCTGATCCCCCGGACCTTAAACTTCACCAACCTGTGGTGGACCGGCAACAGCGGCTTTCGCCGGCCCCAGATCCGCGCCACAAAAACCTTCGAGATTGGCGCGAAGGGCAACCTCGAACTGGCCTTGGCCGCCACGCGCAACATCGGCGATGTGAACACCCGGGCCTTCGGCGAAGATACGGGGTCCGACACGGGTTTCCCCAGTATCCAGGGCCGCGCGGTCTACTACATCGACGGCGTCATCGGGCGCGAAACCACCCTCGGCCTTTCCGGGCACTACGGCCAGGAGGAGTTCGACTTCACCGACTTCGCCGGCGGGAGCTGGCGCAGTCAGACCGTCGATTCGTGGTCGGTCCACGCCGAATCCATCTACGCCCTGACCCCCAGGCTTCTGCTCACCGGTGAAATCTTCACCGGCGCCAATATGGACGCCTACTCCGCCGGCATCGGCCAGGGCGTCGTCGTCATTCCCTTCGAAGACGGCCGCTTCAACTTCGCCCGCGAGGTCCGCACCCGGGGCGGCTGGGCCAACCTCGAAATGGGGCCCTACGGCAAGTGGCGCTTCACCCTCGGCGGCGGTATCGAAGACCCCGACGACAGCGACCTGCTCCCCGGCGGCCGCTCCAAAAACGTCGGCTTCTACGGCAACGCCCTCTACGCCTTCAGCGAAAATGTCGAGCTCGGCGTGGAGCTGGCCCACTGGCGCACCAGCTATCTCCAGCGCGACGACGCAAGCAACGTGCGCCTGCAAACCTCCGCGACCTTCAAGTTTTAGGAAAAGGAGGGCAAAACCTTCGGGCCTTTGCCAGCGCGAAGCCACTCTGTCTTCATGGTGACGACCGTGATCGCGGGGTGCCGCTCTCAAACGAGGGCAGTATGTATGCCGCGGAGAAGGCCAACGGGGGTCGGGACGGCGGTAGCCAATCCTATGCTGGGCGCATGGTGAATCCGTCAGGGCAGTCGCTTGGCGATGAATGCGGGACTCCGTCGGCAATCCAGCACGGCGTACACGATAACCACCTTGCCCTCAATCCGATAGAAGATGGCATAGGGAAACCGCTTTGATAGCATGCGGTGATAGGGTGCCCGATAAACCGGGTGGATGCCGCCGTTCAACACCAGCGAATCTATATCCGAGAAGAGTGAGTCGATGAAGTAGTTCCCCACGCCGGAAGACTGCCCCTCGTAAAACCGGTAGCCCTCCTGCAAGTCCTCGCTCGCCGCGCGAAGAATCTAGACTTTCACTACAGTTCGCTCCGGATACGGCGTTTCGCAGACTCCCAGTCTTCGACTTCTTCCTCGCCCCGCTCCAGCGCCGCTTCCCGCTCCCGGAGAACGGCGTCATGCCAGTCTGGCGAGGGAACATTCTCCTCCCGACGGCTGAGATCTTCCCACAGCATTTCCATGGCCTGGAGCTTTTCTTCGACCGACATTTCGTTGAGGGGAAGCGAGATCATAAATAACTCCTGTCTCCGACGGCCCACGGGGTCGTTTGACCACCGGCCATTATTGTACTTCATATAGACTCACAGCGTGAAACAATCATCGGGACCGGCCCACGCTTTTGATCGTGCGCGGCGTCCCGGAAAAAAACGCGGGACGGTCCCGTCGCGACGGGACTGTCCAACAAATGTCACTTCCGGCCTTGTGCCCACTTGACCAGCCGTCAGATTCTCCGGGCCTGCAATACACCCCGGGGATAGGACTGTCCCGCGCTTTTGATCGTGCGCGGCGTCCCGGAAAAAAACGCGGGACGGTCCCGTCCCGACGGGACTGTCCAACAAATGTCACTTCCGACCTTGTGCCCACTTGACCAGTCGTCGTATTCTCCGGGCCTGTAATACACTTGGGAATAGGACTGTCCCGCGCTTTTGATCGTGTACGGAGACCCAGAAAATACGCGGGACGGTCCCAAACGCGTAGCGGGCATTTCCCTTGCGAGATCGCGACGGCATCCGAGAATCTCCCTCTCTTATCAGAGCCTCTGCGTTTGGGACGGTCCCGTCCCGACGGGACTGTCCAACAAATGTCACTTCCGGCCTTGCGTCCACTCGACCAGCCGTCAGATTCTCCGGGCCTGCACTACACCCCGGGAAAAGGACTGTCCCGCGCTTTTGATCGTGCGCGGCGTCCCGGAAAAAACGCGGGACGGTCCCAAACGCGTAGCAGGTGCTTCCCTTGCACGATCGCGGCGACATCCGAGAATCTCGTTCTCTTATCAGAGCCTCAGCGTTTGGGACGGTCCCGTCGCGACGGGACTGTCCAACAAATGTCACTTCCGGCCTTGCGTCCACTTGACCAGCCGTCAGATTCTCCGGGCCTGCACTACACCCCGGGAAAAGGACTGTCCCGCGCTTTTGTACGGCGTCCCGGAAAAAACGCGGGACGGTCCCAAACGCGTAGCGGGCGCTTCCCGTGCACGATCACGGCGGAACCCGAGAATCTCGTTCTCTTATCAGAGCCTCTGCGTCTGGGACGGTCCCGTCCCGACGGGACTGTCCAGCAACTGCCACCTCAAGCCTTGCGCTCACTTGACCAGCCGTCAGATTCTCCGGGCCTGCAATACACCCGGGAATAGGACTGTCCCGCGCTTTTGACCTCGCGCGGCGACCCGGAAAAACGCGGGACGGTCCCAAACGCGTAGCGGGCATTTCCCTTGCGAGATCGCGGCGGAATCCGAGAACTCTCGTTATCTTATCAGAGCCTCTGCGTTTGGGACGGTCCCGTCGGAGTCGCTACGACTTCTTCGGGCTCGGAATACGTCTCGTCCCTCTTCCGCCAATTCACGATTGCCATGGCGGCCATCCACATCAGGACGCCGCAGAAGGCCGCAAGGTATACGGTGGTGCCAACGGTGTCCGTAGTTGGACGGTCACTCACGAGGCGCATCGGGAGAACGAAGGACGGCATGAAAAGCAGATTGCTGGCATACCCGAGCGCGCGGAGGCGATAGAGTTTGCGGTCCGCAATGGCGCGCGGAATGGAGACCAGACGGAGGTATATAAAGGGTGTCAGCAAGGCGATAGACAGCAACCCTCCGATCCACACTTCCTCAGTCCAACCGTTTTTCTCCACGGCCAAATGCATCCACGCGGGCGGGAGCAACATCACACAAAGCGGGAGAAATCGTCCGCCCCAGTTTTTGAACTCACGTTCCGGTGTAATATTCGCCGAGTGTAGCGTTGAGAGGAAAAAATAGACCACCAGGCTGCACATCGGGTAGAGCATGGCCGACTTCAAAAGTGCGGGAACCTCCGCAAAGCTCGTCGCGAGCGAAGTGCCGCGCCAGATCCAAACATAGTTCTCTCCGAAGTACGTGGCGGCGGAAAACAGACGCGATACAAGTTCTCCATGCTGCGCGACTGCCCCTGTGGCGAGAAAAACTTGAGCGGGCACGACGCCCATCGCGACATACAGCGCCATCCAGCCACCGAGACTGTAGAAAACCGTGCTCGGACGGCGCAGATCCGCGTCGCACCACCACAACCACGCGACGCACAGGCCGCATTGGACCATCCACGCGCCGATGGCCGCTTGCGTCTCGGTGGGTTCGAAGGCCGCAAGGTCCGGCGACAGTGTGTGAAACGGCACCAGTTCAAAACTCGGCGTGAACGGAATGGCAGCGAACAGGATCGCCCCGCACCGCAGGAAGTCCCATTTCGACCAGCGGTAGAACCAGGGCCGCTTGCCCGCCTCCAGGCGCTTGCGCCAGTAGATGAAGGCCGCCGCAACGCCGAGCGGCAGGACGGGAACCATCGCGTGGAACAACAGAAATGCGACAGGCACCATCACCGCACTCGACGTCGCACCATGCCCAACAAGGTACAGCGCCAGCCCCTGAAATGGCAGCGCGAGCAACTTGCACAGCCAGGCCACGGCCAGCGTAATGACACACGCCGCGCCGATCAAACGCCCCAGCGCCAACGTAGCCGCCGCCTCATGCACGTCCGCAAACATCGAACGGAGCACCTTCGCATCCCCAAAGTGCTCCCGCACAAGAATGAACGCATCCTCGTCCGAAATCCGCTCCTCGCCGCTCTTGTAGGCCAGCAGCTTGTCCTCGATATGCCCGTAGAGCTCTTCCTGGATCTCCGGGTCCAGATCGTGGGCCACGGTGATCTTGCGGGCGAGGTCGCGGGCCTTTTGCTTGGTGTCGTCGTTGATATTGGATTCCATGACTCCCCCCTATCGACTGGTTGTGCTGGCGAGGTCAATGGGTGACCACCGCTGTCGCGCGCGGTGGCCGAGGTAGTAGAACAGCGTGCATAGGACCGCAACGAACGTCCAAAGTATCAGAACGGAAAGTAACATGTAGGGGGTAGTCCTATTGACAGCCGTATAGTAGGAGAAAATGACGCCGCTCCATTCCATTTTGCCCAGTTTTTCATAAATGGTGTCGGGCAATTCGCCCGATCCAATTGTAATCGTTGCTCTCCCCAGGTGCTGACCAAAGGAATACAATGCCCAGATTATGCCAACGCCAAACAATTGAACCAAGCCTCCCTTCGCCGAGCCAGTCCACCACAGCCAAGCGGTACAAATAGCGAATAACGGAAGTGTACCTAACGCTTGTACGAGGCTAATTTCATAGTCTGATCCAACGCTTGTAGCGGAGGGGAAGAGCGTTATCGTCGGTAATGCCCAATGAAGGGTTGTTGATACAACGGCGAGTCCAAAGAGCGTTGCCAGAGGCCACTTGCCGAACCAGGGTAACTTGGCGGGGTCGCACATGCTTTTCCATCGATAGAGTAAGAGAAAAAGTAGCGTCCCAGCTACGGGGAAAAAGGCCTGCTTTATCAGTGCTTGATACAGCAAACGACTTGGCCCATCTCCGTCATTGTCGATGAGTGCGACGCCAATCTGAGCCATTCCGCTGAATATATTCAGGACTATGTAGAATACGGACGTCGCAACGACTAAAGCGAGCACCCGGCGCAACATGCTAATACGGATTCCTTCACGATGTACCTCCTGCATCAGCCCGCGAATCACCTTCGCATCCCCAAAGTGCTCCCGCACGAGAATAAACGCATCCTCATCCGAAATCTGCTCCTCGCCGCTCTTGTAGGCTAGCAGCTTGTCCTCGATGTGCGCGTAGAGCTCGTCCTGGATCTCCGGGTCGAGGTCGTGGGCCACGGTGATCTTGCGCGCGAGTTCGCGGGCTTGCTGTTGTATGTCGTTATTCAGTGCGTAGCCCATGAAGCAACCCCTATACTTGCGCAATGGATGCGTTTGCGTGTGACTTCTGCCAGCGCCGATAGGTATGCCAGCATGCCGCGACGATAGAACCGGCGAGCGCGAATAGCGCGCTCGCGATCAAACTGGTAACAATGTTTGACGTTGATTCCCAGTGCCCGCCGTAGGCGAGGAATGCGGTTACCGAAAGGTCACCCCATTGAGCGTGCGCAAAGGTCGATGAACCGGCGGGAATGTCGTAGTCGCCGAGGGCAATGAATGTCTTGGCCGGATACACAGAAGTGGCAAATATGAACAGCGCCCACGACCATCCCAGGGCCACGTTACTCGCCAGGCCGCGCGCGGCCGCCTCGGTCCACCAGAGCCAGATCAGGCACGATGACATCAAGACCGTCAGAACCAGTACACCGAGCGCGCCGTTACGCACATCGCTTGAGACACTCAGGCCCTCCGTGCCCGCCAGCGATACGGTTGGGACCACCCACGTCATGACGGCGGCGATGCAAAGCCACGCGAGCATCCGCGGCATGGACCAACATGCGTACCATGGTGTTGCGCCTGCGAGTTCCGATGCTTTCCAGCGACGCAGCAGCCAAAACAGCGCAGCAAACATGGCGAGCGCCATGGAGCCGGTGAGTAACACATCGTTCTTGTTACCCCCGAGAGTCCCACCTACCTCGATTGAGGTAACCAAGACACTGCGGAGCAAGGTGACTGTGGACTGGAGTGCGGCCGTAGCAATCACGAGCGCAAGAACGCGACGGAGCAAACTCACCTGCACCGCCCCCGCGTGTACCTCCTGCATCAGCCCACGAATCACCTTCGCATCCCCAAAGTGCTCCCGCACGAGAATAAACGCATCCTCATCCGAAATCTGCTCCTCGCCGCTCTTGTAGGCAAGCAGCTTGTCTTCGATGTGCCCATAGAGCTCTTCCTGAATCTCAGGGTCGAGGTCGTGGGCCACGGTGATCTTGCGCGCGAGGTCGCGGGCTTTTTCGCGCGCGGCATGATTGAGTTGCTTTTCCATCGATGTTGCCCCTTGGGTTAAAGTCCGGAAATGGCACTGTCGTGTGCGCTTTGCTTCTTGTACCAGCGGAGCGCATGCACCAGGGCGGCACACACGAGAACCCAGAGGGCACGTTCCATGATTGATTCGGAGAGATGGGAGAAGTAGAACGAACTCCAGGCGAGCGCAAACTGGACCGAGAATTCCACGCCCCCGATGGCGAACGAGACGATTTCGGACACGTTACTCGCCATCTGGTCCCCAGCATTGATCGCAATCATGAATCCCCCCGGATACAACAGGTACGAGCCCAGGGTGTATCCGATCCACGCCAGGCCGATCAGCAGCATGTTCCTGAAGCGTCCCGACCATACGTCGGTCCACCAGAACCAGAGCAGGCAGTAAGCGCACGAGTGGAGGCCCGTCCATGCGTAGTAGATTCCATATTCGAAAAAGATGGGCATGCGCGGTGTCACTTGCTGCGTCAAAAGGATGTGCGGCAAGAGTCCTTTCAGGACGAGCAGTGCCACGGCCCACGTGAGCATGCGCGCCACCGGCCAGTGGCAGAACCAGGGGGACTTCCCGGCGCGAAGGCCTCTTTTCCAGTGCCGCAGCACGAAGAAGGTGACAAGCAGTACAGCGAAGCTGGCAGGGAGTTGGAGGTAGAGCATGCTGCTGAACTGATCGAGGATTCCACCGGAACCGGTGAGGACAGCGAAAAGCAATTTGGTGAGTTCCGTCGCACCTCTATACAAGATGGCGGACGCCAGGAGGACGATGACAAGCGCCAGCATTTTTCTGAGCAACGTGACCTGCACCGCCCCCGCGTGTACCTCCTGCATCAACCCGCGAATCACCTTCGCATCCCCAAAGTGCTCCCGCACGAGGATAAACGCGTCCTCATCCGAGACCCGCTCCTCACCGCTCTTGTAGGCCAGCAGCTTGTCCTCGATGTGCCCGTAGAGCTCTTCCTGGATCTCGGGGTCGAGATCGTGGGCCACGGTGATCTGGCGCGCGAGGTCGTGGGCCTTTTGTTGTGTGTCGTTATTGAGTGGGGTGTTCATGATGCCGCCCTCTTGAGTTTGTTCTTATCGATACGTGCATCGTCCGCTATGGCTTCCAATTGAAGCCAAAGATTGGCGGAGCAAAGGAGCTTGGACATTCCTGTCCGAGGCAAAATGCACTTTGTTTTGGAGGCAAACTCGAGGTGTGTGGGTTTCCCCGACAACGCGAAGTCACGACTTTGGTAGGTCACGGACACTGAACACGCCCCAGTGCCCCTCGGTCTTCTCGCGGGCTTTGTCTCAGGCAGGAATGCCCAAGCTCCTTGGCGAAGATCACCCATGGCCGCCATCCCCCAGTGCGGTGATGAGCTTGTGGAAGCCGGTCCACTCTTTGGTGCCCTCGGCGAGGCCCTCGCGGCCTTTTGCCGTGATGTAATAGTACTTCCGCTTCCGGCCGGTGTCAGCGTCCTGCCATTGGGTGCGGACGAGGCCCTCTTTCTCCAGCTTGTGGAGGATGGGGTAGACGGTGCCCTCTTGCCAGACGAAGAGCCCCTCGCCCTCCCGGTTGATGGCACGGATGATGGCGTAGCCGTAGTTGGCCTCGCGCGCAAGCACGGAGAGGATGAGGAGGCGCGTGCTGGCCCCGATGAGCTCTTTGTTGGACGTCATAGTTACCGTGCTCCTTAGTGTCAAAGACACTATACCTTGAAGTTCAAGGTTTGTCAAGAGGGGAAATCAAAGGATGAAGGATGAAGGATGAAAACTTAAAAACCGGAGGGGGCAGGGGGCCAGTGAACACCCCGATCAGTCCGATCCGACTGATCCGTCCGATTTCCATCTGCCCCGCACACACCCGCTCCCCATGCCAAGGCCATGGAACAGTCCCGCGCAATGTCGGTATAATGGAGGAGTGCGTGCCACTGCCCGTGTACCCGATGTGGGGCAGCTTGTGGTAGTCAACCCGGTGCTTTTTCCCAAACGGGACTTCATGGCCATTCTCAATTATCTTGTAAAACTCGTCACCCGTACCTTCATGCCCGAACTTTCCCGGAACATGGAGTCCGAGGGAACCTTCGATTTCACTGATCCCCAGGGTGCTCCGGGCACCGTCGATCTGTCCCGCTTTATCCATGTGGAGGACAACGGCTCGGACGTTACTATCGTGTCTTTCGCGGGGATGGCCGTGCTCTTCGCCGGCATGCCCCAGTTCGAGTTCCGAAACATGCTCAAGGAAGACCGCAACAACTACAATCTCGTCTTCCTCCGCGACCCCTACCGCACCTGCTACTTCCGCCAGCCGGACGGCCGGGCCGATGGCGTCGATTTCTATTCGGAACTGGTGAACCAGACCCTCGAAAAGCTCGGCTCCACCTACAACGTGGCCATCGGGGCCTCCGCCGGTGGTCTCGTGGCGTTCTACGTGAGCTCACGCGCGAAGATCAATCAGATCGTCGTTTTCTCGCCCTGTTTTCCCGCCGAGGTGTACCTCGGGCTCAAGAATCAACTGAAGGTCTATTTCAACCTGCCCCAGTTGTTCCGCAGCCCGGCGGACTTCGCGGAGGTCTTCCTCGTCACCGTGGCGGCCCAACTCGTCTGGCGAAAGATGCGCGGACTCGTGGTGGGAAGAACCCTGCCAAATGTCACGCAGATCTATCTCGAAACAAAGCCCGCGCCGCCGCGCGCTACCATCTTTTATGGCGCGCGCAGTCTGCCCGATGCCGATCAGGCCACGCGCCACATCGGCGTGGGCAACATCACCGTGAAGCCTCTCGACACCGGCCGTCACAATTGCGCGGCCTATCTGAAAAAGCGCGGCCTCCTCGGCAAGACCATCCTCGCCGAGATCGACGCCGGACTCGCGGCGCGCAATGCCGCATTGCAGTCCGCAATCCAGGAAACGGTGGAGCCATCGAAATGACCGAGTCCGCCGCGCCTCCGCTCAAAATTCTCATGTTCCCCCTGGGCTTCGGCCTGGCCCATGTGGGCCGCTGTGTCGAAATTGCCAAGGTGCTCCGCGCCCGGGGCCACGAGGTCGTCTTTGCCGGGGAGGACCCCAACCATCCGCGCTCCAAGCTCGATCAGGCCCAGGCCGCCGGTTTCCGCGTGGTCCGCGTCAAGGAACCGGCCCAGCCCTACGCCTGGGATCGTTTCCACGATCATGGCTACCTCGTCAGCGTCTGGGACATGCTCAACAGCCGCAAGTGGGCACCGCTCGACGAGATCATCGAAGACATGATCCGCGTCTGTCGCGAGGAACGGCCCGACCTTATCCTCGGCGATGCCAGCGTCGGCACCAGCACGGCGGGCCACATCCTCGGCATCCCCGCGGCCGGCGTGCTCAATGCCTACAACACTCACTTTGTAAAGCCCTGGACCTTCTTCAATGTCCTGGTCCACGCCATGGAACTGTTCCACTTCGGCCGCATGCGCAAGCCGGTCTACCACCGCCATGGCGTCGAGCCCGTCAACGGCATCACGCTCCTCCGGCGAATCCCGCTCATCTCGCCGGACCTGGACCATTTCCACAAGTCCCACCCCGGCTTCCCCCTGTGGCGGTCCATCGGCCCCATCCTCTACGAGCCCCCCTGTGAATTGCCAGAATGGTTCGACGAACTGTCGGACGGCACGACCAACATCTACATCACCATGGGCTCCACCGGCCTTCTGGAGCCGCTCCTGCGACGTTGCTACAAGGCCCTCGGCCAGTCGAAATATCGCTTTGTGGTGACCACCGCCGGGCAGGTTTCCGAAGAGGGCATGGCCGCCGCGCCGCCCAATTTCCGCTTTGCAAAATACGCCCCTGGCCTCGCCATCATGGAGCACTGCGCTGCCGTGGTGTTTCACGGCGGCAACGGCACCATGTACCAGGCCCTCGCCGCGGGCAAGCCCCTCCTCGCCCTGCCGGGGCACCTGGAGCAGGAGCTCTGCACCGAGTACATCGTCGACCATGGCTTCGGCGTCAAGGCCGCCCCCCGAAAAATGAACGGGGAGGCCATGCTCCGCGCCATTGACGCTCTCGTGAACGACCCGTGCTACCGGGAAAGTGCCGAGGCGCTTCAGGCCGAAGTGCTCAGCGGCGGCGCAACGGAGCGGGCTGCGGATATTCTCGTGAACCACGCCTTGGGGAAGTGAATCGGGACTGTCCCAAACATTCCGGGCTATGCGAATCGGACGGATCAGACGGATCAGACGGATCGGACCGACCTGATTGCTCCGATCCGTCTAATCCACCCGATCCGTCCGATTCTCCCCGATAGGAACCAAATCATTCTCCGAGCTTGTTTTCCTACTTCTTAATCAGCCAAACCTCCGCCACCTGGCAACCCCGCCCTTCCACCAGATCCCACTGCAGCGTCAGTTTTCCATCCTGCGTGGCCGCCTTCGGCACGTCGAATTCCAGCGGTTCCGCGGGTTGGGTGGAGGCCTGAGCACCATGCACCTCCAGATCGTCCGCCTTCAGCGACATGGTTGCGCTGTAGCGGCCGAAATAGGTCGCGCGAACTTTATATTCGGCGTTCGGATCGAGCTGGTCATAACGGACCAGCAGCGGCGTGCCGTAGAGCGTTTCCGCCTGGTCCAGCATGCTGTAGCGCAGCGTCGGGTCCACCAGCAGCGTGCTGTTGTTCAGCGTTCGGAAGTGGGCATTCTGGGGGCCATGAACAAATCCGGGATCCGTCGCGAATGTCGTCTGATAGACGAGGTGGGGCTGTTTCGAGGGATTGCCCAGATCGTCATAGAAGCCGCCGGGGCCCGCATTCTCCCAGTTCACCAGTCGGTCGATTCGCGCCACCTTCTCCGGCTCGGCGGCCAGCTTGCGCACTTTCTCAAACTCATTTTCCAGCCAGGGCCGGTTGTTCATGGGCACGTCCACCTTGTCCAGCAGCGCGCCCCGCTCGGGGTTGCGCGCGCGGTAGGGCTCCAGGAAGCTGAACTGGAAACCGATGCTGTGGAGCGCCTGAAGGCCCACCTCCTCCAGCGCCACCCGAAGATCCGGGCGTACCCGGTTCATCACGTATTCATTGAGGATCGTCGACGCCTCGGTCATGGCCGCGTCGCTGCCGATCTCCGGCGCTTTCGCCAGGGCCGCCGTCGCCCGCGTTTCGAGTTCCGTCTCATACTGCAGCCGTGACTGGATATAGACGTCAAACATGGCGCGGAAACAATAGAGCTGATAGCGCCAGTTGCTCCGCACCGCTTCGCCGCCCTTCACCCCGATCATTTCCCACTGGGCCAGCGCCTTCGGCACGTTCTCGTTACTGATCAGCATGCCCTCCATGTTGCGCTCCAGCATGCGCAGGCCCTCGGCCACATCCGCGCCCACCGCCTCGCCGAAGAACACCCGGCCATAGTCCAGCAGGATCGTGTCCAGATCCGCATTGGGATCCCACGCCAGCGCGCTCCACACCACTTTGTTCAGGTCGTCGTGAACACCGTCGGAGTAGGAGCCAAAACCGCTTGTCATCGCTGCATAATGATTGTGCGCCGCCTTCATCTGCGTCGGGCGCGGGTTGATGCCTTCGCGGTCCAGGGTCTGGCCGTGGCGCGTGTCCCAGTTGGGCACGCCAAACTGGCAGCGGTTGTTGTGCGTGATGTCCGGATAGTGGCGAACCTTGTAACCTTTCGGCAGGTGTTCGAGGCTCCAGTCCAGATCGTGGTGCGTCCCGGGGCCATAGGCAATGCCCGCCAGCCACTTCGGCTTCTTCTCGTTAATATAGTCGTAGAAATCCGCAAGGTCCTGCTCCACGAACTTCTGATCGGAAATGATCAGCTCCGCCTTCGGAAAGCGCTTGTGCAACCGTTTCGCCATGTCCGCACTCCAGGGCATCAGCAGGCGCGGCGGGTTGTCACCGGGATCGCCCCCCGGCATGAAGATCTGGTCGATGCGCGGCATCTCCTGAAAGAACGCGCCGAACATCTCGATCTGCTCGTCGTAAACTTTCTGGTCGCTGATGTCCTCCAGCAGGGGAAACCACACGAAGACATTGAAATCATAGCGGTCCAGCATCTGGGACAGGAGAATGTTCATGTCCCACATGCTCCGTACCATCAGGGGCGAATCCCGGCTGTCGCGACCATTCTCCTGAATCAGCTCCAGGCCGTTCGTGCCGAAGATAGCCAGATCGCGCGCATATTGCTCGTACTGCTCCACCGTCCACAGGTCATAGCTGTTCGCCGTGTTGCGGTAGCCCGCCTGATGAACTCGATACTCATACTTCGGCGCGGTCGAGACCCGCGTGTCCGAGGCCAGTTGCACCACGCCCGGCGTGCAGTAGAGCAGCCGGATCAAACGGCCCACGGCAAACAGCGCGCCGCGCTTGTCCCGTCCCGCGAGATACACATCGGAGCCCGCGGTCCAGATGCTGAAGCCCTCCGCCTTCGCGGGCACCGGCGCATCGGACGGTGCTTTCAATTCATCCGCCAGACCCAGGACGATGCGAGCCGTGCCGGCAGGGGCCACCCCGACAATCGCGAGATCCTGGCCGCTGCGCCGCTGGATCTCGTCATGGAGCATTTCGGCGGTCTTAAAGGGAACGGAAGAGTCGTTATCGAGCACGATGACCGCGCGCGATAGATCGATGGGCTCGGCCACCGTCCGCGCCGCGAAGGTGGCGGGAAGGGTCAGTACGGCTGCGAGGGCAACCAGCATGGGAGTGCGCATTGTAGGATCCTCTCACTTCATGAATGATTCCAGGAACACAGCAAATCTGGAAAAGGACAGTCTGGCAGTGGCAGCCGGGACGGGTCAAATTTCTATAAACTCAAGATTTGCAAGAAAAACGCGGATGAACGTAATCACGGCATCGGAGTGGGGGAGGCCGTCCCGGAATCAATGTGGCGCGCGCGGCACCGTTCCGCCGTTTGTAATTTTTACACTCAGTTGATATATTCAGAATAATGCAAGTCCCTACGCGGGCAATGTGCCGCGCGCGAGGACCTGAGACGTATCGGCGGGCGCGTTTTGAAATGTGCCGGATACGCCACAGAGCAAACTGTTTCTACAGGGGACTGGGAGAAAAAGCATGCTGCGTCGCTTTATCGTTGGGATGGTCGTTGTTGCCGCCAGTGCCTTCTATGTTGCGCCCGCCGCGGCACAGGCACCGCTGGGCAATGAACAGTACGCGTTCAAGATCTACGCGGTGAACTCCGGCTTCTATCCCATCGTCCAGGTGTACCTGCGCACCTGGGATCAGAACCGCGATCCCCTGGTCAACGTGAACTACGCCAATATTGGCTTGATGGTCAAGGGCAAGAACTACGATCCCGCCATCTTCGATCCCGCGAGCCGCAAGACCCAATACACCATTGAGACGCTTCAGAATCGCGAAGAGGGCTTCCGCACCGTATTCGTGCTGGATTGCAGCCTCTCCATGGCGGGCAAGCCCTTTGCCGACGCCCAGAGCGCCCTGATGAAGTATGTCGAGGTCAAGCGGGCCGCCGACCAGATCGCCGTGATCGCCATCCGCGATACGGACCAGGGCTATGAACTGGTCTCGGGCTTTGAAAAAGATCCGTCCCTGCTTTACCAGCGCATCGGGGACATCAAATGCGATGGCCAGAAGACCCGGCTCTACGATGCGGTCGCCGGTGCCATGGAAATGTGCGCCACGGCTTCCCAGGGCGGCACGAGCAACGCTGGAAGCGAGCACGCCGTGCTCAACACCATCGTCGTGCTTTCCGACGGCAACGACGAAGGCAGCGCGGTGGCCCGCGACGAACTGATGAATCGCATCGGCCAGATGCCGATTCCCATTCCCATTTTCTCCCTGGCCTACTCCAACCGGAACCGGGACGCCTTCGGCAACCTGGAGGCCCTGTCCAAGGGCAGCTTCGGTCGCTACTGGACCCACGAGGATTCTCAGTCTTTCGGCGCGACCGTCCAGGCGATTCACCAGATCAACCGCGCGGACTACGTCGTGACCTTCCGGGCCTACCAGGAAGTCGATGGCGCGAAGCACCCCCTGAAAATCGGCATCAGTTACCCGTCAAACACGGGCCGTTTCGTCTATGGCGACGGGGAGTTTGAAGCCATCGACTCGCCGGCGAAGTACGTGCCGGAGGCCCGCGCTCTCTTCGAACAATTGCAGGCCATGCATCCCCTGCTGGCGAACAACTGCCCCTACGTGGGGTGCGCCACCGGCACGCCCGCCCCCGTTCCCGCACCCGCCGTAACGCCGCTGCCCGCCCCGACCACTCCCGAGATCCCTCAGGCCGTAGTAACACCCCCCGCGCCCGCACCGAAAGCGGAAGAGACGCCCGCCGCGGATGAGCCGAAGGAAGAAGCAGACAAGTCGCCCACGGGTTTCATCAAGAAGAACGGCGGACTGATCGGCCTCGGCGCCGGCATGCTCGCCCTCATCGTCGCGATCCTCGGCTGGGTGAAGAAGGGCGGCGACTCGGGTGGCTCCAGCGGCACGCCGCCCACCTATCCCGGCGCGGGTGGATCGGGCACGGGCTCACATCGCTCCCGCTCTGATCGTCCCGCAAGCGATCTCCCCACCGAGTTCTGACCATTTGGCCCGCCGCGGCCTCGTGAGCAGGCCGCGTGCACACAGGACGAGGGGAGGGTGTATTCATGGCCCAGCGGAAACCGATCGGTTACTTGGAGTCGGCGGATCCGCTGTTGCTCCAGCCCAGTTACCCCTTGTTTGAAGAGGGTGCCCAGTTGGGGCGGGATTCTGAGCGCTGCGCCATCATTCTCTCCCGGGAGTTCGTGTCGCGGCAGCACTGCGCCCTGGTGCCCGAGGAAAGCGGCGTTTCAATCGTCGATCTGGGGACGACCAACGGCACCTTCGTGAATGGTGCCCGCGTCCAGCGCCAGCGTTTGAATGAGGGCGACCGGATCGGGCTGGGCAAGGCCGAGCCGCACCATTTCATCTTCACCCACAGCCTCCCGTCGTCGACCCGCAAATACCTGCTGCCCGCGCAGAATGTTTACCGCATCGGGCGCACGCTGGACAGCGACCTGCCCCTCATGCAGGATCCCACGGTCTCAGAGCGCCATGCCCGCATTCGCGTTCAGGCCGGCAAGCTCACCCTGGAAGATCTCGGGAGCGCGAGCGGCACCTTCGTTCACGGCGAGCCCGTGCGCATGGCCCCGCTGGAAGCGGCCGACGTGGTGCGAATCGGCACGACCGAGTTCACGTTCCAGTTGACGCCTCAGGGCCTCCGCGTGCAGGCCCAAGAGCGTCGCAATCAGGTGCGACTGGAAGCCCGGAATCTGGTGCGCACGCACAAATCCCAGCAGCTCCTGCGCAACATCAACCTCGTGATCCAGCCCGGTGAGTATGTCGGCGTGCTCGGTCCCAGCGGCGCGGGCAAATCGACCTTGCTGAACGCCCTGTGCGGTTTCCAGCCCGCCAATGGAGGCCAGGTGCTCCTCAACGGCACTTCCCTCTACGAGTCCTACGACATGTACCGAAATGCCATCGGTTACGTGCCCCAGGACGACATCATCCACCGTGAACTCACCGTGGAGCGCTCCCTGACCTATACGGCCCAGCTCCGCCTCCCTTCCGACACCAGCCCGGCCCAGATCGAGCAGCAGGTCACCAGTGTTATCGACACCCTCGGCCTGAGCCACGTCCGCAAGACGCCGGTGATCAGTCTCAGCGGCGGCCAGCGCAAGCGTGTGTCCATTGGTTGCGAACTACTCACCCGGCCCAGCCTCATCTTCCTCGACGAGCCCACCTCCGGCCTCGATCCAAGCACTGAAGAAAAGCTCATGCGCTATTTTCGCCGCATGTCGGAGCAGGGCCAGTCCGTGGTGATTACCACCCATATTCTCTACAACCTCGACCTGCTGGACATGGTCGTGCTCCTTGCGCGCGGCCGACTGGTCTATTTCGGACCCACCGCCACGGTCTGCCAGTATTTCAGCACGCCCGAAACCCCCATCACGCGTCCCATCGAGATCTTCGACCTCCTCGAACCCGATACCCCCGATCCCGCCGTGCGCGAACAGCGGGCCGAGTTCTACGAAAAGAAATACCAGCACTCCCCTGAATTCAAGGAGTACGTGGTCCAACGCTCCGCCCATCCCTCGCACTTCGAACGGCAGGCCTCCAGTGGCGCGGCCACCGTGCCCGCGATGGCGCCCCCGGCCCGAAAAGCCCGGCGCAATCCCCTGCGCGGACTTTTTTCGAGCCTCACCAACGTGCGCCAGATGCTCGTGCTGGCGCGCCGCAACCTGGACCAGAAAATCTCCATTCCCGCGCGCCTCGCCGTGCCCCTGCTCACGCCCATTATCCTGGCCCTCCTCACCGCCACGATGAGCATCGGTGATCAGTCGGAAAAGAATCAGGCCCGCCTCGACTTCGAGCGGGACAATCCCGCCTTCCTGGCCATGCTCGATCAACCGGGAATGCCCATGAATCGGCAGCAATTCATCGAAATGCGCTACGAGGGCTTTGGCGGACTCGGCATCCCCCTCAATCTACCCCTGACCATGGTCATGACCGTCGTTTTCCTCGGAACCCTCTCCGCCGCGCTTGAAATATCCGGCGAGCGGCCCATCTATCTCCGCGAACGCGCCGTGAAGCTCGGTATCCCCGCCTATGTCGCCAGCAAGCTGCCGGCGCTCTTCGTGCTCTCCGCGGTCCAGGCCTTTCTCTACGTGGCCGTGACCATGGTCCTGCTCCGCCCGCCCGATGTCGATATATTCAGCCTGGCCCTCGTGTCCATTGCGGTCGCGTGGGTTTCCTGCATCATCGGACTTTTCATTTCCAGCCTCGACCCGACCCCCGGCCAGAATTCGGTGATTCTCGCGGTGATTGCCATGCTCCCGCAGATGATCTTTTCCGGGGCCATGGCACCGGCCTTCTATGGCGGCATGAGTACCTTCGCCCAGGGCGTGGCGGCCATACTCCCCGCGCGGTGGGGCTTCGAGTTGATGCTCACCGCCATGTATCAGGAACCGGAATGGGCCCGGCGCATCATCACCGGCGAGAGCCCCGCGGGCATGGGCTTCCAATTCGGCGGCGAAGTCTACACCCGCAATGCCGCCGCCCTCGGCGTCATGGCTCTGGTCTACTTCATCGCCACTTGTGTAAACCTCCGGCGCTATGACAAACTCTAAACACCGCCCGGCTGTGGCTCGCTGGTGGCGGAAAAATACGGGCGTGTGTCGCCAATGAAGTTCAGGAATACCCGAGAATGCAAGATTTAACGATGATTGACCAGGTTATCCTGGAGCGCTACTACATCAAGTCGCCTCTGGGCGAGGGGGCCATGGGGAGTGTCTTTCTCGCCTCCGACCTCCATCTCAACCGGCAGGTCGCCCTCAAGATCCTCCGGCCCGAATGGGCCAGCCGGCCCGAAGTCGTCAAGCGCCTCGAAAACGAGAGCCGCCTCATGGCCAAACTCGGGCCGCACCACAACATCGTCACCCTCTTCGACCGACTTACCTGGGAAGGCGCCACCGTCCTCGTCATAGAATACGTCCCCGGAGAGGACCTGGCCGACGTGCTCGCCCGCACCCGCTCGGTCAACGCCCAGCAGGACGCCTCCAGGAAGACCACCCCCGTGCTCGAGGGGGTTGCTCGCATCATCCTGACCCCCTCCGACGCCATCAATATCGCTCTGCAATGTCTCGCCGGTCTCGATTTCGCCCACAGCCGGGGTGTGATCCACCGGGACATCAAGCCGAGCAACATCATGGTCGCGCGGGATCACAACGGCAACATCGTTGCGAAAATTATGGACTTCGGTATTGGAAAGCTCCTGACCGATCCCAACGATTCCTCCGCCATTCCCATGACCGCGCTGACCCAGGCCGGTGGCCCCGGACCCGGCACCCCGGCCTACATGGCGCCCGAGCAGATCGATCCGGCCCGCTTCGGCGCGCTTTGCCCGGCTTCGGACCTTTATGCCTTCGGCATCACGCTCTACGAGATGCTCACGCTCAAGCTGCCCTTTGATGGCACCTTTACCGAACTGCTCCATCTCCACACCAACGTGGAGCCGCCCGACCCGCGCAAGCTCATTCCCACCCTCGGGCCTGGCCTGGCCGCCGTTGTGCTACGGAGCCTCAAGAAGAGTCCCAACGACCGCTACCCCTCCGCCCATATCTTCAGCATGGAACTCCAGGCCGAAGCCCGCAAGGCCTTCGGCGGTGGTGGCGACGGCGGCGGTGAAGTGCGGGAAAGTGGTGGGAAGAAGAGTTCTCTGGGTCTCGTTCTGGGAAGCGTCGCCGCCCTCGCCCTCATTGGATTCGGCGCCTACAGTGTCCTGAGCGGTCGCGACGGCCAGACCCCCACCGCCCCCACCGAGAATACCCCGGCCACCCCGGCGCCCGCGCCTGAGCCCGCAGCGGAGACACCCCCACCGGCTACTCCGCCCGCGCCGCCGGAAGCCCTCGTGACCTCCCAGGCGGCCGTCGTGGCCCTGGATCAGGAACTCGGCGCATCCCTGGCGAATCGTGCGCCCGGCGAGGTGCCCCCCGAGGCGCTCAAGGCCCGCGAGGCGAAGCAGGCCGGTGACGCAGCCTTTGCAGCGGGCGACTGGACGACCGCCGGCGCGAAATATACCGAGGCAACGACGCTGTACCAGACCTTGAAGGCTGCGCCAACCACGAGCCAGGAGGAGCGCTTTGCCCGGAGTGAACAGGAGAATGCCGTCGGGGCCCGGGCCGCGGCGGAAAAGAGATTTGCCGATGGTCAGGCCGACATCGCAGGTAATGCCTCCTATGCGGCCGCGGCCAAGGCGCTCACCGATGCGGACGTTGCCCTGGGTGCGGGGGACTGGACGGCGGCGGCCACCGGCTACAAGCAGGCGCAGGTGGCCTTCGCGGGGATGAACCCGCCGCCGCCCGTCATTGCCGTAGCGGAGCCCGAACCCGAGCCCATGGTGGTGGAACCCGCCCCGGTGAAGAAACCGGAGCCGGTCAAAGCGCCCACGCCGGATCCGCCCGTGGACACCGCCGCGAAAAAGGCGGCGGAGCGCGCCAAGTCCGCAGTGGCCGAAGCAAAACAGGGCGCGGATACCCGCTTCAAAGGCCGGAATGCCAGCGCCAACGACACCTATGCGCGGGCGGAAGCCCTTCAGGCCGAAGCCGAGAAGCTGTACAAGCGCGGGGACTACGCCGCCGCGAAGGAAAAAATGCAGTCCGCCAGCGAGACCTACAAGCAGGCCAAGCCGACATCCGTATTCTGAGCAGGGAAGAGGGGCCCCCATCCATCCGGGCGGGGCACCCGAATCGAATGGAGACCGTATACAACCGCGCCCGATCCGGGCGCCACAACCCAAGAGGAGATATTGCAATGTGGACCAGAACAAAAATTAATCTTACCGCAGTGGCCACTGTGCTGATGCTGGTACTCGCCGGGTGCGAGACCACCGGGCAGAGCGCGGGGCTCGGTGCGGTGCTCGGCGGCGCCGCTGGTGCCGTGATCGGTGCCCAGTCCGGTCATGCCGGAGAAGGCGCCCTCATCGGCGCGGCCGTGGGTGCCGGTATCGGCGCGATTGTCGGTACGGTCAAGAAGAAACGCCTGGCCAATCGCGAGCAGGTTATCCAGGAATACAAGTCCGCAGGCACGGTGGTTCCGACAGATCCCACCGTGACCCTGGAACAGGTCAACGTGGCGCCGAACGCCGTCCAGTATGGCCAGGTGGTCAATGTGGATGGCAAGTACACCATGCTCAACCCCGCACCGCCCGAACAGCGGGCCGGTACGATCCGCCTTTATGGTCCCGATGGAACGATGCTCTCCGAAAGCCCCATCGTGCTGGATGAAGGTCGGGAGAGCTTCACCGTTCCGATGAAGACCAACAAGGAACTCCCCCCCGGAGAGTACAAGGTGCAGGTGGAGATGAAAAACGGCGCCTCCACGTCCAGCAACCAGAAATCCTTCGTTCTGGCCGCCTGATCCACAATCCCGTATTTCCCCGCAAGGCTGACCGGCCCTGCGGGGATTTTTTTTGTTGCCCGCGTAGGCAAACCCGTCCCCCTCCACTTGACTATGGGGCGATTCCCCCCTAAACTGTCTGCGCGCAAGAACGCGAGCCTGCGGCCCGCGTGTTTTCCTGTTGAACCGCCATCTCGCCGGGGAGCGATTTATGCCCATTTCCATTCGAAGCACCCTCTTTTTCGGCCTCGCACTGGCCCTTCCCCTGGCCGCTATACTGGCCGGGTGCGGCGAAAAAACGCCCGAGCCGGAGCCGGGAGATGAAAGTGCGGTGGCGCCCGAGTCCATTCCTGATGCCGCAGCCACGCCGGTGCCGGTGGAAGCGGCGGCCCCCGCACCTGTGGCCGACTGGCTTATTGTGCCGGGCGAACGCGTGGGCCCCCTCACCGCGACCTCCAGCGCGGCCGACTTGATTGCGGCCTACGGCGCGGAAAATGTCCGTGACGAGCCCTACCCGCTGGGCGAGGGGGAATCGGAACAGGGCACGGTGGTCTTTCCCGACGATCCAACGAAACGCGTTCTGGTATTATGGAATGACCTTGACAAAAAGTCCCTTCCCCTGGCCGCGCGCATTGATGGCGTGGGCTCTCAGTGGAAGACGGTCGAAGGGCTCGCCGTGGGAACTTCCCTGAAGCGGGTAGAAGAGCTCAATAGCAAGCCCTTCCTGCTCTATGGCTTCGATTGGGACTACGGCGGCCAGTTGGTGGACTCCAACGGCGGCTCGCTGAAGGACCTGCCCCACGAAGACCCCGAAGGCGGCTTTCGTGGTGGCGCGTTGCTCCTGACCTTCCAGCCCGATCCCGCCGCCAGCTATACCGAAGTCATGGGCGATGGCACCTTTAGTTCCGATCACCCCGTCATGCAGTCGGTGGATCCGAAGGTTAGTGTGATCATCGTGAGCTTCCCCGACGCGGGCTGAGCCCCCGACGGGACTGTCCAGAATAGTGGTCCAAGATCCGCTATGCAAACCCGTGTATTGAGCAGCGACAGACCGTGGCATGTTCCCCCCGGGTAGGACTGTCCCGCGCTTTTAACAACGCGGGACGGTCCCGAACGCATAGTAGCCTTCAGTCCGTTGCAGTGTACTCTTGGAAACACCCGCCCTCACCGCGTATTCCAGTGGCCTTGCGTTCAGGACGGTCCCGAATACAAAAAAAGCCGGGTCTCCATCGGAGACCCGGCTTTTAATCATTCAGGGGCGCAAGCCAGTGGCTTACATCATTCCGGGCATGCCGCCCATGCCGCCGCCGTGGTGGTGGTCGTCATGGCCGCCGCCGGCTTTCTTCTTCTCGGGGATGTCCGTCACCAGGCATTCCGTGGTGATGATCATCGTGGCGGCGCTCACCGCGTTCTGCAGTGCGCAGCGGATAACCTTGGCCGGGTCGATGATGCCGGAGGCCACGAGGTCTTCGTAGTTGCCCGTGGCGGCGTTCAGGCCGAAATTGCCCTTGCCGTCCAGCACCGCTTCCGCGACCACGGAGCCTTCATGGCCCGCGTTGCTCGCGATCTGCTGGAGGGGAGCGCCCACAGCCTTGCTCACGATGGCCTGGCCGATGGCTTCGTCGCCCTCAAGCTTCAGCGCTTCGATGGCCTTGCGGGTGCGGAGCAGCGTCACGCCGCCGCCCGCCACAATGCCCTCTTCAATCGCGGCACGCGTCGCATTCAGCGCGTCGTCGGCACGATCCTTCTTTTCCTTCAGCTCGGTCTCGGTGGCTGCGCCGATGCGGATGATGGCCACGCCGCCCGCGATCTTCGCCAGACGTTCCTGAAGCTTTTCCTTGTCGTATTCCGACGTGGTAGCTTCAATCGCGCGGCGGAGCTGGTCGCAACGGCCCTGGATATCTTTCTTCTTGCCGCCGCCTTCGATGATCGTCGTCGTGTCTTTGTCGATTTCGATGCGCTTGGCGGAGCCGAGCTGGGCCAGCTCGACGCTCTCCAGCTTGGAGCCGAGGTCTTCGCTGATGTACTCGCCGCCGGTCACGATGGCGATGTCGCGGAGGATTTCCTTGCGGCGGTCGCCGAAGGCCGGGGCCTTCACCGCGACGCAGCGCAGGATGCCGCGCAGGCTGTTCACCACGAGCGTGGCCAGGGCTTCGCCCTCCACGTCTTCGGCGATGATCAGCAGGGGCTTGCCGGACTGGGCAATCTTCTGGAGGATGGGGAGAAGCTCGCCGATGTTGGTGATCTTCTTTTCCAGGCACAGGATAAGCGCGTCTTCCAGGATCGCGCGCATCGTCTCGTGATCCGTCGCGAAGTGGGCGGAAAGGTAGCCGCGGTCAAACTGCATGCCGTCGACCAGGTCCACTTCCGTCTCCAGGGTCTTACCCTGTTCGATGGTGATGACGCCGTCTTCGCCAACCTTCTCAATCGCCTGCGCGATGATGTCGCCGATCGTGGAGTCGCCATTGGCGGAAACCGTGGCGATCTGCTTGATCTCTTCCTGATTCTTGACCTTCTTGGAAGCCTTCTGCACCGCTTCAATCGCGGCCGCAACGGCCTTGTCCATGCCGCGCTTCAGGTACATGGGGTTCGCACCCGCCGTCACCTGGCGCAGGCCTTCGTGGACCATCGCCTGGGCCAACACCGTCGCCGTCGTCGTGCCGTCGCCCGCGTTGTCGTTCGTGCGGCTGGCCGCTTCGCGAACCATGCGCGCGCCCATGTTCTGGAAGGGCTCTTTCAGCTCGATTTCCTTGGCAACCGTCACGCCGTCCTTGGTGATGTGGGGCGCGCCGTAGGACTTTTCAATCAAGACGTTGCGACCCTTGGGTCCCAGCGTCGCGCGGACGGCATTCGCCAGCTTGTCCACGCCCTCGATGAGCGTCATGCGTGCTTCTTGACCAAAAAGCAGTTGCTTGGCCATGTTGTCTATCTCCTTAAGTTGCGCACGTGGTGTGCCACAAAAAAATTGCCGTAAGAGCCGGGGAACATGAGCCCCCGTGCCTCGGGAAACTGTTAGCACTCCATTCAATGGAGTGCTAACAAGAGCGCATACTAGCATAACCAACACGGGGTGTCAAGTCTCGATGCCCCGAAACCTGCCCCGACGCCTCCCGCTGAGGGAGGGGGTTGCGAATGGCTAAATAGCTGAAAAAATTGATCTTACGAGGCCGGGGGCAACAGAGGTTTCAGAATCTCCCGCAACTCCGCCAGGGTCACGGGACCCTCCACCTTCTTCACCAGCGCCCCGGCCTTGTCGTAAACAAAGGTTCCGGGGATCATCCCGGAGAATTTCCCCCGCAGCGCCTTTTCGAGGGCCTCGTCATCGCGCTCGTTGAGCACGTAAATGGGGAATGGCATCTTGTGGGTTCGCTGAAATTCGGGGATAGCGCCTGTCACCTCGGCCGCATCATCAATCGAGAGACTCACCAGCGCGACCAGCTCCGGATCGGACTCGTTGTACAGCGTCACGAAGTCGGGCATCTCCTTGACACAGGGCACGCACCAGGTGGCCCAGAAATTAAGCACGGTCACCTTACCCAGGGTCTTATCGATTACTTCGCCGAGTTCCGCCGTGTTCACGGCGCGCACCTCGGGAAGGGGCGTCTCCGCCGGGGCATCGACCGCAGCAGGTGCCGGCTCCGCTGCGGGCAGGGCCTCCGGTGCCGGTGCCGAAGGGGCTTCCGCAGTCGGGGAGGCAGCCGCGCTTTCCTCGGCCACCGGGGGCGAAGTTTCAGTAGGGACGGTCTGGGGAGTGACCGGCTCGGGTTGCGAACAGCCCGCCACCAGCAGGGCGCAGGCAACAAAACCGGGTATGAACAGGCGAAGGGGGGACATAGGGAGATCTCCATTCAAATTAAAGGGCGGACGCGTTATCCGCGCCCGCCACACAAATGTTCAGTGCTGTATTCGGTCCTTAACTGGCCCGCTTTATACCACAGCCCCAGGCTTTCACGGTAGGTTTCTCCACCGTCTTGCCGTTCGTCAGGGCCTCCAGTGCGTCCTTCAGGTAGAAGGCCGTGGGGGTGCTGGTCGGACCCGCCCGGTCATCGGGTGCGCCGTGATAGGCCAGCTTGCCTTCCTTGTCGATCACGTAGATCTCCGGGGTAACCCGGGCCCCGGCCGCATCGGCCAGCTTGTTACCCGCGTCCTTCAGGATGGCGTAGGGGATCCCGGCCTCGTCAATATGGGTCTGGATTTCCGCCGCATCCAGATCCTTGTTGGAGTCCACGCCGAGGAACACCACGCCCTTGTCTTTGTAGGCCGTGGCCAACTCGCTGATGGCGGGATCGGCGCCACGGGAAAAGGGGCACTCCTGCGAAGAGAAGTTGAGCACCAGTATCTTGCCCTTGTAGTCACCCAGGGCATGTTCCTTGCCCGTGGTGTCGGGCAGCTTGAAATCGGGGAAGGCCGCCCCGATCTTCGGGGCTTCAAGTTTCGCCGCCGAAGTACCGGCCATCCAGGCACCGGAGAGGGTCACGGCCACGGCGATCCCCGCGACGACAGAAATGCGTGCTGCTTTATTCATGACGCTACTCCTTGGTCTCGGCAGGGCGATGCGCCGCTGCCACTGCGCTGGATCTATATTCCGCCCCACACCGTGATCAGGTCACGGTTTGTCTACCGCCCCGGACGGCTTATCCGTGTGCTCGGAATCCGCCTCGGTACTTTTCTCCCCCCGAATGCTGCATCCCCAGGGCGTAATGTTCGTTTTTTCAATCGGCTTCCCCGTCGTCAGCGCTTCCAGGGCGTCTTTGAGATAAAACTCGGTCGGCGTGGCCTTCGGGTTCAGCCGGTTGTCCGGCGGACCATGGAAAACCACCTTGCCGTTTTTGTCCTTGACGAAGATTTCGGGCGTAACCCGAGCGCCTGCGGCATCGGCCAACTCCACTTCGTCGTCCTTGAGCATGGGATAGGTCACCCCGGCGGATTTCGCATAGTCACGGAGGGATTCCGGGTCCATGAAGAAGTTCGAGTTGACCCCGAGAAAGACCACATCCTTGTCCGCATAGGCCGCCGCCAGCTCGGCCAGCTCCCTATCCACACTCCGGGAACAGGGGCATTCCGGCGTGCTGAAATTAAACACGACGATCTTATCCTTATACTGGCTGAGGTTGTGCTCGTGGCCCGTGGTGTCGGGGAGGGTAAAATCCGGGAAGTCCGCGCCGATCTTGAGGGGCTCTGGCACTTCGGCGGCGGAGAGACCGGGCCAGGCAAGCGTGGCGGCCAGGCCCAGGGCCAGGGTGCCGCGTAACAGGTACTGCATCATTTTTTCGTTTCCTTGGAAGTATTATTCATGAAGTCATGGTCAATCGTCACGAGATTGACCACTGAGGCACGGAGAATGGAGGAGGAGGATGCTTAAAGGCAATGAAGTCCGCACCCGGTCTCGAATACACTTTTCAACTCTTTTTCCCTCCGTGTCTCTGCGTCCTTGGTTAGCATTTGGTCTCGTCGACAGCACACGACGTTCTGTGGTTACCAATAGATCGGGGGTGCCTCGGTATATTCAATCCACGGCGAGTTTAAGTCAAGGGCGGCAGGGTCTTCCACGCGTCCGGGGCCAATTCGGTACTCAATCCATCCCGCAGCAATTGACAAAACGTCTTGCGGGAAATCTCCCGGGCGCCGAGGCTCAACAGGTGGGGATTGGCCACCTGGCAGTCAATCAGGGGGATGCCCCACGCCCGTGCGGCCTGGGTCAGGGCATAGGCGGCGACTTTAGAGGCATTGTCCCGATGAGAAAACATGGACTCGCCGAAGAAGCAGCCGCCCAAGGCGATCCCGTAGAGCCCGCCCACGAGCGTACCCTCCTGCCAGCACTCGATGGAATGGGCGTGTCCTTTTCGGTGGAGGTTCACATAAGCCGCCTCCATTTCCGGCGTGATCCATGTCCCATCCTGTCCGGGCCGGGGCGTCTCGCCGCACGCCTGTATGACATCGGCAAAGGCCTGATCCAGGGTCACGGTAAACGTGCTACGCTTGATCACCCGCTTCAGGCTCTGGGAGCAGTGAAACTCCTCTGGAAACAACACCATCCGCGGATCCGGCGACCACCACAGGAGCGGTTCGCCTTCGGAATACCAAGGGAATATGCCGGAGCGATACGCGAGCAACAAGCGCTCCTCGCGCAGGTCGCCGCCCACAGCAAGCAAACCGTCTTCAGCATGGTGGACCGGCGGAAAGGCAATAAAATGGTCAAGTCGGTAAATGGGCATGGCGGTATTATGGCAGTTGAGAATGAACAATGGACAATTGACAATGGACAATTGACAGCGAATGAGAACCCAGTCCACACCGTCCACTGATTGAACGGTTTTTCGCCGCGTGCTAGAGTAAGCTTAACCTTGCGGGCAATTGGGCCAGATCCAAGCTGGTGCCGATGCATCGCTGTGAAACATAACGGAGGCGAATACGCGTATGTCTGATGTAGCAGCATTCTTCGATCAGGTGCCGGCGAAAGTAAACAAAGAGAAGATTCAGGGCATGAACTGTGTTTATCAGTTCAACATCACAGGCGACGGTGGCGGTGAATGGAACATCGCCATTGCCAACGGCGATGCCGTGGTGAGCGCGGGCGCCGCGGAGAAGCCCAGCATCACGATTACCATGGAGTCGGGCAATTTCTTGAACCTGCTTCAGGGAAAGCTGAATGGCCAGATGGCCTTCATGACCGGCAAGTTGAAGATTCAGGGCGACATGGCCCTGGCGCTGAAGCTTCAGAGTGTTTTCAATCTCGGATAAGCGCATTTGCAATGGGGTCCGCTACCCAATGATTCGGGGCTTCATTGGTTGTGTAGAAAACGCTCCCCCTTACCCCCCCGCAAGCGGGGGGGGACGTGCACTGCAACTAGATCGGTCGCATCCCCCCGCTTGCGGGGGGGCAGGGGGGGTAATTCCCCGACCGAATCCAGGCTGCGCGCGTGTTCATCCCGCCGCCAGAGTCGCTGTCCACCACAAGTCCCTTCAGGCGCGGGTGATTGGTCCGCTCGTTCTTCTCTTCTTGCCGCTGCTGTTCCTCCCCGCCTGCGGCCAGCGCACACAACTCGAAGAACACGTTCAGGTGCTCAAAACCTCCGATGGCGTTTCCCTGCCCGCCCGGATCTACCGTCCCGTACAGGCCCATCCGCCCGGCCTTGTGCTCGTCCACAGAAAAGGGGGCCGTGCCGAGCTGTGGGAACCTCTCGCGGTCCGTGCCCAGCAATCCGGTTATCTTGTCGTGACCTTTGACCTGCGGGGACACGGTGGCAGCCGCGATTCCGCGGGCCAGCCCATGGATTACAAGCGCTTTACCCCGGAAGACTGGCAGAAGGTTCAGCTCGATATCGATGCGGCGTTGCAAGCCCTCGTGGAAACCGGCGCGGACCCGGAAAACCTGTTTATCGCTGGTGAGGCGCTCGGGGCCAGTCTGGCGCTCCAGTATGCCGTTCAAAACCGCGCTATCCAGGGCGTCGTCATGCTCTCGCCGGTGCTGGACGCCGAAAGCGTAGCTGCGGAACCCCTGATGGAACAATTGGCACAGCGCCCCACGCTTCTGGTCTGGGCCGAAGGCGATGCCTACGCGGCCTCGTCGAGTTCCGCGCTGAAAGCGATTGCGCCGGGCCACATTGAGGCCCACACCTATCCCGGCACGGCTCACGGCACCGATATTTTCGCGACGTCCCCTCAGTCCATGGGGCAGATCGTGGTCTGGTTAAACCAGATGCTGGGTGGCTCCGCAGCCCCGGAGGCCGCTGCCCCAAAATGAGCCAAATTAACGGAAAAGTTGACACCTCGCTCCGGGGGACCTACAATATTGCGAGAGCATGGCGGGAATCGCGTGCAGCACGGTCGTTTAATCGTACCCGCCCGGGGTGTCTTGAGGAATTCAGTCAGTGCAAGAAGTAGTGTATCCCCGGAACGTTCGTATTTCCCGGTACAGGCTCTCGATCATGGGAGAACGGTTATGAAACAAGCGCTCTCGGAGTTGATTAGCGTTATTCTACAGCGGCTGGAAGAACATCCAGAGGCCGCCCCGTCCGAGTCCGGGATGCGGAAGTGGCTGGCGGGACAGGGTTACGCCAAGCGCGATATCGACGCCGCGATGCGTCTTGTCGGTGCGGAATTATCCACCGATCAGGCCGAAGGCCGCCGTACCACGGGTACCGTTCGCCATCTTTCCGCCATTGAAACGCACAAACTCTCCCGAGAAGCCCGCGACGCTCTGGCCCGCTTGGAGCTCTATGAACTGATCGATCCCTACGAACGGGAAATGATCCTCGAGCGCGTTGTCCAGACTGAAGGCACCGTGACGCTGGACGAATTGGAGTACCTGCTGAGCTGGATTCTCATGGGCACCCGCGACGTGGAGTCGCAGCAGACCATCTTTCAGGTCTTCGAGGGCGGCACCGGCACGCTCCACTGATGTGATTGCGATAAAGACTACAAATCCCCGCAGGCGATGGTCGGCGGGGATTTTATTTTTTGACCACGGAAGTGCACGGAATTTCACGGAAAGAAGAAACCGTCGCAAATGCGTGGTCGAACTACTCGCATAGCGGGAAATCAAGAATGTGGCACAGGCGTCCCGCCTGTGATTGGCTCGGCGAAATGATCTGACGATACAATAGGCCACGCCCTATCTCTTTACCCACATTGAAGCGACCGATTCGATTCGCCAGGGCGCTGCAGTTTCCGTGAAGTTCCGTGCCCTTCCGTGGTCAATCCTTTTTGTGCTCCGCGTGGTATCAGGGATTTCACAGAAAAGAGCGCAAAGAAGTTCTCTTCTCTGCGCTCTTTGCGTTCTCTTGCGGCCAAATGTTTGTTCGTCTGGCCGATTGGCAACACCGGTAAGTCTTAGTCCTCGCTTGCCGCCTTCTTCTTTGCGGCGGGCTTCTTCGCGGCAGCTTTTTTCTTTGCCGCAGGCTTCTTCGTCGCAGCCGCCTTCTTCTTTGCGGCCGGTTTCTTTTTCGCGGCGGCTTTCTTCTTCGCGGGCTGCTTCTCGGCCTGCGCCGCCAGCAATGCGATGGACTGCTCCAGCGTGAAGTTTTCCGGATCCGTGTCCTTCGGTAGTGAGGCATTCGTGGTGCCGTCGGTCACGTAGGGACCGTAGCGGCCATCGAACATCTCGATCTTCGTCTCGGTGCCGGGGACCAAGCCCACTTCGCGCAGCACCGTCTTCTGTCGTCCACGGCGCTTGGGCTGGGCCAGCATTTCGAGGGCGGCCTCCAGCGGCAGGTGGAACACGTCGTCGACATTCTTCAGGCTTCGGAAATCGCCATCATGGACGATGTAGGGGCCGAAGCGGCCGATGGCCGAGCGGATGGGCTTGCCCGATTCCGGGTGATTGCCCAGGGTACGCGGCAGGGACAGGTATTGCAGGGCAATATCCAGCGTCACGTTTTCCAGCGTGATACCCTTGCCCAGGCTGGCGCGCTTGGGCTTCAACTTGCTGCCTTCTTCCTGCTCACCGAGCTGCACATAGGGGCCGTAGGGTCCCAGGATGGCGTAGATGTTCTTACCCGTATCCGGATCCTGGCCCAGGGGTTCGTCCGCCTTCGCGCGTGCCTCCAGCAGGGCTTCCGCCTGTTCCACGGTCAATTCGTCATAGGTCACGTCCGAGGGGATGGAAGCCGTATTGCCCGCGCCGCCTTCACCGCGCTGGATGAAGGGCTGGGCGCGGCCGAGCCGCACCACGAGGGGCTGGCCGTCCGCCGCGATACCCACGGGGATGTTCGGAAACTCGATCTTGTCCAGCTCCGCTTCGATGGTAGGGGCCAGGCCCGCGCCAAAGTCGCCCTTGCCATTATAAAAGGCGCGGAGGAAATCCACCCAGTCCATCTGCCCTTCGGCGATGGCGTCCAAGGCGTTTTCCATGCGGGCGGTGAACTTGATCTCCACATATTCCGGGAAGTGATCCCGCAGGAGAAAGGTCACCGCGATGCCCACGAAAGTGGGAACCAGCGCCTTGCCCTGCTTTTCCACATAGCCGCGCTGCTGGATGATGGAGATGGTCGGCGCGTAGGTCGAGGGACGGCCAATGCCTTCCTCTTCCAGTCGGCGCACCAGCGAGGCTTCGTTGTAGCGCGCGGGGGGCTTGGTTTCGTGGCCCAGCGCGTTGATGTCTTCGATGGAGGCCTTCTGGCCGGGGCCCGCCTTGTCGCCTTCCGCCAGCGCGGGCAGGAGCGAGTCCTGCTGGCCGCTGTCGGCGACTTTCAGGAAGCCGGGGAAGGTGACCACGGAGCCGTTGGAGCGCAGTGTCGCCTTCTTGCCGTTGGCGTCGGCCGTGAAATCGATGGTGGTGCGGAGCAGTTCCGCATCGGCCATCTGCGAGGCCAGGGTGCGGTTCCAGATCAGGCGGTAGAGCTTGAGGTCATCGCCGCTGACGTATTTCGCGGCCTGTTCCGGGGTGCGACTCAGGTGCGTCGGGCGAATGGCCTCGTGGGCCTCCTGCGCCATCTTCGACTTGGTGGAGTACTGGCGGCGGTGGTGATAGCGCTCGCCGTACTTGTCTTTGATTACCTTTTCCGCTTCTTCCAGGGCGCGATTGCTCAGCGTCACCGAGTCGGTACGCATGTAGGTAATCAGACCTTCCCGCTCGCCGCCGCCGAGATCCACGCCTTCATAGAGGCGCTGCGCCACGCGCATGGTGTCGCGGGGCGAAAAGCCGAGGATGGAACTGGCCGCCTGCTGGAGGGTGGACGTAATGAATGGCGGGTACGGCCGGAGTTTGGCCTCTTTCTGCTGGACCGACGTGATGGTCCACGGCACATGGGACTTCAGGCCCTCGCTCAGCGAACGGGCTTCTTCCTCCTTCAGCCACATCACCTTGTCGGACTTCAGCAGACCGGTGGTCTCGTCGAAATCCTTGCCCGAGGCGATGCGCTGGCCATTGACCTCGACCAGGGTGGCCGTGAAGTCGATGCCATCGGCTTTCAGGGCCGCCTCGATATCCCAATAGTTCGCCTTGTGGAAGGCCCGGCGTTCTTCTTCCCGCTCCACCACCAGCCGCACGGCCACGCTCTGCACGCGGCCCGCGCTCAACTTGGTACGGACCTTTTTCCAGAGCACGGGGGACAGCGAATAGCCGAAAAGGCGGTCCAGGATGCGGCGGCCTTCCTGGGCGCGGACCAACTCCTGATTCACCTCCCGGGGATTGGCCACGGCCTCCCGGATGGCTTCCTGGGTGATTTCGTGGAATACGATGCGCTTCACCGGAACCTTGGGCTTCAGGATCTCCAGCAAGTGCCAGCTTATGGCTTCCCCTTCGCGGTCTTCGTCGGTGGCCAGCACCACTTCGTCGGCGTCCTTGAGGTGCTTTTTGAGCTCCGCAATCTGCTTCTTGCTGTCCGCCTGCACCACGTAAATGGGCGCAAAGTCGTTCTCCACATCCACCGCCATCCGCGCCCAGGGTTTCTTCTTATATTCAGCCGGGATTTCGTCGGCGTTGCTCGGGAGATCACGGACGTGGCCGTAGCTGGCCAGCACCGTGTGATCCTTGCCCAGGAACTTCCCGATGGTTTTCGCCTTCGCCGGGGACTCTACAATTACCAGTTTCAAGGGGATATCCTTACCTGGGCAGAAATTGCCCGCACGGCCCTCCCAAAATGTGGGGGGGCCGTATTCAACAGCTCATGCTTTGGCCAGACATTAACACCTTGCCCGTCCAAAGGGCAAGTGCGCTTGTCTGGGCAATAGTGTGCCATAATGGAACCCATGCACAAAATTGCGCGGTCGCATTAGGGTTTTGCGGTGGGGAAATCAGACCGATCAGACGGATCGGACGGATCAGATCGGTCTAATCCGTCTGGTCGGTCCGATTACCCTTCGCTGCGCTTGCTTCCACACGCCTACCTCGCCCAAAATGCGGTCAAGGTACTACCGCCATGTCGCAAATCCCCATCCTCCAGTTCATGAACTACCTCAAGATCGAGCGTAACTACTCGCCCCATACCCTGCGGGCCTACATGCGCGATCTGGACCATTTCTGCGCCTGGATGGTGCTGGGTCCGAAATCCTTCGACCTGCCGGACGATGAAATCCTGCCCCAGGCATCCCTCGACGTGCTCCAGCGGGCTGACAAGCAGAACATCCGTTCCTACCTCGCCCATATCCAGACGCGGGGAAATTCTCCACGGACCACGGCGCGCAAACTGGCTTCGCTCCGGGCGGCTTATCGCTACTTCGTGCAATCGGACTATTTAAAGGAGAATCCCGCCAAGGCCGTTTCCTCGCCGAAGCTGCCTCGGGATCTGCCCGATGTGCTCTCCATCCCCGAGGTAACGGCCCTGTTGGAGGCACCGGACACCTCCAAGCCGCTGGGGATGCGGGACCGGGCGCTCATGGAGACGCTCTACAGCAGCGGTGCCCGTGCCAGCGAGGCGCGGGGCGTGAAGCTGGGCGACGTGGACCTGCTCCAGAGCACCATGCGGGTCTTCGGCAAGCGGAAAAAGGAGCGGATTGTGCACCTGGGTAAATTTGCGAGGGACGCGCTTACGAACTACCTGCGGGTGAGGGCGTCCATCGGGGAACCGAAGCACGACGTGCTTTTTGTTAACGCACGAGGCGGTCCCCTGACCACCCGGAGCATCCAGCGGGTCGTGGAGCACTACGTGGGCCAGGTCTTGCCGGGCCGGCGCGAAGTGTCGCCCCACACCCTGCGCCACACCTTCGCCACCCATATGCTTGATGGTGGCGCCGACCTGAGGACAGTCCAGGAGCTGCTCGGTCACGAGAATTTGTCGTCGACGCAGATCTACACCCACGTGAGCATCGAGCGCCTGAGACAGGTCTACGAGCAGGCCCACCCCCATGCGTGAAACGGGAGAACGGACTTTCCTGTCCGTTTATTCGTGCAACTTCGTTGCACGATACGCGGGTAAGAAAACCCGCGCTCCCGCTATTTCACCCAATACGCCGGCAATCCCGGTTTCGTATCGATCAGGATCTCCCGAATCGCCCGGCACTTCGCATTCGTGAGAAAGAGCAGGTCCGGTGTGGCTTCGACGCCCGTGAGGACGTTCCACAGGCGCTGGTAGACGTAATTCTTTACGGCGTCGGGCAGGCCATCGAACTGGGGCGAGTAGATGAGGTAGCTCAGGGGATATTCGAAGAGCCTGGTCTCTAGATCCAGTTCCCGCAACGAGCGCCCCTGACTGTCCCGGGGGCCTTGCGCCGCGAATGCTTCCGCGAAGCCCGAGGTGCCGTGAATGGGGGATTCCAGCTCTTCCTCATGGGCGAAGATCATATAGTCCACCAGGGCATCGCCCGCGCTCTTGATGATGCGCTGGCTGGACTCGCTCAATTCCTCGGGAGCGCGATCGAAAATCTTGTCCATGACCGCTTGGCGGTGGAGGGCCATGCGCGTTTCGAAGCTGGCTCGGGTCATCAGGTTGTGCATCCGGGCTTGGTGCTCCAGCACCAGCATGGCCACGATATCGCTGTGCGGGGTCAGATAGTTCGCCGTGTTTACCCGGGGAGGCAGCGCGGGCTGGTTGGCTCCGGCCTCCACGTCGATGAGCGCGTCGAATTGCGTCTCCGTGGCGATCTGATTGCCCCGATGCCGGGCATTGCCATGGGTCCCCGTGATGTACCAGCCTCCCCAGCGCTCCTCCATCGGCGTCGTGTGGTCCGTCAGGGCCGATCCCGCCTTCATGATGGGCTGGCCATCCTGCGCGGGAAAGACCGAACGCACGATGTGCCCCGGCATGTTGCGCGTCATGCTGCCGCCGTGGCACTGGAGGCACTCGTGCCGCTGGCGCACAATCTCGGGCCCCGACCCGGCACCGGGCGAGAGGGTGTAGAACACCGCGCCCAGCTTCGGGTCGGCGGCGGAGATTTCCACCACATCGCTGTGTTGCACCGAGCCAATATAGACGTCGTCGTTAAAGTAGATGGCGCGGGGCGCGGCGGGGGAGATATTGTTAATCTGGAGGGAAGTCTTGGAGAAGACCAGCACCTGGGAGGACTCGGGAATGCCC
Source organism: Candidatus Hydrogenedentales bacterium (assembly GCA_942492815.1). Lineage (GTDB taxonomy): Bacteria > Hydrogenedentota > Hydrogenedentia > Hydrogenedentales > JAEUWI01 > JAEUWI01. Next base: position 4,819,437 of record OW818658.1, on the reverse strand, counting down.
AGCAGTTTCAGCAGGGGCCGCAGGTAGCCCCCGCCCTCTTCCTCGGGCGCCAGCGTGGCCCCACCCGACGCCAGCGCGGCCCGCAGGCCTTCGATGGGGTTGTCCGGTTCGGTCTCGCTGTAGTTGATCGGCGGCGCCTCAAAGGCGTCCTGGGCGACGGCCATCGAAGGTTCGAAGACGGCGGAAATCAGCAGGAGCTTAAAAAGTGTATTCATAATATATATTATGACCGGAATTTCCAGAAAAATCCAGCGGCGCGATCCTGGGTTGATTCGAATGCGCACCCTTTTTACCGGCGTGCGCCCTCCGCCCGGGCGGTGCCTCAATCCATCGTCACGCGATTCCGGCCCTGCTGCTTACTCTGATACATGAGTTCATCGGCGCGGTGAACCACCTTGTCCCAGTCATCGGCCGGGGACGCAAGCACCGCGCCCATGGAAATCGTGACGATCAATTTCTGCTTGCTCACATCGGCGCTGGACTTCTCCACCAGCGCGCGAAGGCGTTCCGCGCTCGCCTGCAACTGGGGCTTGTGCATGTTGGGCAGCAGGCAGATGAATTCCTCGCCGCCCCAGCGCGCCAGGAAGTCATAGGAGCGCATGGCATTGCCCAGTGTTCGTGCGACCATCTTCAGCGCCACATCGCCTATTCTATGGCCGAAGCGGTCATTGATGGACTTGAAGTGATCGATGTCGATAAAGACGATACCCAGGGTGGAGGCATTGCGCTTCAGCTCGTCGAACTTGGCGTCGAGCATCTGCTCGGCATAGCGACGATTTCCGACCCCGGTCAGCGGGCAGAGGAGCGACTGCGACCGGAGCTCGTCCACCTGCGACAGCGCGCTCATTTCGGTTGTAACGTCGTGGAAGGTCTCGAGTCCCCCAATCACGGCCCCAGTGCCATCCTTGATGGCGGCGGTGGTTGTGAAGACCGGTACCCGGTGTCCCTGCTTGTGGTGAAGAAACAACTTCGCCGACCGCTGTTCGCAGTCCTCCATCGTCGCGGCCAGCGGACAGAAGCCACGGCAAAGCGACTTGCCCTCCAGATCCGTGTGCATCAGAATATTATCCGCGCAGCAACGGCCCATGACCTCGTCTGCCGTGAATCCCGTAATCCGCTCGGCCCCCTGGTTCCAGTAGCGAATGTGGCGAAGGGTGTCCGTGAAGTAGACGCCCTCGTTAAGATTGTCGAGCAGCGTGCGAAACAGGGCATCGTTCTGGAATAGCGCTTCAGACATACGGGCAATCCTTAGAGCGTGGTGCCCCGGCCAACGCGAACGTTGTAGATCGCCCCCCTCCCCGACTAAGTATACATGAGATGCTGTATCTGATGCACGCCAATGTTGCATCGGGAATGCACCTATTGTGGCATTGTCGGCCTCGGCACCGACGTTATTCCTATTTCCCCGCAACGCTCTCGATCACCTGCCCGGTCTTTTCATCGATCTTCAGGTTCAGGTTTTCCTCTTCATCCAAATAAAACACGTAGCCGTCGTTCATCTCGTGGATGGTCTGGTCGCCGTAGGGGACTTCGACCGTGGGGTCGGGGTTGTAGGGGTTGAAGGCGGAGTTGTCGTAGTGGGAGACGGTGCGGATCTTCGTGCCCATGGGGAAGCGCTTCGTGCCGGGGGCGTATTGGTAGGCGAGCTGCCAGTCGAAGCTGAAATTCGGAATGGTGAGCAACGTCTCGCTGCGGCCGTCGGGGTAGTCCGCGAAAAAGGTCATATCCCGCCCGCGGGTGTGCATGTGGGTGAAGAGGGCGATCACCGTGGCGTTGTGGGGGATGGTCTCTTCCGCGCTCATGCGATAAAAAGACTCGCCCGGCGGGATGGCGATGTCCTCGGGGCGGATGCGCTGGTGATGGGTGCGCTTTGTGATCGTACCCTTAGCGTAGCGGATGCCCACGCGCATCTGGTCGGTCTCGGGCTTGCCCGTGGTGACGTAGTGGATCTGCACCGTCAGCACGGCACCCTTGGGGATCATCATACCGACTGGGCCGGCAAGATCCACGGGGTTGCCGCCGGGCACTTTGCCGGTGAGGAAGCCGCTCTGTTCATCGTAGGGCTGGCCCGGCAGGGTGTAGATCAAATTGGCATGGTGTACCACCTCGGGATTGCCCGGCAGGATTTCGAGTCCCTGGATCCATGTGTCCGCGGCAAACTGGTAGGGCAGGGTCACGTAGCGGTAGGGGATGAAGCCCTCGGCGGGGATGGCTTCCACGTCGGTGGCGGTCAGGATCAGATCGGGTTTGCCGATGGCCCATTCGGAATCGGGAAACACGGGCGGGGTGGGTGCGAGCGCCGGGTCGCCCTCGGGCTTGCCGCCCGCCATCCACTGAAGGAGGAGCGTCTTCTCGGCTTCGGTGACGGTGCGCTCGTTGACAAAGGGGCCGTGGGCGCGCGCGCCATACCACGGGGGCATGCGCTCTTCCAGGACCACCTCGCGGATCATGTCCGCGCGCGCGGCGGCGTGGCGGTAGTCCTGCAGGGCGAAGGGCGCGGTCTGGCCCGGACGGTGACAGGCCACGCAGTGGGTATTGAGAATCGGGGCGATGTGTTCGCTGTAGGTGATGGGGGCGTCCGGATCGGGAACGGAGCGGACGGGAATCGCACTTCCGTCTACGGGTCGCTCGGGCTCCGCCACCACGCCACCCGAGAGGATGGCTCCCAGCGCGGACTCCACGCCCGCCCAGTCCCCGCGATAGCGCAGGGTCTTGTCCTTGCCGTCGAGAATAACAAAGGTCCCCAGTTTTTCCACGCCCAGCGCCTTGGCGCAGGTCCCGTCGGGATCGCCCAGGAGGGTGAAGGAGAGTTCCCGTTCAATCCCGTGGAGTGCGATGGTGGGGATGGTGTCGGCGGGGGAGGGGTGGACCGCCGCGACCTCGACTTGCTTGCCCTTCAGGGATTCGTGGAGCGACTTCAGGCGCGCATCCAGTTCTTCCCGGCCCGGGTCATCCGTAGCAGTAAAGGCGAACACAAAGGCCTTCCGTCCGCCAAAGTCGTCCAAGCTTCGCGGTAGAAAGCGGATGTCTTTGAATGAAAGTTCTCCAACGGCTTCGCCGGGCGACAGGGCCGAGGCTGCAAGCGCCACTACCCAACCCAGCAGGACTACGAGCATACGTCTACACATCAAAGGTCTCCCGGCCAGACACGAGGCCACTTGACCGCCCCGACGGCGGACTCTTGGGTATACTATAGCGACCGTCCTGCCTGAAGTGCTACGAGATTCTAATATCGCGGATGCCTCAGAAATTGAGGAGTCAGCCGTCCCTGGAGTCCCTGCCGTCCCTGAAGCACCCCATCGTGGAACCGGAGCACCAGAGACGGGCCGTTTCCAGTTTGACATCAAAACCCTTAATTTCGTATAGTTACGCCCTTAGCTCAATCTTTGGAACTGGGACGGGTGCACTTTGTCTGTTTCCGGACGGTCCCGGTTTTCTTTTCTGTTGTCAAATTCAAGTATTCGAGATTTAAAAGGAGCATAGCGTGAAGCGCACTTACCAGCCTTCGAACATCAAACGGAAGCGCACGCACGGTTTCCGTGCCCGCATGGCCACCAAGAACGGCCGTCGCGTAATCAACAGTCGCCGTCGCAAGGGCCGGAAGAGCCTCACGGTTTAAATTGAATGTGATGATCCTGTAGTGCGGGACCAGACAGGCCAATCCAGCGACTTGACGCCGGACCCCTCCGCAACTCCATCGGGCGGCCCCCGCGGCGCTTCAGTGCGCCGCGGCGGAAACAGCTTTCCGCCGGCGGACAGAATCCGGAAGAAATCTGAATACGGCGCGGTGTTTTCCAATAGCCGCAAGGTCGCGGATCGCTATTTCGTCTGTTATCTGGCAACACAGGAGCAGCAAGGGACCAAGATGGGCCTTGCGGTGTCTCGCAAGGTCGGCAAGGCCGTAACGCGCAATCGCGTGAAGCGGTACCTCCGCGAATTCTACCGTACCCACCGGCCACTACTATCGCCACCGTGTCACTTTGTGGTGGTGGCCCGGCCGGAGGCAGCGGGGCTGGACTACGCAACCTGTGTACAAACGATGAAGCGCTTGCTCCATCGCGGCGGCGTAATGGATGGTTAAGTTGCTGGTCGGCATAATCCGCCTCTACCAGCGCTGGCTGTCTCCCTGGCTTGGCCAGAATTGCCGATTCTATCCCTCCTGCTCCCAATATGCCATTGAAGCACTGCGGGCTCATGGCGTCGTCTACGGACTCCTCCTGGGTGCCTGGCGCATCCTCCGATGCAACCCCTTCTGCAGGGGTGGACACGATCCCGTGCCCGAGAAGCGCCATGGCCATTGAGGAACATCCGTCACAACACCGGCCCCCGCACGCGTTGCGCCACATGCACGGCGCCTTGGGCCGAGGAGAAGCACTTTTATGATGCTGGGTGACAATCAGCGCGACAAAGACGCGCAACGGAATAATTTCGTATTAATTATTCTGATGTCCGTGGTCTTAATTGCGACGTTCTATTTCATGCCGCCAACGCCGCAGCAACCGGCACCGGTGGCCGGCCAGGTTCCCCCGGCGGCGAGTAGCGCCACAGTGCCCGGCCAACCGGGGACTCCGCCCACTGCCACCGCCACGGCGGAGACGGCAGCGGCTGTTCCGGCGGAAAGCGCGCAGGCCCTCGCCGGCCTGCTCTACGATCCCGCTCAGGGACCCGCGCAGGAAATCGCCCTGTCCAACGCCAACGCCGACGGCACCTCGGGCCTCGATCTCGTCTTCACCGACGTGGGCGCCCGGCTCAAGCAGGGCACGGTTCACGTGGTCCACGGCGAAAAGCAGTCCCTTGTTCCGCTCTGGGGCGACGTATCGGACAGCGAAGCGGTCTATCCGCTGGGCCTCGATTTCCAGGATGAGTATCTGGGCGACTACCTGAACAAGGTTCGCTGGACGCCCGAGAAAAGCGCCGACGGCCTCTCCCTCTCCTTCCAGGTGCAGCTTCCCGAGCCTTATTCCGCGACGGTGAAGAAAACCTTCACCCTGTCCTCCGTCGATCACCCCAACGTACTCGACGTCTCGGTGACCTACACCAACAACGGCGGGGAGACCCGTCGCCTGGGTCTGGATACCGAACCAGCCTACTCCATGTACTGGGCACCCAATGTGAACTCCGGCGATCAGGGCAACGCCATGTCCCATCAGGAGATCGTCTGGCGCGAAGGCGAAGAGAATATCCACTTCGCGACCAAGGATCTCGAGCGCCCCATCGACGGCACCTACTCTAAAGTTATGCTGGCGCCCAATTGGGTCGCCATCAAGAGCGCCTTCTTCATCGTAGCCATGAAGCCCGAATTTGAAGGGGCCCGTGGCTGGAGTCTGGGCGATCCCAATCACTTCCAGGTGGCCCTGAGCGTACCCCGGACCGAAGTGGCGTCGGGGGCGGCGGACACCCGCGCCTTCAAGGTCTACCTGGGTCCCCTCCAGGGCGACAGTCTGGCCAAGGCCTGGCCCGGCCTGAAGACCTCCCTTGAGTTCTTCACCATGTTCGGGATCATGGACACCTTCGCCAAGGGCATGCTCTGGGTACTGAACTGGTTCTATGGCCTCAGTTCTCTAACCGCCAACTACGGCTTCGCCATCATCTTCCTCACCATCCTCGTGCGCACCGCCATGTTCCCCTTGACCCTCAAGGGCATGAAGAGCATGAAGAAAATGCAGAAGCTCGCGCCCGAGATGGAAGAGATCAAGAAAGAGATCGGCGACGACCAGCAGGAACTTCAAAAGCGCATGATGGAGCTCTATCGCGAGCGGGGTGTGAATCCCCTCGGCGGTTGTATGCCCATGCTCCTCCAGATGCCGGTCTTCATCGCGCTGTATCGCGTGTACGCGACGGCCTTCGAGTTCCGCGGCGCGCCCTTCCTGGGCTGGATCACCGACCTGTCCAAGCCGGACGCTCTGATGACGCTGCCCTTCGTGATTCCCATGCCCTTCATGGCGAATGGCATCAGCACCTTCAATCTGCTGCCCTTCCTCATGGGCGGCGCCATGGTCTTGAGCACCAAGCTCATGCCGACCTCCGGCCCGGTGCAGAATCCGCAGCAGAAGATGATGATGACCCTGATGCCCATCTTCTTCAGCGCCATCTGCTACAACATGGCCTCGGGCCTCAATTTGTATATTTTGACGAGCACGCTGCTCGGTATTCTGCAGAACTATTTTGTCCATGTGAGTGATGAAGAGCTGAAAGCCAAGCCGGGGGCGGTGGCTAAGAAGAAAGCCCGCCCGAAGCATTTTTACGCGGCGGCGCAGGCGAGAAAACGGGAGATGGCGCGGGAAGAGCGCCGGGGAAAGAAAAAAGGTCCGCGGGGCAAGGAGTCCGGTAAGGACTGAGGACGTATCCACAAACCATCCGGCGAGAGCGCGGCACGGCCGGAGTAACGAGGGCGGAGGCCCCGAAGGAGATAGAGAGCTATGAAAGCAGTGGAGGCCAGCGCGAAGACTCGCGAAGAAGCCATTCAGAGCGCGCTGAAGCAGTTGGGTGTCGAGATGTACGAAGTCGATAAGATCGAAATTATCGACGAGGGAAGCAAGGGTATTCTTGGATTTGGCGCGCGACCGGTCAAGGTCCGTCTCGTTGTGGAAAATATGCCCGACGAGCCCCAGCGCCCGGCGGCCGATGAACGGCCCCGTCGCGAGGGAAATCGCCCGGAACGGAGCGAGCGCGGCCGTGGTGAACGCGGTCAGAATCGGGAAAAGACCGAAGGTCGCGAGAAAAGTGAAAGCCGTGATGGCCAGGGTGCCCGGGAAAACCAGGGCGGTCGGGACAATCAGAATGGCCGCGGCGGGCGGGGCGACAAGCCGGCCGGCGAACGCGGTAACCGCGACAGCAACCGGCCCAAGGCGGCGGAGGGCCAGCCCTCCGGTGATCGTGAAGGCCAGCAACCCCGCGGCGAGCGGGGTGGACGCGGCCGTGGCCGGGGCGAGCGCAGCGAGAAGCCGGGCGAGAATCAGCAGCCCCGTGGTGATCGTGAAGGCCAGCGTAATCGTCCCGAACGCAAAGAGAACCGCGGCGAACGCACGGAACGTCCGGAGCGCAAGGATCGCCCGGAACGTAAAGAGCGCCCCGAGCGCAAAGAACGTCCTGAACGCAAGGAACGCCCCGTAGCCGCATTGGCCGACGGTGAAGTGCCTTCGGATGAGTTTGCGGAACAGCAGGAAAGCTCGGGTATCGACACGACCGCGCCCATCACCGATGAACAGGGTGTGGAAGCGGCGTCGCTCCTCGAAGCGATCATCAGCCATATGGGCATCGCCGGTACAGCAGCCTTTGTTCGCTCCGAAGACGGCAGCGCGCGGATTAATGTGTCCTCCGAGGACAGCGCAATCCTGATCGGACGCAAGGGCCGCAACCTGAGCGCCATGCAGTATCTGATCAACCGCATGATCTCCCGTGGCGATACGAATGAAAATACCGAACGCATCGTTGTGGATGTGGAAGGCTATGTGGACCGCCGCCGCGAATCCCTGGAAGAACTGGCCCGCACCATGGCCAACCGGGCGAAAGAGACCCAGCGCAACATGCGCCTGAAGCCCCTCAGCCCCCAGGAACGGCGCATCATCCACCTGACCCTTCAGGGCGATGAAGAGATCCGAACCTTCAGCCTCGGCGAGTCCCTGTTCCGCAGCGTGGTCATCAGCCCGAAGAACGCGGTGCGCCCCGAGCGCGCGCCCCGTTCCAGCCGGGGTAACCGGGGCGGACGCCGTCGCGGTGGCCGTGGCCGTTCCGGGGGCGGCGAGTTCGCCGGCCGGAGCGAAGGCGGCGATATCGATGTAGGCGCCCTGAGTGACTGACACCGGTGATACGATTGTTGCCATCTCCACCCCCCCTGGCGAAGGGGGGGTGGGGATTGTTCGTTTAAGCGGCTCTACCGCGATTGCGGTGGCCACCGCGATCTTCCGCTCCTCCAAAGGGCGAAGCCTGGAGGAGACCGGCCGCGCGGTGTTTCACGGCCACATCCTCGGAGCCGATGGCGCGCCCCTCGATGAAGTGCTCTGCCACGTCATGCGCGCGCCCCACACGTACACCCGCGAGGATGTAATCGAGATCAATGGCCACGGCGGTCCCGCGCCGCTGAACGCCATCATGGAAGCGGCCCTCGCCCAAGGGGCCCGCCTCGCCCGCCCCGGCGAGTTTACCCTCCGCGCCTTCATGAACGGGCGTATCGACCTGGTCCAGGCCGAGGCCGTCATCGATCAGATTCAGGCCCGGACCCGCGCCAACCTCCAGGCCGCGAATGCCGCGTCGAGCGGAGTATTGTCCCGCACGCTCTATCAGATGCGCGAAGTATTGCTGGAGCTCCTCGCACGCATCGAGGCGGTCGTGGATTTTCCCGAAGACGATATCCCGGACTTGATCGATGACGCCCTCATGGCCCAGGCGGCCGAGGCCCACCGGCAGATGCTCGACCTCCTCCGGAAGAGCGAGGCAGGCCGCGTTTATCGCGATGGCGCCATCCTGGCCATTGCGGGCATCCCCAATGTGGGCAAGTCCAGCCTCTTCAACGCCCTGCTGCGGGATGCCCGGGCCATCGTGTCCGCCCAGGCCGGCACCACCCGGGATCGCCTCGAAGAATACATCACCCTATCCGGCGTGCCGGTCAAATTGATCGACACCGCCGGGGTGCGGCACACCGAAGATGAGATCGAAAAGCAGGGAGTCCAGATTGCCCGAGACGTGCAGAAGTCCGCTCAAGTGGCGCTGCTGGTGCTCGATGGATCGCGGGAAAGTAACGAAGAAGATCACGGTCTCTTCCGCGAACTCGTGACACTGGAGATTCCCGTCGTCCTCGCCCTGAACAAGTGCGATCTGGTCAGCGAGCCCCGCCTGCCCGATTGGGCGAGAGCGGCGACGGCCTGTCAATTCGTCTCGGCGCTCACGGGGGATGGTATGGGAGAACTCGAAGCAACCCTTGGGAAGATTCTTCTCGGCGGCGCCAATGTAGCCGCCGATGAAGCCCTCGTGAATCGTCTCCACCAGCAGGACAGTTTGCGCCGCGCCGCGGAGTGTGTCGAGCGGTTTCTCGGGGGACAGGGGATGTCGCCCGAGTTCCTGGCGCTGGATCTTCAAGAGGCCCTTCAAGCGTTGGGCGAGATCACGGGAGAGACGACACCGGACGATGTACTTGCCGCAATTTTCGGATCGTTTTGCATCGGAAAGTAGCGAAGCGTCGCGGTAAGACACAAAAAAAGAGGCCTGACACGACGAACCGTACCAGACCTCCGCGGAAGGAGAAACGCCACTTGTGGCGCTGACCAAACCAATTCTACCACAGGCTTCAGGAATCGGCAAGTGATCTTTGCGTTAGGCTCCGAAGTGGGCGAGGTGTCAGGGTTTAGAATCCGCCATGAATATCCGGAAGCAGGCGCAAATCAGATTCGAACAATCACAAACAGATAAAAACAGATCTATTGACTAAAGCCGAATTACCGATGCATTCAGGCGCTCGGCAACCGTAACAACGTCTTCCCGACAGGTGAAAAGCAGGATCTGATTCTGCCCCACCAGCCCGTTGATCAGCGTCATGGCCGATTCCAGGCGTTCGTCGTCGTAGTTCGCAAAAGGGTCGTCCAGCAGCATGGGGATGCCCTCGCCGTTTTCGCTCACACATTGAACGAAGGCCAGGCGCAGGGCGAGATAGATCTGATCCACAGTCCCCTTGCTCAGGGATTTCTCCGGGGCTTCATTCACCTGATCCGTGGCGGGCACCCGAACCGCCACGCTCAAATCGCGGGCGAGGAAAAGCTCACTGTAGTTGCCACAGGTGATCGTCGCAAGATACTCGCTGGCGATGTGGGCGAGCTTCGGGGCGATCTCCGCATGCTTGTCCTCGGCCACGGATTCCATAAGGGCCATGGCATAACTGGCGGCCTCGATTTCGGCTTCCATGGCAAGGATGCCGGATTCCATCAGGGCGATCTCTTCCTCCAGTTCACCCAGCGAGCGACTGCGCACGCTCTGTTCCGTGAGCTCCACATGGAGGGCGTGTTCTTCCTGGATCTTGCGATCGATGCCTTCGTTAAATCGCGCAATCTGTTCCCGAAGTGCCTCGGGGGACGCGTCCGGGAAGGGGCCGACGTCGCCGAATCGCGCCACCCGTTCCTGCAGCGAGAGGAGGGTATGGCGGTCGAGCTTGTCGTAAAGCCGGCCTTCGAGGTGTTCCCGTTCCTGGCGGAGCGATTCGAATTCGCGCGCGTCCGAGGCCCGCAGGTTCCAAGCTTCGACCGAATCAATGCCCGCCTGGCCGAGCAGCGTGGCGAGGGTTCGTTCCGCAGTATCCAGTTCGGCGCGCTCGTCATCCATCTGCCGTTCCAGATTGCGGAGGTTCTCGCTCAGCATGTCGTGGCGGCCCTGGAGCTCGCGGCTGTTCGCGATGTTCTCCCGGAAGGCGTTGATGAGGTCCTTGACCTCGGCGTACCCGTCGAGGCCCGACAGACCATAATCGCGGACAAACTCGCGGGCTTCCAGTTCCAGAAGCGCGAGGTCGTCGGCGGTCTGGATGGAGAGCAATTCGAGGCGCTTCAACTCGGCTTCGTGGCGCTCCAGCACCGAGCGGTTGGACGTGGATCGGCGCTTGGCTTCGCGATAGGCCTGGTAGCGGGCGATGGCCCGTCCTGCCGCTTCCTGAACGTCGCTTTCGCTCTGGATCGTTTCACCGGCCTTGGCGAAGGTTTCCTGGAAGCGGCTGAGCAACTGGGGGACCCGCTCCTCGGCTTCGGCGGCCTTCTCTTCCTGTCCCGCGAGTGCCGTGCTCCGGATCCGGAGCTCCATCTGCGTCGATTTGTACTGGTCGTATAGGGCTTCCAACTCGCGCACGCTTTGCAGCCCCGATTCCCGCAGCATATCGTCAATGCGTTCCAAGCTCTTGTCCCGCTCCACGGCGGCGACATTGGCCAGCTCCTGCTCCGCGATCCCGATATTGCGGGCGAGGCGCTTGAGGTGGCCCTGCTGAGAGAGGTGCATGGTGAGGAAGATGAGACCGACGGCCAGGGTGACCAGGGCGCCGATGCCCGTTTCGCGATTGTCCGACAGGAAATAGTATCCGCCGATGGCGCAGGCGATGAGCAGGCTCACGATACCGAGCGGCAGAAAGGCGCGCAATTCGCCCTTCACCTCTTCGTAGGTTCCCTGAAGGGAGTGGAGATCGCTGGCGTGCTGGCTGCGCTGGCTTTCGTGGAGCCGCACCTGCACCTGGTACTCCCGGGCCAGCTCCGAAAAATCGGCGCAGGGCTCGAAGAGGGGCTCGTAGGGCGCGTTGAGCGCTTGAAGCGACGCCACTTCCTTGCGCAGGGCAGTTCGGAGCGCGCACTCCTCGTCCCGGGCCCGGAGCGCCACGGCGAAGGAACTGGCCAGTTGGGTCAGCCATTCCACCGGGTCGGCGGAGAGGCGGCTGAAATCGGGCAGGTCGGCCAGTTGCTGCTGCACCTCGTCCATGCGGTCTTTCGCGGCATTGACGAGGGTGCGCGCCTCATCAATACGCTGCGCCAACTGGTGCATGGTGGCCTGGGCCTGGTTGATCTGCTGCTCGAGCGCGGGCGGAAACTCGTTGGACTGGAGCGGACGACCGCTGCCGGCTTCCTGCTCGTCCGCCAGTTTCTGTTTCAATGCCGCGTGCTGCGCCTGAGACTTTTCCCACTGCCGTTGCGCGGCGACCACGCTGGCCCGGGCCGCCTGGACCTGGCTGTCCGAATCGAGGGGGAAGTCTTGCAGCGCGCCGAGCGCCTCACATTTTACCGTGATCGCGGCGATTTGCTCCTGCAGCCGCTCGACATCGCGTAGTCGCTCCATATCGCCCTGATGCTCGTGAGCGGCGAGGGCGGCTTCCGCGTCGGCCTTTTTCCGCTGGAGGGTCGCCGCTACATCGAGGACCGTCTTCCGGGCTATGGCCAGCGCGCGCAGGGATTCCTGCTGCTCCCGGGCGACTTGATACTCCTTCTGCAGCGAAGCAAGCTGCTGGCGCGCAGCCGGTAGCGGCTTGTTCTTGGCATCGGGGCGCCCGATCAAGGCAATGCGTCGGGCGAGTGCGTCGAGTGCCCCCTCCACCGTGCCCGCGCCACCGCCCGAGTCGGCCAGCGCGAGGACGGCTTCCCGAATCTGGTCGAGGGCCTCGCTGTCGCCAAGGTCCGTCAAACTGGTATGGGTAATGGTGGCGGTGCTGAGGAAGACGTCCTTGCCAAGGCCCAGATGGTGGCGCGCAAAGTCGAGCTCGCGGTTGCGGAAACGGGCAAAGGAATCGGTGACGTCCTTGTCCTCGACGCGGTCGAAAACCTGGATGGACTCGTGGTCCTTGTCGAAATTTCGCACAACCTCATAAAGGCCGCCGTTGTCCAGTTCGTACGTGAGGGAGCCCCCGTAGGTGCCGTTGCCATTCCACGGCGCCCGGAGGACATTCGCATCGTCGTAAATGCGCTGGGCCTCGTTCCGCTTCTGCCCGTAAAGCATGTCGGCCAGAAAGGCGCGGATAGTGGACTTACCTTTCTCATTGGGGCCGATAATGATCTGGAGTCCCGGCACGAATTCAATGATTTCGCCAGAGAAACGGCCATAGCCCGCCATGTGGATCGATCGGATTCTCAACGGTAGTCTCCCGTCAGGCCCTTGATGGGCAGCGGTGTGGCGCGGTAGGCACAGACGCCGAGATCGCGGCTGCGCTGGCGTTGCAGCCGCAGGACATGGCTGGGGGCGTCGCCAATCTCCTCGCTGATGCGCTGCACGAAGGCCCCGAGACTCGTGCGTTCCCGGGCGATGGCCTCGTAGTCGTCGCCAACCTGGCAGGCTTCGCGCCACTGCAGGAAATGGACCTCCTCCGCGAGAATATCGCGGATACCTTCCAGTTCGTTGTAGATCTGACGGAGCAGAGAGCCTTCCAGTGTCACCCGGATAAGTGGACAGTCCCGCAGGGGCAGGAGCAAGGCCCGTATGCCATCCAGCAGTTCCTGGCCGCTGGTGAAGGCGCTGCAATCCAGGGTGAGCGCCTGGAAACGCCCCGACGACAGGATAAAGGGTGTTATGGTCGCGGCTGATCCGACTTCAACGTCAATTTCAAGGCAGGCATGGCTGCCGGATTCGCCCGGGTGGCAGCTTTCCGGTGAGCCGGAATACCAGATCGCCGTCCCTGCCGGGTTCGAGATATCGGTGCGCGCATGGAGCCCGCCCAGGCCCAAATAGGCCAGGCCGCCGGGCAGCTCGGGCACGTTCTCAAAGGCCGCCGTGCCTTCCCGCCCGCCGTGGAGCACCGTGTGCTCCAGACCGTGGCCGATGGCGATGTGGATGCGACCATCCGGAGGAACTTCGAGTTCGCCCGGGAGGCTGTCCACCGGGGTCGAGTTATCCAGCCCGAATCCGTGTACGGTAAGGGGCAGCCCCGGCATGGTGATACTACGCCAGACGGGCTCCGTAAAGAGATGGACATTGGCCGTCCAGGCCTCGGTCAGGTATGGCGAACCGGGAACGGCGGGATCATGCCGTCCGGCGCAGAGGAAAACCGGGGTGGGGGCCAGAGCCGCAAAGGCCTCACGCAGGGTATTGATTGTATTGCGCGTGACGCGTTCGTGCTCGAAGAGATCGCCGGTTATGAACACCGCATCGGCCTGGATATCGCGGGCGCGGTTCAAAATACGCTGTAGCACCGCATGAAGGTGCGCGCGGTACTCATTGCCCAGCACGGGCGGAAGTTCCATGGCGGCACAGGACTGGTCGAGATGTATATCGGCGGTGTGGATGAACTTCATTGGTGTGGCGTGGCATCCGATCGGTTGGCATAGTCCTGGCGATTTTCATCCCTAGTGTGGCAAATTCCAACGCCGGATCCAAGTATGGGCAGGAAAGCATGCAATTGCTGGCCTAGATGGCGGGCGGCGTGGGGGATGGGGCGTGTCGGGGCCGCCCGTGCGCGGCGTCATTGAAGCCGATGGCCCGGTCATGTTGAAGGATGCGCCGCCGCAGAGCGCTGGCGAAAACAGGGTTCTCCCGGTTGTTCCGCTGGCATGCCCGGAGGTAATAAGGCACCAGAAAGGCGCTGAGTGTGCGCTCGATGGGGCCGCTGTTGAGACGGTAGCGATCCACGACGGCACCGGAGCGCGTCATGCGGAGCACCTCAAACATGGCATAACCCATATGGTAGTAGCGCGCCCGTTCGGAGGCCAGGGAGGCGGGCTGCCATACGTAGGAACGGGTGTCGTCAAGACGGCGTAGCTCCACCCCCGTCTTGCCCAGCCGATGGGCCCAGACAACGTGCTCCAGGGAATCGAGGCCGTCCACTTCGTCGAAGCTTCCTACCCTTTCGAAAAGTGTTCTGCCCATACTCAGGTTTGAGGGCTGTGCGTCCAGATAGGACACCTGCTCCGAATATTCGCCTTCGCCCTGCGTTTCGTCGATGGCGAGACGCGTCAAGCTGGCGGGGGACAGTTGAGGATGGATGTGAATTTCGCCGGCGAGGCAGCGCTCCGCGTGCAGCCCCGCATGTGCCCGCCAGTGATTCTCCAGAAGTCGGGGGCTGGCCAGCTCGTCGTCGGCGAAGAAAAGGAGGATTGCCCCGGTTGCAGCCTCCACACCGGTGTTCCGTGCGGCCGCGAAGCCCACATGCTCGGTCCGGATGGGGCGGATGCGAACCGGGGCGCCCTGCGCATAGCGCTGGAGCACGGAATAGGAATCGTCCGAACTGCCGTCATCCACGACGATAATTTCGAAGCGCGCCGCCGGAAAGGTCTGCTGTTCGAGATGGGCGAGGCAGGTGGGCAGCCACGCGGCACGGTTTCGGGTCGGGATAATTATGGAGGCGTCCATGGATTGCAGGCACCGTTTCCCCGAATTGCGGTAGAAGTTCAAATCGCGCGGTTCGCGCTGTTTTTTGCTGAGCTTACCCAAGGAAAGCGGGCGGGTGCAAGCCCTGAAATGGAAAGCAATTCCGGGGGAGTGGTACTATGCGCGACCGGAGGCGTCAATGGTTCGCACGGGCGGCCACCGGCTCCGGGGCAACGGAACCGCACGATGAAGGTGAAAGAACGGAAACTGTCACGGTGGAACTGACGTCCCGACGATTCGGAATGCTCCCGTTGTTCGTTCTGGCGGCGGTCTTCTCCCTGTTGGCACCCCTGTTCTGGACCCATGTGGAGGCCCCCCCGGGCGCGGCGGCCGGCGCCTTTGAGAACCAGGAAGTCTACGGTCGCATCCTCCCCACGGTGTCGTATGCCTACAGCCGACTCCGGGGCGGAGAGTGGCCGCTCTGGTCGCCCCAGCAGTTTTGCGGCATTCCCTTTTTTGCCAATCCCGTGCATGGCATGCTCCAGCCGCTGAATCTCGTATTTCTCGTCACGCCCGCCGTGACAGGTCTGGCGCTTCACGCCTTCGCCGGACTGTTCCTCATGGCGCTCTTTACCGCCCTGCTGCTCCGCATTCTGGGCACCGCCTATATTCCCGCCGCCATCGGCGGCATGGTCTATGCCTTTGGCGGGGCCAGCGTGTCGGCCATGTCCAGCCCCGAAATGCTCGGTGTGCTGATCTGGCCGCCCGTGCTATACGGCGTCGCCTACCTGTTCAGCGAGAAGCCCCGGCGGCTCCTGATCCTGATGGGGGGCGTGGTCATTGCCCTGCTGCTGCTCGCGGGTGAGCCGTTGTTTGGCGGAATCCTCGCGCTGAGCGCCCTGGTGTATGGCCTCGCCCGCGCCCTGGCCCGCCGCCGATTCACGGGCGTTCAGACCGGTGCCGCGCTCAAAGGCTTCGCCGCGATGGCCGCCATCGGCCTCGCCCTTTCGGCGGTCCAATGGCTTCCCTTTCTGGCCTGGATATGGACCTTGGAGCGCCCCTCCGAGGGGCTCTGGCCCGGCGGCTGGTCCGGCCACCTCCCCGCGCGTTTCAGCGAAGTTCCCGCAGCGCTGCTGCTACCGCGTAGCACTTCACTGCCGGGGATGCTCTATTCCGGCGCGATCCCGCTCATGCTGATCCCCGCCGCGCTGCTCTACCGGCAGCGGCGATTTGAAGTGCTCTATTTTTTCGTCAGCGCCGTGCTCTGGATCGGAATCGCCGTTTGGGGTTCCGACGCTACGTCCGCCACCGATCCCTGGAAGGTATTCGTCTATCCGGGCACCTTCGCGGTGGCGCTGCTGACGGGTTTTGGCGCGGATCGCCTCCTGCTGGCGGGCCGCGATCCACGTTCCCCCCTGATTTGGGGTTCCGTACTCCTCGCACTGGCCTTTGCAGGCGCCCTGCTCCTGATCGGTACTGCGGACACGCGCGGGCGCATCGCGCTGGCCGTGCTGGCGCTGCTTCCCTTTTTTGTGCTCCGCGTGCGCTGGATCGGCGTGCTGTGCGGCGCGTGCCTCGCCTTTCTGCTCTTTGTGGATCTGCGCGAGGCGAGTACCAATGTCTACCAGCACCCCTATGCCGGAGATGCCCAGTGGCTCAACGATTGCCTGCCCGCGATTCGCGAAGCGGAGGCCCAGGCCCTCGGGGAGCGAATTCTCACATTGCCCGCTTCCCGTGAGTCGGTGCTGCCCGCGAATATCGGATTCCTCCAGCCCGTGGAAAATGCCGGGGGCGCTTACTGGCCGCTGAACCGCGATCAGGCCCGCTGGTGGTCCCGGCTGGCACCCTACATGAGTGTTTCGGCCCTGAGTGCGGATTCCGATGCCGACGGCCCCTTCTACCCTCAGCTTCTCAATTATATGGGCGTGCGGGTCGTCGCGGGCGAGCGCAATCTCCCCTGGATGGACAAGGAAGAAACCCGAGAACGCCTCCGGCTGCGTTTTCTGCGCACCCTGGGCCGCCTGAGTCTCTGGAAGAACGAGTCGGCCCACGCTCGGCTGCGATGGGTGCCCCAATGGGAGCCCGCCGCCGATCTGGATGGAGCCATCGAGCGATTGGTTGATACCGCTTTTCCGGGGCGTTCCGTCTGTGTGGTCACGGCGGAGGGGCGTGCTCACGACGCGCTGGTCTCCAAGCTGCCATCCGGCGTCTCCGACACGGGGGACGCCGCCACCGCCGACGCGCAATGCGCCATGGTGCGCGAGTCTGCGGAGGAGATCGAGATTACCGCCGACACCACGGCGGCGGGAATTCTGATTCTTGCCGATACCTTTTCGCCCGGCTGGCACGCCTACGTCAACGGGGTTCGTGAACCGATCCTGAAGGTGAACGGCATGTTCCGGGGGGTCTATCTTCCATCGGGCAAGCACGCAGTCACCTTCACCTACGCGCCTTTGAGCGTTACGTTGGGGCTGCTCATCTCAGGCCTCGCGCTGCTTGGCTGCCTGGGCTGGGCCGTCTTTACGACCAGCCGGCAGCTATACGGGCATTTTACGCAACGTGGCAAGGGTGCTGCCCCCATCATTACCCCCGCGAATTTCACGGGAAGCAAGGAATCGTGACCATGGAACAGAAGATTCGTGTCGGCTTCATCGGTGCGGGGGGCATAGCGCCCGGCCACTATCAGCGCCTGATGGCCACGGGCCGTGTGGAAATCGTGGCCCTGGCGGACCCATCGGCGGAGTCGCTGGCGCGCTTTCGCGAGCGCTGCCCCGGCAGCGACGACATTCCTGCGTATACCACCTTCGAGGCGATGCTGGACGCGGAGAGACTTGACGCGGTGCTGGTGCTGAGCCCTCACGCGTATCACGGCGAGCAGATTGCAGTGAGCCTCAGGCGCGGCCTCCATGTGCTCACGGAAAAACCCTTCGTGTGCGACAGCCAAGAGGCCCGGACCCTGATCGACCTTGCTGAGGAGACGGGAAAAGTGCTTTCCCTTTCCTACCAGCGCCACTATGACCCCGTGTTCCGCTACATGCGGTCGGCCATTGCCGAGGGACAGATCGGCGACATTCAGTTCGTCCAGTCCATGCAGGCGCAAGAGTGGCTGCGCCTCACCGAAGGTACCTGGCGCCAGGTTCACGCCCTCTCCGGCGGCGGTCAGTTGAACGATTCCGGAAGTCACGTAGTCGATATCATTCTCTGGGTGACCGGCCTTCAGGTGGCGGAGGTTACGGCGCGAGGCGAGTATTTCGGCCGCGAGGTAGACGTGAATGGAGCCATCACGCTCAAGTTTGAGAATGGCGCCCTCGGGAATCTCTCCATCATCGGCAATGCCCCCGCGTGGCACGAAGACCACACGATCATCGGTTCAAAAGGCGCCTTCTATCTGCGCCAGGACGGCACCCTCGTCCAGCAAGATGCTTTGGGCGCTTCGGTGCCCTGCGCCCTGCCGGAGTACAACGAGAATCCAGACAGCAACTTCATCCAATGTATCCATGGCGAAGCCACGACCCAGTCCCCGCCAGAATGCGGTCTCCAGACCATCCAGGTAACCGAGGCCATTTGGAAGGCCATGTCGACCGGGGGAGCGGTCAAGCTGGGGTGAGGAAGAACGCGTCTTTGTCGGAGCGCCATCGGGCGGTATACTCAGTACAGGTCATGGAAGCGGTTTCCCGTGGCCCGAAAGTCGCGGTCCCGGATAGCGCAGAAGGCAGTAGTACGGCATGAGTCAGCCCAACATCATCGTGATCACTGCGGACGGCCTCCGCTGGGATAGCCTCGGGTGTTCAGGCAACCCCGATGTCCGCACGCCCAACATAGATGCCCTCGCGTCCCATGGCCTCCAGTTTGCCAACGCGTTTTCGGCCTGTCCCCATGCATGCTCGGGTGCCCATACCTTCCTCACTGGTGTGGTGCCGACGGCCTTCGATCCTGAATTGCCCGCCGCCAGCCTCGGCGCGGAACCCTTGTTGCTGCCCGACCGGCTGCGGACCGCTGGCTATGTGACGGCGGCGGTTGGTGCCTTGGATTTGCCCGGTGAGCGCCTGGAGGGGCGTTTCGACTTTGTTGAGGCCCTGGGCTGTGATGGGATGGCCGACGCGTACCAGGACTGGCTTGCGGCCGAAGGCCACGCGACACCGGATGATGAAGATGCATCGGGATCCGCCCTGTTGCAGGAGGCCTACCATCCAACCACCTGGGCTGGAAATGAAGCCGTGCGGCTGGCCCGTTCGATCGTGGAGCCCTTCTTTCTGTGGGTCAGTCTGCCCCGGCCCCGTTGGCCCCTGGACCCTCCGGTACCGTGGAAGCACATGTACCGACCCTCCCGACTCAAATTGCCCGAGGGCACGCTCCTGAGCCCCGCAGAGCCAGATCTGGATAGTGCGGATCCACGTGATCAGGCCGGTCGCAGCGAGACGGAGTTCCGGCGCATCCTGACCGCCTGGTACGGCAGCATCAGCCATGTGGATCGCCAGATCGGGCGACTTCTGGCCACCTTGACGGCCCGGGGACGTACTAACAACGTCTTCGCGGTCACATCCGGCCGGGGCGAATACCTGGGCTATCGCGGTCTGCTGCATACGGCCCCCGGCCCGCTGTACGAGCCGCTGGCCCATGTACCCCTGGTCATCGGCGGCGTGCCCAATCAGCGACGCGGCGGAATAGATCCCGCCCTGGTGTCAACGG